>NZ_CP172879.1:0-2634120 GCF_050528535.1 Enterococcus sp. DIV0176 | reverse complement strand
AAGGCTTCCTCCTTCATTAAAAAGTGAATAACTAGTACTAATTTAGCATTTTTTCAGATAGTTTTCCACAGAAAGAAAAGAAAAAAATAAATTTATTTGTATTATCCACAAAATCCACGTCAGAAAAAAAGAGAAAATCACAAGAGAGGAAAAAAATTATCCACAGGAGTAATCAACAGGTGGATAAGGCAGCTAATAAAAAAGTTTTTAACAAGCACTTGTGGATAAAAAAGTTAATATTTATAAGCGATTGAATAAACAATTCACAGAAAAGAGAGAGTCTGTGGATTTCTTTTTTTACATGTGTTTATTCTGTGTAAAAAATGGGCTAAAAAAATTGTGGATAATTGTTGTTGATAACTTTTTCCACAAAAAAATCACACGGCAAAAAATAATGTTGTGGATAAGTTTTAAGAGAGTTAATATTATTTTATATTGACAAAACAGCATTCTAGTCGGTATACTATCAAAGTATGTCTGTGTTTATAATTAGATAAGAAATTTTGGAGGTGGAATACATGAAAAGAACATACCAACCAAATAAACGTAAACGTCAAAAAGTTCACGGATTCCGTAAACGTATGAGTACTAAAAATGGACGTCGTGTTTTAGCAAGCCGTCGTCGTAAAGGAAGAAAAGTTCTTTCAGCTTAGGCCACTGGGGTTTCAGTGGTTTTTTTTATGCCCTTTTTTAGGGAAATGATGAACTGATAACAGTAAATATGGTATGATGGTTCACGTAAGTGAGAGATAGAAAAGGAAAGAAAACTAATGAAAAAAGCGTATCGAGTAAAAAAAGAACGAGAGTTTCAAGCCGTCTTTAAAACAGGGGCTTCCTTTGCTAACCGTAAGTTTGTTGTTTACCGATTAGATAAAAAAGACCAACCTCATTTTAGAGTAGGACTTTCAGTAGGTAAAAAAGTTGGAAATGCAGTCTCCCGCAATGATGTAAAAAGAAAGATTCGTGCAGCGATTTATTCTTTTAAAGATGAAATCGATCCAGAATTAGACTTTATTGTAATTGCAAGACCAAGTGTTAAAGGACTGACTTACGATGAGATTCGCTCAAATTTAGTCCATGTCTTAAAGCTTGCAAAAATAATCGATAGAGAGGTAACGAGTACGTGAAGAAATACAAACGTTTACTTTTGATGGCTGGCATAATTAGTTTAGTTGTCATCTTGTCTGGTTGTGGAACTGGAGAAGTGAGTGCACAAAGTACAGGAATTTGGGATCGATACATTGTTTATAATTTTGCTCAAGCGATTAAAGGCTTATCATTTGGGAATGCTGGAATCGGGATTATCCTATTTACATTAGTGATTCGGGTAATTTTATTACCATTAATGCATTTTCAAACAAAAAGTATGCGCAAAACACAAGAAGTTCAACCGAAATTAAAAGAGCTACAACAGAAATATTCTTCTAAAGATCCTGAGACTCAAAGCAAATTGAGAGAAGAACAACAACGGCTTTACGCTGAAAATGGTGTAAATCCATACGCTGGATGTCTTCCTTTGTTGGTACAAATGCCAATCTTGATGGCATTATGGCAATCAATTTCTCGTGTACCAGAATTAAAACAGGGACATTTTCTTTGGCTTAATTTAGGTGAAGCAGATCCAACATTTATTTTGCCAATTTTAGCTGCAATTTTTACTTTTGCAAGTACTTACTTATCTAGTATGAGTCAAATTGAGTCAAACCCAACAACAAAAATTATGAGTTTTGCTATGCCAGTGATGATTTTAGTTATGGGTGTTAACTTAGCAAGTGGTCTTTCATTATACTGGGTAGTTTCAAATGCCTTTCAAGTTGTTCAGACATTGTTGATTAATAATCCGTTTAAGATCCGTAAAGAACGTGAAGAAGTAGCAATGAAGATTCGTGAAAAAGAAAAAGCGTTGAAAAAAGCCACAAGTCCTAAGAAAAAACGTAAAAAATAAGGGAGGTAATGCTAATGCCGATTTATAAAGCTGCAACAGTAGATGAAGCCATTCAAAATGGTTTGAATCAATTAGGTTTGACTAAAGATCAAGTTGAACTTGAGATACTTGACGAAGGAAAAAAAGGTTTCCTTGGAATGGGCCGTAAAGATGCTCAAGTGTCTATTGAGCCCTCTGTTAGTGAAACTATTTCAGAAGTAGTGGAAGAAACAGTTGAAGACGTTCTAGAAGAAACTCCTGTAGAAATCACAGTGATTGATGAATTTGAAGTAGAGTCAGAAGAAAGTTCAGTAGAACAAGAATTAAGTGACTTGGATGATGAAGCAGCTTTAACGGAATTGGCACTTTATCTTACTGAAATTTCTAAACATTTGGACGCGCCTGCTCTGGTAAAAATGGAGAGAGAAGCAAGCTTAGTTGTTTTTCACTTAGAAACACAAAAACAAGGAATTCTAATTGGTAAACATGGGAAGACACTGAATGCTTTGCAGTATTTAGCACAAGTATTTATCCATCGGGTGGCTACAAACAAATTATCAATTGTTGTTAATGTAGGAAACTACCGTGAAAAGCGCCAAGAAATTATTCAGCGTTTAGCTGAGCGAACAGCTGATAAAGTCATTCGTACAGGTCAGCCAGTATTTTTAGAACCAATGCCGGCTTTTGAGCGAAAACAAATTCATGCAGCACTAAGTAAAAATGACGGAGTAAAAACACACTCTGAAGGTGAAGAACCTTATCGATATTTAGTTGTTGAGCCAGCAAAAAGATTCTATTAAAGTGAAATAAAAATCAAAAAGGAAATGTCACAAGTCAGTTGACTTGTGACATTTCCTTTTTTGTTTCTATATATAGAAGATAATAAAAAAAGAACACTAAAATAATTTTTTTATGGCTAAATGGTGTGAAGAAATAAAATCAGATTGACAAAATTTTTTAAACCAAGTATATTTTACTAGAAATCATTCTTATCGAAGTATACGATCGTAGTAGTCTAACTTTGATAAAAAGAAGTACAAGGCATTTGCTTTGTACTTTTTTGCTTAAAAATAAGGTTAGAGACTAGTCAATCAAAAGAACTTGATTCATTTTTAGAAATGTGATAGTCTATGACAAGAATTTAATCAAGAACAAGCAGTCAAAGTGCTAAGTTCACCTTTTTATGTAAAGGGTGGAGTGGGCGCTTTTTTTGTGCGTAAAATTAAAGGAGAAGTGAAAAAATGGCTGAAATTACTTTGGAGTTTGACACAATCGCAGCAATCTCAACGCCACCAGGTGAAGGTGCAATTAGTATTGTACGCTTGAGTGGTGATCATGCAGTTCAAATTGCCAATAAAGTTTATCGTAGTGGAACAAAAACTTTACTCGAAGTACCTAGCCACACGATTCATTATGGTCATATAGCTGATCCAAAAGATAATCATCTAGTGGATGAAGTGATGGTCTCAGTAATGTTAGCACCGAAAACTTTTACTCGTGAAGATGTGGTTGAAATTAATTGTCATGGTGGGATTGTTGTAGTCAATCAGGTACTTCAGCTTTTACTTAGAGAGGGTGCGCGTCTAGCGGAGCCAGGAGAATTTACAAAGCGTGCATTTTTAAATGGACGGGTGGATTTGTCACAAGCAGAAGCTGTCATGGATTTAATTCGTGCAAAAACAGATAAGGCAATGGACCTAGCAATTAATCAATTAGATGGAAATCTTTCTTCATTAATTCGTGCATTACGCCAAGAAATTTTAGAAACGTTAGCACAAGTTGAAGTCAATATTGATTATCCAGAATATGATGATGTTGAAGAAATGACAACTAAATTATTACTTGAAAAAGCGCAAATGGTTCATCAAAAAATTGAAGAGCTATTGGCAACTTCAAAACAAGGAAAAGTTTTACGAGAAGGGCTAAGCACAGCAATTATTGGACGCCCTAACGTAGGGAAATCAAGTTTGCTAAATCATTTATTGCGAGAAGAAAAAGCAATTGTAACTGATATTGCCGGAACGACACGTGATGTGATTGAAGAATATGTCAATGTTCGGGGGGTACCTTTGAAATTGATTGATACAGCTGGAATTCGTGAGACGGATGATGTTGTAGAACGAATTGGTGTAGAAAGAAGTAGAAAAGCTTTGTCTGAATCTGATTTGATTTTATTAGTTTTAAATCAAAGTGAAGCTCTAACAGCAGAAGATGAACAATTATTAGAAGCAACCAGTGGATTAAAGAGAATCATTCTTTTAAATAAAACTGATCTACCCGCAAAAATTGAACTAGATAAACTAGCAACATTTATTAATCATGAACCTGTTTTTCCAGTTTCAGTCACAAAAAATGATGGTTTGGATCAATTGGAACTTGCTATTACTGAACTGTTTTTCGGTGGGAAAACAGGCGAGAAAGATGCAACTTATGTTTCAAATACGCGACATATCGCATTATTAGAAAAAGCAGCTATTTCATTAGATGAAGTGGTCACAGGAATAGAGGCTGGTATGCCTGTTGATTTAGTTCAAATCGATATGACACGTTGTTGGGACTATCTTGGAGAAGTAGTTGGAGATAGTGTCCAAGATGAATTGATAACACAGTTATTTAGTCAATTTTGTTTAGGAAAATAGAGGAGGAACATCTTTTGAATCAATATCAAGCAGAGTCGTATGATGTCATCGTTGTTGGAGCAGGGCATGCTGGATCTGAAGCAGCGTTAGCCTCGGCTAGACTAGGATCGAAAACATTGCTATTAACAATTAATTTGGATATGGTTGCATTTATGCCTTGTAATCCATCAGTAGGCGGACCAGCTAAAGGAGTGGTTGTTCGTGAGATTGATGCTTTAGGCGGAGAAATGGGAAAAAATATTGACAAAACGTACATTCAAATGAGAATGTTGAATACCGGAAAAGGACCTGCAGTTCGTGCTTTGCGCGCACAAGCTGACAAGCATGCCTATGCCTCAGAAATGAAACATACCATTGAAAAAGAACCTAATTTGACGCTACGACAAGGAATTGTTGAAGAAATAATTGTTGAAGAGGGTGTTTGTCGTGGCGTCGTTACCTCTACAGGCGCACGTTATAGCGCGAAAGCTGTTGTTATCACAGCTGGAACAGCTCTTCGTGGTGAAATTATTATTGGTGAATTAAAATATTCATCAGGTCCAAATAACTCACAGCCATCAGTAGGCTTAGCCAATAATCTAAAGGAATTAGGGTTTAAGATTGAACGATTTAAAACAGGAACACCACCACGTGTAAAATCAAGTACAATTGATTATTCAGTCACAGAAGAACAACCTGGTGATGAAAAACCTAATCATTTTAGTTTTAGCACACCTGATAGTGCATATAAAATTGATCAAGAGCCTTGTTGGTTAACTTACACTGGTGAATCAACGCATCAAATTATTCGTGACAATTTACATCGTGCACCGATGTTTACTGGAATTGTTGAAGGTGTGGGCGCACGTTACTGCCCTTCAATTGAAGATAAAATTGTTCGCTTTGCTGATAAACCACGTCACCAATTGTTTTTAGAGCCAGAAGGATTAAATACAGAAGAAGTATACGTCCAAGGGCTATCCACATCGTTACCAGAAGATGTTCAAGTAGATGTATTGCATTCAATTGCTGGTTTGGAAAAAGTGGAAATGATGCGTACGGGATATGCCATTGAGTATGATGTCATTGAGCCACATCAATTACGTCCAACACTTGAAACAAAAGTAATTGAAAACTTGTATACAGCTGGTCAAACAAACGGAACAAGTGGGTATGAGGAAGCGGCAGGTCAAGGTCTGATTGCTGGAATCAATGCATCATTAAAAGTCCAAGAAAAAGATCCTTTCGTAATTAAACGTAGTGATGGCTATATTGGTGTGATGATTGATGATTTGGTGACAAAAGGAACAAATGAACCTTATCGTTTACTTACTTCTCGTGCCGAGTATCGTTTGATTTTACGACATGACAATGCAGATTTACGTTTGACTGAAATGGGTCATCAAATTGGATTAGTAAAAGAAGAACAATATGATTCTTACCTATCGAAGAAAGCAGCGGTTGAGCAAGAAATCAAACGACTAATGAGCATTCGAATTAAGCCAACAGAGGAAGTCCAAGCTTTCTTGAGTAGCATTGAAGCAGCACCATTAAAAGATGGTGTCTTGGCAAGTGATTTCTTGAAACGTCCAGAGATTTCTTACGCAGATTTGTTAAAATTTATTCCAGAAAATGATGCACTGACACATAAAGAAATTGAACAAGTTGAAATTCAAATTAAATATGAAGGTTACATCAAAAAAGCCATGGAAAAAGTTGAAAAATTAAAACGTATGGAAGCTAAAAAAATTCCAGAAAATATCGACTACGCAGCAATCAATGGTTTAGCTACAGAAGCAAAACAAAAATTGCAAAAAATTCAACCTGAAACGATTGCGCAAGCGAGTCGAATTAGTGGTGTAAATCCTGCCGATTTGAGTATTCTGATGGTCTATATCGAACAAGGGAAGATTGCGAAAGTTAACGCATCTGCCCAATAAATTTTTAAAATAAAAAGAGAACTTGAGCTGTAATAATTTATATACTTGCTCGAGTTCTTTTTTGTTCGTTTTTTAGTGCGAATTTTTTTAAGATTGTCCAAGGAAGCATTGCAAGAAAAAGAAAATTGCGTTAAAGTAGGAGAAGATTCTGTGAAACAATTTCTGTTTCACAATGAAAGGACTAATTATGACACCAGAAGAATTTCGCCAAGCATTAGCAGAAAAACAAATTCATTTATCAGATCATCAGATGGAGCAATTTGCCACGTATTTTAAAACACTAGTTGAGTGGAATGAAAAAATGAATTTAACAGCTATTACAGATGAAAATGAAGTGTATTTGAAACATTTTTATGATTCACTGACACTGGCTTTTGAAGTTGACTTTACCGAGAAGCTTTCTTTGTGTGATGTTGGATCAGGCGCAGGCTTTCCAAGTATTCCATTAAAAATTGTTTTTCCAGAGCTACAAATTACAATTGTTGACTCATTAAATAAACGAATTACTTTCTTAACAGAATTAACTAACTTATTAGGTATTAGTGCTTCTTTATACCATGATCGCGCAGAAACATTTGGGCAAAACATAGAATTTCGTGAATCTTTTGACTTAGTTACTGCAAGGGCTGTTGCTAGATTAAACGTATTGGCAGAATTATGTATGCCACTAGTCAAGTTAGGTGGTCATTTTTATGCATTAAAAGCTGCTAAAAGTGAAGAAGAATTGACTGAAGCAAAACATGCAATTGCTATCTTGGGTGGTAAATTTATCAAGGAGACAGCAGTTGATCTGCCAAAAATTTCGGATCAACGTCATATTCTTACTATAGAAAAGAAAAAAGTCACACCAAAAAAATATCCAAGAAAACCTGGATTGCCTAATAAGCAACCCATTAAGTAGGAGGAGAAGAGATGGCACAAATTATATCTGTTGCAAACCAAAAAGGTGGAGTTGGTAAAACGACAACTACAGTTAATCTAGGTGCTTGTCTTGCTAGCCTAGGAAAAAAAGTACTCTTAGTTGATATGGATGCGCAAGGAAATGCTACTAGCGGTGTGGGTGTCCGAAAACCGGATGTTAAGCAAGATATTTACGATGTATTGGTGAATGAATTGCCAATTGCAGAAGCAACGATTGTAACAGAACATGAAAATTTAAATATCGTGCCTGCTACTCTCCAATTAGCTGGAGCAGAAATTGAATTAACTTCTATGATGGCTAGAGAATCTCGATTAAAAGGTTCTTTAGCAGAAGTAAAGAATCAATATGATTATATTTTGATTGATTGCCCGCCTTCTTTAGGCCACTTAACAATCAATTCGTTTACTGCTAGTGATGCAATTTTAATACCTGTCCAGTGTGAGTATTATGCTTTAGAAGGCTTAAGCCAATTACTTAATACCGTTCGTTTAGTACAAAAACATTTTAACCCCGACTTAGAAATTGCTGGCGTTTTATTAACGATGTATGATGCAAGAACGAACCTTGGGACAGAAGTTGTTGAAGAAGTTCGTAAGTATTTCCGTGAAAAAGTCTATGATACGATTATTCCAAGAAATGTTCGTTTATCAGAAGCACCAAGTCATGGTCTACCAATTATTGACTACGATCCACGTTCTCGAGGAGCAGAAGTTTATCAAGCATTGGCAAAGGAAGTGGTTGATCGTGAAGAAAAATAAAGGCCTAGGTCGAGGAATCAACGCGCTATTTCAAGATTTAGAAAATTTAGAAAGTGTTGATGTAAAAGACGAAGCAGTTATTCAATTACCTTTGAACGAGCTACGTCCTAATCCTTATCAACCACGAAAAACGTTTGAAGAAGTATCTCTACAGGAGCTAGCTAATTCAATTGAACAATCGGGTGTGTTTCAACCAATTATTGTTAGAAGATCTACGGTAAAAGGGTATGAAATTATCGCTGGTGAGCGACGTTTTCGTGCTTCAAAATTAGCTGAAAAAGAAACAATTCCAGCAATTGTACGAGAATTCAATGAAGAAGCAATGATGCAGGTTGCTGTTTTAGAAAACTTGCAACGAGAAGATTTAAATCCTTTAGAAGAAGCAGAAGCTTACGAAATGCTGATGAAAAATTTGAATTTGACACAAGCAGAAGTAGCCAGCCGTTTAGGGAAAAGTCGTCCTTACATTGCGAACTACTTACGATTGTTGTCTTTACCAGATCTAGTGAAGGAAATGGTTCAAGATCACCGTTTATCAATGGGACAAGCTAGAACCTTATTAGGTCTAAAAAATAAAGATCTTATTTTGAAATTAGCTAATCGTGTAGTATCTGAAAACTTAACTGTTCGTCAATTAGAACAAACAGTGTCTGAATTAAATCAAAATGATGGGAAAGAAAAGAAAAAAATCCCACGTTTGGCAAAAGAAAAACCTTATTACATTCGTGAAAGCGAAGATCGTTTGATGGATAAATTTGGTACGAGTGTTGCGATTCAAGAAAAAGATGGCAAAGGAAAAATTGAAATTGAGTATCTTTCACAAAACGATTTAACAAGAATTCTTGATATTCTTAACATTCAATTTGATGAAGAGTAGAAACAGGAGGCTATTTTATGTATGATTTAGGCGATATTGTTGAAATGAAAAAACCTCATGCTTGTCAAACAAATCGTTGGGAAATCATTCGTATGGGAGCAGACATCAAAATTAAATGTGTGAACTGTGGCCATATCGTGATGATGACACGTCGCGATTTTGAAAAAAAACTAAAAAAAATACTTGAAAAAAAGGCAAAGAAAGAGTGAATTAATTTATGGCATTGACTGCTGGAATCGTTGGCTTACCCAACGTAGGAAAATCAACTTTATTTAATGCAATTACAAAAGCTGGAGCAGAAGCAGCGAACTACCCTTTTGCAACAATTGATCCAAACATTGGAATGGTTGAAGTACCAGACTGGCGTTTACAACGCTTAACAGAACTTGTACAACCGAAAAAAACTGTACCAACGACATTTGAATTTACTGATATTGCCGGTATCGTTAAGGGCGCAAGTAAAGGTGAAGGATTAGGAAATAAATTTTTAAGCCATATTCGCCAAGTAGATGCAATTTGTCATGTTGTTCGTTGTTTTGATGACGATAACATCACCCATGTTGAAGGTCGTGTAGATCCTTTAGGCGACATTGATACAATCAACTTAGAGTTGGTTTTAGCTGATTTAGAATCAATTACTAAACGTTATACACGTGTGGCTAAAGTAGCAAAAACAAAAGATAAAGAAGCTGTGGCAGAGTTAGCTGTGTTGGATAAAATCAAACCAGTTTTAGAAGAAGGCCGTTCTGCCCGTTCAATCGAATTTACGGAAGAAGAACAAAAAATCGTTAAGAGTCTATTTTTACTGACAACTAAACCTATTTTATATGTGGCGAACGTATCAGAAGATGATGTTGCTGATGCAGAATCAAATCATTATGTTCAAGAAGTGCGCAATTTTGCAGCAGAAGAAAATGCTGAAGTTATCGTAGTTTGTGCCCGAGCAGAAGAAGAAATTGCTGAACTAGATGAAGAAGACAAAGCAGAATTTTTAGAAGCTTTAGGAATTGAAGAATCTGGTTTAGATCAATTGATTCGTGCAGCCTACGGATTACTTGGATTAGCAACTTATTTCACAGCAGGTGAGCAAGAAGTGCGTGCTTGGACTTTCAGAAAAGGAATCAAGGCACCACAAGCAGCTGGAATTATCCATACGGACTTTGAACGTGGCTTTATTCGTGCAGAAACAGTTTCATTCGATGATTTGAATAAATATGGAAATATGCATGCAGCTAAAGAAGCTGGACGTGTTCGTTTAGAAGGTAAAGAGTACATTGTACAAGATGGAGACGTTATGTTGTTCCGTTTTAATGTATAAAAGGGCTATCATAGTTTGCTAAAAATATGTTAAAATATTTTTTGTGACGACCGTTAAGCAAACTAACGGCTAAGGAGGACTACTAGATCATGGAACCAGAGCAATTACGTGAAATGGTGAAAGAAAATAATAATTTAGAAACACAATTAACGAAGCGAAACCAACAGTATATTTTTGATTTGAAAAAATCTTTAGAAGCAGCAAACTTATCTGAGGCAGAGAAAGTTAATGCGCTTCATGATATGCTACCTGTCTTGGTGAAAGAACAAAAAGGCGGCAAAACTGCACGTCAGCTTTTTGGAACAGTTTCTGAGCGAACAGAATCAATTATTAGTAAGCCAGTAGCACCTAAAAAATCTTCTACACCAGTTTTGATGTGGTTAGATAATACATTATTGCTATTAGGTTTATTGAGTATCATGATTGCAATTACAGGTTTCTTTTCACGTGAAACAGCTCCAGCTTATGGAATCTCAACACTTCTGTTTGGATCAGCTATCGGTGGTTGGGTATTTTATATGATGTATAAATATATTTATCAGTATGAATATCCAGGTGCAGATAGAAGCAAGAAACCAGGAATGTTAAAAACATTATTGATTTTAGGTGGTTCAACACTTGTGTGGGTAATCGCATTCTCAGCGACAACGTTACTTCCGCCAGTTCTTAACCCAGTGTTAAATCCAATTGTAGTAATTGTGATTGGTGCAGCAGCATTAGCACTACGTTACTACTTGAAGAAAAAATATGAAATCGTGGGCAGTCTATCTGTTCCAAGAAGATAATTAGCAAGCAACGTACGAAATTATTCGTGCGTTGTTTTTTTTTATATTTTCTTTCGTAACAATGAGAATAATCAAAATAAAATCTTTGTTTTATGAGAAATAAAGCAGCAGTTGCTTCTTAGTTATTGACTTAAAGGATAAAATCGCTTATTTTAATAGATAAACTAAATTAGAGGAGTGGTACTAACAATGTCCAACTGGGAAACAAAGTTCACGAAAAAAGGTTTTACTTTTGATGATGTCTTATTGATACCAGCAGAAAGTCACGTGTTACCAAACGAAGTGGATATGAGCATACAACTAGCAAAAAACATTAAGTTAAATATTCCAATTATGAGCGCAAGCATGGATACAGTAACTGATAGTAAGATGGCAATTGCGATGGCTCGTCAGGGTGGTCTAGGTGTTATTCATAAGAACATGACAATTGACCAACAAGCAGAAGAAGTTCGCAAAGTAAAACGTTCAGAAAGTGGCGTCATCATTGACCCATTCTTTTTAACACCACAACATCTAGTTGCTGATGCTGAAGAATTAATGAGTAAATATCGAATTAGTGGTGTTCCAATTGTTGAAACTTTGGAAAATAGAAAATTAGTAGGAATCATTACTAACCGTGATATGCGTTTCGTAACAGATTATCATATTCCGATTGACGATGTGATGACAAAGGATAACTTAGTTGTTGCCCCAGAAGGAACTTCTCTAAAAGATGCAGAGAAAATTTTACAAAAACACAAAATTGAGAAATTACCAATCGTCGATGAAGATGGTCGTTTAAGTGGCTTGATTACTATCAAAGATATTGAAAAAGTCATCGAATTTCCTAATGCTGCGAAAGATGAACATGGTCGTTTATTAGTTGCTGCTGCTGTAGGCGTAACAAGCGATACTTTTGAACGTGCTGATGCATTGTTAACTGCTGGTGTAGATGCAATCATTATTGATACAGCTCATGGACACAGTGCAGGTGTAATTCGCAAGATTAAAGAAATTCGTGAAACTTTCCCAGCAGCAACACTGATTGCTGGAAATGTAGCAACTGCTGAAGCAACGAAAGCACTTTATGATGTTGGTGTTGATGTTGTTAAAGTTGGTATTGGACCTGGTTCGATTTGTACAACCCGTGTTGTTGCAGGTGTCGGTGTTCCTCAATTGACAGCAATCTATGATGCAGCTTCTGTTGCGCGTCAGTATGGTAAAACAATTATTGCCGATGGCGGAATCAAATATTCAGGTGACATTGTTAAAGCACTAGCTGCTGGAGGACATGCAGTTATGTTAGGTAGTATGCTAGCCGGAACAGATGAATCACCAGGTGAATTCGAAATTTTCCAAGGTCGTCGTTTCAAAACATATCGTGGAATGGGCTCATTAGGTGCGATGGAAAAAGGATCAAAAGATCGTTATTTCCAAGGAAGTATCAATGAAGCAAATAAATTAGTTCCCGAAGGTATTGAAGGACGTGTAGCTTATAAAGGAAGCGTAGCAGATATTATCTTCCAAATGATTGGTGGATTAAAATCAGGAATGGGCTATGTCGGAGCTGCAAACTTACAACAACTACGAGATGATGCACAATTCATCCAAATGAGTGGCAGTGGACTAAAAGAATCACATCCACATGATGTTCAAATCACTAAAGAAGCACCAAACTACTCAGTTGAATCATAAATAAAAGAAAAACTTCCACCAAAATCATAATTGATTTTGGTGGAAGTTTTTTGTTTTAGAAAGTAAATTTAGTTGATTACTCTTAAATTACCCATATATGGCACTAAAGCTTCAGGAATAGTTACTGAGCCATCTTCATTTTGGTAGTTTTCTAAGATAGCTGCAACTGTACGGCCAACAGCTAAACCAGATCCATTCAATGTATGAGCGTAATGAATTTTTCCATCTTCATCACGGTAGCGAATCATTGCTCGACGTGCTTGGAAATCTTCACAGTTTGAACATGAACTAATTTCACGGAAAGTATCTTGCGCGGGAATCCAAACTTCTAAATCATACGTTTTAGCAGCAGAGAAGCCCATGTCACCTGTTGACAAAGCAACGACACGATAAGGTAAGTTTAATTTTTGCAAAATATCTTCAGCATCATTAGTCATTTTTTCTAGTTCTTCATAAGAATGTTCAGCATCAGAAAATTTAACCATTTCAACTTTGTTAAATTGGTGCAAACGAATCAGACCACGAGTATCTCTACCAGCACTACCAGCTTCTGAACGGAAAGCAGGGCTAAGAGCGGTAAAGCGAATTGGTAAATCTTTTCCATCTAAAATTTCGTCATTATAATAGTTGGTTAAAGGAACCTCTGCAGTAGGAATCAATGTTAAATCGGTATTTTCTAATTGGAACACATCTTCTTTAAATTTTGGAAATTGACCTGTCCCGAACATTGCACGACTGTTAACAATGTAAGGAGTAATCATTTCAGTATAACCATGTTCATAAATATGTTGATCAAGCATAAAATTATACACGGCGCGTTCTAGGCGTGCACCTAATCCTTTATAATAAACAAAACGGCTTCCTGAAACTTTTGCGCCACGTTCAAAATCTAAAATATCAAGATTTTCTGCGATTTCCCAGTGTGGTTTAGGTTCAAAAGAAAAGTTTCGGGGATTGCTCCAACGACGAACTTCTACGTTATCGTCTTCATCTTTTCCAATTGGTACTGAGTCATTAGGCAAGTTTGGTAAAGTAGTAGCAATCTGAGTAAGTTTTTCATCAACATCAGCAATTTCTGTATCTAAGGCTTTGATGTTGCCACCAACTTCTTTCATTTCTGAAATTTTTGCAGAAGCATCTTCTTTATTACGTTTTAGTTGTGCAATTTCTGCAGAAACATCATTTCGATATTTTTTTAATTCCTCACTTTTTACAAGCAAATTACGACGACTTTCATCTAATTCCATAAATTCAGCCAAAGTTTCTTTTTTTACGCCACGTGTCATTAATTTTTCTTGGACTGAGTCAAAGTTCTGACGCATCATTTTTACATCTAACATTAATTAATTCCTCCTTTATAAATAAAAAAAACTATTCCTTCCCAAAAATCTTGGGACGAAATAGTTTTGTATTCGCGGTACCACCCGAGTTCAGCTTTAATTGCTGCTCTTGTTTACAGATAACGGCTGTTAACCGGCTTTTCTTATTTCAAAAAGCACACATCATAGAACTGGAACTTCCAAATTATTTTTTGCTGATTTGCAGCGACCATCAGCTCTCTGTTAAAAAATAAAGTGTACTGGGTTCTGTGTTTAGTATTCACTAATTGACTTAAGAATATCGAAAAATGAGATATTCGTCAACTGATTATTTTTCATCTTGAGGAAGTTTACTATTTTTTTTCAAAGGTAGGTGCATAATAAATGAAGTCCAACTTTGATCTGATTTTGCATAAATGTACCCACCGTGTAATGCAACAATACTTTGAGCAATTGCTAGCCCAAGTCCTGTTCCGCCAGTTGCTTGTGATCGAGATTCTTCCACACGATAAAAACGATCAAATAAATTATCAAGAGATTGTTTTGGAATCATTGCCCCATTATTTTTAACGACTGCTACAACTTCTGTTCCGACACGTTCGACTTCAATGATAATATTTGTAGCTCCTTTACCGTACTTCAGGGCATTTGTAATTAAATTATTAAAGACGCGGACCAATTTTTCTGTATCCCCATCCATAATCAGAGAAGACTCTTTAGATTGAACAAGTATTTGAATATTTTTTTTTGCAGCTTCCAACTCAAAGTCAGCAGCAAGCTGCTCGATTAATTGAATCAAATCAAATGCTGAAAAGTTAACAGGCACTGCTGGCTGTCGCACTTTTGTATATTCAAAAAGGTCTTCAACTAAGGATTTCATTTGTTTTGCCTTTACATAAGCAGTATGGGTGTACTTCAAAAGATCTTCTTGAGAATGATATTGTCCATCTTCAATCAGACCTAAGTAACCAATAATGGATGTTAAGGGTGTACGAATGTCATGGCTCACGTTTGTAATCAGTTCGTCTTTTGATTTTTCAATTTTTCGCTCATCCTCAATAGCAGCAACCGTACTATCTACTAAGCCATTGATACTAGTAACAACTCTACTAAGATCGCCACTAAGTTCAAAAGGGATTCGATGATCATAATTACCATTAGCAATGAAATGTAGCTCGCTGATAATGTGACGTAATTGCATTTGTCGATAGCGCCGAATCAAGCGCCAATATAAAACTGCTACATCTAATAGTAAGAAAAGTGGAATAATAAAATTCCTACCATTCCAAAAAAGATCAGAGCCAAGTCGCTGGGCAAAAATATTTTTTGAGTCCCAAATTGCATTTGTGAGAGAAGGAGAGCTGTTGATGACAGAACTAATTACTACTAAAATAGCGACATTTAATAGAAGTAAAAGAATAACTGTGATAATTCCTTCTGCTAAAAGTTCACTGATTTCTTTGGAAGTTAAAATGATACGCCGTCGTTTCTCTTTTCCCACGCTCTTATCTTGCGTCAATTTTATATCCAACCCCCCAAACAGTTTGAATTACTTTTTCTCCACCTGTAGCTTCTTCAATCTTATCTCGTAAATGGCTCACGTGAACCATAACTGTTTTTGCTGAGACAATACTTTCTTGTTTCCAAACACGTTCAAAAATTTCATCCGCACTAAAGACACGATTTGGGTGACTAGCTAAAAGATATAAAATGCCAAATTCTAAAGCAGTTAATTGGATTTCTTTCCCGTCAATTGTTTTTACTTCATGGGAGTCTTTGTTGATTATTAATGAATTTACTTCTAATACATCCGGTTGTTCAGCAGTTATTTGCATTTTTGTACGACGTAATAAAGATTTTACACGCGCCATAACTTCCAATGGATTAAATGGTTTGGTTACGTAGTCATCTGCACCAGCAACTAACCCTTTGATTTTATCCATATCAGTTGTTTTTGCTGTTAACATAATAATTGGAATTTGAGATTCTTTTCGTAATTCTTTTACAACTTGCATACCATCCATTTCGGGCATCATGATATCTAAAATAAGCAATTCAATATCGGGAATAGTTCTAATTTTTGATAGTGCCTCTTTTCCGTCATAAGCTTTTACTGCCTCGTAACCTTCATTGTGTACATAGATACTTAATAACTCTACAATTTCTTTGTCGTCATCTGCAATTAAAATTTTCATATAATGAATCCTCCAGAATAAGTGTGTTTACCATTATTCTAGCAAAAAAAAGCAGAAATAGATAAAAGCAACACTTTGTTAACAAAAAATTTAGAAGAAATCACTGTAAATCAAACATAATAGAAAAAAACTGAACAATTATTTCAGATATAATATGAAATCAAGTGAAAATAGTGTAAAAAACGAATGATTTTAAAGCAGAATTAAATAATGATCGAACTTGTTATAAATGTTGTTAAAACAGTATTTTTATTATTGACTTTAGAATTTTAAGTTGGTATATTATTATTTGTTCAACAAGAGCAATTAAAATTTTGTTGATTAGTCGTTAAATAAGTTGTTGACATGTCCATTATGGCATGATAAGATAACTAAGTTGTTTAAAAAGAACTGCTTATGAAGCTTGACTTCATCAAGAAAAACTTCAAAAAAGTTCTTGACAAATAACAAACGATGCGATATGATAAATGAGTTGCTGAAAGATTTCTCAAACGAAATCAAAAAAACTTTTTGTAAAAAAGAGTTGACGTTCAAATGTCACTCTGATATGATATAAAAGTTGCTACGGCAATTCAAGTAGACCTTTGAAAACTGAACAAAGTAAGACAAACCAAATGTGTAGGGCGTCTTGATTCAATTCAAGACAACAAACATTTTTAAACAGCAAGCAATATGCTAGCAAACAAATTGAGCTTAACAATCGAAAGATTGTTCTAACTTTTATTATGAGAGTTTGATCCTGGCTCAGGACGAACGCTGGCGGCGTGCCTAATACATGCAAGTCGTACGCTTTTTCTTTCACCGGAGCTTGCTCCACCGAAAGAAAAGGAGTGGCGAACGGGTGAGTAACACGTGGGTAACCTGCCCATCAGAAGGGGATAACACTTGGAAACAGGTGCTAATACCGTATAACAATCGAAACCGCATGGTTTTGATTTGAAAGGCGCTTTCGGGTGTCGCTGATGGATGGACCCGCGGTGCATTAGCTAGTTGGTGAGGTAACGGCTCACCAAGGCCACGATGCATAGCCGACCTGAGAGGGTGATCGGCCACATTGGGACTGAGACACGGCCCAAACTCCTACGGGAGGCAGCAGTAGGGAATCTTCGGCAATGGACGAAAGTCTGACCGAGCAACGCCGCGTGAGTGAAGAAGGTTTTCGGATCGTAAAACTCTGTTGTTAGAGAAGAACAAGGATGAGAGTAACTGTTCATCCCTTGACGGTATCTAACCAGAAAGCCACGGCTAACTACGTGCCAGCAGCCGCGGTAATACGTAGGTGGCAAGCGTTGTCCGGATTTATTGGGCGTAAAGCGAGCGCAGGCGGTTTCTTAAGTCTGATGTGAAAGCCCCCGGCTCAACCGGGGAGGGTCATTGGAAACTGGGAGACTTGAGTGCAGAAGAGGAGAGTGGAATTCCATGTGTAGCGGTGAAATGCGTAGATATATGGAGGAACACCAGTGGCGAAGGCGACTCTCTGGTCTGTAACTGACGCTGAGGCTCGAAAGCGTGGGGAGCAAACAGGATTAGATACCCTGGTAGTCCACGCCGTAAACGATGAGTGCTAAGTGTTGGAGGGTTTCCGCCCTTCAGTGCTGCAGCTAACGCATTAAGCACTCCGCCTGGGGAGTACGACCGCAAGGTTGAAACTCAAAGGAATTGACGGGGGCCCGCACAAGCGGTGGAGCATGTGGTTTAATTCGAAGCAACGCGAAGAACCTTACCAGGTCTTGACATCCTTTGACCACTCTAGAGATAGAGCTTCCCCTTCGGGGGCAAAGTGACAGGTGGTGCATGGTTGTCGTCAGCTCGTGTCGTGAGATGTTGGGTTAAGTCCCGCAACGAGCGCAACCCTTATTGTTAGTTGCCATCATTTAGTTGGGCACTCTAGCAAGACTGCCGGTGACAAACCGGAGGAAGGTGGGGATGACGTCAAATCATCATGCCCCTTATGACCTGGGCTACACACGTGCTACAATGGGAAGTACAACGAGTCGCGAAGTCGCGAGGCTAAGCTAATCTCTTAAAGCTTCTCTCAGTTCGGATTGTAGGCTGCAACTCGCCTACATGAAGCCGGAATCGCTAGTAATCGCGGATCAGCACGCCGCGGTGAATACGTTCCCGGGCCTTGTACACACCGCCCGTCACACCACGAAAGT
This sequence comes from Enterococcus sp. DIV0176, assembly GCF_050528535.1. Classification (NCBI taxonomy): domain Bacteria; kingdom Bacillati; phylum Bacillota; class Bacilli; order Lactobacillales; family Enterococcaceae; genus Enterococcus; species Enterococcus sp. DIV0176. The sequence goes on along the minus strand of NZ_CP172879.1, from coordinate 2,615,631 downwards.
TTGTAACACCCGAAGTCGGTGAGGTAACCTTTTTGGAGCCAGCCGCCTAAGGTGGGATAGATGATTGGGGTGAAGTCGTAACAAGGTAGCCGTATCGGAAGGTGCGGCTGGATCACCTCCTTTCTAAGGAATATTACGGAGACTACACACGTTTGTCATCATTACTTTGTTCAGTTTTGAGAGGTTTACTCTCAAAACACTTTGTTCATTGAAAACTGGATATTTGAAGTAAGATCAAAACAAACCGAGAACACCGCGTTGAATGAGTTTTTTAATAAGTTCAATTGCTTATTTTTCTTGACTAGTTTCTATCGCTAGAAATGATGTCAAAACCCAACCGTAAGGTTGATAAGGTTAAGTGAATAAGGGCGCACGGTGGATGCCTTGGCACTAGGAGCCGATGAAGGACGGGACTAACACCGATATGCTTTGGGGAGCTGTACGTAAGCTATGATCCAGAGATTTCCGAATGGGGGAACCCAGCATCTTTTATAGGATGTTACAAATATGTGAATACATAGCATATTTGAGGTAGACGCAGAGAACTGAAACATCTAAGTACCTGCAGGAAGAGAAAGAAAATTCGATTCCCTGAGTAGCGGCGAGCGAAACGGGAAAAGCCCAAACCAACAAGCTTGCTTGTTGGGGTTGTAGGACTCCGATATGGTAGTTTTTTCAGATAATCGAATGACTTGGAAAAGTCAGTCAAAGAGGGTAAAAACCCCGTAGATGAAATTTGGAAGACACCTAGGAGGATCCTGAGTACGGCGGAACACGAGGAATTCCGTCGGAATCCGGGAGGACCATCTCCCAAGGCTAAATACTCCCTAGTGACCGATAGTGAACCAGTACCGTGAGGGAAAGGTGAAAAGCACCCCGGAAGGGGAGTGAAATAGAACCTGAAACCGTGTGCCTACAACAAGTCAAAGCCCGTTAATGGGTGATGGCGTGCCTTTTGTAGAATGAACCGGCGAGTTACGATTGCATGCGAGGTTAAGTCGAAGAGACGGAGCCGTAGCGAAAGCGAGTCTGAATAGGGCGTTTGAGTATGTAGTCGTAGACCCGAAACCATGTGATCTACCCATGTCCAGGTTGAAGGTGCGGTAAAACGCACTGGAGGACCGAACCCACGTACGTTGAAAAGTGCGGGGATGAGGTGTGGGTAGCGGAGAAATTCCAAACGAACTTGGAGATAGCTGGTTCTCTCCGAAATAGCTTTAGGGCTAGCCTCGGAATTGAGAATGATGGAGGTAGAGCACTGTTTGGACTAGGGGCCCATCTCGGGTTACCGAATTCAGATAAACTCCGAATGCCATTCATTCATATCCGGGAGTCAGACTGTGAGTGATAAGATCCATAGTCGAAAGGGAAACAGCCCAGACCACCAGCTAAGGTCCCAAAATATATGTTAAGTGGAAAAGGATGTGGGGTTGCACAGACAACTAGGATGTTGGCTCAGAAGCAGCCACCATTTAAAGAGTGCGTAATAGCTCACTAGTCGAGTGACCCTGCGCCGAAAATGTACCGGGGCTAAACATATTACCGAAGCTGTGGATAACACCTATGGTGTTATGGTAGGAGAGCGTTCTAAGGGCGTTGAAGGTAGATCGTGAGGACTGCTGGAGCGCTTAGAAGTGAGAATGCCGGTATGAGTAGCGAAAGACAGGTGAGAATCCTGTCCACCGAATGACTAAGGTTTCCTGGGGAAGGCTCGTCCGCCCAGGGTTAGTCGGGACCTAAGCCGAGGCCGAAAGGCGTAGGCGATGGATAACAGGTTGATATTCCTGTACCCGTTGTTTTTGTTTGAGCAATGGAGGGACGCAGGAGGCTAAGGAATGCAGACGATTGGAAATGTCTGTCCAAGCAGTAAGTCTTAGGTTGAGTCAAATGTTTAATCTTTTAAGGACAAGCTGTGATGGGGAGGGAAATAATAGTACCGAAGTTCCTGATGTCACACTGCCAAGAAAAGCTTCTAGTGAGAAAACAACGGCCCGTACCGCAAACCGACACAGGTAGTCGAGGAGAGAATCCTAAGGTGAGCGAGAGAACTCTCGTTAAGGAACTCGGCAAAATGACCCCGTAACTTCGGGAGAAGGGGTGCTGATCGTCAGATCAGCCGCAGTGAATAGGCCCAAGCGACTGTTTATCAAAAACACAGGTCTCTGCAAAATCGTAAGATGAAGTATAGGGGCTGACGCCTGCCCGGTGCTGGAAGGTTAAGAGGAGTGCTTAGCGTAAGCGAAGGTACGAATTGAAGCCCCAGTAAACGGCGGCCGTAACTATAACGGTCCTAAGGTAGCGAAATTCCTTGTCGGGTAAGTTCCGACCCGCACGAAAGGCGTAACGATTTGGGCACTGTCTCAACGAGAGACTCGGTGAAATTTTAGTACCTGTGAAGATGCAGGTTACCCGCGACAGGACGGAAAGACCCCATGGAGCTTTACTGTAGTTTGATATTGAGTGTCTGTACCGCATGTACAGGATAGGTAGGAGCCGTAGAAATCGGAACGCTAGTTTCGATGGAGGCGCTGGTGGGATACTACCCCTGCGTTATGGCCACTCTAACCCGCACCACTAATCGTGGTGGGAGACAGTGTCAGATGGGCAGTTTGACTGGGGCGGTCGCCTCCTAAAAGGTAACGGAGGCGCCCAAAGGTTCCCTCAGAATGGTTGGAAATCATTCGAAGAGTGTAAAGGCAGAAGGGAGCTTGACTGCGAGACCAACAAGTCGAGCAGGGACGAAAGTCGGGCTTAGTGATCCGGTGGTTCCGCATGGAAGGGCCATCGCTCAACGGATAAAAGCTACCCTGGGGATAACAGGCTTATCTCCCCCAAGAGTCCACATCGACGGGGAGGTTTGGCACCTCGATGTCGGCTCGTCGCATCCTGGGGCTGTAGTCGGTCCCAAGGGTTGGGCTGTTCGCCCATTAAAGCGGCACGCGAGCTGGGTTCAGAACGTCGTGAGACAGTTCGGTCCCTATCCGTCGCGGGCGTTGGAAATTTGAGAGGAGCTGTCCTTAGTACGAGAGGACCGGGATGGACTTACCGCTGGTGTACCAGTTGTTCTGCCAAGGGCATTGCTGGGTAGCTATGTAGGGAAGGGATAAACGCTGAAAGCATCTAAGTGTGAAGCCCACCTCAAGATGAGATTTCCCATTTCTTTAAGAAAGTAAGATCCCTGAGAGATGATCAGGTAGATAGGTCAGAAGTGGAAGTACAGTGATGTATGGAGCGGACTGATACTAATCGATCGAGGACTTAACCAAGAATGGTAAAAGAAAAAAACTCGGTAGAGTTGAGATTACTTCAAATCCAGTTTTGAGTGAGCAAAAGCAAACTCAATAAGATAACACCACAGTGTGGTGGCGATAGCGAGAAGGATACACCTGTAACCATGCCGAACACAGAAGTTAAGCTTCTTAGCGCCGATTGTAGTGAGGGGTTGCCCCTTGTGAGAGTAGGACGTCGCCACGCTTAAGTTATCAATGGAGGTTTAGCTCAGCTGGGAGAGCATCTGCCTTACAAGCAGAGGGTCAGCGGTTCGAACCCGTTAACCTCCATATGAGCCGTTAGCTCAGTTGGTAGAGCATCTGACTTTTAATCAGAGGGTCACAGGTTCGAGCCCTGTACGGCTCATATTTTTGCGGGTGTGGCGGAATTGGCAGACGCACTAGATTTAGGATCTAGCGCCTTACGGCGTGGGGGTTCAAGTCCCTTCACCCGCATTATATGAATATAACTATTCAAGCCGGCTTAGCTCAGTTGGTAGAGCATCTGATTTGTAATCAGAGGGTCGAGGGTTCAAATCCTTTAGCCGGCATCAAGTTTATGCGGAAATAGCTCAGTGGTAGAGCACCACCTTGCCAAGGTGGGGGTCGCGGGTTCGAACCCCGTTTTCCGCTTTGCCATTATCAAAACGCCGGGGTGGCGGAACTGGCAGACGCACAGGACTTAAAATCCTGCGGTGAGTGATCACCGTACCGGTTCGATTCCGGTCCTCGGCATTAACACATATGCGCCCATAGCTCAACTGGATAGAGTGTTTGACTACGGATCAAAAGGTTAGGGGTTCGACTCCTCTTGGGCGCGTAGTCTTTTTATTTTTTCGGGAAGTAGCTCAGCTTGGTAGAGCACTTGGTTTGGGACCAAGGGGTCGCAGGTTCGAATCCTGTCTTCCCGATTTTTTTATTGATTTTTTATTAAATTTGTTTTATAATTTTTATTAATTGAATATGCGCCCATAGCTCAACTGGATAGAGTGTTTGACTACGGATCAAAAGGTTAGGGGTTCGACTCCTCTTGGGCGCGTTAATACGGAATAGATTATTCCGTATTTTTTTTGTTCTAAAATAGTATTTTATTGAAACTTTTATTAACTAAAGGCATTCTCCTTTCATTCTTTGTTTAAATTAGCTATAATTAAGGTCAATATTAGTCAAAGGGAATGAAGAAGATGGCACATCAAAATACCTCGGATTTAATTGAGTCATATATAAAAAAAATTCTAGAAGAAAATGAAATGATTGAGATTCGAAGGATTGAAATGGCAGACCTCTTTAACTGCGTTCCTTCGCAAATAAATTATGTTATAAATACTCGTTTTACTATCCAACGCGGTTATTTAGTAGAAAGTAAACGCGGCGGTGGAGGCTATATTAGAATTGCAAAAGTTCGAATTTCTGATAAGAGACATATGTTGGACCAAATTAATCAGCTATTCGATGAAACGATTAGTGAAAAAGATTCATTTTCAATTATCCAAAAACTATATGAAGATAAGATGATTACAAAAAAAGAAGGAAACTTAATGCTTAGTGCTATTGCAAAAAGTACTCTAAATTACAGTGACTTAGAAGGTCATATTCGTGCTAGAATTCTACGATCTTTTTTAGAACGGTTAAGTTATGAAGATGGGAAGTGAAGATTGATGGAAGAACTTTTTAATGAACGGGCCCAAGTAGTTTTAGAAATTGCGCAAGATGAAGCAAAAAGATTAAAACACCAATCTGTTAGTTCTGAACATATTTTGTTAGCTTTAGTTTTGGAACCTAATGGAATTGCTGGAAAAGTTTTACGTGAATTAGGTGTAAATGAAACAGATATTTATGAAGAAATTGAACATTTAATTGGTTATGGTGGCGTAAATAAGTATACAGAAGGAATTTATCTCCCATACTCACCACGAATGAAACAAATTTTTGCATTAGCTAATAGCGAAGCAAAAAAAATGAATATTCAAAAAATCGGAACAGAACAGATTTTAGCTAGCTTACTAAAAGATGAGAGTATTATGGCTACACGCATTCTTATTAATCTAGGGGTCGATGTTTCTACTGTTCGCCAAATGCTTAAACGAAAAATGGGTATGAATGAAGGACCTAAAAATAATGCTAGTCGTCGGAGAAGTCCGCAAGACAAACGTCAGACCGTTAAAGGAACACCGACCTTAGATTCGTTAGCACGTGATTTAACTAAATTAGCGAAAGAAAATAAATTAGACCCTGTTGTAGGTCGTTCAAAAGAAGTGAAAAGAGTAATCCAAGTATTAAGTCGACGAACAAAAAACAATCCTGTTCTTGTTGGAGAACCAGGCGTTGGTAAAACAGCCATTGCTGAAGGATTGGCTCAGAAAATTATTTTAGGTGAAGTACCTGAAGAAATGCGTTCAAAACGCTTGATGATGCTAGATATGGGTTCTTTAGTGGCAGGAACAAAATATCGTGGCGAATTTGAAGATCGTATGAAGAAAGTAATTGACGAAATTTATAATGATGGCCAAGTTATTTTGTTTATTGATGAGCTACATACATTGATTGGCGCTGGTGGTGCTGAAGGCGCGATTGATGCATCAAATATTCTAAAGCCGGCATTGGCGCGCGGTGAACTTCAAACAATTGGTGCGACAACCTTAGATGAATACCAAAAGTACATCGAAAAGGATTCTGCTTTAGAAAGACGTTTCGCACGTATTCAGGTAGAGGAACCTTCAGCTGAAGAAGCAGAAGAAATCTTGCGTGGGTTACGTTCACGTTATGAAGAACATCATGGTGTAGCAATTACTGATGAAGCTTTACGCGCTGCAGTTACCCTTTCTGTTCGCTACATCAATTCTAGACAGCTTCCAGATAAAGCAATTGATTTGATTGATGAATCGGCAGCAAAAGTTCGATTAGATCAAACGAGTGATGTAAGCGAGTCAGTTGTAGTTAAAGCTGAGATTGACCGTTTAATTAGTGAGAAAGAAAGAGCAATTCAAAAACAGGATTTTGAAACTGCAGCTCATTTGCGCAACCAAGAAAAGAAAGCTACACAAAAGCTTGAAAAACTTTTGTTAATAGAAGAAAAAAATACAAGTGGTTACGCTAATCGAGTAACGGATGAAGATGTTGCAACAGTTGTGTCTGAATGGACAAGTGTCCCATTACAACAACTGGAGAAAAAAGAAAGCGACCGTTTGTTAGAGTTAGAAACATTATTACATGAACGAGTAGTAGGACAAGACGAAGCGGTTAAAGCAGTATCTAGAGCAATTCGTCGAGCACGGAGTGGGTTGAAAGATCCACAGCGTCCAATTGGTTCATTCATGTTTCTTGGCCCAACAGGTGTTGGAAAAACAGAACTTGCAAAAGCTTTATCCGAAGTAATGTTTGGTAGTGAAGAATCATTAATTCGTGTAGATATGTCTGAATTTATGGAAAAATATAGTACTAGTCGATTGATTGGTTCGCCTCCAGGCTATGTTGGTTATGATGAAGGTGGACAATTAACAGAAAAAATTCGCCAAAAACCGTATTCAGTTATCTTGTTAGATGAAGTTGAAAAAGCACATCCAGATGTTTTTAACTTATTATTACAAGTACTTGATGATGGTCATTTGACGGATTCAAAGGGTAGAAAAGTTGATTTTAGAAATACAATTCTAATTATGACATCGAACATTGGAGCGACACAAATTCGAGAAGAAAAAAATGTTGGATTTAACGTCCAAGATTTAACAAAAGATCATAAAGCAATGCAAAAAAGAATTTTGGAAGAATTAAAGAAAGCCTTTCGTCCCGAATTCTTGAACAGAATTGATGAAACAGTAGTCTTCCATTCTCTGAACAAAGAAGAAATTCGTGAAATTGTTCAAATTATGAGTAAAGCGATTGTAAAACGTTTAGCAGACCAAGATATTGAAGTGAAAATTACCCAAGCTGCAATTGATATCATTGGTAAAGCTGGATTTGATCCAGAGTATGGCGCTCGTCCAATCCGTCGTGCTCTTCAAAAAGAAGTCGAAGATCGATTGAGTGAAGCTTTGCTTAGTGGGGAGATTCATCTAGGTGATCGAGTAACTATTGGTGGTTCGAAAGGGAAAATCACTTTGAATGTTAGAGAACCGAAAGTTAAAAAGGAAATCGTTTCTGTCTGAATTTACATTGGATAAATGACACAAAAATCAATTTTGATTTTTGTGTCATTTTTTTTACTTTCTAACTAAGAAAACCAAAATATATTTTCGAAAATCCAACTTTAAATATAACGGACTATTGGAAAGTTTTTAGACCTATGCTACTATTATGAGGTTGTAGAAGGAGGTAACTATGATCGAAATCATAACTACTGTTGAATCATTTAACCAAGCAGAAGAATTACTAAAAACAGGTGTTGATACTTTATATTTTGGTGAAGAACAATTCGGGTTACGTTTGCCGGCTTCATTTACTAGAAAAGAACAGCGCGAATTAGTTGAATTAGCACATAAATATGAAAAAAAAGCGAATATCGCTGTTAACGGTATTATTCATCCAGAAAAAATGAAAAAGGTACCAGAATATCTTCAATTTTTAAAAGAAATTGGAACAGATGTCATTACGGTAGGCGACACTGGAATTATTTATACAATGAAGAAAAATCCAGAATTACGGTTGCCGTTTATTTATGATGGTGAAACACTGGTAACGAGTTCACGCCAAATTAATTTTTGGAGTAAAAAAGGAGCTGTTGGTGCTGTTTTATCGAGAGAAGTTCCTTTTGATGAGATGAAAGCAATGGCAGAATCACTAGCAGTTCCAACAGAAATTTTAGTATACGGTGCTACTTGTATCCATCAATCAAAACGACCACTATTACAAAATTATTATAACTATACACAACAAACAGAAGAAGTTGGACGTGAAAGAGGTCTTTTTATTTCTGAACCTAAGAAAGAAGAAACTCACTATTCGATTTACGAAGATAGTCATGGCACACATATTTTTGCAAGTAATGATTTGAATTTAATGAACGAGTTGGAACAATTAAATACTTATCATTATCAAACTTGGAAACTAGATGGTTTATTCACTTCAGGAGAAGCTTTTGTTGAAATTGCTAAGTTATTTGTCGAAGCAAAAAATAATATTTTAGCAGGAAATTGGAACGAAGGAATAGCAAACGAATTAACAGAGAAAGTTCGCAAGTTACATCCAGAAAATCGAGAATTGGATACAGGATTCTTTTATATTGATCCTACTTCAATCAAATAAGGAGTATGACGAAAGAAAAATGACAACCAAAAAGAAATTAAAACGTCCGGAAGTCTTAGCTCCGGCTGGAACATTAGAAAAATTAAAAACGGCTATTCATTATGGTGCTGATGCTGTTTATATCGGTGGAAATGCTTATGGTTTACGAAGTCGCGCGGGTAATTTTACTTATGAAGAAATGGCTGAAGGTGTTGCTTTTGCAAAAGAACATCAAGCAAAAGTTTATGTAGCTGCAAATATGGTTACGCATGAAGGAAACGAAGAAGGAGCGGGAGAATTTTTCCGTAGTTTACGTGATGTTGGTATTTCTGCTGTGATTGTCTCTGATCCAGCATTAATTGAAATTTGTGCAACAGAAGCACCCGGGTTACCAATTCATTTGTCAACACAAGCTTCTGCTACCAATTTTGAAACTTTGGAATTTTGGAAAGAGGAAGGCTTGGAACGAGTTGTTTTGGCTCGTGAAGTATCAATGGAAGAAGTTGCAGCTATTCGTGAAAATACGGACATTGAGATAGAAGCATTCATCCATGGAGCTATGTGTATTTCGTATTCTGGTCGTTGTACGTTATCTAATCACATGTCGATGCGTGATGCAAACCGTGGTGGATGTTCACAATCATGTCGTTGGAAATATGGCTTGTTTGATATGCCGTTTGGTCAAGAACGTAATAGTTTGACAGATTCTGGAGAAATCGAAGAAGAATTTTCAATGAGTGCTGTAGATATGTCAATGATCGAACATATTCCTGAACTAATCGAAAACGGCGTAGACAGCTTTAAAATCGAAGGTAGAATGAAATCAATTCATTATGTTTCTACGGTTTCAAATGTTTATAAAGCTGCGGTAGATAGTTATATGGCTGATCCAGAAAATTATGTATGTAAACAAGAGTGGATTGATGAATTGTGGAAAGTTGCACAAAGAGAACTGGCAACTGGATTTTATTATGATACGCCGAGTGAGAACGAGCAATTATTTGGTGCGCGACGTAAAATCCCTGTTTATAAATTCGTTGGAGAAGTTTTAGCTTATGATACTGAAACGAAAATGGCGACAATTCGTCAAAGAAACTTATTTTCTATTGGGGATGAAATTGAGTTTTATGGTCCTGGGTTCAATCATTTTTATCAAACGGTAGAAGTTATGTATAATGAGGACGGCGAATCAATTGACCGTGCACCAAATCCAATGATGATTTTAACAATGCCGGTTGAGCAACCAGTTAAACCAGGTGATATGATTCGTAAAAAGAAAGAATAATGACCGAGGCAACTCGTCTTTTCTAGGAGGAACGAAATGAAAACCTATGATTATATCGTGGTTGGTGGAGGATCCGGCGGGATTGCTTCTGCGAACCGTGCGGGTATGTATGGCGCGAAAGTTTTATTGATTGAAAGTAATGAACTTGGCGGAACTTGCGTAAATGTCGGTTGTGTACCTAAAAAAGTGATGTGGCAAGCAAGCACGATTTTAGAAACAATTGAGCGAGATGCATCAAGCTATGGAATTCAAGCAGATGTAACGAAGGTTGACTTTTCCGAATTAGTAGAAAAACGTCAAAAATATATCGACTTTTTACATGGAGCTTATCAGCGAGGATTAGACAGTAATCAAGTAGATGCAATTAAGGGATATGCAACATTTATTGATAGTCAAACAGTTGAAGTAAATGGTGAACAATACCAAGCACCTAAAATTTTAATTGCGACAGGTGGTCGTGCAAGTCAAATGAAAATCCCTGGTGGTGAATACGCAATTGATTCTAACGGTTTCTTTGAATTAACTGAGTTACCAGCTCGAACAGTTGTACTAGGTGCAGGATATATTGCTGCAGAACTTTCTGGCGTGTTGCAAGGGTTTGGTAGTGAAGTGATGTGGGCATATCGAAAAGAAAGACCCTTACGCACATTTGATAAGATGCTATCAGATAACCTGATTGAAATATACCAATCAGCAGGAATGAAGACTTTTGCTAATCATACAGCGGTTGAGATTATCAAAAATGAAGAAGACTATACAGTTGTTTTTGAGAACGGTAATACGTTAACGGGTGACTGTGTGCTTTTTGCAGGTGGTCGTGTACCTAATACTGAAAATCTTGGACTAGAAAATACAAATGTAACCCTTACAAAAAAAGGTTTTGTTCAAGTTGATAAGTATCAAAATACAACAGATGAACATATTTTTGCTGTGGGTGACGTCATTGGGAAAATCGATCTAACACCAGTGGCAATTGCTGCTGGACGCCGGTTATCAGAGCGTTTATTTAATGACAAGAAAGATGAACATTTGGATTATAACTTAGTTCCGACTGTGATCTTTACACATCCACCAATTGCTACGATTGGTTTGACAGAAGAAGAGGCATTGAAAAAATATGGTGAAAAAGAAATCAAAGTTTATCGCTCACGTTTTACTCCAATGTACTTTGCACTGAGTGACTATCGTCAAAAATGTGAAATGAAACTGATTTGTGTTGGAAAAGAAGAAAAAATCGTTGGGCTACATGCTATTGGTGTAGGTGTAGATGAAATGTTACAAGGTTTTGCTGTTGCCATCAAAATGGGTGCAACAAAAGCAGATTTTGATGACACAGTGGCTATTCATCCAACTGGTGCAGAAGAATTCGTAACTATGCGCTAGAAAATTCATAAAATAAAAAACGTTCAAGCAAAAAATCACTATTGATTTTTTTGCTTGAACGTTTTTAATTTGTTCTAGTCAAAATTGTTTGTGTTAAAGTTAATAAATTTTCTTTGGTTTGTTCAGTTGTTTGAGGTAATTTTTGAATATCTTTCAAAGCAGCATCGGTATATTTAGCAGCTAATCGTTGTGCGTGTTTAACACCACCAAATTCATGAACTAATTGTCGGACTGTGTTGACGTCTTCAAGAGTCATATCTCCTCTTTTTTCTAAATAAGGAAGTAAGGCAGCCTGTTCCTTTTGCAAAGAATAAATCAATGGTAGTGAGTAGACACCTTGACGCATGTCTTCCAAAACCGGTTTACCAATTTCCTCACTGTCTTGTGTGTAATCTAAGATATCATCAATGATTTGAAAAGCAAGTCCGATATTTTTGCCAATTTCACCTGCTTTTTTAGCAAAATATTCAGATGTACCACTTTCATAGGCACCAATAAAACAACTCAATTGGAAGAGTTCAGCGGTTTTTCCTGAGATATTTTCTAAATATTCTTTTACAGGTAAATTGTATTGATAACGGTCATCCATTTGTCCAAGTTCACCATCGAGTACTTTTTCCATACTTCTTGAGTTTAGTTGTAAACTTTTAAGTGATGTTGAGTAGTCTGATAATAACTTGAAACAACAAACAAATAAATAATCGCCCGCGTATACGGCAACGGTGTTCCCAAATTGATTACGTAAAGTGGGCTTTCCACGGCGTAAATCTGACTCATCAACGATATCATCGTGGATGAGTGTTGCTGTGTGTAACATTTCAATTGACGCAGCAAGCGAAATTGCTTTGTCACGATCACGTTCTGATCCAAATTGTGAAAAAAGTAATTGATAAGCTGGTCGTAATAACTTCCCACCAGCATGAATTGTTTCACGAATTGCTTGCTCGACAGGTTTATTTTTAAGATTGATGATTTGTTCCATTTTGGTTAACGTAGCTTCTAGTTCTAAAGCTAAAGTTGGGTAATTTTTCCACATTGGATGTAGATTCATAAAAAACTCCTCGTATAACGATTATTTTTTTAAAAACACTGGGCTCCATTTTTGTTTGGTTTCCCGTTCATAATCCAGTTGGAATCGTTGAAGTGTTTGGACATGCTGTAATAAATAATTTGCGGCAATACCAATTGCGATTCCAGATAAAATGCCAAAAATTGAAAGGACAGGTAGGTACAGCATAACTGTCCAAGATTGAGCAATAAAGGACGCAGTGACTAATTGACCTACATTATGCATAAAACCACCTGTAGCACTGATTCCAATAATGCTGACGCGTTTTGGCCCTAATTGTTTTATCAAAAGCATTCCAAAGTAACTCAATAAAGCACCGCTCATACTATAAAGAAAAGTTGAAATCGTTCCGCCAAGTAAAGTTGTTAAAAATAAACGCAACCAAATCAAGAGGAAACTATCTCTTTTTTTCATTGTAAAAATGGCTACAATGGTAATTAAATTTGCTAATCCTAATTTTGCACCAGGAGCAAAAGCAAACGGGTAAGGAATCATATTCTCTAATAAACCAATAATGACTCCTTGAGCCACGAGTAAGGAGATATAAATTAATTTTTGTAGTTTGCTCATAATTTTTCCAGCTAGTAAATCAAGCTGTCTGCCTCACTCCCGTCTGTTGATCGAACTTCAATCACTAATTTATGAGGTAAACAAACAATTGTCTCGCCGTTTTTCGTTACCCATCCACGACGAACACAAATTTGATCCCCACAATCTGCTTCTTTCATTCGTATTTTATCACCGGCAATCTCAATAATATTGTAGTCGCCATCTGCATCTGTATATGTGTAAGTATAGCTCTTATTTCCACTGATTAAAGGAAACGTTTTGATTTCTGTTCCATCTACGCGTAAAACAGCTTCTTTTTCTGCAACAGACTGACTTTGTTGACTCCCAAAAATAATAATTGGTAGAAAAGAAAGGACAATCAAAAGCATAATGATGAAAATATCCCATGGTTTGAGTAAACTTTTCTTGATAAAATCTTTCATTCTGTAATTGACCCCCTTGTTCCAGAATAACTGCTCCAATTTTAGCATAGGAACAAAAGAAAGTCCTAGGTTCCCCTAGAACTTTCTTCTAAAATCATTTTATTTTTCGCCGTAGCGAGCTTTTGGTCTACCATACCACCAACTACCTAGTGTACGTTGTAACCATGGGATAACCCAACGATCTAAACCAATTGCGCGACCAGAACCATTCATAAGTGCGAATGCTACAAAGATAAACCAAATGTTTACCCAATAGAACATACCTGATAGACAGAAAGTAATGACAAGAACGATTGTTGTTGCACTACATAACCATGTAAATAATCCTGCAATCAATGCTAATGCTAAAGCAATTTCGAAGAAGACCATGAATTTTTGGAAGAACATTGCAACGTCATTATTGGGCATAATAAATTGCATGATTTTTGTAAACCAATTTGGTGATTTTTCGATAACTGCCATTGGTTGTTCGCCATAAGCGTAACTTAAACCAAAGTGTGCAGCTTGTGTAGCTGTTTCTGCTGTTGCTTCACCAGCACCACTCGCAGCTGTTGTTGCATCACCGGCTGCTGATGCGCCACTTGCAACATCTGCAACGTTGTATTCCCATGTCCAAGGGAATACGCTATTTCCTTGGAACCATGAACCTTCACCAAACCAAGTGCTAGGTTTTAGTACTTCACCATCACCAACAATTTTCTTACCAGCTTCTATAAACCATACCAGTCCGTAGAAAACACGAAGAGGAACACTCCACAAAACATTTCCGTAACGTGAAGAATGTCCGCGGGCAACATTACGATCATCTTTAATGTGGAAGAACTCATGCATCAAGTATTGGAACATATAGTAACCAGAACGAATATCGAAGAAATATTTTAAGTTAACGATATGTTTCATAATGATAGCTAAAAATCCGCTTAAATGAATTTTATCAAATAAGTTTGCAACGCCCCATTTGGCTCCAATTGAAACCATAAATCCTTGATAATTTCCTTTGAATTTATGTTTCTCGCCACCCTTAATAGAAGCGACGATGTTTGCAGCAGCAGTATGACCTGTTTGTTCAGCCGCTTGAACGATTTGAGGAGTTGGTGTATTTGGAAATTCTTCGTAGAATACTAAATCACCAATGATATAAATGTTTTTATCTTCATATCCTTTAGCTTGCATGTATTCATTAGCAACTAGACGTTGGCCACGTGCTGTTTCAAGACCAAAGTCAGCAGCATCCGTTGTACCTTTGACACCAGCAGTCCAAATTAATGTGTGTGTTGGAATTTGACGTCCGTCTTTTAATTTAATGTGATCCGCATCCACTTCAACGATTGGTGAATTTAACAATAGTTCAACGTTGTGCTTTTGTAAGTAACGTTCTGCTTTAGCAGCGTCGTTACGATCAAGCATATTTAAAATTGTTGGCATTGCTTCAACAACCATTAAAGTAATTTCGTTTGGATCTAATTTATAGTCTTTTGCTAAACGAGCTTTCCAATCGATTAACTCACCAATCATTTCAATCCCAGTGAATCCAGAACCACAGACAACGAATGTTAGCATTGCTTTTCGTAAGGCATCATCTGGTTCAATTGCTGCTTTAGCAACAGTTGTTTCAATGTGTTCACGAATTTTTACTGAGTCTTCAAATGACCAAAGTGTGAATCCATGTTCCTTCACTCCAGGAGTTCCGAAATCATTTGGTTCACCACCCATACCTAAAATCAATTGATCAAATGGATAAGTACCTAGTTTTGTTTTAACAATTTTCTTTTCTTTGTCGATACCAATTACTGTATCGGTAACTAATTGCACATTTTTTTGGCGAGAGAATAAGTGTTGTAAGTCATATTGAATGGCTTCTGGTTCAACACGTCCTCCGGCAACTTCATGTAGTTCTGTCATCATAGTGTGATAAGAATGGCGATCAATCAAAGTGATCGTTACGTCTTCTTTTTTAAGTTTTTTTGCCAGTAATTTTGTTGCTGACACACCGGCATACCCTGCACCTACAACGACAATGTTTTGCTTTGTCATTGATAATCCGCTCCTTAGTAAACATTTCAGTTTGATAATTATTACACAATCCTTTTACATTATATATACGTTATGTAAATTTGTCTAACTCCTTTTCCATTTTTTAATCAAAAGATTATTAAGCGCTTTTTTCACGAAAGTTACTGAAAGAAAACGATTTACATATTCATGTTATTTTTTTAAGAAAACGGTTGACTTATTGGTGTGATTCATTAGAATGTATAATGAATCACAAATTATTTATAAGAATTATAAAAAGGGATTGGTGGGTTAATAATGAAAAAGAATCGTTTTGTAACTGGATTTGCTGTTTTAGCGTTTTCAGCCTTGGTATTAGGAGCTTGTGGAGCAGACAACAACAGTAGTTCAGAAAGTTCAACTTCAGAATCTTCAGTTGCACAATCTTCACAAAGTTCAACAACTGAATCAACTGCAACTGTAATCGCAGGTGGAGAATTACAAGATGGCACATATAAATTAGAAGAAAAAAATTATTCAAATGGTTATCGTACCGTGTTCACAATCGTTGTTAAAGATGGAAAGATCACTGAATCAAACTATGACAATGTAAATGAAGATGGAAAATCAAAACAAGAAGATGCTGATTACAATAAAAATATGAAAGCAAAATCTGGTACAAATCCAGAAGCATTTATTCCTGAATTAAATGAAAAATTTGTTGAAGCACAAAACCCAGGTGATGTAGAAGTAGTAACAGGAGCAACTCATTCATCAGAAAGCTTCCAAAACTACGCTCAACAATTAGTCCAAGCTGCTCAAGCTGGAAACACAGAAACAATTGAAATTGATAATGGTGCTGACTTGAAAGATGGTACTTATACTTTAGAAGAAAAAAATGAAAAAAATGGTTACCGTACAACATTTGAATTAACTGTAGCTGATGGTAAAGTTACAAAATCAAACTTTGATTACATCAATGCAGATGGAAAATCAAAACAAGATGACGCTGAATACAACAAATCAATGAAAGAAAAAAGCGGAACTGCTCCAGAAACATACATCCCAGAACTAAACGAAGAATTAGTTAAAGTTATGAGTGAAGAAGACGGTTCACCAGCTGATGTAGAAGTAGTAACAGGTGCTACACATAGCTCACATTCATTTATTATGTATGGTCAACAATTGATCAATGCTGCTGAAAAAGGCGATACAACGACAATTGAAGTTGACAACATCGTAACTAAATAATTAAACAAGAAATGATGACGGGCTGATCACTTAATTGGGATCAGCCTCTTTCTTTTTGGTGTCGACCTTTTCATTTAGAAAAAAAGAAGGTATGATAACTTGAGAATAAGTAAAAAGGGGAAAATTATGCGTAAAAAATTACTACTTTCCTTAATAGCCGTATGTACCTTAGTTGCACTAGTTGGTTGTGGTTCATCATCTGAAAAGACAGCTGATAGCGATAAACCAGCCAAAGGAATTTTGAGTGAACCATATGCACAAGAAAAATTCTTGTTAGGAACTTATGTACGAATACGAGTGTATGATGAAGGAAAAAAATCTGTATTAACACCAGCCTTTGATCGAGTAAAAGAATTAGGCGACAAAATTACAATCAATCAATCAGGTTCCGAGATTGATGAGGTCAATGCACAAGCAGGTATTAAACCTGTTAAAGTTTCTGATGATGTTTATTCACTTGTGAAGAAAGCGTATGAATATAGTGAAGATTCTCGTGGCGGTTTTGACATGGCAATTGGTTCAGTAACACAACTGTGGCGCATTGGTTTTGATGATGCCAGAAAACCATCACAAGAAGAAATTGATCAAGCTTTAAAATTAGTTGACTATCATAAAATTGAATTGAATGATGAAGAAAAAACTGTTTACTTAAAAGAAAAAGGAATGATTATTGACTTAGGGGCAATTGCTAAAGGATACATTACGGATGAAGTTGTCAAGGTACTAAAAGATAACGGCGTAACAACAGCAATTGTTGATTTAGGCGGAAATGTGTATGTTTTAGGACACAGTCCTCGTGGAGAAAATCAAGATTGGAATGTCGGCATTCAGGATCCTAATCTTGCTCGTGGTTCGGTTTTAGGGACAATCAAAGAAAAAAATAAAACGCTCGTAACCTCTGGAATTTATGAACGCTATTTGGAAGTAGATGGTGTGAAATACCATCATTTATTTGATCCTCAAACAGGATATCCTTTTGACAATGATATTGCTAGTGTGACAATCATCACAAATAAATCAGTTGATGGTGACGGCCTTTCAACAGCAGTTTTCTCAATGGGTGTGAAAAAAGGGTTATCTTATGTTGAAGAATTAGATAATGGAACAAATGCTATTTTTGTTACCAAAGAAGGAAAAGTCTATGTGACTGATCCAATCAAAGATGAATTCAAATTAGCGGAAGACTCAGATTACTCAATGGGTGATCGTTCGAAGCTAGAATAGGAGTAAGCAGATGTCACTGAAAATTTTTTTAGAAGTCGTTGAGATTCGAACAAAAGTGGCAAGTGTATTTCCTTTTGCGATAGGGGTCTTATTCTCTATCGCTTTTTTTCATGAAGTACACTGGTTAAGTACACTTTTATTTTTTATAGGAATGTTAGTTTTTGATTTAGCAACGACAGCAATCAATAATTATATGGATTATCAAAAAGCGCATTCGGAAGTCTATAAATATCAAGAAAACGTAATTGGTCGAACAAATACTTCACCAAAAATTATTCGAAATATGATTTTGGGGATGATTGCATTTGTTTTTATTATCGGTATCATTTTGACAATCCAAACGGGCTGGTTACTGTTAGTGATGGGCGCTGTTTGCTGTTTTATTGGTGTGTTTTATACTTTTGGACCAATTCCTTTATCACGTATGCCATTAGGAGAAATTTTTAGTGGATTTACGATGGGTCTGGGGATTTTTGCAATGGTTGTTTATGTCAATACTCATAATACGAATGTCTATGATTTAATGATTGATTTCCAAACTGGTAATTTTACGTTGGAAGGGAATTTTTGGGCAGTTGCGGCTATTGTTCTTGCTTCTTTACCATTAGTTTTTACAATTGCCAATATCATGCTAGCCAATAATTTAAGAGATCTTGATCGAGACATTGAAAATCATCGTTATACGTTAGTGTTTTATATTGGTCGCCCAGTGGGAACAGTTCTTTTTCAAAGCTTGATGTATGCTAGTTATGTAGCGATATTATTAGGATTGTTGACGGGCGTATTTGAATGGCCAATCTTGATTATCTTAGCAACTTTTCCGAAAATTCACGGGAACTTGCAAGCATTCAAAAAAAGTTTGCCACAACCAATTAGTTTTAGTTATTCCATCAAAAACATGATTTTGTTTAATGGTAGCTATGTTTTAGGATTATTGTTAACTATTCTTTTTCAAAACATCTAATAAAAAATACGCATATCTTATGATAGAAAATTTGTCATAAGGTATGCGTATTTTTAATTGATTGATGAAAGACTGATTTCCCCAGAAGATAATATTTTAAGTTCTTGAGGAGTTTGAACTACTAATTCACCTGTATCCGTAATTGATTTAGCAACGCCATGATACGTGATACCTTTTTGAGTAAAAGAAACTTGTTTACCTAAAACAAATGATTTTTTTCGATAGAAGGATAAGTATTCTTTATTTGCTGGCTCACGTAAGTAAGCAAATAATTCTTTCCAAATTTCAATGATTAATTGATTACGAGTAATCGTTGCATGACCATCAGGAAATATAGAAGTTGCTTTTTGCTGTATTTCTTGGGGAAATTCATTTTGTGGTAATGAAAAATTAATACCCATCCCAATAATTACATGGCTGATTCTGCCAGATTCCATATCGCTAATCGCTTCTGATAAAATACCACAAACTTTTTTACCATTGATATAAATATCATTGACCCATTTGATTTGAGTTGATGCCCCCGTAAGTTTTTCGATTGCTTTAGCACAAGCGCTGGCTGCAACTAAAGTGTATTGAGGTAATTCATCAAACTCTTGGTTGGGATGCAAAAGTAAACTCATGTAAATGCCACGTTCTGGTTCGGCAAAAAATGGTCGGCCGAAACGACCACGTGCATTTTCCTGCATGTCTGCCACAAATAATGCAGGGTAGTCTGCTCCTTTTGCGGCAACTAGTTTTGCATCTTGCATCGTTGATTCAGAAGTAGCCATTGTCTGCACGTGCAAATGTGGCTGGTCGTTCTGAAGTTCCTGTTTGATTTCTGTTGCGTCTAGTACATCAGAGGGTAAGTACCGATAGCCGGTTGGCCCATGTTCAAATTGATAGCCCGCTTTTTCTAATTCTTTGATTGCTTTCCAAACACTGGTACGAGAAAGTTGTAGTTCTTGGGCAATTTTTTCTCCAGAAAGAAATGTCGTTGAATTTTTTAGTAAACGAAGTACAGTATCTTTTGTAGCCATCTGATTATCCAACTCCTTTTTTGCTATTGTATCAAATTCTGGCTTTCTTCGTATACAATAGTAAAAAGTTAATTTCAGCTGCTTTTCTTTTTATTGAATTAAGCTAAAAGAACAGTATCTTCTTTCAGTGTTGTACCGCTATTCTTTTTGAAAAGATCAAGTAATTTAGTAACAGTTAATTGTTGTTTTTCTTCATTTGCAATATCAACAACGATTTGTCCTTGATGCAACATGATTAAGCGATTGCCGTAACGAATGGCATCTTCCATATCATGTGTAACCATGAAAGCTGTTAATTTTTGTTCCTGAATTAATTTCTGAGTCAATTCCATTACAGTAGCAGAAGTTGCCGGATCCAGTGCAGCAGTATGTTCATCTAATAAAATCAATTCGGGGCGTTGTAACGTCGCCATTAATAATGTGATTGCTTGTCGTTGCCCGCCAGATAATAAACCAATTTCTGTAGTCAAACGATTTTCTAATCCTAAATTCAGGCTTGCTAGTTGTTCTTTAAAAAATTGGCGGTCCTGAGGCTTTACGCCACGAAAGAAACCACGTTTTTTGCCTCGTTTCATTGCAAGAGCTAAATTCTCTTCAACAGTTAAACGAACAGCTGTCCCTAGCTTGGGATCTTGGAATACACGGCTGATATTTTTGGAACGTTCTACTACAGATTTTTTGGTAATGTCTTGTTCACGTAAGAGAATTTGCCCTTGATCGACAGTAAAAGTTCCTGCAATGCTATTAAGTAAGGTAGATTTTCCAGCACCATTTCCTCCAATAATTGTTACAAAATCTTCTGGTTGGAGTGCGAGGTTGATTCCTTTTAGTACATGATTTTCATTTGTTGTTCCTTTTTCAAAAGTATGATGTAGATCTTTAATTGTCAATACAGGACTCATTTGTTGTTCCCTCCTCGATTGAATTTAGGAATGCGCAATTTTTCTTGAATTTGTGGGAAAGATAAACAGATAACTAAAACTAATGCAGAAGCTAATTTAGAGTCACTAGGTTCGACATTCAATTCGAAAACGAGTGCCAAAATGAAGCGATAAATCACTGCACCAAGAATGACTGTTAAGAAACGTGAAAGTAGAGGTTGGTTACGGAATAAAACTTCCGCAATAATAATCGAAGCTAAGCCAATAACAATTGTGCCAATTCCAGAATTCAAGTCAGCAAAGCCATTGTTTTGTGCAAGCAATGAGCCAGCTAAAGCAATACAACCATTGGAGATCATATAGCCAATGATTTTCATGTTATCCGTGTTGATTCCATTTGCTTCACTCATCGCTAGGTTGTCTCCCGTTGCTCGAATTGCAAGCCCTGTTTCTGTTCTTAAGAAAAACACTAGTAGAAAAACAATCAGTAAAGCGATACATAAACCGACAATTAAAACGGCAGTTGTTTTTGAAACACCCAATGATTCGACCCATTCAAAAATAGTGGGCTGTCCAAGCAATGAGATATTAGGTGCGCCCATCACTCGTGAGGTCACAGAATACAAACCTGTCATGGTAATGATCCCTGCAAGTAATGCAGGGATTTTTAGTTTGGTATGAAGCAAGCCAGAAACTAATCCAGCTAACGCACCGCCTAAAAAACCTAGCAGGCAGGCAAGCAAAGGATGAATTCCTTGTGTAATACTCATTGCTGCAATTCCAGCACCTAAAGGAAAACTTCCTTCAGCAGTTAAATCAGCAATATCTAAAATACGAAACGTAATATAAACACCAATTGCTAATAATGCCCAAAGAACACCTTGTGAGGCAGATGATAAGAAAATTGAAAGTAGATTTAACATGTTTTGCTCCTCCTATTGTCTGCTATTCGGCTACTTTGATGCTGGAAGGATCAATCCCTAAAGCATCTGCCATTTTTTCATTCACAACTAGTTCTAAATCGTCTGCAGATTCGACAGGAAGTGAGTCGGGTGTTGCTTTTCCATCAAGAATTTTTGCAGCCATGATTCCAGTTTGTTTTCCAAGTTTTTCATAATCAATGCCGACAGTTGCAAGTCCGCCTTCTTTTACTTGTGCAGCTGAACCAGCGACGACAGGGGTCTGCGTTTCTTTTGCGACTTCACCGACGACACTTGCGGCACTAGCAAATGTATTGTCTGTTGGAATATAAATACCATCAACATCTTTGGCTAAACTTTTCGTTACTTGTTGAACATCGTTGGTGGAGTTAGCAGTTAAGACTTTTACTTTGATTCCCGCTTTTTCTAATTCTTTTTGAGCAAGATCGCCTTGAAGCTTAGAGTTTGCTTCACCGTTGTTGTACATGATTCCGATTTTTTTAGCGCCAGGAACGATGCTTAGTAATAAATCAATTTGTTTTTTGATTGGAACCATATCAGAAGTTCCAGTGACGTTCCCGCCAGGTTCTTTGTTGGAAGAAACTAGTTTTGCTTCTTTTAAATCAGTCACCGCAGTAACAGTAATTGGAATAGTTGTCGTTTCATTTAGTAATGATTGGGCAGCAGGTGTTGCAATCCCCAATAATAAATCAGGTTTTTCTTTGACTAATTTTTCGCTCATGCTTTTCAAGTTATCCTGATTGTTTTGAGCGTTTTGATAGTCAATCGTTAAATTTTTACCTTCAACGTAGCCACCTTCTGACAAGCCTTCTTTGAATCCTTTATAGGAATCGTCGAGTGAATTATGCTGTACAAGTTGAAGTACGCCGACGGTTTTCATTTCTTCATCGCCATTTTTTGCTTCGCTTTTTTGAGCACAGCCGCCTAGTGCAAGTAATACTGTTAGTCCAAGTCCAATTAATACATTCTTTTTCATTTGATTTCCTCCTTAGTTTTAAGAAACAAAAAAATCCATTCAGACATGACGTCTAAATGGATTCGAAAAAGCGAGAAAATAAATAGAAAAGTATGGTACCAGAAATACTTTGTATTTTCTTTGCTTAGCCACTTAGCGTAATGTCTACGTGGCTTTTTGCGTAATACAAAGTTCTTTAGCCATCATAGATACAAACAAGTTGTTTAACGTTTGTATCCATCATGATGAATACAAACCTATCTAAAGTAGCTAAAGTAAAAGTTATTCAGTTGTGTTGGTGTTATTCGATTAGTAATCATAGTAGTTCCTCCACAAAATGAATTTTCTCAATCTTAGCAAAGGAGGTTTGGTCTGTCAACACAAAAGTGAACAATGAAAAAAATTGGTAGTAGATGAAAAATTAAGAAAAGGTTGCGAAAGCAAGTGAGGTAAGCGATGAGAGGTTGACTTTTGTACGAAATACGTGTATTATATGAAGTTGCAAAAACTATCTGATGAATGAAAGGCAGAAACGAAATATTGTCCGTTTCGGCTTTATAAGAGAAACAAAAGTAGGAGCTCACGAAAGTAAGTTTTCAAGAGATTGTTCTATTTTTGGTTTTTTTTTGCCTAAAAGCCGCAAAAAATGTCTGTTGTTACCTAAAAAAAATATTTGAAATATTTTTGTAACAATTAGTCGGGTAGTCTTTTTGAATGACATTTTAGAGGGGTGAAGAGCTTGGCTGGACACGTAGTAAAATACGGAAAACATCGCGAACGTAGAAGTTTCGCACGCATCAGTGAAGTGTTGGAATTACCAAATTTGATTGAAATTCAAACAGACTCTTACCAATGGTTCTTAGATGAAGGACTTAGAGAAATGTTTGAAGACATTTTGCCAATCGATGATTTTAATGGCAATTTATCTTTGGAATTTGTGGATTATGAACTTAAGGAACCTAAGTATACAGTAGCAGAAGCTCGCGCACATGACGCTAACTATTCTGCACCATTACATGTTACTTTGCGTTTAACAAATCGTGAAACAGGTGAAATCAAAGCACAAGAAGTATTCTTTGGCGATTTCCCACTAATGACTGAACAAGGTACATTTATTATCAATGGTGCTGAACGTGTAATTGTTTCTCAATTAGTTCGTTCACCAGGTGTTTACTTCCATGGGAAAGTAGATAAAAACGGAAAAGAAGGCTTTGGCTCAACAGTTATTCCTAACCGTGGTGCTTGGTTGGAAATGGAAACTGATGCAAAAGATATTTCTTATGTACGTATCGACCGTACACGTAAAATTCCTTTGACTGTTTTGGTTCGTGCATTAGGATTTGGTTCTGATGATACGATTTTTGAAATCTTCGGCGATAGCGAAACATTACGTAACACTATTGAAAAAGACTTGCACAAAAATGCAAGTGATTCACGTACAGAAGAAGGTTTGAAAGATGTTTACGAACGTTTACGTCCAGGAGAACCAAAAACAGCAGATAGTTCTCGTAACTTATTAAATGCTCGTTTCTTCGATCCAAAACGTTACGACTTAGCAAATGTTGGTCGTTACAAAGTAAATAAGAAATTAGACTTAAAAACACGTCTATTAAACTTAACATTAGCTGAAACATTAGTTGATCCAGAAACTGGTGAAATCATCGTTGAAAAAGGAACTGTGTTGACTCACCAAGTGATGGAAACATTAGCTCCATTTATTGACAATGGCTTAAACTCAGTTACTTATTACCCATCTGAAGACGGTGTAGTAACTGATCCAATGACTGTTCAAGTAATCAAAGTCTTTTCACCAAAAGATCCAGAACGTGAAGTTAATGTAATCGGTAATGGTTACCCAGAAGCAGCTGTTAAGACAATTCGTCCTGCAGATATTATTGCTTCAATGAGTTACTTCTTGAACTTAATGGAAGATATCGGGAATGTTGATGATATCGACCACTTAGGTAATCGTCGTATCCGTTCAGTTGGTGAATTATTACAAAATCAATTCCGTATTGGTTTAGCTCGTATGGAACGTGTGGTACGTGAAAGAATGTCTATTCAAGACACAGAGACTTTAACACCACAACAATTGATTAATATTCGTCCAGTTGTAGCAAGTATCAAAGAATTCTTTGGTTCTTCACAGCTATCACAGTTCATGGACCAAACAAATCCATTGGGTGAGTTAACACACAAACGTCGTCTATCAGCCTTAGGGCCTGGTGGTTTGACTCGTGACCGTGCTGGTTATGAAGTTCGTGACGTTCACTATTCTCACTATGGTCGTATGTGTCCGATTGAAACCCCTGAAGGTCCGAATATCGGATTAATTAACAGTTTGTCAAGTTATGCAAAAGTTAATAAGTTTGGTTTTATTGAAACACCATATCGCCGAGTTGATCGCGCGACAGGGCGTGTTACTGATCAAATTGATTACCTAACTGCTGACATCGAAGACCACTATATCGTTGCCCAAGCAAACAGCCTTCTAAATGAAGATGGTACATTTGCTGAAGATGTTGTAATGGCTCGTGCACAAAGTGAAAACTTAGAAGTTTCTATTGATAAAGTTGACTACATGGACGTTTCTCCTAAGCAAGTAGTTGCTGTTGCGACAGCATGTATTCCTTTCTTGGAAAACGATGACTCCAACCGTGCCTTGATGGGTGCCAACATGCAGCGTCAAGCTGTTCCATTGATCAATCCGCAATCACCATGGGTTGGTACTGGTATGGAATATAAATCTGCGCATGACTCAGGTGCTGCATTATTGTGTAAACATGACGGTGTCGTTGAGTATGTAGATGCTTCAGAAATCCGCGTTCGTCGTGATAACGGAGCATTAGATAAATATGTTGTAACAAAATTCCGTCGTTCAAACTCTGGAACAAGTTATAACCAACGCCCAATCGCCCTTTTAGGTGAACGCGTTGAAAAAGGTGATACTTTAGCAGATGGACCTTCTATGGAACAAGGTGAAATGGCGCTAGGACAAAACGTTTTAGTTGGTTTCATGACTTGGGAAGGTTACAACTATGAAGATGCGATTATCATGAGCCGTCGTCTTGTAAAAGATGATGTTTATACTTCAATTCATATTGAAGAGTACGAATCAGAAGCTCGTGATACAAAATTAGGACCTGAAGAAATTACTCGCGAAATCCCTAACGTTGGGGAAGACGCTTTGAAAGACTTAGATGAAATGGGCATTATCCGCATTGGTGCGGAAGTTCAAGATGGCGATTTACTTGTTGGTAAAGTCACTCCAAAAGGTGTAACTGAATTATCAGCAGAAGAACGCTTGCTACATGCAATCTTTGGCGAAAAAGCTCGTGAAGTTCGCGATACTTCATTACGTGTACCACATGGTGGTGGCGGAATCGTTCACGACGTAAAAATCTTTACTCGTGAAGCTGGCGATGAATTGTCACCAGGTGTTAACATGCTCGTTCGTGTTTATATCGTTCAAAAACGTAAAATTCATGAAGGGGATAAAATGGCCGGTCGTCATGGTAATAAAGGGGTTGTATCCCGTATTATGCCAGAAGAAGATATGCCATTCTTACCTGATGGAACACCAATCGATATCATGTTGAATCCATTAGGGGTACCATCTCGGATGAACATCGGACAAGTATTAGAATTACACTTAGGTATGGCTGCACGTCAATTAGGAATCCACGTAGCGACTCCTGTATTTGATGGCGCGACTGATGAAGATGTTTGGGCAACAGTTCGTGAAGCTGGTATGGCTAGCGATGCTAAAACAGTTCTTTATGATGGACGTACTGGGGAACCTTTTGATGGACGTGTGTCTGTTGGGGTTATGTATATGATTAAACTTGCCCACATGGTCGATGATAAATTACATGCTCGTTCAATTGGACCTTACTCATTGGTTACACAACAACCATTGGGTGGTAAAGCTCAATTTGGTGGACAACGTTTTGGGGAAATGGAAGTTTGGGCACTGGAAGCTTATGGTGCTGCTTATACCCTACAAGAAATCTTGACATATAAATCAGATGATGTTGTTGGTCGTGTGAAAACATACGAAGCAATCGTTAAGGGCGAACCAATTCCAAAACCTGGTGTACCAGAATCATTCCGTGTATTAGTTAAAGAATTACAATCATTAGGTTTAGACATGCGTGTCTTAGATATCCAAGACGAAGAAATCGAATTACGCGACATGGATGACGAAGATGATGATTTGATTACAGTAGATGCTTTAACAAAATTTGCTGAACAACAATCTGCAAAAGAATTAGAAAAACAAGCTGCAGAACAAGTTGAAGAAGTGCATGAAGATGCGATTCAAAACTTTGAAACTGCAGAAGATAAATTAGACTAATCCGGTCTATGGGCTGCGAGGCGGTCGATGATCAGCCGCCTTGTGGTTTTGCCATTAAACGAAATGGAGGGAACCCCTTTTGATCGATGTAAATAAATTCGAAAGTATGCAAATAGGTTTGGCTTCTCCCGAAAAAATCAGAAGCTGGTCTTACGGCGAAGTTAAAAAGCCTGAGACGATTAACTATCGTACCTTAAAACCTGAACGCGAAGGGTTGTTCTGTGAGCGGATTTTTGGTCCTACAAAAGACTGGGAATGTGCCTGCGGAAAATACAAACGTATCCGTTATAAAGGAATTGTTTGTGACCGTTGTGGAGTAGAAGTTACTCGCTCGAAAGTTCGTCGTGAACGTATGGGTCACATTGAATTAGCTGCTCCTGTTTCACATATCTGGTACTTTAAAGGTATTCCTTCACGTATGGGTCTTGTTTTAGACATGAGTCCACGCGCATTAGAAGAAATCATTTACTTTGCCTCTTATGTAGTTATCGAACCAGGTAATACTAATTTAGAGAAGAAACAATTATTGACTGAACGTGAATATCGTGAAAAACGTGAACAGTATGGTCAAGAATTCCAAGCTGCAATGGGTGCGGAAGCAATCAAACAATTACTAGATAATGTTGATTTGGATGCAGAAGTTGCAGAATTAAAAGAAGAATTAAAATCAGCACAAGGACAAAAACGTACACGTGCTATTCGCCGCTTAGATATTTTAGAAGCATTCCGTGCCTCTGGAAATGAACCAAGCTGGATGGTTATGGATGTTATTCCTGTTATTCCTCCAGATTTACGTCCAATGGTTCAATTAGAAGGTGGACGTTTTGCAACAAGTGATTTAAACGATTTGTATCGTCGAGTAATCAACCGTAACAATCGTTTGAAACGTTTATTAGATTTGAACGCACCAGGAATCATTGTTCAAAATGAAAAACGTATGTTGCAAGAAGCAGTTGATGCATTGATTGACAATGGTCGTCGCGGCCGTCCAGTTACTGGACCAGGTAACCGCCCATTGAAATCTCTTTCTCATATGCTAAAAGGGAAACAAGGTCGTTTCCGCCAAAACTTACTAGGTAAACGTGTTGACTATTCAGGTCGTTCAGTTATCGTTGTTGGTCCTTTCTTGAAGATGTATCAATGTGGTCTTCCAAAAGAAATGGCTATTGAATTGTTCAAACCATTTGTAATGCGTGAATTAGTCCAACGTGAACTTGCATCAAACATCAAAAATGCAAAACGTAAAATCGAACGTCAAGAAGATGAAGTTTGGGATGTTTTAGAAGACGTAATCAAAGAACACCCAGTATTACTTAACCGAGCACCTACACTTCACAGACTTGGTATTCAAGCGTTTGAACCAGTATTGGTCCAAGGACGTGCAATTCGTTTGCATCCACTTGTTTGTGAAGCCTACAATGCCGATTTCGATGGAGACCAAATGGCTGTCCATGTTCCATTGAATGAAGAAGCGCAAGCTGAAGCACGTATGTTAATGCTTGCTGCACAAAATATTTTGAATCCAAAAGACGGTAAACCAGTTGTAACACCTTCTCAAGATATGGTTTTAGGTAACTATTACCTAACTATGGAAGAAGAAGGTCGTGAAGGCGAAGGAATGGTCTTCAGAGATCAAAATGAAGCTGTGATTGCATGGCGTAACGGCTACGTTCATTTACACTCACGTATTGGTGTGAACCCTAACACATTAGGTGACAAACCATTTACTGATTGGCAAAAAGAACGCACAATGATTACTACTGTTGGTAAGATTATCTTTAATGAAATCATGCCACAAGAGTTCCCTTACTTGAATGAACCAACTGACTTTAACTTAACTGTTCAAACGCCAGATAAATACTTTGTTGAAGCGGGTACAGATATTCCTGCACACATCAAAGAACAAGAATTGATCTTGCCATTCAAGAAGAAAAACTTAGGAAATATCATTGCTGAAGTTTTCAAACGTTTTAAAGTCACTGAAACATCTAAGATGCTTGACCGTATGAAAGACTTAGGGTACAAACATTCAACTCATGCAGGTATTACTGTAGGGATTGCGGATATCAGTGTTCTTGAAGAAAAACAAGGAATTATCCAAAATGCACACAAACAAGTTGAAACAATTACAAAACAATTCCGTCGTGGTCTAATTACAGATGACGAACGTTATGAACGCGTAATCGCTGTTTGGAATGCTGCCAAAGATGAAATCCAACAAAAACTGATGGAAGGTTTGGAAGCAAAAAATCCAATCTTCATGATGTCTGATTCTGGAGCTCGTGGTAACATCTCCAACTTTACTCAGCTTGCTGGTATGCGTGGATTGATGGCCGCTCCGAATGGTCGAATCATGGAATTGCCAATCATTTCAAACTTCCGTGAAGGACTATCTGTCTTAGAAATGTTTATCTCAACCCATGGGGCTCGTAAAGGGATGACCGATACTGCCTTGAAGACAGCCGATTCAGGTTACTTGACTCGTCGTTTAGTTGACGTAGCGCAAGATGTCATCATCCGTGAAGAAGATTGTGGTACTGATCGTGGTCTTGAAATTCGTGCAATTCGTGAAGGAAATGAAATCATTGAATCATTAGAAGATCGTTTAATTGGACGTTACACTCGTAAAGAAATCCGTAACCCTGAAACAGACGAACTAATTATTGAAGGAAATGAATTAATTTCTGAAGATATCGCAAAACAAATCGTTGATGCTGGCGTTGAAACTGTAACGATTCGCTCAGTATTCACATGTAATACAAAACATGGTGTATGTAAACATTGTTATGGACGTAACCTTGCAACTGGTTCTGATGTTGAAGTAGGTGAAGCAGTTGGTACAATCGCTGCTCAATCAATCGGTGAACCAGGTACACAGTTAACAATGCGTACGTTCCATACAGGTGGGGTTGCCGGAGATGATATTACTCAAGGTCTTCCTCGTGTCCAAGAAATTTTTGAAGCACGTAATCCAAAAGGACAAGCTGTGATTACTGAAGTAACTGGAGATGTTATTGATATCTCAGAAGATCCTGCAACACGTACAAAAGAAGTAACAATTAAAGGTAAAACAGATACTCGTACGTACACTGTACCTTATACAGCACGTATGAAAGTCGCTGAAGGCGATATGATCCATCGTGGTGCTCCATTAACAGAAGGTTCAATCGATCCTAAACAATTGTTGCAAGTTCGTGATGTTTTATCTGTTGAAAATTATCTATTGCGTGAAGTACAACGCGTGTACCGTATGCAAGGGGTAGAAATCGGCGATAAACATATTGAAGTAATGGTACGTCAAATGTTACGTAAAGTTCGCGTAATGGACCCAGGTGACACAGAAATTTTACCAGGTACTTTAATGGATATTGCAGACTTCAAAGATCAAAACTACAATACTTTAGTTGCTGGTGGTGTCCCTGCGACATCTCGTCCAGTCTTGCTAGGTATTACAAAAGCTTCATTGGAAACAAACAGCTTCTTATCTGCTGCGTCATTCCAAGAAACAACTCGTGTCTTGACGGATGCTGCAATTCGCGGTAAGAAAGATCCACTTCTTGGTTTGAAAGAAAATGTTATCATCGGTAAAATCATCCCAGCTGGTACTGGTATGCAACGTTACCGTGATATGGAACCAAAAGAAGTTGGTGTGGCTAGCGAAAATGTGTACAGTATCTCTGATATTGAAGCACAAATGGCTGCTGAAGATGCAATGAACAATAATCAAACAAAATAAATCATTCACTTGAGAATTTTGAATTGAAATAAAAAGAGGTCGAACGTCTTGACGTTCGACCTCTTTTGTACTTTGTGGATAAAAAAGGAGCTAGAAACAGACAGAAATATCCACAAGAACAATAAATAAAAATAGAAATAGAAATAGAATTTCCACATGTGGAAAACTTGGTTTCTATTATTTGTGAAGAAGAGTAGCATACATCTTTTGGAATATACCCCTAGAGGGTAAACCAAATAAGACTTTGTGCGCCATTGTTTCAAGCAAAATAATGTCCCTTTTCTGAGAAATGAGTATGATAAAGAAAAGGAGATGACTTAAAATGACAAGTAAAACGAAAACAGCAATTTTTGCTGGCGGATGTTTTTGGTGCATGGTAAAACCTTTTGATACGCAACCAGGAATTATTTCGGTCACTTCTGGTTATACTGGCGGACACGTTCCAAATCCAACTTATGGACAAGTAACAACGGGTACAACAGGACATACGGAAGCTGTAGAAATTGAATACGATCCTGAAGTAATCAGTTATGAACGATTACTGGACACTTATTGGCAACAGACAGACCCAACGGATGCTTTAGGGCAATTTGCTGATCGAGGAGACTCCTATCGGCCAGTTATTTATTATGGGAATGAGGAAGAACAAAAACTAGCAGAGGAGTCTAAGCAGCAATTGGAAGCGAGTGGTCGATTTGAGCAACCAATTGTAACTAAAATTGAACCAAGAGCTCCCTTTTACCCAGCAGAAGAATATCATCAAGATTATTATAAAAAAAATCGTGTACATTATAATTTATATCGTGAAGGTTCAGGCCGTGCTGGTTTTATCCGAAAAAATTGGACAGATAAGATTTCTAAAAAATAATGAAAAGAATTTCTGTTTTGTATAGCTGTAAGTAAAAAGCGATGGCTCTGGGCATCGTTTTTTATTTATGGACTGCTTAAAACAATTATTAATCCCATAGTTAAAAAAGGAATGAAGGGAAGTTGAACGAGTTGTTTCTGGTAACGTAAATAATAGAAAATGAAGAACGTTACGCCTAGTAAGCTCGCAATAAATAATAGTTGAGCCAAAGAGGCAAATGATAATCCGCCGCTCCAACAGATCAACAGTAAGCAATCACCTATTCCTAACGACCTAGGTACAAATGCTAAAAGCAAGCACATAACAAAAACGACGAGGATGACACTCTCCCAGTGAAAACTGGCAGTCAAAAGCCATGAAAACCACAGGACTCCCCAAAAAAGATAAAGAAGTAACGAATCAATCAGTAGATAAAAGACATCCATTAGGCTTAACAGAAAAGCTGTGCTAATCCAAAATAAAGGAAGAAACTCCCACGGATAAAAGCAAAAGTGCCAGCTAAATAAAGCTCCGCAAAGTGTCTCAGCTGAAAAATAACTGATTGACAATTTACAATGGCAATAGCGGCAACGAAACTTTTGCCAAAGTATTGAGAATAAAGGAATCAGTTCATACCAGACCAAGTGTGTTTGACAGTGATTACAATGTGAGCCAGGTGATAGAATGGATTCGTTAACGGGAAGCCGCTGTGCAATTAAACAAAAAAATGATCCGAAACAACTACCAATAATAAAATGAAGTATCATCTGATTTGCCCCTTTCTAAAATGAAATACGCAAAATGAAACGCAGAAAATTATTTAATTAAAATTATCGAAAAAACAAATGATATATCATTTGTTTTTTCGGCAGTTACACAGAAAAAATTTTAGTTGAACAATGATTGGGATGAAAATCATTCTCAGGTAATTGGTTTTAGTGTACATTTAATTGAAAATTGACTATGATTTTATATGTAAACAAATGTAGGGAGGTAACAAAATGAAATTTCCAAAAACAAAAGAAGTATTGAACCAATTAGTTGCAGATTTAAGCCAAATGTCTGTTGTGGTGCATCAAACACATTGGTACATGAGAGGTCCAGGTTTTCTTACTTTGCACCCAATGATGGACGAATTCATGGATGATCTGAATGATCAATTAGATGAAATCTCAGAACGTTTGATCACGCTTGATGGCGCACCTTACTCAACATTACGTGAGTTTGCAGACAATACAAAAATTTCTGACGAAGTGGGACGCTGGGATCGTACTATTCCAGAACGTTTAGAAACGTTAGTGAAAAATTATCGTTATTTAGCTGATCTTTACCAAAAAGGAATTGAAGTTTCTGGTGAAGAAGGCGACGATCCTACACAAGATATCTTTATCGAATTTAAAACAGCAACTGAAAAACGCATCTGGATGATCCAAGCACACCTTGGAAAAGCACCAGAAATCGATGCTTAAATTTTTATTTCTATAATATAGAAGAAAAAAGACACGCAGCTTGAATAAGTCGCGTGTCTTTTTGTGCGAATGAGGTGGGTCGTCCATGTATAATAACAACTTTTCAACAGAACAATTTAAGGTAAGTGAATGGATTCAG
The DNA here is from genome assembly GCF_050528535.1 of Enterococcus sp. DIV0176. Taxonomy (NCBI): domain Bacteria; kingdom Bacillati; phylum Bacillota; class Bacilli; order Lactobacillales; family Enterococcaceae; genus Enterococcus; species Enterococcus sp. DIV0176. The sequence continues at coordinate 2,582,635 of NZ_CP172879.1, read as the reverse complement.
ATGCTAATTGAGCAAATGCGTGGTTGATTTGTGCTCTTACTTGGTCAAAGCCAGTGCCACCTTCGGAAGTTCTTCTTTTAACGGCTACTTCTGAGCGCAATGTATCATAAATATCATCTTCAATTAATGAACTGATTGCTTGGTATTCAGTTAGCGGAATATCCTGCAAAAAACAGCCCTTTTGTGTGCAGTGGAGTACAAGTTTTCCGACAATCTCATGCGCTTGTCGGAAAGGGATTCCCTTGGTAGCTAAATAATCGGCTAATTCTGTTGCATTAGAAAAATCTTTTTGCGTGGAGGCGTACATACGTGATTGGTTGACTTTCATTGTCGCAATCATGCCATCCATAATCGTTAAACTAGCTAGGACTGTTTCACTTGAGTCAAACATACCTTCTTTATCTTCTTGAAAATCTTTATTATATGCAAGAGGCAGACCTTTCATCAATGTTAGAAGACCAAAAAGATTTCCGTAAACTCTCCCTGTTTTCCCTCGAATGAGCTCAGCCATATCTGGATTTTTCTTTTGGGGCATAATGGAACTTCCCGTAGAGAAAGTATCTGTCAATTCAACAAATTGAAACTCATGACTGCACCATAAAATCAATTCCTCGCAAAAGCGCGAAAGGTGCATCATTAAAAGGGAACAGTTACTTAGGAATTCTAAGATAAAATCACGATCACTTACAGCATCTAAGCTGTTTTGATAAATACCAGAAAAACCTAATTCTTTTGCAGAAAATTGACGGTCGATTGGAAAGGTAGTTCCAGCCAGTGCAGCGCTGCCCAGTGGCGATAAATCAATCCTTTTTAAACTTTCTGTAAAACGTTCCATATCTCTGGTCAACATTTGATAATAGGCGAGCAGATGATGGCCAAAGGAGATTGGTTGTGCATGTTGAAGGTGCGTATATCCAGGGGCAATTGTTTCAACGTGTTCTTCTGCTGTCTTGACCAAAGTTGTTCGTAATTGCTGAAGTTTGGTGATTAATTCCAAAACAGTTTCCTTGAGAAAAAGATGCATATCTGTCGCAACTTGATCATTTCGACTGCGAGCGGTATGTAACTTTCCTGCAACCGCACCGATTTCTTGATGAAGCAACGTTTCAATATTTAAGTGGATATCTTCGTTTTCAATGGTAAACTGTAACTCATTTTCTGCTAATTTTTGCTGCAAAGTTTCTAAACCAGAAATAATTGCTGAAGTTTCATCTTTAGTTAAAATTCCTGTATGTCCTAACATTTTGACATGAGCTAAGCTACCAAGAATATCTTGCTCTGCTAACTTCTGATCAAAAGAAATCGATGCTCCAAATTCATCAATCCACTGTTCACTTTTTCCTTGAAAACGACCACCCCAAAGTTTTTCCATGTCTATTCCTCCCAAAAAATTATGTAAAACAATGAAGACTTCTTTTTCCTGTTATAACGTAAAGAAATCTTCATTGGCTAATATATTTAAATTATTTGTGACAAGTTTTCTTGCTGCGATTGTACCTCTGCGTGAACCTTAGAAGGTAGTCCCCAAAGTTTGATAAATCCAATAGCGGCTTGTTGATCAAATGTATCTGCCGATGTATAAGTAGCAAGTTCTTCACTGTAAAGGCTATTGGATGACTTCCGCCCCTCCACAATTATATTTCCTTTAAAGAGCTTGACCCGAACGGTACCATTTACATAAATTTGAGTTGATTTTAGAAATTGTAATAAAGCTTCCGTTAAAGGATTGAACCATAAACCATCATAAATCATTTGACCAAGTTGTTGCTCAATCAGTGGTTTAAAGTGCGCTAGTTCACGAACAAAAGTCAAATCTTCCAATTCTTTGTGCGCTTGCATCAATGTTACCGCACCTGGACATTCATAAACTTCACGAGATTTGATACCAACTAACCGGTTTTCAACATGATCAATCCGACCGATTCCGTGTTTACCAGCGAGCTGATTTAATGTCAAGATTAGTTGTGATAAAGACATCTTTTCTTTATTTAATGCAATTGGGATACCTTGTTCAAACGTTAGCTCAATTACATCTGGTTGGTCTGGTGTGTATTCCAAAGCAGTCGTTAACTCATAAGCTCCTGCTGGTGGTGTTGCCCAAGGATCTTCTAGAATTCCGCATTCACATGCGCGACCCCAAAGGTTTTGATCAATTGAATAGGGGTTATCTAAATTTGCAGGAATCGGAATACCATTATCTTTTGCATAAGCAATTTCTTCTTCACGAGACCACTGCCATTGACGAACGGGCGCAATGATTTTTAAGTCAGGTGCTAACGCATTGATTGCAACTTCAAATCGAACTTGGTCATTTCCTTTTCCGGTACAGCCATGAGCAATGGTTGTAGCTCCTGTTGTTCGGGCAAGCTCGACTAGTTTCTTCGCAATTAAGGGGCGTGAAAGAGCAGAAACCAATGGATAAGATTGTTCATAGAAAGTATGTCCTTGAAGCGCGACCAAAGCAAATTCTTGTGCGAATTCCTCTTTAGCATCAATTGCATAAGAAGCACTAGCACCAACTTGCAAGGCTTTTTCTTTGATAAAGGCAGTATCTTTTCCTTCACCAATATCTAAACAACAAGCAATCACGTCATATCCTTCATCTGTCAGCCATTTAATTGCAACAGATGTATCTAATCCACCGGAATAAGCTAAAATAATTTTCTCTTTCATAAAAAACTCCCCTTACTTTGCATTCTTTTTGAAAATTGATGTTTCAAATAATAGCATCATAAAAATAAAAAAGCAATACTTTTATTTAATAAATATGCATTATATTATAAATAAATTATTTAATATACAAAAAATAATGTAGTTTCTTTCTTTTTTATACAAAAAATAGAATTTTAAATGTAACAGGGAAATGAAAATAGCTAAGAGGTGTAAACTTTTGGAAAATTTTTCATGCGAGCAGAAAAACGTTGACATTATGCAAAGTAGCAGGTAATATGTTAAATGGTATTGTTTGCCCCACAAAGAGCCCCGGAAACTCGAAGTGTATGTCAAACATCAGAACTTAAATTGGAGGAAACTAACGTGCGTACAACATATATGGCCAAACCAGGCGAAGTAGAACGTAAATGGTATGTAGTAGACGCAACTGATGTTCCATTGGGACGTCTTTCAACAGTTGTTGCATCTGTACTACGTGGTAAAAATAAACCAACTTTCACACCTCATGTGGATACTGGCGATTTCGTCATTGTTATCAATGCAGATAAAGTGAAATTAACAGGTAAAAAAGCGACTGACAAAATTTATTACCGTCACAGCAACTACCCAGGTGGATTGAAATCAGTCACAGCTGGCGAATTGCGTGCTAAAAATTCTCGTCGTTTAATCGAAACTTCAGTAAAAGGAATGCTTCCTAAAAACACTTTAGGCCGCAAACAATTTACTAAATTGAACGTATATGGTGGTTCAGAACATCCACATACTGCTCAACAACCAGAAGTTTTAGATATCACAAACTTAATCTAATAGGAGGGAATTTCATTGGCACAAGTTCAATATATCGGCACAGGCCGTCGTAAAAATGCAGTTGCTCGCGTACGTTTAGTACCAGGAACTGGTAAAGTTATTGTAAACAAAAAAGATGTTGAAGAATACATCCCACATGCTGACTTGCGTGAAGTTATCAATCAACCTTTCGCTGTTACTGAAACAAAAGGCGCATATGACGTTTTTGTTAACGTAAACGGTGGAGGCTATGCTGGACAATCAGGAGCTATCCGTCATGGTATCGCTCGTGCATTGCTAGAAGTTGATCCTGACTTCCGTGCAGCTCTTAAACGTGCTGGCTTACTTACTCGTGACGCACGTATGGTCGAACGTAAAAAACCAGGTCTTAAAAAAGCTCGTAAAGCATCTCAATTCTCAAAACGTTAATCCCTTGTTACAAGTGGATTTTACAAGACTCTCAGATTTTTCTGGGAGTCTTTTTTTAATAATCCCCACCAAAATCCCCACCTATTCCCCACCAGCATTTTGCATCAAGTGATTAAGTGCATAGTCTGCGGGAGTTAATGGAACGACTTCATCATTATTTAAATAAGTACCAGTTGTTTCGAGGTTTGAATGGGTTAATCCATTTGAGATATCTTCCACAGTCATTCCATATTTTTTGCAAGGGTAGCTGATGTATGGCGTAATTTATGTGGTGATGCAGGCTTCAATTCAGGATGACGCTTTCTTACTGATTTCATTCGATAGTTTAAAAAATCTGTATGGACACATTTATTAATATTCCCATGCATGTCACAATAGGTAAACAAAAATTGTTGATCTGTTTGCTCAATTTCCAAAGTTTTTAACTCTTTTTTTTGCTCGGATTTCCAAATCAATAAAATTCTCTTTAATTTTACAGGAAGGTGGATTATAGTTTTTTTGTTACCTTTAGTGGATTTTACACTTCCCAATTTATCTAACGCCTGTTCCAAATATATTTGGTTATTGTTGAAATCAATATGTTTCCACTGGAGGGCATAACTTTCACTTTTGCGATCTGAAAGAAGATAGGTGGTCCAGAATAAAGTATAATCCTGAGTGGTTAGCAACCCGTCTCCATAATCTTCTTCTATTGCCTTAATCCATTTTATTAATTCTTCTTCCGATAAATACTTATCCTCTTTCTGCTTATTATTAGCTAATTGAATCTTTTTTAATGCTTTTATCTTTTTTAAAGTTTTAGATAGTCTATTATAGCTGATGTAATCGTATTCTTCTGCTAAATCAAATATTTGATTTACATAACTCCTCAATGTCTTAAAGTTAGCATACTCCCTTGCTTTAGCCGTCATTTTTCCAGCTACAAATTGCTTATTTTGATTTAAATAGTTCAAAGAGTACCTACCAAACATCGGAAGAATATGCAGCCTAAAAACGTCTTTTGTATTATTTATAGTTACTTTTGTGGGAGGAGTGGGGTGTGAACTTGTTGATCCATTGGAGTAGGCATCTAGCCAGATACTCTCATAAAAATCTTTAAATAGCATTTCTCCACCCAACTCAAAAACATTCTTATCTTTAGTTTTTCGTAATTCTTGGATTTTATTTTCAAAATCCAATTCTGCTTCTTTAGCCTCCTTCATGGTTTTAAATATTTTATCAAAATACGGATTTTTTAATTCAAGAAGAAGTGCCACATCAAGTGGATATTTTTTTCTGACTCTATATGTTCTATTCTTTGTTTCGTTAATTGCCATAGTATTTTCCTCCAGTTTTTTGCGAGCCGAAATCAAATACTATGACTTGATTATAGTGCTCTTATGATGTTTTTTCTAGCTGATTCATCCAACGATCAATTGCAAAGCGATCGTAACGGACAGAATTATTAATTAGTATTTGTGGTAATCCACATAAAATCCACTTTGATTTCTTTTATATAAAGTCTCTTGGTCATCTGCAAACGTGTTATCAGATTTTTTCCATGATCTTTATTTGTCATTGTTTCCCCATATTTTTCTAGTAGTTTAATTATCATTTCACTTTGAAGTCTTAAATGTTCGAGGACATCTTGCGATCCATGTTGCTTAAAGTAAAAATATAATTTCAACTCATCATTATTGTATAGATCATAATAGTCAAACATTTGTTGAAAATAACTATAGTCTGCTTCGCCTAATGAATGCCCAAAAAATTTAATAGTAGTTATGCTTTTATCAAAAATATTATTCTTTATTGCACTCTGTGGAGTTCGGACGTCTGAGTAACCAACCAATGTCCTGAAAGTTTTAGTAAATATATAGTTTAAACTGTTGATACTTATATCCTTATTTTAGCTGTCATTTTGTCATTTTTGAAGAAATTGCTGAGAGTTTATCATGATGATAAACTAAGTTTTTTTGTGACAGGCTCAATTTCTGCTCATTCAAACTCATGTTTTATGTCTAATATGTTCAAGTGATTCTCACAACTCAATTTTATAAATGCTAAAATGTCTAATGAATTCTCACTAAAAAAAATCAATCAGCTATAATGTTTAATTAATTCTCACTAAAAAATAGTATGGCAGCAACAAAAAAAGAAAACTCACTATTTTATTCACGAAAATAGTCAATTCTCTTATAACTAAATAAATAACAATTTATACAATCATTTCTTCCACATTAAAAAGACATATTAGAAATCTTTTAAGGACATCCAAATGAATCATATCATCCACCTTTTTATCAAAAATGCATATTTCTGACAGGTAAATTTCTAGTATATAGTGGTATGGTTCTGTATTAATGAAGATTTTAACAGGTTTTTCACCGATTAATAGCTTGGTATCTCTCAGATTCAGCCATTCAATTTCAGAAAATAGTTGTGAATAATCTATTTCTATCACCTCTTTAATACCTATTTTATCGCATAAGTTTAGGAAATACAGCGTGTTAAATACAAAAAGTATTAATCATCTTTAAAAGTTACTGAACAAAAATAGACATCTATGAAGATGCCTATTCCCACGTATTTCGCTTGTTAAATATGCGGTCAATCCGTTTTTGTTTTCCCGTTTCTCGTTGCTGTTGAGTAGCTTGTTTTATTTTTTTTCGAACTTGCATTTCATCTTTCTGTAATTGTTCTCGCTCTTTTGCTTTGGGACTAAAAAAGTTATGGTAAATAGATCTTTTTGTCATGGAAATAAAGAATACTGCTAGCAGTATCACTATAAAAAATGCGAAAAGCATGGCTAAAAAACCTAAAATAGTTTTGTGGAATAAAAAGAACAAAATAAATAGAACCGAAGTAGCCGGTAAAAACAATTTTTTCTTAATCATTAAATCTTTCATATGATTATTCCTTTAGATTAAAGTGCTGTTGAAGTATTCTTTTTGCATGAGGCCAATTAGCATCTGACAATGTGAACCCTTGCCCGATGAGTGAAATGTCATTTAAGAAGAGTGAGTACGTTGTTTCTTTTCCAAATAGTGGAGAAGAGACACGAAGCTCAACGGGAGAATTATTAGCAACTTCTTTTGCTGCCATTAATTCGTGCCACTCATCTTTAGTAAAGCAATCTTTATAGTCAACCATGTTATTGCCTCCTCGTGTATGTTTCTTCATTTAATCATAGTGTTACTCACTGGTTTACCCAGACTGCATAAAATCCATATCCATTATTCAAAATCACATAATCCCAATCTGAGCCATGTAAATCGTTTGCTAGCTTGTAAGCATCCATCGCATCCATTAGAGCTATGTCATCAGTATATGTTCCTACAACCCCATTTGGTACTCTTGGGAGTTGTGCACCTACATAAGGGCCGTCTGGTACTTCTGGTTCTGTAGGTGTAGGATCAACTGGTTCTACTGGATTAGTGGGATCCGTTGGCTCAACTGGAGTTGTTGGTTCTGTAGGGTCTACAGGTTTGACTGGAGTTGTTGTATTAGTCGGCTCCACTGGTTCTACTGGATTAATCGGTACTTCTGGTGTAATAACTGGCGGTGTTGTGACTATGGGGTTAACCGACTCACCTATGTTCTGGTTCGGATTCACTTTTTGTTCATCAGTCACTATAGTTTCACTTACGATATTTCCATTTGACTCTTTTACGATGGCTATATCACCATCAAAATAAATTGTGCGACCTACTGGCAATAAATATTGTTCCCCTAAAGTTAAATTAATTCCATTGATATCTGCTAAAGCTTGAACGGTCAGATTAATCCGTTGAGATATAGCCCACAAAGTATCTCCCAAAGCCATTGTGTATCTAGTTTGTCCATCCTGAATTTTTAACATCTCTGGTGTATTAGCTCTGTCCAACTAGCCGCATAAGATTCGTCTGAAGCTAAAAGTATGCCAAAAAGCACTGAGCCACTAACTACTGAGGTAACTAAAATTTTTTTCATTCAAAAAACTCCTTTTTCTTAATTTATTTATTGCTCATCAAATATTATACAACGAATTCTCATTATTTAAAACAAAATAAAAAAATGAGTTGTTTTATGAATGGAGCGGAACTTACTCATCATTTAGACTTTAGATAGATAACTAGGATGGAGGATTAATAATGAATGAAGAAGATGTAAAGAAGTTTGCAAAAAATGAAGCTGACAGAATTATTAATCACATTGTCTATCTTCGGAAAAAAAAAAGAATCACGCAGGAAAGCTTGGCTGAACGATCTGCTATAAGCAGGAGTACCGTTGGGCAGATTGAAAAGGGTGCTGTTAAAATATCTTTAGTTACTTTTACAGCTATTTTAAAAGGATTAGATGTTTCTTATTCAGAATTTTTTGCGGAATTTGAACAAGAAAAGAGAGTAGTTGAAGAAACTTCTCCTGAATTGGTGGATTTAATTAAGGAAGTTAGTATCCATCCGAATAGAGATGAATATATTAAGATCATGAAGTCTCTGTTAGCATTAAAGTAGCAGTTTAGATACTTACTTAGTATTATTAAGTTAATAAAAAACAGGTGTGCGAACTCACCATGGTTCACACACCTGTTTCTATTTTTTATATTGAAACTCACAGTATTTGATTTTCTAAAACTCTTAGCATTTCCTGAGCAATTGCATTCACGACTGGAACACAAACTGAGTTGCCAAACTGTTTGTATGCCTGAGTATCAGAAACTGGAATAATAAATTTTTCAGGAAAACCCTGTAAACGTGCTGCTTCACGTGGAGTTACTTTACGTGGATTTTTCCCTGATTGTTCGATTAAAATCTCACTACCATCTTTATAGTAGCGTGCTGAAATTGTATTGGTATAAGGACTACTGGAGTTGAATAAGGAAAAACCAAAACCGTTACCTTTTTCTTTATGTTCTAGCTTCCTTCTTTTGTGCCCTTCCCAAAGAGTATCTGATATTGTGTATTTTTTATCAACAGAGTCTTCAAGTATATCACCAACACAAGTTTTAGGCTTTGGTGCAGTTGGGAACTCAAACAAGTCAATATTTTTTAGCGATAACTTGTCAAAGCCGACAATATAGATTCGCTCTCTATTTTGAGGGGCTCCAAAATCTCGCGCTTTGTAAAGAGTGCTGTCAACTTCATAATCCATGTCACGTAAAGTTTTTATGATGGTCTCGTAAGTTCGACCTTTATCATGTGTTTTTAGATTTTTGACATTCTCCAGTAAAAACATTTTTGGTCTCTTAGCTTTAATAATTCTTGCAACATCAAAAAAGAGTGTACCTCTGATATCTTCAAATCCTAATTTTTTTCCAGCTTGTGAAAATGCCTGGCAGGGAAAACCAGCTACGAGTATATCATGATTTGGAACGGCCTTCTCATCAATTTGGGTAATATCACCATGAGGATATTCACCAAAATTTGCAAAGTATGTCTTTTGAGCAAACTTATCCCATTCGCTTGAAAAAACTGATTTTACTTTACCGGTAAGCTGAAATCCCAATCTAGTTCCACCGATACCTGCAAAAAGGTCTATCATGGTGTAAGGGGCTTTGTCGTTGTTTAAAAACGGTTTATTACCAGCAGATTCCAAAAATTCCATAATGGATAAAAATTCTAAGGGTGAAGGAGATGTTTCACCTTTTTCCCAACGTCGAATAGTTCTATCACCAAATTTTGGCATTCCAACAGAGTCTGCAAGTTCTTTTTGAGTCATATTTAAATCTAATCGTTTTTCTTTTATAGCTAATCCTTGATCAACTTGGATTGTTTGCATATTCTCTGGTAAAATAAGGTTATCCATAATGCCACTCCTTGTTAGTGTCAATCAGAAGACAAAATGTCCTCTGGTTAACACTGTAAAACATAAGTTCGCATTTGTCAAGATAAAAGGAGGATACTTAATGTTTACTGATTTATCTAAATTAATTGAAGAACAAAAGCCAAAAGTAAGGGCATTTACAAATCAAAAAGTGTTACTAACAGAAGGATTTAGGAACAAATATTTAGAGTCTATGAAGGATAGTAGCAGCCAAATTGAATTTTATGATACTTTTGCAATTGTAACATCAACTAAGAAACTACATATTTATATTCCAAACCAGTGGTTTTATCTTGCTTTTATTGGAGCCCCTCTGACGAAAAAAGTGATTGATTATAGAGAATTTATCAAGAGTAAATCTAATTTATCAAATCCTAACTTTAAAACATTCATTTTAGCTGCTAAAGATGGAAAATTAGATGAGAATGTATTTTCTAAAATAGTTAAAGAGTTGCCAAATGAAGAAACTACTTATATAAAAAAATTCCTAACAGATTATAGTTGGTGGGGTGGAGCAAAAGATTTGTCTAGAAGCGACTACTTTGTTTCGCCAGTATTGGATTTATTAGATTTAATCAATGTATCATCATCATATGTCGCAGATATTTCTTTTTTGATAGCAAATAATTTTGATATTAAAGATGATTCTTTTAATTTGCTTTTTTCTTTGGTTGAAGAAGAAAGTACCTCTAAAGATTATGAGAAATTATTCCGCCAATGGATTATAGACAGGAAAGAGGCGGTTGAATCTAACCTCAAGTATGTTAATACATTAAATAGGTTTATTAATGCAGTTAATTCAGAATTAAGTGAAGAAAGTTTTGTACCAATTAATATTTGGGAAAATCCTGAAAAATTTGCGACTCAATATTCTGTGGAGTCAATTATGGACTTAGCTGAAAGACTTCAGCCAAATACTGCATTTGTACCGAAAGATAGTGGGTCTGGATCAGAACTAAAAACTATATATAATAAGTATTTAGATTGGGCTCGAACATTATTTAAAACTGAACTTCAGGAATATAACCAAAAGCTTCATGAGGAGCATAGACAATATATATACTTTGGAGCTCCGGGGACGGGCAAAAGTTACCAGCTTAATCAAGATAGTAAATTGTTTGGAAAGAATATCGAAAGGGTTACTTTCCATCCAAATATGTCCTATGGAAATTTTGTGGGCGTTTTCAAACCATTCCCGCTGAAAATTGAGTTACGTGATTTGAATGGCAAGATTGTTAAAGATGAGGACAATAACACCATATATGAAGAAAAAATTACGTATAGCTATATACCAGGCCCGTTAATAAAACAGTTGGTCAAGGCGTTCATGCATCCCGATGAACCCTATCTATTAATTATTGAAGAGTTAAATCGAGCTAACGTTGCAGCTGTGTTTGGTGATTTGTTTCAATTGTTGGATAGAAAAGATGACTATTCAAGTGAATATCCAATAGCGATAAGTGAAGATTTACAACAATATTTCAACACAATTTATAAAGAAATTGGAAATGAAGTTAATGTAGCCAAGATGAAGGAAACTTTAAAAAATGGATTGGTATTCCCAAGCAATTTTTATATCTGGACAACAATGAATAGTGCCGATCAAGGTGTCATGCCGATGGATACTGCTTTTAAAAGACGTTGGGAGCAAAAATATTTTGGTCTTGATGATGCATGGCTTAAAAATGATGGTAAACAAAGATTTGCCAGTTATAAAAAAATAGAATATCCATCTAACATTGGAGATGTAGTAGAACGGAAGTTTGTGTCTTGGAATGTACTTCGGCGTATCATCAATGATATTCTGTCAACAAATAAGAATATTCCAGAAGATAAATTGTTGGGTCCTTATTTTATTTCTGAAAAAGTATTAACTGATACTAATAGCTCAGTTACTGAAACATTTAAATCGAAAGTCTTGATGTACTTATTTGACGATGTTGCCAAGCAGAATAGAACATTAATTTTTAAAAATGTAGAAAAAATGCGTTACTCTGAGATTGTTAGAACTTTTGAATTAGAAGGTCTCAAAATTTTTGGTATTACTGATGATGATATTGAAAAATATGAGAAAGATGAGTATATAAGTAATAATTCCGAAGAAATATGAGGTGTAATTCGTGCAGATTATTGAATTTAAAGAGCAGGAACATTTCACTTTTTGGCATTTTAAAAATATGTTTCGAAATACTGGTATGTTGAATGAGGATAAGTTAAGAGATGTATTAAAACGGCTAGAGTTAAGTCATTGCTTGAAACATCATATACCTGTTCAGGATATACCAGATGATATAGAAGTGGATATGTTCTCAGAAACCAATAATGAGTATTATAAGTTCACTTTTGTTGGAATTATAATGGTAAAATCTTTTGCTTTTTTAGTGTATCCAAAATATTGGAGAGAAACTAAAAAAGAAGTAGGGAAAGTTGATAAATTTACCCAAATACTTGCTGTAATTGATAAATATAATAGATCAAACAAAGCATCTGGTACAGGTGCGGATACAATATATGGGGAGAGTAGACTTTCGAATTTAATACATCTTCTTCAAGATTATTTATCCAGTGGCTTGTATTCTAATGAGGAAGCATTAATTGAAATTAATGGCGAAGGTCAAATTCTTTGGGAAAGGACAATTGATGAAAGTAGCCCGTACATGAATAATGGGGTTCCAGTTTATTTGGATATGCACACACAAATTAATATTTTGGATGAGTCAGATATCATAAGAAGATTACATGCTGCAATTATAACAGAAGTAGGTAATGAGATTGATGCTCTTCTGGACTATATAAACCTAGGTTTTGATTTTCATCTAACTGATGAAAGTGTTAGTGATTTTGGTACTAATGATTATTTACTTTATCTACTTGATAGAGAGCTTTCCAGACAATTCATTACAAAAAAACAAACGATGCTTGCTAATATGAAACATTATATTGAAGAAAGTGACAGAAATCCTGATGATTCAGTTCAGCTGTATGGAACGACTAATTTTAATTTGGTCTGGGAAGAAGTTTGTGCAGAAGTGTATCGAAATAGCTTAGACATGGATATGAACTCCCTTGGGTTGCACAAAGTATTTTCTGATGAAAAATTAGAAACGAATAATCATTTGTGGGGGAAACTAAAACTTTCTAACTACGTTGAGAAACCATTGTGGATTCACGCTGGTAAAAAAACTGAAGCACAGGGAACGCTTATTCTGGATGTTTTAGAAGTGGACACAGAAGCTAAGGTGTTTAAGATTTTTGATGCAAAATACTACCAAATAAATTTTAAGGAAAATGTAGATGGTCGCTTGGTAGTCTCAGGTCAGCCAGGTGTTGGTGATATTACAAAACAGTATTTATATCAACTAGCATATAAAGAACTTGCTGAGGAAAATGATTATAAATTTTCAAATGGGTTTGTTATTCCTAAAGATGATTTAATAGAAGAGGAGCTCGTTGATGGATTAGGTCAAGGGCAATTGTTAGGGGAAGCAAAAATGCAGATACTATCAAATTTAGGATTGGTTGATATTACTGTGATTGGAAGAGACTGTTATACAATATTTAAACAGTATCTTCAATATTAAGTACCTTCGAGCAATTATTATTTGGTCGATTTCTATGAAGCTACCTGCTTGAAGAAACTCATCATTTGGTGTTAATGAGGTGAAAATATGGCAGATAAAATATCCAAAGAAGCAAGAAGTAAAAACATGTCGCAAATTAAATCAAAAAATACAAAACCGGAGCTATTAGTTAGAAAATTTTTGTTTAGTAAAGGATTAAGATACAGGGTTAATGACAAGAGATATCTGGGAAAACCAGATATGGTTTTCCCGAAATATCAAACAATTATTTTCGTGAATGGCTGCTTTTGGCATCATCATGGGTGTAAAAATTCAACTATACCAAAGACAAATACAGAATTTTGGGTTAATAAGATAAACGGAAATGTCTTAAGGGACAAAAAAATTTATAAAGAATTAATGGAATTAGGATGGAAAGTTATCATAGTTTGGGAATGTGAACTAGTGAAGAGTAAGAGAGATATAACTTTAAATAAGCTATATCATCAAATAATAGATAACTGAAGACAGACACCAATATAGAAAATTGATAAAGAGGGAGGGGGAGGAATAGTGACACAAGGAGATTTTACTATACAACCTGTGGGGCAGGGATTATTTTATGCTGGAAAAATAGGCCAAGCTTTCAATTTAGTTTATGATTGCGGGAGAGGTACCCATTCTACGGTGGGGACAGATTCTGACTTTGCCTTATTGATATCTAACTATAAAAGACATGAGTTAATCAACGATACTATAGATATGCTAGTTGTTTCTCATTTTGATTCGGATCATGCTAATGGATTATTCTTATTACTTAGCGGTAAGACTATAGTCAAGCAATTGTTCATTCCCTATTCAGGGATAGGTGATTATTTAATTTTATTTAGTTTACTGTACATAACTGGAGCAACATCTAGAGTTGAAAAAATATCTTTAGTATTAGAAAAGACTGCTGTTAATGATGATGAGTCGAACTCAGATGATAATTCCATTGGTATTTCTCTTGATCTTGATTCTAAATACACCGAGCCAGATCTCATAAAAAAGATAAGTATCATGCCAAGCTCAACTGTGGTTTCAAGTCAACAACAATGGCTGTTCAAGTTTTATAATATGCAAAAATCGAAGGCAACAATTTCAAGGATTGAAAATGAATTCGATGCGTTACTTAAAATAAATAAATGTAATACTATTCAAGACTTGTTAAAATTGAAAGAGGGTCTACATCCTACGAAAAAAACTAAACATTATATGAAAACTTTGATAAGAGAAATTTATAAAAATTCTCTTAAAAGATTGGGTAAAGATTCGATAAATAAATCCAGTTTATGCTTATATCATAAACCTATAAATAGTGATAAAGCGGTGTGTTTTGATTATCCTTCTTCATTTTGTAATGAAAACTCAGAAAATGTTGGGGCAATGTTGACTGGGGATATTAATTTATCAGATGATGTTCGAGCGAATGAGTTCTTAAGGTTCTTTAAAAATGAACTTTCAGAAACATACTTTATGTTTCTCCCCCATCATGGTTCGTATTTAAACTGGAATGATCTTTTGTTTAATTATCTTGATAAAAATACAGTTTTTATAGTTTCGGCAGGAAAAAATAATAAATATGGTCATCCATCTTCAACCTTGATAAGTAAACTATTTAAAAGAGGAAATTTAATAGGAGTTGCTACTGAGCAGCGACTTATAAAATGTTTAATCAACTAGATTTTTTTAGCTATGATGCTGTGAGTATAAAAGTATTTATTTCGGCTCGCAATTGCTCAATTACATTATAAAAAGTTCACACCATTTAACTAAAACAAATGTAAAAAAATTGAATTCTTTCTCACTACAGTGTTGCTGAACGCCACGTTTTATAAGGATTTTAATATTTACTATAATTTGGTGCTAAAAAACCAGGTCTTAAGAAAGCTCGTAAAGCTTCTCAATTCTCAAAACGTTAATATATCTTATATATCAACATTTCAGACACTTTCCAATTTTTGGAAGGTGTCTTTTTTTTATTTATTACGACTTCGAATCTATAGGTTAGAGGCAACTTGCTTCTAATTATCATCTTTTTCGTCTAATCAGTGAAAAACTAGTTCTGCTCGTCCAACAAAAATTGAGGATCTAACAAATGAGATACGTTATTTCACGAAAATTGTAGAACAGTGACCCTCTTTCAAAAAACTTTCATCTTCGTAGACTGAACTGTGCAATTCTCACTACACGGTTTTTGTACATTTTTGAACTAACTTGAGAAATTTTCCATCTTTAGAATTTTGTAAAGTCTTGTTGAGCCAAGCGTGATCTGTTTTTCATAAAAAAGTCTTTTTTTAAAGAAAACAAATAATAGTTTATGGATAAGTACACAATTAAGCATGAGATCATCCAATGAGAAAGGATGAGATTGAGTCTAAAAGCACCTAGTACGTGCTAATAGGCTATCGTGTTTTTTAGTACGGCTGTAGATTGCTAGAAATTAGGATACTTTACCAATTAGGCACTTTAAACTGTTATTTAGGTAATTTCTAAAACATGGAACTTTTCAACGAATAAACTAAAAATATCTTATTAATTGATCAATATAAGAAAATAGCTTCAAGGAGATGATGAACCTGCTTTCTCACCTATTTATGGATAGCTAGGTGATTTATTCAGTGGTGGTAGTAACAGTTTTTAAATAATAAAACATGGAGGAAGTATTATGAAAAAGAATTTATTATTAGTTTTACCAATTGTAGGTATCGTAGGATTATTTGTGGGTGCACCAATGCTAACTGCTAACCTTGGGATCTCTTCTTATGCAGCAAAAAAAGTTATTGACATAATTAATACTGGTAGCGCAGTCGCTACAATCATTGCTCTTGTCACTGCTGTTGTTGGAGGCGGCTTGATTACAGCTGGGATTGTTGCTACAGCGAAATCATTGATTAAAAAATATGGAGCTAAATATGCAGCAGCTTGGTAAAAACGTATTAAAGGCGACTATCAAGTCGCCTTTAATTTTCCCAAAAAAACTTCTTTTAGCGCAATATCGGAAACGAATAAATTGGCCATGGTCAACAAAATCATTATTTTTTGTCGCTTCGAGTGTTTACCTTATTTCAGCACTACTATTGGGATTTTTTGATTCCGTTTTTTCTAATGTCATATTTTCATTCAGTGTTTTCGTCTTGCTACTAAATTATAATTTGCCTTTGACTAGTGATGTCTTCAACATGAAAAAATTCAGGGTAGTATTAGCGAATAATCATGGAAAAAAGAGATTTCTTTTATGGTTAATCCTTTATTATAATCCTTTTATTTTAGTAGGCGTTCTGTTTTTTGCTTCTTCTGTATGTGCTAGTTTTATTCAAGGTAATTTTATTCATTCGATTGATCTATTTTTTCTATTCATTTTATCAATTCAAGTGTTGATTGCAGAAATAGTTATGTCAAGAAGAGGAAAGGCAGTCACAACACTTCAATTAGTCTTTTTTTTAGCTACAACTATTTTGCAGATGAATCTTATTATTAAATATGTGCTTTATCTTTTATTGTCAATAATTGGTTATTTGTTTTTTAGGAATTCTAACGATTTTTATTTTCAAAAAGTAACTAAATCTAAAAATAGTACTAGTCGTTCTGTCTTAAAAACGATGTTATACAACGTAATATTCAGTGATAAGAAGCAAAAGATATTCATGCTGGTGCCAGGGGTGATTGCGCCATTAATCGCTCATAAATTAGGTGCTTCGTTTTCCCCTGCAATTACTTTTATTTTAATGTTACTTGTCCAATACGAAATTGTAATTGATAATCAGCTAGAAGATTTCGAAGTACCATTAGCAAAAATTAAAGCTCTAAAATCTGCAAAAATTTCATTTTTTAAAAGATTTGTTTCAACTCTATATTTTAAACTGTCAATGTTCACTATTTTTATTATTTTGATTGCAAATTATTTTTACTCTCGAAATTTTATTGAGTTTATTATTCCGAGTATCGTTGAGACTATCTACATACCGTTAATGTCCATGTATTATTTTTTCTTTTTGGAAAGAGAATTGATGACAAGATCTCATATAAATTCAGTTTTGCGTGAATTTTTGCCGATTACGATTATCTTCACTTTCTTTATTTTTTAGGATGGGGAGGAATTCTTATAGATACTTTAGATGTAAACATTAATATAAAGAAACGGGTAATACTATTTTTTGTGGTTTCAATTTTTATTTTTCTAATTCTATTCTTGTTTTACCAATATAGTGGAATTTTACAAACTGAAGAGTTAGTCTCAACCCCTCCTGTAAAAGGGATAGAATACGTTGAGGCCATTTTTGTCAACAATCTACTAAATTACTTACAGTATTTATTTTTTCCAGTTGCTCCGGTATTAATTATTAAAGACGATATCCTTCTTTCTGTACCTATTGCGCAATCTGCAATCAATTTTGGGGTGATTCAAACATTAAAAAATTTATTTCCTCATGGATTTTTGGAGATACCAAATATTCTTTGTTTTCAATTTTTGTCTATAACCATGTTTTATCAATTATTTTTTAAAGGCTGGAAAACTTTAGTACCAACTTTTATGAAGCTTCGAAAAGTATATTTAGCTTCATTATTAGTTATTTTAATTGCTGCAATAGTAGAAGGGGTATTCTAATGATAGAAATAAAAAGCTTGAAAAAAAAATATACAAATAATCAAATTCTCAATGAGCTGAATTATACTTTAAAGGATGAAATTTACGTGCTATACGGAAAAAACGGAGTAGGAAAAACTACGTTAATGAATTTATTAACAGGGATAGAATCCCCAGATTCAGGAGAAATAAAAAACGAGTCAGGATTATCTTCCTTATATTTAGAAGCGGTAGGAATAGGAATGTCTGATATGTCAATCAGAGATAATATTAAATTGCTTTACTGGTTATATGGGGAGCGATGCACAGATGAAATTCTTGAATTGCTTTCAGAAACTTTATATAGTAAAGAACAGCTTGATACTGAGTATGCTTTAGCTTCTTTAGGAATGAAATTAAAGGTTGGTTTATCACTACTATATGCAGCCAAAGAGTGGGGATTGATCGTACTTGATGAAACATTATCTGGAATTGATCCACAATCTAAGAAAGTTATACTTGAGCAACTAAAAACTAAAAAATGTCCAGTAATTATAGTATCTCATAACTTTGATAATATAAATTCATACAAAAAAATTGAGCTAACGAAAGAAGGAATAGTAAATCAATGAAAGACAATATATTTTTTAAAGTGATTATGTCAGTTTTCTACTCAATTGTATTGATGTTGATGTTAATAGAGCTAATTACGAAACCGATATTCAAACCTGTATTTGATATAGCTGTTCACGAAACGGGAATACCTGCTAGTAAATTGCTAATAATTTGTGGAATTGCAATCTTTTTGTTTGGTTTTGTTTTACTTTTTTTTCAAACTGGAATTTATTTTATGGGACTTAAACTTTTTAACACTTCAAAAGAGAATCTAACTAAAATCTTTCCTTCAGTGACGCTTTCGATGAGTATTGTTGGAGTGATATTTTTATTTGTTTCAATGTTTATTGACGTTACTAACTCACTAGTTTTATTGAGTACCCCAGCAATCGTTTTACTTTTAAATAGTATTATTTATTACATTCTTTCAAAAGATAGAAAAGGATTTTTAATCATATTGGTTATCTCAATGGTAATGTATGCTATGAATGGTTTAGTAAATAGAATATAAAAAAGAGGCTGTGAATATTCTGCATCCTTCAAAAAAGTTAGGTTTTAGTCTAACTTTTAGGGGCGTTGCATTCACAATCTCTTTTTTTATATTTTTATGGTTAATTTTTGAGAGAAAATTTGGTTTTCAATGGTTGTTTCTAAATCGTAGTTATCGTTTTCTTTAGTTATTTGATTTACATAAAGTAGTCCTAGTCCATGATTGTTTTTATCGCTTTTTGTAGTATATCGTTCTTTCTTTTTGTTCATTTCAGGGAAGGTTCCTTCAAAAGAGTTTTCAATAATAAAATTAGTGCTATTGATATCTTTGTTGATAGATATCCAAAGTGATTTATCTTCAGTAGGTATCGTATTTTCAATCGCATTATCTAATAGAATAGATAAAATACGTACTAACATGACTAAGTCAACTGTTTGATCAAAAAATATTGGCTGATTGATTGAGAGAAAAACGGATAGGTTCCTTCTTTTTGCATACTCATATTTATAACTAACTAAGCTTTTTATTTCAATATTTTTAATTTTTGAAAGAGCTGTATTTTGTTTACTTATATTTAAAAGGAACTTTTCTGTAGGTGCCAGCACATGCTCATAAGTATCCTTAATTTGCGCCAGATCCTCATTAGCAATAGCTATTCTAAGTGTGTGGAGTATATTTAAATAATCATGCCGAAACATTGCTAAATCATCATTTAAACGCTCAATCTCGTTATTGTAGTCACTTAGATTTCTCAAAAGTAAGATATTCTGCTCGTTCTCCGTGTGATGTTTTCCAAATTGGATAAGTACCAAAAGTGTAAATAATCCAAGTGAAAAGAACAAGTACATTAGTCCCTTGTCATTCAAAAATAAATCTTGGATAAATTCTATTGGAGCATAACTTGTTGTCAATTCAGAAAACAATACGAGCAAGAATATATTTATAAGTATCATTGGGATAAGATACTTATTGGGTCGTAAATAATCTCGCATTGAAGCGACTTTGTCTGGCTTTGCTACCCTGATTATAAATATATTAAAGGTAAGAAAAATGATGTTTAAAACAGAGACTATTAGTTCTTCTTTTGAATAATTCCTAAAGATGATTGTGTTGATAGATTGTTCGGTAAAATTCAAAAAGGCCGAAATCAATACAGTAAATATACTTAAAAATATGACTAAAGTTTTCTTTTCCTGCTTTTTTAAATAAAAACCAATCAGAACTAAAATTGCAATAACAAAAATATACTGAAATTGAGGGAAAGAGGAGGAGCCAATTACAAAAAGAAAAATAAAGATCAGTATAGCTGAAATTGCCTTATGTTTAAATTTAGTTTGAGAACTTCCTAACAGAAAAAAGTATAAAGAGGTAACAAAGTAACTGGATAAAAATGCCCCAATTAAGTAGAAAATAATCATTTTTTTATTTTAGGTTTTTCTACTTCATAAAACCATTGCCCCATAAATTTAGGTGATGTAATAGCAGTAACATCAATCGCTCCCTTTTCAGCTAACACAGCTGCATCCACTTTCTTTTCAATTTTTTCTTTGAAGTAAGATTTTAAACTTTTCATTTGTAAGCATCTCCTGTAATAAATTTTTTTAATGGAGGATAAATCATTAACGATTGTAATACTAATGTGTAAACAAGAAGATTTTGAATTTCATTAGGACAAAAGATGGAAATGATGAAAATGCCTAAATTTACACTGATCGCTTTAACTTTTGTATTCAAATTTTTTTCTTTTGTAGTTTTCATTTCTGCAGCGTTAAACTGTGGGGCATAAATAGCAGTTAGCACTAAGACTACAATCCCTATTATTGCTAAAGCAAAATAAGAAATTTGGAAATTCATTTTTCCAATAAAATAGGGAATAACTACATAAAAAAGTGCATTTAAAACGGAGCAACCCAGTTTAGATTTTGAATGCCAACCTTTTGAATATTTGCGCGTTACTGTCATTAAAAAGCCTACAATAATGGTTTCTTTGAAAGTCTTAAATAAAGCAGCCAATATGATTATTTCGCAAAGCTTCTGTAACCCTACTAAATAGCATTCAATATAATATCGAGTGTAAATTGATCTTTCGTCGTTATCATCTACTGAAATAAGGAAAATTTTTTGTGCGATGTAGTTTACCATTAAAACTTAATCCCTCCATATAAAAAATATAATAACCCAAATTTTCCCCATTTTAAGATGATCGTCCTATTTGACCATTAAACACTCCTAACATCACAGTATTAACTGTGTGATCTCTTTATAATATTTTCTAGAAATAGGAATTTGGTTCCTACTTTTGGTTTTAATAAGTTTATTTTTACGATCGATATCAGTAATATTATTTATGTTAACAATATAAGAATGATGTACTCTTTTAAAACTTTGATGTAACGGTAATATCTCACTTAACGAACCATAAAACTCCTTATAGAAAGATATACCGTAGATAGCAATTTTGTGCATTCCGATACTTTCAAAATAGCATATAAGAGAAGGATCGAGTCTAAATATATTTGATTTGGTTTCTATTGAGATGAAATCAGAGGTATTAGTTAATGCTTTTGAGTTATTATATGCTGAAACACAGTTAGCAATCTCAGTTGTAAATGTCTCTAAATCATCATTTTTATTGATGAATGTATAAGCATTTACGAGATATTTGTATGATTTCAAGGCAAGTTCATAGTGACTTGAAACAAAAACGATTAGCCCATCTTTATCAATTTCTCTAATTTTTTTCGCCCCATTAAAACCGCCTTCGATTTCTTTGTGTAGATCAATGTCAATGAAATACAGGTTCATTTCACTGTTTAAATATATTTTTTCATATATGCTTTCGATGTCTGAATGAAGATGAATTTGTTCATGAGGATCAAGTATCTTTTTTTCAAGAATTTGCTTTAAATAGATACCCTGAACAATATTGTCTTCTAAGATATATATAGCCAAATGATCACCCCTAAATTCATTATTATCATTAAAAACGTTTTATGCTTAATTATCGTACGTATTAAATATAAATAGTATATCATCTCATGGATTTTAATAGAACCCGTCTTTAACTGCTAGAGTCGTTGCGAACTCATTCGCTTACGAATATAGTATGGGACAGAGACTTTTAAGGCAATCGAGTACCATTCCATTCTATTTTTTCAAGGCACTTTCCAGGTTTTTGGAAGGATTATTTTTTATGAATGTTGCTTGTAATGAAAGTTATTCTGGAAAGTGAGTACTAATTAACTACCAAAATTCAAATTTAGTTTATCCCTTACCAAGTTAAGTCTTTTCATTTTATTTATTTAAAATTATACTTAGTAAAGTAATGAAAACGATGTCGGAAACCATGAAACTGCTACAAATCAGGGAATATCGAATCAAAATTCAATCATTTAATTAAAGTATGGATATAGATCAAAAAGATGAAATAACTATTTTTTCAGTTGGTTTACACATAAAAAATTTGTCACACCAATTTTTACGAGCTGATTATTTTTTGGAAAGGGGGCTCCGTATGTACTCATTAGTGAAACAATTTATAACAGAAAAAGATTTATATCGACAGGTGTTATTGTTGGAGCAACTTCTTAATAATTCACAAGTTACAGTCAAAGAGTTAGCCGAAAAAATCGAAACGACGGAACGAACCGTTTTTTCAGATTTGAATTCCGTTCGTAGTTATTTACCTTCTGGTTGGGAAATAGCTACAGACAATAATGGCATCAAATTGATTAGTGAAATTACAGTTGCAACAAATGATATTTGGGAAGTCTTCTTGCCACACTCGATTACTCTTCAATTAGTCAAGGAGCTACTCTTTACAAAGGAATTAAATTTATCCGATTTTTTGTATAACACAGGAATCTCAATGGAAACACTCAAACGCCACACCACAAAGGTCAATCAGAAACTAAAAAATTATCATATTCGCATTCGTTTAAAAGGCGGAACAGCACAGCTAGTTGGAGAAGAAAGCTCAATTCGGATTTTTTATCATAGATTACTTTTGCCATTTACCCATAATAATTATTTTTTTGAAGACTATTTTATTCACGAAGATCATTATCAATACTTTTTAGCGAAAGATATCTCAACTAAACTGAAAGTTGAAACAGAACAGATATTTGGCATTTGCTGGTTCTTTATCAATACGATCAGAATCAAGGCGGGTTGCCAGATCAACCAATTTTCATTTAATCAGAAGGATCCACTGTTATGTTTATATGTCCCATCATTAAAAAAATTGTATAAAAAAGAAGGCATTTATCTTGAAGAATCAGAACTGTTTTTTGCTTTCTTCTGTTTTTTTGAAAGCTGGAATTATAACAATGAATTTGGTGAAGAAGTGAAGACTGTTTTAAATACTGACTATCCTAACTTACTTGAGAAAGCACAAGAAACGGTTCAAAAATTGGCTGAAAAACTCAATCTTCCCAAATTACACGAGACACACTTGAAGTGTAATTTATTGATCCTATTATTGAAATATGCTGAGTCACCCAGTCTTTCAGAGCAGTTTCAATTAGAGTATCAAGAACTGTTGATTCAACAAAATGAAGCATATCCCATCGTCCAAATGATAGGGGAAGAACTATTTCAAGAATTATTGAAAGTCGCATCGATTAAAGAGCAAGCATATTTTGTGAATATTTTTCTTTTGTTGTGCCAACAAGCAATTTTCTCAATCAAAACACACACCATAACTATTTATCTTATTTTTCAAAGTGAACCTGCTTGGAAATTATTTTTACAACAAGAGTTGTCTGATTATTTAGGCAAACGGATTCGCATTGAACCAATTGAATTGACTCAATTAAATGAGCTCACGTATCAAGCCGGTGATTTGATTGTTTCAAATATCCCAATTGATAGTTCTCCGTTACCGGTTTTTTATCTTTCATTGATACCTACAAAAAATGAGCTCAGTCGGTTGACTGAACTCACGAATCATTCTTACATCTAGCCAGGTCTTCTCTTAGGAGACAGACTCATGGTTAGGTGCTTTTTTTTTGCTTAAAAAATTTTTACTGATTTTTTTCTCAAGCTCAACGATGAAAAACAGAGCCAATGCGTTGCCAAAAATCAATAATTGTTGGTTAAGGGATAAGCTAGTTGTGCCAATCAATTGTTGAGCAGCTGGTAAGAAAATCACGATTGCTTGAAGGATGAACAAGATGCCTAGTGAAATAAACAGGGCTTTGTTTTTCCAGATGCCTTGGTTGAGTGAAGGATCAAGTAATTCGCGACAATTAATCATGTAGACTGCTTGACCTAAAACGATGCTTTGTAACAAGACAGTTTGTTGTAATGCAGCGCCATCGAACTGAATGGATAAGAGGTAGGCAGGCACCATGATTAACAAGGATACGTAGAATATCCGAAAGACATTATACAGTGACAAGATGCCAGCATTTGTTTCTCTAGGAGGGCGCTTCATCACGTTTGGACTTGCTTTTTCAAATCCTAAAGCGTAGGAAAGTGTAATGGTCGTAGCCATATTGACCCACAAAATTTGAACAGTAGTTAGGGGAAGTGGACGGTTCAACAATAAAGCAACAATCACGATTAGCCCTTGTGCTAATGCGGTGGGTAAGAAGAAATTGATTGTTTTTTGCAAATTATCAAAGAGTCTGCGTCCTTCTTTGACTGCTTTAGCAATCGTATGGAAGTCATCATCAGCTAAAACCATGTCTGCGGCTTGTTTGCTGACCTCACTACCTTTGATTCCCATAGCGATTCCAACATCTGCTTTCTTTAGTGCTGGCGCATCATTGACACCATCACCAGTCATCCCAACAATTTCGTCATTTTTTTGTAAAGTTGTGACGATTCGTAACTTATGTTCAGGCGTTGTTCGAGCAAAAACATCAACTTTTTGGACTTGTTTAGCAAGTTCTTCATCTGATAACAAATCGATGTCGACACCTTCTAACACATTTTCTGTGTGCTTCAATCCAATTTGAATGCCAATGGCTTTAGCTGTTTCTTTGTGATCTCCTGTGATCATTTTGACTGAAATTCCAGCTTGCTGAGCTTCTTTGACGGCTTGGATCGCACTCTCTTTTGGAGGATCAATGATACCAGATAAACCAACGAAGTTCAGATTGGTTAAAAGCTCATGGGTTAATTCTGTAGGCTCTGTGAAGGTCTTGTAGGCGAAACCAAGAACTCGTTGGCCTTTTTCTGCTAATTGTGTAGATTGTTTTTCCCAATTTAATTTTTCTTGTTCAGTTAATTGTGATTTTTTCATCAAAACTTCTGGTGCGCCTTTGATAAAAACAAGAAATTGCTTGTCGATAGAATGTGCAGTGGCCATGTATTTGTAACTTGAGCTAAAAGGAATCTTGCCTAGAACTGGTTTTAAAGTTAACTCATCATTTTTGACGTAGTTTAGTAAAGCTAATTCTGTTGGGTTCCCTTTTAATTGCTCGATTGGTTGATCGTCTTTAGTCTTTAATTCTTGACAGTTGTTCATGATCTCTTTCATCATTTGTGGTTCATCAGTTAAGACGTCCATCACGGTCATTTCGTTTTTGGTCAATGTTCCTGTTTTATCGGAGCAAATGACAGTCATCGAACCTAGTGTTTCAATTGTTGGCATGCCTTTGATGATAGCATTTTCTTTTGCCATTTCTTTGACGCCCATTGAAAGGATCATTGTTAAGACAGCGGGTAATCCTTCTGGAATCATTGAGACAATCAGTGCAACTGAAGCAGAGAACATCAGATTCAATTCCAGTCCGTATCTTAAACTAGAGAAGAAAAGTAAGAATACGATCAGGGCCAAAATGCCTTGAAAAATGTATTTATTTAATTGGTGCATTTTTTTAATAAGAGGGGTTGTCTGCACTTGTACAGACTGAAGTGCCTTGTTGATTTTCCCAATCTCAGTTTGATTTCCAATTTCGACAACGATACCTTGGGCAGAGCCTGTTTGAACTAATGTGCCAGAAAATGCCATATTCACTTGATCTCCTGTTGGTGATGTTTCTTCAATCGTGGCACTTTGCTTTTCAACGGCTAAAGATTCCCCGGTCAAAATAGCTTCTTCAATGGTTAAATCGTGTGTGTCAATCAAACGTAGATCTGCCGGGACAACATCTCCTGCCTTTAGGATAACAATATCTCCTCGGACGAGTTGTTCCGCATCAATCGTTTCTTGAATACCAGCGCTAAGGACGACTGATTCTTGTCCCATCATATTTCTGAGCCCATCTAAAGAGTCTTCAGCTTTTCTTTCTTGCCAGTAACTAATCAACCCATTGATAACGACTACTAACAAAATAATAGTCCCGCCAATGATATCTCCGGTGAAAAACTTGAGTAATGCGGCAATCATCAAGACAATCATCAATAAATCCGTAAAATGTTTCGCAAACTTTTGCCATGGCTTCAATTGTTCTTGCTTTTCAATTTTATTTAATCCATCAGTTTCTAAACGAGCTTGACGTTCCTGTTGTGTCAGTCCAGCTGTTTCAGCACGTGTTTTTTGCTTCACTTGTTCAGTTGAAAGTTTATACCATTTCATCTTGTTTCCTCCTGTAATTATTTACTTGATACCTTAAGTATATAGAGAAATTTTCTGATTTCTGGTCGATAATTTCAGGGGAGGGTGAAAAAGATGCGTCATCACTGGAAAAAGAATAACTAATTTGACAAGAAGACTACTTTGGTGGTTTAATGGTTTAAAAATATGAACGGAGAATGCGAGATGCCTGATTTTACGAATTTAAAACAAGAATTCTCAGAAGTGAGTGATTTTTTAATCGCTTTGGGTGATGAAAAACGCCAGGCAATTATCATTAGATTGCTAGAAGATCGTGCTTGCCAAGGTGTAAGAGTGAATGAGTTAACTGAAATAACGAATTTATCCCGTCCAGCAGTATCGCATCATTTAAAAATTTTAAAAGAGGCAAAAATTATTGATTATCGTAGTGAAGGAACGAAAAACTTCTATTATCTAACACACGAAACCGCTGAAATCAATAAACTACAAAAATTATTAGTTGACGTGAGCCAAATCATCGCAGAGGTTGATTAACGTGAAAAAAGTCTTGATTGTTGAAACAAATGTTACTCATTATCAGGGGACAACGGAGCCAACTGGATTGTGGTTAGGTGAAGTAGCTGAATTTGTGGCTGAAATGAAAAATGCTGGGATTGAAGTCGATTTTGTTAGCCCAAAAGGTGGATTTGTCCCGCTTGATCCACGCAGTATGAAATACATAGATGAATCAATTCTTGAAATTTATGAAAATCCTGATTTTATTCATAGCGGATTGACGGACACTTTGCGTCCAGACCAAGTGAATCCGGCTGACTATGCTGCGATTTATTATACTGGAGGACATGGTGTGATGTGGGATTTTCCGGATGATTTGTCAATTCAAAATCTTGCGTCTACTATTTATGATAACAATGGGTATCTGGTTTCTGTGTGTCATGGGTAGCAGGACTATTGAATATTAAAGATAAGAGTGGTAACTATTTGATTGAAGGTAAAAATATTACTGGATTTACTACGACTGAAGAAATCATCGCAGGGAAAAAATCTGTTGTCCCATTTTTGAACCAAGTGGCGGTCGAAAAACGTGGCGGCCATTTCAAGAAGAAAAGATTTTATCGTGAATATGCAATCAAAGATGATCGAATGATAACAGGACAAAATCTGTTTTCTGTGCGAGCAATTGCCAAATTATTGATTGATGAATTAATTTAATTAACGAACTAGCTAACTAACTTTCTTACGTTGTTGGCTAGTTTTTTTGTGCAGTAAGCTAATACCCTCTTGTCAAAAATATCACTAAGTTATTAACTTGTTCATATACATTATTAAAAAATATTAGTGGTTACATCTTGAATCGCCAATAAAAAAATTATTTAACAAGCAAAAATTCTTGCGTTTCTCAACAAATCGCTTTATTATTGACGAGTCAACGATTGACAAGTCAATGGTTAGTGTGAGGAGGAACAGATGTCT
This sequence comes from Enterococcus sp. DIV0176, assembly GCF_050528535.1. Taxonomy (NCBI): domain Bacteria; kingdom Bacillati; phylum Bacillota; class Bacilli; order Lactobacillales; family Enterococcaceae; genus Enterococcus; species Enterococcus sp. DIV0176. The sequence continues at coordinate 2,554,712 of NZ_CP172879.1, read as the reverse complement.
TTAGAAGAAATTAGTCATGTTTTATATCAAATTAAAGTAGCAGATCAAAAGATTATTCAAATTTTTGAAGAGAATATTGGATTGAGTTTGACGCGTTATGAATTATTAACGCTTTTAAGAGAAAAGAATCCTTGTTCACAAAATACGCTACAATCATTCTTACAAATCGATCAAGGAGCGGTAACTAGGCACCTGAAATTATTAGAAACAAAGGGTTACGTTACACGACAACGAAATCCTTTAAATAATCGTGAGGTAGTTGTTACCCTCACCGCTAAAGCAGAAGAGAAACTTTCAAACTGCGAAAGAGAGCACACGGATATGGCTAGCATTTTATCGCCGGCATTTGAACCAGAAGAAATGTCACAGCTATTAGTGTTGCTTAATAAATTAAATACGCAATTATCAGCAATCAAAACGAAAGAAGTGGAATAAAATGGAAAAAGCAAAAGATTTTTCAACAATTATGTATGGCAGAAAATCCGTCCGAGTGTACGATGAAACTTATAAAATCCCCCATGAAGAAATGTTAACCATGATTCAGAAAGCAACAACAGCTCCTTCTTCAGTGAACATGCAACCATGGCGTTTTGTTGTTGCAGAAAGTGACGAAGCAAAAGAAAAATTGCGTCCACTGATTCGTTTCAATACAAAACAAAATGATACATCTTCAGCTATGGTGATGATTTTTGGTGATCTAGAATGTTATGAATATGGTGAAGAAATCTACAATCAAGCATATGAAGCTGGCAAGATGCCAAAAGAAGTTCGTGATCATCAATTGGCAGCAATCATTCCTTACTACAAATCATTTTCTAAGTCAGAAATGAACGATATAGTCAAAGTTGATTCTAGTCTTGCTGCAATGCAATTCATGTTGGTCGCACGTGAACACGGGTACGAAACGAATCCAATTGGTGGATTTGAAGCAGACCAACTAGCAGAAGCTTTTGATTTGGAGAAAGAAAGATACGTACCAGTAATCATTTTATCCATCGGAAAAGCAGTAGAAGAAGGGTATGAGTCTGTTCGCTTAGCTGCTGACAAACTAACTACTTTCAAATAAATTCCCATTTTTTAAGTACTCAAGTCAAGATTTATTTATTTTAGGATAAATAAAATAAATGCTTACGAGAATTTTTTGTCTGTGCTACGATAATCCTCGTGACAAAATGAAAGGAATGATTTGAGTGCCTACAAATAAAAAAGAAGGAATTATTTTTACTACGATGATGTGCTTTTCAATGGTTTTTGGAATGAGCATCTATAATTTATGGTTACATCAGGAGCTTTACTTGACAAAATTTATGATAGGGCTACTTCCAGGATTTATTGTTGCCTTCATATTAGATGTTTTTGTCATCGGTGTTTTAGCAAAAAAAATTGTATTTAAACTGCCACTGAATCCAGAAAAAAAAGTACCTATTATCTTAACAATTTCTTGTTTAATGGTCACTGGCATGGTTACTTGTATGTCACTTTTTGGTGTAATAATGGAACAAGGAATCTCGGATAATTTATTACCGGCGTATCTGAACGCTTGGAAAATGAATGTCATTGTAGCTTTACCTTTACAACTCCTTTTCGTAGGACCTTTTTCTCGAAAAGTATTGAACATCATCCAAACAAAATAAAAATAGAGTGTGTCATCTCAACAGGTGACACACTCTATTTTTATTCAAAGAAAGCTTGCATTTGATCTCTTACCTGTTGGCACCATAAAATTTCTTGTTGGCAAAGAAGAACTTTTCTTTTGATGACGACATAGCGTCCAAAGTCTTCTTTTTTCGTTGAGGTAAGGCCATCTAATTTGGCTTGGTTTTTTTGAAGTATTTTATTCAATTGTTGTTCACGTGTAAATAGCAAACCATTTGCTGTGTTTTTATCTAATGTAGAAAAGGCATAGATTTTTGCTAAAAATTCGTCTTTTTGTGTTGGTGAGGGTGTCTCTTCCTTAATCCATTCTTCAACGAGTAAACGTCCTTCATTCGTTAGCTCATAAATTTTTTTCTGTGAATGCTGCTCGTTATCTAAGATAGACAAGTAACCTTGTTGCTCGAGTTTCGCTAAAGTTGTGTAAATTTGACTATGGTGTGCCTCCCAGAAAATATTAATCAATTGTTTTAACTCATAGCCAGATCGTGGCTTTGTTAAAAGAACACACAATAGAATATAAGATAAAGTATTCACTGAGTAATACTCCTTTCTCCGTTTTTTTTTATTATATCATAAAAAATATACTCAAATTACATGTGCATATTGACATGTAATTTGAGTCATGTATGATGCTAGGTAGAGGGGAATGATAAATTTGGAGAATAAAATTGAACTGGAAGAACAAACTTCCGAGAAAAATTCAGCATTGGTTGTGGCTGCAACCTGTATGATTGCTTTTATGGGAGTAGGATTAGTTGATCCCATTTTAAAAACAATTGCTTTACAATTAAATGCGACGCCTGCAGAAACCACGCTTTTATTTACGAGTTATATGTTAGTAACAGGTGTAGTCATGTTATTTACGGGGTTTTTATCTAGCAGAATTGGTTTGAAAAAAACATTGATGATGGGCTTGTTGATTATTGTGTTATTTGCCGGACTAGGTGGATTATCAAATGATATTGGTTTATTGATTGGCTTGCGTGCTGGTTGGGGGATCGGTAATGCACTGTTTGTTTCAACAGCGTTAGCAACAATTGTTAGTATTTTGGTAGGAAACACAGAGAAAGCAATCATGATGTATGAAGCTGCGATTGGCTGCGGAATGGCAATTGGTCCGTTGTTAGGTGGCGTACTAGGAAGTGGATCATGGAGATACCCATTCTTTGGTGTCGCCTTTTTAATGTTGTGTGCTTTTGTTGCATTGGCTATTTTATTACCTGAAATTAAAAAACCGAAACGTAAGGTTCAATTTTTAGAAGGAGTGAAAGCTTTAGCTAATCATAAATTACGTTCAGTTGGTTTAATTGCATTACTATACAATTTTGGCTTTTTTACTTTGCTGGCATATGCGCCCTTTCTGTTAACTGGTTATACTGAGATGCAAGTGGGATTTGTCTTTTTTGGTTGGGGTGTGTTGTTGGCAATTTCTTCCATTTTTGTAGCACCATTTTTAGAAAGAAAGTATACAACGTACCGTACAATCATGACTGCTTTTGTTTTCTTTACATTTTGTTTGATCCTACTTGGTTTGGGAACATCAATTCCGATACTTGTACCAATCAGTATTGTGTTAGCAGGATTTTTCCAAGGAATCATCAATACATTGTTAACAACTATTGCGATGGAAATTCCAGGTTTGGAGAGAAATGTGGCTTCTTCTAGTTATAGTTTTGTCCGCTTTTTTGGGGGAGCTTTGGCACCATTCATTGCGGGGAAAATAGGAGAAATCTTTGATGAAAAATATTCGTTTTATTTTGCAGCAATTATTGTTTTGTTAAGTTTAGGATTTATTGTTTATCATCGACAATATTTTGTAACAGAAGAAGGAAATCAGAAATAAAAATAAAAAAGATTCTAGATGCTTCGTTATAAAGTTTCTAGGATTTTTTTTTATTTTCTTGCTGCGCTGATCTGTACCTTGAATCAAAGTAGATAACGAAGCAATACCTAAATAAATCCAGCTACGCAAATTGAGTATTCTTACTCAAATACTATAGCCAACTCGTTTGAGCCACTAGTAAAAAAGAATAATATCCGCTAAAATCAAAGGATAAAAGCTAGCGAGGATAATATTTAAAGGAGAAGTGAGAGAAGATAATAGCAACCACATGCGCTAATTCATTAAAGGCAGAACAAATGCCAATTCTAAAAGGTTAAATAAAAAGATAAGATGGAAATTAAATCTAATGTAAATATTTTTTCTCTTATTGAACCAGTAGCTAACAGGTAGCAATAAAAGAAATAAGATAGGAGTCATAGTTATCCTCCTAAATTAGTGTTATCTATTAATGTATCAGGTTTAGTGGGGAAATAGCGAGGAGTGAAGAAAAAATGTTTGAAGAAGATTTTCGTGAAGTGGGGCTAACGCTAGTTGAATTACCCATTGAATTGATTGATGGACGACCAGTGTATCGAGGCTATCTTAAAGAATTACCGACAATCAATGCACAAGGTGAGTCTAGAAAAGTCATGCAACAAAAATTAGCAACGATTTATCAAGCGTATCGTACAGAGATGCTGGAAGAATTGGAAGAAGAAAAAGAAAAGACGATGAACTTATCTGTTGATGAGTTGCTTCGATATTACGACGGAGAGACATTTGATGGTTTTTCAATTAATGAAGGAAGTTCTGAGACAGATTCAGAAAATCATTGGAGTTAATTAAATTAGGGAGTGGATAGCGTGGGGATGACTATAGTAATCTAAAAAAATTATCGTTTTTGGAGTTTTCTCTTCAGATTACTCTTTTTAAAAATTTAATGGAAGTTTTCTAGGTTAATCTATCTTTTTAGTAATAAAAATAACCGCACAGAAATTAGGTCAATGAGTTGATTTTTGTGCGGTTATTTTAGTTGAAGACGATTTTATAGTAGTGCATTTTTCACTGATAGGAGAGTGAAGTGATCTTTAGAAAATTCTTTTGTTTTCGGAGTTGATAAATGTAAATGACAAAATCGATCAAAAATATTTTTTTTGAACAATTCACTTGAATAGGGATAGTATAAGCTAATCAGTAAGACTTCAATATGACCAATATACTCCCACTCAAACATCAAAGATTCTATCTCTTTTTGTGTGATCAATGATTTTTCTGGTAGGCTAATCAAGTTAGAAATACTAAAGGCTATTCTGGATAAAGTGCAATCATGGTACAACAATTTTTGTTGAATGGGTTGAATATCCCCATTATTTTTTACACATAAGTTTAGTTCTTCTACAATGGACATCAGTGAGGTTTTTGTGTATTCTCTATCTAAAAATTTTGCTAATTCTGTAAATTCTTCAATACTAACTCCCATCTTGTCAATAAGCGCTAGAACTAAATCAAATGATACATTTGTCTGCTCATTTTCTAACTTTGAAAGAAATGAAGAAGAGATTATATTATTTGCTAATTCTGTTTGACTAATTCCTTTTCTAGTACGTATGAATTTTAATGCTTTCCCAACTAACATAGCTAGTCTCCCACGAAAAAAATAAATAGTTCATCTACGCTAGTATTTAATGATTTAGCTAATGAAAAGGCTAATTTCAAACTAGGGTCATATTTATCATTTTCAATTGCGATAATAGTTTGTCGAGTTACGTTTGTCATTTTTGCTAACTCGGATTGTGTCATTTTTTTAGCTTTCCGCAATTCCTTTACATTATTTTTCATCTTCAAAATACTTTCTGCTTTCCACTTTTAAATTAATAAAAATTATAATTAAAATTACAACTAAGATTGACCATAATTGATTATAAGAGGTTAAAAATGAAATGTTCAATAAATTCCCAATTAAATCTGCTATCAAAGAAATAATTATTAATCCGAGCGTCAGGAGCATTGATTTACTTAAAGCATTTTTTAATATCATCTTTCCTAGTTCATCTTTTTTCTTACCAATTTTAGAAAGTGTTGCACCAATAAGTAATGCAGTAGTGATTATTAAAATTACAGATAGTAGGTATACCATGTATTAATTCTCCTCTCAGTTTCCTTATAAAAATTAAAACATCCACTAGACAAAAAGTAAAGAACGTTTTACTTTTTTAGACTTGAACATATTCACTTTTTCTTCAAATAGGAAAATTACATTCGTTAAGTTCAATTATGTATTACTATTTTGAATAGGAGGAAAATAATTATGAAAAGGAGTAGCAGGAGAAAATTATTTATTTTTTGCTTTGTGTTTGTTCTGTGTTTTTTAGTTGTAAATAAAGGTGAAACTTTTTTGAGTTTAATGAAATATCGTTATCAATCAAGTGATTTTATTTCGATCACATCTATTTCAGAGATTAGCAATACAAAAAAGAATAGTATTATTTACTTAGGTCGAGAGACGTGTCCAACTTGTCGTGAATTTGTTTCACAAGTAAAAAAGGTAAATTCATCAGATAGACAAAAAATTTATTACATAGACACAAAAAAACAAAGTAATAATCCGCAATTTAAAAAATTCATAAAAAAAGAGAAGATAAGTACAGTTCCTACATTAATTTATATCAAGAGAAATAAGATTATTAAGATTTATAGTTATCCAGATTTAAATAAAAATAAACTAAAAAGTATACTTAAGGGAGATATTTATTTATGAAATCAATCATTGAGAAAATGCCAATTTTAAAAATTATGATTATTGCAGTCGTATCGGCGTTACTTTTGAATATTGGATTTACCACAGCTAGTGTATATGCTTCTGAAGTTAGCAGTAAAGAACAAGTTGAATTAACAAATTCTTTACTTAAAAGTATCACCTTTGATAAAAATACCAATAAACTATTTATGGATGAAGAGAAGTTAATAAATACAACTGAACTTACTTCTACAGAAGCGAGTAAATTAGCAACTGAATTTAATTCTCTATCTAGTGAGGAGCAAAAAGACTTGATGAAGGATTTTAGTAAAAACAATACCGCTCGTGTTGCTCCTATTATAATTTGGGCAGCGGGAGTACTAGGTGGTTGGCTAGCAACTAAATTATTAAACTGGGGAGCACATAAATTCTGTAGTTCATATAAAAACTATAATTCTATTACAAAATATGTTTGTGAGGTTATTGATTAATTTAAAAAATATTATTTTGAGTAACTCAATTATTATTTTTGTTTTTAAGTAATGAATAAATAAAATGTTGGAAGCAACTATTATTACTGAAAGAAAAAAGCTAGTAGATTCAAAAATCTACTAGCTTTTTTTATGTTCAAATTCAATATTATTTTGTTCAGCTTTTTTTAATTGAACAGGGGGTAACAGCTTAATCCTTAAATTAATAGTGTAATGAAAATCTAACGTTCAGAGATTAGGTTGGAGGTTTAATTTCTAAAGAGTGGCTCATCAGCTACACACTCCCTAAATTAATGAAATGTGTGTTTCAAATGATCTTTATTCAATTGATATTTGTAAGTTAAATGGAAAAAACCTGCAATTAAAAGTGTGAATGTATATGGTAGCGAATAATTAAAAAATGATACGTAATTAATCGCTGCTAATAAACTCAAGGCTAACATATAGCTTACATAAAGCCGGATTAGTAATCCTTTTGGGCCGATTTTTTCAAAATACTTTGTCCATTTTTCTCGCTGCATGCCTTGACTTCTTTTTTTTATCTGAAAGAAAAGTGTTAGTAAAGCTACACCAAAAAAAGCGGCAATGTTTAGGGAAAATAAATAGACTAAAAAGACGGTTAAAATTTCAAACATGAGAATACCTTTCTATTAGTTGAATCATTAAAAAATAATTTAACTTTTTTTGCATAACTTATAGTGAGAGGAAACAACATATGATAACAAATGTTTCTTGTGAAACAAATTAGCTGTTACTCACGGACTTGGCCTTCGCCATAAATGATATATTTTGTTGTAGTTAGTTCATTAAGTCCCATTGGTCCTCTTGCGTGTAATTTTTGCGTGGAGATACCAATCTCAGCACCAAATCCAAAAACAGCACCATCAGTAAATCGTGTAGACGCATTAACATAGACTGCTGCGGCATCTACTTGATTTAAAAACATTTGACTAGCAGCATAGCTGTCTGTAACGATTGCTTCCGAATGTTTTGTGTTGTGGCGGTTGATATGGGTGATGGCTTCGTCGATTGAGTCGACGATTTTTACTGCTAAAACATAATCAAGATATTCTGTATCCCAATCTTCGTCTGTTGCTAAAGATGCCGTTTCTAAATATTCTAGGGAGCGTTGATCTGCACGTAATACAACGCCACTGTCAACTAATGCTTTTTCAATTACTGGCAAGAAAAAAGGTGCGACTTCTGCATGAATCAATAAAGTTTCAGCAGCATTACAAACAGAAGGACGAGAAGCTTTTGCATTGACGATAATTTTTTTTGCCATTTCTAATTGTGCGTCTTTATCAATATAAATATGATTGTTTCCTGTACCAGTTTCGATAATTGGAACAGTTGCATGAGCTTTGACTCGTTGGATTAAACTTGCTCCCCCACGAGGAATTAAAACATCTAAATAATCAGTCAGTTTCATCAGTTGATCAGCAACCTCGTGAGAAGTGTCTGTCACAAATTGAATTGCGTAAGGAGAATGTCCATTGTCCACCAAAACTTGTTGTAGGATTTCTACCAGTTTTTGATTGGACACAAAGGCTTCTTTTCCACCACGTAAGATAACTGCATTTCCAGATTTGAAAGCTAAGCTGGCAGCATCTGTTGTGACATTTGGTCGTGATTCATAAATAATTCCAATAACACCAAGAGGCACGCGTTTTTTTCCAATCAGCAAGCCATCCTCATTTTTCCACATATGATCAACTTTTCCGATTGGATCGTCCAGTTGGGCAACCTTTCTCATTTCCTCTGCCATTGAATGAATTCGTTCAGATGTGAGTCTTAATCGGTCTTGCATCGTCTCGCTAATTTTATTTTGTGTTGCATGAGTCAAGTCTTCTTTGTTTGCTTCGAGAATAGCCACTTGATTTTCTTCAATCGCATCCGCCATTTTAAGTAACAAGTCATTTTTATCCGTTGTACTCATTAAAGCTAAAGTAGTAGCACTGCTTTTAGCATTTTCTCCGAGCTGTCTTAAATCGATCATCATAAATCCTCCTTTGTTTTTATAAAAGTGGGTCGAGTTCTCTCATCGAAAGGTCTTTTAGTTGTGCTTGAAAAAAGTACCGATTTCTTTACCGGCTAAAATATCAAAAATGATTGCTGGATTTTTCCCGTTTGCAAGGACCATAGAGCGGTTTGCATCAAAAATCCGTTTTGCAGCTTGTAATTTGCTGTGCATACCACCTGTTCCAAATGTACTTCCCGCACCACCAGCTTTTGCCATTAAATCGTCATTGATTTCTGTGACCAATGAGTACAGTTCAGCTTGAGCGTTAGTTGAGGGATTGTCAGAATAAAAGCCATCAATATCAGATAAGACAATCAATAAATCCGCCGTAACTAATTGAGTTACGATTGCAGAAAGTTGGTCATTGTCTCCAAATTTTGTCGAATGATCTAACTCATCGACTGCAACGGTGTCATTTTCATTTACAATGGGAATTGCACCAAGAGCGAGAAGCTGCTCTAAAGTATTGGTTACGTTTTTTCTGCTTTCTGGAAAATCGATTACGTCACGTGTTACTAAAACTTGTGCAGTTTGCTGACCGTAAGTTGCAAACCGTTGATTATAAATATTTATCAACTCACCTTGACCAATCGCGGCGATTGCTTGTTGTTCAGGAATCGTTTGTGGTCTTTGATTCAGATTCATTTTTGTCATTCCGACCCCGACAGCACCGGAGGAAACCAAAATAATTTCTTTTCCGCGATTACGTAAATCGGTTAAAACAAAAGCAAGTTGATCAATCGCAGCGAGATTTACTTTTCCATTCGGATAAATCAATGTGCTTGTTCCTACCTTGATGATAATTCGTTTTGCTTGAGTTAGTTCTTTGCGCATGAGACACCTCTAATAATTATTTGAATAAATTTTGTATGTAATTTTTTTCTATTCTACTTGTTTTAGTGTCTAAAGTCATGTTTAAAAGAAGAAGTTTTTTTCAATTAAGAAGAAAAAAAGGTCTATCTTTGAAAACTTTTCTACAGGATAACAGAATTTCTTGAAGATTTTGCAAAGAAAGGCCTTTGGTAGTGTGAATATGGTAAAATAAAACATAGTTTATTCTAGGGGGAAGATTCGTGAAAAAAAGAGGTTTTGAAGTTGTTTCTAACTATGCGAGTCAAGAAATCAATTTACCAAAAAGAGCAACACACCACGCTGCAGGATATGATTTTGAAGCTGCGGCAGATATTATTATTCCAAGTATTTGGAAGTCAGGTATAAAAAATGGACTTACTACATTGATAGAATCAATGGGAGAAAAAGCAACAGCAATTGATGAAAAACAATTAAAACCTACTTTGGTGCCAACAGGTATCAAATCCTATATGGGAGAAGATGAATTTTTACAATTAGCTAATCGTTCAAGTAATCCTTTAAAACGGTTTTTGGTTTTAACAAATGGTGTTGGGGTCATTGATAGTGATTACTACAATAATCCAGATAATGAGGGACACATTATGTTCCAGTTTACTAATTTTGGTTTTAAAGATGTGATGATTAAAAAAGGCGAACGAATTGGTCAAGGCATTTTCTTGCCGTTTTTAAAGGCAGATCAAGATGAAACAACAACAAGTCGAGAAGGCGGGTTTGGTTCTTCGAATAAAAACTAAATTGGCCAGAATTTATTAGCTATTTAAAGGAGGCGAGACAATGGCAAAAAAATCAAAGACACAATTTGTTTGTCAAAATTGTGGTTATGTGTCGCCTAAATTTTTGGGACGTTGCCCAAATTGTGGAAAATGGAATACGATGGTCGAAGAGATTGAACAAGATACAAGTGATCGTCGAGTACGCACCAGTTTAACTGGTGAACGAGCAAAGCCTACCAAAATCGACGAAGTAGTCCCTAAAAAAGAGCCTCGTGTACAAACAAAGTTAACAGAGTTAAACCGTGTACTTGGGGGTGGGGTAGTTCCAGGCTCAATGGTATTGATTGGTGGAGATCCGGGGATTGGGAAGTCAACGTTGCTTTTACAGGTATCTCAGCAATTAGCAGCTATTGGGGGAAAAGTTTTATATGTTTCTGGTGAAGAAAGTGCGGAACAAATTAAGCTTCGTGCGGAACGATTAGGAAACATCGATACCGAATTTTATTTATATGCTGAAACAGATATGAATGAAATTAGTCATGCAATTGAACAGCTGAAACCAGACTATGTTATTATCGACTCGATTCAAACAATGACTCAACCAGATATTACAAGTGCGGCTGGTAGTGTTAGCCAGGTAAGGGAAACAACTGCTGAATTGTTGAAAATTGCGAAGACTAATGGTATTGCTATTTTTATTGTTGGACATGTTACTAAAGAAGGCTCGATTGCGGGACCAAGAATGTTGGAGCATATGGTGGATACTGTTTTGTATTTTGAAGGAGAAAAGCATCACAGTTTCCGAATTTTACGTGCGGTGAAAAATCGTTTTGGTTCAACGAATGAGATTGGTATTTTTGAAATGCGTGAACATGGACTAGAAGAAGTATCTAATCCTTCTCAAATCTTTTTGGAAGAACGTTTAGATGGCGCAACTGGCTCAGCAATTGTTGTTGCAATGGAAGGTACTCGTCCAATTTTAGTGGAAATCCAAGCTTTAGTTACACCAACTATGTTTGGAAATGCGAAACGCACGACTACAGGGCTAGATTTTAATCGTGTTTCTTTGATTATGGCAGTTTTGGAAAAACGAGCAGGATTGCTGTTACAAAATCAAGATGCTTACTTAAAAGCGGCTGGTGGAGTAAAATTAAATGAACCAGCAATTGATTTAGCGATTGCGGTAAGTATTGCATCAAGTTATAAAGAAAAAGGAACACAACCAACGGAATGTTTTATTGGCGAAATTGGGCTTACTGGTGAGATCCGACGTGTGAGTCATATTGAACAACGTGTCAAAGAGGTTCAAAAATTAGGATTTACGAAAGTCTATTTGCCAAAAAATAATCTAGGTGGGTGGAAGGCTCCTGTGGGTATTGAAGTTATTGGAGTCGCAACATTAAGCGAAACGCTTAAAAAAGTATTTCAAGCATAAAAATAAAAAAATGAAATGGAGGAACAACTATGCAAAAACGCGTCATTACATTGTTGATGATCATTGCGGGAGCAAGTCTAGGTATTTCTTTTTTACCAGCTGCTTGGCAAGCAATCGGCCAACAAACCAATGGCTGGCTGAACAATACGTTTACTAATAGCCTGTTAGGTGCACTTATTTTCTTTATTTTATCTCTGCTATTAGCAAAACATATTGCTGCTGTGCTGAAACAAGTAGAAGAAAAATTGAGTGAGATTAGTTTAACTTATTTATTGTTTGGAGCAATTGGTACAATTATTGGGTTAACTTTAGGGGTAATTATTTCAACTCCTCTTTACAATATGGAAATTCCATTTGTAAATAGTGTTTTACCCATTCTATTGATGATCTTTTTAGGTTATTTTGGTATGAGAATGGGCACAACTCGAATTGATGAATGGAAGAAAATCTTTGCGCCACGAAACAAGAAAGTGGAACAAGAATTACCAAATCAGTTTGAAAGCCAGTTATTAGAACGTAAATCAGGCGATAATTTCCACAAATATAAAATTTTAGATACGAGTGTTATCATTGACGGGCGAATTTATGATATTGCTAAAACAGGTTTCTTAGAAGGAACGTTAATGATTCCAAATTTTGTTTTATATGAATTGCAATACATCGCAGATTCTGGTGATAGTTTAAAACGAGTTCGTGGACGCCGCGGGCTAGATATTTTAAATGCTTTACAAAAAGAAGAAGGTATCTCTGTTGAAATGTATGATGGAGACTTTGAAGAAATCAGTGAGGTTGATAGTAAACTAATTAAATTAGCTAAACTGTTAGATGGCGTGATTGTTACTAATGATTATAACTTGAATAAGGTCTCTGAGTTTCAAAATGTGCCAGTCTTAAACATCAATGCGTTAGCAAATGCAGTTAAGCCAGTTGTGATTCCTGGTGAGACAATGAATGTTTTAGTCGTAAAAGTCGGAACAGAGCGTCAGCAAGGTGTTGCTTACTTAGATGATGGAACAATGGTTGTCGTTGAAGATGGCCAGCATTATATGAATGAGCATCTTGAAGTTGTCGTAACTAGTGCGTTGCAAACAGCAGCTGGTCGAATGATTTTTGCTAAACCAGCGCATGCAGGTCGGGGTATTGATAACAAAAAAAATTCTGAAACGAAGACAAAATCTTAATTTCATAAATAAAATGAGCCAACTGATGAGGAAATTCAATCGGTTGGCTTTACTATTTGCACTAGAAAAGGTAAAATTTTGCTGAGTGACTTTAAATAAATAATGTTTTTAAGGTCAAAGCTGACGGATTTTTGCTGTTAGTCACATAAGTCTAGTTTGAAAGAAGAGGAAGAAAATGACGAAAGTACGCGTACGCTATGCACCAAGTCCAACAGGGCATTTACATATTGGAAATGCACGAACTGCATTATTCAATTATTTATTTGCTCGCCACAATGATGGAGAATTCATCATCCGTATTGAAGACACTGACCAAAAACGTAACATTGAAGATGGAGAAAAAAGTCAGTTAGAAAATTTAGCTTGGTTAGGAATGGATTGGGACGAGTCTCCTGAAAATCCTGGAGAATATGGTCCTTATCGTCAATCTGAACGTAAAGAAATTTATCAACCACTGATTGATCAATTACTTGCAAGCAATCGAGCTTACAAATGTTACTGTACAGAAGAAGAATTAGAAGCGGAACGTGAAGCACAACGCGCTCGTGGTGAAATGCCTCACTATGGTGGGAAATGTGCAAACTTAACGCCAGAAGAACAAGCTGAAAAAGAAGCTCAAGGGCTAGAGTCAGTTGTTCGTTTCCGTGTGCCACGAAACACAGAATATAAGTTCAACGATATGGTCAAAGGTGAAATTTCATTTGAATCAGATAATATCGGCGGAGACTTCGTCATTCAAAAACGTGATGGCATGCCAACCTATAACTTTGCTGTAGCAGTGGATGATCACTTGATGAAAATTACTCATGTTTTGCGTGGAGATGACCATATTGCAAACACACCAAAACAATTAATGATCTATGAAGCATTTGGTTGGACACCACCAACATTTGGTCATATGACACTGATTATTAACAGCGAAACTGGTAAAAAATTAAGTAAACGCGATGAATCAATCCTTCAATTTATCGAACAATATCGTGAATTAGGTTATTTACCTGATGCAATGTTCAACTTTATTGCATTGCTTGGTTGGTCACCAGTAGGCGAAGAAGAAGTCTTCAGTCAAGAAGAATTAGTGAAAATGTTTGATCCAGAACGTTTGAGCAAATCACCTGCAGCATTTGATGCGAAAAAATTACAATGGGTAAACAACCATTACATGAAAGAAATGGATTTAGCTGAATTAACAGATATGTGTTTACCATATTTGATTGCAGATGGCCGAGTTGAAGAAAATCCTGATGAAAAAACAATTGAATGGGTGAAAAAAATTGTTCAATTATATCAACCACAAATGAGCTATGCTGCGGAAATCGTTGAAGTGTCAGAGTTATTCTTTAATGAACATCCAGTTTTAAATGATGCGGCAAAAGAAGTATTAGCTGGTGAAACAGTTCCAGCTGTTTTGACAGCATTTAAAGCACAGCTAGAAGAAATGGAAGTTGTTGATGCTCCAACAGTTAAAGCAGCTATCAAAGCTGTACAAAAAGAAACTGGTGTTAAGGGCAAAAACTTATTCATGCCAATTCGTGTTGCTGTTTCAGGACAAATGCATGGTCCTGAATTACCAGACACAGTTGAATTATTAGGCCGTGAAAAAGCACTTGCTCATTTAAACCAAGTAATAAAATAAACACGAAGAACAGAAGAAGTAAACAACTAGTTTGTTTTTAGAGAGGCGACGGAAGGTGAAAGTCGTTACAAAGTAGGTGTTGAAATGCCTCTGGGAGTGGTTTTAGCGAACACAAGTAGCTAAAAACGGGTAGCAGACGTTATTTTGCTTCGAGGTAATCTGTTTTGATTATGAAAAAAAGTGGAACCACGCCATTAGCGTCTTTTATTTAAGGAAACTTATTTAAAAGACGCTTTTTATTTATAGTTTTGGTTACATAAATCTGTTATGGAAAGGAGTGAAGGTGAATGAATTGGTTTACGCGAATAATTACTGCTACGAAAAAAAATGATCCTGCTGTACGTTCGACTTTAGAAATTGTTCTAACATATCCAGGATTCCATGCGTTACTTTGGCATCGTCTTTCTCATTTCTTATACCAACATCGTTTGTATTTATTAGCTAAAATCATTGCCCAATTCTGGCGCTTTTTAACTGGGATTGAAATACATCCTGGCGCACAAATTGGTAAAGGTGTCTTTATTGACCATGGAATGGGCGTAGTGATTGGAGAAACGGCAGAAATTGAAGATGATGTGGTCTTGTTCCATGGTGTGACTTTAGGCGGGACAGGCAAACAAACAGGTAAACGACATCCTACAGTTAAACAGGGCGCGTTGCTCTCTGCAAATGTACAGATTTTAGGTCCAGTGACAATTGGTCGGCATGCAAAAGTCGGAGCAGGAGCAGTTGTACTTAATGATATACCAGATGATGCTACAGCAGTTGGTATTCCGGCAAAAGTTGTTCGGATTAAAGGTGAAAAGATAAGGAGAACAGAATGATAAAAATATATAATACGCTTACTCGAGAGAAAGAAAAATTTGTTCCTATTGTAGAAGGTCAGGTTGGAATGTATGTTTGTGGGCCAACCGTTTATAACTATATCCATATTGGAAATGCGCGGAGTACCATTGCATTTGATACAATTCGTCGTTATTTTGAATATCGCGGCTATCAAGTCAAATATGTTTCGAACTTTACAGATGTGGATGATAAAATCATCCGCGCAGCAAAAGACTTAGGGATCACAGCACCAGAAGTTGCGGATCGTTTTATCCAAGCATTTGAGGAAGATACTAAGGCGTTAAACGTGGAACCAGCAACCTTACATCCAAGAGTAATGGATCATATGCCAGACATTTTATCGTTTATCCAAGTATTGATTGAAAAAGGCTATGCGTATGAAGCGCAAGGTGATGTTTATTATCGGACACGTCGTTTCAAGGATTATGGTCAGTTGAGCGATCAGTCAATTGATGAGCTTGAAATTGGTGCGAGTCAACGAACGGGTGAAGAACAACAGCTGAAAGAAGATCCATTGGATTTTGCTTTATGGAAAAATGCCAAGCCGGGAGAAATTTTTTGGGAGTCGCCATGGGGAAATGGTCGTCCAGGCTGGCATATTGAATGCTCTGTTATGGCTACAAAACACTTGGGTGAAACAATTGATATTCATGGTGGTGGACAGGATTTAGAGTTTCCTCATCATGAGAATGAAATTGCCCAAAGTGAGGCCAAAACGGGACAAAAATTTGCAAATTATTGGATGCACAATGGTTATGTAACGATTGGCGAAGAAGATCAAAAAATGAGTAAGTCTCTTGGTAATTTCATTACTGTCCATGAAATGATTCAAACAGTGGATCCACAAGTTTTACGTTTCTTCATGGCAACAACGCAATATCGCCGACCAATTCGTTATAGTGAGGCAACGATAAAGGAAGCGGCAACAAATCTACAACGCTTAAAAAATACGTATGATAACGTTCAATTTCGTAAAGATAGTGCTGCTAGTTCATTGACAGATGATAGTGACAAAATGGCAGAATTAACTGAGTTAGAAACGCGCTTCATTCAAGAAATGGATGATGATTTCAACGCAGCAAATGGAATCACAGTTGTTTATGAGCTTGCAAAATGGTTAAATACTTATTTGGAACAAGAACAAGTTTCCCTACCAGTTTTAGACCAAGCAATAACTTTATATGCGCAATGGTTAGCGATTTTTGGAATTTTCTTTACTTCCGAAGCGTTACTAGATGAAGACATTGAACAATTGATTGAGGAAAGAAACCAAGCACGCCAAGCGAAAAATTTCGCGCGTAGTGATGAGATTCGGGACTTATTTAAAGAAAAAGGGATCATCCTGGAAGATACACCGCAAGGAACCCGTTGGAGAAGAGAAGTATGAGAGATTACACGCAGCTAAATGGTTTAGCTCTTGCATACGTTGGTGATGCAATTTATGAGATTTATATTCGAGACTACTTGATTGATCAAGGACAAACCAAACCAAATAAATTACACCATACGGCAACAAATTATGTATCTGCTAAAGCACAAGCTTATTTGATTCAAAAAATGTTAGAAGAAAATATTTTAACAGAAACAGAAGATATTTATTATCGTCGTGGTAGAAATGCCAAAAGTCATACAGGTGCTAAAAATGCAGACATCACGACTTATCGAATTGCTACAGGCTTCGAAGCGTTGATGGGGTATTTACATCTAACAAAGCAAACCGAACGAATGGAAGAATTGATTGAATGGTGTATTCAGAAAATAGGTGAAAAAAATGGATAGAAAAAATAATTTTAAAAATAAAAAGCGACATACTAATGACTGGAACAAGCAATCAAAAACATCTCAAAAAAGAACAAAGCAAGAATCAAATCATACGCAAGAAAAAGACGAATCAATTGAAGATAATTTTGTCTTTGGTCATCATGCTGCTGTGGAAGCACTTCAACAAGGACGAGGAAATAAATTGTTTCTCCAAGAAGACGCTCATGGCGAGAAGGTAGATGAGTTAAAAATAATTGCTCGTGACCAAGCCGTTCCCGTGAAATGGGTTCCTAAACAAAAATTGGATACATTAAGTGATCGAGGTGTACACCAAGGTGTGGTGTTGGCTATCACACCTTACGAATACTTATCGTTAGAACAGTTGCTTGAACAAACAAAAACAAAAAAAGAAAATCCTTTCTTTTTGATTTTAGATAGTCTAGAAGATCCTCACAATTTTGGCTCGATTTTGCGAACAGCTGATGCAAGTGGTGTGGACGGCGTAATTATCCCTAAGCATCGCGCAGTAGGAATCACACCAATCGTTACCAAAACGTCTACTGGAGCAGTTGAGCATGTGCCAGTAGCAAGAGTAACTAATTTGATTCAAGCAGCTCAGCAACTAAAAGAAGCTGGTTTTTGGATTTTTGGAACAGACATGTCTGGAACGAATTTTCAGAATTGGAATGCAAAAGGTTCAATTGCATTAGTAATTGGTAATGAAGGGCGCGGTATGAGTCAAGGATTGAAAAAAGAAATGGATGAATTATTGACAATCCCGATGGTAGGGCATGTTCAAAGCCTGAATGCAAGTGTTGCAGCAGGTCTGTTGATGTATCAGGCGTTTTCCCAACGACAGGGGGAGTAAGCTGATGAAGAAACAGTTATTGATTGTCGATGGTTACAATATGATTGGTTCTTGGCCAGAGCTTGTTTTGTTAAAGAAGCAAGACAAAATGGCTGATGCACGTGAAGCCTTGCTTCATCGGTTGTCTAATTATGCAAAATTTGAAGGAATTGAAGTAATTGTGGTTTTCGATGCGCAGCTGGTTCCTGGAATTCAACAAAACTATAAAAAATATCAGCTAGAAGTTGTATTCACCAAAGAAGATGAAACAGCAGATAGTTATATTGAACGAGTAGCGGGCACGTTGAACGATCGATTGACACAAGTAACAGTTGCTACAAGTGATTTGGCTGAACAATGGGTAGTGTTTTCACAAGGAGCCTTACGAACTTCTGCGTATGAGTTGTATAAAACAATCAAAAAAACAGAAGAAACAATAGCCCAAGAGAATATAAATATGCGTTTTATTGATTTTCGACGTAATTCTCCTTGGAATGATGAACAATTGCATAAATTGTCTAAAAAGTTAGACGATTTAATGAAAAAGGACAGATAACCACGTTATCAGATTAAATAACACGATTTTTGATGCTAATATTCCTCCATAATAGAGATTATGGAGGATTTATTTATGCCTGAGGAGTTATTACGTGCTGCACGCAATGGTGATGAAGAAGCATTTTCTACCCTTTATCAGAAATATTATCCACTTTTATTACGCTTAAAAAATAGTTATTATGTGCGAAATTTTATGAATGAAGATTGGGAGCAAGAAGCACGTGTTGCGTTATATCAAGCATTAAAAACCTATGAAAATAACAAAGGAGTTAGTTTCGGTAGTTATTACAAAAGTGTTATTACTAACCAAATCTATTCGTTATTAAGGAAACAAAACGCATTAAAACGCAGAGATCAAAAAGACGAAGTTTCTATGGAACAGAAAATGGAATCTGAAGGACCAGATTTCTTAGCAGAAGTGACAACTCAAGAACCTGTAGCAGTCCAACAACTGCTGTTGAATGAAGCAATTGAAACATGTGAAATCCATTTTTCAAAAAGAGAAGCGCAAATTTTTCATCATTACATGCAAGGAAGTGATTTTTCCTACATCGCAAAAGATTTATCAATGGATATTCAGCAAGTAATGAGTGGATACAGTCGTGTAAAACAGAAAATCAAGAAGCATTTGAAAGCGTACAGTGAAGAATGCTAGTCAATATTCTTGTTTCAACTGTTTTTTTTTATTGCATTTCTTTTTTTTATATGGTAGACTTGAAAAGTTTTGGACTATCTGTTATAATTGACGACGAGGTGAACTGTATGCCAACAACTTTAGCTACAATCAAGAAAGATTTAGAAGGTCGTATCGGCAGCCAAATCATGTTGGTTGCTCAGACAGGAAGAAAGCGTCAAACAGAACGCCGCGGCGTTTTAACAGAAACCTATCCTTCAGTATTTGTCGTTGACTTAGATCCTGAAGAAAACTCTTTTGAACGAGTGTCTTACAGCTATTCTGATGTATTAACTCGTACAGTAGAGATTGAATTTTTAACAGAAGCAGTTTAAAAGCTGACGGGCCTTATGTGGTTCGTTTGCTTTTTTATTTTTGAACAAGTAATCTATAAAAAGAAAACTTGTTAGGAGGCTACTGAATGAATTACCAAGTGAAAACATTTGATGAATTAACGACAAAAGAATTTTATATGCTAGTAAAAGAAAGAATTGCCGTTTTTGTGGTCGAACAAAATTGTCCATATCAAGAAGTGGATGAAATCGATCCTGAGGCATTGCATACGTTTCTGACAGATGAGCAAGGAAATGTAGCAGCTTACACACGGATTTACAAAGAAGAAGATGCTGTTCATTTTGGTCGAGTCTTGGTAGCCAAGGAACATCGTCAATCGGGATTAGGTAAGCAAATTGTTCAACGGACGTTGGAAGTTATTGAACAAAAGTATCCAAATACGCCAATTATTATTGGTGCACAAGATTATTTACGTTCGTTTTACGAATCATTTGGTTTTAATGCCATTTCCGATGTTTATTTGGAAGATGATATTCCTCATATTGATATGAAAAAATAAAAAAACTTGAAACAACAAAATTTGTTGTTTCAAGTTTTTTTATTTTGTGGTTGATTCGTCTTCTACTTTTGCTTGAAGTGTTGAACGACCATTATCTTCAGCTACTTGTTGTGCCAGTAAATCACGAATGTCACTTAAGTATTGTTCAGCAGTTGGCTCATCAAGAACCTCTTCTTCTGTTTTACGTAAATCTTTTGCACTGTTGGCTGCTTTGACCACTAAGAACAAAACAAAACCTGTAATTAAAAATGTAATAATAGCACTAACAACATTACCAAATGAAAAAGTTACGCCTTTGACAGGTGTGACATCTAATACAGACAATGCTCCGTCCAAATCAGAAGTACCAGTGACAAGAGCAACTATCCAACCAATTAATGGTGTAATCAATCCTTCTACGATTTGATTAACGATTCCCGTGAATGCACTCCCAATAACAACCCCAACAGCTAGGTCGAGCACGTCGCCACGCATAATAAACTCTTTAAATTCTTTAATCATAAAACCCCTACTTTCTTTTTCCTTACCCTTAGTATATCTAAGAATAAAAAAATATAAAAACAATAAACGCTTTTGTTCGCGAAATGCTTGAATATTAACCTTCTATGCTATACTAGAAACAACTGTAACGATAAAAGGAGCACAACGACTTATGACGAATAAATTGGCGGAGGGCGTGAATTTACATGTCCTGCAAACAAAAAAATATAAAACGATTCGAATCTTTATTCGATTTACAACACGTCTTGATCGAGCAGTCATTACGCAACGGTCATTACTGAGCAGTTTGTTAGAAACAAATAGCTTAAACTATCCAGATCAAACACAGCTTAGCGCGAAATTAGCTGAATTATATGGTGCAAGTTTTGGCTGGAATGTAAGCAAAAAAGGAAATTTGCATTGGCTGAACGCAGGCATCAGTTTTGTTAATGGTGATTATGTAAATGACTCAAAGATTCTGCTTCAAGTTGTTGACTTTTTGAAAGAGGTTATCTTTGCACCAAATATTGTGGCGGGGCAGTTCGATAATCAAACGTTTGATTTAGAAAAAAATAATCTGAAAACTTATTTAGAAAGTTTGGACGAAGATAAGCAAACCTTAGCTTCATTAGCACTACAACGTCTTTACTTTGAGCAAACAGATGCTCAAAGAATCCCTAGTTTTGGAACAGTAAAAGACTTAAAAGAAATTACAGCAGAGTCACTTGCTGCGTATTACCAGAAAGTCTTAGCGGAAGATCAAGTCGACATTTTTGTAATTGGAGATGTGAATGAGACGGAAGTTACTGAAGCAATTCAAACATTACCATTTACTGACCGCGAATTTGTACACCCAGAAATTTTTTATGCGCAACCACAATCAAATGTAATCAAAGAACGCCAAATGCATGAATCTGTTGTACAAGCCAAGTTAAACTTAGCTTATCAAACCAATGTTTATTACAACCAACCTGAGCGTTTTTCATTAATGGTGTTCAATGGTTTGTTTGGTGGATTTCCGCATTCAAAATTATTTATGAATGTGCGCGAAAAAGAAAGCTTGGCTTACTATGCTTCTAGCAGTGTGGACACGTTCCGTGGATTTATGACTGTTCAAACAGGCATTGATGGGAAAAATCGCGAAAAAGTTTTACATTTGATTCATAAACAATTAGAAAGTTTACGAAATGGAGAAATCACTGACCTTGATTTAGCTCAAACAAAAGCAATGTTGAAAAATCAATACTTGCTATCACTTGATGCACCTCAAGCAGCGATTGAATCGACTTATTTAGATAACTGGCTACCAGAAACCAAATTAACAGATGACGAGTGGCTAGCTCGACTGGAAAGTATCACAATCAAAGATGTTCAAAAAATTGCAGATCAAGTAGAGCTTCAAGCAATTTTCTTTTTAGATGGAGGAAGCATGAATGAATAAAACCGAGTATTCACAAATTAATGAAACGCTTTATCATGAAGTGCTACCAAATGGATTGACCGTTTACTTGTTGCCAAAAAATGAGTACCACAAAACTTATGGCTTATTTAGCACTAATTATGGCTCAATCGATAATGAATTTATTCCTTATGGAGCAACTGAAAAGATAAAGGTACCTGATGGAATTGCCCATTTCTTAGAACACAAATTATTTGAAAAAGAAGACGGAGATGTTTTCCAATTGTTTGGACAACAAGGTGCGTCTGCAAATGCATTTACTAGTTTTACCAAAACAAGTTATTTGTTTTCAACGACGGATCAAGTGGAAAAAAATTTATTGACACTATTGGACTTTGTACAAGCACCCTATTTTACTGAGGAAACAGTCAACAAAGAAAAAGGAATCATTGGACAAGAAATTCAAATGTATGAAGATGATCCTAACTGGCGTCTATTTTTTGGTATTTTGAATAACTTATATCCAAACCATCCTTTACACATTGATATTGCAGGGACGGTTGATAGCATCGACAAAATTACTGCCGATGATCTGTATACTTGTTATCACACGTTTTATCAGCCAAGTAATATGGTTTTGTTTTTAGTTGGAAATTTAGATCCAGAGAAACTAATGGAAGTTATTAAAGAAAATCAAATGAGTAAAGAATTTCCACCAGCACAAGAAATCAAGCGATACTTCCCTGAAAATAATGATGAAATTATCGAGGAAAGTCGTCTGAGAGCAGCTGTGACACGTAAAAAATTCGTATTGGGAATTAAAGGTGTTGACGAGTTGCCAGCAGATGGCTATCAATTGATGCGCTATAAAACAGCATTGAATCTCTTATTCCAATTACTGCTAGGAAATACTTCCCAAAACTATTTGAAACTTTACAATGAAGGAATCATTGATGACAGTTTTGGTTTTGAATTTAGTTTAGATCGTGAATTTCATTTTGCTGATTTTAGTGGTGATACGGATGAACCAAAACTTGCTGCGCAGCAAGTACGGAAAATCATTCTTGGTTTTGAGAAAGATCCAGAAGTAAATGAAAAAAATCTTGAATTATTGAAGAAAAAAATGTTAGGGAAATACTTCCAATCACTTAACTCCATTGAGTATATTGCTAACCAATTTACCCAAAGTCTTTATGGTGCATATACTTTATTTGATTTGCCAGAAGTGATCGAATCAATCCAATTAGCTGATGTATTAGCTGTTGGTTCGGCATTTTTAGTGGCAGAGACGTTTAGTGAGTTTTATATGGAACCACAGGGTGAGTGAGATGCCAACGGCGTTAGTTATGGGAGCTAGTGGGGATATTGGTGAAGCGATTTGTCGTCAGTTGGCGCAAGAGGGCTGGTCATTGTATTGTCACTATCATCGCAATGAAAAAAAAGTATTAAATTTCGTTTTAGACTTGCAAAAATGTTATCCGCTGCAAGATTTTTTTATGGTATCCTTAGACATGTTAAGCATGGAAGAAATACCGAAATTTACACAAGGATTATTTCAAGTTGACAGTGTCATTTTTGCATCAGGATTTACGAAATATGCTTTGTTTAAGGAGTATACGGAATTAGACATGGACCAGCTTTGGCAAATTCATGTGAAATCTCCGCTATTGCTTTTGCAAAGGCTAGAAACAAAACTTGCTCGGTCTGATTATGGCAGAATTGTGTTTATTGGTTCTGTTTACGGGATGCAAGGAAGCAGTATGGAAACAGTTTACAGTGCTGTTAAAGGTGCCCAACAAGCATTTGTTAAAGCATATGCAAAAGAAGTTGCAACATTAGGAATAACGGCCAATGTCATAGCGCCAGGAGCTGTCGCAACAGCGATGAATCAGGACTGGTCTAAGACAGAATTAACGGAATTAAAAGAGGCAATCCCGCTAGGAAGACTAGCTCAGCCAAAAGAAATTGCTGCTGCTGTCACATTTTTATTACAAAAAGAAGCGGCCTATGTCACCGGAATTACACTACCAGTAACGGGTGGTTGGCTAGAATAAAAAGACTGGAGAAGATGAACGAGTGGCTTTTGAAACCATTGGGGAAAAATTACGGCAAGCTCGTCTAAATAAAAAAATATCTTTAGACGAATTACAACAAATTACAAAAATTCAAAAACGTTACCTTGAAGCAATCGATAACGACGAATTCGATCAACTTCCTGGTAAGTTTTATGTACGTGCATTTATTCGTCAGTATGCGCAAGCTGTTGGAGAAGATGGCGATAAACTTGTGGATGTTTTCGATGGAAAAAGAAAATTATCTGATGGCTCAGAAATTAAAAGACCAGAGCCAGAAACTGTTAGTGGTTCACGAAAAGCAATGCACCAAGAAGAATTTAAACCAAGTAAATTTTGGACAAGTCTGCCTGTTGTTTTGTTAGGATTGGTTGCAGTTGCAATCGTGATTGTTGTTGGTTATATGACGTGGCAAGATCGACAAGCGGCACCAATTATTAGTGAAGCGAGCTCATCAATGACAGTCGATGGATCAATTGAGGAAACAAAGCAATCCTCACAATCAAGTGAATCAACGTCAGCACAATCTTCGACAGTTGAATCCACGACTGAAGAAAAGAAGATGACGATTACTGCTGGTACAGATACAACGAATGCAATTGATGTGAACATTATTGATGCAACGGAGCCTTTAACACTGGAATTCACAGCGAAAGATCGTGTGTGGGTAGGTGTGATGGTTAATGGTGCGTATGTTTACCAAGGAACACTTGCAACTGGTGAATCACAGAGTACACAGATTGCTGCTAATGTGCCTAATGCAGTTGTGACAATTGGTGCAGCAAGCAATATTTCAATTAAAGCAAATGGGGAAGATGTTCCAGTGAATGCTGGAGAAAATAATTTAAGTCCCAAAAACGTTAACCTTGCTATCCAATACGCAGAATAATTCAAACAAAACTGCAATAAAAATCCATTCGATTTTTATTGCAGTTTTTCAATAGTAAAATGAATAATTTTTTTCGTGAGTGAAAAAAGTAAGTTATTTCTGTGGAAACTTTAGTGAGACTCACGTAAAATGAACAAGAAAGGAGTGCAATAGTGTGAATTTACCAAATAAATTAACTGTATTAAGAATTTGTATGATTCCAATCTTTATCCTTGTTGTAGGAGTACCTTTGGATTGGGGACAATTGACGGTGGGAACAACAACTGTTGCTGTAACACAAATAGTTGGAGCAATCATTTTTGCAATTGCAAGTATTACGGACTGGCTTGACGGGAAAATTGCTCGTTCTCAAGGTTTAGTAACAAACTTCGGGAAATTTGCCGATCCTTTAGCAGACAAAATGTTAGTTATGACAGCATTTATTATGTTAGTTGGTCAAGATAAAGCACCAGCATGGGTTGTTGCGATTATTGTTTGCCGAGAATTAGCTGTAACAGGTTTACGCCTATTATTGGTTGAACATGGTGAAGTAATGGCAGCTGCATGGCCTGGAAAAGTGAAAACTGCTACTCAAATGGTTGCAATCATTTTGTTGCTTATCAATAACATTCCATTTAACTTGATTGGTCTTCCATTAGATCAAATTATGCTTTATGCATGTTTAGTATTCACAATCTATTCTGGTGTTGATTACTTTGCCAAAAATAGTGCTGTGTTTAAAGGCTCAATGTAATTTCGATAAAAGCTTGGTGACAATTTTGTCCCAAGCTTTTTTTAAATAAAAAAATATTTTCGTTATAGCGTATTAATTATTAGGGAGAGGAAAATTTATGAAAGCAGAGATTATTGCAGTAGGAACAGAGCTACTTCTTGGTCAAGTGGTCAATACAAACGCAACTTTTTTGGCTGAGCAGTTAGCAGATCTTGGTATTGAAGTTTACTATCAGACAGTTGTTGGGGATAACAAACAAAGACTAGATGAGTTGATAGGCTTAGCAGAGTCACGAAGCGAGTTAATTATTTTGTGTGGTGGGTTAGGTCCTACAGAGGATGACTTAACCAAAGAAGTAACCGCTGACCATTTGGGGAAAGGGTTGGTTCAAGATAGAGAAGCCTATCAAAAATTATTAGAGTTTTTTGAAACAACCAAGCGTAAAATGACTGCGAATAATTTACAACAGTCACAAACTATTGAAGGAGGTATTGTTTTACCAAATCGTACAGGGCTAGCTGTTGGGACATTTATCCAAGAAGAATCTCATGCGTATATCCTACTCCCTGGGCCACCAAGTGAACTGAAACCAATGTTCATTGAGCAAGTGCGTCCATTATTGATCGAAAAATTTCCTTCAAAAGAAAAATTAATTTCACGCGTCTTACGTTTTTATGGCATTGGTGAATCACGATTAGTTACAGAACTAGCCGAACTAATCTCAACACAAATCAATCCGACGATTGCACCCTATGCGAAACCCAATGAAGTTACCTTACGTTTAACGGTTAAAACCAATGATATTCATGCCGGTAATCAAGCATTGCTTGCACTGGAAGAAAAAATTCAGGAACGGGTGGGCAAATATTTTTATGGCTATGGAGATGATAATTCGTTAGAAAAAGTTGTGGTCGATTTGCTAAAAGAAAGAGGGAAAACAGTAACTGCTGCTGAAAGTTTAACTGCAGGAGAGTTTCAAGCAACATTAGGAAAACTTTCCGGTGTTTCTGAAGTTTTTCCTGGAGGATTCGTGACATACTCAGAAGAAACAAAAGCCGATTTTTTAAACATCGATCCGCAATTTCTGGAAAAATATGGAACTGTGAGTCAAGAGTGTGCCGAAAAAATGGCTGAGCAAGCAAGAAAGTTAGCGAAAACGGACTATGCGGTATCGTTTACAGGCGTTGCAGGACCAGGTATGCTTGAAAACCAAGCCGTCGGAACAGTTTGGATTGCTGTAGCTTCAGCTGAGGAAGTAAGTGCAACTAAGTTTCAATTTACGCGCGGACGTGAAGTAATTCGTCGCAACTCGGTAATGGAAGGTCTGAATATGTTACGTAAGCGGATTTTAAGAAAAAAATAAAATGCGAATATTTGTTCGGTTTTTCTTGCTTTTTAATTCTAAAACCGCTATGATAATTGTATTGAAATGACGTTGTTAATGTGAATATAAGGAGGATTATCGTATTGGCAGATGATCGTAAAGCGGCCTTAGATGCTGCGTTAAAGAAAATTGAAAAAAGTTATGGTAAAGGTTCTATTATGAAATTGGGCGAGAAAATCGACCAACAAATCTCAACAATTCCAAGTGGTTCACTTGCTTTAGATGTAGCATTGGGAGTAGGTGGTTATCCACGAGGAAGAATCATCGAAGTTTACGGGCCAGAAAGTTCTGGTAAAACAACGGTTGCACTTCATGCAATTGCCGAAGTACAAAAAAATGGTGGGACAGCAGCCTTTATTGATGCTGAACACGCATTGGATCCTCAATATGCCCAAAAATTAGGCGTTAATATCGATGAATTGTTGTTATCACAACCAGATACAGGTGAACAAGGATTAGAGATTGCTGATGCATTGGTTTCAAGTGGTGCAGTAGATATCGTTGTTGTCGATTCAGTAGCAGCGTTAGTTCCACGAGCAGAAATTGATGGTGAAATGGGTGACGCTCACGTTGGATTACAAGCTCGTTTGATGTCCCAAGCTTTGCGTAAATTATCAGGTTCAATTAATAAAACAAAAACAATTGCGATTTTTATCAACCAAATTCGTGAAAAAGTAGGCGTAATGTTTGGTAACCCAGAAGTAACACCTGGGGGACGTGCATTGAAGTTCTATGCAACGATTCGTTTAGAAGTACGTCGTGCAGAACAATTGAAACAAGGGACAGATATTGTCGGAAACCGTACGAAAATTAAGGTAGTTAAAAACAAAGTTGCACCACCATTTAAAGTAGCAGAAGTTGATGTAATGTATGGACTAGGAATCTCACAAGAGGGAGAACTACTTGATATGGCGGTAGAAAAAGATATCGTTGATAAAAGTGGTGCTTGGTATTCATATAAAGAAGATCGTATCGGCCAAGGACGCGAAAATGCAAAAATTTATATGTCTACTCACCCAGAAATGATGAATGAAATTTCTGGCTTGGTTCGCGAAGCTTATGGAATTGGTGAAGGTATTGAAATAGAGGAAAAACCTGAACAGGAAGAATTACCTTTAACAGAAGAATAATGAATTTGACTTTCAAAGGTCGGGACAAACTGTCTCGACCTTTTTTGTCGAGGGTGAAACTAGAAGTTAGAGTCTTCATCAAGAGTAAGAGGTTTTCTCAAAAATAAAAGAACATTTGTAATCGCTAATTTATATTTATAGGACAATTTGCATTCGAATATAACAGTTGCGGTTATCTAGTTCAACGGAAATAATCGAAAACTTGGCTTTTATCTGTGAAAAGAAAAAAGGATTAAGTCTAGCGAATAAACCAAGTGCTATCAAGACCTCTTTCTGTCGGTAATGATAAAAAACCATCGTTTAATATAAATTTAGAAAGCAGTTTCTTTGTTTATTTAAAGTTGACACTAAGGGGTACAAACATTAGAATAAACTTGTGTACTTTTTGTGCACATATGCAAGTAGGCATATTGATAAGATTAAAATAGTTTATCAGAAAAACTACGTGATTGATAAAATGAAAAAGATAGTATGGAGGTGGATTTTATGGTATTCAACATTCTCCTCGCTATCATCGGTTTAATTGTCGGTCTTGGTTTAGGGTTGGTCGTTGCGAAGTCACGTCACGAAAAAGAGATAGCTGGTGCAAAAACATCAGCTGTGGGTATTATCGACAGTGCAAAGAAAGAAGCAGAGACTCTAAAAAAAGAAGCATTGTTGGAAGCTAAGGAAGAAAATCAGAAATATCGTTCTGAAGTTGAAAGTGAGCTGAGAGAAAGCAAGTTAGAATTAAAATCTCAAGAAAATCGATTGATTCAACGTGAACAAACATTGAATCGTAAAGATGACTCATTGGAAAAACGTGAGAACTCACTTGAAAGCAAAGAAGAAATACTTAGTTCAAAACAGCAATTAATTGAAGAGCGAGAACAAGACGTTGAAAGATTGATTGAAGATCAACAAAAAGAGTTAGAGAAAATTGCTGGTTTATCTAAAGAAGATGCAAAGGATGTTATCATGAAGTCAACCGAGGAAGAGTTGAATCATGAGTTAACTGTTATGGTGAAAGAATCTGAACAGCGTGCAAAAGAAGAGGCTGATCGTAAAGCGAAGAACTTGCTTTCATTAGCTATTCAACGTTGTGCGGCAGATCAAGTTTCTGAAACCACAGTATCAGTTGTTACTTTGCCAAATGATGAGATGAAAGGTCGCATTATTGGTAGAGAAGGTCGTAACATTCGCACATTAGAAACACTAACAGGAATTGATTTGATTATCGATGACACTCCTGAAGCAGTTGTTCTTTCTGGTTTTGATCCAATTCGGAGAGAAATCGCAAGAATGACGTTGGAAAAATTAATTCAAGATGGGCGTATCCATCCAGCTCGTATTGAAGAAATGGTTGAAAAATCACGTAAAGAAATGGATGAACGTATTCGCGAATATGGAGAAGAGGCTGCGTTTGAAGTTGGTGCGCATACACTCCATCCAGATTTAATTAAGATTTTGGGACGATTACGCTTTAGAACAAGTTATGGTCAAAATGTGTTGAAACATTCAGTGGAAGTTGCTAAACTATCTGGAATTTTAGCTGCAGAATTAGGCGAAGATATCCAATTAGCTAAACGAGCAGGCTTGCTACATGATATTGGGAAAGCACTTGACCATGAAATTGAAGGTTCTCATGTTGAGATTGGTGCAGAATTAGCTGCCAAATACAAAGAAAATCCAGTGGTTATCAATGCGATTGCTTCTCACCATGGTGATGTGGAAGCGACATCGGTTATTTCAGTACTTGTTGCTGCAGCCGATGCTTTATCAGCCGCTCGACCTGGTGCACGAAGCGAATCTTTAGAAAACTATATTCGTCGTCTTCAAAACTTAGAAAATATTTCTAATAGTTTTGCCGGCGTAGATTCAAGTTTTGCTGTACAAGCAGGACGTGAAGTACGTGTAATGGTAAAACCTGAAGAAATTTCTGACTTAGAAGCAGTTCGTTTGGTTAGAGATATTCGTAAGCGAATTGAAGAAGAATTAGATTATCCTGGACACATTAAAGTAACTGTTATTCGCGAAACACGAGCAACAGATTACGCTAAATAAAAAAATGACCAATGACTATTTTAGTCATTGGTCGTTTTTTTATTATTGTTGATTTTTTTGTGCAAGCATTTCTTGATCTTTTTCAATGGTAGTATTGATTCCCTTGATGATTGCTGGAATAAACCCAGCTTCTTCAAGTGCAACGACCCCGGCAACTGTTGTTCCTCCTGGAGAGGAAACTTGGTCAACTAATTCCCAAGGATTTTCATTGCTCTCAAGGAATTTTTCGCACGAACCTAAAATTGCTTTGGCAGAGATTTCAGTGGCTAATTTTTTGGGTAAGCCATTGAACACCCCGGCTCTTCCCATAGCGTCAATGAGCATGTAAACAAACGCAGGAGAACTTCCAGCCAAGCCAATAAAAGCACTAAAATCTGCTTCGGCTAAAGGATAGACGCTCCCGATTGCTTCAAAGATCCGTGTTGCGTGTGCGAATTGTTCTTCGGTAGCAACAGAATTTTTGCAAATGGCAGAAACTCCGGCACCAACGCTGACATTGACATTTGGCATGACGCGGATTATCGCAGCTTGCGAGCTATTTAAGGCTGTTTCAAGATCATTTAAAGTTGTGCCAGATGCAATAGAAATAAAAAGAATTTTTTGACTATAGTCTTGTAGTTCATGAAGTACGGTTGAAATAATTTTAGGTTTTACTGCGAGTAGAAGAATGTCTACTTGCTCAGCGACTTCTTGGTTTGTTTGACAAGCAGTGACTCCTGTTTGCTTGGCAAAGGCTTGTGCGTTTTCAAAATGGCCACTCGAAACAAAAATTTCATCTTTTGAAAAAGTTTCTTTTTCAAGTAGCCCACGAATAATTGCTTGTGCCATATTTCCTGTTCCAATAAATCCAATGTTCATTTTATTTCCTCCCTTTTGATTTTAGAATATCTTTGTTTGTTAGGAATCGCAAGCAACGTGCTAAGCAAAAGTGGAAAATTATAATTAAATAAGCTAACATTAGTGTTATGAAATGAAAGTACATGAGTTTGGAAGGTAAAAATGTGAAAAATAAAATACAATTGATTCTTCAATGGATGAAAAGTCATAGTCTGATTTTAAAATTGATTTTTTTTGGTTCAGTATTAGTCTTTGTCGCGAATCAGGTTGCTAATATCGCAAATGGTATGAGTTGGCAAGATATTTTGGAAACAATGGATAAGCAGAATCACCTAACAATTGTTTTAATGACGTTGCTTGGATTACTGGGTGTGTTACCAATGCTTTTATATGATTGGGTGACACTTAGAGTATTGGAAAAGCAAGGAAAGCCTAAGATGCCAAGGCAAGAATTTTTTCTAGCGGCTTGGATTACGAATACAATCAACAATTTGGCAGGATTTGGTGGTGTCGTGGGTGCAAGCTTGCGCGCTAATTTTTATGGTAAGCAGGCGGATCGAAAAAAGGTACTGGCAACTGTTTCAAAAGTAGCAGTCTTTATGATAACAGGTTTATCTGTATGGTCGCTGTTCACTTTTGTGGATGTCTTTTTCATTCAAACAGAGAGTATTTTTCGAAGTTATTGGATTTGGTTACTAGGTGGAAGTTTTGTTGCACCGGTCATTTTCTTTTTTGCGTATCTTAAAAGAAGGACCCTGTTTTCAGAATTTTATCCAAAAGGCTTGGTGGGTTTATTTTTTGCCTCGTTTGGTCAGTGGACAGGTGCGCTAACCGTATTTCTATTAATCGGTAAGCTGATGGGAATCAACGTATCCCTTCATTCGATTTATCCCATGTTTATTGTGGCAACGCTGATAGGTATGTTAACGATGGTTCCGGGTGGTATGGGAACGTTTGACGTGTTGATGATTCTTGGTATGAGTCAGTTAGCTGTTCGTCAAGATGTAGCAGTTGTTTGGTTATTGTATTATCGCCTATTTTATTATGTAGTGCCATTTTTAACAGGTATTCTTTTGTTTATCACGCATACTGGTGTGAAAGTGAACAGGTTTCTTGATAATATCCCACGGTTGTTTTTCCAAAAAGTGGCACATATTATTTTAGTTAGTGCTGTTTATTTTGCGGGTATCATGATGGTTTTACTATCAACAATTACAAATTTATCTGCGATTAGTCGCCTATTTCAAATTTTGTTGCCTTTTTCATTTAATTTCTTAGATCAGACACTCAACCTACTTGTCGGATTTTTACTGTTAGGCTTGGCTCGTGGTTTAGCGATGAAGGTGAAAAAAGCGTATTTGCCAACAATCACCTTGTTGATTTTTGGTATTTTAAATACGATTACTCGAACGTTGTCGTGGGAATTGATTTTAGTTTATGTCCTTATTTTGTTAGCAGTTTGGCTGGCACGCAAGGAGTTTTATCGCAAAAAATTTGTCTATTCTTGGGGAGCAATCGCTTTTGATGCTTGCTTATTCGGGTTCTTGTTTGTTGTTTATGCAATTGCAGGTTATCATAGTGGTCAATTTTGGGTAGGACGAATGACTGCGAACAATTTTATTCTGTTTCCTTCAGATGAGGTCTGGTTTTCTGGACTGGTTGGTTTAGGTATTTCGTTGTTAGCGCTGGTGGCGTTATATCAGTATTTATCTACGGCAACGGAGGAGCTTGGAACGGAGCTAGAGGCAGAGCGATTGGATCAGCTGATTGATCAATATGGTGGAACAGCTTCTAGTCATTATTTGCAATTGTCGGGATATAAATATTTTTATTATCAAGAAGGTAGCAAAGATCAAGTAGTTTTTGGCTATCAGGTGAAGGGAAATAAATGCTTTGTGCTTGGAGATCCAATTGGTAATCCAGCTATGTGGCGAACGGCAACCAAAAGCTTTCTGAAAAAAGCTGATTGTTTAGGTTATCAGCTGGCTTTTTATAAGGTGTCAGAAAAATATGTTGTGATGCTGCATGAAGTTGGGTTTCGTTTTGTTAAAGTAGGGGAAGCAGGGATTGCTGACTTAACGATTGCAGATGTTCCTTGGCTGAATCAACAATTAGAATATCAACGATTAACAAATGAAGGTTATCATTTTACTTGGTATGATGAAATTCCTGAGGAACTGCTTGCAACACTGGGAGAGGTGTCACATGCTTGGTTGAACGGCGAAACAGAGAAACATTTTTCTGTTGGCCGATTTGACAAAGAGTACGTGAAGACCAGTGGCGTGGGTGTTGTTCGAAAAGACCAACAAGTAGTTGGTTTTGTGACGGCACAACCGATGACACAAACACAAGCAGGATATGATTTGTTGCGAGTGTTGCCGGGAGAACCTGTCGCATTGAGTGACTACCTGTTAGCAAATTTGTTTGTTGTGTATCAAAAACAAGGTTACTTGGAAGCAAATCTTGGTCTAGCACCTTTGGCGAACGTTGGAGAAACAGATTTTTCATTTATTCAAGAAAAAATGATGAACATCGTTTATAATTATGGAAACTTTTTCTATGCTTTCCAAACGACTTATGAAAGAAAATCAAGGTATGTCAGTCGTTGGGAAGGACGTTACTTTGCTTATATGAAAGGTAGCAATTTTGTATTCGCAACTATTCAATTATTTATTCTGATTGGTCGCGGGAAAGGGAAAAATCCAAGCTTAGCTCAAGAAGTTTTGACTGAACTATAAATAGGTAATGAGAATAAAAATCGATTTGAAAGATTGAGAGGATAAGAATGAATAACATCTTATCCTCTTTTTTTCTTTTTGCTTCAGTTGAAATAGGAATTTAAGGCGGAAGTTAGCTATACTTTTATTTTCCCCTATGATAGAATACTTTCGACTTAGACTTTTCGAATGGGTGAGAGGTATGGAACTAATTGAAAAAGCACCAGCCAAAATAAATTTAGGATTGGATGTATTATATAAACGACCAGATGGGTACCATGAACTTGAGATGGTTATGTCGAGTGTGGACTTAGCAGATCATTTGATTTTTGAAGAATTACCTGAAGATCAAATTGTGGTGGAAACAAATAAAGCTTTCTTGCCTGTAGATCAACGAAATAATGTCTATCAAGCAGCCTTATTACTGAAAAATAAATTTAATATCAAAAAAGGCGTTAAAATCGTTGTTCAAAAAAATATCCCAGTGGCTGCTGGCCTGGGTGGAGGCAGTACTGATTGTGCCGCAGCCTTGCGCGGAATCAATCAATTATGGGATTTGGGCTGTTCCTTAGAAGAATTAGCAGCAATCGGCTTAGAAGTTGGTACAGATGTTCCTTACTGTGTATATGGGAATACGGCATTTATTGGTGGTAAGGGTGAGGAAGTAAAACTTATTCCATCTATGCCACAGTGTTGGGTTATTCTAGTCAAACCAAGAATGAGTGTTTCTACACGAACAGTGTTTAGAGATCTTGACACGCAAGCCATTCAGCATCAGGACGTCGCTGGATTGGTGGAAGCAATCCAGCAACAAGACTATCAACAAATGATTCAAAAAATGGGAAACAGTTTAGAAGATGTGACTGGGAAAAGGCATCCTGTAATTCATCAGATCAAAGAACGAATGATTAAATATGGAGCGGATGTGGCTTTGATGAGCGGTAGTGGACCAACAGTTTTTGGTTTGTGCCAACACTATTCGAGAGCACAACGAGTATATAATGGATTAAAAGGGTTTTGTGATGAAGTTTATCTTGTACGCACATTGCGTTAAAGCTTAAGTGAATTTCGGAAAAGATTTTTGTAGTCGATTTAATAACTGAGAAGCAATTAAAAAGCATATAAGTTTAGTTTTCTTTTGCGGCTAAACTTATGTGCTTTTTTTTATTCCAGGGAAATGGTGGAAGCATGACCTTTATCCAATTGTAACAATTCATGGGATCACCCCTTTCGTAAAGTTTGCGCCATTTTATCTGAGAATAGAATGATGGTCTAGTTGCTGAAAAGAAAGCCTATTCTATGAAAAAGTATTCAAGTGTTTTACGGTTTACTTCTAAATATGCGTTGTAAATCAGAAATTTTCCGAATTCTATTGACTGCGATTTTTTATTTTGATACATTAGTCCACGTTGGCAAATCGTAAAATTCCGATTTGCTATTTTAGAAAGGGGTAAACAATGATTAAAAAATATGTATGGGCAATGATAGCTGTTGCAGGAATGTTGTTATTTGCTGCTTGTGGACAAACTGAAAAGAAAAGTGAGTCAAAGACAGACGAATTAACCATTATTACTTCTTTTTATCCAATGTATGATTTTACGAAGGAAGTTGTTGGTGACGAAGGCAAAGTTGAGTTACTGATACCTGCAGGAACAGAACCCCATGATTTTGAACCAAGTGCAAAAGAGATGGCAAAAATTTCAGATGCAGATGTTTTCGTGTATAATAGTTCAGACATGGAAATTTTTGTTGATTCAATAAAGAAATCAGTTGATCAAGAAAAAAAATTGATGATTGAGGCAGCTAAGGGAATTGAACGCTTAGAAGGAACGGAAGACCATGATCACGAAGCTGAAGATGAGCATGAAGAGAGCCATGACGGACATGATCACGAATATGATCCTCATGTATGGTTAGATCCAGTATTAGCAATTCAAGAAGTTCAAACCATTGCGAAAGAATTGGGAGATAAATATCCTGAAAAGAAAGCGACATTTGATAAAAACGCGGAAGCTTATATCAAAAAGTTAGAAGAGTTAAATCAAAAATACGCAACAGAATTAAAAGATGCAAAAAATCGGACATTTGTTACGCAACATGCTGCATTTGCTTATTTAGCTAATCAATATAACTTAACGCAAAAATCAATTTCAGGTATTTCACCAGATCAAGAGCCGACACCAAGTCGCTTGGCAGAACTGAAATCATTTGTTGAGGAAAATCAGACAAAAGTCATTTATTTTGAAGAAAATGCTTCTTCGAAAGTGGCTGAGACGCTAGCTGCTGAAACAGGCGTGAAGCTTGAAGTGCTAAATCCACTGGAAAGCTTAACGGAAAAACAAATGGCTGCTGGTGAGAATTATGTTTCTGTAATGGAAGAAAATTTAGCGGCATTGAAAGAAAGCATTAAGTAAGTTATCGAGTAAGTTTAGAAGGAGGTCTTGTGATGCATTATATCGAAGTATCTGATTTGACCTTTTATTATGAAGAAGAACCAGTATTAGAAGATGTATCTTATCATGTTGATGCTGGGGAGTTTGTCATTTTAACTGGAGAAAATGGAGCAGCAAAGTCAACGTTGATTAAAGCAACTTTGGGATTGTTAAAGCCCACTAAAGGAACTGTCACGATTGCTACGGAAAATCAAGAAGGAAAAAAATTGAAGATTGGCTACATTCCCCAACAAGTAGCATCATTTAACGCGGGATTTCCAAGCACAGTAATTGAATTAGTTCGTTCAGGACGGTTTCCTAGAGGTAAGTGGTTCAAACGTCTGACTAAAAAGGATCACGAATACGTGAAGCTTGCCTTGGAGTCTGTTGGGATGTGGGATATGCGGCATCGTCGAATTGGTGAGCTGTCAGGTGGACAAAAACAACGAATTAGTTTGGCACGTTTGTTTGCAACTGATCCAGATTTATTTATTTTAGATGAACCAACGACAGGGATGGATGAAGAATCTAGAAATGAATTTTATCGTTTGTTGCGACATAGTGCGCATGTGCATGGAAAATCAGTTTTGATGATTACTCACGATCATGAGGACATCAAGCAGTATGCAGATCGACAAATTCGTTTGGTAAGGAAGGAGGATTCTCAATGGCGTTGCTTTCATATGAATTCATGAGAAGAGCATTTCTTGCTGCGATTTTTATTGCGGGAATTGCCCCAATGCTGGGCGTTTTCTTAGTAATTAGAAGACAGTCGTTGATGGCTGATACACTTTCTCATGTTTCGTTAGCAGGTGTGGCGTTGGGGTTCTTTCTCAATTTGAACCCAACAGTTACCACAATGATTGTTGTGGTCTTAGCAGCAATCGTTTTAGAATATCTACGTACGATTTATCGAACGTACTCTGAGATTTCGATTGCAATTTTAATGGCCGGAGGACTAGCGTTAGCGTTAGTCTTGATGAATTTGAGTGGTGGGAATTCTGCAACGAGCATTCAATCTTATTTATTTGGATCAATTGTGACCATCACGTGGGATCAAGTCATTTTTTTAGGTATTTTATTTGTAGTCATTGGTATCTTATTTGTTTTATTCAAACGTCCAATGTATGTCCTAACTTTCGATGAAGATGTGGCGCATGTTGACGGATTGCCTATCCATGCGATGTCGATGATGTTTAACGTGATCACAGGTGTTGCGATTGCGGTAATGATTCCAATTGCAGGGGCATTGTTGATTTCTGCAATCATGGTGTTACCAGCAGCAATCGGCATGCGCTTAGGTCGGAGCTTCAACGTCGTGATTGCAATTAGTATTTTTGTTGGCTTTGTCGGGATGCTTTCTGGATTAGGTAGTTCCTTTTACTTGGACACACCGCCGGGAGCAACAATCACGTTAGTCTTTATTGCATTATTCTTAATCGTTAATATAGTGAAACGACTATCAATTGGGTTAAAACGAAAAAATCGAGCATAAAATGTGTTGAAAGAAACGGCGGAACCGAAATATTTCCACCGTTTCTTTTTTTATAAATCAGAAATACCGAACTATTTTCTTATTTTTTTATAAAATGCTCGAATTTTTGAAAAAAAACTTATATAATGAAAAACGACAATTTTAAAAAAGGGAGCTGGAATATGTGAAAGTACGTCGCAGTGAGCGTCTTGTTGATATGACTCAATACTTATTAGATCATCCACACGAATTGATTTCGTTAACAAGTTTTGCCGAACGTTATGAATCTGCTAAATCTTCCATCAGTGAGGACTTAGCGATTATCAAGAAAACATTTAAAGAAAGAGGTTACGGCACACTAGAGACAATTCCTGGTGCGGCGGGTGGTGTCTTGTTTATTCCCGAGATTCCTTACGAAGAAGCAAAAAAATATATTGAATCTTTAGCCGAACGTTTATCAGAACAAGATCGCTTGTTGCCAGGTGGCTATGTTTATCTATCAGATTTATTAGGAGAACCTGAGTTATTAAGACAAGTTGGGAAAATCATCGCATCAAAATATTTAGGTGAAAAAATTGATGCCGTGATGACAGTTGCGACAAAAGGTGTACCAATTGCCCAAGCCGTTTCTTATTATTTAAACGCTCCGTTTGTCATTGTTCGACGTGATTCAAAAATCACTGAGGGCTCGACTGTGAGTGTAAATTATGTTTCAGGCTCATCTGAGCGAATTGAAAAAATGGAACTTTCAAAAAGAAGTTTGAAACGTGGTTCAAGAGTTCTTGTTGTCGACGACTTTATGAAAGGCGGCGGAACAGTCAACGGAATGAAGAGTTTGATTGAAGAATTCGAATCTGAATTAGTTGGTATCACTGTTTTTGCAGAATCAAAATTCCATGGACATCGTGCAATCGATGATTATACTTCACTACTTTATGTGAAAGATGTTGATACAAAAACGAAAAACATCACAGTTGTTCCTGGAAATTATTTCTCAGAAGAATAACTTTATCAGCGAAACGAATCAAGTTAGAAGAGGTTGGGACAAAAAGCTGTCCCAACTTTTTTATTTTTAACGCAATTTTTTAAAATAATCGTTAGTTGAAAAAAAGCGAGCACTGGGCTAAACTTAACACAGGAAATGATAACTAGGAGTGAAGTAAGTGGAAGCACGTTATGCAATTATTTTGGCAGCGGGAAAAGGAACTCGTATGAAGTCAAAATTATATAAAGTATTACATCCAGTTTCTGGAAAACCAATGGTCGAACATATTATCAATCGAGTAAGTGAAACTAATCCTGACGAAATCATTACCATCGTTGGTCATGGGGCTGAACAAGTAAAAGCACAATTAGGTGAACGTAGTGAGTATGCTTTACAAGCAGAACAACTAGGCACTGGGCACGCAGTTTTACAAGCAGCCTCTTTCTTAGAAGGCAAAAAAGGAACAACGTTAGTCATCAGTGGTGACACACCATTATTAACAACAGAAACACTAAACAATTTATTTGAATACCATCAAGGAAAAAATGCTAGTGCAACGATTTTAACAGCACAAGCACAAAATCCTACTGGTTACGGACGAATCATCCGCGACCATGTTGGAATCGTAGAAAAAATTGTCGAACAAAAAGATGCTTCACCAGAAGAAGCACGCGTAAAAGAAATCAACACAGGTACTTACTGTTTTGACAACGAAGCATTATTTACTGCCTTGAATAAAGTGGGTACGAACAATGCCCAAGGTGAATATTACTTAACTGATATTATTGAAATTCTAAAAGAAGATGGCAATACGGTTGCTGCCTATCAAACAGAAAATTTTGAAGAATCAATGGGTGTAAATGATCGTATCGCATTGGCAAAAGCAAATGAAATCATGCGTAAACGAATTAATGAAGCACACATGACTAATGGTGTCACTTTTGTTGATCCAGCGTCAACTTATATTGATGCGGGTGTTGTTATTGGTTCAGATACAGTGATTGAAGCAGGCGTACAATTACAAGGCGAAACAGTCATTGGGATGGATTGCATGATTGGTGCACATTCACGAATTGTGGACAGTGTGATTGAAGATAACGTTGTAATTACTAATTCTGTGATTGAAAGCAGTCATGTGAAAAAAGCAGCAGATGTTGGCCCATTTGCTCACTTACGTCCAAACGCTGAAATTGGTGAAGGGGCGCACATTGGAAACTTTGTTGAAGTGAAAAATGCTGAGATTGGCAATCATACAAAAGTTGGTCATTTGACTTACGTTGGTGATGCAACATTAGGTGAGGACATCAATGTTGGTTGTGGTGTGGTTTTCGTTAACTATGATGGTAAACAAAAACATCATACAAAAGTCGGTGCCCACAGCTTCATTGGCTCAAACTCAAACATCGTTGCACCGGTGACAATCGAAGATCATAGTTCGATTGCAGCGGGCTCAACCATTACAAATGATGTTCCTGAATATGCACTTGCAATTGCACGTGCGCGACAAGTAAACAAAGAAGGATATGCGAAAAAACTCCCTTATCTCAATTAGTTTTTTGTAAAATAACTTGATTTATTTAAAAAATATGTCTACTATTTACTAGGAAGAATTCCAGAGTTGTGAAAAAGAAAGTGGAGGTCCCCATGTCAAATCATTATTTTGATCCAAGATTAAAAATTTTTGCATTAAACTCAAATCGCCCATTAGCTGAGAAAATCGCTGCAGCTGTTGGTGTAGAATTAGGTAAATCATCTGTTACTCAATTCAGTGATGGTGAGATTCAAGTAAACATTGAAGAAAGTATTCGTGGTTCACATGTGTATGTTATCCAATCAACAAGTAGTCCAGTAAATGATAATTTAATGGAACTGTTGATTATGATCG
This sequence comes from Enterococcus sp. DIV0176, assembly GCF_050528535.1. Lineage (NCBI taxonomy): Bacteria > Bacillati > Bacillota > Bacilli > Lactobacillales > Enterococcaceae > Enterococcus > Enterococcus sp. DIV0176. The sequence goes on along the minus strand of NZ_CP172879.1, from coordinate 2,514,168 downwards.
ATGCTTTGAAACGCGCTAGTGCAAAAACAATTAATGTAGTTATGCCGTACTATGGTTATGCTCGTCAAGACCGTAAAGCGCGTGCGCGGGAACCAATCACTGCTAAATTAGTTGCAAACATGATTCAAAAAGCAGGAGCAACAAGAATGTTGACCCTAGACCTTCACGCTGTTCAAATTCAAGGTTTCTTTGATATTCCTGTTGACCATTTAATGGGTGCACCATTAATTGCTAATTATTTCTTAGAAAAAGGAATCAAAGGCGACGATGTTGTTGTTGTTTCACCTGACCACGGTGGCGTAACTCGTGCGCGTAAATTGGCTGAGTTCCTAAAAGCACCAATTGCAATCATCGACAAACGACGTCCTAAAGCAAATGTTGCAGAAGTAATGAATATCATCGGTAAAGTTGAAGGAAAAACATGTGTCTTGATCGATGACATGATTGATACTGCAGGTACGATCACCTTAGCAGCTAATGCGTTGAAAGAAGCAGGAGCAACAAGTGTTTATGCTTCTTGTACACATCCAGTCTTATCTGGTCCAGCTTTGCAAAGAATTGAAGATTCAGCAATTGAACGCTTAGTTGTAACGGACTCAATTTATCTACCAGAAGATCGTAAAATTGATAAAATCGACGAAGTTAGCGTTGGTGGTTTGATGGGTGACGCAATTAAACGTATCCATGAAAATAAACCAGTTAGCCCACTTTTTGAAACAAAAAAATAAGCACTTAAAAAGATTGAACAAAGAGCCTATGGCTTTTTGTTCAATCTTTTTTTGCGAAAAAAGGAACGTAACATCTAACTGTTACGTTCCTTTACACAGGTAAAAAATTTTTTAATTTAGTGTACCGTAGGCAAAGTCATCCACATCACTGATTAGACGCCAACGTCGGTCAAGTGTGTTGTAGACGAGTGTACCAATTACAGGTTCTTCACGGTAGCGAGTCCCTTTTAATTTCCATATGTAGTCTTCAATCACATAGATGGGCATTCGATACTCATCATTGATCAATCCAGCTTGTTCAAATGAAAAAATAATGCCTTCTTGCATCAATGGACGCATTTCTTTTAGTAAATCACCATTGATTTTTTCAACAGTGATGCCACGGCGAAAGAATGATTTCTTTTCGTTGATTTTATCTGCAAGAATTTGACTCATCTTGTCTGCAAAAATTCGGTAAAATTCATCCAGGTAACGATAATAAATTCGGTTCAACTGATCGCTTAAATCAAAATAAACAAAATTATTTTGTAATTTATAGAAAAATGGTGAGTGCAGATGCGTTTTCATATGCCCAAAATACAATAATTCTGAAATTTCTAATGGTGATAGTTCTTTTAGCATAGTTAGGTCTGTAAAATCGATCCACTTTAAGTCGTCCGCATTATGACGATTACGAAGTGAGGAGAAGAAATGTTGAATATTTTCTGTTCCACGAATGATTTTCAAACCAGTGTGAGGTTCATATTCTCCTGCTGAAGCAGCAGGATCTAATAATAGCAAGTTTTGAGGATAATGCACGATGCTGTTTGAAAAATCATTTGCAGTTAATCCTTTGGTTAAAACAGCGTTACTAGTTGTGTCGATATGTACATAAACTGAATCAGTCATCATGCTCCTCCTTACTTGATTTCTCAACTATTTTATTTTACAACAATTGTAAGAAAAAAGCTTGTTTCTTTTATTTTAAAATTCCATTACAAAGTCACGTTTTCATTGAAAATAATCGTAACTTTCAAATTGCTTTAAATTTAATATCAGTTATTTTTTAGAAAAGATAAATGAACTCTTTTGTTTTTGTAAAGGATAGGCGCAATTAGTTCAGACAAGAAATTTTTTTCAGAGACTGCTATACTTGGAGAAAAAGGAGAGAACGATGGATATCCAACCAATTTATTGGTCAGAAAGGCAGCGTCTACACAATGAGAGTCGAAAAATGGAACAACCATTTCCGTTTTTCAATGAACAACAAAAAAGTCGTGATTCTTTTTGGCAAACGGCAAAAAAGAAAAATGCATGGCGAGTCAAAGCTGGTAAACTAGTGCTCTACTTTGAGAAGAAAACAGGAGAAGCAAGTGAGTCAGATCATTTGGTGATAACAAATGTGTTAGCCAACGAATCTTTCCGGCAATGGCGTCAACTATTTACATTGCTGGAAAGTTGTGCGCGCTACTTTTTGAAATCGGCTTGTCAGTTTTCCTTTTCACAACCACTTTCTTCCCAAATGACCGAATTATTTATTCAATTTGGGTACCAAACAGTTGATACCAGGACTACTCAGTGGGTGAAAAATGTTTCTGGAAAATCTGCTGTGGTTTTTGGCGGGGGCGGCGCACATGGGGCCTACCAAATTGGTGTGTGGAAGGCATTACAAGAAGCTGGCTTTTCGATTGAAATTATTACCGGCACGTCAGTTGGTGCAATCAATGGCGTCTTGATGTTGCAAGGTGATTTGGATCAAGCTGAATTTTTATGGACGAATTTATCCACCAATCAGATTTTGGCTGTACCAGAGAACGTGCCTTTAACTGATTTGCGCCAACAGTTGTTGACTGATATTCGTCGAATGACCAAGACGGCTGTTTTAACTCGCGGTATTTCTTCACAGCCTTTAGAAGAACTGCTAAGAAAATCATTGGATTTGAAAAGCATAGTTCAAAAAACGAAGCCACAACTATTTACAGTTACGACTAAAATTCCTGAAATGATTGAGAAAGTGGTGCCTATTCAAAAAATGCCACCAGAGCAGATTCCGGAGTGGATTGTTGCTTCCGCTTCTTTTTATCCAGCGATGGCCTATAAAAAAATTGACAAAGATCGCTATATTGATGGCGGATATAAAAATAATCTGCCAGTGGATGTTGCGATTGAACAAGGAGCAACTGAAGCTTTTGTGGTAGATGTTCAAGGACCAGGAATTACAAAAAGAGTCAAAAAACCATTAGGATTTGTTGAATGGCGTTGTCGCTCACTTTGGACGCTAGGTACATTTTTGATTTTTGATGGACAGCGTAATTCAATGAATTTACAATTAGGTTATTTAGAAACAAAAAAACAGCTGCACCAATATGAAGGTCATTGGTATACCTTTGATTCGACCGTGTTGGCTGAAAAAATTTGGAAAAAATTTCTGCGCACGTTAGCCAAGGAAAAAAATTTAGAGCTTTCTTTTTTCTATGACGTAAAATTTTGGGAGAATTTGCGTAATGTATATAAAGACAGGGTCGTTATTGAAACTTGCGGATTAGCAATGCTAGAACTATTGGCAAAACAAATGTATTTACTGCCTAATAAAGTTTATCAAGTACCAGAAATGATAACGTTGATTCGTGAAAAAGAACAACGTCCATTTACAGAAATTGTTACGAATGAAATTGGGTTACTAAGTATGGAAGAGTGGTGGTCTTCTTCAAGAGAACAACGTTTAGAACAAAAGTTGACGGAACTAGCAAAAGAACTTTATGCTAGTACGAAAGAGAAGGTTCAAACGTTACTTAAGGAACAACCATTGAACACATTATTTGTTTTATATGCACATTATCTTAAGGAGGAACAAGAATGGCACAAGAATTTTCCTATGAAATCATAGAAGAAATCGCAATTTTATCTGAAAACGCAAAGGGCTGGCGTAAAGAATTAAACTTAGTTAGCTGGAATGGTCGCCCGCCGAAATTTGATTTGCGTGACTGGTCACCGGAACACGAAAAAATGGGGAAAGGATTGACATTGACGAACGAAGAGTTTGAAGCATTGCAAAAAGCGATAGAAAACATGTAAGAAAGGACCCTGTCGAATGAAAAGTATGACCGGTTTTGGCAAAGCAATCCGTGAAACACAAGAGTATCAACTGGATATTGAAATCAAAAGTGTGAATCAACGTTTTTTGGATATTCAATTACGCAGTCCGAAGCTTTTGAATTTTCTTGAAGGTACTATGCGTCAGTTGATTAAACAACAACTCACTCGCGGACGAGTTGAAGTTTTTGTGAATGTAACGCATATCGGGGAAAATACGAAACAAGTTGAAATTGACTGGTCGCTGATTGATTCGTTAGTGACGCAACTTTCGCAAGGCGTACATGATCGCTTCGGTGGTGAAGTCCAACTTTCGGTAGCGTCATTAATTGAACGTCTAGCGTTACAGGAAAAGTTTGTTTCAGTCAGTGAACCAGAAAAAACAGATGAAGAGCAACTCAGTCTATTAGTTCAAGAAACGTTGTCTGAGGCCTTAGCAGCAATCGAACGTAGCCGTGAAGCAGAAGGTCAGGCTTTAGCTGCTGTATTGTTGCAAAACAAAGAAGAGTTTTCGCAAGTGTTAGACAACCTTGTAGCGTTTGTTGAAACATATGAACAAGAATTCCAAGTACGCTATCAAAAAAAATTGGAAGAATTTTTAGGCGACAAAGTTGATGAGCAACGATTGTTGACAGAGTTGGCCATTTTGTTAGAACGTGGAGATATTCACGAGGAACTAGATCGTTTGTTTATCCATCTCGTAAAGCTAAATGAATTAATTTTGATGTCTACACCAGTTGGTCGAGAACTTGATTTTCTAATTCAAGAAATGAATCGAGAAGTGAACACCATTGGATCCAAGTCAAGTGCAATTGAAATCAAAAACCAAGTAGTCCAATTAAAAACGATTTTGGAAAAAATTCGTGAGCAAGTTCAAAATATTGAATAATTTTATAAAATAGAAACAGGAGGAAGTTTGTAATGACCTATTATGATATTACTTTTCATGAGTTAAGCGGAAAAAGTGTGGTTAAAAGAAATGTTCCATCAGATAAAGAAGGATTTGATGCCTGGCAAGACGCATGCGTAAAAATTTCGGATCAAGAACTAAGTATTTTGATCAATGATGGGACATATGTAACGCTTAATCGAAAATTTATTGTGCGTATGGATACACAAGAAGTTAGTGATCCAACAGAAAAAGTACTTAGCCGAAAAGACGAAATAATTGGCGTCGTGAATACTTTGTCTAACATGGGATTTTAATTCTTTTGGCTAAAATCAAGTATGTTGAAACATCAAATACTATCTAAAGCTGCACCAGAAATTTGGTTGCAGTTTTTTTGTTTTGTCGAGGAAATCAAGCTTTTCTTTTCTAGTTTCAAGCAAAGGTGGCTTTTTTAGGAAAATCTGTCTATAATAAAGAGAACCTTGAAAGTTGCAGAAAAAAAGTGCAAAATAAACGATAAGCAAGAAAAGACTAGTTGAAAGGACGTCGTCATGTCAGAGCGTGGATTATTAATCGTATTGTCAGGTCCATCCGGTGTAGGAAAAGGAACCGTACGTAAAGCAATTTTTGAGAGTGAGGGTAATGATTTTCAATATTCAATCTCAATGACTACTCGTAAAATGCGAGAAGGAGAAGTCGAAGGAGTCGACTATTTCTTTCGGAGCAAAGAAGAATTTGAAGCGATGATTGAAGCTGGTGAGATGCTTGAATACGCAGAGTATGTTGGAAATTATTATGGCACACCATTATCATATGTGAATCAAACCTTGGACGAAGGAAAAGATGTATTTTTAGAAATCGAAGTTCAAGGAGCACAGCAAGTAAAAGATAAAGTACCAGATGGTGTATTTATCTTTTTGACACCGCCCGATCTAGTAGAATTAAAATCAAGAATTGTTGGTCGTGGAACGGATGCAGAAGAAGTAATTGAAGAACGTATGAGAGTTGCTAAAGAAGAAATCGAAATGATGGCCCTTTATGATTATGCCGTTGTAAATGATGAAGTTCCGTTAGCTGTTAATCGAATTAAAGATATTATTGCTAGCGAACACTTTCGAGTAGATCGGGTAATCGGAAAATATATTAAAATGTTAAAGGAGATGTAGTCTTATGATGTTGAAACCTTCAATTGACTCATTGTTAGACCGAGTAAATTCAAAATACTCATTAGTAATTTTATCAAGTAAACGCGCCCACGAATTAGATGCGGGAGCACAACCAACGTTGGATTCATTTGAGTCTGTAAAAAGTGTTGGTCAAGCACTTGAAGAAATTGATGCGGGAAATGTGATCAATGATCCACATCCTGAATTGAAACGTGAACGTCTACGTATGGAAAATGAAGAACGCCAAGCACAAAAAGAACGTGAACAACAAGAATTAGAATCACGCATTCGCGAAGAACAAAAACTATAATTTCAGGGGCTGTGACCAGGGTCACGGCTCTCTTTTTAATTATTCAAATAAAAGAAGACGTGAGTTAGCTAGTTTATTTTTTTGTTACGAAATGGCAGAAATCAGGACAAGCTAAGGGTTTTCTAGTAAAATAAGCACGGATCTTTTTCACCAAAAAATGGTTATCAAAGGAGGGGAAAGTTGTGGGAGTAATTGCAGAAGTAATTGTAGACGTGCCGACGATGCAAACAGATCAACCTTTCACTTACCTCGTTCCCTTCACATTAGAAGCGGAGTTGCAAGTGGGCATGCGTGTGGAAGTTCCCTTTGGAAAAGGCGATCGACATGTTCAGGGATTTGTTGTTGGATTGAACGACGAAGCTGTTCAGACTGAAGTTCAACTTAAATCAATTATTCGTGTGCTTGACTTAGCACCAGTTGTTAATCAAGAGCTTTTAGCGTTGGCTGATTATATGAAGACAATTACCTACGCATTTAAAATCACTTGTCTTCAAACGATGTTGCCAAGTGTCATGAAAGCGGAGTATGACAAAATCATTTATCCGTTGAAACCTGCAGTTGAAACACAAGCATTTTTTCAAGAACGAGAAATGATTTCTTGGAAAGAGGCAGAGTCTTTAGGCATGGTTTCTCAGTTGATGCGTTGGCGAAAAAAGAAATTAGTTGATATTCGTTATGAAGTTCATACTAAAAACAAAGTGAAGACAATTCGAATGGTTCACTCACTTTTGAAAGAAGAACAGATCGAGGAAGAGTGGGGAAAGCTACGTCAAAATGCTAAAAAACAAAAAGAATTGTTGCTTTGCTTATCTGAAGTAGTTAAAGATGAGCCACTTGCGTACTTTAAAGATAAAGGAATCAGTAGCACTGTGTTGAATCAAGGAAAAGAAAAGGGCTGGCTTCGTTTTGAAGAAGTCGAACGTTATCGTGATCCATATCAACACCGTTCATTTGAACAAACCAGTGCGTTAGATTTGAACCAAGAACAACAATTTGCAGTCGATCAAATTACCACAGCATGTCAAACACAACAAGAACCGATTTTCTTATTAGAAGGCATTACCGGAAGTGGAAAAACAGAAGTCTACCTGCAAAGTATTGCCGAAGTTTTAGCTGCGAAAAAGACAGCAATCATGTTAGTCCCAGAAATTGCATTGACACCACAAATGGTTGAGCGATTCAAAGGACGTTTTGGTGAAGCCGTTGCGGTATTACATAGTGGATTATCGCAGGGAGAAAAATATGACGAGTGGCGTAAAATCGAACGAAACGAGGCACAAGTAGTTGTTGGTGCTCGCTCGGCGATTTTTGCACCGTTAGAAAATATTGGCTTGATTATTATTGATGAGGAACATGAATCAAGTTATAAACAAGATGAAACACCACGCTATCATGCGAGAGATTTAGCTATTTGGCGTGGGAAGTACCATCATTGTCCAGTCGTATTAGGAAGTGCGACACCTTCTCTTGAATCACGTGCGAGAGCACAAAAGGGAGTGTATCAACTTTTGACCTTGAACAAACGAGCAAAAAGTAGTGCACAACTACCTGTGATTGACATTGTGGACATGCGAGAAGAGTTTCAAAAACATCAGGCATCTACTTTCTCTAGCCAATTACAAAAAAAAATTCAAGATCGTTTAGAAAAGAAGGAACAGACGGTTCTGTTATTAAATCGTCGTGGCTATTCTTCGTTTGTTATGTGTCGTGACTGTGGGTTTGTTTTACCTTGTCCAAACTGTGACATTTCCTTGACGTTACATATGGATAGTAAGTCAATGCGTTGCCATTACTGTGGACATGAAGAGCCAATCCCTCATCGTTGCCCAAATTGTGGTGGGAATAAAATTCGGTATTATGGTACAGGTACGCAAAAAGTGGAAGAAGAATTGCAAACTTTGTATCCGGAAGCGCGTATTTTACGAATGGATGTCGATACTACCCGAAAAAAAGGAGCACATGAACGTATCTTGCAAAAATTTGGTGCGAAGGAAGCAGATATTCTTTTAGGTACGCAGATGATTGCTAAAGGACTAGATTTTCCAGATGTAACGTTAGTAGGTGTTTTAAATGCAGACACGTCACTAAACTTACCAGATTTCCGATCAAGTGAGCATACTTTCCAACTGTTAACGCAAGTTTCAGGTCGAGCTGGCCGAGCTGAAAAAGCTGGAGAGGTAGTCATTCAAACATTTAACCCAGAACATTACGCAATTGAGTTAGTAAAAGAACAAAATTATGAACGCTTTTATCAAAAAGAAATGCAAGTTCGTCATCGCGGAGGCTACCCACCGTATTATTTTACAGTGAAAATTACCACGAGCCACCCAGAAGAACAAGTAGCTGCAAAAAAAATCTTCCAAATTGGGCAATTGCTCAAACAGACGTTAAGTGACCAAAGTTTGATTTTAGGTCCAACACCAAGTATGATTTTGCGTGTGAAGAATCGTTATTACTATCAGCTGATTATTAAATACAAGCACGAACCGCAACTAGCCAATGTGTTGGATGACATTTTAGATAAAAGCCAAAAAGAACAACGCCAAGGACTATTCGTGGCAATTGATAATGAACCATTACATTTTATTTGAGAAAGGATACTATATGCGCTACCCAATCTTGATTCACCCAAATGATAAATTAAAACGAACAGCTCAACCTATCGATGTCATCACAGATGAAACAGTTGCCCTACTAGATGACCTATATGAAACAATGGTTGCGATGGACGGTATTGGTATTGCAGCACCGCAAGTAGGAAAAAATCTTCGTTTAGCAATCGTTGAAGTTGATGAAGGGGACAAATTTGAATTGATCAATCCTGAAATTATTGAGGCAAAAGGAGAAAGCTTAGATGTGGAAGGTTGTTTGAGTATCCCGCATGTTTATGGGACTGTGAAACGTGCAGACGAGGTGACTGTTCGCTATTTTGATCGTGAAGGTCAAGAAATGGAAGTAACGGCATTCGACTATTTAGCACGAGCCTTTCAACATGAAATCGATCATTTAAACGGTGTTTTATTTGTTGAAAAAATGATTGAACAAATTCCTGAAGAAGAACTTGAAAAATATATGGAGGAGCACATGAATGACTAATATTGTATTTATGGGAACACCAGCTTTTTCCGTCCCAATACTAGAGGTATTATTGGAAGCTGGCTATACAGTTCAAGCTGTAGTGACACAGCCTGATCGACCAGTTGGTAGAAAAAAAGTGATTACACCAACGCCAGTCAAAGAAGCAGCATTGAAGCACGATTTGCTAGTACTACAACCAGAAAAGATTTCTGGCTCAGAAGAAATGGAAAAAATCGTTGAATTACAACCAGATATTTTGATTACGGCTGCCTTCGGTCAATTTTTACCAGAAAAATTACTTCAAGTTCCTAAACATGGAGCAATCAATGTCCATGCTTCTTTATTACCTAAATATCGTGGAGGAGCACCTGTACATTATTCGATTATCAATGGTGAAAAAGAAACAGGTGTCACCATTATGGAAATGATTAAAAAAATGGATGCTGGTGGTATTTTTGCGCAAGAAAGCTTGCCCATTACCAAACAAGATGATGTTGGAACAATGTTTGATAAATTGAGTTTATTAGGAAAAGAACTCTTATTAAAAACATTACCAAGTATTTTAGATGGTAGCTTAACACCAACTCCTCAAGATGAAGAAAAAGTGACCTTTTCTCCTAACATTACAAGAGAACAAGAAGCAATCGATTGGAATAAAACGGCTGAAGAAGTTGATAATCAAGTACGCGGGATGCGTCCTTGGCCAATCGCATTTACAACGTATGAAGATGTTCGTTGGAAATTACTAGCTGTGGAGCCACTTGCAGAGGAAACAACCGAAGCTCCCGGTACAATCATTCGCAAAGATAAAAAGAACCTTTGGATCGCGTGTGGCAATCAAACGGTATTAGCAATCAAAGAATTACAACCTGCAGGTAAAGGGAAGCAAACCATTCAAGCATTTCTAAATGGTAGCGGCCAGCATGTAATGGTTGGACAGCAGGTGAAATAATGACAAAAATCCCAAACAGTATGAAAAAATCTGTACGCTACATGGCTTTAATGACCTTAGAACGAGTTTCTAAAGGTGGTGCGTACTCCAATCTTTTATTAAACGAAATGATTAACAAAGGAAAGCTTAATCCAAAAGATATCGGACTATTTACAGAACTTGTTTATGGAACGATTAGTCATCAATTATTACTTGAATTTTATATTACTCCTTTTATTGCTAAAGCAAAAAAAGTAGATGAATGGGTCAAAACATTGCTGTTGTTGTCTGTTTATCAGCTGGAATTTTTAGACAAGGTTCCAGACCATGCGATTTTGAACGAAGCTGTGGAAATTGCGAAAATAAAAGGAAACCCCGGAACAGGAAAATTCGTGAATGGCGTATTGAGAAGTTATCAACGCCAAGGAAAACCTGACGTAGAAACAATCAAAGATCCCGTAGAGCGATTGGCAGTGAAAATCAGTCTACCTGTTTGGCTGACTCAACGTTTTATTGATCAAATTGGGTTTGAAGAAACAGAAAAACTAGGTTATTCACTCTATGAATCAAGCCATGCAAGTGGACGAGTGGATGTTCGTCGCTTGTCACGTGAACAAGCAATCACTGTTTTGAATGAAGAAGATATCTCTGTGAAAGAAAGCCAAGTTAGCCCTTATGGTGTTGTTGCTGAAAAAGGTCATTTAGCTTCGAGTTCACTATTTCATGATGGGTTGCTAACTGTCCAAGATGAAAGCTCCATGCTAGTTGCACCAGCCATGCAAATTGAGCCAGAGCATCATGTGCTGGATGCATGTGCTGCGCCAGGCGGTAAAACAACGCATATTGCAACATTTTTAGATTCAACATGTGGTGGCGAAGTGATTGCTCTTGATGTTCATGATCATAAAGTAAAGCTAATTGACGAAAATGCTGCTCGCTTAAATGTGTCGTCAGCAGTTTTTGCACAAAAAATGGATGCACGAGAAGTACAACAAACTTTTGAATCAGAACAATTTGATCGTATTTTGGTTGATGCACCATGTTCTGGTTTAGGCTTATTGCGTCGGAAACCAGACATTCGCTACAAAAAAAATCCACAAGATTTAGAAAATTTACCTAAAATTCAATTAGCAATTTTGGAAAGCTGTGCTCCTACGTTAAAATCGTCAGGAATCTTGACTTATAGCACTTGCACCATTCTAGCTGATGAAAATCAAGGGGTCATTTCGACCTTTTTAAAACGACATCCTGAATTTGAAAGGATTGATGTTTTAGTGAGTCCTGTGCTAAAATCATCAATCGAAGATAAAATGTTAACTTTGTATCCACATCAATTTAATACAGATGGCTTTTTTATCTGTTGTTTGCGTAAAAAGTAATGAGGTGAAGAAATGCAAATTGAATTTCAATCAGATGTAGGAAGACGCCGTAATACCAACCAAGACTATGCGAGTGTATTTACTAATCAAAAAGGAATCAAACTGGCAGTTTTAGCTGATGGAATGGGTGGGCATCGAGCTGGTGATATTGCCAGTCAAATGGCTGTGACCAATTTGGGTGCTGACTGGGAAGGACAAGCACTAAAAGATAGTGAAAAAATTGCCCAGTGGTTTATTCAAACAATCCAAAATGAAAATGGTAAAATTTATCAGCGAGGACAAGAAAAGCCAGAATATAATGGTATGGGGACAACCATTGTTGCTGCAGCTCTGTCAGAAACAAGATTTACGATTGCAAATGTTGGGGATAGTCGTGCTTATCTAGTACGTGAAGACCAATTAAAGCAGTTAACAGAAGACCATTCATTAGTGAATGAACTGGTCAAATCTGGTGAAATCAGTCAAGAAATGGCAGTGAACCATCCAAGAAAAAATATTTTGACACGATCGGTAGGAATGCCGGGGACAGTTGAAGTAGATGTAGCAACTTATTCTTGGCAATTGGGTGATCGATTATTACTTTGCTCAGATGGACTTACTAATATGTTGTCAGAAGAAATGATTGGGTCAATTATTGATGGTGCCGGTTCGCTTACGGATAAAGTAAAAGAATTGATCGATCGTGCAAACGAGGCAGGTGGCGCTGATAACATTACTGCACTCCTTATTGAGTACAAGGAGGACTGTGCATGATCGAGTTAGGTAAGAAATTAAATGGACGTTACCAAATCACTGGCAATATTGGCAGTGGCGGAATGGCAAATGTTTTCTTGGCCCATGACCTAATCTTAGACCGTGATGTAGCTGTCAAGGTTTTACGGTTTGACTTTCAAAACGACAAAACTGCTATCCGCAGATTCCAAAGAGAAGCTTTAGCAGCAACTGAATTGGTTCATCCAAACATCGTGAGTGTTTATGATGTTGGTGAAGAAGCTGGTATGCAATATTTAGTAATGGAATATGTGAAGGGAATGGATCTCAAGCGATACATCCAAACCCATTATCCAATTCCATATCAGACAGCTGTTGATATTATGCAACAAATTTTATCAGCGATTTCTTTGGCTCATAATCATCAAATCATCCATCGCGATTTAAAACCTCAAAATATTTTGATTGACCATGAAGGTGTCGTGAAGATTACTGATTTTGGAATTGCGATTGCATTATCTGAAACATCAATTACTCAAACGAATACAATGTTAGGCTCCGTGCATTACTTGTCACCTGAACAAGCAAGAGGAAGTATGGCTACGAAACAGTCCGATATTTATGCGCTTGGAATCATTCTTTATGAAATGCTGACAGGTAGTGTGCCATTTGACGGTGAGTCAGCAGTAACGATCGCCTTGAAACATTTTCAAGATGAGCTACCTTCGATTAAAGCGATTGATCCGGGAGCGCCACAGGCATTGGAAAATGTTGTATTGAAAGCAACTGCCAAAGAACCAACTGATCGGTATTTGACTGCGGATGAAATGAATGAAGACTTAGCAACGGTTCTTTCACCTGCGCGTGCGAATGAACCAAAGTGGGAACCGCAAGCTATGCTGAATGAAACCAAAGTGCTGACACCGATTGATGCAGACTCACCAATGCCAGATTCGTTCAAGTCGATGCGTTTACCGGATGAGCATGACGTGTGGGAACAACCAAATCATCAGCCAGAAGAAGAGGAAGAAAAACCAAAGAAAAAACGAAAAAAATGGTGGATTTTACTCATTCTGGTCTTACTGGGCTTAGGCATCGGCGCAGGCGTATTTTTTGCTTCTGGTGGTCGAGGCGAAGTGGAAGTACCAGATGTATCAGATTTAACGGAAGCAGCGGCTCGAACGGTGTTGGAAAACGCGAATCTAAAAGTAGCGAGCGAGACAGAAGAAATTGCTGATGACAAAATTGAAGAAGGAAATGTGGTTAAAACAGATCCTGCAGCAAAAACAACTGTGAAAAGGAATCGCGAAGTAAAATTATATTTAAGCAGTGGCTCGAAAAAAATCAAATTAAAAGATTATGCTGGCGTAAACTACGATGAAGCAAAAGCAAATTTAATTGAATTAGGTTTTTCAGAAAACCAAATTAAGTCGGAAGAAGAATATAGTTCTGAAGTTGAGAAGGGTGCAATTATTTCTCAAACACCTGCGGACGGAGAAGTTGATCCGGATTCTGATACAATTACTTTCAAAGTGAGCAAGGGAGCGGAACCAGTTTATTTGTATAATCATACAGGAGAAAACTATGATGAAGTTTATAGTACGTTGATATCTGCAGGCTTTTTAGCATCGAATATTAGCGTGAGCTATGATTATAGCGATACGATAGCTGCGGGAAATATTATTAGTCAAAATCCCGGGTCAGGCGAATTCACGGCAGCAGAAACAGCTGTTAGTTTTGTAGTCAGCCAAGGAGCTGAGGAAAAACCAAGTCGTCTAAATGATATTTCAGGCTATTCAAAGAGTGAAGCACAAAATTATTTATCTGGGATTGGCGCTGAATACATTGGACATGAAACTTCTGAATACTCAGATACTGTCGACAAGGATAAAGTTATTCGTACTAATCCAGGTGTCGGAGCAAGTATTGCTAAAGGTGATATCGTGAGTGTTGTTTACTCCAAGGGACCAGATCCAGCAAAAGCTTCTTCAGAAAAAGATTCATCAAGTAGTTCAACAAAAGAAACGACAGAGACAACAGGAGAATCAAAGGAAGAAAATAAATCACAAGAGTAACCACATGTGACTTAACTAAGCACAAAAGAATTATGTTGTTAGTGAAAAACTAATGACATAATTCTTTTTTTGTAGAAAAATGTAAAAATAAATTTTCTAGAGTTTAATAAGTTTACTTGTAAAGGCATAAGAATTCTTTTTCCTGTGTTAAAATAAATAAAAAACGGAGGTGGCACAAATCAGAGGACAAATTAGAAAAGCAATCAGTGGTTTTTATTATGTTTATGCCGATGGGGAAACCTACCAAACACGAGGAAGAGGAAATTTTCGTAATCGAAAAATTAGTCCATTAGTTGGTGACCAAGTCATTTTTGAAAGTGAAAATAAAACAGATGGTTATTTGCTGGAAATTTTGCCACGAAAAAATCAATTAGTAAGACCGCCGGTGACGAATGTTGATTTAGGTGTAATCGTAACCAGTTTAGTTGAACCAAATTTCTCAGCGAATTTACTTGATCGCTTTTTAGTGATGCTTGAGTATGAAATGATTCGACCAATTATTTTTCTAACAAAGACAGATTTAGCACCGAATGATCCCAAAATTAAAGAGATTAAAGAAACCTACGAAAAAATTGGTTATCCAGTTATAGTACCGAAGCAATCAGGAGATACAGATGAATTAATTCGTTACTTTCCAGAGCAGCTAACTGTTTTTATGGGGCAATCGGGGGCAGGCAAGTCGACTTTACTTAATCAAATCTCGCCAGAATTACAGTTAGCAACAGCAGAAATTTCAGATTCTCTTGGTCGAGGGAAGCATACTACGCGTCATGTTGAATTGATTCCGTTGTATGATGGATTGGTTGCTGATACACCAGGCTTTAGCTCGATTGACTTTTTGACGATTGAAGCAACGGAGCTACCAAAACAATTTCCGGAATTTGTTGAGGCGTCTGCACATTGTCGTTTCCGTGAATGCATGCATGCGAAAGAACCGGGGTGTGAGGTCAAACGCCGAGTAGAAAATGGCGAAATTGCACAAACGCGTTATGATAACTATTTGCAATTTCTACAAGAAGTTGAAAAGCGCAGACCTGTTTATAAAAAAGAGAGCAAAAGAAAATAGGGGGAAATGAAATGAAATTAGCACCATCAATCTTAAGTGCAGACTTTGCCAACTTACAACGTGATATTGAGTTAGTAGAAAAAGGTGGAGCAGATTACATCCACATCGATGTTATGGATGGTCAATTTGTACCAAACATTACATTAGGACCAAATGTTGTCCAAGCAATCCGTCCAGTGACTAAATTGCCTTTAGATGTTCATTTGATGATCGTAAATCCAGAAAATTATATTACAGATTTCGCAAAAGCTGGTTCCGACATCATTACTGTTCACGCTGAATCAACACCACATATTCATCGTGCTGTTCAAATGATTAATGATCTAGGAGTGAAATCTGGTGTGGTAATCAATCCTGGTACACCAGTTTCAGCAATTCAGCATGTGTTATCTATAGTCAATCAGGTCTTGGTCATGACGGTAAATCCTGGTTTTGGTGGTCAAAGCTTTATTGAAGAAACTGTTGTTAAAATTGCTGAATTAGACTTGCTTCGCCAAGAAAATGGCTATCATTACGCAATCGAAGTTGATGGTGGAATCGTTCCGGAAACAGCGAAAATTTGTAAAGAGGCAGGAGCAGATGTTTTTGTAGCAGGATCTTACATCTATGCCTCTGAAAATCCAATACATCAAATTAATCAACTCAAAGAGGCTTTGAGCTAAAATGAAAATTTTATTAGCAGCAGGCGGATCACCACAAGAATGGCCAGAGATAACAGGCTCTGAGTATGACTATCATGTTGGCATTGACCGTGGAGCGTTATATTTATTGCAACAAGGATTCTCTTTGGAACTAGCTGTAGGTGATTTTGATTCGTTAAATGAGGAAGAACGTACTTATGTTTTCTCACAAGCAGAGCTGGTTATTCAATCGCCAGCAGAAAAAGACGATACTGACACGCAATTAGCATTAGTGTCTACATTCGAGCGCTATCCCGATGCAGATTATACCTTAGTAGGTGCGACTGGTGGACGTTTGGATCATTTATTATCTAATTTGTGGTTAGGACTGGAGCCAAGGTTTCAGCCATATATTCAGCATTTGACTTTGGCAGATCGTCAAAATAATTTGAGTTATTACTTGCCAGGCAGCTACTCAATCAAAAAGATACCAGAAATGAAATACTTGGCTTATTGCTGTTTGACGCCCGTCAGCCATCTGGATATCAAAGAAAGCAAATATGAGTTAGAAAATGCAACTGTTACTCAACCAACTTCGTATGCAAGTAATGAATTTGTTTCTGATACAGCTAAATTTTCATTTGAAACGGGTGTAATAGCTGTAATTCAAAGCAAAGATTAAGGAACTTCTTTGGCTAGAATTTCACAAACGCGGACACTTGAATAACTAAAGCAAGCATAGTGAAAAAGATTTGCTAAAAAAAGATTAAGAGAAGTAACTTGCCTTTTGTTTCAAGGTGTTTAGTGCTAAAATTAAAAACAAGAGTCTAATTAATTCGAGGTGTCTTTGTGAAGAAGTTCAATCCCAATAAAAATATTATTATTACGTTGATTATTGTCATTATTGTGGTGACGATTTTAAGTGTAACGGCTGCTCAACGAGCAAATGAAGGAAAAACTAATATATTTCAATCTGTTGTCAATGACAGTGTTGCTATTATTGACAAAGCTGTTTTCGCACCAGCAAGATGGGTCGGAAATGGTGTGAATTCTGTGCATAATTTATTTTCTACTTATTCTGAGAATGAGCGACTAAAAGAGCGTTTAGATAGTTATGATGAAGTAGCACAGCAAAATAAAAATTATCAAAAAGAAATTGAGTCATTGAAGAAAGAACTTGATTTGAATCAAACATTAACCAGTTATGAGAAAGTCACTGCCAACGTTATTACTCGCTCACCTGATAGTTGGCAAGACATGTTGACTGTTGATAAAGGTTCAAGAGATGGTATCGAACCAAACATGGCTGTTATGTCACAAAAAGGTTTAGTTGGACGTATAGTTGAGGTAAATGCAGCTTCTTCCAAAGTTGAGTTATTAACTTCAGCTAATGAAAGCTCAGATCATTTTCCGGTAAAAATTAATTCTGCCAACGGGAATGCTTTTGGGTTGCTCAAAGGATATGATGAAGCAAACCAAGCGTTGGTTGCAACACAATTGACTGGTGATACAGACATCAAGGAAGGCGATGTTGTACAGACATCTGGTTTAGGAGGTAATTCACCTGCTAACTTGTCAATCGGGACAGTTACAAAAGTTAAACCTGACAGTAATGGTTTAGATCGAGAAGTTTATATCAAACCTTATGCACAGATGTATGACTTATCAGTTGTCACAATCATCCAACGCTTAGTGGAGGATGAGTAGCTTATGCTGAAAAAAGAAACGATGAAGTATTACCTACCTGTTATCCTGTTCTTTCTTATGCTTTTGGATGGGCAGGTAACTAGAGTTTTAGGTGAGTGGACAAAAGGTGTCTACATGGCAAATGCGCATTTTTTGATTCTGGCATTACTATTTTGTAGCCTAAGCTTCTCAAAAAGATATCTGTTAATTACGACAATCGTCTTAGGTGCCATTTTTGATATGTATTATATTGGTGTAATTGGTATTTATGCGGTAGCACTTCCCCTAATTGTTTTTATCATGTACTCAATGAGTCAAATTATTCATACAAATATATTTACCGAATTTTTTAGTATGATTATTTTTGTGACTGGATATGAACTATTTACGTTAATTATTCAGCTGATTTTTAAACTTGCGATAGTGAATAAGAATTATTTTATTACCCAGTTTTTAGGCCCAACATTGCTGTTGAACATGATTATTTTTGCTATTTTTGTATTTCCATTTAAGAAATTATTCAGTGATGAATAATTTCTTTTTTTGTTTCTATTTCCTTTTCTAACAATTTTGTCATTTTATAAATGTATTTTGAAATATTTTTGTAACATAACTATTATATCGCTGACATACAGCTATGGTACAATTTTCTTATCGTTAAGAAAGACTTAAATATTTTTAGATATTTATTAAATTAAGCCAGTCGGAGGAATGAAGAGTGAAAAAGAGTTTATTATCAGCAGTAATGGTTTGTTCAATGACTTTAACTGCCGTAGCATCACCGATCGCTGCCGCGGCAGATGATTTCGATTCACAGATCCAACAACAAGATAAGAAAATTGCAGACCTACAAAACCAACAATTAGATGCACAATCAAAAATTGATGCTTTGGAAAGTCAAGTTACTGATATTAACACACAAGCTCAAGATTTATTATCAAAACAAGAAACTTTACGTAATGAATCTGCACAATTAGAAAAAGAAATTGCAGATTTACAAGAACGTATTGAAAAACGCCAAGATACAATTCAAAATCAAGCGCGTGAAGCACAAGTGAAAAATACAAGTTCAAATTACATTGATGCTGTAATGGATGCAGATTCATTTGCAGATGCTGTTGGTCGTATTCATGCGATGACAACAATCGTTAAAGCAAACAATGAATTAATTGAACAACAAAAAGAAGATAAAAAAGCTGTTGAAGACAAACAAGCTGAAAACAAACAAAAACAACAAGAACTTGCTGAAAACCAAGCAGCTTTAGAAGCTCAAAAAGGTGATCTTTTATCTGCACAAGCTGACTTAAACGTAATGAAAACTTCATTAGCTGCTGAACAAGCAACTGCTGAAGATAAGAAAGCTGATTTAAATCGCCAAAAAGCAGAAGCAGAAGCAGAACAAGCTCGTATTCGCGAACAAGAACGTTTAGCAGAACAAGCACGTCAACAAGCTGCTCAAGAAAAAGCTGAAAAAGAAGCACGTGAACAAGCAGAAGCTCAAGCTGCTGCACAAACAGCAGTTTCTGAATCTACAGCTACTGAATCAACTGTAGTATCTGAATCTTCAGAAACAGCAACATCTGATTCTTCAGTAGTAGAAGAATCAACAACGCCTGGATCTTCAGCAACAGAAGAGTCTACAGTACCTGAAACTTCAACGCCTGAAGAATCAACTGTACCTGAAACTTCAACACCTGAAGAGTCTACAGTACCTGAAACTTCAGCACCTGAAGAATCAACAACACCGGAAGCTCCTGTAACAGAAGATTCTTCTTCAGAAGCTCCTGTAGTTCAAGAACCAACAACACCAAGTACTGGTAATGGAAGCTCAAATACTGGTAACTCAAATACTGGTAACGATGGTTCAACTACACCATCTAAACCTGTTACACCTCCATCAACTGGTGGTTCATCATCTGTTAATGGTTCAGCTATCGTAGCAGAAGCTTACAAATATATTGGTACACCATATGTTTGGGGTGGAAAAACTCCATCAGGATTTGACTGCTCAGGTTTCACACGCTATGTATACTTACAAGTAACTGGTCGTGACATCGGCGGCTATACTGTTCCTCAAGAACAAGCTGGAACAAAAATTTCAGTTTCTCAAGCTAAAGCAGGAGACCTATTATTCTGGGGTTCAGCTGGTGGAACTTACCACGTAGCAATTGCTTTAGGTGGCGGACAATACATCCATGCACCTCAACCAGGTGAAAGTGTAAAAGTTGGCTCAGTTCAATGGTTTGCACCTGACTTTGCAGTTAGCATGTAATTTTAATTGAAAAAATAAAAGAGTTAGGCTGATGCCTAACTCTTTTTTGTTTTTTTACTTAAATAAAAAGCCTGAACAACTTTTTGGATTGAAAAGTCGTTCAGGTTTTTTGTGTTAAAAGAATTATTGAACAAATTCTTCCGTTAATTCCATGAATTGTTGAATATCATCTAAAACCATGTCAATTCCGGCTTGCCAGAAATCTGGTTTTGTTAGATCAACACCAAGATGTTTTTTAGCTAGCTCTTCTGTAGTCATTGAAGCTGTATCTCTTAGTAAATCAATGTATTCTTGTTCAAAATTTGTGCCTTTTTGATTAGCAT
Organism: Enterococcus sp. DIV0176; assembly: GCF_050528535.1. Classification (NCBI taxonomy): domain Bacteria; kingdom Bacillati; phylum Bacillota; class Bacilli; order Lactobacillales; family Enterococcaceae; genus Enterococcus; species Enterococcus sp. DIV0176. The sequence continues at coordinate 2,493,862 of NZ_CP172879.1, read as the reverse complement.
AAGCATAAATTCCCATACTGAATAGATAGCCAAATGTATACGGAAAATTATAAAATGGTACATCATCAATAAAGAAATGTAATTTTGCTGACCAGAAATATGGATGGTAACTAGCCAAGGCATCTTGATAACCCTCTTTTTGCGCGTCAATCATCATCGAAGTTATTTCTTCTTCAGAAACTAATCCTTTTTGACGAGCAGTATAAAAACTGTTTTCAAAAATAAAACGTGAATGAATGTTCATGAACATGGCCAGCGCATTTTGTAATTTAGTATCTAGTAAATTGATTTGCTCTTCTTTGGATTTTGCAGCTTTTAGGGTAGCATCCGCTACAATCAGTTCTGCAAAAGTACTAGCAGTTTCTGCTACATTCATAGCATATTCACGGTTTAATGAAGGAAGATCCCACATTGTACTACTGTGAAAGGCATGACCAAGTTCATGTGCTAAGGTAGCAACCTCATTTACAGAATTGCTATAAGTCATGAAAATTCTTGATTCTTTTGTTTCAGGTAATTCAGTACAGTAACCACCTGGGCGTTTTCCTGGACGATCTTCCGCTTCAATCCAACTTTTTTCAAATGCTGATTGAGCAAAGTCAGCCATTTTAGGACTGAATTTTTTAAAGTTTTCGACGATAAACGCCGCAGCTTCATCAAAGGTAAATGTTTTTTCTTCTAGGTCGCCTAAAATGATTGGTGCATCTTGATCTTGCCATTCCATTTTTTCTTTGCCAAAAAGATTTGCTTTTCGGGTCAAATAGTCTGCTAAAGGTTGTTTGTTTTTCTCAATCGTTGACCACATAACATCAAGAGTTTCTTTTTTCAAGCGATTGTATTCTAACGGTTTTTGCAGATAATCAGTAATGCCGTGAAGCTTATAAGTAGAGAGACGGAAACCATCTAAATGATTTAGTGTATCGCCAAATAGGGGTGCTTTTTCTTTCCATGCTGTTTCCCAAGCAACAAATAATGTTTTACGAATTTCTTGATCAGGATCACTCATCATTTTATTGAATGCTTGTCCAGCGGAAAGTTCAACTGTTTCACCGTTTTGAGTAAAAGGAATCTTGATGCTGGCAACGATGGTATCGTAGTGACTACTCCAAGCGTTTAGCCCATCAAGTGATAAAGTATTGATAATATTTTCTTCGGATTCTGATAATAATTGCGCACCATCACGACGAAGTTCATTTAAACGAAACGCAAGTAGTTGAAAATTAGAATTTGTGATTAGTGTTTGCCAGTGTTCTTCATTTATTTTTGCAAATTTTGTCGAAAGGACAGTTTCTGCTGACTGTAGTCGAGGAAGAAGTGCATAAAGTTTTCCAGATAAAATTTTCGCTTGTGAATCGTTTACATTTGCAGATAATAGTGCAGTGATGTAGCTGTCACATTGAGTGAATCCATCAGAAATTTTTGCTTGTAATTGTAAAATGGTTTGTAGTTGTTCAAAGTCTTCTGGTGTGAATTCCCAATTCCCAACTAATTGATAATAGTTTTCCATCTGTGATTCAAGCTCAGTCATACGCTCATTTAAGGCTAAAGAATTGCTTCCCCCAGAAAAAATGGAGTCAAGATCCCAGTTTAATGAATAGTTCATAAAAAATCTCCCTTCAATTTTTTGTTCAACATTTAGTATAGCATTATCTAGTAGAAGAAGTCTTTTTTTAGATTGTCGTTTCCGAAAAAAAAAGCTAAGATAAGTAGGAGAGGTGACTTATGAATTCAATCCAAAAACAAATGAAAAATGGAAACTTTTATTTGGTCATTGCTTTGCTGATTGTAGCTGTATTATTTTATAGTTCATCGCAAACGTATGTAGAGCAGTCACAAGTTTCCAGATTAGAAGGCTGGCTTTCTTCACAGCCATTTAAAGAAACATTCGCAACGATTCGCTTTGATTATGGCGGAAGCGAAGTGAGTATTGAGCATTTAGGCTATTTCAAATTTGTAGAGTTTTTTATCCGAAAAGCAGCTCATTTTGGAACATATTTTATTCTGGGGGGTAGCTTGTTCTTAGGTGTGTTTCCTAAGCTAAAAATTTGGTGGTTAACAGGAATTTTAGCATGGTTATCGGCGACAGGATATGCTGGTCTAGATGAGTTTCATCAAATGATGACCGGTGGTAGATCGCCAATGTTTCAAGATGTGATGCTTGACTCAATGGGTGCATTGACGGCTGTTTTATTGTGTATTTTGGTGAAAGGCTGGAAAAAGAAATTGTAAATTTGGAAGATTGCTTTTTTTGTCAGAGGGTCTAAAATGATTAGTGTGAACATAAAGGAGGAGTAGAAATGTCAGGACACAGTAAATGGCACAATATTCAAGGAAGAAAAAATGCCCAAGATGCAAAACGTGGTAAAATTTTTCAAAAACTTTCACGAGAAATCTATATGGCAGCAAAATCAGGTGGGCCTGATCCTACAATGAATCCTGCACTACGTTTAGTGGTAGACAAAGCAAAAGCGGCTAATATGCCAAATGATAATGTAGAACGTGCCATCAAAAAAGCGACAACTGCGGCAGATGAAGCAAATTATGATGAAATTACGTACGAAGGGTACGGTCCAGGTGGCGTAGCGATCTTGGTACATGCGTTGACAGATAATCGAAATCGAACAGCAACCAATGTTCGCGTAGCTTTTACACGTAATGGAGGATCTTTGGGAGAAACGGGGTCCGTTAATTATTTGTTTGATCGTAAGGGCTATTTGGTCATTCAACGTGAAGGATTAGCAGTAGATGAGGAGACAATGTTTGAAGATGTGCTAGAAGCTGGAGCGGAAGATCTGCAAACTTCAGCTGAAGTATTTGAAATCTACACAGCACCTGAAGATTTTGTAGCTGTTCGTGATCAATTAGAAAAAGATGGATTTACTTTTGTCCAGGCTGAATTGACAATGTTTCCCCAAACGATGATTTCATTAACAGATGAGCAACGCGAACAATTAGATAAACTAGTCGATAAATTGGAAGACGACGATGATGTCTCAGAGGTCTTTACTTCTGCTGAAATGTAAAAATAAAAAGGAGTCAACGAACATTTTGTTCGTTGACTCCTTTTTGAGTATTAGAATACCAAAACAGGCGTACCTACTTCGACCATTCCAAATAATTCTTTCATGACACTTGGTGGTGTATTAATACAACCGTGTGAGCCACGAGTTTTCCATAACTCGCCACCATACTCCGGCTGCCAGTCAGAATCATGGATTCCGACGCCGGTCCAGTCGATTGGCATCCAGTAATCTACAGGACTTGCATATGGCGTGCCATCATCGTTGGTTCCCTTTAGAACGGAATTGGTTTCTTTGTTCCAAACGTAAAAGACACCAGCAGGGGTTTGAGTTGTTGGTTTACCAGAAACGATATCTGTTTCAAGTGCGACTTTGCCGTCTTTGTAGTACCACATGTGTTGGTTTTGTAAATCAACTTCAATGTAAGTATCTTCAATTAAAGCATGATCAGCAGTTGTGCTTCCTTGAACAATCGGTGAGCGAGTAAAATCTTGACCAGCTAAAATTTGTTTCTTTAGAGCTGCGACTTCATCTTCTGTTTGAATGGTCCAACTGTACGTTCCTGTTGGGACATTTACTTCGCCGCGTTTTGTGCTGTTAAACACGGTATCATTTGTACTTGTATTATATTCTTGACCTAGCTCAGTCACATATTGCGTCATTTTGTCAGTATCTAAATCAATTTTGCCGTCTGAATAAATCAGCCAGCTAGCTAAATCGTTTGTAGGAATTTGGAATGTTTGTCCATTAATGCTATAAGTTGCTTTGACTTTAGCAATATTGTTCATAGCTGTTAATTGTTGATTTAGCTCTTTGTCGTCAGCAGTAACTTTAGCTTTTTGCTTAAAGTCATTCAAGTCAATTTGCTTTTCATTTGTAGCAGCAACTTCTTTGATTTCTTTTACGGTTGCGTCTACGTCAATTGAATCACCGTTAACTTCAGGTGTAATGGCGAAGCCGTCATCTGTTTTTTTGATGGTAGCATCTTGTGTTTGCTTTCGATTACTATTTAAATCATTTAGCTTTGTTGTCAGCGTATCGATTGTAGCGTCTAGTTTTGAATGATCTTGACTAACAGGATCAATTTCTTGTTTTTCAGCTGCTGAAACATAAGTCATCCCCCAAGTCCAACCGTTTTGCTTGGATAAGAGTTTACTTAAATCATCTGAAAAATCATCGCGATAACCTAATTCTGATTTAGCGATTTCTTGCCAAACTTTACCATTTTCTTCAATTGCTAAAGTTGTATTAGAGTAAGTGTCTTTTAATTTCTTGTTTGCCTGATCAACAGTCATATTACTTACATCAATTTCGTTGATCTCAGTATGAGGTAAGAAGTGACTTGTGTAATATGTACTGCGGAAGGTATAAAAGCTGACTAATATCAACAGAACACCAAGTGCTGAAAGAATGCCAATGTGTATCTTTTTTTTGTGTTGGGAAGATCTTGTCATAGAACGATAACTCCTTGAATAATAGAATAGGGTGCATATCGAGTTCATCATAGCATAATTTATTTAAAAAGACGAAGTTTAAATATTCATTATGGAAAAAATTAAACAAAATCTTTTTTGATAATTATTTCAAAATAATAAAAAAGCCGAGACATACATTGTCCCGGCTACAAGTTTCACTTTAACGAAGAAGCACTCAATTAGTCTTCTAAGTTTGCGAATGCTTGGTCTAAAATTTCTTTTAATTGTTTAGCTGAAGCATTCATACGATCTTGTTCTGCATCAGATAATGGAATTTCGATAACTTTTTGGATACCTTGAGCATTGATAACAGCAGGTGCGCCGATATAAATGTCGTTTAATCCATATTGATCTTCCATGTAAACAGATAAAGGTAATACAGCATTTTCGTCATCAAGGATAGCACGAGTAATACGAGCTAATGCAACTGCGATACCATAGAAAGTAGCGCCTTTTTTCTCAATGATTGTGTAAGCTGCGTCGCGTACGCCGAAGAAGATATTTACTAATGCTTCTTCATCTACTTCTGGGTTATTTTTAACCCATTCGTAAATTTGTAGTCCAGCAACGTTTGCGTGTGACCAAACTGGGAATTCTGAGTCACCGTGTTCGCCAAGGATGTAAGCATGGACGTTACGAGCATCAACGTCAACTAATTCAGCAATCTTTTGACGGAAACGAGCTGAGTCAAGAGATGTACCTGAACCGATAACGCGTTCTTTAGGGAAGCCAGAGAATTTCCAAGTTGAGTAAGTCAAGATATCAACTGGGTTAGCAGCAACTAAGAAAATACCATTGAAACCTGATTCAACGATTTGTGTAACAACGTCACGGTTGATTTTTAAGTTTTTATTTACTAAATCTAAACGAGTTTCACCTGGTTTTTGTGGAGCACCAGCAGTGATAACTACAAGGTCAGCATCATGTGCATCTGCATAAGTAGCTGAGTAGATTTTTTTAGGTTGTGTCCAAGCAAGAGCATCAGTTAAGTCTAATGCGTCTCCTTCAGTTTTAGCTGTGTTAATATCTACAATTCCAACTTCTTGAGCGATATTTTGAGTCACTAGAGCGAAAGCATAACTAGAACCTACGGCACCGTCTCCAACAAGAATAACTTTTTTGTGATCTTTAATTTCTGCAGTTGCAGTCATATGTGTATCAATCCTTCCATTGATTTGTTTTTCCCTTGACTATGCTAACACGGATCAGCCTTGCTGTCACGCTATTTGACTAGGAAATATAACAGATAACAAGGTTGTATCATATGTAAAAGCTTACATGTGCGTTATTTCACTATTTCTTGAAACCAATGATTTCATTAAGTTTTGAAGAAATTTTTAATATTTTTATCATTTATTAAACATTCTGTTTTAGTCGAAACAGCTGTTTATGTGTTATACTGTTTTTAAAAATAAAAAAGAAGAATGAACCTTTTAACTGGACTGCTGATTAGCTGTCCAGCATTTTGTGTTCTTTAGAATTAGGTGAATAAATAAATGAAAATGATCGTAGGATTAGGTAATCCTGGAACGAAGTATGAACAAACAAAACACAACATTGGATTTATGGTTGTTGATCGTCTTGCAAAAGAGCATCAAGCGACATTTAAAAAAAATACCTTTGAAGCGGAAGTTGCAGAATTCTTTTACAAGGGAGAAAAGATTTTACTTGTAAAACCGCAAACTTTCATGAATGAATCAGGTCGTTCGGTCGGACCGTTAATGACTTATTTTGGTATTTATCCAGAAGAGTTAATTGTTGTATATGATGATTTAGATTTGGCAGTCGGAAAGATTCGTTTACGCCAAAAGGGAAGTGCCGGCGGACATAATGGAATGAAAAGTATCATTTCTCACTTGGATACGAATATTTTTAATCGTGTAAAAGTTGGGATTGGTCGACCCGAAGGTAAAAAGACGGTGGTTTCACATGTGCTTAGTCCTTTTAGTAAAGAAACACAACCTTTAATAGAAGAAAGTATTCATCAATCGGTTCAAGCAATCAATTTTGTTCTCGACGGGCATTCATTTATTGATACAATGAATCAGTTTAACTAAGAAGGAGAAGCGAAATGGATATTGTTCAATTAGTGGGTCAAGAACCTCAAGTAAAAGAATGGGTGGCTCAGTTAGAAGCAAATACGCCACGGCAATTGATTACTGGGCTAGCAGGATCTGCTAAAACATTACTGATTGCCCACGTTTTCAAAAAAACGAATAAAAATATAATCGTTTTGTTACCAAATTTATATTACGCAAATCAATTAGCGGAAGATTTGCAACACGTCGTTGATCAAGACAACATTCATCTATTTCCAGTAGATGAAGTCTTGTCTGCGGAAATGGCTTTTTCTTCGCCAGAAGCAAGAGCAGAGCGAGTAGCCACATTAAATGCATTGCAGGAAAAGCAAGCAGGAATTTATCTTTTGCCAGTTGCTGCATTACACAAAAGATTACCGAGTAAGAATGCTTGGGTTGATGCACAACTCAACTGGAAAATTGGCGATGAAATTGATGTAGAAAATCTACCGCTCCAATTAGTCCTGATGGGATATGAACGTCAAGAAATGGTTGCAAAACCCGGTGAGTTTAGTATTCGCGGAAGTATTGTTGACATTTATCCTTTAACGATGGAACATCCTGTACGGGTGGAGTTGTTTGATGTTGAAATTGATTCGATGCGTTACTTTGAAGCAGAAACACAACGTTCTATTGGACCAACGGAAGAGATTTGGATTTCGCCAACATCAGAGCAAATCTACACAGGAACTGATCTGGAACATGGAATGAAAGAGTTAGAAAAATTACTTGAAAAAAGATTAGCAACGACTGCTGAAAAAGTCGATCAAGTATTTTTACAAGACTATTTCGGTCAAATTTTGTCAAACTGGCAAGCGGGAATACCAACGGAAGAGGCAAAGCTTTACGCTGATTTGCTGTATCCAACGTCAACCACGATTTTAGATTATTTTCACTCTGATAGCTTCTTGATGGTGGATGATTATCCAAGGATGATGGAAACAAATCGAGAAATTGAACGAGAAGCAGCTGAATGGCAGACACAAAAAATTAGTGAACTTCGTGTTTTTTCAGAACAGAGTTTTGTTACCGATGTTCATAAATTGATTCAAAAAGAACAGTTTTCGACAACCTTTTTTGCTTTGTTCCAAAAAGGAATGGGCAATTTGAAATTTCACGCCATTTATTCGTTTCAATATCGGACGATGCAGCAATTTTTTGGTCAAATGCCGTTGTTGAAAACGGAAATTGATCGTTGGCGCAAACAAAAGCAGACAGTCATGATTTATATTCCAACCAAGGAACGAATTCGTAAAGTAGAAGAATTATTACGCGATGACGATATTTTAGCCATTGAAACGGCAAATGATGAGCTAATCGTCGGACAAGTGCAATTAGTTGAAGGGGCACTACAAAATGGTTTTGAATTGCCACAAGAAAAAATCGTGGTCATCACCGAAAAAGAAATTTTCCAAAAGACAACGAAAAAACGAGCTCGTCGCCAAACGGTTACGAATGCAGAACGTTTAAAGAGTTATAACGAATTAAAAGCTGGCGATTATGTTGTTCATGCGAATCATGGGATCGGAAAATATATCGGGATGGAAACGCTTGAAGTCGATGGCGTTCATCAAGATTACATGACGATTTTATACCAAAATGACGACAAATTATTTATCCCTGTCACTCAGTTGAATTTGATTCAAAAATATGTTGCGTCTGAATCAAAAGCTCCACGAATCAATAAGCTGGGTGGTAGTGAGTGGACGAAAACCAAGCGGAAAGTATCTTCTAAAATCGAAGATATCGCGGATGATCTAATCAAATTATACGCAGCCAGAGAGTCCGAGATTGGCTATGCTTTTGGGCCAGATGATGGGTATCAAAAAGAATTTGAAGAAGCATTTCCTTATTCTGAAACAGATGACCAACTGCGTAGTTCTTCGGAAATCAAGCGTGATATGGAAAAAGAAAAACCAATGGATCGTCTGCTGGTAGGTGATGTAGGATATGGTAAAACGGAAGTTGCTTTGCGAGCTGCTTTTAAAGCTGTGAAGGAAAGCAAACAAGTGGCATTTTTAGTTCCCACGACCATTCTTGCACAACAACATTATGAAACGATGCTAGAACGTTTTGAAGGTTTTCCAATCAATATTGGCTTGCTGAGCCGTTTCCGAACGAAAAAGCAACAAAAAGAAACGATTGAACAATTGCGTACGGGACAAGTAGACATTGTTGTCGGAACGCATCGTATTTTATCAAAAGATATTGAATTTAGTGACTTAGGCTTATTGATTATTGATGAAGAACAACGATTTGGCGTGAAGCACAAAGAACGGTTGAAACAACTTCGGGCGCAAGTAGATGTATTGACATTAACAGCGACACCAATACCGAGAACGTTGCATATGTCGATGTTGGGTGTACGAGATTTATCGGTGATTGAAACACCGCCGGCAAATCGTTACCCAATTCAAACTTATGTTATGGAGAAGAATCCTGGAGCAATTCGAGAAGCGATTCATCGTGAAATGGGACGCGGTGGTCAAGTTTTTTATCTCTATAATCGAGTGGAAACCATTGAGCAAAAGGTTGAAGAAATCCAAGAGTTAGTTCCGGAAGCGAGAATTGGTTACGCTCATGGTCAAATGACGGAAGTTCAATTAGAAAATACGTTGTTTGATTTTGTTGAAGGACAATATGATGTGTTAGTCACGACCACAATTATTGAAACAGGCGTGGATATTCCAAATGCAAATACGCTATTTGTTGAAAATGCCGATTATATGGGTTTATCAACTCTTTATCAGCTACGTGGCCGAGTGGGGCGAAGCAATCGAGTGGCATATGCTTACTTCATGTATGAACCACAAAAGATTCTCAATGAAGTCAGCGAAAAACGATTGCAAGCAATCAAGGATTTTACAGAGCTAGGATCAGGCTTTAAAATTGCGATGCGTGATTTGTCTATTCGTGGTGCTGGTAATCTATTAGGTGCGCAACAGCATGGCTTTATCGATGCAGTCGGTTTTGATATGTATTCACAAATGTTAAGTGAAGCTGTCGCTCGTAAACAAGGAAAAAATAATCAAGTTGAAAAAACAACTGTGGAGATCGACCTCGGTGTGGATGCTTACTTACCAGATACTTATGTTTCAGATCAACGTCAAAAAATTGAAATCTATAAGCGGATTCGGGAGCTGGAATCACAAGAAATGTTGGACGAGCTTGAAGATGATCTATTGGATCGTTTTGGTGAGTACCCTGAAGAAGTTGCTTATCTATTAACAGTTGGACAATTGAAAATGGATGGTGATCGTGCCTTATTAGAAACGATGCGTAAGCAACAAGAAACAGTAATTTTCACGCTAAGTAAGGTTGGTACGAAACGCTATTCTGTTGAACAATTGTTTGAGGCGTTAAGTGAAACAACGTTGAAAGCAGGTTTAGGTGTTGAAAAGGAAAAAATGGTTATCCGCTTAACCATTCCTAAAACAATGAGTGAAGCTGTTTGGTTATTAGAAATCCAACGTTTTGTTAAAGCATTGCGACAACAAAAATATTTGTCGGTATAGGAAGGAGCGATTCCCTTGGACCACAAAGAAATGCGTCAAGTGATGCAAGGAGCGGTGATTTTGACCGTAGCTTCTTTTATTGCTAAAGTTTTAAGCGCACTTTATCGAATTCCTCTTCAAAACTTAGTTGGTGATGAAGGATTTTATGTTTATCAACAAGTATATCCGATTTATGGCATTGCGATGGCCTTGGCACTATCGGGGTTACCACAATTTATTTCAAAATATGTTGCAGAAAAAAAAGAACCATTAAAACAACGGGAAGCACTAAAAGAACTATATCCCTTAGTTTTTTGGACAGGGGTTTGTTTATGGTTAGGTGTCTGGTTATTTAGTGGCGTTTTAGCACAAATGATGGGTGATTATCAACTGAAACCTTTGATTGAAGTTGTTTCCTTCACCTTTTTATTGATGCCTGGTTTGTCTTTTTATCGAGGAAACTTTCAGGGGCATTTTTTGATGGAACCAACGGCTATCTCACAAGTTGTGGAACAAATTGTTCGCGTGTCGATTATCGTGTTCAGTGCATTTGCGTTTAAACAGTATAGTTGGGATGTTTACGAAACGGGAACTGCTGCAATGAGTGGTGCCGTAGTAGGTGGCTTATGCGCGTATCTTGTTCTTTATTATTATGAACAAAAAATTCATGGAGGGGCAATGCGCTTTCGAAGCTTCCCTATTTTCTCGCAACCAAGTAAGTGGCTGATACGTCGTTTCTTGGTTGAGGGTGGTTTAGTTTCGATTTACAGTGGATTATTGATTTTCTTTCAATTAATTGATTCATTTTTTGTAAAGAATGCATTGCAAATCTATGGTTTGAGTGAACATGCGTCTAAAATAGCTAAAGGAGTCTACGATCGTGGCCAGCCATTAGTACAATTAGGGCTAGTTATTGCAACGGCATTGAGTGCCACTTTTTTACCGACGTTGACTAGATATTTAGCAGATGCTGTTTATGGACAATTTGTGAAGACTGCTAAGATGTATCTGCGGTTAACGACGGCACTAGCTTTGGCGGCTTCCGTCGGGTTAGCAATGTTACTACCTTATATCAACTATGCGTTGTTTAAAGACTACGCAGGAAATGCGACTTTAGTGCTGTTTGTGTTTGCAATTGTCTTAACCGCCGTGATCCAAGCTTACCAAAGTATTGCGCAAAGTAAGAATTCTTTTCGTCCATCCTTGAAAGGTGCTGGCTGGGGACTATTAGTAAAATTATTAACAACAGCATTGTTTACACAATGGTTTGGAACGATTGGGGCAAGTCTATCAACCTTACTTGGTTTAGTAGTGACTCTTGGGTATTTTATTCATATAGAAACAACTGAAGTGAATGCCTTTTGGAAAGAGCGGGCTTTTGGCAAAAAATTGTTACAAAGTTTAGCTTGGATGATTTTTGTTCTATTTATTTATTATGGAGTAATCCAAGTGATTGTTGGACCGGTCATGCATCGGTCGGGTGCATTACTCATTAGTCTTATCGGTGTCGCAATTGGCGGATTAACATTTGTCTTTGCGGTCATCTCGTTGAAAGTTTTTACCATTCGTGAGTGGTTGTTGTTGCCTTTTGGTAAAAAAATTCTACGATTCAATCAAAAATTCAAGAAAAAGTGAGGATATTTTATGCGATTAGATAAATTTATGAAAATTTCTCGAATTATCAAGCGACGTTCTGTAGCAAAAGAAGTGGCTGATAAAGGAAGAATTCAAGTAAATGGCAAGTTAGCAAAATCTTCAAGTGATGTAAAAGTTGGCGATGTCTTAAAAATCCAATTTGGGAACAAGACAATGGAAATCAAAGTCAATGAACTTCATGAGTCAACCAAAAAAGAAGATGCACAAAAAATGTACGAAATTATTTCAGAAACAAGAACAGAAAACGTAAATTAATAGATTAGACAAGCTTTATTGATATTGGTATAATGGAAAAGACAAGCCAAAACAGATTGGAGCGAAAGCAAGTGGCAAAAAAAAGCAATAAAATTGCTGCGTTAGATACAGATTACACAAAGAAAAAATACGCTGAGTTTCAAAAGCAACAACGTCAGCTCGTTTTTCGCAGACGTCGGTTAGCGGTCATCTTATTAGGCGCTTTGGTCATTTTTTCAATCATTGGTGTGCAGATTTTCCGAGATATGCAACGTCTAGATAAACTAGCTGAGCTAAAAGTCGAAGCTACCACGGAAATGAAAGAAGTCAAAGCAGACGTCTCGCAATTAAAATCAGATGTCTCGCTGCTGAAGGATGACGACTATGTCGCAAAGCTTGCCAGAAGCAAATTCTTTTATTCCAAAGAAGGCGAGCAAGTCTATCCAGTATTAGAATCTAATACAAGCAGTTCAACAGAAGAAACAAACCAATCAACGAGTTCTACAACTGCAAAATAAGCAGGAATATAAATTGGGTAATAAATAGGAGGAACATTTTTTTTATGTCAATCGAGGTAGGAGCAAAACTGCAAGGAAAAGTATCAGGTATTACAAATTTTGGTGCATTTATTGATTTAGGTTCTGGTAAAACAGGTTTAGTCCATATCAGTGAAGTATCGAACGGTTTTGTAAAAGATATTCATGATGTATTAAGTGTTGGCGATGAGGTGACAGTAAAAGTTACATCTGTTGGTGATGACGGAAAAATTGGATTATCCATTCGTAAAGCACAAGAACAACCAGAAAGCGCTGGTAAAGAAACAAGTCATAATGCAAAGAAATTTCAACATCAAAATAAGGAACCTCGAGAAAATCGTACTCGCTCAACACCTAAAAAATCTTTCTCTCGCAGTCAGCCTTCAAATACGAAAGAAGACTTCGATTCATTGATGAGTTCATTTTTGAAAGATAGTGATGATCGACTAACTTCATTAAAACGTAACACTGAAGGAAAACGTGGAGGTCGCGGCGGACGTCGTAGCTAATAAAGATGACGAATCATCCGAACGTTTTTCTTGCCATTCGTAGTTTAGGAGAACGTTTGTTGAACACATCATTATTCGTACCAAACAAAAATATAGCTGGGACAAAACATTGGCTTCGTTTTGTCTCGGCTTTTCTTTTTTGAGAGGAGGTAGATTATCGTGAAAGAACGGTTTAGTAGAGTAGGACAGCAAAAAAAATTTTGGTCGGAAACAACCAAAATTTTAGTTGCAGTTTCTGGTGGAGTAGATTCAATGGTTTTATTGGATTTATTGTTAGCTGCACAACAAAAAAATTTCTTTGCTTTGGGCGTTGTCCATATCAATCATCAGTTACGGGTAGAATCTGCTGAGGAAGAACATTATTTACAAACGTATACGGCAGCAAAGAACCTTCCGTTTTATTCCATTACGTGGGAACGACCTGCTGAAACAGGAATTGAAACAGCTGCGCGTCAATTTCGTTATCAAACTTTTTCTCGAATCATGCACGAGGAAGGCTATGATACGTTGATGACTGCCCATCATGGAGATGACCAAATTGAAACGATTTTGATGAAAATTTTAAGAGGGGGACAATTGAGTAGCTTTGCTGGAATCAAAGAAATACAACCATTTGCAACAGGAAGGTTAATTCGTCCATTACTAAGTTATAGTAAGGAACAATTATATGAATATGCTAAAGAACGGCAGTTGATTTATTTTGAAGATGTAACAAATCAGAAATTAGATGTACAAAGAAATCGGCTGCGTCACTTAGTTATCCCACGATTAAAAGAAGAAAACTCGCAAACTTTAAGTCATTTCCAACGATTTTCAAAGCAAATTCAATGGGCGGATGAACTGATTCAAAAACAGATGAATGAAAAAGTAACTGAACTTCTCCAACCATTAGCCAATGGCTGGCAAATTTCTGTAGCGAAAATTTCCGAAATGGCTGAAGGTGAACGCTATTTTTTTCTTCATGCGCTTTTTGAACAGTTGTTTAACGAAACAACGGTCGCAGTAAAAGAGCAGCAAATTTTATTTCTAGTAAATCAATGGAAAAGTGATAAAAGCCAATGGCAGTTTGATTTAGGCAAAGGCTGGCTGTTTAAAAAAGAGTATACGAATGTCAGAATTGAACAGCTCCAACCAGTGCAAAGCTTTGTGCCACGGATGCTACTTCCAAACCAGCCGATTTATTTAAGTGATTCACAATGGATTGGTTTGTTTTCAAGTGACAAGCTAGCTGTACCAGAAAATCTTGCTGATTGGTCGGAATTTAGACATGATTTGTGGCTCGAAGACGGTACGAAACTTCAGGTGGATCAACGACATCCGGGTGATCGGGTTCGTTTGACTGAAACGCTTACGAAGAAAGTTTCCCGTTACTTTATTGACAAAAAAATCCCTGATTCACACAGGGAACAAGCATGGTTGATTACAGATGAGCAAAGAAACGTGTATAGTGTTGTTCCTTTTACCTTTTCTTATTTGAGTATTGACAAAGAAACTGATAAAATACACTACATACTTCTTTACAAATATCAAAAGAAGCAACTGGAAGGAGAACCCAATGTTAGAAAAGGATATTGAGAAAGTTTTGATTTCAAAAGAAGAAATACAAGCTCGTTGTGAAGAACTGGGCAAAGAATTAACTGAAACTTATCGTGATAAAAATCCACTAGTAGTCGGCGTATTAAAAGGAGCTGTTCCTTTTATGGCAGACATCGTGCGTTCAATTGACACTTATTTAGAGTTAGATTTCATGGATGTTTCAAGTTACGGAAATGCTACTGTATCTTCTGGTGAAGTAAAAATCGTAAAAGACTTAGATACAAACGTTGAAGGTCGCGACTTGTTGATCGTTGAAGATATCATCGATAGTGGTCGAACACTTGCATACTTAGTTGATCTTTTTAAATATCGTAAAGCAAATTCCGTGAAAATTGTTACTTTATTAGATAAACGAGAAGGACGCGTAGTGGATATCGAAGCGGATTATGTTGGTTTTAACGTACCTAATGAATTTGTTGTAGGTTACGGTTTAGACTATGCAGAAGCTTATCGAAACCTTCCTTATGTTGGGGTCTTAAAACCTAGTGTTTATCAGTCAAATTAGTGCCTTTTCTGAAATGAGTTATGTTACAATGAAATGGTCAGGATTGATAAAAATTTCTAAATCAAATTAGTGTTTAAGGAGGGTAACTATGAACAAAAAGAATAACGGCATGATGAAAAATGCCTTATATTATGTCCTCGTAATTTTGGCGATGGTCATGGTGGTCTATTTTATTTTTGGTAACAATAGCCAGCAGTCGTCAGACATCGAGTACTCAAAATTTACTGAACAATTAGAGTCAGGGAAAATCAAAGAATTTAGTGTTCAACCTGCAAACGGTGTGTATAAAATCACTGGTGAATACAAGGAACAACAAACAGTTAGCAACAGTGGCGGTTTAGCGATCCTAGGTTCAACTGATGTATCAACAACACACTTCACAACTATCATTTTGCCAAACGACACAACGTTAAGTCAGGTAACAGACTTGGCAAGACAACATGATGTAGGAACAACAATTAAAGAAGAGTCAAGTAGCGGTATTTGGGTATCTCTACTATTAAGCTTCTTGCCAATTGTCATCATCATTTTCTTCTTCTATATGATGATGGGTCAACAAGGTGGTGGCGGTGGCGGCGGTGGCCGAGTGATGAACTTCGGTAAATCAAAAGCCAAAGAAGCCGACAAAAAAGCCAACCGTGTTCGTTTTTCTGACGTTGCTGGTGCAGAAGAAGAAAAACAAGAACTTGTTGAAGTTGTTGAGTTTTTGAAAGATCCTCGTCGATTTGTTGAATTAGGTGCAAGAATTCCAGCGGGTGTTCTTTTAGAAGGACCTCCAGGAACAGGTAAAACGTTATTAGCGAAAGCTGTTGCCGGTGAAGCTGGTGTACCTTTCTACTCCATTTCTGGTTCTGATTTCGTTGAAATGTTCGTCGGTGTTGGGGCAAGTCGTGTACGTGATTTGTTTGAAACAGCGAAGAAAAATGCACCAGCAATCATTTTCATTGACGAAATTGATGCTGTTGGTCGTCAACGTGGAGCTGGTATGGGTGGCGGACACGATGAACGTGAACAAACATTGAACCAATTATTGGTAGAAATGGATGGATTTGACGGAAATGAAGGCGTAATTGTGATTGCCGCAACGAACCGTTCAGATGTCTTAGATCCAGCGTTGTTACGTCCAGGCCGTTTTGACCGCCAAATTTTGGTTGGTCGTCCAGATGTCAAAGGTCGTGAAGCCATTTTACGTGTTCATGCTAAAAATAAACCTTTAGCAGACGACGTTGATTTAAAAGTGGTTGCACAACAAACACCAGGATTTGCTGGTGCAGACTTAGAAAATGTCTTAAACGAAGCTGCCTTGGTAGCTGCTCGTCGTAATAAAAAGAAAATTGACGCATCTGATATTGATGAAGCAGAAGATCGTGTTATCGCTGGTCCTGCTAAGAAAGATCGCGTAATTAACAAGAAAGAACGCGAAATGGTTGCTTACCATGAAGCTGGGCATACAATTGTTGGTTTAGTCTTAAGCCGCGCACGTATCGTTCATAAAGTAACAATCATCCCTCGTGGGCGTGCTGGCGGGTACATGATCGCTTTACCAAAAGAAGATCAGTTCTTGATGACAAAAGAAGATATGTTTGAACAAATCGTTGGCTTACTTGGTGGTCGTACAGCTGAAGAAATTATTTTTGGCGTTCAATCAACGGGTGCTTCAAATGACTTTGAACAAGCGACTTCATTAGCTAGAAGCATGGTTACTGAATATGGAATGAGTGATCGACTTGGTCCAGTTCAATATGAAGGAAATCATCAAGTCTTTGTTGGCCGTGATTATGGTCAAACAAAAGCTTACTCTGAACAAGTTGCATTTGAAATTGACCAAGAAGTTCGCAAGATTTTGATGGATGCTCATCAAAAAGCGCATGAAATTATCGAAGCGCACCGTGAACAACATAAATTGATCGCAGAAAAACTTCTTGAGTTTGAAACATTAGATGCAAAAGCAATTAAATCATTGTTCGAACGTGGCGTGATGCCAGAAGGAACAGAGTCTGCGGATTATCCAAGTGAGAAAGAAGCACAAACGTTTGAAGAAGCAAAACGTGCTTTAGAAGAAAAAGATGCGGAGAAACAAGCAGAAGAAAAACAAGATTTTGAAGAAACAAAACAAGAACTAAAAGACGAAGCTGAAGAAGTAAAATTGGCCAGTGAAGAAACTGGTTCAGAAGTTGCTGAAGAAGAAAAAGACAAAGACACAGAGTCTGATTACGACAAAAATAACTTTGAAGATCGTTATAAATAGTAAAATGTTTTGAAGCTGGGACAATTAAATGTCCCAGCTTTTTTCTTTGGATTCACTCAATTTAGTTTTTCTATTGAGTAGTTTGAACTAGAAATTTGTACACAAACAAAATTGATTTCTTTTTTGTTCAGTTTTATTTATTATTAAGCTCTGATTTCAAAAGTTGAAAAAAATGAAAGTTGCTAGTATGATTCACTAGGAGCTGAAAAATCAAAAAAAGGGGTACATACAATAATGGAAGATTATTTAGTTAAAGCACTAGCACATGATGGTTTTGTTCGTGCTTATGCAGTACAAGCAACAAATACAGTGGCAGAAGCACAACGTCGCCACGATACATGGCATACATCGTCGGCAGCGTTAGGCCGTACACTAGTCGGTAGTTTATTATTAGGAGCGACACTAAAAGGTGAAGATAAATTAACGGTTCGCATTCAAGGCGATGGTCCAGCTGTTGGAATCGTTGTTGATGCAAATGGTAAAGGCGATGTAAAAGGATATATTAAAAATCCACATTTGAGTTTGCCGTTGAATGCTGAAGGGAAAATTGATGTTCGTGGTGCAGTAGGTACACAAGGAATGTTCACTGTAACTAAGGATTTGGGATTAAAAGAACCTTTTTCTGGACAGACACCCATCGTTTCGGGGGAAATTGCGGAAGACTTTACTTACTACTTAGCTATTTCTGAGCAAATTCCATCAGCAGTTGGCCTAAGTGTCCTAGTAAATACAGATGACAGCATCAAAACAGCTGGTGGATTTATGATTCAAATTATGCCAGGTGCAGATGAAGAAACAATTTCAAAAATTGAAGACCAATTGAAAACAACACCAAGAATATCAACATTGCTTGATGAAGGTCACACACCTGAAGAAATTTTGAAGGGATTATTAGGAACAGAAGAGTTAAATATCTTAGAAAAAATGCCTGTTCAATTTGCTTGTGACTGCTCAAAAGAAAAATTTGCAGAAGCTATCATTGCACTGGGCACAGAAGAAATTCAAGCAATGATTGATGAAGACCATGGTGCAGAAGCAGTTTGTTCATTTTGTAATAATAAGTACGAGTATTCTGAACAAGAATTATTAGCGCTGAAAGAAGAAGCAGTAGGAGGAATTTAGTTGAAACATCAATGGAAAATTGGAAACGTTGAAATTCCGAATCGCGTAGTTGTTGCGCCAATGGCTGGAATTAGTAACTCTGCTTTTCGAGTAACAGTTAAAGAATTTGGTGCAGGACTAGTCGTTTGTGAGATGATTAGCGATCAAGGTATTCATTTTCGAAACAAAAAAACGTTAGAAATGCTTCATATTGAAGAGGCAGAACATCCACTAAGTGTCCAAATTTTTGGTGGAAATAAAGATAGCTTGGTTGAGGCTGCACAGTTTGTACAAGAAAACACGACAGCAGATATTATTGATATCAATATGGGGTGTCCTGTAAACAAAGTTATTAAGGCGGAAGCGGGAGCAAAATGGTTACTTGATCCCGATAAGGTTTATGAAATGGTTCATGCTGTATCTTCTGCTGTAGACATTCCTGTCACGGTTAAGATGCGAATTGGTTGGGATGATCAACACATTTTTGCCGTGCAAAACGCGTTAGCAGCAGAGTCGGCTGGAGCAGGAGCAATTGCTATGCATGGTCGTACTAGGGTGCAGATGTATGAGGGGGAAGCTGATTGGGAAGTCTTGAAAGAAGTTAAACAGCATTTAACGATTCCTTTTATGGGAAACGGAGATGTCAAAACACCCGAAGATGCGAAGCGTATGTTGGAGTATGTCGGAGCAGATGGTGTGATGATTGGGCGAGCAGCATTAGGCAACCCTTGGATGATTCACCGTACGCAACATTATTTAGAAACAGGTGAACTAATCCCTGAACCAACGCCAGCTGAAAAAATTGCGACAGCAAAACTTCATTTGCAACGTTTAACTGACTTAAAAGGTGAACAAGTAGCCTGCCGCGAATTTCGAACACATGCTTCCTACTATTTAAAAGGAATTCCTCGCGCAGCTAAAGTAAAAGTAGCAATCAACCATTCTGAAAACCGACAGGAAATCAATGATTTGCTTGAAGCTTTTTTAGAAAAAACGGAAAAAGTTGCTATAAAACATTAAACTGATTTCTAAGATTTTTGTGAATTTCAAGCCGAAAATTTAAGTTCGGCTTGCTTTTTTTGTGTTTCATTGGCATTATTAGAACTGAGAACAACTAGGAGAATGGAGGAACTTTTGTGACTGAGGAACAACAACATCAAGTAGAAGATTTAAATGATCAAATGCTTGTTCGCCGCCAAAAGATGGAAGAACTAAGAGAAACTGGAATCGATCCGTTCGGTAAGCGATTTGAACGTACACATAACTCAGAAGAGTTGCATGAATTATTTAATTCAAGAACAAAAGAAGAATTAGCTGAGATGGGTTTGACTGCTAGTGTAGCTGGACGAATGATGACTCGCCGCGGAAAAGGAAAAGCGGGCTTCGCGCATCTTCAAGATCGTGAAGGACAAATCCAAATTTATGTACGTAAAGATCAAGTAGGTGATGATGCCTATGAGATTTTCAAACATGCTGACTTAGGAGATTTCTTCGGAGTTACGGGTCAAATCATGAAAACTGATACAGGTGAAGTAACAATCAAAGCAACAGAATTTACAATTCTTTCAAAAGCTTTGCGTCCATTACCTGATAAATATCATGGGTTAACAAATATTGAACAACGTTACCGTCAACGCTATTTAGATTTGATTAGTAATCGCGAAAGCTTTGATCGTTTTATGAAACGTAGTCAAATCATTAGCGAAATTCGTCGTTATCTGGATGGAAATGGCTACATTGAAGTAGAAACACCTGTTTTACACAATGAAGCTGGTGGAGCAGCTGCTCGTCCATTTACTACACACCACAATGCTCTAGATATTGATTTATATTTACGTATTGCACTAGAGTTACACTTAAAACGTTTAATTGTTGGCGGAATGGAAAAAGTTTATGAAATTGGTCGAGTTTTCCGAAATGAGGGAATTGATACAACGCATAACCCTGAGTTCACAATGCTAGAAGCTTATACTGCTTATACGGATTATCGCGATGTAATGAATTTAACTGAGGGAATTATTCGTAACGCAGCAGAAAAAGTTTTAGGAACAGCGCGCATTACCTATGATGGTCAAGCAGTTGACCTTGAGAGTGATTTCAAACGTGTTCATATGGTCGATGCAATTAAAGAGCAAACTGGTGTTGATTTCTGGAAAGAGATGACGTTGGATGAAGCTCTTGCAATTGCTAAAGAACATAACGTGGAAGTAACAGATGCAATGGGTGTGGGACATGTAATTAATGAATTCTTTGAAGAATTTGTTGAAGAAACATTAACACAACCAACTTTTGTTTATGGACATCCAGTGGAAGTTTCACCATTAGCGAAGAAAAATCCTGAAGATCCACGTTTTACTGATCGCTTTGAATTGTTTATTATTGGTAGAGAATTTGCAAATGCCTTCACTGAGTTGAATGATCCAATTGATCAAAGAGAACGTTTTGAAGCGCAAGAAAAAGAGCGTGAGCTGGGTAATGATGAAGCACACGGTGTAGATGAAGACTTCTTGGAAGCTTTAGAATATGGCATGCCACCAACTGGCGGATTAGGAATCGGAATTGACCGTTTAGTAATGTTACTTACAGATGCACAGTCAATTCGTGACGTTTTGTTGTTCCCAACAATGCGTTAAACAATAGAGTGTATGGTATAGAAGAAAGCTATCTGGCTAAACAGATAGCTTCTTTTTTTACTAGAAAATCAAAAAGGGATTTAATAAATTCTTTCTGCTTTTTCGAAATAACATCTTAAATATTTGCCTTAAAAACGAACAAAAAATATATTTTGAATAACAATGATCGGACAAGTGAAAAAAAGTAGAAAAAAGAAAAAAATTCATTGACCTGCCTTGTTTTAGTTGGTATATTATTATTTGTTCGCAAGGCGGACAACTGCTGAAAGTTGAAAATTCTTTCAGAAAATAAATTTCAAAAAGTTATTGACGTGTGAGTAATCACATGATAAGATAACTAAGTCGTTTAAAAAGGACTGCTTATGAAGCTTGATTTCATCAAGAAAAAATTCAAAAAAGTTCTTGACAAATAACAAACGATGCGATATGATAAATGAGTTGCTGAAAGGTTTCTCAAATGAAATCAAAGAAACTTTTTTAAAAAAGAGTTGACATTCAAACGTCACTCTGATATGATATAAAAGTTGCTACGGCAATTCAGGTAGACCTTTGAAAACTGAACAAAGTAAGACAAACCAAATGTGTAGGGCGTCTTGATTCAATTCAAGACAACAAACATTTTTAAACAGCAAGCAATATGCTAGCAAACAAATTGAGCTTAACAATCGAAAGATTGTTCTAACTTTTATTATGAGAGTTTGATCCTGGCTCAGGACGAACGCTGGCGGCGTGCCTAATACATGCAAGTCGTACGCTTTTTCTTTCACCGGAGCTTGCTCCACCGAAAGAAAAGGAGTGGCGAACGGGTGAGTAACACGTGGGTAACCTGCCCATCAGAAGGGGATAACACTTGGAAACAGGTGCTAATACCGTATAACAATCGAAACCGCATGGTTTTGATTTGAAAGGCGCTTTCGGGTGTCGCTGATGGATGGACCCGCGGTGCATTAGCTAGTTGGTGAGGTAACGGCTCACCAAGGCCACGATGCATAGCCGACCTGAGAGGGTGATCGGCCACATTGGGACTGAGACACGGCCCAAACTCCTACGGGAGGCAGCAGTAGGGAATCTTCGGCAATGGACGAAAGTCTGACCGAGCAACGCCGCGTGAGTGAAGAAGGTTTTCGGATCGTAAAACTCTGTTGTTAGAGAAGAACAAGGATGAGAGTAACTGTTCATCCCTTGACGGTATCTAACCAGAAAGCCACGGCTAACTACGTGCCAGCAGCCGCGGTAATACGTAGGTGGCAAGCGTTGTCCGGATTTATTGGGCGTAAAGCGAGCGCAGGCGGTTTCTTAAGTCTGATGTGAAAGCCCCCGGCTCAACCGGGGAGGGTCATTGGAAACTGGGAGACTTGAGTGCAGAAGAGGAGAGTGGAATTCCATGTGTAGCGGTGAAATGCGTAGATATATGGAGGAACACCAGTGGCGAAGGCGACTCTCTGGTCTGTAACTGACGCTGAGGCTCGAAAGCGTGGGGAGCAAACAGGATTAGATACCCTGGTAGTCCACGCCGTAAACGATGAGTGCTAAGTGTTGGAGGGTTTCCGCCCTTCAGTGCTGCAGCTAACGCATTAAGCACTCCGCCTGGGGAGTACGACCGCAAGGTTGAAACTCAAAGGAATTGACGGGGGCCCGCACAAGCGGTGGAGCATGTGGTTTAATTCGAAGCAACGCGAAGAACCTTACCAGGTCTTGACATCCTTTGACCACTCTAGAGATAGAGCTTCCCCTTCGGGGGCAAAGTGACAGGTGGTGCATGGTTGTCGTCAGCTCGTGTCGTGAGATGTTGGGTTAAGTCCCGCAACGAGCGCAACCCTTATTGTTAGTTGCCATCATTTAGTTGGGCACTCTAGCAAGACTGCCGGTGACAAACCGGAGGAAGGTGGGGATGACGTCAAATCATCATGCCCCTTATGACCTGGGCTACACACGTGCTACAATGGGAAGTACAACGAGTCGCGAAGTCGCGAGGCTAAGCTAATCTCTTAAAGCTTCTCTCAGTTCGGATTGTAGGCTGCAACTCGCCTACATGAAGCCGGAATCGCTAGTAATCGCGGATCAGCACGCCGCGGTGAATACGTTCCCGGGCCTTGTACACACCGCCCGTCACACCACGAAAGTTTGTAACACCCGAAGTCGGTGAGGTAACCTTTTTGGAGCCAGCCGCCTAAGGTGGGATAGATGATTGGGGTGAAGTCGTAACAAGGTAGCCGTATCGGAAGGTGCGGCTGGATCACCTCCTTTCTAAGGAATATTACGGAGACTACACACGTTTGTCATCATTACTTTGTTCAGTTTTGAGAGGTTTACTCTCTTCATTTAAATACGGGGCCTTAGCTCAGCTGGGAGAGCGCCTGCTTTGCACGCAGGAGGTCAGCGGTTCGATCCCGCTAGGCTCCATTAACAACATTTGTTGTTAACTTTGTTCATTGAAAACTGGATATTTGAAGTAAGATCAAAACAAACCGAGAACACCGCGTTGAATGAGTTTTTTAATAAGTTCAATTGCTTATTTTTCTTGACTAGTTTCTATCGCTAGAAATGATGTCAAAACCCAACCGTAAGGTTGATAAGGTTAAGTGAATAAGGGCGCACGGTGGATGCCTTGGCACTAGGAGCCGATGAAGGACGGGACTAACACCGATATGCTTTGGGGAGCTGTACGTAAGCTATGATCCAGAGATTTCCGAATGGGGGAACCCAGCATCTTTTATAGGATGTTACAAATATGTGAATACATAGCATATTTGAGGTAGACGCAGAGAACTGAAACATCTAAGTACCTGCAGGAAGAGAAAGAAAATTCGATTCCCTGAGTAGCGGCGAGCGAAACGGGAAAAGCCCAAACCAACAAGCTTGCTTGTTGGGGTTGTAGGACTCCGATATGGTAGTTTTTTCAGATAGTCGAATGACTTGGAAAAGTCAGTCAAAGAGGGTAAAAACCCCGTAGATGAAATTTGGAAGACACCTAGGAGGATCCTGAGTACGGCGGAACACGAGGAATTCCGTCGGAATCCGGGAGGACCATCTCCCAAGGCTAAATACTCCCTAGTGACCGATAGTGAACCAGTACCGTGAGGGAAAGGTGAAAAGCACCCCGGAAGGGGAGTGAAATAGAACCTGAAACCGTGTGCCTACAACAAGTCAAAGCCCGTTAATGGGTGATGGCGTGCCTTTTGTAGAATGAACCGGCGAGTTACGATTGCATGCGAGGTTAAGTCGAAGAGACGGAGCCGTAGCGAAAGCGAGTCTGAATAGGGCGTTTGAGTATGTAGTCGTAGACCCGAAACCATGTGATCTACCCATGTCCAGGTTGAAGGTGCGGTAAAACGCACTGGAGGACCGAACCCACGTACGTTGAAAAGTGCGGGGATGAGGTGTGGGTAGCGGAGAAATTCCAAACGAACTTGGAGATAGCTGGTTCTCTCCGAAATAGCTTTAGGGCTAGCCTCGGAATTGAGAATGATGGAGGTAGAGCACTGTTTGGACTAGGGGCCCATCTCGGGTTACCGAATTCAGATAAACTCCGAATGCCATTCATTCATATCCGGGAGTCAGACTGTGAGTGATAAGATCCATAGTCGAAAGGGAAACAGCCCAGACCACCAGCTAAGGTCCCAAAATATATGTTAAGTGGAAAAGGATGTGGGGTTGCACAGACAACTAGGATGTTGGCTCAGAAGCAGCCACCATTTAAAGAGTGCGTAATAGCTCACTAGTCGAGTGACCCTGCGCCGAAAATGTACCGGGGCTAAACATATTACCGAAGCTGTGGATAACACCTATGGTGTTATGGTAGGAGAGCGTTCTAAGGGCGTTGAAGGTAGATCGTGAGGACTGCTGGAGCGCTTAGAAGTGAGAATGCCGGTATGAGTAGCGAAAGACAGGTGAGAATCCTGTCCACCGAATGACTAAGGTTTCCTGGGGAAGGCTCGTCCGCCCAGGGTTAGTCGGGACCTAAGCCGAGGCCGAAAGGCGTAGGCGATGGATAACAGGTTGATATTCCTGTACCCGTTGTTTTTGTTTGAGCAATGGAGGGACGCAGGAGGCTAAGGAATGCAGACGATTGGAAATGTCTGTCCAAGCAGTAAGTCTTAGGTTGAGTCAAATGCTTAATCTTTTAAGGACAAGCTGTGATGGGGAGGGAAATAATAGTACCGAAGTTCCTGATGTCACACTGCCAAGAAAAGCTTCTAGTGAGAAAACAATGGCCCGTACCGCAAACCGACACAGGTAGTCGAGGAGAGAATCCTAAGGTGAGCGAGAGAACTCTCGTTAAGGAACTCGGCAAAATGACCCCGTAACTTCGGGAGAAGGGGTGCTGATCGTCAGATCAGCCGCAGTGAATAGGCCCAAGCGACTGTTTATCAAAAACACAGGTCTCTGCAAAATCGTAAGATGAAGTATAGGGGCTGACGCCTGCCCGGTGCTGGAAGGTTAAGAGGAGTGCTTAGCGTAAGCGAAGGTACGAATTGAAGCCCCAGTAAACGGCGGCCGTAACTATAACGGTCCTAAGGTAGCGAAATTCCTTGTCGGGTAAGTTCCGACCCGCACGAAAGGCGTAACGATTTGGGCACTGTCTCAACGAGAGACTCGGTGAAATTTTAGTACCTGTGAAGATGCAGGTTACCCGCGACAGGACGGAAAGACCCCATGGAGCTTTACTGTAGTTTGATATTGAGTGTCTGTACCGCATGTACAGGATAGGTAGGAGCCGTAGAAATCGGAACGCTAGTTTCGATGGAGGCGCTGGTGGGATACTACCCCTGCGTTATGGCCACTCTAACCCGCACCACTAATCGTGGTGGGAGACAGTGTCAGATGGGCAGTTTGACTGGGGCGGTCGCCTCCTAAAAGGTAACGGAGGCGCCCAAAGGTTCCCTCAGAATGGTTGGAAATCATTCGAAGAGTGTAAAGGCAGAAGGGAGCTTGACTGCGAGACCAACAAGTCGAGCAGGGACGAAAGTCGGGCTTAGTGATCCGGTGGTTCCGCATGGAAGGGCCATCGCTCAACGGATAAAAGCTACCCTGGGGATAACAGGCTTATCTCCCCCAAGAGTCCACATCGACGGGGAGGTTTGGCACCTCGATGTCGGCTCGTCGCATCCTGGGGCTGTAGTCGGTCCCAAGGGTTGGGCTGTTCGCCCATTAAAGCGGCACGCGAGCTGGGTTCAGAACGTCGTGAGACAGTTCGGTCCCTATCCGTCGCGGGCGTTGGAAATTTGAGAGGAGCTGTCCTTAGTACGAGAGGACCGGGATGGACTTACCGCTGGTGTACCAGTTGTTCTGCCAAGGGCATTGCTGGGTAGCTATGTAGGGAAGGGATAAACGCTGAAAGCATCTAAGTGTGAAGCCCACCTCAAGATGAGATTTCCCATTTCTTTAAGAAAGTAAGATCCCTGAGAGATGATCAGGTAGATAGGTCAGAAGTGGAAGTACAGTGATGTATGGAGCGGACTGATACTAATCGATCGAGGACTTAACCAAGAATGGTAAAAGAAAAAAACTCGGTAGAGTTGAGATTACTTCAAATCCAGTTTTGAGTGAGCAAAAGCAAACTCAATAAGATAACACCACAGTGTGGTGGCGATAGCGAGAAGGATACACCTGTAACCATGCCGAACACAGAAGTTAAGCTTCTTAGCGCCGATTGTAGTGAGGGGTTGCCCCTTGTGAGAGTAGGACGTCGCCACGCTTAAGTTATCAATGGAGGTTTAGCTCAGCTGGGAGAGCATCTGCCTTACAAGCAGAGGGTCAGCGGTTCGAACCCGTTAACCTCCATATGAGCCGTTAGCTCAGTTGGTAGAGCATCTGACTTTTAATCAGAGGGTCACAGGTTCGAGCCCTGTACGGCTCATATTTTTGCGGGTGTGGCGGAATTGGCAGACGCACTAGATTTAGGATCTAGCGCCTTACGGCGTGGGGGTTCAAGTCCCTTCACCCGCATTATATGAATATAACTATTCAAGCCGGCTTAGCTCAGTTGGTAGAGCATCTGATTTGTAATCAGAGGGTCGAGGGTTCAAATCCTTTAGCCGGCATCAAGTTTATGCGGAAATAGCTCAGTGGTAGAGCACCACCTTGCCAAGGTGGGGGTCGCGGGTTCGAACCCCGTTTTCCGCTTTGCCATTATCAAAACGCCGGGGTGGCGGAACTGGCAGACGCACAGGACTTAAAATCCTGCGGTGAGTGATCACCGTACCGGTTCGATTCCGGTCCTCGGCATTAACACATATGCGCCCATAGCTCAACTGGATAGAGTGTTTGACTACGGATCAAAAGGTTAGGGGTTCGACTCCTCTTGGGCGCGTTTAACGGGAAGTAGCTCAGCTTGGTAGAGCACTTGGTTTGGGACCAAGGGGTCGCAGGTTCGAATCCTGTCTTCCCGATAGTTATAAAAAGGGGCCTTAGCTCAGCTGGGAGAGCGCCTGCTTTGCACGCAGGAGGTCAGCGGTTCGATCCCGCTAGGCTCCATTTCATTTTAATATGAAAGTTTCTTTTTCGCGGTGTAGCTCAGCTGGCTAGAGCGTCCGGTTCATACCCGGGAGGTCGGGGGTTCGATCCCCTCCGCCGCGATTTTTATAGAGCCTGGACCTTTAGCTCAGTTGGTTAGAGCAGACGGCTCATAACCGTCCGGTCGTAGGTTCGAGTCCTACAAGGTCCATAGCGACGTTGTAAGCATTATATGGAGGATTACCCAAGTCCGGCTGAAGGGAACGGTCTTGAAAACCGTCAGGCGGGTAAAACCGTGCAAGGGTTCGAATCCCTTATCCTCCTTTTTTAATATTATCGCGGGATGGAGCAGTCTGGTAGCTCGTCGGGCTCATAACCCGAAGGTCGTAGGTTCAAATCCTGCTCCCGCAATTAAAAATTTAAAAACTATTGGTTCCGTGGTGTAGGGGTTAACATGCCTGCCTGTCACGCAGGAGATCGCGGGTTCGATTCCCGTCGGAACCGTTTGGCTCGGTAGCTCAGTTGGTAGAGCAATGGATTGAAGCTCCATGTGTCGGCAGTTCGATTCTGTCCCGCGCCATTGTTTGCGGGTGTAGTTTAGTGGTAAAACCACAGCCTTCCAAGCTGTTGTCGCGAGTTCGATTCTCGTCACCCGCTTTGTTTTAAATTTTTATGGGCCTATAGCTCAGCTGGTTAGAGCGCACGCCTGATAAGCGTGAGGTCGATGGTTCGAGTCCATTTAGGCCCATTAGTTTTCACTGGCCCGTTGGTCAAGCGGTTAAGACACCGCCCTTTCACGGCGGTAACACGGGTTCGAATCCCGTACGGGTCATTAATCAACATATGGAGGATTACCCAAGTCCGGCTGAAGGGAACGGTCTTGAAAACCGTCAGGCGGGTAAAACCGTGCAAGGGTTCGAATCCCTTATCCTCCTTTTTTAATATTATCGCGGGATGGAGCAGTCTGGTAGCTCGTCGGGCTCATAACCCGAAGGTCGTAGGTTCAAATCCTGCTCCCGCAATTAAAAATTTAAAAACTATTGGTTCCGTGGTGTAGGGGTTAACATGCCTGCCTGTCACGCAGGAGATCGCGGGTTCGATTCCCGTCGGAACCGCCATGCGGGTGTAGTTTAGTGGTAAAACCACAGCCTTCCAAGCTGTTGTCGCGAGTTCGATTCTCGTCACCCGCTTTGTTTTAAATTTTTATGGGCCTATAGCTCAGCTGGTTAGAGCGCACGCCTGATAAGCGTGAGGTCGATGGTTCGAGTCCATTTAGGCCCATTAGTTCAAAATCTTATTGGTTTTGGGGAAGTACTCAAGTGGCTGAAGAGGCGCCCCTGCTAAGGGTGTAGGTCGGGAAACCGGCGCGAGGGTTCAAATCCCTCCTTCTCCGTTTCAATATTTTTTATTTTATTGGCCCGTTGGTCAAGCGGTTAAGACACCGCCCTTTCACGGCGGTAACACGGGTTCGAATCCCGTACGGGTCATCTAAAAGATACTTTATATAAGTATCTTTTTTTCTTTTTTCGAAAGAATGATTTCAAAGAACTTAGCATAGTTATCTTATAGATAACTGCGCTAAGTTCTTTATCTATATAGACAGAAAAACATTTCATTGTTAAGTTGTTCCATAATAAATTCTCATTTTTAATGAAAAATGTTTGAAAAAGCGAGCGAAAAGTTGCTTTATCTGCTATACTGATTTCGTTGCAAGTTCCCGAGAGGATCCGTACGAACGGAGATGCCTTGTAACCGAATTTAACTAGGGGGAATCACCATGACAGAAAGACATTTATTTACCTCAGAATCTGTTTCTGAAGGGCATCCAGATAAAGTTGCTGATCAAATCAGTGATGCAATTTTAGATGCAATTTTAGCACAAGATCCAATGGCACGTGTTGCTTGCGAAACATCCGTAACAACCGGGTTAGTTTTAGTATTTGGAGAAATTTCGACTACTGCTTATGTAGATATTCAAAAAGTTGTACGAGAAACAATTAAAGAAATTGGTTATACTCGTGCAAAATTTGGGTTTGATGGAGATACGGTAGCCGTTTTAGCAGCGATTGATGAACAATCACCAGATATTGCTCAAGGTGTAAATGAAGCGTTAGAAATTCGCGAAGAAGACCAAAAAGATTTACTAGATGAGATTGGTGCAGGTGACCAAGGACTTATGTTTGGATTTGCGGTTGATGAGACACCAGAATTGATGCCTTTACCAATTGCTTTAAGCCATCGCTTAGTTCGACGCCTTGCAGAATTACGTAAATCTAATGAATTAACTTATTTACGTCCAGATGCGAAATCACAAGTTACTGTAGAGTACGGAGAAGATGGTCAGCCTGAACGTGTTGACACAATCGTTATTTCGACACAACATGATGATGCAGTGGATAATGAAACAATTCATAAAGATGTAATTGAAAAAGTTATTAAGGAAGTTATTCCGGCAGAGCTATTAGATGATAAGACTAAATATTATATCAATCCTACTGGTCGCTTTGTTATCGGAGGTCCTCAAGGGGATGCTGGCTTAACAGGAAGAAAAATCATCGTTGATACTTATGGTGGTTATGCTCGCCACGGTGGCGGTGCGTTTTCTGGGAAAGATGCAACAAAAGTTGACCGTTCTGCAAGTTATGCTGCACGTTATATTGCAAAAAATATTGTTGCTGCAGGTCTTGCAAGAAAAGTTGAAGTTCAATTAGCTTATGCGATTGGTGTTGCACAACCTGTATCGATTTCAATCAATACCTTCGGCACTGGAACGCTACCGGAAGAAGATTTGATTGCTGCAGTAAGAGAAAACTTTGACCTTCGCCCAGCTGGTATTATCGAAATGCTTGACCTACGTCGTCCAATTTATAGACAAACAGCTGCTTATGGGCACTTTGGGCGTACGGATGTTGATTTACCTTGGGAACGTACAGATAAAGTAGAAGCATTGAAAGCAACTTTAAGTAAGTAATAAAAAATGCTGGAACGATTATCTTTAAGATAGTCGTTCTGCTTTTTTTTATGGTTTTATTCGCTGAATTATCTGAAATCATTCTTGTTTAAATAGATTTTATTTTTGACAATTGAATATGGGGAGGAAAAAAATGAAAAAAGAAACAAATGTAACGTTGGTAACAATAGGCGTATTTATTGCTACATTTATGACGGCTATTGAAGGCACAATTGTAACAACAGCAATGCCAACAATCGTTGGTTCACTACATGGAATGGAAATAATGAATTGGGTATTTTCCATTTATTTATTAACAAATGCCATGTTGACACCGATTTATGGGAAACTAGCTGATAAAATTGGTCGAAAGCCAATTTTTATTTTTGGTACATTACTTTTTATTATTGGTTCTCTGTTCTGCGGGTTATCTCAAACAATGATTGGATTGATCGCAGCACGTGCATTGCAAGGGATGGGCGCGGGAGCAATGATGCCTGTGGCTTTGACAATTATTGGTGACTTATATTCAATAGAAAAGCGTGCAAAAGTATTAGGATTGAACAGCTCTGCATGGGGAATCGCTAGTGTGTTTGGTCCTCTGGCTGGCGGTTTTATTGTTGATACGATTAGTTGGCACTGGATTTTCTTTATTAATGTGCCAATTGGTATTGGATTGATGATACTAATTTGGGTTTATTTAAATGAACCAGCGATTGAACGTGAAGCAAAACCAATGGATGTTTTGGGAAGTTTGAGTCTGATGGCAACATTAGTGACCTTGTTACTTGGTTTTCAATTACTAGGTGATCAAGGATTTACAACGTTTGTTATTAGTTTGTTGATTGTTAGTGTTTTACTATTTTTCTTTTTTATCTGGGCAGAAAAGCGTGCAAAAGATCCTGTTATCATGTTGGAATTGTTTAAGAATCCATTGTTTGTGATTGTCAATTTAGCTGCTGCTTTAGCAAGTGGATTTTTGATGGGGATCGATGTATATATTCCAATGTGGATGCAAGGTGTTCTTGGTTTGAACGCTGCGATAGGTGGATTGGTTTTAGCGCCACTTTCCCTTGTTTGGATGGTAGGATCGTTTTTGGCGAGTCGATGGATGTCGCAAATGTCAACTCATTGGGTGTTAAGAATTGGATTGTTGATTACGACTGTTGGTGGCACGTGGTTATACTTGATGCCTTTTGAAAGTAACTTTTTATGGTTCTTTGCAATTTCAACGATTATTGGTGTCGGATTGGGAATTACGATGACGACTTCAACTGTTAGCGCTCAAAATAGTGTTCCACATGAACAATTAGGTGTGGCAACTTCATTTAATACGTTGGTGCGAACAATTGGTCAAACAGTTATGGTGGCAGTTTTTGGTTTATTGATGAACGCAGTTACTCAGAGAGAATTAGCAGCGAAACAACTAACTGAGGATGCCGATATCATGAATAAATTAGTGAATCCTCAGACTGCTAAGCAAATTGATGCCACATTATTAGTTCCATTAAGAGAAATTTTATATGATGGATTACACAGCGTTTATTTTGCTGGTTTGCTTCTAGTCGTTCTTGCCTTAGCTTTAACATTCTTTGTACGCATTAAAAGTGGTAGAATAATAGAAAGTTAAAGAAGGTAGGCGAAAAAATTGGCATTTATCCAAGCGAATATCTATTCCAATATATTAGAAATGGAAGTTAACCTAAATGTTATTCTTCCACAGCAAACGAAGAAAATAATTGGCACAAGTACGCAGCAAAAAAACACAGATATCCCGGTGCTGTATTTATTACATGGGATGGGTGGTAACCATAGTGTCTGGGAGCGTCGATCATCTATTGAACGTTATGCTGCAGATTATGGTTTGGCTGTGATTATGCCGTCAACGGATTTAGGCTGGTACACAGATACGACATACGACATGAATTATTGGACGTTCATTTCAGAAGAGCTGCCAGCTATTTGTCATGAATTATTTCCACAGTTGACAACAAAAAGAGAGAAAACATATGCTGCTGGGTTATCGATGGGAGGCTACGGCGCATTAAAATTGGGATTAGCTAAACCTGAAAATTTTGCAGCAGTGATTTCATTATCTGGAGCAGTTTCTGTGGGGAACCGAATGGATGATTTACTAAAGATTCGAAAGCAGTCTTTCTGGGAAGGAATCTTTGGACCACTAGATCAAATTGAAGGGTCGGTAAATGATCCAAAATTTTTATTGGATAAGTTAGTGACTAGTGGTAAACAAGTACCACGAATCTTTTTGGCTTGTGGAGAATCTGATTTTTTGTTTACTGCTAATCAGGAGATGGCTGAGGTAATCAAAGAAAATGGGTTAGCTGTTACGTTTGAACATGGACCAGGTGAGCATAACTGGATTTTTTGGGATGAATGGATCCAACGTGCGTTTGTTTGGTTATTTGAAGGACAATAAAAAAAAGCAAGCCAGTAATGTAGTGGGCACCACATTACTGACTTGCTTTTTTATTGTAAAGTTTTGCTATATTCAAGACCAGCTAGGTAAATGGCCACATTATTAAGGAACTCTTGTTTATTATCGGAAGTACGATGGGCATGAATATCTTCAATCAAACCAGTTAACTGATGTTCTTGAACATAAGTACGCATATATATAACAGATTCTTTTAATAGCTCATTACCATTCATTACTTCATGCCGTAGTTTTTGTTCCTGTTGGTAATCCATTAATTGACCAATTAATAAATTATGCAAAGCCGAGATTGCTTGATGACTTTGTTGTAATGAAAAGTTTTGCTTGATGAGTAATTGAATCATCGTTTCTAAATGTTCCAGTCGACTAGGAAATGCTGGAACAGTATGAATTTCGATTTCAGCAGCACAAGGAAACTGAGAATAAAGATCATAATAGTTTTCCATAAACTGTAAAAGTTGTTGTTTCCATGGCAACGTTTCGTTGGGAACGACTAACGTCTCTTCAATTGTTTCTGCCATTTTTTGCAAGAGCTGTTGTTTATTTTTGAAATACCAATAAAGTGCAGGTGCCTGGACGTCTAGTTTTTTTGCTAGATTACGCATAGAAAGAGCGGAGAATTCCTTTTTTTCTGCTAAAATTGCAAAGGCATTTTGAATAATTACTTTTTGGGAAAGCTTGGGTTCCATTTAATCGACCTCTTGTATTGCATTATTTTTTTAAACATGGTAAATTGTTATGCGGTCTTATTTTACAGTGTTAAAGAGAGGCTGTCAATTTAACTAAAGGGGTGTATATAACACATGAATCTAATTTTAAGACATGCGAAGAAGTATAAAATGGCTGTCTTTATTTCATTGGTTTCCGTAGGGATTATGGTTGCGGCTACGTTGTGGCAACCAAAACTATTACAACAAGTACTTGAAGCTATTATTACAGAAGATAACGATGAAATGAAAACAATTGGTATCTATCTGATTGGCTTGGCTGTCCTAGGACTGCTTGCAGGCGTGACAAATACGATTTTTTCCGCTAGAGTAGCGCAGGGCGTAAGTGCGGATATTCGAGAAGAAGCATTTCGAAAAATTCAAACATTTTCATTTGGAAATATTGAGCAGTTTTCTGCAGGAAACTTGGTTGTTCGTTTGACGAATGACATCACGCAAATTCAAAATTTAGTAATGATTTCTTTACAATCACTTTTTAGAATTCCATTTTTATTTATTGGTGCATTTATTTTAGCGATGATGACAATGCCTCAATTATGGTGGATCATTGTTGCATTGATTGTTGCAGTAGTTATCATTACTGGACTTTCTTTTACAAGAATGGGTAAGCACTTTATGATTATCCAAGAGTTGATTGACAAAGTGAATAGTATTGCAAAAGAAAATCTCATGGGAATTCGCGTGGTCAAATCGTTTGTCCAAGAAAAGAACCAGCTAAAAACATTTACCAAAGTGAGCGATGAGTTAACTGAGCACAATATCATTGTAGGAACTTTGTTTTCAGTGATGATTCCTTCCTTCATGTTGGCAGCCAATCTAGCAGTAGTGGGTGCGATTTTCTTTGTGAGTGATTTGGCGAAAGATGATCCTACCCTAATTGGTGGAATAGCTTCATTTATGAACTATTTGATGCAAATCATGATGGCAATCATTATTGGCGGCATGATGATGATGATGACTTCAAGGGCTGCTGTTTCACTTAAACGAATCAAAGAAATCTTGGATACAGAACCAGATTTAACTTATCTTGATGTACCTGAACAAGAATTAACAGGCTCTGTAACGTTTGACCACGTGTCTTTCCGTTACCCTGGTGATGATGAAGATACATTAAAAGATATTAGCTTTATGATTGAACCCGGAGAAATGATTGGGATTGTAGGTGCAACGGGTGCAGGTAAGTCAACTTTGGCACAATTGATTCCTCGACTATTCGATCCAACAGAAGGAACAGTTGAAGTTGGCGGTGTTGATTTGAAAAAGGTGAATGAAAAAAGTCTGCGTAAAACAGTTTCCTTTGTTTTACAAAAAGCAATTCTCTTTTCTGGAACAATTGCACAAAATTTGCGTCAAGGAAAAGAAGACGCAACAGAAAAAGACATGGAGCGTGCATCTAAAATTGCTCAGGCACAAGAATTTATCAGTAAATTAGCAGAGAGCTATGAAGCTCCTGTTGAAGAAAGAAGTAGTAATTTTTCTGGTGGGCAAAAGCAACGCTTATCTATTGCTCGTGGCGTAATTGGTGATCCTAAAATTTTGATTTTGGATGACAGTACTAGTGCCTTGGATGCTCGTTCAGAAAAATTAGTTCGTGAAGCATTGAATCACGAATTAAAAGAGACGACGACAATCGTTATTGCACAAAAAATCGCGTCTGTGGTCAAAGCAAATCGAATTCTAGTATTAGATGAAGGTCGCTTAGTGGGTGAAGGTACACATGAAGAATTAGTTGCAAGTAATCAAGTGTATCAAGAAATTTTTGAAACACAAAAAGGAATGGAGGAGTAATCAATGACTGATTTAATTAAAGCAAGTAAATTTTTCTATCATTATTTGAAACGTTATAAATTCTCCTTTTTCTTTATCTTTGTGACAGTGATTATTGCTACTTACTTACAAGTGAAGGCTCCTCAATTTGTTGGGGAAGCTTTTCAGGAGTTAGCAAATTATGTCACAGGATTAATGCAAGGCGTTGATGATAAGAGCAAATTCATTGATATTATTTGGAAATTGTTGATTTTTTATGTTTTAGCTAGTGCTGCAAACTTTATTTATAGTATTTTATTTACGCAAGTAGTTGGAAAATCAACGAATAGAATGCGTATTGGTTTGTTTAATAAACTTGAAAAATTGACGATTCGCTTCTTTGATTCTCATCAAGATGGTGAAATCTTAAGCCGTTTTACGAGTGATTTGGATAATATCCAAAATAGTTTGAACCAAGCATTACTTCAAGTTATTACGAATGCAGTGTTGATGATTGGTATTTTAATTATGATGTTTCGTCAAAATGTGGAGTTGGCATGGGCAACGATTGCTTCTACTCCTGTTGCCATCTTGATTGCGGTATTTATCATTCAAAAAGCGCGAAAATATGTTGACTTACAGCAAGATGAAGTTGGTAAATTGAATGGTTATATGGATGAAAAAATCAGTGGGCAACGTGTAATCATCACTAATGGGCTACAAGAAGAAACAATTGATGGTTTTCTGGAACATAACCAAACAGTACGTAAAGCAACTTATAAAGGTCAAGTGTATTCAGGTTTACTGTTTCCAATGATGCAAGGAATGTCGTTGGTTAACACGGCAATCGTCATTTTCTTTGGTGGTTGGTTAGCTTTAAATGGTGATTTAGAACGTTCAGTTGCATTAGGATTAGTAGTAACTTTTGTTCAATATTCACAACAATATTATCAACCATTGATGCAAATTTCTTCTGGCTATAGCATGATCCAATTAGCAATTACAGGTGCTAGAAGATTAAATGAAATGTTTGATGAACCAGAAGAAGTCAAACCAGTTGATGGGAAAGCATTTGATGGTGTTGAACAAGAATTAGCATTAAAGCATGTTGATTTTGGTTACAAACCAGATAATTTAGTTTTGAAGGATGTTTCGATTAAGGTAAACAAAGGCGAAATGGTCGCTTTAGTTGGTCCAACTGGTTCTGGTAAGACAACGATTATGAACTTATTGAATCGTTTTTATGATGTCAATGATGGATCTGTTATGATTGATGGTACAGATATTCGTGAATTTGATTTAGATATGTTACGTAAACATGTGGGGATCGTGTTACAGGAATCTGTATTGTTTTCTGGAACGATTCGCGACAATATTACGTTTGGTAAACCAGAGGCAACGGATGAAGAGGTCATCAATGCAGCGAAACAAGCCAATATCCATGACTTTATCATGTCGTTAGAAAAAGGATATGAAACGGAAGTCTCAGAAGAAAATAATTTATTTAGTACAGGACAGAAACAATTGATTAGTATCGCACGAACAATTATTACGGAACCAAGTTTGTTGATTTTGGATGAAGCAACAAGTAATGTTGATACTGTTACAGAAGCAAGAATCCAAAAAGCAATGGATGAAGCAATCAAAGGGCGTACAAGCTTTGTTATCGCGCATCGTCTCAAAACCATTTTGAATGCCGATCGCATTGTTGTTTTACGTGATGGAGTAGTAATTGAAGAGGGCAATCATCATGAATTGCTAGCAGAAGACGGATTCTATGCTGAACTTTACCACAATCAATTTGTGTTTGAGTAAGAAGGAATGAAAGTATAACTATTTTTGACAGCTAGAGGCCATACAAAAAGAGAGTACAGCTATTTTTAGCTGAACTCTCTTTTTTTCTTCTTTTTCTCAATGCAATAAAGGATGGGTGGCTGATTTTTTTGATTGATAAATTGATAAGTTAAAACGTTGTATTGCTCCTGTGACAATTGTTGGCAAAATTCTTGAACCATGTCAAGTTCATTTTCTCCACCCGCATGTCCGTAGTAAACAACTAAAATCAATCGACCTTTTGGAACTAGACGCGCTAAGATCTCTTCCATTGCTTGCTTAGTTGTTTGTGGCAAAGTGATAATTTCTTTGTCGCTTTGTGGAAGATAGCCCAAATTAAAAATACCTGCTTTGATTGGCTGATTAATTGAAATTACTTGGCCAAGGGTTTCATGACCTTGTAAAAATAAAGTAGTGCGCTCTGTTAAGTTGGCTGCTTTCAATTTTTCCTGAGTGGAATCAATAGCTTGTTGTTGGATATCAAAACTATAAACATGTCCTGTTTTACCAATCAACTCAGCCATAAAAACGGTGTCGTAACCATTTCCCATTGTCGCATCAACCACTTGATCACCGGGTTGCAAAATTTCTTTTAATAAGGTGTGGCTAAAATGAAGCGCTGTTTGTAGCATTTATATGAGCTCCTTTGTTCGAACGTTGAATTTTCCTTGGTAGCTATCACGACGAATTAATTCTTCATCAATTGCATTCAAGACTTCCCATTTTTTCAAGCTCCACATTGGTCCAATTAGTGAATCCCAGGGTGCATCACCAGTTAAACGATGAATAATTATTTCTTGAGGAATCATCTCTAGCTGATCACAGATTACATGAACATAGTCTTGTTGACTCATTAGCTGAAGGCGACCCTCATGATAATCACGCAGCATGCGGGTTTTACGCATTAAGTGCATGAGGTGCAGCTTAATTCCTTGAATGTCAGAATCTAAGATTGTTCGGCGAACGTTTTCACGCATCATCTCTAAAGATTCTCCAGGTAAGCCATTGATGAGGTGCGTACATACACGAATGTTGTGTTTGCGTAGTTTACTTACGCCGTCTAGATAAGTTTGATAATCGTGTGCACGATTGATTGAAGTCGAAGTTTCCTCAAAAGTCGTTTGCAGGCCGAGTTCCACCCAAAGATAGAGACGAGTATTTAATTCGGCTAGATAATCAACCACTTCATCTGGCAAGCAATCTGGTCGTGTACCAATCGAAAGTCCAACAACGCCAGGAAGATTGATAACTTGTTCAAAACGTTCTCGAATCACTTCAACAGGTGCATGTGTATTAGTGAAATTTTGAAAATAAACGATATATTGTTGTACATGTGGCCATTTTTGATGCATCATATCAATCTCTTTATGAAATTGAATAGGCAGCGGATCTTCAGGCGCAACAATCATGTCTCCCGACCCAGAAACACTACAAAAAGTACAACCACCATGAGCTACCGTACCGTCACGGTTAGGACAATCGAAGCCACCGTCGATAGGCACTTTGAAAATTTTGCCACCAAATTCATTGCGCAAAGCATAATTCCATGAATGATAACGTTTATTTCCTTCTGCATAAGGAAATTCCATTTAAATTCCTTCTTTCTTTTCCCTTGTTAGGTAATTGATTCCTTCTTTTTCAAATAAATTGGATAAGTGTAACATAACCAAGTTAATCCTAATAAGTAACCACCTAAAACATCGCTTGGAAAGTGTACGCCTAAATAAATTCGGCTAATACCAACACTTAAAATAATCAATCCTAAGATAAATTGCAACAAAAATCGCACTGTTTTATTGTTTATCAAATGAGGTAATAAGAAAATCAAGGTGCCATACAAAATCATGCTCCCTGTCGAATGCCCACTAGGGAAGCTATAGCTTGATTCACTAACTAAGTGTGGTAAGGTTGGGCGATCACGCATAAAAAATAATTTAATCAATGGATTAGTAATTCCAGCAATCAAAATAAAATTAGTTGTTAACCAAATCAGTTCGACATGTTTCTTTTTGATCCACAAGAAAAAAATCAAGCAAACAAAAATAGAAATGACGGTTAACGGGTTTCCTAATTTTGTAACCATCATTTGATACGTATTCCAATGTGGCAGTGGTGCTCGAATAATTGAAGTGAAGAATTGATCGAAGCCATGAAGCTGTGATAAATGAAATTTTACAAAATAACTAAGAGTTAAGAAAAGTACAAGAAAAATACTCGCTGTAACTCGAAACGTCGTGTTTTGTTTCATAAAATGCCTCCTTAATCTAATGAAATCATTATAGCATTTTTTTAGTTGCTAGATTTTTTGCTCGGAGAAACGAAATGAAAAACTGATGAAATTTTGATGATAGGCTCTGGCGTAATGCTGACGAAAAGATTTAGTAATATTTCTGAAATAAAAACTAATGATTTTAAAAAGTCATTAGTTTCTGCAACGTAGAGCTATCAAGACTTTTATGAACTCAAATGATTGGGTATTACATAAAATTACATACAGATTACAAAGGATAACAAAGAGTTTAAAGAACTTTTAATGTAGTTTAAGAAAAGTTATACTTATAGTAACTGAAAAATGGATGCGGAGGATAGAAAATGGAGAAGGCAACGATCGGAAGAAAAGAGCGGAGACGCCAAGAAGAAAAGAAACGTTTTAGAAATGCAAAACGTGGAGTAGCAGCAGTTGGTACTGCAATGGTTGGTTGTTCTGTTGCGGCACCGTTGATTCAACCAGTTCCTGTAGCCGCAAATGAGCTACCTGCTCAAGTTGGTGCAAGAATCAATACTTCAGCATTTATTGCGGAAATCTCAACTTATGCGCAACCTATTGCCCAAGCAAATGATTTATACGCTTCGGTTATGATTGCCCAAGCAGTTGTTGAAAGCGGCTGGGGAAGTAGTGCGTTGTCACAATCACCTTATCACAATTTATTTGGAATCAAAGGCAGTTACCAAGGTCAAACTGTTTATATGAATACATTAGAATATTTAAATAATAAATGGGTAACGAAAAAAGAACCTTTCCGTCATTACCCAACTTTTGCAGAATCATTTAGTGATAATGCTTATGTATTGCGCAATACTTCTTTTGGCAATGGCTACTATTATGCTGGTACTTGGAAAAGTAATACCAAGTCTTACACAGAAGCTACTGCAGCATTAACTGGTCGCTATGCGACAGATCCAACGTATTCAACAAAATTAAATAATATTATCGTAACTTATGGATTAACCAAATACGATACACCTGCAACTGGTAATGCGGGTGGTGGTGCTACAACTGGTTCAGGCAGTGGGGTGAATACAGGAACAGGCTCAAATAATTCTGTGACGACACCAACTGATAATGGTTCTACAACTACCACATCAACGTATACTGTCAAATCAGGTGATTCTGTCTGGGGTATTGCGAATGCGCATGGAATTACCATGGCGCAATTGATTGATTGGAACAATATCAAAAATAATTTTGTTTACCCAGGTCAACGTTTAACAATCAAAGGGGAACAATCAACAGGTTCATCAACAAATAATTCTGGAAGTAATACGAACTCTTCTGGTAACAGTAATGCAACGAATACACAACCAAGTAATGGTTCGAAATATACCGTTAAATCAGGTGATTCTGTTTGGGGCATCTCAAATGCACATGGGATTACAATGAATCAATTGATCCAATGGAACAATATCAAAAATAATTTTGTTTATCCAGGTCAACAATTAGTTGTTTCTAATGGTACAACTGGCACAACGACAAACCCAGGTTCATCAAATTCAAATGCGAATACAAATCAATCAGGTAATGCAAGTGCATCGACTGGTTCTTATACGGTCAAAGCGGGTGATTCTGTCTGGGGCGTGGCAAATGCCCACGGAATCACGATGGCACAGCTTATCCAATGGAATAAAATCTCGAATAACTTCATTTATCCAGGGCAAAAACTGATTGTGAAGAATGGGACATCAAGTAGTGCGACAACCAACAATAATGCTACTACGAATAATAGTAATTCGACCAGCTCTTCAGCAGAAACAACAACTTCTTCCACTTACACGGTGAAGGCAGGCGAATCTGTTTGGGGCGTAGCAAACAAAAACAACATTACCATGGCACAATTGATTGAATGGAATAATATTCAAAATAATTTCATTTATCCAGGGCAAAAATTGATTATCAAGGGTGGTTCTACTGCATCGACTAATTCAGCAAGTGGGAATGCAACAGCTACGACTGGAAATAACGCAGCGAATACAACTACTTCTTCAAATAATGCGAAACCAACGACAAGCACAAGTACCAGTGGAGATACGCTGTACACGGTGAAGGCAGGCGAATCTGTCTGGGGTGTAGCAAACAAAAACAACATTACTATGGAACAATTCATTGAATGGAACAACATAAAAAACAATTTCATTTATCCAGGCCAAAAAGTCATTGTGAAAAAAGGATCAGCACAAACAACAGCGCCTACTACTAACTCTGGGACTAAAAAGTACACAGTAAAAGCCGGTGAGTCTGTTTGGAGTGTTGCCAACGATCACAATTTATCAATGGCGCAATTCATTGAGTGGAATAATATTAAAGACAATTTCATTTATCCAGGTCAAAGTGTGATAGTTGCAAAATAAATCTAAAAATTTTGTCAAATACTATTTGAACTTACTGAAGATATTTGTTACTATGAATCTACTTAAATAAGCAACACTTGAAAAGGAATTAGTAAAAAGTTGGAAGTTTTAGAGAGCACATGGTTGGTGAAAATGTGTACGGACGCTTTTGAACTCGCCTTTGAGTTGCCTTTGCTGAAAATAAAAGTAAGCAATGGCGGTGACGACCGTTACAACGTTTGAGGCCTATTTCCAATGGAAAAGGTAAAAATTAGGTGGTACCACGTAGATTACGTCCTATAAAAAGAGCAATCTTTTTATAGGACTTTTTTGTTTTTTATCGGTAGAACGAAAAAAACAATGAGGAAAGTAACTTACTTTCAACGAAAAAAATGCAGGGGGACAGAAAATGAGTTATAACCATAAAGAAATTGAAAAAAAATGGCAAAAATATTGGGCGAAAAATCACACATTTAATACCCAAGATGATCCACAAAAACCAAAATTTTACGCACTAGATATGTTTCCGTATCCATCTGGTCAAGGATTACATGTGGGACATCCAGAAGGATATACTGCAACAGATATTCTTTCACGTGTGAAACGTAGTCAAGGTTTCAATGTGTTGCATCCAATGGGGTGGGATGCATTTGGACTTCCAGCAGAGCAGTACGCATTAGATACTGGGAATGATCCTGCAGAATTCACGAAGAAAAATATTGAAACGTTCCGTCGTCAAATCAATTCTTTAGGCTTTAGTTATGATTGGAACCGTGAAGTGAATACCACAGATCCAGAGTATTACAAATGGACACAATGGATCTTTACGAAATTATATGAAAAAGGGTTAGCGTATGAAGCAGAAGTTGCTGTGAACTGGGTTCCAGAACTAGGAACAGTGATTTCAAATGAAGAAGTTATTGATGGAAAGAGCGAACGTGGCGGCTTTGACGTCGTGCGTAAACCGATGCGCCAATGGATGTTGAAAATTACTGCATATGCGGATCGCTTATTAGACGATTTAGAAACCGTAGATTGGCCAGAAAGCATTAAAGAAATGCAAAGAAACTGGATTGGTCGCTCAGTTGGGGCAAATGTGGAATTCAAAGTGGCTGGGACAGATAAATCTTATACAGTCTTCACAACTCGTCCCGATACATTATTTGGAACAACTTATTCTGTTTTAGCACCAGAATTAGATTTGGTTCGTGAAATCACGACACCAGAACAAAAAGCAGCTGTTGAAGCGTATATTGAAGAAACTGCGAAAAAATCTGATTTGAAGCGGACAGATCTTGCCAAAGAAAAAACAGGAGTCTTTACTGGTGCGTATGCAATTAATCCAGCCAATGGCAAAGAAATTCCAATTTGGATTGCTGATTATGTACTTGCTTCTTATGGAACAGGTGCGATCATGGCAGTTCCTGCGCATGATGAGCGTGACTATGAATTTGCCAGAGTGTTTGATTTGCCAATCCAACCAGTTATTGAAGGTGGCGATCTTTCAAAAGCAGCACATACAGAAGATGGCCCACATATCAATTCTGAGTTTTTAGATGGCTTGAACACAGAAGAAGCCATTGCTAAAATGAATAGCTGGCTTGAGGAGAATGGCTTTGGTAAAAAAGAAGTTAGCTACCGTTTACGCGACTGGTTGTTCTCACGTCAACGTTATTGGGGAGAACCAATTCCAATTATTCATTGGGAAGACGGCACAGTAACTGCACTATCAGAAGAAGAATTACCATTACGTTTGCCAATTACAGATAACATTAAACCAAGTGGTACTGGTGAGTCACCATTAGCAAATATCACTGATTGGGTCAATGTTGTTGATCCAGAAACAGGTAAAAAAGGTCGTCGCGAAACAAATACGATGCCACAATGGGCTGGGAGTTCTTGGTATTACCTACGCTACATTGATCCACACAATAAAAAAGAATTAGCAAACTATGAAAAACTAGAACGCTGGATGCCAGTGGATATCTATGTTGGTGGTGCTGAACATGCAGTGCTACATTTATTATATGTTCGCTTCTGGCATAAATTCCTGTATGATATTGGTGTTGTTCCAACAAAAGAACCATTCCAAAAATTGTATAACCAAGGAATGATTTTAGGCGAGA
This sequence comes from Enterococcus sp. DIV0176, assembly GCF_050528535.1. Lineage (NCBI taxonomy): Bacteria > Bacillati > Bacillota > Bacilli > Lactobacillales > Enterococcaceae > Enterococcus > Enterococcus sp. DIV0176. The sequence goes on along the minus strand of NZ_CP172879.1, from coordinate 2,449,878 downwards.
ACAATGAGAAAATGTCAAAATCACGTGGAAATGTTGTAAATCCAGATGACGTAGTTGAAGCTTATGGTGCGGATACATTACGCATGTATGAAATGTTCATGGGACCTTTAGATGCTTCGATTGCATGGAGCGAAAACGGACTAGAAGGTAGCCGTAAATTCTTGGATCGTGTATGGCGCCTGATTGTGGACGAAAACAATAAAATGCGTGATCGTATCACAACCATCAATGATGGCAAACTAGCAAAAGTTTACAATCAAACAGTGAAAAAGGTAACAGAAGACTATGCAAGCATGCATTTCAACACAGCTATTTCTCAATTAATGGTCTTTGTTAACGAAGCGTATAAAGCAGATGCCTTGCCTTACGAGTATGTTGAAGGATTTGTTCAATTGTTAGCGCCTGTTGCGCCACATTTGGGCGAAGAACTTTGGGCAATTTTAGGAAACGAAGATGGAATTTCTTATGTACCTTGGCCAACATATGATGAAGCTGCATTGGTTGAAGATGAGATTGAAGTTGTTTTCCAAGTCAACGGAAAAGTTCGTTCTAAAGCAAATGTTGCACGTGACTTAGGCAAAGATGAGCTTGAAAAAGTAGCTTTAGCAGATGAAGCAATTCAAGAACAAATTGCTGGAAAAACGGTTCGTAAAGTGATTGCTGTTCCAAATAAATTGGTTAATATTGTTGCAAACTAAAAACAAGCAGCAAACGGATTAAAACGAGAGAGGAAACTCAAGCATCATTGAGTTTCCTCTCTTTGTTTTTCATTTGGAATGAGGGAGGAAAGCAAAGTAGGCGATAATCGTTTCAACCTATTTTTTTGGCTACTCAATCAAGAATGCTATACTTTATTAAAAAGGGGGAAATGACATGAAGCTCACAGAAAACGTTGAAACGTATTTACAAAAGAAACGAGCGGAAAGAAGTGAAACAATTCGAAAAAGGAATCAAGAACCGAATAGAAGAAAGAAGCAAACTGGCTGGGGAAAAATGGCAGATTCTGGATATGGTGGGTTGAACAAGGTAAATAAAATCGATTTAAAAGATTTTTTAGCCGCTGAGCAACGAAATGTAGAAGAGCGAGTAAAAAAACCTAAAAGATAAATTGGCTTACATAAAAAATGGACTGCGATTTTTTTCGCAGTCCATTTGCATTATTTAGTAATAATAGGATTAATGTGTATGCAGGTATAAATTACTAATTAAAGTTGTTTTTCCTCGATCAGTCGCTTCACGATAGCATAATCACCTTCATAAAGAACATCTTCGCCATTGATTTTTTGATAAGGATCCACGCCTTTTCCGGCAATGACTACGGAATCTTCGGCTGTACTTTCAGTCAAAGCCTGTTCAATCGCAGCTGGACGATCCATTTCATAATGAATAAGCAACTCTTCATTCGTGATTGCTTCAGCAATTTCATCGGCAATTTTTTGAGGATCTTCAAAGGCTGGATCATCAGCCGTTAAGAAAACAACATCTGCTGTTTCTGACAAGACTTTTCCAAAATCATGACGTCGAGAAATAGCTTTATTTCCGGGACTGCCCAAGACAACAATGACGCGCCCCTTAGGATGTTCACTTTTGGCAAATGCCAATAATGTTTTTAAACTTAAATAATTATGTGCATAGTCAACATAAACATGTGCACCGTTCTGTTGAATTAGCTGATCCATACGTCCGGGAACGCGAGCTGCTTTTAAGCCAGTTTGTGCATCTTCGATTGAAGCACCAGTCAAAGCAGCTGCAATGATTGCGCTAGTCGCATTTTCTTGATTGAATCCGCCAGCCAGTAAAATATCATATTCTGCTTCGATGGGTAACTGTCCATGATGACTTGTCAAAGCAAAAGGATGACCTAATCCGGCTAAACTTGTGACTTGATAAGTTGTTTCAGGCGAGCGCCCATACACAATTGCAGGTATGTGATAAAGGTCAGCAGTTTCTTTCAACAGCTCGAAATAATCACTTTCATGATTCAAGACAACGGTTTTAGAATTTAAAATCAACTGACGTTTACAATAAAAGTAATCATCAAATGTTGGATGCTCGATTGGGCTAATGTGGTCGGGTGAAATGTTTAAGAAGATACCGACATCTAATGTTAGTCCATAGACGCGCTGTGTTTTATAAGCCTGAGAAGAAACTTCCATGACTAAATGAGTCATCCCATTCGTAACTGCTTCAGCCATCATTCGATACAAATCCAAAGATTCTGGTGTGGTCAAATGAGATTTGAAATAAGTTTGGCCATCTAGTGTTGTATTCATTGTCGAAAGCAAGGCAGTTTTCTTATTCGTTGTGTGGTCTAGGATTGCCTTGGTAAAATAAGCTGCTGTTGTTTTTCCTTTCGTGCCAGTATAACCAATGACCTGTAGTTTTTGTTGTGGATAATCATAAAATGCCATGGCTAAAATGGCCATCGCTTTACGAATGTCGGTAACGATAACGCCCACAGCAGCTACTTCATAAGGCTGTTCAGCGACATAATAAGCTAGTCCTTGCGAAACAGCAGACTGTAAATACGCCTCTTTAAAGTTCAGACCTTTACAAAAAAATAAAGTTGATTCATCGACTTGACGAGAATCATAACTGATCGTTTCAAATGAAAAATTAGTTGGCGCAGTTAAATGCCAGCCTTGATTGGAAACAAATTCTTTTAATAGATTTTCTTTTAGTAACAATTCACGGACATCTTCTAAGGAGAAGCTCATTGATTGATCCCTCGCTTTGTTGAATTTTCTAACTAATTATAGCATAGCATGAAATGTTTTTCTTTAATGCAAGGTTCTTTTTAGGAAAATCGCTTAGGTTCAGATTACTTGAACAGAGTAGATACTTTTTAAGAAAAGAGCGCGTTGTAGACTAGCAAATTCAGTTGAAAAAGAAACCGAATTCAAAAAAAGCACATCTTCACAGAAAAACCATCGAAAAGAGATTGCTAGTTTCCTGTTTTACAATTAAAATAATAGTAATGTTTTGAAGAAAGTTGGAATAATTGAGATGAATAATCAAAGAGGACCGACAGAAAAAGTTTTAACTGCCCAAGAAAAAATGGCTCGAGGCTCTGCTTGGATGACAACAAGTAATATCCTTTCGCGTTTATTGGGTGCGATTTATATTATTCCGTGGTATGCCTGGATGGGCGAAAATGCAAAAGCAGCAAATGGTTTGTTTAACATGGGCTATAATATTTATGCGCTGTTTTTATTGATTTCAACAGCTGGGATTCCTGCGGCGATTGCCAAACAAACGGCTCGTTATAATTCATTAAATGAATATGGTACTTCTCGCCGACTTTTCTTCCGCGCTTTACAAATGATGGGGATTTTAGGCATTGTTTTTGCCGCGTTCATGTATCTTGCTTCACCTTGGCTTGCGCATGCTTCTGGTGGCGGAGACGAATTGATTCCAACAATGCGTTCATTGAGTATTGCGGTATTGGTATTCCCATGTATGAGTGTAATTCGTGGGTATTTCCAAGGAAATCAAGACATGATGCCTTATGCACTTTCACAAATTGTTGAACAAGTTGCACGAATTTTTTACATGTTGTTGATGACGTTTATCATCATGAAGATGACTACAGGCGATTACGTGGCTGCAGTCACGCAATCAACGTTTGCCGCGTTTATCGGAATGTTAGTTAGTATTGTGGTTTTGCTTTATTATTTAAGAAAACAACAACCACTGATGAATCAGCATATTGAACATAGCAATAACCAAGTAAATGTAGCAACTAGAAAACTATTACTGGATACTATGAAAGAGGCTATTCCATTTATCATTGTTGGATCAGGAGTAACGATTTTCAAATTGGTTGACCAGTTTACGTTCATTCGAATCATGTCTGCCACGACGGAATATTCAAAGGCACAGTTGCTTGATCTATTTTCTATTTTTAGCGCAAATCCAGATAAGTTAACGATGGTGGTCATTGCCTTAGCAACATCGATTGCAGCGACGGGCTTACCATTGATTACGGAAGCCATCACATTGAAGGATCGTCCTGGTTTGGCTAAGTTGACTAGTGGCAATCTACAATTGTTTTCGTTTGTCATGTTTCCTGCTACCGCAGGTGTGATGTTGTTAGCTTATCCATTGAATACACTCTTTTACACACCAGATGTATTGGGCAGTAAAGTATTGGTCCAAGCAAGTTTTGTAGGCTTATTTTTAGGTTTGTATATGTTGATTTCTAATATGTTGCAAGGAATGTTTGAAAATCGTGCAGCTATTCGCTACTTGTTGATAGGCTTTGTCGTGAAATTAATTTTACAGTATCCTGCGATCAGAATATTTCAAGTTTACGGACCGTTACTAGCAACCATGATTGGTTTCGCTGTTTCTTGTATCTTGATTCTTCGTAAAATGCACCAAGTCGTACGTTTTCGAGTTGGCTTTGTTTGGCGAAGAACGTTGTTGATTTTTATCATGACGCTATTGATGTTGTTAGCAACAGGATTAACAAAGCAACTTTTAAGTTTATTCTTAAGCCAAGATAGTAAATTTGAATCATTGATTTTAGTCGTCAGTGTGGCTGGCGTGGGTGTAGCAGTTTATGGTTATTTAGCATTGAAAATTCGCTTGGCGGAGAAATTATTGGGTAGCAGTATGGTCCGACTACGTTATCGCTTACGAATCAAATAAAAAGAAAGAAGAGGAAGTTGCGACAAACGTCAATAGACTGTTGTTGCAAGTTCTTTTCTTTTTAGAAAGTAGGAAAACGCATGCGTTTAGATAAATTTTTAGCCGATGTGGGGTTAGGCAGTCGAAAGGAAGTCAAAGGGTTAATCAAAAAAGGCCAAGTGACTGTTAATGGCAAAGTAATCAAAAGTGATAAGTTTCAGGTAAAAGAACTCTTAGATGAAATTGCTTATTTAGATGAAAAACTTATGTACCAAAAGAATTTTTATTATCTTTTAAATAAACCTGCGGGTGTGGTTTCTGCAACGCAAGATAACTATGATGAAACTGTTTTGGATTTGCTGAATGATTTTGATTATCGTGAGGATCTTTTTCCAGTAGGAAGATTGGATAAAGATACGGAAGGCTTATTGCTCATAACCAATGATGGTGCTTTGGCACATCGGCTATTGTCGCCGAAGAAACATGTTGAAAAAGAATATTTTGCAAAAGTAGCTGGGGTGATGACGGCAGAAGATATTGATGCTTTTTCAAAGGGATTGGTCATCAGTCAAGGGGAAGAAACACTTCCTGCTGTGCTAACGATTGATGCAGTGAACGAAGCCGAACAAACGTCAGACATTCGTTTGATTCTTCATGAAGGAAAATTTCATCAAGTGAAACGAATGGTGAAAGCTGTTGGCAAAGAAGTGACTTACCTCAAACGAATCCGAATGGGAAATGTTGTATTACCTGCAGACTTAGGATTAGGTGAGTATCGGGAGTTGACGGCAGAGGAATTAGTAAAAATCCAAGAAAAGTAAACAATTAAAAAATTAGGTGCTATTCCTGCGTAAATACGCAAAACAGGCAACCTTATTTAGTACAAATGAAAATGAAAGGGGAGGAATCTGCTATATTCCTTCCTTTTTTTATTGATCAAACTCAAAAATAGGCAGCGACCAATTAAAAATAGTTCAATATCAGCTATAGTTTGTTTCATTATACCTATAATTTGTTTATTCAATCTTGTTTTTGAAAGCGCTATAATTACGGTGCGAACAAGTTGAAAGGAGTTTTTTGATGAAAAAAAGAAAGGGGTTAAAACATTTTTTCTCGATGGTTTGGCGTTTTAAAGCTTTGATTTTAATGGCTGTGCCTGGAATGTTGTGGATGATTTTCTTCTTCTATATTCCAGTGTTAGCAAACGTGGTTGCCTTTAAAAATTTCCATATCTCTGCAGATGGATTTTTGGCAAGTTTGAGAGAGAGCCCGTGGGTTGGTTGGGAGAATTTCAAATTTTTATTTTCTTCAGATCAGGCATTTTTAATTACGAAAAACACGATTTTGTATAATGTAGGATTTATTACACTAAACTTACTGATTTCGGTTGTTTTTGCCATTATCATGAGTGAGTTAAGAAATAAAAAATTAGTAAAAGTGTATCAAACAATGTCATTACTACCTTATTTCTTGTCTTGGGTTATCATTAGTTACTTTGTTTATGCCTTTTTGAGCCCAGATAAAGGAATTTTCAACCAATGGCTGTTAGGTCATGGAAGAGAAGCAATCAATTGGTACAATGAACCAAAATATTGGCCATTTATTCTATTGTTCATTGGGACGTGGAAAGGAATCGGCTATAATAGTATCATTTACTTTGCTTCAGTAATGGGAATCGACCCCACTTACTATGAAGCAGCTATGGTTGATGGCGCAAGCAAATGGCAACAAATCAAACATGTGACAATTCCTCAATTAGTACCGTTGATGTCGATTTTAACGATTTTAGCTGTTGGGAATATATTCCGAGCTGATTTCGGGTTGTTCTATAATATTCCAAGAAATTCAGGCGCACTGTATGACGTGACTCAAGTATTAGATACGTATATCTTTAATGGGTTGACTTCTACAGGTGACTTTGGAATGACTGCAGCAGCCGGATTGTATCAGTCAGTTGTAGGATTTGTTTTGTTAATGACTACGAATGCGATCGCACGTCGTTTCGACAGCGAATCAGCATTGTTTTAGGAGGGGGATTCGATGAAAAAGAAAAAAGTAGAGCAGGTTCAAGTGCGAGCTTTCAGCAAACCAATGAATCTCTTTTCTAATTTATTGATCGCGATTTTTGCCTTCTCCTGTATCTTGCCGTTTCTATTTGTTATCGCGATTTCTTTGACAGATGAAACAGCGTTAGCAACTAATGGTTATAGTTTCTGGCCAGAAAAATTCAGTACATTTGGTTATACGTATCTATTTGGACAGATGCAAGAGAAAATTTTCCAAGCATTATTTGTAACAGTTTTAGTAACGGTTTTAGGAACTTTGATTAATAGCACAGCTACTTCATTGTATGCCTATGCAATCTCTCGTTCTAATTTCCCATTCCGTCGTTTCTTTACAGTCTTTTGTTTAATTACCATGTTGTTTTCACCAGGGATGGTAGCCAATTACTTGGTGATGACCAATTTGCTTCAATTAAAAGATACGATTTGGGCACTGATTTTGCCAATGGCAGTTAGCCCATTCAATATTATTGTGATGCGAACTTTCTTTAAACGCTCAGTCTCAGATTCAATTATTGAGTCTGCCAGAATTGATGGAGCAAGCGAGTTGCGAATTTTTATTCAAATCGTGTTACCTTTAGCTGTTCCCGGAATTGCGACAATTAGCTTATTTGCCGCATTAGGTTACTGGAATGATTGGTTCAACGCATTACTTTACATTCAAAATGATAACTTAGTCCCATTACAATACTTGTTGATGAAGATTCAAAGTAATATCCAATATCTCACACAAAATGCGGGAGCTGGAAGCCAGCTTGCTGGAGGTTTAGCAGCTGTACCAGGAGAATCAGCACGAATGGCAATCGTTGTTATCTCAACATTGCCAATTGCGATTAGTTACCCATTTTTCCAAAAACATTTTGTCAAAGGGTTAACGATTGGTGGAGTCAAGGAATAAATAATAAATTATTTTATTTAGGAGGAAGTAAGATGAAGTTATGGAAGAAACTAGCCTTTACAGGAGTTTCAGCGTTGATGGTTGGTACGTTAGCTGCTTGTGGTGGAGGTTCAAATGCAAGCAGTAATTCAGAAGGGTCTGACAGTATCACATTGCAGATGTATCAAATCGGGGATAAGCCAGATAATTATGATGCATTGATGGAAGTGGCGAATAAACGAATCGAAGACAAAATTGGTACGAAGGTCAATATCAACTATATCGGTTTTGGGGACTACGAGAAAAAAATGAACGTAATCATTTCTTCTGGTGAAAACTACGATATCGCTTATGCAAATAACTATGTTTCTAATGCTCAAAAAGGTGCGTTTGCCGACCTAACTGAGTTAGCACCTAAATACGCTAAAGATGCTTATGATGCGTTAGACGAAGCCTATATTAAAGGGAATTTAGTCAATGACAAATTATATGCGCTTCCAGTAAATGGCAATGTGTTTGCTCAACAAGTGTTAACTTTTAACAAACCATTGTTAGATAAATACAATCTTTCAATTGATGGAATCGAATCTTATGCAGATGCCGAAAAAGTTTTACAAGAATTCCACAAAAAAGAACCAAATACAGCTGCTTTCGCCATTGGTCAAGGCTTCAAAGTTCAAGGTGACTTCGATTATCCATTAGGAAATACGTTACCATTTGCAATTGATTTAAATGGAGACAAAGCAAAGATTATCAATCAATACGACAACAAAACTTATGTTGACTTACTTCGTACGATGCATAGCTGGTACCAACAAGGCTTGATTCCAAGTGATGCGGCAACAAGTAGCAAAGATTATCCTTTAGAAGGGAACACTTGGTTACTACGTGGCGAAACACAAGGGCCTTTCGATTATGGTGACACAATTTTAAGTAATGCAGCAAACCAAGAATTAGTTTCTAAATCAATCACTGTTCCTTTGAAATCAACAGGGCAAGCACAAATGGCAAACTTCGTTGTTTCAAATACTTCAAAAAACAAAGAAAAAGCAGTTGAATTTTTAGGATTACTTAACAGCGATGCTGAATTATTGAACGGATTAGTTTGGGGAATTGAAGGCGAAGCGTGGGAAAAAGTAGACGGAACAGACGACAAGATCAAGTTGTTAGATGGTTACCAACCAAAAACACACATGTCTGCTTGGAACACAGGAAATAACGCAATTTTATACACACAAGAATCAATCACTGATGAAATGATCGCTACACGCGATAAATCAATTGAAGAAGCTGAAACTTCACCAATCTTAGGGTTCAGCTTTAATACAGACAGTGTTAAAACAGAAATCAGTAACATCTCAAACGTCATGAATCAGTATATGGATGGATTAAATACCGGAACAGTTGATCCAGACGAAACTTTGCCTAAATTGCTCGAGGCATTAGATAAAGCTGGTTACGAAAAAGTTTTAACTGAGATGCAAAAACAATACGATGAATTTCGAAAATAAATAAGTCTGACAGCGAGCGGTTCCATCTGCTCGCTGTTCTTTATATAATAAGAGAGAAAAGATTATGTTTTAAAAAGGAGATATTATGTTAGGAAAAGCTTTGGAGACATTGTTCATTCGTGTGTGGGTAGTTGTTAAACTAACACTTTTTTTCTGGTTGTTTAGTCTAACAGGCGGGATTGTTTTAGGAATTGGACCAGCGTTGAAAACAATTAATGAATTATTTTATCACTATGAGTTTGAGTACAAAGACATAACACTTAAGCAAGGTTGGTACTGTTTTAAGAAATATTTTAAGCGAGGAAATTATTTGTTTTTCTTCTTTTTTGCAGGGTTAGCTATTCTAAGTTATAATCTTTATCTTTCAGTTCAAATACAAGGACTTTTATTTTTGGGAATTGATTTTATTTTGTTGTTTGGTTTACTTTATTTGTTTGCAACGTATCAATGGAGTTTAATTTTAGATAGTGAATATGAAATGACATTCGGCAATGTGGTTAAGTTAAGTTTTATTTCAAGTTTATCGAGCTTTTCTACGTTGTTGAAGATGATTATTGGTAGCGGGATTATCCTTGCGTTGACGTGGCATTTCAAAGGTCTATTGTTATTTGGTTTGCTAGGTTTATTGACCGTATGGAATGTGTTGGCGACAAAAAAATGGCGCGAAGAATTAGCGGTTCGAATGGAAAACTATGAATAATCCATTCAAAGTTTTATTTTCAAAAGGGACGTTGCTCAACCGTTTGTTGCGTAAATACGCAGTAGTGATGACTGTACTCACAATTGGCGCAACAATTATTTTTAGTATCCATACTTGGAGTCAAAACCAAAATCAAGCAGAAAATGTCACCAATGAAGCACTGCAAACGACAAATCGAATGCTAAATGACAAAACAACATTAAGCAAAATTATCAAAGATCAACTTCTGGGAAGTCCAGAAAAAATCGAGAATGCGACAACTTATCTGACACAACCAATTGACCGGTATTTGATGTACGCATATACGCAACAAAGTAAAACCAATGAACTATTGTCTTTTCCAAATGAAATGTTGGATCTTTACGTCAACTATGAAGAGCTAAGTTCTCTCTACATTGTTTTTAGTCAACTGCCAGAATATTTTGAGTCTACCAGAGAACACAAAGCGGGAATTGTTAAAACGGGAACCCCGACATTAAAAAATGCTTTTTATATCAAAATGCCGATTACTCAAGGTGGCACGGAGCTGGGAAGCATCTTTGTTGGGTTCCAAAAGAAAGAATTGGAATCCAGTTTAGAAAGCCTGAATGCTTTTAATGGCTTATCTTTGTACATGATTTCTGGCTCTGCTAATCGTCTGTATACTTTTCATAGCGCAGGACTAGCACCAGAAAGCCGAAAGAAACAAGAAACACTGATTACACAAGAATTGGATAAGAATTCTGGACTCCCTTTATCGAAATTGGAAGAACATAACTTTGTTTCCTATCAGGAATTATCTGGTGAGTACCGTATACTAGCAACGCTAGACCAACGAAATGTTTATCGAGAAACTGCAAGAAGTCTGGCACCATTGATTATTGGCGTGATTCTTTTAGACAGTATTCTACTCGTATTCTTATATAAAACATTTAAACGTTATTCTCAGCAAATCGACGTAGTGATGCGTGCAATGAATGAAGCGGCAAATGGTAATCTGGACACGCGAATTGCCCAGGAACAAACGGAGTATGAGCTGAAAGATTTAGCGCAAGGTATTAATACTATGTTGGATAGCATCAACCAATACGTTGAAGATATCTATAAATTAGAAATCAAACAAAAAGATGCACATATGCGCGCATTACAAGCACAAATCAATCCTCATTTTCTTTACAACACATTGGAGTACATTCGAATGTATGCGTTGAGTGAGGGAAGCGAAGAACTTGCAGAAGTGGTCTATGCTTTCTCTGCATTATTAAGAAATAACACGAATCAAGAAACGAAAATTAGCCTTAAAGAAGAGCTGAATTTTTGTGAAAAGTATGTATTTCTCTACCAAATGCGTTATCCTAATCGTGTAGCCTATCATTTTTCGATTGAGGAATCACTAGAGCAAATTGAAGTACCGAAATTTGTAATCCAACCACTAGTTGAAAACTATTTTAAACATGGAATTGATTTTACTCGTTATGATAACGCATTGAGCGTAAAAGTTTTTCAACAAGGATCATTTGTACAAATTCAAGTGAAAGATAACGGTAAAGGAGTTACTCCAGAGCAGTTAGTGTCAATTGAAAATCGATTGGTACATCCAAAAGTCGAGTTACATGAATCAATTGGTTTGCAAAACGTAAATGAACGTTTACGCGCAAATTTCGGTAGCACGTACCGGATGCGAATGTTTGCGAATAAAGAAGGTGGCTTAACGATTAAAATTACATTTAAGAAGAAGGAGTCTGAAAATGTATAAAGTGTTGCTGGTTGATGATGAATACATGATTTTGAATGGATTGAAAAAAATTGTTGATTGGCCCAGTTTTGGATTTGAAATCGTAGCAACGGCAGAAAATGCTATGCAAGGGTTATTGGTTTTAGAAAAACAAGTTATTGATTTAGTTATTACAGATGTAACAATGCCAGAGATGAACGGTCTAGAATTTATTGAAGCAGCTCAAAAAGAGCAATATACCTTTGAGTTTATGATTCTTTCTGGCTACCAAGAATTTGAATACCTTAAAGGTGGTATGCAACTTGGGGCAGTTAATTATTTGATGAAGCCGGTGAATAAAACAGAGTTGATTGAAAGCTTAAAAAAAGTAAAAGAACGTTTGGATCAGCAAAATGAGCAAAAAAATCAGCAAGAAATTTATCAGGAACTTTTATTCAGTCAATGGTTAAATGAAGAGTTAGATGAAACCAGCGAAGAAGAGTTTTTGAGTGGATTACCTCAAGAGTCACAACAAATTTTATTGATTCAGCTAGAAAGAATACATGAATCTGCTATTATTCAATGGTTAAAAGAACAACAAGCAACTACTTATTATCAGCGAAGTTTTGGGGATGTGACTTGCTTCACCATTTTGCTTAGTCCCCAGAAAGTCGGGGACTTTTGTGACTATTTTCAAACGCAGTATGCACAACAAGATTGGCTGATTAGTGTGGGTGACGAAATAAAGGAAATAGATGATATTCCTGAAAGTTTTCGTCGGGCAAAAGACCAGTTGCATCTTCAACAGTTTTACGGTGAAGCCAGACGTGAAATCATTAGGTCCCTGCCTGCAGAAAATCAAGATCAGTTAATTGATTTTTCTACTTTTAGTCGCGCGCTTCAAAGTAATCAGTTAGATTTAGTTCAACAAATGATTCGTGAGTTTTTTGAACAATTCCAATCGGCAGTCATGACTCCCGAGGACATTCGGCACTTCACTTTCTTATTGTTTATGGATATTCAACGAGAGCTGATTACACTAGAAGATGATGAGTACTTGACAGGTATTCATCAAATAAATCAGGCAAAAAATGTGAATGACCTTCAAGAATTGTTGCTTTCCTTAGTTCGTAAGCAGCAAAAGCAAAAAAACTATAGTGAAAATATCAAGCAAGCGCTGCAAATACTGCACGAAAATTACCGGGAGCCGTTAACATTAAAAGAAGTATCCGAAAGTTTGCACCTAAATGTGATGTATCTCGGGCAACTATTTAAAAAAGAAACGAAAAAAAGCTTTTCTACCTACTTAAATCATTTACGGATGGAGCAAGCAAAATGGTTGCTACTTCACAGTGAACAAAATATCAATGAAATTTCAAACGAGATTGGCTACAACAACACCACTTATTTCTCTAAATTATTTAAGAAAATTGTGGGACAATCACCAAAAGAGTACCGAGAAAAGCCCCTTACTTAGTTTAAAGAAAAAAGTAGGGAGTACAGTGTTTAGACGTAGGAACTTCTATATAGGTTGGAATTGCTGATTTTGGAATGATAATGACTGAGTAAAAAAGACAATCAAAAAGACTGAGCCCAAACGAAAATATGTTTTGGTTCAGTCTTTTTTTATGAAAATAAAAATCAAATTTTATTTTTGCACGTAGTTTATTGTGAAGGCTTATTAGGTTAAAGAAAACGGTAAAGCATCGGCCGCGTATTTTTTGGGGTGAGGAACAGTACCTAAGTGATAACGAATTGTTCCTCCTGTGAGTAAGTCTTCGTGTGTAAAGAATAACTTAGAATGCATTTGATCATTACGGTCAACTTGATGAACAAACTGTTGTTGTGGTTGATTTGGTGAACTTTCAATCGTAAGTGTCTGACCGTTTGCAAGTTTTAGTTCAACGTGATCGAACAGTGGCAAACCAATAACATATTCTCCAGAACCAGGTGTGACTGGATAAAAACCTAAACTGCTAAAGATATACCAACCTGACATGCTACCATTATCTTCATCACCGGGATAACCTGTCGGTGAATCATTGAAGGTTTGAGTCAACAATTGTTTAATTAACGGTTGAGCCATCTCTGGTTTACCAAGATAACTGAATAGATAAGGGTAGTGGAAGCTAGGTTGATTTGAGATAGCCAGTTGTCCAAATTCAATAGCGGCCATTTCACTCATTTCATGGATTTCAAATCCGTATCCACCAACTTCAAAGGAAGGAGATTGATTACAAAGCTTGATTAATTTTTCTTGAAAAGCAGCTTCTCCACCATGTTCACGAATCAAACCATTAAAGTCTTGGTAGACGGCAAAGCTACTTTGCCATGCACTTCCTTCTGCGTAATCTTGACCCCAGCGAGTCGCTGAGAAGTTTTCTCTAAATTGTTGATTCGTATCTTTTGCACGCATGAACCCAACGGTAGGGTCAAAAATATTACGATAGTTTAAGGACTGTCTTTGATAAAAAGCGCTGGTCTCATGATCTCCCAGTATAGCAGCAACTTGGCTGATACAAAAATCGCTATAAGCATAATCTAAAGTATGATTGACTGATTCATGATAGGTACTAGGAACATAGCCATATGTTAAATAATCAAGTGTTCCTTGGCGCCCATAATTAGGTAACTCACTTTGGACAGTAGCGCTTTTTTTCATTGCTATTAAAAATTCAGGCATCAAATCACTACGAATTCCTTTTACTGCGGCGTCAGCAATTACCGCATCAATCAATGTTCCGGGCATTAAACCTCGTTCATCAGGCGATAGCCATTTTGGCAAAAAGCCCGTTTCTCGATAACTTGTAAGAAAGCCCTCAAGCATTTCCTCATAATTTTCAGTGGCAATCAATGAATAGAGTGGGTAGACCGTTTTATACGTATCCCAAAATCCATTATTTGTATAAAGAACACCAGAGCGAATAGTTTTGCTGAATGTATCATAGTGAATTTTTTCGCCATCCTTAGTTACTTCATAGAATGTTTGAGGAAAGAGAAATACACGATACAAGTTATGATAAAAAGTACTTACTTGTTTTTTATCATGATGACTGATTTTGATTTTATCGAAATATTCTTGCCAAATTTGGCGATTTTTTTCCAGGTATTCATCAGGCGACTGTGCAGACTCTCTCAATAAATTTACCTGTGCTTGTTCTTCGCTAATAAAAGAAGTACCAAAGCGAATCGTTTGCTGTTCGATCGAGCCAAACGACAACAAAATAGAAGAACTATTCTCTGGAATTGCTAACTCAGTGTCGAATAATGGTTGTTCAAAGGAAAGGATAAAGTGAAAGCGAAAATCAGGATCCTCACATCCAGAAAAGTTGATGAGATAACCAGTAATTGTATGCGAGTCTACAACATTTAACTGGTATCGCTCAGGAAAAGTCAAAAGTAAACCGCTATCATTTTTGTGATAATCAATCGTAAGTACACCCCCATACATACTAGGAATCAACGTGGATGAAATTTCATAACGCAGTTGATTGATTGACAGATGCGTAGGGCAAAACGTGCTTTCTTCTGGTCGATAAGAACTCTGAGCATGAAAAAGACTGTTTTCAGGTAGAGTACCACTAACTGGTGTCATTAGGAAATGACTGAAATCACCCATCCAAGGACTAGGTTGATGTGTTAAACGATAACCTTGAAAGATACGGTCTTCTGGGTGGAACCACCAACTTCCTTTTTGGTCGGTTGTTTGTGGGGCAAAATAATTCATTCCAAACGGAACGCCTGTATAAGGCAGGCAATTTCCGTTTGAATAATTGGACTGGTTGGCAGTCCCGTGGCGAGTATCAATTTGTTGAATGTTCATTGTTAAGCTCCTTCGTTGAGTGTCTTGTTATTAATGTAACTGGGTATTTGGTATCCGCTGGTGATTCTTTGGTTTCAAGCCAATGAATCAATTTTTCTCCAGCAGATTTTCCAAGTTCTTTGAAATTTTGGGCAATAGTTGTCAAAGGCGGATCAACTAAAGCTGCAGCTTGAATATCATCAAAACCGATAATTGAAAAATCAGCAGGAACTGAAAAGCCAGCTTGTTTCAATTGGTTCATTGTTTGAATGGCAACAAGATCATTTTCACAGACAAACGCAGTAAGTTGGTGTTCTTTGATATAGTTTAATAACTCTTTATTCGTTGCTTTTTGGTCGTCAAGCGCAGTATGAAAAGCTAAATTAGCTTTATCAAGAGCTTCAAGATAGCCTAAATAGCGCTGACGAACTGATTGTGGATGAGTTGGTTCGCCAAATAAGAAGCCAATTTTTTGATGACCGTCAGCAATCAATTGATTTGTGGCTATCGAGCCGCCGGCGAAATTGTCTGAAAGAACGGTTGGAAATGGTAGTTCATAAATTTTCTTATCCAAAATAATGACTGGAAAATCTTTCAGTGAAAGTTCAAACAATAAATCTAAGTGTTGCTCCGTATCGATAGCGTAGTAAATCAATCCATCGAATTCATCCATCACTTCTTTTGCCGTTTTTGTTTGGAGAAAATCAAGAGAGGTCATCAATACGTCAAATTGATTTTCTTGCATAATTGGATTCAATCCTTCAGTGAAATCACCAACAGACAAATCAGTTAAGAACGGAAATAAAAAGAGAATTCTCTTTGTTTTTTGAATGTGGACAGCCGAGGTCTCTGGATTGTCTGCTTTGACAAAGCTGCCTTTTCCACGAATTCGATAAATCAAACCAAGTTGTTCCAATTCTGTTAATGCTCGTTTGGATGTGATTCGACTTACTTGATATTTTTGAGAAAGTTCTTTTTCAGTAGGAACTTGGCTATCAATGGCTAAAGTTCCATCAAGAATTGCGTTGTGTAGATCGATAAATATTTTCTTATATAATGGTTGCTCCATAATAACACCTCTTAATGATATATCATGTATAAATGATAGCATAAATAAAGCAAAAGTAAACAATAAAAAATATTATGAAAGCGTAGACAAAAAACAAACCAAGAAGTATAATCTACTAAGATATATCAAATAGAAAAGAGGATATTGAGAGATGCCATATAAAGATATACCAAAATCAGTTGAAGAATTCATGGGGAAAATTGAACAGAAATGTGGAAGTGAGCATGCAGATTGGGCTAAAAATTTTTCTACTGCGTTTGCTAATACATTGTTAACCACAGTAAAGCGACATTCTGATGGAACAACTTTCTTGCTAACCGGTGATATACCGGCTATGTGGTTAAGAGATTCCACTGCACAAGTACGCCCTTACTTAGTGATTGCCAAAGAAGATAAAGACTTAGCAGCAATGATTAGTGGGTTGGTAAAGAAACAATTCTTTTATATCAACATTGATCCGTATGCGAATGCGTTTAATGAAGAAGCGAACGGGGCGGGACATCAGAGTGACCATACTGAAATGAATGATTGGATTTGGGAAAGAAAATATGAGATTGACTCATTATGTTATCCTGTTCAACTTGCCTATCTTTTATATAAAAATACGGGGCAAACAGATCAGTTTGATGATTCATTTGTTTCAGGAATCGAAAAAATTCTAAATGTTTTTCAAACAGAACAAGACCATACTAAGTCACCTTATCGATTTGAACGTGATACTACTCGTCTGGAAGACACGCTTGTTAATGATGGGAAAGGTGCAAAAGTGGTACCTACAGGAATGACCTGGTCAGGTTTTCGACCAAGTGATGATACTTGCCAATATGGGTATTTAGTCCCATCGAACATGTTTGCTGTAGTCGTTTTAGGATATATTGAAGAAATTTTTCAAACAGTGTTATCAAATAATCAAATCGTAGCAAAAGCTACCACATTGCGAGAAGAGATTCAACGAGGGATCGAAGTGCATGGTAAAACTAAAAATCAAGCAAAAGAGACTATTTTCGCATACGAAGTGGATGGTCAAGGAAATACCTCAATCATGGATGACAGCAATGTACCAAACCTAATGGCTGCTCCTTACCTAGGCTATTGTTCTTCGAAAGATGAGACGTATTTACAAACAAGAAAAACGTTGCTTAGCCCAGAAAATCCTTATTTTTATGAAGGAAAGTATGCAAAAGGAATCGGCTCTTCTCATACGCCTGAAAATTATGTTTGGCCAATTGCTTTAGCAATGGAAGGCATGACCACTGATGATCGAAAAGAAAAAGAGCGAATTTTAGATTTATTAGTAGCTACAGATGCTGGAACAAACTTGATGCACGAAGGTTTTGATGTGGATAACCCTAACAATTACACAAGAGAATGGTTTTCTTGGGCAAATATGATGTTTTGTGAATTAGTAATGGATTACTTTGATATTCGAGTAGAAAAATAGGAGCGATTAGATGAAAAAGAAAGTATATATTATTTCCCACAGTCACTGGGATCGAGAATGGTACATGGCTTATGAACAACACCATATGCGTCTAGTTGAATTAATGGATGATTTATTAGAACTTTTTGAGAATGACCCTGAATTCAATAGTTTTCACTTAGATGGACAAACAATTATTTTAGATGATTATTTACAAGTAAGACCGGAGAAAAGAGCGTTAGTTCAACAAGCGATTGATGCGGGTAAGCTACGTATTGGACCATTTTATATTTTGCAAGATGATTTTTTGATTAGCTCAGAATCCAACGTTCGTAATATGTTGATTGGGTTCGAAGAAACGCAAAAATGGGGTGTTCCAGTAATGCTTGGCTACTTCCCAGATACATTTGGAAATATGGGGCAAACACCTCAAATGATGAAGCAAGTTGGGATTGAAGCAGCAGCATTTGGCCGCGGAGTAAAACCGATTGGCTTTGATAATCAGGTGCTTGAGGCAGAAAATTATTCCTCCCAATATTCTGAAATGAAATGGAAAGGGCCTGATAACTCAGAAATTTTTGGTTTATTATTTGCTAATTGGTATAGTAATGGAAATGAAATACCAGCTGAAGAACAAGAAGCCAAGGCATTTTGGGATCAAAAATTAGCTGATGCAGAACAATATGCTTCAACTGAACATTTATTAATGATGAATGGTGTCGATCATCAGCCTGTTCAAAAAGATATATCAAAGGCGATTGCATTAGCAAATCGTTTATATCCAGATTACGAATTTATTCATTCTAATTTTACCGACTATTTAGCAGCAGTAACAAATGATTTACCTGAAGATTTGGGGACCGTAGAAGGCGAATTAACGAGTCAAGAAACAGATGGCTGGTATACTTTGGCAAATACTGCATCTGCGCGCGTGTATTTAAAACAATGGAATACGAAAGTTCAAAGACAATTAGAAAATATTGCTGAGCCGTTAGCGACAATGGCATATGAAGTTTCGGGAAGCTATCCTCATGATCAATTAGATTATGCTTGGAAAACATTAATGCAAAATCACCCACATGATAGTATTTGTGGTTGTTCAGTGGATTCTGTTCATCGAGAAATGATTACACGATTCGAAAAAGCAGACGAAGTTGGGAAATTTGTAGCAGAAGAAGCAATGAGGCAGTTGTCGCAAGTTATTGATACAAGCGAATTCTCAGAGGATACGTATCCTTTTGTTGTAATCAATACAGCTGGAACAGCGAAAACTGGTGAAGCTGTGATTGAAGTCGAGTTGGAACGTAAAAAGTTTGCTGAAGGATTACCAGAGACATTGTTTAAAGAATTGGAAGATGCGCCTGTTAAGAGCTATCATGTTGAGAATGCACAAGGAGAAATCATTCCCGCAATTGTATCTGAAGCAACTGTTCGTTTTGACTATGACTTACCGAAAGATCGGTTCCGGATACCTTATATGGAAAAAGTAGTGACTGTAACTATTCCGCTAGAAGAAATGGCTGCTTTTTCATGGGAGACATTTACATTAGCTGAAGGAGAAGCCCCAATCGCTATTACTGATTCGATGGTCAGTGACCAAGGACGAGTAATCGAAAATGAATTGCTCAAAATCAAAATTGAAGAGAATGGTTCATTAACGGTGTTGGACAAAAAAATGGATCGTCAATTTGAGGATATGCTTGTTTTTGAAGATACGGGTGATGTTGGAAATGAGTATATCTATAAACAACCAAGTGACACAGCCCCAATTCTTTCAAACCAACAAGGGGATTCTCGAGTAGAAATTTTGGTTGATACACCAGAGATTGCTCAAATCCAACTCATTCAGACCATGATGATTCCAGTTTCTGCCGATGAACTTCTAGAAAGGGAACAACAAATGGTAGTTGAATTCCGTTATCGTAAAGCGAAACGAGCAAAAGAATTAAAACCATTATTAATAGAAACAAAAATTACTTTAAGGAAAAATAGTCGGAAAATCGACTTTGAAACGACGATTGACAATCAAATGAAAGACCATCGCTTACGCGCGCTATTTCCAACGAAGTTACATGTGGAACACCATGAAGCAGATAGTATATTTGAAGTCGTTACGCGACCAAATAAAGTTTCCGCAAGCTGGGAAAATCCAACGAATCCGCAACATCAACATGCATTTGTTAATCTTCATGATGAAAATTATGGTGTCACAATTGGAAACTATGGCTTAAATGAATACGAAATTGTAGATGCAGGTCAAATTGCATTGACCTTATTGCGTTGTGTTGGTGAGTTAGGGGACTGGGGATATTTCCCAACTCCCGAGGCACAGTGTTTAGGACAACAACACTTCCAGTATAGTATGGAAATTCATGAACCAAATGAAAAATTTGCATCTTATCAACACGCGTATGCTGCGCAAGTTCCATTTACGACGCAACAATTAGCTAATCAACAAGGTGAATTAAGCAGCAAAAACAATTATTTAGAAGTGGATGCTAAAACGTTTGCAATTACTGCTTTGAAGCGAAGCAAGTTTAATGATAAAGTAGTACTGAGAGGATTCAATCTGTCAGGAAACGAAGAAAAAATGGTTGTTCAAAAACCAGGGACAACTAATAGATTGTTGAATCTTTTAGAAAAAGACAGTAAGCAAACGATTGAGCCGACATTGATGCCTTATGAAATTCGGACAATCGGATTCGAGGAGGAAAAGTAAATGTACGGCGGAATAGAAGCAGGTGGCACAAAGTTTGTTTGTGCGGTGGCGAATGATCAACATGAAATTATGGAGAAAGTAAGTATTCCTACAACGACTCCAATAGAAACGTTGCAACAGGTGTTTGCTTTTTTTGACAAGTTTGACTTATCTGCTATGGGGATTGGGTCTTTTGGCCCGATTGGCATTGACCAAACAAAAGATAACTATGGATATGTTTTAGCAACACCTAAAAAAGGTTGGGCTGATTTTGACTTTTTAGGGAGTGTTAAAGCACGTTATCAAATTCCAATTGCGTGGACAACGGATGTTAATGCTGCTGCCTATGGCGAATTGAAGAAAGGTGCAGCACAAGGAAAGAATAGCTGTATCTATCTAACCGTTGGTACTGGGATTGGCGCAGGTGTTGTTTTGAATCAAGATATCTTTTCGGGGATTGCTCATCCGGAAATGGGTCATATCTGGGTGAAACGTCATCCAGATGATACTTACGCTGGTACTTGTCCTTATCATGGGGACTGTTTGGAAGGATTGGCGGCTGGTCCTTCATTAGAAGCAAGAACCGGAATCAAAGGTCAAGATTTACCGGTAGACCATCCTGTGTGGGATATCCAAGCATTCTATATTGCACAAGCTTTAATCAACTATACATTAACTTTAGCACCAGAAAAAATTATCCTTGGTGGTGGCGTAATGAACCAAGATCATTTACTACAAAAAATTCGTCAACAATTTGTTGAATTAATGGCAGGATATATGGAAGTTCCAGAAGCTAGTGAATATATTGTTCGCTGGGGCTTGCCGAATGAAAGTGGGATTATTGGTAGTTTATTATTAGCCGAAAAAGAGTATCGACAAAAATAAAATTTCAAAAAAGTGGTTTAAATAAGAGCAGTCAACTCTGATAGATAAGAAGGATAATCTGAAAATAGCTTTATCTGTTTTTGAGATTATTCTACTCATTTTTGAGAGATTTACTTTCGAAAAGCCATTTATTCGTAAAAAAGTGTCTGGAGCATAATCATTTTGATTAATGTCCCAGACACTTTTTTATTTTCTTGAGGCCTACCATAGTCCAGGAGTTGCTCTAGCGATAATCGTTTCTTGTGTGAATGGATGTGTCAAATGAAGTTCAATTGCGTGAAGCATCATTCGTTGCGCTGGCCGTGACTGATAAAGTGGATCGCCTACAATTGGATGACCTAGGCTTTCGAGGTGAACCCGAATTTGATGTGTCCTCCCAGTAGCTAAAACACAATAAATTTGTGTTTGTGTCGGTAGATTTTTTGCAACGGTTACGCGGGTTGTTGCTGTTTTCCCGTTACGTTCATCAATGACTTGTTTTCGTCGGTTGTGTCGATCGCGTCCAATTTTCTTGGTGATGGTGATATCTTTGGTTAACTTTCCCCAAACGATAGCTTGGTAGCGTCGATAAATCTTCTTTTGTTCGACTAATTGGCTTAAAATAGGCAGAATAAATGGGTTTTTAGCGAATAAAATAGCGCCACTGGTTTCTTGATCTAAGCGATGTACAACATATGGTTTTTCATCTTTCGGAGCTAGATAAGCAGCTAAATCATTTAATAAGGTTCCAGTTTCTTTTGCGTTATTGGGATGGGTTTTTAGACCAGCTGGTTTATTTACAATCACTAATTGATCGTCTTCATAGAGCGTGTGTATTTTTTGAGGATCACCAAAGATGATTTCTTGATGACTGTAGTCACCTTCTTCAAAATGCAAAGTAATTGTGTCGCCACCGCGGATTTCTGAATGAAAAGGAGCGGGCTGCGCATTTACCCAAACATTTCTTCGGGTACGCAAAAAATGACGAACTTTTTTTGGTACTAGCCATTCTCGCTCTAATAATTCTTGGATAGTTGTTGCTGAGTGATCAGCGGGTAATGTAATTGTGATTTCCATAAAGGAGCTCCTTTCGTCGAAGTCAGTTTTATTTTACCATTTTTAAAATATATTTAAGAAAAAGATTAAATCAATCAGCTACTTATTATGCTAAACTACCGTCATTAACTACAAAACTTACATCTTAAGCAGGAAGAAAGGCGCAGTTAGTTGTGGTAAACTGACCGTGTGAATAAAAAGATAGGAGAACATGCAAATGGATTTTCAACGCGTTTTGGAAAAAATAAAAGCTTCTTTGATTAGCTTTTGGCGCTGGAGTAAGCCATATTTGAGCCGATTTCATAAATGGCGAAGGCGAATTTGGAAAAAATATCATATCAATAAAGTTATTCTTTTGTTGGGACTGATTTTTATTTTGGTAACGAGTGTTTATTTGTTTATTTTAGCAAAACAAGCAAATGTGGAGACTTTAAAATCAGGATTAAGCCAATCTACTGTTATTTATGATAAAGATAATGAAGAAGCAGGTACACTTTATGCTCAAAAAGGGACTTACGTAGAACTAGATGCAATTTCTCCGTATATTCAAGATGCAGTTATTTCTACGGAAGATCGAAATTTTTATAATCATCATGGATTTGATGTGAAGGGGATTGCTCGAGCAGCAGTTCGTATGCTTACTTCAGGGAGTACCGCTGGTGGTGGAGGGAGTACGATTACGCAACAATTGGCAAAAAATGCGTATTTAACACTCGATCAAACCTTTGATAGAAAAGCAAAAGAGCTGTTTCTAGCGATAGAAATAGAAAAGAAATACAGTAAAGAAGAAATTTTAACTATGTATTTGAATAACGCTTATTTTGGTAATGGTGTTTGGGGTGTTCAAGATGCTGCAAGGAGATATTTTGGTGTCAATGCGAGTGACGTAACATTGTCAGAGGCGGCAACAATTGCGGGTATGCTTAAAGGACCAGGTATTTATAATCCAATTGATAACCCAGAAAATGCTAATAATCGAAAAAATACTGTGTTGAGTGTGATGAAAGAAAACGAAAAAATCACAGCAGAACAAGCCAGTGCGGAGAGCCAAACGAACATTACGGATTATTTAAATGACACGTATACGGATTCGGAATCAGGTTATCGCTATCCTTATTATTTTGATGCGGTAATTGATGAGGCTGTGGAAGCATATGGACTGGATGAATCAGATGTAATGAACAAGGGGTATAAAATATATACTGCGTTAGATCAAAATTATCAAAAGCAGTTAGAAGCGACTTATCAAAATGGACAGCTATTTCCGGCAGATGCTTCGGACGGGGCAATGGTTCAATCTGCGTCTGTTGCATTGAATCCGAAAAATGGTGGTGTACAAGCCTTGGTGGGGCGGCGTGGAGAACACGTCTTCCGTGGATTTAATTTTGCAACACAAATGAAAAGGTCGCCAGGTTCGACAATTAAACCATTGAGCGTGTACTCAGCTGCTTTAGAGTCTGGCTACTTACCTTCTAGTACTTTGCAAGACGCACCACAAAGTTACTATGCTGCTCAAAATTATGATGGTACGTATCAAGGTGAAGTACCAATGTATCAAGCAGTAGCTCAAAGCTTGAACTTGCCAGCTGTTTGGTTACTCCATGAGATTGGTCTTCAAAAAGGGTATGATAAAGCAGAAGAATTCGGGTTAAGCTTATCAAAATCCGATAAATACTATGGTTTAGCATTAGGTGGCTTAGAAAAAGGTGTATCACCGTTAACGATGGCCGGAGCCTATAGTGCTTTTGCGAATGATGGGCAGATGTATTCGCCACATTTGATTACGAAAATCGTTGATTCTACAGGTGCAGTTATTGTAGATAATACGGACAAAAAACCTAAACAAGTGATTTCAAAAGAAACAGCAGAACAAATGACAAGTATGATGCTTGGCACATTTTCTAATGGAACAGCAGTTGCTGCAAATCCAGCTGGTTATACGGTTGCTGGTAAAACTGGTACTACGGAAACGAATTTTGATGCCACTAAAGCAAATGATCAATGGATTGTTGGCTATACACCAGACGTAGTTATTTCAACTTGGATGGGTTACGAAGAGTCCAGCGAATTGCACTACTTAGAAGGAACGAGTGGGAATGTTGTGGGCCGAGTCTTTAAGTCTGCTGCAGAAGGAATTCTTCCTTATACTTCAAATACAAGTTTTAGTGTCGCGGATGCGTATGCAACAGGCGGAGAGGTCGTCCCAGCAGATCAAGTGGACAATCCATCAGGAGCAGAGGACAATGCTGAAAAATGGAAAGAAAACTTAGATCAATATGGCGAGAAAGCAAAAGAAGGATTGAAGAACTTTGGTGACTTTGTAAAAGACGGCGTACAAGGAATTGGCGATGCAGCCAAAGATTTGTGGCGGAAATATCAAAGTGAGTAGTTCTTTGAAAACGGATAGCTGCATGTTACAATGAACTCAACTACTGAAAGAAAAGAGGCAATATTATGTCAAATATCTATGATAGCGCGAATCAAATCGAACGCGAAATTCGTGAACTTCCTGAATTCAAAGCTTTACAAGAAGCATACGGTAAAGTAAAAGAAAATAAAGAAGCGCATGAACTATTTAAAAACTTCCAAGCAATGCAAATTGAATTACAGGAAAAACAAATGCGTGGCGAAGAATTCTCTGATGAAGATGCAATGAAAGCACAAGAAATGGCTATGAAAATTCAATCAGAATCAGTTATCAATGATTTAATGGAAAAAGAACAAGGTTTTAGTACAATTATTAATGATTTAAATCGAATCATCATGACACCAGTACGTGACCTATATAGCGAATAATTAATAGTAAATAGAAAAGAGCAGGGCTGATTGCAGTCCTGCTCTTTTTTGCTTCTAGCTAAGTAGAATTCTTTCTCTAGTTTTTTATCAACCAACATAATGCAAGAAAATAACAATATTGTGAATATAAAAATAAAAAAATGGAGGGTATAATTTTGAAAACGATTACTAAAAAAGAAAAAGGAGTGATTGGAATGCTTTCACAACAAGCAGTTTCTAGAGGAGAAAATCAATAAGAAAACAAGTGCGTTTGGTTTGAAGGGACAAAATTGGTTACATGTTTGGTGATTTAGGGAATTGTTTTATTTTAGGATTGGTTAATAGCTTTTTGATGATTTATTACACAAATGTCCTTGGCGTTTCTGGAGCAATAGTAGGTACGCTTTTTCTAGTTTCAAGAATGTTAGATGCATTTGCGGATGTTTTCGTTGGACGGCTATGTGATATTTCTAAGGTAACAGAAGTTGAACGATCTATCCCGTGGATTCGCCGAATGAAGTATCCGTTTTGTACCGTAGCAGTTCTAATGTTTTTGCCTATTATTTAGCATTTACCAATGTCGGGCAAGATGATTTATATTTTTGTTTCATACATTGTTTATGGTATTTTTCTTTCAACAATTAATATTCCTTATGCGGCAATGGCGGCAGCAATCAGTTCAAATTCGGATGATCGGTCTTCGTTGTCGACTTTCAGAAGTATTGGATCAGCAATCGATGGATCAACTACGGGTTTCTTTACTCCAATATTAATGTATACGCAAAATAAAAATGGTCAACAGATTGTCTCAAGTGAACGCTTTTTCTGGATTACCATTGGCTGCGCGTCAATAGATTTTTTAGCATATATATTAACTTGCAAGCTATCCACAGAGAGAGTAAGAGTAGAAAAAAAGAAGAGATTCAGGCTGGCTAAAGGCTTAATTTCGAATCGTGCACTAGTAGTACTAGTTGTTGTGGATATTTTTATTGTGATCAATCAAAGTTTAGCTGGGACAAATATGACCTATTTATTTAATGATTACTTCCATAATAAAGAAGTAATGTCGATTGCTTTATTATTCAGGTATGGAACGGTCGTTGCATTGTCCCCTTTTGCAACGGCATTGACAAGAAGGTTCGGTAAGAAAGAAGCAAGCGTTGTCGCTCTAAAGTTTTCTTCTATTGTATTTATTGATGTACTTTTTACATATTACAAATGCATGGGTATACTTGTCCCTACTATTTATTGCGACATTGGGATCAGGATTATTCAATTTGATGGTGTGGGCTTTCATTACAGATGTAATTGATTACCATCAATACACAACGGGATTACGAGAAGACGGAACAGTTTACGGTGTCAATTCTTTTGGTAGAAAATTGGGACAAGCATGTGCAGGGGCAATTGATGGCTTTATGTTAACGATGATTGGATAGCAATCGTCTTCAGTAGGCGGAACAATTCAATCAGCTTTAGTGCAAGAACGTATTTATACGATTGCTAATTTATTGCCAGCAGTTTGTTTGCTATTGTCTGCGCTGATTTTACTTGTTGGTTATCCACTCAATAAGAAAGAAACGATTAAAATGGGTGAAAAATTAAAACAAATCAATCGTTAAGTTGTGAATGGATAGAATTTAAAATTAGGTCAAACAAAATGTAAAATTTTGCTTGACCATTCTTTTTTTTAATGATAGAGTAAATGAGTTGTTGAAAAACAACTAGAAGTTAAAAAATAATTTCAAAAAGTTGTTGACGTGTGAATTATCACATGATAAGATAACTAAGTCGTTTAAAAAGAACTGCTTATGAAGCTTGATTTCATCAAGAAAAACTTCAAAAAAGTTCTTGACAAATAACAAACGATGCGGTATGATAAATGAGTTGCCGAAAGATTTCTTAAACGAAATCAAAAAAACTTTTTTAAAAAAGAGTTGACATTCAAACGTCACTCTGATATGATATAAAAGTTGCTACGGCAATTCAAGTAGACCTTTGAAAACTGAACAAAGTAAGACAAACCAAATGTGTAGGGCGTCTTGATTCAATTCAAGACAACAAACATTTTTAAACAGCAAGCAATATGCTAGCAAACAAATTGAGCTTAACAATCGAAAGATTGTTCTAACTTTTATTATGAGAGTTTGATCCTGGCTCAGGACGAACGCTGGCGGCGTGCCTAATACATGCAAGTCGTACGCTTTTTCTTTCACCGGAGCTTGCTCCACCGAAAGAAAAGGAGTGGCGAACGGGTGAGTAACACGTGGGTAACCTGCCCATCAGAAGGGGATAACACTTGGAAACAGGTGCTAATACCGTATAACAATCGAAACCGCATGGTTTTGATTTGAAAGGCGCTTTCGGGTGTCGCTGATGGATGGACCCGCGGTGCATTAGCTAGTTGGTGAGGTAACGGCTCACCAAGGCCACGATGCATAGCCGACCTGAGAGGGTGATCGGCCACATTGGGACTGAGACACGGCCCAAACTCCTACGGGAGGCAGCAGTAGGGAATCTTCGGCAATGGACGAAAGTCTGACCGAGCAACGCCGCGTGAGTGAAGAAGGTTTTCGGATCGTAAAACTCTGTTGTTAGAGAAGAACAAGGATGAGAGTAACTGTTCATCCCTTGACGGTATCTAACCAGAAAGCCACGGCTAACTACGTGCCAGCAGCCGCGGTAATACGTAGGTGGCAAGCGTTGTCCGGATTTATTGGGCGTAAAGCGAGCGCAGGCGGTTTCTTAAGTCTGATGTGAAAGCCCCCGGCTCAACCGGGGAGGGTCATTGGAAACTGGGAGACTTGAGTGCAGAAGAGGAGAGTGGAATTCCATGTGTAGCGGTGAAATGCGTAGATATATGGAGGAACACCAGTGGCGAAGGCGACTCTCTGGTCTGTAACTGACGCTGAGGCTCGAAAGCGTGGGGAGCAAACAGGATTAGATACCCTGGTAGTCCACGCCGTAAACGATGAGTGCTAAGTGTTGGAGGGTTTCCGCCCTTCAGTGCTGCAGCTAACGCATTAAGCACTCCGCCTGGGGAGTACGACCGCAAGGTTGAAACTCAAAGGAATTGACGGGGGCCCGCACAAGCGGTGGAGCATGTGGTTTAATTCGAAGCAACGCGAAGAACCTTACCAGGTCTTGACATCCTTTGACCACTCTAGAGATAGAGCTTCCCCTTCGGGGGCAAAGTGACAGGTGGTGCATGGTTGTCGTCAGCTCGTGTCGTGAGATGTTGGGTTAAGTCCCGCAACGAGCGCAACCCTTATTGTTAGTTGCCATCATTTAGTTGGGCACTCTAGCAAGACTGCCGGTGACAAACCGGAGGAAGGTGGGGATGACGTCAAATCATCATGCCCCTTATGACCTGGGCTACACACGTGCTACAATGGGAAGTACAACGAGTCGCGAAGTCGCGAGGCTAAGCTAATCTCTTAAAGCTTCTCTCAGTTCGGATTGTAGGCTGCAACTCGCCTACATGAAGCCGGAATCGCTAGTAATCGCGGATCAGCACGCCGCGGTGAATACGTTCCCGGGCCTTGTACACACCGCCCGTCACACCACGAAAGTTTGTAACACCCGAAGTCGGTGAGGTAACCTTTTTGGAGCCAGCCGCCTAAGGTGGGATAGATGATTGGGGTGAAGTCGTAACAAGGTAGCCGTATCGGAAGGTGCGGCTGGATCACCTCCTTTCTAAGGAATATTACGGAGACTACACACGTTTGTCATCATTACTTTGTTCAGTTTTGAGAGGTTTACTCTCAAAACACTTTGTTCATTGAAAACTGGATATTTGAAGTAAGATCAAAACAAACCGAGAACACCGCGTTGAATGAGTTTTTTAATAAGTTCAATTGCTTATTTTTCTTGACTAGTTTCTATCGCTAGAAATGATGTCAAAACCCAACCGTAAGGTTGATAAGGTTAAGTGAATAAGGGCGCACGGTGGATGCCTTGGCACTAGGAGCCGATGAAGGACGGGACTAACACCGATATGCTTTGGGGAGCTGTACGTAAGCTATGATCCAGAGATTTCCGAATGGGGGAACCCAGCATCTTTTATAGGATGTTACAAATATGTGAATACATAGCATATTTGAGGTAGACGCAGAGAACTGAAACATCTAAGTACCTGCAGGAAGAGAAAGAAAATTCGATTCCCTGAGTAGCGGCGAGCGAAACGGGAAAAGCCCAAACCAACAAGCTTGCTTGTTGGGGTTGTAGGACTCCGATATGGTAGTTTTTTCAGATAATCGAATGACTTGGAAAAGTCAGTCAAAGAGGGTAAAAACCCCGTAGATGAAATTTGGAAGACACCTAGGAGGATCCTGAGTACGGCGGAACACGAGGAATTCCGTCGGAATCCGGGAGGACCATCTCCCAAGGCTAAATACTCCCTAGTGACCGATAGTGAACCAGTACCGTGAGGGAAAGGTGAAAAGCACCCCGGAAGGGGAGTGAAATAGAACCTGAAACCGTGTGCCTACAACAAGTCAAAGCCCGTTAATGGGTGATGGCGTGCCTTTTGTAGAATGAACCGGCGAGTTACGATTGCATGCGAGGTTAAGTCGAAGAGACGGAGCCGTAGCGAAAGCGAGTCTGAATAGGGCGTTTGAGTATGTAGTCGTAGACCCGAAACCATGTGATCTACCCATGTCCAGGTTGAAGGTGCGGTAAAACGCACTGGAGGACCGAACCCACGTACGTTGAAAAGTGCGGGGATGAGGTGTGGGTAGCGGAGAAATTCCAAACGAACTTGGAGATAGCTGGTTCTCTCCGAAATAGCTTTAGGGCTAGCCTCGGAATTGAGAATGATGGAGGTAGAGCACTGTTTGGACTAGGGGCCCATCTCGGGTTACCGAATTCAGATAAACTCCGAATGCCATTCATTCATATCCGGGAGTCAGACTGTGAGTGATAAGATCCATAGTCGAAAGGGAAACAGCCCAGACCACCAGCTAAGGTCCCAAAATATATGTTAAGTGGAAAAGGATGTGGGGTTGCACAGACAACTAGGATGTTGGCTCAGAAGCAGCCACCATTTAAAGAGTGCGTAATAGCTCACTAGTCGAGTGACCCTGCGCCGAAAATGTACCGGGGCTAAACATATTACCGAAGCTGTGGATAACACCTATGGTGTTATGGTAGGAGAGCGTTCTAAGGGCGTTGAAGGTAGATCGTGAGGACTGCTGGAGCGCTTAGAAGTGAGAATGCCGGTATGAGTAGCGAAAGACAGGTGAGAATCCTGTCCACCGAATGACTAAGGTTTCCTGGGGAAGGCTCGTCCGCCCAGGGTTAGTCGGGACCTAAGCCGAGGCCGAAAGGCGTAGGCGATGGATAACAGGTTGATATTCCTGTACCCGTTGTTTTTGTTTGAGCAATGGAGGGACGCAGGAGGCTAAGGAATGCAGACGATTGGAAATGTCTGTCCAAGCAGTAAGTCTTAGGTTGAGTCAAATGCTTAATCTTTTAAGGACAAGCTGTGATGGGGAGGGAAATAATAGTACCGAAGTTCCTGATGTCACACTGCCAAGAAAAGCTTCTAGTGAGAAAACAACGGCCCGTACCGCAAACCGACACAGGTAGTCGAGGAGAGAATCCTAAGGTGAGCGAGAGAACTCTCGTTAAGGAACTCGGCAAAATGACCCCGTAACTTCGGGAGAAGGGGTGCTGATCGTCAGATCAGCCGCAGTGAATAGGCCCAAGCGACTGTTTATCAAAAACACAGGTCTCTGCAAAATCGTAAGATGAAGTATAGGGGCTGACGCCTGCCCGGTGCTGGAAGGTTAAGAGGAGTGCTTAGCGTAAGCGAAGGTACGAATTGAAGCCCCAGTAAACGGCGGCCGTAACTATAACGGTCCTAAGGTAGCGAAATTCCTTGTCGGGTAAGTTCCGACCCGCACGAAAGGCGTAACGATTTGGGCACTGTCTCAACGAGAGACTCGGTGAAATTTTAGTACCTGTGAAGATGCAGGTTACCCGCGACAGGACGGAAAGACCCCATGGAGCTTTACTGTAGTTTGATATTGAGTGTCTGTACCGCATGTACAGGATAGGTAGGAGCCGTAGAAATCGGAACGCTAGTTTCGATGGAGGCGCTGGTGGGATACTACCCCTGCGTTATGGCCACTCTAACCCGCACCACTAATCGTGGTGGGAGACAGTGTCAGATGGGCAGTTTGACTGGGGCGGTCGCCTCCTAAAAGGTAACGGAGGCGCCCAAAGGTTCCCTCAGAATGGTTGGAAATCATTCGAAGAGTGTAAAGGCAGAAGGGAGCTTGACTGCGAGACCAACAAGTCGAGCAGGGACGAAAGTCGGGCTTAGTGATCCGGTGGTTCCGCATGGAAGGGCCATCGCTCAACGGATAAAAGCTACCCTGGGGATAACAGGCTTATCTCCCCCAAGAGTCCACATCGACGGGGAGGTTTGGCACCTCGATGTCGGCTCGTCGCATCCTGGGGCTGTAGTCGGTCCCAAGGGTTGGGCTGTTCGCCCATTAAAGCGGCACGCGAGCTGGGTTCAGAACGTCGTGAGACAGTTCGGTCCCTATCCGTCGCGGGCGTTGGAAATTTGAGAGGAGCTGTCCTTAGTACGAGAGGACCGGGATGGACTTACCGCTGGTGTACCAGTTGTTCTGCCAAGGGCATTGCTGGGTAGCTATGTAGGGAAGGGATAAACGCTGAAAGCATCTAAGTGTGAAGCCCACCTCAAGATGAGATTTCCCATTTCTTTAAGAAAGTAAGATCCCTGAGAGATGATCAGGTAGATAGGTCAGAAGTGGAAGTACAGTGATGTATGGAGCGGACTGATACTAATCGATCGAGGACTTAACCAAGAATGGTAAAAGAAAAAACTCGGTAGAGTTGAGATTACTTCAAATCCAGTTTTGAGTGAGCAAAAGCAAACTCAATAAGATAACACCACAGTGTGGTGGCGATAGCGAGAAGGATACACCTGTAACCATGCCGAACACAGAAGTTAAGCTTCTTAGCGCCGATTGTAGTGAGGGGTTGCCCCTTGTGAGAGTAGGACGTCGCCACGCAACGGTAAAAAACAGATGAGTGATTAAGCTCATCTGTTTTTTTGTATTCTCATAAAATTTCTATATTAAAAAAGCGAACAAACTTTCGTGTTCGGGTGAAAAAAACACATAAAAATGTTATGATAAAAGAAAAAAGGAGGGAATTTGATAGTGAAATTTATCCACGCGGCTGATTTACATATAGATAGATCTTTTGAAGGATCCATTCCATTCGATAAACGTGTTCAAGAAAAATTAATACAGGCAAATCAGATTGTTCTAGCAAATATTGTAGATCAAGCAGTGTTCCATGAAGTTGACTTTGTTCTGTTTGCTGGAGATACTTTTCATCAAAACAAACCTTCACTTAAAACACAAAAACACTTTTTTGAACAAATGGAACGTTTAAACCGAATAAATATTCCTGTATATATGATTTTTGGAAATCATGATTATTATCAGAAAGAAAGATACTGGTTTGAATTTCCTGAAAATGTTCATTTGTTTGTAGATGAAGAAGTAAAAACAAAAGTGCTGAAACTAAATTCGGGTGAAAAAGTTGCTATCAGTGCTTTTAGCTATTGTCATCCATGGATACAACAAGAAAAAGTACTAGAGTTTCCCTCTCGAGCAAATGTCGATTATCATGTTGGAATGTATCACGGGGAATTGGGCACAAAAGATCATGGGAACTATGCTCCATTTAGTTCCAGTCAAATGCAAGAAAAAAATTATGATTATTGGGCGTTAGGTCATATCCATGTTCCAACTATCGTTAGCAATCATGGAAGAATCGTATATTCTGGCGCACCTCAAGGACACACGAGAAAGGAACAAACTTCAACGTCTGTTTCATTAGTAGAATTGAAGCGAAGTGAATATCAAACAACGCCTATAGAAGTAGCTGAAGTATATTGGCATCGTCAAAAAATTTCTTTTGAGCAAGTTCGAACAACTAACGAGATTTTTCCCATGGTTCAACGACAACTGGAAATTTCTAACAATAAATTTCATCTAATTGAGCTAGAGATTGTTAACTATGAACATTTAGGAATGGATATTGTGGAGCGAATTGATTCTGGTGAAGTATTAGAATATTTAATTGAAGAATTAAGAAAGTATACATCAAATTTATTTATATGGCGTATTGTTCTTATGAAGGATACTGTTCAGAAACAAATAACCGTAACTGTTTCAAAAAAATTGAAGTATCAATTATTTGAAAGTTATCAAATTCCTCAAGATTTTAAACAAATTTTGAGTGAATTGTATAGCCATCCAGAAGCAACAAAATTATTGAATGAGTTACCTGATTATCAGAGTGAGACATTACTTGCTGCACAAGAATTAATCAATCAGGATTTTCAATTCAAGGAGGATAATGAATGAAAATTTTACGGATTGAAATTAATGCTTTTGGAAAATGGCGTCAAAAGAGTTTTGATTTTTCTTCAGGTAATCAATTGATTTATGGCGAAAACGAAGCAGGAAAATCGACTGTTTATCAGTTTATTCAAGCAATCCTCTTTGGCTTTCCATCAAAAGGGAGAAAAAAGAAAGACTATACACCAAAAGATGGAGCGGCTTATGGTGGTCGTGTCTGGTTCGAACATCCTGTTCATGGTGAATTTATGGTCGAGCGCTATAAACAACAGAATCGTGGAAAGGCAAAAGTTGTTTTTGGTGAACAAACAGGAAGTGAAATACTCCTGGGACAGCTGATTTCACCATTGACTAGAGAATTATTTCAGCAAGTTTTCACTTTTCAACAAGAACAGTTATCAGAATTGGATCATCTTAGAGAAAAAGAACTACATGATATGCTGATTTCACTAGGTATTACTGGAAGTTCACAAGTTTTTCAAAAGCGACAAGAGTATTATAATCAAGCTCAAAATTTATATAAGAAAAAAGGTCAAAAATTACTTATTAATCAAAAATTAAATAGTTGGAAAAGTTTACAAGAAAAAATTTATCAGAAACAAGCACAAGAAGATTTTTTTAGCCAACTTGTAATGCAAGAACAGGCTGCGAAAAAAAAGCAAGATAAGTTGAGACAAGAATTATCAAGGAACAATGAAAAATTATTGCAACTAAATCAGCAAAAAATCAATTTTTCACTTTATGAAGAATGGCAAGAATTACAAGAAAATACACTTAATGAATTACCAAGTGAACAGTTGCTGACAGATTTGCAAGAGTTTTCTAGCAGGTATCAACAAATGAGTGAACGTTTGGAAGAACTAGAATCAACGTTAGAAAAACATAGCGGCATGGATCAGCAATCAGCACGATACTATTTTTTCTTAGAACAAGAAACAGAATTAAAAGCTCTTTTAAAGGAACAGACTCAAGTTGAGCAGTTAGTCAATGAATGGCAAAGACTTCAGGTAGAAACACGAGAAACAGAAGCAGAGTTAAAGATTTTAGAAGAACGCTGGGGTTGGCAAAGACAAAATCAGCCAGTAGAATTTCAGCAAAGCCCCGAATGGAAGGCACTGTTTTCACAAAATAGACAATTTCAAGAAGAAGACCAACAATTGACAATTCGACTACAAATTGCAAAAGAACAACAGGAATTGATTGATGCAGAAATTAGCCAGTTAGAAGCGCGGTACCCTTTTCTTTTACAGAACCAGCAGATGGAGAAAAAAAAGCGGAATAGTATTCCTTATATGGTTGCTGGTGGAGTTTTCATCGTCATAGGCTTGTTATTGCCTTTCCCTTGGAAAATAATCTCATTACTTGGTGGAGCAGGGCTTGTAGGAAGCTACTTTCTTAACAAAGAAAAAGATAGCAAAAGTAATTCATTAGAAGTCAAAGGAATGTGGCAAGAAAAACTGGGGCAATTGGATGTCGCGTCTGCACAAATCGCAGAAGTTGAAGAAAATAGGAAACAAAATCAACGAATGCAACAACAGCTTGATCAACAAGTACAGTACTTGGCTGCTCAATGGTCCCTAAAGCAATTGAATACAGTGGAGCTGATGAAGGAGTATGGTCAAGAAGTTACGGATTATCAACGTCTTTGTGCTATTTATGAACGAAAGCAAAAAAGAGAAAGAGAGATTCAAGAGAAGTTACTATTCCTAGAGCAAAAATTTGATGTTGTTCAAGAATGGCTACCAGTTCAAGATAAACTCATTTCTGAAAAAATGGACCTACTGGCACAATTTGTTCAAGAAATGGAACAAATGAAATTTGCTCGTAGCTACCAGCAAAATACCTTACTCACGCAAGAAATTAATCAATTGAAGAAGAAACAAAAAGCGTGGCTACAAGAGTATACGCAACAACTTAATGAGGCACAGCTTGCTTATCCATCTGAGGTGCCACTATTTCTGCAAAAAGCCCACGAAACGATTCAAAAAAAAGAAAGACTTGCTGAGTTAAGTAAAATAGTAACACCATTATTTCCTGAAAAAATGACACGCGTATTTTTAGAACAAGAAATCATTCGTTTAGACCAATTGCAACGACAACGACAACTAGAAGAAAAAGCTGCAAGTGAACAACAACAACGCTTGAACATTCAGGTTGAGGAATTACAAAAAGATGGTACACTTGATGAACTGTATCAAGAAGAAAGTCGTCAAAAGGCAGAATTAGAACACTTGATGGTGCAGTGGGGAGCATATGAAGTTGCCGGCACTTTTTTAGGCGATCTATCGACTGAAATGAGTGAGCGACAATTGCCACAGTTGTTAAAAGAGGCTACTTATTATTTTGGATTACTAACTGACGGCAAGTATCAAAGGATTTTATTAAAAGAAGACTTACTGACGCTCACAGATGGAAAGACAGAATTTCCTATTTATGAACTGTCTACAGGTACCAAAGATCAATTAATCATGGCAATGCGGTTTGCTTATCTTTCTTTGGAAGCAAATCGAGCACTTTGTCCAGTAATTATTGACGATGGATGGCTACATTATGATTCGCACAGAAAGTATTACTTAGCAAAACTTTTAGCAGAGTTTGGTAAAAAGTATCAGATAATTTGTTTTTCTTCTGACAAAGAAATGTTAAGCTATTATCAAGAGTTACAACAATCCGTGAAAAGGTTAGAAGGAGCATAAGATGAAAAAAATTCGTGAATTAGTCATTGATGAACAGTTTGAATTGTTCGTCTTAATAAAAAATGCTGATGTAAGAATGGCAAAAAACGGTAAAAAATTTATTGCGTTTACTTTCCAAGATACTTCTGGAACGATTGATGGAAAATATTGGGATGCTTCTGAGGAAGAAATCAGCAAATTTACTGCGGGAACTGTGGTATTTTTGAGTGGTAAAAGAGAAATGTATCAAGGAAATCCTCAAGTGAAAATTATCCATATGCGTTTAACAAAAATTGATGAACCTAGTGACCCTAGTCTTTATATGGAACGGGCGCCAATAAAAAAAGAAGTAATGGAAGAAGAAATCAATCAATTATTGTTTGAAATTACGAATGCACACTGGAATCGTATCGTACGGTATTTATTAAATAAGTATCAAAAACAATTTTTCGAGTTTCCAGCAGCAAAAAGAAATCATCATGCGTTTGCTAGTGGTCTAGCTTATCATACATTAACGATGCTTCACTTAGGAAAAGCAATTGCAGATGAATATCCAGAAATCAATCGCGCATTACTATATGCTGGGATTATTTTACATGACTTGGGTAAAGTCATTGAGTTATCTGGTCCAATGTCAACAGAATACACGTTAGCTGGTAATTTGGTAGGGCATTTAGTCCTTGTAGATGAAGAAATTACTAAAGCTTGTATTGCATTGAAAATCAGTGAAGAAGATGAAGATGTTTTAGTGCTAAGACACATGGTGCTAGCACATCATGGGCTATTGGAATATGGTTCACCTGTGCGACCAAGAATCATGGAAGCTGAAATTTTACATCAAATTGATAATATTGATGCGTCAATGCAAATGATGTTGACTTCTATTCGTCAAACGGAACCTGGAAAATATACAGATCGAATTTTTGGTATGGATAACCGCAGTTTCTATGTACCGAAAGAGATTTAACTAGTTTGTTTAAACAATAAAAAAAAGAAGTAAAGCGACTCAATTTCACGAGTCTGCTTTACTTCTTTTTTAATTACAAAATTTATTTTGAAGAGTCTGTAGTTGCTGTTTCTGAGCTATCAGTTGCTTCAGTTGATTTTTCTGTAGATGAAGAGTCTGTTGATTTTTCAGAATCAGATGTTGCTTCTGAACCTGAAGAAGATGTTGTGAATGCGCTCAAGACACTTTCGAAAGCATCGTCTTTGATTTTCACGTTAGCTTCTTTTAATACTTCACCGATAACTTTTGTTGTAAATGCGCTATCGTTCAATTTTGTTTGAGTGGCGATTTCTTTTAATTCATCTTTGTATTTATCCATGTCGTCGCCTTTAGAAGAAGTTTTAACCATTTTTACAACGTAGTAATCAGTTGCATAAGTGGAAGCATTTGTTGCAGAAATCACGTCAGAAATTTCTCCATCTTTTAATTTAAAAGCAGCTTCTTTCACTTCGTTAGGGACAGTTGTTGTTTCAGAATCAAATTTGATTTTGCCACCGTCATCTTTAGTTGTTGTATCAGTTGAGTTTTCTTTTGCTAATTTAGTGAAATCATCACCTTTATCAGCTTTTTCTTTGACACTTTTCGCATCATCTTCACTTGAAAGTTTGATGATTTGTGCTTCAACTTCTGGATGGAAAGATTCCCAAGCAGTTTTTAAGTCATCTTTAGTGATATCAACATGTGCTTTCAGTCCAGCTTCAAGAGCTAGGTTGTTACGGATATAATCTTTGTAAGAATCTTCTGTGTAACCAGCAGCTTTCAATTGAGATTCAAAACCATCACCTAATGATTCTGCTTGTTTTTTGTATTCAGCATCAACTTTTTTATCAGTTACTTTGTCGCCATATTTGTTATTGAATACTTTGTAAATAATCATTCGTTGAACTAAAGTTTGGTTAGATGATTCCAATTTTGCTTCGTCATAAAAGTCAGAAACAGTGATTGTTCCACCTTTCATTGTAGCGATATCTTTGTTTGTACCATCAGAACAAGCAGCTAGCGTTAGGACAGCTAAGGCACTAGTCGCTGCTAAAATTATTTTTTTTCTTTTCATTTTAGTTTTGCACTCCTGTTTTTTTATATTTAGTTGTTCACATCTACAACTATACCATATTCTAATTCCTAAAAAAAAGCTTCTAGTGAATAGTTTCAAAGAAAATTCATGTTTTAATCACATTCATTACGAGAGTATAACAAAAAAACAGTTTAGAATGCATAATCGTTGTATTTTGACTCAATTAATGAAGATTTTCTTCAGGAAGTTCAGGCAAGCTTGCAGAAATTTTTTCTATTTGTTCTTGGATTTGAGCAATTCTTGGTTCTGCTTGAAATTTAAATTCCTGTACATCTTTTTGAATAGAGTCTTGAAATTCTGGAATAAGGGTAGATGCCGTTTCTTTTGTTTCAATCAATGCCTCTTTAAAGTGGCTGAGACTATTATTTAATTCCATCGTTAAATCAGCAGCTTCATCTAACTCGTCAATTAATTTTTGGCGGGTATCATTGCCACTTCTTGGGGCAAAAAGAAGTCCACCTACAGCACCTACAGCTGAACCAAATACGAGACCTTTAAGAAAGTTTTTAATCAATGTCGTTCACCTGCGCTTCAATGATTTCCTGAATAGCTGTCAATTCACTTGCTGAGTAATCTGCTTGATGATTACCAAAATGAATTGAAAAATCATCTGTTTTTGCGTAGCGTGGTACCAGATGGATATGCGAGTGAAATACTGACTGGTATGCCAACTCGCGATTGTTATTCAAAATATTTAAACCTTTCATATCAGGAAATGCCTTTTCTAGACCACGAGCAATTTTCGGCACACATGAAAAGACAGCACCAGCTAGTTCTTGGTCGTAATCAAAAATATCAGAAACGTGGCGTTTGGGTACGACTAAGGTGTGGCCCTTTGTAGCTTGTGATAAGTCCAAAAACGCATACACTTTGTCATCCTCATAAATTTTATAGCTAGGAATTTCTTGGTTGATAATTTTGCAAAAAATACAGTTTTCCATTCGAGACATCCTTTCTGCTAAGAATATTTTGGCTAAGTTAACTTTACCATAAGTTCCGATGGTTGTAAGGAAAAAAACAAATTGTCGCCATTTTCTTCATGGTATAATAAAAGAGCGAGTAAACAAGATCATTGGAGGAAAAGAAATGAGTTTAACGATTGAACATGTGACGGGGGGATATGGACATCTTCCTGTTTTAAAAGATATAAGTTTTGAAGTACATTCAGGTGAAATGGTTGGCTTGATTGGCTTAAATGGTGCTGGTAAAAGTACAACGATCAAACATATCATTGGGTTGTTAGAAGCAACTAAAGGAAAAATTGAAATTGATGATCTAACATTAAAAAGTGATAGTGAAAATTATCGGAAACAAATTGGCTATATTCCAGAAACACCTTCATTATATGAAGAATTAACTTTACGTGAACATATTGAAGTGACTGCTATGGCTTATGATATTCCACTGGAAGTAGCGCTGAAACGAGCAGAAAAATTATTAGAGACGTTTCGCTTGGAAAAACGTTTAGACTGGTTTCCTGCTAATTTTTCAAAAGGAATGAAGCAAAAAGTCATGATTTTATGTGCTTTTTTGATTGAACCATCGCTATATATCATTGATGAACCTTTTTTAGGACTTGATCCTTTAGCAATCAATGCGTTGTTAGAATTGATGGTTGAAATGAAACAAAGTGGTTCTGCGATTTTGA
Source organism: Enterococcus sp. DIV0176 (assembly GCF_050528535.1). Taxonomy (NCBI): domain Bacteria; kingdom Bacillati; phylum Bacillota; class Bacilli; order Lactobacillales; family Enterococcaceae; genus Enterococcus; species Enterococcus sp. DIV0176. The sequence continues at coordinate 2,409,906 of NZ_CP172879.1, read as the reverse complement.
TGTCAACGCATATTTTGGCAACTGCTGAAAAATACTGTGATCGCTTTATTGTTTTACATAATGGTGAAGTTCGAGCGCAAGGGACACTACAAGAGCTAAGGGAAGCATTCAATCTTCCGGATTCATCACTGGATGAGATTTATGTCGCATTAACGAAGGAGCAAGAAGCATGAATGATTTTTTTCGAAAACGTTTAGCTAGACACCAAAAAAAAATGCTAAAGTATATGCGCTATGTTTTCAATGATCATTTTGTGTTAGTTTGTCTTTTTTTGGTGGGAGGAATTGGCTTTTATTATTCCAGTTGGCTAAAGAATTTAACTCCTTCTTTTGTATTTGGTGGACTGATTGTTTCAATTTTTTGGCTGCTTAGCTTGGCGGTAGGAAAAATTGCTACTTTTGCAGAGGCAGCAGATATTGTTTTTTTATTGCCGAAAGAAAAAGCAATGCGAGCGTACTTAAGTGAAGCGTTTCGCTATTCTTGTGTATTTCCATCAGTTGTTTTATTTTTAGCTAGTGGATTTGCAATGCCGTTAATAGTAGTGAGTACCGGTCAGCCATTTTCAATGTACCTAATCTATTTGGTCTTACTTATCAGCCTAAAAACGGGTCATCTACAAGTGAAACGGGCAGAACTTTTTCGATTTTCTAGTCAAGTGTTACGTTGGTTTAAAATGGGATGGTATGTTTCAGCTTTTGCCATTTTATTACTTACTTTTTATGCATCCATTTGGTTAGGTTTAGCTGGTTCCTTGATACAAGCAGGTATTTATTATTGGTATTTATGGCGAAAAAATGAAGTACAGCTTGATTGGGAAAAAATGATTCAAATGGAAGAAAGCCGCCTTCATCAAATTTATCAATTTATCAATTTATTTACCGATGTACCAGAAATTTCAGCAAAGGTAAAACGACGTCGTTACCTAGATTCGCTATTGAAGAAAATTAAAGGGGATCAAAGTAAAACATATCTTTACTTGTATGCTAGACGATTTGCCCGTGGTTCAGATTTTAGTGGACTATATTTGAGATTACTATTGATTGGCAGTTTACTGATCGTAGGGGTAACAGATTTAACATTTAGTCTGATTATTGGCGCATTATTCTTGTACTTGATTGGTTTCCAATTGCTACCATTGTATAGTCAATTTCGCTATATGGTGTTAGTTCAATTGTATCCTGTAAAAGAGGCGCAGAAAAAAACAGCTATTCAGCAATTATTGTTGGGAATATTAGTTTTAGCAGCTCTTATTTTTGGAGTAATTGCAGCGTTTGTTTTGTCTGGAATAGAACGCTGGATTCCTATTTTGGTTTATCTGATCTTTGTTTTTCTGTTCGTAAAAATGTACGTTCCTACACGTCTGAAAAAACTGGCAGAGTAAGAACTGCCCAAGACGAAATGAGACTGAGACAAAACTAAAAATCCAGTCATTTTTAACGCATTTTTTAATTTAAAAAACGCCTAAAATCAACGTTTTCAAAAACGAATTTTAGGCGTTTTTTCTATTTAAGCTACTTTTGTCTTAGCCCCTATTTTTCTTTTTTAGAAAAGTTGGTTTTTTGAATGAAAAAATGCTGAAAAAGAACGTATATGTGCTTGACGTTATGTGTCTGGGCGACTAGAATAATAATTACTGCAAATGAAAGAGTTTAAGAGGATGGGAGAAAGCATGATGGAGTTTCAGTTAGACCAAGAGTGGCGGTTACGGCCCATCAAAGGTGATACAGGAAAAACATACATAGGCATGCGTGATGAGGATAAGGTCTTCATCAAGCGTAATACGACCCCCATGCTTGCTGCGTTATCTCGAGAAGGAATTACTCCAAAACTTGTTTGGACTAAAAGAACAGGGAACGGAGATACATTAACAGCTCAAGAGTGGTTAGATGGTCGCTTATTGACTACCGCAGAAATTGGGCAAAGAAACGATGTTATTGATGTTTTATACCATTTACATCATTCTGAATCATTAAAAACAATGTTGAATCGAATAGGTGGTCGCGTTGTCACACCTGAGACGATGTTGAAGAAATACAACCAAGAACTCCCAGAAATACTAAAAAAAAATCAGTTTATCCAACTTGTGCATCAATTTTTGAGTCAACAGGTTCCTCATACAGATAAAAAAGATTTTGCTGTTGTTCATGGAGATGTGAACCATCGTAATTGGCTAGTCTGTAAAAATTATTTATATTTAGTTGATTGGGATTCAATCATGTTCGCTGACCCAGCAGTTGATATTGGAACGATTTTAGGAAATTATGTTCCACTTTCAAATTGGAATCAATGGTTGATTAGTTATGGTATTCGCCCAACGAATGAAGTTCTCGAGAAACTTCACTGGTACGCGGTGATGAATTTATTACAAGAAATTACTCGGTATTGCCTTCGAGGAGATGACCGACGAATGAATGAAGAAATTTTACAATTAAAACGAATTTTTAGTGGCTGAGGTTGAGCCCAAACTCTTTGGAGATTTGGCCAACCTTTTTTATTTGAGAAAGGAATTATGAATTATGCGTGTTAGAAATCGTCCTGGTGCAACAGAATTATTAGCGGCACATCCAGAGTTTGTTATTAGTGATCCGACTGAATGGAAAGGTCAATGGGCTGAACTCTTTGGTAACAATCATCCAATTCATATCGAAATTGGAATGGGAAAAGGTCAATTCATCAATGGAATGGCAAAGGCACATCCAGAAATCAATTACATTGGCGTGGAAATGCAAGTCAGTGTTATTTCTCTGGCATTAGATAAATTGATTGAAGAGCCGCTACCTAATTTGAAATTACTTCATGTTGATGGCTCAGCACTGACAGAGTATTTTGCGGACAGTGAAGTCGATCAGATTTATTTGAACTTTTCTGATCCATGGCCAAAAAAGCGTCATGAAAAACGTCGTTTGACTTTTAAAACCTTTTTAGCGGTGGATGAACAAATTTTACGACCAGCTGGTGAAATCCATTTCAAAACAGATAATCAAGGATTGTTTGAGTATTCCTTAGCAAGTTTTTCACAGTATGGTATGATTATCAAACAAGTCTGGCTTGATTTACATGAGAGTACATTTGAAGGAAATATTATGACAGAGTATGAAGAAAAATTTTCTTCTCGTGGCCAACGGATTTATCGAGTGGAAGCGCAATTTAAAGATAAAACAAAATAATTAAAAGGAGGTGTGACAAAAGTCTTGTCACACCTCCTTTTTTCGAATAAGGGATATTCCTAAATCAACTCTTAAAAATCATTCACAACAATCTAAAAATATGGAATGCTATTTTTGTCAGCTATGAGTGATTTTTCGGGGTTAAGTGCGTTGTGCCATAACCTTCAGCTGCAATGTTCAAGAAGTAATTTCTTCCAAGTAAACTTAAATTACGCAAAAATTTGAGAAACAAGTTCTGGTAATTTTTTTTATTTACTAAGCGGACTATTTCTGCTACAGACATTTTCTTGTTAGCATGGCGGAATAAGTTGGAATTTTGAAAAGGAAAAAAGTCCCATATCTGTGATTTTTAACTCAGGAATAACAGATAATGTTAAAAATGATAAGGTCAAAAAGGGATCGAAGAGCTGACTAGCACCAATTTGATGGGCAGCATTTGTTAAGCTAGTTAATTCTTGATTCACTTCTAAAAAAGGTTTTTGAGACATCAATCCGCCAATCTTAAGTGGTAAGCTTGCCAATTCCTGTTGATGATTGACAGCAATCATGCCACCACCTTCTTTGATTAGCTGTTCTATAGCAAAAAGCATATCCTCATCGTTTGTTCCGACGACAACAATATTATGAGAATCATGCGAAATCGTAGTTGCTAAGGCGCCCTCTTTTAGTTCGAAACCTTTGACGATGCCCAGACCAATATTTCCAGTTTCTTTGTGTCGTTCAATAACAGCAATTTTCAGGTAATCTTTTTCAATAGAAGGAACAAAGACCCCAGATTGAACAGTGACTTCTGCAAGTAAATCATTAGTAATCAAGCTGTTAGGAATAATCTCGATGATATGGGCTTCATTTGAACTTAAAGGCAGGTTTAAAGAAGCTTTTGTTAGAGGTGCAACTGCCATGCTTGGTAAGTGCTCAATCAGAGAATTTTTTGGTTGTTCACTTGTTTCACTGATAAAGTTTCCATTGGTAACAAGTTGTTCACCATTATGAAATACTTCTCGAATTGGTAATGTTTCAAGGTTATCTGTTAAGAAAAAGTCGGCTTGATAACCTGGCGCAACAGCGCCAATCGTGGATAAACCGAAACATTCCGCTGCATTTAGTGTTGCCATTTGGATTGCTTGCAACGGGTCCATCCCTAATTCAATCACCTTTCGGACGATATAATCAATCGATCCTTCACTCACTAAATCATTAATTAACTTATCATCAGTAACAAAAAAGCAACGTCGAGAATTTTCTGGGGTAATGGCTGGAAAGAGAGCAGCTAAATCTTTTGCAACAGTCCCTTCACGAATCATCAAGTACATCCCTAAATCAAGTCTTTCTCTCGCTTCTTCAGTAGTCGTGGCTTCGTGGTCAGTCCGAATACCAGCAACAGGATAAACATTCAACGCATCACCAGTAATTCCAGCTGCGTGGCCATCAATTTTTTTGTGATGATCAAGCATTAATTGAAGTTTGTCTAAAATTTCTGTTTCAGCATTTGCGACTGCTTGATAGTTCATTACTTCAGCAAGGCCAAGAACTTCAGGCATTTCTAAGAAGGTCGCCAAGGTTTCGGCATCTAGGACAGCGCCATTTGTTTCAAAAGGTGTAACGGGAACACAAGAAGGGAGCATGAAAAAAATATTCATCGGTGATTTTTTAGCATCTTCCAGCATGAATTTCAAGCCGGTACTGCCAGCAACGTTTCCAATCTCATGAGGATCTGTTACAACAGTTGTCACACCATGCAACACAGAAATTTTAGCAAATTCTTGTGGACAAAGCAGAGAGCTTTCAATATGAACATGTCCATCAATAAAACCTGGAACTAAGTACTGATGATTTGCATCGTAAGTTTGTTTCCCTTCATATTCGCCAATTCCAATGATTTTCCCGTCACTGATAGCAAGGGTACCTGACATAATTTTTCTGGTAAAGACATTGACGATTTTGGCATTCTTGATAACTAAATCTGCTGGTTGTTGTTTGCTCGCAACTAAAAGATGTTTTTTTAGCAATGATTCCAAGGTGGCGCCTCCTAAGATAAATTTTTAATAGTATAACACAAATTCGGATTTAGCCAACATTTTTTATGAAATTATCAAAATCTACGATAAAAAATTGATAAAAGCGTATGTTTTTATTGGAGGGGAGGATAATGGACATTAAAAAATTATCAGATAAAATCATTGCAGATGCCTACAAAAGAAGAATAGAAGATGTTTACATTTTGCCAAAAGCAGAAGATTATCAACTTTTTGAACGTAAAGGTAAAAACCGAACATTAAAGCAGAATTTTTCAAAAGAAATAGGCCAACAGTTGATTTCCAGATTCAAGTACTTAGGGCAAATGGATATTGGTGAAAAAAGAAAAGTACAATCTGGTGCACTGACTTATGGGAGCGAGCATTCAAGTGTCAATGAGAAAATTCGATTGAGGCTCTCGTCTGTTGGGGATTATCAGCACCGAGAAACCTTGGTGATTCGTTTGCTTTATCCACTTAGTGACCAGCATTTTCGCTGTTTTTCTACAGAAGATCTAGTAGCATTACACCGGTATACTAAGGAAAGAGGATTATATCTCTTTAGTGGTCCGGTTGGATCAGGAAAAACCTCTTTAATGTATCGTTTAGCCCAAGAAAATGCAGAACAAATCATTACGGTGGAAGATCCTGTAGAGCTGGAAGAAGCGACATTTTTACAACTACAAGTCAATGAGAAAATTCACCAAAGCTATGAGGAACTGTTAAAACTTTCTTTGCGTCATCGACCAGATCTATTGATTGTTGGAGAGATAAGAGATGCGTTAACTGCCCAAATGACTTTACGTGCGGCATTGACTGGCCATCGGGTGTTTGCCACGATTCATGCTAGAGAGCTAGCAGGGATCCTGCCAAGAATCGAAGAATTGATGGGTTACCAGCAAGCATTAATAGACTGTTTAAAAGGGATTGTTTATCAAGAAATACTACCAGATAAAGAACAGTCTTCTGCTGTGTTATGGAGTTATCAGTTTTTTGAAAAAATACAGGAAGAACCAACTAAGCGAAGTGATAAAGAAGCTACCTTTCAAGTGGTGAAAGAAAAATGTTGGCAAACAAGTCATCTTCAGGCAGAAAGAAACGACTGGAGGTCATATCCATTTGAAGAAATTGAATAAAAAACAGCAACAACAGTTTATTCAAATCATTGCTGATTTATTGAGCAATGGCTTCAGTTTGCAAGAAGCATTGCAGTTAGTAATTAAGTTGAAATTATTTCCGGTTGAACTACTAGAACAAGCTCAAAAAATAGTGATTTCTGGTGGATCATTTACGGAAATACTAGCTTACTGTGGATTTAATAAAACTTATCTTGTACAGGTGGAATTGGCTGAAGTTCACGGGAATTTAATAACTACATTGGAAAGCATAGCCGACCAATTTCAACGAATGGGTGCATTTCGCAAAGAGTTGCAAAAATTATTAAGCTATCCTGCATTGCTTTCGTTGTTTTTGATTGGCATCTTGTTTAGTATGCGTCAAATTGTCTTACCACAGTTGTTAATTTCAGAGATGGTTCCCCAAAATCATTGGGGAATTCAGTTGATCCAAACATTTCACTGGTACGTGTTCGGCATTTTGATGTTGCTAATTCTTTTATATGGAGCTATTCGATTTTTTGATCGGAAGGGAAATTCATTACGGCAGAGTCAGTGGCTTAGTCAGTTGAAAATTTTAGGTCCAGTTTATACGTTGTATCAATCTGCTTATTTTTCGTTGGAATTAGGGAAACTTTTTAATGAAGGTCTTGAGTTGAAACAAGTCGTTTTTTGTTTAAAAGAGACAAAAACAGGAAGTTTGATGCAACGGTTAGCTTTACAAATGGCAAATGAATTGGAAAAAGGAATTTCATTAGCAACTCAATTTGAAAAATACTCTTTTTTAACCGAAGAGTTCAGCACAATCGTTCAGCAAGGAGAGTTAAAGGGAAATTTAGGTAAAGAATTATTATTTTATAGTAATTACACACGACAACATTTTTTTGAACGGTTAAATCGATGGTTAAGTTGGATTCAACCCGTACTCTTTTTAGTGATTGCTTGTTTAATATTAATGATTTATGCAGCGGTTTTATTACCAATTTATGGAAATCTTGAGGAGGTTATTTCATGAGGATAGAAAATGTAAGTAAGAACGAGCAATTTAAGGTAAATCTATCGAGAAAGGCGAATGCGTTTACTTTGATTGAAATGCTGATAGTTTTGTTAATTATCAGTGTGTTGATTTTATTATTTGTACCCAACCTTTCAAAATACAAAAATCATGTGGATAAAGAAAGCCAAGCAGCAGTGGTTCAGTTAGTTGATACACAAAAAGAATTGTATGCTTTACAAAATGATGGAAAAGTCCCAACTATTGATGAGCTACTTGCAGAGGGCTATATCAAGCAAGAACACGCAGATGTCTACAATAAGAAATAAATACGCAGGGTTTACTTTAGTAGAATCATTAGTTGTTTTTCTAATTACGTTGTTCTTCGTAGCAGTTCCTGTTTTTTCGTTTGATCATTTGCAAAAAGACATAGTGGTGCATCAATTTTTCAGTCAGTTTGAAAAACGAATTTATACAACGCAAAAGATTGCGATTGTCAGTCAGCAAGCGACTCGAATGCATCTAACCGATAATCAACAAAAAATTTACTTTGGTGTACCTAAATACATCACGTTTGATTGGGCATATCTAAAAATACCAGAAAATTTAAAAATTCAACGTCATGGGACAGTGACTTTTGCTGGTCGAACGGGAAATAACAGTTCACTAAAAACTTATCAGTTTTACTGGCCGAAGAAAAAACAAACAATTACTTATCAATTCCAGTTAGGAAGTGGTCATTATACGAAAAAAATCGAATAAGTCTGGCTACATATTATTGGAAACAATGACAGCATTGGGTTTAACCTTAATCATCGTCTATGGCATCAGTGCACATCAGACCTTTTTGTTAGAGCAAGGACAAAAGAGTAATCGAGAAGTTCAACTTGCACGCATTATTTATGAAGAGGCACGAAATTACCGGCTGCATGAGGGAGCAAATTATATTACTCGAGAACAACCAATAAAAAGTAAGATTGTTTTTCAAGCAGAACAAGGTGCTATTCAAAAAGTCGGGATTGAAGTTAAGGGGAAGGTCGTATTGGAAATTGAAAAAAATTCAGAAGTATCCAAGCTTTACTCTGATTGAGTGTTTGATATCTTTTCTTGTTTTTAGTGGAGTGATACTAACAATTACCTTGATTATTCGACGCGCAGACCAGGTAGATCAGTATTTACAAAGGAAGGATCAAAAAGAATGGTTGATTTTTTTGACGCAATTTGAAAATGAAGTGGCGGGTAGCACATTACTGGGTATAGAAAGCAGACAATTTTGCTATGTGATAGAAAATAAAACGTATATTATTGAACAATATCAATCAGTTATTCGAAAAAGACAAGTTGCTGGCGGACATCAACCAATGCTCATGAATGTGAGCGAGTTTAGTTTTGAGGAGAAGGGCAATGAAGTCATACTGGAAGTTAAATTTGAAAACGGAGAACGAGGGTATGGCAAATGGACGAAGCCATGACCAACGAAAGAAAAACAGGGTTAAGGGAAACATTTTATTTTCTACTTTATTATTGTTTTTGCTGTGTGGCTTTTTATTAACAGCAGTGGTTGATAGCTATCGATTAACAATTGATTTTAATCAACGAACAAAGTTTTTTTACATAGCACAAACAATGAAGGAGCTTTGTCTATCAGAACTTTTACAAGCTGAAAATACAACACAGAGAGGTAAATATATCTATACTACAGGAGTAGTTGAATATGAGATTGAAAACGAAAAGATGAAATTTCAAATTACAGTTGATACATTTGACTTTTATTTTACAGAAACGATACAGAATGATACAGTTAGTAGTACAGAATGAAGGAATAATCATGAAAACGTCCTCTTTTCTGTTATATCACTGTTTTAGCTAAAGAATGTTTGTCGTTTCACAAACAAAAAAACTGTGAAAACGATTGAAATTTTTGTGATTGTCCGATAGAATTAAACAGGTGAAAAAATTGTTATAATATATCTAGAAATGAGGTGCACCATGTTACCAGAAAAAATGGAGCAAGGGTTTAATCAAAACCTTGAAGCAATTCAGCTGCTACAAAATGCATTGGGAACTTCCTTTTTAGAGGCTTATGTCGAGAATGCTGAAAATTTAAATGATGATTATCAAGTTCGGGTAGTTGATGGCGTGCCAACACCAGAAGTTGTCCAACAAATTGAGGCTCTTTATAAAGAGTTGCAAAAATTGTCTTTTGAACCAGAAGAGTGGCGCCGTCTGTCACAATTGCTTTTATTAAAAGGTGGTCAAACAGAACGACTGCAAGCAAATCATCAGCTAACACCAGATAGTATTGGTTATCTATTTGTTTTCTTGATTGAACAGTTGTTCACAAATAAAAAAGAAGCAGTCAAAATTTTAGATATTTCGGCTGGAATGGGTAACTTACTACTAACAGTTCTTTTAAATTTGAAGATTGCCAACTATCAAGTTGAAGGATTTGGTGTAGATATTGATGATACGTTGTTGTCCGTGGCTGCGTCGACAAGTGAATTGACAAAAGCAAACGTGCAGTACTTTCATCAAGATGGTTTACAGGATTTATTGGTTGACCCTGTGGATGTAGCTATTAGTGATTTACCAATTGGTTATTATCCAAACGATCAAAAAGCGAGTGAATTTTTGACAAGCGCAGATGAAGGTCATAGTTATGCACATCATTTATTGTTAGAACAATCAATGAAATATGTAAAACCAGATGGCTTTGGTTTGTTCTTGATTCCAAGTAACTTCCTAGAAACTGATCAAAGTGAAATGATCAAAAAATGGTTTAAAGAAGAAGGCTATCTTCAAGGGATGGTTCAGTTGCCAGATGAATTATTCCGCAAAAAAGAATCACAAAAAAGTATTTTAATTTTACAGAAAAAAGGTCCGCAAGCGAAACAAGTCAAAGAAGTATTGCTTGTTAAACTTGCTTCACTTAAAGAACCAGAAAAGGTGACAGAATTCTTTAAAGAATTTGAAGATTGGAAATCATCTGCTCTGTAATCATTCAAAATAGAAGGAGAGTACTATGTCTAAAACAATTGCAATCAATGCTGGAAGTTCAAGTTTAAAATGGCAATTATATCAAATGCCTGAAGAAACAGTTATCGCCAAAGGAATCGTTGAGCGTATCGGTTTAAGCGACTCTATTTTTACAATTAAATATGGTGACAATCAAAAGTTCGAACAAATTTTGGATATCGCTGACCATGACATAGCTGTTAGAATGTTATTGGATCAATTGATTGAATTAACAATCTTGAGTTCTTATGACGAGATCACAGGTGTTGGACACCGTGTCGTTCATGGTGGAGAAACTTATAGTGACTCTGTTGTTGTGACTGACGAAGTAATGGAACGAATTGCAGAATTGGCAGAATTTGCCCCATTACACAACCCAGCAAACTTGATGGGAATCAAGGCATTCAAAAAAATCTTGCCTGATATCATCAGTGTTGCAGTATTTGACACATCTTTCCATGCAACTATGCCAAAACATAACTACTTGTATAGTTTACCAACTTCTTACTATGAGGACTTTAAAGTAAGAAAATATGGTTTCCATGGTACAAGTCATCGATATGTTTCAGAACGTGCAGCTAGTCTATTAGATAAACCAATTGAAGACTTAAAAATCATTACTTGTCATTTGGGTAATGGCGTTTCTATTACCGCTGTTGATGGTGGAAAATCAGTAGATACATCAATGGGATTCACACCGCTAGCAGGAGTAACAATGGGGACTCGTTCAGGTGATTTAGATCCAGCTGTTTTACCATACTTAATGGGTAAATTAGATTTGACAATCGATGAAATGATTACAGTTTTAAACAAAGAATCTGGTTTATTAGGCTTAACAGGATTATCAAGTGACATGCGTGATCTAGAGAAAAATTACGAAAAAGATCATATCCGCTTAGCTTATGATATTTTTGTTGACCGTATTCGTAAATACATTGGTGGTTATGTAACTACTATGAATGGCGTTGATGCAATTGTCTTTACCGCTGGAATCGGTGAAAATGATGCACACGTACGTAGTGAGATCATTAAAGGAATGACTTGGTTTGGGTGTGAAGTGGATCCCGAATTGAATAGTATTCGTGGCGAAGAAGTTGAAATTTCAACATCAGAATCCAAAGTGAAAGTGTTAGTTATTCCAACGGATGAAGAACTAATGATTGCTCGCGACGTGGAACGTTTACGCGGATAATAAAATGTTGAAACAGAAGGGATGCTAAACTTAATTTAAGTTTAGCATTCTTTTTACATAATCTAGAGATGAAAATGAAGGATAAAAAAGGTATTAACTATCTACAGATCAGTTTCTGTCTGTCAGCCAGCAATGTTGTTTTATAAAATTAAAAATAATAGAAGTAGCTAAGGAGTAAGAGAGTGAACTTATCGTATCCAATTTATGATTTGATTGAAGAGAAGATTAAAAAGTTAAAGACGCCAAGTGTTGTAGGAATTGATGGTAGTTATGCTTCAGGGAAAACGAACTTTACAGCACAATTAGCCACTCATCTTAGAAAGAACGGTTACGATATACAAGTCATTCATTATGATGACTTTCACAAGCCACTTCCATCGATTACATGGTCTCAAGAAAAAAATAGCGAAGTGGATGCTTTTTATCATGCTTTCAACAGCCAAAAACTTTTGGATGAACTTTTGATTCCTTTGAAGCAAGAAGGTGTTCTTAACAAGACAATCAAGGGTCTTGATTGGGTGTCAGCTACATATGCTAATGATCGGATGATTACTATTGGTGAGCGTACAATTGTGCTTTTAGAAGGCTCGTTTTTATTTAGAGAGAAGTTACTTTCATTTATTGATTATAAAATCTTTTTAGAGGTGTCAATGGAGGAGGTTATGCGACGAGGGAGAGAAAGGGATGTGCCTAAATTCGGTGAATGGATTATAGATAAATATCGTACGCGTTATATTCCGGTTTATCAACGACATCTTAACCAAAATCATGTAAGAGAAATTGCTGATTTAGTTATTGATAATAACGACTATAATCATCCTAGTATCAAGTAGTTCACTTACGATAAAAATTCTTAAACCAAAATAGACTTTCTTTGTGTAACTCATCTTGTGATAAATGTTTTAAAAATGAAAAAACCGCCAATCGTCGTGTACGATTGGCGGTTTTTTTAGTTAGATTATTCCTTGTCATCATCTTTTGGTAATTGATTTTCTAAATCTGTACGTACCACAAGGACATCGCAATTTGCATTACGAATAACGTATTCAGAAACTGAACCGATGAATAAACGTTCTACAGCGTTTAGCCCAGTTGCACCTAATAAAATCAAATCAATATCATTGTCATCAGGAATCTCTTTGGCAATGATTGGTTTTGGTGAACCATATTCCACAACAGTTGAAACTTTTTCTAAACCAGCTTCTTTTGCGCTCTTTTCATAATCAGCTAGTGTTTGTTTAGCCATTTCTGTTGCTTGTTCAGCTAGCATTCCATCAAATGAAGAAACTGTCTGAAATGCACGAGTATCAATAACGTGTGCTAATAAAAGTTCTCCATTATTACGTTTTGCAACATTGACCGCTTTTTTAAAAGCTAACTCAGCTTCGGCAGAGCCATCAACGGCGACCATGATTTTTTTATATTGTTGTAACATAAGTGTTCGCTCCCTTCAAAGATCAGTTCTTTTACTATCTTTATTGTAAATCACTTTGCAAAAAAAGAAAATTATTTTACTGCTTAGTAGCAGATATTTTTTTAGCAAATGAAATACTGAAGACAGTTGAAGCTAGAATAACTACGATTAGGAATAAGAAAGCGAGCATTCTCTGATTAAAAAAGACTACGAGTAAGCCTAAAGCACCAAGAAAGGCATAGACGACACCAGAAAACTGTAAAAAGGCTTGGTTTTTTTCGGATGGTTCAATTAAAGCAAAGAAAATAGATTGTTTTTTGAGTAAATAATAGCTAACAAATACCAATAGTATGGTTGCAATAGATATCAACATACGAATCATGAAACGTCCTCCAAAAAATCAGAATAAAAACAGAAAAAGCAATTTGCTAAAAGCAAATTGCTTCATTCTTAAACAAAGGGTAATCTCCGTTAATGCCGTTGTTTGTCCTGTAGTATTGATCCCGCAAATTCTAGCAGGTGGGTCCCACGGTCGAAGCTTCGAACTACCAAATGATAAGGCATGTTACCAGCAGTGACACAAGACAGGTCCCAAGATATCAATAAAAATGTTCGGTCAACACACAAAGAGGACAATTCGAACATCACAGATTTCCCATCTCTATAGTAGCATAGGAATTTAAAAAGAGCAACGGGAGCGCTCTTTAAAAAGTAACCGTTTTATTTTTAAGAAGAATGCTTTTTCCAATTTTGGATTCGCTCATATTGTTGCTTTAAGGCTTGTTCATATTTTCCAGTTTCTTTTGGCTGATAATAGGTTTCATTTTTTAATTTATCTGGTAGATACTGTTGATTGACCCAAGCGTTTTCAAAGTTGTGGGGATATTGGTAATCAAGTCCACGTTTCAATTCTTTCGCACCCTGATAATGACTATCTCGCAAATGGTCTGGTACTTCTCCCGCTTTTCCAGCTCGAATATCTGCAATGGCAGTATCTAATGCAGTATAAGCAGAATTGGATTTAGGGGAAAGACAAAGGTCAACTACGACATCTGCCAAAGGAATTCGTGCTTCGGGTAATCCTAAACGTTCTGCTGCAAGAACAGCATTAACAGTACGAGCTGCTGCTGCAGGATTTCCTAAGCCGATATCCTCGTAGCCAATAACCATTAGACGTCGACAAATACTTGCAAGATCGCCGGCTTCCACTAAACGTGCCAAGTAATGAAGTGCTGCATCCACATCGCTTCCACGAATCGACTTTTGAAAAGCCGAGATGACATCGTAATGAGCATCGCCATTTTTATCATGAGTCAATGCTTTTCTTTGTACACATTCTTCAATGATTGCTAAGGTGAGGTGGATGCGTCCATCTTCCATTGGTTTGGTTGAACGAGCCGCTAGTTCAAGACCATTCAAAGCACTTCGTAAATCGCCGTTTGTTGCTCGTGATAAATGAAGTAAGGCATCCTCATCAAGTTGAATCGGTAGTTCTCCAAGCCCGCGTTCTTTATCAAGTAAGGCTGTTTGAATGGCTGATTGAATATCTGTTTCATCTAAAGGTTTGACTTCAAAAATTTGTGTTCGACTCCGAATCGCAGGATTAATTGTGATATAAGGATTTTCGGTCGTAGCGCCAATTAAAATAATGCGTCCACTTTCAAGATGAGGCAAAAGAAAATCTTGTTTTGTCTTATCTAATCGATGGACTTCATCGAGTAACAGAATGACTGTGCCGCTCATTTTGGCTTCTTCAGCCACAATTTGTAAATCTTTTTTTGAATCAGTTGCAGCATTCAGCATACGAAAAGCATAGTTTGTTGAACCAGCAATGGCACTAGCAATACTGGTTTTTCCGGTTCCAGGTGGTCCATATAAAATCATTGATGACAACATTCGCGCGTCAACCATTCGGCGAATGATTTTTCCTTCACCGACTAGTTGCTGTTGTCCAACGACTTCATCGATTGTGCGAGGGCGCATTCGATAAGCTAAAGGTTGTTGCATGAAGTGGCCTCCCTTTCAATTTTTCGTTCGTTTATTATAGCATAGTTTGCAAAAAAACTGGGGGAAAGAACACAAAGGAAACGTTTTGTTTTCATAGCATCTAACGAAAATATTGTGTATGATAAAGTAGGTGAAAAAAATGACGGAAAAAAAGAAAATCGAAACTTTTTTTGAAAATAAAACAACACCAGAAATTGCGCAAAATTTATTGGGAATGTATTTAGAACATGTAACACCGATGGGCAAATTAGCTGGTTACATCGTTGATGCTGAAGCTTATCTTGGGCCAGAGGACCGAGCTGCGCACAGTTATGGCATGCGAGATACGCCAAGGGTGCGGGCGATGTATCAAAAAGCAGGAACAATCTATCTCTATACGATGCATACACATCGGATTTTGAATATCATTACTCAACCTGAGGGAATCCCCCAAGGTGTGATGATTCGCGCGGTTCAGCCAGCAGCTATGATTGAACAGATGAGTCAAAATCGTGGAGGAAAAGAGGGGCCAGACATTAGCAACGGTCCAGGTAAGCTAGTGAAAGCTTTAGCCATCGGTCCAGAACTTTATGGACAATCAATTATGGATAGTGAAAGTACGCTGCGTTTGAATTTTGAGAAACGTAAAGAACCAAAACAAATTATTGCTTTGCCAAGAATTGGTATTCCGAATAAGGGTGAGTGGACGGATATGCCGTTACGCTACATTGTTTCGGGAAATCCATATATTTCTTTACAAAAAAAGAGCCTGATCGATCAAAACGATTGGGGATGGAGGAACGAAGATGAAAAAAAATAATTTACTGAGTTATTTGGATGAGTCCATTGAAAAAAACATTGATGCTTATGATGTTGCATTAGATTGGGATACAAAAAATCATACGATTGAGATAGTTGTTCGCTTGTTTGCAGAAAACAAAGCACATTTAGAAATCGACGATGCACAAGGTGTTGTGTCTGAAGAAGAAATTATTGAATTTGAGGATGGTATTTTATTATTTAACCCACAAAAATCTTCATTTGACGAAGAAGACTACTTAGCAGTAATTCCTTATGAAGGTAAAAAGGGGTTAGAAAAAGCAGTTGCAGATGCAATTATTGATTATTTACAGGATGTACTAGATCAGGGACAAAGTGATTTGTTGGACTTTTTAGATGCAGACGATGAAGATGCAATTTTTGAATTACACTGGGATAATCAACAACTAGCACAGTTAGTTGAAAAGAAACAACAGGAACAAAATACAACAACTTATTTACCTTACCCTAGTTATTAAGGAGTCGATAGCGATGAAATGGAACGAAGTCAAAGTAGAAACAGCGAGTGAGGCAGTCGAAGCTGTTGCCAATATTTTAATGGAAGCAGGAGCAAGTGGTGTGGCTATCGAAGATGCGCTTGATGTTGAAAATTTTAAATCAGATCAGTATGGTGAAATTTTAGATAAAGCTGATTTTACCTCATTAACTGAGGGTGCGCTGGTCATGGCATATTTTCCAGAAACAATTTTCTTGCCAGAAATTTTACCTTTTATCAAAGACCGCGTGACACAATTGCCTGAATTTGGCCTGGCCATTGGGAAAAATATTGTAACGGTTAGTGAAGTAGAAGAAAGTAACTGGGCAACGGCTTGGAAAAAGTACTATCATCCTGTCCGTATTACGCGAATGTTGACTGTTGCTCCGAGCTGGGAAAATTATACGACACAAGATCCAATGGAAAAAATCATTACATTAGATCCAGGTATGGCTTTTGGAACAGGAACACATCCAACGACCTTGCTGACTTTGGAAGCATTGGAATCTGTTTTACGCGGTGGTGAGACGGTACTAGACGTTGGTACAGGCTCAGGCGTGTTAAGTATTGCTGCCAAATATTTAGGTGCAAAGGAAGTTTATGCGTACGATCTTGACGATGTAGCTGTTCGTTCAGCAAAGGAAAATATGGACATGAATGAAATTGCAAAAGATGTTCATGTTGCTGCCAATGATTTATTGAACGGAATCGAGATTGAGAGTGACGTAATTGTTGCTAATATTTTAGCTGATATTATTTTATTGATGATTCCTGATGCTTGGCGTTTATTAAAGCAAACAGGCACTCTGGTTGTCTCTGGAATTATTGAAGATAAAAAACAAATGGTTATTGATGCTATGGAGGCGCAAGGATTTGTAGTTGATCAAATTTTCCAACAAAAAGATTGGTATGCAATTATTTTGAAAAAGCCTGAGGTGGACTAAATGCAACGTTATTTTTTGGAAGAACCATACCAGCAAAAAGACCGTTTTGTATTAGTTGGTGAGCCATATCATCATATAACTCGCGTTATGCGTATGACGCCAGAAGATCGTGTTTACTTAGCTTTTAGCGACCAAGTGGCAATCATCGCTGAAATTACTGCTATCACAGAAAATGAAGTTGAATTAAAAGAGGTAATGAAAGAACAAGGGCAAAAGGAATTACCAAGTATGATTACCATTGCAAGTGGTTATCCAAAAGGTGAAAAACTAGACTGGATTGTGCAAAAAGGAACGGAACTTGGAGCACACGCATTTCTTGGCTTTCCGGCAAAAACGTCGGTTGTTAAATGGGATGAAAAGAAGCGAAACAAACGACAACAACGTTTAGCAAAAATTGCTCAAGAAGCTGCCGAACAAGCACATCGCCAAGTAGTACCACAAGTAGAATTGTTGAGTACAGCCAGCGAATTTTATCAACAAATTTCTTCTTACGACAAGGTGTTAGTTGCCTACGAAGAGTCAGCTAAGCGAGGAGAATTAGCTAACTTAGCACAAGCCTTACAAAAATCGGGCTCAGGACTACGTATTTTGGCAATTTTTGGGCCAGAAGGTGGATTAGCGACAGATGAAGTGGAAAAACTATCGGCAGAAGGTGCAGTTATTTGTGGCTTAGGCTCAAGGATTTTGCGAACGGAAACAGCGCCATTATATTTATTGAGTGCCGCGAGCTATCAATGGGAATTACTAGGTGAACAGGATGGAAAATAAAGCATCCATTCGCGTACGATTATTGGATCATCAAATGAGTGATGACTTGTTAAAAGAAACAGTGTACCGGTTAGTTGCAGGAGGCGCAACGGAAATCGTTGTTTTGCCTACTCAAATTGCACGAGTAAAGTATCTTTTAGCAGATTCAGCGATCCAAATTGGGAGTGTAATTGATTTTCCATTGGGAGCAAGTACAGTGGAGAAAAAAGTGTTTGAAGCCGCACATGCGTATCAAGCAGGAGCGGGGTTTCTCGAAGTTTGTGTGAACCTAGCAGATATTTTTGAACACCCAGTTCGAGTAAAAGAATTGCGCGAGTCGTTGTTTTCTCTAGCTTTAAGTAATGGGAAATTAAGCTTTTATTTAGACACACGTCAAGTAAAGGAACTGACACTGGTGAAATTTGAGCGTGCGATGAAACCATTAGGGTGGACACGTTTATCATTAGGAGAAGATTTGCCTTATCGAGAAGCTTTACGTCTAGCGGAAATTTTTAAATCGGATACGGCGACTAAGCTAGCATTAACAATTAACGTGCACCAGATTACATCACAAGAAAAGCAAAAATTAGTTGCGAATGGCATTACAAGAATTGCCATAAGTCATTTGAACTTTTCTTAATAAATTTGAACATGATAGAATTGAAAAAATAAACGACAATTTGTATAATAGTAGCAATAACCGTTCAAGAGTCCGATAAAAAATAAAAGAGGTTGGGACAAATTAACTAGCTCCGATGGAATTGACAAAAGGCACCACAAATCATTTTTAGGTTTTTGTGTGATGATGCGTTGTTTTTTCGGAGTTATTTTTTAATACCATTCGTGGAAAAACGAATTCTTTATACCAGTTAACTGTAATTTAGAAATTGTGATTTCAGATACCTCTCCTGTTTTGCTATCGAAACGAAAGGGGGATCGGTTTGTATGTCAAAAGAAGAAATTTTAACAGGTCCTGGCGTTATTGCGCTTGTTAGCAAATATATGGGACCGGATCATGTTGCATTCGTGCAAAAAGCATGTGACTATGCAACAGCAGCACATGACGGACAATTTAGAAAATCTGGGGAGCCTTATATTATTCATCCGATCCAAGTTGCTGGAATCTTAGCTGAGTTAAAAATGGATCCACACACTGTAGCAACGGGATTTTTACATGATGTAGTTGAAGATACAGAAGTAACTTTGGATGATTTGCGAGAAGAATTTGGTGATGATGTAGCCATGCTGGTTGACGGCGTGACGAAATTGGGAAAAATCAAATATAAATCTCATGAAGAACAATTGGCAGAGAATCATCGTAAAATGTTGTTAGCAATGGCACAAGACTTACGTGTAATCATGGTGAAATTGGCAGACCGTCTTCATAATATGCGCACGCTAAAACACTTACGTGAAGACAAACAACGTCGAATCGCACAAGAAACACTAGAAATCTATGCACCATTAGCACACCGTTTGGGGATTAGCCGAATCAAATGGGAACTGGAAGATACCGCTCTACGTTATCTGAATCCAAAACAATATTACCGAATCGTTCATTTAATGCGATCAAAACGTGAAGAACGTGAGCAATACGTGAATGCTACGGTGGAAGATATTCGATTGGCAACAGAAGAACTAGGTATCTATGCAGAAATATATGGCCGTCCAAAGCATATCTATTCGATTTATCGAAAAATGAAAGACCAGAAAAAACAATTTAGTGAAATCTATGATTTACTGGCTATCCGAGTCATCGTTGATTCAATCAAAGATTGTTATGCAGTCTTAGGCGCGATCCATACGAAGTGGAAACCAATGCCTGGACGATTTAAAGATTATATTGCTATGCCAAAAGCTAACATGTATCAATCTTTGCATACGACAGTGATTGGTCCAGCGGGAAATCCTGTTGAAATTCAAATTCGTACGCAAGAAATGCATGAAATTGCGGAATTTGGGGTAGCAGCACACTGGGCTTATAAAGAAGGAAAAAATGATAAAGTAGAACCTGATGGAATGACGAAACAATTAAGCTGGTTCCATGAAATTATTGAATTGCAAGACGAAAGTTATGATGCATCTGACTTTATGGAAGGTGTCAAAGGAGATATTTTCAGCGATAAAGTGTATGTCTTTACGCCAAAAGGAGATGTAACTGAGCTTCCTAAAGGATCAGGACCACTAGATTTCTCTTACAGTATCCATACCGATATTGGAAACAAGACAACTGGTGCAAAAGTGAACGGGAAAATGGTTCAATTAGATTACAAATTGAAAAATGGCGATATCATTGAAATCTTAACTTCGCCTAATTCATTTGGTCCAAGCCGTGACTGGTTAAAAATTGTTGCAACAAGTAAAGCAAAAAATAAAATCAAACGTTTCTTTAAAGCACAAGATCGCGAAGAGAATATTGTCAAAGGCCATGAATCAGTTACCAAATGTATTTCTGATCTTGGTTTCTTACCAAAAGATATTTTGACCAAAGAAAAATTGCAAGAAGTATTGGATCGTTTTAATTACAATAACGAAGATGATATTTATGCTGCTGTAGGTTATGGTGAAATCAGTCCGTTAACGATGGCAAATCGATTAACTGAAAAAGAACGTCGTGAACAAAAAATCGAGCAACAAAAACAAGAAGCCAATGAATTGATGAACCAACCGAAAAAAGAACCAGAAAAAATGAAGGTTCGTCATGAAGGCGGCGTGGTGATTCAAGGCGTCGAAAACTTGCTTATTCGCATCAGTCGGTGTTGTAATCCAGTTCCAGGAGACAATATCGTTGGATATATTACAAAAGGTCGAGGAATTTCCATTCATCGTCGTGATTGTCCTAATGTTCAGCCAGATAAACCAAATGTTGCTGAACGGTTAATCGAGGTAGAGTGGGAAGACACTTCAAATTCAAAAAAAGAATACGATGCTGACCTAGAAATTTATGGATACAATCGTTCAGGACTGTTAAATGATGTTTTACAAACAGTTAATTCGATGACAAAAAATCTTAATAGTGTGGAAGC
The DNA here is from genome assembly GCF_050528535.1 of Enterococcus sp. DIV0176. Lineage (NCBI taxonomy): Bacteria > Bacillati > Bacillota > Bacilli > Lactobacillales > Enterococcaceae > Enterococcus > Enterococcus sp. DIV0176. The sequence goes on along the minus strand of NZ_CP172879.1, from coordinate 2,388,976 downwards.
TCGCACAAATAAAGATAAGATGGCAACAATTCATTTAACTGTAGGGATTCAGAACTTAACACACTTAAAAAGTATTGTAGATAAAATCAAGTCTGTTCCAGATGTCTATAGTGTACGTCGAATGAACGGATAAACGTGAAGAGAGGGAGAATTTGATGCGAGCAGTCATTCAACGAGTGAGTCGTGCGGCAGTTACAATTAATGGTCAAGAAATTGGTAAAATCAATCAAGGGCTATTAATTTTATTAGGTATTCATGAAACAGATACTCAAAACGATGTGGAGTATTTGGTCAAAAAAATCGCACAAATGCGTATTTTTGAAGATGAACAAGGAAAAATGAACACAAGTATTGAAGATATTGGTGGTCAAATACTAAGCATTTCACAATTTACGTTATTTGCAGATACTAAAAAAGGGAATCGACCAAGTTTTATTGCTGCTGCTCGTCCAGAAACAGCTATTCCATTGTACGAAGCATTTAATACTGGTTTGAAACAACGTGGTATTCCAGTTTCAACTGGGAAGTTTGGTGAAGATATGGATGTGTCTTTAGTGAATGACGGCCCCGTAACCATTTTAATCGACTCCCAAAACAAATAAAAAACCAGAGATAACGGTTCCCTTAACTACGAAAATAGTTTAGGTGAAAATCGACATGGCAGGTAGATGCTATGTCGATTTTTGTTTTTCATTTGTACTTTGGATTGGACAATACTCTTGTACAACCCAAAGTCGTTGATAAAGTTAGGAGTGAATGTATTTTTCTGAAACTTATTGGAACATCGAATGAAAAAAAGCCGGACGTTGTAAAGTTTCGCAATCAATCGGGTTACATCAAGTCCAGTTAAGAGGATTTACTTTTTCAACATAGAAATCAATCGCTGCGCCAAACTTACTTTCTGCACGAATTTCTTACACAGGAACTTGGACCTGAGTTTTGCGATACAGTGAGGACAATTTTTTTGTGATTCCGTGTTATATTGATGGAGAAATATGAAAAAGAGGAGGAGTAATGATGAAAAATTTATTAGCTGGTGGTTTTTTATTTATTGGCGGGGCAATACTTATGTTAGCAGGCGAATATGCTAATTGGGTTCCAATTGTCGGAAGCATTATTGCACTAGTCGGGTTCGGAACAGTAGTTTATTTTTTGTTTAGCAAAGATGGTAAGTACGACGGGAAATAAGGCATATTTTGTCAGTGTTGAATACAAAAAAGGTGCTGGTAGAAAAGGAAGTCTAAATAGAAAAAAAGCCTAAAATTCGTTTTTGAAAACGTTGGTTTTAGGCTTTCTTTAATTGGAAATGTGTTCAAAACGACTGGTTTTTTTTTAGGTTTATCCCAGTCTCTTAGCTAGTGAAGAAAAAAGAAACAAGATTGTCCTAATTAAAATTCGGCAAATAATTGATCTATCTTTTGATAGTCTTCATTTGTCAAATGAATGTCTAAAGCTTGAGCATTGATTGCAACTTGTTCTGGTTTCTTTGCACCCGGGATTACGACAGAGATAACCGGATTTTTCATATACCAAGCTAAGACTAATTGAGCGATGTTCGTTTGATAGTTCGCTGCAAGTGGTCTTAGCTGCTCAACCGTACGAATGATTTTTTCAAAGCGTTCGCCCTGAAAATTTGGCTGTTTTAATCGAAGGTCACCTTTGGAAAATGAAAGTGGTTGTCCAATCTGATATTTACCAGTCAACAAACCTGAAGCTAATGGGAAATAAGGAACAAAACTAATTTTATGCTGTTTGATGTAAGGAAAAAGTTCGGTCTCTGCTTTTCGTTGAATCAAGCTGTAATGGTCTTCGATGATATCCACATACCCTTCTTGATTCGCTTCTTTTAGTTGTGCTAAAGAAAAGTTTGAAACGCCGATTGCTCGAATTTTCCCTGCTTCTTTTAATTGATGCAAAGCAGCAATTGCTTCATTTTTTGGCGTTGTTTCATCTGGAAAATGAATATAAAAAATATCAATATAATTTGTTTGTAGTCTTTTCAATGCCTCTTCAACAGCCTGTGTCAAAAATTCGGGTGTATTATTGAATTTCCCAGGATTGTTGGGGTCATGAGCCGCTTTAGTTGCAATGATTACGCGTGAACGATCATATTCTTTTTCTTTTAAAACTTCACCAATTAGTTCTTCAGAACGTCCAAAACCATAGGCATAAGCCGTATCAAGAAGATTGATTCCATTATCGAGTGCTGTTCGAATGATTTGTTTCCCAACTTCATCTTCTAAATGAGGAAATAAATTGTGACCGCCAACGGCATTTGCTCCTAAACCAAGTTGTTCTGCATATACTTGTGAATGTCCGATTCTTACTTCTGCCATGTTGCATTCCTCCCTTTGCTTTTAGTTTAAAACAAACAAAAAAAATGCAAAACTAAATCGTCTTTTGAAAAATGAAATGAGCATAGTCCAACTTTTAGGGCAAATATTCTTGACTTTAAGATGTGTTTTTAGTAAGTTGTAGGTAATATAGAAAATCACTGAAAGAGCGAGTAAGTTACCGATACTTTTAGAAAGAGAGAATCATCGAGGCTGAAAATGATTCAAGAGTTGGTTACCGAAAAGACACTCTGGAGATGGACGCGTGCAAAGCCGTCCCGCGTACGAGCGTTATTCGTGAGAGGAAAGAGAAATCTTTCAAAATTAGGTGGTACCGTGTATGACTTTCATTCACCCTTGTTCATTGTGAACAGGGGTGAATTTTTTTATTTTCACTTAGTTACATAAAAGAAAAGGAGAGAGATGTATGAACTTCCAAAGACCAAAAGGAACGAATGATATTTTACCCGGTGAATCAGAAAAATGGCAATTTATTGAAGAGACAGCACGCTTATTATTTAGAGATTATCAATACAATGAAATGCGCACGCCGATTTTTGAACATTATGAAGTTATCTCACGTAGTGTAGGAGATACGACAGATATCGTTTCAAAAGAAATGTATGATTTTTATGACAAAGGTGATCGTCATGTAACTTTACGTCCAGAAGGAACAGCGCCAATCGTTCGTTCGTTTGTGGAACACAAATTATTTGGACCAGAGTTTGCTAAACCTTACAAAACTTTTTATATGGGGCCAATGTTCCGCTATGAACGTCCACAAAAAGGCCGTTTGCGTCAATTTCACCAAATTGGTGTTGAGGCATTTGGTTCAGATAATCCAGCAACAGACGTTGAAAGTATGGCAATGGCGCTAGACTTCTTTAAACAGTTGGGTATCACACAAATTCGCTTGGTTATCAATTCTTTAGGAGATCAAGAAACACGCCAAGCTTATCGCCAAGCGTTGATTGACTACTTAGAACCAGTTGAAAATGAATTAAGTGAAGATTCAAAACGCCGTTTACACCAAAATCCTTTACGTGTCCTTGACAGTAAAGATAAACGAGACCAAAAATTTGTTGTGGATGCACCTTCGATTTTAGATTATTTAAGTGAATCAGCTAAGAAACATTTTGAAACAGTAACAACGATGTTAGATGCACTAGAAATTCCCTATGAGATTGATAGCAATATGGTTCGTGGTCTAGATTACTATACACATACTATCTTTGAAATTATGAGTGATGCGCCAAAAATGGGTGCCCAAGCGACGATTTGTGCGGGTGGTCGTTATGATCGCTTGGTAGAAGAACTTGGTGGACCAGAAACACCAGCATTTGGTTTTGCAATGGGAATCGAACGTATCTTGTTAACTATGGAGGCAGAAGAAGTAGTTATTCCAGCCTTAAATGAATTAGATGCTTACGTAGTTGGAATTGGTGAAGCCACAAATCTTGAAGCACTAAAAGTTGTTCAAGCAATTCGTAACTTTGGCTTCTCTGCAGATCGTGATGTTATGAATCGTAAAGCGAAAGCTCAGTTCAAGACAGCGGATAAAGCAAATGCCAAATTAGTGCTAGTGCTTGGAGAAGATGAATTAAATAACCAAACAATTAATGTGAAGTCAATGGCAGATCGTAAAGAAAAAAGCTTTTCATTACAAGAAATCTATCAACGATTTGATGAAGTGTATGATGAAATGACAACGACATTATTTGAGTAAGAAGGAGAGAGAACGATGGCAAAAAGGACAATTTATTGTGGACTTGTTTCCCAAGAACAATTAGATCAAACAGTTACACTGAAAGGGTGGGTACAAAAGCGTCGTGATTTAGGCGGATTGATTTTTATTGACTTACGTGACCGTGAAGGAATTGTGCAAGTAGTCTTCAACCCAGAAATTTCAAAAGATGCTTGGTCAGTAGCTGATAAATGCCGAAGTGAATATGTGATTGAAGTTACTGGTATCGTCAAACGTCGTGGCGAAAATGCAGTCAATCCGAAAATGGCGACAGGTGAAGTCGAAATTATTGCCAATGAAATTACGATTTTAAACCAAGCGAAAACACCTCCGTTTTCAATTGAAGATGACCAAACAATCAGCGATGAAGTTCGCTTGAAATATCGCTATTTAGATTTACGTCGTCCAAAAATGACAAAGAATATCAAAATGCGTCACGAAACAACTAAAGCTATTCGTCATTATTTGGATGACAATGATTTTCTAGACATTGAAACACCTTATTTAGGTAAATCAACACCTGAAGGCGCGCGTGACTATTTAGTTCCTTCTCGTGTTCATGCAGGTCATTTCTATGCGTTGCCTCAATCACCACAATTATTTAAGCAGTTATTGATGAATGCAGGATTTGATCGCTACTACCAAATCGTCCGTTGCTTCCGAGATGAAGACTTACGTGGCGACCGCCAACCGGAATTTACCCAAGTCGATATTGAAACAACGTTTTTAACTTCTGAAGAAATTCAAACTTATACTGAAGGTTTGATTGCTAAAGTTATGAAAGACGTTCGTGGATTAGAGGTAACATTACCATTCCCAAGAATGACTTATGATGATGCGATGAGCCGTTACGGTAGTGACAAACCAGATACACGTTTTGAAATGGAATTGATTGACTTGAGTGAAACGGTGAAATCAATCGAATTCAAAGTCTTCCAAATGGCTTTAGAAAATGGTGGGGCAGTAAAAGCATTGAATGCGAAAGGTGCTGCTGGCAATTATTCTCGAAAAGATTTAGATCATTTAGGTCAATATGTTGGTCAATTTGGAGCAAAAGGACTTGCATGGTTAAAAGTGGAAGAAGATGGGTTAAAAGGACCAATCGCAAAATTCATGGGTGAAGCGGGAGAAGACATCATTCAAGCAACGGATGCACAAGTGGGCGATTTACTGTTATTCTGTGCAGATAAGGTAGAAGTTGTCGCAGCGTCATTAGGTGCGCTTCGTACACGCTTAGCCAAAGAATTGGGATTGATTGATGAAGCAAAATTCAACTTCTTATGGGTAACTGATTGGCCACAGTTTGAATACTCAGAAGAAGAAGGTCGCTATGTGTCTGCGCACCATCCATTTACGATGCCAAAAGCCAAAGATGTTGAATTGTTGGGTACAGACCCAGCGAAAGTTTATGCTGAAGCTTACGACATTGTCTTAAATGGTTATGAACTTGGTGGTGGATCAATTCGGATTCACACTCGTGAGTTACAAGAAAAAGTTCTTGAAACACTTGGATTCACGAAAGAACAAATGGAAGAACAATTTGGTTTCTTATTAACTGCGTTGGACTACGGCTTCCCTCCACATGGCGGAATTGCTTTAGGATTAGATCGTTTTGCTATGCTACTTGCAGGTGAAGAAAATATTCGTGAAGTGATTGCTTTCCCTAAAAACGGAAAAGCAGCTGATGTCATGAGTGAAGCACCAAGCTTAGTTTCTCCACTTCAATTGGCAGAATTAAGTATTGATGTCACTGAAATTGAAGAATAAAAATCAGTTAAATTGTAAATGATTCTGAGAAGACGGTAAAAGTGTTAAGCTTTTGTCATCTTCTCTTTTTTTTTATAAGAAAAAACCTTATAATAGAGCCATAATTATGTAAAGCGAGGCTTTTTCATGAAAAAAACGTTCGAAAATTGGGCCTATCACGACTATACGACCAAACTTTCGGTATCTATTGTTTATGCATTAATTGCATCTATTGCGTTAAATCTTTTTTATCAACCAGGTCATATTTATTCAAGTGGAATTACTGGTCTGGCGCAAATTTTAACAACCTTATCCAAAACGTTGATTGGTTTTGAAGTACCAGTGTCAACAACTCTTTATCTATTGAACATTCCATTATTTTTCCTAGCCTGGTTTAAAATCGGTAAAAAATTTACAATTTTCACGTTTATCACGGTTACTTTGACCTCGCTATTTATTCACATCGTACCCGAAACCGTGTTATCAACAGATCCAATCATCTGTGCATTATTTGGTGGAGCAGTGATGGGAGCTGGGATTGGTTTAGTACTTAGAAATGGTCTGTCTTCTGGTGGATTAGATATTGTCAGTATCACAATACGAAAGAAAACTGGTAAATCCATTGGTTCTATTTCGATTTATTTCAATGCATTGATTGTGTTTGTTGCTGGAATTCTGTTTGGTTGGCAATATATGTTTTATAGCACGTTGTCGATTTTTGTTAGTGGGAAAGTGACAGATGTTTTTTACACGAAGCAGAAGAAAATGCAGGTTATGATTGTGACGAAACATCCTGAAAAAGTCGTGAATGAAATCCAAAAATGTATGCGTCGAGGAATCACGATTATCAATGAAGCAGAAGGTGCGTACAAACATGACAAACAAACAGTCTTGATGACAATCGTGACACGTTACGAACTTCCGCTATTAAGAGAAGCAATGAAAGCCTCTGACCCGGATGCTTTCGTAAGTATTGCAGAGAATGTTCAAATTCTAGGACGTTTTTATGAAGATGGCGTCTAATCAGAAAATAAAAAATAAGAGGATAAAACGACTGTTCGTTTTATCCTCTTTTTGTATCTGCTTATTGATGACTTCAAAAAAATAACTTATCTCGTTAACTTTTGACTGGAAGTGAAAAAAGTTGCTACGTTATTTCTTTTGAAAATTTCTTAAAGTCGATGAAATCATTGTTCTTTTGCCAAATTTTATGGGATGATAGAAAAGATGGCAAGAAGTTTAAATAAGTCTTGCTATTTTCTTATAATGAACGTATATTACAAATGAAAAAAGTTTATGAAAAGTTGGAAGATTGAATGGAAAAACAAAAAAGATTGAAAAAAAGTCGCTATATCACAGGCTTTGATGGTATTCGTTCTTTAGCCGTAATGGGCGTTATTCTCTATCATTTGTTACCAAGAGTAATGACAGGTGGTTATTTGGGCGTACCGATATTTTTTGTGGTATCTGGTTATTTGATTACCGATTTATTGCGACAAGAATGGGAACAAAATGGAAAAATAAATATTTGGCAGTTTTATGTTCGAAGGATGAAGCGACTTTATCCGGGCTTAGTCTTTTTATTAGTTACTGCTTCAGCGTATATTACTTTGTTTCAGCGAGGTTTGTTAAATAACTTGCGAGGCACGGTTATCAGTAGTTTGTTTTATGTGAATAACTGGTGGCAAATCAATAATGGGCTATCTTATTTTGATCGGTTTGCCAACGAATCACCGTTTACTCACATTTGGTCTTTGGCAGTTGAAGGACAAAATTATCTGTTTTGGCCAATTATCTTTGTCGTACTGATGACTTTAGTTCGAAAGAAAAAATGGATTTTTTACACCGTATTGGGAATGTCGGGAATTTCAGCTATCCTGATGATGATTCTGTATTCACCTGGCGCAGATCCAACTCGTGTTTATTATGGAACAGATACACGACTATTTTCGATTTGGCTCGGCTGTGCGTTGGCTTTTGTTTGGCCAAGCACACGATTGAAAAAAGAGATACCTAAACAAGCGAAGAAGACATTGAATATCGCTGGATTGATTTCGTTTGTCTTATTGGTTTCAGCATTCTTTTTCTTCAATGACCATATGGACTTTGTTTATTACGGTGGGATGTTGTTAGTTAGCTTGTTGTGTGTGGTGTTAGTTGCGGTGACAGCTCATCCTGGCGCAAGCTGGAATAGGTGGTTAACGAACCCAATCTTTACTTGGGTTGGTAAGCGAAGTTATGGCATCTATCTTTACCAATTTCCTGTGATGATTTTTTATGAGGCAAAAGTTTCTAATATTGGCGACCACGTCTTGATGCACACGTTAATTGAAGTAACTTTGATTCTGTTGATTAGTGAATTGTCTTATCGCTATATTGAACGACCATTGGCACGTTTTGATTATAGCAAAACATTTTCAGTTGTTAAGGGCTGGTTCCAAAAACCAATTCTTAGTCTTGAAAAGCCGTGGCTAGTTCCAGGTTTACTAGTTGTCATCATTGCATTAGTTGGCTTTACGATTGCGCCAAAGAATGCTGTGACAGCGGATCAACAACAGTTACAAGAAAAAATTGCTGCGAATAAAAAATTAGCAGAAAAAAGTAAAGAAGAAAATGGCAAAGCTTCTGGAACACTTGATCAGAGTGTTTTGGATAAATATGATTTGACTAAGGCACAAGGAAAGAAAGCACAAAAACTGGAACTGACAGCTTTTGGCGATTCGGTTATGCTTGATGCAGCCACGGACTTAAAAGAAATTTATCCTAAAGTAGTTGTGGACGGTGACGTCGGACGCCAGCTTTATACGAGCGAACCTTATCTTGAAGAACTGAAAAAACAAGAGCTCTTGAAAGATACCGTGTTGGTTGGTTTAGGAACTAATGGTGCATTTTCAGAAACGCAATTTGATAGTGTGATGGACACGATAGGTGATCGCAAAGTCTACTGGGTAAATGTTCGAGTACCAACCAAACGCTGGCAAAATGATGTAAATGATATGCTAGCTAAAATGGCGAAAAAATATGATAATATGACCCTGATTGATTGGTATGACTACAGCAAAGATCACGATGAATGGTTCTACGACGATCAAGTTCATCCAAACCCTGAAGGAATGATCCATTATGCGCACTTTGTTAGCCAAGCGTTATTAGGTGGCAAAAGTTCAAGCAGTGAGTCAACGAAAGATTCAGAAGTAACTGACGAGGCAACGAATCAGGACAGTGAAGATTTAACTAATGGCGTAACTTCATCCTCAATGGCAAATACACCAGAAGATTTAGATACAGCACAATAAGAAAAAGACTTGAGATGAAGGTTCATCTCAAGTCTTTTTTTGTTCTAAATAGGAATAAGAAGAAGTTTTTCCCATTACACCTTAGGGAAGATCAACGGAGAGATGCGTGTCTAAATAAAGTTCTTTTTGTTTTCGAGTTAATTTTTTAAAGGCAGACTCTGCTTTGGTTGCTTCACTTCTAGTTTCAAAACATTCTGCATGAATCATTTGTAAAGGGCGACGCTTACGTAAGCGAGTGTACTTGGCGCCTGTACCGTTGTTATGCTCGGCAAGTCTTCGCTCAAGGTTGGTTGTATATCCACCATAAAAAGTGTCGTCCTTACAAGCGAGAACATAAAAATAATGCTTAGTCTCCATAAAGCATACCACGTAATTCTGGCGTATACTGACCATCTTCATCATAAGTGATAAGTGGTGAAGAAACCTTAAACCCGTCTAATTTTCCTTCTTTGATACCTTCAATCAATAAAATATTGGCATCTTTTCCAGCTTTTGGGTAGACAAAGCGAATGCGTTTTGGAATGATTTGGTGTTCACGCATGACATCTAAAATTTCTAAAAAGCGTTCAGGTCGATGAACCATTGCAAAGCGCCCGTTTGTCTTTAAAAGTTTACTAGAGATTTGGATAACGTCATTGAGTGTTGTATAAATCTCATGTCTCGCAATGGCTAAGTGTTCATTTGGATTTTTTTTGTTTGTGGGCAATCCTTTGAAGTAGGGTGGATTACAGACAACAAGATCACAAGAATTATGACGAACAACTGCTAAACTATTTTTTAAATCGGTGGTATGAACAGTGACTTGGTCTTCTAAATGGTTAAGCACAACGCTTCTTTTCGCCATATCGGCTAAGCGAGGCTGTAGTTCAATCAAATCAATCTGTGCATTCGTTTTTCTACTTAAAAATAAACCGACTGCACCGTTTCCAGCACATAGGTCGACGATTTGTCCTCTTTTCGGCACACGCGCAAAATTTGCGAGTAAAACAGCATCAAGTGAAAAGGAAAAAACTTGCGCACTTTGGATAATTTTAATATCTTCTGCGTATAATTGGTCAATTCGTTCGTCTTCGTGAAGCATGGGTTTCCCTCCAAAGTGAATAAAATAATCGTTTGTATTATACTATGTTTGTTAAAAAGAACCAAGTTTGCTTGCCAAGGAAGATTTTTTTAGGCATACTATCTATGTTCAGCAAAGAGAAAGGAAGAGTCTATGTTTTATCGATTTATGCGCGGGGTTGTTCGAGTTGTCTTAGCGATAGTCAACGGCAATGCCCATTATGAAAATAAAGAATTGTTGCCTAAAGACGAGAATTACATATTAGTTGCGCCACATCGCACTTGGTGGGATCCATTGTACCTAGCTGTTGGGGCGGCACCAAAGAAATTTAGCTTTATGGCAAAAGAAGAGTTGTTCAAAAATTCGATTTTACGATTTATTTTGACACATGCGAATGCTTTTCCGGTCAAACGCGATAAACCAGGACCAAGCGCAATCAAAACACCTGTAAAAATATTGAAATCAACAGACTTGGGTCTAATCATGTTTCCAAGTGGTACGCGCCATGCGACAGAGTTGAAAGGTGGGATGGCGTTGATTGCTAAAATGGCAAAAGTGAAAATCGTTCCGGCTGTTTACCAAGGACCATTGACATTGGGGGATCTGTTTAAGCGCAAACGTGTAACGGTTCGGTTTGGAGAACCAATTGACTTATCTGACATTAAGAAAATGGATAAGGAAGGTTTGGAAGAAGTCGAACGTCGAACACAAGGTGCGTTTGATCAATTAGACAAAGAAGTAAATCCTGATTTTAAATATGAAATAAAATAAATGAGAAGCTACGAGAAAATCAATTTTGATTTTTTCGTAGTTTTTTGTTTCGTCTCTGTTTTTTTATGGATATAGGAGATGTGAAACATTTCTGTTACGACCTTCTGGGAAGTGTTATAATCATTAGAAGGACATTTTTTTGAGGTGAGTATATGCGTTTCTTGCACACAGCCGATTGGCATATTGGAAAAAAATTACAAGGCTATGATTTGCTTGAAGAACAAAAGCAAGTTATTTCAGATATTTTGAATGTAGCAAAAGAGGAACAAGTTGATGCAATCATCATCGCAGGTGATTTGTATGATCGAAGCGTGCCAGCGACGGAAGCAGTCGAGTTGTTTAATCAGTTGATGATTGATTGGAATTTAGAAGAAAAATTTCCGATTTTCGCAATTTCTGGCAATCACGATAGTAGCATTCGATTGTCGACAGGGACACCTTGGTTTAGTCAATCTGATTTTTTCTTGCGCACTCAGTTTGCTGAAGCGTTTCAACCGATTACGTTTGGTGACACACAGTTCTTTTTGTTACCTTACTTTGAACCAATTGCTGCTCGTTTATATTTTGAAGACGATGAAATTCGTACGATTCAACAAGCAATGACTTTAGTCGTTGAAAAAATGCAGACGCTATTTGAACCAAATAAAAAACAAGTATTAGTCAGTCACTTTTTTGTAACGGGAAGCTCAAAATCTGATTCAGAAACAAAGATTGAAGTCGGTGGTTTAGATGCAGTGTCTGGCGACTTGCTGAAAGATTTTGACTATGTTGCATTGGGTCATTTGCATAATCAAGCGGCTTTGCACCAAGAAAATGCACGCTACAGTGGCTCACCGTTGAAGTTTTCTTTATCAGAAATCAATCAGAAAAAAGGTGTCTGGATAGTTGATTTGAATGATCGTTTACAATTGACTTTCCGTGAATTAACACCTCTTCATGATATTCAAGAACTACAAGCAAATTTTAAAGAACTATTGAGCCCAGCTTTTTACCAAACAGTTAATCGGGAAAATTACACACAAATCTACTTAACAGACCGAACAATCATCCCCAATATGATGAATCAGTTGCGGAAAATATATCCAAGAATCTTAGGCGTGGAACGAGTGAACGGCCGTCTGGATACAATAACGACAAAACAGTCGGTAGAAATGAAAGATCCGAAATCAATGGCGACAACTTTCTTTAAAGAAATAACGGATGAACCACTGACAGATCATCAAGAAAAGTGGCTCACAGAAACTCTACAAGAACTAATGGAAATGGAATGATCAGTGATGAAACCACAAAAATTACGATTAAAAAACTTTGGTCCCTTTATTGATGAAACCATTGATTTTTCGCTTTTGACTGAAGCACCACTATTTTTGATTAGCGGTAAAACAGGTGCAGGCAAGACGACAATCTTTGATGGGATGACCTATGCTTTGTTTGGAGAAACTTCAGGGCGACTGCGCTCGGGAAAAGAGATGCGTTCATTATTTGCGACACCGGCAGAAGAAACCAGTGTCACTTTTTCGTTTGAACATCAGAAGCTAACTTATGAAGTCACGCGCAAACCTGAGCAAGTGCTGGCTAAGTTAAAAGGCGACGGAAATCGTAAGCAATCAGCGAAAGTTTCCTTAACAATTTTTAACGAATCAGGAAAAGAAGTGCGTCAGTTAACGAAACGCGGGGAAGTCGACGAGCTGATTAAAGAACTCTTGCACTTAGATGCTAAGCAATTTTCACAAATCGTACTATTGCCGCAAGGGGAATTTCGTAATTTTTTGATTTCATCTAGTAGCGAAAAGGAAGTAGTACTCCGTAATTTATTTGGTACGCAGATTTTCCAACAGTTCAATGAAATTTTAAAAGAAAAAGCCAAGAAACAACAAAAAACGCTTGATTACTTAGAACAAGAATTATTGCTTTTACAAAAACGTTTTGTTTCTCTAGAAGAACGAGATTTTTCTGAACTGAGCTTTGAAGAAGTGATGCAGTATTGGACAAAAGAACAGCAAGTGTTAGCAGAGAAAATCCAACTCGTTCAACAACAGTTGAAAAAAGAGCAAGTTGTTCAAGGAAAGCTAGAAAAAGAGTATTACCAAATCCAATCGGTACAAAAACAAAGAGCAGAAAAGCAAACGTTACTCGAAAAAATGGGGAATTTGCTTGAAATGCAAGACGAAATAACAGAAAAAAAACAATGGATTCGTTATTATGAGTTTGGACAACGTTTGCTTGATCCTGTATCACATAACAAAGAATACGAAAATGAACGGAAATTGCTTCTTGAAGATGAATTAAAGCAGAAAGAGCTGTTGGACGAGTTACAAGAAGAACTCACGCAGTGGAAAGAAAAAGTCGAAGAACGGCAAAACTTGCAAAAAGCAATTGAACGGTTAAATGATGACTATCAAGAAAAGAAAACATTACTTCCTCGTGTCAAAGAATACACCGAACAAGGCAAATCACTTCGATTGATCGATGAAGAACTAGCCGTCGCTACACAACAGTTAAAGGACTTTCAACAGCAACAAGGGGTATTGAATATACGCCAACAAGAAATAACGCAACTACTAGCAACACAAGAAGAACTAGCAAAGCAACAGCTTGCATTCGCAAACTTGCAGCAACAAAAAAGAGAGTGGGAAAGTGCACAACAAGTGACACAAAAACTTGACCAACAAAAAACAAAGAGCCAGAAACAACTCGCTCAGTTAAGTAGTGAAGCCACAGAAATTCAAGAGAAACGAAAAAAACATCAAGTGAAGATTGCCCAACTTAAAAGTCAGTGGGCGAAACAGCAGATTGCTCGATTGCAATTATTACTTTTGCCAGGGGAACCTTGTCCTGTCTGCGGTTCAGTAGAACATCCTCTAGAAAATACCAGTCATGAAGTACCTGAACAACAAGCTGTACAACAGCTAGAAAAAGAGCTAGCAGATGCGGAAGCCTATGCAGAATCGTTAAACCAACGTCATGGTCAAAATGAAGCGTACGTAGCTAAACTTGAACAACAATTGGCAAAAGAAGAAAAAGAGTTAGCTGATTCATTGATAAAAGTAACAACTTGTGAACAAGCATTGAGTGAATCATTACAAGATTTTCCTTTGGCCGAGGATGCATCAAACATAACGGTTACCAGTGAACAAATATCAGATTTGTTCAGTAAAATTGAACAAAAAATAATTCAAGAAGAGCAAACGTTGGCAAAAACCAAGATTGAGCAAGTAGCCCTGCAAGCAAAACTTGAAAAAAATCGCCAAGCAGTTGAAGAACAACAAAAAATTCAGACAGATTTATTGGCGAAACACCAGCACAGTATTGGTCAAATGGAAACATTGAAGAAACAATTAGCAACAGTTGAAATTGATACACTGGAAGAAGTTGTCCAGCAGCTGGCTCAACAGATAGAAGAGCAAAGTAAACAATTAGCTCAAGAAAAAGCAGTCGGAGATAAACTCAATCAATCCATTGAGTTAACGAAAGCGCAACTTAGTCAAGTAACAGAACAATTAGCAAAATTGGCTGTCAAACAAATGAAAACAGAAGCAAAAATTCAGGATTTGTTAGCCGAACAAGAGTATTTTAATTCAGCAGATGAAGGAGTGTCTTTTGCTCAGCAACAAGTTGAATATGAGGAGTACAAAACGATTGTCGCAACATATCAAGAAGACCAATTGATTACGAAGGCGAAACTAGCACAACTAGAGTCGGTGGATTTGTCAGTTGAAGTGCCAGAGGATACCCATTTAGCTGAACAGATTGCGCAAGGAAAGCAAGTAATTGAAGAACAGCAAACGGCACTTTATAAAATCCAAGAGCAACAAGAAAATAATCAAGCGATTGTGACGGAATTTGCAGCACTTTATCAAACAAGTCAAAAGCAACTGGATGAGTTGGCACAGCTACAACAGCTTTCGCAAACAATCAATGGGGAAAACGTGAAAAAAATCAGTTTAGAAAGATATGTACTTCAAGTGTACTTACAAGAAGTACTCCAAGTTGCCAATACTCATTTACAACGTCTAACGAAAAATCGGTATCAGTTTGAGTTAGTCGATTCAGTTGGGAGCTATCGTGGCAAAACTGGATTGGAAATCAACGTGTATGATGACGAAGCTGGGATGACGCGAAGTGCGCACACCTTGTCTGGAGGAGAAAGTTTCATTGCTGCTCTCTCGTTAGCATTGGCATTAGCAGAAGTCATCCAGGCACAGTCAGGTGGAATTACTGTTGAGGCGTTATTTATCGATGAAGGTTTTGGCTCATTAGATGAGGAAGCACTAGAAATGGCAATGGAAGCTTTGGAAACGATTGAAAGCGAAGGAAGGATGATAGGAATCATCAGTCACGTCAGAGAACTAAAAGAACGAGTGTTACAACAAATAAGAATTGATGCAAAAGGTAGTGGACAAAGTACCGTTCGCTATCATCTTGGATAAAGGGAGATTGATAACGATGAAATGGAGTATTCCGGAAAAAGTGATTGAACGCGGACGCAAATACTTGCAAGAAGGTCGAGTGTTATCGGTTGTTCCTGATCAAGAAAATATCGTATGGCATGCTGAAGTATTAGGTAGCGAATTGTACATGGTCGATTTAGATGGCACAGCAAAGGAAGTTGATTATTGCCAATGTCCTTATTGGGAAGAGCATCATTATTGTAAGCATACGGTGGCTGTTGAATTATATCTACGTTCGAAAAATGTTTCCCGAGTGATGAGAAAAGACCAGCCAATGCTTGAACCAGTTCGAACAGTTAGTGAAGGTGAGATTTTAAGCAAAGGGTTTGCGCGTTTACAAACGAAACAAACAACGCGTGCAATCCAGCCGTTAATTGTTGAGTATCAAGTTGAAGCGATTGAAACAAATCAATACCATCCAGAACTATCATTACTAGCAGTTTCTTTGAGAATCGGCTACTTAAAAGCACCTAAGAAAACCTATATTGTCAAAAATATTTATGATTTTTTGCAAGCTTATACCGAAAATGAAGCTTACACCGTAAATAAACAATATCAATTTGAATTGAATAAACGCGCGTTTCAAGGAGAAGATCAAACGATTTTGAGCTTATTCGCTGGAACGGCACAAACACAACAACTACTGGGTGTCAGCGGTCTGCAAGTCAAAGGAAAATTAGATAAGCGATATTTGATGTTACCCGTAGAGCAAGCAAAATATTTGTTGGAGCAGATGAATCAAACAACCCGTTTACAAGTGATAATTGATCAACAAACGTATCAGGGAATTGAAATTTCAGATCAAGAAAAGCCACTGCATTTTAAAGTAGTTAAAGAAGAAGATGCGTATCTATTACGTGCTGAAAATACATTTGATTTATTTTTTACTCACTATCAATGGGGAATGATGCAAGGAACGTTCTATTCCTTAACGAAACAACAGCAAACCATCTATCTTACCTGGCAACAACTAATGAAGCGTTTTGAAACACCTCAAGTCAGATTTGAAAAACAACAACTTTCTTCACTTTTTAAAGAACTGTTGCCTCTGTTAACCCAAATTGCAGAAGTGGAAGTGACAGAAGAGGTGGAATCGGAAGTTGCAGATATCCCTGTTGAATTCGTGTTTTTCTTCCGGAAATCCAAAGGGAAAATTCAAGCGCGAATTGATTTTATTTATGAAGATGTCATTTATTCAACTGATGAGAAGCATGAAGTACAATCAGACTCTTCTCGTGAAATTTTACGAGATCAAGCACAAGAACAACGAGTGATTGACTTATTCAAGATGTATCACTATCAAGAAAATGAAACAGGTTATGAGCGGGTGTTGCCTGCGGGGGAAGAATTATACGCATTTTTCAGAACAGAATTAGCTGTTTTTCGCCAGTTCGGTGAAGTACGAATTGGAAAAAAATTACGTGAATTGTATTTAGATGCTCAAAAGCACCAACCGCAAATCGAAGTGACTGAAACAGGTTCATGGTTAGATATCCGGTTTGATGTCACAGGAATCCAGGAAAAAGAGATCGATCATGTGCTACAAAGTTTGTTGCGCAATGATGCGTTCTACACGTTGGAAAATGGACAAGTTTTATCTTTTGACTCAGAAGAGTTTCAACAAACAAGTGAGGTTTTGCGTCAGTTAAGAGAATCAATTCGTTCGGAAGCAGGAACGATCCATGTACCTAAAAATCAAGGCCTGATTGTTCAAAGCCAATTATCAGGAAGTCGAACAACCTTTAGCGATTCTTTCAAAAAAATGGTACAAGATCTGATCCAACCAGAAAACTATGAAGTGGCGTTACCTGAGGGACTGAATGCGAAATTGCGCGATTATCAAAGACAAGGGTTCCAGTGGTTAAAAATGCTCGGTCATTATCAATTTGGTGGAATTTTAGCTGATGAGATGGGGCTAGGTAAAACGCTACAAACAATCGCTTTTTTACTTTCAGAAAAAGAAGAAAAGAATGGGTTATCTGCACTGATTGTTGCTCCTGCAAGTCTGATTTATAATTGGCAAGCAGAAATCAGAAAATTTGCGCCTTCTTTAAGTGTTCAAGTGATAAATGGAAATAAAAAAGAGCGGGAAACACTTCTTAAAAATGACGTTGATATTCGCGTAACTTCTTATGCAAGTTTGCGACAAGACGTTGCTGATTATCAAGAAATGTCGATTCAATATTTGGTTTTAGATGAGGCACAAATGGTAAAAAATAGTAGTACGAAAACGGCGCAAGCCTTGAGAGAACTACAAGTTCCACAACGATTTGCACTGAGCGGAACACCAATTGAAAATAATTTAGAAGAACTATGGTCATTATTTGCGACAATCATGCCTGGTTTCTTTCCAAATCGAACGAAATTCAGAGAACTTTCGACAGAAGAGATTGCACAAATGATTCGTCCGTTTGTCTTGAGAAGAGATAAGCAAACGGTGCTTCAAGATTTGCCAGAAAAAACGGAAATGAATTTATATTCTGCTTTAACAGAAGAACAAAAAACGGTTTATCTTGCTTATTTGCGCCAAATGCGTGAAGAAGTAGCTTCAATGGATGCAGAAGCATTTAAGAAAAATCGGATTGGAATTTTAGCTGGCTTAACACGCTTACGCCAAATTTGTTGTGATCCACGCTTGTTTATTGATGATTATCAAGGTGGGTCAGGAAAATTAGAACAAGTGAAAGATATGTTAGTAGCTGCCAAAGAAAACAACCGACGTGTATTACTCTTCTCTCAATTTACTGGGATGTTGAGCATCTTGGAAGAAGAGCTGGCAGAGCTAGGAATGACAACTTTCTATTTACGTGGAAGTACAAAACCACAAGATCGTTTAACAATGGTTGATGCTTTCAATGACGGCGAGCGAGATGTCTTTTTGATTTCATTGAAAGCTGGTGGGACCGGACTAAATCTGACAGGAGCAGACACCGTTATCTTGTACGATTTGTGGTGGAATCCCGCAATCGAAGAACAAGCAGCCGGACGGGCACACCGCATTGGTCAGAAAAACGTGGTGGAAGTTTGGCGAATGATTGCTGAAGGAACGATTGAAGAACGAATGAACTCTTTACAAAAAGAAAAACGAGAATTGTTCCAAAAAGTAATTCAAGGAAACGAAGAACAATTGACGAAGCTAACGGAAGACGATATTCGCATGATTTTAAGTGTGGGTGAATTGGAAGAGTAGGACTCAAAAAAAGTGCGGATTTAATCCGTTTTTTGAGAAAAAATTTGCCTAATTTTTTGCTAACAAAAATACTCAGGACAAACTACTTGTCCTGAGTATTTTTAACTTGATTAAGCAAAGACAGATTCCATTGTTTCAAGTAATTGATCGAATGAACTAATTTCGATGTCTGAAACAGGTGTTGTATCAATCGTTCTTCCACGATGATTAAACCAAAGAGAATGCCAATCTGCACGATGCGCGCCAAGAACGTCATTGTCATAGTTGTCACCAACGTAGAGTGTTTCTGCTGGTTCCATTGAAAATGTTGCGGCTGCTAATTGGAAAATTTCTTTTTCAGGTTTTTGAAAGCCAGTTGCTTGAGAAACAATCATATTTTTAGTTGGAATCCAATTTGCTAATTGTAGCTGGCTTAATTTTTTTGATTGGTGATCTGTTGGACCGTTCGTGATAATACCCATAGGTACGTGTTTTTCTTTTAGAAAGTCGAGTGTTTTGCGAACCTCATCATGTAGACAAATATTGTTTAGTTCGTCTTCATATACTTTTTGGAAAAACAAACCATCTTCTTCAGTAATATGTGGATAGTCTAAATCTTTTAGCGACTGGCTAATCCGATGTGCCCGCATATATTCTAATGTCCATTCCCCAGCCATCACTTTTGGGAAGTTTTCATCACTATGATGACGGAAACGAATATATAATGGATGCATATCTTCATCTGAAACCAGCGGAACCACTCTATTCACCGCATTTTTAAATGGTTGTTGTTGGTCATACATTGTATCGTCAACATCAAATACAACAGCTTTAATCAAATCTTACACGCCTTTCGATTTTCATTTGTTTTTTCACAAATCCTTCATCATTGTATCAGAAAAAAATCTCGATAAACGTTGATAATAAAGGTTTTTATTACTGTATTTTCTAGTTGTTGTTGTAGCAACGTTTTTAAATTTCAGTTTTTTTCACCAAAAATGATATAAAAAAAGAAAAAGATGACCAGAACAATCAATTAAGCTTTTTTGAGATTTTTTTGAGAGATAATTTTTCTTTTAAATCTAAAGAAATTGTTTAGAAATCAAATTTTGATACAGTAGCAAAATTTTGCAGGAAACTTTAAATAACACTATCTTTGTTTTTAATTTAGAATAATTTTAATTACTTGTTTTTTATGTTAACAGTGTTGTTATTTAGTACAGATGAAATAGGCGTTATGTTAAACTTTTTTTATCGACTGCTGAATAGGCTTAATTGATTTCGTAGGAATAAAAAACATATTTAATCTAATGTATCCGATTTCTTTTTGCTTTAGTGATTTTAAAATAGTACAGTTTTTCAGGCTGTTTAATTTTGCAAAAAAATTGCAAAATGATTGGAGTTTTCTCATTTTCAAATGTGTGTCAAAATGAAAAGCCTTGCTTTAACTGTAAAAAAACCTTAGATAACATTCATTTTTGAAAAAAAATATAAAAAAAAAGGTAGCTATTTAATTTGCGATTAGGTATAATAGAAACAGATAGAAGATGAAATGAGTCTTCTGTTACAAAAATGTGATGATTTTCACGAAAAGGAGTGGTGCACGTTGTTAACACTATATACTTCCCCAAGTTGTACATCCTGTAGAAAGGCTCGTGCGTGGCTGCAAGAGCATCAAATCCCATTTGTTGAGCGTAATATTTTCTCTGAACCGTTGAATAGCGCTGAATTAAAAGCTATTTTGCAAATGACAGAAGATGGTACAGAAGAAATTATTTCAACGCGATCAAAGGTATTTCAAAAGTTGAATATGGATTTAGATGAGCTACCATTGCCAGAGCTACTAGACTTAGTTCAAAAAAACCCTGGATTGCTTCGTCGTCCAATTATGATTGACGACAAACGTTTGCAAGTTGGCTTCAATGAAGATGAAATTCGCCGTTTCTTACCACGCGATGTTCGCCAATTAGAGTTACGTCAGGCCCAGTTAATGGCTGGATTATAAAAGATTATCAAACTTGGAAGACTGTCTGTAGATGGTCTTCCAAGTTTTTTGTTATAATAAAAAATTTGGCTGATATTTTTAGTTCAAGGATTATGGTTATTTATTTGTGATTAGATAAGAAATCATTACACAATTATAAAAAATAGCGTAGGGTGATTGTTTCAGTAGCTGTTTCAATAAAGAAAAATTTTTTAACTTTCTATTGGTAAAGTTAGGTTTTTCTTTACATTTAACTGGTTTTCGCTACAATGAAGCTATATTAACCGTTGCGGCAAAGTGAGGTGTTGCGAAATGGAAATGGAACATATCAATGAAAATACCATCCGCGTATTGATTGGTCATGAAGATTTAGAAGAACGAGGTGTTTCTTTTTTAGACTTGTTGGGTAATCACAAGGAGATAGAGAATTTCTTCTATAGTATTTTAGAAGAAGTCGATATCGAAGAAGAATTTCGTGGAAGCGAAGCTGTGACTTTCCAAGTTTTGCCAAAGGGTGATGGGCTAGAATTATTTATTAGTAAGAATTTGCCTGATGAAGAAATGATTCAAGCACACGATGGTCCGATTGACTCAGATGATGTTAGTGAGTTCTTGCGCCAACAAATGATGGATGATTATGATGAACCCAAAGATGCGGAAGATGAGCCTGTAAAAGCAGATGAGAGTCGTGCGATTTTTGTGTTTGATGATTTTGAACAAATGATTCAGTTGGCTCAAGATGTGCGATTAGAGTCTGCTTGGACAGATTTATATTTGTTTGACGAAAAGTATTATTTATCGGTACATTTTTGGCTCGAAAATCTTAACCAAGCAGATGTAGAAAATCAAATTGCGAGAATTCTTGAATTTTCTAAGAAGAGTGATCGAACTGCAGACGCGTTGAGCGAGCATGGAAAATGTTTAATGGAACGAAATGCGATTGAACGCACCAGATTTTATTTCAACTAAATATTGTCATTGGAAAAGCCATTGTTGATTGCATATCAACAATGGCTTTTTTTTGCAAAAAAAAAATCATTGAAAACCGCGTAACTTTTTTTGAGAAACAAAAAAGGGAGAGTACAATGTTGTGTGCAATCAATCAATATGGAAAAAGATTCATTGCTAGTCAAGCTGTGAAACAAGAAATTTATTTTTGTCCAGGCTGTCGGTTGCCGGTGATTTTAAAACAAGGAAAGCAAGTTCGTGCACATTTTGCACATAAGAAAAGTAGTGTATGTCAAGTTTTTAGCGAAGCAGAATCAGAGGAGCATGTATTCCTGAAAGAAGTCTTCTATCAATGGTTAAAAAAATTCGCTGAACAGGTAGAAATAGAACCTTATTTGTCTGAATTAGCCCAAAGACCAGATTTACTTAGCGAAAATTTTGCATTTGAGATCCAATGTTCACCATTAGCTTATTCACGATTTATTGAACGGACAACGAATTATCAGCGTAAGCAGTTCACCGTTTGGTGGATTCTTAGCAGTAGTTTGATTAACAAAAAGTTGTTAGCAGGCCCCAAATTATCACAATTAGTGAAAGGTGCTTGCCGCTATGACGAGCAACGTCATGTTCATTTTTGGGCGGTGGATAGACACACAGGAAAGTTGTATCTTTATCATGAGTTGACGTTGTCTGTCGCTCAGGAAATCAGTTATCGGGTAATGGAGTGGTCATTTTATACTTGTTCTTTAACTAAGATTCTGACCAATCAGTTGGTTAGTGACACACAAATCGTTGCTAGTCGAGCTAAAAAAGAAATTTATCAGGAACTTGATTGGCAATTGCGCCGGAAACAGGATGCTCTTTTGCAAGTTCAAGAGTTTTGTTATATGAGAGGAAAGCATCTTCTCTATCTTTCCTCATGGATCTATCAGCAAAGTGCATTTTTCTTTTTCTTTGGGACAAACGTGCTTGTGTATCGAGTGCTATTTGAGGAAACGTTACAGGAAAAACGACTGCTTCATTATCTTTGCTGGCGTGAAAAGCTTGAAGACGTGGCCCCAGAGTGGTTGTTTCCGTTGATTTCGAAAGAACAAATGTATTGGCGATTTTTTGAAGAGTGTTGTGACCTATGGAAAAAGAAAGTGGATAACTAAAAAGTTAAAAAACTTTTGTTAGAATATTTAGACGAATTTAAGCAAGAAGCTTTTGTCTGAGAAAATTTGTGATAAGATGAAGAAAGATTAAGAAAAAGGAGTCGATTTCATGAGTGAAACAACCCAATTACCGAATCGCGAAGAACTATCTGAAAATTTAACTTGGGATTTGACGAAAATTTTTGCAAATGATCAAGAATTTGACGAAAAATATCAAGAACTATCTGAGGAACTGACACAGGCAGAAAAGTATAAGGGAACGCTAGCTAACGGCGCAACCGCATTTTTGAATGCGCTTGAGTTTGTTTTAGATGTTTATCGTAAAATTGAAGTGTTGTACGTTTACGCTCATTTGAAGAATGATCAAGATACTGCAAACACGACATATCAAGCTTTGCATTCACGTGCGGGTAGCTTAATGGCAAAAGTGGGTGAATCAGTTTCTTGGTTGGAACCAGAAGTTCTCCAATTATCAGATGAAACGATTTGGAGTTACTTTGAAGAAGAGCCAAAATTAGAAATCTATCGCCATTTTGTTCAGCAAATGGTAGATAATCGTGCGCACGTCTTATCGGCTGATCAAGAAGCACTTTTAGCTGGTGCTGGAGAAATTTTTGGTGCATCAAGTAGTACATTTTCCGTATTGAACAATGCTGATTTAGTTTTTCCAACTATCACAGGAGAAAATGGCGAAAAAATCCAACTTTCTCATGGAGTCTATGGTCAGTTGTTAGAAAGTACAGACCGTTCTGTACGTGAAGCGGCATTTAAAGGACTATATGAAGTATATGAACAATTTAGAAATACTTTTGCTTCGACTTTGAGTGCACACATCAAAGGGTACAATTTTAAAGCGAAAGCACGTCATTATCATTCTGCTCGTGAAGCTTCTTTAAGCAACAACCATGTGCCTGAAAGTGTATATGATACATTGGTTGAAGTAGTGAATAAGCATTTGCCATTATTACATCGTTATATGGAATTGCGTAAACGTTTATTAAATGTTGAAGAACTACACATGTATGATTTGTATACTCCGGTATTAGGGGAAGCGCCGATCAAGTTTTCTTATGAGGATGCAAGAGCAAAAGCCTTAGAAGCTTTACAGCCAATGGGTGAAGAGTACATGGCAGTTGTTGAAGAAGCATTTGCTGATCGTTGGATCGATGTGGTTGAAAACAAAGGGAAACGCAGCGGAGCGTATTCTTCAGGAAGCTATGATACGAAACCATACATTTTGTTGAATTGGCATGATACATTAGATCAATTATTTACCTTAGTTCATGAAATGGGTCATAGCGTGCATAGTTTCTTTACTCGTTCAAACCAACCTTATGTTTATGGAGATTATTCAATTTTCTTGGCAGAGATTGCTTCGACAACAAATGAAAATATTTTGACTGAGTATTTGTTGGAAACAGAAACAGATCCTCGTGTGCGTGCATACGTGTTAAATCATTATTTGGATGGTTTCAAAGGAACAATTTTCCGTCAAACACAATTTGCTGAATTTGAACATTTTATGTATGTTGAAGACGCAAAAGGTGTGCCATTAACAAGTGAATATTTAAGTGAAAGTTATGGAAAATTAAATGCAAAATATTACGGACCAGCAGTAGAAGAAGATCCAGAAATCAAATATGAATGGTCACGGATTCCACATTTCTATTATAATTACTATGTTTTCCAATATGCGACAGGATTTTCTGCAGCGTCTGCATTAGCGAAGAAAATCTGGGCGAAAGAACCAGATGCGTTAGGTAACTACCTAGCTTATTTGAAAGCAGGAAACAGCGATTATCCAGTGGAAGTAATGAAAAAAGCAGGTGTTGATATGACGCAAGCAGCTTATATTGAAGATGCAATGGCGATGTTTGAAAAACGTTTGGATGAATTAGAAGCATTGATTGATGAGTTATAAAAATCAAGAGGGTAAAGAATGTTTCAAATGAGAAAACGAATTTTTCGTGTGCAGATACAAAAAAAGAATTTATGAAGCTGAATAAAGAGTCTCGACTTTTGTCGAGGCTCTTTATTTTTAGTGAAATAAAAAACATCCAAAACAGAATATTCAATCTGTCTTGGATGTTAAATAGATCTTATTTGTTTTGAATCAAAGTTAATTTGAAAGTAAAGATAAGTGGCTTGCGCCAGTTGTAAATTTTGAACCAGTTGTATGTAATTGTTGACCAGTAAAAATTTGATAGGATTCATCAGTTACTTTACAAAGTTCTTGAATACGGTGAACAGTATTTGTCCCTTCGACTAAAACGCCGAAATCACAATCATATGCGTAGTTATAAACAACCGCGGAAGGATGTTTGGTAATCCCCATCTCTCGAGCGATTTTCTGATCAGAGAAAAAAGCTTCTTTTACAAATTCAGATTGACGGTCTTCTTTGAACATTGCTAAATCTCCACCAATAGACGCAAAAAGTTCCTCAGATAAAGCTTGTGAATAAGGAATATCTTTACAGCCTACAGCTTCTTGCAATTTAATCAAAAATTGACGTCCTTTTTTCTTTCCTTGAAACTGTGCAGCTTTACAATCAAGTGATGCAGAGTAGATTGTTGAAAATAAATTGTTACGTTCTTCTAAATCTTGACGATCAACGCCTCGTGTTTGCATGACATCCCCGATTGTCTGCAAGTTAACTAAAGGTAAAAAACGAAATTGAACTTTTTTGTTTTTTAGATTTGTCGTCCCATATTCTTCTTCGATGAACTGTAACAGCTGCCGTTCCATATTAAAACAGTATTTCCCCAAAGGGTTCACGAAAAGATAAATTTCGATCATATGAATCTCCCCCAAAAATAGATTCTATATAATTAGTGAATACTTTCATCCACAGACTATAACTTAACAGAAAAGGCGCAAAAAATGAACTCATGCGCCTTGTGAAAATGAAAGAAATCTAATTTTTTGCCTCAATCATTCGATGAATTTTATTTTTCGCCGGACGATAAGGAAGGTTGAAAGAACTTAGAAACTGCAAAAAATCAGCGCTTGTAGTAGTCGTGTCCTGTACTTCGAGCTCTAATTCATAGTCATGTAAATTCTGTGCCCAACTTTGATCGATAGCTAAGAGGCCTTCCTTTATGTGAAACTCTGCACGTTTAGTCGTTAACTCTCCAGTTTTGATGAGTTGAGAGGAGTGAATGCCAAGCTCAATTAACTTTTCAAAGACGTGACCTGTGATTGGTAGCACATTTGATTGGAGGATGTCGTCAGCACAAGCTTTGGTTAGTGTATCAGTTGTTTCTAAAAGTCCAGATGTTGTTGGCGTTTTTAATGTGTATTCTGCCAAGTTCTCATATCTTCGGATGCGTAGTCCACAATTTTTTGCTTTTAATTGAAAATCAGGTGTGTCGAAGTAACTATTTGTTTGCGTTTTAAAATCGGTTGCTGTCAATTGATAATGGGTAATCAATTGTTGATATTCTGATTGAGAAAGCATTGTTTTGAATTCAATCTCTAAATTTTCTGCCATGTTATTCGCCCCTTTTTCTTTATTTTGCCTAAATTTTCTTTTCTGGTCAATGAAAGGGTGAACGATTACGGAAACTCTTGGTTGTATGGTAAAATAGGCAATGAATGTCAGTGCAAAGTAGAGGTATGAGTTATGGAACGAGATTGGGAAACATTTTTAGCACCATATGAACAAACTGTATCAGAATTGAAAGTTAAGTTACGTGGGATTCGTAAACAATTCCGTGAACAAAATCAACATGTGCCAATTGAATTTGTAACTGGTCGTGTGAAACCAGTCGATAGCATTGTAACAAAATCTCAGTTACGACATATTCCGATGGGACGGTTAGAAGAAGAAATGTCCGATATTGCTGGGTTACGCATTATGTGCCAGTTTGTCGAAGATATCCACCAAGTTGTGGAAGTGATTCGTAACCGTAAAGACATGAAGGTAATTCAAGAAAGAGACTACATTACGAATAAAAAAGCGAGTGGGTATCGTTCCTATCATTTAGTAATCGAATATCCTGTTCAGTTGATTAGCGGCGAAAAGAAAATATTAGCTGAAATCCAAATTCGAACATTAGCGATGAATTTTTGGGCAACAATTGAACATTCGCTAAATTATAAATACCAAGGCGTCTTTCCAGAAGAAATGAGTGAACGATTGCAACGTGCCGCAGAAGCTGCCTATCAATTAGACGAAGAAATGTCTAATATTCGTGAAGAAATTCAAGAGGCACAGCGCCTATTTTCTCATGGTCGAGGAAAATCAGATGATGTTTATTATCGAACATTGCTGGATAAAGAAGATGAGAAGCAAGGAGGCAACGAATGAAAGTAGCCATTGTTCATAATAATGAAGCAAAAACATTAGAAGTTACCGAACGGTTGGTTGCTCTTTTAACGCAAGCTGGTATCAAAATCAATGAAAAAAATCCAGAATTGGTGATTTCGGTTGGAGGGGATGGAACGTTACTTTCGGCTTTTCATCGGTTTAATCATCGGTTGAATGAAGTTCGCTTTTTAGGTGTGCATACTGGGCATCTTGGTTTTTATACAGACTGGCGCGATTACGAACTAGAAGAGTTAGTCGATAGTTTATTGACGACGCGCGAACAAAGTGTTAGTTATCCGTTACTCGATGTGCGAATTAGTTACACAAATGATCAACCAGATAAACATTTTTTTGCATTGAATGAATCAACAATCAAACGTGCGAACCGGACGATGGTTGCTGATGTGTATATCAAAGATGAATTGTTTGAAAGTTTTCGTGGTGATGGATTGGCGATTTCGACACCGACTGGCTCTACTGCGTACAATAAAAGTATTGGTGGAGCGGTTATCCATCCTAGTATCAATGCCTTTCAATTAACAGAAATTGCCTCTTTGAATAACCGTGTTTTTCGGACGTTAGGTTCCCCCATTGTAATTGGGCAAGATGAGTGGGTTGAAATCAAGTTAGAAAATACAGAAGATTATTTGGTGACAGTTGATCAATTGGACGTGGCAAAGGGACACATTCATTCAATTTATTACCGAATTGCGAAAGAACGCATCCATTTTGCTTCTTATCGACATATGCATTTTTGGCATCGCGTGAAGGATGCCTTTATTGGTGAGGGATAGTATGCAGTTTACATGGATTTATCAAAAGGAGCATCCGCAACAAGTAAAATATTTCTTGAAAGAACAAGGGATTTCTAAAGGTTTATTAGCAAAAATAAAATTCCAAGGCGGCGAAATCAAAGTCAATGACCAAGTCGAAAATGTCTTGTTTTCTCTGACAGACAATGATAAGGTAACCATTGTGATTCCTGCTGAAGGAGAGCATGAAACGGTTCTTTTAGATGAGACACCAATCGACATTGTTTTTGAAGATGAACATGTTTTGGTAGTCAATAAACCAGCGGGTGTTTCTTCGATTCCGGCACAATACCATCCTAATGGTACGATGGCGAATCGGGTCAAAGCGTATTACAAAAAACAAGCGTATGAAAACCAAGTGATCCACGTAGTAACCAGATTGGATCGAGATACATCTGGATTGATGCTATTTGCCAAACATGGTTTTGCTCATGCCAAGTTGGATACGCAACTTCGAGAAAAGAAATTTACGAAGAAATATCAAGCATTAGTTAGCGGAAAAATGAATGAATTACAAACGCATGGACGCATTGAATTGCCGATTGCGAGGGACTATACTTCGTTACTGAAACGAACGATTTCCCCAGAAGGTCGAGCTGCGGAAACAGAGTATTGGCTTGATCAAGCTTTTTCAGATGCAGCGTTAGTTGATATTCAACTTCATACAGGGCGTACGCATCAAATTAGGGTTCATTTTGCTGCAATAGGTTGTCCTTTGTTAGGTGATGATATGTATGAGGGACGCATGGATTTGGGTATCCAAAGACAGGCGCTCCATTGTTATGATTTACGCTTTTATCATCCTTTTACTCAAGAATTATTAGAATTTAAGCAGCCACTAGCAGAAGACATGGCAGCAGTGATCAAACGTTTTAAAGATTAAGGTGAGGTGAGATTGGTTTGGACGAAAATCAAGAATTAGAGGAAAGATTTGCCCAGTTGTCTCAGGATTTGAAGACAAATAATATTCAAGAATTTAGAAATGATTTCTTGGAGATGCATATTTATGAGCAGGGGCAGTTCTACCAGTCACTCCCTGAAGATGATCGTCAATTGATCTATACGTATCTTTCGCCGAAAGAATTAGCTGATATGTTCGACGTGATTGAAGAAGATAATGAACATATGAAGGAATATTTGGCAGAGATGCGACCAAGCTATGCCGCGGATATGTTGGCAGAAATGTATACCGATAATGCGGTCGATTTGTTAAATACGTTAGATAAAAAACAAATAGCTAAATACTTAAGTTTGATGTCCACTGAAGATGCCAGTGAAATCAAAGAATTGTTACACTATGAAGATGAAACAGCCGGCGCTATCATGACAACGGAATTTGTTTCAATCGTTGCAAATCAAACCGTCCGTTCAGCGATGTATGTGTTGAAAAATGAGGCAGATGTGGCTGAAACGATTTACTACATTTATGTGGTCAATCAAGAAGGAAAACTAGTTGGTGTTATTTCTTTGCGCGATTTGATTGTCAACGATGACGATACAATGATCGCTGACTTAATGAGTGAACGAATTATCTCAGTGCATGTGGGTGATGACCAAGAAGATGTGGCGCAAACATTTCGGGACTATGACTTTCTAGCATTACCAGTTACTGACTATGATGATCATTTGTTAGGAATCGTAACGGTTGATGATATTATTGACGTTATTGATGATGAAGCAGCAAGTGACTACTCTGGTTTGGCTGGGGTCAATGTAGAAGAAGTCAATGAAAATCCAATCAAGGCTGCATCCAGGCGACTACCGTGGCTGATTACGCTATTGTTTTTAGGAATGTCAACAGCATCATTGATTAGTCATTACGAAGACCTTGTGAGTGAAGCGAGTATTTTAGCGGTGTTTATTTCACTAATTACGGGGACAGCTGGGAATGCGGGGACGCAATCATTGGCGGTTGCCGTGCGACGATTGGCTATCTCGGATGAAAAAGAAAATAGTTTTACACGATTGATTCTAGCGGAAGTTTTCACAGGTTTAGTTACTGGAGCTGTGACAGGTCTGACTATTTTCTTGATTGTTGGTTTTTGGAAGAATAATTTTATTTTAGGTTTTGTTATTGGTATGGCAATGTTATTTGCGATTACAGTTGCTAACCTAGCGGGAAGTTTGATTCCAATGTTGATGGATCGTTTGGGATTTGATCCGGCAGTTGCGAGTGGGCCTTTTATTACCACTTTAAGTGATTTGACAAGTGTGTTGATTTATTTTAATATTGCTTCTTTGTTTATGGGGTATTTTATGTAAGGTTGTGGCTCAAAACGCTCAGCTTCAAGCAATAAGACATTCTTTCTAAAAATAGCTTCTCATATTTTTATGAGAGATTGGCTTATGCCGAAGAAGCTGTTTTGAGAACACCGTGGATGAGGCTGTGGCTCAAAGCGTTCAGCTTCAACAAATTAGCGAGCAATTATTTATATAATCAAAAGGGAGTGTGACCTAATCAGGCCACACTCCCTTTTTGTGGTTAATCCAGTGGAATAATTTTTGTTCCATGTACTTCAGTGACACCTAATTCTTTTGCAACTTGTTCTGCATTTTTATCAGATACACCACCACCAGGTAAAATAATCAAACGATTATTTGCATAAGCAATTAATTTTTTCAAATGTGCAAAGTTATCTTCAATTGGTGTACCAGCTGCGCCACCATGAGTCAAAATTCGTTCAACACCGTGTTCAACTAGCCAATCAATCGCTTCGAATTGACGCTCTTTGGGGATGCTGTCAAATGCCATGTGGAAAGTAATTTGTAAACCTTCTGCTGTTTCAATCAACAACTCTAAAGCCTCTTCATCCAGCCAACCGGAAGGAGTCAGGCAGCCAATAACAACACCATCTGTTCCTAATTTCTTTGCTTCAATCAAATCAGTGTGCATAATCTTTAATTCAATATCATTGTAAACAAAGTCGCCTCCACGCGGACGAATAATCGTCATCACGGGGACTTCTTTTTCACCAGCGTAACTTAAAGCTTCTTCAATTACGCCAGTACTTGGTGTGGTTCCTCCCACAGCAAGATTGTCGCATAACTCAATCCGGTTCGCGCCGCGGGAAATCGCTAAAGGGATCGAGGTGTAATTTTCGGCACAAAATTCTTTAATCATAAACAGCACTCCTTTGCTCTTCTTCTTGGGCATTGTAACACATTTTTTCCGGTTGCTAAAGTTTTCGCCAACAGGTAAGATAAAAGTGAAATGAGGGAAATATATGCTAAAAAAAATTGACCGTGGACGCCAGTTTTTACTGAAACATCAGCAATTGTTTTGTTGTCCTGTTTGTCAGGAATCAATTGTTGCAACAGAACAAGGTTTAATTTGTCAAAACAGCCATCGTTTTGATTTATCCAAAAAAGGAACACTTTATTTTTTATCACATGCAGTGAAAACGGACTATGACCAAGAAATGTTTGCTCCTAGACGCCGAATGATTCGTTCAGGAATGTACCAACCGGTAATCGAATTGCTTGCAAAAAACCTACCAGAAGGAGCGAGTGTTTTAGATGTTGGTTGCGGAGAAGGTAGTTTTTTAAATGAAATCAATGAATTGCAAAAAATAAATACAGCAGTTGGGTTTGATATTTCTAAAGAAGGCGTGTATGCTGCAACGGAACAAGAAATCCCTGCATTCTGGTGTGTGGCAGATTTGACGAACCTGCCGTTTGCATCACAACAGTTTTCAACGATTTTAAATATTTTTTCGCCGTCACACTATCAAGAATTTCAACGTGTGTTAACAGATGATGGCACGGTTTTAAAAATTGTACCT
This sequence comes from Enterococcus sp. DIV0176, assembly GCF_050528535.1. Classification (NCBI taxonomy): domain Bacteria; kingdom Bacillati; phylum Bacillota; class Bacilli; order Lactobacillales; family Enterococcaceae; genus Enterococcus; species Enterococcus sp. DIV0176. Next base: position 2,357,416 of record NZ_CP172879.1, on the reverse strand, counting down.
CAAGAGAACTATTTGAAAGAATTACGACAAGCTTTTTATCCGGATCAACCAGAAAAACAAAATTATTCAAATGAGCGAGTTGTCACAAAGTTTACTGAATCATTAGACTTGATTGAACGTCAGCGTGTCACGTATGAATTTGAAATCCCCCAAAAAAATCGACAAGATCTCTTGGCGATGTCACCTTTGGAATGGCAAGTTGCGCCAGAAATAAAAGAGAATTTGTACAAGCATCCGCTGGAAAAAATTACAATCGATGTTGAATTATTAAAAGGCACTAAGAAAAAACGTTTACATTGAGTTTTTATTAACAAGTGGTTGCAAAAATAATTTAATGGTGATATAGTAGCAACAAGTTGTTTTTTCATTGGTTTTTATCAGGTTCCTGTTCTGATAAAAGATAGTGAGAAGAGCTTCACTAACGTAACGACTCGCAGTGACTAACACCGAGTTGATACGTTTTTTTTTATGCCAAAATTCAATCGTATTTATTATAAAAAATGAACATTACCATGAGAGGATGAGCAACAGATGAATCATATCGTTTTATTTGAACCTTTGATTCCAGCGAACACTGGAAATATCGCACGAACATGTGCTGCAACGAACACACCTTTACATTTGATCGAGCCTTTAGGATTTTCGACAGATGATAAACATTTAAAACGTGCGGGGTTGGACTACTGGAATGACGTTAATATCAAGTATTATCCAAATCTTGAAGCATTTTTAGATTTTTTGGGGGATCGGAAATTACATTTAATCTCAAAATTTGCCAATAAAATCTATAGTGATGAAAACTTTGCAGATGGTGAAGAACATTTCTTTTTATTCGGCAAAGAAACGACAGGATTGCCTGAAGAATTTATGCGTAATAATGAAGAAAAATGTTTACGCATCCCAATGAATGATGAACATGTACGCTCACTAAATTTATCGAACACGGCAGCGATGATCGTATATGAAGCATTGCGCCAACAAGGATTTCCTGCGTTAGAATTAACACACCACTATGAACATGATAAACTAGACTAATCTTTGATAAAAAATAGTAAAAAGAATGCTAGATAAATGAGTGAGGTGTGAGAAAAAATGGATTTATATTTTACCCGACATGGTAAAACAGAGTGGAACCAAGAACGTCGCTTCCAAGGAAGTAATGGAGATTCACCTTTACTCCCACAAAGTTATGAAGAAATCAAAGCGCTAGGGAAAAAAGTGAAGCACGTTCCTTTTGAAGTCATTTATGCAAGTACGGCGAAGAGAGCACGTGATACAGCTGAAGGAATCAATCAAATGCTGGCACACCCAGTTGAAATTATTTTTACGGATAAACTTCGCGAGCTAGGACTAGGCTTGCTGGAAGGTCAAAAAATCGAAGAAATGTATGAAAGATTCCCGGAAAATCTACCTAATTTGCGTAATCATTTAGATAAATATGATCCAACACCGTTTAATGGTGAGCCAATTACAGCTGCGATTACGCGAATTGAAACAGTTGTAGCTGATGCAGTGGCGCAACATGATGGTCCCATTTTATTCGTGGGACATGGTGCGTCACTGACGGCTGCAATTCAATGGATGACAGGAAAAGAACTGAGCCAATTACGTGAAATGGGTGGCTTATTTAATAGCAGTTTGACTATACTAGAGACAGAAGAGCCAAATAACTTATTACCTTACCAACTAAAAGTTTGGAATGAAGTCGATTTTTTAGGCTTGGAGAATAAACCAGAACCGTTACTATAGATGAAGGAGGCGGCTTCGATGCAGCCAGAAGAAATGCCATATTTCGTTGGGACAGTTGCCGCGATTTTTTTTCAAAATCCAAGTAATTTTTATAAAGTTCTCTTAGTCCATGTGAATGAAACGAGTGCAGATTATCGAGAAAAAGAAATTGTCGTTACGGGGAGTTTCGGGGAAATCCAAGAAAATGAGACGTATCGTTTCTATGGTGAACTAGTTGACCATCCTAAATACGGCCGTCAGTTAAAAGTTGAACGTTATGAGCAAGAAAAACCAACAACGGCTAATGGGATTGTTTCGTATCTCTCAAGTGAAAAATTTCCAGGGATTGGTAAAAAAACAGCTGAAAAAATTGTTGAGATGCTGGGGGAAGATGCCATTGAAAAAATCATTGAAGATCCTTCTCTTTTACGACAAATCTCTGGTTTAACGAAACCAAAGCGTGACATGATTGCTGAAACGATTCGCTTGAATCACGGAATGGATCAAGTCATTATGGGATTGAATCGCTATGGCTTCGGTAGTCAATTGGCTTTCAGCATCTATCAAGCATACAAAAATGAAGCGTTAGATATTATTCAAGAAAACCCGTATCAATTAGTCGAAGATATCGAAGGAATCGGGTTTAAACGAGCGGACAATTTGGCAGAACAAATTGGGATTGCTTCTGACTCGCCAAGACGAATCCGTGCGGCTATTTTACATCAAATTTTTCAACACAGTGTCCAAACAGGTGATACTTATGTTCCCGCTGACACACTATTGGAGCAAACAATCCGGATTTTAGAAACCAGTCGTCCAGTTGAGATTGAACCCGATCAAGTTGCCACAGTCATTATTCAGCTAGTCGAAGAAGGAAAAATCCAGCAAGAGGAAACTAACCTATATGAAAACAGCTTGTATTTTTCAGAGTGGGGGATCGGCAATTCAATTCAACGATTATTAAGTCGTAAAAAAGAAATTCATTATCCTGAAAAAGAAGTCACTAAGAACATTCGACGCGTCGAAAAAATCTTTGGAATTCAATATGGTGATTCACAAGAAAAAGCGATTGCTGAAGCGATTCGCTCGCCTTTATTTATTTTAACTGGTGGGCCGGGAACGGGGAAAACAACAGTCATCAACGGAATCGTCAATTTGTTTGCTGAACTAAATGGAATTGAACTAGATCCCAATAAATATACGCAAGAACTATTTCCTATTTTATTGGCAGCACCAACAGGTCGGGCAGCTAAACGGATGAATGAAACAACGGGTTTACCGGCAAGTACGATTCATCGTCTACTTGGCTTGAATGGGCGTGAAAAAACACCTTCTGTCAGTACCAAGGAATTAGAAGGCGGTTTATTAATTGTGGATGAAATGTCGATGGTTGATACGTGGTTAGCAAATACTTTGTTTAAAGCAATTCCAACAAATATGCAGGTGATTTTAGTTGGAGATAAAGACCAGCTGCCATCTGTTGGTCCTGGGCAAGTTTTACATGATTTGCTAAACATCGAACAGATTCCAAAAATGGAGCTCAATGAGATTTATCGCCAAGGCGACGGATCCAGTATTATTCCGTTAGCACATGAAATCAAGGAAGGGCGCTTGCCTAGTGATTTTACGAAAAATCAAAAAGATCGCTCTTTTTTTAGAAGTGATGCGTACCAAATCGAACCTTTGATTTCGCAGATCGTAGAAAAAGCTAAAAATAAAGGATTTACTGCGCAAGATATTCAATTATTAGCTCCGATGTATCGAGGGGCAGCAGGAATTGATGCACTGAATAAAATGATGCAAGAAATTTTTAATCCAGGTGGACCAAATAAAAAAGAAGTTCGATGGAATGAAACAGTTTATCGAATTGGCGACAAAGTATTACAATTAGTCAATACGCCAGAATTGAATGTTTTCAACGGTGATATGGGTGTGATTACGGGAATTATTTTAGCAAAGGATTCTGACGATAAAGTGGATGAATTAGTCATTCAATTTGATGCAAATGAGGTAACGTATAAGCGAAACGAGTGGAATAAAATTACTTTGTCTTACTGTTGCTCGATCCATAAATCACAAGGTAGTGAATTTAAGATGGTTATCTTGCCAATGGTGCATCAGTATCAACGAATGTTGCAACGTAATTTATTGTATACGGCAGTTACCCGAAGTAAAGACCTGTTGATTTTGCTTGGAGAAGAACAAGCTTACCTGACTTGTGTGAAAAATGAAACTGCTAGTCGAATGACAACCTTGAAGCGAAGAATTGAAGAAAATGATAGCATGACGCTTGTGACACGGACGAAGTTGACTGCTTATGAAGATTCGTTAGCTGGAAATGATCCTTTTGAAGATGGCTCCTATACAAGTGAAGTATCAGAAAAAGTAGTAAAGACAGCCAAAAAAGAAGAGCGTACTGTTTCCAACAAAAAAGAAGTAAGAAATGAATTTATTGTCGAAGAAGTTCCTTTGTTTGAAACACAAACGATCGAAACGGAAAAAGAAGTGGCATCAAACGAACAACCTAAAACGTATATTTTAACAAGTGAAGCAATTGAAAATCAAACAATCGATCCAATGATTGGGATGGAAAAGATTCGTTTGCAATGAAAAAATACTAAAATTAGCGGGTAAAATCAACCATCGTTGATTTTACCCGCTAATTGCTTTTTAGCATGTATTAATTGTTTTAGAAACATGACCTTATTTTTTCGTCTGGCACCAGAATGACTGGTTTTTTGTTCCAAACTGTAAATCAAATGATTGAGGTGCAATGTCTTCACCGTCTGCTTGACCAAACTGGGGAGTCGTGGAAACGATGCGTAGTTTGCTTGTAGTAAAGTGATGGAAATTTTTTGATTTCAATTGTTTCTTTTGTAGTAATAAAATCACGATCCAAATAATTTTGAATAAATTAATTCTTTCAACCACAACGAAATCAATCGTTGGCTTAAATGCCTCAGCAGTTGGTGCAATAGCAACGCCGCCCCCAAAATAAGGATGGTTGGTTGTAGTACAAAGAAAAGCTTTTTCAAAATTTATTGTTTTCCCGCCAACATCTACCAAAATTGGGAATCCTTTTTGTGTAAAAAAGACACGTAAAATGGATAAAATATAGGAAAGTGAGCCTAAATTATATTTATTTAAGCGCTCTTTGGTAGCAGAATGGTTTGTTGCATGAACGATTGCTGCATCAAGACCAATTCCCAAATTGTTGACTAAAACCCCTTTAGTATCGGTCACTTGTTCTTGATAAGTCAGCAGATTGATTTCCCGTGGCTCGGTTGTGTTCAATAAATTAGTGACCGCTTGTTCTGTATTGCGAGATAAGCCAATTCCTCGAGCAAAATCATTTCCAGAACCAGCTGGAACATAAGCAACGGGGAATTCCAAATCTAATTGGTAAAAGGTATTTAAAACTTGGTGTAGCGTACCGTCACCACCGACGATAACTAGGAGTGGAAAGGTAGTCAATGTTTCTTGATTTTCAGTAGTCCATGGCATCAGTGTAGCTTTGGCAAGTTGTTCCGCTAGCTCTGCATCATGTCCGGGATATTCTGAATAGTAGACAGAATAGGTAGCTCGATACTGATCGAAGATAGGTAACATTTTATCGGCGACTTTCTGTCCATTGCCACTTCCAGCAGCTCGGTTGATTAAAAGATGATAATGAAAATTCATGTGTGCCTCCTGTGGCTAACGCAAAAAAAGATCTTTTTTTGCAGATTCCTAGTTATTATAGCAGAGGAAATCCGAAATAAAAAAGAACTTACACGAAAAAAACAAAAAAAGTCTAGCAAGTGCTTAATCCTTAACTGCGTAAGGAGAAGAATTCTAAGGTTCGAAATGTCCACTTAGTTCTTCCGCTGCTTGCTAGACCCTGGTAATAGTAAGAGGTAGCTCAAATTCCCACACCTTTCTGTTGTTTATTTAAGTTCATAACAATTCTCTGCGTGCAAAACCTACTTCGTTTGCGTGACGGGGAATTCTTATGTCCTCTTACACTTACTTTATACCATAAAACGTACGTTTTTGCAAGCGTTTGCACTGATGCTGGCTACTAAAAAAGCAAAAGTATGGTTGAAAAGTAAAAGACATCTGCTATAATACCCTTTGCGGTTCGTCGACCATCCCGCGTTAACAAAACTAGGAGAAAAGAGGAAAAGGAAATGAAAACAAAGAGTAATCAGCGTTTAAGAGTAGTAATGATTAACGGAATTGTGATGGCTTTATATTTGGCGTTAACTTTTATTACACCACTTTCATCAGGTCCCGTTCAAATTCGGATTTCGGAAAGCTTGAACCATTTAGTCGTCTTCAACCGAAAATTATTATGGGGTGTCTTGGGTGGTGTAGTTGTATATAATGCATTTTTTGGCTTTGGTATTTTAGATGTCCTGTTCGGTGGTGGACAAACATTGCTTGCATTAGGTATTACAGCTCTATTGTATAATAAAGTAAAAAATGTCAAAGTTCGCTTAGCATTGAATACGCTATTTTTCACAGTGAGTATGATCTTGATTGCGTATATGCTAGTGCCAACAGGCGGGAAACCTTTTTGGATCACATATGGAACATTGGCGTTGAGTGAGTTCGTGACAATGGCAATCTCGGCACCAATTATGTATTACTTGAATCGAGCAATTGGATTCGATAAAAGAGTATAGATTTTTCTAACACGAGCAATAGCCGACTAAAAAATTATTTGGAGTTCGCTTGTGTCAGCTGGTTAATGAATAATCAATAAACAAAGCAGTTGCGCGAGTAACAGCTTAAACAGCACCGCCAAAATGGGTGGTAAGTGAGTCAATGAAGTTAAAAAGAACTAGCCAACTCTCTTGTTAGAGTGAGGGCTAGTTCTTTTTGTATTTTTGAGAGTTTGTCTAAAAGAGATGAAAATAGAATCTTATACGAAAAAAAGTTACGCCAATTTAGCGTAACTTTTTTTGTTACTTACATATCTCTTAAATTTTCGATTTCGACAACTTTGTAGTTTTTACGTTCCAAATGTTCAACAATTGTATCGCAAAGTTTTTGGTCAGTGTCAGCTGGTAAGGTAATCAATGTGCGACGAATAAATTCGTCTTTGCCAATATCCAATGTGATACAGCTGGCAATGCTGCTGTATTTAGAAATAATTTTAGAAATGGCTGCTAAGTCACCTTGCTTACCCGTGGAAGCAATAGTTAGAACGTAGCTTCCTTGCTCAACGCTCCAAGATTGTGACAACATGTTTAACAATGTGCTATGAGTCAAGATGCCATAGAAATGATTTTCATCATCGAGAACAGCAATATAAGGTAACTCTTTAATTGTGAAGAACACTTTAAAGAATGAAGTATTCACGTAAATAAACTTTGTCGCATTTTTTAACAGGTGAGTGACTGGCAAAGTCATGTCTCCGCCGTTTGCTTTATGACGGTAGATGTGCATTTTGTAGATATTTCCGCGGAAGATTTTTCCAGATTCATCTAAGATTGGCACACAACGATAACCAGATGTTTCTAAGATTTCAAGTGCTTCTTCTAATGTATTTGTTTCTGTTACAGTTGTTAGATCTTTTTTCTTATATACAAGCGTTTTAAGTAGCATAATAATACCCCCATATCTCATTTTTACTTCATTTCTTACTAATCATATCATAAGTATTTATAAAACAATAGCTAGTACTCATCACAAATTGACAAGAACTTATTTCCATGCTACTGTTAGAATGTATAAATTTGATTTTCAGTTAGGAGGTAGACACGGATGGCAAAGAAAAAAGCAGCATTAGCTTGTTCCGTTTGTGGCTCTCGAAACTACACCAAATCGGTTAGTGAAGGAAAAAGTGGCGCGCGTTTGGAAATCAATAAATTTTGTAAATATTGTAATCAGTACACATTACATAAAGAAACAAAATAAGAACGAAACGAGGACACAACGGTGAAATTTATTAAAAGTGTATTGGCTGAAATGAAACAAGTTACTTGGCCAACAAAAAGACAATTACGTCGTGACACTTTAGTTGTCATTGAAACATCAATTATTTTTGCTTTGATGTTTTTCATTATGGACACAGCAATCCAAAGCTTGTTTGCATTAGTTCTTAAATAAGACGCTAGTAAACGAGCGTGATTTGTGCTACAATTGGGTGGAAGAAAAACTTCGGGTGACTGAGGTTTTTTTATTTTACAACGAAATGAGGAGCCGTAAATGGAATCTTTTGAAAAAAATTGGTACGTGCTGCACACGTATTCTGGTTATGAAAATAAGGTAAAGGCAAACATTGAATCTCGTGCGCAAAGCATGAAAATGGCTGATTATATTTTCCGTGTCGTTGTCCCAGAAGAAACAGAGACTGAAGTGAAAAATGGCAAAGAAAAAGAAACGGTTCATAAAACATTTCCTGGTTATGTCCTAGTTGAAATGATTATGTCCGACGGTTCTTGGTATGTTGTTCGTAATACTCCAGGAGTAACTGGTTTTGTAGGATCTCACGGTGCTGGTAGTAAACCTGCTCCATTGTTACCTGAAGAAGCAAATCACATTTTACGTTCAATCGGTATGAGCGTACGCCAAAATGATTTAGAAGTTGGCGTTGGCGAAACAGTGAAAATTATTGAAGGTGCATTTGCTGGACTTGAAGGACACGTAACTGAAGTCGATGAAGAAAAAGAAAAACTAAAAGTAAATATCGATATGTTTGGTCGTGAAACAAGTACTGAGCTTGACTTCGATCAAGTAGATAAAATTGACTAATTAAACAGAAACCTGAAATGCTAATCCTAGTGATTGGCGCTTCAGGTTTTTTTAGTAGATAAGACGGATCGTGTGTGAAAAGGAGGAATCAGGTCATTGAAAAAATTTAACTCAAAGAAAATCAATCCTGCTTTGATCATCAGTTTACTTTTATTAGGGCTGGTCATCATGGCTGGTTGTCAAAGAACAAATGATAAATCTAGTTCCAATGCGTCTACACAAACTGAAAAAACGACGCAAACGAGCGATGCGCCAAAGAAGTCAACGACACCAACACTTTTTTTTCACGGCTACAGTGGAACAGTCAATTCTTTTAAGGGCATGTTGCAACGGTTAGAAGAAAAGCAACTAGCAAAGCAATCGCTTCAGTTGACGGTCAGTCCAGATGGAACGGTTCAAGCAACAGGCAAGTTAAGTCAGCAGGCAGAAAATCCAATGATTCAAGTTTTGTTTACTGATAATGTCAACAATGAGTGGAATCAGACGGAGTGGATCAAAAACTGTTTAACCTATTTACAAACAACGTATGGTGTGGAAAAAGTGAATGTTGTTGGGCATTCGATGGGGGGCGTAAGTGCATTGCGCTACTTGGTAACTTATGGCCAAGAGCCTTCGTTACCTCAAGTCGAAAAATTTGTAGCGATTGGTGCGCCATTTAATGACTTTACAGATGATAGTGCACAAACTTTAACAGATGAACTAGCAAATGGTCCGGCAGTCACTTCCAGTCGCTATCAAGACTATCAGCAAATGATTGACAATGTTCCTACACAGACAAAGGTGTTGTTAATTGCGGGGCAGTTAAGTCAAACAGATTTAAGTGATGGAACGGTGCCACTCAATAGTGCGTTAGCTGTATTTGCTTTGCTAACCCAGCACGGAAACCAAGTGAAGGAAAAAGTCATCGAAGGAGATAACGCTTCCCATAGTATGCTTCATGAAAATCAAGAAGTAGATCAACTTGTGCAGAAATTTATTTGGGAAGAGAATGCAGCTAGTTAAAAAATTGATAAAGTAAGAACTTTTAGTTGAAATATATTGGGCGTTAGCTATTTTAAGCTAGCGCTCTTTTTGTCGAGTATAAATATTTGCTTACTTTTTGTAAGAGTAATATACTTAATTTCGTAAAGTTGAAAAGAAAGAAGGAGTCAAAATGACTTATCATACAAGTAATGAAGAACATCCAATCGAAATCGTAAACATTGCATCACTAGAAGACCGCGTGAAAGAACGTATGGAAGCAGGTGCTTTCGGTTATATTCGTGGCGGTTCTGAAGATGAATGGACGATGAAAGAAAATACTTCTGCATTCAATACTAAAAAAATTATGCCACGCGTCTTGCGCGGGATTGATCATGCTGATTTACACACGTCTGTTTTTGGTATTGATTTAGATACACCAATTATTCAAGCACCATCAGCTGCGCAAGGATTAGCTCATGAAAAAGGTGAGGCGGATACTGCAAAAGGTGTAGCAGCAGCTGGTTCAATTTTTTCAATCAGTACGTATGCGAATACAACAATTAAAGACGCCGCTGCAGCAGCACCAAATGCGCCACAATTTTTCCAACTATATATGAGTAAAGATGATGGTTTTAATGAATTTATTTTGACGCAAGCGATGGAAGCCGGAGCAAAAGCAATTATTCTTACTGCGGACTCAACATTAGGTGGTTATCGTGAAGAAGACGTCATCAATCAATTCCAATTCCCATTACCAATGCCTAACTTAGCTGCTTATAGCGAGCAGAGTGCTAGTGGAAGTGGTGAAGGAAAAGGAATTGCTGAAATTTATGCTGCTGCTAAACAAGGGCTAGTTCCAGATGATATCAAAAAAATCAAAGAATTTACTCATCTTCCTGTTTTTGTAAAAGGAATTCAATCACCAGAAGACGCCGAAGTTGCAATTGCTGCTGGAGCAGATGGTATCTGGGTTTCAAATCATGGTGGACGTCAATTAGATGGTGGTCCTGCCTCATTTGAAGTATTACCAATGATTGCTGCAACAGTTAATAAACGTGTACCAATTGTTTTTGATTCAGGCGTACGTCGTGGTGAACATGTTTTCAAAGCATTGGCAAGTGGTGCGGACTTAGTAGCAATAGGTCGTCCAGTGATTTATGGGTTGAATTTAGGCGGAGCAGAAGGCGTAACTTCTGTTTTTGAACATTTCAATAAAGAACTATCAATTACTATGCAATTGGCTGGAACAAAAACAATTGAAGAAGTAAAAAATACAACATTGTTGGATTAGGTGAGGGAGTTGTAGTCAAAAACTTTCTATCTACATTTAAATACACTAATAAAATGGAGAAAGAGCAGTGACGAAAATTTTGTCACTGCTCTTTCTCTGAATAAACGGTGTTCAAGAAGTAACTCCTTCGTAAATAAGTCGAAGTGTCACAAACATTTGAGAAGAGATTTTTAGAAAGTCCTTCTTATTTTTTTGAAGGTGCCCACCTTTGTTACAGCCACTTTATTATCAAGATTTTTGTAAGAACAATCAATTTAGTGAATTCGGCTAATTATTTTTTTCTTGATAAAAGATCTTGTACTTCGTAAGTGTGAAGTTGCTGCTTAATTTGGTCAATTTCATCTTGCTGTCTAGCGGATTTGATAGATAAAGATATTACGGCTCCTGAGAGTAATAAGATTGCGATGAAATCATAGTGATCAATAAAAAATTTAAAAAATTCCCTAAATATGTTCATTTCTATTCCTTTCGTAAGACAAATTAACGATTGTACATGTAATCATCAAAACCTAGTGCTGCTGGAAAGCCAAATGAGGCTGTAATTCTAGCCATTATCCAACCACCATTAGGTTTATATTCTTTTTTAGAAAGAATACCACGAGATACACATTGCTTAGCAGCGTATCTACCAACATTGTACATTCCTTGAATAATTGCAATAGCCGAGGCGATAATCCCTAAAATGACTTCAATACCAACTCTGGAATGAGACTTGGTACTTAAAAACTCAAGATAACCATTCAGTAATTCATCGTGATTTTCAGAAGTGACAGTTTTTCCATAAAAATATGCTTCAAAGTATTTTACGGAAAAGCTACTAGCATTTTCTTTTAAGTATGTCACAGCTTGGTTATAGTTTTGATTATTTTCATTAAGGACGTATGTTTCTTGTGTGCTTGTTTGTTCATTAGTCAGTTTAATCTGATTGTTTTCTTCAGCTAAGACAGTAACTGTTGGGGCAAGAGCTCCAGAAATTGTAATAACTGATAATAAACCTGTAACAACTTTTAAATTTTTTGCCAACATTCTCAACACTTCTTTCTAAAATTTTTCTTTACAAAAATAACTTACTACGTAATGATGTAATTAACTATCAAAGGTGTTTTACATAAGGCTTTACATTCGTAAAACTATATAGGAAAGGGGTTTGTTTGATGGCTATGTACCAAAAAATAAAAGCAGAAAGATTGAAAAAAGAACTAACACAAGAAGAATTAGCAGAAAAAATCTTAGTTTCTAGACAAACAATTTCTAATTGGGAAAATCAACGAGCGATTCCTACTACGGATAATATTATTCTATTGTCTCAATTGTTTGATTTGCCAGTTGATTATTTTTATTCTGAAAATGAAGTGATGGACTCAGAATATCTGAGTAAACGAGTGAGAAAAAATAGATTATTTGAAATGCAAGATTTGAAATTATGGAACCTTGCTTTGATTATTCTTTTAGTAATTGCGCTACTTATTCCTTACTCCGCGCCGATTGCTCTTTCCATGATTTTTACGTGGAAGAATAAAATTACTCCAAAACAATTTAAACGAGCGGCTGCACTGATAATTGTGATCGTTTCGCTTGATATTTCAGCGATGCTTATAGTGTTCCTTTATTTTGTAGGGTATAAATAGATAGAGCAGATAATAAATAAAAATAATTCATTCGTTTATAGTAAAAGGTCAATTATTAAGCTAAGAACTTTTTCTGAAGCAACAATGTATTTCAACATAGTAGTAGGCTGACCGTGATAGGATGCATGAATTTATCGGTTAACAAATACATAGGTAAAGAAAATAAAAAACCTGAAGACAACAACCATGAAAGGATTGTTGTCTTCAGGTTGGTCGAGGCAGAATTATCTGCCCCGACCTTTTTAAGCTTGTTTAGTTAACAGCTCATTGGTTAAGCGTTGTGCAGTTGGCGTAGTAGCTAGACCACCCTCAGCCGTTTCTTTGAAAATCGATGGCATTTGACGACCAACTTGATACATAGCAGCAACTACTTCGTCTGGTGGAATGACGCTTTCGATTCCTGCAAGTGCCATGTCTGCTGAAATAAAAGCTTGTGAGGAACCTAAAGCATTTCGTTTCACACAGGGAACTTCTACTAGTCCTGCAACAGGATCACAAATCAGTCCCATCATATTTTTTAAAGTAATGGCAATTGCTTGAGCAGCTTGATGAGGTGTGCCATTTTTAGCACAAACTAAAGCCGCAGCTGCCATTGCGCTAGCGGAACCAACCTCCGCTTGACAACCGCCTTCGGCACCGCTGATTGAAGCATTGTTTGCAATGACTAATCCAAATGCTCCTGCTGTGAATAAAAAGTCTAGTTGTTGCTCGTGTGTCAAAGAAAGACGTTCACGAACGGCCATTAATACACCGGGGACAACGCCCGCACTTCCAGCAGTTGGTGTTGCACAGATGAGTCCCATTTTGGCGTTGACTTCATTCACTGCGATGGCATTTCTTACTGCTGTTAAAATCGTATCACCGCTCAAAAAATCACCTTGTTCTAAGTAAGTATCTAAACGTTTTGCATCTCCACCAGTAATTCCTGTGACAGAAGTAACGCCAGCTTTTCCTTCAGTGATTGATTGCTCCATGACTGCTAGATTTTTTTCCATGATTTGAATGATGTGTTCGCGCGAACGGCCGCTCATTTCCATCTCGGTTGCAATCATTAGCTCTGCGACAGATGAGTAGTCTTTTGCTTGTTCGACTAATTCTTCAATTGATAAAAACATAGGCTTTGCAGACTCCTTTAATCAAAGTAATTCACGCTATCAATATGTGGTAGCTGTTGTAGTTTTCGGACAGTTTCTTCGACTTGTGGATCATCCACTTCGATAATCATAATGGCATTTTCACCTTTTGACTCTCTTGTCACGGTCATCGTTCCGATATTTGTGTTTGTTTCGGAAAGAATATTGGTCACTTTGGCAATCATTCCAGGAACGTCTTGATGGACAACAATCAGTGTTGGTGTTCCCATACTTAAAGAAATCTTGAAACCGTTGAGTTCGGAAATCTGAATATTTCCGCCTCCAATCGAGATACCAGTGACTGATAATTTCCGTTTTCCTTTTGATAAAAGCATTTTGACTGAGTTTGGATGTTCTGCTTTTTCACTTTTTGGTACGAATAAAACTTCCATCCCAGCTTCATACGCTAATTTTAGTGAATCAGCTAAACGTTCATCATCAGGTTCCATTCCCAACAAACCACCAACCAAAGCAATGTCGGTACCGTGGCCACGATAAGTTTTCGCAAATGACTCATAAAGGTAAATATCAACAGAATCTGGTTGCTCACCAAAAATACTGCGAATCACTTTGCCAATTCTAGCTGCTCCAGCTGTATGAGAACTGCTTGGACCAATCATCACTGGCCCGATAATATCAAAGACGCTTCTATACTTTAACTCTTTCATTTTTTCACCTCGTCAAATTCTTAAGGAAAAAAGTTTCTACAAACTTCATTTTTCGTACATTTAATTATTCTGGCGTAAGTTTAGCACAAAAGGACGAAAGAAAGAAAAAAATCTTTCCTTTATAAGAAAATTTTTAGCACTTTTTGCTGATAATTATAAAAAAAATCAAAAAAATTCTTGAAAATATGATTGAATTTGCTATAATGTATCAGTGTGCATTGAAATGCACATTTTTATCTAACTTTTTTAAAATTGATAGATGAAAACGTGGGAGGAGAAATATGTATCTCCAATTAACCACATCACGGACTTAAGGAGGTATGTCTCGTGGCAAAGAAAGTAGAAAAAATCGTTAAATTGCAAATTCCTGCAGGTAAAGCAACTCCAGCACCACCAGTAGGTCCTGCACTAGGTCAAGCGGGTATCAACATTATGGGATTCACTAAAGAATTCAACGCTCGTACAGCTGATCAAGCAGGCTTGATTATCCCAGTTGTAATCTCAGTATATGAAGATCGTTCATTTACGTTTGTTACAAAAACACCACCAGCTGCAGTTTTATTGAAAAAATCAGCTAAAATCGAAAAAGGTTCAGGTGAACCAAACAAAAATAAAGTTGCTACAATTTCTAGCGATCAAGTAAGAGAAATCGCTGAATTGAAAATGGAAGACCTAAACGCTGCTAACGTTGAATCAGCAATGCGCATGGTTGAAGGAACTGCACGAAGCATGGGTATCGTTGTAGAATAATTTATTCTAACGTTCCCAAGAAAGTAGCTTCTCAGTTGGCTCTGTATTGAAAGATATAGAACACGTGGGAGGTACAACCGTTATAACCACAATCAAGGAGGAAACAAAATGGCTAAAAAGAGCAAAAAAATGCAAGATGCATTAAAAAAAGTTGATTCAAGTAAAGTTTATCCTGTTGCAGAAGCAGTAGCTTTGGCAAAAGAAACTAACATTGCAAAATTCGACGCAACTGTTGAAGTTGCTTACCGTTTGAATGTTGACCCTAAAAAAGCAGACCAACAAATTCGTGGTGCTGTTGTATTACCAAACGGAACTGGTAAAACACAATCTGTTTTAGTATTCGCTAAAGGCGAAAAAGCAAAAGAAGCTGAAGCAGCTGGTGCAGATTTCGTTGGTGACGACGACATGGTTCAAAAAATCCAAGGTGGATGGTTTGACTTTGACGTAGTTGTTGCAACACCTGATATGATGGCAACTGTTGGTAAATTAGGTCGTGTATTAGGACCTAAAGGCTTAATGCCTAACCCTAAAACTGGAACAGTTACAATGGACGTAACAAAAGCTGTTAACGAAGTAAAAGCTGGTAAAGTAACTTACCGTGTTGACAAAGCTGGTAACGTACATGTTCCAATCGGTAAAGTTTCATTCGATGACGCAAAACTTATCGAAAACTTCCAAACAATCCATGATGTATTAGTGAAAGCTAAACCATCAGCAGCTAAAGGTCAATACATGAAGAATGTTACTGTAACAACAACATTTGGACCTGGTATCCACGTTGACCAAGCTTCTTTCTAATTTTAATTAAGTTAGATAGTTGATTGATCCAACTGAAAAATAATTCTTGACTCAACTAGTTTAGCGTGCTAAGCTAGTTGAGGTTAATAATTAACTTGTACCGAAGACAGTAGGTGGCTTAGCCTTAATTTCCTACCGAGGACGTTTATTGAATAATTTCAATAGTCCCTCTATGTCTACGGTGGCATAGGGTTTTTTTATTGTGAATTACTAAGAAATTAGCTGATGAACAATACTCGCTAAGCGAAGTAAAAAGGATTTCTTTTGAACAGCATAATGAGGCAACTAAAAACTCTTCCATCAAAATTCAGGAGGTGAAACTCAAAATGAGTGAAGCAGCAATCGCAAAAAAAGCAGAAATCGTTGATAAAGTAAGTGAAAAATTTACAGCAGCAGCATCTGTAGTAGTCGTTGACTACCGTGGACTAACTGTTGATGAAGTAACTCGCTTACGTAAACAACTTCGTGATGCAAACGTAGAAATGAAAGTTATCAAAAACTCTATCCTTTCACGTGCTGCAAAACAAGCTGGATTAGAAGGCTTGGACGAAGTATTTACTGGCCCTACAGCCGTTGCATTTAGTAACGAAGATGTAGTTGCACCAGCAAAAATCATGGATGAATTTGCTAAAGAAGCAAAAGCATTAGAAATCAAAGGCGGTATCATCGAAGGTAAAGTATCTTCATTGGAAGAAATTACAGCCTTGGCAAAATTGCCAAACCGCGAAGGTCTTCTTTCTATGTTGCTATCGGTACTACAAGCGCCAGTCCGCAACGTGGCTTACGCTGTCAAAGCAGTCGCAGACAAAGAAGATGGAGATGCAGCTTAATAGCCGCATAGCATAAATAAAACAAACAACATTTAATGGAGGAAATTATCATGGCATTGAACATTGAAAACATCGTTGCTGAGTTAAAAGAAGCAACTATCCTAGAACTTAACGACCTAGTTAAAGCTATTGAAGAAGAATTTGGCGTATCTGCTGCTGCTCCTGTAGCTGCAGCTGGTGCTGTAGCAGGTGCTGCAGCTGAAGAACAAACTGAATTCACTGTAGAATTAACTGCAGCTGGAGACCAAAAAGTTAAAGTTATCAAAGCAGTTCGTGAAGCAACTGGCTTAGGCTTGAAAGAAGCTAAAGCTGTAGTTGACGGCGCTCCTGCACCAGTTAAAGAAGGCGTGTCTAAAGACGAAGCTGAAGAATTAAAAGCTAAACTTGAAGAAGTTGGCGCATCAGTAACAGTTAAATAATTTTTGCTGATTATAGAGCACCGAAATCCTTGATATGATGGGATTTTGGTGCTTTTTTGTTCTTTGACCATACTTTTTAAGAATTGATATACTTTGCGAACTTGTTTACGGACTAATCTTTTTTTGTATGAGTATAGATGTTCATAGATAGTAGGATGATGGTTTGGGTGGCCCAGTTCTTGAACTTATTTAGTGAACTAGCTAGCTTCAATAATAACTGTAGTCGGTAGGATGAAATTCGTGAACACTTAGATCATTAAAAATATTTTCTTTACATATTCTGGGTAATATCATTTTTAGAGCTGTTTGAAGATAGGTATATCTTTAAGTCGGAATCATTTCAGACATTTTTGGAACTAGAATTGTTTTTTTCCTTTCAGGAATATTGTTACTGTTTGTTGCAATAATAGCCAAGAAAAGAAAGGCATTATTTGATTGATAAAACATATGGGTATAACCACAAAATTGAATCAACTTTGCTGAATATAAAGCACCAGAATCTTTGATATGATCGGATTCAGGTGCTTTTTATGTTGGCTAGTAGTTAATAGCTGTATAAAAGATATAGGTGAACAGGTATTGGACGTGGTTTTGATTTTTTATTCCAAATGTTGTTTAGAAAGTATGATTAGATTAAGGAGGAAACAAAGAAAGAGAAACCTATGCTAAAATAAGATATAAATAGGGAGTATTTGAGAAAAGGAGTATCAATGAAAAAGAGAATAGTTCAAATCATTTTGATTCTATGTGGTATCGGATTGATTTCTTTTATTGGTTATCATGTCTATTTGCAATATGCAAAGGATATTGATATTTTGTTAAATCCAAAGGCAAGTCAGGCGTTATTACAAAAAACAGTACGTTCCCATGGGGTAATTACTGCGGCGTTATTGATTTTATTAACAACAGTGATGTGTGTTGTTCCAGGGATTCCGACATCAATTGTTGGCGTTTTGGTGGGGGTTAGTTATGGTCCAATTCTTGGAAGTCTCATCAATATTAGTGGGAATGCCTTGGGAAACTTATTCGCTATTTTTTTATTACATCACTTAACTTTTTTGGATCAGTCAACCAAAGAAAATCGCTGGGTGAAAGCAATTACTCGAATGAGGCATCCTAAAATAGGTGTGATGATTGGCTACATGGTACCAGTGATTCCTTCTTCCATTGTCAGTTTTATAGCCTATACACTGAATCTATCTTTAAAACAAGTAGCGTTATCGGTGATTTTAGGTGTATTACCGTCATCAATCTTATATGCTTGTGGGGGCGAAGCCTTGTTCCATGGCTATAACAAAACAGCAGTAGGAATTATTGCTAGTGTACTTCTACTGATTGGGTTAGTTGTTATTATTTATAAGGACCGTGAAAAACATCGTCTAGATAAGGTAAAGAAAAGTGAATAAAATGTTCTTAGATGATTTCATTTTTTTTATGAAAGAGCTACACTATTAGTTGGAAGTGAGGGGAAAGAATGGAACAAAAAAACCAAATTCAACTAACAGGAGCATTGACGACTTTACTAGCAACTACTTGTGGTGTAGTGGTTGCCAATATGTATTATATCCAACCGATTGGAACAAAAGTAGCAACAAGTTTTTCAGTTAGTACGAGTGCAATTGGCATTTTAACCATGTTGACGCAACTCGGCTATGCTTTGGGCTTATTATTCTTAGTGCCATTGGGCGATGTGGTAAATCGACCTAAATTGATTATTCGAATGGCTGCATTGTCTGCTATTTCGTTGTTGGCTGCTTTTTTTGCGCCATCGTTTACGTTATTTGCATGTGCATCTTTCTTAATTGGTTTACTGTCTATTGTGCCACAAATCATTATTCCGTATGGCGCTGTCTTAGCGGGCTCAGCCGCACGCGGAAAAGTAATGGGACAATTATTAAGTGGTTTATTGATTGGGATTTTATTATCGAGAACAGTATCAGGAATTATTGCCAGCGTGTTTTCTTGGCGAATGGTCTATTTATTTGCGTTGCTTGCTGTGGGGCTGTTAACAGCGTTGCTTTATGTGAAATTACCGAGGACGCAAGAAAGTCGAAAAGCATCAGTTTCTTATATCGATTCTTTGAAGAGCTTACCGCATTTATTTACATCTCAACGTTTATTACGTGAATCAGCATTCAACGGCTTTTTTATGTTTGGAACGTTTTCTATTTTTTGGTCAACTTTGATTTTTTATATTAGCAGTCCTGTTTATCATTGGGGCACATTTGAAGCAGGGATCTTAGCGATTTTTGGTTTGTCGGGAGCTGTTGCAGCACCGATTGTTGGGCGTTTAGCAGATTCCTATTCCGAAAGAAAGATTATTTCGATGGGATTGTGGATGCAAACACTTAGTTTTGTCTTACTTTTGATTGGTGGAAATCATCTAACACTTTTATTATTTGCAATTATTTTATTAGATGTTGGTAATCAATTTGGTCAAGTTTCTAACCAAGCACGTGTTCAAGGTCTTGGTGAAGAAGCAAGTAACCGGAATAATACGATTTTCATGTTTATGTATTTTATCGGGGGAGCAACAGGTTCGTTAGTAGGAACAACGATGTGGGAACATTTTGGCTGGATGGGTGTCACACTTGCAGGGCTCGCTTTTCAAGCATGTGCCTACTTCTGTCAATTGGTTTTATTCCGCAAGAAATAAAAAGTTAGTAATAATCAAAAACAAAAAAGGTGAAACAAAACGTATTTTCGTTTTGCTTCACCTTTTTTTGTTTTGACACCTGTCATTTGCTCAGTGCTTGCTGCTGTACGTTGCTTCATTCGTTTCGATCTCAATCACTCGATCAACCAGTTCTTGATAAAATTCTTGTTCATGGGAAACAACTAAGACAGTTCCTGTAAATTGTTGTATTCCTTTTTGCAAGCTTGCTTTTGTTTCGTGATCAATATGGTTAGTGGGCTCATCTAAAATCAGGAGATTGCCACTGTTCATAGTCATCTGTGCAAGTTTTACTTTTGTTTGCTCACCACCACTTAGCGTAGCTAGAGGTTCGCTTGCCAGCTGGTTAACTAAGCCAGCTTTGGCTAATTGACGACGTAATTCTTTGATCGTTGCTTTTGGAAAGTGCCCACTTAAATATTGCAAAGGTGTTTCTAATGGGTTTTCCCAAGTTAGGTCTTGCGAAAAATAATTGATTTTGGTGTTTTCTGGAAAATGAAAATCACCATCTAACTGTTTGATTTCACCAATTAAGGTTTTAAGCAGTGTTGATTTTCCGATTCCGTTAAAGCCACGAATCGCCACCGTTTCCCCAAAGCGAATAGTCAAGTTGATAGGTGCTAGTAGAGGTCGTTCATATCCAATGACTAAATCGGTTGTCTCTAGTGCTAATGTTGTCACGATTGGTGTGAAAGGAAAATCAAATACTGCAGTTGCTGTGTTGGTTGGTGGCTTCAATCGATCAACTTTATCTAATTGTTTTTGGCGACTCTTTGCCATTGTCGAGCGAGAACCGGCTTTGTACTTACGAATATAGGCTTCTGTTTTCTCAATTTGTTTTTGTTGCGCATGATATTGACGTAAATAACTTTCTCGGTTTTGTTCTTTTTGTTTCAAAGCCTGTTTTAGATGGCCAGTGTATTTCGTTAATTGACCGAATTCAATATCAGCAATGTGTGTAGTGATTTGGTCTAAAAATTCTTGATCGTGGGAAATCACGATATACGCACCTTGAAAGCTTTGCAGAAATTGTGTCAGCCATTGAATGTGTTGATCGTCTAAATGGTTCGTGGGTTCGTCCAAGATTAAAACATCAGGATTTTCTAAAAGTAATTTAGCTAAAATCACTTTTGAACGTTGTCCACCGCTTAGCTCTTTTAACAATGTGTTGGCTCCCAACACATCTAAGCCAAGTCCGCTACTCATTTCAGCGACAAGTGTATCAATTTGATAAAAGATTCCTTGATCGAGTTCGGTTTGTAATTTTCCTGCCTTTTCAAGTAGTGAATCATCAAAAGTTTCACCGTATTGGGTATAAAGCTCGCCGATTTTTTGTTCTTTTTCAAATTCATCGGCATAAGCAGTTTTCAGAAACTCTTGGATTGTCAATTGTTCGTCAACTTCGACATACTGGTCTAAATAGCCACGATGAATATTCTTTTGCCATTGGATATGACCGTTATCTGGCAAAATTTCCCCTGTGATAATTTTAATCAGGGTACTTTTACCCGCACCATTTTGACCAATCAGTCCTAAATGTTCACCAGCATTTAATTGCAGTTGGACATCTTCATAAAGAATTTTATCACCGAATTGTTGGGTGATATTTGTTAGTGTTAATATACTCATAATTTCTCCTTCTTAATAGTAAAAAAACTGCAGACAATTGTGTCAGCAGTCATCAAGTATCCTGGTTAAAGTGCAGCAAAAATCAATTTAATTATCTCGTCTTATGCAAACTAACACAGATGAATGAAAAATGTCAAGAAAACGAAAAAAAACGAATTTGGTCTATACTAATTATTGTAATTCCAAAAAAAGGGTGCTATAATTGGGCTATACCAAAACACAAAGGAGTAATCACTATGGAAATCATTCGTGTGAAAAACGCTGAAGAAGGCGGCAAAAAAGCTTTTGAAATAATCAAAGACGGCATGGAAAATGGGGCAAAGGTTTTAGGCTTGGCAACAGGTAGTACACCAATTACTTTATATAAAGAAATGACTTCAAGCGACATTGATTTTAGTGACATGACTTCTGTTAACTTAGATGAGTATGTTGGACTAGGCGGATCAGATGAACAAAGCTACCGTCATTTTATGAATGTTCAATTATTTGATAAAAAACCATTCAAAGCAACTTATGTACCAAATGGTAAAGCGGACGATTTAGGTGCTGCATGTAAAGAATATGACAAAACAATTGATGAAAATCCAATTGATATTCAAATCTTAGGAATTGGTCAAAATGGACACATTGGTTTCAATGAACCTGGTGCGCCACTTGATGGAACAACTTCTGTCGTTGACTTAACTGAATCAACAATCAATGCAAATAAACGTTTCTTTGATAAAGTGGAAGATGTACCAACTAAAGCTGTTTCAATGGGAATTGGTTCAATTCTTAAAGGTAAGAAAATCGTCTTGATGGCTTATGGCGAAAACAAAGCAGATGCAATCAAAGGAATGGTGGATGGACCTGTGACGACAGAAATGCCAGCAAGTGCATTGCAAAACCATGATGACGTTGTTGTAATCATCGACGAAGAAGCTGCAAGTAAACTGTAAAGAAAAGGTTGTGGTTCCAAGCGACTAGCTCCGAAAAAATAGCAAACAGGCGCACAAAATAGCTCTTCATATTTTGGTGAGACTGTGAGCTATTTCGAGGAGTTGCTTGGGGAACACCGTGAATGAGGTTGTGGTTCCAAGCGTTAAACTTCAAGCAATAAGGAATTTTTTATAGAAATAGTTTCTCATGTTTTTATGAAAAAAAAGACTTATTGCCGAAGGAGTTGCTTTGGAAACACCATTTGCTCGAAAACAGGAGGCATGACAAAACTTTTGTCATGCCTCCTGTTTTGTTGTATGAACTTAGATGAAACGAACGATTCGTGGTAGCCAGTTTTATTTTTAAAAGGGTAAAATTATTTGATAAATTTTTTTTCATTTGTTTTAGGTTAAGTAAAAAAGAAAAGCTGGCTGAATCCTTGAGGTTGAAAATGCTTAGTGCTAAGTTAATAGGTTAAGTTAGTAGCTAAAGAATTTTTTTCTCATCTAACATTCATTTTGAAAGAAATGTTGGGTTGAAAAAGCAGTGATGCCTTGTTATTCTTGACTGAAAGAGGTAAGGGGGAGCTTGGATGTATCAGCAAGAGAGCCATCATTTTTTTACGCGCGAAGATTTTCAACATGCATTGGAAGAGATGATTCAGCCTTTACGAAATGAGATGATTCATTCGGAATTGGCCGGATTACATTTGGGGAGTAGCGGAGCAGTATACGATCAAAAACGCGCGGATATGGAAGCGCTTATCCGCGTGCTTTGGGGATTAGGACCATACTGGACGATGAATCAAGAGGATGAATTAAGAGATGTTTATATCCAAAAAGTTTCAAACGGAACCGACCCAGATAGTCCATACTACTGGGGGACAGTCGAAGACTACGATCAATATATTGTTGAAATGGCGGCACTTTCGCTAAATTTATTATTAAACAAAGATTCTTTTTGGGTAGAAATGTCTACAACGAGTCAACGCAATCTTGTTGCTTGGCTAGCACAAGCTTTGGATAAAAAAATTCCGAAAAATAATTGGACTTTTTTCAAAGTATTGATTCGTTTGGCATTAGCTCATTGTGGAGAAAAGTTGAATCGTGAAAAGTTAATTGAAGAGCTGACTTTAATTGATACAATGGCGATTAAAAATGGTTGGTATGTAGATGGTAAACCAACGCAAAAAGATTATTATGTACCTTTTGCTTTTCATTATTATGGGTTGATTTTTGCGAAATTTATGAAGGAAGAACTGCCAGAATGGGCAGATAAATTTATTGATCGAGCAAGACGGTTTACACAAGAATTTATTTATTTTTTTGACTCAGCTGGCGAAGCATTACCTTACGGACGAAGTCTGACTTATCGATTTGCGCAAGGTGCATTTTTTTCGGCACTGATTTTTGCAGAAGTGGAAGCAATTCCTTGGGGACAAATAAAAACACTTTTATCGAATCATCTACAGACCTGGTTGGCACATGATATCTTTACTTTTGATGGCCGATTGTCAATTGGTTATCACTATGAGAATCTTGTGATGGCGGAAGGATATAATGCGCCAGGATCGCCTTATTGGGCATTTAAATTTTTCTTGTTATTAGCCACGGAACCAGCACATCCATTTTGGCAAGCAGAGCCAGAATCAATTGTAAAAAAAGAAAATCAGATAGTTACTGCGGGGAATATGTTCATCGTTCAGGCAAAAAATGGGCAACATGTCCTAGGCTATCCATTTGGAAATCTAGTGCATAACCAAGCTCATGCTGAAGCAAAGTACAGTAAATTTGTTTATTCGACCAAGTTTGGGTTCAGTGTTCCAAAAGCTAGTTCTGAGTATGAAGCAGGTGCGTTTGATAATGTTCTGGCAGTTTCTAGAGATGGTCAGTATTACCGAGTGAAAGGAGAAGTCATTGATTATCACGCAGATAACAATTGTGTAAGTTATCTCTGGCGACCGTTTAGAGAAGTAGAAATTCAGACAGAAATTTATCCATTTGGTGAATGGCATGTGCGAGTGCATGAAATCAAAACGACAATCCCAATCGAAATCAGAGAAGGTGGATTTAGTTTGCCGTTAAAAGGGAAAAACATTGGGGGGATAGTTGAACCATTATCCGCGAAAATCATTTCAGAAGAACTATGTTCGCAAATTATAGCGATTGAAGGATATGAGAAAGCAAAGATAACGCAACTGGAAGCAAATACTTCTTTGTTTTTTCCACGAACTAGTTTACCGTATTTAAAAAATCAGTTGCAACCAGGAACGCATCGCTTGATTTGTTTAGTTGGTGGCATAACAGGAGAGGGAGAGAAACATGCTGAAAATTAGTTTGAAGGATCAATACAATCAACCAATTATTGGAAAAATCGATCATGACAAAGAGACAGGTCCATTTGAAGCAAGAGGAGAAGAAATGGCTGTCTTGGCAATCAAAGATTACCGTTATCAGTTGGGAGATAAAGTCGTAGTGACTACAGAGGCAAATGAAAGTTATTTTGTCGTTCAGTTAGATGAAACATTAGCACCAAATTTAATCTATTTGCCCGAAGAAGAATGGGAATATCATTTTCCATTGGAGGAGTCCTTGACGAAATCAAGTGTAGAAACTGGATTTAAATCAGCTCGCCATCAGTTGATGATTCGCAAAGCTTATGAGTTTGAAATCACTAACTATCAAAACTTGTCCATCAACACACACGACCAAAAAAATGATTCAGGTGCTTACCCACATGCTTTTGCAAATGTAGAAACACGAAATGATTCTGTCTTTTTTGCTAAAAATGCAATTGATGGTAAATATGGAAACCTTTCTCATGGTTCCTATCCATTTGCTTCATGGGGGATCAATCAACAAGCAGATGCAGAGTTAGTTATCGATTTTGGACGAGTGATTGAGACAGACCGGGTACAAGTACTCTTTCGTGGCGATTATCCACATGATAGTTTTTGGACAGAGATTACTTTACTTTTTTCAGATGGCGAAACGTTGGTTGTACCAACAACAAATACTTTGTCATTTCAAGAGATCACTTTCCCCATGAAAAAGACAAGCAAACTAACAATCAAAAACTTGAAAAAAGCAAATGATGATTCACCATTTCCTGCATTGACACAAATCGAAGTCTTTGGACGAAATAGTCATGAATAACAAAAGAATAAATCACAGAAGGCTGAAGTAACTGATTCAGCCTTCTGTGATTTATTCTAGTAATGTATGCTATTCATCGAAATTGATGTTTTAAGCCATAAATTAAAAAAGGGATCGCCAAAGTCTCTCCACGTTGGCAATCCCTCTTTTTCATAGAAATAGGAGAAGCTATTTTTTAAAAAGATGTTCTTATTGCTCGAAAGCTGCTTGGAGCCATAACCTCATTCACGGTGTTCCCCAAGCAACTCAACTCCTTCGGTAATAAGTCTTTTTTCATAAAAACATGAGAAACTATTTCTATGAAAAATTCCTTATTGCTTGAAGTTTAACGCTTGGAGCCGCAACCTCATTCACGGTGTTCCCCAAGCAACTCCTTCGGTAATAAGTCTTTTTTCATAAAAACATGAGAAACTATTTCTATGAAAAATTCCTTATTGCTTGAAGTTTAACGCTTGGAGCCACAACCTCATTCACGGTGTTCAAAAAGTAACTCCTTCAAAACAAGCATAAATTACTCAAAAATTTGAGAAGCAATTTTCGTTAATTTATGCTTATTTATTGGAGCTGGGCACTTCTTTCACAACCTCTACAGGTTTGGCCGATCAATAACCTTTTCTTTCGGCATATCAACGAAGCAAAGCTCCTCGATTTCAATACCTTCCGTCTCAAAAATCACAAGTTCATTTTCTCCTTGCTTCAAGAAACTTTTTGGACAATATAGAGTTAGAAGTGGTCCTTGATTCCAGTAACGTCCTAGATTGATTCCGTTAACGACCACAACGCCTTTACCATAACGAGAACAATCAATAAAGGTATCAGCTGTTTCTGCTAAATCAAACTTAAATTGATAAAATGAAGGTTGCTCTGGCACTTTTCCAGCTTGATAATCAATTTTTTCGAGTTGTTCTTTTTCCAACGTCAATGGATAGTGAACATATCCTTGATGAAAATGGATATCTTGCATGATTCCTCCACGAATACCTTTTGATTGCTCGGGGCCGTTTAATTTTGCTCCGTAATTTACTCGACCTAAATTTTCTACTAATACATCAATTTGGATTACTTCGTTTTCTTTTTGACCAGCAATCATAATTTCTTCGCCAAGTGTTTCTTGATATTGTGTAGCCTGATGTTCGCCATCACTATAGATATGTGCTCGATCACTGGTTTCGACAAGTCGTAATTTATTTTTGTGCTGATAATTTTTCCACTGAGCAGAATACAGCACATAACCGTAACCTGTACTGATGTTTTCCATGGTTAGTGGGTAAGGCGAAGCAATTCCTGCCATCATTTGATCTTTTGTTTTGAAAAAAGAAACACTTTCTGTCACTGGATAGTTCCCAAGAGCACTTATTTTTTTCGTTCTTGGTTCTGCTTGCCAAACATCAGGACAGACCTCTTTGATTGCTTGTTGCACAAGATAGTACTTTTCAGTTGGTTCACCAGCTTCAGTTAACAACGCATCATAATCATAGCTTGTGACTTGTGGTAAGTCCAACATTCCTCGAGCTGAACAACCATTATAGAAACCGAAATTTGTACCGCCATGAAACATATACAGATTAAGCGAGCCAACCTCCAGCATCTCTTTGACTTCATTTGCTAAATCTTGGGCATCTCGTTTGATAATAGGTTCGTTCCAACGATTGAACCAGCCATCCCAGTATTCCATACACATGATGGGCCAATTTTTTCCATGTTGTTGCATAAATGTTTTTAAAACGTTTGCATTTTCTTTTGAATGGCTACCAAAGTTTCCAGTGACAAATACATCATCTTCAATCAATGTACCCGCATCTAAAACTTCAGGCCAAGAACCATCGGAGGTAAATAACGGAACAGTGATTGCAAAAGATTCAATCAATTGCTTTGTTTGTCGAAGATATTCTTTTTCCATGCCATAAGAACCATACTCATTTTCGATTTGCATCATGATAACAGGACCACCTTGAGAAACTTGAAGGGGTGCTAGTTTTGGTAACAAAACAGTGTAATAATTTTTGACTTTTTCCATAAATCGAGGGTCAGTCGAGCGTAATCTTATACCAGATTCTTTCAAAAGCCAAGCTGGTAAACCACCAAATTCCCACTCAGCACAGATGTAAACAGAAGGACGTAAAATGACCATCAAACCTAATTCTTGTGCTAAGTTAACAAAAGCGACAACATCTTTCATTCCTTCAAAATCAAAAGTTCCCTCTTTAGGTTCATGGATGTTCCATGGAATGTAAGTTTCTACCGTGTTGGCGCCTAAAGCTTTTAAGTTATACAGGCTGTCTTCCCACTGAGCAGGTGCTAGTCGAAAGTAGTGAATTGCTCCGCTGATTAATTTGATGGGTTCTCCATCAAGTAAAAAATCTTCTTTGATTTCAAATGTCTGCATCTTTTTTTCTCCTCACCAATATTTTTTCCACTCGGGATTTGCTAAACGCATGAGTGCTTCGAAATAAAAATAGTCGCCCCAAAGATTTGGTTCATCAATGCCTTTTCCTTCGGCGTGTGCGTAGACACCGTGTAGTAGAAGACCTTCGTTTACAGTTTCATGTTTGGCTGAATACTTTTCACCTAATTGATAAATCATTCCTTGAGCTAATTCCTTCGCGGCTGGATAGGCGTTACTTTTTTCTGCTTCCAGCAGACCACATGCAGTAATTGCTAGGGCAGAACTGTCTTTGTCTGAAGGGACTTGGTCATTAAAATCAAAGTCCCAGTAAGGAACGAGATCTTGAGGCAAGTTAGTTAGAAAGACATCAACGATTTCGTTATAGTTTTGTGGAAAGCCAGCATTTGTTAACGACGTATCTTTCTGTGCCCCATTTTCTTGCTTATTTTGTGAATAGCTTTCGTTTAATGGGATACCCAAAATTGCCCAGCTTTGTCCACGTGCCCAAATCGAATCATCACTGTTCCCTTGATGAGTGGCACCGTGGCTGGGTTTGCCGGTTAGCGGATCAAAATAATAAGTATGGAAAGTTGTCGCATTTTCTCGAATAACCGTTTTTAGTAAAGTCTGATAGTGCTTTTGGGCAACTTCTTGATAGCGCATATCTCCAGAAATCTCTGTTGCACGAAAGAGCAATGGCAAATTAATTAGTGAGTCAATGATTAGTCGATACTCTTTGGGGTCACCCAATTTTCCCCAAGCTTGAATAAACTGTCCTTTTTTTTGAAAACGTGCCATTAAAACATCTGCAGCTTGTAAAATTTGTTGCTGACATAACAAACTGTCGGTAACAGTATAGCCCGCGCCGGCAGATAAACTATATAAAAAGCCGATATCGTGGTGATCTAAAACAAAATGATTTTCTAATCGCTCTTGAAAGCTATGGATATTTTCCATCGCACGAACTAAAAATGTCTCTCTCCCAGTCCATTCGTAAGCGAGCCAAAGCATCCCAGTCCAAAAACCATTTGTCCAATCATCATTTGGTTTGATTCGATAGTTTCCGTTTGTTGCACAGGCAGAAGGAAAATCTAACCCATAACGTTGCATGTTGGCTTCGATTGTTTGACAGCACCAATCTAATTGTTGTGTCAACCAGTCTTGTTGTACGTTGCTACCGAGTTGAATCAGTTCCTGTTTCTTATCTTGAAGTTTCATGAGAGCCTCCTTTTAACTTGTT
Organism: Enterococcus sp. DIV0176; assembly: GCF_050528535.1. NCBI lineage: Bacteria > Bacillati > Bacillota > Bacilli > Lactobacillales > Enterococcaceae > Enterococcus > Enterococcus sp. DIV0176. The sequence continues at coordinate 2,328,465 of NZ_CP172879.1, read as the reverse complement.
AACATATTAACTTAGATTAGTATACCGTACTTAACTACAAAAAGCGAATATTCCATTTCTTTTTATTTATTTAAAAAAGGATAGAAACGCAAAAAAAGTGGTCGCTTACTCAGCTTCCACTTCGATTTTTGTTTTGAAATATTTCCAATGTTTATAACTGACGATATATTCTGCAACACTTTGATCAGCTAAGTAAGAATGTTTGACTTGTTTGACGACAGGTTCTCTAAAACTTAACTGTAATAAATTCAATAATTCTGAGTTATCAGAAAAAATAATTTCGTCTGTTTCAACAGAAGACAAAGAGAATAAATCAATATCAAAGTCTTTACGTACTCGCTCATAAATGCTTGCGTAGGTTGAGAGATCTTTTGTCAGTGGTTCTTTTACTAACTTCTTAGGTAGATGAGTGATATGTAAAAGAAAAGGGACGTCTTCAAAAAAACGAACACGTTTGATTTTATAGTAGGAAGCATTGGCAGGTAAGCCCAGTTCCTTTAAAATAGTAGGGTGATTTTCTTCTTCAATAGCTAAAACTTTGACTTTCTCTTTATCTAAAGAATGAAGTTCAATATCAGAGAATTTCACACTTTGGGAGACTTTTGATTTAGAAACAAAAGTTCCTTTTCCTTGAATACGGTAAAGATAGCCAGCTGTCGTCAACTCATTTAATGCTTTGACAGCTGTGATTGAGCTGACAGAATATTTTTGTTTGATGTCAGCTTCTGAATAGAATTTATCGCCAGGAATAAATTTATGTTTTTTTATTTCCGCTAATAAATCTTGCTTAATTTGTTCATATTTGGGAATCATTCGATTATACCCTCCATTCTCTGCGGTAAATACTAACTAGTAGCATAACATGTTAACTTTAGTTTAGCAATTGATTATCGCTAGGCCAATTCACAAAATGTGATTTTTATCGAAAAAAATATAATATGTTAAGATGTTAGGTTTACGTGGAGAAAGTGGTGTGATATAGTATGGGTAAGCAAAACATAATATGTTAAGTTGAATATTCAATTTTGGGGGAGGAAGACAGATGAGAAATATCCTATTGATTAGCCATGGGAATATGGCGGAAGGAGTCAAAGCAAGTTTGGAGATGATTGTCGGTAAGCAGGCACATGTTCACACAGCTTCTTTGAAACCAGACGGGGATAATCTACAATTTGAAAATGAATTAGAAGAAAAAATGAAAGCCCTTAACGGCGAGACTTTGATCATTGCCGATTTATTGGGTGGAACACCGTGCAATGTTGCATTGACTAACTATCTTGAAAATGACGAGGTAGAAATCATTGCGGGAATGTCTTTACCATTAGTCATTGAAGCTACATTGAATAGCCATGCTAGTGTTAGTGAGTTGATTCAGCTATCGATAAGTGGGATTACAAATGTTAAAAAGGAAATGCTGGAAGCCGAAGTAGAAAAAGATCCGGTTGTTTCCAATGAAGATTTAGAAAAATACAAAGAATATGAAGGCAAAGCCAACATCGTGAATGTCCGCATCGACGAACGATTGATTCATGGACAGGTTGCAGGTATCTGGTCACCTAGCTTGAATACACAGCGAATCATTGTGATTAACGATGAAGCAGCTACAGATTCTTTACAAAAATCTTCACTAAGAATGGCAGCGCCTACATCTATGCGACTTTCAGTTTTAGATGTTGCTACTGCAGCTAAAAATATCCAATCAGGTAAGTACGGTAAGCAAAGAATATTCTTGGTCTTTAAAAATCCAACTGATGTATTGAGATACTTAGAAGCTGGTGGTCAATTGGAAACGGTCAATGTTGGAAACATGAGTTATAAGGAAGGCGCAAGAGATGTAACGAAGAGTATCAAAGTATTGAAAGAAGAAGAAATAGTTTTTGAAGCGATTGCCGCAAAAAAAGTGAAAGTAACTGCGCAATTGGTACCAAATGATCCAGTTATCGACTTTATGGAAAAATTAAGAAGCTAATATTAGGAGGAAGACAGCTATGCATTTAGAAATATATCAAATTATTCTTATTACTGTTTATGCTTTTATTGCCATTAATGATTCACTTATTTCAAATACACTAACGCAACCGGCAATTGCCGGAATGATTTCCGGAATGATTATGGGCGATTTAAAAACCGGATTAATGGTCGGTGGGACGCTTCAATTGATGCGTTTAGGTATCGCAGCATTTGGTGGCGCTTCAGTTCCTGATTACTTTACGGGAGCCGTGCTAGGAACTGCTTTTGCGGTGATTTCAGGTAAAGGGGCAGAGTATGGAATTGGGTTAGCTGTTCCAGTTTCTTTACTGATGCTGCAGCTTGATGTAGTAGCCCGCTTTTGTAATGTTTTCTTGCTACACCGCATTGATCGTGCAATTGATGATATGAAGATTAGTCGAATCCCTCGGCTTGTGTTATCAGGTTCTTTCCTATGGGGATTATCACGTGCGATTCCAATCTTGTTGATGTTACTTGTCGGTGATGCTGCTGTTTCAACAATTACTGAAAATACGCCTGCTTGGTTGATGGATGGACTAAAAACAGCTGGTGGTGTATTGCCAGTAGTTGGTATCGGAATCTTGCTACATTATCTTCCTACAAAACAATATATTCCATATTTGCTTTTAGGTTTCTTTTTAGCTGCTTATTTGCAAGTCCCAATGTTAGGTATTTCAATTGTGGGTGTGATTGCAGCAATGATTGTCTTTAAACGTGATAGCGAAAAAGCAGCAAGTGTTCAAACAGTAGCAAATACTGGAACTTTCGAGGGAGGATTTGATGGTGATGAATAATCAAAAACTAACAAAAAAAGAATTAAACGCAATTAGTTGGCGTTACATTTTAGGAAGTCAATTGAACTGGAACTATGAACGGATGATGAGTTCCGGGTATTTATACGGAATGTTGCCTGTCTTGAAAAAGTTTTATGGTGAAGATCCATTGGAATTGCAAGATATGTTACGAACACATAATCAGTTTTTTAACACAAACGCGATTTTTGGGAATTTGATTATGGGGATTGATGTCGCAATTGAAGAAGAAGATGGCTATCGAGCAAAAGATACGATCGTTGCGTTAAAAACAGCGTTGATGGGTTCACTTGCAGGTGTTGGGGACTCGTTATTCCACGTGATTTGGGGAACAATTTTTGGCTCAATTGCGGGTACCTTAGCTCAGAGTGGTTCAATTGTGGGATGTGTCATCTGGATTATAGCCAATATTGCTTTGTTATTTGGTCGAGCGGCTTTATTGCCATTGGGATATAAACAAGGGGTGAAGTTAGTTACGACCTTAAAAGATAAGTTATCTGCTTTTACGAATGCAGCGACTGTCTTAGGAGTTACGGTTATCGGGGCATTGATTCCTTCCGTTGTGAAAGCAACTGTACCGTTTGTCTATAAAAAAGATGGCGTAGAACTAGTGATTCAAGATACATTGGATGCTATTTTACCTGCACTAGTACCAGTGTTGCTAGTTTTATTAACTTACTGGATGTTAGGCCATAAGAAATTGAATTCCACACGCGTTATCTGGATTATCTTGATTTTATCGATTGCGTTAAGTGCACTAGGAATTTTGGGCTAATCGTAAAGAAGACATGATTGAAAAGAAGACGACCAAATCAATGAGTATTTGGCTGTCTTCTTTTTTCTTACCCATAAAAAATGTGCTATATTGAATGGGAGGAGATGTTGAAATGGCAGATATGGTATTAACGATTCCAGAGATTACCTTGCGTTTAGGCTTGGCGATGTTATTTGGGGGCGCGATTGGTTTTGAAAGACAATATAAAAATCGTCCAGCGGGAATGCGCACACATATTTTAGTTTGCATGGGTGCATGTATTATTGCTTTGATCCAAGTGGAAATAGCTGGTGGGGCAGTGCAAGACGCAATGCAACATCCAGATCTTTCAGGTGTGATTCGTTCAGATGAAGCGAGATTGATTGCTCAAGTTGTTAGTGGGATTGGTTTTTTAGGTGCTGGGACAATTATTGTAACAAAGCGCTCGGTGACTGGATTGACAACGGCGGCCTCTCTTTGGGCAGGAGCCGGCCTAGGGATTGCAATCGGGATGGGTTTTTATTCGATTGCGATTATTAGTTTCATTGGTGTGATGATTGCTTTGACAATGGTTAAGCGAATTATTCACGTTCCAACGACAAAAAAATTAGAGATCCAATTTATTCACCGACAGGAGACCAAAGATTTTTTGTCTGATTATTTTGAAGCGAGAAAAATTAAAATTGAAGATGTGAATTTTGATGTTAAATTTGTCGAAGATTATCGCATTTACACGAATATTTACACGATTGATTTACCAAAAGGAATGACTTACACGGACGTGATTGAGGAACTTTCCACGTATAAAAATATTACTAAGTTGCGACTAGTTAGTCTTTCTTGATGAGCAGGAAAGAGGTTGTGGCGCAAAGCGTTCAGCTCTGACAAAATAATGAGCAACTGACAAAAAATAGCTGTCCATATTTTTGGGACAATTGGGCGTTATTGTGAGGAATTATTTTGAGAACACCGTGGAAAGAGGTTGTGGCGCAAAGCGTTTAGCTTCAAGCAATAAGGAAATTTTTCTGAAAATAGTTTCGCATATTTTTATGAAAAAAGACTTATTGCCGAAGAAGTTGCTTTGGGAACACCGTTTACTTACAAAAAGAGACGGGGACAAAACTAAAGACCCAGTCATTTTTAACACATGATTAAATAAAAAAACCACCTAAAATCACCGTTTTTTAAAACGAATTTTAGGCGGTTTTTTCTATTTGGGAAACCTTTGTTTGCTGAGAGAAAGTCTTGATAATTTTCTCTCAAAGATTATCAAGTTTTCTTATTCTAATCCAATCAAATAGTCATCATCTTTCATTGCTTCCACGTGACCTAGTAAATAGCCGTTCCCTACTTGAGAGAAGAAATCGTGGTTGCTTGTACCAGTTGAGATTCCATTCATGACGATTGGATTGACATCATTTGCGGTATCTGGGAAAAGTGGATCCATCCCCAAATTCATCAATGCTTTATTTGCATTGTAACGCAAGAAAGTTTTTACTTCCTCTGTCCAACCCATTTCATCATATAATTCTTCTGTATAACGTTCTTCATTTTCATACAATTCATAAAGTAAATTGTACATCCAATCTTTCAATTGTTCTTGTTCTGCTTCAGGTAACTCGTTGTAGCCGAGTTGGAATTTGTAACCAATATACGTTCCATGAACAGATTCATCGCGGATAATCAATTTGATGATTTCAGCAACGTTTGCTAGTTTATTATTTCCTAAATAATAAAGAGGTGTATAAAAACCAGAATAGAAGAGGAATGTTTCTAAGAAAACACTCGCTACTTTTTTCTCTAAAGGTGTACCATTTTTATAAATCTCATTGATGCGTTCCGCTTTGCGTTGTAAATAGATGTTTGTATTGGTCCACTCAAAAATTTCTTCGATTTCTTTTTTGGTATTTAATGTACTGAAAATAGAAGAATAGCTTTTCGCATGAACAGATTCCATAAACTGAATATTGTTTAAAACAGCTTCTTCATGTGGTGTACGGACATCATTTCGTAGCTGATCCATTCCGCTTTCTGATTGGACCGTATCAAGCAATGTCAAACCACCGAATACATGACCAACGGTTTCTTTTTCTAGTTCAGAAAGTGTCCGCCAGTCATCTAAGTCATTTGAAAGTGGGATACGAGTATCTAACCAAAACTGTTCCGTTAACTTTTCCCAGGTAGACTTGTCAATAATATCTTCGATTTCATTCCAGTTAATTGCTTCATAATAAGTTTCTGACATGAGTTTGCTCCTTTATTGATTGTCGTTTCTAAATTCGTTTGCTTGTTAAATGACACAACTTTCACATTGATTGCTACCGATTTCTTCTGCATCATCGGTAAAGGTACGTACATAATAAATTGATTTCACGCCTTTATGGAAAGCATAGTGACGTAAAATGTTTAAATCACGTGTCGATTGTTTGCTACTTGTTTTCCATTCATATAAGCCTTCTGGAATTTCTGAACGCATAAATAAAGTTAAACTCATTCCTTGATCGACATGCTTTTGTGCAGTTGCATAAATGTCGATGACTTTGCGCATATCCATATCGTAAGCAGAAGTGTAATAAGGAATCGTTTCATTTGAAAGATAAGGTGCAGGATAGTAGATTTTACCGATTTTCTTTTCTTGACGTTCTTCAATCATTCGCGTAATCGGATGAATACTTGCACTTGTATCATTAATGTAAGAAATTGAACCGTTTGGCGCTACAGCCAGACGATTTTGATGATATAGACCATCTTTCATAATCGCTTGTTTTAACTCTTCCCAATCTTGTGCAGTTGGGACGAAGATACCTTCAAATAATGCTTTTACTTTTTCAGATTTTGGTTGGAACTCGCCAGTGATATATTTGTCAAAGTAAGAGCCATTCGCATAGTCTGATTTTTCAAAGTTATGGAAAACTTCCTTACGTTCACGAGCAATTTGATTACTTTCAACTAATGTCCAATAGTTCAGTAACATGAAATAGATATTGGTAAAGTCCAAAGAATCTTCAGAACCATATTCCATTTGTTCTTTTGCAAAGTAAGTGTGTAAGCCCATCGCACCTAATCCAATGGTATGATTTAGTTGATTTCCATTTTGAATTGGTGGCACAACATCAATATCAGAAGCATCAGTGATGTAGGTTAAGGCACGAGTCATTGTTCGAATGGATTTTCCAAAGTCGGGACTGTCCATCAAGTTAACAATATTTGTTGAACCTAAGTTACATGAAATGTCTGTTCCTAACACTTCGTATTCTTGTTTGCCATTGATGACAGAAGGCGTTTGAACTTGTAAGATTTCAGAACATAGGTTACTCATAATGATTTTACCGTCGATTGGGTTTTCGCGGTTCGCTGTATCAATGTTGATGATATAAGGATAACCAGATTCTTGTTGCAATTTTGAGATTTCATTTTCTAAATCGCGTGCTTTGATTTTTTGTTTACGAATATTAGGGTTGGCTACTAAGTTGTCATATTCTTTCGTGATGTCAACATAAGAGAACGGAACACCATATTCTTTTTCTACACTATAAGGACTAAATAAATACATTTCTTCGTTTTTACGAGTCAATTCATAGAACTTATCAGGAACAACAATCCCAAGAGAAAGTGTTTTTACACGGATTTTTTCATCAGCATTTTCTTTTTTTGCAGATAAAAAGGCAATGATATCTGGATGGAAAACGTTCAGATAAACAACACCAGCACCTTGACGCTGACCTAATTGATTTGAATAACTAAAGCTATCTTCGAATAATTTCATGACAGGAACGACACCGCTGGCTGCGCCCTCGTAGCCTTTGATAGGAGCCCCTGCTTCACGCAAGTTGGAAAGAGTGATTCCGACACCGCCACCAATGCGAGATAGTTGTAGCGCAGAGTTGATTGAGCGCCCAATCGAGTTCATATCGTCAGTAACTTGTGTTAAGAAACAAGAAACTAATTCGCCACGGCGTTTACGTCCAGCATTCAAGAATGAAGGAGTTGCAGGTTGGTAACGTTGATGGATCATTTCATCAGCTAAAGCCAACGCAAGTGCTTCGTCACCATTTGCAAAATATAAGGCATTAAAAGCTACGCGGTCTTCGTAAGATTCAAGGTAAGCAGAGCCATCATTTGTTTTTAACGCATATTGAGAATAAAATTTATAAGCTGCCATAAATGACTTAAAGGTAAAGTGTTGGTCTGCCAAAAATTGATACAACTTTTCAATAAATTCATCAGAATATAATTGGATAAATTCTGCTTCGATATATTGATTTTCAATCAGATAATCGATTTTTTCTTTGATTGTTGGAAATGTCATCGTATTTGGTTGTACATTTTCCTCAAAAAAAGCTGCAAGAGCTTCTTTATCCTTATTCAAAGGAATTTGACCGTTAACTGGTCGGTTAATCTCGTTGTTTAACTTAAAGTAACTGACATCTTTTAAATTTTTAAGACTCATAAGTACGCCCAACCTTCTTTTCTTTTTGTTTAGTTTTGGAGAATCGTGCTTTAAAAAAGGATTTGGGGCTTTTGGTCGAGCCGTCAAATCCAAGTGTACTACCTATTTTTAGTTGATAAACAAATTAGCTAGCTAATCTGCGTAATTGATCTGGACGGAAACCAATAACCGTTTCAATCTCAGAAGTTGTCACAGGGACGCTTTGGAATCCTTGTTCTTTCAACCAATCAATTGCTTCTGGTTTTTCGTCAATATTTACTTCTTCAAAATCAATTTCGTTATCAGCTAAAAAACGTTTGACCATTTTACATTGCATACAGTTGTTTTTAGAAAAAATTTTTACGTTCATCGTTTGTGCCTCCTCGTAACACATTTCATCGTTATCTATAATCAATAGTATAAAACTCTTAGTAAAAAAGTCAAACAGGAAACACTATATATTGTGTTGTGGAAACTGTGGAATACTAAGTTTTGTGTTTTTTGAAAAACAATTGAAAGCAAGTATCAGTAAGGGAAATCCCATAATTAAGTAAAAATAAGCTGTGGATAACCACTTAAAAAGATTTTTTTTCTCATCAAATTAAAAGAATCTATAACAAAAGTGTAATCTTTCACAATGCTAATTGACTTTCTCAATTGATGGAGTTATTCTTGTTGAGAATGATTATCAATCGTTGTTCTGTTCAACAAAAATAAATAGAAACAAAAAGGAATGAAATCATTTCCCCACATGATTTTTTTCACAAGAAAGGATTTCGGATGGAAACTTTAGCACAAGCAAAACAGAATTTAGTTTACCAAATTGTCAAAATCCAGACAAAAGAGTCTGTCAAAAATCATTTGCAAAATTTAGGAATCATCCCAGGAACCAAAATTGCGGTTGTGAATTTGTCAGGGGAAAACGCAATTCTTCTATTAAAGAACAATCGAATTGCTGTAAATCGAGAATTACTAGCACAGATTTTTGTGAAGAAGCCAGATTCTATAGCAGAAAGCTGGACATCTCTTGATCAGCTGACTGTTGGCGAAAGCGCGACAGTAGTAGCTCTTCATGGACAAGGTGCAGTGAAACGACGCTTAATGGATATGGGCGTGACGAAAAATGTTCGAGTAGCGATTCGAAAGTTAGCACCGTTAGGCGATCCAATCGAGATTACTTTACGTGGATATGAATTAACATTGCGAAAAAAAGAAGCTGAATTGATTCTTGTTCAAAAGGAGCGAAGTGAATGAGTATTGAAGTTGCGTTAGTTGGTAATCCCAACAGTGGGAAGACGAGTTTATTCAATGCGTTGACGGGAGCCAATCAATATGTTGGAAATTGGCCAGGGGTTACAGTCGAAAAAAAATCAGGTAACCTAAAAAAACATCCAGCAATCCACATTCAAGATTTACCCGGCATTTATTCTCTCTCTCCATATACACCTGAAGAAATGGTTGCTAGAGAATATTTGATTCATGAACGCCCAGATGTTGTGTTGAATATCGTAGATGCGACTAATTTGGAAAGAAACCTTTATCTCACTACGCAGTTACTTGATTTAGGTATTCCGGTTGTTGTCTGCTTAAACATGATGGATGTGGTCAAAAAAGAAGGAAAGACAATCAACCTTGATAAATTGTCTTATGGGTTAGGCGTGCCAGTTATTCCAATGAGCGTTGTCAAAAACCAAGGACTTGAACGTGTCTCAAAGTTGTTAACCAATCAAGAAACCTTTACCGTACCAGAACCATGCGAATACGATCCACGATTGGAAGCAGCATTAAATGAAATTGAAGATGTCTTGCATTTTGATTTCACAATAAAAAATCAGCGTTGGTATGCTCTAAAGTACTTTGAACGAGAAACATTAGCTAGTTCTGAATTAGAGCTAACAACGCAACAAACAAAAGAAATTGAAGAGTTGATTCAGTTAACAGAAAAAATTTTTGCAGAAGAAAGTGAAACTATTCTAGTCAATGAAAGATATGAATTTATCACACAACTAACAGCTTTGAGTGTGGTAGCTGTTGATTCTTTCCAATATTCGTTAAGTGACAAAATTGATCGCATCGTAACGAATCGCTGGTTGGCGTTACCAATCTTTGCGTTAGTGATGTGGTTTATCTATTATTTAGCCATTCAAACAGTTGGAACGATGGGAACGGACTGGATCAATGATACGTTCTTTGGCTCATGGGTACCGGAAACGGTTGGAAGCTGGTTACAGGTCGCTCAAGTCGCGGACTGGATGCAGCAACTTATCTTAAATGGAATCATTGCTGGTGTTGGTGCAGTGTTAGGCTTTTTACCGCAACTGATGGTTTTGTTTCTCTGTTTAAGTTTTTTGGAAGATTGTGGGTACATGGCACGGATTGCTTTTGTGATGGACCGTTTGTTCCGCAAATTTGGCTTGTCAGGAAAATCGTTCATTCCGATGCTGATTGCAACGGGTTGTGGTGTGCCGGGCGTGATGGCGAGCCGAACAATTGAAAATGAACAAGATCGTCGTTTAACGATTATGGTCACGACATTCATGCCTTGTTCCGCAAAATTACCAATTATTGCATTGATCGCAGGCGCTTTTTTCCCACATTCTTCATGGGTGGCACCGTCTGCCTACTTTTTAGGAATGAGTGCCATTATTTTATCTGGGATTGCGTTGAAAAAAACGCGCTTATTTGCTGGTGAAACAGCTCCGTTTATTATGGAGTTGCCAATGTATCATTTTCCACAACTTCAGACGATTTTACGACAAACGTATGATCGTTGTAAATCATTTGTGAAAAAAGCAGGAACAATTATTTTTGTTTCAAGTATTGCTGTTTGGTTTTTATCTTCTTACAATTTCCGTGGTCAATCAGTAGCAGAAACCCACAGTATTTTAGCTTGGCTTGGAAGAATCATTGCACCTGTTTTTCAGCCACTTGGCTGGGGAAACTGGCAAGGTGCCGTTGCAACGATTACTGGATTAGTGGCAAAAGAAAATGTGATTGGAACATTTGGAATTCTGTTTGGAAATGCAGAAGTTTCCGAAAATGGACAAGAAATCTGGCAAGTGCTCCGTGGAACGTATACACCAGTTGCTGCCTATTCATTGCTTGCATTTAATTTGTTGTGTGCGCCATGTTTTGCTGCAATTGGTGCAATTCATCGCGAAATGGGTTCGAAAAAATGGACTTGGATTGCGATTGGCTATCAGTGTGGTTTAGCTTACTTAGTCAGCTTTATCATTTATCAAATTGGGCATGTGATCTTTGAAGGTGGCAACTTGTCAATCATGACTTATTTAGCTGGCTTAGTATTGATTGCTTTAGTGTATGGCATCATAAAAAAACCGATGGTACGAAAAGAATCAGTTGTGTCACTTTCATTGGAAGGAGAAAGGTAAGATGGCAACATTTTTATTAAGTGTGTTGATTTTTGGAAGTGCAGGATATATTGTTTATTCTCGCGTGAAAAAAGGCAAGAATTGTGATGATTGTCATACTACTTGTCCAGTGAAAAAAGCATCAAACACTGAAAAATAAGAAAATTGAGTAAGAACTAATAAAAAGCTGAGGTAAGAGCAACACTTTACTTCAGCTTTTTTTGCTTATTTTAACGGAGCATAGTAAGATGATTTTGACAAGATTTGAAAGGGAAGAGGAATAAGCTATGGCGGAAAAGAAAAAAGTTGTTCGTCCACGTTACCAGCAAATTGCAGTGGACTTAGCGGAGCGAATTGTGGAAAATCGTTACAAAATTGGCGAAAAAATCCATGCCCGTTCAACCTTAGCAAGCACATATAATGCTTCACCAGAAACGACACGTAAAGCAATCAATGTTTTAGTCGATTTGGGAATTATGGAAGTTCGTCATGGTAGTGGTGCATTTGTCGCTTCCAAAGAAAAAGCGAAAGAATTTTTATTACAATATCAAGATGTACAATCCATTCAGGAAACGAAAGCAGATATTATGGCTAGTGTTGAGAAACAAAAAGAAGAGTTGGATCACTTTTCGCAACTTCTGGATCAATTAGTTAACCAAACAAAACGCATCCACAAAATGAATCCATTGTTACCGTTTGAACTTCAATTAAGCAAAAATTCGGAACATTTGGATCAATCAATTAGTGAATTAAACATTTGGCAAGTCACTGGTGCGACAGTCATTGCTATCTCGCATGAAGAAGAGCTACTTGTTTCCCCGGGGCCGTATGCAAAATTTAGCGAAGGTGATACGGTTCACTTTATTGGAAACGAATATACCTTGCAACGAATGATGAATTTTTTCTATCCAGAAGAATAAAAATTGAGTAAAACGCAGAGCGGACAAGCGATTGTTCGCTCTTTTTTTCTTTTTTTGACAAAGTGACTACATGATGTTACTATTGTGTGGTCACTTTTTTCATGAAAAAAATTTGAAACTTGCGAAAAAAAGGAGAATTGGTTTGACAAAAGTTGAAGTAAAAAAATTAACAAAGATTTTTGGTAAAAAGACACAAACCGCATTAGAAATGATGCAACAGCATCAACCAAAAACAGAAATTTTAAAGAAAACTGGTGCAACAGTTGGCGTATATGATGTTAATTTCGATGTGAAAGAAGGCGAAATTTTCGTCATCATGGGACTTTCAGGAAGTGGAAAGTCCACATTGATTCGATTATTGAATCGTCTGATTGAGCCAACAGCTGGAAATATTTATATTGATGGGGAAGATGTATCCCAATTAAATAAAGAAGAATTACGTGAAGTTCGTCGTCATAAAATCAACATGGTTTTTCAAAACTTTGGGTTGTTTCCACAACGAACAATTTTAGAAAACACGGAGTATGGATTAGAAGTACGTGGCGTACCTAAAGAAGAGCGTCAGAAGAAAGCGGAACAAGCGTTAGAAAATTCTGGCTTACTTTCATTTAAAGATCAATACCCCAACCAATTATCTGGCGGGATGCAGCAACGCGTCGGTCTAGCACGAGCGCTAGCAAATGATCCGGAAATTTTGTTGATGGATGAGGCTTTTTCTGCGTTGGATCCATTGATTCGTCGTGAGATGCAAGATGAGCTACTTGAATTACAAGCTTCTGTTCAAAAAACAATTATTTTTATCACTCATGATTTAAATGAAGCTTTACGCATTGGGGATCGAATTGCACTAATGAAAGACGGAGAAATTATGCAGATCGGAACAGGAGAAGAAATTTTGACAAACCCTGCGAATGAATATGTCCGTGAATTCGTGGAAGAAGTCGATCGTTCGAAAGTCTTAACCGCCCAAAACATCATGGTGCCAGCTTTAACAACAAATATTGAAGTGGATGGACCAAATGTCGCATTGACACGCATGCGTAGCGAAGAAGTAAGTATGCTGATGGCCGTGGATAAAAAGCGTCACTTGAAAGGAATCATTACAGCTGAAAATGCTTTGGAAGCTCGTCGTCAAAAACGACCGTTGACTGATTTCTTAGATGAAAATGTGACAACAATTGATAAAGATATGCTAGTCAATGATATTTTTAATATTATTTATGATTCACCAACACCACTAGCAGTTGTTGATAATGGCAAGCTACGAGGAGTCGTCATTCGTGGAAGTGTGATTGAAGCGTTGGCAGAAACAAGTGAGGTGAGTGAACATGAATAATTTATTAAACTATCAAATTCCCGTTGCTGATTGGGTCGAAACAATGACGGAATGGTTCACAACGACATTCTCTGGCTTGTTTTCTTTCCTACAGACAATCGGGCAAGCAATCATGACTGGTATAACAAACATTTTGTTGGTTATACCAGCACCAATTTTCATTTTACTATTAACAATAGTAGCTTTCTTTATTTCTAAAAAACGTCTAGGTTTGACTTTATTTACACTGATTGGTTTATGGTTTATCTATAATCAAGGTTTATGGACTGATTTGATGAACACAGTTACTCTTGTTTTATTATCAAGTGTGATTTCAATTATCATTGGTGTGCCTTTAGGAATCTTGATGGCAAAAAGTGATAAAGCACAGAGTGTAATCAAACCGATTCTTGACTTTATGCAAACAATGCCTGGTTTTGTTTATTTAATTCCAGCAGTTGCCTTTTTCGGAATTGGAATGGTACCTGGTGTGTTCGCTTCCGTTATTTTTGCTTTACCGCCAACTGTTCGTTTTACGAATTTAGGCATTCGCCAAGTACCGAAAGAGTTAGTAGAAGCATCGGATTCATTTGGGAGCACAGGTTGGCAAAAATTATTTAAACTAGAATTACCTTTAGCAAAAAATACTATTATGGCTGGGATCAACCAAACAACGATGCTTTCATTATCTATGGTTGTTATTGCTTCAATGATTGGTGCACCTGGGCTGGGTCGTGGAGTACTGTCTGCTTTACAACGAGCGCAAGTTGGGAATGGATTCGTTAATGGTGTTGCTTTAGTTATTTTGGCGATTATCATTGACCGTTTCACACAACACTTGAATCAACCACGTACCAAAAAAGTAAGTGATGTAGCAGGAGCTAAAAGTAAAAAACGTCGTGGAGCCATCATTATTGCAACAGCAGTTATCTTGCTGGGTGCATTAGGTGTCGGTAGCGTCTTTTCAAGTAAAGAAACGAAAAAAATCAACTTATCTTATGTCGAATGGGATACAGAAGTAGCATCAACGAATGTAGTTGGCGAAGTGCTACGTCAAATGGGGTATGATGTGACGATGACGCCCCTCGATAATTCAATCATGTGGGAATCAATTGCAAAAGGTGAATCAGATGGAATGGTTTCTGCTTGGTTGCCAAAAACACATGGTTCTCAATACGCTCAATATAAAGATCAAATCGTTGATCTAGGAGCAAATTTAAAAGGCGCAAAAGTTGGTTTAGTTGTTCCAGACTATATGGATGTTGATTCAATTGCTGATTTAACGAATCAAGCAAATAAAAAAATCATTGGGATCGAACCCGGTGCTGGTGTAGTCAACGCCGCAGAAAATACAATCAATACGTATGATAATCTAGCGGACTGGACAGTCGAAACATCTTCGTCAGGGGCAATGACCGTTGCACTAGGGCAAGCAATTAAAAAGCAAGAACCTATTGTAATCACTGGGTGGTCACCTCACTGGATGTTCGCAAAATATGAGTTGAAATATTTAGAAGATCCTAAAAATGGAATGGGTAGTGAAGAACAGATCCATACAATGGTTCGTAAAGGATTGAAAGAGGATCAAGCTGAAGCATATAAAGTATTGGACCAATTTAATTGGACCAAAGAAGATATGGAAGAAGTTATGCTAGAAATCAACAATGGAAAAGATCCACAAGAAGCTGCTAAAACTTGGATTGAAAATAACCAAGACAAGGTAGCTAGCTGGAAAGCTTAACAGAAGTTGGTTTGTGAGTTTATCAAAAAAGGAGTACAGCCAGACTGGCTGTACTCCTTTTTGTTATTTTTGCCGTACAAAGAGAAAGTTACCTAGTTGAAAGAATGGATGGACTAGTCCTCCTCTAATGGAAGATTGACCATCCAGTTAATTCCGTAGCGGTCGGTGAATGTTCCATAAAGTTTTGCCCAAAAGGTGGGCTCTAAAGGCATAGTGACTTCTCCGGCCTCACTTAATTGTTGGAAAAGCTGCTTGGTTTCTGCTGGGGTTGTTGTCTGAATGACTAAAGCTACATTATTACCGTTAACAACAGGAGCGGACATTCCTTCTGGTGTGTCAGAAAACATAACTCGTGTTCCATAAATCATCAGACTAGCATTTAAAACAAGCTGTTTCTGTTCTTCCGGGATAGAAAAATCAGGTGAACTAGGCATATCTCCAAAAGTTGTCAGGTCGGTACAAGTCACTGAGAAGATTTCTTCGTAAAAATGGATTACTTCTTTTGCTTGATTAGTAAAGGTTAAATAGATGTCCATGGTGGTTCCTCCTAAAGGTTTTTCTGCAGAGTAAAATCTAGTTTGAGTTACTTAAAGTGGATGCCTACGTGACAACGAACAGCTGACAAAGCGACAGTCTGTATTTCATACTTCAAAGCTTAAATGAGTTATTAATGGAAAGCAAACGTTACGCTGTCTGCTGAAAAAGAAAAGGAACAACTAGTTTAAAAACAGTAGTGATTCAAATGAAGGTAAGTCTTTTGGGGAACGAAAAGAATTAACCAATTGAGCGCTAAATCAATGCCGCATCTTCTTATCCTATACTCAGTTTAAATTAGTAGAAAACCGCTGGAAGACAATTGCTTTAGTAACGGCCTGTGAAAAATATCAATACTTATTGAGATCGATGATTAAGAGTCATTTCATTAGCTAGAAATATAACGCTGAACAAGGTGTTTCTACTATAAATATGTATTTATTTGGAAAATGAGAATAGCAGTTAAAGCTAAAATGAGGAAGGATAAGCAGAAAATTAGGAATAGAAGTTTTAATGAATTAGATTCTTTGCGTAGTATTAAGTTGAAAAAAGTAAGTAGCTTATCTGATTTTTATGCTCGAAAACAAAAAAAGAGAATGCGCAGTCTGTCTTCCAAACGTCCGAAGACGCCGACAAACTACCATTCTCGTGGGTTTGGCACCCAATGGGCCGTGAGGGGCTCGAACCCGCGACCCGCTGATTAAGAGTCAGCTGCTCTACCAACTGAGCTAACGGCCCGTACCAAAAGTACTTAATAATATTAGCACTAAGCGTTTTAAAATGCAAGAAGACATAGAAAAAAATCAAAGAAAAGTTTACAAGGTTAGAGAATTTTTTTCATAGTTTATTCATAATTTCTGGCTATTATATAAGCATACCAACAAAAGAAAGTTCTTAATAAAAGAACGAACCCTAACACTTTTTCATTTTTACTCCTTTCCCGCCGATTTTTCGGCGGGCCTCTTATTTCTTAACGAGAATAAAAACAAGCATGCTTTGGCTGGCGTGCTTGTTTTTTTGTGGAAAATAAGCAAGAGTCTGGACTATTACTGCCAATTTGCTAGTTTTTTTAAACTTATTTTAGCAAAATTAACAGTATAGCTGAGGTATGCTAATCTTCAGTAGATCCTAAACTTAGATCATTTTGTCTGCAGCATCAGCAGTTATGCTAAAAAAGGCAGTTATTCATTTTGTGACACGAGCTATCCTCTCTCAAAAGAATGTTTGGAAGGATAGCTCGTAAAATTCATAATAAATTTTCGATTTCAAAAGATACAAAGGAATCTTTTAGGGTTAAGCAAATCGGGTAAACAAAGTTGTTTATTATTCTTCATTCACCAGTTTCGTCTTGTTATTTTCCATCACTTTGAAAAATGGGTAATAGATGACAGCACTGATAAGAATTAGTACGAGACAAAAGACAATATTTCGCCAATCCATACTTGAAAGATACGCCTGCGCAAAAAACGGTGTGAAGGACGGATCTACGATAAATCCTAGACCAATCAATCCCAGTTTTTGAGCAAAATAGGTTAGTAATAAAGAGACGATTGGCGTAACTAAAAATGGAATTGCCAAAATTGGATTGAAAACAATGGGTAAACCGAAAATAATTGGTTCATTTATGGAACAAATTCCAGGAATAATCGATAGTTTTCCAATCGTACGATATTCTGAAACTTTGCTACGCATCATTAAAATGACTAAACCAAGTGTTCCACCAGCACCACCTAAAACAGAGATGCGGAACATTTGTAGATTCATAAGATGGGTCATCGTTTCGCCATTAGACATTTGCTCGGCATTCAGTCCAGTTTGTGCCATCCCCAAAGTAAAGACGATTGGAAAAATAATTGATGAGCCGTTAATTCCAAATAACCATAAGATATTTCCTAAAGTAACTATTAACAGGAACCCGCCAAGACTCCCAGCAATGTCAGTTGCAGGTGTTAGCACGCTCATAATTGTTTCTGGGAAAATCTTTTTAGTTGTACTCAAGAAGAGTAAGTTAATTCCATAAAAAAGAATGATATTCGTCAATAGAGGGACCAAGGTGTTGATAAAGGTTGCTACCATGGGTGGTACGGTATCTGGTAATTTTAATTTAATATCTTTTACTTCAAATAATCGATTGATTTCAACAACCAGAAGTCCAATGATAATAGCCACAAATAATCCATTTGTTCCTAAATAATTTAAATTTATCGTTCCGTCTGTCACAGGTGTGCATACCATTAGAAAAATAACTGTTGCGACCATACCGTTCATAGATGGATTGATTTTGTATTCACTAGCAAGAGAAAAAGCAATCCCAAAAACACTAATTAGTCCGATAAGTCCCATAGTTAAATTGTACGGTGCAGTAATCAAATCATAATTTGCAACTGCGAAATCCTTCCAGCCTGCCATAAATTTCAGGAAAAAATTGGCTGTTTCGGGAGTATATTGATCTAAGTTGATAGGTGGGTTAGCAAAAATCAGAAAAAAAGAACCAATTACAATAAACGGTAAACCAAACATCATACCACTAGAAATTGCTTTAAGATGTCGCTGATTCCCAATTTTTGCAGCAATAGGGCTAAGCATGTCGTTGAGTTTTGTAATGATCGTAGAATTTTCCATAAAATTTCCCCCTTATACTTGCCAAGGATTAAAAACAAAGGTACTTGGAACCACGTGCGTTGGATCATATTTCTCTATGATTGCTTCATATTGTTCTTTGTAGTTGTTAGTTACTTTTGCTTGTGGAACCACTTTACTGGCTTCATGTAAGAAATGTTCTGAACCTCGTCCCATTTCTTGGCCACGAGTTGTATGCTTGTCGAGTGCGATATCTGGAATTTCAGGTACATAGCCCATGGCAAAACTCTTTATCACAATATTTTTGAGTAAATCAGATGAACGATCTTTTTCTGACTCGCACAAGTAACGAATGGCATGAAAGAAAAACATTGCACGATCTGATTCATTATATTGAAACTCTTTACGCATCATGTTCAAGTTATTAATCATGATTGCAGCCATTGAATTTCCCATTCCAACATCTTCCACACTGATAGCTAATAATCGACGCCATAATTTTTCTTCAAATTGCGGTGAAGTGATGTACATCTCATAGGCAAATTCACAGGCTTCTTTTTCTTTTCCTCTACGAATAGATTTTTGTAACGCGGAAATAACTTCGTCCCCTCGCAAACCATTTCTAGTAACCATTTTCGCCCAAGGGTCTTGAATAAACTGTTTTTCTGTCATAATATAATACTCCTAACTAAAGAATTGAATTTGAGGTGAACCTGTTGAATACGGAAACGCTAATTGAAAAATATCAGTTGAATGATTCAGAAGCTGCTGTTTTGCGATTTATGGATAAAAACCGTGAAACATTAAAAAATTTAGGTATTCGTGACGTAGCAAAAGAAACGTATGTCTCAACTGCAACGATTGTTAATATGGCAAAAAAGATTGGTTATTCTGGTTATAGTGAACTAGTTTTTGCTTATGGAAACAAGCAGTCTTCAAACAATTTCTCAAGTACTTTCTCAAGTGCCGACAGAGATACGTTCGTCCACTTGCTATCCGCCTATCGCGAAAAAAGAATCATGATTTTAGGATCAGGTTTTTCTCAAAATATCGCCAATCATTTTTCTGAAACATTTAATCTTTATGGATTTCGTGCAACAGCTAACAGTCACTTAGAATTTCTTCGCGAAAATGTTGAAAAAGATGTTCTGATTATTATTATTTCGAATTCTGGCGATACTTTTCGTTTAACAGAACTTGCAGAAATGGCAAAAAATCATCGAATCGATGTAATTGCCTTTGTTGGCGAAAAAAATTCTCGAATTGGACAGTTAGCAACGTTAACAATTAGTACAGAGACATATACAGCACAGGTTTTGTCAGAATATCAACCTAATCTTTTCTTTGGAACAGCATTAAATCAATTCGAACAATTACTAAGTGAAGCGTTAAAATCGATCTTTGAGTAGAAGAACGAGGTGGCCACTGTTTCTTCATTTCTTAGTATAAATATTGGGCTTGGAATTGTAAGGGGTTTCCTTGAGTTGTGAACATGTTTGTTAATTTATAAACGTGTTTAGAGGAAGCGGGTAGATCACAAAAAGTCCATTTGCTTAATATAGATGAAAATCGGATACATTTACTGTGCTTAATGTACAACTGTTAAAAATATATTTTGTAAAAAAATGTTCTTTCTTCGCGCATTTTGGTGAAAGTATCAATGAAGTCCGGCTAGAAGTTTTCTATATTAATAAAAATGATTGACCTAAAATTCTGAAAAGGATTTTGGGTCAATCATTTTTGCTGTTCGAGACGATGGTTCACGTTGTTCAAATTTTTTGTGTAATGAAAATTAAGAAAGTATCTAGTTTTAAAAACTAGATTGAATGTTTTTGATAACTTTGATATGATGTGGATGAAATTAGAAAAGGAGACGAACTAATGGAAAAAATGCGTGAACAATTAGTTGCGTGGGGAACAGATATTGAAACCTTTCGTTTGCCGCGTTGGGAAGAATTACCCGATTTAGAATTATACATGGATCAGGTAATCACTCTGATTGATCGTTATCTATCACCGATTATCCAAGGCGAAAAGCATCCATTATTGACGTCCTCAATGGTCAATAATTACGTCAAGCAAGGCTTGATTCCGGCGCCAATCAAAAAACGTTACAATAAGCGACATGTTGCTTTTTTAATCGCGATTACAACTTTGAAACAAGTTTTGACAATTCCAGAAATCAAAGATGGAATTTTGTTTCAAGGAAAAGTGATTGGTATTCGTGAAGCCTATAATTTATTTTGTGAAGAACAAGAAGCAGCGATTCATTTAATCAGTCAACAAGCACAAGGAAAAGAGCAAGCACCACTCATTTTAAATCAAACAATGGCAGTCGAAATGATTGCTGTCAAAACGGCGACATTATCTTTTGCCTTAAAATTACTTGCAGAAAAAACAATTATGTTAGAAACAGATTATCTAAAAGAGGAGAAACCAAATGAATAAAGAAAAAATTGCAATTTTAGTCGATTCAGGTACAGATGTTCCGGCAGAATTGATGGAACAATATCAGATGTATATGATTCCTTTGAAAATTATTTATTCAGATCGTGAATATATTGATAAGGTAGACATTACCCCAGAAGAGATTTATGAAAAGTTACCAACAGAAATTCCAGGAACTTCACTACCTGATGGTGAAACGATTACTGCTATTTTTGATCAAATCAAAGCAGATGGGTACGAAAAAGTGCTAGCAATTACAATTTCTAGTGGCTTATCTGGCACCTATAATGTTGTGCGATTGATTGCTGAACAACAAACGGCGTTAGAAACGTATATCCTTGATACAAAAAATATTGGAATTGGTGCGGGTTTCTCAGCTATTCAGGCAGCAAAATGGCTTGAAGAGGGAGTGAACTGGCAAACATTGATTAACAAATTGGAAACTCTAGTGAAGCAAACGAAAGTGTTTTTCAATGTAGCGACACTTGAATACTTACAAAAAGGTGGTCGAATTGGTTTAGTTGCATCCATTTTAGGAACAGCTTTGAAATTGAATCCAATCATTTCATGTAATGAGGAAGGAATCTATTACACGGTTGCTAAAGCCAGAGGTCGCAAAAAAAGTCTGGATAAAACTGTAGCGTTAATTAAAGAGCGAGTAGGAGATGCAAAAGTTTTCAATTTGGCTGTCGCACATGGAGCTGCGGAAGAGGAAGCGCATGCAATGGAAGCAAGGTTGCGCCAAGAGTTTCCACAAGTGCAACAAATGTATTTTGGCCAAATTTCACCGGCTCTCGTAGTTCATACTGGACCTGGTTTATTAGGTGTAGGTGTTCAAATTTTGGAAGCCTGATTGAAAAATATGTCTCATAAATGTAAATCCTTGGAAATTTTCAAGAAAATGATATAATTGCAAGGAAAGGGGATGTATTTTTTTATGAAAAAAGGTATCGCAGAATTTATTGGCACTTATATTCTAGTCTTTGTTGGGACTGGCGCAGCCGTACTAGGCGGAGGAGCAGAAGGGATTGTTGGGATTGCTGGCATCGCGTTAGCATTTGGTTTAACAATTGTTGCAGCAGCTTACAGTATTGGTACTGTGTCTGGCGCTCATTTGAATCCAGCTGTTTCGATTGCAATGTGGATGAATAAAAGAATTTCAGTTACTGAATTAGTTTATTATATCGTAGGTCAAGTTGTTGGGGCATTTGCAGCTTCATTAACATTATCTGGTTTGCTTGACTCAGCAGGTAAAAGTGTTGAAAATTTAGGACAAAATGTTTTTGAAATGGGTACAGTAGGTGCATTATCAGTTGAAATTATTTTAACTTTTATCTTTGTATTAGTTATCATGACTGTTACCAGCCAAACAAAAGGAAACAGCAGCTTAGCTGGTCTAGTGATTGGTTTGTCATTAACATTGATTCACTTCGTTGGGATTCCATTAACAGGAATGTCAGCTAACCCAGCACGTAGTTTAGCACCAGCTGTTTTAGTTGGTGGTCAAGCGTTAGAACAAGTTTGGGTATTTATCGTTGCGCCAATCGTAGGTGGGATTCTTGCAGCACTTGTTGCAAAATATCTATTAAATACTGAAAACGATAGCGTAGAAGCTTAAGCCTTCTTCAAAGAAAAGTCAGGACAGAAATGTTCTGGCTTTTTTTAGTAGCTTGAATTGTCAAATTAAGTGCAACAGTTGATTACAAAAAAAGACTCATAGCTAAAATCCAGTTAAAATAGGTTTGTCTAGAACACTATTTGAAAGGAAGATAGCTATGAGCCACTATAACCATCTTACAATACTCGAGCGAGAAAACATATTTTTATTCTTCAATCAAGGAAGGTCTATACGTTCCATTGCTTCTCTTATGAAGCGTAGCCCTTCTACAATATCTAGAGAACTTAAACCTAATACAAAAAATACTACGTATTCTCCTGTGCTTGCTCAAACTATATATTCTTATAGAAAACAGAACTGTGGGCGAAAATTACTCTTGTCTAACAACAGGATCTGGACTATCGTTCGAAGATTATTTGTAGAAGAACAATGATCTCCTGAAGAAATTTCTCATCGTTTAAAAAGTGAACGAACTGGTATTGCTATAAGCTACACGACAATTTATCGTGGTATTTATAATGGACTTTTTGAAACAGAGCCTCTAAGCCATGGAAATCGAGGATTGGTTCGTTCACTTAGACACCGCGGAAAAACAAGACATGCCAAACATCATGTTGAGAGAAGAGGAAAAATCCAGATATCCAACACGATTCATGAACGACCCGATTCTGCCAACGACCGCTCTGAAATTGGTCATTGGGAGGCTGATACAGTAGCTGGGAAGACGGGTGGTGCTTGCCTAGTTACATTGACTGACCGTAGGTCGAGATATCTATTAGGTGGAAAAATTGAGAAGAAACTATCCCTATTTGTTAAGGACAAGTTCATTGAATTATTTTCCTCTATCCATCCTAGTCGAGTGAAATCAATCACTCCTGATCGTGGAAAAGAGTTTTCAAAACATTCAGAAATCACGAAAGCTCTTAATGGTGTTCCTTTCTATTTTCCTGATCCGCATGCGCCTTGGCAACGAGGGACAAATGAGAACACCAATGGTTTACTCAGAGAGTATTTACCAAAAAATAAAGAGATGGGTAGTGTTACTGATGAAACAATTGATCAATATATTCTTAAATTAAATTTACGGCCAAGAAAATGTTTACACTGGAAAACACCCTACGAAATATTTTTTGGAGTAACGTTGCACTTAATTTGACAATTCAATAGATAAAAAATTGGGGAAATGATTCATTTTTTGAAAGAGTAATTTATATTTAATTCTTTTTATATGATATCAAAATCAATTTATTTAAAATAAGGAACAGTTACCACAAAAATAGGAAACTATTTTGTGTTTGTGTTCCTTGTTTTTTTGTGGGCTTGAACGCTTTGTGCCACAACCTTATGTACGGTGTTCCCAAAGTAGCTTCTTCGGTAATAAGACCTCTTTTCTTAAAAATATGGAAAGCTATTTTTAGAAAAGATTCCTTATTACTTGAAGCTAACCACTTTGTGCCACAACCTTATGTACGGTGTTCCCAAAGCAACTCCTCGAAATAATTCACAACTGTCCAAAAATATGAAAAGCTATTTTTGTCAGTTGCTCATTATTTTTTCGAAGCTAAACGCTTTGCGCCACAACCTTTTTAAGTTTCCATTTCATTTCAAAAGCAAGGATGAAACAAATCTCGAAATACGGTATAATGAAAAGGTATGACAATAATAAAAAAGAGGTGGCTCTTTATGAAGAAAATTTTAGTTGTCGATGACGAAAAGCCGATTTCGGATATCGTTAAGTTTAATTTAACAAAAGAAGGTTACGATGTTTACACTGCGTACGATGGCGAAGAAGCCTTAGAAAAAGTCGAAGAGGTAGTACCTGATTTGATTTTATTAGATTTGATGTTACCAAAAATGGATGGGCTAGAAGTAGCACGAGAAGTTCGTAAAACTTATGACATGCCGATCATCATGGTAACTGCAAAAGATTCTGAAATTGATAAAGTTTTAGGATTAGAACTTGGTGCGGATGACTACGTGACAAAACCGTTTTCGAATCGAGAATTGGTAGCTCGTGTCAAAGCCAATTTACGTCGTGGCGCAGCAGCTGCAAAAGAAGTGGAAGAGGTAACACCATCAGAACTAACAATTGGTGATTTAACAATCCACCCAGATGCTTACATGGTAACGAAACGTGGCGAAACAATTGAGTTGACACATCGTGAGTTTGAGTTGCTTTTCTATCTAGCAAAACATATTGGACAAGTAATGACACGTGAGCATTTACTACAGACTGTTTGGGGTTACGACTATTTTGGTGATGTCCGAACAGTTGATGTTACTGTACGTCGTTTGCGCGAAAAAATCGAAGATAATCCAAGTCACCCGAACTATTTAGTTACGCGTCGTGGCGTCGGTTACTACTTGCGTAACCCAGAACAGGAGTAATCAATGAAGAAAAAGGTCCGCTTTTTTCGATCAGTCAATTTTAAAATCGCCATTACATTTATTTTGATTTTATTGATTTCGATTGAAATTATTGGTGCGTATTTTATACGTGGTTTGGAGCGCTCCACGATCAACACTTTTATCAAAGATATGAATCAGACAGTTGTCTCATTAGCTTCAACAATTAGTCCTGAACTTAGTCGAAAAGATACGGCAGATCCAGATGAGGTCAATGCGAATATCAAACGTTTTATCGAAAATAGTGCTTCAAGCGATATTATCGAAATTCGTGTGGTTGACGAAAAAGGGATCATTCGGGGGACAACGGATGTAAGTGAACAAAGTTCTATCGGTAAGAAAAATGATTATGTAGCCGTTGATGATTTTACTACTAAACGTTATGTCGCACTTGATTCAGATGACAAGCGGGTAAATATTAATGTTCAGCCTATTCTGTCCCCGACCGGCGATGCCGTCATCGGGGCTCTTTACGTCAAAAGTGATATTGAACAAAAGTACTCAGAAATTAGTAACACAGCGATTATCTTTTTCACGGCTTCTCTGATTGCGGCATTCATTTCCATGATTGTGTCGGTCTTAGTTGCACGTTCGATTACACAACCAATTGGCGAAATGCGCGAACAAGCTATCCGCATTGCGCGGGGTGACTATAGTCGAAAAGTAAAAGTCCATGGACAAGATGAATTGGGGCAATTGGCAGATACTTTTAACCAGTTGGCTGAACGAATCGAAGAAGCACAAGATACGATGGAAGCTGAACGAAATCGGTTGGATAGTGTCCTTTCGCATATGACGGATGGGGTCATTGCAACCGATCGTCGAGGAAAAGTCATTACGATTAACGATATGGCTTTATCGTTGTTAGATATTAAAAATGAAGAGGCAATTGGTCAGTCTATTTTGACCTTGCTTGACATCGAAGAAGAATATACGTTGCGTAAATTATTAGAGAATCCAGATGAAATGGTTCTCGATCGTTCAACAGGCTCCACTGAAAGTGACCAAATGATTTTACGCGTTGATTTCTCCATGATTCGTCGTGAATCAGGCTTTATTAGTGGTCTGGTAGCTGTCTTACATGATGTAACTGAGCAAGAAAAGACAGAACGTGAACGTCGTGAGTTTGTTTCCAATGTTTCCCATGAACTACGCACACCGCTAACAAGTATGCGTAGCTATATTGAAGCGTTGAGCGAAGGCGCGTGGCAAGACGAAGAAATTGCACCGAACTTTTTGAAGGTCACTTTAGATGAAACAGACCGAATGATTCGGATGATCAATGACTTATTGAATCTTTCTCGAATGGACACGGGAAACACACAGCTGCAATTAGAATACGTCAATTTTAATGAGCTAATCAATTTTGTACTTGATCGTTTCGATATGATGGTTGGTAATCAAGAAAAAAAATATGCGATTCGCCGTGAATTTACCCAACGAGATCTCTGGGTTGAAATAGATACTGACAAAATCATACAAGTAATCGACAATATCATGAATAACGCTATTAAATATTCTCCTGATGGAGGAACGATTACTTGCCGTCTGTTAGAAACACATAATAACGTTATTCTAAGCATAACTGACCAGGGGCTAGGTATCCCTAAAAAAGATTTGACTCGAGTATTCGAGCGTTTTTATCGTGTAGACAAAGCTCGGGCACGTGCTCAAGGCGGAACAGGTCTTGGCTTAGCGATTTCGCGTGAAGTAGTTAAGGCACACCGAGGCGCCATTTGGGCAGAAAGTAAAGAAGGTCAAGGTTCGACTTTCTATATTTCATTACCATATGAACCATATGAGGAGGACTGGTGGGAATGAAAATTTCAGGGAAAATCATCCGGATTGGACTAGTTTTGATGGTTGCACTGAGTTTATATTTCTCCTATGTCATCTGGCTAAGTCCTGCTGGAAAAGAAACAGTGAATGTTGACGAAACGAGTTCACAAGTGATGACTGAATCACAATCAAATCGAAAATCTTCAGAAATTTTTTTACCACTACACGTGACGTGGGTCCAAGGAGAAAATATCCAAGAAACAAATAGTGAAAACTTAGTTTCGCGCCTGCAAACAGTAATCGGTAAAGCTCGTTTTGGTAAGCTTTCAGAAGTGGTTACAGGAGATAAAACTGAATTTGATCAGAAAAAGGAACTTTCGGAAGGCTTTGAGTTAACTTATCTAGCACCATTTTTGTTACAAGAATATATCCAAGCATTTGGGTTGAACTTAGATGTAAGTAATCTATCTGATGATACAGAGATGATTTCTTTTACTTGTATTCAGTTTGATGAAAAAAATAAAAAAATTCGTTTCTTGGATTTTGTTCATCAAACGATTTATGAAGCTAACCTTTCTTTAAATTGGGAAGACATCAAAAAAGAGTTATCTTTTGATGAAAATAAATGGACTAAAATGTCTAAAAAAACATCTGTGATTGCTCATCAATATGATACAGAATCACCAATCAAGTTAAAAAAATACAGTTATATTTTATCGCAACAACCGTACACACTTTTTCGAAATGCTTTCTTTCAATCCCCAGATGAAGTGAAAAATAATGATGAAAGTAGCGAACTGATTTTTTATGGTGGCAATGAAACGATGACAATTCATTCTGCCAGTCAAGTTGTAGATTTTCGTGGAGAGTTATCTGATACAAATAATAACGGAAATATTTACTCGAAAAGTTTTCCATACATTAGTAAAATTGGCAGCAACTTAGGAAATCTTCATTATTTTGATCGTACGGATAATCAAATTGACTATCGGATTTTTGTTGAAGGATTCCCAGTGTTTGGCACGGATAGTAAAGGCAAAGTTGGTATAACGATTAATGGTGAAGCTACTGAAAAAACGCAAGTTAACATTCAGACCAGCTTAAATGCAATCCAAGTACCTATTCCTTCAGACGAGTCAGTGGAATTGGCTAGTACGGCAGACGTTATTCAACAATTAGTTACCCATGGTGCGGAAAAGGAAGAACTTGAATCAGTCATTATTGGTTACACGTGGCAAAATATCAAAGAAACGAACCGGGTCGTAGACTTGTTACCAGAATGGTATGTGAAATATCAAGGGAATTGGTACTCCGCCAGTGAGTTGTCTAACAAACTAGCTGAAATGGGGGCGAACTAAGTGGACTTTAAAAAAATTGAATGGATTTTTTTCCTAGCTTTCTTAGGCCTCAATGTTTTTTTATTCAGCAGTTATCACGAGGCAATGAATCAAGAAAACAATGTGATACGTTCAGACCAAACAGAATCGCTGCAAAATCGTCTAGCTAGTGATGATATTTCTTATTCAGGAAATATTTCTTCTGAGAGTAAACAGGGATACTATTTAAGTGCCGAACAAAGCGATCTTGGTACGGTCTTAGCACAACACCGAAAGAAGAATCCAACAGGGCTACTTCGTAGTGGAATCACTTTTGATGGGCTGTCGACTTTAACGAAGACGTTCACTGCTGAAGAATCTGAAAAGTACAAAATCGACAACAAACAGACCAAACATTCGATTACAGAATTTTTGAATAGTCAAAATAACGTACTTTATGGTGATGAATATGAATTTATGTCGAATTTCTCCACATTAGAAGGAAATTCACTAGAAATTGAAGCAAGCCAGTCCTATGAAGGAATCCCATTTCATGACGATACTGCTGAAATCAATTTTATAGTGGAAAAAGACGAGGGTGTTTATAAACTGACGAAATATACCCAGACGCACTTAACAAACATTGAACAGCTACGTGAAAAAATGGATCTATATTCAGAAGAGGAAGCAATCCAAACGCTTTATGTGAATAATAAGATTCCTAGTTCTTCAAAAATTTTGTGGCGTCAACTTGCTTATTCTTGTATCGTGAAGGTTCGTGAAAAAAATGTATATGTTCCAATTTGGTATGTGGCTATTGAAACGAGTGATAAAAGTGTTCAAATTGAATCAGTCAACGCATTCAGTAATACGATTGTGACAAATAATGTAGTTCCAAAAGTGGAAGATAATTAAAAAAGTAGGTATAATGAAAAAAGTTTACAGTGTGAAGAAGGGAAGTAATAAATAAATGGTCGAAGAAAAACCAGCTTTTAAAATCAGTATCCTTGCGAGTGGGAGTTCAGGAAACTCACTTTATTTAGAAAGTGAGAAGAAACGACTATTGGTGGATGCAGGTCTTAGCGGGAAAAAAATTACTTCCTTGATGGCTCAAATTGATCGTAAACCTGAAGATTTAGATGGCATTCTAGTAACGCATGAACATCGAGATCACATTCATGGTGTAGGTGTGCTGGCGCGGAAATATCATTTAGATGTGTATGCCAATGAAAAAACGTGGGAAGCAATGTCGCCATTGATTGGCAATGTCCCCGTCGAGCAAAAACATTTATTTGAAATGGGAAAAGTCCAAACTTTTGGGGATGTAGATATTGAAAGTTTTGGTGTTTCGCATGATGCGGCTGCGCCACAGTTTTATCGTATCTACAAAGAAAATCATTCATTTGTGATGCTAACAGACACTGGTTACTGTAGTGATTATATGCGTGGAATTATTGAAAATGCGGACGGCTATCTAATGGAAAGTAATCACGATTTAGAAATGTTGCGAATGGGTTCTTATCCTTGGAATTTAAAACAACGAATTTTGGGAGATCGTGGTCATTTATCAAATGAAGATGGTGCATTAGTGATGACTGATGTAATTGGTAATCGAACAAAACGCATCTATTTAGGTCATTTGAGTAAAGAAAACAACTTGAAAGAGTTGGCGCATTTGACGATGGAAAATACGTTAAAAGAAAAGGATTTTGGTGTGGGTTCTGATTTTGATGTGTACGATACGGATCCTGATCAGGCGACGGAATTGTTTTCGATTTAAAAAGGTTGTGGCACAAAACGTTCAGCTCCGACTAGATAGCGAACAGTCATTCAAAATAGCTTTCCATATTTTGATATGGATGCAAGCTATATCGAGGAGCTGTTTTGGGAACACCGAAGGTAAAGATTGTGGTGTAAAACGTTAAGTAACAATCTGCTTTCTAGCAATCTGCTTTCTATTAAGAACATAAAGTATTCATTCCAAATAAAAAAGGTGCAATCGGTTATTTTTAGCTAACCGGTTGCACCTTTTTTATTTTAACTGCTTTATTGGCTCACGACACTAACATGCTCATTCTCATGTTTATCTGCCAGTACTTCGTCAATCAAAGCAATGGCATAGTCTGCCATACTGACAACGCTTTCTCCCTGTGCATTCTTATGAAGAAAGTCATCATCTAGTTGATATTTTCCTGTTCGTTCGCCTGTTGGATTGAAGAACGCAGCTGGACTGATATAGGTCCAACGAAGTCCTTTTGTGTCTTTTAAATGAACAAGTGCTTGCGACATATGGAAAGCTGTTGGATAAAAAGGTGCGTCTTCTGGTACTTGGTCAATCATACGAGTTGTTTTTTCTGGATCAATAAATAGAGAAGAAGCACCACCAACGACAAGTAAACGAGTCGAAGTATTCGCTAAAATTTTTGCTAAGTGTGCAAGGGATGTTTGATGCATTTCTTCCTTACCTACAGGTGCATTGAACGCATCAACAACAACGTCAAAAGGAGCAAGGTCTTCAGTCGTCAAATCGTATAAATCCTTTTCAATAAATGGAACAGTTACTGTTAATTTTTTGGCATTTCTGACAATGGCTGTAACGTCAAGATGACGAGCAAGAGCCTCCTTCAAAATCAATGAACCTGCGTGACCAGTTACGCCAATAATTGCTATTTTCATCAAAAAACCTCCTATCATTTCCTTTATTGTATGAAGTTATGTCACTTGGGTCAAAGAATTGGTTTTTTATAGAAGATTTCAACACCAGACTTTCTTTTATAATTATTGCTCTGTTATAATTAAAAGATAATGAAAGGAGGGGGAGCCGTGTTTGAAGCAGAAAAAATCAAGCAACTGAATGAGCTGGAGATGATTGTTTATAATTACTTGATTGCTCATTTAGAAGAAGTGTCAAAAATGACGATTCGTCAATTGTCAGATGCATGCCATGTGTCAACTTCGACGATTTTACGTTGCTGTAACAAATTGGGCTTACAAGGCTTTTCTGAGCTGAAATTTGCAATAAAAAATTATCAAACACAAGCAAAACAACAGATGTTTGAACAATTTTATGATGCAACGGTTCAGGTAGATTCTTTTTTGAAAAAGGTCAATAATGAAAGTTATCGAATCGTTTTGGAGCAAGCAGTCCAAATGATTTTAGAAGCCCGTCATGTTGCTTTTTCTGGAATTGGTACAAGTGGTGTCCTTGGATTATATGGTAGTCGTTATTTTATCAATTTAGGGTTGAATGCCTATAGCATCACTGATCCGTTTGCTCCAGTCCCTTCTCGCGGATTAGAAAGTACACTAGCAATCATTTTGTCTGTATCAGGTGAAACGGTTGAAATGATTGAAAAAACAGAGGATTTTAAACGCTACGGTGCAAAAGTTCTTAGTATTACAAATGATGAAACCTCGACGATTGCTCGTTTGGCAGACTATAATTTGTCTTATTATATGCCAGAAACAAGAGGAAAAGAGGAATCGCTAAACCTGACAACACAAGTTCCGGTGGTGACTTTATTAGAAATGTTAGCGCAAAAAGCGAGTCAAGAAATAGAAAGAGCGCATTAGCCTGTTTTTTTTGTTGGAACATGTTCCTGCAGAAGGCTAAGCTCTTTTTTTCTTTGTACAGGTTAGTTATAGTTATATATGTAAACGGATACAAAAAAGAAAGGAGTATAGAATAGGATTTATTGGATGAAATGCACTTATTTTTTATTGGATGATTTTTTTAATTTAACTGGATAAGGAGAGAAGTATTATGAATGAATGGATTAATGAGAAAGTTTTACCTCCGGTTTTAAAATTTGTTAATACGAAACCTATTACTGCGTTACGTAATGGGATGTTATACACAATGCCGTTCACAATTGTTGGCTCGGTTTTCTTACTACTTGCTAACTTCCCCGTCACAGCAGTTTCAGAGTGGGTCAACAATTCTGGACTCGCAGTTTATTTTAACCAAGCGTATGGTGCTTCATTTGCTATTATGGCAATTTTTGCAGTAGTTGGGATTGCTTATTCTTACGTCAAAGATGAAGGCTTTGAAGGGCTACCAGCAGGGATGATCGCATTGGTTATCTTTTTACTAACTATGCGTTCAGATGTGACGGATGCAGAATCTGGTGTTGTAATTGGTAACGTAATTGATAAAGGTTGGACTGGTGGTCAAGGGATGATCAGTGCAATCTTGGTTGGTCTGTTTGTTGGTTGGGGCTACACTTGGTTCCTAAAAAGAGATATTCGAATCAAATTGCCAGAGCAAGTGCCGGATAACGTAGCAAACTCATTTACAGCGTTGATTCCAGCAGCTGTTTTGATTACCTTTGCAATGCTTGTATATATTTTCTTTGATGCAGTCTTCAGCACAACAATGATTCAATGGATTTATGAAGTAATCCAAAGCCCAATGCAAGGTGTAACAGATTCACTTGGTGGTGCGTTGATGCTTGGTTTCTTAGTTCCATTCTTATGGTTCTTTGGAGTACATGGTTCAACAATTGTTGGTGGGATCATGGGACCAATCTTACAAGCAAACTCATTAGCAAACACAGAGATTCTTGAATCTGGTAAAGCATTGACCGTTGCAAATGGTGGACATATTGTTACGCAACAATTCTTAGACCAATTCATGACAGTAACAGGTGCTGGGATGACGATTGGTGTTGTGATGTTCATGGTTTTCTTTGCAAAATCAGCACAGTTCAAACAGCTTGGACGTTTATCTTTAGCTCCAGCTATCTTTAACATTAACGAACCAATTATTTTTGCAACACCAATCGTAATGAATCCGATTATGGCGATTCCATTTATTGCGACACCAGTTGTTTCTGGTGTGATTACTTACTTCGCTTTGTATACAGGATTAGTTCCATTGTTTACAGCTGTACAAGTACCATGGACAACACCACCAATTATTTCAGGATTTTTAGTAGGTGGCTGGCAAGCGGCGTTGTTACAAACATTTGTTTTAGCAATTGGTTTCTTTATCTACTTACCATTCGTGAAGAAAATTGATGCAATGAACTATGCACAAGAAAACGATCTTTCTTTTGCAGAAGCAGATCAATTAGAAGAATCACAAGTTTTATAAACGATTTTACAAATTAACGAGAAATGAGTCGATCGTATGAGCGTGTTGAGAAAAGGATTTTTATGGGGCGGTGCAGTAGCAGCCCATCAATTAGAAGGTGGTTGGCAAGAAGGTGGCAAAGGTGTTAGTGTTGCTGATGTTATGACTGCTGGAAAAAACGGTGTGGCAAGAAAGATCACAGATGGTGTGATTGAAGGCAACTATTATCCTAATCATGAGGCAATTGATTTTTATCATCATTATAAGGAAGATGTTCGTTTATTTGCTGAATTAGGTTTGAATTGTTTTCGGACATCAATTGCCTGGAGCAGAATTTTTCCAAAAGGTGATGAATTAGAACCAAATGAAGCAGGGTTACAATTTTATGATGACCTATTTGATGAATGTCTAAAATATGGGATCGAACCGGTTATCACGCTTTCCCATTTTGAAATGCCTTATCATTTAGTAAAAGAATATGGTGGTTGGCGAAATCGAAAAATGATTGAATTTTTTACTCGGTTTGCGGAAACTTGTTTCACTCGTTACCAAGAGAAAGTGAAATACTGGATGACCTTTAATGAAATCAATAACCAAGCGAATTTTCACGAAGATTTTGCACCATTTACTAATTCGGGCATTCGTTATGAAGAAGGCGAAGATCGCGAAGCAATCATGTACCAGGCTGCACACTATGAATTAGTGGCAAGTGCGCAAGCGGTAGAAATCGGTCATCGGATTAATCCAGATTTTGAAATTGGTTGTATGATTGCCATGGTGCCAATCTATAGTTACTCATGTAGTCCCAATGATATGATGGCAGCAACAGTTGCGATGCAAAGACGTTATTGGTTTACTGACGTGCATTGTAAAGGTCGCTATCCAAGTTATATGGATGCGTACTTTAAACGAAAAGGATTTGAATTAGATCGAACAGCAGAAGATGCCCGTATTTTAAAGGTAGGGTGTGTCGACTATATCGGCTTTAGTTACTATATGTCGTTTGCAATCAAAGATCATGATAAAGCACCAACTTTTGACTATGATGAAGCAGCAGACTTAGTAGAAAATCCTTATGTGAAAGCATCTGACTGGGGATGGCAAATCGATCCTATGGGTTTGCGTTACGCAATGAACTGGTTCAATGAACGTTACGAAAAACCATTATTTATTGTGGAAAATGGGTTTGGTGCAATTGATGAGATTGGGGAAAGCGGACAAGTCGAAGATGATTATCGCATTGAGTATTTGCGAGAGCACATTGCTTCAATGAAAGATGCTGTTGAATATGATGGTATTGATTTAATGGGCTACACGCCATGGGGATTCATTGACTTGGTTTCTGCCGGGACAGGAGAAATGAAAAAACGTTACGGCTTTATCTATGTTGATAAGGACAACGAAGGAAATGGAACATTGGCAAGAAGCAAGAAAAAATCGTTTGATTGGTATAAGGAAGTTATTGCCACAAACGGTGAAACATTAAGCTAAAAAAACTGCGACAAAATCGTTTAAGATTTTGTCGCAGTTTTTAATTGAAAGCAAAAATTATTTTTGGATTAACAACTGTACAACGATGACCAATGTATTCATACCTACATGTGTAATCATTGAAGTCCAAATTCGACCAGTTGATTTATACAATAAACTAAAGAAGAAACCTAAGAAAAAGTAAACCAATAGATGACCATCTGCATGTGCAACAGCAAAAAGTAGAGAACTGATTACAGCACCTACCCAAAAATTCGAGTAGTGACTAACGAGTCCTAGAATACTACGACGAAAAACAAGCTCCTCCATGATTGGGCCACCAATAGTCGTTGCTAGAATAAATGCGGGTGCTTTTAAAATCATTTGGATGATGTTTTGCGTATTTTCAGATGGAGCGCTTTGACCAAATAAGAAAGTTTCGATTCCGACAGCCGCACCTTGTAAAAAGATTGCTATCAAAATACCACCTAATCCAAGTAAAATGATTTCAGGAACACTTGCTTTAGGGACATCTGCCTCTATTGTTAAAGGTTCCTTTTGTTTGAAGTACAAAAACAGCAGCAAAACTGCTCCTAGTAAATAAGTAATAGTCATGGCCGAAATCAAACCAGTCGAAGAGGTAACGATACCTGTGATTCTTAAAAGGACAGGTGAAACAAAGACTAAACCGTAGCAAAAAATGCTTAGTAGACTATATTTTTTTAATGACATGAAATTCCTCCTTACAGGCTCTTATAAAAGATGACTTACCTGTGTTAGTAGACAAGATTTATTGGTAATTATACCATACGAAAGTTGTTCGCCAATGAAAATAAAAAATCAGATTTCTTTGATTTAAAAAGCTTGCAAAAAAGGAGCAGAATGAGTATTATTAAAAATGTAGGTTAGCACTCGAAAGGTAA
Source organism: Enterococcus sp. DIV0176 (assembly GCF_050528535.1). Lineage (NCBI taxonomy): Bacteria > Bacillati > Bacillota > Bacilli > Lactobacillales > Enterococcaceae > Enterococcus > Enterococcus sp. DIV0176. The sequence goes on along the minus strand of NZ_CP172879.1, from coordinate 2,292,986 downwards.
GAGTGCTAACGGAACTAAAAATCGTGTTATCGGAGGGATTTATCGTGTTAAAACCATTAGGTGACCGCGTCATCATCGAAGTCGCAAAAGAAGAAGAAAAAACTGTTGGAGGAATCGTCTTAGCTTCCTCTGCCAAAGAAAAACCACAAACTGGTAGAATCGTTGCGGTTGGTGAAGGCCGTTTATTAGAAAACGGTGAACAAGTTCCTGCCGCTGTTAAAGAAGGCGATCAAGTAATGTTTGAAAAGTATGCTGGAACAGAAGTGAAATTTGAAGGTAAAGAATATTTGATCGTTTCAGGTAAAGATATCATGGCGATCGTTGAGTAAAACAAGATAAACAAAATTTATTATTGAGGTGAAACCAATCATGGCAAAAGAATTAAAATTCGCAGAAGACGCACGCGCAGCAATGCTTCGTGGCGTAGATAAATTAGCTGATACAGTAAAAGTTACCTTAGGTCCAAAAGGCCGTAATGTTGTTTTAGAAAAATCTTATGGATCTCCATTGATTACTAATGACGGGGTAACAATTGCAAAAGAAATCGAATTAGAAGATCATTTTGAAAATATGGGTGCAAAATTAGTTTCTGAAGTTGCTTCAAAAACGAATGATATTGCTGGTGACGGTACAACTACTGCTACTGTTTTAACACAAGCAATCGTTCGTGAAGGCTTGAAAAACGTAACAGCCGGCGCTAATCCTTTAGGCATTCGTCGCGGAATTGAATTAGCTACAAAAGCGGCAGTAGAAGAATTACACAATATTTCAACAGTTGTTGATTCAAAAGAAGCAATTGCACAAGTTGCGGCTGTTTCTTCTGGTTCAGAACAAGTAGGTCATTTGATTGCGGATGCAATGGAAAAAGTCGGCAATGACGGTGTTATCACAATTGAAGAATCAAAAGGGATCGAAACAGAACTAGATGTTGTTGAAGGAATGCAGTTTGACCGTGGATACTTATCACAATACATGGTTACTGATAATGACAAAATGGAAGCTGTTTTAGATAATCCATATATCTTGATTACAGACAAAAAAATCTCAAATATTCAAGATATCTTGCCTTTATTAGAACAAATTTTACAACAATCTCGTCCATTATTAATCATTGCAGATGATGTAGATGGTGAAGCATTACCAACATTAGTATTGAATAAAATTCGTGGAACATTTAACGTAGTTGCTGTCAAAGCACCAGGATTTGGTGACCGTCGTAAAGCGATGCTTGAAGATATCGCTATTTTGACAGGTGGTACAGTAATCACTGATGATCTAGGTCTAGAATTAAAAGACGCAACTGTCGATAACTTAGGAAATGCTTCAAAAGTTGTTGTTGATAAAGACAATACAACAATCGTTGAAGGTTCTGGCGATAAAACAGCAATTGACGCACGCGTTCAATTGATCAAAAATCAAATTGCTGAAACAACTTCTGACTTTGATCGTGAAAAATTACAAGAGCGTCTAGCTAAATTAGCTGGCGGTGTTGCAGTAGTCAAAGTTGGTGCGGCGACTGAAACAGAATTAAAAGAATTGAAATTACGTATTGAAGATGCATTGAATGCTACTCGTGCTGCCGTAGAAGAAGGTATGGTTTCTGGTGGTGGTACTGCATTGGTAAATGTTATTGGAAAAGTTTCTGCAGTAGAAGCCCAAGGTGACGTAGCAACAGGAATTAAGATTGTTGTTCGTGCATTAGAAGAACCAATTCGTCAAATCGCGGAAAATGCTGGCTATGAAGGTTCAGTAATCGTTGATAAACTGAAAAATGTTGAACTTGGTACTGGGTTCAATGCTGCAACAGGCGAATGGGTAAACATGGTGGAAGCCGGAATCGTTGATCCAACAAAAGTAACTCGTTCTGCATTGCAAAATGCTGCTTCCGTTTCAGCATTGTTATTAACAACAGAAGCAGTTGTTGCAGATAAACCAGAACCAGCTGCACCTGCTGCTCCAGCAATGGATCCATCAATGATGGGCGGCATGATGTAATCACTACTTTCAATTCATAAAAATTGAAAGTATAACAAAAAAGAGGCACATCCTGTTCAAAAAGGGTGTGCCTCTTTTTTGTGCCTATTTTCTTTCGAGAAACAACATCTTAAAAAGAAATACGATTAAATTAGATGTAAAAAATTATCTGAGGAATAATTTTTATCTTCGTTCATATGGCTGCATAGCTTGCTGTTTGTTCTTACTAGAAAAAACTACAAGAAGTAGAAAAAATTTCTGTTGCTTTAGCTTAGTTATTAACTCTAAATAAACAAAAATCGTTTAGTAGGCACATATAAAAATATATGCTATATTTGTAATATCATTATAATGTATGCGCATACATTATAGGTGATGCAATTAAAACTTAGGAGGATGAAGATGGACGGATTGATGAAGTGGATGGAAAAATATATTTTACCTGTGGCAACAAAAATAGGGTCAGAAAAGCATTTAGTCGCCTTGCGAGATGCCTTTATTGGTACGATGCCAGCAACAATGGCTGGTGCAATCGCAGTTTTGCTTAATGCTTTCATGCGCGATTTTCCTAATACCTATTTAGGAGAGGGCAATGCAATTACAACCTTTTTTACACCTGTTATTGGTGTAAATGGATTGATTTGGAATGGAACATTGGCGATTATGGCAGTTGTGTTTGCACTTTCTTTAGGCGCAAATTTAGCAAAAGCGTATGAAGTTGATCCTGTGTCAGGAAGTATTGTTTCATTAGTCGCTTTTATCATCGGATTACCGGATGCCGCTACTGCAGTTTTGACATTACCAGAGAAGTTATCAGAAGAAGCTTCGACAATGATCACTACAGCAGGTGGAGTTCTTTCTGATGCTGCAGAAGGTGGCCAAACGCTCTCGATGGGCGCATGGGGTTATTTTAACTTTGGTAAGTATATGGGTGGATCGGGTCTTTTTACTGCAATGATCTTTGGATTTATTTCAGTCATTATTTTTGCTCTTTTAATTCGAAAAAACATTATTATCCGTATGCCGGACTCTGTACCACCGGCTGTTTCTAAGGCTTTTGCTGCAATCATCCCTGCAGTGGTTTCCTTGTATGTTGTTGGAATTATTAACTATTTATTCAAACAAACGGCTGGTGTTCCTTTAATCGACTGGATTTCTGAAGCAATCCAAAAGCCTTTAATGCATCTTTCACAGGGCTACGGCGCAGTATTTATCATTGTGCTACTTGTTCATGTTCTCTGGTTCTTTGGGCTTCATGGAACGAACATCATGTCACCAGTACTACAAACACTTTATGGAACTGCTATGGTTGAAAATACGAATGCTTTTCAAAATAATGAGCCAATTCCGTTTAAGTGGGTAGCCGGCTCTTTTGAAGCTTTTGTCTGGCCTGGTGGTGCAGGTGTGACTTTAGTATTAATTGTAATGATTCTTTTCTTATCAAAACGTGCGGATTATAAAACAGTTGGGAAACTAGGTATTGCTCCGGGTTTATTCAATATTAATGAACCAGTGATGTTTGGTTTGCCGGTTGTACTAAATCCGTTATTAATGATTCCGTTTATTTTAGCGCCTTTAGCTACTGCCACTATTGCATACTTCGCAACGATGGCGGGATTTGTAAGACCTGTAGTTGTCAATGTAATCTGGGTCATGCCAACGATTATTAGTGGTTTCTTAGCGACTGCTGGAGATTGGCGTGCCATTGTGTTGACGATTGTGAATTTGCTTGTAGCAGCATTGATTTGGGCACCATTTATTCTTGCGGCAAATAAGTTAGACCCTAATTTGGGAGAAACAAACGAAACAAACTGATTGCACTGAAAAAGTTGTTAATAAGTATAAAAATAATCCAAGCAAACAGTATTTCCAACTTGTTTGCTTGGATTTTATTTAACCAAAACTTTCCGCTTGCTCTGGGACGCGTTTCATAAACTATACTCGAGCTATCAAGAAGGAGGGCTTACCTATGCATACTTATGTGAAAGTTTTGGGAACATCAAGCACTTGTTTTTACGCGTTGGTAGATTGTAATGAAAATAAACTAGTTTTAAAAAGTTTTCAAGGCCTGAACAAACCAATGAGAGAAGAAATCGATGTCAATCAGTTAACGAATTTAACAAAAGATACATTTTGGGGCGGACAGCGAATTAGTTTTTATTATCAAGAAAAGTTGTATCAGTTTTATGAATGTGGGCCGGCTGTGATAGACTATCTACAAGAAAAACTTTTCGTTTAAGGTAGGTGAATCATCATCGTGGCAACTATTCGAGATATCGCACGTTTAACAGGTTATTCCGTCTCGACTATTTCTCGAGTTATTAATGAACACCCTTATGTGGATGAAAGAAAACGAGCAGAAATTTTAGCAGTTATGAAGGAACTAGACTATATTCCTAATGCAAATGCACGAACATTAAGCTATGGAGAAACCAAAAATTTAGGAGTCATTTTGCCATACACCAATCATCCATACTTTGATCAGTTGATTAGTGGAATTACTGAAGCCGCTTTCGATTCCAATTATAAAGTCACCTTGTTACCGACAAATTATCAAGCAAGTCGTGAAAAAGAGTATCTCGAAGAGTTTGCAGCAAAAAGATTTGATGGCTTGATCGTAACCTCGCGTGCTCATTCGTTAGAAAAATTGAAAGCGTACCAAAAATATGGCCCTATTATTTTTTGCGAAGAAATCAAAGATGAAAAATCAAGCTGTGTCTTTATTGACCGGGAACAATCGATTACGGAAGCATTGAAATTTTTACAAAAAGTTGGTGTCAAAAAACTAGGTGTTACTTTAGGAAGGAGTAGTCGACTTAGTTTTAATTCTAAGATTACCTTGCAATTATGTCGGAAAGTCTATTCGAATTTTGAAGAAGAAATGGTTTTCTGGGATTGTATTGGTTTGGAAGATGGGATCAAGGCAGGTGCTTTTTTTAATGAGCATCCAGTAGATGGTATTTTTACGAATTCAGATATGGTTGCAGCTGGTATCCTTAAAACATTTCCGAAAGGTCGAGCACCTAAATTAGTTGGCAGAGACAATCTGTATGTGAGTGATCTCTTAAATTTTCCCACTATTGATCATCACTTGAAACAGTGTGGTGAAATGGCGTTTCACTTATTTTTGAAAAGACAACCGGAACAAATCAAGATTCCATATGAATTTATTCAAAGATAAAGAAAGTTTAAACAAACTAATAGCAAAAATAATTAGTGATTGTAAGAGGTTAGGCTAGAAATAATAAAAAAGACTGAAGTAGCTTTACGTGATTCCTCAAAAAGTTCAATTGTAAAATTGGGCTTTTTGAGGGCACTGGAGTAAGCTACCTCAGTCTTTTTCTTCGGTAAAAATTAGAACAGATTGGATTGGAATAAATGTTTCGCCTATTTCAATAACTGATAAGGGTCAGAAAGTAATAATTATTTGCTGGTGTAATGTTGAATGATTTCATTCAATGCTTGGGTTGCACCATTCCCACTTCGTTCATCATAATAGGCGGTAAAACGCTCATCTGCCACATACATTTGTCCTAATCCTTGGTGAGCTTGTGGCGTATAAGTAGGCCAACTAAATGTTAGCCATTTTTTATGTGCGTCAAAAATGGCTTTTGCTAGTGGTTGATCCACTCCTGGCTGTGTAAGATAAGTTGTTAAATCGGCTAAAAGCTGTGACTCAACTGTTTGCATGGCTTGGAATTGTTCCTCAGTCATGTTCGCCCATTTTTGATTGGCTTTCGCAACTGTTTTTTCGCCATACGCTTCTCGAATCTCTTGCCCAAATTTTTCTTCATTTTCGCTGATTTTTTGTTGCTTGAATCCTGCAAATTTTTCTTGGTCTGACATAGTTATTCCTCCTTCGTAACTAGTAAGTGTTTTTTGTACAGTTGTCAAAAGGGCGTCAATTTGCGCTCTTTTTTTTAATAGAAGTTTCTGATGTTCAAGTAAAGCTTGGTGCTGATCAAAGTCTGGTTGGTTTAGTAATTCCTGAATTTGTTCAAGTTTGAACTCAAGTGAGCGATAAAATAAAATTTGTTGGAGTCGATCAATTTCATTTGCTCCATAGATGCGATAACCAGAAGAGTTAATCCTAGCTGGTTTGAGCAACCCAATTTCATCATAGAAACGTAATGTTCGGGGGCTAACACCTGATAGCTCTGCTATTTTTTTGATTGTATATTCCATTTTTTCCCTCCTGACACTTGCTAGAATACTCCCTCACGTAACGAGAAGGTCAAGGAAAAATTTCAAAATCCTATTAAAAATTATGTTATACTATTTCATAAGAAAAGGAAAAGGAGAAATCAATGAACATTGTTTTTTCAGATATTGATGGAACGTTTCAAGAGTTAGGAAAAGAAATTCCGCCGATTAATCGCGAAGCCATTCAAGCGTTACAAGCCAAAGGCGATCATTTTGTTTTTGTTACAGGACGCGGATACGACTTAGTCAAACAAATGAATGATGAATTATTAATTGATTGTGATGTTATTTTTGGAAATGGTGCAGGTATTAAGAAAATAGGCGAACCTGAACGTTATACTAGTACACTGACACATCAAGAAACAACAGAAGTAATCAACATTTTAGAAGAACAAGAAATTTTACACTTTATTCATACAAATCACGGTGTGGTGATAAGACCTACGAAAGAGTACACGAAACAGCTAAGTGCCTTGAGAGAATCATTAGAAAAACTTGGGGAGCAAGGCAAACGAATTATGGATTACAAGGAACAATATTTTGAAAACGATTGCGTACATACGGAAGATATCGCAAAGTATCTTTCTGAAAGACCTGAAACAATCGTGGTCAAGATTGAATTGATGGAAGCAGATGATGCACGTCACGAGGCGATTCGATCTTCTTTACAAGAAACAGAATTGCTTGTGTTCCATTCATTTATAAAAACCTTGGAAATTGTACATCCTGATAGTACAAAAGGAAGTGCCATCACCAATTATTTATCTGATTATCCATTAGCAACCAGCTATGGTATCGGAGATGGAGAAAATGATTTGGCTATGTTAGCTGTTGTTGATGTGCCTGTTGCTGTGGAAAATGCCGCAACCAATGTGAAAGAAAGTAGTCATGTGATTGCGCCTAGTTGCAGTGAAGGTGGCGTCGGCCGGTTTATTTTTGAACATATTTTATAATTAAAAAGAAAAAGAGGGATGAGATGAAATTAGTTGAAACACCAATCAATAGTAATCTAAATATCAAGACATTTTACCCAAAAATAGTGGATTTCTTTTTTGGAAATCAGGCAATTAACTACTATAAGTTCTATTCGCTAGATCGTACACAAATTTTATATGTAGATACGTATGATAAAATCCAGTTGGTGATGATTAATACGAAAAAGAAAATTACAAAGCAAGAAATCGACTATGCTATTCGTCGAATCTTGAAAGTAGCACGCGAAGATGTGACCGTTCACATTGGTGTCAAACAAGAATTGGAACGGGCTGGCCTTCAATTCAAACGTCCAAATAAAGATATTGTGATTATTGAACAAAATGTAACAAATGTCTAACAAAAAGGGACTGGGACGAAACTAAAAATTCAGTCGTTCTTAATCTATCTTTCAATGCAAAAAAGCCTAAAATCAACGTTTTAAAAAACGAATTTTAGGCTTTTTTTCTATTTAGGCTGCTTTTGTCCCAGACTCTTTTTATTTTTGAACGATGTCCTTCCAAAAATGAAAATATTGTTCAGCCAAGCAAATTGTTGAAATCTGTTCCCACTGGATAAAATGTTCATCAAGATAGAAGCCATCAGGTGTGATGCTTGGTTGAACCAATCCTTCTGCATAACTATGGTCCAAACGTTCAACAATAATTTTTTGCTTTGCGATATAAGCAGTGATAATAACTGTTTCAAAGTGCTGTGTAATTGTACGCATAACAGCCTCCTTATCTATACTGTCCAAGTAGATTGCGCGAATAAATGAATGGATAACTACAATGAATTGAAGTCTTCAACAAATTAATTAGAACATATGTTCGTTTCTCTGTCAATCAATTCATCAAAGAAAAAATGAAAAGGAATAAAGAATATCAAGCTGATATTTTCGGAAAAAAATCAAGTTTTCTTTTCCTATTTCGTTTTTTTGATATAATGGTTAGGAAATGAAAAATTGCCAAGAGGAGTATTAAACAGATGAATAAAATTTACCCAGATGACAGTTTGACGCTACACACTGATTTGTACCAAATCAATATGATGCAGACATACTGGGAATTAGGTCGTGCAGATCTACATGCCGTTTTTGAATGTTACTTTCGAGAAATGCCTTTTAACCATGGTTATGCTGTCTTTGCTGGTCTGGAACGTTTAGTTCAATATTTAGAAAACTTAACTTTCAGTAAATCAGATATTGACTACTTACGAGAAGTGGGTAACTATCCAGAAGGCTTCCTTACTTATTTAAAAGAATTTGAATTTAAAGCAACCGTTCGTTCAATGCTTGAAGGCGAGATCGTCTTTAACAATGAACCACTTATTCAAGTCGAAGGACCGTTGGCACATTGCCAGTTGGTCGAAACAGCACTGCTGAATATGGTCAATTTCCAAACATTGATTGCTACGAAAGCAGCCCGAATCAAATCCGTTATTGGTGACGATCCACTATTGGAATTTGGAACAAGACGTGCGCAAGAACTTGATGCGGCGGTTTGGGGAACACGTGCAGCCTTCATTGGTGGTGCCGATGCGACAAGTAACGTGCGTGCTGGGAAAATTTTTGGTATTCCTGCGAGTGGAACTCATGCTCATTCATTAGTTCAGTCATATGGAAACGACTATGATGCTTTCATGGCTTACGCGAAAACACATAAAGACTGTGTCTTTTTAGTAGATACGTATAATACGTTGAAGTCAGGTGTGCCAAGTGCGATTCGAGTGGCGAGAGAAATGGGTGATAAAATCAATTTCCAAGGTGTCCGCATTGATAGTGGTGATATGGCGTATATTTCAAAACGTGTGCGTGAACAATTAGATGCAGCAGGCTTTACTGAAGCAAAAATCTATGCTTCTAACGACTTAGATGAAGCAACGATTCTAAATTTAAAAATGCAAAAAGCAAAAATCGATGTTTGGGGTGTGGGCACTAAGTTGATTACAGCTTACGACCAACCTGCACTAGGGGCTGTTTTCAAATTAGTATCTATTGAAAACAAAGAAGGAAAAATGATTGATACCATCAAGTTATCTAGTAATGCAGAAAAAGTAACAACGCCAGGGAAAAAACAGGTTTGGCGTATTACACGAAATTTTGACGGAAAATCTGAAGGAGACTATGTCACGTTATGGAATGAAGATCCTCGCAAGGAAGAGGAAATCTTTATGTTCCATCCTGTTCATACGTTCATCAATAAAACGGTACGTGATTTTTCGGCACGTCCGATGTTACAAGATATTTTTGTTGAAGGAAAGTTGGTCTATTCATTACCTTCGCTAAATGAAATTAAAGACTATGCACGTGAGAACTTGGACTCTCTATGGGAAGAATATAAACGTGATTTGAACCCACAAAAGTATCCAGTTGATTTATCAACAGAGTGCTGGAATCACAAGATGTCTATTATGGAACGAATGAAAAAAAGCGTTGCTGATCTACACAATGAAGCATGATTGAAATCACTGAGGGGGAACAAACATGAGTTTACAACAAGAAATTATTCAAGAACTAGGTGTGAAACCTATAATTGATGCACAAACAGAAATTCGTCGAAGTGTGGACTTTTTGAAAGACTATTTAAAAAAATACCCATTTATCAAAACATTTGTTTTAGGAATCAGTGGTGGACAAGATTCAACTTTAGCTGGTCGTTTAGCACAGTTAGCAATGGCTGAAATGCGTGAAGAAACACAAGATGACAGTTATCAATTTGTTGCTGTTCGCTTACCTTATGGCGAACAAGCTGACGAAGAAGATGCAAAAGCTGCATTGGATTTTATTCAGCCCGATGTGAGTTTACGTGTTGATATCAAACCTGCTGTGGATGCACAAGTTGCCTCATTGAGTGAAGCAGGTGTTGAAATCAGTGATTTTAATAAAGGAAATATTAAAGCACGTCAACGAATGATTACTCAATACGGTGTTGCTGGTGCAAAATTTGGTGCTGTCTTGGGAACAGATCATGCTGCAGAAAATATTACAGGATTCTTTACAAAATTTGGTGATGGTGGGGCAGATATTTTACCACTTTTTCGTTTGAACAAGCGACAAGGAAAAGCTCTGTTAAAAGAACTAGGTGCGCCAGCAGAATTGTATACAAAAATTCCAACGGCGGACTTGGAAGATGGGAAACCATTAATTGCAGATGAAGTTGCTTTAGGTGTCACTTATGATCAAATTGATGATTATTTAGAAGGAAAAGAAATTCCTGAACATGCACAAGAAACCCTTGAAGCTTGGTGGGATAAAACAAAACATAAACGTCATCTACCAATTACGGTTTTTGATGATTTTTGGAAGTAAGACAAAGCTGTAAAAGAAGTCGGAGGATTTTTAAATCTTCCGACTTCTTTTTTACTTATTTGAGCTAGCTATGTTCGCAAATGCCGATAAATGAGACAGAGAATTACAGGAACCGTTATAATAAAAGAAGAGAACAAGCTAGTTTAAAAAATAGGATTTGAATAAGGTTTGAATTATTCATAAGGGCGAGTAAGCTTGAAGGAAAAGCCAATTATAAATTTTAAAAAAATGTGTGATTGTACAGATTGGCTAAGCGATGAAACATGAGCAGTCGATTTTGATTATAAAAAATTAAAAATAATCATTTAGAAGGTGAACGAAAATGAGAAAAGAAATCAAACTAGTAATGAGTGATATTGACGGAACGATTTTAACTAGCGAACACAGAATTGATAACAAATTAGCTGGTCGTTTGAAACAACTAAAAGCTAGAAATATTCCTTTTGTTTTGGCATCTGCCAGATCTCCTAAAGGAATGCATGACATTGCGAAAGTATTGGAAATCACTGAATACCCAATGGCTTGTTACAATGGTGCCTTGATTGTCAGAGAAGGAGAAGACGACCCGTTTCAACAAATTTTTAGTCAAGAATTGAATGTAGGAGAAACACTTCAGCTCATTGAACTTTTAACGAAAAAATTTAAAACTATCTCAATTAGTTTGTATTCAGGAAGCGACTGGTATGTGGAGTCAGTTGACGAGTGGGTAGAGCAAGAAGCTGCAATCACGAAACTTGAACCAATTGTAGCCAATCTTAACCAATTACTTTTAGAACAAAGACTGCCAGTTCATAAGCTATTATTGATAGGATCAACTTCAGAAATTGAGCAACTAAAGGAAGTTTGCGAATCATTAAATCTGGAAACTAGTTCGTTTTATTTATCAAAGGAAAATTATCTGGAAGTTACTCACTATCAAGTATCGAAAGAAAAAGCGTTAACGATTGTGGCAAATCACTATCAAATTCCTTTAGAAAACACGATGGCAATTGGAGATAACTTTAACGATCTGCCTATGATCAAATTATCTGGAATGGGAGTGGCAATGGGCAATGCACCGGAAGAAGTAACTAAAGGGGCAACCATCCAAACAGCGACTAATGATGAAAATGGTGTGTCAAAAGTATTGTTGAATCAGATTCTTTTGCAAGAAATTTGATTGTATTTTTTAAGTGAAGAAAATAGATTATTTTACTTGGGAAGCTAATTGGATAACAATGGTTGACTAGTAGAAGTTAATTCTTGTCTAAATTTCTGTAATCAGAGATACTGATAAAAAGGAGGCGATTTTATGTACCGGATTTCTTTAGTTGATGATATTGCCACGGAACAGATGAAACAATTGGAAGAGCCATTTTTTGAACGGACAGATAAAAAGGATGCGCACGGCTTACTAGTAAGAAGTTCTATTGTTGAAGAAGACTGGATTGGCTCAGAATTGTTAGCAATTTCAAGAGCTGGTGTTGGGGTCAACACGATCCAGGTACAAAAAGCCACCGAAAATGGCACGATTGTGATGAATACGCCTGGCGTTAATGCAAATGCAGTCAAAGAACTAGTATTAAGCTGTTTGTTTTTATCTGTTCGCCCGGTTATCAAAGCAAGCGAAATGGTTCAAGCTTTAGAGGGAGCAGACTTGTTAGAGCAAGCAGAAGCAAACCGAAAACCGTTTGTAGGTCAAGAATTACAAGGGAAAGTGATTGGTTTACTTGGATTAGGTTCAATTGGAAGAGAAGTTGCTCGAATTTGTTATGAATTAGGTATGGAAGTTTTAGGCTATGCTAGAAGAAATCACGAGTTAGACTATGTTGAGCAATTACCCTTGCCGGATATTTTACGATTGTCTGATTTCGTCGTGATTATGTTACCTTCAACGCCGGAAACAAACGGGCTGTTGGGGAAAGAAGAGTTATCTTTAATGAAAGAAGAGGCTATTTTAATTAATGTGGGACGAAGTGGAATTGTAGATAATGCAGCACTTTTACAAGTGATTGAGGATGGAAAACTGGCAAAATACATAACAGATTTTCCAGCACAAGAATTTTTAGGAAATGAAAAAATCATGATGCTTCCGCACATTGGTGGGTCCACAAAAGAAGCTTTAGCGGATAGCAGTCGGGAAGCTGTTCGAGCATTACGAAACTATCTGCTATTTGGAACAGTTCGTTCATCGGTGAATTTTCCAGCTGTGCGAATGGTCTTTCGTGCGCCGTATCGTTTTACGATTTTTTATCAAAAAAGACAAGGAATCTTATCGGAAGTTTTTAAAATTTTGGAGGAAAATGATTTACCAATTGGTAATATGACGCGTAACCAGAAAGAGGATTACGTTTATACACTGATTGACATTGAGAGTACAGATGTCAAAAATTTATTAGAAGCTAACCGTCAGTTAGAAACGATTGCGGATGTTAAACGTGTACGGTTATTAGTACGTCCACAAGTTTAATCAAGTTATTTTTATTTCTTTAATTAGCCGATGACCGCTTTACTTTCAAATTTGATGCTACTAAAATAAGAGAGTGAGTCAAATTTAAAATAATCGTTTAAGTTCATAAAGTAGGCGATGAAGGAGCAATTAATTGAAGAAAAGAATAAATAATCTTTCACTTAAACAAAAGAGTATCATTCGAATTAGTTTGACTACGATTGGCGTGATCGCTTTAGTTGTATTGAGTAATTTATTTTTACAATGGTGCCAAAATGATTTGTCCTATGACTTAGCATTGAAATTTGCGTTTTCTTGGCATACAGAAAAGTTTATTTTAGCTTGCTTAGTTTTATTCGTTTTTCTGGCCTTCCTCAGCAGTGTTGCAGGATCGGTTCTGGTTGGATCCATTTTGTATACAACGATTATCGGCATTTTAGGTGTTGCTGACTATTTAAAAATGAGTTATCGACAGGAGCCTATTTATCCTGATGACATCAAAATGATTACGGAACTTAGTTTGCTGAAAGAGATGGCAGGGGGAACGACATTTTTTATTTTAATGGGAATTACTGGTTTAGTAATCATTTTATTTGCTTGGGGGCTATACCGGAGTTTCAAAAAAGGTCGTCGTTTTCAGGTCGTACGAGGAACTGTCTTCGTTTTATCTGCTATTCTATTGATGTACGTTGGTAGTTTTAATAACCCGAATAATCTCTTACGAAAAGCGTACAACAAAACAGCCTTGTGGATTCCTTATAGTCAGAAAATGAACTACTATAATACAGGATTTATTGGCGGGTTTCTTTACAATCTACAAGTTGAAGCAATGGATGAACCAAAAGGCTATTCCAAAGCGAAAGTGGCAGAAATCACTAAGAATTATCAACAAATAGCTGATAAGAAAAATCAAACAGTTGAAGAAGAGCAACCAAACATCGTTTATGTGATGAGCGAAAGTTTTTCTGACCCTAGTCACTTAAACGGAATCGAAGTTTCAGGAAATCCACTGCAAGATTATTATGACATTGCGAATCAAACCTATAGTGGCAAAATGTTGTCCCAAAATTATGGGGGTGGAACTGCAAATATTGAGTTTGAAGCGTTAACTGGTTTTTCAATGGAACTATTTAATGCACAATTAACAACTCCGTACACGATGTTAGTTCCTAAAATGACAAAATTTCCATCATTGGTTTCCAATCTAGCAGCGCAAAATTATCAAACAACAGCGATTCATCCCTATAACACATCAATGTATAAGCGTGAAGATGTGTATGATGTTTTGGGATTTGATTCATTTATCAGTGAAAAAGAAATGAATTACACAGAAAAACTCCAAAACAATCCTTATATTTCAGATAAAGCCGCTTATCAAGAAGTTTTATCTATTTTAAAACAGCAAGATTCACCACAATTTGTTCATCTAGTAACGATGCAAACACATATGCCTTATGGTGGAAAGTATTCAGATATTGCTTACGATGCTCAGGCAAGTGACGGCAGTGACACCGATAATTTAACCAACTATTTGCAGGACGTTGCCTATAGCAGTGAGGCACTGAAGGAATTTGTTGATAGTTTACAAGATGTTTCGCGAAGAACCCTAGTTGTTTTCTGGGGAGATCATCTTCCTGGTATTTACTCAGAAGTAGTGCAAGGAGCAAACGATGAGCAGACTTTACATGAAACACAATTTTTAATGTTTGATAGCGAAGGAAAATTAACAAATCAAGCTACTCATGATGCAATCAGTAGTCCATTTTATTTTGCAGCTAACTTATTGGAACAAACGAATCAAGCAACAACAGGGTTCTATCAATTGCTATTGGAAATGGAGCAAGTTTTACCTGCGTTTGAAAGGGGCTTATATTATCAAAATGGGCAGTGGCGTAAAGAGGCACAACTGAATGAGCAACAAAAAAAATTATATGAAGACTATCAAATGATTCAATATGACATCGTTTCTGGTAAACAATATAGTTTACAGGCTAGTTTTTTTGAAAATAGTGATTGAAGTGAAAAGAAACAAGGCGAGAAATAAGCTTGTCATAAAATAGTAAAAACAGGTACAATAAAGGATAGATAAACGGAGAAAGTAGGGAATTTCATGTTACCAAATATTGGTTATTATGTTCAATCAGTCGATAACATTGTGAAACAAACGGAAGAAATTGGCGAGCAAATGCATCCCAAATACGAAATGATTCGTCAAGCAATTGATGAAAAGAAAGTGGCAGAATTAAATTCAGAGCAATTAACAGAAGTTGTTCAATTGTTTGAAGCTGGAACTAAGCAATACCGAGCTATGCTGAAAAAAGTTAGTACGTTACGTCCTCCAGCAAAAGTGATGGGGATTCACAAAAAATTTGAACGTGCCTATCTTTCTTATGTAGCTGGTTGTGAAGAAATGATTCAAAGTATTAACGTAGAAAAGGGAATTGATACGGATTTATTTGAAGCTTCAGAAAAGAAACAAGACCAAGCAACAGATGATATTTCACTAGCAATCCAAAAAATGACCAATCTTTTGATGAAAAAATAATTTAAAGATAAAACTAGAGTTATTTAATCTAAATATAACGTTTTTTTTATGATAAGAGTTGTTCACTGCTATATGATAAAAGCATAACCAACAACAACCTTTATTTACTCTCATTGAGTAAGTAGCCTTTTCCACCGAGCCTAACCAACCCGGTGGTTTTTTGATGCTCAAAAATTCAATGTATAATAAAAAAGCTTGTGGTACAAAGCGTCCGACTCCGCCAGATAATTCACAACTAGCCCAAAACATGAAAAGCTATTTTGGTCAGTTGATTGTTATCTAGTCGGAGCTAGACGTTTTGTGCCACAAGCTCTATTCACGGTGTTCAAGAAGTAACTCCTGCTAAATAAGTCTAAATTTCGCAAAATTTGAAAAACAATTTCTGGAAATTTATTCTTATTTATTTAAGCTAGACACTTCTTTCACGACCTTTATTTACGGTGTTCCCCAAGCAACTCCTCCATATAACGTGCATTCACTTCAAAATATGAGAAGCTATTTTGAGTACCTGCTCATTATCTGTTTGGAGTTGAGTGCTTGGAACCACAACCTCTATTCACGGTGTTCTCAAAGTAGCTTCTTCGGTAATAAGTCCTCTTTTCTTAAAAATATGAGAAGCTATTTTTAGAAAAGATTCCTTATTACTTGAAGCTAACCACTTTGCGCCACAACCTTTTTCAGTTTTCAACATTCCTGACGTAGTTATCAAAATAATCTTCCAGATTTTTCTTTAGTTGTTGATAGTCTGCTTCAGTATACTCTCTATCTTCGATTTTCCCCTGAAAAAAAGGAATCTGCAAATCTTCTCGCAAACGATCTAACACTTCTTGTTGGTTCATGTTCTTCGCTTCTTTCTTCATCATTCATCTATAGTTATTACTAGGTTCATTTATAAGCTGTGAAAAATAGCAGTTAAATGTTCAAAGTTTTGTTTCATAATGGTCAATTTGCTATAAAGCAAAGCGGTATTAGAATCTTCATTGAAGAAGACTTGCTTGAGTTCAGCATAAAACTGATGAAAAGCATCAAAAAATTTGCTGACTTCTTTGATTTGCAATTCTGGATGTAGCTGAGTATATAATTTTGCTGTTTGAGCGAGGCTGTATAGCTCGTTCGTCACAACAATAACTCGATTTTTTTCATAGCGTGGGCTAGTAATCAATTCGTACAAGGGAAGACACTTATTATAAAGTTCAGAAAGGTTGTCTAATAGATACTCTTCAGCTGATTTTTGAATCATAAAAATTTCCTCCTTTGAAAAATAGGTTGATTTTAGTCGAAATAGACGCATACACACTCAGGTGCATAAATGTCTTTTTGTAGTAATGTTAACTTTCCGGTTTGAGCATCACGTGTGAATAAAGTTAAGTTATCACTATTTTGATTTGCACAAACTAAAAACTCATTTGTTGAATTTAAGGCAAAGTCACGAGGAAAATCACCTTCTGTTGAAATATTTTGAATAGCAGAAAGCTGTTCACCATTACTAGAAATCTCAAAGACTGCGATTGAGTTATGTCCACGATTAGAAGTATATAAGAAACGGCCGTCATCTGAAATTCGGATAGCAGCACCGCCATTTTCACCTGTGAAATCTTCTGGTAAAGTTGAAATTTTTTGTAACTTTTCAAATGAACCATTTTCTTGATAAGCGAGGACGCTTACGGTGCTGTCTAATTCACCAAATAAATAA
The DNA here is from genome assembly GCF_050528535.1 of Enterococcus sp. DIV0176. Taxonomy (NCBI): domain Bacteria; kingdom Bacillati; phylum Bacillota; class Bacilli; order Lactobacillales; family Enterococcaceae; genus Enterococcus; species Enterococcus sp. DIV0176. Next base: position 2,275,861 of record NZ_CP172879.1, on the reverse strand, counting down.
GCAATTGGCTGTGTCGGATGGAAAACTAAATGACGGGGTCCAGTTCCAGGTTCAGCTACAAAAGTGGCTGCTAGAGTTAACTTTCCATTTTCTGCAACATCATAAGTGTACACTCGATCAGTTCCAAGATCACAAACAACTAAACGTTGGTCAGGTGTTAAATCAGTGTAGTGGACATGTGCGTGGTCTTGATTTTTATGTGGTCCAGTTTCCTCTTGATGATAAAGAGATTCGACAGCTTCAATACCACCATTATCTAAAATACGATAAACATTTACTTCACCTTTATGATAATTTGCACCATAAACCAGCTGACGAGTTTCATCTACTGCTACATAACAAAGAGGTGCTCCTTCTTCTGTTACCGCATTCAAAAATTGATACGTTGAATCGTATGCGCCTGCGCCACCTAATCCATCAACTGTTGTGACCGTGTATAGATTCCCTGCTTTACTCTTTGCTAAATAGGTGGGACTCACTTCTTTAGTTGCTAAAGTTAGTCCAGATAATTCTTTTTTTTCAGTATCAAGATCGATTGTATAAATTCCTTCACTTACTCGGCGTGTATAAGTACCCAAAATGATTTTTTCAATCATTTGATTCCCTCCTAAAAAAATGAAATTGTTTTCTTTTTTATTTTAGCATACAACTGTTCTTGGCGGATAATGAAAGAGAATATGCTATAATATTTTTGAGCGTAAAAATACGCTGTATGAAGAAAAACACTGTTCATTGTGATAGTAATCAAAGGAGAGATCAAGATGATTCAAGCCAATGTAGTAGAAATTGGACCAGAAGCAATTAATGAAAAAGAACCAATGCTGATTTTATTCAACAACACAGCAACAACTACTTTACGAAACTACTCGATTATCCAAGAATTTTTAAATAAAGAACCCTTTAAGCTAGAATCTGGAAAAACAATTCGATTTGATGAACAAGAATATACGATTGAACATGTCGGAACGACTGCTAATCAAAATCTGGAAACAGTTGGTCACGTAACGTTAGTGTTTGACGAGCATCAACCAGAAAATACGATTGTTAATGGTGTGTATTTGAATCCTTATCAACTTCCAGAAATTCATTTGGGAACACAAATTTATTATCAGTAGGAGGGACATATGGAGGAGAAAAATAAAAAAGGAAAACCAATTTCCTGGTTTTGGAAATGGTTTTTAAATAATCAAGTAGTAACGGCCTTATTAGTTGTTCTGCTTTTATTAGTAATCGTCTTTCTTTTTACGAAAGTGTCATACCTATTTGAACCTGTGTGGCAATTCTTAGCTATCGTTGGCCTACCAATTATTTTAGCGGGTATTTTATATTATTTGATGAATCCTGTGGTGGACTATTTAGAGAAGAAAAAGATTCCCAGAATTTACAGTATTATTGGTTTATTTGTCGTTGTGGTGGCGCTAATCGTTTGGGGAATCGTAGTGATTGTGCCAAAAATTCAAGAGCAATCAGTTAGCTTTGCTAGTAATTTCCCACAATATGTCGACACGATAGATGATAAATTAACAGAAATCTTACGCGATCCTTTGTTTAATCAATTTCGTGAACAACTTGAGACTGCGGGGGATAAAATTATTAATTCTGCCGGCGATTTGATTAAGAACCTTTCAAAAACGACCGTTCAAAGTGTTGGAAGTATCGTAGGAGCGGTAGCGACAGTCATTGTGGCAATTATGACGATGCCATTTATCTTGTTTTATTTATTGAAAGATGGACGTCAATTAGCACCTTACTTTGTTAAATTCTTACCAACACGTATGAGAAAACCAACTTTGAAAGTATTAAGTGAAATGAACGATCAAGTATCTTCTTATATAAGAGGTCAATTGACTGTGGCTTTTGCTGTGGCAATCATGTTTATCATTGGTTTTTCGATTATTGGATTGGAATATTCAGTGACGTTAGGTATTGTTGCAGGATTCTTGAATCTAATTCCGTACCTTGGCTCATTTTTAGCCATGATTCCAGCAGTCTTTCTTGGGATTGTAGCAGGGCCTTTGATGTTGGTGAAAGTGATTATCGTCTTTATTGCCGAGCAAACGATCGAAGGACGATTGATTTCACCATTAGTTTTAGGGAATCAATTAGCGATTCATCCAGTAACGATTTTATTGGTTTTATTGACTTCTGGAAAACTGTTTGGAATTGTGGGAGTTATTTTGGGAATACCTGTTTATGCGGCAGCCAAAGTAATCATCACGCATATTTTTGAATGGTACACAACGATTTCTTCCTTATATGAAGACGATCCAGTTGAAACGCCGAAAAAAGAATAGGCAACTATCTTAAAAATCAAAAAAGAAACATAAATAAAAACAGCAAACGACAATCGAAAACTAGATTGTCGTTTGCTGTTTTTTTGTTGTAAAAGAGATCTGTTTTGCTTAGAAATCTTTTCCTAATTGAGTAGCTTTGTCTAGTGCTTCTTGCATCAATTCTTCTGCACGGTCAGGTGTGTAGTCGATTCCTTCGATAAATAATTGATCGATTTCGTCAATTCCAATAAAGTTCAAGATTCCTTTAACATATTGTGAAGCAAAATCTTGGCCTTGATAAATACCACCATTTGATTGGATGTGTAAAGCTTTCTTTCCTTGAACTAAACCTTGAGGACCATTTTCTGTATATTTGAATGTTTTACCAGCTACGTTGACCGTGTCAAACCAAGCTTTTAAACGTGTTGGAATATTTAGGTTCCAAAGTGCGTTGGCAATGACGATTTTATCAGCAGCTAGAAATTGTTCAGTTAATTCGTTAAAACGCGCGATTTTATGTTGTTGATTTTCAGTTAATTCTGAGAAGTCGGCTCCAGTACGAAGAACTTCCCAACCAGATAATAATTCTTCGTCAATTTCAGGAATATCATCACGGTAAAGATCAAGAATAGTGATTTCATCTTCTGGATGACTTTCTTTATAGCTAGTTAGAAATGTAGAAAGAGCTTTAACTGAGCGTGATTCTTCAGCAGTTAAAGGATGACCTTTGACAATTAATACTGATGACATAATGATTCAATCTCCTTTTTTGTAAACATACTTGTTATGTTCAAGACTAACAAAGCTAGTTTACTCGAAAAAGAAAAGGCTATCAAGGTTTAAAAACAAAGAATAGTTAATTTAGCTGCTTTTCTTTTTTACTACTCATTCTTTTTTTACTGATCCATTTGGCGGAGCCAAAACAAAATCATACTGAAATCAAGTGTAAAAAATAAGAAAACTTCAACTAAAGGCCAGTTTGTTTAGATTTATTTACCTCGACATCGGTAAAAGTATATTGGAAATGATTGATTTGCATGGCTATAATTTAGTTATTCCACCATGTTGATTTGGGATGAACATCTCAAATAACCCCACAAGTGGAAGAGCTGATTTTTTTACATAGTCGTAGCAAATCATCACTCTTTCATTAGAGTTGCTGTTAGTTCATTGTTTTTACAAAAAGATAGCCGAAGAGACTTCTCATATTCTAAGTTCGTCTGGCTGGCAAACGGGTTTTCTTTTAGGCAAATAATGAACGAACTCAAACGTAAAAGGTGGGAAACCCTTACTCACTTATTTTTAAAAGAAGCAGTGCATTCGTTTAACGGATGCACTGTTTCTTTTTTGCAGTTGAAATAAAGGAAAAAAATAATGTAAAAAACTTGCAAAACAGTCTGCTGGTGTTATAATGACATAGCGTCATATGACAACGCGTCATTTGGGTGGAGAAACGAAAGGAGGAGGACTATGCCAACACAAACATTTTTTCATTTGCCAGAGGAAAAGCAACAACGATTATTAGCCGCTGCGAATGCTGAGTTTTCACGTGTGCCGTTAAAGGATGCGTCAATTGCTAATATCGTGAAACTAGCTGAGATACCACGTGGTAGTTTTTATCAATATTTTGAAAATAAAGAGGATCTGTACTTCTATTATTTTGAGACACTGCGACGTGATAGTTCGCGAGATATGCGAAACTTGATGAAAGAAGTTCATGGAGATCTTTTTGAAGGTTTCGAGCTTTATTTTGAAAAGATGATTCGCGAAATCTTAGCAGGAGAAAATTCTGCATTTTATCGACACTTATTCATGAACATGGATTATCGCGCTTCACGTAAAGTGACTCCTCATCTTTCTGAAGAGGAAAAGGCAAAAAAAATGCCACATAAAAGACATAAGCAGGATACTCAAGCTTTAATAGAAGTGATTGATCAAACAAAACTAAAAGTAAGAGATTCACACGAATTAGAGCTGCTGATATCACTGTTGATGAATGCTGTTTTTTCAACGATTGCACATTCATACAAATCACTTTCAGTGACGAAAGACTACTCAGTTGAACAAGCAATCGAAGAATTTAAGTTAAAGCTTTCTTGGTTGAAAGAGGGAGCCTATAAGTAGAAAGAAGGGGAATAGATGCTGAAAATTATTAAACGAATTTCCATTACTTCTGCCATTGCCGCAGTTGGTTTTATGGTTGTTCAAGTTTTGGCAGACTTATATTTACCAACATTGACATCCAACATTATTGATAAAGGGGTAGCTAAAGGAGACATTGACTATATTTGGCAGACTGGCTTTGTCATGATTGGCTTTTCATTGATTAGTATTTTAGCTGCTATTGGAAATACTTTTTTTGCGACGCGTGAGTCACAAAAATTAGGGAAAAAATTACGCTCAGATGTTTATCAAAAGGCAGAAAATCTAACAAATGATGGCTTTGATAAATTTGGAACAGCCTCGTTGATTACGAGAACAACAAATGATGTGACACAAATTCAAATGGTTGTTCAAATGTTTTTACGGATGATGATCAACGCACCTATTACATTGATAGGGGCAAGTTTTCTTGCTTATCAAAAAGATCAAGAGTTAACAAAAATCTTTTTGGTAGTTATCCCAATCATGTTAGTTTTAGTTGGCGGTATTATGTATTTTGCGGTTCCGTTGTTTAAGAGTATGCAAAAGAAAACGGACCGCTTGAACTTAGTTTTCCGTGAAGGCTTAACGGGTGTCCGCGTGATTCGTGCGTTTGATAAAACAAAGTTTGAAGAGAACCGTTTTGATTTAGCAAATAAAGATTACACAAACACAGCGATTCGCGTGAACTCAATTGTTGCATTGATGATGCCGTTGATGACGCTAATCATGAGTGGAACAAACGTAGCAATTACTTGGTTTGGTGGACACTACATAGCTGAAATGAATTTAGAAGTTGGGAATTTAATTGCTTTTATGACTTATGCGATGCAAATCCTAATTAGTTTCATGATGCTATCAATGATCTTTATCATGGTTCCTCGTGCGCAAGCTTCTGCTGATCGGATCAATGAAGTATTAGACGAAGATATCGATATTACGGACCCAAAAAATCCAAAAGAAGTAACGCTTGCCGGAAAGTCTGCAACGTTGAATTTTGACCATGTGGATTATCGTTATCGTGGTGCAGAAAAATTAGCGCTTGAAGATATTGATTTTCGTGCAAAATCAGGGGAAATCGTTGCGATTATCGGTGGAACTGGTTCTGGTAAAACAACGTTAGTGAATTTGATTCCTCGACTATATGAAATTGAATCAGGCGAAATTCGTTTAAATCAAACGGATATTCGTGAAATGACTCAAGAAAACTTGCGTGATTTGATTGGTTTCGTTCCACAAAAAGCGATTTTATTTTCTGGAACGATTCGGGAAAACATGCAATATGGCTTACCTGACGCAACGGATGAAATGATCTGGAAAGCATTAGAAATTGCTCAAGCAAAAGAGTTTGTTTCTGAGTTGGAAGACGGGCTAGATAGTCATGTTGAACAAGGTGGAGGAAATTTTTCTGGTGGACAAAGACAGCGGTTAGCGATTGCTCGCGCATTAGTCAAACCAGCAGATGTTTATGTATTTGATGATTCATTTTCTGCGCTTGATTTCAAAACAGATGCGAAACTTCGTCAAGCATTGAAACAGGACATGACCGACAGTATAACTGTTTTAGTAGCGCAACGCGTAAGTACCGTCATGGATGCTGATACGATTTTAGTTTTAGATGAAGGCAAGTTAGTTGGTAAAGGAACACACAAAGAACTGCTAGAAACAAATGAAACTTATGCGGAAATTGTTCGTTCGCAATTAAGAGAGGAGGACTTAGCATGAGTAAAGAAAAAACACAATCCTCTCATGGATCAATGCGTGGCGGAGGTGGTCATGGACCTGGGCGTAACATTGGTGCAAAAGGAGAAAAAGCAAAAAACTTCTGGGGGACAGTTAGCCGCCTCTTTAGCTATATGTCAAAACGACTAATTGCGATTGTTTTAGTATTTGTCTTGGCAATTGCGGCAGTGATTTTCCAAATCCAAACGCCGAAAGTTCTAGGTCGTGCAACAACTGAAATTTTTAAAGGCGTCATGATTGGCGCGAAACAGATGCAGCAAGGTCAAAAAGTGACTGAATTTCCAATTGACTTTGATAAAATCGGCCAAATTATTGCGACCGTCATTGTCATGTATGTTATTGCTGCCGTGTTTAGTTTCTTACAACAATTTATTATGACGCGTGTCTCACAACGAACAGTTTATGATTTGCGTAAGGACTTAGAAGCTAAAATGAACCGAGTACCCATTTCTTATTATGATACACATACGAATGGGGATATTATGTCTCGGGCAATCAACGATATGGACAACATTGCAAGTACCCTTCAACAAAATTTGACGCAATTTGTAACGAGTACAGTTACACTGATTGGGGTCATCGTGATGATGTTATCAATTAGTTGGCAATTGACACTAGTCGCTTTACTAATGATTCCGTTAAGTTTAATCGTTGTGATGATCGTCGCACCAAAATCACAAGTATATTTTTCAGATCAACAAAAGAGTTTAGGTTTGTTGAATAACCAAGTAGAAGAAACCTATGCTGGTCACACGATTGTTAAAACCTTTAATCATGCTGGAAAAGATCAGGAAGTTTTTGAAGTTGAAAATGAAAAACTTTATGCGTCTGGTTGGAAAGCCCAATTTATTTCGGCAATCATTATGCCGTTGATGAACTTTGTTAAGAATTTAGGCTATGTGTTTGTCGCTGTCCTTGGTGGGATTAAAGTAGCAAATGGGAATATTTCTTTAGGGGATGTTCAAGCATTCTTGCAATATACGAGCCAATTCTCACAACCAATTACTCAAATCGCTAGCTTAATGAATACCATTCAATCAACTGTCGCTTCTGCAGAACGTGTATTTGAAGTCTTAGACGAAGCTGAAATGACAGATGAGCCTTCAGGACTCCCAGTAGAAGAAGATTCTCCTTATAAAGTTCGCTTTGAAAATGTACAGTTTGGTTATACTGAGGATAACTTATTGATGACCGATTTTAACTTAAATGTCAAACCGGGAGAAATGGTCGCAATCGTTGGCCCAACTGGTGCAGGTAAAACTACGTTGATCAATTTGTTGGAACGTTTTTATGATGTGTCTGGCGGAAGCATTCGCTATGAAGGTGTTGATACTCGAGACTTATCCCGTGATGAGTTGCGTGCCAAATTCTCGATGGTCTTACAAGATACGTGGTTATTCACAGGTACAATCTATGACAATATCCATTATGGAAATGAACAAGCCACAAAAGACCAAGTAATTGCCGCTGCCAAAGCTGCTCATGTGGATGATTTTGTTCGTAAATTACCAGAAGGATATGAAACGATTTTAAATGAAGATGCAAGTAACATCTCTCAAGGACAACGCCAATTGATCACGATTGCTCGCGCATTCTTGGCTAATCCAGATGTCTTGATTCTGGATGAGGCAACTTCAAGTGTTGATACTCGAACAGAGATTTTGATCCAACGAGCAATGAACCGTCTCTTAGAAAATCGGACAAGTTTTGTGGTTGCGCATCGCTTGTCAACGATTCGCGATGCAGACAATATTATTGTGATGAATCATGGATCAATTGTAGAAACAGGTAACCATGAAGAACTAATGGCTAAAGATGGTTTTTATGCTGATCTTTATAATAGTCAATTTTCTGAAGAAGTTGCTTAATAACAAGAGGTTGTGGCGCCAAGCGATTAGCTTCAAGCAATAAGGATGCTTTTCTAAAAATAGTTTTCCATATTTTTATGAAAAGAGGACTTATTGCCGAAGAAGCTGCTTGGAGAACACCGTGAATAGAGGTTGTGGTGCCAAGCGATTAGCTTCGAAAAAATAATGAGCAACTGACAAAAATAGCTTTTCATATCTTTGTACAGTTGTGAATTATTTCGAGGAGTTGCTTTGGGAGCACCGTAAATAAGGTTGTGGCGCCAAGCGATTAGCTCCGAACAGATAATGAGCAAACACTCAAAATAGCTTTTCATGTTTTGAAGTGAATGCAAGTTATATTGAGCAGTTGCTTTGGGAACACCGTTTATTCTAAAAAGGGATGTGACAGAAGGATTGTCACATCCCTTTTTCATATTTATTGAAATAACCAACTGATTGGCAACGAAAAATAATTAAAAAAGCTGTATTCAGGAAAAGTTATTTGTTAGATTCCGCCAATTTTTTTGATTTTCTTGAAGAAAATGGAGATTGGTGTTACTCTCGGACTAAATAAATTTCACAAATTCTTAGTTATTGCTTGAAAGAAGTGACATCCATCGTTAAAATATAATTTGACGCAGAAGGGGAGTAGAATAAATGAAAGATTTTAAATTGGGGGCTACTACCTATTTAAAAAGTGTGGCTATCCGAGTCAAAGATCGCGATAAAATGATTGCTTTTTATAAGGATACAGTTGGTTTTGATTTGAAGCGTGAAGAAAATGAGTTGGCTATTTTTGGTACACAAGATAGTGACAGTGAAATGCTTTTACTAGAAGAAAGCCCACGTGCGAACAATCACACAGGTGAAATCAAAAAGTTGAGTCGCTTTTCTTTGGTCATTCCAAGTGTGGAAGAAATGGCAGATATGTTATGCCGTATCCGTAAAACAAATTATCCAATTAAAGATGCACTGGAAGATCAAGCACGTATGGGAATCTTATTAGTTGACCCAGAAGGTAACGAACTTGAAATTTATTACGAAGAAAAAAATGCTGAAAAAGCAGAACCTGAAGTAATGGATCAAGAAGCTTTACTGCGAAAATCTGAAGAAAAATTCACAAAGTTAACATCAGGTGCCTATTTTGAAAAAATTCATTTGAATGTTAGCGACCTAGCGAAAGAGCGCCAATTTTTGAGTCATGTACTCGGACTAAAAGTACATAACGAAGAAAATGGTCTGCATGTACTGAACGAAGGCGATTTTCATGTTGGTTTGAACCAAGCGGTAGGTGGAACAATCGACTTACCAACAGATGAGGTTTTAGGGTTAGACTTCTTGAAATTTGTCGTGACACCAGAAAACATGGAAACATTGATTGAACATTTACAAGCTGAAAATCTTGATTTCTTCGTAGATAAGAAAAAATCAGTCATCACTGTGTATGATGCAATTGGTATCGAGTGGTGGTTTGTCAGCAATCCTAAAAAATAGCTAAATAGATTGGAGTCAGCCAAAAAATAATTTCTTAACGATAGTGCTGACTGCAATCATTTTGATAAAGGATAAGAGTAGCTGGATGGCTTCTCTTATTTTTTTTAAACAAAGTAATCGAAAGAAATCCACTGAAACAGCTTGCTTCACTACCTAGAAAAATATATGCTTGTGCTGTATGAATGATCAAATCCTTCAAAGAGATTCTTTGAGTAGAAATGAGGAAAGAACATGTATCCAGAAACAAAACAAATGATTTTGACTAAACTTGCGGAAGGTTTTTACCCCGGTGTTGTAGCTGCTTTTATCAAACAAGAAAAAGTCGAATCATTTGCAGCAGGACAAGCCCAAATTGTTCCTGATACACAACCGATGTCAGAAGACTTACTTTTTGATGCAGCATCGTTAACGAAAGTCATTGCTACCACAACACTTGTTTTACGATTGTGGGAAGACGGTAAACTTGACTTGGATCAACCGCTCCAGCGCTATTTACCAGCATTTGAAAACCAGACAATTACCATTCGTCATTTATTGACGCACACTTCAGATATTCAAACTTGGATACCTGACCGAGATTCATTAACACAAGAAGAATTGATTGCTGCTTATTTAACATTGCAACCTGGAGCTGAGTTAGGCAAAACGGTAAAATATACTGATGCAGGGACGATCTTGCTTGGTTTGATGTTGGAAGAAATTTATCAAGAGCCAGCGGTTGAATTATTTCAAGAACAAGTTCTTGAACCTTTAGGAATGATGAATAGTTTATTTTTACCTTTTCCATCTAAAAAAATCGTTCCTACTGAACAATTACCCTCTGGAGAAGTTTTAAGAGGAATCACTCATGACCCTAAAGCAAGAATTTTAGCTGAACATGCTGGAAATGCAGGGTTATTTTTGGATTTAGAAGATAGCATTTCTTTTGTTCAAATGTATTTGGCTAAAGGAAAAGTCAATGGGGGACAATTTTTGACTACCCAAACGATTGAGTCATTACTTCAAGATCATACACCTGAAAAAAATGGACAGCGATCATTAGGATGGGCTCTTAAATTAGATCAAAAGGATCAACATCCGATACTTTTCCACACGGGATATACAGGAACGTTCCTGTTAATTGATGTTATTAGTCAAGAAGGCTTTATCTTTTTATCCAACCGTATTCATCCAAATGATGCGCGTGAAGCCTATCTTGAATGTCGTGATGAAATTGTTGAAACTTATCTGAAAGAGAAAGCGTTCTTACAAAAATAGTGCTATAATAGCTATGAAAGTTGAGAGGAGTTTGAATTATGCAAGAACCTATGTTTTTAAAACCAGTTTTCCAAGAAAAAATTTGGGGAGGAAGTCGCCTACGTTCTGTATTTGGATTTGACATTCCTAGTGACAAAATTGGAGAGGACTGGGCAATCAGTGCGCATCCTCATGGTGTAAGTATCGTTGAAAATGGCGAATTTAAAGGTCAAAAATTAGATGACCTTTGGGCAAATCATAAAGAGTTATTCGGTCACCCCACAGAACCAGTTTTTCCATTACTAATTAAAATTTTAGATGCAGAAGATGAATTATCTGTTCAAGTCCATCCAGATGATACATATGGAATGGAACATGAAGGTGAATTAGGTAAAACAGAGTGCTGGTACATCATTGATGCAGAGCCAGGCGCAGAAATCATTTATGGTCATCACGCAAAAACACGTGAAGAACTTGCGAAAATGATTGAAGAAGGTCGTTGGGATGATTTATTGAAACGTGTTCCTGTGAAAAAAGGTGATTTCTTCTATGTACCAAGTGGAACAATCCACGCAATTGGTAAAGGAATCATGATTTTAGAAACACAACAAAGTTCAGATACGACTTACCGTGTTTATGATTACGATCGCAAAGACGATCAAGGAAATACCCGTGAATTACACATCCAACAATCAATTGATGTAACAACTGTTCCAGCGAAAACGCCAGAATTACACGTAAAAGAAATTCGTGAAGGCAATTCTTCCGTAGTTACGTATCTAGAAACAGAATTCTTTAACGTTTATGAATGGGACGTTAAAGGAATCATGTCATTTAAAAAACAAGCACCTTATACGCTGATGACAGTAATTGCTGGCGCTGGCGAGCTAGTGGTTGACGGAAAAACTTATTCATTGGAGAAAGGGACAAGCTGCCTCATTCCTGATGGCGTCAAAGAATGGACGATCCAAGGTGAGTTAGCAATTATTGCTTCTGTTCCCGGTGAAAAGAAATAATTGATTGAAAGAATGCAAAAAAGAATGAGCCAACGCGAATTTCGCTTTGGTTCATTCTTTTTGTTTGAGTTTTTTGTATGAAATGCTAGGTGCTACATTTTTGTTGTCACAGTTGGCAAATCTAACTCTTTTCCATAACGCTTTTCTAAAGCTAGGCGAATCAAGCGTTCAGCTAAGTGTTCATTACGTGCTAAGATAGGACCATGGAAGTAAGAACCATAAACATTACGGTAAATAACTCCTTCAGACTGATCTTCGCCATTGTTTCCTTCTCCTTGAACGACTTTCCCAAGAGGACGTTCACCTTCACCTAAGAAAGTTCGTCCATTATGATTTTCAAATCCATAATAAGTTTCGTCAAATTCTTCATTGTGAATAACAATATCTCCGATAAAACGATTGTTGTCTTGGCTAAGTGTGTAGTGATCTAAAGCACTGATTCCTTGGATTTTTTCACCATTAGCGCCCATGTAATAGTGACCAAGTAATTGATAGCCACCACAAATCGCAAGCATGACACCGTCATTTTCAATATAGTTTGTCAAAGATTCTTTCTTGTCTTGAATGTCTTCTGAAATAATCAGCTGTTCAAAGTCTTGCCCACCACCGAAAAAGACTAAGTCATATTTTTTTTCATCAAAAGGTTCATGGATGCTGACGATTTCAGAATTGAAAGTCACGCCCATTTTTTCGGCAACGTATTTGAGCATCAATAAATTTCCGTTATCCCCGTAAGTATTCATTAAATTACCATACAGGTGCGCAATAGTTAATTCATAATTAGCCATTATTCATGCCTCCCTTAATATATCCCTGATTTGCCAATTCTTTACGCAACTGCAAAACAGCGGTGTAAGTCGCTAGAATATAAACATGTTCGGTTGGAAGTGTTTTGATTTTTTCAATTACTTCAGGAATTTCTTTTGTTTCCGTTAATTTTTCTTCTGGAATACCCGCAACTTTTAAGCGCAAAGTCATGTCTGTATGGCGATCTCCACCAGAGATAACTGCTGGAATAGCCATAGTTGCGAAGTTTTCATAGTTGCCATCCCAAATCCAACTGACATCAATTCCATCAGCATAATTCGCATTTAGTAGGGAAACTAATGAAAACGGGTAAGGCGCAAGACCAATCATATCAATTACTTGATTGATTCCAACCGGATTTTTAACAAGGATCAATGTGCATTTCTTGTCATTGATTGTTATCGTTTCTTGCCGGCCGAAGACTTTTTCATCATAACCCAGACCTTGTTTGATTTTTTCTGGTGCGACACCATAATATTCAGCCACAGCTGTAGCAGCTAACGCATTATACACGTTATACATTCCACCAACTTCAATACCATACTCATGTCCGTCAATGACAAAATCAGCAGAAACATTGTCCATACGAATCATCTCAGTTAAACGATAATCAAGTTCAGGACGTTTAAAGTCACAATTTGGACAATAATACTTCCCTAAGTTCGCATAAGTGATCATTTTATAATGTAAGATATGATGACATTTTGGACACAGAACGCCATCTGTGTTGTAGTGAGCCATTTGTTCATGATCTTCTTCGTGATCAAACCCATAATATTTGTTTGGATTGACGGTTTGTACCGAATTGAAAATTGGTGAGTCACCATTTGAAATAATCGTTGCATTTGGTGCTTTTGCAGCACCGTCAACAATCATTTTGTACGTTGTATAAATTTCACCGTAACGATCCATTTGGTCACGGAAAATATTTGTGAATAAAAATAGTTCAGGTTTCATATATTCTGTCACTTTACTCAAGCTAGCTTCGTCAATTTCGAGAACAGCAAATTTTTTCTGTCCTTTTTTTGGTTTGGCTTGTAAGAATGTTGAAACGATTCCTTGAACCATGTTTGCACCAGTTGGATTTGTCAAAACTTCATCAAATTGTTGACGCAAAATATTAACAGTTAAGGCAGTGGTCAATGTTTTTCCATTTGTTCCAGTTACGACAACTACTTCATAATCTTTGGCTAAACTATCTAAAATATGCGGATCTATTTTAAGAGCAAGCTTGCCAGGTAAGCTTGAGCCACCTTTAAAAAATGTTTTCAATGCCCATTGTGATGATTTCCCAACTGCAATCGCAAATTGACTGCGTATTCCCATTATGTAACCTCCAAAAAACGTCGTGTTGACGAGTAAATTCAACTTATCATACCACATGTTGAAAAAAAGGTTAAATTGCTTTTCTTTTTCTTAAGAAATGAGAGTTTTTACAGAGTATTTGATAATTTTTGTGTGGAAAAATAAAGAAAGTTTCTGTGGGTGTTTGCTAGAAAATTTATTATGGTAAAATAACAAGGAGGATAAATCGAAGAAAGGTCGGTAAAAATGAAGATTAGTATCGTTGTACCCTGTTTTAATGAAGAAGCAGCAATTCCACTCTTTTTCCAAGAAGTTGAAAAATATCGTGGAACTTATACTTTTGAATACTTATTTATTGATGACGGGTCCAAAGATCAGACCTTACCTGTCATCAAAGAATTAGCTAATGCCTATGATTCCGTGCGGTTCGTCTCATTTTCCAGAAATTTTGGAAAAGAAGCTGCATTATATGCTGGCTTGCAAGCTGCAACAGGTGATTTAGTCACCGTCATGGATGTTGATTTGCAAGACCCGCCTGAATTGTTACCAAAAATGATTGAGCGTATCTTGACCTCTGATGTTGATTGCATCGGAACAAGACGATCTACTCGGGAAGGTGAACCCGTGATCCGTAGCTTTTTTGCCAAAAAATTCTATCAATTGATTAACCGAATCAGTGATACTGAAATGGTGGATGGCGCCCGCGATTTTCGTTTGATGACGCGTCAAATGGTCAATGCTGTTTTAGAATTAACAGAATACAATCGTTTTTCTAAAGGTTTATTCAGCTGGGTTGGTTTTAAAACAGAATATATTTCTTATGAAAATCGTGAACGTGTAGCTGGAGAAACTTCGTGGTCTTTTTGGAAATTATTTAATTACTCAATTGATGGCATCATTAACTTTTCTGATATGCCACTTACAATTGCTTCTGTTATAGGTGCACTCTCTTGTGCGGGATCGATTCTTGCACTTGTTTTTATTGTTTTCCGTGCTCTTTTGTTCGGTGACCCCACATCTGGTTGGCCTTCTATTGTATCTATTACCTTGTTTATTGGTGGAATCCAGTTGTTGTGTCTTGGCATTATTGGGAAATACATTGGTCGGATATTTTTGGAAACGAAAAAACGTCCAATTTATATTTGTAAAGAAACCAATTTGCAATCAGAACGTGAAGAAAGGGATGAATAAATGGGAATAAGAAAGCGATATGTTCAGCAATTTTTTATTTTACTTACTAGTTTATCTATGATTTGGGCAATTACTACGAGTATTATTTCTCCACGAATCGGCGCAATTTTTTCTTTATTCCGTGATACGTATTCCTATAAAATAACTATTATTGTGAATGTTATCTGTCTGATTTTTTCTTTAGTACTTTATTTAGGCGTTTTTTTCCTACTGAAAAAGTTAAAAGGGCAGGAGCTGAATAATAAAGTTACGTACGTCGTTTTACTTTTTGAACTACTAATTTACTTTATAGCAGTTTTATTATTTGTTAAGTATATTGGTTTTTCTAATCCGGTAGACGACACGAGGATAACGCTGAGGAACTTACAGGATCTTCAAGCAGGAAAAGAATGGGGATACAATTATATGTATTCAAATCCACAGAACTTACTATTAATGTATCTATTCTGGGGAATACAACAATTATTTGGAACAAGTTATCAGGCTATTATAGTAGTATTCACGATAATGCATTTATTTACTATTTTATTATTGTTTTTATCATTGAAGAATTTAAAAATAAGTAATCTTTCATCGCTGATTGCTGTACAGGTAATGATTTTTGCTATTCAAATTGCCTTTCATGTACCTGTTGCTTATACAGATATCCTTTCATTATTTTTTACAGCACTTACTTTTTATTTCATGACAAACTATTTGGCTGTACCACAAGAAAAAATGGGCATAAAATTGCTATTCCTATCACTGGCTTTAGTAGCCTGTACCATTGGTTTTATCAGTAAAGGAACTGTTTTGATTTTGGTTATTGCTATCGCTCTGTTTTTAGGAATCGTGAACCAAAAACAATGGAAATTATTGTGCCTATTCCCATTCATTTTCCTATTTTTAGGAAATTTTGGTTGGAAACAAGTAATCAACAGTCAAGAGTTGTTTCCTGATACTAACTATGGTCAGCCGAATACACATTATTTAATGATGGGTCTGAATAGTACACCAATCCCGGATGATTTACCTGAAGATCAGCATTATCGTTGGATGGTAGGCGCATATTCTTCATCTGATCAGGAATTTACTTGGTCAATGTTTCTAAAAGAAAAACTTCCTAAGAAAGAAGTAGAAGAAAAAAATCTTCAAGTTGTCAAGGAACGTCTAAGTAATTTGTCTATGCTCCAAATCTTACAGGTGCTAAATAATAAGGTATCTGTTAGTTGGAGCTCTGGAGATCTAAAGTCTTCTTTTGAAGTTTTTTTAGGAACGGGCAGAGATGAGTCTAAGATGCATCTATTCAAAAGCAAATCTACAGGATTAATTTTGTATTCTGTAATGATGACGATCCAATACATTGTTTATCTAGGAATTATCTTGGCTGGAATCAAATTTTTTAAAAAAGAAAATGATTTTATATTATTATGTACAATTTATATCTCAGGTTACTTTGCGTTCTTGTTGATTTGGGAAGCAAGTCCGAGATATGCAATGGGTATTTTTATTCCAGCTATCTTGATGATAGGGTTACTCCTAGAGAGGAAACAGCTCACGAAATAGAAGCATTACTAAAAAATCCCAGCTATCTAATCAGTTTGATTACGTAGCTAGGATTTTTTTATATTACCCAATAATAATTTTTTCTGAAGGATATTCATAACCCAAATCTCGTGTCTCTTTTGGCACGAACAACATCAAGGTGTAAAGCATACCGATTCGTCCGATAAACATCAGCCCAGCAATCGTGATTTTTCCAATGACAGAAAGATCTGGGGTGATACCTAATGAAAGACCAGTTGTCCCAAAAGCAGATGTGACCTCTACAATAATAGCTATTAGAGATTGTTCTTCTGTTGCAGATAGAAATAGGATACAAAAGAAACACATACCTAGGGATAACATAAACACAACGACTGATTTACGAACATCATCATCATCGATTCTTCGCCCAAAAATATTGATATTATCTTCACTTTTTAAGAAAGAGTACAGATAAAGCCCAATGATTGCAACAGTCGTCGTTCGAATTCCACCACCGACAGAGCTTGGACTACACCCGATAAACATGAGCAATGAAAAGACAATTAATGTGGTGATTTGAAAATTACCTAAATCATGGATCTGAAGCCCCGCATTCCGGGTAGTCATTGAATAAAACATGGAATTAATCCACTGGACACCTTGACTGGAAGAATGAAAGAGGTGATCTTTTTCCAGTAAATAAATCAACAGTGTGCCACTAATAAATAAAATGATAAATGCCAGAACTGCTAATTTGGTAAATAAAGAGAAGCGAAAAGGCAAGCGTTCTTTTCGTTTTCGATACAAAAACCATTCGCGAACTTCCATTAGAACCGGAAAACCAATCCCACCAATGAAAATCAAAAACATGATAGCAATCAGAAATGGATAGTCATGAGCAAAAGGCTTGATGGAGTCACCAGTCACGTCAAAGCCAGAGTTGGTTACAGCTGAGATTGCTTGATAAAAACCGTAAAAGATAGCATCACGCCAGCGCTCAAAGTACCCTTGATAGTAGAAATAAATTGAAAATAATGTACCAAAGATTACTTGAAACCAAATCAAAATGGAAAAAGTTGTCCGAATCAAGCGCACAATTCCCGAAAGTCGTGGCTGGTTCATATCGGTCATGATCAATTGCCGTTGACGCAACGTAATGCGCCTTTTGGATAAAATAATGAAAGCAGTCGAAATCATCATGATTCCTAACCCGCCGATTTGAAATAGAACTTCCAATAAAATAATGCCCGAATCATTGAATACCGAATTGATATCAAAAGTAGAAAGACCGGTTACGCTAACCGTGCTGATTGCCATAAATAGCATATCGATAAATGGAACGTGGCTACCTTTTTCTCGGAAAACAGGTAAATAAAACAATCCTAATGAAAGGATAGTCATCAAAATATAATAAGACACAATAATTTGAATCGAAGTAAAGTGATTCGTGATAAAGCGTTGCGTGTGTCGTTGCGTCTTACGCAAAAAAAGCTCAATCTTCAAAAAAAGTAAGCCTCCTTCTTTGGGTTGTTGCTAACAGTATAACAGGTGCAAATGCAAAAGCTCAAAAAAATCGCTAAAATAAGTGTGAGATTCGTCTTTTTGTTTATGAAAAAATAGCATATAATGAAGCAATATTTTAAAAAGAGGTGAGCTGGCGTGACGGAAGTAGTTGATGCCACAGAAATAGTTGAAAAAATGAAGAATCAAAAAATAAATTATGATTCTGTTCTAAAAAAAATGATCAAACAATGGGAACTGGCACAAAAAAAGCCAACCATTTTAATCCACACCTGTTGTGCTCCTTGCAGCACGCACACATTAGAATTTATGTCAGAGCATGCAGAAGTCACTTTATTTTTCTCGAATTCAAATATCCATCCTAAAAGTGAATATTTACGTCGGTTAGCAGAGCAACAACGGTTTGTTGATGAATTTAACGAAAATACGAATCATCAAGTGAAACTAATTGTCGATGAGTATCGTCCTAGCGTTTTTAACAAAATGGTGTTGGAAAATCAGTTAGAAAATGAAAAAGAAGGTGGTGCACGTTGCACAGCTTGCTTTAACATGCGATTAGATTTAGTAGCACAAAAAGCACAAGAATTAGGCTATGATTACTTTGGGAGTGCCCTAACAATCTCGCCAAAAAAAAATGCGGCATTGATCAATCAAATTGGAATGGATATCCAAAAAATATATGGCACCCATTATTTGCCTAGTGATTTCAAGAAAAATAAGGGCTATGAACGCTCGATTCAGATGTGTAAGGAATATGATATCTATCGTCAATGTTATTGTGGTTGTGTATTTTCTGCCAAACAACAAGGGATTGACTTGAAAAAAGTGAATCGTGAAGCGAAAGAATATCTAGCGAATCAATAAAAACTTCATAAAAACGTAAGAAAAAAATAAAAGAATTATGATAAATATCAAGTAACATAGAAAGATCAGATGATACTAGAAAAGGAAGAGATATGATGCGAAAAGTAGCACCGATTTTAAAACCAATCGCAGTGTTAACCATTTCCACAATCGTGGCAACTGCAACCGGCGTAGTTAATAGCTCAAGTTATCGGGCTCCTAGCTCAAACTCCACGCCGCCAACTACAGAAGAAACGACACCAACCAGTTCGTCATTACCAAACACCCAGTCAACAGAGACAGGGGCCGAAACAACGGATTCAACAACTTATGAAACACCTACAAGTAGTTCAAAAGATAATTTTGGTGTAATTGATTCTGGTTCAGAGAATAACGATACGAATAACCAAACACCAACCACGAATTCCTCTGCAACGGAAGATGATGCCACTACAACTAGTGATGCGACTGGAAATGATACCACGCCGGAAGCAGAGACAGCGAATTCGCAGGACGACGTTGCAACACAAAAAGCGGGAACGCAAATGAGTAATCAGCAAGCAGGTGAGAATCAATGACATTTTTATTAGATTTGATTAATGGTGTGCACAAATTTTTAGGCTATTTGGATATTAGTCCAAAATATTTGAATCGAGGATACACGATTTTAAGCGTGATTCCAACGATGTATTTATTGCGAATCATTTTTGGTTTGTGGCAAAATCAGAATTATTTACAGTTTTTCCTTTATGGAATTGTTTTTTTAGTTTTAGTTTATTTTATCGTTTTAAACATCTTCTATTACTTTTTTGACAAAAACTCGAAAGCAGATGTCACACAAGTGTTCGTTAAGTACTTGCCAGATGAAGCTTTCAATATTCAAACGGAAGGTGGCATTCAAACTGGAAACACACTTCAATCAGTAGATACAGAAGAAGTGACTGTTGACTATAATGAAGATTATCAACTGCAATTGGCTGAAAATATGAGTTATTTGATTGCAGAGGGTCAAATCAAGGTTAATGATCTTGGTCGAATGGATGGCTTTTTAGTTGATCGTAATACGTTATATCCATATTATTACGTCAAAAAAGTAAGTGAACAAGAATATGTCTTGAAGATTGGAAAAAACTATTCAGAGTTAGTTGAGGTCGGCAAAATTCATGCAAAAGCTGGTCAGGAAACAATTAATCCGGTAGGGCTTTTTATTGTTGGTGGTGATTTCGTGAAAGATGGTCTGCGCTACCATGAGCCATATCGTCTAAAATTGATAGCGAAAAAAGAGCAACTGCAAGCAGCTACAGGAGAGCCTGTTGTTTACAGTCGAAGCCAGCGTCGAAAACATTCATAAAAGAAGTGAGACTTGCTAGTAAAGAATTTCCAAAAGAAAGCAGATTGTTTCTTTTGGAAAGTGGCAAGTTTTTCTTTTTTTATGCCTAAAATCGAAAACACAGAGGTCACTAAAAATGACACTTTTTCTTTTCTTTATTCTGTAAAAAATGTAGAATAAAAGGTAAGCATAATCTTATGTTATCAGTTTTATTTTTAAATGAACAAAGAGAATAAAAAACGAATGCAAAGAAAAAAGGAGGGATAGTGTGAAAAATTTTTTGAAAAACTGGGGCGTATTAATTCTCGTTTTGGCAGCTATTTTGCTAGCTAGAGTTTTTGTTTTTACACCAGTAACTGTCAATGGTCATTCGATGGATCCAACATTGAGTGATGGACAACGATTGATTTCATCTAAAATTTCAAAATATGAACGTTTTGATATTATTACCACGAAAGAACCGGAAGACGAAGAACGGATGATCGTGAAACGAATAATTGGGATGCCTGGTGACACAGTGAAGATGGTCAATGACCAGCTGACAATCAATGGGAAAAAATATGATGAATCTTATTTGGATGAATACAAAGAAAAGTTTGCCGATGACAAATTGCAAAACGAGTATTCTTATAATGAGTCATTCCAAATTCAAGCAGAAAATTCGACAAATTTCACTAGTGATTTTGAGTACACGGTGCCGGAAGGAAATTATTTGGTTTTAGGCGATAATCGCTTGATTTCAAAAGATAGCCGAATTTTTGGTTTAGTTGATGAAAAATTGGTTCAGGGAAAAGTAGTTTTCCGTTATTGGCCGTTGACAGAAATTTCGTTGATTAGTTAAGGTTGTGGCGCAAAGTGATTAGCTTCAAGTAATAAGGAATCTTTTCTAAAAATAACTTTTCATATTTTATGAAAAGAAAACTTATTACCGAAGAAGCTGCTTTGGGAACACCGAGAAAGAAGTTGTGAAAGAAGTGTTCAACTCCAATAAATAGGAATGAATTTTCAGAAATTACTTCTCAAATTTTTGTGAAATTTAGGCTTATTTGGAAGGAGTTACTTCTTGAGCACCGAGGAGAAGGTTGTGGCTTCAAGCACTCAGCTTCGAAAAAATAAAGCGTTTAGCTTCAAGCAATACGAAGTTCTTTCAAAAAATAGCTATTCATTTTACGGAAAAATAATGATTGTAGAAAAGAGTGCAACCCGAAGGACGAATGGTAAAACACAGCTAACGAAAAAGAGACTGAGACAAAACTAAAAATCCAGTCGTTCTTAACAGATAAAAAAAGCCTAAATCAACGTTTTCAAAAACGGGTTTTAGGCTTTTTTTCTATCCATTAGGCTACTTTTGCCCCAGCCCCTTTTTATTTCTGGCTAATAGCTAAGAACAAAGAAGCTGGTTGCCTCATAAAAAGGTTTTCTCCTTTATGGAAAGTTTCTAGCTTGAGGGGTGTTAGTCCAGCTTCTGCCAACAATTGCTCCAAAGGTTCTTGCTCAAATCCATTATGGACTTCTGGATGGTTGACTGCTTCATTTTTATTGAAGTCGACAATGAATAATTGACCGCCAGGGTTTAATAGTTCTGCTAGTTTTTTCAGAATCAATTTAGTATCGGGGATATGTAAAAGTACTAAAGATACCAGCAAAAGATCTGCTTTTTGACTCGGTAAATCCTTCGTCAAGTCTGCTAACTGAGTTTGCACATTATTTAAGTGACTGTGAGTTATTTTTTGGTCAGCAACAGTTAACATTGCTTTAGAAGCATCCATGATCCAAGTTTCTTTGAATAACTTTGCCAAAGGTAAACTAACAAGTCCAGTACCGCCACCATAGTCAATAAAAACTTTTTGGTTTGTTTCTTTGGGTAAATTTTGACGAATTTCTGCACGAATAATTTCTGCGAGCGCCAATCTGTCAGGTGTGTCATAATGATTGGCCATTTGATTAAAAATATTTTCAGACATAGAAAGTCTCCTTTAACATCGTTGATAAGAAATTGATTGTAACATAAATTTTTTAGGTTAGCTGAAACAACGTTTATCGAGCTGTTTCAAATAAAAACAAGGAGAATCACTTCTTTGTTGAGATGGAATTGAGACAAATAAAAATGACTTTTCAAACTTATTTCAGTATGGTTAAAAATTGTCACTGTAAAAAATGATGAAAATCAAGTATAATACCTTAGGAACAAACTGGAAGGTGAACGGATAAATGGCACAACTTTTTTTTAAATATGGCGCAATGAATAGCGGCAAAACAATTGAGATTCTAAAAGTAGCGCATAACTACGAAGAACAAGGGAAAAATGTCGTATTAATGACCAGTGGTGTTGATACACGTGATGGGATTGGTGTAGTTTCAAGCCGAATTGGTTTGAAGCGAGAAGCCATACCAGTTTTTGAAGAAACAGATGTATTTGAATTGATTAGCCAAATGATTGATGAAGAAAGACCTTATTGTGTCTTGATTGATGAAGCGCAATTTTTGAAGAAAAAACATGTCATTGCGTTCACAAGAATTGTTGACGAACTAAATATTCCAGTTATGGCATTTGGTTTGAAAAATGATTTTCGAAATGAGTTATTTGAAGGATCAAAATACTTATTGCTTTATGCAGACAAGATTGAAGAAATGAAAACAATCTGTTGGTTCTGTCACAAAAAAGCAATCATGAATTTACATTATATCGACGATCAGCCTGTTTATGAAGGGGATCAAGTCCAAATTGGTGGAAATGAAGCTTACTATCCAGTATGTAGACATCATTATTTTCACCCACCAGTTATCAAAGAAGGAGAATAAGCATGTACGATCAATTACAATCAATTGAAGACCGTTATGAAGAACTGGGTGAGTTACTGAGTGACCCAGAAGTAATTACGGATACAAAACGCTTCATGGAATTATCAAAAGAAGAAGCAAACACACGCGAAACAGTTGAAGTTTATCGTCGTTATAAAGAAGTTGTCCAAGGAATTTCTGATACGGAAGAACTTTTAGGCGAAAAGCTTGATGATGAAATGGCTGAAATGGCAAAAGAAGAGTTATCAGATCTAAAAAAAGAAAAAGAAGTTTTAGAAGACCGCATTAAAATCTTACTTTTACCAAAAGATCCTAATGATGATAAAAATATCATCATGGAAATTCGCGGCGCTGCTGGCGGGGACGAAGCAGCCTTGTTCGCAGGTGATTTATTCAATATGTACCAAAAATATGCAGAAGCACAAGGTTGGAAAACCGAAGTGATGGAAGCGAATATTACTGGTATTGGCGGATACAAAGAAGTGATCATGATGATTACGGGCGAAAACGTGTATTCAAAACTAAAATATGAAAGTGGCGCACACCGCGTACAACGTGTGCCATCAACTGAATCACAAGGGCGCATCCATACATCAACAGCTACAGTTGTTGTTATGCCAGAAGCAGAAGAAGTTGAAATTGATATTGAAGACAAAGACATTCGTACAGATATTTATCACGCATCTGGTGCCGGTGGACAGCACGTCAATAAAACGGCATCTGCTGTTCGTTTGACTCACTTACCAACAGGAATCGTGGTCGCAATGCAGGACGAACGTTCACAGTTGAAGAACCGAGAAAAAGCAATGAAAATTCTACGTGCGCGTGTGTATGATAAAATTCAACAAGAAGCACAAAGTGAGTATGATGCAACTAGAAAATCAGCTGTTGGTACAGGTGATCGTTCAGAGCGTATTCGTACGTATAACTTCCCACAAAATCGAGTAACCGATCATCGAATCGGTTTAACGATCCAAAAATTAGATCAAATTTTAGCTGGAAAATTAGATGAAATCGTAGACGCCTTGATTATGTATGATCAAACTTCTAAACTGGAAGCTATGCAAAATGGATAAGAAAACATATCGAGAAGCCTTGTTAGGGGCTTCTTCTTTTTTAGAGGCGCAAGGCAAAGAAGGTTATAGTATCCAATTCTTATTTCTGGAAAGAAAACAATGGCAAAAATTAGATTGGTTATTGCATATGAATGAGGTGATTTCAGAAGCTGACCAGCTCTTGATCCAAACGGATATGAAATTATTGCTGGAAAATCATCCCCCCCAATATTTACTGGGCTATGCAGATTTTTATGGTCATCGACTAAAAGTAACGGAGGCAACTCTTATTCCACGCCCAGAAACGGAAGAACTGGTGGACTGGTGTTTGGCGGAAGTAGCTGGTTCTGAACAAGCCGTTATTGACATTGGAACGGGAACAGGTGCAATTGCCATTAGTTTAAAGGCTGAAAGACCAGGATGGCAAGTTTCGGCAGTAGACTTATCTGCGTCTGCCCTGGATGTCGCAAAAGAAAATGCTGAAAAAGAACAAGCTGAAATCGATTTTTATCTCGGTGATACATTGGAGCCGGTCTTAGATCAACGTTTTGACATAATTATTTCTAATCCACCATATATTAGTCACAAAGAATGGGATTTAATGGATGAAAGTGTTCGAACGTTTGAGCCTAAAATGGCATTATTTGCAGAAGCTGATGGCTTAGCGATTTATCGGAAAATTGCGAGGGAAGCACCAGATGTCTTGACTGAAGAAGGAAAGATTTTTCTTGAAATTGGTTTTCGTCAAGGAGAGGCAGTCCAAAACATCTTTCAACAGGCATTTCCACATAAAACGGTCATAGTAAAAAAAGATCTATCTGGAAATGAACGAATGATCCAAGTTTATTAACAGGTCTGTGGATGAAAAAATTTTTTAGTGTTTTTTTATGATAAAAAAACACTGATATAACAGTTAAAAAAGCGATTTTAAAACTTATCAACATACTTATCCACTATTGACAAATAACTTATCAACAATTTGGGGATAACCTGAGGATAAATCGTTAAAAATCAAGGATTTTCAAAAAAAAGGATGTGGATAAACTGTGGAAACAAAACGATATAATGAATCAGAATTGAAAGAAGCGGCCCAAGCATTACGCGATGGCTCACTGGTGGCTTTTCCTACAGAAACGGTCTACGGATTAGGTGCTAATGCACTTTTACCCGATTCAGTTGCGAAAGTATTTACAGTGAAAGGACGACCACAAGATAATCCATTGATCATTCATGTTGCTTCGTTTGACCAAGTAAAAGAATATGTGGATAACTTTCATCCTGCAACAGCTAAAATTGTTGAAAATTTCTGGCCTGGCCCGTTGACGATGATTTTTGAAATCAAAAAGAACAAGTTACCAAGTGTCGTAACAGGTGGCTTATCCACAGCTGCTTTTCGAATGCCAGATAACAAAAAAACACTTGAAGTTATTCGCCAAGCGGGTGTGCCTTTAGTAGGACCAAGTGCAAACACGTCAGGTAAGCCAAGTCCAACAACGGCAGATCATGTGTACCACGATTTACATGGGAAAATTACTGGAATCATCGAAGATGGAGCAACTCGAATTGGGGTAGAATCAACCGTAATTGATTTAAGTAATCCTGATGCAGTGCCAATGATTTTACGACCAGGTGCAGTGACCAAAGAGCAATTGGAAGAAGTTGTAGGAGAAGTTTCTGTTGACAAGCATTTAGTGAAAGAATCGGAGACACCGAAAGCACCAGGAATGAAATATAAACATTATTCACCTGACACAAAAGTCCTGATGGTTCATGATAATGATTGGGCAGATGCTATTCAATGGGCAAAAAATAAAGGGTTCAGAACAGGCGTGATTGCTGGACCAAAAATTGCAGAAGAGACACGATTTGATACGGCAGCTGTATATATGTTTCATGATGATTCTATTGAAGCGGCGGCAAAAGGTTTGTTTGCAGGTCTACGTGGTTTAGATGAACCACTGCTTGGGTTGGACTTGATTTTTGTTCAAGTTTTCCCTAACGAAGGGTTAGGTGTCGCTTACATGAACCGTTTGAAAAAAGCGGCGGCTCAAAATTATTTTGAAAAATAGTCTAATACTTTTTACGATGAATTTTTAGTATGATACAATGCAGTATACTAGTTAAAAGGAGCTGTTGTTTGTGGTGGACTACAAAACGTTTGACCCTGATCTATGGAATGCAATTGCACGTGAGGAAGAGCGACAAGAAAATAATTTGGAGCTGATTGCTTCTGAAAATGTTGTTTCTGAAGCGGTGATGGCAGCACAAGGAAGTATTTTAACAAACAAATACGCTGAGGGATATCCTGGACATCGTTACTATGGCGGTTGTGAATTTGTTGATATCGTGGAAAATTTAGCAATTGACCGTGCCAAAGAATTATTTGGTGCCAAATTTGCAAATGTTCAACCACATTCTGGTTCACAAGCAAATACTGCGGCATACCTTGCCTTGGTAGAACCTGGTGATACGATTTTAGGTATGGATCTTTCTGCAGGTGGACATTTAACACATGGATCACCAGTAAATTTCAGTGGGAAAACGTATCATTTTGTGGCTTACGGCGTTGATCCAACAACAGAAGTCATTGACTACAATGTTGTACGAATTTTAGCACGAAAACATCATCCAAAATTAATTGTTGCGGGTGCTAGTGCTTATGGAAGAGAAATTGATTTTGCGAAATTCAGAGAAATTGCTGATGAAGTCGGTGCAAAATTAATGGTTGATATGGCACATATTGCTGGTTTAGTAGCTGCTGGTGTTCATCCTAGCCCAGTACCATATGCTGATATTACAACAACAACAACGCATAAAACACTTCGCGGTCCACGTGGTGGAATGATTTTAACAAACAGTGAAGAATTAGCGAAAAAAATCAATAGTGCTGTCTTCCCAGGAATCCAAGGTGGTCCATTGGAGCATGTGATTGCTGGAAAAGCGGCTGCCTTTAAAGAAGCTTTGACACCAGAGTTCAAAGAGTATAGCGAACAAGTTGTTGCCAATGCTAAAGCGATGGTCAAAGTGTTCAATCAAGCAACGGGTACGCGTGTTATTTCAGGTGCCACTGATAATCATTTGATGCTAATCGATGTTCGTGAGATGGATCTTAATGGGAAAGAAGCAGAAGCAATTTTAGACAGTGTGAATATCACAGTAAATAAAAACTCAATTCCATTTGAAACATTAAGTCCGTTCAAGACAAGCGGTATCCGAATTGGGACACCTGCAATCACTACACGTGGCTTCAAAGAAGAAGACGCAGCTCAAGTAGCTGAACTTGTTGTGAAAGCTTTACAATCAAAAGGTGACGATGCCCAGTTAGACGAAGTAAAACAAGGCGTTCGTGAGTTGACTCAAAAATATCCTTTGTATTCAAAATAAATTTTAAGGTAAAACTATTTGGTAGATTGTGACACAAAATGCTTAGCTCCGACAAGATAGTGAGCAAACACGCAACTTTTCATATTTTGAGGAGTAGGCAAACTATATCGAGGAGTTGTTTTGGGAACACCGTTTATTCGTAAAAAGGAGTTATGACAAGAGTTTTGTCATAACTCCTTTTTTGCGAAAAACTTTTTCTAATACGTTGGTTGAACAGATGACAGTTGAGTGTATTCTCATAGAGAAAAAAGTAATTGGAAGAGAATGAGGATTTGATAAAGTTGAAGCGACTTCCTCAAAAATTTGACTGATTATTTTTAAACAAATTAAACTAGACTATGATTTTCTTCCGGAAAAAGGCAACTCGGACTAGCTAAACTGATAATTTTGTTTTAAAATAAAAAAGAAACGACAGAACAAAGGAGAGCTAAAAATGGGCAAATTTCAAGTGATCGACCATCCATTAATTCAACACAAACTGACTATTATTCGAGACAAAAACTGCGGAACAAAGGTTTTTCGTGAAGTTGTCGATGAAATCGCTATGTTAATGGCGTATGAAGTATCACGTGATATGCCACTAGAAGATATCGTCATTGAAACACCAATTACAGAATCAACACAAAAAACATTGTCTGGAAAAAAAGTAGCAATCGTACCAATCTTGCGTGCAGGTATTGGAATGGTTGATGGAATTTTAGAACTGATTCCTGCTGCTAAAGTTGGCCATATTGGTTTATATCGTGATGAAGAAACATTAGAACCACACGAATATTTCGTTAAATTACCTGAAGACATCGACGTACGTCAATTATTTGTTGTTGATCCAATGTTAGCAACTGGTGGCTCAGCAATCATGGCTATTGATGCTTTGAAAGCACGTGGCGCATCAAACATTAAATTTGTTTGTCTTGTTGCTGCACCAGAAGGCGTGAAAGCTTTACAAGAAGCACATCCTGATATTGATATCTACACAGCAGCTCTTGATGAAAAATTAAATGAACAAGGGTACATCGTTCCTGGTTTAGGGGATGCTGGTGACCGTTTATTTGGAACAAAATAGTTAAAGGCTATAAGTTCAAATTTAGTTAAGAAATAAAAGATACCATTCTCTTTCTAATACGGAGAGAATGGTATCTTTTATTTTATCTAATGAAATTGGCAGTACTGCTGTTCAGGAAATGATTTCCTCTTCAAACGAAGATTTTTCAGCTGGTTTTATGGCGAATCAAGTAGGAAAAATAATTGGCGGTTCATTCGTTAATGATGATACACCGTGGCTTTTATTGCCACCTACTATTCAAAGCGAAGTAACATCTGTTGATGACAAGTTACAAGGAACAGGTTTCAAAGGAGCAACAGTTATTGCAGAAGTAAACAATGTTGAAATTGGAAGGACAACTGTTGACGAAGATAAACAATGGGTAATGGACATTCCTGCACAGCTAACGGGCACTATTATTGAAGTTCATCAAGAATATAATGATAAGGTCAGCCTAAATATAACTGTTAACGTTAAATAAAAAAACGTTGAGAAAGAGTACTAAATAAAAACTGGGCTCTCACTGTCAAGAGAGTCCAGTTTTTTATGCGATAGGCTATTGTTAACGATTTAAATGGGGTGAACGGTAACGAGTACAGTATCACCAATCTCCTTTTTGATTTTCTTTCGAATTTCTTTTTTTATACCGAGAATATAGCAAATGCTGCCGTCTTCATTCTTCACTCCCATGTTTACAATACTTCCTTGATAATCTTCACCATCAAAAGTAGCATGGACTTTTATACGCCCTTGATGAAATTCTTTTCGGAGGTCGTAAGGAAAGATAACGTAGGCCCCACCTTTGCCAGCTTCAGAACAATAAATTTTTGATTCAAACTGATAACTTTTCATCATAGTAAACTTCCTTTTGCTGTGAGGTATTTTTCAATATAAAATAAATAAGTGATTTTTGCTATAAAAAAGAGCCTAAGACAAGTGAATGCCCAAGACTCTTGCATTTGTTTAGTTGCGCCCAAGTACTTTGTGCCACAACTTCATTCACGGTGTTCAAGAAGTAACTCCTTCCAAATAAGCCTAAATTTTATTCTTATTTGTTGGAGCAGGTCACTTCTTTCACAACCTTTTTATGCCAGCTGCAGGAATCGAACCTGTGACCTACGCGTTACGAGTGCGTTGCTCTACCGACTGAGCTAAGCTGGCAAATGCCAAAGAAATTATAAACCCAATCTTAATGAATGTAAAGAGATATTCGTAGATTTTATCAATTTCATGATTTTTTTCATAAAATGTGCTATAATTGTAATGAAAGGCAGGTTTTATGAAATGGCAACTTTTGGAAAATTTGATACACATGTCGTCCCGTCAGAATTGGGTGAAAAATTTACAATTGACACTCACGTCACTTTTACAGTACATGGAAAGCCACAAACTGGCACGATTTCAAAGCAGCTTAAGAATTCTGCAGTGGTTGAAATTGATGAAACTGCTGAAAATGCCAACCTGATGACCCAAAGCAAAGGCGTAGTTATTATTAATTACAAACAATTACAAAAAATTTAGTCATGAACCATCTCGTACCAGTGAGATGGTTTTTTCTATGTCTTTTTATAAAATAAAAAAGAGACTAGGATTTATTTTTATCCCAGCCTCGTTAAAAAAATTTGTATTGATTGACGTATGTTTTAGTGAGAATCAATTTGATGAGGTTTCATTTTCTCTGTTTCACGAATGATATAAATAGGACGACGTTTGGTTTCATGGAAAATTTTCCCAATATATTTGCCAATAATACCAAGACACAACAACTGGATTCCACCGATGAATAAGGTAATTGAAACCATAGAAGGCCAACCAGATGTGGGATCGCCGAATAAAAGAGCGCGAACAATGATAAATAAAATTGCAATCCCTGAACCGATACAAGAAAGTGCGCCAATTAATGCAGCTAAGGTAAGCGGTGCATCAGAAAAGTTGATGATGCCATCAATCGAATAACTTAACAGCTTCCAAAAAGACCATGAAGTTTCTCCAGCTACACGTTCACGATTTTCATAAGAAATATATTCTGTTTTAAAACCAACCCAGCTGAATAAGCCTTTAGAAAAACGATTGTATTCTGTTAATTCTAAAACAGCATTGACCATTTGACGCGTCATCAAACGAAAATCGCGGGCGCCATCCACCATTTCAGTATCACTGATTCGGTTAATCAATTGATAGAATTTTTTGGCAAAAAAGCTACGGATCACGGGTTCACCTTTCCGAGTAGATCGTCTTGTTCCGATGCAATCAACATCAGAGGTCAAGATACGTTCAATCATTTCTGGTAACAATTCAGGCGGGTCTTGCAAATCAACATCCATGACGGTGACTAAATCACCTGTTGCAGCTTGCAAGCCAGCATATAATGCAGCTTCTTTTCCAAAATTTCTGGAAAATGAGACGAACCGCACGGAATCATAGGCATTAGCTAATTCTTTGATGACAGGTAAGGTCTGATCTTTGGACCCGTCATCAATAAACAAGTATTCAAAAGTATAAGTTCCGCGATATTTTTCAACTTCTTGGAAAAAGAGTGGAATTGCTGCTTCTTCATTAAAGCAGGGTACGACGATAGAGACTTTCATTCGTTTGTTCCTTTCTGTTGCTCAACAACTAGTACTTGGTTAGTTGATAAGTTGAGTATTATGCTTTTTAGTGATATGTCTAGTGTAGCATTTCATTCAAAATTAAAAAAATTTTTCTTTAAAGAAATTGCTAAAAAACAGGAAGAAAGCTCCTTCCAGTTGCAATTTTACCTGAGATAGTAGATGATGAAGCAAACTTTTGAAATAGTTTTAAAGATTATTTTTTACATACAATTCTAAGGAGGAAAGTCTACCACACATCTGTTGAGTAGGCACAAAGAAAATCATGAAGATGAACACAATTGTTGGGGATCTTTGGTTTGACGCAGACGAAAAAGGAGTAACAAAAGTTAGCTTTACTTTGATTGAAGAGAGCGAAAATGCTAATCAAGAAATCTTGAATTTAGCCAAAGAACAATTTACAGAATATTTTGCTGAAAAGCGAGAAGCGTTTACAGTTCCATTATCGATTAAAACAGGTACGGCATTTCAGCAAGATGTTTGGCAAGCATTAATCAATATTCCTTATGGCGAAACTCGCAGTTACAAAGAAGTTGCTCAGGCAATTGACAACCCGAAAGCAGTGCGCGCAATTGGGCAAGCGAATCGAGTAAATCCTCTGCCAATTATTGTCCCTTGCCATCGAGTAATCGGCCATAATGGTCAGTTAACGGGCTACATGGGCAATGGAGAAGAAGGGTTAGCCAAGAAACGTAAATTGCTTTTATTAGAAAAAATTCTTTCAGAATAAAGATGAATAGAAAAAGTTAGAGGCACAAAAAAAGTATGTCAGAAAGATTCTGACATACTTTTTCTCCTGTTTTATTGTAAGCGAGGATTTTTATAGGCGAATGAGCCAAATCAAACCTACCGCTAAAATCGTTTGACAAAGACCTACGGCAAGACCATAAGATAAAAATCGTGGACCTTCTTTCATAAATTTGACAAAGTCTAAACGAAGACCAATGGCAGCTAGCGCAGTGATTTCAAACCAAGTGCTGATAAAATGTGCAGTGTGATCAATCACAGTCGGTAGCGTGAACACGCTATTGACTAGGCAAAATGCTAGAAACCCTAAGACATACCATGGTAGTGGTAATTTTCTTTTATTCACATCTTGAAGATTTTGAACAAAGTTTTCGGGGTGTTTACGAACCATTACTTTTTCAAAAATATATACTACAACTACGAGTAATACAATACGTAAGATTTTGAAGAGCATTGAAAATTGAACAACAGAAGCATCTAAAAAGCTAGCTCCGGCAACAACTTGACCGACAGATTGAAGTGTTCCACCTAAAAGTGCACTTTTTTCGATGAGATTAGCACCGAAAAGCTGAAGACCTAAAAATGGTAAAGTCAACATCATTACGGTTCCTAATAAGTTAACTAACGTAATGATTTGTCCTTTTTCTTCTTCGTCAGCGCGAATGCTTGGCCCAATCGCTGCGATGGCAGACGAACCACAGACTGCGTTACCACCCGCCATCATCAATGAAGCAGTATCAGAAAATAATAATTTTTTCCCGATAAAGTATGCTGCCAAGATTGTCCCTGTCATTTGTAAAAGAATAAAGAAGATTCCTTTGACGCCAATTTGCGCAATCGTTTGAACAGTTACTGTTGCGCCTAATAAGAAAACAGAACATTCAAGCAAGAAACTTTCTGCAAACTTTGTCCCAGTAGCTAATACTGGCTGTTTGAACAACGTGTTTCCTAAAAGAATCCCTAATAAGATAGCAATTGTTGCCCCTCCTAATGTAGGTAAAAAAATAGCTAAAACACGACTAATGGCTGCGACAATGATTGACAATCCTAGACCAGGTGCAATCTGTTTGAAGCGAGCCATCGCTGTTTTATTTTGGTGTATTGATAAATTATTCATGAATCAGAATCCTTCCTAGTAATATTTTAACTGATAGCTGTATTATAGAGAGAAAATAACTATTTGTAAAATTGATAATTACTATATTTATGATTATGTTTTGTAATGTTAAGGCTAACAAGTTACAATAGTAAAAAAGAAATAGAAAGAAGTGAACGTAATGTTTGAATGGATTCAGACATTTTTAGTTGTTTATGAAACACAGAATTTTAGTATTGCGGCAGAGCGATTGTTCATCTCACAGCCGACAGTATCTTCACAAATCAAAAAGTTAGAAGATCGGTTAGAGATTCAATTGTTTTTGAGAAATGGCAAGCAGAAAATTACAGCAACTAAAGAAGCTGATTTTTTATATCCTAAATTTTTAGCAGTCATGAATGAATTATTTACTTCGGTTGCCCAAGCTGCCAAAAAAGATAACTTTAAAGAAAATTGTGTCATTGCTTGTTCTCATACGACCGCAATTTATTTGTTACCCAAAGTAATGAAATCTTTAGTTGAAACTTTTCCGTTAATTGATTTCAGTATTAACATGATGAATTCAAACGAGGTTGCTTTGGCTGTTCAAGCTGGGCACGCGGACATTGGTTTATTGGAGAAGCCGTTAGCAACAAATGATATTCGTAAAGAAATCATCTTAGAAGACCAATTGGTTTTGGCTGGTGATGCTGAAGCAGCGCATTGGTTAATTCGTGAAGAAGATTCTGGTATACGTTTCTTTAATGAATTATACTTGAATGAGTTTGATTTACATCCACAAATCATCTATGTGAACAATAATGAACTGTTATTACAACTGATTCGTGAAGGTGTTGGAAAATCAATCGTGTCATCATTATCGATTACAGAGGATATGAAGTGGCAACCGCTAGGTAATTTTTTACAAAAGAGGGATATTTTTATTGTAGCTGGTCATAGTAGTACAAACTCCCTACTTCCAGACGTCTACGATTGGCTGAAGCAGAAGCTAAAAACATTCTTTCATGAAAAAGAAATCAAGCAGAGAAAAGGTGAGAACAATGAAATTTTTGATTGAAACGATTAAACCAGAGGAGTATTCAGCGACTAAGAGAATGGTTTATGAGGCATTTTTAACGGCAGAGCATCGAGATGGCGATGAGCATGAATTGATTGAGCGATTAAGAGGAACTGAGGCGTATGTTCCAGAGTTAGAAGTAGTGGCGAAAAAAGAAAATCAAATAGTTGGCTATGGACTACTGACAAAAATCAATATCTTATCTGAAGATTCAGCATACCAAGCATTAGTACTTGCGCCATTAGCAGTTAGTTCAACTTGTCAGCATCAAGGAGTGGGTGCTGCAATTCTTCGAGAACTCGAAATACGAGCGAAACGATTAGGCTATGTGGCAATCAGTATTTTAGGTGAACCTGCGTATTATCAAAAATTTGGGTACTTCCCAGCAAGTCAAGCCCAAATTCGTTTGCCTTTCGATGTGCCCGACGCGTACTCTTTGATAAAATTTATTGGAGAAAAACCAGTGAAAACTGCTGGTGTCATTCAATATTCATCGGCTTTTGGAATTTAGTGATGGAAAGTTAATTTTTTCCCAAATCTCATTTGCTGAGACTTTCAATTATAGAATCAGACCGCTATAATAAATAGCAGTATGGTTTTAGGAAAAGGGATGAAACATGGAAAAGAAAAAAAGAGCGTCAAACGATAATCGGATTGACTACGGTGTCATTTTACCAGTGTTCCTTTTATGTTTAATTGGATTACTTTCTTTATACGTAGCACTTAGTCACGATCCGAATAATCCATCTGTTTTTCGAGGTGTAATGATGCAAACCGTGTGGTACATGGTTGGAGCTGTAGCAATTATTGTTATTATGCACCTGAATTCCAAATGGATTTGGAAGTTAACACCCTATTTATATGGTCTGGGTTTAGTAGTCATGGGATTGCTACTCAAATTTTATGACAAACAGCTCGCATTGGTAACTGGGTCAAAAAACTGGTTTAGTTTTGGCTCCTTCACTTTTCAGCCAGCGGAATTAATGAAAATTGCGTACATTTTGATGATGGCGTTAATCGTGACCAAGCACAACAGTCAGTTGAAAGAACGAACGACGAAAAATGATTTGTGGCTGATTGCTAAGATGTTGCTTGTAACGTTACCTGTTTTAGCTTTAGTTATGGCACAAGATGATTTTGGAACGATGCTAGTTTTCTTGGCTATCTTTGGTGGGATTTTCTTGATGTCAGGGATTTCTTGGAAAATTGTCATTCCTGTCGTAGTGATCGCTTTAGTTGTTGGGGCAGGGCTGATCTATTTAGTTACGACAGAAGGCGGAAGAGATTTATTATATAAAGTTGGTTTTAAGTCTTATCAATTTGCTCGGATCGATTCGTGGCTAGATCCTTTCCACGATACTTCTGGTATGAGTTATCAACCTGCCCAAGGCTTATTGGCAATTGGTTCTGGTGGATTATTAGGTAAAGGGTTCAATACCAGTGATGTATATGTACCTGTTCGTGAATCAGATATGATTTTTACAGTGATTGGCGAGAATTTTGGGTTTATTGGCGGCGCGTTCGTGATCTTTTTATATTTTATTTTGATTTATCGAATGATTCGCGTTTGTTTTGACACAAATAATGAATTTTATGCGTATATCGCTAGTGGCTTAATCATGATGTTATTGTTCCATGTTTTTGAAAATATTGGCGCAAATATTGGTTTACTACCACTAACGGGGATTCCCCTACCATTTATTAGTCAAGGTGGTTCGTCTATTTTGGGAAATATGATTGGGATTGGTTTAATTCTATCCATGCGTTTCCAAAACGAGACACCTGACAAAACATCTAGGAGGTAAGACGTTGTACACATTTTATTGGTATCCGAAATGTTCGACCTGCAAAAAAGCAAAAGCATGGCTAGATACACATCAGATTGCTTATCAAACAGTCGATATGGTTCAAGAAACACCAACCGCTCAAACAATTGAGACTTGGTTAACGAATACAGATTTACCGATGCGTCGTTTGTTCAATACGAGCGGGATGAAATATCGTGAATTAGGTTTGAAATCACAAATCGATGGTTTTTCAATCGAAGAAGCTAGTGAGCTACTTTCAACTGACGGAATGTTGATTAAACGTCCACTTTTAGTGAAAGAAGATCAGGTAGTAACAGTTGGTTATAATGAAAAAACTTATGAAGGAGCGTTAGTTTAACATGGCAGGCAAACATTTGAAGAAAACTGAAAATCTTTGGGTTTTATTTAACGGAAAAGAATACTGCATTGGTTTAACGAATGAAGCACAAGAAGAATTAGGACAAGTTACTTTTATCAATTTACCAAAAGTTGGCAAGACGTATCAAAAAGGGGAACCGTTGCTTGAAGTTGAAGCAGAAAAAGCGGTCAGCGAAATTGCCAGCCCAGTTACAGGAACGATTTCTTCCGTAAATGAAAAAATCGATGCGGATATCAACATTTTAAATGATGAAGACGAAATGAATGCTTGGATTTTAAGTTTTAAAGAGGTTGATCCACAGGATTTTGAAAACCTATAATCATTTTTTGATTAAGTATTCTAGTTTTAAAAATTGTTGACACTGGAATTTCTACTTGCTATAATCAAAGGCAATTACATGAAAGCTTTGAAAAGAAGAGTACATTTCACAGACGTTTGAAGAGAGCCCTGTTCGCTGAAAATGGGTAACGAACATGAGATGGAAGATGGTCTTAGAGCAGAGTGAGTGAGCATAAGCGAACTTACTACGGGAGTGCCCGTTATAGCACGACAGTATACGAGTGATTATTCAAGTACTGTAAAGAGGTTATTGCTGTAAAGCATTAACAAATCAAGGTGGTAACACGGAAGTTTATGCTTTCGTCCTTTTGCTTAATGGAGCAAATGGGCGGAAGCTTTTTTGTTTATCCAAGAAAATTTTTAGAAGAAAGATGGGGAAAATATGGCACTAATCCAATTGACCAATGTCGAAAAGACTTTTGGTGGGAAAAACGGAGCAATCCACGCTGTCAACGATGTGTCTTTAAGTATCGAAAAAGGAGATATTTATGGAATCGTTGGGTACTCGGGCGCCGGAAAAAGTACACTAGTCCGCTTGTTAAATGGACTTGAGTTACCTAGCAGTGGCGAGGTCATTGTAAATAATCAAGATATCACAAAGTTGAAAAATAAAGAGTTACGAACTTTTCGTAAAAAAATCGGAATGATTTTTCAACATTTCAACCTTTTGTGGTCACGTACAGTGCTAGAAAATATCCAGTTGCCACTTGAGCTTGCTGGTATACCAAAAGCGCAACGTCAACAACGAGCAGAAGAACTATTGGGACTTGTTGGATTGGAAGGCAGAGGTGATGCGTATCCTTCGCAACTATCTGGTGGACAAAAGCAAAGAGTTGGGATTGCGCGCGCATTGGCAAATGATCCAGAAATTTTATTATGTGATGAAGCTACTAGTGCACTTGATCCGCAAACAACGGAAGAAGTGCTGGACCTGTTATTGGCAATCAACAAAAAATTAAATTTAACGATTGTTTTGATTACACATGAAATGAATGTTATTCGTAAAATTTGTAATAAGGTTGCTGTAATGGAACTTGGGAAAGTAGTTGAAGAAGGCGAGGTTCTAAATGTCTTCCGTCATCCAAAACAAGAAGTAACCAAACGTTTTGTTCAACAAGATATTGAACCAGAAGCTGATTCTACTGAACTATTAGCTGAATTGATCAAGGAAAATCCAAACGGCCGCCTAGTTACGCTAACGTTTGACGAAAATAACGCAAATGAACCAGTGATTTCTCAAGCAGTTCGTCGTTATAACGTGGATATCAATGTTGTTTATGGCAAAATCAAACAAGCAAAGGAAGGTTCGTTTGGTTCACTAACGATTTTGATGACAGGTGAAGAAAAAGAATTAGATCAAGCAGAAGTATTCTTTACCGAACAAGGCGTAGAAGTAGAGGTGATTCATCATGGATAAAAGCTTTTCAGCAACCTATTTAGATTTTAGCCAAATCAATGCAGAGACGATGAAACAAGCAATTGTTGATACTTTATACATGACATTGATTTCAATGGTTTTAGTTACAGTTATCGGATTAGTTTTAGGTTTAGTTCTTTATTCGATTGGTAGAAAAAATAAACCTTATGCACGTATCGTGTACGGGATTGTTTCGATTATCAGTAATATTTTCCGTTCAACACCATTTATGATCTTGATGGTATTGATCATTCCATTTACAAAAGCAATCGTTGGGACGATGCTTGGCGCGCAAGCAGCGATTCCAGCATTGGTATTATCTGCAGCACCATTTTACGCACGATTAGTTGAAATTGCTTTTCGTGAAGTAAGTCCGGGTGTTCTTGAAGCCGCAGATGCAATGGGCGCAAGTTATTGGGAAGTCATTTGGAAAGTGTTGATTCCTGAAAGTGTACCTGCTTTGATTTCAGGTTTAACGGTAACGACGATTTCAATGATTGGTTTCACTGCAATGGCAGGAGCAATCGGCGCTGGCGGACTAGGTGGTTTGGCTTGGCAAGAAGGCTACCAACGTGGTAATTTGACAGTGACATTTGTTGCAACATTAATTATTTTAGCTATTGTATTCGTTGTTCAGGGAATTGGAGATTTCTTAACGAAGAAAACAGATAGAAGATAAGAAAAATACTAGGGGGATATCAGGATGAAAAAGAAAATTTTTGGATTAGCAGCAGCACTTTTATTAACAGTCGGTTTAGCAGCTTGTGGGAACAGCGGAAAAGACAGCGCAAAGGATAGTTCGGATGAAACAACATTAAAAGTTGGTGCATCACCAACACCACATGCAGAAATTTTGGAACACGTCCAACCATTATTGAAAGAGGAAGGCATCAATCTTGAAATTGTTAAGTTTGATGATTATGTGTTACCGAACCAAGCTCTTGAAGAAGGCGATATTGATGCCAACTATTTCCAACATATTCCTTATTTGAACAAAGAAATCAAAGAAAAAGGGTATGACTTTGCGAATGCTGGTGCCATCCATATTGAACCAATGGGCTTGTATTCTCAATCAATCAAAGATATTTCTGAATTAAAAGATGGTGCTACAATCATTACTTCAAACTCAGAATCTGACTGGGGTCGAATCATCACAATTTTACAAGATGCTGATTTAGTGAAAGTCAAAGATGGTGTGGATCTTGAAACAGCGACATTTGATGATATTGCAGAAAATCCTAAGAATTTAAAATTCAATCATACAATTGATCCTTCTTTACTTGCGTCGACTTATCAAAATAATGAAGGTGACTTAGTTGCAATCAATGCAAACTTTGCTTATGGTGCTGGTTTGAATCCATTGGAAGATGCGGTGCTATTAGAACAAGACAATTCACCTTATGTAAATATCATTGCAACACGTTCAAAAGATAAGGACAGCAAGAAAATCAAAGCTTTGATTGAAGTGTTACACCGTGACGATGTTCAAAAATGGATCACTGAAAAATGGGGCGGTTCTGTGAAGCCAGTCTCAGCAGATGCAAAATAAAGGTGTGGCGCAAAGCGACTAGCTCCGAAAAAATAAAAAGTAACTGATAAAAATAGCTTTTCATATTTTTGACAGTTACGAATTATTTCGAGGAGTTGCTTTGGGAACACCGTGGAAAAGGTTGTGGCGCAAAGCGACTAGCTCCGAAAAAATAAAAAGTAACTGATAAAAATAGCTTTTCATATTTTTGACAGTTACGAATTATTTCGAGGAATTGCTTTGGGAACACCGTGGAAAAGGTTGTGGCACAAAACGTTTAGCTCCGAATAGATAGCGAGTAAGCATGCAAAATAGCTTCTAAATTTTGAATAAAATCAGAATAAATCTCACGAGAAACGTCACTACGCACAACTAGAAATGTTTCATAAAAGAGAGACCGAGACAAAACTAAAAATCAGTCGTTCTTAATACATTTTTTAATTTAAAAAACGCCTAAAATCAACGTTTAAAAAAACGAATTTTAGGCGTTTTTTTCTATTTCGGCTACTTTTATCCTAGCTCCTTTCTTTTTATACAAATTACAATGTAAAAATAAAGCTTTTTTGAGAATAAATGAAAGTTATTCTAATTTCGGCTGGTTAGATCATTGCGCTTCATTCTCAATTAGTCTAAAATGGGTGAGAACGAAAGAGAATTTGGAGGGAAACTGGCATGTCTGTCTTAGAAGTAAAAAATTTACATGTATCTATCGAGGAGAAAGAAATCCTTAAAGGTGTTAATTTAGTAATGAAAACGGGCGAAATCCACGCAATCATGGGACCAAATGGAACAGGTAAATCAACTTTATCTGCTGCAATCATGGGGAACCCTAATTATGAAGTAACAGAAGGCGAAGTTTTATTCGATGGGAAAAATATTTTAGACTTAGAAGTGGATGAACGTGCACGACTAGGGTTATTTTTAGCGATGCAATACCCAAGTGAGATTCCAGGAATCACTAATGCAGAATTTATGCGTGCAGCAATCAATGCAAAACGTGATGAAGATAACAAGATGTCTGTCATGACTTTCTTGAAAAAATTAGATGCAAAAATGGATCTATTAAACATGCCTGAAGAAATGGCTGAACGTTATCTGAACGAAGGTTTTTCTGGCGGTGAAAAGAAACGTAATGAAATTTTACAATTGTTGATGCTTGAACCAACATTTGCTATTTTAGATGAAATCGATTCAGGACTAGACATTGATGCATTAAAAGTAGTAGCAAAAGGTGTGAATGAAATGCGTGGCGAAAACTTTGGTGCATTAATCATCACTCACTATCAACGTTTGTTGAACTATATCACTCCTGACGTGGTCCATATCATGATGGAAGGTCGCGTTGTAATGACTGGAAACGCTGATTTAGCAAAACGTTTAGAAGCAGAAGGCTATGCTGGAATCAGTAAAGAATTAGGAATCGACTACAAAGAAGAAGAAGCGTAAGGAGGAGCAGGAATGAAAGAGAAAAACTGGCTCGACCATCTTGACGCGGTCAACGACTTTTCTTTGAGTAAAGGAGAGCCTGCTTGGATGACAGAGCTTCGTCAACAAGCATTGGCAAAAGCAAATGAATTGGTTTTACCAAAAATTGAACGAGTAAAATTTGCTCGCTGGCCGTTATTTGATATCAAAGAAATGACAGATGTTGTGACAGATGCTGGGAATGTTGCTGCGTTTGATACAATGAAAGACAATCCAGTGCTGGTACAACAGGGAACTTGGACTGTTTTTGAACAATTATCGACAGAATTAGCAGAACAAGGTGTGATTTTCACCGATATCTTTACTGCAATGCAAGAGTATCCTGAATTAGTACAAGAATACTATATGACAAAAGCTGTCAATATGGATGAAGATCAGTTAACTGCCTTGCACGCAGCATTTATGAATAGTGGTTTATTTCTTTATGTACCTAAAAATGTCGTGATTGAAGAACCAATTGAATCTTTATTTATTCAAGATGGCACAATCGATCAACATTTCTTTAAACATGTCTTGATTGTCGCAGATGAACATAGTGAATTTTCTTACCTTGAACGTTTTCAAACAACGGGTGAGCAACTAGCAAAAGTTTCTGGAAATATCGTGGTAGAAGTCATTGCGAAAGCTGGATCAAAAGTGAAATTTTCCGCAGTTGATCAACTAGGTGAGAATGTGACGGCTTATATGAATCGCCGTGGTCATATTTTACGTGATGCTTCTGTAGACTGGGCAATTGGTGTGATGAATGATGGCAATATTGTTGCTGACTTTGATTCTGATTTAGTTGGCGAAGGCGGTCATTCTGAAGTTAAGATCGTTGCTATTAGTGGCGGCAAACAAACACAAGGAATTGATACACGTGTGACGAATAAAGCACCACATACGATTGGTCATATTTTACAACATGGCGTGATTCGTGAGCGAGGTGTGTTAACATTTAACGGAATTGGGCATATCTTAAAAGGCGCAAAAGGTGCGGATGCACAGCAAGAAAGTCGTGTCTTGATGCTTTCAGATAAAGCTCGTGGTGATGCTAATCCAATTCTTTTGATTGACGAAAACGAAGTAACTGCTGGCCATGCTGCTAGTGTTGGCCGTGTAGATCCGGAGGAAATGTATTATTTGATGAGCCGTGGTTTGCATAAAGAAGAAGCTGAACGCTTAGTTATTCGCGGATTCCTTGGTTCCGTATTAACGGCTATCCCTGTTGAAGAAGTGCAAAAAGAATTGATTGAGGTCATTGAAGGGAAGTTGAATGCATGATTCATGCAGAAAAATTACGTGCTGATTTTCCTATCTTATTTCAAGAAGTGAACGATGAAGCCTTGGTGTATTTGGATAATGCTGCAACGACCCAAAAACCAAAGCAAGTGCTGGCTGCACTAACTAACTATTATGAAAAAGATAATGCGAATGTGCATCGTGGGGTTCATACTTTAGCAGAACGCGCAACGCATGAATACGAAGCTGCTCGAGAAAAAGTTCACCGGTTTATCCATGCGAATGAAACAGCAGAGGTTCTATTCACGCGCGGGACGACGACAAGTTTAAACTGGGTTGCAAGAAGCTTTGGGGAGTTCATTCATGAAGGAGACGAAATCGTTCTTTCTTATATGGAACATCACTCTAATATCATTCCATGGCAACAACTGGCTAAACAAAAAGGTGCAACCTTAAAGTATATCGAATTAACACCAGAAGGATTACTCGATATGGCTGATGCAAAAGAAAAAATTACAGCAAAAACAAAGATTCTTGCAATCGCCCACGTTTCTAATGTTTTAGGTGTCAAAAATCCAGTGAAAGATTTAGCAGAACTCGTTCATGAAAAAGGTGGCGTAATCGTAGTTGATGGGGCGCAAGCTGCACCACATATGCCAATTAATGTTCAAGAACTTGATTGCGATTTTTATGCTTTTAGTGGTCATAAAATGTGTGGGCCAACTGGAATTGGTGTTTTATATGGTAAAAGAACTTGGCTAGAACAAATGGAACCCGTTGAGTTCGGTGGAGAAATGATTGACTTCGTTGAACTTTACGATAGCACATGGAAAGAACTGCCTTGGAAATTTGAAGCTGGAACGCCGAACATCGCTGGCGCGATTGCGCTTGGTCATGCGATTGATTATTTAGAAACGATTGGATTAGCAGAAATCCATCGTTATGAAGAAGAAATTGTAGCTTATGTATTGCCTAAACTTCAAGCAATCAAAGGATTAACGATTTATGGTCCACAAGAGCCAGAAAAGCGTACCGGAGTGATTGCATTTAATTTAGAAAATTTACATCCACATGATGTGGCAACAGCACTTGACATGGAAGGTGTAGCAGTTCGAGCAGGCCATCATTGCGCACAACCATTATTGAATTATTTACAGGTACCTGCAACAGCTCGAGCAAGTTTTTATTTCTATAATACTAAGCAAGACGCGGATCGGTTAGTTGAAGCAATTCTCGCAACAAAGGAGTTTTTCCAACATGGGACTATCTAAATTAGACAATCTTTATCGTCAAGTGATTCTAGATCATTCTTCCCATCCACACCATCGTGGAAGTTTGACCGAGTCAACGAATAAAATCGAACTAAACAATCCAACTTGTGGTGATGTGATCAAATTACAAGTAGATGTTAAAAATGGCGTGATTGAAAATATCGCATTTGATGGTAGTGGCTGTTCAATCAGTACAGCCAGTGCCTCGATGATGACGGATGCTGTAATCGGTAAAACCGTTGCCGAAGCACAACACTTAACAGTTGAATTTTTACAACTCGTACAAGGAAATGAAGTCGCCGATGAAGAAAAATTAGGTGATGCAGCCATGTTAAGTGGCGTTGCGAAGTTTCCAGCCAGAATCAAGTGTGCCACACTTGCTTGGAAAGCATTGAGTCAAGCAGTAACTGAAAATGGCACAGCAACAGCCCACCATTACCATAAAGAAGAGGAGTGAGAATATGGGCGTACCAGAATTAGAAGAATATAAATTTGGGTTTCACGATGATGTGCAACCTGTTTTCAGTACCGGAGAAGGATTAACTG
Source organism: Enterococcus sp. DIV0176 (assembly GCF_050528535.1). Lineage (NCBI taxonomy): Bacteria > Bacillati > Bacillota > Bacilli > Lactobacillales > Enterococcaceae > Enterococcus > Enterococcus sp. DIV0176. The sequence continues at coordinate 2,231,821 of NZ_CP172879.1, read as the reverse complement.
AAGAAGTTATTCGTGAAATGTCACGAATTAAAGAAGAACCAGAATGGATGCTCGAGTTTCGCTTGAAGTCGTTAGAGACGTTTAATAAAATGCCGATGCAAACTTGGGGACCTGACTTGTCTGATATTGACTTTGAGGCCATTAAATATTATCAAAAACCAAGTGATAAGCCTGCTCGTGATTGGGAAGATGTACCAGAAAAAATCAAAGAAACCTTTGAAAAAATCGGTATTCCTGAAGCCGAACGTGCTTATTTAGCAGGAGCCTCAGCTCAATATGAATCAGAAGTGGTTTACCACAACATGAAAGAGGAATTCGAAAAATTAGGAATTATTTTTACTGACACCGACTCTGCATTGAAAGAATATCCAGAATTATTCAAGGAATATTTTGCTAAATTAGTTCCACCAACCGACAACAAATTAGCTGCACTTAACTCTGCGGTTTGGTCAGGTGGCACATTCATTTATGTACCAAAAGGTGTCCGAGTAGATGTTCCTTTACAAACCTACTTCCGAATCAATGCAGAAAATACTGGACAATTTGAACGAACATTAATTATTGTTGATGAAGGCGCTAGTGTTCACTATGTGGAAGGCTGTACGGCACCCACGTATTCAAGTAATAGTTTACATGCAGCGATTGTTGAAATTTATACCAGAAAAGATGCTTATTGTCGCTATACAACCATCCAAAACTGGTCTGATAATGTCTATAACTTAGTAACGAAACGTGCAAAAGCTTACGAAGGTGCAACAGTTGAATGGATTGATGGGAACCTTGGTGCGAAAACAACGATGAAATACCCAAGTGTTTACTTGGACGGAAAAGGTGCTCGAGGGACCATGTTGTCAATCGCTTTTGCAGGTGCAAATCAAATCCAAGATACAGGTGCTAAAATGATTCACAATGCACCAAACACTTCAAGCTCTATCGTCTCAAAATCAATTTCAAAAGACGGTGGCGAAGTCAACTATCGTGGACAAGTAACCTTTGCTAAAGACAGCGCAGGATCTATTTCTCACATTGAATGCGACACGATTATTATGGATGAACTATCAAAATCAGATACGATTCCATTCAATGAAATCCACAACAGTCAAGTTTCTTTAGAACACGAAGCGAAAGTTTCAAAAATTTCCGAAGAGCAGCTCTACTATTTGATGAGCCGTGGCTTGACTGAATCAGAAGCGACAGAAATGATCGTGATGGGCTTTGTTGAGCCATTCACTAAAGAACTTCCAATGGAATATGCGGTTGAACTCAATCGTTTGATCAGTTATGAGATGGAAGGGTCAGTAGGATAATCATCAAACAAAGACTATAAGTATTGATAAAGCGGTACTTATAGTCTTTTTTGTTATACATAAATTACTAACCATGTTATGAACATAAAATGATAAAGAAATACACTATACATTTTCAAGTTAATGGGGTTTAATACATAATTAGAGAGCCTAAAAAGTAGCAATTTTTGCAATAATCTACAAACTTTAGCAAAAATGGGTTATTTTGTCAGTAGAATACGGTATAAAAAAATAAACTGTTTACTTTTTTAGTTCAAAATACTAGTGACAGTTATCCGCTTCATTCATAGTTCGAAATTTTTTCATGTTGGATATTAATATTTAGAAGTTATCATAACAAAATTAAGTTTGTTATTTCTTACGTGGAAACGGTAGATTGTTACATGTGGAATGATACACAAGGAGATAATATTATAATAGTTTAGTCTTAATCTTACATAGGTTGATATGGTACAGAATTAAAATAAAAGTTAAATTAGAGGAAAGCGAGGTAAAAGATGATTAACATTCTAAACAAAAAGAGTAGTAAAATTTTTGTAGCAACAATGGTTTTATTAATCATAATAAAAATGCTAAAAGGATATAATATACCATTCTGGGGATTTATATTCTGGGGAATTCTATTAGTTGGATTTTTAGTTGGTTTGTTTGTAGCAGAAAAAGAGTAAAATCTTTTTGCTACAAATGGGGGAACGGAAGTTAAAGAAGTTTAATTTCCAAAGCGGTAATTAAACTTCTTTATTTCCAAAAAAACACATAAGTTTTGTGTCTTTGAATGCTATGAATTTAAAATTATTTAGCTTATTACCAAACTGTTTGTATGTGAATACAAATCGTTGTTATTATGACAAATAATTACCTTATTCGACTTTCTATAATCAAATGGAAGGGCCTCTGTTGGATAAAACTGTTATAGGAGCTATAATCCTTGATATATAAGGATTATAGCTTTTTCATTATCTAAAAATAAGTGGGTCTGTGAAACTGTCAGTGTTTTATCAGAAAACTTATCTTGAACTTGGTAAAAAATGGCTAGCTAATCTTATATTACGGAATGAAATTAGATTAGCCCCGCATGCAACAATTAGAGAGGACACAGAGCTAAAAGAAAAAAATGAAAAGCTTCAAATTTCGTTGATGGATTTTCTATCGGTATATAATGATTTTTTGAAGTTTAAAGAGTCAAAAACGAGCAAGAAGGTGAAAGATATTCAGCCTTATGTAGCGCATATAGAAGGTGGTTATTATGGTACAAGCTTATATTCAGATACTGCACATAATCTACCTATCCTCAAATTAGGATGTCTACTAGAACATTCTCAAAGTTATTGCCACACTACTTTACAAAGTGGGTTTATACCTGTTCTAAAGAGTATTTTAGAGAAAAACCAATAATAAAAAGACCATAACTACTAAGTAGCCAAAAAATTAGGCTACCTTTTTTGTGGGTAGTATGTTGAATGGAAAAAAATCAAAAAGGCGATGTTAATATTTCATCACACATGGTACTATTTTTTTATAAGGTGTTTTAAAGTGAAAAAGGAAAATGTGCAGATTTTTTCACTTTATTTATATACATATAACTGTAGTAAACATATTAATTAGGTATGAGAGGTGAAAAAGTAGTGAGTTCGTACTATCGCATTATAAAAAAAGAAATACTGAACAAAAAACAGTATTTTGGGATCGATATGCAGATTTTTTATTATGCTATTTGTTTAACAGGCGTAGGTACTTCTTGGACCTTTGTGTCATCTATTACTAGACAACCTGTGCTAAATGACAAGGATAATATAGAGGCTCTAATTTATCTGGGAATAACTGTTGTATGCTATATCACGTTGAAATTTCTAAATAGACAAATTATATCATCCAATTGGAATAGTGCATATAAATTGCATAATAGCGAATTGGTTAATGATGCCACTTTAAAATACTTAATTCAAGAGGTAGAACAAAGCGTTAAAAATATTAAGAGATTTACTGAATGGTGTGTTGGTGTAATAGTGACATTAGTTGTTCTAGTGTCAACCTTATTGTTAAATATATATTCTAAAATTTCAGATGTTATTTTAAAAGGTACAGATGATAAAGATATTAAGGAATTTTCTAAAATAATCATCAAACAGTTAAATGAGAAAAATCATGATATTCTCTCTGGAATAATGATGTTATTTTTTCAAATTTTATTTTTATTTAGCTCGTTCATTCTATTTGGTTATTTTGTGTTTTCTTTATTTTCTTTGGTAAAAAGACAGGTGTTAGTTACTTTATATGATATGAGATACGCACGTGCTTTATACGAGTCAAATGAATCAGAGTAATTTATGTAAATGTATTATATTTTAAAGTTAAAACGCCTCACGGTAGATAAATTTTTTTAACAAAGAGAAAGTCGGGAATTATATTAGAACACATTTGGATAACACTGCTGTCTACAAGTTACATCACAACCGTTCATTGACTAAGAAAGATGGTGGAGATGTTGGAAGAAGTTCTCTGGGAGAAATTGGGTTCAAAAGATCAGTATAAGGAAAGTTACGGAGAAAAATCTGTAGCCTCTTAGTAAGGGAGCTGATAGGATTAGACAAAGGTGCTGCCAAAGCTATATTTTCGATTTTTTATCTAATGAAAGTTTGAACTTACAACAATCAGAATTCATTAAATTGATTATTGATTATGTTGTTTAGAATGGTTATTTAGAAAAAGCACTTCTTCTGGAAGAGCCTTTTAAAAGTATCAGAACTATTGTCAATTTATTTGGTGATAATTAGAGGTAAATTCAGTCATTAATTCAATCAATAGATTCAATTAATGACAATGCTAAAATTATTAATTAACTTGTTTATATCAACTAATTGAGCTAATCTACTTTATTAGACAATTTCGACATGAAATATATTAGAAACGGAGGTGTTTTGATGGCTCTTTATCACATTAATAAACATGAGATGGTAGAAATTCAAGAAGTACCATTTGCTAAAGAAAAGGAATTACAATTTTTAGTAGAAGCAAATTTAGAAAAGCTGTTCAATTTGAACTTTGTGGCTACTGAATTTTCTGTAGATGATTTTCGGCTGGATACGGTGGCTTATGATGAAGAAACAAAGAGTTTTGTAATTATTGAATACAAAAAAGGAAAGCGATTCAGTGTAATTGATCAAGGTTATGCTTATCTTAACTCATTATTAGCTCATAAAGGGGAGTTTGTTTTGAGGTACAATGAGCAGTATCCAGATCGACTAAAGCGTATTAGTGAAATTGAATGGTCACAAACACGAGTTGTCTTTGTAGCGAATGATTATACCAATTATCAATATGGCGCTGTGAATAATCCTGATTTACCTATTGACTTGGTTACCGTTAAAAAATATGAAAACGGATTGATAGATGTAGAAACATTGAGTAAAACAAATTCAAAACAAAGTTCGACAAGCAAGCAAGTTAGGCAGGAAGATGTCAGCAAAAAAGGTTTATCAAAAGAAATCAAAGTATACACTGAAGAAGAACATATTCAAAAAGGATCACCAGAAATTCAAGAATTATACGAGGAATTGAAGGAAATCATTTTAAGTTGGGATAGCAATATTCGAATCAAGCCAGTCAAATTATATAATTCTTTTAAGATGAAACGTAATATAGTAGATATTCAAATTCAGAAGAAAGCTCTAAAAATTTGGATTAATCTAAAATATGGAGAATTAAATGATACTGAGAATATAACTCGAAATGTAAGTGAAACAGGTCATTGGGGAAATGGTGACTACGAAATCATTATGAAAGATAATCAAAATATTGAGTATATTGCTAGTTTAATTAAGGAATCTTGGCGATATCACAAGTAGTAATTTGGATAAAAACTAACACCAATCCCGAAAAATCATTAGAATTTCATGGTACCGTTTCAAACTATGAACGTGGATATACCAGCATTTAGAAGCTGTTGAGACTTGTAGACAACACGCACTTTTTGCTGGAAGGGTCTGTGGGGTAAAAGAACAAACAAGAAGCCAAGAATGCTATAGTAGCAGCATTCTTGGCTTTTTGTTTGCCTCCAATTTTATCAATTATCTCCTGAAAAATCTTAAAATAGTATTACTTTAAGAGAGAAATTAGGAGGGCTAAATAAAATTTTTATTGTGATTGATATTCTTTCCACCAATCTTCTTTTTGATACTCAAGTAAACGTAGCTTCCCATCAAAAAGTACTTGGAAAACTCGTCTATCCTTACTCAAGGTTCCATCAGGCCCACTTACATTTGGTGGAACTAAGAAGAATGCTAGCTCTCCATAATTAGTTACTGGATTAGTTCCGTGTACACGTACTTCAAAATAGCCATTTGTTTTTTGCGGCATATCAGATGCTTTTATTTCATAATTTCCGTGGGAAGTAATCCCATCCCAATAACCATTTGCAGATAGTGTAGGGAATACAGTAGTTCTATTATTATAATAATCATCTGGGGCATAGCCACCTAAAGTAAATCCAGAGTCTACAATTTTTTTGTTGAAATAGTCACTTGAAAATTGACCAGCAAATGGAGAGAGGTCTCCCTGTAAAACAATTTCATAGTTTTCATTTTCTTTTGGTTTTTGTTTAGTGAAGACCATTTTATGAGTAGGGTCACCGTCTTCCATAATAATTTCAATATCTGATTCATTTACATACGTTACGAGCACATGAAATCCAGAATATTCATCAGATTTTTTCATTGGTGTTTTTGATTGTTTTTCCTGACCTGAATTTTCCCAATTCGTTTCAAAGGTAGCATTAACATCACCTTCTAAAGTTGAATAAGATACTTCCCACTTATTTCTGCTTAATAATTTTACACTTGCAGTATCACCTGATGTAGTATAAAAAGTTCCAGATATATCGATGAATTCCATATCTGCTGCTGGCTTATTTGGTTGCGTCATCTCTGTAATTTGCTCTTTATTAGTTGTTGAACTTTTTTCTTGTGTCTCTTCTGTAACTTGAAGTTCATTGTTATTACTTGCTTTTTGTGTTGCAGAACATCCTACAAGACCTCCTATAAGTGTACCTATGAATATCAGTAAAACCTTTTTCAATGTAATAACTCCTCTGCTAAAGATGATGATAATACTCATTTTTTTATTTTTAAATAATATTCATTTATTTAATTTTATCATATGTTTTAGGGGATAGACTCTCTAAAAAAGAAGAGTGACATTTTATAGGCTAAGTGTGCGTGATAAAATAAGGGGGAATAAGCTTAGTGACAATAGTCAAAAAGGCTCAGTAGGCTAACAGCCATTTTACTTAAATCATTCAAGAAATAGTAAATAAAAAAACCCAAGGACTCGAAAATATTTTTATATTTTCGAGTCCTTGGATCTTTTTGTGGGGATGATATGTAAGATAACTTCACTGGTGATGATTTATAAGTAACTATTTTGATTGATTTTAGTGATAATCATAAAGAAAAGAATAGTGTTTCTGTACGACCAACTATAGAAGTAAATTGCTAGAGAATTCTTAATAAGTATATGAACAAGTAATTTCAGTGTTTTATGAGATATTTAAAAATGTAACTAGAAAAATAACTATGCAAGTAACTGTCATATACATAATGTTTTCAAATTTTCGTGTCTTTGTTTTGAAAAATAAACCAGGCTTAGTTGAAAAAAAGTTTCCGCGGTATTTGATTGGACTAAAATTTCCTATTAATATCCCTACGTACAAGAGAAAAAATGGCCAGTTTGGTGTGATTCCTCTATCTAAGAATGCCCATACTAGCGAAATTCCATAGATTATAAACTGAATGAGTGTTACAATGAAAAATTTTTTATTGCTATTTTCATTATCCAAGTTTTATTCCTCCATATCGTTTTATGTCATTTTACCATTATCATTTAAGGTTACACAAAAAGTCTTTGATTTATTTCAAGTATAACTGAAAAAGCTAGCGGAACCGACTTTGATTTTACTTGAACCAAGAGCGTAGTTACTGAATTAATTGCTTATTTTATTGATTTTAATAAGTGAATCAGAAAAGATATCTGACAAAAACTATGAGCAGAAAGAACTTATTTTTCAGAGCAGAATTACTATAGATCCTTAATAGATAAGTTGTTAATTATTTATTATTGTGACAAGGATAAATTATGAAGGAAAGAACAAGTTGTTTTGTCTTCATTATTACCTTTTTCAAATCAGCATAAGTTTTCACTATTTACAAGTCGTAGGTAATTGTAGTAATAGATATAGTTCGTTATAATAACTTTGTAATGATAAAATAAAGTTATTTTATGAGGAGTTATAAAATGAAAAAAGTATGGATTACCAGTTTGCTGTTCGCAGCATTGCTATTGACTGCTTGCCAAAAAAATAGGGAAGTTATTTCTACATCATCATCTACAATAGCCACTAAAGAAACAAGCATGTCGTCTACAGAGCATTCATCTGCCAAGAAAGAAGTAAACTCAATATCTACTTCTACGGAATCAGTTAGTGAGGAACAAGAGATTTCGGAAAGTAGCAGTTCTTCGATTAAAGAAAGTCAAGTGGTGAATATTTTGTGGAGTGAGGCTAAGGCACAACAATTAAACACATTTATGGCTAGCTGGGGACAAACTATGAAACAAAGTTATAAAGAATATGGTCCCGGCAATAACGTTAATTTATATGGCTTACAGCTTCCTGATACGGTTCTTGCTAACACAAATGGCTGGCAAGCGACAGTCAATAATGTGCCAATTACTTTAACTTGGTCAGAAAATGGCGAAGCAAATGCTGGCTATGCGTTAGTAGCGGTCTATTCTGATGTGGAGACGCAAGCATCATTAGCTAAGCATGTTTATTTCTTTACGATTGATGCGGGTGTTCCTAAAGTCTTGGTGACGAGCCAGAATCAAGGAAATCCTGACAATTATTTATATTTCAAAGAGACAGAGAACCAACAATTGAAAGATGGCTTTACTGAAATTGTGGGAAATGTGTAAAGAGAAAATTTAAAATTTTTTGACAAAAAAATAACTTAAAGTGGCTTGTTGATAAGTATAAGCCTGTTTTTCTAGAAACTTAAAAATCTCATGAACTTGTTAAGTACAAAAGAAAGCTTAGATATAAAATGAAAAGTATAAGCATTATGATATTTTACCTTAGGCATGAGTAGTAAAAAAAAGAATAAATCATTAAAAAGTTTGAAGAGCTAGAACTATCGCTGACGTGATAGTTCTAGCTTTTTTATGTAATCCTAGTTAGTTCTTCAAAGTTTTTCTGTCTACTTACTCAAATGGCTTAGGTGAAGAGTCTGTATAATGCAGTACGCGGTCAACATTCTAAAACTTTAAATAACAATCTATAATTCATGATATAATAAAAGCGTATATTAATTACTTACGCTGGAACTGTGTATAAGTGAAAACGTTGAAAAGCAGATAGTTAACAAGTAAAGGATGAAAGGAAGTATTTAATTGGCAGAGGCAAAATTTGAAGAGGCATTGATTGCAAAGCTGGAAGCTGAAGGCTGGACTTATCGAAAAGATTTTTCCAATGTTAGTATAGGAAAGCTTGAACAACATTGGCGGGATATTTTAAATGAAATTAATGCGCATAAATTAAATGGAAAATTGTTGTCAAATGTTGAATTTGGATTAATTCTTCAAGAAGTACGACGTATTCGAACACCTTACGATGCACAACTTTTATTGGTAGGAGCAGGTGGAGTTGGTTCAATTCCAATTACTCGTGATGATGGTTCTAGCCTAGAAGTTGAAATTTTTTATGAAGATGATGTAGCAGGCGGTCGTTCTCGATATGAAATTGTCAATCAAGTAACATTTGATGATCTACCTAAAGGATTAACGACGAAAAGAATAATTGATGTAGCGTTACTCATAAATGGGATTCCTGTTGTTCATATCGAAGAAAAAGATGAACATTTGCAAAATCAATGGCACGCATTCGAACAATTAAAAGGCTATCACGGAGATGGTTTGTATGAAGGGCTATTTGCATTTGTACAAGTACAATTTATTATGAGCCAACATTCAGCACATTATTTTGCTCGACCAAATGCATTTGAAAACTACAACAAGACATTTGTGTTCGGCTGGCGCGATGAAAATAATAAAGATATAACGGATGCCTTTGAGTTTGCTAATCAGGTAATGGGGATTCCCGCCTTACATCGCTTGGTCACTGTTAATATGATTCCAGATGCATCAAATGATAACTTGATGGTTATGCGTAGTTATCAAATTCAAGCAACAAGAGAAATTTTACAACGAATGAAAGAAATGGCAGCAAACGATTTGATTCAAAAGGAAGGTGGGTATATTTGGCATACAACCGGCTCGGGGAAAACGGTTACATCTTTCAAAGTCGCACAATTGTTAGCCGCAGCTCCTAGAATTCGAAATGTATTATTTATCGTCGATCGCGTGGATTTGATTGACCAAACTCTTGAAAATTTTAAAGATTTTGCCTATCTGCATTTTAAGAAACGTATTAAAAAAGTTAAAGGCCGAGAATTGAAAAAAGAATTAAAACATAAAGGTGCATCACAAATTTTATTGATCTCTGTTCAAGGGTTAACGAAAGCTGTTAAACAAGGACTAAAAAACGATGAATGGAACGTTATTCTTATGGATGAAGCACATAGAAGCGCAAGTGGTGATTCGGTACGATTAATCAAAGAAGCATTTAAAAAAACTACGTGGTTTGGTTTTACAGGAACCCCTAATTTTTACAGTGATGAAATAAATGATGTGAAAACAACTAGAGATGTTTCAACACATGATATCTTTGGAAAACGATTGCATACATATACGATTAAAGATGCAATTGGGGACGGTAATGTTTTGGGGTTTGACGTTTCATATTTCAAACCACATTGGGTGATTGAGCATGCTCAGGACGGGTTTTCAGAAAAAGAATATGAAAAGGAAGTCTATCAAAGTGATAGTTATCGCCAAGAAGTAGTGCAGGATGTTCTCGATAACTGGAAGAAGACATCCAGTGGCGCATTGATTGCAGGAAAACGTGAAGAAAATGCTTTTCAAGCAATGTTAGCTGTTTCCGGCAAGCAAGCTGTTATTCATTATTACAATATTTTTAAAGAGAAAGCACCAGATTTAAATGTTGCAATGACATTTTCTCGAGATGAATCAAATGAGTATGGTACCAAAGAACAAAATGAGGCATTGAAGAAAGCTATTGAGAACTATACGAAAAAGTTTAATGTACCAAGCATTTTAGATGCTAAAGATCCTGCTAGAGCTTATATGGTTGATATCACTAAACGTTTGGCACGTAAGAAACCATATAATCAAGGTAAAGAAGATGAACGATTAGATTTAGTGATAGTATCTGATCAATTGTTAACAGGATTTGACTCGAAGTATATCAATATGATCTACATGGACAAAATGCTTAAAGAAGGAATGCTTATTCAGGCAATGTCTCGTACAAATAGAACTCTAGATCGCAATAGTAAACCTCATGGTAAAGTACGCTTTTACCGCCAGGGAGATGAGATGCAAGGCTTTGTTGAAAACGCATTGCGCATTTATACAAAAGGTGGAAATGATACACTCCAAGAGGCAGAAGAAGAGACCGGAAACCAGCTTCCCAAAGATTTGGTTACTGATGATATTTTGGCTAAACCACAAAGTCATCAGATCATTGATTTAGAAGAAGATGTTTCCAGACTAAAAGAGTTAGCAGGCAATGATTTTAGTCAAATTCCACGAGGACAAAATAATCTAAAAGAGTTTGTAAACATAGGTTTGTCTACACAAAATAAAATCCAACGATTAGTACAACAGGGGTATGAATTGGGGAGCGAAATTGAAGAATTGAATGAAAAATGTGAACCAACTGGTAAGATGGTTCGACTTAATATTTCAAGTATAGAAGAATTTGGTGCATTACAAGCTCGATTAAATGATGCTAGGGAAAAACTACCTGAACCAGAACGTCCTGATTTAACTGAAATTAAAATAGGAATTGAATTGTATAGTCATCAAATCATTGATTACGATATGTTAGTGGAACTTTTGAATACATTCATTGATGAACAAACTGAACCAAATAAAGAAGCAATCAATAAACATATTACACCGATGGATGATGAAAGCCGTAAAGAAATTCATGCGATTGTGGATGACATTGAGTCTGGAGAAATTACTACACACTTTACAGCAGAATCTCTTCAAAAAACGCGAAAGAAGTATCGCACAGAACTTCGAGAATTAAAACTTCGCCGTTGGGCAGCCAATCAACATGTCAATGGTAACCGGATTGTGGAAGCTTTTGATTTATTTTTACCTGGACATAACTTGATTGAAAACCAAAAATTAGCAGATCTTCTGCACGAAATCGAGGAGGAAGAGAACATCGGATTCTTTGAGTCATCAGATTTTGAAGAATCAGTAATGAACTTTTTTAATTCTTTGTAGAGAGTACATTTTAATTTTGAAGACTGAGTGAAAGAAGGAAAGACTAATGGCGTTATCAAATGAACAACAAACAAAAGTGTGGGGGATGCTTAATCAAACACGAGGACAAATTGGATTAACAGCATATAAAGATTATATATTTGGCATCTTATTTTATAAATATCTATCTGAAAAGGCGACACGCTGGCTAGAAAACGTTTTACGTGGAGAAACTTGGGAAAGTATTTATTCTCAAGATCCTGCTAAAGCGCTGGATTACATGAACAAGAATCTTGGCTATGCCATTCAACCAAATGATTTTTTTGAAGATTGGAAGAAAGCAATTGACGGCGATCGATTTAATATTGGAATGATGACGGACTCCTTTGGCCATTTCAATCAACAAATCGCATTTAACGCAAAGGGAGATTTTGAGGGGATTTTTGACGGCATGCGTTTTGATAGTGCTGATTTAGGTGCTAACGCACAAGCACGTGCTAGTGTAATGATTTCAATGATTGAGCTACTGTCTTCGCCAGAATTTGATTTATCAGGTGGTGAAGATACGGTTTCAGATATCTATGAATACTTAGTTGCCCAGTTTGCTACGGTACTAGCTTCTGATATGGGACAGTATTATACACCAAAAGAAATTTCAGATGTAATGGCTCGAATTTTGACACACGGACGGGAAGATAAAGAGAGCTTCTCTATTTATGATCCTACAGTAGGATCAGGTTCTCTTTTACTTACAACAGCTAGTTATATGAAAAATTCAAATAGACGTGGAATGATTAAGTATTTTGGTCAGGAAAAAGATGCTACGCCTTACCGACTAGCCAGAATGAACTTGATGATGCATGGTGTTGAATATAATGACATTAATATCAACCATGCCGATACGCTTGAGAGCGACTGGCCAGACGGAGTAGTGGAAGGAAAAGATTCTCCACGAATGTTTGATGCGGTCATGGCTAATCCACCATACTCAGCTCATTGGAATAATAAGGATCGTGAAGATGACCCACGGTGGCGGGAATATGGAGTTGCTCCAAAAACAAAGGCAGACTACGCATTCTTGCTACACTGCTTATATCATTTAGAAGAGAATGGTCGTATGGCAATTATTCTGCCACATGGTGTGCTATTTCGAGGGGCAGCAGAAGGACGAATTCGTAAGGCGCTAATTGATAAACATCAGATTGAAGCAATAATAGGCTTCCCTGATAAGTTATTTTTAAATACATCTATCCCAGTTTGTGTCTTAATTCTAAGAAAAAATCGAATGGATTCAGACGTTTTGTTTATTGATGCAAGTAAGGAATTTGAAAAATTAAAGAATCAAAAACGCTTACGCGCAGAAGATGTTGAAAAAATTGTTGATACCGTAGTTAACCATAAAGAAATTGATAAATATTCTCATATTGCATCATTAGAAGAAATTAAAGAAAATGATTACAATTTAAATATTCCTCGTTATGTGGACACTTTTGAAGAAGAGGAACCAATTGATTTAATAGCGCTAAGTAAGGAAATAGTTACATTAAATACTGAGATTAAAAAAACTGAAAGTGAGTTTTTAGCGTTGCTAGATGAATTAGCTGTAACGCCAGAGACAAAAGAAATAATTGAAGCTACGAAGGCGGTGTTTCGATGAAAGATGAGAGAAAAAATGCCCCTGTGATTCGATTTGATGGTTTTTTTGACGCATGGGAACTGCGTAAGCTAACAGATATAGTAACACGTGTTAATAAAAGTTCAAGTGACAATGAATTACCTAAAGTAGAATTTGAGGATATTTTTGCTGGAGAAGGTCGTTTAAATAAAGATGTATCTACAAAGTTTGATAATCGAAAAGGAATTAAATTTGAATCTGAAGATGTTTTATATGGAAAACTTCGACCTTATTTAAAGAATTGGTTACTGGCTGATTTTATAGGTGTAGCATTAGGTGATTTTTGGGTTTTTCGAGCAAAAGAAAGTATTCCTAGTTTCATTTATGCTTTAATTCAGGCTGATAAATATCAAAAAGTTGCTAACGATACAGCAGGAACAAAGATGCCTCGTTCGGATTGGAAAAAAGTTTCAAACACAGATTTTTTAATTCCTAAAAGTATTGAAGAACAACAAAAAATCGGCGTCTTCTTCAAACAACTGGATGATACTATCACCCTTCATCAGTGTAAGATAGATGCTCTAAAACGGATGAAGAAAGGCTTCCTACAGCAGATGTTCCCAACAAATGAAGAATCGGTTCCAAGGGTACGGTTCGCTGATTTTGAAGAAAAGTGGGAACAACGTAAGCTGTCCGAGCTTGCAGAGTCATTTGAATATGGATTGAATGCTACTTCGACTGATTACAATGGAGAAAATAAGTATCTTCGCATTACAGATATTGATGATAACAGCCGAGAATTTATTCAAGATGGTTTAACTTCGCCAGATATTGATTTAACTTCAGCAGATAATTATAAACTTCAAAAAGGCGACGTACTTTTTGCGAGAACTGGAGCAAGCGTCGGGAAAACATATCGTTATCAAGAAAAAGATGGTTTGGTTTACTATGCAGGTTTCTTGATTCGAGCTCGAATTAAACCAGAATTTGACTCTGATTTCGTGTTTCAAAATACATTAACCGATAGATACAATAACTTTATTAGAATAACATCACAGCGTTCTGGTCAGCCAGGTGTTAATGCAAAAGAGTATGGTGACTTTCAAATTTCTGTTCCAAATTTTGATGAACAGAAAAAGATTGGAAAGTTTTTCAAAAGCATTGATGATTTATTCACCCTTCATCAAGATCAATTGAACAAACTAAAAATCCTAAAAAAAGCTTACCTCCAAAACATGTTCATATAAAGCAATCCCCATCCAGCTTCTACCTTAGCTTGATGGGGATTTGCTATCACATCAACATGGATAAATGTCGGATAATTTTATCGTTATCCTGATTTTCTAATTCTTGAATAATATGCAGATATGTTTCCTGAGTCGTCGTCATACTAGAATGTCCCAAACGATTTGCAACGCTGGCAATTGAAACACCCGCAAATAACAGTAAAGATGCATGAGTATGTCGCAAACTATGAACTGTAATAATTGGGATGTTTGCACGAGTGCACAATACTCCCAAACGATTATTAATAGTGGAATTGAATACTCTACTCTTAACAAAAATTGGTTTATCTGGTTCTTTCGCTTTAATTAATTGTGAAAATTGCATGGCTAATTGCCAGTCGATTTGAATTTTTCTATTGGATGATTCATTTTTTGTTGGTTGGAAAGAGCCAATTGTCTTTTTATAATTCCAAGTTTTATTAATGTCTATTTTTTGTTTGGAAAAATCAAAATCTAAAGGTGTCAAAGCCAATGCTTCAGAAAAGCGAAGACCTGTTTTAACGACTAACAAGATAAACCAATCCCAATTAATTTCTTCTGTCAAATTCAGCTCTTTTAATAAAGCTTGAACTTCAAATTGATTTAGAAATTTTGCTTTTTTAGGTCGAGGAGCTTTTCCTTTAATAACGATTTTTCTTGTAGGGTTTTGCGTAAGAACACCCTCATCCACTGCATCTAAAATAGCACCTTTCAAATGATGATGAAAATCCATAGTAGTCTGCTTCTCATGGGTAAGCGCATAATCATTTAACAATTGTTGATAGCTATATCGATCTAGTTCCTTTAGTTTTAAATTTGGTGCAAGTTCTTGTAATTTTTGTTCGACTACATAGTATTTTTGTAAGGTAATAGAACGAATAGCTCCCACCTTATAGAGATTCACCCATTCTTTAAAATACTCATGAAACATTTGCTCTTTTCTTCTTTTTGCTTTCATAAAAAACCTCCCAGATAATTGATAGATGAGTACATCATCTTTGTTTATTATCTAGGGAGTTAGTTGGAGTGTAAATATTGCTTAGATGAACATGTTTTGAAGATAAGCTTTTTTTAAGGCTTTGAGTTGGTCTAGTTTTTGTTGGTGAAGGGTGATGGCTCTTTGGATATTTGAAAAGAACGCACCAACTTTCTTCTGCTCTTCAATCATTGGTACTAAAATCGGTGTATGGAGCATTTCGTCTTTATTCACAAATTTTGTAGCGTTGCCTGTTAGAACAGAGTCAAAATAGTGTTTTTGATTTAACTGATCGATCTGAAGCTGAATAAATTCAGCTATTTCGGGTTTCTTGAGAGTAATTTTTAAGATGTTCCAAGCCACCAAAAATTCACTTTCATCTCGTACAACTGTTGATGGACCAATAGTTCCAATATTCGCAAACAGAATATCATTTTCAACGGGTACGTATTTTGGAAAATAATTTGAATATCGCTCTTTGTCTAAAAAACGTGCCTCATCAAAAGTTACAGCTCCACCTGTAATGTGTTTCGCTTGAAGAATTGGGGTACCTATATCTGAGTACTCAACTTTATCTCCAGCAGTATTGATTCCTTGAAATACTGCTGCAGTTACGTTTCCTAACTTACTCAGTTCCCACTTTTCTTCAAAATCAGCAAACCGTACCCTTGGAACCGATTCTTCATTTGTTGGGAACATCTGCTGTAGGAAGCCTTTCTTCATCCGTTTTAGAGCATCTATCTTACACTGATGAAGAGCGATGGTGTTGTCGAGTTGTTTGAAAAAGGTACCGATTTTTTGTTGTTCATTTACTCTTTTGGGGATCAATGTAGTCATTTTTGCGAATTCTTTCATCCCAATTCCTTTTGCAGTTCCACCACTTGAATTAGCTTGTAACCTTGATTGAAATATTGGACTTCTCAATAATTGTGCTAAATAATTATTGTCCATTTTATCTGGATTAACTTTAAAAGCTACTGCGCGTTGATTTAAAATGTAACCATTATTATCAGGTATTTGAGCCACATTACCCAAGGGAGCTTCTGTTGTAAATACAACATCTCCTTTTTCAAGTCTTCTGTTACCCATCCATCTCTCAAACAGTTGTTGAGATCCATACTTCGCTTCAACTGCCATATCGATATAACCATTTTTAACATTTAAAGCTGATAGTACAAGGTAACCAGAATTTCCCCATTCCATTCCAAATTTTTTAGGACTTTTCCCTCTATAATCCAAGACATCATTCACGTTATCCAATAACTTACGCTGTTCCCACACGTAAACCAACAGTATATAAGAAAATAGTTTATTATAATATACATTTTAAAACAATCCAAAAATCACCAATCCATCAATGAAAAAATGTTGATTTTTCAACAAAAAAGCGTTAAGTTTATAACTAGTTAATGTAGAATTTTCAACAATTTTGAGGAGTGAGCCATTTTGATCAATTTAGAAGAAGTATTTAGTCAAGCACACATTGATTTTGAGTTATATAATCATCGCGCGATTTACACCAATGAAGATGCGTTAGTGGTCAAGGCAGAGCAAGGATTCTCTGGCACAGAAACCAAAAGTTTATACCTAAAAGATAAACAAAAGAATAACTATATTTTTCTGACTTTCACAACGAAAAAGAGTGATTTTAAGCGGTTAAGTAAGCTGATTGGCAAAAGAGTATCAGTTGTTTCTGCGGAAATGATGGAAGAACAAACGGGGCAAAAACCTGGAGCCGTATCACCTTTTGGCTACGAAGCACATGTTCCAGTGATTATTGACGAAGAGTTATTGGCACATGAAAAATTAGTTTTCGCACCAGGACGTCCAGATCAAACCATGGTGGTGAAAGTAGCAGACTTAGATAGAATAATTGAAGTGCTTAATTTGGAAACCTATCTATTGCCTGCAGAGGAGTAAAAAATGTCTGAAATTTTAAGAGAAATTGGAATTATTTCCCGTTCGTTATCATACATCAGTAATGTTGAGTTCAAGGAATTAGAGCTAAACAAAGAACAATATCTGTACTTAACAAGAATCTATGAAAATCCGGGTATCATCAATGATGCAGTAGCAGAGCTGGTCAAGCAAGACCGGACAACTGTCTCGAAGTCTGTTCAAAAACTTGTAAATGCTGGTTTAGTTCGGAAAGAAATTGATGCTGAAAATAAAAAAATTCGTCGATTATATGCAACTGAAAAAGCAGAAGCATTTTATGACTATTTAAAACGTGAGGAAGCCTATTCAGAAAAAGCTGCTTTACTCGATCTTTCAGCCAATGAAAGAGAAACTTTGTTAAAACTATTGAAAAAGGTGAGTAAAAATGTTGATGAAGAGTGGCTGTTTGTTAAAAACGGCAATAAACGAATCTATTAGGTTTTTCTAACAATAAAAGAGCCAAACAGGAGGGTAGTCTGTTTGGCTCTTTGTCTGTAATCAATGTTCTGGACGGATATAAAATAGCTTAAAATCCGTATTTTACGAAAGAAACTTTGGGGGGAGAAGTAGTTTAGTGAATTATCTTATATGTTTACTAAAAATAAAGTCTATGCTATCATGCTTTTTGAAAACGCTTTATTTAGTTGTGTTGCGATTGGATTAAAGGCAGATGCTGTGGGTAAGTCATCTAGGAGGTATTGGATGAAAAAACGGAAGATGATTCAGTGGTTATCGTTAGTGGGAAGTATCATTGTTATTGGTATGTTTCAGAGTACAACAGTAAAAGCAGCGGAGATTTTTGAAACTAATTTTAGTCAAGAAAAAGGGAATTGGTTAGATATCAAAGGGACTTCCAAGACTAGTCTCAGTGAGAATCAATTAGTTATTAGTAATACAACACAAGGCACTTCAATTGAATCTGTGAGTATTTTACAAGATGCACCGTTAAAGAAAACTGGCGAAGTTGAGATAAGCTTTCTTTATGAAGGACAAAAAAACTTTGGGGTGATTTTTAGAGGTAGTGAGACTGATTCAGCGACTTGGCAATCCTTTGCTTACAATGGAGATGGGGACTGGCAGCTAGGGCAACCGGGTGGAAAGTGGATTACCACAATTAAAGGTTCACCATTGGTCAAAGGAAAAACATATCGTTTGTTGGTGCGCTATGAAGAAAAAAAAATTATGGCTTATTTGAATGGTCACTTGTTATATGAAAATCAAGAAGTCAACTATCCTAATGGCAATGGAAGCATTGATGGAGATTGGCAAGGAAAAATTGGTATTCGTCTTTTTGGTGATCGTGTGACGTTGAAGGTAGTGGCGTTAAAAAATGGGGAGATTGGTTCAATTCCTTTAGATCCTGAAGAGTCAAATGATCCAACAGAGGCAGAAGCAAAAGAGTTGCAACAAAAATGGAAAACCAATCTTGTTGGTGATTTTGAAAAAAATCCTGAATTGTTAAATGATCCAGATGTTATTGCGTATACGCAAAAGCTGTCAGAACAAGCGAATGAATTATATGGGAAACTAAATAAAGAATCCAGTCGCACATATTTGTGGGAAAAGGTAGCTTCAGACACAGCCTCAGCAGATATAACAACGCAATTTGCTAATCTTTCTGTTTTGGCTCGGGCTTACGGGACACAGGGAACGGCGCTTTACCAAAAGCAACAGGTAGGAACGGACATTGTCGAGGCGCTTGATTTTATGGTAGATGTTCGAAAATATGATGGGAAAAAATATCACGGCAACTGGTGGGATTGGCAGATTGGTGTGCCACAAAAATTTATTGATATTCTAATGATTATGAAAGACGAACTGACACCGGACCAATTAGCGAAATACACGCAAGTAATTTCACGATATGTTCCAGATCCCTATAAACAATTGTATGGTAAGCCACAAGGAACCTTTGTTGATTTGCATTTTATTCCCAATTTCCAAACGACAGGAGCGAATCGGACGGATTTAGCGTTAACGATCATGGGCTTGGGTATTTTACAAAAAAATGGAGATAAATTAAGTGTTTCCGGAGAAAGTATCAAAGAAGTTTTTGCACTTGTGACAAAAGGAGATGGATTCTATAAAGATGGCTCGTTTATTCAACATGGGGATATTCCATATACTGGTTCATATGGAAATGTTTTGGTGAAAGGAACAAGTAAGATTTTAGGAATTTTAGCCAATTCAAAATGGAATTTACCAAAGGATGTAACAGATTCTTTTGTGACAAACGTGAATAATGCATTTATTCCGTTAATTGAGAAAGGTGAAATGATGCCAATGGTGAATGGGCGTTCAATTTCGCGGGCAACTTCGACAAAAACAACTGGTTTTGGTTCACCAACAATGTATAATTTGTTGCTAGTATCAGAATTTGCAGACCCATCAGCAAACAGTCAATTGAAGGAAAGTGTCAAGTATTGGTTGAAGGAGAATCCAGCTTATTACTATACCAACGCACGTGATTTCAAGGATTTATTGTTAACGAAACAGGTGATGAGCGATGAAACGATTCTTGGAAAAGAAAAACCGTTTCTAGGAAGCAAATTGTATGGTGCAATGGATCGTTATGTGTATGCCAGCGGTGATTTTAGTGTGGGACTTAGCATGTACTCGAATCGAATTTCTTCATTTGAGGCAGGTAACAAAGAGAATAAACGAGGCTGGCATACATCAGATGGCATGCTGTATTTATTCAATCAAGACCAGCAATATGGGGAAGGCTATTGGCCGACGATTGACCCATACCGATTACCTGGTACGACAGTTGATACAGTCAAATTAGCAGATGAAGTGAGCTCATTTACGACGGTGCGTTCTTCAGAAAAACAAGTAGGTGGTGCAACAGACGGGGAAAATGCCGCTATTGGAATGGCGTTAAACAAAGCAGGTACGAAAAATAACGGTACGGTTTTACCAATGGATCTCAAAGCACAGAAATCTTGGTTTGTATTTGATGACCAAATTGTTGCATTAGGATCAGGCATTCAAGGGACGACGTCAGCTTCGATTGAAACAGTGATTGAAAACCGAATGCTTGATTCCAACAGTACGTACCAGTTGTTGACAAATCAAGGTGAAGTTTCCAGCAACGGCGAACAAACGATGCAAGCAAATGAGTGGCTCCTATTGTCATCTTCACAAAAAAATCAGAGTATTGGATATTACTTTCCTCAAGAAGAAACAATTACTTTGGTTAAGGAACAGCGTACTGGAAAATACAGTGATATTAATGAAGGTTTCCCAAACAGTCAAGTGTATACGGAAAACTATCAAAAAGTTTTGCTTAACCATGGTCAAAAACCAATCGATGAAAAGTATGCGTATGTTCTTTTACCAAATACAACAAAGCAAGGTCTTGAGAATTATGCAAAACAAAATCGAATCGAAATTTTATCAAATGAAAAGGCAAATCAAAGTGTCAAAGATACAGTCACTGGAATAACAGCAGCAAATCTTTGGGCAGCCAATCAAACGGTGGCAGGAATTACCTTTAGCCATCCGGCATCCGTTTTGTTGAAAGAAGAATCAAATAAGGCGAAGGTAACCGTTGCTAATCCGCTACAAACGAATGAAACACTGACGTTGAATTTTTCAAAAGCAGTTAAAACAGTTATTCACGCAGATGAAAATATAACAATTAGTGAAGATGGAAGAAGTGCGCAAGTTCAAACAGCAGGTATGACAGGAGGATCTAGTCAGTTGGAAGTTGAGTGGGAATAAAAGGTTGTGGCGCCAAGCGTTCAGCTCCAAAAAAATAATGAGCAACTGGCAAAAATAGCATTTCATATTTTTGGACAGTTATGAATTATTTTGAGGAGTTGCTTGGGGAACACCGTGAATGAGGTTGTGGCGCAAAACGTTCAGCACCGACAAGATAGCGAGTAAGCACTCAAAATGGCTCTTCATATTTTGAAGTGAATAAAAGCTATGTGGAGGAGTTATTTCGGCATAGGCGTTCACTATTTTGAAATAGTCACAACGTAAGGGTAATTTACTAGCTAATGGCCACGCAAAATGATGAGCTACTGTAAAAATTTATTGATTTAGTTGCTGCAAATCGTAAACAGTGAGAATAGCAGGAAAGACTGAAGTTAAGAAGGAAGAACGGGTTTGCGCTCGTTCTTCTTTTTTTTATGTAAAGATAGATGGTCAAAAATATTTAAATTATTTTACTGAATTTTCACTAAACTATTTGAAAAAATAGGTGAATCAATGGTATAGTCTACTAGAATAAAATGAAAGCGCTTTGTTAGGAGAGAGTATGAATGCGAAAAGCTGTGATTCAAAGTAAAATAACGACAACAGAACAAAAAAATATTTTAAAGGTTATTGTTGGAAATGTTTTTTTAGGGTTTGCTTACGCAAATTGGATGAAACCGAATAATATTATCAATGGAGGCGTGACAAGTGTCGCGATGATTTTAGAAAAAATCTCGCAAATACCGATTTTTTATTTAACCTCTGGTGTAACAGTCTTGCTACTGATTTTTTGTTGGTTCTTTCTGGGCAAAGGGAACTTTCTCAAATCAATCGTTAGCAGTATTTGCTACAATCTGTTCTTTACGATGTTTTATTTGCTTAAACTCAATGTGCAAATCAATTTGGTTGTCGATTTTCTTTTTGCTTGTATTTTTATCGCGATTGGGTATTATTGCTGCATTTCCGCGAATGCTTCTACGGTAGGAATGGATGTCATTGCTTTAGCAATCAATAAAAAACATCCAGAATTTAGTATTGCCAGAGGAATCCGTTACATCAATGTGATGGTACTGGCTTTGGGATTTTTGACTTATGGGGTAAAATCAGTAGTGATAGGTATTTTGTTCAGTTTACTGAACTCGTATATGTTAGATTTTTTATTAAAACGAAGGATTGAAGAATGAGGTGCTGACATGGCAACAATTAAAGACATTGCAGATTTAGCAAGCGTTTCTAAGACGACCGTTTCTAGAGTATTGAATTTTGATCAAACATTATCGGTAAGTGATGAAACGAAAAAACGAATTTTTGAAGCAGCAGAGAAACTAGAATATACCAAATATAAACGGAATCGCGTAATTGATAAAGGAAAAATCGCAATCGTTCAGTGGATGACGGAAAAAGATGAACTAGATGATGTATATTATCTTTCACTAAGAATGAGTGCTGAAAAGAAGATTTTGGATGAAGGCTATGAGATTGTGCGCTATTTTTATAACGATACACGCATATTTGACGAAGAGGTAATTGGGATTATTTCGATTGGCGAATGTACTCCAGAACAACAACAATCATTAATTGATTTTACAGATAACTTGGTTTTTGTTGGAATGGATATTCTTTCAACCAAATATGATTCTGTCTCACTAGACTTTGATCAAGCTGTGAATAGTGTGATTGATTTTTTCTGTGCGCGTGGCCATAAGAATATTGGGTTCATTGGTGGTTTGGACTACGGCAAAACATTACCTAATCATCCTGTTGGAAAAGATAAGCGAACAATTGCTTTTGAGAAATACACGAGTTTACGCGACGTGTATCGGGAGGAAAATGTATTTCAAAGTAGCTTTGATGTCGAAAGTGGTTACGAGATGATGAAACAAGCAATCGTTACCTTAGGGCAACAGTTACCAACGGCATTTTTTATCGCAAATGATCCTTTGGCAGTTGGTGCATTAAGAGCATTGCTAGAATCGGGAATCAAGGTACCTGAAAGGGTATCGTTAATTGGGTTCAACGATACGAGTGTTGCTAAACATATTTTTCCAACGTTGAGTTCAGTTAGAATACATACAGAACTGATGGGCGAAGCAAGCGTGGAGTTACTGTTGGAGAAATTAGAAACTGGCAGACAAGTAGCTAAAAAATTAATTATTGCGACGGAACTCAGTTTGCGTGGAAGTACAGGCGATTAAACTGGATTAATGGTTGATTATTTGTTTCACTGTTTAAGCGGATGAACAGGAAAAGGTAGTGACACAAAGTGCTTAGCTTCAGGTAATAAGGAATATTTTCTAAAAATAGCTTCCCGGAGTTTTAAGAAAGGAGGACTTATTACCGAAGAAGCTACTTGGGGAACACCGAGGGAAAAGGTTGTGGAGCAAAACACTTAACTCCGATGAGATAGCACCCCAAATAGCTAATTCCTATTTTGAAGTGCTTGCAAGCTAGGTGGAGGAGCAGTTTTGGGACACCATTCACTCGGAAACCAGAGGTATGACAATGTGTTTGTCATACCTCTTTTTTATTTAAAAAGACCCTATAAAAATTAATTCCAATAAGTTTAGTGAATAAAATAAAAAAGTTCACTAAACTTATTGACCTTTGACTAGCTTTCGTGTATTCTACGAATGAATAAAGCGTTTACAAAAATTTAGGAGGTACTTTATGAAGTACAAAAAATTGTTGAGCGGTGCTTTAGGATTATTGGCAGTAGTTAGTTTGGCAGCTTGTGGTGGCGGTGATTCAAAAGCAGAAGCCGGGGCAGATTCTGCTAAGGATTTGGCAAAAGAAGAACGCGTGAAAAAAGCAAGTATCGAGGTCTATGTTCCAAAAGGCAAAAATACCGATTATTTGCAAAAATCCATTGAGCTTTACAATCAGAAGTATGATACAGAATTGGAATTGAATCCAGTAGATGTCGCACCTGCCATCCCGATGGTTCAAAAGGTAACGCCAAAATTAGTTGCAAACGAAAAAATGCCAGATTTGATTTTCTTGCAAGATAGTAATGCTGGTTCGGTTTTTGACAAGTTTGAAGATTTGTTTTATTCATCTGAAGACTTTGGCTTTGTAAAAGAGTATGGCAAAGATTTTTATGATGCAAAAATGAACATGTTGGGGAATATTGCACCGTCGAAAAAAGTATTTGGTTTTCCTAATGACTGGGGAAATGCGTGCATGTTCTATAATGAAACCGCTTTTAAAGAAGCCGGGATTGACGTAACAACTATCAAAAATTGGGATGAGTTGATTGATGCAGGAAAGAAATTAAAAGAAAAAACGGGTAAAAAGCTATTATTCATGCGTGATACAGGAGAATTAGATCTTGTTAAATATTTGACGGAACAACAAGGTGTGTCTCTATTTGATAAAAATGGAAAATTGAATTTATTAGATGATGCTGTTAAAAAATCGTACGAAATCATTCAAAAACTTCAAGATGAAGATTTAGTGGCCTATGGTAATTCAAAAGATTATACAGTGATTGGACAAGAGTGTGGCGTAATCTTTGCCGGTGGCTGGTTGGCTTCTTATCAAGCAACGGATTATCCAGATGATGCAGGAAACTGGCGAATCAGTGCGATTCCTGCGGTGGACGAATCGAAAAACTTTTCACCAATGAGTGGTGGTTCTAGCTATTATGTACCTAAAAAATCAGATAATGCGTTAGCTGCACTACAATTCATTACCTTTGCATTAACGGATAAAGATGCTTTAGATGCTTATATGGAACTAAGTGGTTTGCCTGCAAACGTGACTGCTTATCAAAGTGAAGTTGCTCAAAAAGAGTTTCCTTATTACGGAAACCAAAAGATTTTATTGACGCTAGATGAAATTAGTCAAAATAGTATCAAGGGTTACGCATTCCCTTACTCAGCAGATTTAGATAATTATATTGAGGCTGCAAGCTATGACATCAAGAATAATGGCATGTCTGTTGATAAAGCATTGAAGAAACAGGCAGAAGATTTTGCTTCGAAATACAACGTAGAAATAAACGAGTAAATGAAACGGGTTAGGATAGTGAGGGCTGCCATACTGTCCTAACCTATTTTTAGAACAGAAAAGGAGCATCTGGACATGGAATTTCCAAAAAAGAAAAAAGGCATTACGAATTATTCCCGAACAGCTTACATCATGTTGTTGCCATTTTTAGCATTTTTCATCATTACTTTATTGATTCCAGCAGTGATGTCATTAGGATTTAGTTTTTCAAAAGTATCGACATCCATTGATTTTATTGGTTTAGATAATTTTACAGCTATTTTTAAAGATCCATTGTTTTTTAAATCATACTTCAATGTATTCATCTTTATGATTTTTTCAATTCCGATTACGATTTTCTTTGCTTTGATTTTTGCTGTTTTGTTGAATAAGCCAACGATTAAAGGAAAAGGTTTTTTCCGAACAGTGTATTATTTACCGGCAATCACATCGATTGTTGCTGTGTCATCCGTATTTTTAACTTTTTATAATCCAACAGGTTTGTTCAATACCGTGTTAACAACTTTGGGAATGGAGCCGATTCCTTGGCTAACGGATCCATTTTGGGCACGAGTATCCATCATCATTATCTCAATCTGGTTGAATGTTGGGTATTACACAGTCTTGTTTTTAGCTGGATTGCAAAATATCTCTTCAGAAATTTATGAGAGCGCGGATATCGATGGAGCAAATAGTTTCCACAAGTTCTTTAAAATCACGATTCCTTTGTTAAAACCAGTTGTGCTGATGGGAATGATTCTTTCGACAATCAATGGGTTAGGTGCTTTTGAAGTGCCAAACATCTTATTCAAAAATGGATTTGGACCAGAATCTTCTGCAGTAACAGTTGGTGTGAATTTGTATAAAACAAGTTTTGAAATGGTTGATTTTGGGAAAGCTTCTGCGATTGCCTGGACGATGGTAATTATCGCTGCAATCCTATCAATCATTCAGTTTATTGTAGGAGGAAAAAACAATGAAGCGTAAATTGAACCCTTTACTTATTTATTTCGTTTTGCTGATTGGTTTAGTGATCTTTGCTTTACCTTATGTTTATATGCTCATTGCTTCAACACAATCGAATGATGTCATTTTAGGGGAAAAAATCAATTTTACGATTGGCCCACATTTTTTGAAAAACCTCGGTGAGATACAAGAAAAATATAATTATATCCGAGTCTTATTTAATTCAGCTGTCATCACATTGGTAGGGACAGCACTTTCGACGATTGTCACAACGTTAGCTGGTTATGTTATGGCAAAATACCGGTTTAAAGGTAGCAATCTTATCTTTAATTTAGTGATGGTTTCGCGAATGATTCCAAGTTTTGCTACATTGATTCCTACCTTCTATATTTTAAGTAAGTTTGGTTTAACGAACACGTTTGCCGGGGTAATCATTCCGAGTGTTGCTTCGACAACTTCCGTATTTATGATGCGTCAATATGCACAGCAGTTTCCCAATGAATTGATGGAAGCTTCCCGGATCGACGGTGCTAGTGAGTGGACGATTTTTTGGAAAATTGCTGTTCCAGTGTTGACACCAAGTATCATTACGACAGCGTTACTGACATTTATGGGCTACTGGAATTCTTATTTGATTCCGTTGATTGTTTTATCCGATTCAAAAAAATTCACTGTACCATTAATTATTCAAAACATGACACAAAACAATTACGATCCTTTGAATTATGGTGCGCTGATGGCGGTCTTAGCAACGTCAGTTATCCCGATTGTCTTTCTTTATATGTTTTTACAATCAAAATTCAAGTCAAATGGTCTAGACTCTGCAATCAAATAAGAATTTTAGGAGGAACTGCAGGATGAATTTCGAAGTCAAAGAAGAATTTTACGTGGATGGGCAGCCAATCAAGTTGATTTCTGGTGCCGTTCATTATTTTAGAATTGCCCCGACACATTGGCGTCAAACGTTACAAAATTTGCAAGCAATGGGCTGTAATTGCGTGGAAACGTATATCCCTTGGAATTTACATGAACCACAAAAGGGAACGTTTGATTTTACTGGGATTGCGAATGTAACTAAATTCTTAGATATTGCAGAAGAATTAGGTTTGTATATCATTGTTCGACCAAGCCCGTATATTTGTGCAGAATGGGATTTTGGTGGGTTGCCAGCTTGGTTATTGGCAGATCCAAGCATGCGTATTCGCAGCCAACATCCAGGTTATTTGCAGGCGGTGAAAGAATATTATCATGTATTATTACCAAAATTGGCGCCATATCAAGTTACACGTGGAGGGCGTTTGTTGCTTGTTCAAGTAGAAAATGAATATGGTTCTTACGGCGAAGATAAAATGTATTTAAAATTTTTGGCAGAGGAACTCCGCCGTTACTTTGATGTTCCTTTAGTAACTTCAGATGGTGGCTGGGAAGAAGTTTTAGAAGCTGGAACTTTACCACAAGAAGGTATTTTAGCTACAGCAAATTTTGGTTCTGATGCAAATGAAAACTTCAAATGGTTACAGAATTATCAGGAAAAAAATGGACTGAAGGAACCTTACATGTGCATGGAGTTTTGGGATGGCTGGTTCAATTCTTGGGGGAAACCAATTATTCGTCGTGATCCACAAGAAACAGCAGAAGAAGTACGCCAAGTGTTAAAAAAAGGGAGTATTAATTTCTATATGTTTCAAGGTGGCACAAACTTTGGATTTTATAATGGTTGTTCAGATGCAGGAGCAACCAATGAACCACAGATCACTTCTTATGATTATGATGCGCCATTAACAGAATGGGGTATGCCAACAGAAAAATATTTTGCTATTCAAAAAGTTATTCAAGAAGAAGTACCAACAGCTAAAATTTCAAAACCTGTTTATCCAAAGACAATTTACTTAGGTTCTTATGCAGTTAAGGAAAGTGTCAGTTTGTTTTCTGTTTTGGAAGAAATCAGTGAACCGATAATCAATGACTACACCTTACCAATGGAAAAAATCGGACAAAATTTTGGGTATACTTTGTATCGTAGCCAATTATTGAACAAACGTCACATTGCCAAAATGAAAGTTGTTGATGGTTTGGATCGTGTGCAGTTTTTCATGAATCAGCAGTTGATTACAACCCAATATCAGGCAGAATTAGGGCAAGAGTTTGCATGCGAATTGACTAAAGAACAAAATGAATTGAGTTTGTTGGTTGAAAATATGGGCCGAAATAATTATGGGCCGAAGTTAGTTGCAGATAGTCAACGAAAAGGGATTCGAAGTGGGGTGATGGAGGATATTCATTACATCTCTGATTGGGAACATTATCCGTTAGAATTGCAACCGGAGCAGTTAGATAAAATTGATTTTACCAAAGCGACAATCGCGAAAACACCAAGTTTTTATAAGATTGAGCTATTGCTAGAGGAAGTTGGAAATACGTTTTTAGATTGCAGCAGTTTTGGTAAAGGTGTTGTTTTCGTGAATGGGGAAAACATCGGGCGCTATTGGCAAGCAGGGCCGACCCAGTCTTTATTCATTCCTGATTTCTTTTGGAAAAAAGGGATAAATGAAGTCATTATTTTTGAAACAGAAGGTGTGCCAATCTATGAAATTCATTTTTCTGAAGCACCTATCATGGCATAGGAGTCAGTGACATGGAGCAAAATTTTAAAGGTTTTTTCAATTGCACAAGTCAAGAAGAGCTGTTTGAATTTAAAGAAGAGTTGCTAAAAAATAACGAAAAAGAGTGTCAAGAACTGCTTGCGAGGAGTCAACGGTTTGTTTCTGGGGAATATCTTTTTGATAACGCATGGGACATGGAAAGAACCCACGAGCCTGTTTTCTGGCAAGTAGCAGACATTGAGTGGTCAACTAGTCCAAATGGTGATTTGGAATGGCTCTATATGTTACATCGTCATCGCTTTTTAGTTGATGTAGGATTGGCCTATTTATTAACTGAAGAGTCAGAGTACCAAGAATATCTTGAACGTTTTTTACACGCGTTTCTTCAACATAATCCGCTAAATCAACTAACAAAACAGTCTAGCTGGCGAACCATTGATGTTGGGCTACGTGTAGTCAATTGGTTGAAGCTAGTTGAAATGAATCGCTTCTTGCCACTTTTTTCGGACGAATTGAAGCAAAAAGTAGAAACAGCTCTTGAGATTCAAGGAACGTATCTCTACGAAAATTTATCAATTGAACGAGGGCAGAGCAACTGGCAGGTTTTAGAAATTGCAGGGTTGTATAGTTTAAGTCTAGCTTTTCCCAATTTCGAGAAGGCAGATTTATGGCAAGCAGAAAGTCTCTTTTACTTAACGCATTCATTCGCTTTACAAGTGGAAGCAGATGGTATGCAACGAGAACAATCTTTTATGTATCACAATGAAGTTTTGCTTTGTTTATTGGAAATTTTACAACTCGCTCAAAGGACAGCAACTGACGTACCAGAAAAAATGGTTGACTATGCGAAACAATTGGCAAGAGCAGCAAGCTTATTTGTGAAACCAAATGGTCAGCAACCAATGTATGGCGATAGCGATCAAGAAGATATGACGGGCTTATTGCAATATGCAGAAGTTATTTTAACCAATCCAGAAGAACCAGTGAAAAAAAATCAAGCAGACTTAACCTTTTTTGCAAAAACTTCTTTAGGAAGAGGTCAATTTCCAATTACCGATTGCTTGTTATTGAAAGAAGCCTTTCATCATTTTGAGCAAGCAGGAATCATGATTGCAAAAAGCCCACTGACGTATCATTTGTTTAAATGCGGACCTCTGGGGGGCGGGCATGGACATGATGATTTACTCCATATTGACTTAGCCTATCAAGGAAAAGATATCTTGATTGATTCAGGTCGATACAGCTACGAATTAAGTAAGCACCGACTGGTTTTCAAAGAAGCAACAGCGCATAATACCATCGTGGTTGATAAAGAAAACTTTAATCAGCATACAGATGCGTGGGACAGTGTCAAAGTGGCGACACCAATCAATCAAAAAGCTACCGAAAAGTCAGGCATCCAGTTTTTTGAAGGTGGACATTTGGGTTATTTTACATTAGCTGATCCAGTGTACGTCGATCGTAAAGTGATTCATTTTCCGGAGGGATTCAGCTTTGTTAGTGACAGCTATATTTGTCGCGGAAATCATGAAATTGAAACCTTTTTTCACTTTGATTCATCAACAGTTCAACAAAAGCAAAGTATGTTAATCTTCCCAGAATTAGGCTACGAGATTTCATGTTTAGCAAAAGAAGCACGCTGGGAATGTTACGAAAAAAATAGTGCGCCAACTTATAATGAATTGCGAAAAATCACTTGTGCGAGAGCAAAGAAAAATATTCAAGGAACAGCCGCAACAACTTATCTTTTAAACCCACAAGGACTGGTTACAAAAGTTGAAAAGCTACCCGTTTATTCAGAAGCAGAACAACAACCAGATGAAGTAGTGGAAGCAATCAAGGTTCAGTTGAAAGATCGCACACAAAAACTCATTCTAATTCAGCATCAAGAGCCTGCCCATGGGCGAAGAGCCTATTGTGTTGAGGGAGAATATTATTATGGCCGAGTGGTTGTAGCTACTGACCAAGAAAAAATTGTTTTGTATTAAATTGGAGGACAATATGCTAACGAAAGAAAAAGTAGCACAAGAACTTGAATTTGTTTATCAAAAAATCATTGAGAACCTGACAACATTTGAAACCCTAGTTCCGGCAGCAGTTTCTAAAAACTATTGTTATCCAGCTGTTGAAAACGCAGATTGGACAGATGGTTTTTGGATTGGTATGCTGCATTTGGCTCAAGGCTATCGACCAGACAAGCGAATTCAGCAAGTGATTACCAAACAGCTAGAAGTATTTCAACAACGACTAGATGAAGAAATTGTTTTGAACCACCATGATATTGGTTTTTTATACTCCTTGGCAGCAGTTGCCGACTATCGTGAAAATAACACAGGTTCTTCACGAAAAATGGCGCTCCAAGCCGCGGATGTTTTAATGCGACGTTATAACGAAACAGCGAAGATTTTCCAAGCATGGGGGGAGCTTTCTGATAAAGAGCAACAAGGTCGAATGATTATTGACTGCAATATGAATTTGCCTTTACTGTATTTTGCTTCAAATGAAACAGGCGACCCACGTTATCGAGAAGCAGCTAAAAATCATGTGAAATTGGCACAAAAATATTTGATTCGTGAGGATTATTCGACTTTTCATACGTATTATATGGATATTGAGACAGGAAACCCTCGTTTTGGCGCGACAGCGCAAGGCTACGCAGACGATTCCTGTTGGGCAAGAGGTCAAGCGTGGGGAATCTATGGATTTCCAATCAGTTTTACTCATACAGGTGATGCAACGTTACTAGAGTCTTCTTGTTATTTAGCAGATTATTACTTAGCCCACTTGCCGGAAGATAAAATTGCTTATTGGGATCTGTTTTTTATGGATGGTGAGGAAGAAAGAGATACGTCTGCATCAGCAATTACTGTTTGTGGTTTGTTGGAGTTGGCAAAAAACTTACCGTTAACGGATTCACGACGCCAAAAATATGAAGAGGCTGCGCAGGAAATCATGGTTAATCTGATGAATTACACGACAAAAAGTCATCCTGAATCAAATGGTTTACTAGTTCAAGGCGTATACTCTAAGCCAGGTGGGACAGGAGTTAACGAATGTACTACATGGGGGGACTATTTTTATTTTGAGGCACTGACACGTTTGTATCGAAGCTGGGCAACTTATTGGTAGGAGGAAACAACATGAAAATTCATTATTTAGGCACGGCGGCAGCGGAAAGAGTTCCCGGGATTTTTTGTAACTGTCGTATTTGTCGTTATGCACGAGAACATGGTGGAAAAGACTTACGAACTCAGACACAAACCTTAATAGATGATGGTGAGTTATTAATTGATTTTCCTGGAGATAGCTATTTTCATTTACGGGAACATCAGCTGAATTTCAATGAGATTGAACATTTATTGATTACACATTGGCACAGCGATCATTTATATGCAGAAGATTTGGCTTTTCGAATGAGCTCGTATGCGAATGATTTGGATAAAAAACTGACCGTTTATGGTAATGCAACTGTTCATCGCTTCTTTGATCGTGCATTTGAATTAGAAAAAATGATTGAACCTGAACGAATCGAGTTTCAAGAATTAGCGCCATTTGAAAAGTATCAAATTGGTGAGTATCAAGTTCATACACTACCAGCTGTTCATGGTCAAAAAAATGGAGATTGTTTCATTTATGTGATTGAACGTGATGGGAAACGCTTGTTTTATACACATGATACAGGATTTCCAACCGATGAAGTTCTGGATTATTTAGAAGAAAATCAATTAAAACTAGATGCGATCTCATTGGATTGTACAGGACAAAACATGACGTATGTTGGTGGTATTCACATGAATTTAGGAGAAAATTTACGACTGATTCAATCGTTGTCCGAACGAGGGTTATGTGATGAAAAGACGACCTATGTTCTTAGTCATTTTTCTCACAATGGAGGTTTGACACATCAAGAAATGAAAGAATTAGCAGATGAGCACCAAATGTTGACAGCTTATGACGGTATGCTGATTGAAATTTAAGGATGAAGAGAAGAGTGGAGCAAAACGTGTGAATGTTTGGCTCTACTTTTTTTCTATTTTTATAAGCAAGTTATTTTTTATAAATGAATCAGTGTGCCCAAAATACATTGTTTTTCTGACGCATGGTATAATAAAACTATAGAAGTTTCAACAGGCAGGTTCCAACGCGTAAAGATTTCAAGTTTTGATAAAAAGCAAAATATCGGTAGAAATGGGAGGGATTATGATGGAAGAAACAGTTTTTTTTAATTTAGGAAATGCATTAGCAGCAAAACGTGACCCAAAAGAATTGATTCGTGAAGCACAAATCGTGAAAGACCAACGTCAGCCACTGGGAAAATTGGTCATTGTCGAAGATGAATCAAGTGGAGAACATATATTGTTTGAATTAGCGAGCCAAGAAGAAAAATCGGAACAGACAAAAGAGTTCAAGGTGAAACAAGTGATTGATTAAGTAAAAATAATTCAATAAAGCAGGCTGACTACTGAAGTATGGTATGGGGAAACTTAGTTGCCTGTTTTTTTGTGGGATAGTGCTAGGTAGTTTCTTACCTAGACAAAAATAAGTAGAGAACACAGATGCCTCTGATTTGACACGTGTGTACTGTCTTTCTCCTTTTGATGCCACCAATAAACAATTTACTTTCAGAACAAATAAAAAAACCACCAACCATTAGTAATCTGGGCTAATGGTTGGTGGTTTTTTTATTGTTTGCTGCGAGCAATTACTCGGCGAACTTTGGAAATCGAATCACGTGCTTTTTCTTGATTATAAAACATTAAAATGACATAAAGCGAGTCCATGATGCTTAGTTGAGAAATTCGCGAAGCTAAAGCTTCAGAACGAAATTCGGTTTCTTCTGCAATGGAAATAAAGACCACGTCACCCAACTTAGCCAAAGGAGAATTTGCCTGACTTGTGACGACGATTGCTTTTGCCCCGGTGGCTTTGACGGTTTCTGCTAAACGAATGGTTTCTTTTGATTTACCTGTATGAGAAATCAAGATTGCACAATCAGTGGGTGTTAAAAGAGAAGCCTCCATCAATTGAATATGGTAATCCGTACTATGAAAAACTGAGATTGGTGAGCGTAAAAATTTGTGATAAGCATCGGTTGCAACGATTTCAGATCCACCTACACCAAAGAAAAAGAGCCGATCAGAAGTGTTGATCAGATCAACCGCTTGCTTTAAATCTTCTTGTCGCAATAACCTTTGTGTATCATTCAAAGTTGTGATGTTGGAGTCAAAAACTTTTTGTGCCATGGTTAATTCCGTATCATTTTGATCAATGTTTTCGTGGATGGCAATCGCAGAAAAATCATTTTCTTGAATGAGCATTGCCATTTTGAAATCTTTGAATCCATTGTAACCAAGTTTTTTCGTAAATTGAAAAAAAGTGGAGTCAGCGATTCCAAGCTCATTCGCTAAATCGCTAATGGAACTGTGGGCTACTTTACTTGAATTTTCTAGAACATAATCTGCAATGGCTTGCTCTTTCGGACTGAAATCATTGTACATGGTTCTTATTTGTAAGCGAATGGATACAGACATATGTGTTCCCCCTTTACTCTCTAAATAAAGGATATAATGTTTCAATAAAAAAATCAAACGAAAAAATTTTTATTTTTTATGTTTACAAAAAAATATTTTTTTGTATAATGAGGATATAGAAATGGAGGCGCTATCATGAAAGTGAGTTTTGTTGGATTAGGTAAGATGGGAATGAACTTAGCAATCAATTTGAAAGAGCGTGGCTATGAAATAAAGGGGACAGATTTAGCTGAAGAGACGTTAAATATTGCAAGTCATGAAGGGATCGAAGCCTTTCAAACAGTCGAAGACTTACTAGCTTCTTATCAAGAAGACAAGCTAGAGCAAAAAATTATTTGGTTGATGTTACCCGCAGGCAGCCCAACTGATCGAGTATTAGAGCAATTATTGCCACTTTTAGCACCGCAGGACATTGTGATTGAAGGTGGAAACTCAAATTATCAAGATTCAGTTCGGCGCGCAGCAATTTTTGAAGAACGTGGCATTTATTATTTTGATTGTGGAACTTCGGGTGGTATTTCAGGTGCGCGTAACAATGCGTGTTTGATGATTGGTGGAAACCAAGAAATCTTTTTATCTATTGAGCAATTATTTAAAGATCTTGCAATTGAAAACGGTTACCTATATGCTGGGCCAGCTGGGAGCGGTCACTTTTTGAAAATGGTTCACAACGGGATTGAATATGGCATGATGCAGGCAATCGGCGAAGGCTTTCAATTAGTGGAACAAAGTGATTATGATTTCGATCTAGCAGATGTAGCTCGTGTTTGGAATCACGGTTCCGTTATTCGAGGGTGGTTAATGGAAATCGCAGAAGAACAATTTCGCCAAAGTCCTGAATTGGCAGATTATCGTGGAATCGTAGCAGCTTCTGGTGAGGCAAAATGGACGGTAGAAACAGCATTAGCAATGAATGTCCCTGTTCCGGTGATTGCGATGAGTTTATTCATGAGAAATCTGTCACAGGAAGAAGACAGTTTTTCTGCAAAAGTTGTTTCTGCTTTGCGAAATGGTTTTGGTGGTCATGAAGTAATCAAAAAAGAGTGAAGGGAGTAAAAAAATGGCTAAGTATCAAATCGCAATTGTGAATTCAAGTAGCTTTGGCAAAATTTTTCCTGAACATTTAAAACGATTAGAAGCGTTAGGAACCGTCAAACACTTTACTGTAGATGGTGAGATACCTGGAAAAGAACTGGCAGAAATGTTGCACGGCTACAATGTGATTATTGCCAGTGTTACCCCATTTTTTACCAAAGAATTTTTCGAGTATAAAGATGAACTACGTTTGATTTCTCGACACGGCATTGGGTACAACAATATCGACCTCGAAGCAGCAAAAGAAAAAGGAACGATTGTTTCAATCATTCCGGCATTAGTTGAGCGAGATGCCGTAGCCGAAAACAATATCACAAATCTGTTAGCTATTTTAAGATGCACAGTTGAAGCAGATTCTAGTGTGAAAAAGGATCACTGGGAAGATCGTGCACAATTTGTTGGTCGGGCACTCTTCAACAAAACAGTTGGCGTAATCGGGGTTGGAAACACAGGAAGCTGTGTGGTCGAGATTTTACGAAATGGATTTCGTTGCGAAGTTTTGGCATATGATCCTTATAAATCAGAGTTGTATTTACAAAGCTTTGGTGCCAAAAAAGTGGAGCTGGATGAATTACTTGCTTCAGCAGATATTATCTGTTTATGTGCCAATCTTACAGAAGAAAATTATCATATGATTTCAACGGCTGAAATCGAAAAGATGAAAGATCAGGTTTATCTGTCAAATAGTGCTAGGGGTGCTTTGATTGATGAGGAAGCACTGGTTGCAGGGCTAAAATCAGGAAAAATCGCTGGTTTTGCTACAGATGTCTTGGAAGAAGAACCGGGAAGAAAAGATCATCCTTATCTATCATTTGAAAATGTTGTAATGACACCACACACCTCTGCATATACAAGGGAATGCCTAGAAGAGATGGGAAAAAAATGTGTTGAAGATGTCGAGCGAATTGTTGCTGGTCGTTTACCAGAACGAGCGGTCCAAAGTCAGAGCTATTATTTAGTATAAAATTCAGTTGATAAAATCAGTTCGTAGGATAAAGGTCGTTAGGTCAAAACAAAAATGAACGAAAGTTTAGGGGAGGACTTATGGAAAATTTAAGTATCATACAAAGTTTATTGATTGCCTTATGGGTTGCAGCTATCATGTCAAGATGGCTTGGCGGAGGGGCAACGTTAACACTTCGATTCTCGCCATTGATGACAGGGTTAGTTGTCGGAATCATCATGGGAAACGTGGCACAAGCAATGATTATCACCGCTTCATTACAAATGATTTATATGGGTGTCTTTTCACCTGGAGGTTCAATGCCAGCTGAACCATCAATTGCAGCAGCGGTGGCTGTTCCAGTAGCACTTTTAGGAGATCTTTCACCTGAGGCAGCAATTGCAGTAGCTGTTCCAGTAGGATTATTAGGAAGTTATTTATATCAATTGCGCTTCTTTATCAATACATTTTTAGGGAAATATACAGATAAAGCTGTTGAAGACTTGAACGACAAAGCAATCAAACGTTCAATTATCTTATATCCAACCTTGGCTTCATTTCTGTTATTCGTACCGTTAGTATTTATCGCACTTTATTTGGGGGCACCAATTATTGCCGATGTGATTACTGCTTTAGAAGGAACGGTTGTGATTCATATTTTAGAAGTTGTTGGTGGTGGTTTAGCGGCAATTGGGATTGCTACAACAGTTTATGTTATTGGTCGAAAAGATTATATGGTGTTCTTCTTCTTGGCTTATTTCTTAAGTGTTGTCTTCAAATCATTAGAAATCACGATGGTAACTTACGCAATCTTTGGTGTATTGATTGCTTTGATTTTCGTGAAATCACAACAAGGAAAACATGTCCAAGCAGCTGCTGACAATGGTAATGGTACTGCAACGACAACGTTCGATGATGATGACGATGACTATGATGATGGATTCTAAGCAAAGTAAGGAGGAAGAATGATGACAGAAGCAATTGAAAAAACACAAGTAAACAGTCAAGCACCAGAAGAGATTACCAAAAAAGATGTGACGAAAGCCTATTTACGTTGGCATTTCGCTAATGAAATTCCGCACTCATTTGAACGCTATTTGGCACCATCCTTACTTTATGGAATGATGCCGATTTTGAAAAAATTGTATAAAGATGATGATGCTAGAAGAGCTGCTTATAAACGTCAGTTGTTGTTCTTCAATACCCAATTAAGTTGGGGTGGTGGTGTAATCACTGGGTTAATGTCTTCAATGGAACAACAACGTGCAGAAGAAGAATATACTGACAGTGAAGTTTTGATGCAAGATGATTTGATGTACAACACAAAAGCTGGTTTGATGGGGGCTTTAGCAGGAATTGGGGATGCGATTGACTCAGGAACTGTTCAATATATCTTTATTGCAATCGCAGTTCCATGGGCACAACAAGGTAGTGCGTTAGGCGCGTTGTTCCCATTCATCTGTTTTGCCACGTATCAAGCGATTTTAGGGGTGTTCTTTGCAAGACAAGCTTTTGCAATGGGACGAAATGCCACTGGTTTGATGCAAAGCACCGGCATTCAAACAGCAATTGAAACATTATCTGTTTTAGGGCTATTCATGATGGGTGTTTTAGCAGGTAATTATGTCAAAGTAGAGTCAACCTTGAAGTTTGTTATTTCGGGTAAAGATTTCGTCATTCAAGATATTTTGGACCAAATTGTTCCAGGGTTGTTGCCGTTAGCAGTCGTGATGGGTGTTTACTGGTTCTATAACAAAAAGGGACTAAAAGTAACTCAAGCGTTGCTCTGGTTAACATTGATTTTGATTGTCTTAGCAGGTATTGGAATTTTATAAAAATTAAAGGAAGTGTTTTTGATGGGAAAAGTAAACTTAGCACGTGTAGATGAACGTTTAATCCATGGTCAAGTAATGGTGACTTTGTCACAAAAGAGCGGAGTTAATTCCATTTTTGTAGTGGATGATGTTGTCGCAAAAGATAAATTCATGCGTGATCTTTATAAAAACGCGGGAAGTCGTACGGGGCAAAAAACGATTGTCATCACAAGCGATAAAGCAAAATTTTATTGGGATGAATATGAGTTTAAAGAGTATAACTGCATCTTGATTGCCAAAACAGTGAGTGTGATCTATGACTTAGTCAAACATGGTATACCAATGAAAGAATTAAATATTGGCGGGATTGCTCAAAAAGATCCAGAAAAAGATTTATTAGTAACAAAATCAGTTTATTTAAATAAAGAAGATGCGCAAAAATTAAAAGAATTGAACGAAGACTATGGGGTTGAAAATATTTATTTCCAAGCAACGCCATCTGCGCCAAAATCAACTTTAAAAGACATTTTAAGCAAATTTGATTTGTAAAATCACGCATAAGGATAAGCAAATGGAGTCTGGGATTGATTACCAGACTCCCCAAATAAACGAACAAGGATAGGTGGGGAGTACGATGCAAAAAAAGGAACGCTTTCAAGATTGGTTGTTTCGTTACCAATATGTCTATCGCTTACGGCGTACACACAAACAAAAAACAAGATTTATCTCAGCCGTTATTGCAGATATTTTGCCGATGCGAGAAGACGTACAAGTAATTGAATATAACCAACAGAAAAGAACCTCTTCCAGAAATATTTACATTGGCGATGTCGAAAATGCCGAGCGAGTGATTTGCACGTATTATGACACACCACCTAGACATGTGGGGGCGTACACTTTGTTTCAACGAAAAGAACAAGCGAAGGCTACGACCAAATTTATTTTATTAGGCACAGTCAGCCTGATTTTTATTGGCTTAATGGCGACGATCGTTTACTTAATGAAGTATGCATTGGTTTTTGATGTGACTACTTTTAGTACATGGCTCGTAATAGCTGTCTTTGCTAGTTACTTTTATTTTTTAGGCAAGGTGACTCAAGGATTGTCGAATCGTAAAAATCTTGTTCGGAATACGTCATCGATCTTGACGCTACTAGCAATGATGGAAGAACCCGATGAAAAAACAGCTTATGCACTGCTTGATGAAGGATGCTTTGGTGAGCAAGGAGTTACGGTACTACAAAGTGTAACCAAAAGAAATTGTGAAGTGTACTTGTTGGATAGCGTTGGGGCGAAGGCACCATTGAGAGTACTGGGTACGCCTAAAAAAACAAGTGAAGCTGCTAAAAAAGCAGGCATTGAAGTTGTGTCCGAACAATTGTTAGAAAAACAGCCGATGTATTTGTTTAGTGGTGAAAATCAAGCAGAGACAACTGGCTTTTATCTAAGTCGAGAAGTACTCGATCAAAAAGAACTTAATATGGAAAATATCGTAAAAGTTATGACTTTTTTCAAAAGAAATGAACCAAAACTTTCTGTCGAGGAGGAAGCATCATGTTAGGAATTGTGATTGCAACACATGGTACGTTGAGTGAAGGATTAAAAGATGCTGCAACGGTAATCATTGGGGCAACGAATAATACAGCAACCGTTCGCTTGAACCAAGCGGATGATGTACAACTTTTAGGTGAAAAAATCGGGAAAGCAATCCATGAAGTCAATCAAGAAAATGGTGTCATTGTATTAACAGACTTGGTAAGTGCTAGTCCCTACAATCAGTCAGTATTAGCTGTTAGTCAATTGGAACCAGCACTTCAAGAACAAGTGTATGTCATTGGCGGTGTCAACTTACCAATGTTATTGGAAACGATCAATCATCAATTAATTGAAACGCCTTTAGAACAAGTTGCTCCGGCAATCCTTGCACAGGGAGAAGATAGTTTACAAGCATGGCATACATCAATGACTGAAGAAAATGATGAAGAAGATGACTTTTAAAGGAGGCGTAAGCCAAGATGAAGTGGGGATTTAGATGGTATGGTCAAGGAGACTCGATTCCGCTGGAAAATGTAGGTCAAATTCCGGGCATCAATGGAATTGTAGGGACTTTGTTAGACAAGTTACCTGGTGATATCTGGGAAGTTGACGAAATTCAGGAATTAAAAGATTCTGTTGAAGCTGGAAATCTAGAATTATTAGGAATTGAAAGTGTGGCCATCCATGATGCAATTAAAGCAGGAACAGCCGATAGAGATCATTATATTGATAACTATATCCAGACAATCAAAAATTTGTCGAAGTGTGGCGTGCATTTGATTTGTTATAGCTTTAAGCCAATTTTTGGTTGGGCAAAGACCAATTTGTTTTATGAAAATGAAGATGGCAGCTTTTCGTTAGTCTATGATCAGTCAGTAGTTGACAACATGCAGCCAAGTGAAATGTATACATTGATCCATAGCCAATCAAAAGGATTTCGTTTGCCCGGCTGGGAGAAAGAACGCCTAGATAAATTCAATCGGTTGGTGGAAACTTATGAAGGTGTGACGGAAGAAGTTTTATTTGAAAATCTTTCCTATTTCCTGCAAAAAATTATTCCAGTTTGTGAGGAAATGGATGTGAAAATGGCTATCCATCCGGATGATCCACCATGGGAGATCTTTGGCTTCCCACGCATTACAAAGAACCTGGCAGACTTAAAACGAATTTTATCAATTGTTGATTCTCCTTACAATGGAATTACGTTATGCACAGGTTCCTTGGGAGCAGATCCAGCCAACGATTTGGTTGAAATCATTCATGAAGTTGGAGAACGAATTAACTTTGTCCACTTTAGAAATGTTGGCTTTATGGGTGAAAGAAAGTTCAAGGAAACAGCACATTTATCAACAGAAGGTTCACTTGATATGTATGCGCTGATGCAAGCATTAGTGGACGTTGGTTTTGATGGTGTGATTCGTCCTGACCATGGTCGAACGATTTGGGGAGAAGTGGCGATGCCAGGCTATGGTTTATATGACCGCGCAATGGGGATTACCTATATGCAAGGATTACACGAAGCAATCACAAAAGCCAAAAAATAGATCACGTTTTGTGAGGGAGCGAGCTTGAAAATGCAGACAATTCAAAACGAAGTTTATCAAAAAATCGAAGAAGCAAAGCTATTGCCTCTTTATACTGCAACGGATCTTGACTATCTGGATCGATTGGAAGAAATTCTGTTAGCAAATCAGTTACCGTTAGTTGAAGTTACGTTTCGTAGTGAATTGGCAGAAGCGGCCATCAAACAATTAGCAAGATCTGGAAAATTGTTGGTGGGTGCGGGCACTGTGCGAACGTTGGCACAGGCAAAGGCAGCAGTTAAGAATGGCGCGAAATTTATTGTGTCACCAGCTGTGATTCCTGAAGTCATCGAATATAGTTTAGCTCAAGGTATTCCCGTTTTTCCTGGAACGGCAACACCCAGTGAAATTCAGCAAGCGGTGGATTATGGTATTCATATGGTTAAATTTTTCCCAGCAGATATCTATGGCGGGCTAAAGGCAATCAAGGCCTTGAGTGGACCATTTTATGACGTGAAATTTTTGCCAACGGGTGGCATTGATGAAACCAATGTTCTCGACTATTTGAACCATCCTCAAGTAGTAGCAGTTGGTGGGTCATTTATTCTTTCAGAAGCAAGTTTGAAGCAAGATGACGGAGTAACTGCCAGTCAGCACTTGAACGAATTAATAGAAACAATCAAAGAACAATCTTTCACGGCAAGCAGATAAAGTTGTGAATGTATCAAACGGGTAAAAAAGAGGGTGGGACAAAACGAACAGGCGTTTTGCCCGCCTTTTTGACGGAAATGACTACTAGTTAGGCGAGAAAAAGCAAAGAAAAAGCAAAGAAAAAACAACGTTCTGAAATGAGCAAATAATTGTAGAAAAAGCTGTGAATCCTCTGATTTTTCTTTTCGTTAGAGGGTTCCTTAATCGCTTACTGCTGTCTTTTCTTTCCCTTTTGAGGTAGAATGAACCAACTCAAGTTATTGGAGGCTATTATGAATAAAATCGAATTATTTATTTTTGATATGGATGGACTAATGTTTGATACAGGTCGTCTTAGTTATCGAGGCTATTTCAATTCTGCAGAAAAACATGATTATGAATTGAATCATAATGTTTATTATTATTTAACAGGAAAAACGGATTCAGATATTCGTTTAGGGATGAAAGAACTCTATGGCGAGGAGGTACCTTACAATGAATGGCGTGACTCAATGAACGTGTTCAAAAATGAACTATTGGCGAAAGAAAAAACAGTTCATAAAAAATATGGTTTGGTTCCATTATTAGATTTCGCCAAAGAACAAGGGGTTAAAATCGCTGTTGCCTCGTCTTCAAACCGAGAAAAAGTCTTAACTTATTTAGAGATGGAAGGACTTACTGACTATTTTGATGTACTATTGGCGGGGGATGAAGTCGAAGCCGGGAAACCAAATCCAGAGATTTTCTTAAAAGCCAGTCAAAAAGCTGGTGTTGATCCAGCACATGCGCTTGTTTTTGAAGATTCAAGAGTCGGGATCGAAGCAGCGCGTCGTGCAGGAATTCTTTCTGTTCTAGTTGAAGATGATATCACGGATCTACCAGTTAGAAAAGGGCGCTATCCACTGAAAAAAGATCTTTCACGTTTACGAGAACGTCCAGCACCCGCAGATTTTCAGTTTCATGATTTGTTGCAAGCTAGAAATTTTTTGGCGAAAAAAGAGTTGTTTTTATAAGTATTTAGTAAATGAAAGAATGAAAAAGCTCAGTTGTCTAGTGTGGGACAACTGAGCTTCTTTTTTATGCAATCAATAAGTAGCAAACTGCTAACTATCTTTATTTAAAATTTGGTTGATTTCCTGACTCAAAAGATCTGCCTTACCACCAAAAACGGCTTGGATGCCACCTTTAACTTCAAAAACAGCTGTAGCGCCTAATTCTTGGATAGCTTGTTTATTGACCAGTTGTCCGTCGGTGACAGAAACACGCAGACGAGTAGCACAAGCTTCGACTGATTCAATATTTTCTTGGCTTCCGAGTGCAGTAATGATGGTTAGTGACTCGTCATGTAAAGTAGTTGGTTTCTTTTTGTTTTCCTTTTCAAATTCGTTCGGAGTTTCATCTGTAGCTAACTCCATACCTGGAATCGCCACTTTGAATTTTTTGATACAAAATGAAAAGACAACATAATAGATAACTGCCCAAGCAAGACCAAAAGGTAGTAATTTCAACCAATTTGTTTTGTCGTTTCCTTGTAAAACACCAAATAATAAGAAGTCAATGAGGCCTCCAGAAAATGAATTACCAATTCGAATGTTTAAAATATCAGCGAAATAAAAAGAGAGCCCATCTAAAAATGCGTGAATGACATATAGCCATGGAGCTACAAATAAAAACATATATTCAATAGGTTCAGTAATCCCAGTTAAAAAAGAGGTCAACGCACCACTAAAATACAAACCACCATTCTTCTTACGGTTTTGTTTGGGAATCGCGCGATACATTGCATAACATGCAGCAGGTAAACCGAACATCATCGTAGCAAATCTTCCTGCGAAGAAACGGGTTCCGTAAGTGAATAGACCTGTGTGGCTAGAATCGGCTAACTGAGCAAAGAAAATATTTTGTGCACCTGAAATCGTTGAACCAGCAACTGTTTCTGTTCCGCCCAACGAAGTATACCAGAACAGTGGATAAATCGTGTGGTGCAAACCAACTGCACCAGTCAGACGAAGTAAAAAGCCATATAAAAATGTACCCAAACTACCCATTTGTGCAATTTGCTCTCCAGCAATGACTAAGCCGTTTTGAATTGGCGGCCAGATCAAATAAAAAAATGAACCGATAAGAATTGCAGCTAAACTAGAAACGATGGGAATAAAACGAGAGCCGCCAAAAAAACCAAGAAACTGTGGTAATTCGATTTTTCGATAACGATTATGCAAAAAGGCGACCGTGCCACCAATGGCAATTGAACCAACAACTCCAGTATCCAAAGAGGCACCCTCTGGAGAAAAAAGTTCCAGAAAGCCACTAATTGTTGCTGTATACACGAGATAGGCAACACCGCCAGCTAATCCAGCAGTTCCTTTATCGCCATTTGCCAAGCCAACTGCGATACCAATCGCAAAAATCAACGCTAGATTTGCAAAAACAGCATTACCAGCAACACTCATAATACTCAAAATCGTGTGTAGCCATGGTTGTGCTAAAAGTGGGTAGGCATTTATGGCGCTTTCATTTGTTAGCGCGCCACCCAGTCCAAGAAGAAGACCAGCGACAGGTAAGATAGCAATCGGGAGCATGAAAGCACGACCAAGCTGTGAAAATTTTTTGAACATAGTGATTCCTCCTAGTTTAATCCATCAACAAAACGCTGTGCAATTTCTTGCGGTCGCGTA
Source organism: Enterococcus sp. DIV0176 (assembly GCF_050528535.1). Lineage (NCBI taxonomy): Bacteria > Bacillati > Bacillota > Bacilli > Lactobacillales > Enterococcaceae > Enterococcus > Enterococcus sp. DIV0176. The sequence continues at coordinate 2,187,242 of NZ_CP172879.1, read as the reverse complement.
ATTGCACCACCAACAACAAGTCCAGCAACACCTAAGTCTTTGATTTTTTTTGCTTGTTCAGGTGTGTGGATCTTTCCTTCTGCGATAACACATAGATTTGCATCAACCAATTGTTTGATAAGCTCAATATCTGGCTCGTTTTGGTGTTTACTGTCTGCTGTGTAACCACTCAATGTTGTCCCAATAAAGTCAACTCCTGCCTTAGCAGCATTGACACCTTCTGCAAATGTGGCGATGTCCGCCATCAATAGTTGATTGGGATACTTATCTTTAATTTGAACAATAAAGTCATTGATTTTTAAGCCATCGTGACGTTTTCGTAAAGTACAATCAAGAGCAATAACTTCCACACCGGTTGCAACAAGCTCGTCAACTTCGCGCATGGTTGCAGTAATAAAAGGTTCTTCAGGTAAATAATCACGTTTGATGATACCAATCATCGGCAAGTCAACTTGTTCTTTGATTTCCAAAATATCACGAACAGAATTTGCACGAATACCAACAGCTCCTGCTTTTTGAGCAGCCAAAGCAAATAAAGGCATTATTCCGCCAGTTTCGCTGTAAAATACTTCGCCAGGTAAAGCCTGACAAGAAACAATCAACCCGCCAGAAATGGCATCTAAAAATGTTTGTTTTTTCATTCTCCTTAATTCTCCATTTTTGTTTTATTTTTGGATAATAACTCCGAACATAGTGTAGCATCCGCTTACAATCATGTAAAGCCTTAATTGGAGAATTTTGGAGAATTTTTTTGTTTTGGAGTATAATGAAGCGAATACGTTGTAGTGAAGGAGAAGTCATGAAGTATACCTATTTGATTCGCGAGCACTATCCATTTTTAACAAAATCTGAAAAAAAAGTAGCTGACTATATTTTGGATTCTGGGAAATCAGTTATTTATAATACAATGAGTGACATCAAGGCAAAAACAAAAGTTGGCGATGCAACAATTATTCGTTTTTGTCAAAAATTAGGTTTTTCTGGTTTTTCTGATTTGAAAATCGAAATTGCGAAAGAAGACTTTAGCCAGAAACAAGAGCTACCGAAAGAAGCAAAATATTTTACTGAAATCGCAGTTGGAGTAAAAGAGGCATTGAATGCAACAGAATCATTACTTAACGAGGAAACATTAGCCGATGCGCTTCAACTGATTAGCCAGTCAAACAATATTTATATATTTGGAGTGGGATCAAGTGGAACGACTAGTTTAGATTTAGCCACTATGTTTCTAAGAGTTGGTGTAAAGGCGCATGCAGTAGTAGATCCGCATATTCAAGCACAGGTTGCTTCACTATTGGATGAAGGAGACACAGTAATTGTTTTTTCACTGTCAGGGAAAACAAAAGATACGTATGATTCAATGAAAATTGCGAAAAAAAATGGTGCCAAAATTTTGGCAATTACGAATTATCTTCAATCGCCAATTGGACGAACTGCCGATTTTGTTTTACAAACAGCAATTGAAGAGTTTCTGAACGGGGCGTCTTTAGCTGGAAAAATCTCTCAGCTTTATCTTTGCGATATTCTGGTTCAAGGTTATGAACGAAAAAATAACGTTGATTCGATTGAGTTAAGGGAAAAGGTACTGCGGGCAATTATCGATAAGAGTATCGATTAAACGCTTAAATAGACATAACGTATGTATAGGAAAAAAGCATCAAGAAAACGCAAGAAGAGGACGAGTCTTAGGCTCGTCCTCTTCTTTATTTTGTGACACTAGTTGAATTTTCAGGATTCATTTCCTGTGCAGTTAAAGACAGTTGTTCTATTTTTTTATTTTCAGCAATCAATTTTAGAACTAAAAAAACAGCCAGTAAGACAATACCTGCTCCGAAAATTGGCGTGTAACCAACGCCGACAGTTTTTGTTACTTGTCCTCCGACAAACGAGCCGAATGCGATTCCGATATTAAATGCAGAAATATTAAATGCTGAAGCTAGAGTAATATCTTTTGGTGTATAGCCTTCAGCTAGTTGAACGACATAAAATTGTAGCCCAGGAACATTCATGAAAGAGAAGAGTCCTAAGACGAGTGTTGCAACGGTTGCTACTAGTTTATTTCCACTCAAAATTGTTAAAAATAGGAAAAGTAGAGAAAGAACTAACAGACCAAACATAACACCTAAAGCTTTCAAAGGTTGCCGGTTAGAGTAATGCCCACCAATCGTATTTCCAATGGCAACCATTAGTCCATAGATAACTAATAAGATAACGACAGCATGTGCAGAATAACCAATTTTGTCTTGCAAAATTGGCGTTAGGTAAGTATAAGCAGCAAAAGTACCACCATAACCAAGTGCAGTGATCAAAAAGGAACCAACTAAAAATTTATTTTTAAAGATTCTTAGAATACCTCTCAAGTCTACCGACCCTGGGATAGGTAAGCCACTTGGAATCAAGAATAAATTGGCGACTAACCCGATGAAACCAACAGCTGCAATAAAAATGAATGTCATGTGCCAATTGGTCTGTTGGCCGATGAAGGTACCTAATGGAACACCTGTAACGGTAGCCACGGTTAATCCAGTAAACATGATGGCAATTGCACTGGCACGTTTATGTGGCTGAACAACATCTGCTGCAATGACACTTGAAACGGACATGAAAATACCATGAGCTAGGGCAGAAATAACACGACCAATTAGTAACATGGCAAAGCTTGCAGCGAATGCAGCAAATAGATTTCCAATAATGAATAAAGACATAATCATCATCATTAAAAATTTTCGACTCCATTTTCCAGTTAAAATAGTTAAGAGTGGCGCGCCAACAGTAACGCCAATTGCGTAAAGGGAAACAGTCAGTCCTGCTTGTGCCAAGCTAACGTGAAAGCTATTTACAATCAAAGGCATAAGGCCAACACTGATAAATTCAGTTGAACCAATGGCAAAGGCATTGATAACTAATGCCATCAATGTAAGCGTGGGTGAGATTTTATTTTTCATTTTTTTCCTCCTAAAAGTTTGATACCTGACGAATAGAAAATATAGACCTTATTTATGAAAGTAGAAAGTACCTACTTTTTAGTGCAATAGGTACTTTTTTGTAACATTTGCGTAAGTACGCGAAAAAAATCGTTTTATTGTAGTATTAGAAATTTTTCATTTTTCATTTTTTATTTAAGACGCTGATTATTAATTGATAGTCTTTGAAAAAAGTTTTTTTGCTTTCAAAAGTTGATAGAAGGTGCTAGTATTTGGAGCGTATCTTTTTTGGAGGAGAGTAAGTGAATGGAAAAAATTTATCATATTGGTGTTGAAGCAACTTTAGAAGTGATTGGCGGAAAATGGAAACCAATTATTCTTTGCCATTTAGGAAATGGGGCTATTCGCACGGGTGAACTACGTCGAAAAATTCCTACAATTACTCAAAAAATGTTAACGCAACAATTGCGTGAGTTAGAGCAAGACGGTATCGTTCATCGAAAGATTTATAATCAAGTGCCTCCTAAAGTAGAATATTCATTAACAGAAGAAGGAAAATCACTACGGGAGATTTTGGTTGCAATGTCTGTTTGGGGTGAAGAGCGAATTGAAAAGCAGCAAGAAGAAGGCAAGTCAGTCAAACTTTTACATACGCACGGCGGTTATTTGAATTATTAAGAAAAAGGTTGTGAAAGAAGTGCCCAGCTCCAATAAATAAGAGTAAATTTCCAGAAATTGTTCCTCAAATTTTTGTGAAATTTGGGCTTATTTTGAAGGAGGTACTTCTTGAACACTGAGAGAAAGGTTGTGGCTCCAAGTGTTTAGCTTCAAGCAATAAGAAAACTTTTTTTAAAATAGCCTCCCATATTTTTAGAAAAAGTGGACTTATTGTCGAAGAAGTTGCTTGGGGAACACTGAGGAAAAGGTTGTGGCGCAAAACGTTCAGCTCCGAACAGATAGCAAGCAGTTACTAAAAACAGCATCTCATGTTTTGAAGTGGATGAAAGCTATGTGGAGGAGTTGTTTTGGGAACACCGAGAAAAAAGGTTGTGATTCCAAGCGTTTAGCTTCGAAATAATAAAGAGCAACTGACAAAAAATAGCTTTTCATATTTTTGACCAGTTGAGAGTTATTTCGAGAAGTTGCTTTGGGAACACCGAGGGAAAAGGTTGTAGCGCAAAAGGCTTAACCTGTGACTCCAAGCGTTCAGTTCCGAAAAGAGAAAGAACAACTGACAAAAATATCAAACAGAGATACCAAAAACTTTTCATAGATGGTAAGAGTAGCATGTTATTTTTAGGAGCTACTCCTTAAATAGAAAAAAGGTTGGAACCATTTGTTCCAACCTTTTTAGTATCAGAATGATTAGCCATCTTGGCGTGTTGCTGCAATGTCAATTTCTCTGATGTTCACTTCTTGTGGCATATCATAAATAAATTTAACCACTTCTGCGACGTGGACAGGATCAAGAGTGATTCCGCCCATTGTTTCTTTCCATGCTTGATAGTCCGACAAAGCACCAGTATCTGTAACATGAGTTAATAATTCCGTTTCGGCAGCGCCAGGGGCAACTAAGCTTACACGAACATTATCTTTTGAAACTTCTTCGCGAATGGTTTCGCTTAATCCGTGAACACCGAACTTTGAGGCAACATAAGCGGCATGATTCACAAAAGTTTTACGTCCAGCTAATGAAGACATGTTGATGATTGTACCGTGCTTTCTTTCAACCATATCTGTTAGTACAGCTTGCATACCATTTAACACACCTAAAACATTTGTGTCCATCATCGTTTTCCATTCCGATGGAGATTGTGATTGAACATTACCTAATAACATCACACCAGCGTTATTTACTAATAAATCAGTTTTTCCAAACTTTTCTTCTGCTGTGGCAATACTGGCTTTGAAAGCTTGTTCATCAGTCACGTCGACAGAGTCAACAAGCACTTGATCAAAATCAAGCGGTAAGGAATAGATTTTTTCTGTACGACGACCTAGCAATAACATGGGATAGTTTTCTTTATTAAATAATTTGGCGATTTCTGCTCCAAAGCCTGAGCTTGCTCCAGTAATCACGATTAGGGGTTTATTCATTTCATTTCCTGCTTTCTTCTGTTAAGATAAACGTAGTATACAACTTGGAGTTAGCTCCAAGTCAAGGAGGAAAAATGAAAACTTATACAATTGGCGAAATTGCTGAAAAGTATCAATTATCAACAGACACCTTACGCTATTATGATAAAGAAGGTTTGTTACCATTCGTGAAAAAAAATTCAGCGGGGCGACGTGTATTTACCGAGGATGATTTAGGTTACTTGAATGTCATTGAGTGTTTAAAAAAATCGGCTATTCCAGTAAAAGATATTGCAACATTTATGGAATGGTGTATGCAAGGTGATGGGACTCTACCTGATCGCTATGCCTTTATTGTTGAACAAGAAACGATTTTAGAAGCAAAAATTCAAGTATTAGAAGCTAATTTGGCTTTTTTACGTTGGAAGAAATGGTATTATCAAAAAGCAAATGAAGTTGGAACAGAAACAGTTTTTTTTGAACCAGGAACAAGACAAGTCAGCGAAAAATGGCATCAAGAATATGAAGACCAATTATCAAAGACTGTCTACTAAAAAACTTAGTGATAAAAAGAAAGTAGGCCCGACAAATGAACAGTATGGAAAAAGTAAATAAATTTCGTGATGATCGGAATTGGCGACAATTTCATAACGAAAAAGATTTAGCGATTTCGATTTCTTTGGAAGCTTCAGAACTACTGGAACTTTTTCAATGGAAGCAACCTGAGGAAGTTACGACAAATCAGGTAGAACGAATTAAGGAAGAGCTAGCAGATGTTTTAATCTATTCGTACATGTTAGCGGATAATCTTGATTTCGATTTGGATGAAATCATTGAAGAAAAGTTAATCAAAAATAATAGAAAATATCCTGTCGAAAAGAGTATAGGAAAGCGCGAAAAATACACGGAACTCTAAAACAAATGAGTAGTAAGTTACGCTTGAATGATAGACAGAAGTAGGGATATCCATTAAAATGAAGAAAATATGGTGTGGAAAGAGGAGGTCGTACAATGGCGACTGACAACAACACGAATAAAGAGAAAAAAGGAAAACGCGTGAGACGTTGGCTAATGAATTTACTTTTGCTGTTACTCTTACTAGTAGGAATTGCTTTAATTTTTAATGAACAAATCAAAGATTTTTTTGTTAAGAATACTGGTGATCAATACGCGATAGCTAATGTAACTAAAGAAGATTTGCAAAAAAACAACGAACGAGAAACAACGTTTGATTTTGATGCAGTTGAACCAATGAGTTCTGAACGTGTGATTCGAGCAGAGGCCAGTTCTGAAAGTAAGGATCTGCCAGTGATTGCTAGTGTCGCAGTTCCATCTGTATCAATCAACTTACCAATTTTTAAGGGACTTTCAAATACAGCGTTATTGTATGGTGCAGGAACTTTATCACCTGATCAACAAATGGGAAAAGGAAATTATGCGCTGGCTAGTCATCGCTCAACCAATCCAGAGCTATTGTTCACTCCTTTAGAAAATCTATCAATGGGTGCTACAATCTATTTGACTGATTTAGAGAATGTGTACACGTATAAAGCTTTTTTCAAAGAAAAAGTAGCACCAACAGAAACTGAGTTATTAGATGTAGTGGACGGTAAAGAAATCGTGACCCTGATTACTTGTGGAGATAATAATGCAGTAACTCGGTTAGTTGTACAAGGCGCATTAGAAAAAGTAACACCGATAAAAGATGCAACAGATGAAATGAAACAAGCCTTTAATTTAGAAACAAAAACTTTTTAGTACGAAATTTCATAAAAAGTGTGAGCGTTGCTGGAGAATAGAAAGGCTTAGAAACTGAGAACTAAAGGTTCTCAGTTTTTTTATTTTAATAGTTGTCAACAGTTAACAATAGAAGAAAGCCAAAACAAAAAATAAAAAAACTTGGAAGGGGTTGCAAAGAAGAAAAGAAAGTGTTATCATAAATTCAGTTAAGAAATGGATTGTTACTGCTTAGCAGGCAAAACCAGAATTCAGCTGAGGATTTACAGGCGAATTCTAGGTTTTTTTTATTTTTTGGAAAGGGGAAGACGAGATGATTATTGAAAAAGTGTTGAATAATAATGTCGTCATTTCGAAAAATGAATTAGGTGAAGAAATTGTCTACATGGGTAAAGGACTGGCGTTTCAAAAGAAGCCCGGCGATTCGATTTCACCTGAAGCAATCCAAAAAGAGTTTGTACTCAAGGATTCTTTTTCAAGAAACCAATTTCAACAGCTGATGGCTGACATTCCCTCTGAGGAAGTCGAGCTAGTAAAGCAAATCGTTGATTTAGCGGAAGAAAAATTAGCTGTGAACTTTTCACCAAATATTTATTTAACACTAACGGATCACGTTCATTATGCAATTGGACGAGCAAAAGAAAAAATTCAATTGCCAAATCCGTTATTATTTGAAACAAAAAAGTTTTATCCTAAAGAGTATCAGATTGCTAAAGAAGCCTTGCATTTTCTTGAAGAAAAGACTGCTATTGAATTTCCTGAAGATGAAGCTGGATTTATCGCTTTTCATTTTGTGAATAGCCAGCAAGGAAATGGTGATATGCAAGTGACAATGACTGCGACAACCATGGTACGTGATATCTTGAGCATTATTAGTAAATTTTTCGGTGTCGTTTTTGATGAAGAATCATTGAATTATCAACGAATTATCACACATCTACAATTTTTTGCACAGCGTTACCTAAAAGGTGAGAATTCTGACGAAAAAGATGAGTTTCTTTACGCATTAGTTCAGGGAAAATACCCACAAGCCTTTCGTTGTGTGCAACGAATTAATGATTATTTAGTTCATACGCAGCAGCAAGAGATGGAAGTTGCAGAACAAATTTATTTGACGATTCACATTCAACGTGTAGTGAATGAAAAACAGATCCAATCATAAGGGTTGTTACTGTCAGGCAGGCAAAACCTAGATTGAAAATATGGACACGAGCAAGTAGCTCGTGACCGTTTTTTCAATCTAGGTTTTTTATTTTATCAAAATTTAGTAGAAAGAAGGAAGAAAAATGGATAACAAAGCAGTTGGCAAACGTGTATGGGAAGCAGTTGGGGGGCAAACAAATGTCAACAGTCTGGTTCATTGCGCAACACGATTACGTTTTAAATTAAAAGATGAATCTATTGCAGACACAGAAAAATTAAAGAGTGATCCAGATGTGATTCAGGTTGTTCAAAGTGGCGGTCAGTATCAAGTGGTGATTGGCAGTAATGTGGCTGATGTCTATCAAGCAATTGTGGATGAAGAAGGCTTGGCGGATCAACCAACAGAGGAAGAAAAATCAGGTAATCTGTTAAGTAAGTTTATTGATATCATCTCAAGTATTTTTACACCATTTTTAGGTGCAATGGCAGCAGCGGGGGTTTTAAAAGGATTTCTATCTTTGGCAACTGTTCTTGGCTGGCTAGCTGCAGATAGTGGGGCTTATCAGATTTTGTTTGCAGCGGCTGATGGCGTATTCACATTTTTACCAGTAATGTTGGCTTTTACAGCAGCTAAGAAATTTAAAACGAATCAATTTTTAGCAGTAGCTATTGCAATGGCACTGGTTTATCCAGCAATCACGGCAGCAGCTGGTGCTGGAACAGCATTAGATTTCTTTGGGATATCAGTTATTTTATCGCCATCTGGTTATACTTCTTCTGTTATTCCAATTCTTTTGGCTGTTTGGGTCCAAAGTAAGTTTGAACCACTTGTGAAAAAAATTATTCCACAATTTTTACAGATGATTTTGGTTCCTTTAATTATTTTAGTAGTCATGGTTCCTTTGGTTTTCTTAGCTTTAGGACCAATTGGAACAATTGCTGGGAATGCGTTAGGTGGCTTGTTCAACTCAATTTATGACTTTAGTCCAATTGTTGCTGGTTTGATTATGGGAAGCTTTTGGCAAGTATTTGTTATGTTTGGAATGCATTGGGGATTTGTCCCAATTATGTTCTTGAACCTTGATCAATTTGGTTATGATATTTTGATGCCAATGCTATTACCAGCTGTTTTAGCACAAGGGGGTGCAGCATTAGCTGTTGCAGTTCGTTCGAAAGATAGTAAATTACGTTCGTTAGGTATTTCATCCACAATTACTGCGTTATTTGGGATTACAGAACCAACTGTATATGGGGTAACATTACCATTGAAAAAACCGTTTATCGTAGCTTGTGTTTCTGGTGGGATTGGTGGTGCCTTGATCGGTTTTGCAGGCGTAAAATCTTTTGCTAGTGGATTGGTCAGCTTGCTAACGATCCCGTCGTTCATCAGTACAATTGATGGTGTAGAGTCCAATGTAACGATGGCAATCATTGCGACAGGAATTTCGTTCATTCTTGCCTTTGTAGGAACTTTATTGGTTGGATTTGAAGATCCTGCAGAAGAAACAAAGAAGAAAGCCACAGCAGGAGAAACACTTTCTTCTGGTCGACATAATCTAAAGAGCCCATTGACAGGAAAAGTGTTACCATTAAGTGAAGTGGCCGATCAAGTCTTTTCATCTGGTGCGATGGGAAAAGGAATCGCAATTGAGCCAGAAAAAGGGGAACTTGTTGCACCAGCAGATGGCGAAATTACTACGATTTTCCCAACGGGTCACGCAGTTGGTTTAACAACAACGGATGGTATTGAAATCTTGATGCATATTGGAATGGATACGGTGGAATTAAATGGTACTGGTTTTGAAACGGTCGTAAAACAAGGGGACCAAGTGAAAGCGGGTGACCTGTTAGCAAAATTTGATATTGAGGCAATTCATGCTGCGGGTTACAGTACCGTGACACCAATTGTAATTACGAATACCGACCAATTTGCTGATGTTTTAGAACTAGATCAAAAAGAAATTATCTCGAATGAAGATTTTCTAGCAATCGTAAAATAAAGACACTAGGAGGATATAAGTGATGACAACACGTTTTTCAAAAGAGTTTTTATGGGGAGGCGCAACAGCCGCCAATCAATTAGAAGGTGCATTTGATCGTGATGGCAAAGGTTTATCCGTTGCCGATGCAATGCCGGGTGGAAAGCAACGATTTGCGATTATCGGTAGTGAGGACTTTGACTGGACAATTGATGAAGAAACATATATTTATCCAAATCACCGAGGAATCGAACATTATGACCGTTTTAAAGAAGACATTGCTTTATTTGCTGAAATGAACTTTAAATGTTATCGTTTCTCAATTGCTTGGTCACGAATTTTTCCTCAAGGAGACGAGTTGACGCCAAATGAAGCAGGTTTACGCTTTTACGATCAGTTGATTGATGAATGTTTGAAGTATGGTATTGAGCCTGTGATTACGATTTCTCATTATGAAATGCCGTTGAACTTAGCTAAAAAATATGGTGGCTGGAAAAACCGCGAATTGATTACGTTTTATGAACGATTCGCAGAAACAGTGTTGACTCGTTACCACGAAAAAGTAAAATACTGGATGACGTTCAATGAAATCAATTCAGCTTTCCATTTTCCTGCTTTAAGCCAAGGCTTAGTCCCAAGCAATGGGGCAGCAGATTATCAAAATATTTTTCAGGCGTGGCACAATCAATTTGTTGCTAGCAGTAAAGCAGTGAAGATTGCGCATGAATTACGTTCAGATATTGAAGTTGGATGCATGATTATTTATGCGACCACTTATAGTATTGATGCCAACCCAGTGAATCAGGTTGCAACAATGATCCAAAATCAAGAATTTAATTTCTTTTGTACGGATGTGCAAGTTCGTGGTGAATACCCTGCATATACCGCTCGAACTTATGCAAAATATGGCGTGGATGCGAGCCTTCTAGAACAAACAGCTGAAGACTTTGAGTTGTTGAAAAGTTATCCTGTAGATTACATTGGCTTTAGCTACTACATGTCTAGCGCAGTTGATGAAGTTAGTCCAGAAGCAGATACATCAATTGGTAATTTATTAGGCGGGGTCAAAAATCCATTCTTAGAAGCAAGTGAGTGGGGTTGGCAAATTGATCCAGATGGCCTTCGAATTGCATTGAACGAATTATATAATCGTTATGAAAAACCACTATTTATTGTAGAAAATGGCTTAGGTGCAATTGATGAAGTAAAGCCAGATGGAACGATTGATGATGATTATCGAATTGATTATTTACGTCGACATATTGATGCAATGGCGGATGCGGTGGCAGATGGTGTTGACTTGATGGGCTATACGCCGTGGGGTTGTATTGATTTAGTGAGTGCTTCTACCGGTGAAATGAGCAAGCGTTATGGATTCATCTATGTTGATTTGGATGATAATGGTGCTGGTACATTGAACCGTTCAAAGAAAAAATCATTTGATTGGTATAAAGAAGTTATTAAGACGAATGGTGAAAGAGCATAAGGTTGTGAAAAAGGTTGTGGCTCCAAGCGGTCAGCTTCAAAAAAATAAAGAGTAACTGACAAAAATAGCTTTCCATATTTTTGGACAGTTATGAATTATTTCGAGGAGCTGCTTGGGGAACACCGTGAAAAAGGTTGTGGCGCAAAACGCTTTGCTCTGAAAAGATAGTGAGCTGACACTCAAAATGGCTTTTCATGTTTTTAGAAAGTTGGGAGTTGACTCTTGAACACCGCAGATAGAAATTGTGATACAAACACTCAACGCTAATTGATAAAAATTTTTCCTAAAATCGCGAAATTACTCAAAAAGAAAAACGGTATCACTGTTGTATATACAATAAAGAAGTCTGGGAGATCTATTCAATCCCAGGCTTTTATGTTCTTCTTTTTGTATTTTATTTTTTATGTGCTATTCTTTTACTAAGAGTAAAATAAAGGGTGAAACTATGAAGAGAACGCGGGTATTATACTTAGAAGTTGCAGATAAAATTAAAGCAGATATTTTCTCTGGAAAATATCCTGTAGGTTCCATGCTACCGACGGAAAATGAATTAGAAGAAATGTTTCAGGTAAGTAAAATCACTGTGCGTAAGGCAATTGAATTATTAGCTTCTGATGAATATGTGGAAAAGAAAAGTGGGCGTGGCACAACGGTTTTAAGTAATCGTCCATATAATCGTTTATCTAAAGCAGCAAGTTTTACGCAAATTTTAGAAAACTCACAACATGAAGTACGCAAAGAAACTTTAGAGCTTACCCCAATTGATTTGGCAGAAGAAGATCCATTATTTTCTTCTTTTGGAAATCAAGCGGTACGATTTAAGCGATTGTATTATCTCAACGAAAAGCCATATATTTATTTTGTGCATTATTTGCCAAAAGCAGTTACTGAGCTAGAGGAAAAAATGTTCCATCAAGAATCTTTATATCGTTTGTTAACGCAAAAAGGTTATGCAATTGATCAATTTTCGGATGATTTTTCTGCGGTATTTTTAAGCAAAGAAGAACAAGCAATCTTGAAAACAACTGAACCGCTAGGAATGAAACGAATCAGACGTTCATTGACAGAAGACGGTCAGCTAGTTGAGTATTCAGAAGCTATCTATCACACGGCTTTACATCCTTATCATATTGACTATGAAACGTAAGGAAGCTGAACCGAAAAGTAAGAAGGTACATCAAAAAGAAAAGGTGGGAGGGCAATGATTCCACTTTTTCTTTTTTGTATTTTAAAAAGCGTTTACATTATAAAAAATATGTGTTATTCTCTTTGTGTAAACATTATAATGTTATAACAACAAAAGGAACTAGAGGGGGAGCAACATGGATAAATTTGTAGGCATCATTGAGCAAAAGATTATGCCAGTAGCCAATCGAATTGGAACACAACGACACATGACTGCAATCAGAAAGGGAATCATCGCAACAATGCCATTAACGATTGTTGGTTCATTTTTCACTATTTTGTTAAATATTCCGATTGAATCAGTTGCTGCAGTGATTGAACCATACCGAGAAATTTTAGATATTCCATTTCGTTACACCGTTGGGATCTTAGCATTATATGCAACTTTCGGGATTGCTTCATCATTAGCAAAAAGCTACAAAGTCGATTCATTAACAGCCGGAATTTTAGCATTAATGTCATTTTTGATCGTTGCAGCACCACCAACACGTGTATTTGAAGATGTGGATAACGTGATTGGTGCAGGACGCTATATCAATATTGCTAATTTAGGTTCAGGGTCATTATTTGGTGCAATCGTAACTGCAATTATTTCTGTAGAAATTTATCGCTTTTTTATTGAAAAGAAAATTACCATCAAAATGCCAGATGGCGTGCCACCTGAAGTCACCAATTCATTTGTCGCTTTGATCCCAGGTGCAGTAATCTTGATTTTCTTCTGGGTTATTCGTCATATGCTAGGATTCGATTTGAATGGATTCTTAAGTCAAATTTTGATGCCTCTAAAAGGGATTTTAGCTGGAAATAGCTTGTTTGGTGGTTTACTAACTGTTTTCTTAATCTGCTTCTTCTGGGTTTTAGGGATTCATGGGCCAGCAATCATGGGACCAGTTATCCGTCCGTTTTGGGATATTTCAATTGCTGAAAACATTGATGCATTCAATGCTGGAGCAAGTGCACAAAACATGCCAAATATTTTCACAGAACAATTTTTACAATGGTTCATTTGGATTGGTGGCGCTGGAACAACCCTTGCTTTAGTCGTGTTGTTCATGTTCTCAAAATCAAAATATTTGAAGAGTTTAGGACGATTATCCATTCTCCCTGGCTTATTTAACATCAATGAACCAGTGATTTTCGGGGCTCCAATCGTGATGAATCCTGTTTTAGGTATTCCATTTATCGTAGCACCGTTGATTACAACAACTTTATCTTATGTCTTAACAATCAGCGGAGTTGTACCGATGATGGTCGCACGCTTGCCATTTGCAATGCCTGCACCAATCGCTGCTTGGATGAGCACGAATTGGAGCGTAGCCGCAGGAATCTTAGTTGTGGTGAACTTCTTCATTACGTTAGGAATTTACTATCCATTCTTTAAAGTATTTGAAAAACAACAGCTAGCAAGAGAAGCTGAAGAACAGGCACAAGAACAAGCAACACAAGAAGTATTGAATACTGGGATCACGCAAGAACAATAAACAACGAAGGGCGGGATGCAGTCCTGCCCTTTATTGAATTGAATCAGTAAAAGTGAATGGTGGTGAAAAAATGGAACTGATCGTTGGCATAGTTGTGTTAATTGCAGCACATACTTATTTGGAAAAAAGAGGATTACCTCCAAAAATGGAGCAGATGAAATTACGTTATTTTCTAGTTATTGCAATCATTGGTATTTCAACTGTGATTATTTTGAGTGGACTTTTTGCTGGTTTACACCAACTTGTAGGAATTGTGACCATTCTTTTTGCCACAAGTATTGCTTATAAGTACCGAAAAAAATTTGAAAAAATGGAACGAGGAGAAGAAGTATGAAGAGAGTTTTAGGTATTTCAGTTTATCCAGACCACAGTGATAGTGAAACAGATCGTGCTTATATTGAACTGGCACATCGTTATGGTTTCCGTCGAATTTTTATGAGTATGTTAGAAATCAATGAAGATAGTGAAGTTGTCAAAGAAAAATTCAAAAATTTGATTTTTTTCGCCAAATCACTTGGTTACGAAACGATTTTAGATGTTGCACCAACGATTTTTGAACAGCTTGGCATTTCGTATGATGATTTGAGTTTTTTCCACGAATTAGGTGCGGATGGCATTCGTTTAGATTTAGGTTTTGATGGAAATAAGGAAGCAATGCTAACATACAATCCTTATGAATTAGCAATCGAATTAAATATGAGTAATGATGTTGCTTACTTAGATAACATTTTGACTTATCAAGCAAATACACCATTTTTATATGGTTGTCATAATTTTTATCCCCAAGAAGGCACGGCTTTACCTTTTGAATTTTTTGAAAAATGTAGCCAACGTTTTAAACGTCAAGGTATTCGCACAGCGGCATTCATTACTTCACAAGTTGGAGAAATTGGCCCTTGGGACATCAACGATGGGTTACCAACATTAGAAATGCATCGCCATTTACCTGTTGATGTTGCTGCAAAACATTTATTTGCGACAGACTTGATTGATGACGTTATTATCGGAAATGCATATGCTTCAGAAGAAGAGCTAGAAGCTTTAGGCAAGATTGATCGTTATCAAACTGTTTTTGCGATTGAATTTGTACCAGAAGTAAATGAAGTAGAGCGTCAAATCGTATTGAATGAGCAACATGTTCGTCGTGGAGATATTACCAACCAAGTGATTCGTTCAACTGAAGTACGAAAAAAATATAAAAATGTAGACAATCCTGTCCATGATGCAAGTTTTGAATTTCAAGTGGGTGACGTTGTGATTGGCAATGATCAATTTGGCAAATACAAAAATGAACTTCAAGTCGTTTTAGAGCCTCATAGTGATTCAAGAAAAAATAAAGTAGGAACAATTCGTGAAGAAGAGCTTATTTTATTGCCATTTATTCATCCTTGGTCAAAATTTAAATTTATTGAAAAGTAGGGTGTCGCCATGTTTGATTTAGTAATAAAAAATGCAAAAGAACTTAAAGGTCCGTCCTTTGAAATTGGTATTGAAAATGGGAAAATCAGCCAAATTGCACCCAAAATTACGGGAGAGACAAAAGAAACGTTGACCTTATCCTCACAGCAATATTTATCAGCTGGCTGGATTGATGATCATGTACATTGTTTTGAAGAAATGACGCTTTATTATGATTATCCGGATAAAATTGGCGTTGAAAAAGGCGTGACGACCGTTATTGATGCCGGAACAACTGGCGCAGAAAATATCGAAACGTTTTATCGTTACGCCAAGCAAGCAAAAACGAATGTCTATGCGCTACTGAATATCTCTAAATGGGGAATTGTCACGCAAGATGAGTTAGCTGATTTAAGTAAAGTGCAAGAAACATTAGTGAAACAAAAAATGAATGAACTTCCTGAATTCATTGTTGGAATCAAGGCACGAATGAGTAAAACTGTGGTAGGAAAAAATGGCATCACACCACTAGATTTAGCTAAAAAAATCCAAAATGAGAATCAGCATCTACCTTTAATGGTTCATATTGGTTCTGCGCCACCAGAATTAGCCGAAGTTTTAGCTAGAATGGAAAAAGGAGATGTCTTGACTCACTGTTTCAATGGAAAAAGTAATGGTATCCTTGATTCAGAAACAAATGAAATCAAATTGATTGCTAAAGAAGCCTTTGCGAAAGGAATCATTTTTGATATTGGTCATGGGACAGATAGTTTCAATTTTCATGTGGCAGAAGTCGCAAAACAAGCAAATATCAAAGCATCATCAATTAGTACGGATATCTATATTCGTAATCGTGAAAATGGACCAGTTTATGATTTAGCAACCACGATGGAAAAGTTACATGTCGTTGGTTATTCTTGGGAAGAAATTATTGAAAAAGTAACAAAGGCACCTGCGGAAAACTTTCATCTAGCCAATAAAGGGCAGTTGAAAGAACGATTTGATGCAGATTTAACGATTTTTGAATTTTTAGAAGAACCAAAAGTGTTAACAGATTCCAATGGTTTTACTCGGACGACGGATAGTCAGATCAAACCAGTCAAAACCATTATTGGAGGGGAAATTTATGACTGTCAGTTATGAAAAATTTCACTTAAAAGAAGTCATCAACGCTTCTGGAAAAATGACCATTCTAGGTGTATCAAAGGTTTCAGAAAAAGTGCTGGAAGCGCAGCGTTTTGGCGGTGAACACTTTTTTGAAATGAGTGAATTAGTGAAAGAAACAGGGAGCTACTTGGCTGGGCTACTTCAAGTCGAAGATACTCAAATCGTTTCGAGTGCCTCAGCTGGAATTGCACAGTCAGTTGCTGGCATTATTGGGCAAGGAAGTGCCTATCACGTGTATCACCCTTATACCAAAAAAATCACCAAGCGAGAAATCATTTTACCTAAGGGTCATAATGTGGATTATGGTACGCCTGTTGAAGTGATGGTTGAACAAGGTGGTGGACAAGTTGTCGAGACAGGATATGCCAATATGTGTACACCTGACCACCTAGAAATGATGATTACGGAAGAAACAGCAGCAATTTTATATATTAAAAGTCATCACACCGTTCAAAAAAGTATGCTGAGTGTCCAAGAAGCTGCAGCAGTGGCACATCAACATGATCTTCCTTTAATTGTTGATGCAGCCGCAGAAGAAGATTTGTTTACTTATAGTCAACTTGGTGCCGACTTAGTAATTTACTCTGGCGCGAAAGCAATTGAAGGCCCTAGTGCTGGCTTAGTGATTGGCAAGAAAACGTATGTGGAATGGGTTCGTTTGCAAAGCAAAGGAATCGGACGTGCGATGAAAATCGGCAAAGATAATTTACTAGGCTTTACTCAAGCCGTTGAGGACTATTTACTTACAGGAAGTGAAACTGGGGAATCAATGAAAAAAAGATTACTTCCTTTTGTTGAGGCGATGAACCAACTACCAAATATTGAAGCAAAAATCGTGCAGGATGGTGCTGGTCGGGATATTTATCGAGCAAGCATCAAAGTTTCAGGTGAAAAGTCAGCTAAAGAAGTGATTACTGAGTTGAAAGAAAAAGATCCTGCCATCTATACAAGAGAATATCAGGCAAACAATGGTGTGATCGAATTTGATATTCGGTCAGTCACAGAAGCCGAAATGAAAAAAATTATTACACGATTAGCAGAAATTTTAAACTAAAACCAATTGATGAGGAGAATGAAGATGTCACTTAGTCCAAATTATTTAGCCGATCGAATTTGTCTAAACGTTTTAGCAAACTCTGTCGAAAATGCAAAAGCATGTTATGAAGCAGCCAATGGTCATATTGTTTTAGGTGTTCTTTCAAAAAATTACGAAACAGATGAAGCAGCAATTACTGATATGAAAAAATATCAAGAAGCAACGAATAATGCTTTGTCCGTTGGTTTGGGTGCGGGCGATCCCAATCAAAGCCAAATGGTCTCAAGACTGTCGGCTGTTTTGCAACCACAACATGTGAACCAAGTATTTACGGGAGTAGGTGCTTCACGAGCATTACTACAACAAGAAGAAACAGTTGTCAATGGTCTTGTGTCACCGACTGGAAAAGTGGGCTATGTCAATATCGCAACTGGGCCATTAAGTTCACAAGCACCTGCAGCTGAAGTACCAATTGAAACAGCTATTCAGTTGTTAAAAGACATGGGCGGGACATCCATTAAATATTTCCCTATGAAGGGACTTGCGCACAAAGAAGAATATCAAGCAGTCGCAAAAGCTTGTGCGGAATTCGATTTTGCGTTGGAGCCAACTGGTGGCATTGATTTGGCGAATTTCGAAGAGATCGTGCAGATTGCCGTTGATGCTGGTGTGAAAAAAATCATTCCCCATGTTTATAGCTCAATTATTGATTCAGAAACAGGAGATACAAAAGTTGAAGATGTTAAAACGTTATTGGAAATGATGGAGAAGCTGGTGAAGTAAAGTGAAAAAAATGAAGATTGGTGCATATGGTGAAGTGATGTTACGCTTGACGCCCCCTGAACATTTGCAATTGGAACAAACACATACTTTGCGAATGGCGTATACGGGAACAGGTGTGAATCTGGTTGGAAATTTAGCGCATTTTGAAATAGAAAGTTATCTGTTGACGGCGTTACCCGATAATCGTTTGGGGAAAGCTGCGTTAGCTAATTTAAAAAGTTTAGGTATTCAAACAGCGTATATCGTTCAACAACATCAACATATTGGTACGTACTTTGCGGAGATGGGATTTGGTGCAAGACCAACCGAAGTGACTTACCAAAACCGAAAAAGTAGTTCGTTTAGTTTGTCTCCAATCGAAGCTTATGACGTGAAACAATTCATTGAGCAAGTGGATATGCTTCATATCTGCGGAATTAGTTTAAGTTTGACTGAAATTACAGCACAAACGGCGATTACGTTGGCAAAAGAGGCACATGCTGCGGGAAAAATCGTTTGTTTTGATTTTAATTTTCGCCCAAGTTTAAACCAAGAACCAGGGAAAAAAGAGCAAATGAAACAGCGTTACGAAGAAATATTGCCTTATTGTACGATAGTTTTTGGTTCCACCCGAGATTTGGTGGAGTTGATGCAATGGAAAACAGAAGTCTCCGTTTCAGAAAATGAAACAGCCTTTATCCAATCCTTTTTAGCACATTATGATATTACGTGGTTTGCTGGTACAAAACGCCAAGTGATTAATCACGAAAAATTTTTGAGCGGTTATTTGATAACGCCGACAGACGCATTTGAAATACCCAAACAACGATTAGAGGTTTTAGATCGAATTGGTGCTGGAGATGCGTATGCCGCAGGAATCCTACTTGGTTTTGCAGAAGGCTGGTCATTGGAAGAAACTGTTGCATTTGCTATTGCCAATGCACGACTTGCGCATGCGATTCAAGGGGATGTACCATTGACAACGCGAAAACAAGTCAAGCAATTACTGGAACATCCAGACACAGATTTGATTCGTTAAGAAAAAGGCTGTGGCTCAAAGTGGTTAGCTTTAAGTAATAAGGAATTTTTTCTAAAAATAGTTTCTCATGTTTTTATGAAAAAAAGACTTATTACCGAAGAAGCTACTTTGTGAACACCGTGAATAAAAGCTGTGGCTCAAAACGCTCAGCTCTAATAAATAAGAATAAATTTTCAGAAATTGCTTCTAAAATTTTTGTGAAATTTATTCTTATTTTGAAGGAGTTACTTCTTGAGTACCGAGGAAAAGGTTGTGGCGCAAAACGTTTAGCTCCGACAAGATAGCGAGCTGGCACTCAAAATAGCCTTTCATATTTTGAAGTGGATGCAAGCTATTGCGAGGAGTTGTTTTGGGAACACCGAGGAAAAAAGGTTGTAGCTCCAAGCGGTCAGCTTCACGCAATAAGAAATTTTTCTAAAAATAGTTTCTCATATTTTTATGAGAAGAGGACTTGTTGCCGAAAAAGCTGATTTGGGAAATATCGCCTATTAAGAAACAGGAGCTGTGACAATAATTTTGTCACAGCTCCTGTTTTACTATGTTTGATGCTACTTTTTTTGTTTGAATTTTTTATCAATTAATTAGTCTACTCTAGTCCATTCATCTAGACTTTTCCCATTCTCATCCAGAATTTCAAGCCAACTGTTTGTCCCGCCAAAGTAAAGGAACAGACTCACTTCATTGACACTTTTCAAAATAATATCAGCAGTTGTTTTATTACCAGAAATTTTTTCTTGATGATCGGCACGTAATTTGTCACCATACTTTGCGGCGTAACTCACGGAACCATCTTTATTAAGCGGAGCTTCCTCCATCATAATAGCGCCTTTTTTAACTAGCATTTCATTTCGACTTTTCCAATAAAGGGTGGCTTTACTGCCACGAAAATGAACAGTGAATGGAATCTCACTGACTTCTTTTGTCCAACGATGACGTGCTTTGGCTGGTTTCTTTTTCTTTGTTTCTGCTGGCAAGAAGAAGTAACCGATTGTTGTCAGTATACGCAAAAATTGTTCGCGTGTTTCCTCGATTTTCGGTAAAACATTTGTAGGGATCTGCTTGGCAATTTCTTCTGGTTTCGAAATGGTTAAGTTGTTTTCTTCTGCGAGTACTAAAAAGGAGTGACTTAAATAATTTGCTTCTATTTCCCAAGGGAGCGTTACCAAAATAAGCGTATCGAAGTCCTTAGGTACGGAATCAATTCCAACACAGTGGCGATTTTGGAAGTATAATTCAAAAGAGTTGTCCATAGGTTCTACTTTCTTAGTTGAAATGGTTAAGGTTCCTTGGCTCTCAGCTAACTCGATAATTGTTTGGTCTGGTTTGATTGTTCCAGTAAATGAGATTGTCATAATGTTTTCCCTTCTCTCTCGTTTAGTTTAAGCAATAGCTACGTTCAGTTTAGCATGAATGAAAAACAACTTCCCTTTATTTGGCTTTAACTTTGGTGATTTTAGCAAAAGAACGCTAAAATAAAGAGAACTTGATAAGTTTAGAAAGAGGCGAGAACATGAATTATTTTATTAGTGATCTTCATTTTTTTCATGAGGCTCTATTAGGACAAAATGATTTTGCTCCACGTTTATTTAAAACAGTTGATGAAATGAATGCTCAACTTATCGATAGCTGGAATGCTATTGTAAAAGAGCAAGATACCGTTTATCACTTAGGTGATCTTGCCATGCATCCTCAGTATGAAAAGGGGAGTCAGGAAATACTTGAACAAGTGAAACAACTAAATGGGGAAATCCATTTTATTAAAGGCAACCATGATAGCCGTGCCTTTTTTCGTTATTTAGAAAAAAATGATCCTGGAATGATGAATCAAGACAAGAAGTTTTATTTTCATGATGTCGGTGCAATCGTTAAATTTAATCACCATCAATATTACTTAACGCATTATCCTTTATTGTTGGGGCAAAATGATGCCGTTCGTAATTTGCACGGTCACATCCATAATTATAGTGTTCCAATCGGCAATGACGTAAATGTGGGTGTAGATGCGCCGGAAAGGAAATTATTAGTCAAAACCTTACCATTCGGATCGCCATTATCAGAAGCAAACATTGATGAAATTTTTCAAGCAAAGCAAGAAGAATTAGCAAAAATTAACCGATTATGAACAAACTTCATCTTATATAAAACGGTGATTTTTTGGTTATAAATTATTGAAATTATTTTTGGTAAAATCTTAAGAACAAAGAGATGAAATTTTCAAAAAAATGACGTATAATGGAAAGCACTGAAAAGTTGCGACCTTCAACTCGTAGATGTTTCAGAAAATCTAATTGAAATGATGGTGATAGTATGACAGACAACAGCAAAACACGCGTTGTCGTAGGGATGAGTGGCGGAGTTGACTCATCAGTAACAGCACTTTTACTAAAGGAACAAGGGTATGATGTCGTTGGTATCTTCATGAAAAATTGGGACGATACTGACGAAAATGGCGTATGTACAGCGACGGAAGACTACAAAGACGTTGCAAAAGTTGCAGCGCAAATTGGGATTCCTTATTACTCTGTGAATTTTGAAAAAGAATATTGGGATCGAGTGTTTGAATATTTCTTAGCAGAATACCGTGCAGGACGGACACCAAATCCAGATGTGATGTGTAATAAAGAAATCAAGTTTAAGGCATTTTTAGATTACGCAATGGATTTAGGTGCAGAATATGTAGCAACTGGGCATTATGCACAAGTTTCTCGTGATGAAAATGGTGTGGTTCACATGCTTCGTGGTGTGGACAATAACAAGGATCAAACCTATTTCTTGAGCCAATTGTCACAAGAACAATTAGCAAAAACAATGTTCCCACTAGGCGGTATGGAAAAATCAGAAGTACGTGCCATTGCTGAACGTGCTGGCTTAGCGACAGCAAAGAAAAAAGATTCAACTGGGATCTGTTTTATTGGAGAAAAGAATTTCAAACAATTTTTAAGCAATTACTTACCAGCAAAAAAAGGAAACATGGTGACGCTTGATGGTGAAGTCATGGGACAACATGCTGGTTTAATGTATTACACAATCGGTCAACGCCAAGGATTAGGAATTGGTGGTGGCGGAAAGACACAAGAACCATGGTTTGTTGTTGGAAAAGACTTAACAACAAACACGTTATATGTTGGACAAGGATTTAATCATCCTGCCTTGTATGCAACAAGTCTTGAAGCAAGTGAAATTCATTTCACAACCAACAATGAAATGCCGAAAGAATTCAAATGCACAGCGAAATTCCGTTATCGTCAACAAGATGTTCCTGTAACGGTTCGCTTACTTCCTGGAAATCGTGCAGAAGTCATTTTTGATGAACCAGTACGTGCGATCACACCAGGGCAAGCAGTTGTCTTTTATGATGGAATGGAATGTTTGGGTGGCGGTTTAATTGATAATGCCTTCCAAGAAGCAAAAGTGTTGCAATATATCTAAAGGTTGCGGCCCAAATCGTTTAACTCCGAGAAGATAAGGAGTGATGTTCAAAAACAGTTGCCATCGTTTGGAACAAACATTAATGATTATTTTAAGTAACGCAAGTAACAAAAAATAAATAAAAAAATAGCTGCTCCTAATTGGGAGTAGCTATTTTTTTATTTACTAGCAGATAAGTTAAGAGAATTTGGTGTAAAAAAGGCTGGCTGACATGGCAACCAACCTTTTCATTTTTTAGTTAATGTAATTGTTTTTCTTTCAAAGAATGCTCTGTTAATGCTGAATCATCTAAAGAAACTGACTTTTCAACAACGGGTTCATGGATTTCTTGTGTATTATGACGGACTAATAAAAAATTAACCATAACGAGTAACGAGGTTGAGAGAAACACGCCCCGATAACCAAAAGCACTTGAAACGCTTGAACCAATCATTGGACCAATCACATTTCCTGTCGCTTGGAAAGATTGATTGTAACTAAAAATTCTACCAGCAGCGTGATGTGGTGAATATTTCGTGATCAATGCTTGAACCGCTGGAAGAAGACAAGCATCCGAGATCCCAACTAAAAAACGCAAACCAGCAAGCTGCCAAACATTTGTGACAAATGCCATTGGAATATAGACTAAGACGGCAAAGCCTAAGCCGATTGCTAGAATTCGTTCACTACCGATTCGATCACCAAGCCGTCCAAAACGAGGTGCTGCAATCAAAGTTGCTATCCCAGGAATCGATGCAATAATTCCGCTAACTAAAGTCACGTCTCCATGTCCATTCAATAACTGACGAATATACAAACTAATGATTGGACTAATTGAATTATTAGATGCTTGGATAATCATTGTAGTGATAAACATTCCCAAGACAACTTGAGGATACTTAAGCTCTCGAAAAATTTGTTTAGCAGAAACCATGTTTTCTTTTTTCACAGGTATAAATTCTTCATGAACAAAAAATAGACTAAGTAGAAAAACCAAAAATAAAATAATTCCAGTAATGAAAAATGTTGGACGATAGCCAAAAGTTGAAGCAGAAATACCACCTAACAGCGGACCGAGTAATGTTCCAGTAACTGATCCAGTAGCCAGTGTTCCAAGAACTTGACCACTTTTTTCTTTAGGAGTACCTGTCGCAACGAGAGCGGTGGCATTACTGATGTAGCCCGAAAAGATACCTTGCAAAAGACGTAAGCCAACAAGTTGATAAACATTGCTGACGCAACCCATTAAGGCAATCACAACTGCCATCCCAAGAGAAGCACGTAACAGCATCAATTTTCGCCCTTTTTGATCGGCAAGTTTTCCCCACCATGGGGAGATAATCGTCGTTACCAAAAAAGTAGAAGAAAAGGTTAAGCCACTCCAAAAATTCAACTGAGCGGTACTATAATGACCTAACGTATCTATGTAAAGTGACATAAATGGCATGACCAGACTGAACCCAATACCAGCCATAAAAGTTCCAAACCATAAAACGAGTAGATTGCGTTCCCAAACTTCTCTTCTTCTAAATATTTTTCTTTTTATTTCCGTAGTCAAGCAAAATCCTTCTTTCTGAAAATTTTCATCTACAGTCGATTATTATAAACTACAACTTGTAGTTTATCAACAAAACTTCCTTTTTTATCCGAGTTTTTCATGTTAAACTATGAATGTTAAGGATTTTTTTACTTATGAGGAGATTAAAGAAATGAAAAAGAGAAATCTGTCTCAAGAAAAAATCATCGACTGTTTTCGTGAGTTAGCAGAAGAAATGGATGTGCAACAACTTACTTTTCAACATTTAGCAAAACGTTTAGACATCAAGTCGCCTTCACTCTATAACTATTTTAAAAATATTCGTGAGGTGAAAACGGCGTTGACTGCGCAGCTTTTACGTGAACTGAATGACCAATTGTTACGAGCATTAGTTGGGAAAAGTGGTGCTGAGGCACTCCGAATATACGCAAAAACTTATCAAGAATTTGCTTTTGCCAATCGCGCAGTCTATGAGTTATTGATTAGTATTCCCCACACGAATGAAGAAATTTTACTCGATGGGATCCATGAAACGAATCAAATCATCTTGCAGATTTTTGAAGTATTTGAATTAACAAATGAAGAAAAAGTTCATCGCAGCCGTGAGCTAAGAAGTCTGATCCATGGGTATTTATCTTTACGTTTTTTAGGCTATTTTACTCGTGAACCACAAGTGGATCCAGAAGAAAGCTATCGCTGGATGATTGAAGATTTTATTGCGACATTGTCATCTAAAAAAGGTTTGGATAAATGAAAATTAAAATAGATTGATTTTCGTAAGAGTGATTTCTTGCAACTTTTTTGAAAAGTGACTAAGATGTAGCTATTGTGAAACGAGCAGAACAAAATGCTTACGTCTAAGTTGAAAAGAGGGAACGCAAATATGTATCAAGTAATAACCATGTTTGGTGATAATGAGCCATGGTGGTTTTTCGAGAATTGGGAAGAAGATATTCAAGATGAGAAAATCTTTGATTCTTTTGAAGAAGCCAAAGCTGAGTATGAAAAACAATGGATCGCAATCCATCAAAAATATGAATATATCAATGCGAAGAGCAACTTTCTAAGCGCCTTTTGGAATGAAGGAGAAGAGCGCTGGTGTGAAGAATGTGATGATGATCTCCAACAATATAAAGGTTTAGCTTTATTAAAAGAAAATCAACCACTCAGCGTAGAAAGTGGAAAGGAATTTTATGAAACAACTAATTCTAGCGGAAAAACCAAGCGTTGCCAAAGACCTAAGCAAGGTGCTTGGAGCTAATCAAAAACATAAAAATTATTACGAAGGACCCAAGGTGATTGTGACCTGGGCCCTTGGTCATTTATTGGGACTGAAAATGCCGGAAGACTTGAACAAAGAATGGCAGAGCTGGCAGATGGAAACATTACCGATGATTCCCAAAAATCTAGGAATCAAACCACTACCAAAAACTGGGCATCAATTAAAGGCAATCAAGCAATTAGCAACCCGAAAAGATGTGGATGAAGTTGTCATTGCAACGGATGCTGGAAGAGAAGGCGAGTTAGTCGCGCGCTGGATTTTAGAATACGTACATTTTAATAAACCAGTAAAACGTTTATGGATTTCTTCTCAAACAGATAAAGCAATCAAAGATGGATTTAAGCACCTCAAGCCAGCCAAAGAATACGATGCACTTTATGCGTCTGCTTTGGCAAGAGCAAAAGCAGACTGGTTAGTCGGTTTAAATGTGACACGAGCATTGACGGTTAAATATCAGGATAATTTATCTGCAGGCCGTGTGCAAACACCAACTTTAGCTTTAGTACGTGATCAAGAAAAGAAGATTGAACAATTTCGACCACAGACTTATTTTACAATCCATTTAGCGGTTGCTAACGAACAAGCGAAAATGATTCAAAAAAATCAATTTGCGTTGAAAAAAATAGAAGAAGCACAAGCACTTGTGAAAACATTAAGTCAGTCGAATGGTACGGTAACAGAGATTCAAGAAAAGCTAAAGACTGAGCCTGCTCCGTTGCCTTATGATTTGACAGAAATCCAGCGTGAAGCGAACCAACGACATGGTTATTCAGCGAAAAAAACATTAAGTTTAGTTCAAAGTTTGTATGAAACACACAAAATCGTGACTTATCCGCGTACAGATAGTAAGTATTTGACAAATGATATGAAAAGCACGATGAAAGAGCGTCTACAAGCTGTTAGTGATTTTGCACCAGAAGTGAAACTTTACTTGAAAAATGGCGCAGTAGTGAAACAAACAAAAGTTTTTCAAGATAGCAAAGTAACTGATCATCATGCGCTGTTACCAACGGAAAATCGTCCACGTTATGAAAAATTGAGCAACGAGGAACAAAAAATTTATCAAATGATCGTAACACGTTTCTTAACGTTATTTGCTGAACCACATAAAGTGAGCCAGACAAAAATCACCGTAAATTTTGGAAAAGAAATATTTGTTTTTCGTCAAAATCGAGTGGTTCAAGCTGGCTGGAAGAAATCAGCGGAAGAAACGGTTAACGAAGTTGAATGGAAAAAAGGGCAGCGCATTACGCCAAACTTTACTATCAAAAAAGAACTTTCTGCACCGCCAAAGCCATTAACTGAAGCAAGTTTACTTGGATTTATGGAGAAGTATAGTTTGGGCACACCAGCGACTCGTGCGGAGATTATTGAAAAATTGATTAAATCAGAATTAATGGAGCGGACACCAGCTGGTCTACAAGTTTCGCCGAAAGGTAAGCAATTACTTGAGTTAGTTAATCCTTCATTAGTTACACCGGAATTGACTGAAAGTTGGGAAAAAGATCTGGAAGCCATTGCCGCAGGAAAAAAACAGGCGGGTCAATTTTTACAAGGAATTGAAAAGGAAACGAAACGTTTAGTTCAAGAAATCAAAACAAGCAAGCAATCTTATCAAGATTTTTCAATTACACAAAAGAAATGTCCTGAATGTGGTTCAAATTTACGAGAAAAAAATACGCGTGACGGTAAAATCTATGTCTGTACGAATGCGGACTGTAGTTATCGTCGACGAAAAGATCCTAAGGTGTCGAACCATCGTTGCCCACAATGTCATCGAAAAATGGAAATCATTGAGGGGAAAAATGGCGCTTATTTCCGTTGTAAATATGATGGAACGACAGAAAAAATGTTAGGGAAAAAAGAGCAAAAGAAAAAGATGACGAAGCATGAAGAGCGTCGTCTGATGAAAAAATATTCACAGGCGGAAGAGCCGGAAGAAAGTCCTTTGGCAGCTGCTTTAAAAGCTGCGATGAAAGAGTAGTAGAAAAAGGATGTGGCGCAAAACGCTTAGCTCCGACAAGATAGTGAGTAAACACGCAAAATAGCTTTTCATATTTTGCCGTGGATGCAAACTATCTGGAGGAGTTGTTTTGGGAACACCGTGAATAAAGGATGTGGCGCAAAGCGTGTAGCTTCAAGCAATAAGGAGTTTTTTCTAAAAATAGTTTCTCATGTTTTTATGAAAAAAAGACTTATTGCCGAAGAAGTTGCTTTGGGAACACCGTGAAAAAGGTTGTGAAAGAAGTGCGCTGCTCCAATAAACAAGAATAAATTTTCGAAAATTGCTTTTCAAATTTTTGTGAAATTTGGACTTATTTGGAAGGAGTTATTTCTTGAATAACGTGAATAAAGATTGTGGCGCAAAATGTTTAGCTTCGACAAGATAGTGAGCAAACACGCAAAATAGCTTTTCATATTTTGACGTGTTTGCAAACTATCTGGAGGAGTTGTTTTGGGAACACCGTGAATAGAGGTTGTGGCACAAAACGTCTTGCTTCAAACAAGTAAGAACACTTTTCTAAAAATAATAGCTCAAAATTAGTTAAACAACTAAAGAATAAAAGAAAATCAAAAAAGCCACGCAAGCTTCTACATGAGAAGCTGCGTGGCTTTTTATAAGATTTCTGCTATTTTTCAGCAGATTGTTTGATATGAATAAAGAAAATTTGAACCAGACTTATTTACTTAATTTCAAATGCCTATAAACTTTCAAAAATTGGCGGATGATTTAAATACTTTAGAATTTTTTGGAAATCTACAAAATCGATAATTAATGTTGTTGTATTTATGTTTGGGTGAAAGCCAACTGTGTCTTTTTGGTCGATTGCCGCATCAATAACTACTTGAATTTGATTTTCGGTATCGTGCATAAGGGCTAAAGGCGTGAGGGTGCCAGCAGGAACGCCTAATAATTGGGTCATTTGTTCTTCTGATAAAAAAGAAAGACGCTTCTCAGCTAATTCATCGGCTAACTTTTTTAAATCAGCATGTTTTTCATCAGGCAAGATAACAAGATAAATTTGCTTGCCTTTTTTTGATTTCAACAATAAATTTTTAACTTGAGGACCAGGTAAATCAAATGTCAAATTTTTAACAGATGTAATTGCTGGATGGTCCACTTTTTGATAAGAAATTCCTAGGTGAGAAAGTAGCTCGTACGCTTCTTGTTCAGTTGCTTGTGGCATATTTCATTCGACCTCCTTCATTTATTTTTATTTTAACAGGTAAAAAAAATTTGACAAATGAAAATTAATCCTGTAAATTACACGTAAGTAAATGAAATGACATCGAAAAGAAGAGTAGCCATTAGCAGTTTTTAGAGAGTCTCTGGTTGGTGCGAAGAGATAGCAACTAATTGTGAAACACATCTTGGAGTCGGTTTTTTGAAATTGAGAAGTAGGAGAACCCGGGTAGCCCGTTATAGCTGCGGTCATTGTTTGATGACCAGATGAGGTTGGCTGACTGTGAAGTGCCAACAAAAAAAGGTGGAACCACGTTTATTCGTCCTTTGGTCATAACGACCAAAGGCTTTTTTTTTCACCAATTTCTGGAAACAAGACCGCTAGAGGTTTTTTCTGCAAGGAAAAAGTAAACAGAGGTGGAACCACGTGTAAACGTCCTCTTGGCATCAAGCCAAGAGGGCTTTTTTTATTTAAAGGAGGAAAAACAATGAAAGATTTAATTGAAGTTATGCCGCAATTATTAGTTGGAGCACTGACAACCTTGAAATTATTTTGTTTGACATTAGTCGGCTCACTCCCACTCGGATTGATTTTAGCGTTAGGATTATCGCTCAACTTTAAGCCAATTCGTTATCTTCTTCAAACGTATGTCTGGGTTATGCGAGGAACACCATTACTTTTACAATTGATTTTTGTTTTTTATGGGTTACCAACGATTGGGATTGTCTTCGATCGTTTTGAAGCAGCTTTACTAGCTTTTGTATTAAATTATGCGGCATACTTTGCCGAAATCTTTCGCGGGGGAATCCAATCTATTCCACAAGGACAGTATGAAGCAGCACAAGTTTTACAATTTAGTCCTTTTCAAACAGTGACGAAAATCGTGATCCCACAGGTAATAAAAATTGTTCTTCCTTCTGTAGGAAATGAAGTCATCAACTTGGTGAAAGATTCTTCATTAGTTTATATTTTAGGTTTAGGGGACGTTATGCGTGCAGGAAAAATTGCCATGGAACGGGATGCTAGTTTATTACCATTACTAGGTGTGGCAGGAATTTATCTTGCACTGACAGGAATCTTGACATTGATTATGAAACAAGTAGAAGAGAAGTTGAACTATTATCGCTAGGAGGAAAAAAGATGATCGAATTAAAAAAAGTAAGTAAAACATTTGGTAAAAAACAAGTAATCAAAGAGTTAGATTTAGTCATTCCTGATGGTAAGACATTAGCTATCGTTGGTCCTTCTGGTGGTGGGAAGACAACCCTCCTTCGTGTATTAGCTGGGCTTGAAAAAGCAGATAGTGGTGAGTTTTATTTAGATCAAGAACCATTTAACCCAGCGGAACTAAAAAATCGGGAACAAGTGGTAGGCGTTGTATTCCAAGATTTTCAATTATTCCCACATTTAAGTATTTTCGATAACATCACTTTAGCGCCTAAGAATGTGTTAAAACAGCCAAAAGAAGTGTATACCAAAAAGGCAAAAGAGCTGGCAGAGTCTTTAGGTATCAGTGATTTATTAGACAGCTATCCTTTCCAATTGTCAGGTGGGCAAAAGCAACGTGTTGCAATCGCACGCGCGTTAGCTATGAATCCCAGAGTGTTAGCTTACGATGAGCCAACAAGTGCACTAGACCCTGAGTTGCGTCAACAAGTTGAAAAGTTGATTGTATCTCTGAAAGAAGAAGGTGTAACTCAAATTATCGTGACCCATGATTTAGTTTTTGCAGAAAATGTGAGCGATCAGTTATTAAAAGTAACACCAAACCAGTAAAAGAAAGGGAGAAAAAATAGATGAAAAAATTTACTCAGGCATTATTTTTAGTTCTTTTTATTTTACTCGGACTTTCTGGTTGTGGACGAAAGCCAACAGAAGACAGTTGGGCGACAATCAATCAAGAAAAAGAAATCACGATTGGCTTAGACGATACGTTTGTTCCGATGGGGTTTCGTGATAAAGATGGTAAGTTAACTGGCTTTGATATCGAGTTAGCTAAAGCTGTGTTTAAAGAATATGGAATCAAGGTCAACTTTCAACCGATTGACTGGTCAATGAAGGAGTTTGAGTTGACTAATGGAACGATTGATCTGATTTGGAATGGCTATTCCAAAACCCCTGCACGTGAAAAAAAAGTACAGTTTACACAACCTTACATGGAAAACATGCAAGTTTTAATAACGCCTAAAAGTTCTAAAATCACAAGTTTTGCAGACATGAAGGGGAAGATTCTAGGTGCTCAAAATGGTTCATCAGGTTACGATGTCTTTACGAAGCAACCGGAAGTCCTAAAAGATTATGTTAAAAACAAGGAAGCTGTTCTATATGATAGCTTTAATGAAGCATTGATTGATTTGAGAAGTGGTCGAATTGATGGTTTATTAATGGATCGTGTGTATGCAAATTATTATTTGAAACAAAAAAATCAATTGCAAGATTATCACATTTTAACTGGAGATTATGCAAGCGAGGATTTTGCAGTAGGGGCGAGAAAATCAGATCAGACATTAGTGACAAAAATCAATCAGGCGTTTGATCAACTAGAAGCCTCAGGTGAGTTTCAGAAACTGTCACAGCGATGGTTTGGGGAAGATGTGACGCCAAAATGACTAAATGAAAGATAGTTTAAGAAATCAGTAACGGGGTTTCTTGAGCTATTTTTTATTTAAGTAAGTAAATATAAAGAAACAGAAGAGAAGGTTACCCTATAAAAAAGGAACACTGGTATGTGAAGATAAGAGCAGGTATGCGTCCGTTTGGATCACTCATGTTTTTTTTATAAATGTAAAAAAGAATGTTATCATAAATGAGACATATTTTTACGGAGGAACAGTTTAATGAAAAAGGGTGTAGGGTATTTAGTATGTGTGACGTTGCTGTCAACAATGATGTTAGCAACGACAAGTGTTCTTGCTGAAGAAACAATTGATACAACGACGAATACAACAATGAATAAGCAGACGATAATGTCTACTTATACGGAGGAACAAACGAAAAGTAGTACAGTTACAGAGGAAGACCAAGTGAATGAAGAAGTACAGACAACTATTGTCAATGGGGAACAAGTAACTGTTGAACCACCAGTCAAAGAAGGTCAAGCTGAGGCAGAGGCAACGGAGGCACCAAAAGAAGAGTTGCAAGAAGGTGGATCAAGTCTTTATGCGCGAAGTGCGATTCAAAGTTCTGTTCAAACATTTCCGATGTATCGTTTATTCAATCCCTATAGTGGGGAACATTTTTACACAAGAGATACTGGTGAGCGTGATAAACTGAGAAAAATTGGCTGGAACTATGAAGGAGTTGGCTGGCAAGCGCCAACAACTGGTGCACCTGTTTATCGTTTGTACAACCGTTACAATGGGGAACATTTTTACACGCTAAATGCGAAAGAGCGCGACAATATCACTAAATATGGTTGGAAGTATGAAGGCATTGGTTGGTACTCTTACACTGGCACAAATGGAATCCCCGTTAGCCGTCTGTATAGTAAACGGGTCAACTGGCATCATTACACGCTAGACGAAAACGAGAAAAATGTGATTAGTAAACAAGGCTGGAACTATGAAGGTGTAGGTTGGTATGCGGTAGGGAATGGCCAACAAACGAATGATGACTATAAGCTTCTTGGTGTAAAAAATTACAACCAATACGCTTTAGGTGCCCCAAGCGGTTGTGAGGGTGCTTCATTACTGCAAGCTTTACAATACAAAGGAAAAATCACTAACTGGAGCTTAACTCAATTTTTAAATACGATTCCTAAATCTACAAATGGAAATCCAAATACTGGTTTTGTTGGCAGTCCTTTTGTAGAAAATTCTTGGACCTATTCCGCAATCTATCCTGCACCATTAACAACTTGGGGACAAAAGTATGGCAATGTTCAAAACATTTCTGGAAGTTCGATGAATATTCTTTTAAATGAAGTGAAAAGCGGGAACCCAGTTGTTGCTTGGGTAACGATTAATTTCCAACCGATACGCTGGGGTAACTGGAATTTTGGGGTAGCAGCCAATAATAATCACGCAGTAACACTCGATGGCTACAACAAGGGCAGTAATCAAGTTCATGTTTCTGATCCAATCAGTGGCTCATATTGGCTAAGCCGAACAACATTTGAGAATATTTACAATGCAAGAAAATATGCAGTAGTTGTAAAATAAGTAAAAGACAAGACAGGGACAAAATTAAAATCCAGCCGTTCTTAACACATTTTCCAATTTAAAAAACGCCTAAAATTATCGTTTTCAAAACGAATTTTGGGCGTTTTTCTATTTAGGTTACTTTTGTTCCAGTCCAATTCTTTTATGAATTAGCCACCTGATTGAAAATAAAAAAATGAAAGTTAAAAGGCAATCTCTTGAAAATGAGCAGGAGAATGGTTATAGTTTGTGGATTTATTTCCAGAAGGGAATAGGAAGGTAACGCATTTGAAGCAACTAATATATGATAATTAGCTACTTTTCTAAAGAAAAACAAGGATTGACTTTGAAGGCTTTTTTTCTATTATAAAGAGAAGGGGGGGAGTACATGAAAGAAGAATTGTTGAATTATTTGAAGAACCAAACGGCATTTCTCAATTTGAATGATTTAAGTGATATCTTCACTGCTTCAAAGTTGGCTGAAATATTTAAAGTGAAACGAAATACAGTTAGCCAATATTTAAATCTTATGACAGAAACTGGTGAGTTAGTGAAGATAAATTCACGCCCAGTTTATTATTTTCACAAAGAAGCATTCGAAAAACAGTTTTTTACTTTGCACACAAACTATTATGAAAGCGCTAAACAAATTTTATCTGAGCAACCCTTGTTTGGTAAAAAACAAGATTTATTTTCTCTTCTAATCGGTCACGATAAGAGTTTGCATCAAGTAATTGAACAAATCAAAGCAGCGCTTAACTATCCTGATGGTGGATTACCTGTCCTGATTAATGGAGAAAGTGGTACAGGAAAAAGCTATTTGGTTAAATTGATTCATCATTACTGTATCCAAAATGATCTTATCGCAGAAGACGCACCTTTTGTGACATTGAATTGTGCACAATATGCGAATAATCCTGAACTTCTGACTAGTAATCTTTTTGGACATGTGAGAGGGGCTTATACTGGGGCGGATGACGATCGCAAAGGCGCATTTGAATTAGCAAATGGCGGGATTTTATTTTTAGATGAAGTGCATCGCTTGACTGCTGAAGGTCAAGAAAAATTATTTACTTATTTAGATCAGCATTTAATTTATCGAATGGGAGATACAAGTAATCCAATTAATGTTCAAACAAGGTTATTTTTTGCAACAACAGAAGAGCTAACTAGTAATTTCTTAAATACATTTATTCGGCGAATCCCGATCCAAGTGACAATTCCTTCACTACAACAGCGAGAGAAGAATGAACGAGTCGAGTTAATTTATTCTTTTCTGATTAATGAACAAACAAAAATCAAACGCGATCTTTTGATTAGTGGTCAAACACTTGAATTACTGGCTAATGGAAAATTTAAAGGGAATATTGGGGAATTAAAAAATATTATTAAGGTCATGGTGGCTAAAGCTTTCTCTGAATCGATGAAAGAACAGCCAATCAAATTGACCATTTATCAGCTACCAGAAAGATTGTTTTCGCAACATAGTTACAACTTACAAACATCATTTCCAGAAGAAATAGTCATTCATAGTGAATCTAAAGTAGAACATTTAATGATGCCAAATACGCATAATCAAAAAAAAGTGGATGACTTTTTATCAACTATCATTTTAGAATATCAAAAATCTAACGGGCATTTGAACGAGTGCCATTTAAAATTAAAAGAAATAGTTGATCGGTTATTTGACTATTTGCTATTTAAAACAGACCGTAACCAAAAACATGAGACATTGCTATACCTAACTCAATATGTTCGTGAAACTTTTCAACAAATGGAAAATGCTTATCAGATAAAGTTTAACGGAAATAGTGTATACGCAGTTGGCTATTATTTATTTCAACGTGGTGCTAGTCGTTGGATACCTGAGGATCGACAGATTATGGGATTAGTCTATCAACTGGAAGCACAGCTCTTGGAAGCCTATCCAGCAAGCTATCATTATGTTGAAAGAATACTTGAGTTATGCAAACCAAAGGTCGATATTGAAGTATCAGTAATGGATCGAATCGTTCTGACCCTATATTTAAAAAAAGCAGATTGGACCAAAAAACAGGGAATACCGAAAGCAATTATTGTCGCCCATGGTTATGCGACAGCTAGTAGTATTGCAAATGTTGCGAACCGTTTTTTAGAACATAATATTTTTGAATCATTTGATATGTCTTTAGATGTAACGCCACAGCAAATTGCAGAAGAAATCCTAGTATACAGTGAAAACAATGATATTTCTAATGGACTAGTCATTTTAGTGGATATGGGCAGCCTCAAAGAGATCTATCAGTATTTTCCGAAGCAAATCAATGTACCAATTGTCATTATGAACAATGTGACAACGCCACTAGCGATTTTAGTAGGTGAAAACATTAAGAACCAACGAACTTTAAATGAAATTGCAAGTGAGTCTGTTGATAAAGTACATTTTGATTGGGAAATCATCTATCCAGAGGAAAATCGCCCAAAAGCCTTGTTAACCACTTGTCAAACAGGTATAGGAACGGCAACTAAGATTAGTCAGTTATTAGAAAAAAGTTTACCTAATTCCTGCAAACTAAAAATTTTGCCACAAGAATATCGGATTTTAAATGAAAGAAAAGTAAATGAGATTGTTTTTTCTGTTTATGACGTCTTAGGGATTATTGGTACAGATGATCCAGCAATTGAAGGTGTAGCATACCTATCTTTAGAAGAACTGATTTCAGGAGATGAGCATCAGAAATTGAATGAGTGGCTAAGTCAAGTGATGACACCAGAAGAAAAGCAGATTTTTAATACAAACATCGTCCGCAATTTTTCATTAGAAAGAGTGATTGATTCAGTCACGATTCTTGATACGGATAAAGTGATGAGTGAAATTGATTTATTTATACGCGACCTGGAATTAGTTAACTTGATTCAGTTATCAAATGCAAAAAAATTAGCACTATATGTCCATGTTAGCTGTCTGATTGAGCGTTTGATTCGAAATATCCCAATCGAAACTTATGAAGGACCCTTGGTATTTGATCAGTGTCAAAAGGAACGCTTGAAGAGCCTTAAGAAAGCTTTTAGTGTCATTGAACGTGATTATAGTGTCGTGATTCCAGATTCTGAAGTTGCTTATATTTTTGATATCGTCTATAGAAACACTGACACCTCAATGAAAACTGAAGAATTTTAGAAAAGTAAGCAGTACGCCACTAAAGTTGGCACGCTGCTTGCTTTTATTTAACTGTAAAGGACGGAGAGGTGAACATTATTGAAAAGAAAGCTGATTTTAGCATCACATGGAAAGTTAGCATCGGGGATAAAATCTTCTTTGGATTTGATTTGTGGAGAAAAAGAAATTGAAACACTAGATTGCTACTTGAGTGAAGAGTTTAATTTAGAAAAGGAAGTCAAAAAAATAATGGAACGTCACCAAGATCATCAGTTAGTAGTTGTGACGGATTTATTTGGTGGAAGTGTGAACAATGAATTTTTAACGTATATTCAACAAGACAATTTTTATTTAGTTACAGGAATGAATTTACCTTTTTTAATTGAGTTAACTATGCAGTTTCAAATAACAGAATCACTCTCAAGTTTAATTAAAGAAACTTTAGAGAAAACGAAACAAACGATTCTGTTTTGTAATTCATTAATCAGCAACGAAGTAGAGGAAGAAGAGTTTTAAATCATTAAATAAATGGAGGAAAAATAATGATTTTATTAACAAGAGTGGATCATCGTTTATTACATGGACAAGTGGCATTTTCTTGGACACAAGGGTTGGGGGCAGATTGTATTTTGATTGCAAATGATGATGTACCAACAAATGAAATTCGGAAAACGACAATCAAGTTAGCTAAACCACAAGGAGTAAAGTTGGTTATCAAAAATATCGAAGATTCAATTTCAGCATTACAAAGTGGTGTGACAGATAAGTACAAACTTTTTATTGTAGTGGAGTCAATTGCTGATGCCAAGAAATTAGCAGAAGGCTATCCAGAAATCAAAAAAATCAATTTGGGTGGAATCAAAGCAAAAGAAGGAACGCGAAGTCTGGGTAAGGCAGTCAATGTTTTACCGGAAGAAGAAGATCTATTAGCAGAAATGGTCGATAAAGGAATCGAAGTAGAAATACGACAAGTACCATCTGATAAAAAAGTTATTGTTACTGAAGTTCTTTAAAAGAAAGGTTGAAGAAAAATGTTCATTCAAGCAATTTTACTCGGACTCGTTGCATTTATTGCCCAGTCGGAATATGCATTAGGAACATCATTACTGTCACGGCCAATCGTTACAGGTCTATTTACTGGACTAGTATTAGGTGATTTGAAGACTGGGATCGTTATGGGAGCTACTCTAGAATTAGCATTTATCGGTTCATTTTCTGTTGGTGCAGCGATTCCACCAGATGTTGTTACTGGTGGTGTGTTGGGAACAGCTTTCGCAATTACTGCTGATGCGGGACCCGAAACAGCTTTGCTATTGGGCTTACCTATTGCGACATTGACTTTGATTTTAAAGAACGTCTATCTTGGCCTTTTGATTCCAATCATGAACCAAAAAGCGGACAAATACGCTCTAGAAGGAAACTATAAAGGTGTTGAGCGAATGCATTTGACTGCAGGGTTTGGTCTATCATTGATGCTAGGTTTAGTGGTCATGGTTTCATTTGTGGTGGGTAGTAAAACAATCGGTGATTTATTAAACATGATTCCTGATTTCATTCAGCATGGATTATCTGTAGCGACGGGATTGATTCCAGCACTTGGATTTGCTATGCTCGCACGACTTTTAATCAATAAAGAAGTAGCACCGTATTTTTTCCTAGGTTTTGCTTTAGCTGCTTATCTAGAAATTCCAGTTACTGGAATCGCAATTTTTGGCGCTATCGTAGCAGTCGTAGTTGTTAACATTATGAATGTACGTGGTAATCAAGAAAACAGTGCCCAAACTTCAACAGGAGGGATAGTTGATGATGACTTCTAATGAGAATAATGAGTTGAAAATCACTAAGAAAGATCTGAGCAAAGTATTTTGGCGTTCATTTCAGATGGAATTTTCTTGGAATTATGAGCGACAAATGAATCTTGCTTATTGTTATGCAATGATTCCTATTTTGAAAAAACTTTACAAAACTAAGAACGAAATGGCCAATGCTTTGAGACGTCATTTGGAGTTTTTCAATACAACACCACACATTGTTACGCTGATTTTAGGAATCAATGCAGCTATGGAAGAAGAAAATGCCAACGATCCCAATTTTGATGTGTCCACGATTGATAATATCAAAACCTCACTTATGGGACCATTGGCAGGCATCGGCGATTCTTTCTTTTGGGGAACACTACGTTTAATTGCTACTGGTGTAGGTACTTCGTTAGCAATGCAAGGAAATATATTAGGACCTATTCTATTTATACTTATTTTCAACATACCTCATTTACTATTTCGTTATTTTGCAACATCTTGGGGATATAAATTGGGAACAGGGTTCTTAAAGAAAATTCAAGAAAATGGCATGATGGGAAGTTTGACATTGGGAGCGTCGATCATTGGTTTGATGGTAGTGGGAGGAATGACAGCTTCAATGATTGATATCAATATTCCATTAAAAATTGGCACAGGAGAAAATGCAGTAACAGTTCAAAGTATTTTTGACGATATTGTTCCTCAAATTTTATCGCTTGGCGCTTTCGGTGTGGTCTTTTACTTACTTAAAAAGGAAGTCAAAGCATTAACGATTTTATTAGGCTTAGCTATCTTTGGGATTTTTGGTTCATGGGTCGGCTTTTTTTAGAATGGGGGAAATAAAATGGAACCAATGACAATGCTTCACTATATCAATGAGGAACAAAAAGCACTGTCTAAAATTTTAGATGAGTATGATTTTACGTTAGATCCCAGATTGACAAAGCTGAAAACAGTGACAATTTTGGCTACAGGATCTTCGTATAATGCGTGTTTATCCGCTAAAATGGCATTTGAAAAAATAGCTGATGCTACGATTGTGATTGAAGAGCCGTATCATTTTAATCATTATGGACGACTGATAGCGGGAACAGATACGATCATCGGTGTTTCACAAAGCGGGAAAAGTGCTTCTACTGTGGATGCTATCAAAAACTTAAAAAGTAGTGAGATACAACAAATTATTTTAACAAGTGATGTAACAAGTCCCATTGCACAAGTAGCTGATTATGTAATTGATTTGAATATGGGAGTTGAGACAGTAGGGTTTGTGACAAAAGGTTTTTCAGCAACGGTGTTACATCTTATGCTACTTGCCATTCGTGTTGGCGTTTCTAAAAAACAGATTGATAGTCACAGACTAAACGAATTAAAAAAAGAATTATATGAGCTAATCAGTCATTTTCAAGGAGTGATTGACCAGTCGAATGCTTTTTTTGAACAACACGAGAAAATATTGAAACTTGGTGGAAGATTCGTTGCATTAGGTTATGGACCAAATTGGGGAACGGTAAAAGAATTTGAAACGAAATTCACTGAAACAGTTCGTCGTCCTAGCCAAGGATTTGAGCTAGAGTCATACATGCACGGTCCTTATTTGGAGGCAAACTGGGAACATACACTGTTTTTTGTTGAAACGCCAAGTTGTAACAAAAGTCGGTCATACGCATTAGCAAATTATATGGCTAATTATGTTGGTAAATTGTTCAAGATTACAACAGAGGACAGCCCTGATAGTGATACTCTGGCATTGAATATTGCTGTTTCTGAGGAGTTTTCTCCACTACTACTAGTTATTCCGTTTCAAGTATTAGCTTATCGGATAGCCACAACCAAAGGGATAGATTTAAGCAAACGAATTTTTAATGATTTTGATTCAGTATTAAAAAGTAAAATAGAAAAAGTTGAGGAGAGTTAAAAATGTTGAAATTTAATGAACAAAAACAAGTTGATGATATTCAAGGTGCATTAAACTTACGTCCACACGTAGAGCAAATCGTAGATAAGATTTGCGAAAAAGGATATGATAACATTTTTTATTTAGGAATTGGAGGAACATACGCTTCAGCACTACAAGCGGAAACGTACATTAAGGGACATAGTAATTTACCGGTTTACGTTCAACATGCTGCCGAATATTATACGACAGGAAATCGGAGATTAACGAAAGATTCACTTGTGATTTTGTCATCTGTTACAGGAACAACGGAAGAAGTTGTTAAAGCAGTTAATGAAATCGAAAAAGTTGGGGC
This sequence comes from Enterococcus sp. DIV0176, assembly GCF_050528535.1. Taxonomy (NCBI): domain Bacteria; kingdom Bacillati; phylum Bacillota; class Bacilli; order Lactobacillales; family Enterococcaceae; genus Enterococcus; species Enterococcus sp. DIV0176. The sequence goes on along the minus strand of NZ_CP172879.1, from coordinate 2,147,088 downwards.
AACATTAGTAGGATTTATTGATACGAAAGATACACCACTTGCTGAAAGCTGTGACCATGTAATCACTTATCCTGCACCTGGTACAGAACAAATCAAATTCTTTATGGTAGCTGATCGACTAATGAATAACAATGGTGATTTTCCTGACTATGAAGAATATTATGCGGAACTAGAAGGTCATTTAGCCAAAGGATTAGTTGAGGCAGAAAAGCAGGCAGATACTTTTGGTCAAGCGTTCGCGGAAAAACATCGCCACGATGCAATGCATTATTTCATTGGTGCTGGTAATCAATGGGGAGGCGTATATTCGTATGCAATGTGTTATTGGGAAGAACAAAGTTGGTTGCGATCCAAGTCAATTCATGCAGCTGAATTTTTACATGGCACATTAGAAATCGTTGATGAAACAACACCAGTAACTTTATTCCTAGGCGAAGATGAGCAACGGCCACTAGCTGAACGCGTAAAAAAACTATTACCGCGTATCTGTGGAAATTATACGTTTATTGATTCAAAAGACTATCCTATCGAAGGAATTAGTGAAAAAAATAGAGGGAGAGTATTATCTCATTTATTGATGCACTGCGTGACACAACGAATTGATGCTCACGTTGAAAAACTAAATTGTCATCCACTAGATATTCGTCGTTATTATCGTCAATTTGAATATTAATTAAGAAAATAATGAATCTCTTTTGTGTGAGCAAAAGAGATTCAGACTGTAGACAAACACGCTCAACACTCTATTATTTTAATGATGTATTTTGTATCTAAGATTAATAGTTAGTGATATAGCAGGTGAAAATAGCAATACAGTTAGAATTAGAATGTAGAATCACGAGAAACAATCGGATAATTTTTGAGGTGATTAATGATGTAGATCCTGAAAAAAACTAAACTGGGAAAATTTGCTTAGCCAATTCGATTGCAGGATTTGAAATTTTGATTCTAAATGCCGAAGTTAGTGATGGAAAACTTCATTTTATTTAAAAGATGTTTCTTTGCAAAGTTATGTAGATTTAAGGACAACTATCGCTGGTGATGAAGGTGTAAAATCACCAGCTAAGATTAGCAGTTTACCGCAATATATAATGAAAAAATGAGTATGGTTGAATTACGCAACAGTTAATTCAACCATACTCATTTATTTAATAGAATAATCAGTTAGGAGAGGAGGAACCTTCAAGTGAAAAGCTTTTTTTTATTTGAAATCACTATACCGACAAGCTTGCAACAATTCATTGACTATTTAGTCAGTTAAAGCACTAATTAGCGACAGTTATGAGTGAGCCGTTTATTCATAATACTTGGATTGCTGAAATTATACTCAATTTAAAATTCAAAAGTACTTGCATTTTCTTTCGTTTATATGTATAATTTCGATAATTTAGGGTTATTTTTCAGGAAAAGGGGTAAGGTGAAATGTCAAAGTATCAACGGAAAGTTTTATTGTCAACATCAGCGGGAATCGCATTAGAAAATATGGATATCATGTTTTTAGCTTTTTCTTTATCTTCAATGATTGCAACTTTTCATATTAGTGGAACACAGGCGGGAATGATCGCTACAATCACTAATTTGGGGATGCTCGTTGGAGGTATTTTTTTTGGGCTCATGGCAGATAAATATGGACGAGTAAAAGTATTCTCACAAACAGTCATTTTATTCTCAATTGCTTCATTATTGATGTTTTTTGCTTCAAATATCTATCTCGTTTATCTTTTTCGTTTTATCGCAGGGATTGGTGCAGGAGGAGAATATGGCGCATGTATGTCCTTAATTTCTGAAAGCTTTTCAAAAAAACAAATTGGAAGAGCTTCTTCGATTGCAGGAATTGGCGCTCAGGTAGGGGCTGCTTTAGCAGCTATTTTAGCAGCTCTCGTTATTCCTTTGCTAGGTTGGAAAATGTTGTATGTTATTGGGGTACTGCCAGTACTAATGGTTTTATTTATACGTCGAGGATTGAAGGAACCAGAGGAATTCCAGAAAAAGCGAGTGACTGGTAAACCAACGAAACTGATTAATCTATTTGAAACAAAGAAACTAGCCTGGCAAACAATTGGTCTAAGTATCATGGTGACAGTGCAAATTGCTGGTTACTTTGGTTTGATGAATTGGTTACCTTCCATTATGCAGAAACAATTAGGTTTATCTGTCTCAGGTTCTTCAATATGGATGGTTAGTACGATTGCAGGGATGTCACTAGGAATGTTGACTTTTGGTATCATTATGGACAAATTAGGACCTAGAACTGCATTTACGTTATTTTTGATTTGTTCTTCATTGTCAGTATTCCTACTGGTAATGGCTCACAGTCAGTGGAGTTTAATCGCAGCTGCAGTTGTCGTTGGCTATTTTATCAACGGCATGTATGGCGGGTACGGTGCAATTATTAGTAGTTTATATCCAACTGAAATTAGAGCAACTGCGAATAATTTCATTATGAACTTAGGACGTGCAGTTGGTGGTTTTTCTTCTATTATTATTGGTTTTTTGATGGATCATTATGATTTGACCGCAGTTATCATTTTTTTAAGTAGTATTTATCTAGTTAGTTTGCTGGTTTTGATGACACTTACTGAGGTTAAAGCTTTAAAGGTAAGTTTGCAAGAATAGATGGTGTTGAAAGTGCTTAGCTGATTTAGATGCTAAGCTCTTTATTTATTACGTGATAAAAGGGACTACCTTCAATAGATAGTCCCTCAGACTGTAGACAAATACGTTCAACATTTAGAAAATAGAGAGTTGAACGTATTCTTTGTCTTAGTATCAAAGTAAAAAAAAGAAAGATGAAGGCTTTTCTTTTAGCCCCGTATGCACTGTGACTTTTCCCAACAAGGAAACCATCATGTATTGATTTATTTCATTCATTGAGTGTTTTGACATGTTTCTTCCGCATTTCTTTAAAGTGTTTTCGTATATTAAGTGTAAAATAAAAAAACTGTAGATGTCACCCCTTTTTTGGGGCTTTATTTACAGTCTGGAACCTCTTTTGTGTGAGCAAAAGAGGTTTTTGTTTTATAGAAAAACAAAATGGTTTATCTTACTAGTCCTTACTGAAGAAATCCCATTTAAAATCATTTGGCCAGCTATTTAGGAATAAATGGCTGGTCTTGGTCGTTAAAAAAGCAAATTTCCTTCTTGCTACAGAAAAATGGACAATTTTGGACAAAAGAAAAATGCGGAAATTTCGAGCGCTTGCTAACATAAATTATAGAGTTGAGGTACTTGATTCGCCAGCCACCATCATAATGTGAAAGGGGGGATAGTATGGGCAGTATGGAAATGAAAAACATTAATGTTTATCGTGTGGGATTTTGTAGTCAAAGAAAAAATGGTGGGATGTTACATGTAGAACGAGCTTTTGCATTTGAGCCAGAGATGACTGAAGCAGAAATCAAAAAAGTTTTGTCTGCTCGTATGGGAAGGATTTTATCGATTGAATATATTGATGAAATTGAGCGAGATGTCATATGTTGGTAATTAAGTTGTTAAAAAGAGGAAGGGAGGAAAGCAGTGTGTAAATTTATTCGTTCATGTTTTCTAGTACTTCTTTGTGCGCTGACCTTGGGTTATACCTCGGAGGTAAATGCCAGAACAACTGTCCAAAGAGAATCTGAAGTACGTGTGAGAATCATCAATCCGCAAGATAGTAAGTTGGTCAATAACGAGAACAATTTGCTTCCTAAAACAGGGAGCGTTGCAAATAACAAGTTCTTCTTTAGCGGTGTATTACTACTGTTGGGTGGAGCATATTTAATCAAAACTAGAAAAAGAAAGAAGGAACAGGAATAATGAAAAAAATTGGATTAACAGCTGTCGGTATTTTAGCTATTACAGGAGGTAGTGTTGTTGCACAAGCCACAACCGAATTTCCAGAGCCAGGAAAAGCAGAAAGTTCTGTGAGGGTATTAATTGAAGAAGATGGAGATGTTACCATTCCACCGCCTGACCCAGAGAATCCATCCCCTGAACCAGAAAATCCGAATCCAGAACCTGGTTTACTAGATGTTTTGTATGTATCTCCTTTAGATTTTGGCACAGTTGTGTTGAATGGTGAAGAACAAGTGATTGATGCTGCAGATGATATAGATACAGCAGGACAAGTTTTTTCACCAATGGTTTCCGTTCAAGATCGACGCGCAGATGCGCAACGTCAAGGCTGGGCTTTAACGGTTCGGTACGAAGCTGATTTCTTAGATGGTGCAGAAATCAAAATGAATCCATATGTTCATAGTAGTAACCAAGAAGAATTTGGGATTGAAACTGGCGGAGAAATTTCATTAAGCACTAATGCAACAACCTTTGCGGAAGCTGGTCAAGTACCATATGCACGTCACACGGTTTCCATGGGAATGGCACAACCAGATCAAGCTGTTCAATTAGTTATTCCTGGAGAAGATTATGCTTCAGGTGAGTATACAACGACGATTGTCTGGGAATTAACAGACGGTCCGTTGGGCTAAACATTTGGTAACTCAAGCTAAAACTCCTTATGAAAAAAGTATTTAAAACAACAACAAACTTAGAAAAATAAAGATTAGAAAGCAGGAAAAAGATGAAATCAATCAAATTAATGAGCACAGCTGCCTTAATGGCAATGCTAGTAGGAACAGGTATTCAAGTTTCCGCAACGACATATGATGGACCGCTTGATGCAAACTCTTCGGTCACAGCAGAAATTACGATTCCAGCAATCGATCCAGAAAATCCAGAGATTCCACCAATTGATCCAGAGAATCCAGACCTTCCGATTGATCCGGAGGAAACGAATCCGGATCGTGGAGATGGATTATCCATTCGATATGTTTCATCACTTGATTTTGGAAGCGCAGAATTCTCAACGGAAGCACAACGATTGACTGCACATCTGGATTCCGGCGTGGAAGGACAAGAATTTGAAAACATGGTCACGGTAGAAGATATTCGTGGCGAACGAGACGGTTGGACATTGACGGTTCGTCAAGCAACAGCATTTATGAACGGCTCTGTTATGACGCTGAATCCACATGTGGCAAACAATGACTATGGCGTAACGACTACTTCGGGTGCGCTAATTGTCAATACAGAAGATGAAGTTTTTGCACAAGCAGATAATCAAGAGGCCGATGCTGGTGTGATTTCCATGGGGATGGGGAATGTCACACTAGATGTACCTGCACGTGCAGGTGTAGGGGCATACGAAACAAGTTTGGTGTGGAATTTGACAAACGGACCTGAGTAAGTCAAGACAAAAAAGAATGAACAACAGAAAAGGGTACTTATTCCCTTTTCTTGTTCATAACTAAAAAACAGTCAAAAAAGAAAGGAAGATGCATACGTGCGACGAGTAGTAGTGGGATTGATTTGCTTTGCCTCTGTAGTAGGTGTGTTTTTTACGGGAGGCAGTTTAGTAGAAGCAAGTTCACCTGATTTTAGTGTACAAGCAGTGTTGCCCGAAAGCCAAACAAATGAAGACGTTTCGTATTTTGATATCAACTTAGAACCAAAACAGGAAGAGATGTTGGCAGTTCAAGTTACAAACAATTCGGAAGAAGAAATGACCCTTGATATAGGTGTGAATACTGCAACAACCAATAGTAATGGTGTGATTAACTATGGATTTAGTGAGGCAGAACCAGACGATACCTTGCCGATTAATTTTGCTGAAATCGTTGAACTTGAAGACCAATCAATCACACTAGCTGCAAGCGAAACGCGCACGATTGAAGCGAAAGTGATAATGCCAGAACAATCTTTTGATGGCATCTTACTGGGTGGAATCACGGTTTCTGAACAAGTACCGGAAAATGAGAGCCAAATCACAAACCGCTTTTCCTATTCCTTAGCTGTGGTCATTAACCAAACGGATCAAGAAATTTCACCTGTGGTAGACCTAACACAAGTAAACGTAGACCAACGAAACCGTCGAAGTTTTGTGATTGGTTCGATTCAAAATCAAGCAGCAATGATTTTGAATGACGTACAGGTAGAAGCACAAGTGTTTGAAAAAGGAAACGAGACACCGATTTATACAGAGGCACGAGGCGATATGCGCATGGCACCTAATTCGACTTTACCTTTTGGGATTAGTACAGGGACGAAACCATTACAGGCTGGCGACTATCGACTAAAAATGGTTGTTGCTTCTGGTGAGGAAGAGTGGCAATTTGAAAAAGACTTTACTATCACCGCAAAAGAAGCCAGAGAACTAAATGAACAAGCGGTGAATTTGGAAACGAATCGAACCGGTCTTTACTTGGCAATTGCTAGTGGCGTAGTCGTGTTGTTATTATTGGTGATTGTTTGGTTAGTGTATTCAAAACGAAAAAAGAAATAGGTGAAAACATGAAAAAGAAAATTTGGCAGAAGTTTTCCGCCCTATGTATGGTTTTAGCTTTGATGATGCCAAGTATCGTGCAAGCAACAGAAATCGTCGCCACAAGTGAGGCGGAAGTAAGCACTGATAAAATGGCAGAAGAAACTTCTGAAAAAGCAGAAGTGTCTAGCGAAAAACTGTTCGCCAAAGATGAAAATCAGCAAGCAGAACCTGACATTAAAGAAGAAATTAAATCGAATGATGAAGAAGATTTAGCTAATAAAGAAACTAGTGGCGTATCAGAAGATAATATTCATACAAAAAAAATAGAGTCCGAATCGATGGAGCCAAAATCTGAAGTTGTACTAGCTTTTGACTTCGTGATGACAATTGATGATCTAGTAATTGGAATTCGGGGGAGTGAAGGTATTGCACTGGCGACTGTTATCGGTTATGACGGTACGGGCGGAAGTGTAGTTATTCCAGCAACAGTTCTTCCCGCTTATTGGAGCTTACCAGTACCAGTTAGAGAAATTGGACAGGATGCACTTGCTAATAAAAATATTGATCATGTGATTATTCCATCTGGAGTAACGGCTATAGGAGACAGAGCCTTTTTTAATAATAACCTTCAAACAGTTGACATCCCAGCATCAGTACAACGTATAGGAACTGACGCTTTTTCATTTAATGTTCTTGAATCTTTGACTCTTCTTCCCAACGCATTCTGGATAATGAATGGTGCATTTTCTCATAATGAGCTTACAAAGATTGAATTCAAGGGTGCGGCACCTAATACTTTGGGTGAGGGAGCATTTTCTTATAATCCATTGGAATATATAGAAGTTGTTACAGACCATCTGAATACTTTTAAAAATCAATTAGCACCGAACGTTTTGCCAAGTGTATCATCAGAAGGGAGAGTTATACTTCGTGCGCTTGATTATTTAACAGGAACTGAAAGAGAAAGAAAAGTAAGGGTTGGAGATGACATAAGCTATGAAATCTCTCAACAATATCAGACAAATGATACTTATGACCGAATTTGGCAAGAATACATTCCAGAAGTTCAATGGTCTAAGAATGAAATTGTATTATCTGAACGAACTGAGCCATTGCTTAAACTTGAATCAGTAGCAATCAACGACAGCGGTGTGTATCATGCGGTAGTTGATGGCGAAAGATTTCCTAATCTTATCTTAGACGTAGAGAAGGCAGAATTTGAGTTCATATTCAGTGGATCAGATGGAGACTCAACCGCAACCCTAGTAGGTTATAACGGAGATGGTGGAGATGTAGTGATTCCATCAGAAGCAGTAAATACAGAAGCAGGCTGGGAAATGTTTTCACCAGTTACTGAAATTGGAGACAGAGTGTTTCAAGAAATACGTATCACAAATTTATCTATCCCTGATACTGTAAAGATTATAGGACAGCATGCTTTTTTTAGGAGCCAGTTACGAAATGTTGCTATTCCAAATAGTGTGACAACTATAAAGGCATCCGCATTTGCTAGAAATCAATTAACAAGTATAGAGATTCCGAATAGTGTAACTACTCTAGGCAGTGATGCATTCTCTAATAACAAGCTCACGAGCGTTATGATTCCAAATAGTGTGACAACTTTAAAGGCCGGGGTGTTTAGTATAAATAGCCTTGAAAGTGTGAACATCCCTAATAGTGTGACTAATATAGAGCTAGATGCTTTCTATGATAATGATTTAACGAGTGTGACAATTCCAAGCAGTGTAACAAATTTAGGCGACTCGGTGTTTGAAGAGAATCCGCTACAATATATCGAAACCAGTTTAGAAAACATTGATACATTAAAGAACCTACTAACTTCAACGGTTATGAATGGCGTTATTGACAGAACGGTTCTTCGTGCACTTGAGTATGAAATCGGAACGAAGAAAGAAAGATCTGTTTTAGTTGGCCAAACGATTGATTATGCAATTTCGCAACAGTATCGACTTCGATCAGTGGACACTCGCGTATGGGATGCGCATCTACCAGAAGTACAATGGGAAAAAAATGAATCAGCTATTGAGGGAGCGACTTCTCCATTCCTAGAGCTTTTAAATGTTCAAGAATCAGACAGTGGAATCTATAAAGCAATTGTGGATGGAACGCCGTTTCCTGATTTACAGCTAGAAGTTATTCCAGAAATAGAACCGGAAATTCCAGCGATTGATCCAAGTGAGCCTCCTGCATCACCAGAAAATGTGAATCCAGATGTTGCCGGATTATCGATTCGCTATGCAAGTGACATTCACTTCAAGTCAGCACCATTTAGCGTATCTGACCAAGATTTATTTTTAGATACTCAAGAAAATCAACCAATGGTAACGATCCAAGATATGCGACCAAAATCAGAACGTTCTGGCTGGGAATTGTTGGTGAGTCAAGATACATCGTTTATGAATGGTGCAGAAATCGTGATGAATCCATTTATTCATCAAGCCAATCAAGACAACTTACTCATAGACCCGTCTTCAGAGTTAGTTTTAAATGATGCACCTCAACGATTCGCAGGAACCACCACTAACCAATCAAATCCATTTGGTATTGTTTCGATGGGAATGGAGAGTGAAGGGAAGCCAATGCGTCTCAGAGTGCCAGAAAAAACTGGGATAGGTAGTTATGAAACGACGGTTCATTGGCAGTTAGTGACAGGACCATAACATTTTTTTAGTTGGTTTAACACAATGAAAAACACAGGAGACTATTGTCTAATATTAAGAAAATGACTGAGTTGATGAAACAGTAAAATGAAAAAAGTCGAGACACTGACGAAAATATCAATGAATAGTCATGAACAATGCAATCTATATATGAAGTCGTAGCTAAATACTTTGATTATCTGTTATCAAAGTATTTAGCATAAGACTTTATTTATAAGTACAGACTTATTAAATAAACATTTGATTCGCTAAGATGAACGATAAGTAGCTCAAAAAAGGAGAATTTTCTAATTCATGGTATGATAATTTTATAAATACTGTAAACGCCCACAAATAATGTGCTGAGAGAGCTGAAATACATAAAAAGGCATTAAGTAAGGAGGGGAAAGGATGTGTACAAAATTGGTCGTCGATTAGTTTTAAGTAAGACGTCAAAAAGAAAAATAGCTATGCTGAATTACTTATTAGCAGGACCAAAGACCATTCAGGATACTGCAAAACACATTCATGCTTCAGAAAAAACAGTTCGGCGATTATTAGCTATTTTAGAAGATGAGTTACCAAGTGAGATTAAAGTAGAAATTTTAAGATCATCTGTTCTAATCTTACAGGTCTCGGATTATTTTGTCTTTTCGTCGCTAATGAAATCTTGGGCAGGAGATAGTCCACTGTTCAATGTCGTTGAAGCACTTTTCTATAGCGAAAAACTAACAATCACGGAATATGCGGATCAACTTTTTTTGTCTGAATCATCGACTAGAACATATCTAAAACTATTAGAAAACATAGTGGAGGAGTATAACCTGACCTTGAAGCTATCACCAGTGGTTATTTTGATAGGAAAGGAGGCCGATGTTCGTTATTTTTATTTTCATTTTTTTCATTATTCAGGCGAATTAGCTGCTGAAAGCCCACAATATCAAATAAACGCCAAAGGCTTATACGATTATTTGGACTATCTTGCTTTAGAATATCAAATTCCTTTATATGTTGATTACTCGCGAGTGTTGCTGTGGATGTTTGTAATCGAAACTCGATTATCACAAGGAAACACAGTGATAATCGATGAGAAGATCATTACTCAATATTGGAACACATCTTACTTTCAGCAGTATATGAAAGCATTTCAACTCTTTTTTTCGACAAATGAAATTTGGAAAAATAGTTCAAAGTCTGAGTTGGTTTATGCTTATATCACGAGATTGAGTACAGTGGTTTATGAAGATGGAAAAGTCTATTTTGTAGATGAATATATAGAAGAATTAGAAAAATACCATGGAATTGTCTCGGAGTTTTTTTCCAAATACCAATTGAATCGTGTCGTCTATTCTGAACTAGAATTCAAATTGAAAGCTTTTTTAACGAATTTATCTTTTTTGACAGATACGACTGTATTACATCAACGGCTTGGTGTAGAGGCTCATTTTCCTGAAACGTATGCGCCAATATGTAATTTGTGGGAAGAATTGTTGGAAAATTCTGACTGGAAATTTAAACATGATGTGGCAACAAGTCTAAGTTATTTGACTTGTACATCACTGATGCAAAGGGATTATAACTACAAAAATGTTTTATTCGTTTTAACCGGTGAACCCGTACTTATCCCTTATTATAAGGGGATTATCCATCGATTATTACCACATGAAGCTAGTGCTCATTTCTTATTTAATAAGCCAGTGTCCAATGAGTTACTGCAAGCGCTAGATATTGATATTATCGTTACCAATGTCATTATCGACCAGCGTCAATTGGATCGGAAAAGATGTGAACTGATTCGTTTGTCAGATAACCCCAATGAAAAAGAATGGGAAGCTCTTGTAGAAAAGCTATATCGAGTGTGATTTTTTCTACAATCAAAAATTTCAAAAAATTCTTTCGTTTTCCAACGAAATTCATATAAATGCGCGAAGACATTCTGATAATCCTAGAATCATAAAAAAGTAGGACGATATTGAACGATAATTTGACGAAATGAGGGAATAAAAAATGACACGTGAACGATTGATTAACACATTCTCCACACTTGTTGAAATTGATTCTGTTTCCAAAAATGAAGCAAAAGTCCATGAATATTTGATTCAGAGATTCAAAGAGTTGGGCTTAACGGTAAGAGAAGACGATAGTAAAAAAGAGACTGGATTAGGCGGAAACAATATTATTGCCACCTTAGCTGGAAATAGTGATATCGAGCCTCTATTTTTCTCGAGCCACACGGATACAGTTCCTCCTGGAGAAGGCATCGAGGTAATTGAGAAAGATGGAAAGCTATTCTCTAAAGGAAATACCATATTAGGGGCAGATGATAAAGCAGGAATTGCGATCATGATTGAAACAATCCAACAAATCAAAGAACAATCTATCCCCCATGGCACGTTGGAATTCGTGTTATCTCCAGGAGAAGAGATTGGTTTGATTGGGTCTTCGGCTTTGAATATGAATTTAATCGAAGCTGCGAATGGCTATGTATTAGATAGTGGCGGAGCAGTAGGCAAAGTGACAATTGCCAGCCCAACGTTATACATGTATGACGTAACAATCACAGGTGTCGCTGCACATGCAGGAATCGAACCTGAAAAAGGTGTTTCGGCGGTCGCCATTTTGGCAGATGCTTTACCAACTATCAAGATTGGTCGGTTAGATGAAACGACGACGACTAATATTGGGGTAATTCAAGGTGGGGAAGCCACAAACGTTGTGCTGGACCATCTGTTAGTGAAAGGAGAAGTTCGTGCTGTAGATCCTCAAAAAGCGGACAAATTGATTCAAGAAATGACAGATGCTTTCCAACAATCAGCAGAAAAACACAATGGTTCGGTAACAATTGACACGAAAAAAATGGCAACTGGTTTTCATATTAGTGACGAGGAACAAGTAATGCAGTTATTCTTAGAGGCTACAAAAAATCTTGGGTTTGAGGCAATTCGTGAAGTCAGTGGTGGCGGTAGTGATGCCAATGTCTTTAATGAAAAAGGCAAGACGGTCGTCAATTTGTCTATAGGATATGAAAAAATTCACACGACAGATGAATACATTCCTGTGGAAGAAATGGAAAAGGCTGTTCAATTGGTCATCGAATTAGTCAAAAATTCACCAAATAAGGCAGAGTGATCAACTATGGTAGCACAAGTGAAACATTTTATGAAAATCGTCTTGGCTGTGCTCATTTTGGCCGTTAGTATCAACATGTTTTTGGGCCCTCATCACATTGCTGCCGGTGGTGTCAGTGGAATTGGTATCTTAGCCGAAACAGCTTTGGGTATTGGGCGATCATGGGTCGTTTTGTCATTAAATATTCTGGTTTTGGTCTTAGCAGCCATTTTTCTTGGCAAGACTGTCTTTTTAAATACGGTGGTTGGTAGTGTTGTTTTTCCATTGTTTTTACGAATTGTTCCGGAAGTGATGTTGACGAGTGACCGGCTATTATCGGTTATTTTTGGGAGTTTGATTTTTGCGGTGGGGGTCTCCATTCTATACACAATCCAAGCGTCCAGTGGTGGAACGACGATCCCGCCGTTGATCTTTGAAAAGTATTTTAATCTGAATACGTCCGTAGGTTTGTTTGTGACCGACTTTATTATTGTTTCCATGAGTTTATACGTTTTTGGCTTTGAAGAGTTTTTGTTTGCTATTTTATCAATCGGAATTACATCCATTGTGATGACGTACATTGAAACAGGGATGAAGCGACGTAAAGCCATTATGATTATTAGTCAAACAGAAGCTGCAGTTTTACGAGCTAGTCTCATGGAAAACGTGAATAGAGGGTTGACGATTTTAGATATCCGAGGTGGTAGACAGGAACAAGCGCGTGAAATGTTGTTGATTGTTGTTTCAAATCAAGAATACCCAGAGGTGAAAAGAATTGTTGATGAGATTGATCCAAAAAGTTTTATGATGACGTACAATGTTGCTGAAGTTCATGGGGCAGGATTTACGTATCATCCAATACAGTAAAATAGGAGGGCAAAAAGATGGAACCAATTTTAGCGTTTACGATTGTTATGTTGATTTGGACGATTGGTGAATTTGTTTCAACTAAAACGAAAGCACTTGTCTCCATGATGCTCGTGGCATCAATGATTTTTTTAATTGGGTTTGCCGGAGATTTTCTGCCACATGATTTGATTCAAGATTCTGGACTATTAGGACTCGGAAATGCAGTAATTGGTATCATTATCGTTCATTTAGGAACGATGATGAGTCTTGAGGATTTAAAAGCACAGTGGCGGACATTTGTCATTGGCTCGTTAACAGTTGTTCTGATGACGGTCATCTTGATTTTTGCGGGTGAATTAATCTTTGATCGAAATGTTGCAATTGCAGGAACTGCCTCAATCACAGGAGGAACTTTATCCATCTTGATGGTCCAAGATAAGGTAAATGAAATTAATTCTGCCGGTGGTAATTTAGGTATGTTATCCAGCTACCTATTAGCGGTTTTTCCATTATTGATTCTTAATTTGAAAAATTTAGTTGGTTTCTTAGTTACTGCCAATATTTTGAAAAAAGAAGCGTTACGTGTGCGAGGCGAATACCGTAAAGGAAATCTGACTTTTTATGAAAAAGAAGTAGAAGAAAATACGAAAACAGAACATGAAAGTGTATTGCCAGAATTTTTACAAACGCCTTATGGAACGCTCTTCATGTTAGGGGTAGCGGTTTATGTTGCTCGTTTGCTGAGTAGTTTAACAGATGGCTATGTGAATACGTTTGTGATTGCTTTACTACTTGGTATTTTATTACGTCACTTTAAAGTGTTGAAACCTAATGCGTTGTCAACGACAGATTCCTTTGGGTTATTAATGATTTCAATCATGGTCATTGCATTTGGTCCATTGGCTGATATCGTCCCAGCCGATTTGTTGACGTTAGTTTGGCCAATTCTGTTTTATTTAGTGGCAGGAGTCGTAATTATTTTGGCCATTTCCTACGTAATTGGGAAAAGAGTGGGGTACTCAGGACCACTTTCACTAGCAATTGGTATGACGACGTTCTTCGGATTTCCGGGGACGATGGTGTTAACGAAAGAAGCAGCAGCAGCTGTTGGCGAATCAGACGAAGAAATTGCCGTGATTGAACAAAATATTTTACCAATCATGGTTACCGCAGGTTTTTCAACGATTACGATTACTTCGGTGATTACCGGTGGCTTGATTGTTGGTTTGATGTTTGGTTAGGTAAAATAGGTTATTTGTTAGTAAAAATAACATCCAACAACGAAATGAGTCAATAAAAAGAAAAGAGATGAGGAATATGTATGGATAGAAGTCAGAGAAGTAGAATTGTCGAGATTATCTTAGGAATTGTTTTTATTGGGTTAGGTATCTTTTCATTAAACCGCCCAATTGCAACGTTGGGTGCGTTAGTTATCTGGTTTGGTGTATTTTCGATTATCAGAGGAATTGCCACACTTACTGGAATGGGTGCTTACGGTGATGGCAAGTCACGAGGTGTGCGACTGTTTATCGGAATCGTGGATATCCTTATTGGATTTATTTTTGTCGCAAATTTAGCAAAGGGTGCTTTTTGGCTGGGAATCTTTTTTGCCGTTTGGTTCTTTGTTGAAAGTATCGGAAATCTATTTTTGACCACGCGTTTTTCTAAAAGATCAGGGATTGCCAAAATCGGCATTCTGATTTTAGACATTGTTTGTTTAGTCATTGCAGTCATGCTTATTTTAAACCCATTAGTGGTGACATTGGCGTTACCAATTTTAGTTGGCTGGTTTGCCATCTTATTTGGGATTGTTCAACTAGTACAAGGACTTCGTTTTTCATCATAATGAAAGGTTGTGGCACAAAGTGGTTAGCTTCAAGTAATAAGGAATCTTTTCTAAAAATAGCTTCTCATATTTTTATGAAAAGAGGACTTATTACCGAAGAAGCTACTTTGGGAACACCATGAATAGAGGTTGTGGTGCAAAGCGTTAGGCTTTAAGCAATAAGAATACTTTTCTAAAAATAGTTTTTCATATTAAAAAAAGAGGATTGATTGCCGAAGAAGTTGCTTTGGGAACACCGTGAATAGAGGTTGTGGCGCAAAGTGCTTAGCTCCGACAAGATAGCGAGCAGACGCTCAAAATAGCTTTCCGTGTTTTGAAGCGGATGCAAGCTATCTGTAGGAGTTGCTTTGTGAACACCGTTTATTCGGAAAAAGGAGGTGTGACAAAACTTTTGTCACACCTCCTTAAATGCTCAATAAATTGAGAAAAAGAGTTCTAATTAGAATAAAAAGAAGGTGGAACGAGAATGGATTATCTAAAAAAATCAAAATATTTTTATATTCTTGTGTTGCTTTTTAGCAGCTTGCTTGTTTGGTCGGAAATTAAAAATAGTGACTTTCTATCAAGGATAGTGGGGGTTACTTTCAGTACGTTATTAATTCCAGTGATTATTTCAATTTTTTTGTATTACATGTTACGGCCTTTATATCTCTTCCTTTTGAAAGTTGGGAAGAACGAAACCATTAGTTTGATCGGAACCTTTGCGGTGTTATCTTTGCTGATTTATTTTTTAATCAGAGAAGTCATTCCGGTACTATTTGTACAAATAGATACCATTCTCACTGAGTTTCCGAGATGGATCGAAGAATTTGACAAGTGGCTTATTCAGTCCCAGTTATTAGGCGAAGGAAATGTTCAATACTATCTTTCATTGATTAACACCTCGATAGAAGACCTGATTGATCTGATTTTTCTTGGCTTGCAAAATGGTATCCAAATCATTATGGCAATCATTGCTAGTTCATTTTTGGTTGTAAGCTTAGTGCCGATCATGGTGCTGTTTATGTTGAAAAAGACAAATAAACCAAAAGAAGTTCCGGCGTGGATTCCAAAATCATATCGAAGTGTTTCCAAACAGTTTTTCTACGATCTTGAAAAGACGCTTTCCGATTATATTGGTGGAAAATCACTGGTTTGTCTCTATGTTTTTTTGGGTGCTTGGGCGACGTTCTACTTTGCGGGGTTAAAAGGTGCGTTAGTTTTTGCCGTAATTGCCGGATTGATGGATATTGTTCCTTATTTTGGACCTTGGATTGGTACATTGCCAGCAATTTTGTCAGCCTTGGTGTCCAATGAAGTCAATATCTTTATTATTATTATTGGTATTTTAATTGTCCAATTAGGCGAGTCTTACCTGGTTTCTCCTTATATCATGAGTAAGGAATTAAAAATGCATCCATTAGCAGTGATTATTATTTTGCTGATTACGGGACAAGTTTTTGGTATTTTAGGGATGATTATTGTCTTGCCGTTGGTAGCCGCGCTGAAAGTGATTATTGATTATGGAATCAAGGTTTATCGAATCAGAAAAGCGGAAAGCAAAACGGTTCTTAAGGACTCTGCCCATGAAGAATAAATTCCAACAATTTGCATTGTTAACGATAATTACGATAGGTGTACTAATCCTTTTCTATTGGTATGTGCCACAATTTATTTATGTGACAATGATTGTTGAACTGTTTGCCTTTTTGACTTGTGGGTATTTAGTCTTTTTTGACCAAAGAAATACGACATCAAAATTTGCTTGGATCTTAACAATCATTCTTATTCCGTATATTGGACTTTTGTGTTTCCTTTTGATTGGAAAAAATCCAAAATCAAGAAAATTCTCTGAACAACAAAAAAGAAACGAACGTACTTTGCAACAACATGTATCAAAAATAATCAGTGATGAAAGCCGCTTTCCTGACTTAGACCATCCTTTATCAAGAGAATTATTTCAATTATCAGGTAAGCGTGCGTTGATTGGGAACAAAGTTGATCTGTTTCATGATGGAAAGCAAGCTTTCACTGAACTCCTCGAAGATATTCGGGCTGCGCAAGATCACATTCATGTATTTTATTTTATTATTAAAGGGGATGCTACAGGTGAAGAGTTGTTGCATCTTTTAGCTGAAAAAGCGCGACAGGGAGTGACTGTTCGCCTGATGTATGATAGCTTGGGCTCAATCAAACTTCCTTATGAATTGATCCATCTCGTGGAAGAAGCTGGTGGAGAAGTGCGAGCATATGATCTCGTTAATTCCCCTTTGTTGAGTACACGTATCAATTGGCGAAACCATCGAAAAATGGTGGTTGTTGATGGAAAACTTGCGCATATGGGTGGCATGAATATCGGAGATGAATACCTAAGCAAAACAGAAAAGTTTCACTATTGGCGCGATACGAATCTGCGAATCAAAGGGCCTTCAGTTCTTGAAGTGCAAGAAATTTTTATCTATGATTGGTTGTTTTTAGACGACAATCAGGCGGTGGTAGATAAATTATTGAAACAGACAGACCGTTATTTTCCTTTGTTGACAGAACAATATTCGGCGGGAGAAGCAGTTCAGATTTTATATGGAGGGCCTTATGATTCAGAAAGAGTCATCAAGGATGCATTCATTGACATCATTGGGAAAGCAACGAAATCTATCAAGTTGGCCATGCCTTATTTTGTACCAGATGAAGAAGCGTTGTCTGCTTTACGAAGGGCAGCACGTTGTGGCATCAAAATCCAACTGATTATTCCTGGAAAAGGAGATCGAGGGATTTCTTTTCATGGTTCGAATTCATTCATTAACCGTTTGTTAGCAGTAGGAATCGAGGTCTTTTTCTACGATCCAGAGTCGTTTATCCATTGTAAACTAATGATTGTAGACGATGAAATTGCGACGATTGGTTCAACGAATTTTGATATTCGTAGCTTTCACTTAAATCACGAAGTATCTGCGTTTATTTATGGTCCCTCAAAAACGATTGACGAATTAAATCGACAGTTTGCAACAGATCTGGAACAGTCGATAAGCGTGGACCATTACTATCAAACGCGGTCAACATGGACAATTATCAAAGAGCGATTGAGTGAGTTGTTCATTCCTTTGCTGTGAAGCAAAGGTAAATGGATATGAAGTTATGTAAGCAACTCTAATTTTTGTTAATGCTACAAAAAGGAAAGCTTCTACGTAGGCTTCCTTTTTTTATTTGCTCTACCCAATTCAATAAAATTTGTAAAACTAATCTGTTTCTAACTTGTTTTGTTCCATGAATAGTAATAGTGGGCAAAAGCCGTTAGAGATCATTTATAAGGGATTTTTTGGAATCAAGCAAACCAAGTTGATCAAAATTTTTGGTGAAAAATATATAAACATAATTGTAAAAAAATGTTATCCAAAGATGTTCAAGTAAGAACCATCTTTGGATAACACAAAAGGAAAGCATTTTATTTGTCACTAAAGTCTGGAAGATTTATATGAACAAAACAAATAAAGTATTACTAAGATTTAATCAATCATTTACATGAATTCTTTTACAAAAAAGTTGAAAAATCAGCGAAAAAACAATTGATGGCAACAATTAAGAATATGATGGCAAAGACCAAGCCACTCCACAGACCTAACATAATGAAAGGGGAAGTATTCTGGTTTCCTTTTTCTTTCAGATTCGTGAATGCTCGCTTAAACATAATGAATTGCCAAACACTTAAGAATAAAAAAATAAATCCGAACAAATAACGCACGTAATCATCTCCTTATAGAGAAAGTATACACTTACATACAGATTATTGCTATGTTTTGTATCTATCATAAAAAAACCTATTCAGGACTATCAAATAACGAATTTATCTGATTCTACTTATCCTTTTACATTTCTGCAATAAGGAGTATGATGGAGTGGAGTAAGAGAATAACTTAACTGAAAAAAGTTTCATACCTATTTTTTTTAAGAACAACTTGGTTAGTCAATCGTTTGGAAATACCGGATTGATTATCATAAAATTTCAAAACATTGAGGTGGATATCATGAAAAAAGCTAAATGGATCTTTTCTGTCAATGCTGACGGAGTACCTCCATTAGGATACATGGGAACGAAAGCTGGGCAATACCTTTTCGGAAATGGCATGAAATTTCAAAAGGAACTCAAAGCGGAATTAATGCCAGAAGTTGATTTAGAATTTATTAGTTATGATATAAGAGAGCCTAAGGTGTTAGATGCAGATTTAATTATTTATACAGATGTAGATGAAAAATATCTTGATGAAGAAACCAAGAAAAAAGGATTCAGCATTCCTTATAATCTGTACTTTACGAATGATACTGAAAAAATCAGAGAATATGTCATAGCCAATGTAACCAAAATAGCCAATTAACTTTTTCAACAGCTAATCGCAGATAAAAAATTGAATAAAATAATAAAACTGTAAACCATCCAAGTTTGGAATTTTGTTTACAGTTTTTTTGTGCACAGTTATGAATAAGAAAAAAATTTTAAATAAAGTCTATCTAAAAAACGTTATTTTAATTAGCTAACTTACAATATAACGAAATAAAAAAATATTAAGTTATTTTTTTATTTTATTTTTATAGTTTATTGTGAAAATCCGAGATTAACGCTTGCTAAAAAGAACTTATGTTCGTATAATTGTTTTCGAGGAGGTGATTTATTAGCGTTTTTAAAGATGCTCGCACAATTTTTTATTATAAAATATTATAAAAGTGTTTTGCGATTTTGTGCTGTTAGTTTAGATGTAAATAATCAAATGAAAATTATGTTGATGATTCAACAGGAAAGAAGTGATCTTGAGTATGTACAAATTACAAGCAAAGTATTTAACTATTAATTTCAATTTTGAAATGACAGCTTCAGTTGTGACACAAAATGAAAATTCGTTTTCCGTACAAGGACATTTTCGAACAACAGACGATTTGGCTGGACTTATTTGGGAGACGGAAGATACTCACAGCCATGAATCTTTAAAATATCCAACAAATCCGAATTTTAAAAATGTATCGTTAAGCTATGACTATGCTTTAAGTGGGTATACAGAAGCCTTAGATTCTGATAAAGCATCAGCTTTAACGATTCAAACCGTTGATGGAAAAATTCATTATATTCGACTATGGAATTATGTGACTAATCGACCAGAAGACGAATGGGAGAAACAAGAAGGAATTGTCTTTCCAGAAGGAAGAACACCAGGTAATGGAACAGGAAATTTGGGGACAATCCAATTAGATTTTGATAATCTTTATGAAGGTTGGAGTCCATATACGTTTGATGCAAATGGAAAATGGAACAAAAATCCTGAATGGAAAAAAATTGATGTAACGAATATCAAAACAATCATGTGGGCGTTCACACCAATTGGCTATACTGGAAATGGTGGAGGAACTACTCAATATTTAGATGATTCTTATCCTTTTGCTATGAGTATGACGAACTGGAAAGTTACAGGGGACACCTTTCTTGGCAATGAAACAGTAGCCGCTTCTCCTGGAGTAATCAGAATGTGTGATGATTATGATGATAGTTATAATTTAACACCTGAGCGGATTATTGATAGCTATCTCCAATTAGGTTATACCAAAATTGTGAACTTTTACATTGGTGCCTCCCATTACTATGATAAAAAAATTGTAGATGGTACTGGGATTTTACTCGAAGATAAATTGTTCAATCAGGCATTTGAAGCTTGGTATAAAGACTATGTAAGACGATTAGCTGATAACCAAATGGCTATTATTCATTCAATTTCCATGGAAAATGTAGATGCGAAAGAAGAATGGTGGCAACGAACATATGATGGAACACCAGGGACAAGTGGTTGGACACCTACCCCGCATTTTTTAAGTTTCACAAATGCAGAAGTTCAAGCATTTTATCAACGACTAGCAGTTGGCCTAGCTGACATTTCCAATCAATTTGGCTTAACGCCTATCGTGCAATTAGGAGAACCTTGGTGGTGGCATCAAGATGAATTAACTCCTTGTTTTTATGACCAAGCCACTAGAAATCTTTATAAAGCAGAAACTGGTTTAGATATGCATGAATTTCATACAGTTAACGAAGCAATCGTTGGTCATGAATCAATGCTTTCATGGTTGCAAACAAAAATTGGTTCCTTTACATTAATGTTGCGTGACGCAGTCAAAGCAAATTATTCAAATGCACAGTTCACAGTATTATTCTTCCCACCTTCTGTTATGGATAAGACTCGAACACCGATGATGATGGGAATGGTAAATTTTCCTAAAGTAGAGTGGGCATATCCAAATCTTGATTTCTTTATGCTGGAAGATTATGATTACTTGATTAAGAATCAGATGCGTGAACATCAAGATGTATTAGAATTCATTCAAAATAATTTGGGCTATCCTTCGGAAAAAATTCATTACTTTACGGGATTTGTACTTGATCCGGAAAAGGACGCACATGTCTGGAAAAGAATTCATCAAGCGATTATGGATGGCGTGAATGTTGGAATGGGCGAAACTTATATTTGGGCGTATGCGCAAGTCAAAAGGGATAATTGGTTACAACCAAAAGTGATTTATGCATCGCATAAATCTGGAAATTATACCCAACCATTTAATTTATCCTTTAACTACACTGGGGATAAATTAATCTATACAACAAATGGCTTGAACCCAACATTAGAGAATGGCACGGTGTATTCTGGGCCTATAAAAATCGATAAGTCGGTCACGTTTAAAGTCGCTCAAGTGATTGGAGACACAATATCTGAAATTTCTCAATTTAGTTATACGATGTACATGTCTAAAAAATTAAAAACGACAATTAGCTCAACGGGGGATTTTTCTGAGTGGGTAACAGTTAAGTCTCTAGCTATGGGTTCAGGTAAAATTTTTGATTTGAGTGCAGCCGAAGATAGTAAAAATCTTTATATTTATGTACGAGGATATGAGCTAGATACCTCTAGCAATTTTTACTTAGATACAGGTGCTGGAGCTGGAATGGACGTTTGGGCTTGGCCAAATGCAAAGATGAATCGGATGATTCAAAATGATAAAATTTATCGTTATACAGGGACAGGTTCTGATTTTTCTTGGGAGGAAATAGGACAAGCAAAAATCATCAAAAAAAGTAACTTTATTGAAGTGACAGCTAAATTAAGTGACCTAGGGATTGGTTCGCCAAAAGAAATAAAGCTTGGTTATGGTCGAAACTTCGAAGATTTTGCGCCTATTCCTGGTCGAAACGCAGCAGTCGTCAATACACAAGTAACTAATTACGAGAACGATCAAAATAATTTTATTGCGTTTGTTCAAAAAGTGGAAGATCTAGCTAAAGAGTATAAGCCTTTGTATTTACCACTTCATCGAGCACATTTAGTTGCAGATTATTTTAGACACGAGGTATATTCAGGGTACATTTGGGAATCCGTTGCGGGGAAAATTGATGATAACTTTGTAGCACTTGTTCATTCGAAAGTACCTGAAAATGAACGATATTTTGATTATATTGATCCTAGCAGTGGCGATACTATTGGTGGCGCACATTGTTTCGCCGCTATTGCAGGTTATTTACAGCATGGGTTACCTGATATTAACGGAGCAAACCTTGGCGATGGCTGTGGCTGGTTGGGTGATTTAGATACTTTCCTAATTGATTATTGGAATAAAAAAGATATAATTGAATCTGTTTATAACTTTAGCTATGATTGGATTGGTGGTACGGGTGAAAATGCCAAGAGCTTCTTTTCAAGAGAAGACTTGATTTCTGATGTTGATGCATGGAATATGGCTTACCAAGTACTTAAAAATGAACGATCACTTGCTAGTGCTTTTACAGACTACTTAGGAGAACCTAGTTTATATGGTTATCGTTATACGAATTTTATTGCTACAAGATATGGCGCTACAGAAGATTATATGTTAGAAAGTGCAAAAGAAGCACTGTTAAGTTCGGCTGTAGAACATCCAATTATTTATGGATTTAGAATCGGTTTACTTACCCTGTTTGGGGGCTCAGATGCAGCCCTTGGTATTGAACAGGGCGAAGAATCAGTAGAAGCGAAGAAAGATATCTGTAAAGCATTTAAAGACAAACTTTTGGCTTTAGCAAAAGAAGAAATGTGACCACAGTAGAAACCAAAGAAGCGGAGATGAACAGAGAATGATGGAACTTAGTTATGCATTAATACTATTTTCAACCGTATTTTTTATGGTAATTAATCCATGGATAAGAACGATTTTTTTGTTCATAGGCATATTAACTTGGAATAGCTTCTTTTTTAGTCAATTTTTAGCAATGTTTCAGCAGACGATAACTACCAGTTTCTTGCTAACAATAATGAATTTTTTTGTTTTTCCTCTCTTTTTTCTTTTGGCAGGTATCCAGATGCTTATCATGGGAATGATTAAAAAAAATTGGAAGAACCTCTTACTGGCGATAACATTATTGGTCTTCCTTATTTATACGTATAAACATCCTGAAGTAAGTATTCATTTTAATTTGGTAGATAGCGTGATAAGACTTAGTATTTTAGTAGCGCTATTTTTTAAAGGAAAACTTTTTTTAAAAAATACCAGTAAAAGTGAAATCAGCTAGCTGAATTAGTTAGAACGGTGATGATCGTTTACTCTTATAAATTGTGTTCACTTTTTCAAAATAAGAACCATATCTGGTATAGATGTGGTTCTTATTTGCTTTTTTAAGAGAAAAAAAAAGATGAGACAAGGTCAACAGGTCTGTCTTAACCAATGTCCGTACAGGTCATAGATATAAGAAAAGGTAAGTAATGAAAATTCGTTACGTTAATCAGGATTTGCGATTGATTTTCAAATGACATATGGAAAAGCCATTGCTCTTAAATAGAGCAATGGCTTTTTTGTTAATCAATTGTTACTTTCTTTCCTTTAAAATAGCTAGCTGAAATAGGGATTTTTCGTGCTACAAATTCAGCAGTAGAAGTTGCATCAACTAATGTGAAATTTGCGGGCATGCCGATTTTTACCCAACCATCTGGCTCAATTAGTGGCTGATTCGTCACTAATTCGAGACTTTCAGTAAGTGCTTGCTGACTCGTCAAATTAAAAATTTCGGCATAACGATTTAGTTTATCTAGCACGTCACCATTACCGAAAGGAGACCAGCAATCATAAATATTATCACAGCCAATAAATGTTTTTACACCAGCAGTCCTTAATTCTGTTAGGGGTGGGATCACAGGGTTCAGTGGAATGCTTGAGATAATCGTGATGTTATTTTCTGCTAAACGTGGAAACAGTTCTTTTCGTTCACTAGCAGATAAATCTTTCAGCCCATAAGCATGACTGACAGTTACTTTGCCAGCCCAGCCACTTTCTTCAGTTAATGCAATGATCTTTGCAAAAGTTTGCCGGACGTTATCACCACGTTCGTGCAGATGAAGGTCGATGGGCGCATCAAATTGTGTAGCCAAATCAAATGTGGTTGTTAATGATTTCTCCAAGTTACCATCAAGACTGAGTGGATCAACTCCGCCGACCAAGCTTGCACCATTTTGCAAAGCTTTTTTCATTTCGTCGTAAGCATTTGAACGAAGTAATCCATGTTGAGGAAAGGCAACTAATTCGTACGCCAGTTTATCTGTATACTCAGTTAAAACTTTTTGTGCCCCTTCTAAATAACGTTGACCGACTAAGGGATGAACATCAATATGCGAACGAAAATGCGTGGCGCCATGAAGCAATTCCAAATTGAGTAAATTTTTCATTCGTTCGTCAAAAGAAAGTGGTGCGGATTCTAAATAGTCATACTCTCGAGTAAACCGCTCGACAATAGTTGCTGCCGGCTCGATGGGTGTCCAAGGAATACCCAGTTTACTTTTATCAAAATGACAGTGCATTTCTCTTAATTGGGGCAGAAAAAGTGCATTTTTGCCATCGATGACCTGTCGATTTTTGTCGGGTGTTTCGCCAGCAGTTCGAACAGAAACGATCGTGTCTTGGTTGAATAAAATATCGACTGTTCTCGTTTCCGTTCCATACGTATAATTTCCAGCTGTTAAGTAATTTGTTTCAACACGCACATTTTTTAACAAAGTTTCCATTTTTGCACCTCCAAGTATGTATGATTACCATACCTAATTTTTGGAAAAGATACGAATTTTTGGCTTTTGATTAGCTTCTTGGATAAAACGAACACATCCACCAAGAGCACCAACTGATACGCATAAACCAGTTTCAAGCATTTCGGTAACACATTTAGCGCTACTTTTTGAAAAAAAGAGGGTTTTGGAAACAAAGTGTGAAGAAAAGGCTTGATTCGTTAGAAATTTTGTCATTTTATTTTCGAAACTAAAAAAGGATTTTTTGCTTGGCAAAAACTATACACAAAAAAGAAAAATCAATCTGGAACCCTTTCTTTCCTGTGTTCTTTTTTTGAAAAACTTGGGACAATCAGTTTACAAAGGGAACGTATGTTTGTATAATAAGGGCGTGAAGTGAGGTGTAACGACGTGTTAGACTATTCAAATGAACCAGTGAATGACTATTTCATGATTGATATAAAGAGTTTCTATGCCTCAGTTGAATGTGTTGAACGTGGACTGGATCCCTTAGCAACAGAACTGGTTGTAATGAGCCAAGCTGACAATACTGGTTCAGGACTTATTTTGGCTTCATCACCGATGGCTAAGAAACATTACGGAATCTCCAATGTAAGTCGTCCAAGAGATCTGCCTTCGCCTTTTCCTGATAGCCTAGTTATTGCCGCACCTAGAATGAATTTATACATCAAGAGAAACATGGAAGTGAATGATATTTTTAGGCAGTATGTAACTGATGAAGATTTGTTAATCTATTCAATTGATGAATCTATTTTGAAAGTCACTAAGTCGATGAAGTTATTTACGACAGAAGGAAAAAGTCGGAGTAAGCAGCGAAAACAATTAGCTAGAAAAATTCAACGACATGTTTATCAGAAAATGGGTTTGATCGCAACTGTTGGAATTGGGGACAATCCCTTGCTTGCGAAACTGGCATTAGACAACGAAGCCAAAAAAAATAACGGGTTTATCGCTGAATGGACATATCAAGATATCTCTAAGAAAGTTTGGAACATAGCAGAAATGACCGATTTTTGGGGGATTGGTTCACGAACGAAAAAAAGATTACATCAGATGGGCATTATGTCCATCGAAAATTTAGCTAATTGGAAACCTGATTTACTTAAGAATAAATTTGGTGTGATAGGTCTGCAATTATATTTTCATGCAAATGGTATAGATCGAACCGATATCGCAGTTGCGCCACCACCAACCAAAGAAAAAAGCTATGGCAATTCTCAAATATTACCAAGAGATTATACTAGAAGAAATGAGATTGAGATTGTCGTGAAAGAAATGGCTGAGCAAGTAGCCATTAGAATTCGAAAGCACGGCTGTAAAACAAGTTGTATTCATGTAGGTATTGGCACATCTATATTAGAAGAGAAAGAAGGCTTTTCTCGCCAAATGAAAATACCTTTGACTGATAATACGAAACAGCTACAAATGTATTGCGTGTATTTATTTAATAAATTTTATAATGGTCAAGAAGTTCGCAAAGTCTCCATCTCCTATAGCAAGTTAGTTTATACAGAGTCGATGCAATTGGATTTGTTTAGCAATCCAGAAAAACAAATCAAAGAGGAAAATTTGGATCGAATTATTGATAAAATTCGAGAAAAATATGGTTTTAGCTCAATTGTTCATGCATCTTCTTATCTTGAAGGTGCAAGAAGTATTGACCGAAGTCATTTGGTTGGTGGACACGCTGGTGGAAATGGAGGAATCAATCATGGTTGATTATGAAGATCGTGGAATAATCAAGTGGCAAGGGATGTATTTGTCTGACCATACTGAAAAAATTACTTGCCAAGCGAAAGAAAAAAGGACAATCAATTTGGCAAAGGTGAAAATGACAAACGAAGAAATCGCTCGAGTCTTAAACAAAGCAATCATCAAAAATAAAGCAGTCGCGATCCAAAAAGAAGAAATAGATGTGGAAGGTCACTATTCTGATGAACTTATCGGACAGATTGATGGTCATGATGAATTAGGGATTTACATTCATTCAAATAAAGTGAATTATGACGAGATCAGGCATGTCGAATTATATACCCCCAAAAAATGGAGTGCGTTAGACTAGGTTTATTTTTGAAAGAATTCGAAAGCCTAGCCATGGTCAGAATATTCTTTCTTGAGTAAGTAAAGCTGTGATTGCTGAAGAAGTATTTTATTTATGAAAGAAGTTGAAAAATAGTTTTGAATTTTTTTCAATCGATTTAAAATAACCTATTATGGTAAGCAATGAAAACAAGCAAATAATGGCTATTTTCACACTGAAGCTCATTGATTTGATTATTCCTGAAATTGAATTTTTACTAGGGATATTTTATTACTACACAAATTATTTGTTTGAATCAGCCTTGATGCCAATAAAACTGAAACACTATCCTTATTTTAAAATGTCTAGTCTTTTTCGATAAAACTCTTTGAACTGAAAGGGGTTTCGTGTTATTCTAAGGTTGTAAGGATTGAATGAAGGAAGAGAGGAAGTAGACAATGGAACATCAAACATTAACTTCATTTCCAAATGATTTTTTATGGGGATCTGCCTCAGCTGCTTACCAAGTCGAAGGTGCTTGGCAAGAAGATGGTAAAGGAGAATCTGTCTGGGATCGGTTTGTCCGAATTCCGGGTAAAACATTTAAAGGTACCAATGGTGATTTAGCGGTCGATCATTATCATCGCTTTCAAGAAGATATTGCTTTAATGAAGGAACAGGGATTGAAAGCTTATCGTTTTTCAATTGCCTGGACTCGAATTTTCCCAACAGGTCGCGGGGAAGTCAATCAAGCTGGGTTAGCCTTTTATCAGGAACTAGTAGACGAGTTGATTAAAAACGACATTGAACCAATGGTTACTTTGTATCATTGGGACTTGCCACAAGCATTGCAAGATGAATACAATGGGTGGGAATCACGCCAAATTATTGAAGACTTTACGAAGTATGCTGAAACTTTATTTGAAGCTTTTCGTGGAAAAGTTCATTATTGGATTAGTTTAAATGAGCAAAATGTCTTCACTTCATTAGGCTACTTACTGGCTGTTCATCCACCAGGTGTAACCGATCCAAAAAGAATGTATGCAGTAAATCACATCGCGAATTTAGCGAATGCTTCTGTAATCAATAAATTCCATGAATTAAAAATGCCAGGAAAAATTGGTCCAAGTTTTGCGTATACGCCAAATTATCCAATCAATAGCGATCCAAAAAATATTTTGGCTGCTGAAAATGCCGAAGATTTAATGGCAAATTATTGGATGGACGTCTACATGTGGGGCAAGTATCCAATTGCTGCAATGAAGTTTTTAGAGGAGCAAGGTTGGGCACCAACGATTGAAGCGGGCGATGAAGAACTGCTAGAATCAGCAAAGCCTGACTTTTTAGGTATCAATTATTATCAGACAGCAACGAATGCATTTAACCCCTTAGATGGCGTTGGCGCAGGTAAAATGAACACAACTGGTAAAAAAGGTTCTTCTGAAGAAACCGGTGTACCGGGAATGTACAAAAAAGTTGAAAATCCTTTTGTGGAACGCACAAATTGGGACTGGGAAATCGATCCAGAAGGGTTAAGAATTGCTCTTCGTCGAATTACCAGCCGTTATCGAACACCTATTTTGATTACCGAAAATGGATTAGGTGAATATGATAAGTTAACTGACGACAAAAAAATCCATGATGAGTATCGAATTAATTATTTGGCGAGTCATGTGAAAGCCATCAAAGAAGCAATCTCTGATGGTGCGACGGTTTTAGGTTACTGCACATGGTCCTATACAGATTTGTTAAGTTGGTTGAATGGCTACCAAAAACGTTATGGCTTTGTTTATGTGGATCAAGATGAAACACAAGAAGGATCGCTTGAACGTTACAAAAAAGACAGCTATTATTGGTATCAATCAGTCATTAAAGAAAATGGCGAATCAATCGAATAATAAAAAATGAAGTCGAAAAGTTGAAACGATAGCTACGTAGCTGTTGTTTCAACTTTTTTGCGAGCAAAAGTTTAACTGAAAAATTCATTCTTGATAATAAAAAAATAAAGCATTCACTTCTTCCATTGTTATAATCAAATTTCTTTCGCATTTTTATGAAAAAATGACGAAATGAAAAGAAAGAGACGAGTTCTTTGAAACAAAACTTTAGTTCCCTTCTTTTTTTTTGTATAATGGGGAATGAAATGAGGGATAAATAATGGCGCAGAAAAAACGTCCTGCAAAGAAAAAGAAAAAGACGAAAAAGCAAAAGCAGCAACAAGAGCAACTCTTGACGATTTTTGTCGGTTTTGCACTGATTTTATTTGCTGCATTTGGTTTTTTAAGATTAGGGTTCTTAGGAACTTTAGTTGCTAATGGTTTTCGAATCTTTGCAGGTAATACTTATCCAATTCTTTGTTTGTTATTAGCCATCACAGGATTCTGGATCATTATCAAGAATACGGAATTAAAGATTGGCAAACCTCGACGTTTGGTAGGAGGTATTTTCTTTTATTTAGGAATATTACTTTTCTTCCACGCTCATTTATTTGGGAAGCTCCACAGTGGAGAACCGAATATTCTTGGCACTACTTGGGATTTATTAGCAAGTGATATTAAGCAAAGTCAAGTCAGTAGTAATGTAGGTGGTGGGATGGTTGGAGCACTGTTGTATCATTTCACTTACTTTTTGATTGCTCAACCAGGTAGCTATCTGGTCGCTGTTTTACTATTGATTGTCGGCGCGTTTTTATTTAGCAATCTTGAAGGGTATCAATTACTAGAGGGCATCCAAACATTAGGGGAGAGACTGCAAGGATTGTTGGAAGGTGACCCAGCAAAACAAGCAAAAAAACAAGCTGAAAAAGCAGAGAGAAAAGAACAACGAGCACAAGCAAGAGAAGCAAAACGTTTGGCTGCTCAAGAAGCAGCTGAGGCAGAAATTGCCGAAATGGAAAAAAATCGGGAACGTCAACAAACAAGAAACGACGAACCAGATGAATTACCAGCGACAGAAACAAACGAACCGAGTTTTGTGCCAATCAATAGCTTCCAAGAACAAATGCAGACGAAGCCACCGATTGAACATACACCTACACAAACAACGTTGCCGATTGATGCGCATGAAGGGCTTGAAGAAGAAGTTCCTGAAGATGACGGCTCTGTTTTAGAGTTTGAGATTGCCGCTGAAGAAGAAAATCATGCGTATGAATTACCGTCTGTTGATTTGCTCGATTCGATTCCAGCAGTGGACCAAAGTGACGAGTATAAGAAAATCGAAAAAAATATTGGTGTGCTAGAACAAACTTTCCAAAGTTTTGGCGTAGATGCCAAAGTAGTGAAAGCGAGTCTTGGTCCTTCCGTTACGAAATTCGAAGTACAGCCTGCCGTTGGTGTAAAGGTAAGCAAAATTGTTAACTTAACTGATGATATTGCCTTAGCTTTGGCAGCAAAAGATGTGCGGATGGAAGCGCCAATTCCAGGTAAATCTTTGATTGGGATTGAGGTTCCTAATGGCAAAATCAGTATGGTTTCGTTTAGAGAAGTAATTGAAGCACAGCCAAAACATCCGGATAAACTTTTGGAAGTACCATTAGGTCGTGATGTTTCTGGTCGCGTACAAACAGCTGATTTAAGCAAAATGCCTCACTTACTTGTGGCAGGTTCCACCGGTAGTGGGAAGTCTGTTGCAATCAATGGCATTATCACAAGTATCTTGATGCAGGCAAAACCACATGAGGTCAAATTAATGATGATTGATCCGAAAATGGTTGAGTTGAATATGTACAATGGGATTCCGCATCTTTTAACGCCCGTTGTAACAAATCCAAGAAAAGCAGCACAAGCTTTACAAAAAGTTGTTCAAGAAATGGAAGAACGTTACGAAAAATTTGCCGCTACAGGAGTCAGAAATATTTCTGGGTACAATGAATTTGTACAACAAAAGAATTTAGAAGATGGCACGAAGCATCCGACATTACCGTTTATTGTGGTAATCGTTGATGAATTAGCAGACTTGATGATGGTTGCCAGTAATGAAGTTGAGGATGCAATCATTCGTTTGGCACAAATGGCTCGGGCTGCTGGGATCCATATGATTCTAGCAACACAACGCCCTAGTGTGGATGTTATCACGGGGATTATCAAAGCTAATGTTCCTTCGCGAATGGCTTTTGCAGTTTCTAGTGGGACTGACTCTCGTACGATCATTGATTCAAATGGGGCAGAAAAATTACTTGGACGTGGTGATATGCTCTTCTTACCAATGGGAGAAAATAAACCAATCCGTGTTCAAGGCGCCTTCATCTCTGATCATGAAGTTGAACGCGTCGTAAGTTTTGTAACAGCACAACAAGAAGCACGTTATGAAGAAAAAATGATGCCAACAGATGAGGTCGAGACCACTGGTACTCCAGAACAACCACAAGATGAGTTATATGAAGAAGCGAAAGCTTTGGTTGTTGAGATGCAAACGGCAAGTATTTCTTTATTGCAAAGAAGATTTAGAATTGGCTACAATCGTGCAGCACGTCTAGTAGATGAACTAGAAACGCATGGTGTGGTAGGCCCATCAGAAGGAAGCAAGCCAAGAAAAGTCTTTATTGAGCAATTAGAAGATTCAATGAATGATTTACCAGAAGGACAGCCAGAGGATCATCTATAATTAATAGAAACAAAAAATTATATGTGTGTAAAAAAACCAGCCAACACAGAGAATACTCCGTGCTGGCTGGTTTTTTTAGTTGGACTTCACTACGAAAGAACAAGTGAAGGATCTCGCAAACTTTCTTGCATTCCCAGATAGAATCAGTTATAGTATGTAGCGAAACTTTGAGAAAAAGAGGGAAATAATTTTGGAAAAAACGTCCATTTATGGCTTGACGAATGAAGAACTAACAAATTGGTTTATCAACAATGGCGAAAAGAAATTCCGTGCAGCCCAAGTTTGGGAATGGCTTTATCAAAAACGGGTAACAGCGTTTTCAGAAATGACCAATTTATCAAAAAATTTGATTGAAAAACTAACAGAAAACTTTGTGATTAATCCATTAAAACAAATGGTTGTGCAAGAAGCAGCTGACGGAACAGTCAAATATTTATTTGAATTACCGGATAAGAATATGATTGAGACTGTCTTGATGCGTCAAGAGTATGGTCTGTCCGTTTGTGTTACAACTCAGGTTGGCTGTAATATTGGCTGTACCTTCTGTGCTAGCGGATTACTGAAAAAAAATCGTGATTTAACTGCAGGAGAAATCGTTGCTCAAATCATGATGGTTCAACATTATTTTGATGAACGCGGAGAAGGTGAACGAGTATCTCACGTTGTTGTAATGGGGATTGGTGAACCATTTGATAACTATGATAACGTGATGGATTTCTTGCATATTATCAACGATGCGAAAGGTCTAGCAATTGGGGCACGTCACATCACTGTGTCAACGAGTGGCTTAGCAAATAAAATCAAAGAATTTGCCGATAATGGGCTGCAAGTAAACTTAGCAATCTCCTTACATGCACCCAATAATGAAGTTCGTACGTCAATCATGCGAATCAATCGAAGCTTTCCAATCGAAAAATTGATGGAAGCAGTTGATGAATACCTTGAGAAAACGAATCGTCGAATCACGTTTGAATACATTATGTTGAACAACGTGAATGATCGGCCAGAACACGCACAGCAGTTAGCAGATTTGTTACAAGATAAGAAAAAATTAGCATATGTCAATCTGATTCCATACAACCCAGTAAGTGAACATGACCAGTATTCACGTAGCCCTAAGGCAGATGTGTTGAAATTTTATGATGTCTTGAAGAAAAATGGGGTCAACTGTGTCGTTCGTAAAGAACACGGGACAGATATTGATGCAGCTTGTGGTCAATTGCGTAGCAAGCAGATGAAGAAAGAGAAAAAAGTAGCAGGTAAGTAAGAAACTGCTGTTTATTATTAGAAGACGTGACTTGTTCACGTCTTCTTTTTTATCTAAAATGATCGATCATTTTTTAAACGTCAAGAAGAAATCTTTGGGTTTTTCCACAATCATTGCTAAAATAAGTTGGAACGGGGGGAAACAAATGATTATTACTGAATTCGATCGTGACGATCTCGATCTGCGAGACCAACTTGCAGATTTATTGAGATTAACTTGGCCAGAAGAATATGGTACCGATGCGACAAAAGAAGTTGACCAGTTGATGGAACCAGATCGCATTGCTGTTTCTGCCTTAGATGGAGATACGCTGATTGGTTTTGTTGGAGCGATTCCTCAATACCGATTGACAGGCTGGGAATTGCATCCCTTAGTAGTAGAGAGCACTCGAAGGAGAAATCAAATTGGTACCAGACTTGTGACATACCTAGAAAAAGAAGTAACATCAAAAGGTGGAATCACGATGTACTTAGGTACAGATGATCTGGATCATGGAACAACGTTAAGTTATGAGAATTTATTTGAGCATACTTTTGATAAAGCAAAAGCCATTCAAAATTTGAAAAGTCATCCTTATGAGTTTTATGAGAAAATGGGGTATCAAATTGTTGGCGTGATTCCAGATGCAAATGGCTGGAATAAACCTGATATTTGGATGGCAAAAGGTCTTGTGCCAAGACCAACCACATAAAAAGAAGAAAAAAATGAGAAAGAGCCGTGCAAGAAAATGACTTGTACGGCTCTTTTTTTGAGCAAAAACCGAACATTAAAACCTTTTTTTAAGAAATCAAATCTTTTTTACGTATTATTTTATTGAAAACAAAAAAATGTTATTTTCTTTATAAATAAAGGGAATTTTCTGAAAAATCTAACGAAAAATACTGATTAAAGAGATTATTTTAAGAAAAAAGAGAAAAAAGTAGTTGCTTTTTTAATAATTATTCATTAAACTCTTAAACAACTTCAGAAATATTTAATTATTCTGAAAATTCCGATAAAAGGGGTACGAAAGATGAAAAAGAAAGTAACTTTTGGTTTTGTTGCGGTTTGTGGCCTTGTCCTTGCTGGCTGTTATGGTGGCAGCTCAGATACAGGGAGCAGTAATACAAAAAGCAGTGGTTCTGCTAGTGGAGGCGGCGTATTTAATTTAGTTGTACCTCAAGAAATGCCAACAGCTGATTTATCTGTTGCGACAGATACAATTAGTTTTACAGCGTTGAACAACGTATATGAAGGAATTTATCGTCTTGATAAAGATAGTAAACCACAACCTGCAGGTGCAAGTGAGTTGGCAGACGTCAGCGAAGATGGTTTAACTTATAAAATCAAATTACGTGAAGATGCAAAATGGTCGAACGGTGAACCGGTAACAGCAGCAGATTATGTTTATGGCTGGCAACGTACGGTTGATCCAAAAACAGCATCTGAATATGCGTATCTATTTGAACCAGTTGCTAATGCAGCAGACATCACAGCTGGTAAAAAAGATAAATCAGAGTTAGGCATCAAAGCGAATGGTGATCACGAATTAGAAATCACGCTAACAAAACAAACACCTTATTTCCAATATTTACTCGCTTTCCCATCTTTCTTCCCGCAAAGTCAAGCTGTTGTTGAAGAAAACGGTGATGCTTATGCTTCAGCAAGTGACAAAGCAGTATACAATGGTCCATTCACATTAGAAGACTTTGATGGTCCAGGAACGGATACAGAATGGACATACAAGAAAAATGATGAATACTGGGATAAGGACGAAGTGAAGTTATCAGAAGTCAAAGTCAGTGTAGTAAAAGAATCTTCTACTTCATTGAATCTCTTTAAAGATGGTCAAGCAGATGATGTTATTTTATCAGGTGAGTTAGCACAACAAAATGCAAATGATCCAGCGTATACATCTGTGAAAGAAGCTCGTACAAGTTATATCGAGTTTAACCAACGTGAAGAAGACTCTCCATTCAACAATGCTGATTTGCGAAAAGCGATTTCTTACTCAATCAATCGCGATGCATTAGTAAAACAAGTTATGGGGGATGGCTCGGTTGCATCAACTGGCTTAATTCCAGCAGACATGACAAAAAATCCTGATACAAACGAAGACTTTGCCAAAGAAGCTGGTGATTTAGTTTCTTATGATAAAGACAAAGCAAAAGAACATTGGGAAAAAGCGAAGAAAGAGCTAGGTATTGATTCACTCGAATTTGAGTTGATGGCATCAGATGATGACTCAACGAAAAAAGTAATTGAATATATCCAAAACTCAATTCAAGAAAATTTAGATGGTGTGAAAGTTAAACCAGTTCCAGTACCGTTCTCTGTTCGTTTGGATCGTTCATCATCAGGTGATTTTGACACAGTATTAGGTGGTTGGGGTGCTGACTACGCAGATCCAAGTAGCTTTACTGATCTGTTCGTAACAGGAAACTCTTATAACCGTGGACAATGGAGTAATGAAGAGTATGACAAAGTAGTGAAAGCATCTTCTTCAACTGATGCCGGCGATGAAAAAGCGCGTTGGGATGATTTGCAAGAAGCAAACAAAATCATTGCTGATGATATGGGTGTAGCACCAGTTTACCAAAAGGCTGAAGGTCATTTAGTTAATGAAAAAGTTAAAGGAATCGTGCATCACGCAGCTGGGGCTTCATGGGATTACAAGTGGACATATATCGAAGAATAACCACTTTTATTCGTTAACAATTGAAGATGAGAAAAAACAGGGTAGGTCATTGATCCAACGACACACCCTGTTCTCATCAACAATTATAAAAGAGCGAATAGCATGAAGAGAATTGAAAAAATAAGTAAAATCCCGGCAATAATCAGCCAAAAGCTGTACATACCATGGCTGGCAGATGAAAGCAGCGAGAACTCTGGTTTTTTCTTCCGGTTTCTTGTTCGAGCTAGGTGAATCGATCGTTGAAAATGATCAAAGAAACCCGAGGAAAAAACCCATAAAAATCCGCCGATAATCAAAAACGGCAACGCGCATAAGAAAGAATCATTTGATAATTGTAGAAAAGTTAATTGATTGGTTAAAAAATTTTTTATCAAAATGAGGACCATCAACAAAATGGAAATGGCATAGGGAAGATACTTTTTGTTCATTTTTTTGCTCCTTTATCAGTGGGTTCATTACTTAATAATGTAGCGAAACATTTGTCAGAAGTCAAAAGCTAGGGGGAAACATCTGTGAATAGTTATATCAAATATGTTTTAAAACGTGTCTTCTTCATGATGATCACGCTGTGGCTGATTGCCACCATCACTTTTTTCTTAATGCAGTTATTACCAGGAACACCTTATACCAATCAGGAACGCTTGAGTCCTGAAACGATTGAAATGTTGAATAAACAAGTAGGTTTAGATAAGCCGGTACTTGTTCAATATGGCATTTATCTTTCTAATCTACTTCAAGGTGACTTTGGTATTTCTTTCCAATTTAAAAACCAACCTGTGGCTAATTTATTAGCAGGCAGAATTGGACCTTCTTTACAGTTAGGTTTACAAGCAATTATTGTTGGGACATTTGTTGGAACGATTTTAGGAACGATTTCCGCAATGAAGCAAAACACTTGGGTCGACAGTTCGTCAACCTTGATTGCAATCTTAGGACGTTCGATTCCTAACTTTGTGTTTGCGGTATTGCTTCAATATGTGTTTGCAATGAAATTACACATTTTACCAATCGCAAAATGGGATGGATTCGCTTATACCATTTTACCGACAATCGCTTTAGCGATGTCCCCGCTTGCCGATTCCGCCCGCTTTATTCGAACCGAAATGGTTGAAGTTCTTCATAGTGATTATGTTGAATTAGCTAGAGCAAAAGGGCTAAGTCGTTGGGAAATTGCCTTTAAACATGGCTTAAGAAACAGTTTGATTCCATTGATGACTTTATTAGGACCACTGGCAGTTGCTTTGATGACTGGTTCATTAGTGGTTGAAAATATTTTTGCCATTCCTGGAATCGGGGAACAATTTGTTAAATCAATTACCACAAATGACTATCCGACAATCATGGCTGTGACAATTCTTTATTCATTTATGTTGATTTTTGTCATCTTAGTCGTTGATTTATTGTATGGATTAGTTGATCCAAGAATTCGTGTTTCTGAAGGGAGTCGAGGATAGATGGAAATGGTACCAAAACGCTATGAAACAGTTGCGGAGATTCCTGCAGACGAGTTTCTTCCTTTACAAAAAAATACCGAAGCTGAGCGTGAACAGATTTCTGCTCCTTCGCTGAATTTCTTACAAGATTCTTGGCGTCGATTGAAGAAAAATAAAGCGGCAGTGGTTTCAATGGTCTTACTAACGACGATTATTTTGATTTCAATCGTGACAATTTTTGTTTCACCGCA
The DNA here is from genome assembly GCF_050528535.1 of Enterococcus sp. DIV0176. NCBI lineage: Bacteria > Bacillati > Bacillota > Bacilli > Lactobacillales > Enterococcaceae > Enterococcus > Enterococcus sp. DIV0176. The sequence goes on along the minus strand of NZ_CP172879.1, from coordinate 2,110,022 downwards.
TAATCCGACTGCACAAAATGTTGATTATATCAACTTACCGCCACGTATTCCTGGTATCAGTATTGATGGTCTAAACGGAAAAGCGATGGTTGGTGGCGAGTTAGTCGATAAATATGCACAGGCAAATGTTCCAGCAAATGTGAACTTTCTTTTGGGAACAGATGGCCTAGGTCGTGATGTGCTGAGTCGCTTGTTTATGGGCACGAGAATCTCTCTATTGATTGCATTTATCGCAGCTATTCTAGACGTGACGATTGGTGTTGCTTATGGATTGGTTTCTGGTCTTTTAGGTGGACGTGTAGATAATGCAATGCAACGCTTTTTGGAAATCTTATCTGGGATTCCTAACTTAGTTGTAATGATTTTGATGCTGGTTGTATTTGAGCCAGGAATTTTTTCAATCGTAGCAGCGATGGCAATCACGAACTGGATTCCAATGGCACGGATTGTTCGTGCACAGACATTGAAATTGAAAGATCAAGAATATGTTTTAGCTGGTTTGACTTTGGGTGAATCAAAGTTGAAAATCGCGTTCAAACATATCTTACCGAATATCTCAAGTGTGATTATTATTCAAATGATGTTTAGTATCCCATCAGCTATTTTCTTCGAAGCATTCCTAAGTTTCATCGGGCTAGGTTTAACACCACCGTCTGCTTCATTAGGAACAATGCTAAGTGATGGCTACAAAACATTCTTATATCTGCCATATCTGTTATGGATTCCGGCAGCAACTTTATCGGTTATCATGATTGGCTTTAACTTATTAGCTGATGGATTACGTGATGCCTTCGATCCTAAAATGAAAGAGTGAGAATTATGACGAAAATTTTAGAAGTGAAAGATTTAGAAATTTCTTTTGACACTTATGCTGGTAAAGTTCGAGCAATTCGCGGTGTTAATTTTCACTTGAATAAAGGAGAAACTTTGGCAATCGTTGGTGAATCTGGGAGTGGAAAATCTGTTACAACTCGGAGTATCATGCGACTTCTGTCAAGTAATGCCAACATTGACGCTGGTCAGATCCTATTTAAAGGAGAAGACATTGTTAACAAATCCGAAAAAGAAATGCAAAAAATTCGCGGAAAAGAAATTGCGATGATTTTCCAAGATCCAATGACATCGTTAGATCCAACGATGACGATTGGAAAGCAAGTAGCGGAATCTTTACGCAAACATAATAAAGTATCAAAAAAAGATGGCGAAAAAGCAGCGCTAGACCTACTAAATTTAGTTGGGATTCCAGAAGCTGAAAAACGAATCAAAAGCTACCCACATCAGTTTTCAGGTGGGCAGCGTCAACGGATCGTGATTGCGATTGCTTTGATTTGTTATCCAGAAATCTTGATTGCAGATGAACCAACAACCGCGTTAGACGTAACAATCCAAGCACAAATTTTAGAATTACTCAAAGAAATTCAAACAAAAATTGATACATCAATCATTTTTATTACCCATGACCTTGGTGTAGTGGCAAATGTCGCTGACCGAGTGGCTGTTATGTATGGTGGGAAAATCATCGAAGTAGGAACTTCGGAAGAAATTTTTTATAATCCACAACATCCTTATACTTGGGGATTACTTGGTTCAATGCCGACGTTGGAAAGTACAAGCAAACAGCTTTATGCGATTCCTGGTTCACCTCCAGATTTGTTGAATCCACCAAAAGGAGACGCATTTTATCCACGTAATGAATATGCTTTGAAAATCGATGCAGAGCAAGAGCCACCATTTTTTGAATTATCTGCAACACACAAAGCAGCAACTTGGTTATTAGCACCACAAGCACCAAAAGTTCTGCCGCCAGAAGAAATTCAACGTCGTTGGGCAATTTTTAAAGAAAAACAAGGGAGCCAAGGGGGAATAGTGGATGAAAAAAAAGCTACTCGAGGTTAAAGGTCTAAAACAATATTTCAACATTGGCAAAAAAAATGAAGTGCATGCGGTTAATGACATCAGTTTTCACATTTATGAAGGGGAAACGTTTGGATTAGTTGGTGAATCTGGGAGTGGAAAGTCGACGACCGGTCGGACAATCATTCGTTTAAATGAGCCAACTGGTGGCGAAATTTTATTTGATGGACAAGATGTGACAAAAATCAAAGGAAAAAAAGAAATGACGAAATTTCGTCATGAAGTCCAAATGATTTTTCAAGATCCATACGCATCCTTAAATCCGAGAATGAAAGTTCGTGACATTATTGCAGAAGGTATTGATGTGAACGGCTTAGCGAAGTCGCCACAGGAGCGTGCGCAAAAAGTCGATGATTTATTAAAAACAGTTGGGTTAAACCCGAGTCACGGAACGCGCTATCCTCATGAATTTTCAGGTGGACAACGTCAACGGATTGGCATTGCTCGAGCGTTAGCAGTCAATCCACGTTTTGTTATTTGTGATGAGCCTATTTCTGCACTAGATGTGTCCATTCAGGCTCAAGTAGTAAATTTATTACAAGACTTACAAGAAGAACAGAATTTAACTTACTTATTTATTGCCCATGATTTATCAATGGTAAAACACATTAGCGATCGCATTGGCGTTATGCACAATGGCTTGTTGTTAGAGATGGGAACAAGTGACGAAATTTATAACTTTGGTGTTCATCCATACACCGAAAGTTTGTTGTCTGCTATTCCATTACCAGATCCAGACCATGAGAGACAGCGCCGTCGAATCAAATACCAGCCAGAACCAGATGATAATCAAGTACGTACATTAAGAGAAATTGCACCAGAACATTTTGTGTACGCAACAGAACAAGAAGTTGCCTACTATGCGAAAAAATTGCAACGAAAAAAAGAAAACTTACTCGTAGCAAACTAGGGGGTAAGTGCTAATGCTCAAAGCCTTTAAATTCCGGATGTATCCCACCGATGAACAAAAAAAGTGGTTAATTCAAAATTTTGGTTGTGTTCGGTTCACCTATAATCATTTATTACTTTCACGACAAGAAACTTACAAGCAACTAGGTGTGATTGATTATTCGTTGACACCAGCTGCTTTGAAAAAACGTTATTCGTTTTTAAAAGAGGCGGATAGTTTGGCATTAGCCAATGCTCAGTTGAATTTGGATCGTGCGTTTCGCAATTATTTTAAAGGACGAGCCAGCTTTCCAAAGTTGAAAAGTAAGAAGAGTATGTGGCAATCTTATACCACAAATAACCAAGGACACACCATTTATTTAGAAGGAAATCAATTAAAATTACCAAAGCAAAAAAAGTTGTTCAACGTGCATGTCCACCGGCCAATCGAAGGAACAATTCGTTCAGCTACGATTTCTTCACGATATAATGAAGAGTTTTATGTTTCATTTTTATGTGAAGTTCCGCTGAATAAAAGACAGAAAACCAATGAATGGGTGGGAATCGCGTATTGCCCCAAAGGCTTAGTCGAAACTTCGCAGAAAATTGAGGTTGTTGCACCTAAACTTTTGGTGACAAATCAAAAAATCGCTGTAGCAGAAAGAAAATTGAGTATTCGAGCAAAAGCAGCTCAACAACGAAAAAAGGCTTTAGAACGAGCAAAAAATTATCAAAAACAAAAAAGAAAAGTGCTGAATCTGTATCAAAAACAAAAATATCAACGGGAAGACTACTTAGAACAGCTTTCTGCTATTCTGGTGAATAAATTTGATTATTTGTTTATTGAATCATTACCAGATGAAAAGCTTGCTTCTGATTTTTCAGTGCAAGACTGGCACAAACTGTTGACCAAATTGAGGTATAAAGCAGAATGGTATCAAAAAACTTTTATTTTGATTAATACACAAGATATCCACAGTCATTCTGCACAAGAAAAGAGTCGGCTGTTGGAACGAATTGGGAAACAATTACTTTTTGATGTCTAAACTGGTAGGAGCGCCAGAGTTCGCCTTGCTAATAAAAAGTTTTTAAAACTTTTGTTTCTAGGAATTTTCTTTTCGCTTAAAGAAAAAGCTCACTAATTATGAGAAACCAAAAACCAAGGACTGTAACATAAATCAGCAATGATTTTGTGTTACAGTCCTTGGTTTTTACCGATTAATCTTCCATTTTTGGATGGTGTTCAGGTTTTAATTGATAGATTTTTGATGGACGACCGATTCCAACGGGGCGTTCACCGATTTCGTCAAAATATTGCAACATTGCCTTTTTAAAATTTGAGTGGTCGATTGTTTTAAAATCAATTCCTAAAAATTTTGCAAACACTTTGCGAGCTTCAGTAATTGTAAAATCCTTGCCTAATACTTGAAGGACTTGTGGCTCATGTTCCATTTTATTGACGATACGGTTAAAGGCTTTTAACACGATGAAACTGTGGTCAAATGCTAACTTATCTTTTCCAGTTGATTGGCCAGTTGCTAAATCAAGTGCGATTGAGACATCGCCACTGGTCAAGTGGATTTGATTCATTTGTCGTTCTAAAGTGAACCAGCGAACCTCTTTGGCGTCATCTCCGGCAATCAAAGGTTCTTCACCAATAAAGGCAAGATAGCTGACCGTCACGACCCAGCCACGTGGATCACGATCAGGTGTGCTGAATGTATGAAGCTGTTCGATATTTTCCTTAGAAATAATAACTCCAGTTTCTTCTTGTGTTTCGCGTAAGACACTTTCACCAGTTGACTCATCTCGTTGGACAAAGCCACCAGGCAATGCCCAAGAGTTTCGATAAGGATGCCCTTTTCTTTGAATCAAAAGAATTTTTAACTGATCTTCTTCTTTGTTGTAACACATCAAAACGATGTCGACAGTCAAAGAAGGTTTGTCGTATTCAGGGCGTTCTTGTGCTTGATACCAAGTTAAAAAATCTTCTTCGCTGGCTTCTTGTTCATAATATAGTTTTTCTTCTTCTTTAGAAGCAAATTCTTTCATTCTGACACCTCCACTGCCGATAAAAGTACATTTTACTTTATTGTAGCAGACTCTTGGAAAAAACCAAGGACTTCCCGCAAAATTTCGTGGTTATCAAAGATGAAAAATGAATGGTAAAACTAAATTGACTAAAAAGAACAGTAGATAAAAAGGTAAAAACTTCATTTTTTCTTCACGAAGTGCAAAGAACCCGCAAATAATGATAAATAAATCGAATGCGATACGAAAGAGATTCGAAACAAGAAGGAAACTATTCAAGTTACCATTTAAGTTAAAGTAACCATACATCCTTATATAAAAATAACTAAAAAATAAGTGAGCAATTGTCAGTACTGCGATACTAATCATAAAAATCGTGTGTTTTTTCTGCATAATCATTCCTACCTTTGTTCATTGGTTTTTCCCCTTCTATTATACATGATTCATTTTTGGAAAAATAGCGGGGAAAATTTTCCCAAAAAACGTAACTTAATAAACGTACAAAGAATTCTAAGTTTTTCCTTTTTTTCAACTAGGAAGACGAGTATTCCTACCGAATTCCCTTTTCAAAAATTCGCTAACATTAAGATTATTTTGTGGTATACTAGCAAGGAAACGAATTCGCATCATGCGATAAAGGAGGAGGAGCCCCGTGGCAGAAAAGGAAACTTTTTATATTACTACGCCAATCTATTATCCAAGTGGCAAACTGCACATCGGTAACTCGTACACAACGATTGCCTGCGATGCTGTTGCACGTTACAAACGGTTGATGGGCTTTGATGTGTTTTATCTTACTGGAGTGGATGAGCACGGTCAAAAAATCGAAACAAAAGCAGAAGAACTAGGTGTTGAACCACAGGAATATGTGGATAAAATGGCTGCAGACGTGAAAAAATTATGGAAAACACTTGATATCAGTTACGATAAATTTATTCGAACAACGGATGATTATCACAAAGTAGCTGTTCAAAAAATCTTTGATCGTTTACTAGAACAAGGCGATATTTATTTAGGTGAATACGAAGGCTGGTATTCAGTTTCTGATGAAGAATTCTTTACAGAAACACAACTAGCTGAAGTTTACAAAGACGATGAAGGCAACGTGATTGGTGGGAAAGCCCCAAGCGGACATGAAGTTGAATTAGTCAAAGAAGAATCTTATTTCTTCCGCATGAGTAAATACGCGGATCGTTTGCTTGAGTACTATGAAGCACATCCTGAATTTATCCAACCAGAATCACGCAAGAAAGAAATGATTAACAACTTTATCAAACCTGGTTTAGAAGACTTGGCTGTTTCAAGAACGACATTTAGCTGGGGAATCCCTGTGACACGTGATCCAAAGCACGTTGTATATGTTTGGATTGATGCATTATCAAACTATATTACAGCGTTAGGTTATGGTTCAGATGATGATAGTTTGTTTGAAAAATATTGGCCTGCTGATGTCCATATGGTTGGGAAAGAAATCGTTCGTTTCCACACAATTTATTGGCCAATTATGTTAATGGCGCTAGACTTGCCATTACCTAAAAAAGTTTTTGGACATGGTTGGTTATTGATGAAAGACGGCAAAATGTCCAAATCAAAAGGAAACGTTGTTTATCCTGAAATGTTAGTTGAACGTTATGGCTTAGACGCATTACGTTATTACTTATTGCGTGCAGTTCCATTTGGCTCTGATGGTGTCTTCACACCAGAAGATTTTGTTTCTCGTGTAAATTACGATTTAGCCAATGACTTAGGTAATCTATTGAACCGCACTGTTGCGATGATCAACAAATATTGTGAGGGTGTCGTTCCTGATTATGCTTCATTAGTAACGCCTTTTGATAGTGAACTGTCAACAACTGCTGCAAACGTAGTTGGACGTTACCATGATGCCATGGAAAAAATGGAATTTAATACAGCTTTAGCTGAGATCTGGGTATTGATTTCTCGTGCGAATAAATACATTGATGAAACAGAACCTTGGGTATTAGCAAAAGACGAAGAAAAGAAAAATGAATTGGATAGCGTAATGGTTCATTTAGCTGAAACATTACGAATTGCAGCCATTCTGTTGCAACCAATCATGACTGAAACACCAGTCAAAATCTTCAAACAATTGGGATTGGATGCGGAATCCATGAACTTGGAAGGCTTACACTTTGGTGAGTTTCCTTCTGGAACAAAAGTTATTGCTAAAGGTACACCAATTTTCCCACGTTTAGATATGGACGAAGAAGTTGCTTATATCCAAATGAAAATGTCTGAAGGAACCCAAAGTACAGAGGACACAGTGAAGTGGGACCCAGAAGAAACAGAATTTGTTTCTTCAAAAGAAAAACAAATCAAATTTGATGTATTCGATAAAGTTGAATTAAAAGTTGCTGAAGTAATCAGCTGTCAAAAAGTGGAAGGTGCAGATAAATTACTGCAATTCCGTTTAGCCGCAGGGGATAGTCAGGACCGTCAAATTTTATCTGGAATCGCAGAATATTATCCTGATCCAAGTGAGTTAATCGGCAAAAAGCTTGTGATCGTGGCAAACTTAAAACCACGTAAGATGCGTGGTCAAATCAGCCAAGGAATGATTCTCTCAGCAGAAGCACCGGATGGCTCATTGCAAGTAGTTGAAGCGCCAAAAGGCATGCCAAATGGTTCAGAAATTGCGTAAATAAAAAAGGAATCCAATCGTAATGATTGGATTCCTTTTTATTTACATATAAATGATTTTGTATCACTTTACTGAAGGAAATCTTTTCAATCGTTTTTTCAAGCGAGTAGGTAGCAACGCACTTAAAACGGTGAAAGGAATCGCAAAGATGTACCAAGAAATTGTTCGTCCAATGCCATATCGTTGGTAGAGGCTCCTTAACATCAAGTGAAGTAAGCACAAACCAATAATTAACGAACCGGCGAGAAACCATTGATTATCCCATTTGAAATAACGTAAGCTCATGACAAAAACAGGATAAAGGTAAAAATAGATGCCAACCAAGGTGACACGCCAATTTTTAGTAAAGGTTCCAATGTTAAGCAAAAAGAAAATTGCAGATAAAATAATTCCTAGCGGTGGGAAAAGACTAACTAAAAAAGAATAGACGATGCTCCATAGAATCAAACCGGGTCCTCTGAATAACGCGACTAAAATTACTAGACCAGTGAGTAAAAGGAGCTGTTGACTAAACGAAGCGATGGTCAAAAGACCAAAAAGAATCAGCGTGGCCCAATGCCAGCGCGACTGTTGTTGTTCTTTTCGTGTAACTGAAACATGATCTGTGAGAAAATTTGCTAATTTTGGATGTGAACGTTGAAAGTCCAAAAGCAAAACCTCCTTTAAATAGAAACTGGCTAAATTGTAATCAAAAAGGAAAGAAAAAACATCCGACTTAAGGGGGATTTTTTTGAAAACCCTTTATTAGATTTGTGCGTAGCCAAGGGGAAAAAACTCGGTTATACTAGCAATTATATTAATAAAAATAGGAAAGAGGATGAGGAATGGGAAATAAATTAAAACGTGAAATTAATTTGTTTGGCGCATTAGCAACAGTTATGGGAACTGTTATTGGAGCAGGAGTTTTTTTTAAGACCGCTTCAGTAACTGCTAGCACACAATCACCGAGTTTAACACTTTTTGTATGGTTATTGGGTGGCCTTTTGACCATTTGTGCCGGGTTGACTGTTGCAGAATTAGCCACAGCAATTCCAGAAACAGGTGGAGCAGTTAAATACATAGAGGCTGCGTATGGAAAATTACCAAGTTTCTTATTAGGTTGGGCGCAAAGTCTGATTTATTTTCCAGCAAACATTGCGGCTCTTTCAATTATTTTTGCAACACAGTTGACGAATCTCTTTCAGTTATCCACTGATTATCTGGTATTGATTGCAGCTGTGACTGCTTTGTCAGTAACTGGATTGAATTTATTGGGGACAAAAGTTGGTGCAACTGTTCAATCTGCTACACTTATTATCAAATTGATCCCGATTGCAGTAATTGTTGTTTGGGGGTTAATGGTTCCCGGATCTGGTACGGTTCAGCTCTTTCCAATTGAAGCGGGGAAAGATGTTTCCTTTATGGAAGGATTGAGTAGTGCGTTACTGGCTACTTTGTTTGCGTATGATGGTTGGCTAGGTGTCGGCGCAATTGCTGGTGAAATGAAAAAGCCAGAAAAAGATTTGCCTAAAGCAATTATTTTAGGATTAAGTTTTGTGACAGTGGTCTATTTGTTGATTAACTTTGTTTTCTTGAAGACTTTACCAATCGAAGGAATTGCTGGAAACTTGAACGCAGCATCGGATGCTTCAGCAGTGATTTTTGGTTCATTTGGTGGAAAGTTAGTTACGATTGGTATTCTGATTTCTGTTTATGGCGCGCTGAATGGCTACACGTTGACTGGAATTCGTGTTCCTTATGCGATGGCCTTAGAAAATGAACTACCATTCAGTAATCAGTTAACAAAATTATCAAAGAAATTCACAGTTCCTTACGTGCCAGCAATGTTTCAGTTGGTGATTGCCTGTATCATGATGACGATGGGTTCATTTGATTTTCTGACAGATATGTTAATTTTTGTGATGTGGCTGTTTAGTTTACTGATATTTATCGCTGTTTTTGTTTTACGCAAGAAAGCGCCAGAGATGAATCGTCCTTACAAAGTGCCGCTTTATCCGGTGATTCCGCTAATTGCGATTATTGGCGCAATTTTTATCTTAGGAATGACAATCTTAACGCAGACATCACTTGCGATGATTGGGATTGGCGTGACGTTATTAGGAATCCCAGTTTACTTATATAAAAATAAGAAATAAATAAAAAAGAGATTGGGGCTTACTCAATCTCTTTTTACTTGTCTAACGCATTGCTAAGCTTAAAGATGGTTTTTTTAGCACATTTCTTCAGTTTATTCGTAACAAAAGAACTTGAAAATGAATTGTTGTTCATCAGGTAGTTTCCTGAAAAAATAAAATAAAAAGCAGTGGTTTCTAAAAAGAATTTCTTGTTTGCTAGAATGAGAAACTTGAAGTTCTGAAACTCTCAAAATCTTTTTTTCCGTCCCACTTCTGTCTCAACCGTTTATGTGCTAAAGTAGGAAAGAAAAGGAGCGATTTGAATGATATTTGATTCTCATACTCACTTAAATGCGGAACAATTTAATGAAGACATTCCCGAAACAATTGAGCGTGCTAAAGAGCTGGGCGTGACAAAGATGGCTGTGGTTGGCTTTGATCAACCAACGATTGAAAAATCCTTACAGCTTAGTCAAGACTACCCAAATATTTATAGTATCATTGGCTGGCATCCAACTGAGGCTGGTAGCTATACCAAAGAAGTTGAACAACAATTACAAGAACGATTGACGTTACCTAAGGTTGTGGCATTAGGAGAAATTGGTTTGGATTATTATTGGATGGAAGATCCAAAGGAAGTTCAAGCAAAAATTTTTCGTCGTCAAATTGCGATTGCCAAAGAAATGAATTTACCAATTAGCATCCATACGCGTGATGCGATAGAAGATACGTACCAGATTTTAAAAGAAGAAAAAGTCCACAATATTGGTGGAATCATGCATAGTTTTAGTGGTGACTATGAGTGGGCACAGCGCTTTCTTGATCTGGGTATGCATATTTCCTTTAGTGGTGTTGTGACATTCAAAAAAGCTTTAGATGTCCAAGAAGCTGCAACGAATGTTCCTTTAGATAAGATGCTGGTAGAAACGGATGCCCCTTACCTTGCGCCGGTACCTTATCGTGGTAAGCGAAATGAACCTGGGTATACTCGCTATACGGTTGAAAAAATTGCGGAACTTCGCCAAGTACCTTTTGAAGAAATTGCTACACACACATGGCACAATGCACATCGCTTATTTGGGATTTCAGAAAAATGAGTAAATTGACTATTGAAGAAATTGTAGTCGTTGAAGGAAAAGACGATACCAGACGATTGCAAGAAGTCGTGAATGTCGATACGATTGAAACAATTGGTTCAGCAATTAACGAAGCGATTTTGATGCAGATCGAGCATGCACAAGAAACAAGAGGGGTGATTGTTTTTACAGACCCAGATTTTTCAGGCGAAAAAATTCGTAAAACAATTATGGAAGTCGTACCACAAGCGAAACATGCCTTCTTACCTCGAAAGCAAGCTCAGCCAAAGAAAAAGGGTAGCTTAGGTGTTGAACACGCAAGCAATGAAGCCATTCTTGAAGCATTGAAGAAAGTTGTGACACCTAGCGAGGAAGCGTTTGACGAAATCCCTAGACAGATGCTTTTGGACTATGGTTTAATAGCGGGAGCACAAGCCAAAGAAAAAAGAGAAAAACTTGGGGATGAACTTAGGATTGGTTACACCAATGGCAAACAATTAGCGAAACGCTTGAAAATGTTTCGCATTACACCAGAAGAATTGACACAAGCAATGAAAAAAGTGGAGGCAAAACATGACTGAATATCGTGAGATCGCAACACCCTCTCGAACAAAAGAAATCTTGAAAGAACATGGATTTCAATTTAAAAAAAGTTTAGGACAAAATTTTTTAACAGAGCCTAACATTCTACGAAAAATCGTTGAAACAGCTGAGATCAACCATGAAACAAATGTAATTGAAGTAGGACCAGGAATTGGCGCACTGACTGAACAATTAGCCATGAATGGAAATCAAGTCGTCGCATTTGAAATCGATGATCGTTTGATTCCAGTATTAGCAGATACACTTCACCGTTATCCAAATGTTAAGGTTGTTCACCAAGATATTTTAAAAACGGACTTGGCTGCTGCTGTCAAAGAATATTTTACAGAAGATTTACCATTAAAAGTGGTCGCAAATCTTCCCTATTACATTACAACGCCAATCATGATGCACTTTCTTGAATCGGACGTACGTGTGGATGAAATGGTTGTTATGATGCAAAAAGAAGTTGCAGATCGAATTTCTGCAAAGCCTGGTACCAAAGCTTACGGCTCACTTTCAATTGCCGTGCAATATCATATGGATGCGTCCTTAGCATTTATCGTTCCTAAAACAGTTTTTGTACCACAACCAAACGTTGATTCAGCGATTTTAAAATTGACACGCAGAGAAGAACCAGCTGTTGAAGTCACGGATGAAAAAGAATTTTTCCGTTTGACGAAAGCCTCATTCCAATTGCGTCGCAAAACATTATGGAACAATTTGCAACACGCTTATGGAAAAGACGAAGCAACCAAAGCGTGGTTGACTCAAAGTTTAGCTGATGCAGAAATTGATCCAAAACGTCGTGGGGAAACACTGTCATTAGAAGAATTTGCTGCATTAAGCAATGCGATGATGGCGAATAAACAAGGGTAAGAAGTATTGTTCAAAAAATAGTTATCACAGAAAAGCGGAGCAGGATGCTCGCGTTTTTCTGTGATTTTTTTATCAAGTAGGATAAAATTTGGAGGAAAATGCGTACTTTTATAATAGGGATAGGATGAAAAAAGTAGCACAACTAAGTCACTTTCTAAATCATCTTTCGAATGACGAAAGGATGCTTTTGAAGTAAGTTAGCAACACAATTATTTTAATTGGAAAAGAAGAATGACTTGGTGGCTCTATAATAAAATTGATGAGCTGACAGACATATCCAATTTGAAAAGCATTTATACGATCCAACTAAGTGAGTAAAAAAAGAATTTGTCGAAGATTGTTGGCAACTTCTTTAAGTGTCTTGACAGATACATGGAATATCAGTACAATAAACAACATCAATGTGTCAAGACACATAAGGAGAGAAAAAATGAAAAAAAATTCTGTTCGTCACTTAACTATTTCTGCACTGCTGATTGGGATGGGAATCATCATTCCTTTAGTTATGCCAAAAATCATGATTCCACCAGCATCTTTTACCTTAGCTTCGCATGTGCCATTATTCTTAGCAATGTTTTTTTCACCAGGGGTAGCTGTTGCTGTCGCTTTAGGAACAACGTTTGGGTTCTTTTTATCGACACCAGTCATTATTGCATTAAGAGCATTGTCACACATTATTTTTGCAGTAGTTGGTGCTTGGTATTTGCAAAAGAAACCTGGAATCGTCTTGAAGGATGGAAAATTTACGCTAGCAAACTGGAAATTTCAAGGCTTTAATTTTGTCATTGGGGTTATCCATTCAATTGCCGAAATGTTGGTTGTGAGTGCTTTTTACTTTATGGGTAATATGCCTGATACGTATTATTCAGAAGGTTATTTCTACACAGTATTTATTTTGATGGGAATCGGTGGATTGATTCACAGTTTGGTTGACTACAATATTGCTTACTTTGTTGCGGGCACGTTGAGCAAATATTTTGATATTCCTGTATTTACTGCAGCGAAAGAACAGGCGAGGAAGATGGAGAAGCTTGGCTAAAAATAATTGAATGAGAAAAATTGATTAGATTTAGTTATTGTTGAATTTTTCAAATACATTAGTAAAAAATAGGTAACCTAAAACAGATTTTGTTTTAGATTACCTATTTTGCTTACCATGGTTGATTTGTGGGTCCAACCGTAAATTCATTTATATTGACATCTTCGGGTTGATCTATTGCAAAAGCAACAATGTTGGCAATTCGTTCAGGAGCTATCCCGTGTTTTTTGTAAAGAGCTGTCATGCCCTCTAAAGAATCTTTATCTGTGATTGTATCAAGTAGCTCAGTATTAATTGCAGCGGGGTAGATGGTCGCGGTTCGGATATTTGTCCCTTCTTGAGCTGACTCCATTCGTAAAACTTCCATCAGATCTTTGACTGCCCACTTAGTTGCTCCATAAACAGCGCCACCTGGATAGGCTTTTATTCCTGCTACGGAAGAAGTTGTGATTACGTGACCACTTTTTTGTCCAATGAATGTGGGAAGGACTGCTGCTAAGCCATTTAATACACCTTTCAAATTGATATCTATCATTTGATTCCACTCATCGACTTTCAGAGCCGATAGTGGAGAGTTGGGCATGATTCCAGCATTTAAAAAAATGACATCAATTTTTCCGTAATTTTCTTTGGTAAATTCGATTAATTTGTGATTTTCATCCAAATTAGTTACGTCCATTACGTGATAAACTGCATTGCCACCAGCATTTTGGATATCATGTACGATTTCTTTTAACTTTTCTTCACGTCTGGCAGCCAAGACCACTTTTGCGCCCTTGATGGCAAGTAATTTAGCAGTAGATTCGCCAATACCAGAAGAAGCACCTGTAATCACTACAACTTTATTTTTGATAGTCATATTAATTCCTCCTATTAAATAAAATTAGTTCCTTTTTGAACGTATGGTTTCCAATTAATTATTTATTTCATTGAACTTTTTTAATTTGAAGTATCTTATTCTATAGATTTGATTATTTTAGCAGGAGTGCCTGCAACGATCACATCACTTGGTACATCTTTCGTTACAGTTGAGTTAGCTGCGACAATCACATTTTTTCCAATTGTCACTCCAGGCAGGACTGTCACCCCAGAGCCTAACCACGCATTTTGTTTAATTACTACCGGTTTGGTTATCAACCCGCGACGATTTTTAGGATCAGTCAAATGATTAACTGTAATGATTTGACTATTTGGTCCAATTAAAACATGATCTTCTATTGTAATCCCACCTAAGTCAACAAGCGTTACATTCTGATTGATAAAAATATTTTTTCCTAATGAAATGTGGCGCCCAAAATCGCTATAAAATGGTTGAGAAATAGTAACTGAAGAGTCAATTTTTTTACCTAATACAGGCTCTAGCCATGCTAATATTTCTTCGTTTGTTCGGTAGTCGAGATTCAATTCAACTAATGGACGTTCATTTTGTTTTTTTATGCTATGAATTTGCTTAAACAGTGGTGAATTAGGCAGAATTTCTATATACTGAATCAACTCAAGTAACCTTTCCATGAAAATACCTCCGATTTTTTTGCTACATTTAGTGTACTTCGCTATACTGATAATGAAAAATACTTATATAGAATAGGGCAGTATAACTTTTCGTTATAGGAGGAATTGGATGGAACTACGAGTACTAAATTACTTTTTGACTGTTGCAAGGGAAAAAACAATCAGCAAAGCTGCGAAAACTTTACATGTCACACAGCCAACCTTATCAAAGCAATTAAAGGAATTAGAACAGGAATTAGGTATCAAACTTTTTGAACGTGGGAGCCGCGAAATCACGTTAACTGAGGACGGCATTTACTTGCAAAACAGAGGACAAGAAATAATGACTCTAGTTGACTTAACGATTTCGAATCTTACAAATCAATCCGTTGTCAGTGGGAAAATCACAATTGGCGGAGGAGAAACGGAAGCATTTGGAGTTATTGCTGGTCTTGTACACAAATTAATTACTGATCATCCAGACATTAAAGTAGAAATATATAGTGGAAATGCTGATGATGTATTGGATAAATTAGATAAAGGATTATTAGACTTTGGTCTGGTTATTGATCCGGTTTCCAAACAAAAGTACGAGTATAAACAATTACCTCAAAAAGATCGCTGGGGCATACTTCTAAATAATAAAAACCCATTATCGAAACAGGAATTCGTATTAGCCGAGGAGTTAAAAGAAATACCCTTACTGATTTCAAATCAATCATCCGTAGACAATCAATTAGCCGAATGGTTTGGAACGAATCTTCAGAATTTAAATATTGTGGGTACCTATAACTTACTTTATAATGCATCAGTGATGGTGAAAGAAGACGTTGCAAGTGCTTTATGTATTGAAGGAATCATTAATACAGAGGGAACAGATCTTCAGTTTGTCCCTCTAAGTCCAAGCTTATATGCCACAATAAATATTGTTTGGAAAAAAAATCGAGTATTTTCTAATGCGGCAAATCAACTCCTAACTTTACTGTGAAAAGTTGTTTAGCTATTCGTTGCAAGCAAAAAAAATCTGATTTGGTCAAATAATATGTACCTTATTATCAATATGCCCTTCCGTCAAATCGAGCGGTTCACTGGTGGGAAAGTTAGTAAAAATATGGTAGAGCGCTTTTTGAAAATAATTAATAAGTAAAAAAGGTAGAGTAAGCCTTTTACTTTAGAATAAAAGTATTGAAAGGGAATGCAGGAGCACTCACTTTTTTTTACATTAGCAATCAATTAACTTAGGGCATCTAGAGAAGAGCTGTCAAAAAAAGTGAGCGATTTAATGGGAAAATATTTTTGATTGTTCTTTTAAAATGAATTTTCGAAAAATATTTTTTCTAAAAAAAACAAATTTTAAAATAGAAAGTCTAAGATGCGTACCCAAAATTAAAAATAATAAAAAAACTTATTGAAAGCGCTATCTTTTTGTGACATAGTGTAACTGAAGGTGCCTGATAAATAAAATCGTACGATTGAATAAAGAGGTGGTTGGAATAAAAATAACTTTTATTTGGCGTGGTTGGCGTACATATTGTTGTTTAATGGCTATATAATATTGTTATTTATATGCTCAATTATCTTCCTGATTAGTCATTTAGTTCGTTTGCTATGTAAAAAAGCACCAAATAGCTACGATATGTTTTGTAGCAAGCCTACTAGCTATGAATTTTGTCTTAACTTGGTTAACAACTTCCGTTAGTCTGATTGAGACAACTATTTAATGGAGGGAACAAAAATGAGTCTAGGAGACAAACTGAAAGAAGAACGTCTAAAGAATGAGTATACGCAAGAAGATATTGCCAAAATATTGAATGTTGCACGCTCCACTGTTTCAAGCTGGGAAGTGTCGAGAACATATCCTGATCTTTCTTTCCTGATTACTTTAAGTAAATTATATGGAGTAACAGTCGATTATTTAATTAAAGATGAAGAAGAGACAATTGACAACAATCAGACAATAAAAACAATGGGTTCTTTGAATCAGAAACAAAAATATTTTGGATTTGGCTTTTTGGCTTGCTTCATCTGCGCACTGTTGATTGGCTTATTTTTTCTGAATACGGCGAATCAGAGTACAAAAAAAGAAAAAGTACAAAAAGAACCGGTCGAGTATATTATTCCTTTGACGGATATCATGGATGTTACGGTCAAAGAAATCCCTTACGGTAAAGATAATAAATATCAAGTTCCTGAAATAACTGCAAATGTAAAATTACGTGAAGGCTGGAAAGAACCGGGATGGGTTTTTCATTTTGATAATAATACGGGAGCTGCGTATATTCATCTTTCACAAAATAAAGTGTATAAAGGTGAACCTTTTCCGACCAACTATTTTCCAAAATTGAGTTTTGTTGCTGCACAGTATGTTAGGGATACCGAGTACATGGATATCCCTAAAAAGATTATCTTGATTGACGATAATACCGCAGATCCCCCAAGTACAGCAAAAGAGCAACGGGTGATTTGGGAAAAATAAAAAAGGAGTGTTTAGAAATGAAAAAATTTGTTTGTCTGGGCTTGGTTACGTTTGGAATGTTACTGTTTGGTCAGCCAGCACAAGCTGCTGAAATTACTAACGATGTGGCACCAGAATTGGGGAAAATTTACATAGATGAGCGTGAGTCTGACTTGACTGACATTCTTTGTACGACTTCTGAAGGTAGATATGTGATTAATGAGAATAAGCTCGTCTTACTAGATAAGGAAATCCCAGGTGTAACACCTTTTATCTATCATGATGTACAGCTTTTAAGCGGTGATGTAACAGGCTACAACTTTACGATTGCAGGAAACACTCGATATACTTACCTAACTACTAATCATAATAGTGATTGGAGTCCGAGAGCAATGATTGTAAATCAAAATGGCGCGCAAATCCAATATTGGGAAGTGTACGGGACACCAGCTTCAATCGCTGATACAACATCAGCTACTGCAACGTATTATTTCGGTTTAAGAAACTTATCTTCCAGTGCCATGAATTATGGAATGAATATGATGTTTTAAAATAAGCAAACGAGTGTCTGGAAAATCATCATTTTGATGAATGTTCCAGACACTTTTTTACGAACAAATGATGTTCAAAAAGTAAATTTCTCGAAAAACAAGCCGAATAATTTCAAAAATAGGCAGAGCTATTTCCAAACTGTTTTTCTTTTTTAGAGCTGAACGCGTTTGTCCCAAGCTCTTTTATTTTTTTTTGTAATCGAACAAGGCCCTAGTATTGCAAAAAAAGAACTGCACCGTTGGTTGCGGTACAGCTCTTAAAAAGGGGGCATCAATTAAAATTAAGGTAAGGTAATCACATCTTCTGTTTCTTTATCGAAGAAATGTCCTTTATTGATATTGAAAGCAAGGTCAATCATCTCGCCTGGTTTGTGGAAATCACGTGCATCGACTTTTGAAATAAATTCAGTTGAGCCAGTTTTTGTGTAAAGCATTGTTTCTGCACCTAGTAATTCTGAAACCACAACTTCAGAATGAACGACTGCTTCTGGTGAAGCATCTAAAGCAATTTGTTCGCTATGGATGTCTTCAGGACGAATACCGAAGATGACTTCTTTGCCGTTGTAGCCTTTTTCTACTAAGATTTTATTTTTTCCTTCTGGAATGCGAAGTCTTAATCCGTGACCATCAGTAATCACACCGTCATTTAGCGTTACATTGAAGAAGTTCATTGCAGGTGAACCAATAAATCCAGCAACGAAAACATTCACTGGTGTGTCATAAACTTCTTTTGGTGAACCAATTTGTTGAATAAATCCGTCTTTCATAATAACGATTCGATCTGCCATTGTCATCGCTTCTGTTTGGTCATGGGTAACGTAGATTGTTGTTGTTTCTAAACGTTGGTGTAATTTAGCAATTTCTGCACGCATTGCTACACGTAATTTAGCATCTAAGTTTGATAAAGGTTCATCCATCAAGAAGACTTTGGCATCACGAACGATTGCACGACCTAAAGCAACACGTTGACGTTGTCCACCAGATAATGCAGCTGGTTTACGAGATAGGTATTCGGTTAGACCTAAAATTTCTGCCGCATTTTCAACCCGATTTTTGATTTCAGCTTTGTCATATTTTCTCAATTTCAAACCAAATGCCATATTATCAAAAACAGTCATATGAGGATAAAGAGCGTAGTTTTGGAAAACCATTGCGATATCACGATCTTTTGGAGCTACATCATTCATGACTTTTTCGCCAATTTTTAATTCGCCTTCCGTAATATCTTCTAAACCAGCAATCATACGTAAAGTAGTTGATTTCCCACATCCAGATGGTCCAACAAAAACAATAAATTCACGATCTTGAATATTTAGATTAAAATCAGTAACTGAATAATTTTCTGCATTATCGTATTTTTTATAAACATGTGTCAACGCCATTTCTACCATAGTAAATTCCACACTTTCTATAAGTTTTATTTGACTAAAGTATAAATGAAAGCGCTAACCTGTGACAACGGCAGAATGAACAAGAATTTGTCTGTTTTTTGGTCAGAGTGACGAAGAAGCAAAGAAAATCAAAAAAATGGTAACAAAAAATTTAAACGGTTTCCTAAGTTTGTTACACTAAAGAAAAGAAAGGAAGTGTGACTGATGAAAATTGCTTTGATTGCACATGATCGAAAGAAACCATTGATGATTAAATTAGCGACAGCTTATCAAACGATTTTAGCGAAACACGAGCTTTATGCAACTGGGACGACAGGTTTACGAATTCAAGAGGCAACTAATTTGCCAGTTCATCGTTTTAAATCAGGTCCGTTGGGAGGCGACCAACAAATTGGGGCAATGATCTCGGAAGACGAAATTGATTTAGTCATTTTCTTGAGAGATCCACTGGCAGCGCAACCACACGAACCAGACGTAACAGCGTTGATTCGTTTATCAGATGTATACGAGATTCCTTTGGCCACCAATATTGGCACAGCTGAAGTTTTACTGCGTGGATTAGCAGCAGGATATTTAGATTTTCGGACGGTCGTTCATGAAATGGAAAAAGAAGCGATTTCAACGGAACATGAATGAATTTTCGGTATTTTATCCAATAATATGAATAAATACTAATGGAAGTTGTTGAATAGCGAACATAAAAGACGGAAATCATAGTAACATTCAGTTTTCCTGTTTGCTAGTCAATGATAATTATGTTATATTTTGTGAGGGAATTGTTTCCCAAAATAAAATCAGAGTAGGAAATAAAGCGTTAAGTGCTGGGAGGATGGGATGTTGCCACCTGGACGAAGGATAAGGGAACTTATTCGCGGTTTTATTTTCGCATTCGCTGCATATTATTGTGTAGCAGCTCTTAAAGGAGATGCTAAAATGAAAAAAAATCGATTAGACGCACGGATGATAGCGATCATGGGGCTGTTGATTGCCTTAATGGTTACTTTATCACGACTAATATCTATCGAAACACCTTTTATCAAACTCAGTGTAACATTTATTCCACAGGTCATCATGGGGATTTTATTTGGCCCTTTTTGGTCTGGTATTGGATCAGTGTTAGCTGACCTTGTCGGAATGGCATTATTTTCAAAATCAGCATTCTTTATTGGGTTTACCTTGAATGCTTTTATCGAAGGTGCGATTTACGGCTTCTTTTTCTATAGAAAAGAAATTACTTGGAAAAATGCTATCTTAGCAACACTGAGTGTCACGTTGATTATCAATTTGATTTTGACGCCACTTTGGCTAGCTTTGATGTATCATGTCCCACTGTTTAGTTGGGTCGTTTGGGCACCACGATTGTTGAAAACAGTTATTTGGATCCCGCTTCAATCAATTGCAATTTACTATGTTGGACGAAGTATTCCTTATAAAAAGATTTTGCAAAGTCTAACAGTTCGCACGAAATAAAAATAAAAAAACAGGCAATCTTCCCATCCCAGAAGATTGCCTGTTTTTTTATTGATGTGTAAATTGTGCTTGATAAAGCTGACTGTAGTAACCAGCTTTTTTTAATAATTCATCATGTGTACCCATTTCAACGATTTCACCATGATCCATGACCAGAATTTGGTCCGCATTTTTAATAGTGGAAAGTCGGTGCGCAATTACAAAGCTGGTTTTCCCTTCCATCATTGTCAAGAAGGCTTGTTGGATTTTCTTTTCGGTTAGCGTATCAACAGAACTAGTTGCTTCATCTAAAATCAGCATGGGCGGGTTACTAATCATCGTTCGTGCAATCGTTAATAGTTGTCGCTGACCATCGGAAATTTTTAGTCCTTGACCACCGATTTTGGTTGAAAGTTTTTCTGGTAGTCGCTCGACAAATTCATACATATAGGCAGCTTTTAATGCTTCATTGATTTCCTCATCACTAGCACTTGGATTGCCATAGCGAAGGTTCGCACGTAAGGAACTGTCAAATAGCCAAGTGTCTTGTAAAACCATACCAAAGCTTTTGCGCAAAGTCGTTCGTTTGATGTCACGGAGATTGTGACCATCAATCAGAATCCTTCCGCTAGTGGTATCATAAAATCGCATTAAAAGATTGACCAGCGTTGATTTCCCGGCACCTGTTTTTCCGACGATTGCAATTGTTTGCCCAGGTTTTGCTTTGAAATTAAAGTCTTCAATCAAACGCTGATTTGGATCATATGAAAACGAAACGTGTTCAAAAACGACTTCTCCTTTGATTGTGTTGGGATCCAAAGCAAACGCATTAGGGGCGTCAGGTGTCTCTTCGGGCTGATCAATCAACTCGAACGCTCGATCCAATCCAGCAAAGGCCGTTTGAATTTGCGTAGTGATTCCAGATAATTCGATAAAAGGCTTAGAAAATTGACTCGAATAGATGGTAAAACTGGAAATAACACCAACGGTAATTGCTGACCCGCTTCGTAAAGCAAGCAAGCCGCCAACTAAACCAATTGACAGATAAGCTAAATGATCGACAAAACGGGAAGAAGGATTTGTCAAAGAAGAAGAAAATTGAGCACGCTGTCCCTTGACGTAAAGTTCTTGATTCAATGTTTCAAATGCCTGTTGACTAGCTGTTTCTTGTTGAAAAGCTTTTACGATTTTTTGATTTCCAATACGTTCAGTCACAAATCCGGAAATGTCACCAATAATTTTTTGCTGTTGATTAAAGTCGTTTTGGGAAGAACGTGCGACCAGAAAACTGACTAAAAAGATAATCGGGGTGGCACATAAAACGACAACTGTTAGCAACGGACTCAAATGAATCATAAAGATAAAAGATAAAATGATGATCGCAACGCCAGAAAATAATTGATTGAAGGCTGCTGCAATGGCGATAGAAATGTTATCCATATCATTGGTAAAACGACTGACGATATTTCCGTGTGCTGTTTGGTCATAATAGCGAAGAGGCAAACGGTTCAATCGTTCAAAAGCATCTTTTCTCAGCGCCGCTACCGAGAGATAAGCAAGCCGGTTACTTAAGACTTGAATCAACCACTGACTAAGAACATTGACGAGTACTACACCACCAAAGAGTAACAATAAATGAAAGAGTTCTTGAAATTGAACCCGTCCGATACCAATCATCAGATCAATACTTTGGCCAATTTGTAACGTCATGACGACGGTCGCGATACCGTTCAGCAAACCAAAGAAAATCGCTAAAGTAATTTCTTTAGGATAAGCCATCAGGTAGGGGATAAATCGTTTGAATAACTGCATTGAGAATTTTTTTTGTTTCATTTTATTCCTCCTCCTGCGATGCCACGATTTCTTGGTATTCTTTTGATGTACGCAACAGTTCAGCATTTGTTCCTTGAGCGACAATCCGTCCTTGATCCATGACTAAAATAGTTTCTGCTTCTTGGATTGAACGAACTCGTTGAGAAATAATCAGTACGGTACAATCAAGGGAAGTTTTCAAAGCTTTGCGTAAATTCAAATCTGTTTGATAGTCAAGTGCACTTAATGAATCGTCAAGAATTAGTAACGCTGGTTTTGCAATCAAAGCACGTGCGATGGTCAAACGTTGTTTTTGACCACCAGAAAAGTTTTTCCCGTTTTCCATAACTCTGGTGTCCAAACCATCAGGAAGTTGACGAACAAAATCGTCAGCTTGTGCAATTGTTAAAGCTTCCCAACATTCTTCATCTGTGGCATTCGTTTTGCCCCAATGCAAGTTGTCTCGGATGGAGCCAGTGAAAAGCACAGCTGTTTGAGGAACCATGGCAATTTGCGCTCGCAATTTTTCCATTTCCCATTGTCGGACATCTAGCTCGTCAACGAGAATCTCACCATTACTTACATCGTAGAAACGAGGAATGAGCTGAGTCAGAGTTGTTTTACCACTACCAGTGGGTCCAATGATGCCGACAATCGCATTTTTTCTCACTTGAAAATTGATGTTTTCCAAAGACAAACCAGAAGCTGGTGTATAGCGGAAATCAACGTGCTTAAATTCAAGGATTATCTGACTGTCAAGCGCAGGTGTGCTTGCGTCTGGCATTTCTTGGATTGAATTTTCCATGGTCAAGACTTCTTTGACACGTTTTCCTGAAGCTTCAGCACGGGTAAAAATCACGACTAAATTAGAAACAACAATCAAAGCTAACAACATTTGGTTCATATAATTGATTAACGCTAACACTTGTCCTTGCTGTAGTCCGCCAATATTGACTTTGATTCCACCAACTGTCAACAGGCAAATAATGCCTACATTCATTATTAATGTTGTGGCAGGGGTCAAAAGTGCAGAAATATTTGAAACGAGCAAATAATTTTTTGCCAGATCATCGGTACTTTCGTCAAAGGTTTTAACCTCTGTCTTTGTTCGACCAAAGGCGCGAATGACACGAACGCCACTAAGATTCTGACTAACGATTTCGTTTAAGTGATCTAATTTTTCTTGTACTTTTTGGTAAAGAGGAATTGTTTTTTTAATAATGAAATACAAGATTACCGCAAAAATGGGTAAAAAGAGTAAAAAGAACAAGCCAATTTGCCAATCAATGATAAAGGCCATCACGACAGAACCAATGCTTAAAAATGGCGCGCGGATCAATAGCCGGATAACCATCGCTAAAGCTAGTTGCAATTGATTGATATCATTGGTCATTCGGGTAATCAAGGTATCTGTTCCAAAATGATTTAGCTCGCTGTGGGAAAGTGTATTGATTTTTTTCATGAGTTGGTTACGTAACTCCGTACCGAAACCTTGCGAAGCAACTGAGGAATAGTATTGACAAATAATAGCACAAATCAGTCCGATAATTGACATGACAACCATCCAAATACCCATTTGAATGACTACACCTGTATCATTTTTTCTAAGTCCGTTATCAATCAACGAAGCCATCAATAAAGGGAGAATTAATTCAAAAACTGCTTCAAGAAATTTGAAAAAGGGTCCCAAAATGATTTGCTTACGATAGTCTTTTGCATAACGCAATAATTGAATCATATGATTCCTCCTAAGTAGTAAAATTTTCTATATTTATAGTAGAAAGAAAAACGATAAGTACATTACACATTGTAGCTTATGAAATTTGGAATGAAAAGCCAGCAAGCTCTTTCATTAGAGTTTCTTTTCATTTTTCCAGCTTATTGATACAATAAAAAGAAAAAGGAGGCACTTATGACCGAATTTATCCGTGTAGTATTGCTATTTTTTATTTATTCATTTGTCGGTTGGTTATGGGAAACAGTTTACTGTTCCATTAAAGCCAAACATTTCGTGTATCGAGGATTCTTAGTTGGTCCAATTACGCCAATCTATGGTTTTGGGATTTTAGGGGTATTGTATTTTATTGAACCATTCCAATCGAACCTTGTTTTACTGTATGTTTTATCAACTGTTCTGGTCACGATTTTGGAGTACCTGACTAGCTTTGGCTTAGAAAAATTATTTCATGCCACTTGGTGGGATTACCATGATGTTCCATTGAATATCAATGGAAGAGTTGCTTTACCAGTTTCACTTTTCTGGGGTGTGGGCTGTGTCTTGATCGTGAAAGTAATCCATCCGCATATTTTGATTTTGGAACGATTTTTGGCGGAACACTTTAGTTTTTACTTGCCAGTTCTTTTGATTGGGCTAATTATGATGGATCTTGGTTACACATTAGCGAATTTACAAAGTTTCCAAAAAGCAGTCACAGATTTACAGAAAGCAATTAATGAACAAAAAGCAAACTTGCAAGAAGTCTTTGAAAAAACCAAAGACGAATGGGAAGAACGACAAAAAACTTCTGGCACAGTTTTTGGCAAGGGAATTGTCTCAAAACCAGAGAAAAAAGCTGCTGGTGATTGGTTACAAGCATTTAAAGAATCGACGAAAACCAATGATTATTTGCCACGTTTGAATTATACGCAACGACGCTTCTTAAAGAATTTCCCACAATTGTCATTGAAAGAAGGAAAAGATGTCAATGAAATTCGCCAATTAGTAAAAGAATTGCGCAAAAAAAAATAACTAGCAAATTTGCTCAAAAATAAAGCAATTGAACGAAAAAAAGTTCAATTGCTTTTTTATTTTAGCTAACAGTTAATCAAAAATGGATGTGAACGAATTATATTTGTAATAAATTGTAATATTTCTGACATATGAATTGTAATAATCATTTGTATAATGTAAGAGTTGGTATTTTAGGAGAAAGGTGTTGGAGTTCGTGAAGGCAAAAAAAGCCTTAGTTATGCTTGCTGTCTTATTGTCAGCAAATTTAGCACTACCCTTAGTGACTCAAGCAGAATCTCTTGATTCTTTAAATGAAAAAGAACAAGTTGCAAAACGTCAGGGTGAAGAAATCAGTGTCGAAGTACAAGTGGCATTGAATGATGTTAATGAAAAGTATCAAGAAGTTGAAAAAATAAAACAAGAGATTGTTCAAAACAAAAAAACGATTGATCAATCAAAACAAGAAATCAAGGAGACCGAAGCAACGATTGAGAAACGCAAAGAAGCCGTTGCACAACGACTAAAAGATGTTCAAATCAATGGTTCAAACGAGCGAAATTTACAAGCACTTTTAGACGCTGAAACTGTGGCCGAATTTATCAATCGTGCATACGCTGTTCGTGTTCTTCATCAAGCAGAAAAAGATAAAATTGCTAGCTTAGATAATCAAAGACAAAAGTTAGTTGATCTCAATCAAAAATTAGAGGATACACAAACTTCATTAAAGGATAATCAAGTTTCCCTAGAAGTCGAAGCGGACTCTTTG
This sequence comes from Enterococcus sp. DIV0176, assembly GCF_050528535.1. Classification (NCBI taxonomy): domain Bacteria; kingdom Bacillati; phylum Bacillota; class Bacilli; order Lactobacillales; family Enterococcaceae; genus Enterococcus; species Enterococcus sp. DIV0176. The sequence goes on along the minus strand of NZ_CP172879.1, from coordinate 2,084,191 downwards.
AATGAAAAAGTTGATTCTTTAAAACAAAAACTAACAGATAATCAAGTGACGCTTAGCGAAATTGCTAAGAATAAAGAAGCTGAAAAAACGCGAATTGCTACAGAAAACGCGAAAAAAGAGGCTGCTGAAAAACAAGCAAAAGAAGAAGCACAAAAACAGGCTGAAAAAGCAAAAGAAGAAGCACAACAAGCAAAAGAAGAAGCCCAAAAATTGGCAGCAGAAAACGCAGAGAAGGAAACTGAGCCAGCCAAAGAAGAGTCAAACGAAAAGCCAAAAGAAGACACATCAAAAGAGGAAGTACCAACGTCAGGTGCTACTCGCATGATGGAATCTACGGCATATTCTTATTCAGAACCCGGTTCAGGACATATCACTGCAAGTGGGTTAGATTTGTATGACAATCCACAAGCAATTGCCGTTGATCCAAGCGTGATTCCACTGAATTCAATCGTAAATGTTGAAGGCTATGGTGTAGCAATTGCCGCTGATACAGGTGGAGCAATCAAAGGAAATATTATTGATGTTCACTTTACAACGGTTGAGAAATGCGTTGCTTGGGGACGTCGTCAAGTAAAAGTAACTGTCATGAGTTAAAACTTTTCATAAATAAAAAAGAGGCTGAGACAAAGCGCATGCGCGTTTTGCCTCAGCCTTTCTTTTTATTGTGCTAAATTAGTCAAGCGATTTCCTTGTTTGACGTTTACATCAATTACATTGTAAAACGCATTTGGTGTGTCATCAATATCCCAAACGGCTAAAACCACGTGGTAGCCTAGATGATCTGTAGGAATTGTTACCTCATGAGTTTTATCTGTTGAAGCAACATCACCATCGTGATCGATTGTATCAATTAATTGTAATTCATCGCGAGTTAATGGTTTGTTTTGATCCCAACCATTTTTCGTAATATAGTAATGCCATTTTGTTGTTGCATGGTCGGCAGTAAATGTCCAAGAAAAATTATTTTTACCGGTGAATACTGTATGTTTGGTCCAACGATCAGCTGTTTGTTTGTCTAAAGTATAATCACCCAATACACCATCAGCTGAAGCGATGTGCCCATCAGCAGGTCCAGCTTGTGGGAACCCTTTTTTTCCTTCCAGTGATTGTGGGTCATCAATTACAGCACCATATTTATCATGCGCGGCACTCCAACCTAGCTGATTTTTGTCTAAAAAGCCTTGATAACCACGACTGGCTGGTTCTTTGACATACCCATGTGCATCAACAGAAACAGTTGTTAATGCAGTCAACCCAGTCGCAACTAAAACGAAACTTAACCCTAGCAGTGTACTCTTTTTCATCTTGAAACCCTCCAAAATAAATAATCTGTTTGAAATAAAACTCAGTTATTTCAACAACAAGTAGTATAAAATGGAACAGTTTTGAAAAATTATTTTGTATGTTATTGCAACAAAAATTATTTAATCAACTATAAGTTGTCTTCAATCGAATGATGAAGTCCGTCATTGCTGTTAGACCTAACCAATCAAAAAAATGAATTCCTTGATCGATTTCGGCAATTGCGCTTTGATCGCCTTGAGCTAAACGATCCAAGGCAGAAAAAATTTTATAATAAGCTATATTTAAGCTATTTGTATGTAATTCTGCTAGTTTTTTTAGTTCAGTAAGAAAAAGAGTTCTTAAAGTAGCTGATGAACGAGTAAAAGACAGTCTGACGCCATTTAAAATAAAATTGGCTAATAAGTTTTGCTGGACAGTTGTATCTTGATAAATCCCCATTTTAGTGACGCTATGATAGAAGGAACGTACGATATAATCTGTTTTAAAAATAAAAAGACATCTTGAAAAGATTGAAAGCTCAAAACGCCCCCAGGTATCAATATGTTCTAAATAGTTCATAATCAGTTGTATTTCTTTTTTCACCTCAGGAGTGGTTGCTTTGTTTTCCAAATGATTAAGGATGATTTTTCGTTGGGCGTAAAGTAAACGGTAAAAAATATTTCCGGTTTTTTCATATTCTTTTAGTAATTCGTCTTCTTGTGCAGAAGTGAGTCCAGGAGTCGTAAGAAAATAATTGGTTAATTTTTGCTTTGGCGACAGCGAACCCTCGTTTAGTAAAAATTCGTATTCCTCTAAGGTCACATTCATTTTTTCTAAATAATTAATCAAAAGCTCAAAACTGATTTTTGTTCCACGAGATTCGAAAGCAGCGAGTGTTCCTCGTTGGGAAATTCCCATGGTCAACTGCTCCTGAGTAAAGCCACGTTCTTTCCTTAACTTCCGGATCAAAAAAGCATGTTCTGACATCTTCAACACTCCTTTTGTTATTTTATTTCTAGTTTAAGATAACACACTCCAATTCGAATGAAGAAAGTCTTCTTTTGTGCTGCCTTTTTATTAAAAAGTGTGAACACCCTTTTGTTTTAAGGATATTTTGTTGCAATAGCGTACAAAAAAATCTTTTTTACAGGAGGCTGTTTATAATTGAGGAGGCTTTTTAAATAAAATAAGTGTTGGAGGGAAAAGAATGCAAAAAAAATTATTGTTATTTTCAATTAGTATCATGGGAGGATTACTTGGCTGTGCTAATGGTGTTGCTGCGGATACCGCAGATGAAATGCCAAGTATTGCGAACAAGCAAATTTCAGTTGGTTATTATCATAACTGGCCTGGAGAAATGGGGGCAGGTTATGTGGGCGGAGTCCCCGCTGATATCCAATTAGAACAAATCAATCCTTTTTACAATGTCATTTCGGTTGCGTTTATGAAGGGTGAGGGAATTCCAACTTTCAAACCGTATAATATGAGTGATCAAGCATTCCGAAACCAAGTGGCAACCTTAAATGCACAAGATCGTGCGGTTCTTTTATCATTAGGTGGCGCAGATTCACATATTGAACTTTCAACTGGACAAGAACAAGCTTTTGCAAATGAAATTATTCGCTTGGTCGATACTTATGGCTTTGATGGATTAGATATTGATTTGGAACAAACGGCTGTAGCGGCAGGTGATAATGCGAAAGTAATCCCAGCAGCGTTAAAAATTGTGCGCAACCATTATGAACAACAAAATAAACACTTTATTATTTCAATGGCTCCAGAATTCCCATACTTAAGAACAGCAGGGAAATATGTCCCTTACATTACTGCCTTGGAAAACGATTATGACTTTATTGCTCCACAGCTTTATAATCAAGCAGGAGATGGTATTAGCGTTGGCTCAGAGTGGATTGCTCAAAACAATGATAGCAAAAAGTTTGAATTTTTATATGGAATCTCAGATGCATTTGATAAAGGAAATAATGGCTTCATTCATATCCCAGCCAATAAATTAGCTTTAGGACTTCCAGCAAACCAAGATGCAGCAGCAAATGGTTATGTCAAAGATCCGAATGTTGTCTATCAAGTATTTGAAAAACTAGCGGCAAAAGGGACGCCTTTAAAAGGAATCATGACTTGGAGTGTTAACTGGGACGAAGGAAAAAATTCAGCAGGAATTGGTTACAATGAATCATTTGCACATGCGTATCAAGGATTATTTGAAGAACAGGTACCTGATACAGAGAAACCATCTGTTCCAACCAATTTAACAGCATCTGCGACCTCAAACAGTGTTTCATTATCTTGGAAAGCGTCTACTGATAATGTCAAAGTAGATCATTACACTATTTATGAAAACAATCAGTTAGTTGGCACAAGTAAAACAACAAATTTTGTGCACACTGGTTTATCAGCAGCAACAAACTATAGCTATACAGTCGTAGCAGTAGATACGTCAAATAACCAATCTGCGCACTCAACTAAGCTAGATGTGATTACAAAAGAGGCATCCGAGTTAAACAAGCCATCTGCACCAACAAATGTAGAAATTAGCAAAGCTACAGCAAATAGTTTAACTTTAGCATGGGACAACAATGCACCAGAAGAAGAAGTAACCACCTATGAGATTTATCGTGAAAATAAAAAAGTGGCAACGACAACTGATAATCAATTCACGGATCAAAATCTAACACCAGAAACAACGTACATGTATCAGATCAAAGCGGTAAATCGAGTTGGTCTATCTGATTTTAGTCAGCAAGTGACAGGAACGACAACATCTGACAGTGGTCAAGTAGGTGAATGGAAAGTTGGCGTGACTTATCATATTGGGGATATTGTGACTCATCAAGGACATCAATATAAATGTTTACAAGAACATACTTCGATTTCCGTTTGGAGCCCAGACCAAGCACCAGCTTTATGGGAAAAGTTAAATAAATAAATTTGAATCAGTCAATTAAGCAAACATCTAACTACTGAGAAAAAAGGCGTGAGGTCTTTTGATTCGTGGTTAGATGTTTGTTTTTTTAAATAATATCAATTAAGCTGCATTTTACGAAGTTGAAAGATATTGTTTTTTATTTAGTCATTAAAAATACAATATAGCTGTAGATTGATGGTTTTATCAACTAATAAATAACGGTAATTAAAAAGCGGGACTTTACAAATAAGACTATAATATTAAATTATTATTACGTAAGTATTTCTCGAGTATTACACATGACGAATCACCTTTAAATTCTTTATATTATTCTGTATAATTAGATCAAATATTGCCTTTTTATAGACCGAAAATTGATTTTTTGTCGATTAGTTTGTGTGCATTTTGTGTATAAACTAGGATAGAAAATGTTGATTAGGTGACAAAATTGTTAGGTTGGGAAGGAGTAGTTCAGTGATGAATATATTGAAAAATGGATATATGACCGCTGCAATGCTTTGGCCTAAGAGAAAATTGACCTCGACGATTGTGTACATTATGAGTTTTTCGTTTAATGAAGGCGACTTGATTAAGCAGCTTCACTTGAACTATCCAGGAAAGGTGACTGTTTTTTTTGTAGACAAGTGCCGCGAGTATGCGGAAAAGTTAAAGAGTGAAGGGATCGATGTTCGCCCATTTACGCCCAAAAGTCTTTTTTTAGGAAGAAATCTCACGTTATTAAAACAAGCAAAAGTAATTATTGTTGATAACTACTTTCCTGAGTTAGCCGTGATGACGCCAAATCAAGTAGTCATTCAAGTCTGGCATGCTGATGGTGCAATCAAAAAATTTGGCTGGGATGATCCACAGACGAAACAACGTAGTCGGCAAGACAAAAAAAGATTTCAAAAAGTTTATGACTCCTTCAATTATGTAGTAGTCAATTCGGATAAGATGGCAGAGGTTTTTCAAAAAAGCTACAGTTTAAATCAAAAAGTGATTCAAAAGTTCGGTTCTTTGAGATTAGAAACAGCTCAAAAAGTAGCAGAATCAGTTGAACAAACAAAAAAATTTATTTTATATGCACCAACGTATCGTCCAGAAAAAAAAGATATGGAGCAAATTCTTAGTCAAGTATTAGCTACATTTTCTAAACTACCTGAGGAACAATTTTATGTACATCTGCATCCGACAATTCAGCAAGAAAATTGGGTATTACCTAAAAATGTACATTGGTGGAACCAAAATATTATGAAAAGTTATCCAAATGTCAAACTATTGATTACGGACTACTCGGCAAGTACTTTTGAGTATCTTACTATACAGGAACAGTCAAAAATTATTTTTTTCTGTCCTGATTTTGATAAATATAAAAAAAATCCAGGAATTCAAAATGATTTTCTTGAGTGGGCACCTGGACCAGTCGTGAAGAATCAGGAATTGTTGGGGCAAACAATTCAGACCTATTCATATGAAGCAAATGAACAAGGGGTAAAACAAGCAAAACTGTTATGGAATCAATATGAAAATGGCAAAACTGTTGGAAAGATAATGGCGTTAGTGAAAAAGGAACTGGGTGAGATTGGTGGAAAAGAAGAGTAGGACAGAATACATAAGTGGAGTCCCTGTTGATAATTTGACCTATCAAACAATTGTGGAGGACATCCCCAAATATCTAGCTGCAAACAAAAAAATGTTAATCACAAGTGTTAATCCTCAAATTACATTGCAAGCTTATCAGTATCCAGAGGTAAAGGCTTATTTAGAACGGGCAACACATCGAATTGCTGACGGAATTGGCGTGGTTAAGGCTTCTAAAATGTTACGAGGAAATATTCGTGAACGGATAACTGGTATTGAAGTGATGGAAAGAAGTTTGCAGTTTGCGAATCAATTTGGCTACCGGATTTTCTTATATGGAGCGAAAAAGGATGTTGTGAATCAAGCTGCACGAAATATTCAAGAAAAATATCCGAATATTGAAGTAGCAGGTACACTTCATGGCTACACAAGTAGAAATACAGAAGAAGTGATTAAAAAAATCAATCAAGCAAACTGTACCTTTCTCTTTGTCGCTTTGGGTTCACCTAAGCAAGAAATCTTTTTGGAAAGAAACGTAGATCAATTGAATGCCAAAGTTTTTCTAGATGTTGGTGGTACTTTTGATGTCCTTGCAGGAGCAGTCAAGCGGGCACCAAAATTTTATTTAGACAACAATCTTGAATGGCTCTATCGTTCGCTTTCGATGAAGCGTTATGATCGTTTGGTGCAGATTCCGAAGTATTTGTATTCGATTGTGCGACATAGGGACGCCAAAATGGAAAACAAGGTGCAACAACTAGATGTAGAAATCAAAAAAGAGATAAAAGAGTGGAGACATGAGTGAGTATAGTGCGAAGAAATCTTGAAATAATTTATCATCGATGGGTGAAAAAAGTTTTTTCTCTCCTTAATAAACATCCGAAAGAAAAACTAATTTTTTTTGAAAGTTTTCATGGCAAACAATATAGTGACAACCCACGTGCTATTTATGAATATATTCGGGAAAATTATCCGGAATACACCTGTATTTGGGCGGTAAAGAAAGGCTTTGAAGCCCCTTTTATTGAAAATGATGTTCCTTATGTCAGACGGATGGGCTTGAAGTGGCTACTAACAATGCCAAGATCAAAATATTGGTTTTTCAATACTAGGATGCCTGGGTGGATGGTTAAAGGTAAAAATATGTATGTTCAAACATGGCATGGAACACCGTTAAAAAGATTAGGCTTAGATATCAAAAATGTAACGATGCCAGGAACGGATACAAATAAGTATCGGGAAAATTTTAAAAACGAAGCGGCCCGTTGGGATTATTTGATTTCACCTAATGCATACAGTACGGAAATTTTTCGAAGTGCATTTGCATATGAAGGGGAGATCCTAGAAATCGGTTATCCAAGGAATGATATTCTTCTGTTACCTGATAATAGTGAAAAGATCAAACAAATCAGAAAAAAGTTAACTATTGCTGAAAATCAAAAAGTTATCCTCTATGCACCTACTTGGCGAGATAACCAATTTATAAAAAAAGGTGCTTACAAGTTTGATAATCAATTTCCTTTCACTGAAATTTTAGAACAAGAATCAGACACGATTATTTTGACTAGGCTACATTACTTAGTGGCAGAACAATTTGATCCTAAGCAATATGGGAATCGCGTAATAGATGTTTCTAGTTACGAAGATATCAGTCATTTATATTTGATTGCAGACCTGTTGATTACGGACTATTCTTCTGTCATGTTTGACTTTGCCTTAACGAAAAAGCCAATGATTTTCTATATGTATGATTTAGATTCTTACGGACAGGAAATTAGAGGATTTTATGAGGGGGTGTTGAATCAATTGCCAGGACCAATTATTCAGAAACGTGCAGACCTTATTTCTGAAATCCATGCAATTAATTCAACATCTTTTACAACTAATAGAGACTATCGTGCATTTTATCAACGTTTTTGTATTGATGATATTGATGCGACTGAGAAATTAATAACGAAAATTTTAGGAGGAACAAAATGAAACGAGTAATTACTTATGGAACATTTGATTTATTACATTATGGTCATATCAATTTATTAAAGAGAGCTAAAGAACAAGGAGATTATCTAGTCGTAGCTTTATCAACAGACGAATTTAACTGGGAGCAAAAGCAAAAAAAATGCTATTTTTCTTATGAAAAAAGGAAACAGTTACTAGAAGCTGTACGGTACGTTGACTTGGTAATTCCAGAAAACGGCTGGAGTCAAAAAGCATCGGACATCAAAGAATATCATATTGATACTTTTGTGATGGGAGACGACTGGGCAGGTAAATTTGATTTTCTGGAAACAGAAACAACAGCTGAAGTTTTCTATTTACCAAGAACACCTGAGATTTCAACTACACAAATAAAGAAAGACTTGAATAAGTAGTAATTTAATTAATGTTGTAAAGTTGAAAAGAGGTGTTTTTTTGAAATACGAATGCTCATTTATCTTACTGAATAATAACAACTTGCGAGGTAGTTTGAAAGACACCTCGCTTCTTGACGTTTTCTCGGAAAATTACTCATTACAAATCAATCAAGAAAATTTCCAGATTGTCAACGTAACGAGAATGCTATTAGCAGATGAGTTTATTTTTCAAATTGAAGTCGATCGAGAATTACCGGTAGACATTAAAGATAACTCAGTAGTTAAATTAGTTGATATGAACATGACAATATTAGAATTAAGGACGCATAATTGGTTCACTGAACAACAGATTCTACAAGAAAATAGATTACCCATATTTGACTGTTTGATTGAAAATCAGCAATTGAAATTTTCATTTTTCGAGTTGAATCAAAATGAGTTTACGATAAATGTCCGCTCAAAGGCTGGAAAACTGTATGAAAAGCTTCCTTATTCTAGAAGTCAAACGGCAGGAATAACAACCGTAGTTATAAATAATCTTGACTTAATTGGTCAAGTAAATGAACTTGGTAGGTACCATTTTTATCTTGAAACTGAAGGCAAAAAATACGAATTTTTACTAGCTAAAATTCATACAAAAAAAAATAAATATCTTGATTTTTTATATAGAGATGCTACTCGTGAAGCAATGATCTATGCCTCTCAAAAAACATCGTTATCATTTACAATACAACCACCAGTTAAAATGAATGAATTCCGTTACCATAAGAAGGCTAAATTGTTAGCTTTGAAGAAAAAGCAATCATTGATTTTAGAAGTTAAGATTCCAATAGAATATCGTGAAGGATTTGCCTATTTGTTAAAAATCCAACACAGAGGAACTTTAACAGCTGCCTATCAATTACAACCAATAAAGAAAACTGGAAAAAAGCTTGTCTTTTCAATTGATCTAGCTGCATATGACTGGGAGTATTATTACTGGGATTTATATTTAGAATGCAAAGGTGAGAAAGAAAGCTATGATTGTAGAATAATCAATAAGTCATTCTTTTTATATTTAAAATTACAGTACTTTTCGGGAAGGTATCAGTCAAAAATAGATGATAACATAGTGTATCCATATCAAACAATGAAGTATGCAATCAGTCTTAATTTTCGTCCTTTTAGCGAATATGAGACGAAAAAATACAAACAAAATGAATGGATTGCTTATATCTTGGCTCATACTATAGGACTCTTTTTTTTAGGGAACGATATTTGGCTGATTCATGAAAAATACTCAAATACAGCACAAGATAATTCGTATTATTTTTTCAACTATTTACAAGAAAAAACTAGTCAACGTGCCTATTTTGTAATAAAAAAAGAGTCACCAGAGTATAACAAGTTAAATCACTATCATCGACGTCGAGTTGATTTTATGAGCGTGAAACATTTATTTTTGCTACTTATAGCTAAAAGAGTTGTTGCTTCGGAATCTAAGGGACATGGATATGCTTGGCGTGTACAAACAGGACCAATCAAACCCATTCTAGATAAAAAAAGATATGTCTTTCTTCAACATGGTGTTTTAGGTCTTAAGAAACTTGATAATACATTTAATGCAACACGTTCGAATAATCAAGCAGAGCTTTTTATTACTTCCGCAGAGTGGGAGAAAAAAATAGTTCAAAAATATTTAGAATATACTCCTCAAAATATTGTGGTAACAGGGTTAGCTAGATGGGATGAGTTACAAAAAAATAAAGGTAATTTGATAAAGAAAAAACAATTTTTAATTATGCCAACTTGGAGAACTTGGTTAGAGGATCTAACCCAAGAAGAATTCATTAAATCAGATTTTTTTCAACAATATTCTCAATTGCTATCAAATCGCGAACTACTAAAATTCTTAGAAATTGAAGGATACACCATTGTTTTTTATATTCATCCTAAATTAGCAGAATATATTCAATTGTTTGATGTTTCTGCACATAAAAACCTACGTATTATTCCAATGGGGGATGTTCCGCTAAACAAACTTCTTTCTGAGAGTGAATGCTTAATAACGGATTATTCCAGCATTTATTGGGAGGCCTTGTATCAAGGAATACCAACAATATTTTTCCAATTTGACATAGAAAAATATCAACAAATGCAAGGAAGTTATCTTGATCTTAATGAAGAGTTACAAGAAATTCGCTGTTTTGATGCAAAATCTTTGATTTTACAAATGAAACAAAAAAGTTATCTTTTAAGCGATGTGAGCGCACATGCAAAAACAATCTTTCCCTATATAGATAATCAAAATTCAGCTAGGATTTTTGAAGAGATTAAACGATACAAACCTAGTTTAATAAATAGAATAAAACAAAGAATAAAAAGAAATCGACTAGTTGAAATGGTTAGAATACGCGTCAACGATATCGTCGGATAAAAGGAAATTTTAACATTCCTATATTGCTTATGAGGTGAACAAATTGAAAACAACGTTAGTAGCTAAGAAGCTAATTTATGATAATCAATCAATTTATATTGAATTATCTGGTGAAGAGATAATTGAAGAATTTTACTTGACAGAATGTATATCTGGAAAAACGCATCAAATGCTTGCAAGTAAAGAAGGAATGGGGTATCGCGTTTCTATTCAGGGATTAAATATTTTTAATCGTCCCTTACAAATAGTCACTATTTTTGGAACAATCAAGGTTACTGAGTTAACAGATAGATCAGATAGCTCGCTACCTATCCATTTATTAGAAGAAAAATATTTCTTTATTTCTGAATCGAAGATATTTAACTACATGATTTCTCCAAAGCAAATCGTAAAAAATGATGGACAAATCATAGCTCAATTGACAAATACTCATTTGACAATTGAAGAAATCGCAGACTATCGACAAGTCGATTTCTTTGTTAAAAATGAAGCTGGTTACTATTTGAGAATTAATGGCTACCAAAAAGATAATAAACTTTCTGTTAATCTAACCGAAGTGATTCAGGAGCTAACAGTTATCCAAAGCTTCAGTAGTTCTTCTTTGTATCTTGTTGAATATGTATTAGATCAATACGTTGCTACGAAAATTGTCACTTCAGAAGTAGAAAATGGAAATGCTCAATTTTATCCTTTATCAGAATCATTCTTCCTACTAGAAAATGTACAACAAACAATGCTTATCCGAAATAAAGCAGTTGTAACCTCTGTACAGGATATCCAGAATTTACAAAATGTATATATTCAAACGCAACAAGCAGATTATTTTAAGTTGACAAAAGAATGTCTTACTTTGTTACCAAGTCAACAAATCCAACTATTTAAAAAAGAAAATCAAGAATTTGTCCCTTATAAGTTTTCCAAAAAAGAATTACATGTTTTAAAAAAATACCCTGAAATCATTGGAAACCAAGTGAAATTTTTTATTAAAGGAAATTCTATTTGGATTGAACCACTCATAAACGCACAACCGGTTTTAAAAAATAATTTTAGTAGCTTAGAAATCAGAATAAATAATCTAGAAGAAATTGCTTTGGAAGGAAAAACAAAAGAACTTTATATTCCTTGGCAAAAATCGGGTGAACGATTCACATTAGATCTATTGGAGACACCTCTTTCACCAAATCAAGAATATAAAATTATAGGAATCAATGGTGTTACAAAGCAAAAAATTTATTTAGACTTAAAAGTTCAACCTCAGAATGTATTAAGCTATTCACTCATTCAACATCACAAGCAAACCACGTTGATAACTTATGATTATGAAACTTTTATAGCTAAGAATTATCCAGTCAAAGTTACGAAATCTGTAGGAATCAAGAATATCTGGTCTGAAGGGGAAAAACTATTTTTAGTACCAGAAAAGAAATTCTCTTTGAAACAAAACTTAATAATGAAACGCCGTGGAAAAAATGACTTGATTTTAATTCATTTGTCCCTGATGGAAGATGGTAGCTATTCTGCTGATCTTTCAGATATAAAGAGCGAACTGGAACAAGATACAAAACTTTATGGTGATTTTTATCTTCAAGAAATCACGTCTGAAGCAATTAAGCGTTCGCCATTAAAAATCAAAGATAGTATAGTTGAGAAACTTCCTGGGAAATTACTGATGGAGTGGGCCGCTCAGGAGGACCAACCTGAAAAATATAATGTTGGTTTGTATGTCAATAAGGATAAAGGAATCAGCTTATTGCAAGATGCATATCCTGCATATTTAAAATTCATGAAAAAAATGATTACGAAAGACTTAGATGTAACAAAATTAACGATGGAGAATCAGTTCCTAAACTTAACTATTCCTGAACTAGATGGCATCGAATCTTCTATACAGTTAAAAGTTATCAAACGCGCAACGAAGGAAACATTTATTTTAGAAAGTAAGGCTCGAACAGAAAACGATGCAGCTATCCGTTTTGATTTAACATCACTTATTGAAAACTCAGTAGGAGAGTTTCCACGTCTTGATTTTCGCCTTTCTTTTGAGACGCCTTACTCAAAATATGAGGAATGCAAGTTACGCATGAAAAAGAGTAAAAAGCGTAAGGAAGGATTGAGTTTAACTCAACTAACTGAAGAGCAATCATTCTTAGTTTATACAACAAAAAGTAACATTATTTGTGGCGTATTTTCTACCTATACTGCTGGTGCAAGAGAATACTTTCAAGTGCAAACAAAATTAAAAGGTATGAGAAAAACTGGACACGGCTATGTATTCAAAATAGTAATAGATAGTCAAGAACATTTTGAAGTGGAAAATGCTTATTTGCAATTACGAAGTAAAGAATATAACATGCAAATCAATTGTAAATTGATCAATCAAACAAAAAATGAATTTGAATTTTCTTTTGAAATGGATTGGGATAAATTTTTCCCGCTGTATTGGGATCTATTCGTTGGAATGAAATTTAATGAAGTGATTTATCCAATTAAAGTAAAAGGGGCACAAAAGGAAATATTGAATCAAGTTGAAGCAGATTATTTGGATAATAGTGTGTTGAACGATGATAAATCTAAAATTATATATCCGTATGTTACGTTCTCTAACGATATTGCATTTATGATTAGAGAAAAAGAGAATTATGAAAATAAATGGACAAGTTTTAAGGATAAAGCAGGCTATTTAACTTATCGTTTGTTCAAAAAGTATTTGGACAAGCAACGTATTTGGCTAGGATTTGAAAAATTTTCTCAAACGGCGCAAGATAATGGCTATGCAATGTTTGATTATGTACAGAAAAATAATCTCAAAAAACAGTATTACTATGTGTTATCAAAGGATTCGAAAGACTATTTAAATGCCAAAAAGGAACATAAAAATATTCTTACTCATATGTCTTATCGCTACTTTGTTATGTTATATGCTTCTAAGTTATTGATTGCATCTGAAACGCCACGACATGTGCATAATATTCGAGTGAGATCTGGTCGTGCTGCAAAAGCAATTCAAGAAAAGAAAAGTGTATTCTTACAGCATGGAGTTACCGCATTAAAACGTTCAGACGTATTTAAGAAAAGCAAAGGACGAGGCAACTTTGATATGGTAGTTGCGACATCCGACTTTGAGAAAGACATTTTACATGAAAATTGGTTATACGATGAAGATGAAATTGCAGTTACCGGTTTTTCACGTTGGGATTTACTAGAAGATCATTCGAATCTGCAAGAACGCAAAAAAATATTTGTTATGCCAACTTGGCGATCATGGATGGAAGATATGCCGAAAGAAGAATTTATCAAGACGGATTATTATAATAACTATATGGGATTTTTATCTTCAAGCAAGTTAGAAACAATTCTAAAAGAGAATAATTTAGAAATTATCTTTTTCTTACATCCAAAATTCAAAAATTACATTTCTGAATTTAGTGCTCCAAGTGAACGAGTACAACTATACGCTTTTGGTGATATTAAAGTAAACGAAATGATTATGGCATCTTCATTAATGATTAGTGATTATTCATCTGTTACTTGGGATATGTTCTATATGGAGAAACCTGTTATATTTTTCCAATTTGATTATGAAAAATATAATGAATATGAAGGAAGCTATATTGACATGGAAACGGAATTATTTGGTAGACGTGCCATAACAGTTGACCAGTTGATTAACACAATTGAACAAACGATTTCTCAAGATTTTGTTTTGGAGGAACCTTATCAAGAATTATATGGAAAATATTTTAATTATCATGACCGTGAAAATAGTCAAAGAATTTATGAAACAATAGTCAAAGAAAGAGTGGATCAATAATGAACAGTGTACGGATTTTTGAGGGTAGATTCTATATTACAAGAAAAGAGCCTTGTGAACTAATTTCAGTCTCTGGGGAAAGATTTCCTTTTAGAAAAGAAAATACGGATACGTATAGTCTAAATATTGAACATTTTATAACTGATGAATTTAAAATTATCGATAATTTGGGAAATGAAATTTTTCTTGTAGAGGATAAAAGCCAACTGTTTTTAACTGATGAACAAGCCCATAGTTATAGAATTGTTTCGAAGTCGGTAGCGGGATTTTGTATCCAGACTGTCCCGTATCGAAGTACAAATTTCACTGGAGTAATGGCCGAGCCTCTTATAATTGGGAGGAAGGATAATGAACTAGCGACTATTAATCTAAATAAAACTGATAGAAACCCTCAAATATTCTTCTGCTTGGGTGAAGATATCTGTGCAATTGATTTTTTAGTGGATCATAATTATGAGGTGTCTATTGCACAACATTATGTTACTCACGTCAGCGGTCGATTAATTGTATTTGATGGTGTTAAATTTTTAGCAAATAGTAAAATGAAACATACGGAGTACCACAATTTAGAGATGAAAGTAACTAATATAGAAGTGACGAATGAATCAGTTGTTCTGACTGCACCAGCTGTTCACTCAATGGTGGAAGCTTCTCTCTTGATAGGGGAACGTTGGTTATTTGGTAAAGTGAAGGATGGACAAATTACCTTTAAGCGAAACTTTTTTCCTGAATTATGTGGGAAAGTAAAATTATATCTTGGAAATCAGCAAATATTTACTTCAATCAAAAAAGTCTTCCTAGCGGGAGATAATGTTGGAGAAGATTTACTTATAGAAAATAATGAACTTTATTTATTAAAGAAAACAAAAACCCCAGCTTCTTTTACAAATCAAGAATTAAAAAAACATGTTAAAATTAAGTTTTCTAATTTGGAACTAACGGACTATCAGCTGAGCTTTCAGTTAGAAAGACATCTTGAAAATGCGCAATTAATCATCAATAAAAGAGGGCAAGGGTTGAATTATATTCTTCCTTTGAACAACAAGGATGATTATTACTACTGTAGTTTACGCAGTTTCATGGAGGACGAAGCAGCTGAATTAAAAAAAGCTCGCTTTGATTTTTATCTATATGTTTTTAGCGAAGGGCAATATCAATTGATGCGTTTGGCCAATAAAGATAAATTACCCAAAGATAAAAAGAATCGTTTTTTTGGGGTAGTAACTTATGGTCAGCATAAGACAGCTTATTCTCAACATTTTGAATTATATTTGACTAACAGCAATACTTTATCGCTTGTAAAAAACAACTTATCTAACTTAGCTAAAGAGCGTTATGAAATAAAAACGCAAGTAGCTGATTTTGTTTATAAAAAACCAAAAGTAAGGTTAACTTGCAAACTAGAAACAAAAAATAAAGAGGAGATATCTGTTCAAAGTGTTTTACTAGTGAAGCGCAATAAAGATACGCTAGAACGGATAAAAATAACTGACTTTACTATTGATCAAAAGAAAAATCACCTTTTAATTAAAACGACAATTGATTTATCAATATATGATTTTGAGCCATTATATTGGGATTTGTATGTTGAGACAAATATAAATGAACAACGTTACTTTGTACGCATAAATAAAGCGAGCAAAGCTGCTAAACGAAATATTAGAAGTAACACACTTAAGTATCAGTATCATACACAAGACGATTTTTTAATGTACCCATACATTACAATTAGTGAGGATATCTCTTTTACTTATCGAAAAAGAGAAAGTTATGAAACCAAGTGGAATAATTTTAAAGAAAAATCTGCTTATTATTTAGCTCGATTGATGAAGCCGTACTTTGCTAAAAAAGATATTTGGATAGGGTTTGAAAAACTAGCTTCCTCAGCTCATGATAGTGGGTATCACTTTTTTAATTATTGTTATGAAAACAAAAAACATGATCAGTTTTATTATGTGATTGATAAATATGCAACCGAAGCAAAATTCTTAGCTGATAAGAAAGATCGTACCCTGAACTTTATGTCGTTTAAATATTTCTTGTATCTATTTTCTTCGACGTTGCTAATTTCTTCTGATACTAAGCGGAATGTTTATAATTTAAAGCAAAAAGAAACTTATATGGGGCGTGTTTTAACAGAAAAACCGTTAGCTTATTTGCAACATGGTGTGAACGGTTTGAAGAAAGTTCCCGATTTTTATAAAAATAGAAATGTTTTTGATTTAGTAATTGTACCTTCAGAATATGAAAAACGTTTAGTAATCAATGAGTGGGGGTATGAAGAAGAGGAAGTAGCTGTGACTGGATTGGCCCGTTGGGATGTTATGCGAGACAGAACAACCGAAATTCCCTATCGTCAAATTTTTGTAATGCCAACTTGGCGGACGTGGATGGACGGTCTACCTAAAGAAAAATTTATTCAAACGGATTATTTTAAAGAATACAGTCAATTTTTAGCTTCTAAAGAATTAAAAGAGTTGCTTGTAGCTAACAATGTAAGAATCGCTTTTTTCTTACATCCAAAGTTCAAAGAATATATTGATTTATTTGAAATTGACCCAGAAATAATCGATAAATATGAATTTTTAGAAGTCCCAATGGACGAGTTGATTATGAAGAGTTCAATGATGATTTCAGATTATTCAAGTGTGATTTGGGAAATGTATTACTTAAAGAAACCATGTGTCTTTTTCCAATTTGATATAGAAAAATATTTACAATATGAAGGACTTTACATGGATCCTAAGACTGATTTATTTGGTGACGTAGCATATACTTCAGATAAGTTAATCGCGCTTATTCAAGAAACAATAAAAAATGGGTTCGTAGAAAAAGATATTTATGCAAATATGCGTAAGGAGTATTTCTCATTGATGGATCATGATAATTCGAAGCGGATTTATGAGGCAATCGTAAATTCTAACGTTAAATCGAAAAAAAATGGTGGTATCAGACCTATTACTAAGAAGACCTTGTTAAAAATAAAAAATAGGAGTGAGTAACTGATGATAGAGCACTTTATTGATTTTCCTGTCATACTAAAAAAAAGAATGCATCAAACTGTATTTGCTTATGACAAGAGTGAAACTTATAAAATAGCTTCAGTAGATGACTTAATGAAGATTATTAGTGAAGAGACAGTCGATGGAACGATTTATGACTTTTTCAAAGAAATCGATAATAAGGAAAAAACTTATAAATTAGATATTCCAGATGCAATGAACCAGTTCCAACGCGCGTCTGACTTGTTAACATATCGCTTTTATAACGCTAAGCGAAATGTTGCACTACATTTTAGAAGTGTAAAAAACATTGTACTAACTCAATTTAAAATGAATGGTGAGCAAGCTGAAATTCAATTAGAATCTCCATTGAACTTAGCACTAGCTACAAATTTAATTTTGATTGACGCGCTAGGTGAAAGGTACATAATGACTGAGTTTATGAATGTACCTATAACACCAGTACCTTTGAAAGATAAGAAAATGTATAAAATTATTGTTGATCGTATGTATCGCTTTAAAACAGTGAATGCTAAGAGAAGATACTCACTTTTTTTACAGTTTTCTGATGGAACAATGATTAAAATAAAATATTCTAAAAGCAATAACTCAAAGGAAGTAGTAGAGGGTGAAAAAGGAGAAGCTCTTTTATCTTTTAATGCTACGAAAAAAGAAAAGCTAAAAATTGCGATATTTGGTTCATGCTATTCAAGACGGGCATTTACATCAACAGATTTCTATAATCCAGACTACAAAAATAAATATAATATCGTACTTACTCAATTTCAAAGTTCACTATGCACATTTGGCGAGAATATTCCTAGGACTATGGACGATCCGGCTCTGAATAAAGAATTAAATATTAATCCACAGATATGGTCTAAATCTGAACGGAATAAGCTGTTTTTCAAACAACTGTCTGAAGTTCAACCTGATTACTTGATTATCGATCTTCATGGTGATATTCAAAGAGGCTATATTGAATATCCAGATGGTTCTCGATTGACAAATGCGTATTTTAATTATGAATATATGAAAAAATATCCGAAGTTTACCTTATACCAAGCAAAGGAAAATTTTGCTGATTATTTCGAAGAATTTAAGAAAAATGCAAAGTATTTTCTTTCAGAAGTTTTAGAGGTGGTTCCTGAAAACCGGATCATTGTAAATCGGACAAATTCCGCAAATCTTTACCTAAATGAAAAGCGTGAACTGGTACCTTTTCCTAAAAAAGATACAGATGTAAAGACTTTCAATATGATTGCAAATGTTTTTTCTGATTACCTGCTTTCATTGATTCCTTTAGCGAATGTTATAGATAGTTATGACTATGGATACCACGCTGATATCATGGCACCAGGAGACCATAGCATTAATCATTTTGAATCAAACTTTTATAAACATTTTATGAAAGATGTAGATCAAGCTGTTATTTTAAATGAAGCTCAAAATATTAAAAAACAAAAACAAATTAACTTTTATAATTCATCTTTAATTGAAAAAAAAGATAAGTATACTATTGATTCGTTTGAAGTTATAGTTCCTTCAGGCGCAGCAATTGATGATGATTTTCCAGTAGCTCGACGAGCACCAAGACCCTTTAAAGAAAGACAAAAAGATTACGTGAAAAAATTTGACTATAAAACAGTATATTATGATGTCTTTGAATCAAATGGGAAAGTGTTCTTTTCGGGTCCAGCATTTAGAAATTTAGAAAGTCTTTTCCAAATGGCTGAATATACACTTTTTGGATCAAAACGTACTGATTTTCCTGTGGTAGAAAATGGGTGGAAAGAACAAAAAGTCATCTTCCCTCTAAGCTATCATGAAAGTTATAATAAGCCAGATAGAAGTTTTAAAATTGATGCAGGAAGATTTCATGCCAACGGAACTATTGGAAAGGATATTCTAGATAATTTTAAAGATTTAAACTGTTTGGTGGCAATTAATAAAGATAATAATTTGAGTTGGATAAAAGACTGGGCAACTTTTTATGTAAAAAATCATAATGTAGACTGTGTGATTGTTTATAATAATAATTCGGAGACCTATACAAATGAAGAGTTACTCATGACCCTTCAAAGTGTCAATGGTTTAAAAAAGGGATATGTTGTCGATTGGCATTATAAATTTGGACCAATCGGAACCAGACCAGGTAATCATGATTCGGATTATGCACAATATGTTATGTTAGAACATTCTAGAAATAGATTCTTTCTAAAAAGCGCAGGAGTAATTAACTGTGATATTGATGAACTAATTGTTTGTGACGATAAACGGACAATTTTTGATCATATTAAGGATAGTGCTTCAGGAGCAGTTCGATTCAATGGTAGATGGATAGAGAATATACGTTCAAATCATGATTCAATTCCTAAATTCTCGGATTTCTACTATTATGATACAGAGCGTCCAGCTACGACATATAAATATGCGTTTGATCCTAGAAGAATACCGACAAATATCCAGCTTTGGCTCCATAAATTTGCGCCTGGATTTGTTCCCGATGAGATTGAGGGAATTCATCACAGACACTTTAAAGGAATTAGTAATGATTGGCGAAAAAATGATCGATCTAATACAGTTGATTTTGATGAAAGTAGACATAAAGTGGATAAACTATGGAAAGAGATTCTCGAAAGTACCTTTGACTAATAGATGATGTTTTAGTTAAATGAAAGGACCAAAAAATGAGTGATTTAGATAAAAAGACAAAAGTTCATGCAAGTTATATAACCAAGGAATATGATTTAATCCAAAAAAAATCTGACAAATTAAAAAGCTTGTTTGGAACTCGCAAAGAAGAAATTCCGCAGTTTTGGGCGCTTAAAGGTGTATCTTTTGATGTTTTTGCAGGAGAAGCTGTCGGTTTGATTGGTATAAATGGTTCCGGTAAATCAACCCTCTCTAATATTATTGGCGGAATAATTCCTCCGACTTCTGGAGAGCTAGTAATTTCGGGTGAAACATCAATTGTGACAATAGGAGCCGGACTAAAAAATCCCTTGAGTGGAATAGAAAACATCCGCTTAAAGTGTACAATGTCTGGAATGAGCAACAAGGAAATCAATGAAAATATTGAAGAGATCATAAATTTTGCTGATTTGGGAGATTTTATTTATCAGCCTGTTAAAAGTTATTCAAGTGGGATGAAATCACGTTTAGGGTTTTCTATAGCTGTGCATCAAAATCCTGATATTTTAATTATTGATGAGGCCCTTTCTGTAGGGGATGATACTTTTTATCAAAAATGTGTTGATAAAATTTTAGATTTTAAAAAAGAAGGAAAGACCATTTTCTTTGTGAGTCATTCATTAGGTCAAGTAGCAAAACTTTGTGATAAAACGATTTGGATGCATTATGGAGACTTAAAAGCATTCGGACCTACTAATGAAGTAATTGTTGAATATAAGAAATTTACAAAATGGTTTAAGTCGTTATCTAAAGAAGAAAAAAAAGAATATCAAAAAAGATATAAATCTGAGCAAAGTAGTTTTAGTTTAGAAAATTTATATGATAAGGAAGTAGCAAAAAGACAAGAATCAACCCTTTTACTGAGGTCTGAACGAAAGGACCTGCAAAGTAAATTACAACGTAACCAGGTTGGAGATAATATGAAAAACTCAACTAAGATCATTTTAGTGTGTTTAATTTTTTTAACATTATTATTTTCAGTGATTAGTTTTTCGGGAAAATCGTTGACATTTTTCTTAGAGAATCCAATTGTTTTTATTCAAAAACATATAACTAAGAGTAAAAAAGATCCAGCAGAAAACAAAGTTAAGTCGAGTACTCAGAAAACTATAAGCGAATCAACGACAGAAAGTACAAGAAACTCTACAACAAAATCATCTGAAATGATCCAGTCCAGTAGTAACAAAGTGAAAACATATACTGTTCTGCCAGGAGATACTTGGAGCCAAATTGCTTACAGTAATAATATATCTGTAGAAGAACTACTGGAAGCAAATGAGCGGCTAGAGACAGATTCTTTACACTCAGGTGAAGTAATCAATATACCTGAAACATTTAATCAGAGTGGGGAGAATTAATTATGAAGGAAGTACAAATTATTATAAAAGAACAAATTAGTAATTTACAAACGATTATAAGAATGTCGAGATATGAAGAAAAGGCCACCTATCAGAATCATTATTTAGGACTTCTTTGGCAATTTTTAAATCCTATTATCCAAATTGCAATTTACTACTTAGTTTTTGGTTTGGGGCTTAATGGTGGTAGATCGATATCTGGAATCCCGTTTATTTTATGGATGCTTCCAGGAATTACGACTTGGTTTTTTATGCAATCAACAATTTTAAAATCTTCAAATAGTATCTATAAACAAGTAGGATTAGTTTCTAAAATGAAATTTCCGGTTAGTATATTGCCTTCAATTTCGATTACTAGTAATCTCATTTCATACTTCTGGATGACAGTTTTTGTAGTTCTCCTCTTAGTTGTGGGTGGAGTATTCCCTTCACTTTATTGGCTACAATATGCATATTATTTGTTTTCAATGATTGTCTTTTTATTTGCATTTGGATTGTTTAATGCAACTATCAGCACGTTAATTAGAGATTATCATGTTATGTTACAGTCAACAATTAGACTGTTTTTGTACATTTCTGGAGCAATTTGGAATTTTGATACGAAAAATTTACCTGAAGGACTGGTAAAAATTTTAAAGTTGAATCCTATTTATTATTTAATTGACGGTTTTAGAGATACTTTCTTATCAAGAGAATGGTTTTGGAATAAAGGAACATATGGATTAATATTTTGGTGTATAACACTTATCTTTTTGATTATTGGTTCACATATCCATTTAAAATTCCGAGCAAAATTTGTTGATTATATTTAGGAGGAAATCTAAATGGAGTCGTTATTAGTTATTGATGATAGTCAAAGAAGTACTTTTTATTATTATTGTTCTACGAATGAAAAAAACATATTGATTCGTTTACTTCCTGAAACTACAGCAAAAAAAAATGAACATTTAGGCAAACAGTTCTCGTCTCTTAATAGATTAGAGTTTATAGAATGGTTTTCTTCAGAGTTCGGGCTACAAGTTAAAACTTATATTGTGATAACTAAAGAAAAACTTTTAAAAATAATTATGGAAGAATTATCGCAAAATGGAGTAGTTACTATCTCAAATCCTTATGAATTTACTCAAGAAGGATTTGACTTTAAACGTGGTAAGCAGAAAGTGACACTAGAAGAGTTAGAAATATTTTTCACATGTTATCCAGATAGTTCTGAACATTTTGCTATTTTTTCAAGACAAGAACATGTGTTACGTTTATATAAGCAAAAAATTCAGGCAAAAAAGAATCCAATTTTACTAGTCAAAAAATTCAATCAGTTGAAAAAATCCGTAGATACTAATCTAACTCTTACTGGAGTTACACGAGAAGTAGGAGAGTTATTTAAAATTGGTGGAAGGAGATTAACAAAACTTGATCTCCCCAAAAATAATTTTTTCGAAACAAAAGCAGAAATATTACGACTTATAACTAAAGAATAAAAAATTATACTGAAAAGGAGGAATATTTATGGCTAAAAGAACCACTGGGAAAAAATCTAAAGGATGGCTCATTACTAGCATTATGTTACTATTGATACTGATAGTTGGTGGAATTGGTGTATGGTACTATCAAAATGTTTATTCTAAATTGTCACCTGTTGCAGACTTTTCAACTGTTAGTGGGAAATTTTATCTTTCAGAAGAAATTTATCGTGGAGAAGAAGTTACATCGTTTAATCATGTAAAATGGGAGAAATCGGATGCAAAACTAAGCTTCTCGCCTATTGATCAGTCAAATATATTTATAGGCACATACGCAGATAATAAATTATTTACTGGACGTATCATGGCTACGATTAAACAAAAAAATAACTACTTAGGTCTAAAACAAACTAGCTTTATTGTCTCTGCTGATTATTATAATTCAAAGCTGAAAAAGGAAGAGCAAACGTTTTTTGAAAAATTAGATAATAGTGATATTCCTGATTTGATCAACAGCAAAGATACTTATTATATTTCAAAAACATTTCATATTAATTCGGAAATTAAGAGTTATAAATTCTATCTAAAAGATAAAGAATTGATTCGTGAGAATGTACCTGACAATGATTCCTACTATTACATGAAATATGAGCAACAATAAGGTAAAATGTTAATATTTACGATTAAATAATTTTTAGATTCACAATTGAAAGGAAGAAATTTAATGAAAAAAATCGCAGTTTTAGGCCCGGGTTCTTGGGGGACTGCCCTAGCGCAGACCTTAGCAGAAAATGGTCATGATGTTCGAATTTGGGGAAACGTTCCTGAACAAATTGATGAAATCAATAACTATCATACCAATAAACATTTTTTACCAGACTTGCAAATTCCTGAATCAATTGTCGGATATAAAGAATTAGCGGAAGCTGTTGATGGTGCCGATGCTGTGTTATTCGTTGTCCCAACAAAAGCGATTCGTTCAGTTGCACAAGAATTGTTAGAAAAAATGAATACGAAACCAATCATCATTCATGCAAGTAAAGGTCTGGAACAAGGGACACACAAACGTATTTCAGAAGTGATTGCAGAAGAGCTTCCAGAAGAAAAACGCCAAGCAATCGTTGTTCTTTCTGGTCCAAGTCATGCAGAAGAAGTTGCTGTTCATGATATCACGACAATTACGGCTGCAAGTATTGATCAAAAAGCAGCAGAATTTGTTCAAGATTTATTTATGAACGATTATTTCCGAATCTATACAAATAACGATGTGATTGGTGTAGAAACAGGTGCTGCATTAAAAAACATTATCGCGATTGGCGCTGGTGCCATCCATGGGCTAGGATTTGGTGATGACGCAAAAGCGGCTATCATGACTCGCGGCTTAGCTGAAATCAGTCGTCTGGGTGTAGCTATGGGTGCTAACCCACTGACATTTATCGGTTTGAGCGGTGTCGGTGATTTGATTGTTACTTGTACAAGTGTTCATTCTCGTAACTGGCGTGCAGGAAACTTATTAGGACAAGGGCATAAATTACCTGAAGTTCTAGAAAATATGGGGATGGTTGTTGAAGGTGTTTCAACAACCAAAGCCGCTGTTGAACTAGCTAAGCAATTAAACGTGGAAATGCCAATCACTGAGACCATCTATAGTGTGTTATATGAAGATAAAGATATCAAGCAAGCTGCAAAAGACATCATGTTGCGCGATGGTAAAACAGAAAATGAATTTATGTAAATAATTAAAAGAGAGCGAGCAAAAGGGAAACATCATCTTGCTCTCTTTTTTACTGAGTATAAAACCGAAAGAAAGTAGGTTTCCTATTTTACCTCTGCTATAATATTTGAATGAGAACCTCTATTTTAAATAGATGATTGTGAGAAAGGAACGAACAAATCATGACAAAAGTTAGAAAAGCTGTGATTCCAGCAGCAGGATTAGGCACACGTTTTTTACCTGCCACAAAAGCGATGGCAAAGGAAATGTTGCCAATCGTTGATAAGCCAACGATTCAGTTTATTGTTGAGGAGGCTTTGGCTTCAGGGATCGAAGATATTTTAATTGTTACCGGAAAAGCAAAGCGACCAATTGAAGACCACTTTGATTCAAATGTTGAATTGGAAACAAACTTACGTGAAAAAGAAAAAAATGAATTATTGAAATTAGTCGAAGAAACGACAGACGTTAATTTACACTTCATTCGTCAATCTCATCCAAAAGGTTTAGGTCATGCTGTATTACAGGCGAAAGCTTTCGTAGGAGATGAACCTTTTATTGTGATGCTGGGGGACGATTTAATGGTGGATGATGTACCTTTGACAAAACAATTGATGAATGATTACGAACAAACAACATCTTCAACAATCGCTGTTATGAGTGTTCCGTATGAAGATACATCGAAATATGGCATTATCAATCCTGGTGAAATTGTTTCAGATGATGTTTACAGTGTGAAAGATTTTGTGGAGAAACCAGATCCAGCAGACGCACCAAGTAATTTGGCTATTATTGGACGTTATCTGTTAAATCCAGAAATCTTTACTATCTTGGAAACACAAAAACCTGGTGCGGGTAACGAGATTCAGTTGACGGATGCGATTGATGAACTGAACAAAAGTCAACGTGTATTTGCACATGAATTTAAAGGTACACGCTATGATGTCGGAGATAAGTTTGGCTACATGAAAACGAGTATCGAATATGGATTGCAGCACCCAGAAATTGGTGAAACGCTAAAAGAATATCTGATTGAATTAGGAAAAGAATTAAAGTAATTGATCGAGTAATTGATTTGAAGTAGAGGCCGGGTTGTTTGGTCTCTATTTTTATGTGTTTGGATGATTTGTTTTAGAACTTTGAGTGATAGCAGAGTGGGGGATGATTTTGTTGCGAAGTGTTCCCCAAGCAACTACTCGCAATAACTCTCAACTGTCCAAAAATATGAATGGCTATTTTTGGTAGTTGCGCATTATTTTTTTGGAGCTGACCGCTTGGAGCCGAAACCTTATCCACGGTGTTCCCAAAACAACTCCTCCATATAGCTTGCATTCATTTCAAAATATGGAAAACTATTTTGAGTGTTTGCTCGCTATCTTGTCGGAGCTAAACGTTTTGCGCCACAACCTTTTTCTATTTGACAGCTGACTGGTTTGCTATAAAATAGATAGCAGACATCATTTTTACTTAAGATTAGTGGAGGGAAGTGTGGGTGGCTGACGTTGTACAAGCCGATTGTGATGAATAAACAAGACAAAGCTTTGAAAAAAGTTGCCCGAATGCAGTTACTTGAACTCTTGAATGAAAATCCTGAGTGGTATCATTCTCAAAAAGTAGCACCTAAAAAAATAAAACAGTTAGCCACACTTTTAGTAGAGAATCAGAAAATAACGAATCGTGTTCCCAAAAAAGAAACAGTAATCAATCCGCGCTATTTTTTATTACTTCATTTTTTGGGTTTTACCAATAAAGAGGTACAAGAAATCTTATTTCCAACGAAACAAAGTTATTTGCTGTGGAAAGAGGACTATGGGTATGACAAATTAAAGAGTACTGCCATTGTGAAAAAGAAACAGTTGTTGATCCAGACGCTGGCAGATCAGTGGCATGTATATGAGCTCGCAGAACATTCAGTGCAAACAGTTAACGATTTTTGGCGAGAACAAAAGGCATTAGCTGAAGCTGGACATAAAGCTGTGGATGGATTGAGTGTACAAGAAATTAATGAGATTTTAGGTTTTTATGAAGTGTTGGACGGCATTACTGATTTTTCTCGAATTCAAAAACAGCTAGTACTGGAAAAAAAGAATCGTTTTGTCTAAGGAAGTGCACGAATCTGTGCTTAAAAGAAGCTTTAATTTTTGCTTAAATGTACAAAAATAGAACGATATTAAAGAAGAAACGTTAACAATTTTTTTGAATTAGTAGTAAACTAGTGAAGAGTTTTTGTCAAACGGAATTTAAATAGAAGGTGTGAAGTTCATGGAGAAACTAATAGCAATCGCTCAATCATTATTAGATGGACTGAAGTGGTTACTGGAAGGAAGCAATTGGCTGATTTTATTACCTTTCTTTTGTGTCAGTTTTTATATCATGTTTCAGATGGTCAGACGCAAAGAAAAAGGATTGATTTTCGTATGGTATTTAGCAACGATTGCACTTGGTAGCTTAATGTTGCAAATAGCAGTTAACATCGAAGTGGCGCTGATCTTTGCAGCCGTTTTGATTAGTTTATATGTAGTAGTTTGTATCCCTTATCTGGGGCATCGAATGCATTTGATCAAAAAAGGAAAGCATGCGGCTCCGTATCGCTCAGTGAAAGAAGAAAAAGAGGTTGGATGAGTAGTCTATTCCAAAAGTTAGATGTTTGATCTAACTTTTGGGTGTACTATGTTGACTCCAGCCTCTTTTTTAGTCATTTTGTAGGTGAGTGTATGTGAATGAAATTTATTTAATTAAATTTTGACTGCTTGTTATTTGAAAAAGTGTTATGATAAAGGCTTTGTAACGGCTGATAAGCTAGTAAAAATAGTATATAATAACAAGATTATAATTATGAAAAGATAACGTACTCTTGTTTTTTTAAGATTCACCTCTTGCACTCAGCAAATAGTTTCCTTACAATGGTGACAGATAGAAACAGCTGAATAAAAAAAGGCTCCCTACTTCTTAGTTGGCGCTAAGAAGCAGGGAATGACTTGTCAGTACGCGCTGACCAATCATTTTGCCATAGTCAATGCAGTGCATCGACCTTTTTTATTGTACCTAATCTAAGGTGAAATTTCTACCCCTATGTAGATTTTTGTGAAGGTTGCACGCTTGTTTATTTGCTATGTCAAGGTATTGGGCTAGACGCTCAATACCTTTTTTTGTTGGGGAAAAATAACGACAAGTAAAAATAAGGCGTCAATCACTAATTTGTTGTTTTCCTTTTAGTGGGCAGCTGTTTCTATTGATTTTGATTCGTGGGGGAGACTAATGAGTTTACGTTATTTTGATTATTATCAGCAGTTGGAAGAAAAACTACGAGTAGAAGAACAATTAATGATTCAAGCAGGAACTTGGATTGCTCAGCGGGTAGCTGTAGGGGGACGGTTACAGATTTTTGCTAGTCGAACGTTGGGTGGCGTTGCTTTTGAATTTTGGGAACAGCTTCCAGAGCTTATTCCTGGAAAGTTGATCAAAAATCCAGCTAATGGTATTTATGAGAGGCTAGAGGGAACCGGACAAGCGATTATTGAACAGGTAGATGCCCAGCCGCAAGACATTTTTTTATTGTTGTCAAATGAAGGGCGTAACCCAGCTATTATTGAACTTGCACAGTGGATCAAGGAACATGAATATCCATTAATCATCGTGACGGGTTTTGATTTATCCAGAAGTATAAAATCACAGCACAGCAGTGGCTTACGGTTATTTGAGATTGCAGATTTGGTTTTAGATAATCATGCAAAATTGCATGATACAGTGCTGACTTTACCTGAGTTAGATCCAGCAATTTGTGGAACAGCCTCCATTTCTAGCATGCTTTTACTTCAGCAGATGCTCTATTTCATTGCTCAGTTTTTACTTCAAAAAGAGACATATTCAGATTAAGGGATTGTCAGTCCAAGAGTTTTCCACAGTAATTAGTGTGGAAAATGGGCAAAAATTCTGTGTTCCACAGCGAGAGAAACAGTTTTATGAAAAGAAAACGATTTTCTAAGGTGTAAATCCGTGACAAGTAATGAATAGTTAGTTATTTTTAGTAGTTAAATAGCTTAAATAATAATGTTTTTATTATATATTCAGTTATTTATTTTGGTGTTTCACAAAAAAGTGTGGATAACAGTCGACCAAATGATTGATGTGGATGAATGGCTGATTGAATAAAAGAATAAT
Source organism: Enterococcus sp. DIV0176 (assembly GCF_050528535.1). NCBI lineage: Bacteria > Bacillati > Bacillota > Bacilli > Lactobacillales > Enterococcaceae > Enterococcus > Enterococcus sp. DIV0176. The sequence continues at coordinate 2,055,433 of NZ_CP172879.1, read as the reverse complement.
CCACAAAAAGTTAAGGCCTTCTTATAGACTTTAAAGCAAACCTTTAATTGTTTGAAATCTCATTGAAAAGTTAGAATCATTTTGGTATCGTTATCTAAGAAAGTGAAGCGAGATCAACTTGTTATCTTAATAACTGTTGAGAAAAAATTAAAGGATAAGTGGGAAAAAAAGATGAGAAGAGCTGAGAAAAAACGAATGGGCACGGGACGAAAAGTTTTTTTATGGATTTTAAGTATTTTGTTGATTATCATTGCGGGGATTGCCGTGTACGCAGGGAAAATTTATTTTGATGTGAAGTCAACAGCGGATAAGACTTATGAAACAGTTGATCGAATTACTGAATCAAAACGAGATAAAAAAATTGATTATGACGCAGGCGATCCATTCTCAATTTTACTATTAGGTGTGGATACGGGAGACTTTGGTCGAACGGATCAAGGCCGTTCGGATTCAATTATGGTTGCAACGGTCAATCCACAGAAGAAGACCACGACTTTAGTAAGTATTCCCCGTGATACCTACACGGAAATCGTTGGGCATGGGACAAGTGATAAAATCAACCATGCATATGCGTTTGGTGGGATGGCAATGTCTATTGCGACAGTTGAGAACATGTTAGATATTCCAATTGATCATTATGCGGAAATCAACATGAAAGGAATGCAAGACTTGGTTGATGCAGTTGGTGGCGTTGATGTAAATAATAAATTGACGTTTAGTTATGATGGAACTGATTTTCCAATTGGTAAACAAACCTTGAATGGCGCAGATGCTGTGAAATATGCACGGATGCGTTACGATGATCCAAAAGGCGATTACGGCCGTCAAGATCGTCAACGTCAGGTGATTTCTGGGATCATCAACAAAGTGAAATCAGTCGATACATTGACAAACTATACAAACTTGCTGGAAGCTTTGGGCAATAATGCAACGACAGATGTTTCTTGGGATACGATTAAAGTGTTAGCGACAAATTATCGTGATGCCTTTTCAACAATTCATTCAGAACAGTTAGCTGGAGATTCATTTACTGGCGATGGCACAACTGGAGAAAATGGCATTTCTTATCAACGAGCAAGCAGTGAAGAATTGGCTCGAATCCAAAAAGAATTAAAAGAACAATTGAAATAGAATAAATAAAAAAAAATTATTAACGAAAAACTCAGAGCAACCTTTTCACTGGTTGCTCTGAGTTTTTTTAGCGATAAGCTGGGGAAGATAAAAAAATAAGGGTCGGCTGAAAGGTTCTTTCCTTTTGTCCAATCCTTATTTTTGTTTGCTGTTAGATTAGATGAGTCCAAAAAATAAAGCGAAAGCAGCCAAGCAAAATGCTTTTGCAAAAGACATGATTTTTCGTGGGTCCCGAACGATCGTTTTGGCATCAACAAATGCTTCGGAACTTAAAATATAAGAACTCACAATAATCAATAAAATAGCAATTAGTAATAGTACTAACATAACTCTCACTCCTTCAAGTTCTCAGCAGTAGTATAGCATGCTGACCTAGAAGTTGCGAGTTATTTACAATTTCTTAAATAAATTTATAACAAAATGGGTAAACGATTTAACATGATTACTATTCAAAATCTTGTTGTCCTTCCTGAAAAATGATTTGTTGATATTGGCGAAAAAAAGTGCCACGACGATAATGTTGCTGATGTGTCAAAACCTGTTGGAAGGAACGGACTAACCAGTTTGATTTTGGAAAGAATGGGAAAAATATTGGACTATTGACTGGCGTGAAGTCTGTGTAGATCATCAAATGACAAGAAAACGCGAGGCGAATTCTTTTTGTTAAGTTTCGCTTCTTGATTGGAGAAAGAAAACGGAGCTGATTCGTTAACTGAATCGTTGTTTGAAAAGCTTGTTCTTCAATCAGCTGAATTTGTAATGGGTTAAACCAAATGGTGGTTACTTTTTTTGCAGATTCTAATGGTAGCAAACTTTGAGTACGAATCGCTGCCGGTAATTTGTAGTGGTTAACGGGAAGAAGTGTGCGCATCGTTTTGAGATACCAGCTTAATTTTAGCTGGTGATGGCTGTCTAGTAGATAAGTAATGATTTCTTGTGCAGAGCTTGCCACCAACATGCATTCATGCTGAAAAACTATCCAGCAACGCTTGAAGTTTGTGGTTGTGTCTGGAAGCAGTGCATAAATTTCGATATCTAAAGGAATTTGGTATAAAAAATAAAGTTGTTCTGATTTGGAAAAGGATTCTTTTCTTTCAATAGAAGAAACAAATGCCGATTCACAATAAATAGTTGTTAAATCATTGATGGTATAACGATTTTTGCAGGATATAATCATAAACTACCTCCAAGAATAATGTCATAATTCCTCGTGTAGCTACAGTTTAGCATATGGGGATAGGACAATTTTTGACGAGTAAAAGCTCTTTTTATTTTTTACAGTGAATTCATTTTTTCTTAAGCTGTGGGTACCGGCCGGAAAAATGGAAAAGGTAGAAAAAGATGGAGCAAAAAGAGTTAGAAGATCTATGTCAGAAATACGAAAAGCTGTATCACAAGGTGGTAATGAAATGTGGGATTTATCAAAACAATCAGGAATACGAGGAGTATGTTCAATTAGCGCGGATTGCTTTCTTTGAAGTGGTACGGGAATTTGCAACGCAAAAAAGTTTTGAAGCGGCTTATCCGATAGGTTATTTATTTCAAAAAATTGTCTGGAAAATAAAAGCACATCAACGAAAATTATGGCGCCAGCAAGAAATTTTAGTAGCAGCGAATGAGGAAAAAGAGCAACAGTTAATAAGTGGACTTTCTACTGGATCATCTGATTCTTCGTATGAATTCGCAGATCAAAGACTGGCAATGTGTTTTCTTTGGCACAAACTATCAGTAAAAGAAAAACGTTTTTTGGAGTATCGCTTAGAAAAAGCTCGAAGTAGTCACTATCCTGCGCCAGCAAGTAGACAAACATTAGCCAATTGGCGAAAAAAACTAAAAAAACGGTGGCATGATGAAAAAATCAACTAAAATTTTGACATTGTTCATTCTGAACGCGTTACTAGTGGTGTGAGTAAACGAATGATGAATGAACCGGTGCAGACGTTGTTCTAACTACTTACGAATCAAGAAGGGAGAAACTGATGGAGAAAAAATTAGAAAGTACCAAATTAACGATTTATTTTACAAATTTGGAAACAGAGGAAGAATATCGTCAAACGATTGGGTCGATCATTCCTAATCCAGAAGATGAAAAGGTGTTGGCTTTAGGAGATATTTTTCAATTATTGACGCCAAAAGAAGTAAAATTCGCTTCTGTGTTGAAAACGGAAGCAACGAGTTATCGAAAGAGTTAAGGGAGAAGAGAAAATGAAAAAACTACAGTTGATCTTTTCAGATAGTGAAGGGAAAAATCAAAGAATCAACCCCGTAATTGCGTCCCATTCATTGACAGCGGAGGAGGTTCAGGAAATGATGCGTCGCTTAAGTGAATTGAATCTTTCAGTCAAGGAAGGTGTGACGCTTTATGCGTATCCATTAGGTGCGAAGTATATTGAAACAACTGAAACGGTCTTGTTTTAACCAAAAATAAAAAGGAAAAGAGAGAAGAAAGAATTGTTGCCAATTCTTTCTTCTCTCTTTATACACGTTGATGAAAGAGTCTTCCCCAAAACTCTTTACACCATGATTATAATACATTTGTTATCAATTATGCAACGAAGTTTACCTTTTGTAATAAAAAAGTTTACAGATCAAGGTTTTACAGATAATGTATGTTTTTTTTTCTGGTTATTAAAAAGAAATGTTAAGATTATTCGTTTGTTTTTAATGAAACAGTATGATAAATTCGTGGGAATTTTGGTTTAAATTTGCTTGGTGACGAAAAAAATTCTAATGAATTGGTTGCTTAATACAATGAATTCAATGCTTTGTGTTGTATTATTCGCTTATTATTTTCTAATAAATTATTCATGTGAGTGAAGAAGTTTTCCTGTATAATCTTTTTGATTATCCATTTTTTATTCATCACAATATCATTGTGAACAGAAAGGAAGAAACTACTTGAAGAAAAATCCTTCTTCGGAAAAAAACAAGCGAGACCTCACCAAGTTAACGACACCACATACGTATGTCATTATTTTTGGTGTAGTAATCTTTGCTTGGATCTTAACGTTTTTGGTACCAGCTGGTCGATTTAGCACACAGGAGATCGAATACCAAGACGCAAACGGAGAAACAAGTACACGAACAGTACTTCGTCAAGACTCTTTCCGTTATGCTTATGCACTTGATAAAGGGTATGTCTTCGATCAATTAGAAAAATTACAAGATAATCCAGCGGAACGTGAGAAATTGGATGTTCCAGAAGCCGGATTAGAAGATGTACTTGCTGCTGGCGAAAAACAGTTAACACAAGAAAAATTAGATGAGATTGCTTTAACAGATGAAGTACTTTATGACGAGTACGGAGATAATATTTATGACACGTCGAAAAAACTACACAAAACAGCAAGAGTTTGGGGAACGGACGATTTTGGTGGATTTGGCTTCCTGAATTTTGTGTTTGAAGGGTTAGTTTCCGGTGATAAATATGGTTCTGCAGTCGGAATTGCGGCACTGATCTTGGTTGTTGGTGGTGCTTTTGGGATTATCATGCGAACGGGTGCAATCGATGCAGGAATTTATGCCATTATCAGTAAAACAAAAGGACTTGAACGTTTAGCCTTACCGCTATTATTCTTTGCTTTTTCTTTTGGGGGCGCGACGTTTGGAATGGCAGAAGAAGTTATTCCGTTTTCAATGGTCATGGTACCGTTCGTCATTGCGCTGGGGTATGACTCGATTGTCGCAGTGACGGTCACCTACGTTGCTTCGCAGATTGGGAATGCAACATCTTGGATGAGTCCATTTAGTGTTGCAGTTGCGCAAGGGATTGCTGGGATTCCAGTATTGTCTGGGGCAACTTTCCGTTTGATTATGTGGGTGATTGTAACGGGGTTATCAGCTGTTTACTTAATGATTTATGCGGAACGAATTCGTAAAAATCCAGCTAGTTCTGTGACCTATAAATCAGATGCTTACTTCCGTGATCATCTTGAAAAAACAACAGACGAGAAAAAAGCTTTCACACTTGGTCATAAATTGATCTTAGCTGAAATGTTGATCGTTTTAGTTTGGATCATTTGGGGAGTAACACAAAAAGGATATTATATCCCAGAAATTGCTTCACAATTCTTTGTCATGGGATTAGCTGCAGGGATCATTGCAGTAATCTTTAATCTGAATGATATGAAGATTAATGATGTTGCTTCTTCTTTCCAATCAGGTGCAGCTGATTTAGCTGGAACAGCGATTGTTGTTGGTATGGCAAAAGGAATTTTACTCGTATTGGGTGGTTCAGATGCTTCGGTTCCTTCCGCATTGAATACGATACTGCACAGTATTGGAACAGTCTTAACTGGTGTACCTGCTGTGATTGGTGCATGGGCAATGTACCTGTTCCAAAGCTTGTTCAATTTAGTGGTCACATCAAACTCTGGTCAAGCAGCGTTAACAATGCCAATCATGGCACCACTTGCTGATTTGGTTGGTGTTTCAAGACAAGTTGCTGTCTTAGCTTACCAGCTTGGTTCTGGATTTATGGATGCCTTCACGCCAGTTTCGGCTAGTTTGATTGGTGTGCTAGGTGTTGCTCGAATCGAGTGGGCCAAATGGGCGAAGTTCCAAATCAAAATGCAAGGCTTCTTATTTATTTTGGGAACAATTTTTATTATGATTGCGATTGCAATTGGGTTACAATAAAAAATAAAGTGAAGGGATGGACAGGTCAGCTAGCTGAGCTTCGTTCATCCTTTTTTTAAAAGAAATGGAGGAAAATCATGAAAATTATTCGACAGGCACAAGTTTATGCACCAGATTATTTAGGCGTAATGGATGTTTTACTTTCAGGAAATGAAATCATTGCCATGGAAGAACAATTGACTGGTGATTTTGCAGAAGTTGAGCTAGAAGAAATTGATGGTCAAGGGAAAATCTTGACTCCAGGTTTTATTGATGGTCACTTTCACATTTTAGGTGGTGGCGGTGAAGGTGGTTTTCAAAATCGGACGCCGGAAGTAACTCTTAGTCAGTTAACTAGTGCTGGCGTGACGACAGTCGTTGGATGTTTGGGAACTGATGGTCAAGGACGTGATATGACTGCGTTGATTAGTAAAGCACGCGGACTGGAAGCAGAGGGAATCACGACATATGTTTATGAAGGTTCGTATCGTTTGCCAGTCAAAACGATAACAGATTCATTGATCAAAGATTTTCTAGTAGTTGATAAAGTAATTGGAATTGGAGAAATTGCGGTTTCTGATCACCGTTCTTCCCAACCAACATTTGAAGAATTTTCTCGAGCAGTTGCAGATGCACGCGTTGGCGGTATGTTGTCTGGCAAAGCAGGAATTACCAACGTCCACTTAGGTGGTGGTTCAAGAAAACTGGAATTGTTGACACGTGTTGTGGAAGAAACTGAAATTCCAATTACACAATTTTGGCCAACGCATGCGAATCGAACAGCAGATTTATTTGAAGCTTGTTTAGCGTTTGCTAAGCAAGGGGGAACGATTGATTTTACCGCAAGTGAAGATCCTGATTTTTGGGAAAAAACCGATGGCGAAATTCGGTTTAGTCAAGCTTTAAAGCGAGTGATTGAAGAAGGTGTTTCTCTAGATAACTTTACGATGACTTCGGATGGTCAAGGAAGCTTACCTTACTTTGATGAAAATAATCATTTCTTAGGAATGGGTATTGGAAGTGCCCGCGCATTATTGGTTGGAATCAAAGAAGCAGTCGAGAAAGAGAATATTCCGTTGGAAATCGCACTAAGAGCAATCACTTCTAATCCGGCACGTGTGCTGAAGCTAGCTAAAAAAGGACAAATCAAAGTCGGAAATGATGCTGATTTATGTTTACTTGATGCAGACACACTGGCAATTGATACAGTGATCGCCAAGGGAAAAGTAATGGTTCAAGAAAAAGAAGTCAAGGTGTGGGGAACATTTGAACAACTTCGTTAATGAAAAAATAATGGACTGAGGTGTTCTATTTGTCTGAATAATTGGTTGATGTTACTCTATAAATAGAACAAACATTAATCATTATTTATCAAGGAGGAAGCATCATGGCAGATTTAAAAGGACGTTCAGAAGACTTGAAGGACAAAGTAGTCGGTGAAGGTAAAGAAGCTTATGGTAAAGCAACTGGTGATAAATCAAAAGAGGTTGAAGGTAAAGCACAATCTTTAGGTGCAGATATCAAAGAAAAAGTTCGTGACCTTGGTGACGATATCAAAGAAGGCTTTGAAGATGTCAAAGATAAGCTTTCAAAAAAAGATAAATAGGTCATTACTTTTGATACCTTAGACTAAAAAATAAAGGATGGAGCAAAACGTCATTTCGTTTTGTTCCATCCTTTTGTTTTTATTATTCAAACATGCTTGTAATTGAGTCCCACAGGCCACTGAAAAAGTTTTTGATTTGTGCCCAGAGTCCTTTAGATTTCTCTTCAATTTGTTTTTTAGTTTCAGTTAAGTCTAGTTCATTCACGAAGTCTTCAAAAATATTTTTGTCTTTCATATCGCTCATGAGTGAAGTTAATTCACTGACTTGATCTGTCGTCAGAATGTCTGCAAGTCCGTGATCCTTTAAAGCTGTTTCGACAGTTTGCTGAATTTCCTCTTTGGTTAGTTGCTGGCCGTCTTTGGTTTTAGTTGCTAATTCTGCTTTGGCTTGTTCTTGTGCTGCATTCAAGGCCTCATCAGAGTAGCCTTCTTTGTCCTTGTTTTCTTCGGTGATTGAAGAAAGAACATTCATCTCATCTTGCGCAACTTCTACGCGGTCTTTGTTGATGATTCCGCCAGACTCTTCGACGATTTTGTAGACCCCGGCTAGTGCACCAGAACCGTCGATTGGAACAGCAGAGGCAATCGTTAGCTGAGCATCTGTGATTCCAGCTGTCAAAGCAGCATTTTGATATTGTGCTGCGGTAATTTTGGTAATATTTTCGGGTGTGGCAATGTCAACGTTGATTCCTTTTCCATCTGCCAAGGTTTGCATACGAACCGAACTGTAGACTGCCCATTCTTGATTAAAGCCACCATCAGGAATATAGTTCATTAGATCAGTTCCGTTGGTTGTGTAAATTGGTGTTTCACCTTTGATTCCTAATTTATTTAAGGTATAGTCTTGTTGCTCTTTTGTTAATGCGTTGCCAAGTGCAACAGCATTGATTTGAATTTTTTCTGATTGGCTGCTAGATTGACTCGTTTCTTGATTTGTTGTTGAAGTAGTCGCAACGGTTTCACTTGTTGTTGTGTCTTGAGCAAAAGCTAACGGTGTACTTAAAAGGACCTGACCTGTGATTAAAGTTGTGGCAAGCAGTGTCCATGTTTTTGGTTTAGTTTTTTTCATGTTGACCTCCAAAAGTTGTTAAAAATGAATTGAATAAGTAATTCAATGATTTCACTTAGTTTACTACAAGGTGCTTGAGAAAACTTGGGACTAGAGGCGGATTTAGGGAAATTTAAAAAAAGGTTGTGGCTCAAAACGCTTAGCTCCGACAAGATAGCAAGCAAGCACTCAAAATAGATTTTCATATTTTGCAGTGCTTGCAAGCTATATCAAGGAGTTGTTTTGGGAACACCGTAGGTAGAGGTTGTGGCGCAAAGCGATTAGCTTCAAGCAATAAGAAAGTTTTTCTAAAAATAGTCTCCCATATTTTTCTGAAAAGAGAGCTTATTGCCGAAGAAGCTGCTTTGGGAACACCGTAGGTAGAGGTTGTGGCGCAAAGCGATTAGCTTCAAGCAATAAGAAAGTTTTTCAAAAATAGCTTTTCATATTTTGGGAACATCGTCTATTCAAAAAAAGGCTGCGACAATACGTTTGTCACAGCTTTTTTGGTTTCATTATTCGTGATCAAAAGAGAGCATTTTACGAGTGAATTCTTTGTTTTTTAACTCATAAACTTCATCACATTTTTTGGCGACTTCTAATTCATGAGTAACAAGGATGATGCAACGATTTTGTTCATGTGCGATTTCTTGGAACAACTGAACGATTTCTTGAGACGTTGTTTCATCCAGATTTCCAGTGGGTTCATCAGCGACAATCAACTGATGATCACAACAGATTGCGCGAACGATAGCTACTCGCTGCTGTTGTCCACCAGAGAGTAATGTTACTTTTTTTTGAGCCATTTGTTCATCAATGCCAACTCGTGCTAAGTGTTCAAGTGCGATTTGGCGCCGATTTTTTTGTTTTGTTTGAGAAATTTCCATGGCTGCCACAACGTTATCGACTGCAGAAAGGTAAGGAAGCAAGTTGTACGCTTGGAAAATAATCGAAACGTCATTTTTACGATAATTTCGCAGACCAATTTTTGCTAAGGGCCGATCTTCATAATACACTGTGCCTTCTTTAGGATTGTCTAAACCAGAAATCAATGAAAGAAACGTTGTTTTTCCGGAACCACTCGCACCTAAAATTGCATACATTTTGCCTGTTTCAAAAGTTAAAGCCACAGCTTGATAAAGTGCATCTGCTGGATTTTGATACCAAAATCCTAAGTTTTCTGTTCGTAACATGTGTGTACCTCCTTTAATTCAATAAAATTTTTCGTGGATTCAAACGCAAGATTCCGATCGAAGCTAAGCAAACGGAAAGTAAGCTGATTCCTAAAGCAACTAAGGCAAGGAAACCGATTTGCGTTGGCGTTACATTGATAGAAAGTTCGCTGACTTCATCGGAAACAGCGAATGGATTACTGCTGCCACCAGGTGCACCCATTTGCCCACCGCGTCCACCAGGATTTTCACCGTCTGGTCGCTGAGATTTTGCATCATTGGTTTGTGTGTTTTGATCAGAGCTTGTTTGTTGTTCTAGCAGTTGTTGCCCAACCACATTGGCAACTACGTTTCCGCTAACTGCTGCCACACCTAGGGCTAAAATCATACATAAAGCTACTTCAGTGAATAATTGTAAAATGATTTTGATTCGAGATTCGCCTAATGAAAGTAAGACACCAAGTTCATGACGACGTTCACGGATGGTGATCATGATGATCAAAGTCAAGATAATAATGCCGGCAACAGCAACTAACAAGACCACATTTTTGGAAAAACTTGCGACATTGTTCAAAGGTTCTAACATTGATTGGTAAGCCGCATCATTTGATTGCAAGCTGAAAGTATCTGTATCAATTAGTTTTTTTGCTTTTGCTAAAAAATCATCCATGTTTTCTGGGTCGGCTAGCGTATAGACAGCAGAATCAATTGTATTGTCTTCGGCTGTGCCATTTAATTCATTGGCTAATGTGTAAGAAGTATACAAAGTATTTGAGGGATTCATCATACTGAATTGCATGCCCATACTATTACTGCTTGCACTAGATTCATAGATTCCTTTTACGGTCAGTTCATAAGTCGTTTCTTCGTCCTCAGAACTAGTAATCGTAAATGTATCACCAACAGCTAAATCATTGGCAGTTGCTAATGTTTGTTCAATCAAAACCTGATTCGTATCTTTATCGCTTTCATCAATTCCTTCACCATCAGTAATCGTGGCTGTTCCACTTGAAAAAGTACTGTTTTGTGCGGAAGCTAAAACACCAGTGACTTGAAAGTCGGCTTGTGTCATTTGACCACCACCAGGCATGCCGCCTCCCATTGGCTGATTTGCGTCGGTTGATTCTGCAGAACTATCTGTTGAATCAGAACTTGAAATGGCTGTGATCCCATCACTTGCTAATGCAGAAGCGGAACTTTCAAAAGAGTAGCTCTTAACATCTGCTAAATCAGCAATTTTTTGCGCATCTTCTAATGAAACAGGTGTTAATGAAAAGCTTCCCGGGTCAATTCTTTCTTGGGCTGTCCCATCTGAATCTGTTTCGCTAGTTGCTGTTTCAGCTGGTTTTTGGAAACTTGCCTCGCGATTAGCACTTAGTGTGACGGTTGCTCCGACTTCTTTTTGTGCTTCGCTAGCGGCTTGTTCTGCTGCACTGCGAATGGTTAGACCCGCGAGAACAAAGACTAGAATAGCTGTAAAAACGGCGAATAAGAGGAGCGAACGCCCCCATTTCACCTTGGTACTTTTTAGTGCGCGTTTGATAAAATTCATTGTTTTCAATCCCTCCTATAGTGTTGCATTGCCAAATTGTAAAAGGTCTAACTTAAATGAACCTTAATGACGAAGAAAGAAAATCAAAGGAAATCAATCGGAATAAAAACAAGCTATAGTTATAGCTCAAAATGTGCTAAAATGTAACAAGTATGTTTCGAGCAAGTGGCAAAAAATCAGTAAGAGCGAAAATGTAAGAAAATTGCAGGTGCTGGTCCATTGAAGTCTTTCCTGTCTTTGATTGTGTTGAATGAAAAGAAAAAAGGTCTAGGACTTTTTTAGAAGGCTGTAGGAAACAAATTGTAGATGCTAGCGATTTGCTGATTTTGTTGTATAATGATAGCGACAGCTAAATTATTTGGCTTGGATGCAATCAGTTATTGCTTAAGGAAAGATTCATTGTAAAGCGAGAAACACTTATCCAAAACGAACAAGATGAATAATGGCAAAAGAATAGATAGGAAAGCAACAGTTCTATGTAAGGATTGCCTTTAGAGTCTCGTTGACTTTTGTATAAGCAATCAAAAAAATAGTTTTATTTTTGATTATTTACTGCAATGAATCAGTCAGCAATAAAGTAATTCGTTAATAAATTAGTAGTTAAATAGATTAGTAATTAATATAAGTAGAGAATTGGCATCATTTGAAAGTGATGTCATAGAAGAGGTGAAATTTGTGAGTACCATTAAAATTATTCCATTAGGCGGTGTCCGCGAAAATGGGAAAAATATGTATGTCGCAGAAGTTGGAGAAGATATTTTTGTATTAGACTGTGGATTGAAATATCCAGAAAATGAACTTTTGGGGATTGATGTCGTTATTCCTGACTTCACATATTTAGAAGAAAATGTGGATCGAGTGGCTGGTGTGTTTTTGACACACGGACATGCTGATGCTATTGGCGCGTTGCCTTATTTCTTATCTAAATTAGCTGTTCCAGTTTTTGGGACAGAGTTAACGATCGAATTAGCGAAAATAAGTGTTAGTCGCAATGAAGAGGCAAAGGGGTTCAAAGATTTCCATGTTGTGGATGAACACACTGAGATTGATTTTGGTGAAACAATCGTTAGTTTTTTCCGCACAACACATTCGATTCCCGATTCTGTCGGAATCAATTTGAAAACGCCAGAAGGAAATATTGTGTATACAGGTGATTTTAAATTTGACCAAACGGCTATCCCGATGTATCAAACAGATTATGCACGCTTGGCAGAGATTGGTAAGGAAGGCGTCCTAGCACTTCTTAGTGAATCAGCGAATGCTGAAAACCCAGCACCTGTTGCTTCTGAATTGCAAATCGCAGATGAAGTTTTCGATACAATCAAGTACTGGGAAGGCCGAATCATCGTTGCTTGCGTGGCAAGTAACTTACAACGAGTGCAACAAGTGTTGAATGCTGCAGCCAAAGCAAATCGAAAAGTTGTTTTGACTGGTCAAGATTTTGAACGAATCATCCGGACAGCTATGCGTTTGGAAAAAGTTCAATTACCAAGTGAAGATTTATTGGTAACCTTAAAAGAAATGAAAAACTATGAACCAGAAGAATTAATCATTCTTGAAACAGGTCGAATGGGTGAACCAATCAAGTCATTACAAAAAATGGCGAATGGCACACATCGCAATCTGAAAATCGAAGAAGGCGACTTAGTTTACATTACGACCACACCAAGTACAGCGATGGAAACAATGGTTGCAAAAACGGAAGATATGATTTATCGCGCTGGCGGAACAGTGAAGCTGATTTCAGAAAACATGCGTGTTTCTGGTCATGCAAATCCGAATGACTTGCAATTAATGTTAAACTTCATGCGTCCAACTTACTTTATCCCTGTTCAAGGGGAATATCGTGAATTAGCAGCACATGCGGACTTGGCACATGCTGTTGGCATTCCTTACAAAAACATCTACATCACTGGTCGTGGTGACATTTTAGAATATAAAAATAAACGAATGAGCGTTGCTGGTACAACTAGTGCTGAAAACGTAATGATTGATGGGCTTGGTGTTGGTGACATTGGGAATATCGTGTTACGCGATCGCAAAATTTTATCTGAAGATGGGATTTTTGTGGCTGTCGTTACAATCAGTCGTCGAGAAAAGAAAATCGTTTCAAAACCACAGATTACTTCGCGAGGGTTTGTTTATGTTAAAGCCAGTCGTGATTTGATGAAAGAATGTACGGTGATGATTGAAGAAATCGTCAATAAACACTTGGAAAGTGATGATTTTGAGTGGAGCAAATTAAAACAAGACATCCGCGATCAGTTGAGCCGTTACTTATTCGAACAAACAAAACGTCGTCCAGTGATTTTACCAGTTATTATGGAGGCAACACAACGACGTGGTAAAAAATAAGCGCTAGAGATTTTTCGTTCTAAACAAGCAAAAAGGTAGAAGATTTCCCCAGTTTGGTGGTCTTCTACTTTTTTCTTATGTCAGAGAATAAATCCGTTAGAATAATAAGCATGGAAGGAATTGATGATGTATGACTAAAACCAGAGTGGAACAATATCTAGAAGAAAAGGCGATTCCGTTTGAAGTTATTGATTTAGCAAGTGTCGAGGAAACAGACTTTTTATCTGCATTAGCCGCGAAAGGTTTGTCGGCTGATCTCGTTTGCAAAAATCTAGTATTAAAAGGGGACAAGACCGGCATTATTATTGCTTTAGTGCCACTGGATGCACGCCTTGATTATAAAAAAACACGAGAAATTACAAAAAATCATAAGGTAGGATTACCTGATATGGATTTTGTTTTTGCACACACTGGGTATGTACATGGTGCAAATACACCGATTGGTATTAAACTTCAACATCCAGAAGATCTTTTTGTGTTTGATCATTCTTTAAAAAAACAGTCCAAACTTTTGATTTCTAGTGGGGAATTAGGTCGAGGAATTTTATTAGCGCGGACAGATTTGGATGCAATTGTCGAACCGACCTATGCAGATTTGATCAAAGGCTCGTAAACTCCAGTGATCAAAAAGATGTGTGGAAAAAGGTTGTGGCGCAAAACGCTTAACTCCGACAAGATAGTGAGCAATCACTCAAAATAGCTTTCCATATTTTGAAGTGAATGTAAACTATCTGAAGGAGTTGTTTTGGGAACACCGTGGAAAGAGGTTGTGGCTCCAAGCGTTCAGCTTCGAAAAAATAAAGAATAACTGGCAAAAATAGCTTTTCATATTTATGAGCAGTTATGAATTATTTCGAGGAGTTGCTTTGGGAACACCGTGGATAGAGGTTGTGGCGCAAAACGCTTAGCTTTGACAAGATAGTGAGCAATCGCTCAAAATAGCTTTCCATATTTTGAAGTGAATGTAAACTATCTGGAGAAGCTGTTTTGGGAACACCGTGAAAAGAGGTTGTGGCGCAAAGTGGCTAACTTCAAGTAATAAGGAATCTTTTCTAAAAATAACTCCTCATACTTTTATGAAAAGAGGACTTATTATCGAAAAAGTTGCTTTGGGAACACCATTTATTCAGGAACAGAAGGTATGACAAAGCATTTGTGACACCCTTTTCTGATTTGCTAAGATTGTTTACGAGAACAAATTACCCATTATTTTGGAAGAAGAGACAGAGATTCTTGGAATTTTAGCCAAGAATCTCTGTTTTTTTCTAAAAAAATAAGAATAGGTCTGCTTGGTGAATTCTGTATTATCTGTTACAATAAAAAAGAACATACTGTACTAAAATTTCAAAAAAAATAAGTGAGGAAAGCGGTTTGTTTCATTGAAGCAATGAGGTTGAAATCGTTTTATTCTTTTTAGGTACACAAACCAAAAATCTGTGAGGAGTGAAGAAATGAAAATTACTTATCATGGTCATTCTTGTCTTTCGATTGAGATGGAAAACAAGCAACGTTTGTTGATTGATCCGTTTATTACTGGAAACAAATTAACGGATTTAACAGTTGATGAAGTGCAGACAGATTGGATTTTAGTAACACACGGTCATAGCGACCATATTGGAGATATGATTCCAATTGCACAAAAAAACCAAGCGACAATTATCAGTATCGTTGAAATTGCCGACTATGCCCAAACAAGAGGTGTGAACGCATTTGGGATGAATCTTGGCGGTAAGCATCCATTTCCTTTTGGTGAAGTAAAACTGGTTCCTGCGCAACATAGTTCAAGTTATGAGGTCAATGGAATCATTCAATATATGGGAGAAGCTAGTGGAATCATTCTTCAAGCAGAAGGAAAAACGATTTACCACGCTGGTGATACAGCTGATTTTAGTGACCTAGCTTTACTGGCAGAACAATTTGCTATTGATGTTGCTTTCTTACCGATCGGCGATACTTACACGATGGGCCCAGAGGATGCAGCGCGCGCAGCCAAACGAATTGGTGCAAAACAAGTTGTACCAATCCATTACAATACTTTTCCGGTAATCGAGCAAGATCCGCAAGTGTTTCTTGATTTATTACCAGCAAATGTCGGAAAAATAATGAGCGTATCAGATACGCTGGAAGTGTAGGGGAAAAATGGCGACAAAACATGATTTGATTTTAGAATATATCGAAAGTTTACCAGTGGGCAATCGGATTTCTGTGCGGAGTATTGCGAAGGAACTGAATGTCAGTGAAGGTACAGCTTATCGAGCAATCAAAGATGCTGAAAATATTGGCTTAGTATCAACCATCCAGCGTGTTGGAACGATTCGGATCGAGCGAAAATTAAAGAAGCATATTGAACGTTTGACCTTTGGTGAAGTTGTCCGAATTATTGAAGGAGATGTGTTAGGAGGCGCAGCCGGGTTAGATAAAGATCTCAACAAGTTTGTGATTGGGGCAATGACGAAACATGCGATGGAACGCTATATCACTCCTGGTTCGCTAATGATTGTGGGAAATCGAACGGATGTCCAAAAGTTAGCACTAGAAGATGGTGCAGCTGTGTTGATTACTGGGGGATTTGAAACAACACCAGAGATTTCTCAATTAGCAGACGAGCTAGCAATGCCGATTTTGCGGACAACTTATGATACCTTTACTGTTGCAACCATGATTAACCGTGCGCTAAGTGACCAATTAATCAAAAAAGATATTATGTTAGTCAGCGACATTTATATGCCAGCAGAAAAAACATATCATCTTTTGCCAACGGAAACCGTTGCTGATTTTCAACGATTGTCAGAAGAAACCCAGCATTCACGCTTTCCAGTTGTTAATCGCCACCAACGGTTGATGGGAATCGTGACAGCCAAGGACATTTTAGGGAAATCTGAAAATCAGCTCATTGAACGAGTAATGACGAAAGAGCCAATTAGTGTCAAGAAAACGATGAGTGTTGCTTCGGTAAGCCATCAAATGATTTGGGATGGACTTGAAGTGATGCCCGTAGTCTCAGATGATTTGACATTAGAAGGTGTCATTACGCGTCAAGATGTGATGAAGGCTATGCAGCTGGTTCAGCGTCAACCACAAATTGCTGATACGATTTCGGATCAAATTTCGGGGGATATCCAAACGATTGAAACCGATCGTGAAGGAAGCCGTCTGGACAATCCTAAATTCAAATTTACAGTAACACCACAAATGGTTAACGGCGTAGGGACGATTTCATTTGGGGTATTAAGTGAGATTATTTCAGATGTCGCCCAAAAAACGATGTTGTTGAACCAACGACGTAATATTTTGATTGAACAAATGAACCTTCATTACTTACGCTTAATTCAGTTAGAGAGTGAATTAGATATTCAACCACGTGTGTTAGAAATCGGGCGTCGTTCAGCAAAACTAGATATTGAAGTGTACATTGAAAATATTATTGTGGCAAAAGCAATTGTTGTTTGCCAAGTAATGGAACGTTCTTAGAAAGCAGGGAAGACATGAGAAACACAACGGAACTAACAATCCAACAAGAAATTTTAACAGCAATTCAGGCAGCGAAACGAATTATCATTCATCGCCACCAACGCCCCGACCCAGATGCAATTGGTTCACAGGTCGGGTTAGCGGAGATTTTGCGAGAAAGTTTTCCAACAAAAGAAATTTATCAGGTAGGTGAAACTGTTGAAGGACTTCGTTTTTTAGCAGAAATGCAATCAATTGATGATGCACTTTATCAAGGGGCATTAGTCATTGTAACGGACACAGCGAATTCGCCACGAATCAGTGATGACCGTTATCCATTAGGCGATCAGTTGATTAAAATTGACCACCATCCAAACGATGAGCCTTATGGTGACCTCGTTTGGGTAGACACGAAGGCAAGCAGCTGTAGCGAAATGATTGCTTCATTTGCTTTGATGTTTCCAGATGAACTAACGATCAACGCAACTGCAGCACGGTTACTCTATGGTGGGATTGTTGGCGATACGGGAAGATTTTTATATCCGGCAACAACTCCACGAACATTAGAAATTGCCGCTGTCTTAATGAGCTATCCATTTGATGCTGGTCAATTAAATCGTGAATTAGAGCAAATGCCAATGAAAGTTGCCAAACTTTCAGGATATTTATACCAACATCTTGAGGTTGACCATAACGGTGCTGGTCGCGTGCTTTTATCAAAAGAATTGTTGGCTGACTACGGGATTGATGATTCTGAAACCGCAGCAATCGTTGCTTTGCCTGGTGTCATAGATGAAGTCTTGGCTTGGGGAATCTTTGTTCAACAACCAGAAGGACATTACCGTGTTCGTTTGCGTTCAAAAGGTCCTGTAATCAATGAGCTAGCAAAGCGTCATCACGGAGGCGGACATCCACTAGCAAGTGGTGCAAATGCAAAAGATTTACGTGAAGTAGAAGAAATCTATCAAGAAATTCAAACTTTGTGTCAGGATTACCAACAAAAATAATCGAAAAAGGTAATAAGTGAGTAAAGAAAAGCGACTTTTGGGAGAATTACAGCACATCAGTCATTTTCTTTGCTCTTTTTTGTACAAAATTCACAAGCACTCTTTTCAAAGTAACTTTTTTTCGTTACAATGATGCTCAATAATAGATTTTAAAGGAGAAAGAAGATGACATTACCAAATTGCCCAACTTGTGGGTCTGAGTATACTTATGAAGACAGAGGATTATTTATTTGTCCAGAATGCGGT
This sequence comes from Enterococcus sp. DIV0176, assembly GCF_050528535.1. Lineage (NCBI taxonomy): Bacteria > Bacillati > Bacillota > Bacilli > Lactobacillales > Enterococcaceae > Enterococcus > Enterococcus sp. DIV0176. The sequence continues at coordinate 2,037,249 of NZ_CP172879.1, read as the reverse complement.
CATGAATGGAGCGCCGAACAAACCGAGAACATGGAAGACGAACTTGTTGTGCTTGATGCAAATGGGAATCGTTTGGCAGAAGGTGACAGTGTAACAGTCATCAAAGATTTAAAAGTCAAAGGTGCTTCTGGTGCAATTAAGCAAGGAACAAAAGTCAAAAATATTCGTTTAGTTGAAGGCGACCACAATATTGATTGCAAAGTTGATGGCTTTGGTCCAATGAAGTTGAAATCTGAGTTCGTTAAGAAAAACTAAAAGCTTCAAAGTCTCTTCACATTTTTTTCTCTCTTCTCATGGTAGAATAAAGAAAATGAAAAGGAGTGAGCTTAAATGTACGGGATCTATAATGTACTTGATCCAACGTTTATCTTGGTCATCATCGGGTTAGCCATTTCAGGTATTGCTTCGGCATATGTCAATAGCACATTCAAGAAATATGATAAAATCCGTAGCAAAAATAATGTGACAGGAACACAAGCTGCCCAATATATTTTGAGCAGTCAAAACATCCAAAACGTAGGTGTCCAACCAATCGCCGGGAATCTAACAGATAATTATAATTCTGGAAATAAAATGCTAAGCTTATCACAAGCAACAGCGCAATCGACTTCAGTTGCTGCAATTGGTGTGGCAGCCCATGAATGCGGACACGCAGTCCAAGATGCTGTTGGTTATGCACCGTTAAAAATTCGTGCAGCATTGGTTCCAGTAGCTAATTTTGGCTCTGCAATTTCGTTGCCATTGATTATGGTCGGCGTTTTGTTTAGTTGGAATTACACGTTGATTAATATCGGGATTTTTGCTTTTTCATTGGCGTTGTTATTCCAATTAGTGACACTGCCAGTTGAATTCAATGCGTCAAGACGTGCGTTACAGATATTAAGTGAGGGCGGTTTGTTGACTGAAGATGAAGTGCCAATGGCGCGTCACGTCTTGTTTGCTGCAGCATTAACTTATGTCGCAGCAGCACTAGCAACTTTCCTACAATTACTCCGCTTGATTTTGTTGTTTGGCGGAAACAACCGTCGAGACTAAAGGATAAACAGCAAAGCAATAAGTAAGAATAAAAAGAAGCACCGGCTTTTGTCAGTTGATAAATGCCGGTGCTTCTTTTTAGTGGTTGTTTGGCGCAGGTAACAAGTTTTGCGTCGTGTTGATCTGTGTTTTTTTGTCATAGAGTGTTTGGATAAGTAAGACAAGTTTTTGCCAGCTGACTTCTTCATTTGTTAGATTCCAATAAAAAGAAGGGATGGCTTGTTGTGCTGCTTCAAACCAATCAGTAACGATCAAGTCCGCTTTTTCTGGTGAAAAGGTAAGAAGAATCGTTTCGTGATTGAACAACTTTTCCAAACGATTTTTCAGATGATAATTGCCAGTTAAGGTCTTCGTCATTTTTAAATGAATCAACAGTTGTGTATCTGTTTCAGAACGAATCAATTGATAGATCAGTGAACCCAAATAGTGAGCGACGTGAACTGAACGCAACTTGGCTGGGCAAAGAGCGTTGATCTCTGTGAGAATTAATTGCACTTGCGAGTCATCTGCCGACACCGTTTCTGTTACAGTGGGGAAATAGAGCGTATGAAATTCAATGATTGATTCCCCTAACAATGAAACAAAAGTGAACGCAAGCGTGATGAAGTAGTGATAGAAGGCAATTTTTTCAGTTGTATCAATGGTTGGAAAATGCTTGGCTAATTGAACAGTTAGTTTTTGTGTGAATTGACAAAAAACATGATCTGTTTGCATAAAACACTTACCAATGGTTAATTTCTGTTGGACGTGGACCCAACTTGGGAAGAAACAAAGAATCATAAAATTGAGCACAAACACTTCGTTCTCCGTATGTTTTTCGGGTAGCTCCACAGGCATGTTTTGTTTAAACGAACCGGTTAAATCACAGGTGTGAAAGAGTAGCTTCAGTAATTGCTGAATATCATTTTCGAGTGGTTCTAAGAAAGAAGCCTGCTTGATTCGAAGTTTAAACACCGCATAGAGTAAATAAATATTTTTTTGCTCTGTCTCGGAATGAAAGGGAAGCTGGAATGCATCTGACAGAGTAATTTCCTGCTTCACTGTTGCTAAATCAATTGTTGTAAATGGCCATTCAGGTCCTTGAAAGGCATCCGATAGAAATATGTATATATAGATTCGAATCAATAATTCATCTCCAGATAAGGTATAACAATTATTGGAAGAAATAATTTGTAGATTGAATTTTTTTAAATCCTTATTGATTCGCGTAGTTAATTTTTCTAAGTAAGAAGAAGAAATATATAATTTTTGGGTCAACTCTTCCTTGGCAACTGAAGCGTCAGGGCTGTCCATCAAAAGTAATAAGTAATTAAAACGCTGGGATTCGCGTAAAAAGATTAATTTCAAGTAATAGAATACCTGCATTTTTGTTTTTTCATAGTGTTCATTGATCTGAATCTCTCCTTTATGAGTCGAATAAATAAAAGAGTGAAATTCAAGTAACTGACTAATCGCTTGGTTAAGTTTTCGTATCAAGTCTTTCACCGTCCGTTTGGGAATCACGAGTTTATTTGAAAGATCTTGTAAGGAACAAGTATCGCTTTGGATAATCTCATACAGAACAAGTAGTTCCTTTTTTTTTGCATCAACTAACATTTCGAAACTCCTTTCCTCCTAAATATGTACAGGATAGGTCATAAAGTGTGAGTGGTAAGTGTTTTCATACTATGTTATTCTCACAGGGTATTAGACCTTTATAATATAACTTGTTATTTTAAAGTTATTATTTAGTTGTTTATTCTATTGTTTATGTCCAAGCGCGTTTTGTCAAGTTAGAAAAAAGTAATGAAATTTCTTTTAGACGTACAAAATATAACAGTATAGCTAAGCTTGAGATGAATAATCCATTGGCTATGTGCGACCAAATCATTCCTAGTCACAGGTCTATTACGCAGGATATCAGCTACTATTTTATCGGATGATTGCTGTTATATTTATCATAAGAAATCATAACTTTTTCTATACGCTTTCCCCCTACATAAAGTTACGCAGGATATTGGCAAAGAATCGTTAGAGAAAAATATTACTGTGAATCATAAAATCAAATGAAGAGGGTGAAAGAAATGGGTAGAGTAACCAATTTTAGTAAAGAATATTTACTATTTAAAAGTATGGTCTATGCAGAAGAGTTTGGGTTGCATTCGATTACTGCTAGAAAATTAGCAGCTTATTGTGGCTGTTCGACATATCCGATTTATGCACATTTTGATTCCATTGGTGTGTTAAAAGAAACAATTATTGATGAAATCAAAAAGAGCTTTGAAAAATATTTAGACACGTATCAAATGACGGACTTTTTTAGTATCGTCCACTTATTGAAAGAATTTTTTGCAGTGAACGAAAGCGTTCGTGGAATCGTCTTCCAGTCTGATCTAGACTTAGCAGCTTTATTCAAGCTAAGTTTTAAGACTCATCTAAATGAACATACTAGAGTTAGTGAAGTTTATCTAGTTGAACTTTTGTGGCTGAATATTTTGGGGAGTTTAAATTCTGACGAAAATTCTCGTGAGTTTTATGAAACAATGACAGCAATCTGGAGTAAGTTGGCCGAACTAGATGAGGACTTACCAGAAGTCCTAACTGATATTCGCTTAGTTGCAGCTAAGTAATGGTGCTTCATGAGTCGAGTGAAATAGTTCGTTTATTTTTTTGTCTATGCTATGATAGAAGTAGATAAAAAGGAGCTGAAGACTTATGAAAACATCAACAAAAGTAACAATCGGTTTAGGTATCATGGCTGCTGCTGGTGTAGCAACTACAGCAGTTGTGTCAGGTAAAGTGGTGGAAAAAATTCGTCATATGTCTAATCGTTGCAAAGTCAAAAAATTTGTTAATGATAAGTTTGACGGAAATGAAAAGCTATTAGGATTAGTCGATGACTTATCGGATAGTGATTTGGACTCTTTGATGGGTGTTTTAGAAAAAATCAAAAAAGGCCGCAAGAAAATCTCTGTTTATGGTGACACGCTAAAAGATTCAACGGATGATTTGCGTGAGCGTTTGATGACTTTAGTTGATAAAATTATGTAATTTTTTGTGTTAAAAAAGCACAGCAAAAAAAGTGAGTGTTGGACTAGTCAGGCTAGTCGCAACGCTCACTTTTTTTAATTATTTTTTTTGGTAGGAGACATTTGGATGATTAGAAGATAACAAAAAAGAAGATCATTTGCTTGCTTTAAATTAAAGCCAGTTGCTTCCTGAAACTTTTCTATCCGATATTTCAACGTGTTACGATGAAGAAAAAGAGTTTTGGCAGCGGAGCTGATATTGCCCAAATGATTCCACAACGCTAAGATGATTTCTTCCATATCCATTTCTTCAAGCAAGAGCTGATAATTTTGGATAAGTAAATTCTCTTTGATTCCCTCTGTTGTAAAGTAGTGCAGGGCAACATCTTGTAGAGAAAACACAGCTTGACTGTTTTGTGGGGAGCGTTTTTCTGTAAGAAAAATTTTTCGTTCTTCAGCAAACAATGTTCCAAAATCTTGCGAAGGTGCATGAAAAGCGCCGACAAAAACATTTGTTGTAATTTCAAAGTCAATATCTAATGATTGAAAAATACCATTTAGTTCAGAAACTGGAAGAAAATTTTTCCCTTTAGGCTCAATCAGTAGTGCATCTTGTTGGCTATAGAAAAAGAAATCTGCAGGTTCATAAAACATCGCTAGTAACGTTTCTTGCCATTCCTTTTGCAAAAAGTCATCCTTTGCTGATACATGTAACTGGATGATTCGATAGGAACGATCTAATGTTAATGATTGTTGTTCGAATAAATAATGGTACCAAGGATGGTTTTTTGGATTGGTAGCCATTGGGAATAACGCTTTCAAAAGACTGATTTCAGATGGAGCTAACGATTTTTTTTCAAACCAAAGAAAGGCGTCACCAGTAGCTAAAGAAAGAATCGATGGTGATGCGGAAGGAAATTCTTTAAGTTGAGCATTTGGATATAATTCTAGTAATTGTGCTTGATTCATGTGCTTCACCTCACCGCTATTTTACCATAAAAAAACCTCATCAAAAGGACAAGCTAGTTACAAGTTTTTTTTTATATGGTAAAGTTATGCTGAAGAAAAATAATCGAGAAAAAAGTGAGGGAATTTGTTGAACGAAGAACAGTTATCGCAACAAGAAAAAGAAAAATGGATGCGCCTCGCTCTTGAAGAAGCTAAAAAAGCAGAACAGTTAGCTGAGGTCCCAATTGGTGCAGTGGTGATTTTAGATAATCAAGTAATTGGTAGGGGGCATAATCTACGAGAAACAACGCAAGATGCCACAACCCATGCAGAGATGCTTGCAATTAAAGAAGCTTGTGCAGCTGTTGGTAGCTGGCGTTTAGAAGAAGCACAGTTATTTGTAACACTAGAGCCTTGTCCAATGTGCAGTGGTGCGATGATTTTGTCACGTGTCAAAGAAGTTTATTTTGGTGCTTATGATCCAAAAGGTGGAACTGCTGGAACGTTGATGAATTTATTGACGGATGAACGCTTCAATCATCAAGCCACCGTTGAAGGGGGTATTTTGGAAGAGGAATGTGGAGGAATTTTGTCAACATTCTTCCGTCAGTTGCGTACGAAAAAAAAGAAATCGAAAAAAAGCTAGTCAGAATGGAAAAAATGCGGTATACTATTTCTTGCCGAAAGGCTAGGACAATGGTGGGCTTATGAAGCGTGTCAGATCCGGAAGGAAGCAGCACTAAGTAGGCTCCGCCATGTGTCTGAATATAAAAAATAGCTGATTGATGAACAGGAATGCTATACCTGTTTTTTTTTGCCCAAAAAATAAGTGAACCAACTAAATATTAGGAATGAATGTGTGCCAATAGCTTCTTTTGAAGTCAAAGGCGCGCTTTTTTTGTCAAAAAGACCAGCCTCAATAGAAAAAATGAGGCTGGCAAGGTTGGAGGTAAAGAATGAAAAAAATGAATGTTTTGGGAATGACTTAATAATAACTAGGTTAGCTTAAAGAAACCATAAATGATTTTTTTATTCTATTTTTTTGAAGTAAATAATACTCAGGATCATTATTGGAAGGAAAAAATAGCTCTGTGGTATGATGGTCGAGAAGAGAGGCGAGAAGATGGAAAAAATAATGTTATTACACACAAATGATCTCCATTCACATCTGGAAAACTGGCCCAGAATCAGACGCTTTTTAGAGCAACGAAAACGTGAAAGTGAAAAGAAAGTACAGACAACGACTGTTACAGTGGACCTAGGAGATTTCGTTGACCGTTGGCATCCCTTATCGGAAGCAACGAATGGTCAAGCCAATGTCTTACTGATGAATGAAATTGGTTACGATGCCGCAACGATTGGAAACAATGAAGGTGTTGGAAATTCAAAACATGATTTGAATCATCTATATGATGAAGCTAATTTTGATGTTTTATTAGCAAATTTATTTGACAAAAAAACATTGCAGCCACCAGCATGGGCGAAGCCATACAAGATTATCGAAACGAAGCAGCAGACAAAAATCGGTTTGCTGGCATTTACGGCACCTTTTCCTTTAACGTATAGTCCAAACGGTTGGGATATCCGAAATCCGTATGATATATTACCGGAAATGGTGGAAGAATTACGTCCGAAAGTCGATGTGTTAGTGTTGATGAGCCATCTGGGTATTCAAGATGATATCCAAATTGCAAAAGAATTACCAGCAATAGATGTTATCTTAGGTTCACATACACATCATCTCTTTCCTAATGGCGAAGTGATCAACGGCGTTCAATTAGCCGCAGCTGGTCGTTATGGTCAGTATGTAGGAGAAGTTCAATTGACGTTAGATGAGAATAAAAAAATTGTGAAATATTCTGCACAAGCAATTCCCACTGAGTCATTGACAGTCTTTGCAGAAGATGCGCAAGAAATCGCTAGTTATTTGGCAGAAGGGCACGCACTTTTAAAAGCTAAAAAGGTCGCTGACCTACCATTTCCACTAACAATGGATGTTTTTGGTGAAGAACCCTTTATTCAACTAGCATTAGAAGCAATCAAAGAACGTGGCAAGACGAAGGCGGCAATTTTGAATAGTGGCTTGTTTTTGACGGATATCCCCGCCGGAATTATCGACCAAGATGAGCTTCACACTGCGTTACCACATCCAATGCACTTATTGAATGTAACCGTTAAAGGAGCAGATTTGATTCGATTAATTTTGGAAATGGAAAAAAATCGCAACTTCTTACGTAACTTTCCTATGAATGGGATGGGATTTCGAGGGAAAATATTTGGACAAATCGTTTACAATGGTATTACCTACGATGAAGTAAATCATCAAGTACTCTTTCAAAATCAACCAATCAATGAGAAAGAAAGATATTCGTTTACGACGGTTGACCATTTCATGTTTGTACCGTTTTTCCCGACGATTGAGATTGCCGGCGAAAATGAATTTCTGTTCCCAGAGTTTATTCGTAGTGTTGTGGGTGATTACTTGAAAGCTCACTACCCAATCAAATAAAAACAAGGTATAATGACTAGGAATAGGTGGTGAAAGTATGTCTGCAAAACCAAAAGAAAAGAAACAACAGCCAGTTGCAAACAAAGAAACGAAAGAAACAACCGTAGCAACAGCTGAAAGTGAAGCAACAAATCTTGTCACAGATGAACTAACGACTGCTTTAGAAGAAATCGTTGAAGAAAAGCCTAAAGCAGAAAAAATCAAAGGGGAACTTGTGACACCTTTAGATGATAGTAATTTTTTAGTTGGTGATCGACAATTTCGTCTAGTAGCCAATCACCGTGAAGGGTTTGACGCACAAAAACTTGGCGAGCGGTACAGTGATGTGTTGTCTCGTTATGATTATATCGTTGGGGACTGGGGCTATGAACAGCTTCGCCTGAAAGGATTTTTCCGTGCAGACAATCGACGTGCCCATCCGGATCAGCGGATTGATTCATTAGAAGATTATCTTTATGAATACTGCAATTTTGGTTGTGCTTATTTTGTTATCGAGCGCATTGGCGGGGGAGACAAAAAGGAAAAGCCAGCACAACGTCGCAAAAAGAAAAAAAATTACAATCAGACAGCGTACATTGATGAAAAGAAAGGTCCAGTGTCTTCTAGTCATAAGAAACCTGTCATTAAAAAACGTAAGGAGACGCCCAAAAAAGCGACTGCTGCTAAAGAATCAGTAGAGCAGCCAGCAAATGAAAAAGCAAACTTTACGATAAGAAAAAGAAAAGAGTCGTGAGCATGAGTTATAAAGGATATTTGATTGATTTAGACGGAACGATTTATCGTGGAACAGAAGCGATTCCTGCAGGGAAACGTTTTGTCGAAGAATTACAACAACGTGAGTTACCCTTTTTATTCGTTACTAATAATACGACGAAGAGCCCTGCTACAGTTGCAAAACGTTTGGCAGATGAATTCGATATTCATGTCGCAGCAGAAACAGTTTATACGGCAAGTTTAGCGACGATTGATTTTATGCAAACAGATGGAAAAGGTAAGAAAGTTTTTGTTATTGGGGAGTCAGGATTAATTGACCTGATTTTGGAAGCTGGATTTGAATGGGAAGAAGAAAACCCAGATTACGTTGTTGTTGGATTAGATAATTATTTAACCTACGAAAAAGTGGTGACAGCAACGCTTGCAATTCAAAAAGGGGCAACGTTCATTGGAACAAACCCAGACAAGAATATTCCTACTGAACGCGGGTTGCTACCCGGTGCAGGTTCAGTGGTTTCCTTCGTTGAAACAGCTACTCAAACAACTCCAATCTATATTGGTAAGCCAGAAGCAATCATCATGGATAAGGCAGTAGAAATCTTAGGACTTCAAAAAGAGGAAGTAATCATGGTTGGTGATAACTATGAAACAGATATTCAAGCCGGTATCCAAAACGGAATTGACACGTTGCTCGTTCTATCTGGGTTTACCAAGGCAGAAGATGTACCTCATTTACCAGTCCCAGCTACATTTGTCAAAAATTCATTAGATGAGTGGCAGTTCTAAATGGGTAAGCGTAAGGGACAATGGCTTGAGTATTTGGGGTTGACTAGCTTATTTCTGACCTTGATTAGTCTAGCGATTGCCTTGACTATCAATTTTCGACCGCTCTATGTATTTGATATTGATTATTTGCATATTTTGCGGTACACGTCTCTGGATCAGCAAACGTTGCTTCAGAATTTTGATGAATTGATGAAATACTTGAATAATCCGTTTCAATCTGTACTGAGTTTGCCAGATTTTCCTGTTTCGGCCAGTGGCGCACACCATTTTCGTGAAGTTCGTGTTCTTTTTTTCATTGATTATGCTGTGTTATTAGTCACGTTGATACCAAGTAGCTTATTTGTTTATTCGTTATGGAAAAATAAACGTTTCTGGCGATTAATACGTCCGTTTCAGTTTGGGATGCTTGCGCCAGTGGTTATTGGATTTTTTATGCTAATCGGTTTTGATCGATTCTTCATTGTTTTTCACGAAACATTTTTCAACAATGACGATTGGTTATTCGATCCTCGAACTGATCCAATTATCAATGTGTTACCGGAAGAATTTTTTATGCATAGTTTTGTTCTCTTTTTTGTTTTACTTGAACTCTTTTTCGCTATTTTCCTGTTCCTTGGAAAGCATGAGTTAAGAAAGAAAAGATAACTTTTTCAACAAGAAACGCTCTCAAAGATAAACCAAATCTGGCTTATTTTTGAGGGCGTTTCTTTTACTTTTAGTGGAGAAAAAGGAGGTGTGACAAAAGCCTTGTCACACCTCCTTCAGTAATCAATCAAATTTTCACAAAAATATGAGAAGTCATTTTCGAAAACGGCTTCTCATATTTCTTGGAGTTAATCATTTCTGTCACAGTACCATTCTGTTGGTGACAGCCAATATTGCACTGCTAACTTGTTACCGATTCATTTTATTGTGTCAAACGACTGCGTTTTTCAGGTTCAGCATGGGCTAAACGACTTGCTGCAGATGCGGCAATCGCACCAACGATATCATCTAAAAAAGTATGGACATGATCGCCATCATGTCGGTTCAATTGTTTTAAAATCCCTGGTTTCACTTTGTCAATGTAGCCGTAGTTGGTAAACCCAATCGTTCCGTAAACATTAACAATAGATAAGGCGAGGATTTCATCAATTCCATACAAGCCTTCATCGTCTTCGATAATATGTTGTAAAGGTTCCATTAACTGTTTTTGTTCAGCTAAAATATCTAACTGGATTCCCGTGATGATTGCATTATGGACTTCTCGTTTTGTTAGAACCGAGTCAACGCTTTCTGCGCAATCCGCTAAAGTTAAATCAGTAATATAATCTTTTTGTAAAAACATAACTAATTCTGCAATATCTTCAATTGTTACACCGCGTTCAAGTAAAAGAGCACGTGCTTTTTCTTCTAATGTTTCCTTTTTAATAACCATGGTATTCCTCCTTCAAATAGTCTATATATTCATGTTAGCTTAATCAAGTAAAAAAGCAAGAAGGATACCTTTGCATCTGAGGTTTATTACAAGTGGATGCTAGTCATCTTTCAGGACGAAGTCGTTTATCATACAAGCTGGTACTGTGTCCAGGTTGTGCCCGTTCTTTGGGATTGATGTAATGTAGTGCATTGTTAACCGCAGTGGGTGCTTCACCAAATCCTGTAGCAATCAATTTCACTTTGCCATCATAGGAACAAATATCGCCTGCAGCGTAAATTCCAGGAATTGAGGTCGACATATCGGAGTTTACCATGATTGATTGGCGAGAACTTTCCAGCCCCCACGAAGCAATCTGACCTAAATTAGAAGTAAACCCATAATTGACAATCAAAGAATCAATGCTTAAATCAATCGTTTCATCGCTTTTTACCTTTTTTAAACGAAGGTCGGTTAACTGGTTTGATTCCCCAGCTAAATCTTCAATCAAATAAGGTGTCAATAAATGAACAGATGAATTTTTTAATTGAGCAACACTGTGTTCATGGCCACGAAATTCGCTTCGACGATGGATCAGATAGACTTCGCTAGCAATTGGCTCAAGCATCAATGCCCAATCAATCGCAGAATCGCCACCACCAGCAATTGCTACTTTTTTGCCAGCGTATTTCATTAAATCATTGACATAATAATCTAAACCGTTGTTCTCAAAGGCGTCGGCACCTTCGATAGTTAATTTTCTTGGCTGAAAAGAGCCATTTCCGAGTGCTAAAATCACCGCTTTTGAATAATGGATACCTTTGTTTGTAATGATTTCGATCACATCTTCTTCGCGTGTAATGGAAAGAACTTCTTCTTCTAAATGAAATGTATGATTAAAAGTCGTCAATTGCTTTTCAAGATTGCCGACCAATTCGTTTGCTTTAATTGCAGGATACCCTGGGATATCGTAAATATATTTCTCTGGATACAAGGTCGCTAACTGACCACCAAGTTGGGGTAAACTGTCAATGATCTTTGTTTTTGCTTGTCGCATTCCTGCATAAAATGCGGCAAACATACCCACGGGTCCAGCACCGATAATGGTAATGTCATAAATGTCCATAAAAAACTCCTCCTCCAGACACACTATAGCAGAATTCAACTGAGAATGCTTCTCAAATAAATTAATTTTACTTGGAGTTTAAACTTTCTTTTTAGTAATCTGATCTAGTTTTTTGAATAGACATTCGGTATTATGTTATTATTTGGTAGTAAGAAAACATTAGGAGGAACCAAACATGGCATTTCCACAATTAGATTTAGCAAATGAAAAAGGCCCAAAAGCAACAATCAAAACAAATCGCGGAGACATCACAGTTCAATTATTTCCTGAATTAGCACCTAAAACTGTTCAAAATTTTATTGAATTAGCTAAAAAAGGGTACTACGATGGTGTCATTTTCCACCGTGTCATTCCTGATTTCATGATCCAAGGTGGCGACCCAACTGGAACAGGTATGGGAGGAGAAAGCATCTACGGTGAAAGCTTTGAAGATGAATTTAGCCGTGAATTATTTAACCTACGTGGTGCATTATCAATGGCGAATGCTGGTCCAAATACTAACGGGAGCCAATTCTTTATCGTAAATAATGAAAATGTTCCTGCTAATATGCTTGGACAACTTGAAGGTGCCGGTTTCCCCGCAGAAGTTATCGAAGCTTATAAGGGTGGAGGTACACCTTGGCTAGATTTCCGTCACACAGTTTTTGGTCATGTTGTTGAAGGAATGACTGTTGTTGATGAAATTGCAAATGTACAACGTGGACCACAAGACCGACCAGTCCATGATGTAGTAATCGAAACAATTGAGATTGCAGAATAACTATCAGAAAATGTACTGATAATGTAAAAGAGATTGTGGTCCAAAGCGTTGAACTTCAAGTAATAAGTAAAAATTTTTAGAAATTGTTCTTCAAATTTTGACGAAGTTTCAGCTTACTGCCGCAGAAGTTGCTTTGAGAACATCTTTTATTCGTATAAAAGGGACTGTGACAAATTTTTTGTCACAGTCCCTTTTTGCTTTTTTATAAAAAATTAAATAGAAAATTACTTTTCAAAAGAGTGTTTGATTCGTTGTAATCCTTCTAATAAAGTCGCTTTAGGGCAGGCAACATTCAAACGCATATGACAATGTCCAGCTGGGCCAAAAGAAATTCCTGGGTTCAAGACAACTTTTCCTTTTTTAATGAAACAGTCTTGCAATTCTTGATCATTTGTTTCGTAAGCGGAAAAATCTAACCACATTAGGTAAGTCCCTTCAGGCTTCATAACACGAACATCTGGCATTTCTTCTTGAAAAAAGGAACAAACAAGTGAAACATTTTCTTCTAAATAAGGAAGCAACTCTGAAAGCCAAGTTTCACCAGTTTCGTAAGCTGCCTGTGTACCAATTAAGCCAAATGTATTGATTTCTTGTTGCTGATTAGTTAAGAGACGTTGTGTAAAAGCTGCTTTAAGTTTTTTATTTTTGATAAAAACCATCGAATGTTTAATTGCCGCTAAATTAAATGTTTTTGTGGCGGAAGTAAATGCGATCATTTGATCATGAAGTTTCGGATTGATTGTCAACATTGATGTGAACTGATTGCCAAACAGCATAAGGTCCTGATGAATTTCATCACTGAATATGAAAACCTGATAGTTTAAACACAGGTCTGCTAACTGAGTTAATTCAGCTTTTGACCACACACGACCGCCAGGATTATGAGGGTTACATAAAATGAAGGCTTTGATATTGTGTTGTTGTATCTTTTGTTCCATATCTGCAAAGTCCATCTCGAAATGATTGTTTTTTTCTATTAAAGAACTGCGAACCAACTTTCGCTGATTGTTTTCTACTATAGAAGAAAAAGGTGGATAAACAGGATCATGAATCATAATTGAATCGCCTATTTCAGTAAACGTTTGGATACCTACAGCTAGACTGGACAAAACACCACTTGAAAAGACAATCTCTTCTTTTTTTATGGTGACTTGATGCTGTTCCTTTTCCCATTGAATAATAGCGTTATATAATTCATTGGAAATCGTTGAGTAACCAAACAAACCGTTTTGAACATAGCTGCTTAAAGCCTGAGTGACACTTTTGGGAGAAAGAAAATCCATATCTGCTACCCAAAGCGGTAACAAATCAGATGCATGATATGTTTCAGTAATACCATCCCATTTTACGCTATGCGTATTTTTTCTCGTTATTTGTTGATCGAATTCTACCATTTCAAAGCCTCCGATTTCACTTGTTTATTTTCAAAACTTCTTTTTTTAAATCATATACAGTATAATGAAAGATGCGAAGAGAGGGAAGTAAATGACTTATAAAATTGGACAAATAATTGAAGGAAAAGTAACTGGAATACAACCTTATGGTGCGTTTGTTTCTCTTGACGAGGAAACGCAGGGATTAATCCATGTTTCAGAAGTACAATCAGGTTATACAAAAAATATTCATGCATTGCTAACAATCGGACAACCAATCAGAGTACAAATTATTGATATTGATGAGTACTCTCAAAAAATCAGTTTATCTTTAAGAACTTTAGAGAACAACAGTCCAGTAGTTGCACACCGTAGAAAAAGGTATTTTACAAACAAAAATAGAAAAATTGGTTTTAAAACAATCGAAGAACAACTACCCATCTGGATCAAAGAAGCATTGATTGAATTGGAGAAAAAAGAAAACAAGAAATAAAAAGTGTATTTTTTCTGAAAATATGCTAAAATTTTTTTGTAAGCCATAGAACAAGAACAAGTTGATCGAGGTGGAGATTTTGGCAAACAAAAGAGTCGCTGGTACAATTATGTTGCATTTGGAGGATGGATCAAAGAGATTTCTGGTTCATTCAATTGATGATACGCTAGAATTCGCGTTAGCAGATCTTTCTGAAGGAAAGACTGGTCTAGCCAATATGCTTAATTTTTTAAAGGAAATCGTTCATATTGATGTGAGTCAAATCAACTTAATGGAGTTGACCAACACCCATATCGGACATGAAAATGTTCCGTTGTTTGTTTTTGAAACAGAGCAGAAGAATCAGGATGGTGAGCTGGCAGAAGGCTATCTTTGGGAAGAATCAGGGCAGATGCGAGCTGTTCTTGGGACTTACGAAGTAGAGGGTGTTCCTCTTTTCTAATCAGAAAATACAAAAATAAAAAGAAGATTGAAAAAAATTCAATCTTCTTTTTTTGCCGTTTTAAACAAAAAAACAAGTAGAATGTTCCGGTTTATAATGCTTTTATAGCCATTTTAAAGCTTAACCAGAGACTTTGTTCGTAAAACACGAAAATTAGGAAGAAAAACAGTCTGAGTACTGTTTGAAAAAGGTCAAAAATTCAGTTGACCAATCAAAAAAAGAATGATAAATTAGACAACGTTGAAGCGAAAGTAACATTCATGAAACTTTCGTAAATAACATGAAAAATAGTTGTTGACATGTGAATTATCACATGATAAGATAACTAAGTCGTTTAAAAAGGGCTGCTTATGAAGCTTGATTTCATCAAGAAAAACTTCAAAAAAGTTCTTGACAAATAACAAACGATGCGATATGATAAATGAGTTGTTGAAAGATTTCTTAAACGAAATCAAAAAAACTTTTTAAAAAAAGAGTTGACATTCAAACATCACTCTGATATGATATAAAAGTTGCTACGGCAATTCAAGTAGACCTTTGAAAACTGAACAAAGTAAGACAAACCAAATGTGTAGGGCGTCTTGATTCAATTCAAGACAACAAACATTTTTAAACAGCAAGCAATATGCTAGCAAACAAATTGAGCTTAACAATCGAAAGATTGTTCTAACTTTTATTATGAGAGTTTGATCCTGGCTCAGGACGAACGCTGGCGGCGTGCCTAATACATGCAAGTCGTACGCTTTTTCTTTCACCGGAGCTTGCTCCACCGAAAGAAAAGGAGTGGCGAACGGGTGAGTAACACGTGGGTAACCTGCCCATCAGAAGGGGATAACACTTGGAAACAGGTGCTAATACCGTATAATAATCGAAACCGCATGGTTTTGATTTGAAAGGCGCTTTCGGGTGTCGCTGATGGATGGACCCGCGGTGCATTAGCTAGTTGGTGAGGTAACGGCTCACCAAGGCCACGATGCATAGCCGACCTGAGAGGGTGATCGGCCACATTGGGACTGAGACACGGCCCAAACTCCTACGGGAGGCAGCAGTAGGGAATCTTCGGCAATGGACGAAAGTCTGACCGAGCAACGCCGCGTGAGTGAAGAAGGTTTTCGGATCGTAAAACTCTGTTGTTAGAGAAGAACAAGGATGAGAGTAACTGTTCATCCCTTGACGGTATCTAACCAGAAAGCCACGGCTAACTACGTGCCAGCAGCCGCGGTAATACGTAGGTGGCAAGCGTTGTCCGGATTTATTGGGCGTAAAGCGAGCGCAGGCGGTTTCTTAAGTCTGATGTGAAAGCCCCCGGCTCAACCGGGGAGGGTCATTGGAAACTGGGAGACTTGAGTGCAGAAGAGGAGAGTGGAATTCCATGTGTAGCGGTGAAATGCGTAGATATATGGAGGAACACCAGTGGCGAAGGCGACTCTCTGGTCTGTAACTGACGCTGAGGCTCGAAAGCGTGGGGAGCAAACAGGATTAGATACCCTGGTAGTCCACGCCGTAAACGATGAGTGCTAAGTGTTGGAGGGTTTCCGCCCTTCAGTGCTGCAGCTAACGCATTAAGCACTCCGCCTGGGGAGTACGACCGCAAGGTTGAAACTCAAAGGAATTGACGGGGGCCCGCACAAGCGGTGGAGCATGTGGTTTAATTCGAAGCAACGCGAAGAACCTTACCAGGTCTTGACATCCTTTGACCACTCTAGAGATAGAGCTTCCCCTTCGGGGGCAAAGTGACAGGTGGTGCATGGTTGTCGTCAGCTCGTGTCGTGAGATGTTGGGTTAAGTCCCGCAACGAGCGCAACCCTTATTGTTAGTTGCCATCATTTAGTTGGGCACTCTAGCAAGACTGCCGGTGACAAACCGGAGGAAGGTGGGGATGACGTCAAATCATCATGCCCCTTATGACCTGGGCTACACACGTGCTACAATGGGAAGTACAACGAGTCGCGAAGTCGCGAGGCTAAGCTAATCTCTTAAAGCTTCTCTCAGTTCGGATTGTAGGCTGCAACTCGCCTACATGAAGCCGGAATCGCTAGTAATCGCGGATCAGCACGCCGCGGTGAATACGTTCCCGGGCCTTGTACACACCGCCCGTCACACCACGAAAGTTTGTAACACCCGAAGTCGGTGAGGTAACCTTTTTGGAGCCAGCCGCCTAAGGTGGGATAGATGATTGGGGTGAAGTCGTAACAAGGTAGCCGTATCGGAAGGTGCGGCTGGATCACCTCCTTTCTAAGGAATATTACGGAGACTACACACGTTTGTCATCATTACTTTGTTCAGTTTTGAGAGGTTTACTCTCAAAACACTTTGTTCATTGAAAACTGGATATTTGAAGTAAGATCAAAACAAACCGAGAACACCGCGTTGAATGAGTTTTTTAATAAGTTCAATTGCTTATTTTTCTTGACTAGTTTCTATCGCTAGAAATGATGTCAAAACCCAACCGTAAGGTTGATAAGGTTAAGTGAATAAGGGCGCACGGTGGATGCCTTGGCACTAGGAGCCGATGAAGGACGGGACTAACACCGATATGCTTTGGGGAGCTGTACGTAAGCTATGATCCAGAGATTTCCGAATGGGGGAACCCAGCATCTTTTATAGGATGTTACAAATATGTGAATACATAGCATATTTGAGGTAGACGCAGAGAACTGAAACATCTAAGTACCTGCAGGAAGAGAAAGAAAATTCGATTCCCTGAGTAGCGGCGAGCGAAACGGGAAAAGCCCAAACCAACAAGCTTGCTTGTTGGGGTTGTAGGACTCCGATATGGTAGTTTTTTCAGATAATCGAATGACTTGGAAAAGTCAGTCAAAGAGGGTAAAAACCCCGTAGATGAAATTTGGAAGACACCTAGGAGGATCCTGAGTACGGCGGAACACGAGGAATTCCGTCGGAATCCGGGAGGACCATCTCCCAAGGCTAAATACTCCCTAGTGACCGATAGTGAACCAGTACCGTGAGGGAAAGGTGAAAAGCACCCCGGAAGGGGAGTGAAATAGAACCTGAAACCGTGTGCCTACAACAAGTCAAAGCCCGTTAATGGGTGATGGCGTGCCTTTTGTAGAATGAACCGGCGAGTTACGATTGCATGCGAGGTTAAGTCGAAGAGACGGAGCCGTAGCGAAAGCGAGTCTGAATAGGGCGTTTGAGTATGTAGTCGTAGACCCGAAACCATGTGATCTACCCATGTCCAGGTTGAAGGTGCGGTAAAACGCACTGGAGGACCGAACCCACGTACGTTGAAAAGTGCGGGGATGAGGTGTGGGTAGCGGAGAAATTCCAAACGAACTTGGAGATAGCTGGTTCTCTCCGAAATAGCTTTAGGGCTAGCCTCGGAATTGAGAATGATGGAGGTAGAGCACTGTTTGGACTAGGGGCCCATCTCGGGTTACCGAATTCAGATAAACTCCGAATGCCATTCATTCATATCCGGGAGTCAGACTGTGAGTGATAAGATCCATAGTCGAAAGGGAAACAGCCCAGACCACCAGCTAAGGTCCCAAAATATATGTTAAGTGGAAAAGGATGTGGGGTTGCACAGACAACTAGGATGTTGGCTCAGAAGCAGCCACCATTTAAAGAGTGCGTAATAGCTCACTAGTCGAGTGACCCTGCGCCGAAAATGTACCGGGGCTAAACATATTACCGAAGCTGTGGATAACACCTATGGTGTTATGGTAGGAGAGCGTTCTAAGGGCGTTGAAGGTAGATCGTGAGGACTGCTGGAGCGCTTAGAAGTGAGAATGCCGGTATGAGTAGCGAAAGACAGGTGAGAATCCTGTCCACCGAATGACTAAGGTTTCCTGGGGAAGGCTCGTCCGCCCAGGGTTAGTCGGGACCTAAGCCGAGGCCGAAAGGCGTAGGCGATGGATAACAGGTTGATATTCCTGTACCCGTTGTTTTTGTTTGAGCAATGGAGGGACGCAGGAGGCTAAGGAATGCAGACGATTGGAAATGTCTGTCCAAGCAGTAAGTCTTAGGTTGAGTCAAATGCTTAATTTTTTAAGGACAAGCTGTGATGGGGAGGGAAATAATAGTACCGAAGTTCCTGATGTCACACTGCCAAGAAAAGCTTCTAGTGAGAAAACAACGGCCCGTACCGCAAACCGACACAGGTAGTCGAGGAGAGAATCCTAAGGTGAGCGAGAGAACTCTCGTTAAGGAACTCGGCAAAATGACCCCGTAACTTCGGGAGAAGGGGTGCTGATCGTCAGATCAGCCGCAGTGAATAGGCCCAAGCGACTGTTTATCAAAAACACAGGTCTCTGCAAAATCGTAAGATGAAGTATAGGGGCTGACGCCTGCCCGGTGCTGGAAGGTTAAGAGGAGTGCTTAGCGTAAGCGAAGGTACGAATTGAAGCCCCAGTAAACGGCGGCCGTAACTATAACGGTCCTAAGGTAGCGAAATTCCTTGTCGGGTAAGTTCCGACCCGCACGAAAGGCGTAACGATTTGGGCACTGTCTCAACGAGAGACTCGGTGAAATTTTAGTACCTGTGAAGATGCAGGTTACCCGCGACAGGACGGAAAGACCCCATGGAGCTTTACTGTAGTTTGATATTGAGTGTCTGTACCGCATGTACAGGATAGGTAGGAGCCGTAGAAATCGGAACGCTAGTTTCGATGGAGGCGCTGGTGGGATACTACCCCTGCGTTATGGCCACTCTAACCCGCACCACTAATCGTGGTGGGAGACAGTGTCAGATGGGCAGTTTGACTGGGGCGGTCGCCTCCTAAAAGGTAACGGAGGCGCCCAAAGGTTCCCTCAGAATGGTTGGAAATCATTCGAAGAGTGTAAAGGCAGAAGGGAGCTTGACTGCGAGACCAACAAGTCGAGCAGGGACGAAAGTCGGGCTTAGTGATCCGGTGGTTCCGCATGGAAGGGCCATCGCTCAACGGATAAAAGCTACCCTGGGGATAACAGGCTTATCTCCCCCAAGAGTCCACATCGACGGGGAGGTTTGGCACCTCGATGTCGGCTCGTCGCATCCTGGGGCTGTAGTCGGTCCCAAGGGTTGGGCTGTTCGCCCATTAAAGCGGCACGCGAGCTGGGTTCAGAACGTCGTGAGACAGTTCGGTCCCTATCCGTCGCGGGCGTTGGAAATTTGAGAGGAGCTGTCCTTAGTACGAGAGGACCGGGATGGACTTACCGCTGGTGTACCAGTTGTTCTGCCAAGGGCATTGCTGGGTAGCTATGTAGGGAAGGGATAAACGCTGAAAGCATCTAAGTGTGAAGCCCACCTCAAGATGAGATTTCCCATTTCTTTAAGAAAGTAAGATCCCTGAGAGATGATCAGGTAGATAGGTCAGAAGTGGAAGTACAGTGATGTATGGAGCGGACTGATACTAATCGATCGAGGACTTAACCAAGAATGGTAAAAGAAAAAAACTCGGTAGAGTTGAGATTACTTCAAATCCAGTTTTGAGTGAGCAAAAGCAAACTCAATAAGATAACACCACAGTGTGGTGGCGATAGCGAGAAGGATACACCTGTAACCATGCCGAACACAGAAGTTAAGCTTCTTAGCGCTGATTGTAGTGAGGGGTTGCCCCTTGTGAGAGTAGGACGTCGCCACGCTGGTGTTATTCCGGCATAGCTCAGTTGGTAGTAGCGCATGACTGTTAATCATGATGTCGTAGGTTCGAGTCCTACTGCCGGAGTACTAAAAAGAAGGAAGAAATCGTTAAGATTTCTTCCTTCTTTTTTTGTTGTGTCAGTCGATGAGGCAAGTGTCTCGCTATATTTATTAATATGTGTTAGCATTTTTTTGGAAGAATAAAGGAGGTTTTAAATAATGTATTTAAAAATTTCTACTGAAGCACAAGAACGATTACAAAAATATTTAGATGAAGAAGCAACTGTAATTCTTGATCTAGATGATGGCGTAGGTGTGTATTCTAAAATGGGTGTCTGCTCATTAGACACTAGCTTTCGTCTATTGATTTTAGACAAAACACAAAAAAGAGAAGACTATCAATTAGTTTTGGATAGTGATGTAGGCGAGCTTTATGTGAAAGACTACTCCAAAATGTACATGGATGAAGCGATGACTTTGTCACTTGATACGCGACTAGGTGTATTCCAATTATCGAGTCCTAGTGGTATGTTAGACAGCCATGTTCAATTAGTGGATCTTCGCCCTAACAAAATTGTCTAATGCAACTCTTCAATTAAATAAGAAAAACTCTCTAATGTATAAATATTTGATACATTAGAGAGTTTTTTTAGTTAAACAAACCACTGTCAATAAGAATATAGATTCCTAAGCCAATAAAGATGACTGGTATAATAAATACTTGATGCCGATGAAGTTCCTCCTGTATAAAGGAAAGATTGGCTAATTTGAAACTGAAATAACACCAGATAGCAATCATAATTATAAATATAAGAACAGTTAAAATTAAATCAATGACAGAATACCTACTAAATAGGGGGACGTAAATTCCAATATTATTTGAGCCATTGCCAAGAGTTAAAAGAGTAACATTTAAAAAATGTGGTCGTAAGCCACTTGTTAATAGAGTTTCATCTGTGAGATCTGCTTTGTTAGCTGAGGAGTCTTTCTCGATTGAAGCAGTTCTTTTTTTATTTTTCACAAAATCAAGCCAAGACTTAATTCCTAGAAAAATTGGAATGATGCCTAGCAAACCTAAATACTCCGTTTGAATTCGATTCAAACTGTGAGATGCCAAAATACTAAATAGAACTAAGAGCCCTACTCCTAAATATTGTCCAAGAACAATATCTTTTTTTGATAAATTTTTTCCAACTTGAGAAAATAAAATGGTTAATATAAAAATGTCATCAATATTGGTGCTGATAAAAGAAATCAAACTAGTAGTAAGTGTTGTAAGCATTGAAATCCCTCCTCACATTTAAGGATAAATAAAATAATCTTATACTTAATTATAACGTTTTATTTAGTTAGTGTGTTAGTGAGAGAGTGGTCACTATAAAATCAGACGATGGTTTAATCGTTGCAAGAAGTTTTGAGTGAGGAGAGTTAAAAAAGAAAAGAACAGTTCCAGGCTAAAATTTAGTCACGAGTGTTGTACACCTTATTTTAGTTAAATAAGTCTAAGCAGTTCTTGAATCCTAATTCAATGAGCATTGGTTAAGAGAGCTGGAAAATAAATAATCAAAAAAGACATCAGAATGGGTGTTTTTATAACACATTCTGATGCCTTTAAGGAAGCCACTTGACGGGCTCGAACCGTCGACCCCCACCTTACCATGGTGGTGCTCTACCAGCTGAGCTAAAGCGGCATGAATATTTTTACAACTAATAGAATAGCGAAAATATTGAAATTTGTCAATCCTATTTATAGTGAAAAGTGAACATAATGGATTGGAAATAAGTGAGTTAGAGAATTATTTTGTATGGTATTTTATGAATGAGAAAGTAGTTTACCGCATTTGAAAATAACGGAAAGAACAATGATCTTTTTCTAGCAAAAAAACCATAAAAAAAACAAAAAAAGTATTGCACGTGATGGAATAAATTGCTATTATATTTATGTACTTGATTCCGGCATAGCTCAGTTGGTAGTAGCGCATGACTGTTAATCATGATGTCGTAGGTTCGAGTCCTACTGCCGGAGTAAGAATAAAAACACAACTTTTTGGAGTTGTGTTTTTTTGTTTTCCATTTGAATAGTTGTCCTCCTTGGGAAAGTCTATTTAGCAGATTGAAATTAGTAGAGTAGAAGAGTAGAATGATGGTTGTA
Organism: Enterococcus sp. DIV0176; assembly: GCF_050528535.1. NCBI lineage: Bacteria > Bacillati > Bacillota > Bacilli > Lactobacillales > Enterococcaceae > Enterococcus > Enterococcus sp. DIV0176. The sequence goes on along the minus strand of NZ_CP172879.1, from coordinate 2,014,923 downwards.
TCATGGATTTGGAAAGGATGATTGGATGTCAGCTATTACACCTGAGATGACAAAAAAATTTGAGGAACAATTTTTAGAAAATAATAAACAACAGGCGCTACAGCGTACCGTTGTGAAAAACGGAATTTCTGCATCAGCAGAAAATATTTCTGCTCATGTTGCAAATACACCCGTATTTTCAATTGATTTAGCAACAGGGAATGTCGCAAATCAAAAACAATCTGGACGCTGCTGGATGTTTGCAGCATTGAATACGTTCCGTCATAAAATGCTTACTCAATTTCAATTAAAAGATTTTGAATTATCACAGAATTATACTTTTTTCTGGGATAAGTATGAAAAAGCAAATTATTTCTATGAAAATGTTATTGCAACTGGTAAAGAGGATTTAACAAGCCGTAAAGTAGCCTTCTTGTTAGCAACACCACAACAAGATGGCGGCCAATGGGATATGATTGTTTCTTTATTCCAAAAATATGGAGTAGTTCCTAAATCTGTTATGCCAGAAAGTGCAAATAGTTCTAATTCTCGCGACTTAAATAATTATTTAAACAAAATTTTACGTAAAGATGCAGTTACTTTGCGCAAAATGGTTGCTGAAGGATTACCTGAAGCAGTAATTCAAGCTAAAAAAGAAGGAATGCTTAAAGAAGTGTATCAATTTTTGGCTATTTCATTAGGCACACCACCAGAATCTTTTGATTTTGAATACCGTGATGAAGACAAAAATTACCATATCGACCAAAATCTAACACCAAAAACGTTTTACGATAAGTATGTTGGTGTGAATTTGGACGATTATGTTAGCATCATTAATGCGCCAACTGAAGATAAGCCTTTTGATCGCTCATATACAGTTGAAATGTTAGGTAATGTCGTTGGTGGAAAAGAAGTTAAATATCTAAATGTTGATATGGAAACATTTAAAAAATTAGCGATTGCACAATTGGAACAAGGAGAATCTGTTTGGTTTGGCTGCGATGTAGGTCAATCTTCAACTAGAGATAGTGGAATCATGGCGCTAGACGCGTATGATATGAATGATTTATTCGATGTTGATTTTACAATGACTAAAGCTGAACGTTTAGATTTTGGTGAAAGCTTGATGACCCATGCAATGGTCTTAACGGGCGTTGATCTAGTGGACGATCAATCAACTAAATGGAAAGTTGAAAATAGTTGGGGAGAAAAAGTTGGAACAAAAGGTTTCTTTGTAATGAGTGATGAATGGATGGATGAGTATACTTATCAAATCGTTGTTCGAAAAGACTTATTAACTGAAGAACAACTTGCGGCATTTAACGCAGAACCAATTGTTTTAGCACCTTGGGATCCAATGGGCGCTTTAGCTTAATCGAAATAGTATGGGCTGTATGGCCTAAATAGTTGATTATTCGAAAGAAATCCAGTTTAGACAAATCATTGACTTGATTTGCTCTGAACTGGTTTTTTTAGTTTTGTTCTTCAATCGAGGAACAATGTTTTTTTAATCAGCTATGCTATAATTTTTAATAACAGAAAGGTTAAATAAGTGCTGTGGGTAATTGAGAAATGAAAGGGCTGAGTTATTTACATTAGGGGGGAATAAGATGGAAATTCAATCGGTGCTAAAAGAATTAAATCTGACTGGTAAAGTTGTACCAGTTGTTGGTGGGGATGTCAATCAGGCATATCGAATCGAAGACCAAACGAGAACTTATTTTTTAAAGATTCACCCAAAAGTCAAACGTCGTTTTTTTGAAGTCGAAGTGAATGGTTTGAAAGAACTGTCACCTTATGTCAGAGTTCCTGAAACCTATTTATTAGGCGAAACAATCGAAGGAGCTTACTTGCTAATGGAATGGATTGAGCCTGGAAGTGGGGATCAAGCAGACTTAGGACGTGCCTTGGCAACAGTACATCAAGCAACGGCACCACAATTTGGTTTTTATGAAGATAATTATTTAGGTATTTTGGAACAAACGAATACTTTTGAAGAAAATTGGTGGACCTTTTTCTTTAAGAATCGACTAGAAAAGCAACTCATGATTGCAGAAGCGAATAATCATTGGAATCACTGGCGACAAGAAAAATTTTTTCGATTCAAAGAAGCTTTTTTACGAGATGTCGGGAAACAAAAGATTATCCCGAGCCTCTTGCATGGTGACCTGTGGAGTGGTAATGTTTTCTTTGACCAACAAGGACATCCAGTGTTGATTGACCCAGCTGTTTCATATGGTAATCGCGAGCAAGATATAGCCATGAGTCAGTTATTTGGCGGTTTTCGCCCTGAATTTTTAGTAGGCTATCAAGAACTAAATCCGCTGGATAAAGGCTGGGAAGAACGTTTACCTGTCTATCAGTTATATTATTTACTTGCTCACTTGAATATGTTTGGCGAAAGTTATGGTGCGCAAGTTGATCAATTATTAGCTAGGAAGTAAGAGGAGGATAATTTTTTGGCAAAGAAATATTCCAGAAAACATGAAGTAGCATATTACGAATGTGATATTAATCAAACGATGACTTTTCCAGCAATGCTAGGAATCGTAATTAAAACATCAGAGGATCAAAGTGATTCGCTGGGGAGAAGTAGTGACTTTATCAAAAATTTTGGGTTAACATGGGTGATAACTAATTATTCGATGGAAATTACACGACTTCCACGAGTGGGTGAAATCGTCAATGTGACAACCCAAGCAATGGAGTATAATAAATATTTTTGTTATCGAAACTTCTGGATTCATGATGAAGCAGGAAATGAATTAGTAAAGATTGATTCTGTGTTTGTTTTGATGGACTTTGTGAATCGAAAAATGAGTAGTGTGAATGAAGAAATCATCGCACCTTTTGAAAGTGAAAAAATCAAAAAAATCAAAAGACAACCGAAAATCGAGAAAATTGAAGCAGGTTTTATGTTGCCTTATCGCGTTCGATTTTATGACATTGATAGCAATCAGCATGTGAATAATGCAATGTATTTTAACTGGATGATTGATGTTTTGGGACGTGAGTTCTTAACAACGCATGTACCAAAAAGTGTCGTGATTCGCTTTGATAAAGAGGTTGAGTATGGTCACGAAATCGAAAGTCATTTTGAACAAATTCCTGTGGAAAATGGTGTTAAAACTAGACATGAAATTCGAATGCAGGATCAAATTTACTGTGAAGCGAATATCATATGGGAGCATAAATAATTAAAGAGAGGCTGGAATAGCTGTACATTTGGTACATTCCAACCTCTTTTTGTTTTGATTTCTTTAGTTATGAATAAATGTAACTAGTTCTTTCCCAGAAAGACCATAGTTGAGCGCAATTAACAATTTTAGTCGTGCTTTTTGACTATTGATGCTATCACAGAAAATCACACCCATGTCTTCCAGTTCTTTACCGCCACCAGAATAATCATAGACTGGTTCAGCAATCCCATTAAAGCATCTTGAAACAAGAACTATTGGAATTTTTTGAATAAGTAGTTTTTTTAATGCAGCAAGTGTTTGTGGTGGAAGATTCCCTGCACCGAGGGCTTCAATAACCAAGCCATCTACTTTAGTGTGAGCTAGTGCTTCAATCAATTCTCCGTGCATTCCTGCATAGGCTTTTACAATTGGAATGACACCATCCACTGTTGCAATATCTAAGTGACGAGTAGGCAAGAGTTCTTGCATAAAAAGAATTCGATTTTTAGTAACTAAACCAATGGGACCTAAGGTTGGTGTTCGGAAAGTAGCTACGTTTGTGGTGTGTGTTTTCGTTACGTAACGTGCGGAATGAATCTCATCATTCATCACAATCAGGACACCTTTATCTTTTGCTTCAGCACAACTAGCTACTCGAATCGCACTTTCAAAATTATATAAGCCGTCACTACCAAGTTCATTACTAGAGCGCATCGCCCCTGTTAAGACAATCGGAAGTTGCTCGCCAATCGTTGTATCTAAAAAGAAAGCTGTTTCTTCTAATGTATCTGTACCATGTGTAATAACGACACCTGATACGCCAGCTTTGATCGCTTCTTGAATTCGATTCTTCAAAATCAGCATATGATTTGGCATGATATGTGGGGAGGGAAGATTAAAGATATCTTCAACTAATAGCTCCACATTTTCGGGAATTTGGATTTCTGCATCCATTAATGGATTGGCAACATCTGGACTGACGCCACCGGTTAAAACATTTTCTTTCATGGCGATTGTTCCGCCAGTGTGTAGTACAAGAATTTTTTTCATTCGACGACTTCCTTACCAATAATTTTGCATAGAGTTTCATGCTTATTGTATACTATATAAAAGAGTTTTGCTATCTATGAAAACAAGTGAGATTTGGTTGATTCTGTTGATAAAAAGACAAATAAAAGTCTATGCTTATGGAAGTATTTAGATAACTCAGCTTATTTTCCACTATCTTAGCGGAGAATGCAGTTGAGTTTTTCATTTTTAGAAAGCTCTTTGCTAAAACAAATTAGGAGGGAAGTAGATGATTCGTGTAGGTCTGACCTCATTTAAAGAACATGATAAATTAACCGGTAAAAAAAATAATACCTTGTTTGAATATGGCGCATTTTTACCGCTTGTTGAATTAGATACCGCTTATTATGGAATTCCCAGGAAAACATCTGTTGAAAAATGGATTCAAGAAGTTCCTGATTCTTTTCGTTTTGTTGTGAAAGCCTATCAAGGTATTAGTGGTCAGGGAAATTGGCAAGACTATTATCAGTCTGAGGAAGAAATGATTGATAAGTTTTTAGATGTGATGAAGCCGATGAGTGATGCTGGTAAGTTATTTTGCTTTTTGATTCAATTTCCTGCTTCGTTTAAATGTACAAAAGAAAGTGTCGCATATTTACGCAAATTACATGCTTGGTTTAAGGGCTTACCTGTCGCAATTGAATTACGTGACTATTCTTGGTACAGCGAAAACTATTTAGAAAGAACACATGAATTTATGCGTCGTGCACAGTTTTCATTAGCAATTATTGATGAGCCGCAATTATTGAATGCAACGGTTCCTCGAGATTTGTTTATCACGAATGAGGCCTTCACTTTATTTCGTTTTCACGGTCGAAATGTGCAAGGCTGGCAAGCAAATGATGCAGATTGGCGCAAGAAACGAACACTTTACCGTTATTCGGAAGAAGAACTAGAAGAATTAGCGCAAGAAATCATCGCTTTAAAAGACGAAACGCAAGAAATCGGAATTATTTTCAATAATAATTCTGGTGGAGATGCTGCTGAAAATGCGTTGGCATTACAACGTATTTTGGGGCTTAGGCCAGAGGGACTGAATCCAACCCAGATTGACTTATTCTAAGAAGGAGTCGGAGACATATGATTAAAGCAATCTTTTTTGATATCGATGGCACACTGGTTAATAGTCATTCAAAAGTGCTTGCGTCAACAAAAAAAGCAATCCAGGAAGCCCAGAAACAAGGAATCTTATGTGGGGTAGCTACAGGGCGAAGTCCTATACGATTAGAGGAAATGCTAGACGGGCTAGATCTTGATATGTATGTGGTCTACAATGGTCAACTTGTTTTTACAGCAGAAGAGACACTGGTTAGTCAGCCTTTTACACCAGCTGTTTTACAAAAAATCGTTGTATTTTCAGATGAAAATCATCGACAAATTTTATTTGGCGGAAGAGATCGTTTAGAAGGATCGTCTACAATGCTTCTTGCCCAGTCAACAAATATCAAACGTTTAGTTGCGTTATTACCAAAAAAATTTCCGGTCCGTTTATTAAAAAAAATGTTGCAACTTTTTAGTCCACACCGACAAAAAGAAAGGTATGAAACTTTGCCCATTCTGAAAGAGCCAGTTTATCAATGTATTTTGTTGAGTGCAGAGTCGGAACAACAAAAATTAAGTAAAACTTTCCCAGAGTGTACGTTTCAACGTTCGAATACCTATACCGTTGACATGATTCCTAAAGGGGGGTCCAAATTGTTAGGAATTCAGGCATTTGCCAAAGCAAAAGGCATTGAAATGTCCGAAATCATGGCGTTTGGCGATCATTTTAATGATGTAGAGATGTTGAAAGGTGTTGGTATTGGTGTCGCGATGGAAAATGGGCAGCCGAGCGTAAAAGCAGCCGCAGATTATATCACGAAAACAAACGACCAAGCCGGGATATTTGCAGCATTTCAACACTTTGGAATCGGAACATCAAAATAAACCAATTAAGGATTAATGAAAGGGAATAAACAAGATGTCAGACAAGACGCCTTTTGAGCAAGTGGAAGAATTTCATGCAGTATTTGATCCAAGAAAACCAGAGCAGCCCACTGCATTTTCAGAAAAAGAAGCGATTTATCGTGCTGGATTCAAAGCAGAAGAATTAGTCGAGCTGATTGCTGCAACGACTAATGGGCAAAAGGATCAGCTTCATCAGGCTGTCCAACAACTTCATGAAGCAATCGATCAAGCAGAACAAAAGATGCTAACCAAAGAACACTGGGGGCAACAGCCACTCGTTGAGCAAGTTGATGCACTAACAGATATCTTGTACTTTACTTACGGATCATTTTCACTTTTAGGCGTTGATCCAACGAACATTTTTGATATTGTGCATCAAGCAAATATGGGAAAACTCTTTCCAGATCAACAACCACATTATCATCCTGTGACCAATAAAGTATTGAAACCTGAAAATTGGGAAAAAGACTACGCGCCTGAGCCACGAATTAAACAAGAAATTGCGAATCAAATTGCTCAAGCACAACAAAAAATCACAGAAAAAGAGTAATTGTTTCTTGATTAAGTTCAAGTCTGAATGTAAATTAAATAACCAAAATATCGTTATGTTTTGCTTAGATAAAAATGAAAGATTTTTTTCTAAGTTAGTGAATGCTCGAAAAGAGTGTGCTATAATCTAAGATAGATGTCTTTTTACACGAAAGATTACTATTGGTTTTTATGCGTGAAAGAATGTTATTTCGTGCGTAAAGAGATGCACATTGAAAACGGAGGAACCTTAAATGGGAAGTAATGTTATCATCGGAATCGTCACTGCAATTATTATTGTAGCCATCGTCGTTTTTCTGGTTGGTTATTTGCTAAAGAAAAAAAATCAAGACCGGTTGAATGCTTTGGAAAAACGCAAGGAAGAATTATTCGACTTGCCTGTGATAGAAGAAGTTGATGATGTAAAGAAGATGCATCTGGTTGGGCAAAGCCAAAATACTTTTCGTGAATGGAGTCAAAAATGGAACGACATATCTACCTCTTCATTTGCTGAGTTAGAAAGCCAAATTTTTGAAGTTGAGAACCTCAATGAAAGTTTTCGATTTTTAAAAGGCAAGAAAGCTGTCCTAGTTGCTGAAGCTACTATGGATAAAATGGAAAAAGAAGTTACTGAGATCCGTGATGGTTTAAAAGAATTGCGCGAAACAGAAGAACGTAACTCTTTAGCTGTCCAACAAGCTTTGGATGTCTATGAAGAATTGAAGAAAAAAGTCAATGAGGACGAAAACGAGTACGGTCCGGCAATCGCTGAGTTACGCAAACAAATTAAGACGATTGAAGATGAATTTACTAAATTTGTAACGTTAAATACCTCAGGTGATCCTGTCGAAGCCCGTGAAGTTTTGGATAATGCTGAAAAGCGTACGTATGAAGTTGAAGCTTGGATGAAAAAAGTACCACCTTTATTCGAAGACTTGAATACAACTTTCCCAGAACAAATCGAAGAGATCAACGACACTTATACAAAGCTTTTGAAGGAAGAATATGTTTTCCCAGAGGAAGATTTTGCGAACGATATTGAGCGTGTGAACAAACGAATTGAAAGTTCACTTGCGAATCTCGAAAAAACAGAAGTTGAAACGGTTGAAATCGAAAATCGTGAAACAGCTGATTTGATCGATTCGTTATACGATGTATTAGAAAGAGAAATGGAAGCCAAAGCATATGTGATGAAAAATCAAGCAACGATTGACGAGTATATCACACATGCAACAAAAAACAATCGTCAATTACTGATTGAATTGGATCACACTTCTCAAAGCTATGCACTAAATCATAACGAGATTGGTCGAGTACGTGGTTTCCAATCTGAAGTGGAAGAAATTGAGCGCCAAAATACACAGATGACACCACAAATTGAGAAACATGAGATTCCTTATTCTGAAGTACGGACTTTTTACAAGAATGTCTTCAAAGTCTTGGAAGATATCGAAACTCAGCAAATTGAAATCGATGACTCAATACATGAATTACGAAAAGGTGAAAAGATTGCGCAAGAAAAAATCGATGTGTTTGAATTTAAATTGCGTAGTCTAAAACGTTTTGTTGAAAAACAACGTTTGCCAGGCTTACCAAAAGACTATCTAGAGTTCTTCTACGTAGCAACTGACCGAATTGAAGAATTAAGTGTTGTTTTGAATAAAATCAGAATCAACATGGAAGAAGTCAATCGCTTAGTTGATCTTTGCGAAGAAGATTTGGAACTACTGGATAAGAAAACGCATGACTTAGTAGATGCTGCTGCATTGACTGAACAAATGTTGCAATATGCAAATCGTTATCGTCATACTCATGCAGAAATCAAAGAAGCAATTGATAAAAGTTTTTATTTATTTAATAAAGAAAATCAATATCAAGAAGCTTTGGATGAAATCGGCACAGCATTAGAACGTGTGGAACCAGGTGCATTTAAGCGAATTGAAGATTTTTACTTCAATAATCCTGACTTAGTTTAGTTAGCCAACGCTTAGTTTGCATAATCAACAATAAATAAAGAAAAGAAAGTAGGAAACTGATCCTACTTTCTTTTTTTGTCTGTTTAATGGAAGAAAGTAAGCTGTGGAAAATTTTTTTTGGAGAGGTAGTGTTTTGTCAGTTGTTTGCTATCTTTTCGGAGCTGACTGCTTGGTGTCATAACCTAATTCACGGTGTATCCCAAGCAACTCCTCTACGTAGCTTTCAGTCATCTCAAAATATGAAAAACTATTTTGAATGCCTGCTCGCTATCTTTTCGGAGCTGAACGTTTTGCGCCACAACCTTTTTCACGGTGTTCCCAAAGCAACTCCTCCACATAGCTTTCAGTCATCTCAAAATATGAAAAACTATTTTGAATGCCTGCTCGCTATCTTTTCGGAGGTGAGCGTTTTGCACCACAACCTCTTGCAAAAAAAGAATTCTTGAAAGCATATAGGACAACCGTTATAATAGAAAAGAATTTCAAAAAAGAGGGGTTTCTTATGATATATTTTGACAATAGCGCGACAACCCCAATTTTTCCGCAAAGTTTAGATGCCTATGTGAAGACAAGTCAGCGGATTATTGGGAATCCATCAAGTTTACATGACTTGGGTAACCAAGCCAATCGTTTATTACAACAGGCAAGAAAGCAGATTGCTGAGCTTATTGGCGCAACTCCAGAAGAAATTTATTTTACCTCTGGTGGAACAGAAGGAGACAATTGGGTTCTAAAAGGCACAATGATTGAGAAACGTGAATATGGCAATCATTTGATTATTTCTGGAATCGAACATCCCGCAGTGAGTGAAACCGCCGAACAACTGAAAGAATTAGGAATGGAAGTTAGTATTGCGCCTGTGGATAAAAATGGTTTCGTGATTGTAGAAGAGCTTAAAAAACTAGTTCGCAAAGAAACCGTGCTGATTTCAATCATGGGTGTCAACAATGAAGTTGGGTCCATTCAACCAATTCAAGAAATCAGTGAATTTTTAACAGACTATCCAAAAATTCACTTTCATGTTGATGCCGTACAAGCAATTGGAAAAGTTTCATTTGACCAATGGTTAACCGAACGTGTTGATTTTGCGACATTTTCTGCGCACAAATTTCATGGACCTCGTGGAATTGGTTTTATTTATTGGAAAAAAGGTCGTCGCTTAGCACCTTTACTAACTGGTGGAGGACAAGAAAACAATCAACGAAGCGGGACGGAGAATGTTCCTGCAATCGTCGCAATGGCAAAAGCATTACGACTTTCTTTAGATACGAAAGCACGAAAACCTGAGCATACACAAAATCTTAAAACGGCATTAATCGGTGCGCTGAAAACGTATGACAAGGTGACGATATTTTCTGAAGGAGAAAAGTATGCGCCACATATTTTATGTTTTTCATTAAAAGGAATTCGTGGTGAAGTACTCGTACATGCGTTGGAAGAAAAACAAATCTTTATTTCAACAACGAGTGCTTGCTCTTCTCGTAAACACATGGCTAGTAGTACATTACATGCGATGCATGTTCCTCATGATTTGGCGACATCTGCTGTCCGAATTAGTTTGGATGAAAGCAATTCAATGGCTGAAGTAGAACAGTTTATGATTATTTTTAAACAACTTTATCAAAAGTTCTCAGCTATTAATTAAATGAAGGAGTGTTCCTGTGAAATATAGTGAAATTATGGTTCGCTACGGTGAACTATCAACAAAAGGGAAAAATCGCAAAACGTTTATTATGCAGTTGGCACAAAATGTGCGTCAAGCGTTAAAAGAATTTCCAGAAATCAAAATTCATGCAGATCGTGATCGCATGCATCTATTGTTAAATGGTGCAGATGGTCATTTGGTTATACCAAAACTTGCAAAAATTTTTGGTATTCAAAATTTTTCACCAAGTATTCGTGTAGAAAAAGATGTTCAAGTCTTAAAAGATAGTGTTCAAGCAATCATGAAAGAAATTTATACAGGTGAGCAAACATTTAAAATTGTTGCGAAACGTAGCGATCACGATTTTGAATTAACCAGTAATGAATTGAACCAAACGCTGGGAAACGCTGTATTCGATATTTTCCCAGAAATCAACGTTCAAATGAAAAAACCAGATATTCCATTACGTGTGGAAATTCGTCGGGATGGCGCCTACCTGTCTTATGAAACAATCAAAGGTGCGGGGGGACTACCTGTCGGAACAAGTGGTAAAGGGATGTTAATGTTATCTGGCGGGATCGACTCACCTGTTGCGGGCTATTTTGCTATGAAACGTGGTGTCGAAGTTGAAGCTGTTCATTTTGCTAGCCCACCTTATACAAGTGAGCAAGCCTTACAAAAGGCAAAAGACTTAACTGCTAAGTTAGCACCTTATGTGGGAACAATTCAGTTTATTGAAGTACCATTTACAGAAATTCAAGAAGAAATTAAAAAATCAGTCCCACAAGGATACTGGATGACGATTACTCGTCGAATGATGTTACGATTAACGGATGAAATCCGTCGCATTCGCAATGGGTTGGTTATCTTAAATGGTGAATCATTAGGCCAAGTAGCTTCTCAAACATTGCAAAGTATGGTTGCAATCAATGAAGTAACAAATACACCAATTATTCGTCCTGTGGCAACAATGGACAAACTAGAAATTATCGAAGTTGCTGAAAAAATTGATACATTTGAGTTATCCATTCAGCCATTCGAGGACTGCTGTACTATATTTGCGCCGCCACAACCAAAAACGCGTCCAAACTTGGATAAAGTTCATCAGTATGAAGAGCGTTTAGCGATTGATGAAATGATTGAGCGTGCGCTGGCAGGGTTGAAAATCGAGGGTATTCGTGTGGAAGCTGCTCAGGAGCAAGAAGAGGAATTTGCTGATTTGTTGTAAAAGGTTGTGGCGCAAAATGTTCAGCTCCGAAAAGATAGCGAGCAGGCATTCAAAATAGTTTTTCATATTTTGAGATGACTGAAAGCTATGTGGAGGAGTTGTTTTGGGAACACCGTGAAAAAGGTTGTGGCGCAAAGTGCTTAGCTTCAAGTAATAAGGAATCTTTTCTAAAAATAGCTTTCCATATTTTTAAGAAAAGAGGACTTATTACCGAAAAAGCTACTTTGGGAACACCGTAAATAAGGTTGTGGCGCAAAGTGCTTAGCTTCAAGTAATAAGAAAGCTTTTCTAAAAATAGTTTTCCATATTTTTAAGAAAAGAGGACTTATTACCGAAGAAGCTACTTTGGGAACACCGTAAATAAGGTTGTGGCGCAAAACGTCCAGCTCCAAAAAATAATGAACAACTGACAAAAATAGCTTTTATATTTTTGAACAGTTATGAGTGATTTCGAGGGGTTACTTCGAAATCAAATAATAACAAGCAGGTATTTTTTTAAAAATAGCAAAGAACTAGATGATTAATGGATTGACTAACTAGAAAGCAAAGGATGATTTTTATTGTCCTTTGCTTTTTTCATTGGGATGAAAGCTTGTTCCAACGATTCAAACATGATACACTAAATATGTGAAAATATGAACAAGGAGCTTTGAACATGCGAGAGTTGAAAAAATCTGAAACGTTACCAAAAGCAACAGCAAAACGTTTACCGTTATACTTACGTTACTTAAAGATGTTGGATGATTCAGGAATTGTTCGCATCAAATCAAAAGAATTTAGTGAGATTACGCAAGTACCGCCTGCAACGATTCGAAGAGATTTTTCACATCTTGGCGAGTTGGGAAGAAGTGGTTATGGGTATGATGTTCCTTTCCTAATCGAAGTTTTTAATAGTATTTTAAATACCCGTGAAGAAAAAAGAATCGCGTTAGTTGGTTATGGAAATTTAGGAAAAGCTTTACGACATAATAACTTTCGTCGGAATGATAACTTAAATATCGTTTGTGTGTTTGACAATGATCCTGAACTAATTGGCCGAGAAATAGATGGCTTAACGATTTATCCAATCGAACGTTTTGCCGAAGTCTCAAAAGAAATGCAAGTCAGCGTAGCGATTACCACTGTGCCAAGCAAATACTCACAGTCAGCTATTGATGAAATTGTCAAAAGTGAAGTTACAGCTATCTTAAATTTTGCACCTGACCGGGTCGTTGTGCCGGAGCATATCAATATTCAGTACATTGACTTAACAACAGAACTGCAAACCCTGATTTATTTTGACGAAAATTATTCAACTGTTTTCTCTTAACTGTTAGCTAATAATAAAGTCTAGTTGACACATAAAAAAAAGGAATGTAGAATGAATCATGACGTTGAACAAGAGGAGTAACTAGTGATTTATTTTTAGAGAGAGAGCGAATAGCTGAAACGTTCTTAATAATAGCTGGTGAAGGTAGCTTGGAAGTCTTTGTCTTGAATCTCATTATGCTATTCAATGAGGGAGTAGAGATAAACGAGTCGTGATCGTTAACTCACTTGAGAGGTAGTAGCAAAACTTGCTAGTACAAATTAGGTGGTACCGCGTAAATTATACGTCCTAAAATACGAAAGTATTTTAGGACTTTTTTTATTTTAAAGGAGGAAACAGGATGACGGAAGAAAAAAACTTATCAACAAAATACAATCCGCAAGAAGTTGAAGCTGGTCGCTATCAAAACTGGTTAGATCAAGATTTATTCAAACCGAGTGGTGACAAGAAAGCGAAACCTTATTCGATTGTTATTCCACCACCAAATGTAACAGGTAAATTACATTTGGGTCATGCTTGGGATACAACATTACAAGATATGTTGATTCGCCAAAAGAGAATGCAAGGTTTCGATACATTATGGTTACCAGGAATGGACCATGCAGGAATTGCAACGCAAGCAAAAGTAGAAGAAAAGCTTCGTGAGCAAGGAATCTCTCGTTATGATTTAGGGCGTGAAAAATTTATCGATCAAGTTTGGGATTGGAAGGAAGAATATGCTAGCCATATCCGGGAACAATGGGCAACAATGGGATTGTCTTTAGACTATAGTCGTGAACGTTTCACTTTGGATGATGGTTTGTCAGAAGCTGTCCGTAAAGTTTTCGTGACTTTATATGAAAAAGAGTTGATCTATCGTGGTGAGTACATTATCAACTGGGATCCACAAGCTAGAACGGCGTTATCTGATATTGAAGTAATCCACAAAGACATCGAAGGCGCATTTTACCATATGAGCTATGAACTAGCTGATGGCTCTGGTGTTGTTGAGATTGCAACAACGCGTCCGGAAACAATGCTTGGGGATACAGCAGTAGCCGTTCATCCCGATGACGAACGTTACCAAGAGTTGATTGGCAAAACAGTTATCTTACCATTAGTTAACAAAGAAATTCCGGTTGTTGCGGATACGTACGTTGATATGGAATTTGGAACAGGTGTTGTTAAAATTACACCAGCACATGATCCGAATGACTTTGAGGTTGGTAATCGTCATGATTTACCTCGTGTCAATGTAATGAATGAAGATGGCACAATGAACGAGTTAGCTGGAAAATATGCTGGTATGGATCGTTTTGAAGCAAGAAAAGCGGTTGTCAATGACTTAAAAGAAATTGGGCGTTTAATCAAAATCGAGACGATGACGCATAGTGTCGGTCACTCTGAACGTACAGGAGTTGTTGTTGAACCTCGCTTATCAACACAATGGTTTGTTAAAATGCAACCACTTGCTCAAAAAGCAATTGAAAACCAAGAAACAGATAATGCCGTAGAGTTTTTCCCACCACGTTTTGACCAGACGTTCTTACGTTGGATGGACAATGTGCATGACTGGGTTATCTCTCGTCAATTATGGTGGGGACATCAAATTCCTGCTTGGTATCACAAAGAAACTGGCGAAATGTATGTTGGAATGGAAGCACCTGCAGATAGCGAAAACTGGGTACAAGATCCTGATGTTTTAGATACATGGTTCAGCTCTGCTCTATGGCCGTTTTCAACAATGGGCTGGCCCGATACAGAGAGTGAAGACTATCAACGTTATTTCCCAACAAGCACATTGGTGACTGGCTACGATATTATTTTCTTCTGGGTTAGCCGAATGATTTTCCAAAGTTTAGAGTTTACTGGGGAACGACCATTTAATAACGTCTTAATCCATGGATTGATTCGTGCAGAAGATGGTCGCAAGATGAGTAAATCACTGGGCAACGGAATTGATCCAATGGAAGTCATTGAAAAATATGGTGCTGATGCACTTCGTTGGTTCTTATCAAATGGTTCTGCGCCAGGACAAGATATGCGTTTCAGTTATGAAAAAATGGATGCTGCTTGGAACTTTATCAATAAAATTTGGAATGCTTCACGTTTTGTTATCATGAATGTGGAAGGCATGACAATTAACGACATTGATCTAACTGGTGAAAAATCAGTTGCTGATCGTTGGATTTTGACACGTCTAAATGAAACTGTTGCTAAAGTAACAGATTTATTTGACCACTTTGAATTTGGTGAAGCAGGTCGTCAATTGTACAACTTTATCTGGGATGACTTTTGTGATTGGTATATCGAAATGAGCAAAGAAGTTCTTTACGGGGATGATACTGATTCAAAACAAACAACACGTAGTATCTTAGTCCACACGTTAGATCAAATCTTGCGTCTGTTGCATCCAATCATGCCATTTGTAACGGAAGAAATTTGGCAACATATCCCACATGAAGGTACTTCATTGGTTGTTGCTAACTATCCTGTTGTTCGTCCTGAATTTGATGACGAAACAGCTTCAAAAGGAATGGAAGTTCTAAAAGAGTTGATTCGTGCAGTACGTAATATTCGTTCAGAAGTGAATACACCGTTATCAAAACCAATCACTCTATTGATTAAGACGACGGATCCCAAAATTGATCAATTCTTGGTTGAGAATACCAATTATATTGAACGTTTCTGTAATCCGGAAGAATTAGTTATTTCAAGTGAGATTACTGCACCAGATTTAGCAATGTCTGCTGTCCTAACAGGGGCTGAAATTTTCTTACCATTGGCTGGATTGATCAATATTGAAGAAGAAATCAAACGTCTTGAAAAAGAATTAGCTAAATGGACAGGTGAAGTGAAACGAGTTCAAGGAAAACTTGGTAATGAACGTTTTGTATCCAATGCGCCTGATGATGTTGTTGAGGCAGAACGTGCAAAAGAAAAAGATTATTTAGAAAAACAAGCCGCTGTTAAAGATCGTATTGAAAGTTTGCGTACGATTGGCTAAACAGTGAAAAAAGAACTACTTTCAACAAAATAATGCTTACAACTAAAGAAATTTAAGCATAAAGGGGAGGCCAGAATTTTTTGGTCTTCTCTTTTTTTGAAATGAAGACTAAGAAATTTTTTGTCTTTTTCTCAGAAGAAGACAAAATAAAAAAGTAGAAAGCTGATTTTGAATGATTTTTCGGTTTTCTTTAAGCGGAACACTTCTTTCAGCCGTTCTTTTTGCTATAATGAAAGAGAAATGGGGGCATTGTTGATGACAATTGAAGAAGCAATTGCTTGGATCCATAGCCGATTACCTTTTGGCTCACGTCCAGGTTTAGATCGCGTGAATGCATTACTGGAAGTCGTTGATCACCCAGAAAAAAAAGTCAAAACGATTCATATTGCTGGGACCAATGGCAAGGGTTCAACTGTGACATATCTACGTTGTTTGTTAGAAGAAGCAGGGTTAACAGTAGGAACCTTTACCTCTCCTTACATTGAAACATTTAATGAACGAATTTCAATCAATGGGAAAGGAATTCCTGATGAAGAATTGATTCAATTAGTGGAAAAGTATCAGCCACTGGTTGAACATCTTGATAAATTTGAAGTAGTTGCTGGAATTACGGAGTTTGAAACTTTAACTGCAATGGCATTTGATTATTTTTTAGAAAAACAGGTCGATATCGCAATTATTGAAGTTGGCTTAGGTGGCTTGTTGGACTCAACGAATGTTGCCCAGCCAATGCTGACAGCCATCACAACGATTGGGCTGGATCATACGGAGGTTCTTGGAAAAACACTAGAAGAAATTGCAGCACAAAAAGCGGGAATCATTAAGCAAGGTATACCCGTTGTGACAGGGAAAATTGAACCAAATGCATTAGCCGTGATTAATGAGACAGCTAAAAATAAAAATGCGAAACATTATTTATTTGGTGAAGAGTATCGAGTCATCTATCAACATCCAGCAAAAAATTGGGGTGAAGTTTTTGACTTTTATAATGAATCCGGAAAAATGGTCGGTCTAAGTACAAGTATGTTGGGCCAACATCAGGTAGAAAATGCAGGCGTTGCTATTGAATTGTATGCACTTTATTGCCAAATGGAAAAATTGCCGTTTCGCGAAAAAGAAGTCAAAAATGGCTTGAAACAAGCACACTGGCCTGGCAGAATGGAACGTTTAAGTGAAGAACCATTAGTTATTTTAGATGGTGCACATAACCCCCATGCGATGAAGCGATTGGTTCAAAATATGAAAAAAGAATTTTCTGGTTATCGAATCAATATCTTGTTTTCGGCATTGACTACCAAAAATGTAAATAGTATGTTGCAACAATTACAAGATATTCCTAACGCCCATATTTATCTCACTACATTTGAGTATCCAAAAGCAATTGAACTGGATCAAGTAGCAGATTTAGCCAATCAAAAAGTGTCAATCGTTTCACTTTGGCAATTTGGATTAGCGGAAATTTTAGAAAAAATGACAGACGAAGATGTATTACTGGTAACAGGTTCTCTTTACTTTATTTCAGAAGTTCGTAAACTATTAGTTGAATTAGGAGGAAATGATGAAGGTTAACGCAGTGATTTTTGACATGGATGGCTTATTGTTTGATACAGAAATGGTTTATTATGAAGCAACTCAGATGGTAGCCGATCAAATGGGTTTTCCGTACGATAAAGAATTTTATTTGCGCTTTCTCGGTGTTTCTGATGAAGAAGTCTGGGCAAATTATCATGAGATTTTTGCTGAGTATGGCCGAGAAACCGTTCAGCGATTTATTGACGAGTCTTTCCAGGAAACGCTTACTCGTTTTGCTTCCGGAAATGTTCAACTAAAGCCTGGTGTGATGGAACTACTAGATTTCTTGGAGGAACAAGATATTCCTAAAGTGGTGGCTTCTAGCAATCAACGAAAAGTGATCGAACTCTTATTAGAAAAAAATAATTTATTGACTCGTTTTGATATGATCGTTTCTGCTGAAAATGTAAAACGTGCCAAACCAGATCCAGAAATCTTTTTATTAGCGCAACAAAAGTTAGGAACAACTAAAGAAAA
Organism: Enterococcus sp. DIV0176; assembly: GCF_050528535.1. Lineage (NCBI taxonomy): Bacteria > Bacillati > Bacillota > Bacilli > Lactobacillales > Enterococcaceae > Enterococcus > Enterococcus sp. DIV0176. Next base: position 1,997,029 of record NZ_CP172879.1, on the reverse strand, counting down.
TACCTTGATTTTAGAAGATTCACAAAATGGGATTTTAGCAGCAGAAGCAGCAGAAATACCTGTTATTATGGTACCAGATTTATTGGAGCCATCTGCTGAACTTGCAGATAAAACAGTTGCTGTGGTCTCTTCATTACATGAAATTCCAACATTTATTTGATAAAAAACACCTCTTTTTTCGTAAGTTATAGTGAACGGAATAGGAGGTTTTTTTATGGGAAAACGATTGATGAAAGAAGTACCGACGACATCACTTCCAAGAGAGCGAATGGAATCTTATGGTGTAGAGGCTTTGTCTGATCAAGAATTGCTAGCGATTTTACTACGTACAGGACAACACCCATATAATGTAATGGATATTGCAGGTGAGGTCTTGAAAAAATTTGCTAATTTAACTGCATTACGACAAGCATCATTAACTGAGTTGCGGGAAATTCGTGGAATCGGTCGAGTCAAAGCATTAGAAATTTGTGCGTTGATTGAGTTAGGTCAACGCATTCAAGTGGAAGCCCGACCAGCAAGTGCACTGATACGCTCAAGCTATGACCTTGCGCAACAGCTGATTATGGAGATGCGTGATTTTCAACAAGAACATTTAGTATGTATTTATTTGGATACCCAGAATCAACTCATTTTGAAGAAAACGTTGTTTATTGGTTCTTTAAATCAGTCGATTGCTCATCCACGAGAAATTTTTCATTTTGCTGTGAGAGTTTCTGCAGCAAAAATCATCTTGGCGCATAATCATCCATCTGGTAATGTTCTTCCATCCAAACAAGATCTACATTTTACTAAACGGGTGAGAGAGTGTGGCGAGTTGATGGGAATCGAAGTATTAGATCATTTGATTATTGGTACGAAGCAATATTTGAGCTTAAGAGAAGAGGGATTACTGGAAGAGGAGTAAGTGACATTCTTGCAAAAAAAACTGAGCAAGTGTACAATTATAGTGTAATTTTGTTTGGGAATAGAAGTTAGACATTTGTTCACCTCTATCGTACACGAGCAATGTTACAAACAAATAAGTGCTCTTATGCACGAGGAGGCTATTATATAATGGAACATGGAACAGTTAAATGGTTTAATGCTGAAAAAGGATTTGGCTTCATTTCACGTGAAGACGGAAGCGACGTATTCGTTCACTTCTCAGCAATTCAAGGCGACGGATTCAAAACATTAGAAGAAGGCCAAGCTGTAACTTTTGATGTAGAAGATTCAGATCGTGGACCACAAGCTACAAACGTTGAGAAAGCTTAATTCACTCAATATTCAAAAGGCGGTAACTACAATTCATGTGGTTACTGTCTTTTTTTTAGGTGAATATGTGGTAATAAGAGAAAAAACAAGTTACTTTTTTAGACCAAAAAAACACCTCTACTTTCTTCATTATTAAAATGAAGGGAATAGAAGTGTTTTTTTGTTTATTCTCACTTATTTTGTGGGAGTAAGTTGCTAGTTATTCGCCCATATCGGGAGTCATAATCATTGGTAAAATCATTGGATGTCTTTCTGTTCGATCAAATAAGAAAGGTTGTAATGCACTAGTCATTGCTTCTTTTAATTTATGTTCTGAGCAATCAGGTGCGTTCAAACATTCTCGTAAGGCGTGGAATAAAATTCGCTGTGCCTCGTTGATCATTTCACCAGATTCACGCATATAAACAAAGCCGCGTGATAAGATATCTGGTCCAGCCAAGATTTCTTTTTTCTTGATGTCAACTGTAGCGACAGCTAACACAAGTCCTTCTTGAGATAAGGTGTGGCGATCACGCAAGACAACATTACCGATGTCACCAATTCCGCTACCATCAATATAGACATCGCCAGAAATAAAGTGACCGGCTGGTCGAGCAGAGTCCGCAGTTAATGCTAAGACATCCCCGTTTTCCATAATAAAGCAGTTTTCAGCAGGAACACCTACATCTTGTGCTAAGGAAGCATGGATTTTTAACATTCGAAATTCACCGTGAACGGGAATGAAATATTTTGGTTTCATTAAACGCAACATCAATTTTTGTTCTTCTTGGCCACCATGACCAGAAGTATGGATGTTGTTGATTTTTCCGTGAATAACTTCAGCACCAGCTTCAGATAACAAATTAATCAAGTGATTAACACTTGTTGTATTTCCTGGAATTGGTGAGCTTGAAAAAATCACAGTATCATCTGGTTGGATTTGAATTTGACGGTGAGTTCCATTAGCGATACGACTAAGAGCTGCCATTGGTTCACCTTGAGAACCAGTACATAAAATCATTGTTTCATTTGCAGGCAAACGATTAATCTCATGAGCATCGACAAATGTACCATCAGGAACATTGATGTAGCCTAGACGTTGTCCATTAACGATTGCATTTTCCATGCTTCGACCAAAGACTGCAATTTTTCGACCCGTTGCGACTGCTGCATCTGCGGCTTGCTGTAAACGGAAGATGTTTGAAGCAAAGCTGGCAAAAATAATGCGTCCTTCGATTTTTTCAAAGATTTTTAAAATGGATAAGCCAATGGTTTTTTCTGACTTTGTAAAGGTTGGAATTTCAGCGTTCGTACTATCGGATAGTAAACATAGAACACCTTCTTCGCCGATACGTGCCATTTTGTGTAAGTTAGCTGGTTCGCCAACGGGTGTGAAATCAAATTTGAAGTCACCTGTTGCAACGATGTTTCCAGATGGCGTTTTAACTACAACACCTAAAGCATCTGGAATACTATGAGTTGTACGGAAAAAGCTAACTGATGTTTTTCTAAAACGAATAATCGTATCTTCATTGATTTCGTGAAGCTCAGCATCACGAAGCAAGCCATGTTCATCCAATTTATTTGTAATCAAGGCTAATGCAAGAGGTCCAGCATAAATAGGAATGTTTGCTTGTTTCAAAAGATAAGGAATACCGCCGATATGATCTTCATGGCCATGAGTGATCACAAGAGCTTTCACCTTGTGCAAGTTTTGAACGATGTAGCTGTAGTCAGGAATCACATAGTCAATTCCAAGTAAATCATCTTCTGGGAATTTAATTCCAGCATCAATGATGATAATTTCATCTTGAAATTGTACCCCATACGTGTTTTTCCCAATTTCACCTAATCCACCAATTGCAAAGACGCCTGTCTCATTATTTTTGATGGAAAGTTTCATCTTAAAACTCCACTAAAGTAAATTGAACGTTCTCTTTTTCGTATTCTAGGTGATTTCCTTCTAGAAGTTGAACGAACTCGATATTGTATGGGGTATTTTCTTCAACGCGTTGACGTGCTTCGACATCATCTTTCGCGTCAATGTAAAGCACTTGTGTTTCTTCCCGTTTAGGGTTACGGATTTTTGATTCTTGATAGTAAACTTTGTAAATCATTTATTTTGTCTCCTTTATCTGCATACGCAGGAATTTAGCTAGTTGATTTTTTAGACAACACAAAACGAGTGGGCAAGCCACCTGAATTTTGATATGCTTTGACTCAAATTAATTATTTGAATCAAAGAGACAAGCCTCGCTTTGCTTGTTCTGTTCGGAATTTTCTTCAACCGTACCTTTGTATAAAAAATTATACAATAATTACTTGTTATTCTAGCACAAATTGGGGAATAAGTATAGAAATCAACAGCAGAGTCCTAAAAAAATCTTGAGGATTTATTTCCAGTAATTTTTTGAACGTGAAGTGTTCTAATAAGGTTTTTAGTGTGCTATCATGGGATTTAATGGCAAAAAAATGAAATTTTTAAAAGGGAGATGAGAAAGTGAAGTTAATGTGGCACTACACAATGAGGTACAAGAAATTCTTACTTTTGAATTTTATTTGTGTATTTGGTTTTATCCTCATTGAATTAGGTTTACCAACGATTTTGGCGCGAATGATTGACTTTGGGATATTACAAGATGATTTTGATTACGTCAAACAACAAGGGATTGTCATGATTGTAATCACCGTTATCGGAATTATTTTAAATATTCTTTTAGGCTATTTTGGTTCAAGAATCACGACGAATATTGTTGCAGATATTCGTGATGATTTATTTGAAAAAATTCAAAGTTATTCGCATCAAGAGTATGAAAATTTAGGTGTTTCTTCTCTGATTACGCGTACGACGAATGATGCGTATCAGATTATGTTGTTTTTACAAAACATTTTGCGAATTGGTTTTATGACACCGATGATGTTTGCAGTCAGTCTATATATGGTTGTTCGGACAAGTGCGATATTAGGGCTGTATGTAGTCGGCGCACTCCCTTTCTTATTACTCGCAGTGATAGCGATTGCGAAAGTTTCTGAACCATTATCCAAAAAGCAACAAAAGAATTTAGATAAAATCAACAGTATACTAAGAGAGAATTTATCTGGTCTGCGTGTCATCCGCGCTTTTGTGAATGAAAAATTCGAAGAAAAACGTTTTGGCGAAGTCAATGAAAATTATGCATCAAGCTCAAAAAGTTTATTTCGTTTGATGGCAGTAGCACAACCAGGTTTTTACTTCCTGTTTAATATTGTAATGGTCTTGATTATTTGGAGCGGGACACTACAAATTGATGCTGGGTCACTAAAAGTAGGGGACTTGATTGCATTTATCGAATATATTTTCCATGCGCTCTTCTCGTTCATGCTCTTTGCAAGTGTCTTTATGATGTATCCACGGGCAGCTGTTTCTGCTTCGCGTATCCAAGAAGCTTTAGATGCTCAACCTGAGATTTCAGAAAATCCTGAAGGTGTTTCGGAAACGAAAACGAAAGGATTTGTTGAATTTAAGAATGTAACATTTGCTTACCCTGGTCATGCACAAGAACCAGTCATTCGTAATGTAAGTTTTACCGCTTCACCAGGTGAGACGGTTGCATTTATCGGAAGTACGGGGAGTGGCAAGTCAACCTTGATCCAGCTGATCCCGCGATTTTATGACGTGAGTGAAGGCGAAGTTCTGATTGACGGGGTAGATGTGCGAGACTATCGTTTAAGCACTTTACGTGACAAGATTGGTTTTATTCCGCAAAAAGCCTTGTTGTTTACTGGAACAATCGCAGAAAATCTCCGTTACGGAAAAGAAGATGCGACAGATGAAGAAATGAAAGAAGCAGCAGATATTGCACAAGCCACTGACTTTATTTCTCGTAAACCAGATGGATTCAATGAACATCTTTCAGAGGGAGGCGCAAACTTTTCTGGTGGACAAAAGCAACGATTAGCCATTGCCCGCGCAATTATCCGCCGACCAGAAATTTACATTTTTGACGATAGTTTCTCTGCTTTGGATTACCAAACAGACGCGAAACTTCGTGCTCGCTTGAAGAAAGAAACAACGGAATCCACTGTTTTGATTGTGGCGCAACGTGTCGGAACGATTATGCACGCAGATAAAATTGTTGTGTTGAACGAAGGGGAAGTTGTTGGAATGGGTACGCACCGTGAATTACTGGAAAATTGCCCAATCTATTACGATATTGCTGCCTCTCAACTATCGAAGGAGGAATTAGCATGAAACAAACATTTTCTTCTTTAAAAAGACTGGCACATTATATTAATCCTTATAAAGCAACATTTATGCTAGTTCTTTTATTTACGGTCTTAACGGTTGCGTTCAATGCGGCTCTTCCTTATGTAACGGGGCTACCAACAACGGAAATCAGCCGAAATTTAGCAAACAATGAACCAATCAACTTTTCTTATATTATTCAATGTCTGATTTGGATCACGATTGTCGGAATCGGTTACTGTGTTTCGCAATTGTTATCAGGTGTGCTGATGACGAATGTGGTGCAAAGTGCGATGCAGGATTTACGTCGTGATATCGAAGAAAAGATCAATCGTTTGCCCGTATCTTATTTTGATAAAAACCAGCAAGGTAATATTTTATCTCGGGTAACCAATGATGTGGATGCTGTGAGTGGTGCATTACAGCAAGCTTTTATCGGAATTGTCAATGCTGTACTTGCGATTGCAATGGCTGCAGTGATGATGTTTTATATCCAACCAATCATGGCACTTATCTCAATGATTATGATTCCAGCTTCCATTTGGATTTCTAAAAAAATCGTGAATGTTTCGCAAAAAGATTTCCAAAACATGCAAAATTCACTTGGTGATTTGAACGGATATGTCCAAGAAAATATGACAGGATTTACTGTTTTAAAAGTTTATGGACGTGAAAAACAAACATTAGATGGTTTTAAAGCTGTCAATCATCAACTAAAATACTTTGGATTCAAAGCGGCCTTTATTTCTGGTTTAATGATGCCATTAGTTCAATTGACTGCTTATGCAACGTATATTGGTATGGCTGTTATGGGAAGTTTTTATGTTATTACTGGTGTAATCGTTGTGGGGCAACTTCAAGCGTTTATTCAATACATTTGGCAAATCAGTCAACCAATGGGGAATATCACTCAACTTTCTTCTGTATTGCAAAGTGCTTCTGCAGCAACAAAACGCGTATTTGAAATTCTTGATGAGCCAGAAGAACCATTAAATGAAGTTGATGCGATTTTACCCGAGGTTGTTGAAGGTGCAGTCAAGTTTGAACATGTTGACTTTGCATACGATCCAAGTAAGCCGTTGATTCAAGACTTGAATTTTGAAGTCAAAGCAGGACAGATGGTTGCTGTAGTTGGACCAACTGGTGCAGGGAAAACGACCTTGATTAATTTATTGATGCGCTTTTATGATGTGAACAGCGGTGCAATCAAAATTGACGGTATTGACACAAAATCCTTGAGTCGAAGTGATGTCCGTTCATTATTTGGAATGGTGCTGCAAGATGCTTGGTTATATGAAGGAACCATTGCGGACAATATTCGCTTTGGGAAATTAGATGCTACTGATTATGAAGTCGTTGATGCAGCGAAAACAGCGAATGTCGATCACTTTATTCGTACAATGCCAGACGGTTATGAAATGGAAATCAATGCTGAAGGTGACAATGTTTCTCTTGGACAGAAGCAGTTATTAACAATTGCCCGTGCTGTGATTTCTGATCCTAAGATTTTGATTTTGGATGAGGCAACAAGTTCAGTTGACACACGTCTTGAAGCTTTGATTCAAAAGGCAATGGATCGTGTCATGAAAGGGCGCACGAGCTTTGTGATTGCGCACCGATTGTCGACGATTCGTGATGCGGATTTGATTTTAGTAATGGATCAAGGATCAATTATCGAAAAAGGAACACATGAAAGTTTGCTTGCGCAAGGTGGTTTTTATGAGAAACTTTATAACAGCCAATTTGCAGAAGAAGTCGAGTAGTAGTGTTAACTTGTTAAATGAGAGATTATTTTTCGATGCGAAATTTTTGTTTTTCCAAAAACTTGGTGATACAGTTAAAGTATCAAGAAGAAACGGAGATGGAAATAATGGAACAATTCCTAAACAAACAAATTGCTGAAGCAAAAAAAGAAATCGACCGTTTGACAACACGCCGAGAAGAAGAACTAGGCAATTCAATCAATTTTATCGAAAACGAAGTACAAATTGAACGTTTATTAGCACAAGTTGAAGCTTATGAAGCTGTTTTAGAACAACTATAAGATTCAAACGAAGTTTAAGGTTGTAACATGAAGTCTGTGGACTTTTGTTGCAACCTTTTTTCGTCTAGTTTTTCTAGTATTCACTGAAAAGTATTGCTATACTTTGAACAAATAACGAGTGAAGGCGGGAGACAAATGGAGAAACTCTTTATTGCACCAAATGCAACAGTAGTCGGTGATGTTACTTTAGCAAAGGATGTAACGATTTGGTATCAAGCCGTTTTGCGAGGAGATAGTAACTGGATTAAGGTAGGACAAGGAACCAATATTCAAGATGGAACAATCATCCATGTGGATCATGATGCGCCGACAGAAATTGCAGAAAATGTTACTGTTGGTCATCAATGTATGCTCCATGGGTGTAAAATAGAAAAAGGTGCGTTGATTGGAATGGGTTCAACAATTCTAAACCATGCTCAAATCGGAGAGAATAGTTTGATTGGGGCAGGATCTTTGGTAACCGAGGGCAAAGTGATTCCACCAAATGTTTTGGCATTTGGACGACCAGCTAGAGTGATCCGTCCGTTAACGGAGGAAGAAATTCAAAAAAATCAAGCAAATATCCAACACTATATTGAGTTAGGGCAAGAATATTTAGCAGGCAAATATTAAATGAAAAGGTTGTGGTTCCAAGCGGTCAGCTTCGAAAAAATAAAGAGCAACTGACAAAAATAGCTGTTCATGTTTTTAGACAGTTATGAATTATTTTGAGAAGTTGCTTGTGGAACACCGTGGATAAAGTTGTGGTGCAAAATGCTGAGCTCTGACAATCTAGCGAGCAGGGATTAAAAATAGCATTTTATATTTTGAAGTAAATGCAAGCTATCAAGTTATATTGAGGAGTTGTTTTCGGAACACTGTTTATTCGTAAAAAAAGTTTGAGGCAAAATATCCTAAATAGAAAAACCGCCTAAAGTTCGTTTCCAAAAACGAACTTTAGGCGGTTTTAAAATTGAAAAAGGTGTTACGGAAGACTGGTTTTCTAGTTTTGTCCCAGTCTTTTTATGCTTATTTTAAAGCAGAATTGTTTTCCATTACTTCGTCGATCAAGCCATAATCTTTTGCTTGTTGAGCAGTCATATAGTTGTCACGATCAGTATCTTTTTCGATGACTTCAAGTGGTTGACCTGTGCGTTCAGCCAAGATTTTATTTAAGCGTTCACGGGTTTGTAAAATATGGCGAGCAGCGATTTCAATCTCAGTTGCTTGGCCTTGCGCGCCACCAAGTGGTTGGTGAATCATGATTTCTGCGTTTGGTAAAGCAAAACGTTTCCCTTTTGTACCAGCAGTTAGTAAGAAGCTACCCATTGAAGCAGCCATCCCCATAACGATTGTTTGAACATCTGCTTTGACAAAGTTCATTGTGTCATAAATAGCCATACCTGCTGTCACAGATCCACCTGGAGAGTTGATGTAAAGATAAATATCTTTTTCAGAGTCTTGTGCATCAAGGAAAAGCAATTGTGCAATGATTGAATTTGCAAGATCATCTGTTACTTGTCCACTCAACATGATGATGCGGTCTTTTAATAGGCGAGAATAAATATCGTAGGCTCTTTCACCACGAGATGATTGTTCGATAACTGTAGGAATTAAATTCATTCTAAATTTCCTCCTTAAAATTCTTTCAAAGTTAGTGTAACATAAAGTATTCTTAATACCTAAGAAGAAGTATACCTTTTTGGTCAACAAAGGTCAAATGAAAAAACTTCGATAAATTAATCGAAGAAAGTCATCTTTATGTTATGATAAAAAGAGAATAGAAACAAGGGGGAGCAGTAGATTTGGAAGTGGGAATCATAGGATTTATTGGCGTTCTTTTGGGTGCGTTGGTTGTCTATCTTGGCATGGCAATCCAGATGCGTCATTTAGAAAATAAAGAAACACGTCGACGTGAACTAGAACTAAAGGTCAAAGAAATTGAAACGTTGAATCAATTGAATAAGAAGGTCAACGAGATTTTGCAAAAACGTTCGACTTTAATGGAAGAGTATGTTAGCTTTGATGCATTTGATGACTGTTACATCACGATTGATGACTTTGCTTATTTGCAATCATATGCGACACAAAACAATTTTTATTTACCTAATTACATTTTAGATGAATTATTCAAAACAATCGCTCATCGAAAAGTAATTCTTTCACCTGATGAAACGATGAAAGTAGGCGGGTACGCGTACAAAGGTGGTCGTGTCATTTTAGAAAACTTTAGCGATAATTTGACTGAGATGATTAACGAGAAAAAATTGCAATTAAAAAATCTGACGAAACAACCAATCGGCTTCTTTTCAAAAGACGACGTGTGGAGCTAACTAGCAAATCAACTAGCAACAGAACCGTGACGAGAGTCAGGGTTCTTTTTTGTTGTCAATAGAAAAACTTTCTTAAAACGATTTTTTGTTTTTGCGCAATGAATGTTTTTTAGTAACAAATTTACTCGTGAGCTTTTTAAAGTAAGAAATCAAAAAATGCATAGCTATCTAAAAACAGGGAAAGTTCTTTGAAGTGCTTATGTACTTGTTCAACTAGGCTCAGTGCTTGAGCTAGAACTTCTTCCATATGTTACAATAGTACTCGATTGGAGTGAATGAATATGGTACAGATTTATGCACATCGTGGAAGTAGCGGAACGCATCCTGAAAATACATTACCAGCATTTGCCGAAGCAGTTCGGGTTGGTTCAGATGGAATCGAGTTAGACGTTCATCTTAGTGCAGATGGCCAAATAGTTGTGATGCATGATGAAGAAGTCGATCGGACAACGAATGGTAAAGGATTGATTCGCGAAAAAACGTTGGAAGAAATCAAAAAGTTGAACGCCGGTAGTTGGTTTAGCAAAGATTTTTCTGCGGCAAAAGTGCCAACGTTAAAAGAGGTACTGAACCTTTTGCTCCAAAAAAACTATCGCGGTGTATTAATGATTGAATTAAAGACAGACAAGTATGAGTATCCTCAAATTGAGGAAAAAGTGTCTGCTTTGTTGCAACAGTCTTGGCCGTTTGAACATGGGTATTGCAGTTTTAACCTGGCTTCTTTGGAGCGCATGGCGAAACTAGAACCCGATGTTCAATTAGATGTTTTGACAGGGACTTCAAAAAATAAAATCATGTATGCAAAGGAAAACAAATTTATCGAAGGCGTTCATCCTAAGAAAACTTGGTTGCAAGAACAGCCCGAACAATTAGGAATCTTTGACAAGCCTATTCGACCGTGGACAATCAATACAGAAGAAGAAATCAATTGGTGTTATGGACTTGGAGTGACAGGAATCATTACCGATTATCCAGAGAGAGCCATTCGCCTGAAACAATTTATGAAAAAGTAGGATGTTTATGGAAAAAGTATTAGTAATTGTTGGCCCAACGGCTGTTGGTAAAACAGCTTTGAGCATTGAATTAGCAAAAAAATTTAATGGAGAAATTATTAGCGGTGATTCTTTGCAAGTGTACCGAAAACTAGACATTGGAACAGCCAAGGTCACCTCAGAAGAAATGGCGGGCGTGCCACATCATTTAATTGATGTGATTGAGCCGACGCAACGCTACTCAGCTGCTGATTTTCAGCGGTCTGCTAGACAATTGATTGCTGAAATCACGGCTCGAGGTCATTTGCCAATTATTGCAGGTGGTACGGGGTTATATATTCAGTCTTTACTTTATGATTATCAATTAGGCGCTGCAGACAAACAGCAAGAGGAAACAAAAATAGTTCGCCAAAAATACGAAGCATTTGCTGACGAGTATGGAAACGAAGCTTTATGGACGATGCTTAAGGAAAAAGATCCAGAAGCAGCAGAAAAAATCCATTGGAACAATCAACGAAAAGTTGTCCGGGCACTGGAAGTTTTAGAAATGACAGGCTTCAGTATTACTGCTCCCAAAGAACAGCCAAAACAATTCTATGATTATTACATGATTGGTTTGGATACGAACCGAGAAAAGCTTTACGAGCGAATCAATTTACGCGTGGATTTGATGCTAAAAGCTGGTTTGGAAGAGGAGGCACGTTTTGTTTATCAATTAGGTGACACACAAGCGAGTCAAGGAATTGGTTATAAAGAATTTTTCCCTTATTTTAATGGACAGAATTCTTTAGAAGAAGTCGCAGAACAAATCAAACAGAATTCCAGACGTTATGCAAAACGGCAACTCACTTGGTTTAGAAATCGACTAACTGCCCAGTGGTTTGATTTGGTGGAGCAACCCGAAAAACAGCAAGTAATTGAAACGAAAATTCAAAAATGGCTGGAGGAATCACAATGATTGAAGAGAAAGAAAAAGTGGTGATCGTCGGGGTCGAAACGGAAAAAAATCAATCTTATTTTGCAGAATCAATGAAAGAATTGATTCAATTAACGAAAACCGCGGCAGGAGAAGTGGTTTTTTCGCTTACACAAAAAAGACCGCAAGTTGATCGCCAAACATTGATTGGTAAAGGTAAATTAGAAGAATTAATCCAGCAAGCAACTGCTTATGAAGCTGATTTGATTATTTTTAACCACGAGCTAACGCCACGACAAAGCCAAATCATTTCGGATGCCGTAGGATTGCCGGTGATCGACCGAGTACAATTGATTTTAGATATTTTTGCGATGCGTGCGCGTTCAAGAGAAGGTAAATTGCAAGTTGAGTTGGCACAACTTGAATATTTGTTGCCGCGATTGGTGGGACAAGGGAAGACTTTATCTCGTTTAGGCGGGGGAATTGGGACAAGAGGACCTGGGGAAACAAAACTGGAAACGGATCGTCGGCATATTCGCAACAAAATCTATGCAGTCAAACGTGAACTGAAAGAAGTTGAGGCACATCGTGAGCGCAATCGACAACAACGAAAAAACAATGAGATTTTTCAAATTGGTCTAATTGGTTACACGAATGCTGGTAAATCAACGATTTTAAATCTGTTGACCCAAGCAGATACGTATTCAAAAGATCAGTTATTTGCAACACTTGATCCATTGACAAAAAAATGGCATTTTCCTGAAGGGTTTGAAGTAACGATGACGGATACTGTTGGTTTTATTCAAGATTTGCCAACACAACTGATTGATGCGTTCCATTCAACGTTAGAAGAAAGCCAAAACATGGATTTACTTCTACATGTCGTAGATGCTAGCGCGCCTGAACGAATTTTACAGGAACAAACGGTTTTGAAATTAATGGATGAACTTGAAATGAAAGATGTACCAATCTTGACTGTTTATAATAAAGCAGACCAAGTCAATCGTGGAGCTTTCACACCAACTTTATTTCCTAATCGTTTAATTTCAGCCAAAAGTGAATCGGGAAAACAAGAATTAACACGAGCAATCAAGCGAGAAATCATGGAACTACTAACCCCCTATACGCTTTTCTTACCAAGTGAGGCAGGGCAACAGTTAAGTGAAATCAAGCGGCAAACCTTGGTGTTAAGTGAAGAATTTATCGAAGAAAAGAATAGCTATGAAGTCAGAGGCTTTGCTAAAAGTACTTCGAAATGGATAAGGAGAATGACAGATGAGTTGGACAGCTGAGTTAGCGCCTGAGCTAGTTGAAAAAATAGATGAAGTGGATCAAAAGATTGCTAAGCGATTAGCGGAGGTTCGAGAAGTAGCATTGACGAATCAAGCAAAAGTATTAACAGCATTTCGAGAGCAACAAGTATCAGAAACTCACTTTTTACCATCAACTGGTTATGGAAATGACGATTTAGGTCGCGACGTTCTGGAAGCTGTGTATGCTCAAGTTTTCGGGGCGGAAGCTGCACTTGTTCGTCCACAAATTGTTTCGGGGACACATGCAATTGCGACAGCCCTTTTTGGTGTATTGCGCCCTGGGGATGATTTGCTTTATATTACAGGAACTCCATATGATACTTTATTAGAAGTCATCGGTGTTGCCGGAAACGGGATTGGTTCGTTTAAAGAGTACGGGATTGGCTACGATCATGTTGACTTGCAAACAAATGGAAAAGTAGACTTTGAACAAGTTAAAAAGAAGATGACAAGCAAAACAAAAGTGGTTGCGATTCAACGTTCACGAGGTTATGCTACACGTCCATCCTTTACGATTGAAAAAATAAAAGAAATGTGTACATTTGTGCATGAAATTGATCCAAATGTGGTCATTTTCGTTGATAATTGTTATGGAGAATTTGCTGAACTAATGGAACCCACTCAAATTGGTGCGGATCTCATTGCTGGGTCATTAATCAAGAATCCTGGTGGTGGAATTGCGAAAACGGGTGGTTACATTGCTGGGAAAAAAGAGTTTGTTGAGCGTGCGGCTTATCGTTTGACTACACCAGGCGTTGGTGCAGAAGGGGGCGCAATGTTAGGGAATGTTTATGATATGCTGCAAGGATTTTTCCTAGCGCCACATGTAGTTAGTCAAGCGATTCAAGGTGCAGTATTTACGGCAGCTTTATTAGAGAGTTATCAACTACGTTCGACACCACGTTGGGATGAGCCACGAACGGATTTGATTCAATTAGTTGAAATGGAAAATGCGGAAGCGATGGTCACGTTTTGCCAAGCAATCCAAAAGTTTTCACCAATTGATTCATTTGTTGCGCCGATTCCTTCTTATATGGCTGGATATGAAGACGATATTATTATGGCAGCAGGTACTTTTGTCCAAGGTGCGAGTATTGAACTAAGTGCAGACGGTCCTTTGAGAGAGCCCTATGCTCTGTATATTCAAGGTGGCTTGACCTTTGAACATGTAAAAATTGCGGTTTCTCACGCAGTGAATGCTGTTTACCATCAATAAATAATCAATCTATCTATGAGCTTTTTCTAGCAAAGAAAGAGCTCATTTTTTTGTACGGAAAAATTTTTTATCTTTCATGTTAGAAAACCTAACATGAATCGTTGACAAGTAAAAAATAAATTGGTACACTTTTCTCAACTTAGAAAACGAAAGGGGACATCTGATGGGAGAAAAGGAATTACGACGCTCAATGTCAGTTTTTCCAATTGGTACAGTTATGAAGTTGACTGATCTAACTGCGAGACAGATTCGTTATTATGAGGAGCAAGAGCTTGTTCATCCTGAACGTAGCGAAGGAAATCGTCGTATGTATTCGTTGAATGATATTGATACATTGTTGGAAATCAAAGATTATCTTTCGGATGGTCTGAATATGGCAGGAATCAAACGTGTATATGAAATGGCGCAGGCGAAGAAAAAAGAAGCCAAGAAAAAACGACCATTGACCGATCATGATGTCCGTCAAATCTTTCGTGATGAAATGTTATCACAAGGTGGGCTAAGTAAAACTGGGCACTATCAGTCGCAAGGAATGCAACATCAATTCTATGACTGAATAAAATAAAAAAATAAAAATGAAAGAGGGATACCATGGTAAAGAAACAAATAACTGGCGAAGAAATCAAACGAATTATTGAGGAAGAAAACGTACGTTTTTTACGTTTAATGTTCACAGATATTTTAGGAACAATCAAAAATGTTGAAGTTCCAGTAAGTCAAATTGACAAGGTTTTAGAAAATAAAATGATGTTTGATGGTTCTTCAATCGAAGGATTTGTTCGAATTGAAGAAAGCGATATGTATTTGTATCCAGATCTTTCAACTTGGATGATTTTCCCATGGGAGAGTGCGCATGGAAAAGTTGCACGTTTAATTTGTGATATTTACAACCCAAATGGAACACCGTTTGCTGGCGACCCTCGTGGAAACTTAAAACGTGCGTTGTCAGACATGAGAGAACTTGGTTTTACCTCTTTCAACTTAGGCCCAGAACCTGAATTCTTCTTATTTAAACTTGATGAGGATGGCGGAATTACTACGACATTAAATGACAAGGGCGGTTACTTTGATTTTGCCCCAACAGATTTAGGGGAAAATTGTCGTCGTGATATCGTTTTAGAATTGGAGAGTTTAGGATTTGAAGTCGAAGCTTCTCACCATGAAGTTGCGCCAGGACAACATGAAATTGATTTTAAATATGCAGATGTAGTAGATGCCTGTGATAACATTCAAACGTTCAAGTTGGTTGTCAAAACAATTGCTAGAAAACATGGCCTACACGCAACCTTTATGCCAAAACCATTATATGGAATCAATGGATCAGGAATGCATTGTAATATGTCCTTGTTTAATGAAGACGGCAACGCTTTTTATGATAAAGATGGCGAGTTAGAATTAAGTCAAACCGCTTATCATTTCTTAGGTGGGTTGTTGCATCATGCGCGTGCTTACACAGCTGTTTGCAATCCGACAGTGAACTCATACAAACGTTTAGTTCCTGGATATGAAGCACCTGTTTACGTTGCATGGAGTGGGCATAATCGTTCACCATTAGTTCGAGTTCCTGAATCACGTGGCGTATCCACTCGTTTAGAATTACGTTCAGTTGATCCATCTGCAAATCCTTACTTGGCAATGGCCGTATTATTGCAAGCTGGTTTAGATGGTATCCGTCGTGAATTAACACCGCCAGATGCGGTTGACCGTAATATTTATGTGATGAATGAAGAAGAACGTGAAGCAGCGCAAATTCAAGATTTACCTTCAACGATTCACAACGCAATTAAAGAATTGCGTAAAGATGAAGTGATGATTGATGCACTAGGTCAACACATCTTCTCAAACTTTGTTGAAGCGAAACGTTTGGAATGGGCAGCTTTCCGTCAAACAGTTTCTGAGTGGGAAAGAGAACAATATTTAGAACTTTATTAAGTCAAAAAAGTAGTAAACACAGAGGCAATCTTTTGTCTCTGTGTTTTTTTCATCCATTATGTTTTGTTTCCCACAGGTTTATTTTCCCATGATATAATAAGAAAAAACAATTGTTGAAGTACTCTAACTGAAGTTTTGCTATGGACGAGTAGTGCGATTACGAAACCTTGAATTTTTTTGCGAGGTTTTAGAGCTATGTTGTTTAGAATGCTTCCAAAACAAGCACTAACACTTGAAAAACTCTATGATTGTTTTAGAGCTATGTTGTTTAGAATGCTTCCAAAACAAAAATATATTGAAAAGAGGACTTTAACATGTTTTAGAGCTATGTTGTTTAGAATGCTTCCAAAACGGAAAAAACAAACAAAAACCCAGAATATAAGTTTTAGAGCTATGTTGTTTAGAATGCTTCCAAAACCTATCTACAGATTGATGGAGAAATCAACCTGTTTTAGAGCTATGTTGTTTAGAATGCTTCCAAAACTGCACCCCACATGACAACACTGATTTTAGTTGTTTTAGAGCTATGTTGTTTAGAATGCTTCCAACACCAACAAATTTTTTTGAAATCGCAATCATCAAATTGATGTCTTGACTTTCAATTCTGGAGCTTGTATTATACTCCTTGGGCACCCTTTTAAAGGGTCAGAAGTTTACAGAAATTTCAGCTCCCTATTCTTGTTAGAAGAATAGGGAGCTTTCTTTATTTTTTCTGGGACTTTTCCTGCAGATAAAACAAGAAGGAGTTTTTGAATTTATGACAAAATACATTTTTGTAACTGGCGGCGTTGTATCTTCGATTGGTAAAGGGATCGTAGCAGCTTCATTGGGTCGCTTGTTGAAAAATCGTGGCCTAAAGGTAACTATCCAAAAATTTGATCCGTATATCAATGTTGACCCAGGAACAATGAGTCCTTATCAACATGGAGAAGTATTTGTAACAGATGATGGTGCGGAAACAGACTTAGACTTAGGACACTATGAACGTTTTATCGACATCAATTTGAACAAATACTCCAATGTTACCACAGGAAAAATCTATTCTGAAGTATTGCGTAAAGAACGTAAAGGGGAATACTTAGGAGCAACTGTCCAAGTGATTCCACATATCACAAATGAAATCAAAGAAAAGATCATGCGTGCCGCAAAATTAACAGACTCTGATGTCATCATCACCGAAGTTGGCGGAACAGTGGGTGATATCGAATCATTACCATTCTTGGAGGCTTTGCGTCAAATGAAAGCTGATGTTGGTGCAGATAACGTAATGTACGTGCATACAACATTGATTCCTTATTTAAAAGCTGCTGGTGAAATGAAAACAAAACCAACACAACACAGTGTGAAAGAATTACGTGGCTTGGGAATCCAACCAAATATTTTAGTCGTTCGTACGGAACAACCTGTTTCACAAAACGTAAAAAATAAATTAGCACAATTTTGTGACGTTGAACCAGAAGCCGTGATTGAATCACCGGATGTGGATACATTATATTCCATTCCATTATTGCTACAAAAACAAGGGATGGACCGAATTGTTTGCGAGCACTTGAAACTTGAAACACCAGAAGCAGACATGACGGAATGGAAAGAATTAGAAGAACGTGTCTTGAACTTGAAGAAAAAAGTCCGTATTGCTTTAGTTGGTAAATATGTTGAGTTACCTGATGCTTATATCTCAGTAGTAGAAGCTTTGAAACATTCAGGCTTTGCTTATGATGCAGATATTGAATTGGATTGGGTCAAAGCACAAGAATTAACGGAAGAAAATGTCGCAGAACGCTTGAAAGATGCTGACGGAATTTTAGTTCCTGGTGGATTTGGTGATCGAGGCGTTGAAGGTAAAATTGAAGCAATTCGTTTTGCCAGAGAAAATGATATTCCATTTTTAGGTATTTGTTTAGGTATGCAAATGGCTTGTGTTGAATTTGCACGCAATGTAGTGGGTCTTCCTGACGCAGCTTCAGCTGAAACAAATCCTGATGCTCAAAATAATATTATTGATTTGATGGCTGACCAAGAAAATGTTGAAAACCTTGGTGGCACACTTCGTTTGGGCTTATATCCATGTAAAATCAAAAAAGGAACGAAAACAGCAACAGCATACGAAGAGGCAGATGTCGTTCAAGAACGTCACCGTCATCGTTATGAATTCAACAACCAATACCGTGAAATGTTTGAAGAACAAGGATTGGTTTTCTCTGGTGTTTCACCAGACAATCGCTTGGTTGAAATCGTTGAAATTCCTGAGAAGAAATTCTTTGTTGGTTGTCAATTCCATCCAGAGTTGATTTCACGACCAAATCGTCCACAAAAATTAATCAAAGCATTTGTTGGTGCTTCGCTAGCAGATCGCGAAGCAAAATAAGAAATAGGTCAAACAGAGTAGTTTTCATAAACTGCTCTGTTTTTTTGCGGGAAGAGTCAAAAGCAGGAATTAAGTGAAATAAATGCGGGTTTATGAAAAAAGAATGATTTTTTCTATTTGTTTTTTTGTTATTAAATGAGAAGAAGAAACATAATAAAACAGTATTTTTATCTAATTGTGGTTCGTTATTGTGTTTCTTTTTTACAAAAAACTTGTTGAAAATTTTCATTTTCAATGATTTTAGTAGAAAAGTACCACAATGTTTGGTAAAATAAGGTCGTTGGTTAAGAATTGTCTTAACAAATTTAGTTTTTACAAAACTTAGGAGGAATTTTATTATGCCAGTAGTATCAGGAGCTGAATTTTTAAAAGCTGCTCGTAAAGGCGGTTACGCTGTCGGCGGATTCAACACAAACAACTTAGAATGGACTCAAGCTATTCTTGAAGCAGCTGAAGCTAAAAAAGCACCAGTACTTATCCAAACTTCAATGGGTGCAGCTAAATACATGGGTGGTTACAAAGTATGTAAAGATTTAATCACTGATTTAGTTGAAGCAATGAACATCACTGTTCCAGTTGCTATCCACTTAGACCATGGTGACTACGATGCAGCTTTAGAATGTATCGAAATCGGCTATACTTCAGTTATGTTCGATGGTTCTCATTTACCATTCGAAGAAAACTTGAAATTAGCTAAAGACGTTGTTGAAAGAGCTCACGCTAAAGGAATCTCTGTAGAATGTGAAGTTGGTTCAATCGGCGGAGAAGAAGACGGAATCATCGGTAACGGCGAATTAGCTGACATTGAAGAATGTAAACAAATGGTTGCTACAGGTATCGACTACTTAGCATGTGGTATCGGTAACATTCACGGTCAATACCCAGAAAACTGGAACGGATTAGCATTTGATCACTTACAAGCAATTGCTGATGCTGTAGGTCCAGACATGCCTTTAGTATTACACGGCGGATCAGGTATTCCTCAAGACCAAATCGAAAAAGCTATCTCAATGGGTATTTCAAAAGTTAATGTTAATACTGAATTCCAATTATCATTTGCTGCTGCTACTCGTGAATACATCGAAGCTGGTAAAGACCGCGAAGGTAAAGGATTTGACCCTCGTAAATTATTAGCACCAGGTAAAGCTGCAATCGTTAAAGATGCAGAATCTCATATTGACTGGTTCGGTTCAGCAAACAAAGCTTAATTTGCTTCCTTTGTTGACTGATGAAAAGGGTGGGACAAAACGGATTCGTTTTGTCTCACTCTTTTTTGTTTACTAAAGATTTTCGTTTCTCTAAATTAAAAAAAGAAGAGGTTGCTGTCATGCACAAAATGGAAGATGACGAGTTAATCTTAATTGAAGCCTCATTGATTTAATGGCGAAATAAAACGAGGCTTACATAAACATTTTTGTTCCTTTGTTCCTGAATTGTTTAACAAAAAATCTGAAAAATCTTATCGTGAACTATTTAAAAAATTATTCCTTACTTGATTTGCTAGCTATTATGAGTTATTTTGTTCTAGAATAAGCTTTGTAACCGTTTTTTCGCTACTTGAAAAAATAGAAATAAGTGGGAAAATTTGAATTTAGTTGCAACTAGGGGGAGAACAAATGAGTTTTTTTGGTAATATTGATTTTAATGCTTTGTCTGATACCGACCAAGCAATTTATCATTATATGAGTAGCAATGTGGATAAAGTTCCGTATATGCGCGTACGAGACATTGCACAAGAATCGCATACCTCGGCATCTTCCGTGATGCGTTTGATTCGTAAGCTAGGTTATGAAAGTTATACTGAATTTCGCAGTCAGTTTAGTACGAGTGTGGTAGAAGGAGAAGATTTTAACGCGGCTTTGACAATTTTGAGTCGGGATAGTTTTCGTAAAGATATTGAAAGTAAATTAAATCAAGTTGTGGAAAAAATCCAATATTGTGAGAATATCGTCTTTTTTGGTATGGGAGCATCAGGGGCGATTTGTGAGTATGCGGCACGTCGTTTTGCTTTGATGGGGTACAATAGTTATCCATTAATTGATCCGACTTATCCAATTAAATCGAAACTGCAAAATACGAGTGACAATGTGCTAGTGACCTTATCCGTTTCAGGAATGACAAATGAGGTGGTTGAAGTAGTGAATGGTTTCCGAAATCAAGACGATTGTTTGACGATTGCCATTACTTCAGATATCAATTCGACCTTGAGTCGAATGTCTGATTATGTGCTAGACTATCATGTGGATGTTCGCCGAGTAAAAAAACATGAAGATTTAACAAGTCAGATACCTTGTATTTTTTTGATTGAACAACTCGCGGATCGACTTCAACAACGCGACTAAAAAGATTATTACTTTTAGGTACATGGCGTTTTGGAAAACACTATTTTGGTACAGAATGTACCATGATGGTGTTTTTTTCTATTTACTGGATTTCATGCCAGAGTTTTGTACAGGCATTGAGTAAGTCAGATTTCCTAACTATACTAAGGGCATTAACTAATTGAGGTGACCAATAATGGCAAATAAATTTCCAAAAGATTTTTTATGGGGTGGCGCAGTAGCAGCTCATCAAATTGAAGGTGCTTGGAATGCTGACGGCAAAGGAATCAGTATTGCTGACGTAATGACAGCTGGTGCAAATGGGGTTGCACGAGAAATTACGAAAGGTGTGATCCCTGGTAAAAATTATCCCAACCATGAAGCAATCGACTTCTATCATCGTTACAAAGAAGATATTGCTTTGTTTAAAGAATTAGGCTTAAACGTGTTTCGAACATCAATCAACTGGGCAAGAATTTTTCCGAATGGAGATGAGGAAGAGCCAAATGAAGCAGGTTTGCAATTCTATGATGATTTATTTGATGAATTATTGAGAAATGGAATTGAACCGGTGATTACTTTATCACATTTTGAAATTCCTTATCATTTACATGAAGCATACGGTGGATTCAAAAACAAAAAGTTGATTGATTTCTTCGTTCATTATGCTGAAACAGTCATGACACGCTATCAGAAAAAAGTGAAATATTGGATGACCTTTAACGAAATCAATAATCAGGCAGACGGACAACATGAGCTACACACTTGGACCAATTCTGCCATGCTTTTTCAGGCGGGTGAAAATAAAGAAGAATTGACTTTTCAAGCAGGTTTAAATGAGTTGATTGCCAGTGCAAAAGTCGTTCGACTAGGACATAAAATCAATCCTGAGTTTCAAATTGGTTGCATGATGGCGTACGTATCAGTTTATCCATATTCTTGTAATCCAGAAGATTTAATGGCATCCGTCAAAGTAATGGATCGTCGCTTCTTTTATTCTGATATTCATGCTCGTGGTGTTATTCCTACTTATGCCAAAAAATATTGGGAAGAAAAAGGGTATCAAATCGAAATTACCGAAGACGAAACACAAGCTTTGAAAGAAGGAACAGTTGATTATATTGGTTTCAGTTATTATATGTCTGGTGCAGTAACGACTTTACCAGAGATTTCAGGGGAAAACATCACTGATTTTCCAGGTGCAAAAGTAGTTCGAAATCCTTATGTTCAAGCAAGTGATTGGGGTTGGCAAATTGATCCAGTCGGGCTGCGTTATACCTTGAATGTTGTCTATGAACGTTATAATCTACCTCTTTTTATTGTTGAAAATGGTTTTGGTGCCTACGACCGATTAGAAGATGGGCAAGTCCATGATACCTATCGGATTGACTATTTGCAAAAACACATTGAGCAAATGAATCTGGCTGTACATGTTGATGGTGTTGATTTGCTGGGCTATACACCTTGGGGGATCATTGATTTAGTTAGCTTTGGTTCCGGTGAAATGGAAAAACGCTACGGTATGATTTATGTTGATAAAGATAATGAAGGCAAGGGAAGTTTGGTTCGTTTGAAAAAAGATTCCTTTGCTTGGTATCAAAAATTGATTCAAGAAAATCAATAGCCTAAAGGAGCACATCATGGAAATTCGTGAACTAAAAAAAGTAATGGACAAGTTAAGTCTAGCTGAAAAAATTGGGCAATTAGCTCAAGTAACGCCTAATTTTTTTGGAAATCAAGGAGAAATTACTGGCCCAATGTCAGAGTGGTCAATGGGGATGGATCAGCTTTATCAAGTAGGATCTGTTTTAGGTACCCACCGAGGAACGGAAGTCAGAAAAATTCAAGAAGATTATTTAGCGCACAGTCAACATCAGATTCCTTTAATGTTTATGGCAGATGTTATTCATGGTTATGAAACGATTTTTCCGATTCCATTAGCGCTAGCTAGTAGTTTTGATCCTGAATTGATTGAAAAAGTAGCAAAGGCATCTGCCGCAGAAGCTGCCAGTGAGGGTATTCAAGTAACTTTTTCTCCGATGGCAGACTATGTCAAAGATCCTCGTTGGGGACGCGTATTAGAAAGTAATGGTGAAGACCCTAGACTTTCTCGCGCATTAACAGAAGCGTATGTCAAAGGCTATCAAGGAACAAATTTAGCAACAGAATCACATCGTGTAGCGGCTTGTGTGAAGCACTTTGTTGGTTACGGAGCTGCCGAGGGTGGTCGTGATTATAATACGGTAGATTTTTCTGATGTTGAGTTGTACCAAAACTATCTGCCTGCTTTTGAAGGAGCAATTGCGAATGGCGTAAAAATGGTTATGACGTCATTCAATAGTTTACATGGGGTACCAGTAACGGGAAATCGAAAGCTGATTAAAGGAATTTTGCGAGATGAATTGGGTTTTGACGGTGTCGTAATTTCAGATTGGGCAGCAATTGCTGAGTTGATGAATCACCGCGTAGCTGAAAACCCACGTGAAGCAGCAAAAAAAGCCTTCGAGGCAACCGTTGATATCGATATGATGACAGATTGCTATTTAAATGAGCTTGCAGAAATGATTGAAACAAAAGAGCAATTAAAAAAATTAGATGAAGCAGTTTGGCGTATCTTGACTTTGAAGAATGAGTTAGGCTTATTTGAAAATCCGTATCGTGGGCTGGACGTGACGGTTGATTTATCTGAACTCCAAGAATTAAGTTATCAAGCAGCTCTTAATTCTGCTGTACTTTTGAAAAATAATGCTGTTCTACCTTTAGAATCAACAGAAAAAATTTTATTGATCGGTACGAAAGCAACAACACAAGACGTACTTGGAGCATGGTCATGGATTGGCGATTCGAAAAAAGCCATTTCATTTGCTAGTGGGCTAAAACAGCAATTTTCTGAAGTCCAGCTTATTTCAGTGACTGACCAACTTGACAAAAAAGCAATTGAGCAAGCAATCCAAGTCGCTGATAAAGTTATCATCGCAGTTGGGGAGAAAAGCGAAGAAGCGGGCGAAGCTGCAAGTCGCGCAGAATTAAAATTAACAGCGATCGAACTCGAATTGATTGATTTATTAGCGACAGATGAGATTGAAAAGATTTTAGTGACCTTTAGTGGACGCCCATTAGTTCTGACAGATGTCGTTGAGAAAGTAGATGCTATTGTTTCTGCTTGGTTTTTAGGTAGCCAAACAGGAGATGCTTTAGCGATGCTTTTGAGTGGTGCAGAAAATTTTACGGCACACTTACCGATGAGTTTTCCTCGTAGTGTTGGGCAACTGCCTTATTCTTATCAAGAGATGTCGACTGGACGGCCACAAACAAAAGAAAACTATCATGAAAAATATATTTCACGCTATATGGATGAAGAAAACCATCCATTGTACTGTTTCGGTCATGGATTGTCTTATAGCGAGTTTCAATATAAAAATTTTTCCCTCTCAAGTGATACGCTAACAAAAGAGGAAGAGTTGACAGTGAGTTTTGAAGTGAGGAATAACTCCAAGATTAAAGGGTGGGCGTTACCACAACTTTATTTCCAAGATGAGGTTACCGAAGTTATTCGACCAAAAATCGAACTTTTGAAGTGGACAAAAGTTGAACTAGCTGCAGGCGAAACGAAGAAAGTCGAGTTTGTAGTTTCGCCAGCTGAATTGGCCTATAGTCATATAGATTTAAAAAAGACGATTGAATCGGGCGGATTTCGTTTATTTTTAGGGGAAAGTGTAGCGAATATTGTGGCAGAAAGCCGATTTCTCCTAACATAATTTTTTTAGTGGTACAGCTTGTGCCACTATGACTTTTTTTTCAAAAGTGGGAAACGAAAACCATTAAGAGGACAAGTTATTGTTTTTGAAAACGTTTTTATTTATGATGTGAATGTAAAAAAAACTTCTTTACTTATTTAAGAAAAATAAAAACGTTTTTATTTGGAGGGAGTTATGAAAGAACGAATAACTATTCGTGAAGTTGCTCAAGAAGCGAATGTCTCAATTGCGACTGTTTCAAAAGCATTGAATAATGTTGATGTGGTAACACCAAAAACAAAAGAAAAAGTCCTGACTGCGGCTAAAAAACTGCATTATACACCGAATTTATTTGGTAAAAATCTAAAAGCAAAACACACCAATATGATTGGCTTTTATACGCATACGATTATCGGTCCTTACTTTAGTACCCTGATCGAAGCAATCGTGAAGGAAGCAGAACAGCATCACTATGGTGTGAACGTAATTATTTCTTCTGATAAAAAGGTGCTAAGCTCGCATCTATTAGGAAATATGGTTGATGGGTTTATCGGATTTGAAGATCTGATTGATGATGAAGCACTAGGTACGATTCAGTCAGAAGGAATCAAAGCTGTTTTTATGGATCGAGAAATTGAGGATCAAAGTATCAGTAGTGTGGTCTTTTCTTCTCGAAAGGCTGGAAAATTAGCGACACAGTATTTAATTGAAAAAGGACATCAAAAAATTGGTTTTTTACCCGGACATCCAGGTGTCTATGATAGTGATGAACGTTATTTAGGCTTTGAAGAGACCATGAAGGAAGCTGGATTGACAATTAACGAACAGTGGATTATCCCAGGATTATTTGAAGAAAAAGCTAGTTTTAACAATATGAAACAGTACTTAAACATGCAAGAAAAGAACAGCTGGCCTACAGCGTGGATTGCTGGAAATGATTTAAGTGCAATCGGCGTTATCAAAGCAATCGAAGGGTTAGCCATGTCGGTACCAGAAGATTTTAGTGTGGTTGGGTTTGATGATATTGAATTACTTCGTTATTTCAAACCAAAGATATCGACGATTCGGAATCCGATTCGTGAGCAGGGACGTCAAGCAGTTATTGAGCTATTGCATTTGATTGATAACCAAAAAACTGGTGAGAATAAAAGTTTAGACTGCCAGTTGATTGCGGGAGAAACAGCGAAAGAGTTGCGTAACAAACACGAAAGTTAGCGTAATAGATTTAAAAGGAAAAATAACGAGGAGGAAGATCAGTTGGAAGCAAAAGTAAAACCAACACTAAACGTTCGTATCAAGAAGTGGTTTCGAAATTTTGGTCGCCAGTGGCAATTACAATCGATGGCGATTCCAGGTATTGTCTACATGATTATATTCAGCTTTATTCCCATCTATGGCTTAGTGATTGCTTTTAAAAATTATACAGTGATTGATACGATTGAAAGTGCACAATGGGTGGGACTGGAAAACTTTAAAATTATTATGGAAGATAAATATTTCTGGCAATCAGTGGTCAATACGTTAGGAATTAGTGGCTTAAAACTAGCTTTTGGTTTTGTCCTACCGATTATTATTGCGGTGATGATTTATGAATTAAGAGACAGCGTCTTCAAACGGACGATCCAAACGATTTCTTACTTACCACATTTCCTTTCTTGGATCATACTCGGCGGGATGTTGATTACTTGGTTTTCTTCTAACGGAATGATTAATGAACTTTTGAATTTCATTGGTATCCAAGCGAAGCAAAACCATATGTTGGATGCAGGAAAATATTGGTGGATTGCTTCTTTATCTGATGTATGGAAAGAAGCCGGGTGGGGAACGATTTTGTACCTTGCGACGATGTCACGAATTGATCCCACGTATTACGAAGCAGCAAAAATGGATGGTGCCACTCGAATGCGTCAAATTTGGAGTATCACGATCCCGATGATCCGAAATATTATTTCTTTAAACTTGATCCTTAGTGTAAGCGGTTTATTTAATTCGAATTTAGATCAGACATTGGTTTTAATGAACTCACAAAATCAACCCAAAGCAGAAGTAATCAATTCATATGTTTATCGAGTTGGTTTAATGCAGGGAGATTTTTCTTACGCCACGGCTGTTGGATTAGGTATTTCAATCATTTCAGTTATCTTACTGGTTGCAACGAATATCGTAACTAAGAAATTAAACGATAATCAGTCCGTTTTATAAGAAAGGAGTAAAGACGATGGAAAAAAGAAAATTATCTTTATCAAAACCCAAGAGTAATGTTGTACAAGACAAAGACAGTAAGATCTTTAACTTTGTCAATGTCTTGCTCTTGCTAGTTTTCACAATCATGATTATCGTACCTGTTTGGAATATTGTTGCTTCCTCTTTTGCTTCAAGTGATGCTTTGGCAAAAGGAGATTTTGTCTTTTGGCCTTCGGAAATCTCGATGGATAACTATCGAAAAGTGCTTGGCGATTCCTCTATGTGGCAGGCATTGATTATCTCGATTGGAAAAACGGTTCTTGGTGTGTTAGCACATACGGCTTTTTGTGCAATTATGGCCTATGCTTTGTCTAAGCGCAATTTAAAAGGTCGCAATCTTTACTCGACAATGGGAATTATTACGATGTTTTTCTCAGGGGGAATGATCCCAACCTATTTATTAATCAAATCGTTAGGCCTGTTGAATACTTTTTGGGTTTATATTATCCCGGCGTTGTTGTCATACTATGATGTTATTATTTTAATGAATTTTTTCCGTGATGTACCGACTTCACTAGAAGAGTCAGCAAAAATTGATGGCGCAAGCGATTGGGGCGTTTTCTTAAAAATTTTTGTGCCATTATCAAAGCCAGCACTTGCAACAATTGCCCTCTTTCACGGTGTCTGGCAATGGAATGATTTCATGACAGCAAAACTGTATGTTACGGATAAAGCACTCTATCCATTACAAATGAAACTTTATGAAATCATTACACAATCTCAGGCAGCTTCGCAGCAAGGATTGAATGCTGCTGTTGAAATCAGTACTACATCTAAAGGAGTACAGTTGGCAACGATCGTTGTTACGACCGTTCCAATTTTAATCATTTATCCATTGCTACAAAAACATTTTATCTCAGGCATGATGCTTGGGGCAGTCAAAGAATAGGAGGAATAATCAATGTTTGGAGTCTCAAAGAAAAAGGTCGTAGGTATGTTGGCATTAACGAGTACGGTGTTACTAGCTTTAGGTGCTTGTGGTAGCGGCAAAGAGGAAGCATCAGCAGATAAAACAGTAGAACTTCCCTCAATTGAAGATCGCTATACACCAGAGAAAGATACACCTGCTTGGAAGTTAGATAAAAAAGAAGAGGCAACGAAATTAACTTGGTATGTCAATGCCGACTGGTGGAATACTGAATTTGGGAAAGATATGGTGACAAAAAAAGTAAAAGAAGACTTGAATATTGATATTAAATTCATCACAGGTGATGACACAAAATTAAATACTTATTTTGCTGGTGGTGACATGCCAGATATCGTGACTGTCTTTGATTCAAATTCACAAGTAGCTAGAAAAGCCAACTCTTGGGCGCTTCCATTACAAGATCTAGCTGAAAAGTATGATCCATATTTCAATCAAGTGGCACGTCAAGAAACATTAAACTGGTACAAACTCTCAGATGGAAAATCTTATGGCTATCCAGATTATTCAAATGTTCAAGCAGATTTTGACAGTGGTGATATTTTTGCCCGTGATGCGTTCATTATTCGAAAAGATGTCTATGAAGCAATTGGCAAACCAGATTTCACTACACCAGATGGTTTTGTTGCTGGAATGAAGAAAATCAAAGAACAGTTTCCTGAATTGATTCCGTTTGGATTTAATGACTTTGCCAAAGATGGTTCATCCAATGGTTCAATGGATAGTGTGGTTCAAGATATGCTGGGTGTTCCTTATACAGATGGTGATGATTACTACGATCGTAATTTAGACGAAGATTATATCAAATGGGTCAAAGCATTCCGCCAAGTCCATGAAGATGGAAATATCTCGGATGACACGTTTACTGATGATGGTGATAAATTCAAAGAAAAATTACAAACTGGAAAATATGGCGCTGTAATGATTGGTTCATTTGTTAACCAAGGTATCCCGCTGCAAACATTTAAAGCTGCTAATCCTGATTCTGAATACATTGCAGTTGATGGAATTCAAAGCACCAAAGGAAATGATCCAACGTTAACACAGGCAGGTATCTCTGGTTGGATGATCAACTATATTGGTAAAAATTGTCAAGATCCTGCAAAAGCAATCCAATTATTTACTTATTTGCTAAGTGATGAAGGAGAAATGTTAACGAACTTTGGGATTGAAGGCGAAACTTATACCAAAGATGGTGATAAAGTACAATGGACAGATGAAGCAAGAAAAATTCAACAAGAAGATCCAGAAAAATGGCAATTGGAGTATCGAATGGGTGAATTTATCCAGTTTGGTCATGACCGTTTTAAAGCAATGAACGATGATTCCTACGTTGATGCAGTTAAACAAATGCAACAATGGGGAGAAGGCAAACTAACTTCTCAATTCTTAACGGAAAATATTGGACCAGATGCTGGAAGTCAAGAAGCGCGTGCCTTAAGTGCCATCCAAACAAACTGGAGTACAACATTGGTTGGTATGTTACGTGCTAAAGATGAAAAAGAACTAGATGATTTATTAGCTAAGTACAAAACGTTCCAAGAAGAAAACAAAATCGATGATGTGAATAAAGTTCGTAATGAGAAAATTCAAGAGAATAAAGAAAAATTAGCGATGTAATCTTTAAAAATAAAAAAGAAGTCTTAAATAAAAAAGAGTTTCTCAAAAATGTACGCATCAATTTTCGAGAAGCTCGACTTCTTTTTGAAAAAAGAAGTCTGTGAACACCTACGAAATAAACAGAGTTCGTTCAAATAAGCTAGCTGAATGACGGCTAAAAATGTTCAAAGAATCAAAATAAGTGCCATAGTTTTGAATTGAGGCGAAATGACTGAACTACCTTGTGACGAAAAGTTAAAATGCGAGCAACGAAACATTTCTAATCTGTGACCATCTTTTTGATTTGTGTGAACAGGATTATTCAGGAGGAAAAAAAATGCAAAAAATTTTTAGTACAGAAGGTAAAATCTACGAAGGAATGCAACGAATTTATCAAGTGCTATTATTGACGATTATTTTTATACTTTCCTGTTTACCAGTACTCACAATTGGTGCGGCGATGGCTAGTGCTTATGGGACTGCTTATAAAATGGTAGATCATAGAGAAGGCATCTTGTATAAAGAATATGTTCATCAGTTTAAACAAAATTTTGTTCTGGCAACGAAAATGTGGTTGCTGATTTTGGGTGTGAGTAGTGGTGTTTTTTTTCTGTTGCCTTTCATTCAACCGTTATTGATTGGAAATAAAATTGCCTATTATTTAGTAATGTTATTTGTCACATTACTTGTTTTGATGGGATTATATCTGTTTCCGTTAATTGCTCGTTTTGAAAATAATTTAACAGGAACATTGGTCAATGCTTGCATCTTATCACTAAAACATTTACCAAGTAGTATCCTGTTGTTTTTTATAACAATTGGTGGAGGGATAATGCTGCCTCTTTATTTGCCAAGTTTATTATTTGCATGGCTCTTTTTAGGAATCGGCACGATCATTTTTATCAAAGCAAAGTTATTGTTGGGCGTTTTTCATTCGTACGAGAATTTAGAAGAGGGAAGTTGATCATATGTATGTAGGATTTGATATTGGTGGAACGACTGTCAAATATGGTGTTCTAGATGAAGTTGGGAATATTTTAGAAAAATCTGCAATTCCAACAAATTATCAGTTGGCAGACTTTTTGGTTGAGCTAGATACAATCGTGAAAGATGCTCAAAAACGATATGAAAAAATTGAGGGGATTGGTATTAGTGCGCCAGGTATTATCCAAGAAGATGGATACATGCTTACTGCTGGTGCAATTAGACCTTTTTATGGAGCCAATATCAAAATAGAACTGGAACGACTAACTGGCTTGCCCGTTTCTATCGAAAATGATGCGAATGCCGCAGCGATTGCAGAACATTGGATTGGGAATGCACAAGGGCTAGAAAATTATTTATGCATTGTTTTAGGAACAGGTATTGGCGGAGGAATCGTGCTCAATGGGGAAGTTTTTCGAGGCGCTCATGGGATGGCTGGCGAATTTGGGTGGAGTATCATTGATCACTTACCAGCAGAAGGCGATATCGAAGAAGTTTCGTGGAACAAACGAGCAGCAACCGTTGGCGGTCTCTGTTATCAATATAATTTGAGCCAAAAAAAATTAGATGCAGCTGCACCAATGATTTTAGATGCTCGAGAAATTTTTCAAAGAGAGGCAGAAGGAGAAGTGCTGGCAATCAATATAGTAGAACAATTTTTAACAGATCTATCTGTGGGAATGTTGAATCTGATTAGTTGTTTTGATCCAGAACTGATTTTATTTGGTGGAGGAATCAGTTCCAACGAGGAATTTAATCAACGATTTCAAAAACGTTTGGAAGAAGTGATGAATCGTCACGAATCAATTCATTATCTTAAAAACAAAACGATTGCTGCTGTTCGCCCAGCTAAATTACAAAATGATGCAGGCATGATTGGTGCTGTTTATCAAATTCATCGTCAAGTGACAAAGTGAATAAAGCACTTGATTATTCAAAGAACGTTTGAGAAAAAATAGTTCAAATTAGTAAATAGAAAGCAGGCTGGAAAATTATTTTTCAGTCTCTTTTTTTTTGTAAAAAAGTGGTCGAAAGGGACAATAAAAAGTTGTTTATGTGTAGATATGATCCCAAGCTTTTGAAAAATGACAGTCTATGGTAAAATTAGCGAGTATGAATAAATTAAGAATAGGTGGATTTTATGAAGAAAATCGTTATCAATGGTGGCCGTTCACTAACAGGTGAAGTAACGATTAGTGGGGCAAAAAATAGTGCTGTGGCATTGATTCCGGCGGCTATTTTAGCAAATTCCCCAGTGATTTTAGAAGGTGTCCCTGATATTCAGGATGTCCATTCATTAATTGAAATTTTAGAAATTATGGGTGCAAAGATTACTTTTTCAAATAACGTATTAGAAATTGATCCAACAGAAATCGTATCTGTGCCAATGCCAAATGGGAAAATCAATAGTTTACGTGCATCGTACTATTTTATGGGAACATTATTAGGAAAATTTGGTGAAGCTGTAGTTGGCTTGCCTGGTGGCTGTTATTTAGGTCCGCGACCAATTGATTTACATGTTAAAGGATTCGAGGCGCTAGGCGCACAAGTTACAAATGAACATGGCGCAATGTATTTGCGAACTGAAAATGGCCAAATGCAAGGAAATCGAATTTTTATGGATGTTGTTTCTGTAGGTGCGACAATCAATGTCATGCTTGCGGCAGTAAAAGCAAAAGGCCAAACAATTATTGAAAACGCGGCTCGTGAGCCAGAAATTATTGACGTTGCGACATTATTGAACAACATGGGTGCAAACGTTCGTGGTGCAGGTACGGACATTATCCGTATCGACGGTGTTGATGAATTACATGGTTGTCGTCATTTCATGATTCCTGACCGAATTGAGGCGGGAACGTACTTAGCTCTTGCAGCAGCTGCAGGAGATGGAATAAAAGTAAAAAACGTTATTTATGAGCATCTTGAAAGCTTCATTGCTAAATTACAAGAAATTGGTGTCAAAATGAAAATCAGTGAGGACGAGATTGAAGTCTATCCGGCGATGGAGTTGAAAGCTGTGAATGTGATGACTTATCCATATCCAGGTTTTGCGACAGATTTGCAACAACCATTGACGCCATTATTGTTAATGACATCTGGCACCGCAGAAATCATTGATACGATCTATGCCAAGCGTGTCAATCATGTACCTGAGCTAGCGCGAATGGGTGCAGACATTTCAGTTGAAGGAAACATGATTATTATAAATGGTCCAAGTAAGTTACATGGGGCAGAAGTTGTGGCATCTGATCTTCGTGCAGGAGCTTGTTTAGTTATTGCTGGGTTGCTAGCAGAAGGAACGACGACAATTTATAATGTCGAATATATTTTACGTGGCTATGATCATATTATTGAAAAGTTGACTGCTTTAGGTGCATCAATTGAAATGATTGAGGAAGTGGAGGCCGAATGAGCGATTATTTGACAATGGCGGAGCTGGAAAATAAAACGTTAAAAGAAATTTACAGTTACGCAAAGGATTTTAAAATTCCTTATTACAGTAAAATGAATAAAAAAGAACTCGCACTCTCTGTCATTCGTGCACAAGCAGAAAAACAAGGATTCTATTATATGGAAGGAATTTTAGATATCGTAGGACAAGATGGGTATGGATTTTTACGTCCAATTAATTATGGTCCCAGTGTAGAAGACATCTATATTTCTGCTTCACAAATTCGCCGTTTTGGTTTGAGAAATGGGGATAAAGTTGCCGGGAAAGCCCGCCCACCGAAAGAATCAGAACGTTATTATGGCTTGATGCATGTTGAAAGTGTCAATGGAAAAGACCCAGAAGAAGCGAAAGAGCGCCCTCATTTTCCAGCACTAACACCTCTTTATCCACAAGAACAGTTAACGTTAGAAACGACTACTAATCGATTATCCACACGAATGATTGACATTTTTTCTCCTGTTGGTTTTGGTCAACGTGGCTTAATCGTTGCTCCACCTAAAGCAGGGAAAACAACGGTTTTAAAAGAAATTGCAAATGGCATCACTGAGAATTATCCTGATGTTGAATTGATTGTTTTATTAATTGATGAACGACCAGAAGAAGTGACCGATTTAGAGCGTAGCGTAAAAGGTGATGTGGTGTCTTCAACGTTTGATTTACAACCACAGAATCATACGCGTGTCGCGGAATTAGTTTTAGAACGTGCAATGCGTTTGGTTGAAGATAAGCGAGATGTTGTCATTTTAATGGACAGTATCACGCGACTTGCCAGAGCCTATAACTTAGTCGTTCCGCCAAGTGGTAGAACTTTAAGTGGAGGGATTGATCCAGCTGCGTTGTACAAACCAAAGAAATTTTTTGGAGCGGCACGTAATATTGAAGAAGGCGGGAGCTTAACGATTCTAGCAACTGCTTTAGTCGATACGGGTAGTCGAATGGACGATGTCATTTACGAAGAGTTCAAAGGAACGGGAAATCTTGAACTCCAATTGTCACGTGAATTGGCAGAAAGAAGAATTTTCCCAGCAATCGACATCAAAAAATCAGGAACTCGTAAAGAAGAGTTATTGATTCCAAGTGCGCAATTAGAAGAAATTTGGAAGCTACGGAAAAATATGATTGGTGATTCTTTGGAATACACTGAGCAATTGATTCGTTTCTTACGAAAAACGAAGAACAATCAACAATTTTTTGCGGAGTTTCAAGATGTTTCCTTTGGTAAGAAAAATCAAATGAGAAATCAAAAAAGATAATTGCAACCTTGAATGAAACATGATAAGATGTTACTGTTGTAAATCGACAAATCAACTCTGGTTCAGCAAATGAAGCAGGGCAAAGGAGCGAAAAAACTATGAAAGCAAACATTCATCCAGATTACCATCCAGTAGTATTCATGGATTCAACAACTGGTTTCAAATTCTTGTCAGGTTCAACAAAATCTTCACAAGAAACAGTTGAATGGGAAGACGGTAATACATACCCAGTAATCCGTGTCGAAGTAACTTCTGACTCACATCCATTCTACACTGGACGTCAAAAATTCACACAAGCAGACGGACGTGTGGACCGTTTCAACAAAAAATACGGTCTCAAAGATCAAAACGCTGCAGAATAATCAAATTATTGTTTATGCAATATTTGGCAGGCCTCATCTTCGGATGGGGTCTGTTTTTTTGCAGGTTTTTTATACTTGGTTCTCGACATAGCCGAATTAGTTCATTGAAAACAAAGAAAAAATCGCACATAATAAATTAGTTTGAATCTATATTTTGTATTCACATTTCTATAGTTTGTTCATGTACTTATCTCTAAGTAAGCGCTATCATTTTACTGGGATAAAAAAACTATAGGAGGAATCATGGATGAAGTGTTGGTTTAAAAGTGGAGTAGGGCTGTTGTTGGCAATTGGTGTAGTTGGTGTCTCAGGATGTGGCGTCAAAAATCAAGCAGAGTCAAATTCGATTGACTATCAAGAAACGGAAGAAGCAAAAGTTGATCGAGGGATGGCTAATCAGCCAGAATCTTCTTATTGGTTTCCAGAAGAGTTATTGCAATGGGACTTTTCAAAAGACGAAGATGCAAAATACAATGTTAGTGCTGTACCATTGGCACAACGGGTAGATAAAACAAAGTTGATTCCTTCAAATAAAACACAAAATACAGAGATGAAAGTAGTCGCTTTATCCATTATGAACAGTAGTACCAGTGGCAATGCACCACGAGGTGTGAACACTTTTGATGCCAATGTTTTTTCTAACTGGCAATATATCGATCAATTAGTTTACTGGGGGGGTTCATCTGGTGAAGGAATTATTGTTCCACCAAGTCCGGATGTGATTGATGCGGCTCATAAAAATGGTGTGCCAGTGTTAGGAACTGTGTTCTTTCCACAAACTGCGCATGGTGGAAAAATCGAATGGCTAGATACTTTCTTGGAAAAAGATGCTAATGGGACATTTCCTTTAGTTGACAAGCTGATTGAAGTTGCGCAAAGTTACGGGTTTGATGGCTGGTTCATTAACCAAGAAACAGATACAGTTGTGACTAGCTTTGATGAAGCTAAAGAAAACAAAAATGCTCAAACAGCAGATAAAGCTGGTGGATTGAACAAAGAACATGCCGATTTGATGCAAGAATTTATCAAAGAATTTAAAGGGAAACAAGCTGATTTAGATATCATGTGGTATGATTCGATGACATCTGAAGGAAAAATGGATTGGCAAAATGCTTTGACCGATCAAAACCAAGCTTATTTAGTAGATGCAGACATGAATCCAGTAGCGGATAGCATGTTTTTGAATTTTTGGTGGAATACGGAGCAATTAGCAAGCAAGGAACTTTTGAAAGCATCTAAGAAAAAAGCAAATGAATTAGGCATTGATCCTTATGATTTATTTGCAGGAATCGATGTTCAAGAAAAAGGTTACGCTACCCCAGTTGATTGGGAGTTATTTGTGGATGATAAAGGTGTCCCTTATACTTCTTTGGGATTATACGTTCCTAGTTGGACGTACAGTTCTGCTAGTGATCCAGATGATTTTCAAAATCGAGAAGAACGTTTTTGGGTCAATGACAAGGGAGATCCAACTCAAAATATCGCCTTAAAAGGGCAAGATTGGCCGGGAGTTTCGACGTATGCGCTGGAGCAAACAGCAATCACTTCTTTGCCTTTTGTAACGAATTTCAATACAGGAAATGGGTATAATTATTTTATCAAAGGCCAAAAGGTATCAAGTCTAGATTGGAATAACCGAAGCATGCAAGATATCATGCCGACTTACCGTTGGATAATGGAGCATGAAAATAACAATGATTTATCAATTAGAATGGATTATGCAGATGCTTTCAATGGAGGTAATTCATTATTGTTTAGAGGAAATATGACAAAAAATGCGGTTAGCCAAGCGAAGCTTTATCGAATGGAAACAACGCTAACAAAAGATTCAGAGATAACTACAACCGCTAAAGCATCAGATGCTACCAAGCTGGAGATTGTCTTGACGTTTGAAGACGGAAGTACAGAAACAGTTGCATCAAGTCAAAAAGTAACAAATGATTGGACAACCTTGAAGTATTCATTAGAAAAATTTGCAGGAAAAACAGTCACATCACTTTCTTATAAAATAACTTCAGAAAAAACAAATGACACTTATGAATTACATTTAGGACAGCTTGCAATGACGGACTCACCTGCTACAGAAAAAATGGCTGTTGCAAATGCTGAAGTGGAAGATGTTGTTTTTGATGAAGAAGAAAGTAATTATGCAGGGATTCGTTTGACATGGGATAGTAAAGACAGTGAAGCAGAACATTATGAAATTTATCGAATAAATAAAGATAATACTCGTTCTTTCCTAGGTGCAACACCTGCGACGACACATTACATCAATGGACTGGAAAGACAAAAGAACGTGCAACAGACAAAATTGGAAATAGTTCCCGTTGATGCTCTTGGAAATCGAGGCATGGCATCAGATCCAATCTCTTTTGAATGGCCAGATAATACATTACCAAAAGCAAGTTTTACGGCTTCTAAAACATTGGCGGCTCCCGGGGAACAAATTAGTTTCACAAATACATCTTCTTCCAATACGGACAAAGTAACTTGGGAATTTGAAGGTGGCGATATTGAAACAAGTACCGAAAATGAGCCTGTCGTTACTTATGATAAAGAGGGTGTGTATAAAGTAAAACTGACCGCAGAAAATGAAGAAGGAAAAACACCGATTGAGATGGAAGGTTTGATTACAATCAGTCAAAAAGTCCCTGCCGAATTGGTGTTGCTATCTTTAAATGCGAAAACAGAAGCCTCTTCGTTTACAAATGATTCGGAAGCGCCTGAATTTGCAGTTGATGGGAAACTTGAAACAAAATGGTGTGCAACGGGAACACCTCCCCATGAAATCATTGTCGATTTGGGTAATAGCCAAACAGTCAGTGAAGTTCGATTCGCACATGCAGAGGCTGGTGGCGAAAATGCAGATATGAATACAAAGGCTTATACAATCGAAGTAAGCCAAGATGGAAAAGAGTACAAGAAAGTTTCACGAACAATCAATAATACGGAAAAAAATAGCACCAATACCTTTGCCGTGGAACAAGCACGATATGTGAAAGTAACTGTGGATAAACCTACACAAGGTTCAGACACAGCAGTGCGAATGTATGAATTGGGTGTTTATGGAATGAAAGATTTATTGAAATAAAAAATTGACAAGAAGATAGGTCAGCCCTATTGCAAAAAAAGGAAACAAGTGAATAAAAATTTAGGAGCTGTGACAAAACTCGTGTCACAGCTCTTTCTTTTTCCTTTAATTAGACTTTTTTGTTAATCATCAAAAAAGTCTATCCTTTTTCGGATAATCCAGACAAAAAGTTGGCAGTTTGCCAGTTAAAAGGTACACTTAGAAATAGCGATTATCAAAAGAGTTGCTGACAATCATTAAGAGAAAAAAGGACGTGGTCTGAAATGAAAAAATATCGTGGAGCAATTGTTATCTCGGTAATCATTACCTTGTTACCACTTGTGGCAAGTGCCATTTTTTGGGAAGAAATTCCGAATCAAGTTGCGACACATTTTGATTTGAATTGGCAAGCGAATGGCTGGAGCTCAAAGGGATTTGCGTTGATTGGCTTACCATTTCTTCTGGCAGGCTTACAATTATTGGTTGCCTTTTTCGTGTTAAATGATCCAAAGCAAAAAGTGACAAAACGTTGGATTATCTACAGCGTTTTAGGAATCATTCCGCTGATTGCACTTTTTGTTCAAGCATTGACCATCAGTTATGCTTTAGGCAATCAGGCAACATGGTTGATGAAAATTAGTCCCGCTGCATTTATCGGAATCATCTTTATTGTTTCAGGAGTGATTCTGACCGCTGTTCCGCAAAATTATACAGTGGGTATTCGTTTACCTTGGACGCTGAGCAGTGAACAGAATTGGCTACAAACAAATCGACTTGGTGCCAAAACATTTATTGCAGGCGGTATTTTGATGTTACTCGCAAGTTTTGTTTCATGGGAATTTTTAATGATGCCAATTATCGTGATTGTTATTTTGATTCCAACGATTTATTCATTTTGGCTGCATCGAAAAGGAATTTGATAAAGTGAAAACTAGTAAAAATAGCAGAAAATAGGATGAAAATGAACTATTTTAGGAGATGAAGAAGGATGCATATTGAACATTTAGCTGTTTGGACGAAAGATTTGGAAAAAATGAGAACGTTTTACGAAAAATATTTTCAGGCAACAAGTAGTGAACGCTATCGTAATCCAAAAACACAATTTCAATCTTACTTTTTAAGTTTTGGTTCAGGGAGTCGCTTAGAATTGACAACGAAACCACATCTAGCAAATCGAGTCACAGATCATTTAGGCTATGCACACTTAGCGATGGCGGTAGGGACGAAAGAAGAAGTTGATCGTTTTGCTGATCGATTTGTCCAAGATGGCTATCCTTTACTGAGCGGACCAAGAACAACAGGTGATGGTTATTATGAGGCAGTAATCCAAGATCCAGAAGGAAACTTGATTGAATTAACGACAGATGCAATCGACTAATCAATCATAAAAAAGGTGGTTAAAGCGAATGGCAAGAGATTTTGATTACGAGCAAATGCTAGCTGGTGAACTTTATAAGGCATCAGGTATTTTTCCAGAAAATCGCTCGATTAATGGACAAAAGCTAGCACAGAAAATCAATCAATTACCAATTGATGAAACGAAAAAAATTGTGGCACTGGAAAAAGAACTTTTTGGTAAAACGGGTGAACATATTTATGTCAATCCACCTCTTCATGTCGATTATGGTCGTCATGTGGAGATTGGCGAAAATTTTTATGCAAATATGGATTGCATCTTTCTAGACGTGAATAAAATAAAAATTGGGGATAATGTCATGGTGGGGCCACGAGTCAGTTTCTTTACCGCAGGTCACCCAACAGATGCAGAAATCCGCATAACAGATTTAGAATTTGGCTTACCGATTACTGTTGGAAATAATGTTTGGATTGGTGGAAACAGTGTTCTACTACCTGGAATAACGGTTGGAAACAATTCGATTATTGCGGCGGGGGCAGTTGTTACAAAAGACGTACCTGATCATACGATTGTTGGCGGAAACCCAGCAAAAGTGATTCGGAAAGTCAATCAAGCTGATAAAGAAAAATGGCAAAAGCAAATGAAAAAATATCACTTGCGTAAGGAAGAACATCTCAATAAAATGAGTGAGTAAAATAGACAGTAAACCAACTAGATAAAAAACGAGACGAGGAAATGTTCTTTCCTAATCTCGTTTTTTTACTTTATTTAATTGAGCAGTGAGGACACTGGAACATTCTCAAAAATATTTTTCTGCCCCAATCCACATTTTTTCTCAAACAGATATGAACGATTTTTTAGAAGCTGGATACTTCTTCTACCACTTTCTTTTTCCGTTTGTTTATGAAATAAAGGAAGGTACAAATCAATGGAATGATTCCAGAAACAATGTATAATCCTCTGAATGAAGTGAACGATTTCAAGGTTCCCATAATATAAGGACCAACGCCCAATCCTAAATCTAATCCAATGAAGTAAGTAGATAACGCAATACTGATTCGATGTTCACGAACGATTTTCAAACAAACTGCTTGTCCGTTAGACATAAAGGTTCCATAACCAAGTCCAACTAAGGCTCCTGAAACCAGTAACATGAAACTATTGGTTGTTGCACTGAGTAAAAACAAGCCAGCAGTTAAGAAAAGATAGCTAGGATACATGACGTATTGTTCACCTTTCGTATCAAAGATTCGACCTGTCAACGGACGAGTAAAGGTGATTACTAACGCGTAAACAACAAAGAAAAAGGAACCAGCGCTAACTAAATGAATCACTTGCGTATAAGAAGATAAGAAGGACAGAACACTTGAGTAAGATAAGCCCATCAAAAAAGCGATTCCTGTAATAAATAAGGCTTTTTTCTCAATAAAACTATCAACTGTCCATGAAGTCAATTGTTCTCTTTGTTCAGCTGACAAAACAATATTTTTGACAGGGAAGAACAGACAGGCGATAGTGACTAAGAAAACTAAGACAATCGTGAACCAAATGATGAAATGGAAATCAGTCATATTCAACAAGATCATTCCTAAAAATGGTCCAATTGCAGCAGCTAAGCTAGTACTCAAACCATAATAATTGATCCCTTCACCTTTTTTATTCATTGGAATATATGCTGTTACAATTGCATTTGTTGCAGTTGAAACTGTTCCATAGCCAAAACCATTTAAAAAGCGGACAAGGTAAAGAATTCCGATGGAAGGCATGTAAAGATAAGCGATGGTAGTCAACAGGTAAAAAATTGCACCACCTTGTAACGTAATTTTTCGGCCAATCAATTCAAGTTGTTTCCCCATTAATAAACGAGCAAGCAAAGTACCAATAATATAAATGCCAGAAGCAAATCCTGCTTGACTTAAGCTAGCGTGTAAGCTGTCTTGGGCGATAACTGCGATGATGACCATTAATAAATAATAAACGAGATAAACAATAAAGTTAATAAGTGTGATACCAATAAAATGTTTGTTGAATAATTTGTCTTCCATTTGTTTTGCTAATTCCCCTTAATGTACATATGAATATGCTTTTAGTTTTTCGATTTGAACTTCGACATCGTGATAATTTGATGGATAACGATCGACAAGTTGTTGGATAAATAGATCACGTGTTTCCATAAACAATTGTAAGAATTCTTGACACTCTTCATCTGGCGTTTCTTCAACAGATTTAATCAACTCAATTGAGTTTTGATAAGCATCATTTAGGAAAACTAATGATGCTTTCATATCAAATCTTGTGCGGTACGCTGTTTCTAATCGGTTAATAATAGTGTTCATCCAAAATTGCATTTTTTTGACCTCGATTCAGTAATTTTTTTTACATACGGAGTATATCGAAGAAAAAAAATGAAGAAAATGAACTTGGTTATACAAAAAGGTACTTAACAAATGTTACTATCATTAGTAAAATACCTATGAACTTTAAAAATCTTGGAAATCTTGTATTATTTTTTTAGATAAATGTTTGGATGGGGGAGCATGATTGGATAATCGAGCACTAGCAGAATATGTAACAAGTAAAAATATTCCAATTATACGAAAGGGGTATCACAAGTATTTAACATTTGAAGGAGTCGAGGATTGTTACACTTACATCTTGAAAGAGGGAATCGTTAAAGCAAGCGTGATCTCAAACGACGGAAGAGAATTCAATCTAAGATATGTCAATGACTTAGAAGTGGTATCACTAATTAAAGATGAATACTCACAATTTATTGATTCACCTTATAATATTCGGGTGGAATCAGAATATGCGGAGTTTTATCGTGTAAATCGAGTGAAGTTCTGGGAGGACATCAATAATAATCCTGATTTGCAGCATCATGTAAAAGAATTTTACCGTTTCCGCTTATTAAGCGTCATGAAAAAAATGCAACAGATGCTATTAAATGGAAAATTGGGCGCAGTTTGTACGCAATTGTATGAATTGTATGACATGTTTGGTGTGCGAACACCTGAAGGGTTGCTGATTGATTTTCCAATTACGAATGAAGAAATTGCTAAGTTTTGTGGTATTTCGACGGCAAGTAGTGTCAGTCGAATTTTGAAGCAACTAAAAGATAAGGGGATTATTGCAGTTCAGGATCACCATTTGATCATTACGAATATGGAGCTGTTGGAAGATAATATTATTTTTTAAAAAGGGTTGTGGCGCAAAACGTTCAGCTCCGAACAGATAGCGAGCAGTCACTCAAAACAGTATCTCATGTTTTGAAGTGAATGAAAGCTATATGGAGGAGTTGTTTTGGGAACACCGAGAGAAAGGTTGTGGCGCCAAGCGTTCAGCTTCAAGCAATAAGGAATTTTTTCTAAAAATAGCTACTCATGTTTTTATGAAAAAAAGACTTATTGCCGAAGAAGCTGCTTGGGGAACACCGAGAAAAAGGTTGTGGCGCCAAGCGTTCAGCTTCAAGCAATAAGGAATTTTTTCTAAAAATAGCTACTCATGTTTTTATGAAAAAAAGACTTATTGCCGAAGAAGCTGCTTGGGGAACACCGAGAAAAAAGATTGAAGCACAAAACGTCTAGCTCTAACACGTTAGCAAGTAAGCAAGCACAACAGTTTGATTAATAGCAAAAGAGGGGAAGACAACACTGTCTTCCCCTCTTTTTAACGGATGTTAGTAACATAATTATTTAAACGACTT
Organism: Enterococcus sp. DIV0176; assembly: GCF_050528535.1. Taxonomy (NCBI): domain Bacteria; kingdom Bacillati; phylum Bacillota; class Bacilli; order Lactobacillales; family Enterococcaceae; genus Enterococcus; species Enterococcus sp. DIV0176. Next base: position 1,954,465 of record NZ_CP172879.1, on the reverse strand, counting down.
AGGATTTGCTTTCAACAACAGTTGTTGAAACTAATTCTTCAGTTTCAGTTTTTTCTTGTTCTAAGGCATGCTCTTTTGCTAATTCATTTTTGTCATAAATTTTAACAAATGGATAGTACATTACGACTGACAGAACAATCAACAGACAGTTTAAAACCGCTGCGCGCCAGTCGCCTCCAGTAGCTAAATACGCACCAATTGGTCCAGGTAGAGTCCAAGGAGCAGTGATTGTAACGGCACTGACAAAACCTAGTCTAGTTGCGAACCAAGCAATAGTTGCGCAAGCCATCGGAGTTAAAATGAAGGGAATAATCAATGTTGGGTTTAAAACAATTGGGACACCAAAAATAACTGGTTCATTGATATTGAAAATGGATGGTGTAATAATTGCTTTTCCTAGTTTTGAAGCGTATTTTGATTTGGCAGTGAAGGCTAGTAAGATAGCAAGGCCGATTGTACAACCAGATCCGCCAATCCAGATAAACCATTGGTAAAAAGGCTCAGCTGCAATATTTGGTAAAGTTTCACCAGCAGCAGCAGCTGTAGTATTAGCTTCTAAGATTTGTAACCATAGTGGACGCGCCAGTGATCCAATAATTGAAACGCCGTGAATCCCAAATGCCCAGAAGAAAGTAATCATGAAAATCAGTAGCAATACACTTGGCAGCGTATCAGTTGCACTGATTAAAGGACTAACAATTTTTGAAACAGCTGAATGCCAGTCAAAACCAATATAATAGCTAATAGTAGAAATAACTAGAATGACGATTAACGTTGGTGTTAATGATTCAAAAGAACGAGCAACTGCAGGTGGTACTTGCTCGGGCATAGTGATTTTGAATTTTGATTTATCTGTTAAGCGATAGACTTCAACTGCAAAAATTGATGTGATGATGCCGACAAACATTCCTCCACCACCAAGGTTCGCCATTGGTAAGACAAAACCAGAAGTTCCAGCAGCATCAGCAGCTTCTAAAGGAATATTTACAGGTACAAAAGTCAACAGAAAAGCAATTGTAGACAGAATGCCGCCGGAAACAACATCTAAGTTGTACGTTTTTGAAAGGCTAGCCCCAATTCCGAATGTTGCATAAAGGGACATGATGTACATGGTCATACGATAAGGTAACAAGATTGTTGCGGCGTTAGAAGACAAAAACTGATAAATGCCCCATGATTGTGGTAGTGGTGGAAAGGCAATAATCAAAAAGAACGAACCAACAATAATTAACGGTAGCGTTGCAATGATTCCGTCACGAATCGCTCGTAAGTGTCGTTGATTGGCTATTTTTGCCATTGGTCCAGCTAAATGTAACTCAATAAAATTAGTGAAAGCTGTTAACATAGTTTACACTCCTTTAAATAAAATCAATTAAAAAATAATTCCTTGATAGATCCAAATGTACGCTAAAATTTCTAAAACAATCAGTGAGATGCCAAAAGTAATAAAAAAGCCCTTACAAAATCCTCTTTTTGTTTGGATGAAATATGGATTCACCGCTAAAACTGTCGCTAAGCTAATGGGTAAGAAAAGCATAACGCCAAGATTGATACTCCAGTTTGCCAAGTAAAATAAATAAGGAATAAAAATACCGCCAAAAATGCAAGCAAGTAAAAGTAATCCAGCTGTTTTCACACCAAAGTGAATATGCAATGTTTCATTTGTTTCTCTTTGCATAAAATTACCTCCTTTCAACAATTAATTAAACGCTTACAAAAGATAACAATAAAAAAGAGCGCCTAGAGATCTCTTCTTTTTTAGTATACAGTTAAGAAATTAAAAATCAATATATTTTTTATTTTTTTGTAATTTTGTTTCTTGATAGAATTGAAATTTCTTTATTTTTTTATATGTTTGAAAACGCATTTCTTAGATGGTATGATAAAGGCGATTAAGAAGGAGGAGGACAATGACAAAAATTTTATGGGGCGGGGCAACTGCTGCCAGCCAATATGAAGGCGGTTACACAAAGAGAGGGATAGACACACAAGACTGTCGACCTTATTTAGAAAAAACATCGAATGCGACAGTGGCTACACGATTGCTAACTAAAAAGACTGTTGAACAAGCGATGGAAGAAAATCAATTTTTTTATCCGTTCAGAAAAGGATCTAGCGGAGAGGAACGAACGGCTGAAGACTTAGCATTGCTTAGTGAGCTAGGCTTAGATGTTTATCGTTTATCAATTAGTTGGTCACGCTTATTTCCAAATGGGGATGAAGAGATTCCTAATGAAGACGGAATGAAGTATTACGACGACATTTTTAAAGAGCTAACCAAACAAAAAATCAAAATCTTTTTGACAATCAATCACTATGCGTTGCCACTTCAATTAGTAACAGAACAAGGCGGATGGAAAAATCGTAAAACAATTGATAGTTATTTGAGATTAGTTACAGTTATTTTTAGTCATTGGGGCGAGTTGATTGATTATTATTTACCTTTCAATGAAATCAATGCTGGATACTTTAGTCCTTATAATGGTACGGGATTATTGAAGCCAGAAGATGATGCTTACGCGTACAATGACATCTTTTTAAGTTTGCATCATCAATTTATTGCTAGTGCACAAGCTATTGCTCTAGGGAAAAAAATGAAGGTCAAAGGGCAATTTGGTGCAATGATTTCATGTTTTTGTTACTATCCTTTAACACCAAAACCTGAGGATAATTTACAGTTAGTTTTAGATGAACAAATCAATCAATGGTTCTGTATGGACGTCCTAGCAAGAGGAGAATATCCTTATTATATGGACAAATTTTTCTTGGAACACAACGTCGATTTTGAAATAAGTGAAGCAGATCGTCAGCTTTTAAAAGAAAATACTTGTGATTTTGTCTCCTTTTCTTATTATTCTTCAAGTATTAGTTCGGTAGAAGAAAGTCAACAGCAAACGGCTGGAAATTTAGTAGCGACGACAAAAAATCCTTATTTAAAAGCAAGTGAATGGGGCTGGCAAATTGATCCAGTTGGATTGAAGACAACACTGCTAAAGGTGTATGACCGTTATCAAAAACCAGTAATGATTGCTGAAAATGGATTAGGTGCAAGAGATTTGAAAGAGGCAGATGGTATCCATGATGTGTATCGTATCGAATACTTTAAGCAGCATTTTAAGCAAATTTTAGAAGCAGAGCAAGTAGGAGTAAATGTCCTAGCATACTTTGCTTGGGGGATTATTGACATTGTTTCGGCGGGAAGTTGTGAAATGGAAAAACGATATGGTGTTATTTTTGTTGAAGCAGATAACCAAGGAAATGGATCTTATAATCGTTATAAAAAAGATAGCTTTTATTGGTATCAAACATTTATTGCAGAGCAAAAAGCAGAAAGAAGAAAGTCACAAAAAGTGGAGTAGAGGAAGTTATGAAATATGTCATTGGAATTGATTGTGGAGGAACGAAAACACAGGCGATTGCGTATGATTTAGAAGAGAATGTTTTAGGAGAGGCAATTGAAGGCTTTGGCAATTTGTTGATTTCTTATGAACAAGCAAAGGCGAATATTTTTCGGGCAATTGACGACTTGCTAACTAAATTTGGAAGAGCTGACTGTCAATTGATTGCGTTAGGCATCGCTGGTATTGATGGTGGTGGTTTACGAGAGAAAATTCAGAACGAGTTAGCGTACTATGACTATCCTGTTTATTTATATAATGATGCACAATTTAGCTATTTAGCAAAGGTGGGGTTTCAACCAGGAATTTTAGCAATTGCTGGAACAGGTTCTGCATTTTTTGGTCTAAAAGAAAAACAGTGGTACCGCGTAGGTGGCTGGGGTCAGTTATTAGGTGATGAAGGTTCCGCTTATCATTTAGCAATTGCTGCTATCAAATTAGTTCTAGCAGAATTTGATGAAGGAAAAACATTGTCACCTTTTGCTCAAGACTTATTAGCTTTTTTTGGTGCGGAGGATGTGATGAACTTGGTAAAGATAATTTATCAAAAAAACAAAGGCGAAATTGCTAGCGTAGCATCTTTTTGTTCAAGCTATGAACAAAAAGATGCGCGTGTGTCAGAACTGCTGAAACAAACGGGTGAATTACTAGCCAAGCAAGTCACTCAGTTAGCTAAAAAAATGAAGTTAACCTCAGGATTTTATTTGGGGATTAATGGTAGCTTGCTGGAAAAACAGGCGACGGTGCGACAAGTTTTTCTCGAACAATTAAAAAGTTACGAAGTTGTGCTTATACCTGATACGGTTCAGAATGCGAAGGCTGCATTAGTTATTTGGAAGAATCAGTTGGCTGCACAAAGCATAAGTACTGCTAACTTTCGCTAAAAAAAACTCCTCGAAATCAATCCGATTTTGAGGAGTTTTTCTTTGGCAGATAATGGCTTAAAAGCTTCTTCCACCACCGCCAAAAGTTCCACCACCACTTGAGTGAGTAGTGCTTCCGCCACCACCGCCACTTCCTGGCGGCGGGCTTTTAGGAATTCGTCTAGTAGTGACAAAAGAGTTTGTTAAACGATCGGTTTTATCAGTTAACTTGATGCTTGAATTTTCACGATAAGGATATTTATATGAACCAAATTTTAGTTGATATTTAGAAACTGTTACAAAGTAAAAAACAAGGCTCAATACCAATGCAACGATGAGCGCAAGTACAATTTCAACAGTTGTTAAGACTTTGTAGCGAGTGATCTTTCCAGTTTCTTCATCCACTCGATAGTGCCCACCTGGAACACCTGCTTCGACGTAATCGGCAACCTTGGTAAGATAAGCAGTCGCAGCTTGGTAGTAATCTTGATTGGACATGCCATCATAGACTTCGTCAAGTGTTGATTCGATTCGATTGTCATCCAAGTAGTCAATCATGTTGCCCGAGGTTGAAATGTAAATTTCTCTTTGCCCCATATCTAACAATAAAACAGAACCATTTTCATTATTTCCAACGGCATCTCGCAAGTAATCATCTGCAAAATCACGTGGTTCATCAGAATTGTTTGTTGTTGTAACGATTAAGACTTCGCCTTTGATTTTTTCGTTGATAGGCTTAGCTTGGTTTTCTAATGCTTGAATTTGTTCGGTTGTAAACAAACCAGCTTCATCATTGACTGTCGGGGTTGCGGCATGAGCAACAAGCGGGAAAAAACAGCCAATTAAAACGAAAAAGAAAATCGAAAGTTGTTTTTTCATATCAAATACCCCACAATCATCAACAAGATAGCAGTAATGGTGAAGATACCAAGTGATGTGAGCCCCAATTTCTTTTTGCTGACAGGCAGAACACCACTTACTTTTCCTGTTTGTCCATTCATTGCATAATAGTAAACTTTTTTTGAGTCACGACTACGGTAAGTCACCAGCCAGACCGGAAGTAACAAATAATTATTTGTTTGATTGTTAATTGCAACGGAACTACGAACACCAGTTAAAGTGGTGTAACCAGAGGCTGTTTCGCGTAAAAGTTTTTCGGAATAGTCTTTTAATTCTGATTCGACTTCTGAACGAATCGCTTGATATTCAATATCCCGTTTTTCTGCCTGAAATCCAGCAAGGTATTGATTTTTAAAGTCGATTGCTTTATTCAACGGAAAAGGTTGGACACCTTCAACCATTTTTTGCTGAGTATTTTTAGATAGAGCATTCTTGACTAACTCTTTAAAAGAAAGTTTTCCCTCACGATAGACAGCAAATTGTTTTGTCTCGGTATATTCAATATCGCCAACGCGCCAGACGCGCAAGACAGTTCCATTTGCTTGGAAATCTCCTTCTAATTCAGCATCGGTTGACCAATAGGGAAAATAAACGCCAGTTAGTTTGTCGATTTGTTCAGAATTAAAAAAGGCTTTTGGAATAAACCATTTTTTCTTTGTCCATGCTAAAAATTGTTTGATTGCTTCCTCTTTTTCAATTGCAAAAGGGAGGACCTTATTTGGTAAAAATTCACCACTTAATCGGCCCGACAAAACAACTGGATTATGGCAATAATAACAATACGTCGCAGCTGTTGTTGCATCAGTCACGATTTCGGCTCCACAACTTGGACAAAGAAATAGTTCCATGGTAGGCGCTTCATCATTTGTTTCTTGACCATTTGCTTCAGTGGCGCCCACGGCTTCATCATAAGCTTGACGTTCGGTGTCGTCCATTTTATCTAATTGTTCTTGTGCTGTGAAGGTAAAGTCACCAGTTGCATTTATTGATTCATCAGCTGTATCAGCTGATGAATCAATAGCGCGAGCTTCTTTTTGCTGTTGCTCATAGAGGCTAACTTCTTCTTCTGTAAATATGCTTAGGCAGTAGTCACAATGAAATTTTTGGTCTTTAGGATCAAAAGTTAAAGGACCGCCGCAGTTTGGACATTTATGTGTAATGACATCCATTGGCTACACCCCTTCTTTTTTAGTCCAAAGGTACTCCTTTAAATGGTTTGCCACAATGCGGGCAGAATTTTGGGATACCATTTGAAAGATCAACGACCTCACCACATTCACTGCATTTCATTTCTAGTTTTGGTTGTGCAGCGGGTGCAGGTTTAGCTGCTCCACAATTAGAACAGAATTTACCTGTGTTTTCCGTACCGCAAACGGGACAAGTCCAAGTATCAGCATTTCCAGTTGCAGCTTGTTGATTTTGTTTTTCTGCTTGTTGTTTCATTTGTTCTTGGTTATTTTGTGCAGCTTGAGCAAGGTAAGCACTGTTAGCATTCATTCCCATGCCAACACCCATGAAACCAGTCATTGCACCGCCTTCATTTTTTCCGGCGGCTTCCATTCCGCGAGCAATCGAGCCTTGAACATAGCCCTCACGAACACTTGGATCACCAAGCATGGCACCTTCATTTCGCATGTTGATTAGTTTGACAGAATCATCGGTGTAAGAAATACTTGCAACGGCTACAGAAACAATTTCCATCCCACGTAGTTCACGCCACGAATCATCTAAAGCAGAGGCCATATATTTACTTAATTCCAAACTTTTTGATGGGACATAAGAAATTCGTTGACCATCTGCTGACATTTGGTTGATTGCCGATTGCAAAGCAGTTAAAAACTCTGCTAAATATTGTTCATTGATGTCGGCAATTTCCACTTGTGTTTTATTTTTTGGAATAGCATTTGTATAAAATAAGATTGGATCTGTGATGTGGATTGAGTAAGCACCATGCGCACGTAAAAATAATTCTGCATTATAAAAATTGTCAAAATAATTTAACGGTGAAGTTGTACCAAACTTGATTCCTTTTAATTCTTGTAAATTAATATAGAAGACTTGTTGTTTTTGTGGTGTGACGCCACCAAATTTAAAACGACTAAATGTTTCGCTGATTGCGTCTTTTAATGAGCCATTAAACATAGAAGGTGCAGCATCATTCTTGATGGTGTAGTAACCTTCTTCAGCTGTGTAATCAATGATTTTTCCACCGTCAACAAGGAGCATCATCATGTTTGGATAGACATGGACAACAGTTCCGTCTGTTAAAACATCTTCCGTCCCTTTACGATTTGAACCGCGTTTATCATCTTTACGAACTTTGACACCTTTTGTCATCACGGTCGTATCACTCATGTTATCTGGTTCAATGACCTCAAGCCATTGATCAGCTAATCCACCACCGACTGTACTTGTTGCAGCTTTAATTAATCCCATAAAAAATTCCTCCTTAGATAAATAGCCTAAAGAAACAGCTTAAATTATTTTCTTTATTATACCATAGGGGAATGAAAATGCTCTCAGCCAAAAGTCTTAAAGAGCTTTCGTGTGAATGAATGTTTCCTCTTGGAAAAAGCCAAGGAGTAGAGTAGTTTTTTTTAATAAAATCACGTATAATAAATAATAGTGAATTTTTTTTAAGAGGGGGATCTATATGGCATACCAAGCACTTTACCGTGTCTGGCGTTCACAACGCTTCGATGACATTGTTGGACAAAAAGCTGTTACACAGACATTGAAAAATGCTATCGTTTCCCATAAAACATCTCATGCGTATTTATTTACTGGGCCTCGAGGAACTGGTAAGACAAGTGCAGCAAAAATTTTTGCTAAAGCAATCAACTGTCCAAACAGTCAAGACGGTGAACCTTGTAATGAATGTGAGATGTGTCGATCAATTACAGCTGGAACACAAGAAGATGTAATTGAAATCGATGCTGCAAGTAATAACGGAGTGGAAGAAATCCGTTTTATTCGTGATCGCGCCAATTATGCACCCACGAAGGCAACCTATAAAGTTTATATTATTGATGAAGTCCATATGCTTTCGACAGGGGCTTTTAATGCGTTACTAAAAACATTAGAAGAACCAAAAGAAAGTGTCATTTTTATTTTGGCAACGACAGAACCACACAAAATTCCAGCAACAATTATTTCTCGTACACAGCGATTTGATTTTAAACGAATCAATGCATCTGATATTGTTGAGCATTTGGAATTTATTTTAAATGAATCAAATATTTCATATGAAGAGCAAGCGCTAGGCGTCATCGCGCGCGCTGCTGAAGGCGGGATGCGGGATGCACTGAGTATCTTAGACCAATCCATTTCTTTTAGTGAAGGAACGATTACGCTAAATGATGCAATGCAGGTAACCGGTAGCTTAACGTATGAAATGATGGACGACTATTTGAGTGCTTGTGTCGAACAGAATGTTGCACAAGCATTGAATGCGTTGGAACAGATGTTAGTCGCAGGAAAAGAAGCCCGTCGTTTTTTAGAAGACTTACTGCAATATTGTCGTGATTTGCTGATGTATCAGCAAGCACCTCAATTAGTGACGGAGAAAACGAGTCAGCTAACTCCGACCTTTGTGAAACTTTCACAAGGAATGAAAGCTGAACAGCTTTTTCAAATGATCAAGATATTAAGTGAAACACAAAATGAGATTCGGTTTACCAATAGTGCTACGATTTATTTGGAAGTCGCAACTGTCAAGCTAGCGCAAAAAACATCATTGACAGGCCCGCAAGCACTGCCTCAAGGTGAACCAGCTGAAAGCCAAGCAGTGGAGAAGCTTCAGCAAGAAGTTTCCGAGCTGAAAAAAGAATTAAAAGCACTCAAAAGTAATCAGGGTACAGCCAATAACGCTAGTCAGCCTGCGCCACAAGTAGTGCATAAAAAACAAGCAAGCTCTTATCGCGTACCGACTGAGCGAGTGTACCAAGTGTTAAAAGAAGCGACTCGTCAAGATTTGAATCAGGTCAAAGAAGTTTGGGATGATTTATTGATGAGCCTGTCAGTGACACAGCGAGCGATGTTGAAAGCAAGTGAACCAGTGGCAGCAGGACCGAAAAGTATGGTAATCGCTTTTGACTACGAAATCGTTTGTCAACGAGCAACAAATGACGATGAGTTGCAATTAGCGATTCACAATAACTTGAGTCGAATGATTCACGATTATGCACCAGATACTGTGTATATCACGCGAGAAAGCTGGCCAGAATTGCGTAAAAATTATTTGATTCAAAGTAAAGATAACGGACAATCCACTTCTTTTGTTCCAGAAACAGATGAAGAAGAAATCGAGTTGATTCCCCAAGAGCCAGAAACAGTAGAAACTGTGGTGGCAAAGGCAGAAGAGCTATTTGGAACAGACTCAGTAACTATTATTGATGATTAACATTTAAAGGAGAGAGATACAATGATGCGTGGAATGGGAAATATGCAAGGAATGATGAAACAAGTACAAAAAATGCAAAAAGAAATGGTTCAGGCACAAGATGCGTTGAATGAGAAAGAATTTACAGGGGCAGCAACCAATGATTTAGTAAAAGTAGCGTTCACTGGGGATCGTCGCATGAAAGACGTTGAGATCAAACCAGAAGTACTAGATCCAGAAGATCCAGAAATGTTGCAAGACTTGTTAGTTATGGCTGTCAATGATGCGTTAACAAAAATTGACACAGAAACTGAAAAAACAATGGGTAAATATACCAAAGGAATGCCTGGATTCTAATTTTTTCGTGAAGGAGTAATGATTATGCAATATCCAGAACCAATTGCCAAACTGATCGACAGCTATATGAAACTTCCTGGGATTGGTCAAAAAACGGCTACACGTTTAGCATTTTTTACAATCGATATGAAAGATGAAGTAGTTAATGAATTTGCCAAATCGTTGTTGAGTGTCAAGCGTGATTTGCACTTTTGTAGCATTTGCGGAAACATTACTGAAGAAGACCCTTGCGAAATTTGTAAAGATCCGTCACGCGACCGCAGTATTATTTTAGTAGTCGAGGAACCCAAAGATGTGATGGCAATGGAAAAAATGCGCGAGTACCATGGCTTATACCATGTTCTTCATGGCGTGTTATCGCCAACTGAAGGAACTGGACCAGAAGATATCAATATTTCCTCTTTATTGCAACGACTGCATAACGATGAGGTAAAAGAAGTCATCATAGCAACAAACGCAACAACGGAAGGTGAAGCAACTGCGATGTATCTATCTCGTTTAATCAAACCTGCTGGCATCAAAGTCACTCGACTAGCACATGGTTTATCTGTCGGTTCAGATATCGAGTATGCGGATGAAGTTACGTTGTTAAAAGCAGTTGAAGGACGGCGTGAGCTGTAATTTTTTGAAATAATTTGAATTTCAGCTACAATGAAGATGTAGTGCAAGAGATGGAGGCAAAAGTGTGAACGGACTATTTATCACAATTGAGGGGCCGGATGGTGCTGGAAAAACGAGCATCCTGAAGGAATTATTTCCTCTATTGAAAAAAGTCGCAAAAACAGAAATGATTCAAACAAGAGAACCTGGTGGTATTCCAATTGCGGAAGAAATTCGCCAAGTCATTCTTGATCCTAAAAACGAACGGATGGATGAACGAACAGAAGCACTTCTTTATGCAGCTGCTAGAAGACAACATTTAGTTGAAAAGATTTTGCCCGCATTAAAAGAAGGAAATATTGTTCTTTGTGATCGTTTTGTGGATAGTTCACTTGCCTATCAAGGTGCTGGACGACGTATTGGCATGCGTGAAATCGCTCGATTAAATGAGTTTGCAACGGAAGGATTGACGCCTGATTTTACTTTATATCTGGATGTTGATTCTGATACTGGGTTGCATCGTATCCAAAAAAATCGCCAGAATCAAATTGATCGCTTAGATTCTGAGGGACTTGAGTTTCATCAACGGGTTCGTCATGCGTATCTAAAACTTGCGGAAGAATACCCAGAACGTATTCATAAAATTGATGCAAGATTGAGTTTTGAAGAAGTTCTTCAGGCTAGTTATTATGCTATTATTGAGAAATATCCACAATTTTTTGAAAATTAGGAAGGTGACTGTGTATGAAAATTATTTTAGCTATTATCCAAGACAAAGATAGTAACCGTTTATCTAATGAATTGATTGATGCCAATATCCGAGCAACAAAATTATCTTCAACTGGTGGCTTTTTAAAAGCTGGCAATAGCACATTTATTGTAGGGATTGAAGATGAACGAGTAGATGAAGCGCTTGAAATTATCAAGAAGACTTGTGAATCTCGTAAACAATTTGTTTCAACACCAGTTACGTTGGATATTTCTATGGATGGCGGCGTTCCTTACCCAGTAGAGGTGGAAGTTGGCGGAGCAACAGTCTTTGTTTTACCTGTCGAAGGATTCCATCATTTTTAGGAGGAGCTATGAAACAAGAAGAGTTAGTGAAACTGGCTCAAATGCAACATTTCGTTTATCAACAGCTTCAACGAAGTTTTGAGCATGGGCGCCTCGCTCATGCTTATCTTTTTGAGGGCGAAAAAGGAACGGGTAAACATGAAATGGGTATTTGGTTGGCTCAGCATTTATTTTGTACACAATTAACAGATAACCAGCCTTGTGGTGTTTGCAATAACTGCCAGCGGATTCAAAATAACGAACATCCAGACGTATTAGTGGTCGAACCTGAAGGGCAAACAATCAAGGTAGATCAAATTCGTCGTTTACAAACAGAATTTAGTCGAAGTGGATATGAATCAAAAAAGAAAGTTTTCATAATCAAGGAAGCAGAGAAAATGAATGTGAGTGCGGCAAATAGTCTACTCAAGTTCTTAGAAGAGCCACCGGGTGATTTTCTAGCGATTTTAGAAACAGATGCGATTGGCCGAATTTTACCAACGATTCAATCACGTTGCCAAGTTTTGCATTTTCAAGAACTTTCAAAAGAAGTTTTAATCCACAAGCTACAAGAAGAACAAATTCCATTGGAAAAAGCGAAACTTTTGGCATTCTTAACCAACAGTTTACGAAAAGCAGTTGAAATCTCAGAAGATGAATGGTTTAATGAGGCTAAGGACTCGATTTATCAGTGGTTCACCTATCTACAAAAGCAAGACCCACAAGCATTTATCTATGTCCAAAAGAAATTGACCAAAGTATTTAAGGAAAAAAGTCAACAGTTTATGGCACTTTCAATTCTGTTATTTTATTTCCAAGAAGCACAAAAGCAAGCAATTTTTGCTGAAGAATCAAACAAGACAAAAAAAGCCAATCAAATCATTGAACATATTTTAGTTGCTGAACAAAAACTACGCAGTAATGTGAGTTTTCAGGCAGTAGCTGAACAGTTCGTTTTACAAACGATTTTTTAATTATAGCTGAGTAACCAAGGAGGTTGGAAATGGTAGAAGTAGTAGGCGTCCGTTATAGAGATGCTGGGCATATCTATTATTTTGCGCCAGGGGATTCTGAATATTTTTATAATGATAAGGTGTTAGTCGAATCTCAACAAACCTTACATATTGCAACAGTTGCCATTCCCAAACGAGAACTTGATTCCCAAGATTTACCAGAAGAAGTCAAACCCATTTTGCATAAAGCCTCGGCTACCGAGTTAGCAAAAGAACAAAAAAATCAACAAGATGCTACCGAAGCGTTAAAAATCGCCAAACAAAAAGCGCGCGAACACGAATTAGAAATGAAAATCGTGAAGGTGGAGTACACGTTTGATCGAAGTAAAATGATTTTTTCTTTTACTGCTGATGGACGAATTGACTTTCGGGAATTGGTGAAAGAGTTAGCAAGTATTTTTCGGACTAGGATCGAGTTACGTCAAATTGGCGTTCGTGATGAAGCGAAAATTATTGGTGGAATAGGCCCCTGTGGTCGACCATTATGCTGTTCGACATTTTTAGGAGATTTTGTACCGGTTTCAATCAAAATGGCAAAAGATCAAGGGCTTTCTTTGAATCCAACAAAAATTTCTGGCTTATGTGGACGGTTGATGTGTTGTCTGCAATATGAGAGCGCAGAATATGAGGCGGCAAAAAAAGAACTCCCTGACTTTGGAAAAATGATTGAAACACCTGATGGTAAAGGGAAAGTCGTAGGATTAAACCTGCTTAGCCGAATTGTAAAAGTTCGGTTGACAGGACGAGAAAATCCAGTGGAGTATGAATGGGATGAATTAAAAGACTTCATTCAAGTAGGTGAGATGAATGGATAAGCGATCTTTATATGACGGCTTAAACCAGCTAGAATCAGAATTACGAAATACCTTAACTGAATTAGTAGAAATGAAGCACGCACTTCATGAAATCGTCGAAAAAAATACTACGCTTGAGATGGAAAACCAACGCCTGCGTGAACATTTGCGTGAGTTGAATCAAGTGGCAGAAGCACCTGCTGAAAGCGTCAAACAAGAACTGTCAAAATCCCGAATGAATTTAGAAAAAATTTACGAAGAGGGATTTCATGTTTGTTATGACCTCTATGGTTCACGTCGCGAAAATGATGAGCCTTGCGCGTTTTGTTTAGAAGTCATTTATCGTGAAAGTGGACGCTAATACTAAAAAGTTGTCTATGCTAGGGGCAAAGACGTGAGTCGTTCGACTTGTGTCTTCGCTCTTTTTTTATTAAGGAGGCAGGAAATGTATAATCAAAAAAGTTTTAAGGATCATTCAGGTATAGGAACTTTGTATCTTGTTCCTACGCCGATTGGTAACCTTGAAGATATGACTTACCGGAGTGTTCGTCTGTTACATGAAGCAGATTTGATTGCAAGTGAAGATACACGTAATACACAAAAATTATTAAACCATTTTGAAGTGGAGACACCACAAAAAAGTTTGCATGAACATAACTATAAAGAACGAATTCCGTACTTACTCGAGCAATTGAAAATAGGACAATCGATTGCCCAAGTGAGTGATGCGGGAATGCCTTCTATTAGCGATCCTGGTCACGAATTAGTCGTCGCATGTATCGAAGAAGGAATCCCAGTCGTTTCGGTACCCGGACCTACGGCAGGTATCACGGCTTTGATTGCTTCAGGTCTCGTACCACAACCATTTTTATTTTATGGATTTTTACCAAGGAAAAAGAAAGAACAAAAAGAAACTTTGGCGCAATTAAAGACCCAAACAGCAACACTTATTTTTTATGAATCACCATACCGTGTAAGTGCTACACTCGAAAACATACGCGTGGTATTTGGAAATCGCCAAGTGGTTCTATGTCGAGAACTAACGAAGATCCATGAAGAATATCTACGTGGAGACGTAGACGAACTATTAATGTATCTAAAAGAAAATCAAATCAAAGGTGAATGTTGCTTGATGGTTGCGGGCGATGATGGTCGCCTGATCGAAGCAGAGGAAGTCAATCAAGTTTCTTTGAAGGAGCAAGTAGAGGCGTTGATTACAGCTGGTGAGAAACCAAATGCTGCTATTAAAAAAGTGGCTGCAATGAATCATCTGAAAAAGCAAGAAGTCTATCGACAATTTCATGAATTAGATGAATGAGAACAAAATTTCAACGTAATAGACAAAAAGTCGGGAACAAAGCATGTGTTTTGTTCCCGACTTTTTGTCTAAAAGCTGATTTAATACATGTTACTCAAAATAAGTGGGAAGAGGAGTGTTGAATTTCAGAAATGTGTACGCTTGTTTATTAATGACTTTAGTCGGTTTCATCTGTTTTACGTGCGAAACAAAAGCTAGGTGTTTCTACATGTGGACGAAATAGTTTCAACGATAAAAAAGTCCTTTCCATAGACTAATAAAGGGCTGTTAACCAAATTTTAGATTGAAAGTTTTTTCATATCTAATGATGATAAAAATTTAGCGTCTACTAGCTGGAATGGTGAGTAGTCTATCGTTTTTACTTCCTTTTTGCATGAAGCGAACCGAATGAATGATTTTGCACCGAGTAAATGGAACCATTTCATGATTAAGCAACAAAAAAAGTAACGCTCTTTATCAATAATCACGCACGTTTCAAAACATAAGATTTAAATCACAATTGCTTGATAGGGAACAAAAGTTCGACTATAATAACAAAGAGAGTAAGGTCGAGGTGAATAAATATGGAACTACAGTTTCCTTTACATAATGATACATCTAGAAAAATCATCCATATCGACATGGATGCTTTTTTCGCCTCGGTTGAAGAACGAGATCATCCAGAATTCAGAGGACATCCTTTGGTTATTGCTCGCCATCCAAGTGATACTGGTGGTCGGGGTGTCGTGACAACAGCAAATTATGAAGCCAGACAATATGGAATTCACTCAGCGATGAGTGCGCAAAAAGCATTTGAATTGTGTCCAACAGCTATTTTTAAACCTGGCGATCATCAAAAGTATTCTGAAGTATCCCAAATCGTTCGAGAAGTTTTTCACCGGTACACGGATATCGTTGAACCTGTCAGTATTGACGAAGCGTATCTGGATGTGACAGAAAACAAAGTGGGGTGTAAATCAGCAATTAAAATTGCTCGAATGATCCAAGCAGATATTTGGGAAGCTGTTCATTTAACTTGCTCGGCAGGAGTCAGCTACAATAAATTTTTGGCAAAACTGGCTTCTGATTATCAAAAGCCAAGAGGGATTACTGTGGTGACTCCTCAAGAAGCGGTGTCTTTTTTGAAAAAATTACCAATTGAAAAATTTCATGGTGTTGGTAAAAAAACAGTTCCTAAAATGAATGAGCTAGGAATTTTTACAGGTGCAGATTTATATGAAATGAGTGAAATGCAGCTGATTCAAAATTTTGGAAAAATGGGCTATTCACTTTATCGAAAAGTTCGCGGGATTCATGATTCTCCAGTCAACGTGACTCGAGAGCGAAAATCAGTTGGTAAAGAGCATACCTATGGTCAGCCATTGCAAACAGAAGAAGCTGTTTTGGCACAGCTTCGACAGTTGGCAGAAAAGGTAGAAGAAGCACTACGAAAAGTTCAAAAGCATGGAAAAACAGTCGTATTAAAAGTTCGCTATACGGACTATTCAACAATTACGAAGCGGGTAACGTTACCTGAATATATTTATAAAAAAGAAGCTCTATATTATCAAGCTAGTTTGATTTGGGAAGAAGTTTTGGGCGTAGAGAAGGGTGTTCGATTGTTAGGAATCACACTTACGAACTTAGATCCTATGACCTATGAAAATATTGTTTTACCTTTATGGGATTTGAAGGATTGATTAGGAGATGTTGTAAAAGAAGTGCCTAGCTCCAATAAATAAGAATAAATTACCAGAAATCTTTCTCAAATTTTTGAGTAATTTAGACTTATTTTGAGGAAGTTACTTCTTGAACACCGTGGATAAGGTTGTGGCGCAAACTGCTTAGCTCCGAACAGATAGCGAGCAAGCACTCAAAATAGCTCTTTATATTTTGAAGTGAATGCAAGCTATCTCGAGGAGTTGGTTTGGGAACACCGTGAATAAGGTTGTGGCGCCAAACGTTCAGCTTCGAAAAAATAATGAGCAACTGACAAAAATAGCATTTCATATTTTTGGACAGTTATGAATTAGTGCGAGAAGCTGCTTGGGGAACACCGTTTACTCTTAAAAAGAGGGTGTGGCAAGACTTATGCCACACCCTTTTTTGGGTTTTCTGATATATTAGTATTTGCTGTTTTTTTAATTATAAGATAAAAATAAATGAAATTGACGTATTGACAAAGCCTAAATGGGCGAATATAATGCAAGTATCAAAACAACTGATATATCAGTTTGGGGGGATTCTGTGATTGACTTAAAAGATTGGCAAAAATCACTAACTGAGTTAAAACAGGCAGGAATTACTATTCCTAACTATGATGTTGCTTCAGTCAAGGAAAAGGGAAAAGAAGTACCTGTGTGGCTTCATTTTGGTGGTGGAAATTTATATCGTGGGTTTCACGCAGAGATTGCACAACGGTTAGCTGATAAAAAAGAATTAGCTGCTGGTATAGTTGTATGTGAAACTTTCGACAAAGAAATAATTGAGAAGGCTTACAAACCATTTCATAGTGATGTAGTGGAAGTAGTGATGCATGATGATGGAATGTTAGATAAAAAGCTTTTAGCTGCAACAGCAGATGCTTTCTTTTGTCATCCTAGTGAGAAAGAAAGTTTTGCACAAGTTGTTCATTATTTTGAAAATCCTAGCTTACAGTTTACCACCTTTACGATTACTGAAAAAGGGTATCACTTGAAAGACGCTGCTGGGAAATTTTTCCCAGTAGTAGAAGCAGATATTGAAAATGGTCTTGAAGCTCCTCAACATACGATGAGCATTGTGACCGCATTATTACACAAACGATTTTTAGCGGGAAAATTACCGATTGCCATGATTTCAACTGATAATTTTTCGCAAAATGGAAAGCGATTCCAAAATAGCGTACTGACAATTGCCAAATGCTGGCAAGAAAAAGGGTTTGTTTCCAATGAATTTCTTGATTATTTAACTGATTCAGAAAAAGTAACCTTTCCTTGGAGCATGATTGATCGCATTACACCAAACCCCGCAAAAATTGTACAGGCGGAACTTGAGAAGCTCGGTTTTGTTGATATGGAAATTATTCATACAGAAAAACGCACGAATATTGCACCATTTGTGAATACAGAGGTTATTCATTATTTGATTATCGAAGATCATTTTCCAAATGGGCGCCCTGCGTTGGAAAAGGCAGGTGTCATCCTTACGAGCCAGGAAATTGTTGATAAAGCAGATGTGATGAAAGTAACAACATGTTTGAATCCACTTCATACGGCAATGGCAATTACTGGTTGTTTGCTTGGTTATCAATCGATTGCAGCTGAGATGGAAGACGAAGAGATTGTGGGATTGATTAAAGCAATTGGGTATCAAGAAGGCCTACCAGTAGTAGAAGATCCCCAAATAATTGATCCTAAACAATTCATTGATGAGGTGATTAAGAAACGATTGCCTAATCCCAACATACCTGATACACCGCAACGAATTGCGAGCGATACTTCGCAAAAAGTGGCAATTCGTTTTGGTGAAACCATTAAAAAATATACAGAAAAGTCAGCTGCGCAATCTCTCGTATTTATTCCAGTGGCAATTGCAGCTTGGTTACGTTACTTGTTGGCAGTTGATGATGAAGGAAATGAATTTGTACCAAGCCCTGATCCATTGTTAGCTGAATTACAGGAGCAGCTGGCAAGTCTTCATTTAGGTGAACAATCGCCAGAGGTAATTCATCAAAGTGTTGCAAGTATTTTAGCCAATGAAACAATTTTTGGTTCAAATTTATATGAAGTAGGCCTTGGCGAAAAAATTGAACAAATAGTAACAGAAATGTTAGTAGGTCCAGGAGCAGTTAGACAAACGATTCGTACCTACTTAACAAATTTCGGAGGAAAATAATCATGGAAATGACTTTTAGATGGTACGGTTCACAAGAAGAAAAGATTACGTTAGAAGAAATTCGACAAATTCCAGCGATGAAGGGGATTGTGGGAACACTTATGGATATCCCCGTTGGAGAAGTGTGGCCGAAAGAACGAATCAAAGCACTGAAAGAAGAAATTGAAGCAGCAGGCTTAACGTTAAAAGTTATAGAAAGTGTTAACGTTCATGATGATATCAAGATTGGCTTGCCAAGTAGGGACCGATATATTGCAAATTATCAACAAACGATTCGAAATTTGGCAGCATTTGGTATTGAAGTAATCTGTTATAATTTCATGCCTGTTTTTGACTGGGTAAAATCCGATCTCGATTATCGCTTGTCAGACGGTTCCTCAACATTAGCGTATATTGCAGCAGATATTCCGGAAGATCCAGAAGAAATTATTAAAAAAGTTGAAAATTCCAGCAATGACTTTGAGTTACCGGGCTGGGAACCAGAACGTTTGGCACAAGTAAAAGAATTACTTCAAGCCTATAAAGAGGTGGATGAAGCTAAGTTACGCGAAAACTTTGCTTATTTTCTGAAGGCGATTATTCCGACTTGTGAAGAAGTTGGTATAAAAATGGCGGTCCATCCAGATGATCCACCGTATTCGATTTTTGGCTTGCCACGAATCGTGAAAAATCGAGAAGATTTGGACTGGATTTGTCAAGTAGTTGATAGTCCTGCAAATGGAATTACGTTGTGTACAGGTAGCATTGCGGAAGACCCAGCAAATAATGTTTATGAAATCATGGCAGAATTTTGTCAACGAGATCGGATTCCGTTTGCCCATGTTCGTAACATCAAATTTATCCAAGAAAAAGATTTCTATGAAGCACCACACAAATCAGAATACGGTTCATTAGATATGTATCGAATTTTAAAAGCAATGTATGACAATGGGTTTAATGGTTATATCCGTCCTGACCATGGACGAATGATCTGGGGGGAAACAGGACGCCCGGGTTATGGCTTATATGATCGCGCACTTGGGGCGGTGTATTTGAATGGTCTTTGGGAAGCATTAGAAAAAGAAAATCAAAAATAATTGAAAGGAATCATCTTTAACGTCAACAGAAAAGGAATGAGGCTGAGCAATTTTTAAGTTCAGCCTCTGAATAAAAATCAAAAAGAAGGAAGCGCTTAACTATGTTTTTAGATGAAAATTTTTTATTAACCAATGAAGTAGGACGCAAGTTATTCCATCAGTATGCCAAAGATGAACCAATTATTGATTACCACTGTCACTTAGAGCCAAAAGTCATTTTTGAAAATCAACAGTATGAGAACCTAACTCAAGTTTGGCTCAACGATCGCGGAGCAGGCGATCATTATAAATGGCGTTTGATGCGAGCTAATGGTGTCGCTGAAGAACTAATTAGTGGCGATGGTGATGATTATGAAAAGTTTTTGGCCTTTGTTCGAACAATGGAAAAAGCTCCGGGAAATCCAATTTATGAATGGTCTCATTTAGAGTTGCGTCGTTACTTTGCTATTGATTTAATCATTAATCAAAAAAATGCACCAGAAATTTGGCGACAAGCCAATGAAAAAATTCAAACCGATGCATATCGACCAAAAAAATTATTAGAAATGATGAAAGTTAAAGCAATCTGCACAACCGATGATCCTACTGATGACTTAGGGTATCATGCAGTATTAGCACAAGAACATAATTCCTTTAAAGTATTGCCAACTTTTCGTCCAGATAACACTTGGGCAATTACTACAGAAGAATATCGTGAATACTTAGAAAAACTAGGTGAGAGTGCACAACAATCAATTCAAACGTTTGCAGATTTAACAATTGCTTTATCAAATCGTGTAGCATTTTTCCACGAAATGGGGGGACGTTTAGCGGATCAAGGATTGAATACGTTTGTGTATGCGCCGGCAACCAATGAAGAATTAGATGCAATTTTAGCACGTGCACTAACTGGAGAAACGAACTTTACAACAACGGAAGTGGCTCAATTTACAACAGCAATCCAAAAGCATTTGATGGGAGAATATCATCAGCGTCAATGGACGATGCAGATGCACATGAACGCATTTCGCAACGACTCAACGAAAATGAAACGAGAAATCGGAATCAATGTTGGTGGTGATTCAATGGGGGATCAAAGTGAACTGACAAAAAATATCGTAAACTTATTTGCTGAGGTAGAAGAGGCAAATCAGTTACCAAAAACAATCTTATATTCGTTGAATCCAAATGACTGGTTACCATTAGCAACAGCGATGCAAAGTTTTCAAGGAGAAATTGTTCAGAAACTTCAACTGGGTTGTGCGTGGTGGTTTAACGACACTTGTGAAGGAATGCGCAATCAGCTAACGATTATGGCACAACAAAGTTTGTTGGCTAACTTTACTGGGATGCTGACTGATTCTCGAAGTTTCTTGAGTTATCCACGTCATGAATATTTCCGTCGCGTATTATGTCAGCTCTTAGGTGAATGGGTCGATCAAGGCCGATTGCCTGAGGAAGATGAATATTTGGGACAGATCGTCAAAGATATTTGTTATGGCAATGCACATGAATATTTTGGCTTTTTTGAAAGTTGACGGAGGGTGGATGAAGAGAAATGGACAAAAATAAGCAGTGGGTTTATCAACCGAAAAAAATTACAATTGGTCGAGGAGTTGCCTATGGATTAACTGATTTAATGGGTGGTGGTTGGAATAATATCGTTTCAGGTGTTATTTTCGCTTTCGTGTTGAGTCAAGGAATCAATCCAGCGTTTGCCGGAGCAATCACAGGGATTGGTCGGATCATTGACGCCATGTTTTCGTTATTTTTTGGTGCGATTACGGATGGCTTTTATCGGACAAAATTAGGTCAACGTTTCGGACGTCGTCATTTCTTTATTTTATTAGGCGGAATTTTGTTTACGATTCTCTTTCCGTTGTTCTGGGTTCAGGCAGATAGTTGGATCTATTATCTAGTTATTTATGTAGCAATCGAACTTGCAATTGCCATGATTTTGATTCCGTGGGAAACTTTACCAACAGAAATGACCGATGATTATAATCTGCGTACGATTTTATCTAGCTCGCGTATGTTTATTTCTGCAACGGGGACAGCACTTGTTTTCTTAGTATTAGCAGCGTTGCAGCATATGGAAAACCCAAATGCTTATCTGATTACGGGCATTATTTGGACGGTGATTTTTGTTGTTGCGATTTTTATTTCTTACCGAACAACGTGGGAACGTCCGTTAACGCCTGAATTTTTAGCAGAGTTAGAAAGTCAACCCAAATTATCTTTAGGCGAATTTATGAAGAAAACAGTCCAAGATTATTTTTCAACGTTCAAAAATCGAGCATTTCGTCAACATTTAGGTATTTACTTATTATCATTTACTGGGAAAGATTTTTATTCTACGTTGTTACCAACTTTTATTATTTGTTGTATTCATGGCGTAAAAGAGGATACACCGTGGACACTTCAAGCACTTTCCATTTTTGGAATCATTGCAACATTGGTGGCTGCACGCCTGATGTTAACTCGTGGTCCTCGTTACTTATTTATGCTAAGCTACGTTACGATTATTGTTACGATGGTTGGGTACCTCTTAACTTGGGCACTGCACGTCCAAAATGCTTTTTGGGTCTTAGTAATTATTTCCGTATTTTATCAATGTGCGCGTGCAATTTTAGAATTTACACCTTGGAATGTTTTTCCCTTTATTCCAGATGTTGACCGCATGATGACTCGAGGCGATCGTGCCGGAATTTATGCAGCAGTGATGACGTTCTTTAGAAAATCAACTGGTGCATTAGCTTCTTGGATTGCCGGGATTTTACTAGCAGCGATTGGTTTTGATTCAAAAACAATGACGAATTTTACGAATACCCCTCACCATATTCAAACGGGCATCGCCTTGATTTTCTTTATTGCACCCGTCGTTCTGATTTCTTGTGCTTTAGTGATGGCTCTGACGTTTAAATTGAATCGTGAAACGCATGAAGTGTTGAAACATGAAATTGATCGTTTGGAAGATGGTGGCTTGAAAGCAATGGTGACACCAGAAGCAAAAGATGTAGTAGAAGAATTAACCGGACATCCTTATCAAGAGGCGTGGCCAAAGCAACCGAATGTTTAAATAATAAATTTAAAATAGGAAAACAAACAACCAGCTACCAAAGTTGACTGAATAATCAACTCTGGTAGCTGGTTGTGCTTGTTGTCAAATCAAATCTTGTTTTTTGATTTGCTCGTATGTTTGAGTAGCGTCGAAGCATTTTTCCCAGATAACGACTTTATTTTGTGCTAAAGATTTTTGAACATCGACAATTCGTTGGTTGCTGCTTCCACGAAATTGTAGTTTCAAATCACGTTTGGAAAGATCAAAACGACCATCAACTAAGATATCGATTTCTGCTAGTAAAGCTAGCTTATCTTCGGAGTCTTGTAACAATTCATCAAAAGTATAACCAGTCCACGACCAGATGTCTTTAGTATGACCAAACTCTTGACGGATTCGACGAACAACTTGCAAACAAACATCTGTATTCAAAAAGGGCTCCCCACCAAGTAAGGTCAAACCTTGAACATAATCATGGCGAAGGTCTTCGATTACTTGTTCCTCTAGTTCTTGAGTGAATGGTTTTCCATAGCGGAAATTTTGAGCTGCTTTATTGAAACAACCTTCGCAAGCAAACAGGCAACCACTGACGTATAAGCTATTGCGGACACCTTCGCCATCGACAAAATTAAATGCTTTATAGTCAGCAATATAATTTTGACTATAATCTTCAGCTAACCATTCTTTTGGTTTTGGATTTCTCATCAAAACACTTCTTTCTATAGTATAAGTTCTTGCAGTTTAGCTACCAAAGTAATCTAAATTAGTGGAAAAGTGCTTATCAAAAAAGTTGTGACAAAAAGCAATTTGATTTTTATCACAACTTTCAGTTTTACAATCGGGTAATGGACTACTTCATGTGTTTTACACGAGAAGAAATTTCTTTATGACGTCCATGAACCATTGGGCGAGCTTGTGGATTACCTAAATAACCACAAGTACGTTTAACAACGTCACAAGTTTTTGGATCGTGGTTGCCACATTCAGGACATTCAAAACCACGTTCTGTTGGAGTGAAATCACCTTCAAAACCACATTCATAGCAGTGGTCGATTGGTGTATTTGTTCCAAGGTAACCAACTTTGTCGTAAGCATAGTCCCAAACAGCTTCCAATGCTTTTGGATTCTGTTGCAACATTGGATACTCACAATAGTGGATGAAACCACCAGAACAATATTGTGGGTAATCTTTTTCAAAATCAAGTTTTTCAAAAGGTGTTGGATTTTTACGAACATCGTAATGGAAACTGTTTGTATAGTATTCTTTGTCTGTAATGTTATCAATGATGCCAAACTTTTCAGTATCTAAACGACAGAAACGATCAGTTAAACTTTCACTTGGTGTTGAATATACACTAAAGTGATAGCCATATTCATCACCCCAATTATCTGCATTGGCTTTTAATTTTTTAAGAATAGCTAAGGTAAATTCTTTTGCTTCCGGATCTGATTCCCACTCACCACCATAAAAAGCAGAGGCGACTTCGTATAAACCAATATAACCAAGAGAGACAGTTGCCCGACGGTTTTTGAATAATTCATCAACGGCATCTGTACGTGACAGACGTTTGCCAAAAGCACCATACATATATAGAATAGGCGCATTCGCAGGAATAGCTTCTTTACAACGTTCTACACGATAAACAAGTGCGTCTTTCATGATTTCAAGACGGTCAGATAATAATTGCCAAAACTTTTCTTGATTTCCTTTTGCTTCAATTGCAATTCGAGGCAAGTTTAGTGTGACAACACCTAGATTCATGCGTCCTACATTGATTTCTGTTCCATTTTCGTCTTTCCAGCCTTGTAAAAATGAGCGACAACCCATTGGGACTTTGAAGCTACCAGTTAGTTCAACGATTTTATCGTAATTTAAAATATCTGGATACATCCGTTTAGTTGCACATTCCAAAGCTAATTCTTTGATATCATAGTTTGGATCAGTTGGAGCAAGATTCACGCCAGCTTTGAGGGTAAAAATAAGTTTTGGAAAAATAGCTGTCCGCTTTTCGCTTCCAAGTCCGTTGATTCGAATTTGTAGAATGGCTTTTTGAATTTCACGTTCAAACCAATTTTCACCAAGACCAAAGCCAAGAGAAGTAAAAGGTGTTTGTCCGTTAGAGGTAAACAGCGTATTGATTTCATATTCTAAACTTTGCATCGCATCAAAAATATCTTTTTTCGTTTTTGATTTGGCATAAGCTTCTTGTCGCTCAGTTGTTTCGACCCATTCTTTCGCATCTTTTAAATGTTTTTGGTAATTTAATTCAGCAAATGGGGCAAGTAATTCATCTGTACGGTCTGCCGAGCAGCCACCATATTGGCTAGAAGCTACGTTGGCGATGATTTGTGAGATTTGGGCAGTTGCTGTTTGAATTGATTTTGGTGATTCAACTTCAGCATTTCCAATTTTAAACCCATTATTTAACATGCCTTTAAAGTCGATCAAACAGCAATTAGTCATTGGTGTATATGGATGATAGTCCAAATCGTGATAATGGATATCGCCTTTTTGATGTGCATTGGCAATGTGAGGAGGTAACATCTTCAAGCCAATTGACTTACCAACGATTCCGGCAGTCAAATCACGTTGCGTGTTAAAAACATTGCTGTCTTTGTTCGCATTTTCATTGACGACTGTTTGATCCTTGTTAATCAATTTTTCGATGGAAAAGTTAATATCAGTTGCTTTGCTACGTTCAAAATCACGGCGTGTCCGATAATTGATATATTCTTCAGCAAGTTCATATTCATTTTTTTCAAGTAGAATGTGTTCAACGATATTTTGAACTTCATAGATTTTAACATTTTCAACAAAACGACTATTGATTTCAGTAACGACTAAATCAACGATTGTCTGAATACGTTCATAGGCAAGTGGAGATAAAGAGCCATGAACTTTCTTTTCAGCTTTCACTAGTGCTTCATTAATTTTTTGTTCATCAAAGTCGACGTGACGACCATCACGTTTGATGATTTTGATTGTTGATGCTTGTACTTCATTGGCTGGAATTTCTTTATAGTTTACCTTCATCTTCTCAACTCCTACTAAATTGTTCTTGTCTATCATAAAACAAATTAGTGAAACGGGCAACTATATGTAGTGGGTTTGTCGATGTATAAATAAGTGAATATACCATATATGGTGTATATTTCCTTGTGAAAAAAAGTGAAAACGTGAAAGTACAGGATTTATAAAATGAATAAAAAAAATTAAAAAAATAAAAAAACATTTTTTTTGCTCCAAGTGACAAAAACTAAAGAGAAAAAAACAAAAGACTATGCTACGATGCAAGTATAATAAAAGTAGTGAGGAATATTTTAGGAGGGCAAACACATGGAACGAATGATTGAGGTGAAACATCTCAGTAAAATTTATGGAAATAAATTAGCACCCGTCAAAGTACTAGACAATCTTTCTTTCACTGTGGACGAAGGAGAATTCGTAGGAATCATGGGTCCAAGTGGTGCAGGGAAAACAACTTTGATGAATATTTTATCGACGATCAGTTTGCCAACTATGGGAAGTGTCACGATTGAAGGAAAAGAAATCACTAAAATGAAGAGTAGTCAGCTTAGTGATTTTAGACGAAAGCAATTAGGCTTTATTTTTCAGGAATTTAATTTAGTAGATACCTTGAATGCAAAAGATAATATTTTGTTGCCTTTAGCAGTGGAACGAATACCGAAAGAAGAAATGGAGCGTCGTGTCTTACATGTGGCACAGCTACTCGATATTGAAGAAATCATGAAACGCTACCCAGATGAATTATCGGTTGGACAACGCCAGCGAATTGCGGCGGCGCGTGCCTTGGTTGTTCATCCAAAAGTTATTTTTGCAGATGAACCAACAGGATCTCTTGATTCAAAATCAGCAACAGAATTATTAAATTATTTAACGTTGATGAATCAAAAAGAAAAAGCAACTGTTTTGATGGTGACCCATGATCCTTACACCGCAAGTTATTGTAATCGCATTTTATTTATCAAAGACGGTGTGATTTTTTCTGAAGTTGTTCGTCGTGGCTCGCGAAGTGAATTTTTTGAAAAAGTGATCGATATGCAAGCGACAATCGGGGGAGGTGGCAAAATCAATGCTTTATAAGTTGGCTGCCAGAAGTTTACTTAGACAGTCGCGAGGGTACTTGATTTATTTTTTTAGTCTGACCTTTTCAGTTATGATTTATTATTCCTTCAATTCGATGACGTACGATCAATCGTTAGTTCGCCGTGCCAGTCAAGATGGTTCTATTGATGGTGCGCTCGGTTTTGGAACGTTCATGATTACCTTGGTATTACTGTTTTTTGTTTTTAGTGCGAATCGTTTTTTTCTAAACCGTCGTGAAAAAGAAATCGGTATCTATCAATTGTTTGGTGTAAGTAAGTTTCAGATTTCTTCTATCTATCTGATTGAAACGATGGTGATTGGCTTATTTTCTTGTATAACAGGAATTCTGTTAGGAATTATTTTTTCAAAACTCTTTCAAATGATTTTAGTCCGAATGATGCGAATGCAAATTACTAGTCCATTTTTTGTCTCTTGGTCGTCCATTGTCGATACGTTGGTTGCATTTTTTCTAATTATTTTGATTGTGTCGGTACACTCGACTTGGAAGATTTGGCGTTACCCGATGATTCAAAGCTTTGGTAATACAGAGCGAGTGGTTAGTAAAAAAATGCGTTTGCGAACCAGACATCGTTTGTTGGGTATTATCGGCTTATTTCTGCTGACAAGTGGTTATTTTGGGGCAATTCATTTTCGAGAGTACTTGACTTGGTTAGTTGAAAATGGTGCTCAATTTGGGTTGATTTTTAGTTATCCCTTCTTGATTTTTATCCTATGTGTGATTGGCACGTATCTGTTTTTCTGTTTTTCTTTACGCTTCTTGCTCAATAGTTTTAGTAAATGGAAAGTTAGTTACCGTGGAATTAATCTGTTGATGATTGGCAATACTCAGATCCATCTGATGAAAGGCTGGCGAACAAGTTCCTTGATTACGTTGATCTTAGGTGTTTCTTTAGCTACGATTGGTGGGGTGACTTCCTTATCTACCTTATTGACGCATACAACGGATATTGAAAACGCAACGGATTATCAATTAGATGCCCAAACAGCTGAGTTTATTGCACCGATTTTAGCTAAAGAAAAGCAAAAAATTACACAAGAAATGATATTGAACTATAAAGTAGTTGGAAGTGTACATGATTTTCGTCTTGGACAAGTAGAAGATGGGCAAGAGTTTCAACTGGTGAATTTAATTACAGAGAAAGAATATCAAGACTTCAGAAAAATGAATCCTCGATTGCCAAAAATTCGATTGAAGTCGGATAAGCACACGGTATTGTTGGATGAAGTCCAGTCATTAGTGAGAAATATTTCGATTTATGGAAAGGGAATCTACCTGCCGAATCAAACAGCTTTGAAAATTCAATCCATCCATCCTGATGTCTTAGGTGAGAGCGCGATGCGTTACAGTGGCCCAACATTGATTGTCAGTGAGAAAATTTATCACGCAACACCAGGAGCGGCGTATCAAGTTGTTCATTGGAATGTAACTGGTGGAAATAATGAAGCTATTAATGAGATTTTGGATCGAAAAGTTGAAATCAACTGGAATCATTCTGTTGCGTATCAATATGAAATCAATCAGCAGCAATTGACTGGGAAAATCGTTGCAAAAGTTACAGAAGACGATGAGGCATTTGAAGATAGTTCAACGGAAGATTTTGCTGATACGAGTAAAGAAACAGGGCAGTCCGCACGCTTGAATTTTACAGCAAGGTACCCACAGATGCGTTCGGTTTATCGCCAAACGGGAAGTTACACGTTTGTTTCGTTATTCGTTGGGATGATTGTTGTCATTACGACGGGTAGTATCTTAATGGTACGGCAGTTAGCAGAAGCAGAAGAAGAAAAAGGAAATTATCATTTACTTACGAAACTAGGTATCCCACAAAGAAGAGTAAGTTTGATGATTTATGGGCAAAATGCGATTACCTTTTTCCCGTCAATGATTTTAGGTATTTTGCATGCCGTTTTTGCAATTAATGTCTTTGCTCAATACATTAAGACTGCTGATTACTGGCTTGCATACTTAGTCTGTGGACTACTTGTGGTTGTCTATGTGCTGCTTTATGTGATTACTTGTCGTTGGTACTATCGAATTATCAAAGAATAAATAAAATGAAACCCACAACACTTTTATCGATGGACAGTCGATAGGAGTGTTGTTTTTTTGTACGTTGAATAGGAGAAAGTGAAGGAGTAATGCTTGCAGGGAGAATTACTAAAAATAGGTTGGAAAAAAGTTTAAATTTTTTTGAAGGAATTAGAAAAATTTCTGTTAATTTTTATTTTTATTTTTTGACATAATCCTTATTTCTCAACCTTGTGACAAAAGTGTTAGCCTGAAATCGCTTATCGTAAGCTAGATAGATGTCCCCTTAGACGAAAAATCGTTAAAATTTCTGTAGAAGTTTGATATGGAGGTGTTTTGATGAAGAAATGGTGGGCACAACCTCAAGTTAATTATTGGGGAAAATTTTTCATTCGCACCCTTTTTTATAGTTTGATATTCCTTGCGCTGATTTATTTGTATCACTATAAAAATATCCAGGGAGGATCCTTTATCTACAATGAGTTTTAGGAGGGACATCATGAAATTTAGCACAATCATTGAAGCAATCGATCGCTGGGGCGTAACTGAGCCAGAACGCGTGGCTTACCGCACGGCGAACGAAGAGTACACATATGGAAAATTGAAAGCAGCATCTGATGCTTTTGCCTATTATTTAGAATCAAATGTAGACGATAAAAAGCCAATCGTCGTATTTGGTAATTTAGAATTTGAAATGCTGGTTGCTTTTTTAGGAGCTGTCAAAGCGGGACACGCCTATTTGCCAATTGAAGAACAGACACCGCAAGAACGAATCGAAGCCATTTTAACGGTGGCGCAGCCAACCTTGATTGTGGGAGTGGGCGAATGGCCAGAAGCATTGAATCAACAAACAGTTTTAACAAAAAAAGAATTCGTTTCTATTTTTGAAGAGAAAGTTTCATTTCAGCCTAGTCATCCAGTAAACATGACGGAAAACTTTTATATTATTTTTACTTCGGGAACAACAGGACAACCAAAGGGCGTTCAAATTAGTCACGACAACTTAAAAAGTTTTGTGGAATGGACATTAACAGATTTTACTATCCATCCCGGCATGCGTTTTTTAGCACAGGCACCTTTTTCATTTGACTTATCGGTCTTCTCTATTTATCCAGCATTGGTTTCTGGCGGAATACTTGTTCCATTAGCAAAAGCAGTTATTCAAGATTTCAAGCAATTATTTCAGACTTTGCCACAGTTAAAATTGGAAACATGGGTTTCGACACCGTCCTTTATGGATATTTGTTTGATGGAACCAAACTTTAATGAACAGCATGTTCCTGAACTCGAACAATTTATTTTTTGTGGAGAAGAACTGACGAAAAAAACAGCACAAGAATTATTGAAACGATTTCCCAATGCGGCAATTTACAATACTTATGGTCCAACTGAAGCTACAGTTGCAATTTCTAGTGTTCAAGTTACGCAAGCTGTGTTAGATGCGTATGAACGAATTCCAATTGGTAAAGTGAAATCAGATACAAAAGTAACAATCTTTGCGGAAAATCAGCCTTGTGTAGCCGGTGAAACAGGCGAAATCATTATTTCAGGACCAAGTGTTTCAAAAGGTTATTTGAATAACCCGGAAAAAACGGAAGCAGCATTCTTTGATTATGAAAATCAGGCAAGCTACCGAACAGGTGATGCCGGAAGCTTGACTACAGATGGCATGCTTTTGTATGAAGGTCGTTTGGATTTTCAAGTCAAGTTACATGGTTATCGAATTGAGCTTGGCGACATCGAACATTATTTAGGGATGAATCCAAATGTTAAACAAGCAGTAGTGGTACCTAAATATCAAGGAGTGAAAGTTCAGCAATTGGTTGCGTTTATTGTCTTAGAACAAAAGGTCGAACCATCGTTTCAGTTAACGAAAGCAATTAAACAAGAGCTAGGACAATCAGTGATGGAGTACATGATTCCACAAAGAATCAACTATCTTGATCAATTACCACAAACACCAAACGATAAAATTGATCGTAAGAAATTACTGGCTGAGGTGAATCCAACATGACGATTCCTCATATGATTCCTTATGCGCAACCCTTGTACTTTCTGCTATTGTTGGTTGCGTTAGCACCTATCGTTTTTTCCTTACTCGTACGGAACAAGCGATTACCGATTTATCAGGCAATCGTCACTGTCTTTTTCTTATTCATTAGTTTTGGTGGGGCAGACTGGAAACAAGGAGTTGCTTTAATTGGCTATGTTATCTGGCAGGTAATCTTAGTTTGGCTTTATTTCAGTTATCGCCAGAGAAAGAACGAAACAGTTTGGTTTTACTTGGCAGTATTTTTGGCGATTGCACCTTTGACAATCACCAAGATTATGCCATTACTAACAGATAAGCCAATTTCATTCATCGGATTTCTAGGTATCTCATATCTGACCTTTAAATCCGTTCAGATGATTATGGAGATTCGCGATGGCATGATCAAAGCATATCATCCATTGCGATATATCCAATTTTTACTCTTTTTCCCAACCATTTCATCGGGCCCAATCGACCGCTATCGTCGTTTTGAAAAGGATGAGTTGCAGCCGCCAAGTGCTGAGAAATATGTTGAGTTATTGGGAAAAGGTGTCCAAAATATTTTTGTTGGTTTTCTTTACAAATTTATTATTGGGTATTATCTAGGGCAAGTTCTAGAACCAGCTTTGAAACATATGGTGGTTCATAATGGTGGCATTTCGTGGGCATTACTTGGTTATATGTATGTCTATAGTTTGTATCTATTCTTTGACTTTGCTGGCTATAGTTTGTTTGCGATTGGCACGAGCTATCTCATGGGTTATGAGACACCAATCAATTTTAACAAACCGTTTTTATCTTGGAACATCAAAGAATTCTGGAATCGTTGGCACATGACGTTATCTTTTTGGTTTAGAGATTATATTTATATGCGCCTGATGTTTTTCTTGATGAAGAATAAAGTTTTTAAAAGCAAAATCGTTGCCTCTAATGTTGGCTACTTTGTGTTATTTCTAATCATGGGTGTCTGGCATGGGTTAACTTGGTTTTACATTGTTTACGGGATTTACCACGCAACTTTGATTTGTCTGACCGATGCGTGGATTCGTTTCAAACGCAAGCACAAAGGTCAGTTACCTGCAAATAAGTTGACACACGCATTTGCAGTTTTCTTAACATTTCAGGCAATCTGTTTTGGTTTATTGATCTTTTCAGGAATTTTAAATACCTTACTTTTTGCTTGATCTTTGATTCAACAAAAGAAAATTACATTTATTAAAAGGAGAGAATACACATGGGAGAACAAATTTTAACAATTTTAACAGAAATTACTGGAACGGATGAGGTTCGAAACAATCGCGATATGAACTTATTTGATGAAGGACTACTTGATTCACTTGCAACTGTTCAACTATTAGTAGAATTAGATGGCGAGTTAGGAATTCAAGTACCTGTTTCTGAATTTGAACGTGAAGAGTGGGCGACTCCAAATAAAATTATTGCACAAGCGGAAAACTTAAAGGATTAATGATGAAAAAGAAGCTTTTTGCCATATTTGGACCAGTTGTTTTGGCAATCGGATTATTAGTTTTCTTGTTTATTTCGCCCTATCGTGTGAATGTAAATGATCCAAAAGTTATTCATGAAGCAGCTAGTTCAATGTCTGGTAATTTGTTGAAGGGGGACGCTATCAAAAACGAAGCGTTAGCCGAAGAAAAATATGTGCCCTTCTTTGGTTCAAGTGAACTAAGTCGAATCAGCCCTTTCCACCCTAGTGTTTTAGCAAAAAAATATCAGCGTGACTACGAACCTTTTTTATTAGGGGCACCAGGTACCCAATCGTTTAGTCAATTTATGTTGATGCAATCTGCTGGAAGTCATTTGAAAGATAAGAAAGCAGTCTTTATTATTTCCCCTCAGTGGTTTGTTAAGAAGGGGGTAAGTAAAGATTACTTTAATATGTATTATTCAGAGTTACAAACATATGATTGGCTCTTTGGATTGAAAAAAGTGACATCAGCTGACCGCTATGTAGCTCGCCGATTGCTTAGCTTTCCTAAAGTAACAGAAAACCAAACGCTGACTGAGTTGCTCCAACAAATCAAAGCTGGTCGGTTGCCAACTGAGAAAAGTCGTAAGAAACTCTATCCAGCGTGGCAGTTATTGAAAAGAGAAGATGAATTATTTAGTCAGATTGGGCTAGTTGGGAAGCAAAAACGAATTGATCATGCAACTGGACAATTACCAGAAGTTTATCAAGATACACAATTGAAAAAACTAGCAAATAAAATTGGTGAAAAATCGACGAATAATAATCCATATGGACTAAAAAATGAATTTTATACGCATCGCGTACGTCCAGAAATTGAAAAATTAAAGCAGTCACAGACAAACTGGGACTATCGTTGCTCACCAGAGTTTTCAGATTTTCAGTTAGTTTTGGAACAATTTGCTAAACAAAAAATGCAAGTGATGTTCATCATTCCACCAGTGAATGAAAAATGGAGTGATTACACTGGATTGTCTCAAGAGATGTTGCAACAATTTGCGAAAAAAGTGAAATTCCAATTAACCAGTCAAGGCTTTGAACAAGTTGTTGATCTAACAAATCAAGCAAATACACCCTATTTTATGGAAGACACAATTCATTTAGGTTGGCAAGGTTGGTTAGCCGCCGATCAAAAAATTGCACCTTTTTTAGCAGAAAAGCAAGCACCTGTTCATTACAAGTTGGATAATGCTTTTTATAGTAAAGAGTGGCAACAAAAAGAGCCAGATAAGTTAAATTAACGATTAAGTAGGTCGAAAGTTACGGCAACAAGCAAGCCATACGGGATTTTCCCTAAAAATAGCCACTCGTATTTGTAGAGGAAAAAGATTGATTGCCCAAGTGGCTGCTTGGGGAATACCATTTATTCTGAAAAAAAGAGGTATGACACGAATTTTGTCATACCTCTTTTTCTTTTTTTCATGATTTTCTTGAAAACCTTTTTCTCCATTCTTGCAGAGAAATGGTATAATTTAGTTTACTAAATAAGAAAAGAGGGAACGAGTTTGGACAAAAAGGAAGAAGAATTATTAATCAAATTAACATCTGCTAAAGGTGTACCTGGAAATGAAGAAGAAGTGCGCGAAGTTTTCAAAGAGTATGCGCAATCATTTGCGGATGATATTTTCTTTGATGGGTTAGGAAGCGTCATTGCAAAGCATGGTGCTGGCGGCGGACCAAAAGTTTTTATTTCTGGTCACATGGATGAAGTCGGTTTCATGGTTACAAAAATTACAGAAAAAGG
Organism: Enterococcus sp. DIV0176; assembly: GCF_050528535.1. NCBI lineage: Bacteria > Bacillati > Bacillota > Bacilli > Lactobacillales > Enterococcaceae > Enterococcus > Enterococcus sp. DIV0176. The sequence continues at coordinate 1,920,394 of NZ_CP172879.1, read as the reverse complement.
TTTCTTAGAATTTCAAACACTTGGTGGCTGGTGGGGACAAGTAATGCTTGCACAACAAGTTGAAATCAAAACACAAGCGGGGGATGTGATCCATGGTGTGATTGGTTCAAAACCGCCTCACGTTTTAACGCCCGCAGTTAGAAATAAACCATATGATATCAAGGACATGTTTATTGATATTGGTGCAACGAGTGACAAGGAAGCTAAAGAGTGGGGCATTCGACCTGGAGATATGGTTACGCCTTATATTGAATATAAACGATTAAATGGTGGTAAATTTTTATTAGCCAAAGCTTGGGACAATCGAATTGGAACAGCCGTTTCTTTACGAGTTTTAGAAAACTTAGCCAAAGAAGGTCATCCGAATGTTTTATTTGCAGGTAGTGATGTTCAAGAAGAAGTTGGCTTACGTGGTGCACGAACAAGTACCCATTTGGTAAATCCAGATATTGCTTTTGCATTAGACACGGGAACAGCCGGTGATACACCAGGAATGACACCAAAAGAAGCAGATTCTGTTTTAGGAAAAGGTCCACAAATCTTGATTTTTGACGCTTCAATGATTCCGCATAAAAAATTATTGAACTTTGTGATTGATGTAGCAGAAGAACTGGAGATTCCTTTCCAATATACAGTCATTACTGGTGGAGGAACAGATGCAGGTCAAATGCATTTAACAAGAGATGGTGTTCCTTCAGTTGCAATCACTGTTCCGGTTCGTTACTTACATTCACATACATCGGTTATTCATGAAGATGACTATTTAAATACAGTCAAATTGGTGACGGAGTTAGTAAAACGTCTAGACCATGAAACTGTTGAAAAGATTCGGAGCTATTAATTGATGAATAAGACGGTAAGCATTTCAGATTATCGTGCGCAGGCGCGTACGGCGTTAAAGGAACAGTGGGGTATTAATGCTGGGTTAATCTTTTTAGCTGGCTTGATCTCAGGCATCATTGAGATGATTTTTGGAAATATGACCTCTTTTGCTCCAGATAGCACGCAAGAAAATATTCTCAACTTTTTGCTAGATAACTTTTTACTATTTGCATTTACTTATTCGCTAGTGTACATTGCTTTATTTGTGATGCGTGGTGGGAAGGCAAAAATGAATCTATTGCTAGTTGTTTTTCAAAAGGAATATTTTGTGCCATTATTGCTGATCCATTTGTTGAACACTGTAGTGAATTGGTTGATTAATTCATTGGTGTTTTTACCAGCAATCTTGATGTCTGGTGTTCGTTCATATGCCAGTTTGATTTTAAATTCATCTGGGACAGTGGCTGTCAGTGTGAGCGAGGGTGGTTTTCTTGATTTTGGTGTCATTTTTGGCATGTTATTGTTACTTTTTATCTCAGTTATCTTGATGAACATTGTGGGTGGTTTATTTCAGTTTGCTGTTTGGGCAAAGTTTGATTATCCAGAATTAACCGTAATGCAGGCACTTCGCTATGCTTGGTATTTGATGAAAGATCGTTGGTTCACTTATATTTTATTGCAGTTGTCATTTGTTGGCTGGTACATTTTAGGAGCGTTGGCTTTAGTCTTTGGTTTATTATGGGTTATTGCATATGTTAACGTGACTGCCGCTGGATTTTACGACCATGCAAGGAATGAAAAAGGCGCACCTGCAGAATATTTTGCACAAGTGTAAGCAGTTTATTCATCGAAAAGATTACTTTTGTGGTAGGATAAGTTTTTGAGGAGGAATGTACGATGAAATTAACGGTTTTAGGCTGTTTAGGTGCCTATCCTTATCAAAATCAAGGAACAACCGGTTATTTATTACAATCTGACAAGTTTCATTTACTAATTGATGCGGGAAGTGCAACGTTAGTTAAACTGGAGGAACATCTTGAACCACTGGATTTGGATGCGGTGATTTTGAGTCACTATCACCATGACCATATTGCGGATTTAGGTGTGTTGCAGTACTATTGGCAACTTCATCCTGAAAAAGACCCAGAGGCAGTATTACCGATTTATGGTCATACGGAAGATGCTTTTCATTTTGCTGAATTAAGTATGCCCGGTGTCTCAGAAGGAATTGCTTATTATGAACCAGAAGAACTAAAAGTGGGGCCGTTTCTCATTACTTTTATGAAGACGATCCATCCAGTTCCTTGCTATGCGATGCGAATCGTAGAAGAAGCTACTGGAAAAGTATTTGTGTTCACTGGTGACTCTGGTTATCTGGAAAGTTTTATTCCGTTTGCACGAGAAGCCGATTTATTTTTAGCAGACACTTATTTATTTGAAGGAAATGAACGCCATCGTGCGCATTTTACGTCAAAAGAGTCTGGTGAGTTGGCACAAGCTGCACAGGTGAAAAAACTTGTTTTGACGCATTTACCTCAATTTGGTGATTTGGAACAACTAAGAAACGAAGCACAAAAAGCTGCTGGTCCAGATGTGATTGTTGAATTGGCAGCTGTCGATAAAGTATTTGAAATCTAGGAGGACGACCATGATTTTTGTACCGAATGAAAACCACGACCCAAGAGTAAATTTAGCAATTGAACAATTTTTATTACAAGAAATGCCTTTAGATGAACCTATTCTACTTTTTTATATCAATGAGCCTTCGATTATTATCGGACGTAATCAAAATACGATTGAAGAAATCAATCGTGACTATGTTGAAGAGCAAGGAATCCATGTGGTTCGCCGACTAAGTGGTGGCGGAGCTGTCTATCACGATCTTGGTAATTTGAATTTCAGTTTTATCATGCCTGATGATGGAAATTCTTTCCGTGATTTTGCAAAAGTTACACAACCAATTATTCAAGCACTTCATGAATTAGGTGTTACAGGTGCCGAGTTAAAAGGTCGAAATGACTTAGTAATTGATGGAATGAAGTTTTCTGGGAATGCAATGTATGCGACAAGTGGCAGAATGTTTGCCCATGGGACAATCATGTTCGATTCCGATATCAATGAAGTTGTTAATGCTTTGAAGGTGAAAAAAGACAAGATTGAATCAAAAGGGATCAAGTCTATTCGTTCACGTGTGACAAATATCAAACCATTCTTGCCAGAAGATAAACAAGAGATGACAACGGAAGAGTTTCGTCAAGAAATCTTATTAAAAATCTTTGGTGTAGAATCAGAGGCTGATATTAAAGAATATCAATTAACTGAAGCTGATTGGGAAAAAATCAATCAAATTTCTGAAGATTATTACAGAAATTGGAATTGGAATTATGGAAAATCACCTGATTTCAATTTTTCTCGTCAAAAACGTTTTCCAATTGGCTCGATTGAAGTTCATTTAGATGTTGCTGATGGATTGATCGACGATGCAAAAATTTATGGTGATTTCTTTGGTTTAGGAAATATCGCTGATGTTGAACAAGCGTTGATTGGTCAAAAATATGAAAAAGCTTCATTAGAGAAAACGGTCGATACAATCGACGTTAAAAAATACTTTGGTGCAATCGAGTCGGAAGACTTACTGTCATTACTTTATTAAAAAGAGTGACCGATTAGTAACCAAAAAAGCTTCCGGGAAATTTTTCCGGAAGCTTTTTTATTTTTTTAAATGCGAGAAAGTTGAATCGTAACACGATCAAAAATTTCATCTTTTTCTTGAGTTAATTTACCAGAATACTTATCAGTGACAAGCTTTATCATCATTAAATCAAAGTGTTCTTGACTATCTAATTCGGTCGTTATTCCACGGTCAAAAATATTTGTATCATAATGTGCATTGTGTTCACAATGAATAATGAAATCATCATCACTGACACGCATTGAAAGGAAAATTTTTCGCTGTAATGGGTTTTCAATTGCATGTGATTCTCTGAAAGAATGTTCCAAGATATGAATCAATAATTGGGTCAAGTCGTCATCGTGAACAAATAACGTTCCTGGAAGGTCGGCATTAAAATGAATTTCAATACTTTGCTTATTCGCAATTTCTTGATAACGTGCCAAAATCAAATTTGTCAATGAATGACCAGATAAAGAAGTCATAAGCTCAAAATTTTGTGCTTCATCAAGAAGTTCATTCAGATAGTTTTCTGCTTGTTCTGGTTGACTAGTTTGCAACATTGCTTGAATTGTTGTCATTCGATCTAAAAAGTCTAAACGAAGTGTGCTGATTTCCTTCATATGTGCACGTAAGGATTCATAATGCGCCTCAAGCAGCTCAGTTTTAGTTTTTAAAAAATTAGCTTCTCGAATATTTTGATCTACGGCATGGATATGTTCAGAAATACTATAAATGACAATTACTAGCAAAATAATCATATAAAGAATAGTTGACCAGTTGAGTGTGCTAGCGTAATTTCCTAGGGTGCTTTGGATAAACAAGTAGCAGTGGCTAATTGCAATCAGAATGATCCAAGGCGTACAGGAAACGAAAAAACGATTTCCATGATAGGCTTCACCAATACAGGCAAGGGAAGTCACCAGTGTACTGAAAACTCGAATGATACTAATCAATTGCATCATTTCAGGAAGCTCTTCTGGTGTGAAAAGAGCATATAAAATGGGTAAGCAAGATAAGAAAACTTGAATAAGACACCAGATTCCAAAAAGCCGTCGATAACGTTCCATGCGTAACGCATAATAAGAAATTAGGAACAATGCACTTAAAACGGTAAAAAGATGCGACAGAGTAGAATGAACGATTGGATCAAATAACAATCCACTCAAAATATCTTCAGACATTGCGCTAAAGCCGACGATTAATGCAAAACAGCTTAAAAAAATCAATGAGAGATCCAGCCGCTGTTGTTTATACATAATATAGATTGCCATAATCAATGTTCCAACCGCTAATAGAATTGCGATAATCATAGTCAGAAACTGTGGTACTGATTTAGAGAAGATAAACGTGACCATTGAAGAGGCAGTACCAATATAAACTTTTGGTGGGATCCCCGCAAAATTTATGTAAGGAGAGGCAACTTCAATTGATAATTTTTTTCCAACATAATTGTCAGGTAAATCAATGACTGCTAGTGATAACCCAGGATTTTTGGTATTTGCGTCACCTGTTCGTTCGTAAAGAATTTGTTGATCTAATCGAACTTTGATCCATTGATGATTTCCTTTCAACAAGATACTGGCTTGGTCAAGCTTTTTTGTTAAAGTGGTTTCCATCACGAAAGTTTCATTTTTTGAAACTTGGGGCACTTTTTCTAAATACTCACTGTTGTAGCGAGTCTCAGGATCATCCTTTGAATAAAAATCCCAAGCTTGTTGAATTTCTTTTGTTTCATCACTATCGACTGGAGAAAGGATAAAATAGAAGAAATAGCTAATGCCAAATAAAAATAACAAGGATAATGTTATTATAGAAAACCATTTCATTTTTGTTGAAAAAAAATCTTTTTTATTATGTGTGTTATTTAAAGGAGTCATATGTAACGGTCCTTTCCAATTGGAGTACATTTAGGTTAAACTTTTTTTTATTTGTAGTCAATGCCTTTATAACACTTAATTAGCTATTTAATTAAGAAAATAAGGAGATTTTCAAGTTTTAAATATCAGTTTTCTAATAAAAAAGAAATATAGATAAAAATTTGTGTTATTATATTGTTACTTTAGTAAATTAGGGAATTGAGGTGGAAAACGGTGCCTTTTAACAAAAAAATAACTCTTATTGGCTCAATTGTATTGATTCTATTTTTAGCCATTATCTTATGTATTGTTTTATTGCCACACTTGCTTGGCCTAACACCACAAATTGTTACTGATAAAGATATGGCTCCACTGTATTCAAACGGAAGTGTGGTTTATGTTCGACCACAAAAAGCGGAAGATATTTTAGTTGGTGACGTCATTACTTATTATGAAAATTCTGGTGAGCGAGTGAAAACCCGACGTGTGGTCGCTGCAGGTGAGAACCAAGAATATTTTTATACGAAAGCAGATACGCAGACACAAGTTGAATCAGGCATGATAAAACCACGAAGTGTAATTGGAAAACCAGTTTTTCAAATTCCCTATGTAGGTGCGCTACTGGCTAAAGATAGCTTTTCGAAAATGAATATCTTGTTTTGGGGTATGGCATTTTGTTTAACTGCTGTCACGACGTGGAACACGGTAGATGAATTTCGGAAAAAGAAAAATTGTAGAATGATTTGATCAAATACTTAGTTCGACAGAATTTCTGTCGAACTTTTTTTGCTAAGAAAAACTTTTAGTAACTTGTACAATAAATTTGTTCTAAGTATAATGTTGGAAAGAGGAGGAGAAGTATGCGCAATGAAATGATGCATCGTCCAGTTATAAAGGAAGAATTACTGGATTTTATGCGAACACAACAAAAAAAATTACCTGGTGAGCTAGGGCTTCTTGAAGAAGAGGCGCATGAGGCAGGAGTTCCTGTCATTCCTCATGAAACGGCACTCTTTTTGAAATTTTTCCTTGGTCAAATGAAACCAGAAAATATATTAGAAATTGGCGCTGCCATAGGCTTCTCGTCTAGCTTGATGGCAACTTCAATTAGTGAGGTAGGCCACGTTACAACGATTGATCGTTTTGATGTAATGATTGAAAAAGCGAAAAAAAATTATGAACGTCTTGGTTTAACAGATAAAGTAACGTTACTTGAAGGACAAGCAGCTGAAATTTTGCCAACATTGATAGGCCCATACGATTTTATTTTTATGGATAGTGCGAAGTCAAAATATATTGAGTTCCTTCCAGAATGTTTGCGTTTATTAAGAAAAGGCGGGGTGCTGATGGTAGATGATATTTTTCAAGGCGGCACAATTTTATTACCAGATGAAGAAATTCCCAGAGGAAAACGAGCAATTCATCGTAAATTAAATGAATTTCTAAGAGTTGTCATGAATCATCCTGGACTAACATCAAGCATCTTGCCGTTGGGTGATGGTGTGATTATGATTACTAAAGAAGCTGATGATGTTTCATTAGCTGAAGTTCAATAAACAATCAGAACTAAGCAATCACTGATTCTAAAAAGAAAATAAAAATAGTTATCTGGCTGGGAAGGAGAGATCCCAGTCTTTTTTGTGAAATTAATTTAGTAAATTGTCTAATCTAAGCCTTCACAAAAAGATACGTAGAAAAAAAGCTTTTATTTTGAATTCTATGATTTTGTTGAAAACTTTTTGCAATTAAATAACTAAATTCTTATTGACAGAATCTTTTTGTTTCTCTATAATTACCTTGTTGCGCTAATTCATGTGATAAACATGTGAGGTCATAGTAGCTCAGCTGGATAGAGCATCCGCCTTCTAAGCGGACGGTCGGGGGTTCGAATCCCTCCTGTGACGTATAAAAACCGTTAGAAACGTTTGTTTCTAACGGTTTTTTGTTTTTGTGTCAAACTTGTGGTAAAAGTTTTTACTCAGTTAAAGTTAGAAGCAGTTGGGTTAGCTAGGTCTTTTAAATGCGTCTATTTGACACTTCAAAATAGATAGAATTTATCGAAAAATAGTTCGTATCATCAACAAATAACTAGATGCATTTGAGAAAATAGATACAAAAATAATCCATTCAGCACCAGAAAAATTTATTATTAAAGTTAGGGAGAAAGCATATGTTGACGCATAAAAAAGCTGTACTGGATGATTACCCTAAAGTACTAGAAGTTTGGGGGAAATCAGTTAAAGAAACACATAACTTTTTATCACAAAAAGATTTTGTGTTTTATCAAGAAGCTATACCAAACTACTTGAATGCTGTTGAACTCTTGTTATGGTACGATGATGAACAGTTGCTAGGATTTAGTGGTACACAGGATGAAGAGTTAGCAATGCTATTTCTTAACCCAGAGTTTATGGGAAAAAAATATGGCAGTAAAATTTTAGTTTGGTTATTAGAAAATAAAAACATTCAAAAAATAGATGTCAACGCGCAAAATAAAAACGCTAAAGCATTTTATTTGAAACATGGATTTACAATTGATTCAGAGGACCAAATAGATGGTTTTGGGAAAAATTATCCCATCCTTCATTTAGTTAAGCAGAGCGAGAACGAGAAAGAAGGAGTATACAAATGAACTATATCGCATTTTTTCGGGGAATCAATGTTGGAAGTAAAAATCGCATTAAGATGGCTGATTTAAGAGTATTATTTAGTGATTTAGGTTATCAAAATGTCAAAACGTATATTCAAAGTGGGAATGTCATTTTTGAGTCAAATAGACCAGAAACAATGATTATGTCTGAACTTGTCAGAGCATTTGTTGAACGATTTGGTTTTGAGAGCAAAATTGTTTTACGAACAGCTGAGGAATTTGCAACTATCTTAGCTGAGTTTCCATTTACAGAAGCTGAAATCCAGAAAATGAATGATCATTTGCCAGAGGTCGAGCACGTGTATTTTTATCTCGGCAATCAAGAAATCGATGCGTCTGCTGTAGCAAAGCTGGCTGAAGAATTTGTAGGGCAAGACAAGGTTTTTGTTGGAAAAAGAGAAATTTATTTCTTGAGTGCGCAGAGTATTCGGAATTCTAAACTGGGAAATAAATTGACAAAACTCGATGATTCTTTTACTGTTCGCAATCGAAAAACCTTAAATAAAATCAGTGAATTATTGACTAGCTGACTTTTTTACGATAAAAAGCAAACAACTAAAGAAAAGAATAATTGAACACGACAAGAGGCAGATCAAGAAGAGATTTTTTTGGTCTACCTCTTGTTCTATTTATTTTAATATATTTTCTCACGTTTTTTAGTTCAGTAGTAGCAAAGCTGATTAATGATAACAGGACTTTGTGAATGTTCTTACTTTTAGACTAAAATTATGCTATCCTAATGATTGTGTATTTAAGAAATTTTCATGAAAAGGAGTTTGTAGGTTGTTCAAAAATTATCGTTTGTTGTTAAAAAAAGAATTTTCAGGGTATGATTTAGCAAAGTTTCAAAAAGATTTGTTGGCAGGTGTAACTGTTGCAGCAGTTGCTTTGCCTCTTGCGTTAGCGTTCGGGGTTTCAAGTGGTGCTGATGCGGCGGCAGGATTGATTACTGCTATTTTAGCTGGTGTCATTATTGGTGGTTTGTCAGGTGGTTTTTATCAAATTTCTGGACCAACTGGGGCAATGGCAGCAATCTTAATGTCCATTGTAGCAACGCAAGGAATCCATGGTGTGTTGCTGGCGACTTTCTTAGCTGGGATTTTCTTGTTGATTGCCGGAATTTTTCGGTTGGGAACATTAACCTCTTTTATTCCGGCACCGGTAATTACCGGTTTTACGTCAGGAATCGCAATCATTATTGGTTTGGGCCAAGTGGATAATTTATTTGGTGTTCATTCACAAGGCGCGAATGTGATTGAAAAATTAAGCAGTTATCAGACGTTAGGGTTTACAGTTAATTGGAGCGCCTTGTTCATGGGAAGTTTAGTGATTCTGGGAATGGCTTTTTATCCGAAAAGCTGGGCACAAAAAATGCCAAGCTCGCTTTTAGCAATTATTCTTGCGACAGGTGCCATGTTGATTTTTCATTTGCCTGTGGCGACGGTAGGTAAAATTCCACAGACAATAATTAGTAGCAATCGTTTAGTTTTAAGTGATTTTCAGATTGCCGATTTACAACAAGTAGCAGTTCCGGCAGTCAGCATTGCACTTTTAGGAATGGTCGAGAGTTTATTATGCGGGGCGTCAGCTGGAAGAATGGCAAACAAACCATTAGATAGTAATCAAGAATTAGTGGCGCAAGGAATCGGTAACTTGTTATTACCTTTCTTTGGTGGGATTCCTGCGACAGCCGCAATTGCTCGAACGAGTGTTGCGATTAAATCAGGTGCTCAGACACGTCTAGCTGGAATCATTCATGCCGGTGTTCTATTCCTATCTATGCTCGTTTTCGCACCAGTGATGTCTCAAATTCCGATGCCTGCATTGGCGGGTGTTTTGATTGTTACTGCTTGGCGAATGAATGAGTGGGAAACCATCCGCGAGTTGTTTTCAAAAAAATATTGGACTTCTATTCTTCTATTTTTCCTAACAATGATTTGTACGGTTGTTTTTGATTTAAGTATTGCAATCGTCATCGGAATCATTGGCGGGTGCATTTTCTTTGTCATGAAAAGTGCGGCGATTACGATTTCGCTTGAAACAATTGATTGGAAACGAATGGATTTACCTGAAACTGAAAAATTAAAAGACTGGACAGTTGTTTATATCAGTGGCCCTTTGTTTTTCATGTCATCAGAAAAATTAAAATCAAAATTAGCTGAGTTGAGTGACCAAGATGGCATTATCTTTTCGATGCGTGGTGTTCCGAGTATTGACCTGACGGCGCTGTCTGTCTTTGACGAATTTCAAACGAATGCAGACGAAAGAGGCCAACTAGTTATCTATACTTCCCTCCAACCAGAAGTAGAAAAATATATGAAACACTTGTGGCAAGGAGAAAGCACGGAACAACATCAAACCGTAGCACATGCATTGTCTGCATTACATGCACGATATGAAACGAATTAATAAAAGAAATAACTAAACTAAAAAAGGAAGCCTGAGATTATTCAGAGCTTCCTTTTCTTGTATCGTTGATGAGCGTATCCAGTATTTCCCAGTCTTGCTTAATAAGTGGAGCTAAAGAACGATTGTAAAAAATAGCAGCAGGATGAAACAGGGGAACAATGCGATAAGTTTTCTTTGACCATTCGTAGTGTGTTTTCTGTTTGTTCAATTCTAAAACGGGTCCCACATATAATTGCCCATGATTTTTTGAAACAGTGTGGTCTTTTCCTAGTAAACGTTGTAGGCCGATATTTCCTAAAGTAGCAATTAAATCAGGTTTGATTTTGGCAATTTCATAGTCGAGAATGGGGGCGTGTGCAAACACTTCAGCTTTAGTCGGGGTTCTGTTTGGATAAACGATTTCTTTTTCATGAGTTCGCTTATTTATTCGTTCAACAACACGATAAGGTCGACTGCGAACTGCACTAGTAATGTAGACATCTGCCCTGGTTAACTTCAGTCCTTCAAGGCAGGCCATCAATTCTTTCCCTGCTTGTCCGCTGAAAGGGATATGGTTTTCAACTTCGTTTTTTCCTGGAGCTTCACCAACAAACATTATTTTTGGTTTAAGAGAACCTTGCCCTGCGACAAAACCTTCGACAGGTCGATTATTCATTCGTTGTTTTACTTCTTTCACTAATGTAGTAGGGTAGTTCATGCGTTCATCTACTTTCATTTTTCGTTTGACTCTTTTTTAGTATAAAAGGATAGAGAAAAAAATGCGACTAAAGAGGTCAGAAAGATCAGAAATTTTAGTTGACGGATAGTGTTTATTTTGTTAAGCTAGTAACGTTGTAATTGTGGACTCCACAGCTACAACCGCACAGAATAAGTAGTAAGCACAGCCTGGCTGTCACTTAGGATGGCGAGTCTAAGTATAAAATAAGGAGGTGCTTTATAGCATGTACGCAATTATTAAAACTGGTGGTAAACAAGTAAAAGTTGAAGTTGGTCAAGCAATCTACATCGAAAAACTTGACGTTGAAGCAGGTGAAAAAGTTGTCTTTGACGAAGTTATTTTAGTAGGTGGCGAATCTACAAAAGTAGGCGCTCCAACAGTCAACGGTGCAACTGTTGAAGGAACTGTTGAAAAACACGGCAAACAAAAGAAAGTCGTTACTTTCAAATACAAACCTAAAAAACATTCACACCGCAAACAAGGTCACCGTCAACCATACACAAAAGTGGTTATCGACGCAATCAACGCTTAATTAGTGTTTGAGAAAGAAGGCCTGAATGATGATCAAAGGAACATTTAAGCGAAATGACGCAGGTCAAATCGTTTCATTTACTTTGACAGGGCATGCTGATGCGGGTCCTTATGGAAGTGATATTGTATGTGCAGGTGTTTCTGCATTAGCAATCAGCACAGTCAATGGGATTGCTTCATTAGCTGGTTTTGATCCGATTGTTGACGTGAATGAAGAAGACGGCGGGTATCTTTATACCGAAGTTAGCTCAATCATGACACAGGAACAAACGAATATTGCCGAAATTCTACTGGAAAATCTTTTATTAGGTTTACAATCCATAGAAGCTGAGAATTCAGAATATATCCAAATTAAAACAATTACTGATAAATAGGAGGTGCAGACCATGTTATTATCTATGAATCTTCAATTATTTGCCCACAAAAAAGGTGGCGGTTCTACATCTAACGGCCGTGACTCAGAATCAAAACGTTTAGGTGCTAAACGTGCTGATGGACAAACTGTTACAGGTGGATCAATTCTTTACCGTCAACGCGGTACAAAAATCTATCCAGGTGTAAACGTGGGTATTGGTGGAGACGACACTTTATTTGCTAAAGTTGATGGCGTAGTACGTTTCGAACGTAAAGGCCGCGACAAAAAACAAGTGTCTGTTTATCCAGTAGCTCAAGAAGCTTAATAAACAGTTAGCTCCATCCCTCGCTTGGCGAGGGATGGAGCTTTTTTGTTTTTAAGCAAGTTTGTATAATTTTTTGATGACCTATTGGCTAAGTAATTTTTAAATAAAAAGTACCTAAAGAATGTCGCTAATTTATTTTGCTTCTACTTCAATTTTTGTTTTGAAATATTTCCAATGTTTGTAACTAACGATATACTCCGCAACACTTTTATCTGGTAGGTAAGAATGTTTGACCTGTTTGACAGCAGGCTCTCTAAAACTTAGATTCAACAAACGAAGCAACTCGGGATCATCAGGAAAGACAATTTCATTTGTTTCAACAGATGCTAAGGAAAAAAGATCGATACCGAAATCTAAACGGATTCGTTCGTAGACACTTGTGTAAGTTGATAAGTCATCTGCAAGTGGTTGCTTCATTAGCTTTTTGGGTAAGTGAGTAAGGTGAACCAAGAAAGGCGTTTCATCAAAGTAACGAACGCGTTTGATTTTGTAATAGGTTTCATCGCTAGGTAATTTTAATTCATGCAAAATCGTGGCATCATTTTTTTCTTCGATGGATAATACAGTGACGTGTTCTTTATCAAATGAATTCCGTTCAAGATCTGAGAATTTGACAGTTTCTGCTACTTTTGATCGTGAAATAAAAGTGCCTTTTCCCTGTACTCGATAAAGGTAGCCGGCATTCGTTAGCTCATTGAGTGCTTTAACCGCTGTGATTGAGCTGACGGCATACTTTTGCTTAATCGCAGCTTCTGAATAAAATTTATCACCTGGAACAAATTTATTTGTTTTGATTTCAGTTAGTAAATCTTGTTTGATTTGTTCATACTTTGGAATCATAAAATCACCTTTTTCCGAAATGTTGGTGTAGTGTTATCAATTTTAAGAATAGCATGTTCATTTTTCTTTCGCAATAAAGGGAATAATAGAAAGAACAAATTTGCGGTTGTCAAAATAAAATGAAGAAAGAAGGGAAGTTAGAGCAAGTCATTCATCGTGTTGTGTAGTCTGGTTTACTGAAACAAGTGGTCTTTTTGTCCACAATTGACCGATTGAGAAAAGCGCATTATATAATTAGCAAAAAAGGATTTCATTATGAAGAAACTATATTATTTACGTAAGCAGCATCAGCTAACGATTCGAAAATTAGCTGAACATCTTCACTGTGATTATTCTGTCTATTCAAAATATGAGCGTGGTGAACGGGAAGTTCCGCTATATATTTTGATTGCACTCGCTGATTTTTTTGAGACAAATTTAGATTTTTTGTTAGGGCGCACGGATTTTTCAAAGAAGTTGCCAGAGCCAAGAAGGAAAAAATAATTGAAAGAACAGGTGGGAAGAAAGCGGAACCAAACAGTTTGTAAATTTTGTCTATGGTAAATATTTTAGATACATTGTATGGTGAAGGAAAGTTGGGGGAGTGAATAAGTCACAGGACAAAAGAAGGGCTTTTGATGAAGGTAAAATCAGTGAACCTAAATGGGCATCCGTTGCTTCAAGTGTTGTTGTTTGTAGCTGAAGTTTTATTTGGGCTGGTTGCCTGCCTGTTGGTAAGTGTTTGGTTTGGACGGTTGATGCAAGTAATCATTGGTTATTTTGCGGGTTGGTAAAACATTGTAATGTAAGATCTATGTTAAAAAATATTGTGTGTATGACAAGTATCATTGAATAAAAAGAAATTTGACAGACGTCAGGTTTCTCAGACTGTAGGACAAAGGAAAAATTCTTTGTCCTACAGTTTTTTGTTATAAACTAAGACGATGAAAGAGAAACGTTGCCAACGATTCTGATGAAAACATCATCAATTGAAGCCTTCTGTAGTTTGCATTATGTATTCAGCTATTCTAAATGACAATTTTGATAAAATTCAACTTAATAAAAGAAATAGAATAAATATAGGGAAAGTGACTGAATAAATAATTTTTTTATTTTCACTATGTGAATAGTAAATATAAAAAGAAATTAAAAATTTTGGTTGTTTGTTCTTGCTGGGCACATGTTTATTCGCATCACTGATTGGTGAAAAAGTTCCAAGTGCGGTACTAAATAATACAAGTGAATTGACTGTAAAAAATGATAGTTTTAGTTACTTTTAAAGAAAGTTTTTTTAATGAAAAAAGAACAATAGTGTATAAAAGTAAATACTTGTTTAACAAATGTTTCGTTTATTTTGAAAAAGCATGAGGTAAATAGTTGACGAATCCTCTAGAAATCCATAGTATTATGTTTTGTAGTTAGCTATTTTTAGTTATGTTTGTTCTATAATAGTAAGGAAAATAGTGTAGCAGGAAATTTGGAAACACAGGAAGGGGCGTATCAATTGACAAAGCGTATTGACCGAATTTATCTCTATGTCAAAGAAAAAACCGCTCATTTAACAAAAGTAGAAGCAGATCAAGGAGTAACTACTCAAGAAATTGCTGAAATATTAGGAATTCAACGAACAAATAGCAGTAAAGATTTAAACCAGCTAGTTCGTGAAGGGAAATTAGTCAAGTCCGATGGCAGACCAGTCCGTTACATATATCAAAAGGCAGACGAATATCAAAAACCTGTAAGCAAGCACGTGGTTAGTTACAAAGAAGATGTTCTACCAGTTGAAGAACCAATCGTTCATATTGATACAAAAGATATTTTTTCCAAAATTATCGGTGAAAATGGCAGTATGAAAAATGCTGTTGAACAGGCGAAAGCTGCTATTTTATATCCACCTAGAGGATTAAATTGTTTAATTACGGGACCAACTGGTTCTGGAAAAACCTATTTTGCACATGCAATGTTTCATTTTGCCAAAGCAAATCATGTCATTGATGAAGAAAATGAATTGATTGTGTTTAATTGTGCCGATTATGCGAATAATCCAGAATTATTGATGAGTCATCTTTTTGGTTATACCAAAGGAGCATTTACTGGCGCGGCTGAAGAAAAAATGGGGATTATCGACCAGGCAGATGGCGGGATGCTCTTTTTAGATGAAATTCATCGCTTACCACCAGAAGGACAAGAAATGATTTTTTATTTTATGGATCATGGAACTTATAGCCGATTGGGTGAGACGACAAAATCACATGAAGCAAATGTCCGGATCGTTGGCGCAACAACAGAAGACCCAGGTTCTTCTTTATTAGAAACTTTTGTGAGACGAATTCCAATCAACATTCAGTTGCCGTCTTTTGAAAAGCGACCTGCTAATGAAAAAGTCGATTTGGTAAAAATCATGATTGCTCACGAAGCGAATCGAATTCAACGAAAAATTTCTCTGACAGAAGATGTTGCCAAAGCCTTGATTGGTAGCGTTACTTATGGGAATATTGGACAATTGAAATCAAATATCCAATTGATTTGTGCGCGTGGATTCCTGAATCATATGAACTCACCCGAAATTTCGATTACGGTTAGTGATTTAACTGAAGGAATTCGAAGTGGTCTGATCCAATTAGCTAGCAACCGAGTAGCAATGGCAGAGCTATCAAAAATTTTAGAACCGAAGCTAACAATCGTACCAAACGATGATGTGATGAAAATTCAATCAGATTCGTATGAATTACCTTATAACTTATACGATATTATTGGAGATAAAGCGGCTTTGTTGAAATCTGATGGCTTAGATCAAGAAGCAATCAACCATTTTATTTCGACAGATATCAATATTCATTTGAAATCTTTCTATAAAGATCATGGTTTTTCTTTCAATGCTGACAATAAGTTAGCTGAATTTGTTGATCCTAAAGTAATCGAAGTGACACATCAAATTTATAGTATGGTTAAGAACTCTTTACCTTATGAATTTCAACAGAATTTTATTTATGCAATGAGTTTGCATATCAGTTCATTTTTGAAAAAAATCAATTTAGGTGAAGAACGACATACCAATGATAATATTCGAGAAATGACATTTGATTTTCCAGAAGAGTATGCTGTTGCAAAAGAAGTACGTAAATACATTGAAGAATATTTTCAAGTTCGTATTCCGGAAAGTGAAGATTATTATTTGACGGTCTTGTTAGTTTCTTTAAGAGCCAATCAAGCTACTGGACGAATCGGAGTGGTCGTTGCAGCTCACGGGAATAGCACAGCTAGTAGCATGGTTCAAGTGGTGAAACAACTTTTAGATGTTGATAATGTTCGAGCAGTCGATATGCCGTTGGACATGGATCCTAAAACTGCACTTAGTCGCATTGAACGAAATGTTCAAGAAGTTGATGAGGGAAGTGGGGTTGTGTTGTTGGTTGATATGGGGTCGTTGGCTTCATTCAATACCCAAATTCAACGAGATACAGGGGTTCCCATTCGAACAGTCGACATGGTGACGACCTCATTAGTCTTAGAAACTGTTCGAAAAGTTTCTGTCCTAGGCACAGACTTAGATACGCTTTATGACTCCTTAAAAAACTTTCGTGGTTACGCGGCCGTTTCTCCTGCACCAGTTATTGAGAAGCCAGTCCAAGAGCAAAAAGCAATTTTAGCTATTTGTGCTTCGGGTGAAGGTACGGCAAAAAGAATCAAAGAATTGATCGAACGTGCGGTAAGTAAGCGACAAGAAGCAGAACTGACGGTTTTAGCTTTGTCCATCGTTGAATTAGAAAAAGAACTACCACGTATTCAAGCAGATTATCAAGTGATTGCTACAACGGGAATCACTGATCCTAAAATTGCAGCGCCATTTATTCCACTAGAACGATTCATTGATCAAAATATCGAATTGATTTTAGATCAACTGTTGCTTGAAGCAGATTTAGAAGAAACACCAGATGTTTCTTTAACCGAGGAAACAGCGAAAGAAACCTGCGTGGAATTTATATCAGATAACTTTACGTTTATTAATGGAAGAAAGCTGATTGATCCTATTTGGGACTTTGCTGAGCATGTGACAGAAAGTATTGGACTGGCTAGTAGGGAATACGGTTTTAAAATCAATTTGGTCATGCACACCGCAGGAATGATCGAACGAATCGTATTAAATGAACCGCTAACTGCTGAGAAAGAAGAGCTGGATGAAACAGTTCAAGACCCATTTTATAGGATGCTTCAAAATTTAATTGTTCCATTGGAAGAAAGAGTGAATCTCAAGATTCCTTTAGTTGAAAGCTATTATATTTTGCGCTTGATTCATAATCAGTTGGCCAAGGTGTAACACACTAAATAAACAATACACAAAAAAGATACACTAAAGAAGTGTATCTTTTTTGTGTATTGTTTAAAAAAGCTTAAAGAACCAGTAGTGTATTGTTTAAAAGTTGGCACGCTTCTTGCTTTTATATAAGTGTGCTAGGAATTGGTTGCTTTCACAGAAATGATAGGGGTTTCTGTGAAGTAGTTTGAAAAAAGGAGTTTTGAAGATGGATATTCGATTAGCGCGTATAGATGATCGTTTAATCCACGGACAAGTTGCGACGGCTTGGTCAAAATCGACTGGTGTTGAACGAATCATTGTGGTCAGCGATATGGTGGCAAAAGATGATTTGAGAAAGTTTCTGTTAAAAGAGGCTGCACCGCCAGGAATTCATGCGAACGTTATAACCGTTCAAAAGATGATTCAAGTTTATCAAAGTGGATTATTAGCAAATGCGAAAGTAATGCTGTTGTTCACCAACCCTCAGGATGTAGAAGCAATTGTTCGCTGTGGTGTACAGCTCAGCTCATTAAATATTGGCGGTATGAGTTTTACTGATGGTAAAACAATGATTACTAATTTTGTTTCAGTAAATCAGCGCGATATAGAAGCTTTTAACTATTTGGATAGTCAAAAAGTAGAGTTAGAGATTCGCAAAGTACCTGCAGACAGAAAAGTTCTTTTGATGGAGCTACTAGCAAAAGCAAAAAAGGCATAGTTGGATGTTGTGGTCAGTCAAACAATCTGTTGTAATGGTTAGCAATTATTTTTAATTTTGATTTTTGTTACAACAAAAAGAAATAGGAGGTATAAGTATGGTAGGAATTATCCTAGCAAGTCACGGACAGTTTGCTGAAGGAATCTTACAGTCTGGTTCAATGATCTTTGGCGAACAAGAAAACGTTAAAGCAGTTATTTTGAAACCAAGCGAAGGTCCAGATGACTTGAGAGCCAAGTTAGAAGAGGCTGTTGCTTCTTTTGACAATCAAGACGAAGTGTTATTCTTAGTTGATTTATGGGGTGGTACTCCATTCAATCAAGCAAATACATTGTTTGAAGAACACAAAGACAAATGGGCAATCGTCAGTGGTTTGAACTTGCCAATGTTAATTGAAGCATATGCTTCTCGTTTTTCAATGGAATCTGCGCAAGAAATTGCAGCACATATCATTGAAACTGCAAAAGAAGGTGTGAAGGTTAAACCTGAAGAGTTGGAACCAGAAGAAGCACCAAAAGCTGAAGTACAGCAATCTGCATCTGGAACTCCAGGTAAGTTTAGTTATGTTTTAGCTCGTGTTGATTCACGTTTACTTCATGGACAAGTTGCAACAGCTTGGACAAAGACAACAAACCCAACTCGTATTATTGTTGTTTCTGATGCAGTAGCTAAAGACGAACTTCGTAAAAAATTGATTCAACAAGCTGCTCCTCCAGGTGTAAAAGCTCATGTTGTTCCAATTGAACAAATGATCAAGTTAGCTAAAGATGACCAACACTTTGGTGGACAACGTGCTTTACTTTTATTCGAAAACCCACAAGATGTTTTAAGAGCGGTTGAAGGTGGCGTACCATTAGAAACAGTTAACGTTGGTTCTATGGCTCATTCACCAGGTAAAGTGCAACCAAATAAAGTATTGGCATTTAGTCAAGATGATATTGATACTTTCCGTAAACTTGAAGACGCTGGCGTCAAATTTGATGTACGTAAAGTACCAAATGATTCAAAAGGAAACATGGATGAAATCTTGAAAAAAGCACAAGAAGAACTAAACAAAAAATAATAAACAAGCATAGTTTTAACTATCAGAGAAAAATGGAGGCTTAACATCATGGAATTAAACTTTATTCAAATGATATTAGTCGTTATCGTAGCATTTTTGGCTGGTATGGAAGGAATTCTTGATGAATTTCATTTCCATCAACCAGTAATCGCATGTACGTTAATCGGCTTAGTTACTGGGAACTTAATACCTTGCCTTATTTTAGGTGGTACTTTACAAATGATCGCTCTTGGTTGGGCAAATATCGGCGCTGCTGTAGCTCCCGATGCTGCTTTAGCATCTGTTGCATCTGCAATTATTTTAGTATTAGGTGGTCAAGGAAGAGCTGGGGTTTCTTCAGCTATCGCGATCGCTGTACCTCTAGCTGTAGCTGGTCTATTATTAACAATTATCTGTCGTACAATCGCAACGGCTTTCGTTCACTTGATGGATGCTGCTGCTAAAGAAGGTAACTTCAGAAAAGTTGAATTATGGCATATTGTAGCAATTTGTATGCAAGGTATTCGTATTGCGATTCCAGCTGCTTTGATCTTGGCAATCGGTGAAGGCCCTGTGAAAGGCTTACTTGAATCTATGCCAGTTTGGTTAACAGACGGTTTAGCAATCGGTGGTGGTATGGTTGTAGCTGTAGGTTATGCAATGGTTATCAACATGATGGCTACAAAAGAAGTATGGCCATTCTTTGCAATTGGTTTCGTATTGGCAACTGTTTCTGAAATTACTCTTATCGGACTTGGTGCAATCGGTGTAGCTCTTGCTCTTATCTACTTAGCCCTTTCTAAACAAGGCGGCGGTTCAGGTAACGGCGGTGGCTCAAATACTGGTGACCCACTAGGCGATATCATAGATAACTACTAAAGGAGGCGTACACGAAAATGGCAGAAGAAAGAATTCAATTATCGAAAAAAGATCGTATTTCTGTTTGGTGGCGTTCAACTTTCATCCAAGGATCATGGAACTACGAACGTATGCAAAATGGTGGCTGGGCTTTCTCAATGATTCCAGCAATCAAAAAATTATATAAAACAAAAGAAGACCGTGCAGCTGCACTAGAACGTCACTTGGAGTTCTTTAATACTCACCCATATGTAGCTTCACCAATTCTAGGGGTTACATTGGCACTTGAAGAAGAACGTGCAAATGGTGCACCTGTTGACGATGTAACAATTCAAGGGGTTAAGGTTGGTATGATGGGACCTTTAGCTGGTATCGGAGATCCAGTTTTCTGGTTCACAGTGAAACCAATCCTTGGCGCATTAGCAGCTTCTCTTGCAATGAGCGGTAATATCTTAGGTCCAATCATCTATTTCTTAGGTTGGAATATTATTCGTATGGCTTTCATGTGGTACACACAGGAATTCGGCTACAAAGCTGGTTCAAAAATCACGGAAGATTTATCTGGTGGATTACTACAAGACATCACTAAAGGTGCTTCAATTCTGGGGATGTTTATCTTGGGTTCATTAGTTAACCGTTGGGTATCAATCAGCTTTGCGCCTACAGTATCTACAGTGAAACTTGATAAAGGTGCATACATCGAGTGGGACAAATTACCTGCTGGTGCTGAAGGAATTAAATCTGCTTTGGAACAACAAGCAGCAGGTTTATCTTTAACTTCTTCTAAAGTTACTACATTACAAGACAACTTAGACAGCTTGATCCCTGGTCTTGCTGCACTATGTTTAACATTGTTCTGTATGTGGTTACTTAAGAAAAAAGTATCACCTATCATCATTATCCTTGGATTATTCGTGGTTGGTATTGTCTTCCACTTAATCGGATTGATGTAAAAATTATAATCAGATAGTCTGAGCTCATTTTGAGCTTCAGACTATTTTTTTTAGGGAGGTAGCGTTATTATGACCGATAGTTTAGTTAAAATGTTTGAAAAACAAGTTGTGAAAAGTCCGAATGCAATAGCTGTTGAATTTAAGAATGAATCAATGAGCTACAAAGAGTTAAATGAGAAAGCAAATATTGTAGCTCATTACTTAGTGACAGAAAAAAAGATCAAAGTTGGCGACATTATTCCTTTATTGTTGGAAAGAAATGAGAATATTATTGTCGCAATGTTAGCAGTTTTGAAAGCGGGTGCAGCATACACAGCACTATCTAAACAGTATCCAGAAGCTAGAATTGATTTTGTACGAAAACAAACGAAGGCCAAACTGCTGATTGATGATGAATTTATGAATCAAAAATTTGAACAAAATTCAACTAATCTGGATATTCTAGTCAATGAAAATGAAAAAGCGTATTTGGTTTATACTTCAGGAACTACAGGAAATCCAAAAGGAGTAGTTCACACGCATAAGAGTGTTTTAAATCATATCAAGGCGTATGCTGAGTTTTTAGCTATCAAAACTGCTGCACCACTTAATATGCTCTTTTTGGTTAACTATGTTTTTTCCGTTGCAACAACTCAGATTTATACAGCATTGTTCAATGGACATAAACTGGTTATCTCTGAGCCAAACTGTTTGGAAGATATCGATACATTTTCACAATATATTGAGAAAAAAAGAATTAATTATTTTCAAAGTACACCATCACTCGCAGATAGCTTAGACTTTTCAAAATTATCTCAACTAAAAGCTGTAGCCGTGGCAGGCGAAAAACTACCACCCAGTCTTGTCAAAAACGCGAAAATAAATAAAGTGAAGCTTATTAATGTATACGGGCAATCAGAATTTCATTCTGTGACTGCTAAGGTTATTGATTCGCTAAAAGACATCAATAATATTGGCGCTACGTTAACGAATATGACTACTTATGTATTAGATGAGTCGTTTAACGAAGTAGAAGTTGGCGAAATTGGTGAAATTTGTGTTGCAGGTGATCAATTAGCCAAAGAATATTTAAATTTAAATGAAGAAACGAAAAAGCATTTTGTAGTGAATCCGTTTGGTGAAGGAAGATTGTGTAAAACTGGTGATTTAGTGAAAAAATTGACTAACCATGAATATGAATTTGTGGGGAGAAATGATTTTCAATTAAATATTAATGGAATTAGAACTGAACCGGGGGAAATCGAAGCTCAAATCAATAAAGTAGAAGGAATCAGTAATTCGGTAGTAGTAGGTTATAAAAACCAATTTATTCTTGCCTATTATGTAAGTGATGAACGAATTGATGAACAACAAATAAAAAAAGTCGTTAATATGGGTGTACCTGAATATATGCAACCTCATGCTTATGTCTGGCTTGAAAAGCTACCTTTAAATGATAATGGAAAACTAGATAGGAAAAAATTACCGGAAGTAACTATTGCCAGAAAAAATTTTGTAGCGCCAATAAGTCAGCATGAAAAAATCTTAGTTAGCTTAATTGAAAAATTATTAAAAGTTGAAAAAGTCAGTGTATTAGATAACTTTTTTGAGCTTGGTGGTACTTCATTGCAAGCAATCAAGTTGTCTAATCAACTAATGAATCAAACAAATAAAAAAATATCTACAAAATTAATTTTAAGTACGGATAGTATTCAAGAGTTAGCGGCTACTATTGCTGCTCAAAATTCAGTGAAAGAAATCCCACTAGTACAAATTAATACTACAGAAACATTCATGAGCCCAGCTCAAAGAAGGATGTTTGTTTTCTATCAACTAAATAAAAAACAAACGAAGTATAATGAACAAACAATTTTAGATTTTAATGGATATGTAAACATTAACAAATTAAAGAAAGCGCTATCTTTATTAATGGATAAGCATGAAACACTAAGAACTCGATTTCTTACAAAAGATGGAAAGTATATCCAAGAAATTATGCAAGAAGGGATACTTGATTTTAAAATTATTCCTTTTGTCTCGGATTTCGAGTCATTGGTTATACCTTTCAACTTAGAAGAAGGACATACGATGCGTGTTCGCTTATTAAGAGGAGATAACAATGATTCTTTATTTATAGATAAGCATCATATTATTACAGATGGAACCAGTGAAGAAATTTTTTATAAAGAATTATCAGAAGCTTATGAAAATGAAAGCCTATCAATGCCTGCATATCATTATAAAGATTACAGTAATTGGTTTAATCAACAAGATGTAGTCAACGAAGCTGAATGGTGGAGAAACTATTTAGAAGGATATCAAAGATTAGAGTTGGCAACTGATTATCAATACCAGAAGAATCTCTTATCAATTGGACAAACAGAAATATTTACATTTGATGAAAAATTATTGAGTGAATTGAGAGCATTCTCGAAAAAAAATAAAGTAAGTGAATATGTTGTTTTATTTACGACTATTTGCTTCTTACTATCTAAAATATATTATTCAAAAGACTTTATTCTAGGCACAGTTGCTAATGGCAGAGTGCATGAGAAAACAGAAGATATGTTAGGAATGTTTGTTAATACGTTACCAATTAGAGTAAGTATTGATCAGAATCAAAGTACAGTTGAATTTTTACAAAAGATGAATGAAAATATTTTGTCTGCAGTTTCGAATCAAAATTATCAATTTGAAGAAATTGCGAAAGATTTAAATGTAGCAACTGATGGGAGAAATCCATTTTTTGACTGTATGTACGTTTACCAGCAAAGAGATTCTCAAGAATATTTTTCTGGTGAAGCCAAAAGAAATCCATACAAAACTTCAGCGCCTAAATTTCATTTAACTTTTGAAGTAGAAGATTATGGATCGGCAATGTCTTTATACTTGAATTACGATACTTCTCTTTTCAAGAAATCTACGATTGCTAGATTAGGTAATCAATTTTTCAGATTATTAGAATCGTACTTACATTCTGAAAATAAACGATTAAAAGATGTGACTCTTGTTTCCAAAGAAGAGCAAGAAAAACTAATTCAACATACCCAGGTTTCGCCTAAACCAAATGTCATTCATTTGATAGAAGAACAAGTCGATATCCATCCAGATAGTATTGGACTGCGGTTTGAGAACAAATCATTGACCTATCTAGAATTAGATAATGAAGTGAACCGAGTAGCGAACTACTTGCTCAGTGAGTATCAAGTTGGTTCGGAGCAAAAAATTCCTTTATTGCTTCAACGATCTGAAAAAATGATTATTGCTATTTTAGCTGTTTTAAAAACAGGAGCTGCTTATGTTCCAATTAGTCCAAAATATCCACAAGAGCGGATTGATTACATTATTGAAACCTGTAAATCAAGCTTCATTATTGATGATCAATTTATGCATCAAGACTTTCCTAATAACACAGCTCGTCCAAATCAACGTATAAATGCAAATGATTTAGCTTATATTATTTTTACCTCTGGAACTACAGGAAAGCCTAAAGGAGTAATGGTCGAACATGGAAACCTAAGTAATTTTGTGGTAGAAGTTCCAAAAATGGAACATTCAGGAATGAAATCAGGAATGATTAATGGCGCTTTCTTTGAATATGTGTTTGATGCATCTATTCATGATTTGATACGTCCATTTACAATGGGTGAAAGTGTCGTGATGCTTGATACGAATCTAATTTATGATATTGATCGCTTTATTAAAACCTTGAATCATTATCATGTAGAGGCAATCGGTATGACACCATCGTTAGCTGGCAAGATTGATCTTAATTTAGTTCCAAGTATGAAAGTTATTCATTGTGGTGGTGAGTCCATTACCTTAGAAGTGATTGAAAAGTATGCCAAAACAGGCATACAAATAAATAATTGTTATGGACCAACGGAAACGACTGTTTTGAGTTTTGTAAATAATGATACAAAGGACCTTTCTATTGGTAAGCCGATAGGCGGGGTAAAACCTTATGTATTAGATGATAATCAAAAACTACTTCCAGCTGGTGCTGTAGGTAATCTCTATATAGGGGGAAATCAGGTAACTAGAGGCTACATTAATCAATTAGACGAAACGAATCAGCGATATATTATGAATCCTTTTGGAACAGGAATTTTATATAATACTGGAGACCTTGTTCGTCAATTGGAAGATGGGTCATATCAATACTATGGTAGAAAAGACCAACAAATCAAGATTAGAGGATTCAGAATTGAGTTGCCAGAAATTGAAAAGCAGCTAAAAGAAGTAAAAAAAATCAAACAAGTTGCAATAGTAGTAAGCAAAGATAATTTGATTGCTTACTATACTGCTGATGAAGTATTGGACGCAATGCTGTTGAGAAGAAAAGTTAGTGAAAAGCTTCCAGATTATATGGTACCGGCAGCTTATATTCGAATTTCTGACATACCTTTAACAATTAATGGAAAAATAGATAGTAGTAAACTACCAGTTCCAAAGTATGAAGAAGAATATATTGAACCTAAGACAGCCAGAGAAGCCGAGATTGCTCAAGCGTTTTGTGAAGTATTAGAGATACCAAGAGCTTCCGTATGTACTGACTTTTTTAGAATGGGCGGGAATTCGATTGCAGCTATTTCATTAGCGAACTTAATTGATTTACCTGTGAAAGAAATTTTTGAACAGAAGACGATTCGTAACCTTTCGAGAGTTACAGCTAAAAGCCTAAAAATTGAGAAACAGAATTTTCCTAATGAAGAAGCCCAACTGTTATCTTATGCGCAGGAACGACTTTTTTATATTGATCAATTAGAAGAAGGCACGCAAGCTTATAATGTGCCGATAGTTATTGTTTTAAATCCAAAGGTAGATTTGAAAAAGTTAGAAAAAGCTATTCAGGAAGTAGTTCAACGACATGAAATTTTGAGAACAGTTATTGTTGATTTTCATCAAAAAGTACTTAACACACAAGTCGAAATTACGCATCAACCAATTAAAAATAGCGACTATTTTTCGTATGAATTTGAGTTAGATAGAGAAATACCAATAAGAGTGAATATCTATCAACATGTTCTAACTTTTAATATTCATCATATCGCTTTTGATGGCTGGTCTACTAATCTATTATTAGGTGAGATAGCTAAGTTATATCATGGCGAAAAATTACCAGATATGGACTTACAATATAAAGATTTTGCAACTTGGCAACGGAAAGTGCAAACGAATGAAACATTAAAAGAACAAAAAGCTTATTGGATCGATCAGTTAGCTGATTATGAAGAATTAGATTTTCCTACTGATTTTGCTCGGCCTAGAGAATTTGACTATAAAGGGAAAGAATACACGTATGAGCTAGACGAAGCACTAATTACTAAATTAAAAGAACTTGCTCAAACGGAAAAAACAAGTTTATTTTCTGTAACTTTAAGTGCATTTATGATCTTACTCTCAACATATAGCAATCAAAAAAATGTAGTTGTTGGTACACCAATTGCCAACCGCCATATAAAAGGTACGGAAGAGTTGATTGGTTTTTTTGTTAACACGCTAGCTTTGAGCGCAAATGTAGCCCCTGAATTGACAATTAATGAATTCATTCGTTTGAATAGTGAACAAGTAATTAATGCACAAAAATATCAAGATCTACCATTTGAAAATATAGTAAATGAGTTGAATATTTCAACAGATTTATCAAAAAATCCAATTTTTCAAATTATGTTCGGTTTCCAAGATGTCTCTGACGTATTGTCCTATAAAGATGTGTATCTTGAAATCAATGAAGCGTTAGATTTGGATAGTACTAAATTTGATTTTTCAATGATGCATAGAGAAAACGCAATCGATTTTACGTACGCTACAAGTTTATTTAGACAGGAAACAATTGCAGATATTGCCAAAACGTATGAACGAATTCTACAAGAAATCGTTGATGAGCCAGGCCAATTAATTGCTGAACTTACGTTAACGGAAAATAGTGTGAAAAAAATAGAAAAAGAATATCCACATAAGCTGATTCACCAGTTATTTGAAAAACAAGCTGAAACAAATTCAAATGGCCTAGCAATTGTATACAAGAAGAAACGATTAACCTATGCCGAACTGAACGAGGAAGCAAATAAATTTGCTCATACGTTAATTGACCAGTATGGAATAAACCCAGAAACTTGTATACCAATACTCATGGATCGATCGGAAAAATATGTAGTTGCAATACTAGGGATTTTAAAAGCTGGAGCTTGTTACGTGCCGCTAAGCACAGAGTATCCTCAGGAACGGATCAATTACATTATTAAAAAAACAAATGCACCATTTGTGATTACAGAAGAGTTTAGGGTTTCTTCACACAAAGTAGAAAACCCAGATGTTCAATTAGAAAATAGTAATCTTGCTTATTTGATATTTACTTCGGGCACAACTGGGCTTCCCAAAGGTGTAATGATTGAACATCAAAATGTCATCAACACAATTTACAATCAAATTGAACTATACAAAATAACTAAAGAAACAAAAGCGATTCATTTTGCAGACTTTGTGTTTGATGCATCTGTTTTTGAATTATTTTACACGTTATTAGCAGGAGCTACGACTTATTTATTGGATCAGGACACTAGAATTGACTATCAAAATTTGAAACAATTTATAGTTACAAATGGAATTGATTTAGCTACATTACCACCAGCAATTTTGAATAGAGATGATTTATTAAATCTAAAAACATTGATTGTTGCTGGAGAAACGACACCAAAAGAAATTTATGAAGCTTATAATAAAAAAGGTACAACCATAGCAAATGCGTATGGTCCAACTGAAACAACTATTTGTGCAACTACAAAATTTTATGAGCCAGGTATGGATACTAGAAACATTGGGAAACCTTTAAAAAATGTTACTGCGTGGGTACTTGATGAAGGATTAAGACAACTTCCATATAACGCAATAGGCGAATTATATATTGGAGGAAATGGTTTAGCTAGAGGCTATTTTAAAGACGATGAAAAAACAAAACAAGCTTTTATTTCACACCCAGAAAAAGGAAGACTATATAAAACGGGGGATTTAGTTAAACAGTTACCAACCGGAGAGTTATTATACATTGGCCGAAATGACTTTCAAGTTAAAATACGAGGTTACCGAATTGAATTAAAAGAGATAGAATCTCGTATGCTAGAAATAGCATCTGTTAAACAATGTGTGGCTGTAGTTAAAGGCGCCAATATTATCGTTTATTACACGGGTGAATTTCATTCTTCTTTAGAAAATGTTTTACCGGCTTATATGGTACCAAATAAATATATAAAATTAGAAACGATTCCATTAACGATCAATGGAAAAGTAGATAGAAAGCAATTACCTGAGCCTATTTTTGATCAGCAAAAATTTGTATCCCCACAAACTAAAAGAGAAAGAGAAATAGCCAATGCTGTTTGTGAGTTACTGAATATAGAAAAAGTTTCTATCATGGATGATTTTTATAAACTAGGTGGTAATTCTATTTTAGCGTTAAAACTATCTAACAAAATAAATCTACAAGTGAAACAAATCATGCAAGCAAAAACAATTTTTTCCATGGCAAAAATGAAACCAAGACAAAAACAACTACAGAACTATCAAGTAAAAAGGAAAGAAAAAATTGAGTTATCATTTGCGCAAGAGAGATTGTGGTTTATTGATCAGTTTGAAGATGATAGTAGTGCTTATAATGTTCCAATTATTTTAACTTTAAGAACAAACACAGTTAGGAAGAAAATAGAAGAAGCCCTAATCCAAATAGTTGATAGACATGAAGTGTTGCGAACGTTGATTGTCGATGGTTATCAAGTCATTCAATCAGAAAAACTTAAAATTTCACACCAAGAAATAACTGCAGAAGAATTTGTAGAGCAACGATTTAATTTAGAAAAAGAAATTCCAATCAAAGTCAATATTTATAAGAATCAATTAATGATTAGTATCCATCATATTGCTTTTGATGGATGGTCAACGGAGATCTTACTAAAAGAATTAAATGATTTGTATCATGACAATGAATTACCACCATTACAAAATCAATATAAGGACTATGCTTATTGGCAAAGAGAATTTTTAACTGATAGACAACTAGATAAGCAGAAAGAATACTGGAAAGAATATTTGGCAGCTTATCAACCGTTAAATCTGCCAGCAGATTTTAAACGGCCAAAAGAATTTTCGTATGTTGGAGCGGATGTCAGAAGTGTATTCAAGAAAGAATGGCAAAATTCTTTGGAAGACTTAGCTAAAAAACATGGGACAAGTCTTTATACGATTATGTTAACTTTACTGGATATTGTACTCTCACAATACAGCTATCAACAAGAAGTAGTTGTAGGAACACCGTTTGCCAATCGTCATGTCGCGGGTACTGAAGATTTAATTGGATTTTTTATCAATACATTACCTATTAGGACCAAAATTACAAATAACTTGAGCCTAGGTGAATTATTTATCCAAAATAATGAAGCCGTGCTAGAGATTCAAAATAATCAAGACATTCCATTTGAACAAATTGTCAAGATGTTGAATGTTCCACAGGACACTTCAAGAAATCCAATTTTTCAAGTTCTATTTAGTGTTCAAGATTTTGCTCCAACCAATTTGATAAAGAATGATGTGTTTATAAACTGTAATGAGGAATTAAGTTTAAAAACTGCAAAATATGACTTATCTGTATTGGTAGAGAATGGTTTTATCAACTTTAACTATTGTACGGATATCTATAGTGAGGACACAATTCAATCAATGCTTGATAGCTATACAGCATTGATTAGACAAGTAATCGAAAATGATTCAACAAAGATAGCTAATCTTTACTTGCCGGAAAAAATGTCACTAGGAGTAAAAAAAGAATATCCTCAAAAGACAGTTGTTGATCTTTTGGCTGAACAAGTTATCAGAACACCAAAAGCAATTGCAATTGAATACCAAGAGAAACGAATAACTTACGCAGAGTTTGATTTATTGACTAATCAATTTGCTAACTATTTATTGAGTAATGGTGTCAAGAGAGGGGATAAGGTGCCACTCATTCTAGAACGGAATGAAAAAATGGCAATTGCTATTTGGGGAGTACTAAAGGCAGGCTGTGCTTATGTCCCAATTTCTCCCGAATTTCCTGAAGAAAGAAAAGAATATATTCTTAATCAATTAAATTGTACGTTAGTGGTAACACAATCCTTTGAGGGATTTTTAACTGGAAGTCAATCTTCGATAAAAATGAGACCAACTCTCAATGAGTTAGCTTATATCATTTTCACTTCAGGAACCACAGGTAAACCTAAAGGCGTGATGATTGAACATGCAGGATTGAGCAATCGTATTCAATGGATGAACGAAGTGTACCCAATAGGCAAAGAAGATAAGGTTTATCAAAAGACGAATTATGTTTTTGATGTATCCGTGTGGGAACAAATCTGGGCAGTTTTGACGGGAGCAAGAATCGTTTTTGCAAAGGAAAATGGGCATAAGGATCCATTATACCTTGCAAGTGAAATTAAAAAGAAACAGATTACTGTTATGCATTTCGTTCCTAGTATGTTGGATGTATTCTTAGATACCTTAGAAACCTATAATATTGTGGCTAATCAAGTGGATATGTCTTCACTAAAATATGTTTTTTGCTCTGGTGAGGCACTAAGTTTAGCAAGTGTTCAACGATTTAAAAAAATGATTCCCAACGCAAATTTATACAACTTGTATGGTCCGACAGAAGCAAGTATTGACGTCACAGCCTATGATTGTAATCCTGTCAATATCAATAAAATTCTTATAGGAAAACCTGTAGCTAATACGAATTGCTATGTGCTGGGAACAAATAACCAGCTATTGCCAGCAGGCGCAATTGGTGAGTTAGCTATTGGTGGTGTTCAATTAGCACGAGGTTATTTAAATCAAGCAGAACTAACGAACGAAAAGTTCTTCAACCATCCAAAAGTTGGAAGGATTTATCTCACAGGTGATCTTGTCCGAGTCAATAATCAAGGAGAAATCGATTATTTAGGTCGAAATGATTTTCAGGTAAAAATTCACGGGTTGAGAATTGAACTTGGTGAAATAGAGAAACAACTAGCAGAAATAAATGGTATTCAGCAAGCAATCGTGGTAAACAAAGATGAGCAACTTATTGCTTATTATTTGAGTTCAGAAAAATTCTCACCAGATTATTTGAGAGAGATGTTAAAAACAAAACTCCCTGATTATATGGTTCCTAAAATCTATATGTATATGGAACATTTTCCATTAACAATCAACGGAAAACTGGATCGTAGTTCTTTACCAACTTCTGAATTGATCCTTGAAGAATTTCTAGAACCTAGAAATGAGACTGAGTTAGAAATACGGTCAATCTTCTCTGAACTGTTGGGACATGAGCAAGCAAAAATTAGCATATTAGATAACTTTTTTAATTTGGGCGGAGACTCAATCAAAGCAATCCAATTGAGCAATCGTCTGAAACAAAAAATGGACAAAACTGTCTCAATTAAACAAATTTTTGATGCGAAAACAATTAAAGAAATAGCGTTACTGATTGATGAACTTGGTGAAGTTCAAATGAGTTCTGAAGAAGGGGAATTAACTGGGAAAGTCAAAATGCTCCCTATTCAAGAATGGTTCTTTGAAGAATATCATTCAGCTCATTTTAACCAAGCATTTGCCATTCAATTACCAGAAGAAGTAGCCATGGATAAATTGAAGGATGCCCTTGTCAAATTGGTTAATTATCATGATGCTTTACGTTTAACATTCAAAGATGGTGTTCAGACTTATGGTCCATCAATTTCAACAGTTGACATTTCATTAGTGAATAGCACGGATGATCTCAATAAAATACAGGAAAGTTTTCAACTTGATGATAAATTGTATCGTTTTTCAATAAAAGAAAATATGCTGATTATTATCTGTCATCACTTAATAATTGATAGTGTATCTTGGCAAATTATTGCATCTGATTTAAAAGAACTTTATGAAGGAAAGAACTTATTGAAGAAACAGACTAGTTATCGTCAATGGAGCGAAGCAGTCAATTCAATTAAACAAAAAAACTTCACTTTTGAAGCGGATAACCTACCTATTGAAAGATATAGATGTGGAGATACGTACCGTAGTACAAAGCTAACTATTAATTCCAATGAAACGAAAAAATTACTACAAAAAGTAAATCAAGTCTTTAATACAAATATGAATGATCTTTTATTGACGGCTTTAGCTAGAACATTAAAAAAAGTAAATCAAAAAGATATCACCAGTGTAAAAGTAGAATCTCATGGACGTGGAGAAATAGACCCTAACTTGAATATTCAAAGAACAGTCGGGTGGTTTACCACAATATATCCGCAATTGATTTCGACCAATCTACTTGAAACAAAAACCTTTGGACGAGAAGTGAAAGACTATGGGATAAATTATGTTGCAAATAAGGGAATCCATTCAAAAAAACTTCCGTCAATCATGTTTAATTATTTAGGACAAGTAGCTACTGGAAAAGATAATGATTGGTCCATTGTCCAAGCAGAATTAGGGAATCCCACGAATGTAGCATTTACTGAAGTTCTAACAATCAATAGTGCAATTTATCAAGAGATGTTGACATTAGAGTTTAGTGGAGTTATTGAGGGATTAACGGAACTTGCTTCAGAATATGAAAAAGAACTAAAAAAATTGATAGCTGACCTAGAGCAAATGAATCGTACTTACTTGACCGTTGAGGATGTTCAAGAAGTTACTACTCAAAAAAATCTGGATATACTCCAAGCCACGCAGGAACTTGAAACGGTCTTGCTAGCTAATTCTTTACAAAAAGGTTTTGTCTACCAAAGTTTAAATAATTTAACGAATGATGACGCCTACGTTTGTTCATTTATTTTCGAATATGAACAAGCGATTGATGTGGTTAATTATCAGAGAGCTTGGGCTTATGCGCAACAAAAATATCCTACTCTACGTCTATCATTAAATGCGGAATACGGTGAGATTTTACAAGTCATTGCGAAACGCGGACAAGTTGATTTTGACTATCTAGAAAACGTTACAGTTGAAGAGGTTGTCAAAAGAGAAAGACAAATTCCTTTTTCCTTACAAGAAGGTAATTTGTTTAGAGTCAGACTAATAAAATTGAGTTCAACTCATTTTGTCTGCGTGCTAACGAATCACCATGCAATACTTGATGGTTGGTCTAATCCAATCTTGTTAAATACGGTTCATGCTATTTATCATGACTTAGTTAATAATCAACCAGTTCGGATAGTAAAAGACAAAGCTTATATTGAATCACAAGCTTATTTAGTAGAACATACGAATGAAGATAAAGAATACTGGAAAATCCAGCTTAACGAAGTTTTACACCCAGATCTTTCTGGCCTATTCAAAGATGAGATGAGAGATACCAAGATTGAAAACTTTAATCGGATTAAAGATCCCAAGGATAAGATCTTTAAGTTGTCCAAGAATGAACATGAAAAGCTAAGTGGTTTTCTAAAGAAACATGAAATAACAACCAACATTATTATGCAATATGTATGGCATAAAGTATTGAGTATTTACGGTGGGGTGAAAGAGACGACAGTTGGCGTAGTTAATGCTGGGAGAAACTTACCTATAGCTAATGTAGAAAACAGCGTCGGTCTTTACATCCAAACCTTACCAATTCAATTGAAGCATTCGGAAGAAAACATTATCAATCAGTTACATGAACTTCAGGATCTCAATAATGAAGGAATGACGAACGGGTACGTCAATCTCTCAGAGCTACAACAAAATGGTGATCGACTATTTGACACACTCTTTATTTATGAAAACTACCCAGTACCAGAAGGAAGTGGTGAGGATAATCATCTTCGTATTACGAAAACAAGTGGCGTAGAGAAACTAGACTATCCTCTGACAATTGTCGCTTATGAGACAGAAAATGAGTTGAATATACGTATAAAATATGCAGCTGAATTATTTGCTGATAGAACAATTGATGCACTGTTTCATTTGATGCATTACTTAATTGAACAAATTATGAATGAACCAAATCAACTGAAGTATGTTAAGAACGTACCAACATTTGGTTTTGCTGAGTACCCTAAGCAAACAATTGTAGAAATTTTTGAAAAGCAGGTTGTAGAAACGCCGAAAAATATAGCAATTGAATTTGATCAACACATTTACTTGTTTGATGAAATAAATATACAAGCCAATCGTTTGGCGCATACACTAATTGAAAAATATGGTATCAAAGCGGGGGATAAGATTCCGTTATTGTTGCCTAAGTCTGAAAAAATAATAATTGCGATGCTTGGCATTTTAAAAGCAGGAGCTGTCTATGTGCCAATGGCCACGTCCTACCCTAGTGAACGAATTGCTTATATTCAAAAGCAAGTCAAGGCAAAATTGACAATTACTGAAGAATTCATGCAACAAGAGTTCTCTTTAAATGATAGCAATCCTAATGTAGGGATTCTGCCACAAGATTTAGCCTATATTATTTTTACTTCAGGAACTACTGGAAATCCCAAAGGTGTAATGGTTGAACATCGTAATTTCATTTGTTATTTGGCTAATATGATTGCTTCAATTGAGAGAACTGGGACAACTGATATTGAATTTGGTTGCATTGCTGAACCTGTGTTTGATATTTTTGGAACAGAGGTGTTTGGACAAGTATTGAGAGGGAAATCAATTCATTTATTTACGGGACAGCCAGAAGATTTCCCTATATTTATGAAAAACAATCGAATAACAACTTTACAATCTACACCAGGAAAGATTAGTTATTTATTCCAAGAAAATGATGCAAAGATTTTAGAAAGTGCGCTAACAACTATTTTAGTAGGTGGCGAAAAAATGAATGCCTCATTTGCTGATCGTTTCAAAACAATCAATTTGATTAACATCTATGGTCCAACAGAGGGAACGGTATGGACTTCAATGAAAAAAGTAAAAGACAATTATTCAAATATAGGTACGCCATTTCCACATTATGCCCATTATATCTTAGATGAACAGTTGAGGTTGTTACCAGATGGAGCACCTGGAGAATTATATGTTGGTGGACCACAACTTTCAGCAGGATATTATGGACAAGAAAGCTTAACAAAAGCTAGCTTTATCGAAAATCCTTATAATTCTTTTAATTCACCAGAATACACCAGAATCTATAAAACGGGGGATGTCGTTCGAAGATTATTGAATCAAGAATATGAATTAATCGGCCGTAATGATTTCCAAGTGAAGATAAGAGGATTTCGTATAGAATTGGGTGAGATTGAAGCTGCAATGTTGAAAGTTCCTGGGATTAAGCAGGTACTCGCTTTAGCTTTAGGAAAATCAGATAGTAAATATCTTGGCGTTTATTATCAAGGAGAACAAGAAATCGAACGTAAAACCATTGAAGATGTCCTTGCGAAGTATTTAACAGACTATATGATGCCGTCTGGTTATCAATATGTAAAAGAATTTCCTTTAACAATTAATGGAAAAATAGATCGACGAGCTTTACCAAAAATTTCCTATGATAATCAAATAAGATTTATAACACCGAGAAATGAAGTAGAAGACACAATGCTAGATATCGTTTGCGAAGTTCTTGAATTAGAAAAAACGAATATTTCAATACTAGAAAGTTTCTTTAGTATTGGTGGTGATTCTATTAAAGTAATTAAGTTGATTAGTTTGGTTAAAGCTAAGTTGGGATACAAGCTGACAATCAGTCAAGTATTTAAAAATAAAACGATTGAAAAAATAGCACAAATTATTGATGAAAACAAACACAATCAAGTACGAAGCAACGACCATCTAGAAGTAACTAAGCAACACTTTAATGATGTCAAAGAACAAAAATTAGCATATGCTCAGCAACTATACCAAAGAGCACCAAAGAACTCTTATAGAAACATCAAAATTAGATTTAAACTAAAAGAAACCATTGTTCCAGCACGAGTAGCAGCAGCCGTAGTGGCAGTAGTTGATCGACATGAAGTTCTTAGAACCAAAATTTATGAAGATTACCAAGTCGTAGATGAGCAAAAACTAGTAGTTACTTCAGATGAAATTGATACTGAAAGATATTTTAATCATGAATTTGATTTGAGCAAGGAAATTCCAATTAAAGTAAATATAACCAACGATGAATTCTGTTGTGTGATTGATCATATTGCTTTTGATGGCTGGTCTACTTCACTATTCTTAAAAGAAATTGAAGCATTTTATGACAAAAAAGAATTAGAACAATTGCCTTATCAATACAAGGATTATTCAGCTTGCCAATATAGCTTCTTGAACAGTGACCGCAAACAACAGCAATTGAAGTATTGGAAAAAAGAATTAGGGAACTTTAAAGGTGTTTATTTAGCTGACAAGATTACTTCTAAAAATCAGCAAATGGCTGGCGGAGATGAATATTTCCATATTGACGACAAACAATACGAAAAACTTCAACAGTTAATTAAGAAAAATGATTTGACCATGCATAACATTTTATTAAGTATTTTCTATTTAATGAGTGCAAAAATCACGAAGCAATCAAAAATTGCTATTGCCATCCCTACGCTCAATCGAAATGTTGCTGGAGTGGATAAGTTGATTGGATTGTTTGTCAATCAGTTATTGTTGCAGATCGAGATAAATGAAACAGATACGTTTATAACATTTGTAAACAAACTAAATGAAAAAGTTGTTTCAGCGCAAAGTAATCAGGATGTTCCACTTGAACAAGTGCTAGAGGAAAACAAGATTCAATTAAGCGGAAATACGCTATATTTTGGAATTCAAGGATTTAAGGGAGAAGCATTGAGTCATTCTAATTTGTTTGAAGGCATAAAAGAAATGAATCAACAAGTCCAAAAAGATGCTTTCAGCGATTTAACACTCTTTGTTTGGGGACAAACATTGGATTTCAATTATGCTAAAGATTTGTTCCAACCAGATCAAATAAAATTATTCATAGCTGTTTATCAAAGAATCGTTCACTTAATAATTGAAAATCCAATGATTCAAATAAAAGCTATTTTTCAGGAGGAAAATTAAATGTTAGTTGAAATGTTAAAAGGAAAAATTCACCGAGCAACGGTCACCGAAGCAGAACTTGATTATGTAGGAAGTATCACGATTGATGAAGCTTTGATGGAAGCAAGTCATATTTTTGAATATGAAAAAGTACAGATTGCCGATGTTGATAATGGTGAAAGGTTTGAAACATATGTTATTGCAGGACCAAGAGACTCAGGGATGATTTGTTTGAATGGGGCAGCAGCTAGATGCGTCTCTGTGGGAGATAAAATAATTATCATGAGCTACTGTCAGTTAAAAATTAGTGAGGTAACAGATAACAAACCGTATGTTGTTTTGGTTGATGAAGCGAATAAAGTTCAGCGGAAAGTTAGATACGAAAAGTATGGGTTACTAACAGAGGAGCTAAAAT
This sequence comes from Enterococcus sp. DIV0176, assembly GCF_050528535.1. Lineage (NCBI taxonomy): Bacteria > Bacillati > Bacillota > Bacilli > Lactobacillales > Enterococcaceae > Enterococcus > Enterococcus sp. DIV0176. Next base: position 1,883,016 of record NZ_CP172879.1, on the reverse strand, counting down.
AAAAATGAAAGAAAGAAATTTTTTAAACCCAGTAACAGAAAACTTTCTCCACGCAATTGGCGTGGGGAAAGTTTCCTATGAGTTAGCAAAAAAATTTGATGTTGATCCCAAGCGTGCATTTGTAGCAGGTGTTCTTCATGATCTAGGGGGAGCCATTCCCGATAGCGATAGAGTTGAAGTAGCACAGCTTTATAGCATCCCGCTTTTTGAAGAAGAAAAAAAGATTCCAATGCTTGTTCATGCAAAACAAGGGGAATTTTTTGCCAGAAATTTGTTTGAAATCGAAGATACAGAAATATTAAATGCAATCCTTTACCATACGACTTGTATTGATAATGCTTCTTCATTCGTAAAAATTGTCTTTATTGCTGACAAAATACATTGGGATCGAAATGGCGAACCACCGTACCTAAATGGATTGCTAAAAGCACTCGAACAGTCACTGGATGAAGGCTGCAAGTATTTCCTAGAATGGCTATGGAAATCAGATTTATATGTGGTACATCCATTTTTGAGAAGAAGTTATGGATATTATATTCGAAATCAAACATTCCCATCTTTACAAAAAAACTTGTTAATGAACGAGAAAACAACTGAAATTACGTCAGAAATAAGAAAAAAATATTTTCTAAATGAAATTATTCGTGAATATGAAAAAATATTTGAAAGGACAGAGAATTCTTTAAACTTAGTCAAAAGCAATAATATTGATACAGATGAAGCTTTTATTGCAGCAGCTTTAATGAATGCAAGCAATACGATTTTTGAAAACGAAAAAATAAAAGTTGCTTCCGCTCTTCAATTAGATCCCAACGCACCTAATCTAGCTGCACAAATTAATTATTATTTTGCTAAAAATGAATTTGCTGTAAAAAATCCTCGTATTTTAGAAACAATATTGAACGCTAAAGAGTAATCAAATAGTGACACAAATATCCAAAATGATTTTGTTGAAGAGGAATGAGCAGGAGGAGTAGGCAATGGTCGAATCAAAAGATTTTTTAGAACAAATTTTTGATTATGCAAATACAATACCTAATCAACTAGCTTTAGTTGATGATGAAAATGAATTAACCTATCTTGAAATGAAAGAAAAAATAGATGAGACGATTAGATTAGTAAAAAAATATCAACTTGATAATCAGTGTGTGGCTCTTCAGATACCAAGAAGTGTTTACTTTCCAATTATGGTTCTTGCGCTAACAAGATTGTCTGTCACCTTTATTCCACAAGATGTTACTCAGCCAAAGGAAAGACTTACCCAAATGGTTGAGACGGCTCAAGCGACAGTAATTATTTCTGTAAAAGATGGAAATTATCAGTTCCAAAAAGTTGCACAAGAAAAAAGTAAACGTACAGATGCGTGGGCAATTTATTTTACTTCTGGTTCTACAGGAAAGCCCAAAGCTGTAGAGATTCCTAGAGAAAATGTGATGAATACGGTCATATGGGAAAAAAATAAATTTGAAATTAGTGTGAAAGATAAAGTAGCAGCATATACACCTTATTCATTTGCAATCAGTTATATTGAACTTTTTTCAACTCTTTACTCTGGTGCGACACTTTATACAGTTAACGAATTAATTCGCCATGATTTAAATTTATTGGAAGAGTATTTAATCAAACATTCAATTACCTTTATGAATACTACAGCAGTGATTGGGGAACAAATAGTTAGGTGCATGAAGATTCCTAGTTTGAGAATATTAACTTTTTCAGGTCAAAGATTTCCTAATATCGATTTAAGTAAGGTATCATATAAAATTTTCAATGTTTATGGAAACACTGAATGCGGGGCTGCAACAATTAAAGAAATTAAGAATACCGATAAAAAAATTACTATTGGTGAGCCAGTATATCGAATGAATGCATTCATACTTGGTGAGCAAAATGAGATTCTTGCTGAAAATGAGGTTGGTGAGCTTTTTATTTATGGTCCACAAGTAGCGCTAGGGTATTACTTTAATCCTGAAGCTACATCAAAAACGTTTATAACTGTGAAAGACACAAATAATAAGCAGAAAATTAGGGGATATCGTACTGGGGACTTTGCACGGATACTAGCATCAGGTGAAATTGAATATCTTGGGAGACGTGATCGACAATACAAGATAAACGGTGTGAGAATTGATTTAGCAGAAATTGAAGAAGCATTACAACGTGTTATTTCTCAGCTACAGCAAAGCTATGTGGCTGTCAGAGAAAATCGTATTTACTGTTGGATTAGTAGCAAAGAAATTGAGAATGAGAAGCTAATTCTGAAACAACTAAATCACTATTTACCAGATGTAATGATCCCTACCAGAATCAGTCAGATAGAATCACTACCACTTAATGGCAATGGAAAAACGGATGAAAGCCAGCTTTTCGCTGAGCTGTCAGAACAAGTGAAAGTGGTGGATCAGCGTCACATCAGTAAAAAGCAAGAAAAGATAGAAGCGTATCTAACGACAGCTTGGGCGCAAATTTTAAATATTAATGAAGAAAAAATCACTTTTGATAGTGATTTTAAAAAATTAGGTGCCAGTTCCCTACAAATAATGGAATTAGGTGTGAAAATTTTACAAGATAGAAATCAAAAAGTTAATTTTGTAGAACTGCACAAACAAAGTAAGCTTTGTGATATGGCTATGTTGTTGTTAGAAGAAAACAATTTTCAGTCGATTTATACTTTTGTAGCTAGGACAGCCAAAATGAAGGGAAATCCAGGTCTATTCATTGTCCATTCAGGAAATACTGGCAGTGATGTTTATCGCCCCTTGTTTGAAAAAATCATTACGCCAGAATTTCCTATCTATGTTATTGAGCCTCATAACTTACTTACATCAGGAAAACGAATTGATGGAATTGAAAATATTGCAAAGTATTACAGCGAACTTATTGAGAATTTTGTTCCAGAAAAAGAGAACGATCAGATTAAACTAATGGGTTGGAGTTATGGTGGAGTAGTTGCTAGTGAAATTTGCCATCAGTTAATGGCAAATAGAAAGTATAAGGAAGTTACAGAACTAATCATTCTAGATTCTCCGTTTTATTTAAATCTAGAAGACGTAAAATTGGCACAAACAAGAGAAAAAAATGGTTATTATCGAAAATATTTCGAAGAAACACATATTTTTAAAAATAGAGATCAGAAAAATATTACAACAGAACGATTGATTAAAAATAATCATGATGTTTTTCAAGATTTAATTGACTACGAACCTAAGACGCTGGCGGTACCAACTATTTTTGTCCGAAGTATGGTGGAAGAACGTCCGTTAAGCAACCAACAAATCTGTAGGTTGTTTAGTAATAATCGAATAATTGATGTATTTTCAAGACATGATTATTTATTTGTTGAGGAAGAGACTGCTCTGATAATCAAAAAACTTCTTCAACTTATACCTGCAGGAGGTTCTGAAAAATGAAAAGAGTATTGATTGCTCCGATTGATACGCTGTTATTTGAAGAAGTGATGACGTTTGTGAGAGGCGCTTCGCGAAGCCGATATGATTATGTAGGTAATTTTTATAGAAAAGAGGATCAATATAACTCGGCTTTAGCCTATGTATTACTTTGTTTAGCAACTGAAAAATTAGTTGGAGAAATTAAGATAGGGGCTAATGGAAAGCCTTATCTGGAAGAAATGAATTGTCATATTTCAATTTCTCATACAAATAAATTAGTTAGCATCGGAATTTCGAATGAAAACATTGGAATTGATTGTGAGATGGAATCAAATATTAACGATGTGATCGTCAATGAAGTTTTTTCAATAAGCGAAAAGACACAAGTGATGAAGAATGATTTTCTAAAAGTAGTTTTCTGGACTGCTAAAGAGGCAATCAGTAAACTGTATAATGAAGACTGGTACTCTTCGCCATCAACCGAATTAATCTACAACGCTAATGGTGAATTAAAAGATGCAGTTAGTAGTGAAGTCTATCTTCATCAGTATTCTTTTCATAAAGGGTGTATTTGTGTCGCAAGTGTAAGTCCTGACCAACCATCCTTTCAACTAGTAACGGAAAAAGAAATCAGTGAATTTTTAGATAATTTCGCTAAATTTTTCTCGAAAAATTGACAAGTTAAGTGATTTCATCCTGCATTGCTTTATTTTTTAGAAATGTCTATAATTGTAATGATACTGACGAGCATTTTGTTCTGTTGGAACAGAGAATAACTTGAATGGAGTTAATATTAGCATGGTACAATCAATCAATACAAAAGTCGATTTAACAGTCAATGCTACTTCTTATTTAGGAATTACTGAATATGGGAAAATCATGATTGGTGATAAAGGGTTTGAATTTTATAATGAAAGAGATGCACGTAAGTTTGTTCAAATCCCTTGGGAAGAAGTTGATTACGTGATTGCTTCTGTAATGTTTAAGGGTAAATGGATACCTCGGTATGCTATTCAAACAAAAAGAAATGGTACGTACTCTTTTTCATCAAAAAAACCAAAAGTCGTTTTAAGAGCAGTCCGTAATTATGTTGATCCTGATCACATGGTCAAATCTTTGAGTCTCTTTGATGTTGTTAAGAGAGGCGTTCGCAATATCTTTAAACGTAAATAAAAAAGAACGAGTGATTTTTCTGTTAGGAAAAGTTACTCGTTCTTTTTCTGTTTTGTTCTTGGAGTAAAATTCAATCATTTGCTCGTAAGAAAATCATTATGATAAAATTATCTTGTAAAGAAGGGGGTTAGATTATGGGTTGGTTATGGACACTAATCGTTGGCGCAATTATTGGAGCAATTGCTGGCGCCATCACAAACAGAGGAAATTCAATGGGCTGCATTACAAATATCATCGCAGGATTGATTGGTTCAAGTATTGGTCAAGCGATTTTTGGCGACTGGGGACCAAGTGCTGCAGGCATGGCGATTGTGCCTTCAATTTTAGGCGCAGTTATTTTAGTTGCAGTTGTTTCATTTTTCTTTGGGAAAAAAGCATAAGTTTTTAAATAGAAAAAGCAATGATTCGATTGTTTTTTGTTGGAAAAGAATTTGTTTGGCGTTTGCTGAACAAATTCTTTTTTCTTTTTGCTGAGGAAAGAAAGTTAACAAATTTTTTTCATTCATATTCATACGAGAAACAACAATAATTTGCTATAATAGAAAAAAGAAAGTAAAGAAAGAAGGATTTTATTGATGATGGTACGTGTTGAAAAACTACGCAAAAAAATGCAAGAAGAAAATTTGGATTCATTTTTAGTTACAAGTCCCTATAACCTTCGTTACTTGACCAATTTCACAGGTACTACTGGTTTAGCAGTTATCACGTTGGACAAAGCATTCTTTATTACAGATTTCCGTTACACAGAACAAGCTGCTAATCAAGCACAAGGTTTTGAAATTATTAAAAACGTTGGCCCGATTTTTGATGAAGTAGCTGATTTAGTGAAAAGAGAAAACTTAAATGCTTTAGCGTTCGAAGAAACAACGGTATCCTTCTTAGAATATTCTGTGTTAGAAGAAATTATCAATGCAGAATTGATCCCAGTTAGTGGAATGATTGAAGAGTTACGCGAAGTAAAAGACGAAGAAGAGATCGCGATTATTGAAAAAGCATGTAGCATTGCTGATATGGCTTATGACCATATTCTAAAAATGATTCGACCAGGAATGACTGAAATCGAAGTAGCAAATCAGGTTGATTTCTACATGCGTTCGTTAGGTGCAACGAGCGTTTCGTTTGATACGATTGTTGCCAGTGGGTTACGTTCAGCCATGCCTCATGGTGTAGCGAGTGAAAAAGTAATCGAGCAAGGTGACTTGATTACGTTGGACTTTGGTTGTTATTATCAAGGATATGTTTCTGATATGACTCGGACGTTTGCTATTGGTGATCCTGGTGAAAAGTTAAAAGAAATCTATCAAATCGTGTTAGATGCACAGCTTGCTGTCTTAGATGCAGCAAAACCTGGACTTACAGGTATCCAACTAGATGCGGTAGCACGTGACTATATTACAAAATATGGGTACGGTGAAGCGTTCGGTCATTCGACTGGACATGGTATCGGGTTAGAAATTCATGAAGGTCCAAATGTTTCTTCTCGTGCAGAAAAACAATTTGTTCCTGGAAATGTTATCACTGATGAGCCTGGAATTTACTTGCCAGGAATTGGTGGCGTTCGAATTGAAGATGATTTATTAATTACAAAAGATGGAAATCGTGTGCTGACTCACTCACCAAAAGAATTAATTATTCTATAGTTTCACCCGATGTTTAAAAATTTCTTTTCCTACTTGGCACACCGACTTTTGTTATAGAAAATAGCTAGATTTAGTGATACACTATAGAAGGACTTTTACGCATGTAGAAGATAGCAGAGCTGGGAGTTTTTCTCCGTAAAGAATTAGGAGGCTATTTATGATTTCTGTAAATGATTTCAAAACAGGACTAACAATTGAAGTGGATGGCGGGATTTGGCGAGTGATTGAATTCCAACATGTTAAGCCAGGAAAAGGTGCTGCATTTGTTCGTTCAAAATTAAAAAACTTGCGTACAGGCGGCGTACAGGAAAAAACTTTTCGTGCTGGAGAAAAAGTAGCAAAAGCTCAAATCAGTAATCGAAAAATGCAATATCTTTATGAAAGTGCAGGAAGCCATGTTTTCATGGATTTAGAAACCTATGAACAAATTGAAATTCCTGAAGAACAGATTAAAGATGAATTGAAGTATATTTTAGAAAACATGGAAGTTAACATTATCATGTATGACACAGAAATTTTAGGTCTTGAGTTACCCAATACAGTTATTCTCGAGGTTGCTGAAACGGATCCGAACATCAAAGGAGATACATCTTCTGGCGGAACGAAACCAGCAATTATGGAAACTGGGTTAACGGTTAATGTACCTTTCTTTGTGAACCAAGGAGATAAACTGATTGTTAATACCGGAGACGGTTCATATGTATCTCGTGCTTAGGTAAAAGGAGGAAGAAAAATGGCAGAAGAAAAAAATCTTGTCTTAAACGCAAATCAAGATTTAGGAGAAATTGTTATTGCTCCTGAAGTTATTGAAGTAATTATTGGAATTGCAGCTTCTAAAGTAGAAGGTGTATATGGCATGCGTGGTACTTTTGCTAGCAATGTAACTGAACTATTGGGTCGCGCAGCTCATGGTAAAGGTGTCTATCTTGCGAATGAAGAAGATGGCTTAAAAGTAGATATTTATTGCTATTTAGAATACGGAGTATCGGTTCCCAAAGTGGCAATGGAGATGCAAGAACGTGTTGTCCAACAAGTTTTATTTATGACAGACGTGGCTTTAGCTGAAGTGAATATTCACGTGGTAGCAGTGGTACCTGAAAAATTAGAACAACCCGCACTGGAAGAACTTTTTGAAGACGATGAGGACGAAAATGAATAAAGAAATATCAAGACATAAGATTCGTGAAATGGCGTTGCAAGCACTATTTCCACTAGATTTCAATGCAGATTTAACAAAAGAAGATGCAATCATGCATGCAATTGAGTTAGATCAGCGTGAATTGATTAATGAGGAAGAATCAGAATTTGTTCCGGTTTATCTGGACACACTAGTTGGTGGTGTGTGTGCGAAAAAAGATGAATTAGATCAAATGATTGAAAAACATTTAAAAAATAATTGGCGTATCAATCGAATTTCAAAAATGGATTTAGTTATCTTGCGCATTGCAATCTTTGAAATGAAATATGTGACCGATGTTCCAGCTCCAGTTGCTTTAAATGAAGCAATCGAGTTAACGAAAACATTTAGTGATGATCGTTCACGCAAATTTGTGAACGGCGTATTATCCAATATTTTAAATGAAATGGAAGCTGGGGCATAGGCCCTAGCTTTTTTTTGAGAAATAAAAATCATTGTTATTGGGTAATCAAATTCTATGGTAGAATAAAAAGACAAAAAGTTCAGGGAGTGGTTCTATGGCAGTCACAATCAATGGAAAAGAATTAGCAGAAAAAATGCAAACAGAAATTGCTGAAAAAGTGCATGAACTCAATGAAGTTGGTATCCATCCTGGTCTAGTTGTTTTATTAGTAGGAGAAAACCAAGCAAGTCAAGTTTATGTTCGAAATAAAGAACGAGTTGCAAAAGAAATTGGTATCCACTCAAAAGTAGAACGTTATCCAGAAACTATTTCTGAAGAAGAATTACTTTTAGAAATTGAAAAATATAATCAAGATCCATTATTCCATGGAATCTTAGTACAATTACCTCTACCAAAACATATCAACGAAGAACAAGTATTATTGGCAATCCGACCTGAAAAAGATGTCGATGGATTCCACCCAATGAATCTTGGTCGTTTATTTGCTGGTGATCCAGACATGATTCCTTGTACACCATATGGAATTATGAAAATGTTTGAAGCTTACTCGATTGATCCTGCTGGGAAGCGAGCCGTTGTAATTGGGCGTAGTAATATCGTTGGTAAGCCAATGGGACAGTTATTATTGATGGCAGATGCGACAGTTACCATTGCACATTCAAAAACAAAAGACTTACCAGCACTTGCGCGTGAGGCAGATATTTTAGTTGTTGCGATTGGACGCGGTCATTTTGTAACAAAAGAATTTATCAAACCAGGTGCAGTAGTAATTGATGTGGGAATGAATCGAAATGAAGAAGGCAAACTAATTGGGGATGTCAAGTTTGATGAAGTCGAGCCATTAGCAAGCTATATCACGCCAGTACCTCGAGGTGTTGGGCCAATGACCATTACAATGTTGATGTATCAAACAGTTAAGTCTGCTGAAGCTTTTGGAGCAGGTGAGTAAATGACGCAAGAATATTTAACAGTAACGTCGTTGACTAAATATCTAAAAAGAAAATTTGATTTAGATCCTTATTTGGAACGAGTGTATTTGACTGGAGAAATTTCTAACTTTCGCCTGCGGGCAAACGCGCATCAATATTTCAGCTTGAAAGACGATCATGCAAAAATCTCGGCAATTATGTTTAAAGGCGCGTTTCAAAAACTTAAATTCCAACCAAAAGAGGGAATGAAGGTTTTAGTCGTCGGTCGAATTTCACTTTATGAAGCTGGTGGTTCTTACCAAATCTATGTGGAGCATATGGAACCAGATGGTGTCGGTGCGCTGTATCAAGCGCTAGAAGAAAGAAAAGAAAAATTGATGAAAGAAGGTCTGTTTCAAGGACCTAAAAAACCGCTACCTCGTTTTCCTAAGCGAATTGCTGTCCTAACTAGTCCTAGCGGTGCAGTTATTCGGGATATTATTACGACGGTGAAAAGACGTTATCCAATTGCGCAGTTAGTATTGTTTCCGACTGTAGTTCAGGGCAATCAGGCGGCAGACGATGTTGTGAAAAATATTGAACGAGTGGAAGCGCTAGGCAATTTTGATACGATGATAATTGGTCGCGGTGGGGGATCAATTGAAGATCTTTGGCCTTTTAATGAAGAACGGGTAGCCAGGGCGATTTATGCGGCAAATACGCCGATTATCTCTTCTGTCGGGCATGAAACAGATACAACGATTGCTGATTTAGTTGCAGATGTGCGGGCTGCAACCCCAACGGCAGCAGCTGAATTAGCGGTGCCGGTTTTATCAGAAGTATTGTTGAAAATCAAAGAACGACAAGCCCGATTAGAGCAAGCTTTTTCGCGTCAAATTCAAACGAAACAACAGCGTTTTGAACATTCGAGACAGTCGTATGTTTTCAGACAACCAGAACGCCTGTATGAAGGACAAACAATCAAATTAGATCACTTCAAGCAACGTTTACAACAAGCCGCGCAACAAGTTTATTATGAAAAGGAAAAGCAAGTTATTTCTCTTAAACATCAGCTCGAACAAGTAGCTCCTGATTATCGTGTAAAAACAGCTAAGCAAGAAACCGATTATCTACAACAGCGTTTGAAAGAAAAAATGGAACAATATATGCAACAACAAAAAAGCCATTTTCAAACAGCTGTTCAATCCCTTGATTTACTAAGCCCGTTGAAAATCATGGGCCGAGGTTACAGCTATACGACATTACCTAATAATCAAGTAGCTAAAAGTGTGACAGAAATCCAACAAGGAGAACTACTGACTGTTCACTACCAAGATGGGCAAGTTATTACAAAAGTCCAAGAAATCGAAGAAGGAGAATAACCGATGGAAAATCCAACATTTGAAGAATCATTGCAAGAATTAGAAAAAATCGTTGTGCAATTAGAGCAAGGCGATGTACCTTTGGAAAAAGCATTAGACGCATTTAAACGCGGAATGGAACTAAGTAAACAATGTCAAGATACACTGACAAAAGCAGAAGAAACCTTGACTAAGATGATGACTGAAACAAATGAAGAAGTTGCTTTTGGTGAGAGCGAGGAAGCTTGATGCAATTAACCGAATTTTCAGCAACCAATTTACCAATGGTTGAACAAGAAATCACCCAATTTTTAATGGAATATACAACTGATGAAGCATTGAAGGAGAGTATGCTTTATTCGATTAATGCTGGTGGAAAACGAATTAGACCATTACTACTTTTAGCGACAGCAAGTTCCTTTGGTGAAACATTATCTACTCCCATATATCAAGTAGCAGGGGCTCTTGAAATGGTTCATACGTACTCATTAATCCATGATGATCTACCTGCAATGGACAATGATGATTTACGTAGAGGAAAACCGACAAACCATAAAGTTTTTGGTGAAGCAATTGCTATTTTGGCTGGAGATGGCCTGTTGACAGGGGCGTTTCAATTAATTAGTTTGACACAAATAGAACCCTTAAAAAAGTTATTGCTTATCCAACAATTGGCAAGTAATAGTGGGGCTCAAGGAATGGTAGCCGGGCAAACGGCAGATATTTTAGGTGAAAAACAAGAATTGACTATAGAAGAACTTGCCTTTGTCCATGAACGAAAAACGGGTCGCTTGATTCGCTATGCGTTGTTAGCAGGTGGTGTTTTAGCTAATCAGCCTGAAGAAGTTTTGATGTGTTTACAAAAATTGGCTGGACATCTCGGACTTGCTTTTCAAATTCGGGATGATCTATTAGATGTGGTGAGTACAACCGAAAAATTAGGTAAGACAGCTGGTAAAGATGCGCAAGAAGGAAAAAATACGTATCCGCGTTTACTAGGAATTGAAAAAACGTATGCAGCTTTAGCAAATGAAATCCAACAAGCCAATGAATTGGTTACACAGTTAGAAAAAGATGTTTTAGTATTTGATGGCGAGTTGCTACGTCAATTAATCAGACAATTTGATATGGAGAAATGAGGAAAAAAATGGAAAAAGAACGTGTAGACGTTTTGGCCGTTAAACAAGGACTTTTTGAAACAAGAGAACAAGCAAAACGCTCTGTCATGGCTGGGTTAATTTATAACGAAAAGAATGAACGCTTTGATAAACCGGGTGAAAAGATTCCTGTAACGAATGAATTGAAAATCAAAGGGAAAAAATTACCGTATGTTTCTCGTGGTGGTCTTAAACTAGAAAAAGCTTTAAATGCTTTTGATCTAACTGTTCAAGATAAAATTTTATTAGATATTGGCGCTTCTACTGGAGGATTCACAGACGCGGCATTACAAAATGGTGCAAAAATGAGCTACGCCTTAGATGTTGGGTACAACCAACTTGCTTGGAAAATTCGTCAAGATCCACGAGTAGTCGTGATGGAGCGCGTCAACTTTCGTTACTCAAAACCAGAAGATTTTGAACAGGGCGTACCAGAAGTAGCAGTGATTGATGTTTCTTTTATTTCACTGAAATTAATGTTACCGCCTCTACATGCAATTCTGGCCGATCAGGGAGAAGTCGTTACGCTGATTAAGCCTCAATTTGAAGCTGGCAGAGAAGCCGTCGGGAAAAATGGAATTGTTCGAAATGCTCAAACGCACCAAAAAGTAATCGAAGACACATTAGTTTTTGCAATGGCGAGTGGTTACGATGTCTTAGAACTGAGTTTCTCACCAATTACAGGTGGCGAAGGAAACATCGAATTCTTGGCACATCTCCAAAAAGTTTCTGGTAAAGGAACAATGAGTCCGACAATTGATATTTCAGCAGTTGTCACTAAGGCACATGAACAATTTGAACAAAAGTAAGCGGTTTGCAGATTTCTTCTTTCTTAAGCCGAAAAAATAAGCTATCATTAACAAGAAGAATGAGCTAAGGAGCGAAAAGCAATGAGAAAAAAAGATCGACACCGTTTGATTACTCGATTATTGAGCGAACGTGATATCCGGAAACAAGAAGAGTTTGTCGAAATTTTGAAAAACAAAGGAATTTCTGTAACTCAAGCCACTATTTCTCGGGATATTAAAGAACTAAAGTTGATTAAAGTTCCCGCTTCTGATGGTGGTTATCGTTATAGTTTGCCGGCAGAAACAAGTGAAGATGTTCAAACAAAGCTAGAAAAAATTTTAAAAGATGCTTTTGTTGCAGTGGATCAAATGGAAAAATTTGTCATTTTGAAAACATTACCTGGGAATGCTTCTGCAGCGGCGAACCTAATCGATAAGTGCTACAAGAAAGAACTATTTTCGATCATTAATGATGACGATAATGTTTTGATGATTACACGCACAGAAGAAGATGCAGTGTCATTAAAAAAAGATTTCTTACATTACTTGTAATTAAGGGGTGATTGCTGTGTTACAAGAAATTAGTATTACCAACTTTGCGATTATTCCCGAGTTGCAATTGTCTTTTCACGAAGGGATGACGGCACTAACTGGCGAAACTGGAGCTGGGAAATCAATCATCATTGATGCTTTGGGATTACTAGCAGGTGGTCGCGGCTCAAGTGATTATATTCGTCAAGGTGCAGATAAGTGTATTCTTGAAGGCCTTTTTGAGTTGCCTAAACAGCCGGGATTTTCTGATTTAATGGAAGAATTAGGAATTGAATCAGATGAAGATAACCTAATCGTTCGACGAGATATGGCTTTGACAGGTAAAAATATTTGTCGCGTCAATGGACACATTGTGACTTTGGCAAATTTACGACGAATTGGCGCTTTTTTAGTTGATATTCAAGGACAAAATGAACATCAAGAACTATTACAGCCTGAATCACATTTAATCTTACTAGATCGATTCGGTGATACAGCCTTCCAACAGAAGAAAAAAATGTATCAAAAATTATACGGACATTATCGAACGTTAGAAGCTAAAGTGCGAAAAGTTCAGCAAAATGAGAAGTCTTTTGTTCAGCGTATGGATATGCTTCATTTTCAGCAAGAAGAGATTGCGGCTGCGAAGCTTCAACTAGGTGAAGAAGAACGATTAGTTGAGGAACGCGATAAATTAAGTAATTATCAGAAAATCGTGGATAGCTTGAATGCTGGATATGGCGCGCTGGATAATGGTGAGCAGAGTAGCGTGGATGGAATTGGACGAGCGGTTTCAGAAATGCAGGGGATTGCACATTTAGATCCAGAGTATGAAGCGATTTTTGAGAACATTCAAAATGCGTACTACTTGTTACAAGATGCAGTTGGAGATATGAGTCGTCAAATTGATCATTTGGAACTTGATGATAATCGCTTGGAAGAGGTAAATCAGCGATTAGAAGTAATCCGTCAATTGAAACGAAAATATGGCGAGTCAATTGAAGCAATCTTAACTTACTATGAGGATATCACCAAAGAGTTAGGTGACTCTGATTTTTCTGAGGGTCAGTTAGAGAAAATGAAAAAAGAACTCGAAGAAAAGGCAACAGAACTTCATCAGCAAGCGATGATTTTGCGTGAGCAACGACAAAAAATTGCTAAGGAACTTGAGACGTCAATTTTACAAGAACTAAAAGGGTTGTACATGGAAAATACAGAGTTTGAAGTTCGTTTTGCTAAACAAGAAACAACCTTTGATCAAAATGGATTTGACCAAGTTGAATTTTACATAACGACAAATCCTGGTGAACCATTAAAACCTTTAGTGAAAGTTGCTTCTGGAGGAGAATTATCTCGAATGTTATTAGCGTTAAAAACGATTTTTTCTTCGGAACAAGGCGTGACAAGTATTATTTTTGATGAGGTAGATACTGGGGTAAGTGGTCGAGTGGCGCAAGCAATCGCAGACAAAATTGCGCAGATTTCAAAATATTCTCAAGTTTTGTGTATCACGCATCTTCCGCAAGTTGCAGCGGTTGCTGATTACCAATACTATATTGTGAAAGATGTTGTTGCAGGTCGAACACAAACTTCAGTTTCAGAACTTGCTGAACCACAAAGAATTGAAGAAATTGCTCGGATGCTAGCTGGAAGTGAAATTACGCCATTGACGATTGAGCATGCCAAAGAGTTATTGAAAATGGCAAAAAAAAATCATAATAAATAAAAAAGAGCACCAGCTCTCTCTTGAAAGCAAGAGAATAGCTGGTGCTTCTTTTTTTATAATACGCTCATTACAGCAGTTAGTACAACTGAGCCAACAGTTAAAATCAGCATTGTCCAAATCACTACTTTTGTTACTTTAGAAAAAGTACTTGTTTGCTTTTTATTATTCATCGCGTTCATCCTTAAGTTAGATTCATTAGCAATAGTGTACAACCTTTTGTGTTTTTGTTCAAGTTACGAAGTAAATTTTTCGTTGTTAAAAATAAAATATTTAAGAATGACTTTTTAAAACGGTGGTTCACAGATGAAAATTATGATAAGCTCTTTTTTAGATGTTGTCTAATTAGTAACAGCTGTCAAGTTATTTACTAGTTTCTACTATAAAAATAATCTGACTGTAATAGACAAGAAACAAAAGTGATGGTCTGAAAATGATAATCACAATAAATTAAATAAAATGAAATAGTTGTGTAAAGTATTTGCAGTATACTTAGAGCAATTAGAAAGAAGGAGTTTTCATCACATGGGTACTTTTACACCAATTGTATTATTTTGGTATATCTTTCCGGCAATCGTTTTATTTGGCTGCCAATTTTTAGTGCGAATCTTTGCATTGAATCGCCGCTTTAATTTAAAGGCTCCTGATTTATCTGTCCCATTTCTGTGGGGAGGAATGCATGAACTCTCAAGAAATATGGGCACAATTTCAGTTTTACCCTTTTTTATTATTTCTGTACTACTTTTAGGAATTTGTATTGCAGTTTTTCAGGCATACTATTATGAAGAAATTGTTTATTCACGTTATCTGAAAATGACGTGGCGGTTAACTTTTTTGCTAACAATCATTTTGTATTTAGTACTCATTGTGTTCAACATTGTGAGTTATTTATAACGTCAAAAAAGCTGTGGAAAGTCTTTTAAAAGATTTTTCGCAGCTTGATTTTTTAAAAAATAGTTAATGTAAAAAAAGTTCGTCTCAGATTTTCCAGAAAAGGTGGTAGAAAGTGGGGGATTGTGGTAGACTAATTTTAGTTAGTGGAGGAATGGGGGTAGTTTCAATGTTTATGGGCGAATATCGGCATAATATTGACACAAAAGGTCGTTTGATCGTGCCTTCAAAACTTCGTGATGAGCTTGGTGAAAAGTTCGTACTAACTCGTGGCTTAGATGGCTGTCTTTTTGGCTATCCAATGAGCGAGTGGGAAAACTTAGAAGATAAGCTTAGCGAAATGCCGTTAACCAAAAAAGATGCACGTACTTTTGTGCGGTTTTTTTATTCGGCTGCCACTGAATGCGAACTTGATAAACAAGGTCGTATCAACATTCCCAGCACTTTGAGAAGTCATGCAAGTCTAGAAAAAGAATGCGTAGTGATTGGTGTTTCAAATCGAATCGAAATTTGGGACGAATCACGTTGGCAAACATTTTCTGATGAAGCTGAGAGTAACTTCGATGAAATTGCTGAAAATATGATTGATTTTGGACTATAGAATAGGAAGAGGCTGACCAATGACTGAAACATTTCAACACTATACAGTCATGTTGAAGGAAACCGTAAATGGCTTAAACATTAAACCAAACGGGACTTATGTAGACTGTACTTTAGGCGGTGCCGGACATAGTGAATATTTACTAAGCCAATTGAACACCGATGGGCATCTTTATGCTTTTGATCAGGATCAAAAGGCAATTGACCATGCAAAACAACGGTTAGCGCCATATGTTGAAAAAGGAATGGTTACTTTTATCAAGGCTAATTTTAGGGAGTTAGAACTTCAGTTAGCTGAACGAGAAGTGACAGAAGTCGATGGGATTTTGTATGACTTAGGTGTTTCTTCACCTCAATTAGATGAGGCCGAACGTGGGTTTAGTTACCACCAGGATGCACCATTAGATATGCGGATGGATCAGTCAGCACCAATTTCTGCTTTTCATGTTATCAATGAATATTCTTATCAAGAACTGGTAAAAATTTTCTTTCGTTATGGCGAAGAAAAATTTTCGAAACAAATCGCTCGTGAAATTGAGCGTGTACGAAAAGAAAAGCCAATCGAAACAACTGGCGAATTAGTTGAAATCATCAAACGTGTGATTCCAGCCCCAGCTAGGAGAAAAGGTGGTCATCCTGCAAAAAGAATTTTCCAAGCAGTTCGAATTGCGGTAAATGATGAACTTGGAGCAGAAGAAACTTCTTTAGAACAAGCAATCAAATTATTGAAATTAAATGGTCGAATCAGTGCGATTACGTTCCATTCATTAGAAGATCGAATCGTTAAAAGTTTATTCAAAGAATACAGTACAGTTAGAGATCTACCACCAGGATTACCAGTTGTTCCTGAGGAGTTTCAACCGGAATTAAAAGTAATCACTAGAAAGCCAATCCTTCCATCAGAAGAAGAATTAGCAGAAAACAATCGTTCACGTAGTGCAAAACTGCGAATTGCGGAAAAAATACGAGTGACAGAGGAGTAGAATAATGGCAGAACTAAAAAGAGCACATGAATATCCATATGATTTCCCCGACATGGTGGATCAAGCTGAACAACTGCCAGATTCTAGTCAAGAAGTTGTTCTACCTCAATCACCTGCTAGACGGTTGAAACGAATCTCTAATTTAGAAAAATTAGTTATCAGTGGTTTAATTGTTATGCTAATTTCTTTGTCCGTTTTGACAATTATGTTAAGAACCAACATTAGTGGTGCTGAACAAGCAATTACTTCGATCCAAACGGATATTACTGAAAAGAAAACAGAAAAAACAACTTTGGAACAAGAAAAGAATGAACTTTCGCGTACAGAACGCGTAAAACAAATCGCAGAAGAAAAAGGATTGTCAATTAATGACGACAATTTAAGGAAAGTGAAGTAAATGAGTCTTAAAAATAAATTTCGGCGGTTTATGGAAAAGAAAAATCAAAATCCGATGAACAATCGCAAAAAAGTAGGTATCATTTTATTTGCTACGAGTATTGGGTTGTTCTTTTTATTTGCCGTCCGTTTCTCGTACATTATAATAGGTGGTCACGTGGCTGGTACTTCGTTATCTGAAAAAACAGAGCAGCTTTACCGAGGAAGTGAAGTTGTGCAGGCGAAACGAGGCACAATCTATGACCGAAATGGTATTGCAATTGCTGAAGATGCGACCTCTTATTCCATCAAAGCAATTCTTTCAAAAACATATACATCTGAAAATAAAAAACTTTATGCTCAAGAGAAAGATTTTAGTAAAATCGCAACAATTTTAAGTGATAATTTATCAATTAAGAAAAATGCCGCACTAAAAATCTTGCAAAATGGAGCGGATAATGAGTTATATCAAGTTGAATTTGGTAATTACGGACAGAATATCACGCAGGAAACAAAGCAGACGATTGAGTCACAAATGAAAAAGGCTGGTTTAGCTGGTCTTTATTTTGATTCTCACAAGTCTCGCATGTATCCAAATGGTGTATTTTCTTCCCACTTTATTGGATTTGCAATTCCTAATAAGGAAGGCAATGGGCTAGTCGGTAGTTTGGGATTAGAATCCGCTTATAATGATATTTTAACTGGGAAAGATGGCAAGATTGTTTATCAAAAAGATAAATATCAAAATCCTTTACCAGGAACGGTTGCTGATGAAGTTGCTTCTAAAGATGGTCAGGATATCTACACCACTCTAGATAGTAGATTACAAAGTTATTTAGAAACTTTGATGGATCAAGTCAATCAAGAATATCAACCTGAAGAGCTGACTGCTGTTTTAATGGAAGCTAAAACTGGTGAAATCGTAGCAATGGGTCAACGCCCTACCTTTAACCCCGAAACAATGGAGGGGCTAAATGACGAAAATGCTGTTTGGCGTAATTTCTTAGTACAGGATCGGTATGAACCAGGTTCGACAATGAAAGTCTTTACGACTGCTGCGGCTATCGAAGAAGGCGAGTACAACGAAAACGAAACATTTGTTTCTGGTAAAATCGCTGTGGCTGATGCAACTATCAATGACCATGACTTTGGTGAAAAAGGTGTATTGACAATGCGTCAAGCACTATCTTGGTCAAGTAACGTGGGAATGGTTATTTTAGAACAAAGACTAGGTGGACGTTGGTACAACTACCTTCAAAAACTTGGCTTTGGTCAAAGTACTCACTCTGGACTAGACGACGAAAATGCAGGCACATTGCCAACAGAAAATATTGTTGACCGAGCAATGAGTGCATATGGTCAAGCAGTTGGTGTAACTAATTTTCAAATGATGAAGGCATTTTCTTCAATCGCTAACAATGGAACGATGCTTCAACCTAGATTCATCAGTAAAATCGTTGATCCACAAACTGGAGAAGAACGAACAACTCAGACAGAAGTATTAGGACAACCATATTCAAAAGAAACGACAGAAAAAGTACGTGAATATATGCGTGATGTTGTTGAAAGTGAAAATTACGGAAGTGCTTATGGTGTTTATTCTGTACCAGGGTATAACGTATCAGCAAAAACTGGTACAGCACAGATTGCTTCTGACTCTGGTGGTTATCAAGTTGGAGATACTTCCTATCTTTATTCAATCGTTGAAATGGTTCCTTCAGAAGATCCTGAATATGTTCTTTATCTAACGATGAAACATCCAAAAACATATGATCGAATGGCTTTAGCAAAAATTGCAAATCCATTAATGAAACGTGCGATGGACTTCAAAGAAACAGAAGGCGACACCAAAGAAACGACGGATCAAACAGAAAAAGTAGTGGTTGCTGATTACCGCAATTTAGAATCAGATATTGCTGCGGCTGATGCGCAAAAGAGCGGCTTACAGCCAGTAGTGATTGGTAACGGAAAGAAAGTTATCAAGCAATCAACTTCCAACGGCGACAAACTCATTCTGGGAGAAAAATTGATTCTACAAACGGGTGGCGATGAACTGATGCCTGATGTTACTGGCTGGTCAAAAGCCGATATTATGAAGTTAGGCAAAATTCTTGGCATTGAAGTCACTTTTGATGGTGATGGTTATTGTACCGAGCAAAGTCTCGCGCCGTATGAAAAAATTACCGATAAAAAATTACACTTTACTTTAAAAGAGTAAGAAAAGAAATAGGAGAGAAAAAAGCATGGAATGGACACAAGCATTAATTCCCATTGTGAGTAGCTTTGCGATGACAGTTGCAGTAATGCCATTGTTTATTGGCTACTTTCAAATGAAAAAACAAGGACAGGCGATTCGTGAAGAAGGACCTAAATGGCATAACATCAAAGCCGGGACTCCGACGATGGGTGGCTTAGTGTTCCTAATTGCAGCAATCTTAACTGGCATCTGGGTGGGAGCATGGCAAAACCAGCTAACACCCATACTCTTTATTTTGTTATTTGTTTTAGCGTTATATGGTGCCATTGGTTTTTTAGATGACTTCATTAAAGTTTTTAAAAAAAGAAATATGGGATTAAATTCCATTCAAAAATTGATTGGTCAAATTGTTGGAGGAGTAGCTTTTTATCTCGTTTATCGTTCAGAAGGTTACCCAGGTGTACTTAACTTTTTTGGATTAGAAATTAGCTTAGGAATTCTCTATGGGCTATTCGCCATTTTCTGGTTGGTTGGGTTCTCAAATGCAGTGAATTTGACGGATGGAATCGATGGCTTAGTTGCAGGACTAGGAACGATTTCTTTTGCAACTTATGCCCTTATTGCTTGGCATCAAAATCAACTAGATGTTTTGATTATTTGTTTAAGTGTCGTTGGTGGATTAATTGGTTTCTTTTCTTACAATCACAAACCTGCGAAAATTTTTATGGGTGATGTGGGTTCTTTGGCTTTAGGTGGTTTGTTAGCAGCAATCTCAATGATGCTAAATCAAGAATGGACGTTGTTATTAGTTGGTTTGATTTATGTTATGGAAACGGCAAGTGTAATGTTACAAGTAGCTTCATTTAAGTTAACTGGGAAACGAATTTTCAAAATGTCACCAATTCATCATCACTTTGAAATGAGTGGCTGGTCTGAATGGAAAATCGATATTGTTTTTTGGTTAGTTAGCTTAGGAACTTCACTTATTACATTATGGCTTGTTTGGTAGGAGATGACAGGAAATGAAAAAAATAACAACATATGAAAATAAAAAAGTCCTAGTCTTAGGACTTGCAAAAAGCGGATTTAGTGCGGCCAAATTGTTACATGAATTGGGCGCACTTGTCACCGTTAACGACGGAAAACCATTTGATGAGAACCCTGAGGCCCAAGATTTATTAGCTTTAGGAATCAAAGTAGTTACAGGTAGTCATCCAATTGAACTTTTGGATGAAGATTTTTCTGTAATGGTAAAGAATCCTGGTATTCCTTATAACCATCCATTGGTGGCGAAGGCACAAGAAATGGGTATTCCGGTAATTACGGAAGTAGAGTTAGCTTACGAGGTAGCGGAATGTCCAATTATTGGTATCACTGGAACGAATGGAAAAACGACAACGACAACAATGACGGGATTACTGTTAAATGCAGGAGAAAGCAAGGGAATGGCTCGTTTAGCCGGAAATATTGGTTATCCAGCAAGTAGCGTAGCTCAGGAAGCACAAGCAGACGATAAAATTGTTATGGAGTTGTCAAGTTTTCAACTAATGGGTATTACAGACTTTCATCCAAATGTAGCAGTTATCACAAATATCTATGAAGCACATATTGACTATCATGGAACACGTGAAGAGTATGTAAAAGCAAAATGGGAAATTCAAAAAAATATGACAACTGAAGATTATTTGATTTTGAATTGGAACCAAGAAGAACTACGAATGTTATCTCAAACGACGCAAGCACAGGTCTTACCTTTCTCGACAACAGAAGTATTGGAAAAAGGTGCGTATTGCGTAGAGGGAATCATTTACTATAATCAAGAAAAAATCATGGATGCTTCAGATTTAGGCGTTCCTGGTGCGCACAATATTGAAAATGCTTTGGCGGCAATTACGGTTGCTAAATTATACGATATCTCGACGGAAGCAATTAAACAAACACTGCATTTATTCCATGGCGTTCCTCACCGCACTCAATATGTAGGAGAAATTCAGGGAAGAAAATTTTATAACGATTCTAAAGCAACCAATATCTTAGCAACGGAAATGGCACTAAGTGGTTTTGCTCCAGAAAAAATGATTTTATTAGCTGGTGGATTAGACAGAGGTAATAGTTTTGAAGAACTAGTTCCATCTCTTCAAAATGTGAAAGCGTTGATTGCGTTCGGCGAAACGAAACATAAACTAGTTGAAGCTGGTCAAAAGGCCGGTATTCAAGTAATTGAAATAACAGACAATGTTGAAACAGCTGTACCACTAGCATTAGCATTGAGTGATGAAGAAGATGTTATTTTGTTATCTCCAGCTAATGCAAGCTGGGATCAATATCCTAACTTCGAGATTCGTGGTACGCGCTTCATGGAAGCTGTCAATAAATTAAAATAGAAAAGAAACGAGCGATAAAAATGAAAATTTTGGTTACAGGCGGCGGAACAGGTGGTCATATCTATCCAGCATTAGCCTTTGTTAATTATGTGAAATCTCAAGATCAAGATGCTGAGTTTATGTATGTCGGGGCAAAACGAGGATTAGAAAATAAGATTGTTCCAGAGACTGGTATTCCTTTTCATACTTTAGAAATTCAAGGATTTAAACGGAAATTGTCATTTGACAATGTCAAAACAGTCCAACTATTTTTGAAAAGTATTCGCCAAGCAAAAAAAATCTTGAAAGATTTTCAGCCAGATGTGGTGATTGGAACAGGTGGATATGTATCAGGTGCTGTTGTATACGCTGCGGCAAAGTTGAATATTCCAACAATCATTCATGAACAAAATAGTGTTCCAGGAATTACCAATAAGTTTCTTAGTCGTTATGTTGACCATATTGCGCTTTCTTTCCAAGATGCAGCACAATTTTTTCCAGAAGAAAAATCAAGTCTGATTGGTAATCCTCGCGCACAGGAAGTCGCTGACACACCGAAATCGACTATTTTAGCTAATTTCGGATTAGCAACAGATAAAAAAACAGTTCTGATTTTTGGTGGAAGCCAAGGTGCGTTGAAGTTGAATGAAGCGGTAATGAATTTCCTAGAAAGCTTTAATGATGATAGTTACCAAGTATTATACGCTTCAGGAGATCGCTACTATGAACAAATTAAAAGTCAAGTTGGTGCTATCAAGCTAAGCAATGTCAGTATTCAACCATATATTCGACAGATGGCTGAAGTGATGGCAAGTAGTGATTTGCTTGTAGGAAGAGCAGGTGCAACGTCCATTGCAGAATTTACAGCATTAGGATTACCAGCGATTTTGATCCCAAGTCCTTATGTTACTAATGATCATCAAACTAAAAATGCGCAAAGCTTAGTGAATGCGGGTGCTGCAAAAATGATCACAGATGGCGAGTTAACAGGTGAAACTTTAGGAAGAGCAATCAATGAAATCATGACAGACGAAAAAGTGCAAAAGCAAATGTCACAGGCTTCAAAAAAACAAGGGATGCCAGACGCATCTAAACGTTTATATGAATTGGTTCAAAGTGTTATTAAAAAGTAAAAGGTGGTGGTCTTAGTGAGTAAAAAGAAAGAACCAAATGATTTACCCAAATCATCTGATAACCAAGATGAATTAACTCCGTGGCAAAAGGCCAACCAAAAGTATTTAGCTGAGCATCATAAAAAAGACGAGAAACTTCACGAAGATTCAGACGAAACTGTTACAAACCAAGAAGAACAGTCAAAAGATTCGTCCAACGAAGACGAAAGGGATGAACTTCCAGCGTTTCTGACTGAACCAGAAGAGTCAACCAAACAGACCGGTCCATATAATGGTTCTTTCTTAAATCGATTGCCTAATTTGAAAAATCAGCGTAACAAAGTCTTGATGCGTAGACTGTCATTAATTATAACAATCTTAGGGATTCCGTTGTTATTTTTGATTTATTATATTTCACCATATAGTAAGCTAGAAGCAGTTACTGTAACTGGAAATGAGCTCATTTCTAATCAGACAGTGATCGCTGAATCAAAGTTAAGAATTGGTGACAATTTGTGGACACAATATTGGGACAGAAATCAACATGTAAAAGAATTGAAAACTGAACAACCTCGAGTGAAGACAGCAGAAATTAGTTTTCATTCAATCAATCAATTTGAGCTAGCAATCACGGAATATAAAGATATTGCGTTAATTGCTACTGAAAACAAGTATTATCCTGTACTTGAAAATGGCATTGTTTTAGATCAAAAAGTAGATAACCCTACGAAAAATTTACCGATTCTTGAAGACTTCAAAAGTGATGCAAAAATTAAGGCCTTGGTAAAACAATACAATCAACTTTCTGCTGAGCTACAAAAAGCCATTTCAGAAATTAAATATGCACCCACAGAAAGTAATGAAAATTTACTTCAGATGAACATGAACGATGGTAATCAGGTATTAGTGAATATCACGAATTTGGCTAGTCAAATGAAATATTACCCACAAGTTGCTAAAGAGATGCAAGAAAATGGTGTGATTGACATGGAAGTTGGAATTTTTTCTTATCCTTACTCAAATAGTACAGAAGAGCAAACCGAAACTTCCGCTGACGAAGAAACAAATCAAAATGCTGTCACATCAACAGAAATAGAGTCTGGTGAGTCAACTGAAGCAGACCAACAAGCTGATGAGTCAACGCCATCTTCAAGCAGTTCAATCGAAAATCAATAAAACAACCTTAAAAAGTGATAATCTACTTTCTAAAAACTATTAATTTATGGTAGAATTGAAAGCAGTGAATATCTATAATATAGTATATTTAAAAACGAACGTTAGTTGTTCGCTTGTATATGGAATAGTAAGTAGGAGGGAATCCCATTCATGGCAAAAACAGGAATGTATGTAGGCCTTGATATTGGAACGACATCTGTCAAAGTTGTCGTGGCTGAATATATCGACAGCCAAATGAATATTATTGGAGTAGGAAACGCAAAATCAGAAGGGATTAACCGCGGCATTATCGTTGATATTGATAAAACAGTTCAAGCAATTCAACGTGCAGTACGACAAGCAGAAGAAAAAGCCGGCATTCAAATTAAGGGTGTCAGTGTGGGATTACCTGCAAATATGCTTGAAGTCGAAAATTGCCAAGGAATGATTGCAGTAAATGGGGATTCAAAAGAAATCACCGATGAAGATGTCAGAAATGTGGCTTCAGCTGCCCTTGTTCGTTCAATTCCTCCTGAACGTCAGATCGTGTCAATTTTGCCACAAGACTTTACTGTAGATGGTTTTGAAGGGATTAGAGATCCTCGAGGAATGATCGGTGTGCGCTTAGAAATGTTTGGTCTATTATTTACTGGACCAAAAACGATTGTTCACAATATCAGAAAGTGCGTCGAAAAAGCTGGCTTAATTGTCAATGAATTAGTAATTACACCGTTAGCTTTAACGGAAACGATTCTTTCTGACGGAGAAAAAGATTTTGGAACGATTGTTATTGACATGGGTGGTGGCCAAACTACAACGGCTGTTATGCATGACAAACAATTGAAATTTACAAACACAGATCAAGAAGGTGGCGAATTTGTCACTAAAGATATCTCAATCGTTTTGAATACTTCATTCAACAACGCAGAGGCATTAAAAATTAATTATGGTGATGCGTATCCAGAAAGAACATCAGAAAACGAAGAATTTCCTGTGGATGTAATTGGACAATCAGAACCTGTCAAGGTTGATGAACGTTATCTATCAGAAGTAATTTCAGCTCGTATGGAACAAATCTTTAATAAAGCAAAAGATGCTTTGGATCAAATCGAAGCGTTGGAATTACCTGGTGGTGTCATATTAACAGGTGGTGCGGCTAGCTTGCCAGGCGTAGTTGAACTAGCACAAGAAATTTTTGGTGTTAATGTAAAACTGTATGTTCCTAACCATATGGGACTAAGAAATCCAGTCTTTACAAACGTCATTAGTATTGTTGATTATTCAGCAAACTTAAGTGAAGTATATCAACTTGCTAAATCAGCAGTTACTGGCGAAACAGCTATTCAGCATGTATCAGTTACTGAACATGAAGCACCTTCTTATGACTCTTATGAATCAGCTGAAGAGGTAACTTATGAAGAACCAGAAGAAAAAAAATCTGGTGAAAACGTAACAAGTAAAATCAAAGGTTTCTTTACAAATATTTTTGATTAATTCATCCTGGGAGGAATAAAACATGGAATTCTCAATTGATAATAATATCAATGACGGCGCAGTTATCAAAGTCATCGGTGTCGGTGGCGGCGGTGGAAATGCTGTAAACCGTATGATTGAAGAAAACGTTAAAGGTGTTGAATTCATCACAGCCAACACAGACGTTCAAGCATTAAAAAATTCAAAGGCTGAAACTGTTATTCAATTAGGCCCTAAATATACACGTGGTCTTGGTGCTGGTTCTCAACCAGAAGTTGGCCAAAAAGCTGCTGAAGAAAGTGAACAATCATTGCGTGAAGCTTTAGATGGCGCAGATATGATTTTTATCACTGCTGGAATGGGTGGAGGTACTGGTACCGGTGCTGCACCAATCGTTGCAGGAATTGCAAAAGAATTAGGTGCTTTGACAGTGGGAGTTGTTACACGACCATTTACTTTTGAAGGTCCTAAACGTGGACGTTTCGCTGCTGAAGGTATTGCTCGATTGAAAGAAAATGTCGATACATTATTGATTATTTCAAACAATCGTTTACTTGAAGTTGTTGATAAGAAGACACCAATGCTTGAAGCATTCCGTGAAGCAGATAATGTTTTACGACAAGGTGTTCAAGGAATTTCTGATCTAATCACTGCACCAGGTTATGTGAATCTTGACTTTGCTGACGTTAAAACTGTGATGGAAAATCAAGGAACTGCATTAATGGGAATTGGTGTTGCCAGCGGTGAAGAACGTGTCATTGAAGCAACGAAGAAAGCTATTTCTTCTCCACTTCTTGAAACATCAATCGATGGAGCAGAACAAGTATTGTTGAACATTACTGGTGGGCTAGACATGACATTATTTGAAGCACAAGATGCGTCTGATATTGTTGCCAATGCTGCTACAGGTGATGTAAACATTATCTTAGGTACATCAATTAACGAAGAATTGGGCGATGAAATCCGCGTAACGGTTATTGCAACAGGTATTGATGAGTCAAAAAAGGAGCGTAAGTCTAGCCGTCCAGCTAGACAACAAATGCAATCACAAGCTCAAAAACCAATCTTAGATATGGACCAAGCAAAACCAACTTCAACTGAAGATGAAAACAGCTTTGGTGACTGGGATATCAGACGTGAACAAAATGTACGTCCTAAAGTTGAAGAATCAAACTTTGATAATGTTGAAAAAAAAGATTTTGATACATTCAGCCGCGAAGAAACAAAAGCGAATGACGATGACGAATTAAATACGCCACCGTTTTTCCGTCGCAAGCGATAAGGAGAGGAAAGAGCACATGATTGCTGACAACTTGCAAGAAATTGAGCAAGAAATTCAGGATTCGTGTGCTCTTGTTCATCGAAATCCGAAAGAAGTTCAATTAGTTGCTGTAACAAAATCAGTTGATTCAGATACGACCAAACAACTTGTTGAGGCGGGTGTTCTGCATTGTGCAGAAAATCGTGTAGACAAATTATTACAGAAGAAGCAAGATTTAGTTGATTTTCCTGAAATAAAATGGCATTTGATTGGTAATTTACAGCGTAGGAAGGTAAAATTGATTGTAAATGAAATTGATTATTTTCATGCGCTGGATAGTTTGAAATTAGCAGAAGAAATCCAAAAGAGGGCTGAGAAAGAATTGGCTTGCTTTATTGAAGTAAATGTATCAGGTGAGGAATCCAAGCATGGAATTTCTCCAGATGAGTTGCTTTCATTTGTTGAATCTTTAGGTGATTATTCAAAAATCAAGGTAATTGGCTTGATGACTATGGCCCCCAAAGATGCTTCTGTTGAACAAATCCACAAAGTATTTGGAACACTTGAAGACTTACGTAACCTTGTCCATCAGCAAGGATTTGCTCATGCACCGTGTGAAGAATTAAGTATGGGAATGAGTCAAGATTTTCCGATTGCGATACAAGAAGGAGCAACATTTATCCGTGTAGGTACAGCGCTATTCAAGGACAAATAAGGGAGGAAGAGTCATGCCACTTTTAAATAGAGGAGCAATTGCTAATTTTTTCGGATTAGCCGATGAAGAAGAGTACGAATATCCAGATTTTCCTGAAACAAAAAAACAAACGGTGACTCAGTCACAAACACAAAAAACAGTAAAACCAACAGTTAATAAACCAACGCGTGAGGCAACTCAAACAGTTACCAATACTTCGCATTATGCGATACGTGAGGAAAAACCGACTGTTGAGCAAAAGAAAGTAATTGAGCTTCGTCAAGCTCCAACACGACCAGTGAAACAAGAAGAAAAGACTGCTCGTCAATCTTATGAACCGAAAACTAATTTGGCAAATAAAATCACAGTGATGGAACCACGTGCCTACTCAGAAGCAATGATGATTGCTAAAAAAATCATTGCTGGTGAAGCGACATTAGTGAACTTCCATTTAGTGGAAGAAAAACAAGCACGTCGCATTGTTGATTTCTTAACTGGAACAGTTTACGCATTGGATGGAGACATCAAAAGGGTTGGCGATGAAATGTTTCTTTGTACACCAACTGGTATGGAAATTGATAGTTCAACTGCTCAAACATTCGCAGATGCAAATATTTTTGATCTGTAAGAGGAGGAAGGACCATTTTAATTTATCGTTTGCTTAATCTACTTAATGATGCAGTTTATCTATATACTATTTTATTAGTTATTTATGCATTGTTGTCCTGGTTTCCTGGAGGGTATCAATCAGCTTTTGGAAAATTTTTATCCAGAATCTGTGAACCTTACCTTAGCTTGTTTGATCGATTAAATTTACGCTTTGGACCAATCGACCTTACAATCATGGTGGCAGTTATTATTTTGAATCTAGCTAGCCAAGGATTAACAATGATTATTGTTTCACTTTTATAGTTTTAGGAGGTGAGTAGTATGGATGAAAATATCTACCAACATTTCCGAACGGAAGAACGGACGTTTATTGATTCGGTTGGCGATTGGATTGACCAAGTACAAAGCCAATATGCACCGTACTTAACTGATTTCTTAGATCCAAGACAAGCTTATATTTTGGAAACTTTGATTCGCCAAGACAGTGAGTTGCGTTTTACGTTTTATGGTGGATATGAACAAGCGGAGAGAAAACGATGCTTGATTTATCCGGAGTATTACGAACCTACTGAAGACGATTTTGAAGTGAGCTTGTATGAGGTACACTATCCTAGTAAATTTGCTAGCTTAAGTCATGGAAAAATATTAGGTACATTGGTAGGTACTGGCATTAAGCGTGCTTATTTTGGAGATATTATCTCAGATGGTGAACGATGGCAAATCTTTGTTGCAAGAGAGATTGAACACTTTGTTGTTGCTCAAATAACGAAAATTGGTAAAGTAACGGCTCGATTAGAACCAATTGCTTATACAGAAATGTTATTGCCAAAAGATAGTTGGACACAAGAAAGAGGAACAGTGACTTCGATGCGCCTTGATAGCGTCATTTCAGAAATCTATAATATTTCTAGGCAAAGGTCGAAACAATTGATTGAATCTGGTAAAGTGAAAGTGAACTGGACGGAAAACACACGACCAGATTTTATTCTTGAATTATTAGATATTGTTTCGATTCGTGGATATGGGCGAATCCAGATTCAAGAACTTGAGGGAAAAACGAAAAAAGAAAAATATAGGGTATTATTTGGTGTATTACGCAAATAAAACAAAGAGGTGGTTTATTCATGGCTTTAACTCCATTAGATATTCAAAATAAAACATTCCCAACAAAAATGCGTGGGTATAATCAAGATGAAGTAGATGATTTTTTAGATTTAGTTGTTCGTGACTATGAGGAAGCAACAACTAAAAATCGTGAATTAGAAAAAGCAATTAAACATTCTGAAGAAAAATTAGAGTACTTCAATGAATTAAAAGATGCATTGAACCAATCAATTATTGTTGCACAAGATACAGCAGATAAAGTGAAAACAAGTGCAAGCAAAGAATCAGAAGTTATTGTGACATCTGCTCAAAATAAAGCGGATGAATTAGTTGCTAATGCTGAAAAACGCGCACACCAACTAACAACTGATGCGGAAGAAAAAGCACGTCAAATCTTAACAGATGCGACTGAAAAAGCAAAACAACTTGCAACAGAAACGGAAGACTTGAAAAAACGGACACGTGTCTTCCACCAACGTATCAGCTTGATGTTAGAATCACAACTAGAACAAGTGAAGAGTCCTGAGTGGGATGAAATTTTACAACCATTCTCAAGTTATGTGAATGATAGCCACGAAGTGATTAAAGAAGTTTTGGCAAAACAGCTTGACAATGAAAATAATCCTGTTGTAAACTCAGAATCAGAAGCGTTAGAGTCTCCAGCAGTTCAAACATTTGATACGAGAGAAATTGATCTCTCTGTTATTGCTGACGAAAACGAGTAGAACAGAAAAGCACTTTGAATTCTTTTAGCGAGCCAATGATAGTGTGAGTTTGGCAAGACCCTACAAAGTGAAAGATCCTCTACCTCAATTATTTCTGAAATAAAAGTAAGAAGTAACGGCTGACCTCGTTATTGGTCTCGAAGAAGTTACGTTTTTTGTAACTTAAATTTGGGTGGTACCACGGCATGTTCGTCCCTTTGGGATGCACGTGCCTTTTTTGCGTTTAGAAAAAATCAAAGGAGTGAAGTTCTTTTATGAAAATGAAAGAGACATTACAATTAGGAAAAACAAAATTTCCTATGCGTGGAAATTTGCCCAACCGTGAAGGTGAATGGCAAAAAGAATGGGAAGAAGTAGGGATCTACCAAAAAAGACAAGAATTAAATGAAGGCAAACCAAGTTTTATTCTACATGATGGACCTCCCTATGCGAACGGTAATATTCATTTAGGTCACTCTTTGAATAAAATTAGTAAAGATATTATCATTCGCTCAAAATCAATGTCTGGATTCCGTGCACCTTACGTTCCAGGCTGGGATACACATGGATTGCCAATCGAACAAGTATTAGCAAACAAAGGTATCAAACGTAAAGAAATGCCAATCACTGAGTATTTAGAAAAATGTCGTGAATATGCGCTTTCTCAAGTTGATAAGCAACGTGAAGATTTTAAACGCTTAGGTGTTGCTGGAGATTGGGCACATCCTTATGTAACATTAGATCCATCGTACGAAGCGGCACAAATTCGTGTGTTTGGAAAAATGGCAGAAAAAGGTTATATCTATAAAGGATTAAAACCAATTTACTGGTCTCCATCAAGTGAATCTTCTCTTGCCGAAGCTGAAATTGAATATAAAGATGTAAAATCACCATCAATCTTTGTTGCTTTTAAAGTGAAAGATGGCAAAGGAATCTTAGATGAAGATACGTCATTTGTTATTTGGACAACAACGCCATGGACTTTGCCAGCAAACCAAGGAATCGCTGTAAACGAAAACTTTGTTTATGTTCTAGTTGAAGCAGACGGACGCAAGTTTGTTGTAGCAAAAGATTTATTAGAAAAAGTTCAAGCTGAAATTGGTTGGGAAAATGTTACTGTACTGAAGGAAATCTCTGGTAAAGAGATGGAACTCATGACAGCACAACATCCTTTTTATGATCGTGAATCTGTAGTTATTTTAGGTGACCATGTAACATTAGAAGCAGGAACTGGTTTAGTTCACACTGCTCCTGGACACGGGGAAGATGACTACATTGCTGGGAATAAATATAAATTACCAGTTGTTTCACCAGTAGATTCTAAAGGTGTGTTTACTGATGAAGCACCAGGCTTTGAAGGCATTTTTTATGATAAAGCAAATCCAATGATTACAGAGTTGCTTGAAGAAAAAGGCGCGTTATTGAAAATTGAATTCTTTACACATAGCTATCCACATGACTGGCGTACAAAAAAACCAGTTATCTATCGTGCAACACCACAATGGTTTGCATCAATTGATGACTTCCGCCAAAACATTTTAGATGAAGTTGAAAATGTAGATTGGATTATCCCATGGGGCAAAACTCGTTTGTACAACATGATTCGTGATCGTGGGGACTGGGTTATCTCTCGCCAACGTGCATGGGGTGTACCATTACCAATTTTCTATGCGGAAAACGGTGAGGCAATCATTACACCAGAAACAATCGAGCACGTGGCAAAACTATTTGCAGAACATGGCTCAATCATTTGGTTTGAAAAAGAGGCGAAAGATCTTTTACCAGAAGGCTTTACACATCCTGGCTCACCAAATGGCGAATTTACTAAAGAAACTGATATCATGGATGTTTGGTTCGACTCTGGTTCTTCACATGAAGCTGTTTTACGTCAACGACCAGAATTATCATTCCCAGCAGATATGTATTTGGAAGGTTCTGACCAATATCGTGGCTGGTTCAACTCAAGTATTACAACGAGTGTAGCAATCAATGGTGTAGCGCCTTATCGCTCAGTTCTTTCTCAAGGTTTCACACTTGATGGTGAAGGACGCAAGATGAGTAAATCTTTAGGGAATACGATTGTTCCTGATAAAGTAATCAAACAATTCGGTGCAGATATTCTTCGTTTATGGGTGTCAAGTGTTGATTATGAAGCAGACGTTCGTGTTTCAATGGATATCTTAGGTCAAGTAGCAGAAGTATACCGCAAAATCAGAAATACAATGCGTTTCTTGATTGCTAATACAGAAGACTTTGATCCAAAACAAGATGCGGTTTCTTACAATGAATTACGTTCAGTTGATAAGTATATGACCGTTCGTTTGAACCAAGTGATTAAAGAAATCCGTGATGAAGGCTATGAAAAATATAATTTTATGCACATTTATCGTACAGTGATGAATTTCTTAACCGTTGATTTATCTGCATTCTATTTAGATTTTGCCAAAGACGTTGTTTATATCGAGTCAGAAAATGACTATCAACGTCGTTGTATGCAGACTGTCTTCTACCAAACTGCTGTTGCATTAACAAAATTATTAACACCAATCATTCCTCATACAACAGAGGAAATCTGGTCATTCTTAAAAGAAGAAGAAGACTATGTACAATTGAGTGAATTGCCTGGTTATGAAGAATTTTCAAATCAAGCTGAATTGATGGATACTTGGGAAGCATTTATGGATTTCCGTGACAAAGTGTTGAAAGCTTTGGAAGAAGCAAGAAACGCAAAATTGATTGGTAAATCTTTAGAAGCAAAAGTAACGGTTTATCCAAATGAGCAAGTTCGTGAATTATTGACAGCAGTGGATGCTGATATTCCACAATTGTTGATTATTTCTCCTGACTATTTTGAAATTGCCTCTGCAGGAGAAGTTGCTCCAGCTGACGCAGTTGATTTTGAAGATGTAGCAATTTTAGTTGAAAAAGCAGACGGAGAAGTTTGTGATCGTTGTCGCCAAATCCGTAAAGATGTTGGTGTGGATGAAAAATTACCACACTTATGCGGACGTTGTGCCAAAATTGTTGAAGAAAACTATCCAGAAGCTGTTGCAGAAGGATTCGAATAAGAAAAGAACAAGAGAAGAAAAGAACAAAAGAAAGAACTATCCATTTAGTTGGATAGTTCTTTTTTATGTAAACTAACTAGACAAAAAAGAAGCACGTTTCTTATCAACTGTTGAGGATAAGAAACGTGCTTCTTTGAGTCAAAAGAGTTGTTAATTTAATTTTCCACGTTCACGGTACCAATGGTCGGGTTGCCAGATCCATTCAAAACCATCTTTTTCTAGAAGTTCGAATGCTTCATCAGGCCCCATTGAACCAGCTTTATAATTGGGAAAATCTGGCTGGATTTGATCCCACGTTTTACGAATTACGTCAACGATATGCCAAGATTGAGCAACTTCTTCCCAATGTGAAAAGTTTGTTCCATCACCATTTAAGGAATCTAAAAGTAATTTTTCGTAAGCTTCAGGACTATTTTCAACCATTTCAGCACTATTTCGAAAGGCTAACTTGATTGGTTCAGTATCAAACCCTTGTCCAACTTCTTTCCCATTAAGTGAAAGAGAAAAACCTTCTGTTGGTTGAATGTAGATGGTCAAAACATTTGGTGGAAGGTTTGTTTCTTCGCAAGCTTCATCAACAGAAGTTTTAAAAACATTGACGGGTACTTGTTTGAAGACCACGTTGATTCGGGTTCCTTTTTCCGTCAAACGCTTACCAGTTCGGATATAAAAGGGAACACCGGACCATCGAAAATTATCGATAGTGAATTTTCCAGCGACAAATGTTTCTGTTTCAGAATGTTCATCTACTTTATCTTCATCACGATAAGCCTTGAAACGTTGTCCATCCAATTCTCCAGCTGCATATTGTCCACGAACAAAGTTTTCTTTGACTTCATCTTCGTTATAAATCCGAACAGCTTTTAAGGCTTTGATTTTTTCTGTACGAATTTCTTTTTCAGAAAAGGCAACAGGAGGTTCCATCGCTAATAAAGCGACAACTTGTAGAATGTGGTTTTGCACCATATCTTTTAGTGCACCACTGTGATCGTAATATCCACCACGATCTTCGACACCAAGGCTTTCACCAAATGTGATTTGGATATTGTCAATGTAACGGTTGTTCCATTGTGATTCAAAGATATTGTTAGCAAAGCGAATAGCTGAAATATTTTGAATCATTTCTTTTCCTAGATAGTGGTCGATTCGAAAAATATCCTGTTCAGGAAAAACCTGTCGAATTTGTTGGTTCAAGTCAAAAGCAGATTGATAATCTGCGCCAAATGGTTTTTCGATAATCAAACGATTGAAACCAGTCTCGGTAACGATTTTTTCTGATTTCAAATGTGTAACGATCGTTCCAAAAAATTGTGGTGCCATTGCTAAATAGTACACGCGATTCCCGCTGATTTGATATTTCTCATCCAATTCGTCCGCTAATTCTTTAAGGGTTTGGTAATGCGTAGAATCATTTACGTCATGTGACTGATAGTAGAAATGGTCAGCAAAGCGTTCAGCTTCTTCAGCAGTTGGGTTCAATGATTGAATCGTCTCTTTGACTACTTCACGGTAGTGTTCATCTGACCAAGGACGGCGCGCGGTACCAATCACTGCAAAGTGTTCGTTTAAATTCCCCTTTTTATAAAGGCGGAATAAGGAAGGGTACAGCTTGCGTTGTGCTAAATCGCCTGTACCGCCAAAAATCGTAAATAAAACATTTTTTTCATTTGACATGCAGATGTCCTCCTTTATAGTTTATCAACAAAAATGGTACTAGCCGCCTTGAAGCTGACGGAAATTTGTTTGGTTTCGTTCTTTATCGTAATCGGGCCTTCGTAAGCTGCGATATCAATGATTTCATATTCTTCATCAATATTTAGATCAATGGTTACAAGGTAGTCGAGTAGTTCTTTTTCATCTAGTACGCGAGCAATCCGAATGTGTGTGCCAAGTGGATAAGATTCTAATGTTTGGCGGCGCTCTTCATGAACAACTTGTTCTTTTTGTGGGATAATGCCGCCGTGAGGGCAATGCTTAGGATGATTCAAATAGTTTTCTAAACGATCTGCAAGTTGTTCTGACGTAACATGTTCTAAGACTTCAGCGTCATCATGTACTTCATTCCAACGATAATCTAAATGTTCAACTAAAAAAACTTCCCATAAACGATGTTTGCGAATCAAGCTACTAGCTTTATAAAGTCCCGCGGTCGTTAATTGTACGCCTTGGTAGGGTGAATGTTCAACTAATTGCTCTTTCACAAGTTTTGAAATCATTTCACTAACGGACGCCGGCGAGACATCCAGGCTGGATACGATTTGTTTATTGTTAACTTTGGTTGTATCGCCACCCAACTCTAAAATGATTTTTAAGTAATCCTCTCGATTTGGTGTCATGTTCGATCATCCTTTCATGGTAAAAACCATCAATAGTAAGTGTAACAAAAAAAAATGAAAATGACTATTTTTCTAAATGAAAAAATGAGGAATTTTTGTTCGCTCTTCACAAACAAAAACAGCTGACACAAATTGGTCAGCTGGATTATTTACCTGAATCAATTGAATTGTTTGAAGTGATTTTCTAGGTTATTTTTGTGACAAGAAAATTGAAATAAATTATTGCTCTTTTTTGCTCAAAACATATGAGATATCTTCAGCTTCATCATAAAATGTCATCGGCGATTGGTTCGTCAATACGAGATGGTAACCATATTGATCACGAACAACAAATTTTTGAGCATTTAATTCGATTAAGGTTGCTTGGATTGGTTGCTGATCTAAAACTAACGTGTATTCAGGAAGAACAGTTAGTTGATGCTTTTGCTGAAGGTGATCTTGAAAATACCAAGTGCGAACATAAATTTTAACATCACTTGCTTTTTCTTGCTTTTTTTGTTGCCTTTTTTGAACAGCGACCCCACCGAGCAAGGTCAATAACGACATGCCAATCAGATACGAAATTCTTTTTTTCATCGAATCGCTCCTTCTTAACTAAATTAAACGGGGAAAGTTCGTAGTCATTTTTATGCTTACATTCATTCTACCGAAAAAAGGATAAAAATTCTCTAAGACTTTCGACTGGTTTTTCAAGTGTTTTTAGTAAAATTATGATAGGATACTAAATAGAAAGATAGGTGACAACAAGTGGATTATCAGCAAGTCGAGGTCGTCTCTTTTCTTGAACGACCCAATCGTTTTATTGCCTATTGTCAAAAAACAGATGGCGAGGTCATCACTGCTCATGTCAAGAATACAGGACGCGGAAGAGAAGTGTTTCTTCCAGGTGCGCAAGTTGCAGTGACTTACACGCCAAGTCCTAAAAGAAAAACAGATTATGATTTAATTGCAGTTAAGAAAAAAGACGCTTGGTTCAACATTGATAGCCAATTGCCTAATCAGTTAGCTGCTGAAGGAATTTTAAATGGGGAAATCCAGTTGCCTGAGCTGATGGGGGAAATTACTTTTTTGAAACGTGAAGTTGTGTATCATCATTCAAAATTTGATATCTATTTGGAAACTTCAACGAATCAAAAAATTTTTGTGGAAGTCAAAGGAATGACGTTAGAAAATTTAGCTGTCGGAGCATTTCCGGATGCGCCAACGACGCGAGGGCTAAAACATATTTTGGAATTAGTAGACGCACACAAAGAAGGGTACTTGACATATGTTTTGTTTATTGCTCAATTTGAACAATTAACAGTCTCTACGATTCATCAAGAGATGCAACCAGAATTTGCACTGGCTATTCGAGCAGCTCAAACAGAAGGCGTTCAAGTTCTTACGTATAATTGTTTGGTGAACGCGGATAGTGTACGATTAAAGCAAAGAATTCCTTTTGATCTGGATGCACCGTTTAAAAATCCAGTGAATGAAAATAATTAAAGAAAAGAGGACGAGAAAATGATTCATTTAGGTATTATTGGAACAAATTGGATCACACATCAATTTGTTGAAGCAGCTTTAAGTACAAAAAAATATGAACTAACAGCAGTTTATTCAAGAAAATTGGAAAAAGCGCAAGCATTTGGCGAAAAATACTCGGGTGATATTGAGTTTGCGACAGACTTAGTAACATTCTTTGGAATTGCCCATATGGATACCGTTTATATTGCTTCGCCAAACAGTCTTCATTTTGAACAGGCAAAACAAGCTATTTTAGCTGGTAAGAATGTAATCGTTGAAAAACCTGCATTCTCAACACCAAAAGAAATGGATGAAATCATTCATCTAGCGAATGAACAAAAAGTGTACTTCTTTGAAGCCGCTCGTAATATTCATGAAAAAGGCTTTAAAAAAGTTACAGATCACTTACCTTCAAAAGACGAAATCATTGGTGCGAACTTTAGTTATATGAAGTATTCTTCTCGATATGACCAAGTCCTAGATGGTGAAGAACCAAATATTTTCTCTCCTCATTTTTCTGGTGGGGCAATGATGGATTTAGGTGTTTATTTAGTTTATGCGGCAGTTGCTTGGTTTGGTATGCCAAAAGAAGTCCACTATTTTTCAAGAAAAATTTCGACTGGAGTCGATGGTCTTGGCTGGGGGATTTTACGCTATGATTCCTTTGATGTTGCAATTCAACCCGGAAAAATTGGCGATTCCTTTATGCCTTCTGAAATTTATTTTGATTCAGGAACCTTAGTTTTAAATGGGGTGAATGCGATTGAAAAGGCGGAGTTCCATGATCGAAATCAACAGGAAATCGTGGATTTAGCAATCCAAGTCGCAGAAAATCCAATGGTGGAAGAAGCGGCAGACTTTGCGAATGTACTCAATCATCGCGAAGATCGTGCATGGGGCTTATTGTATGAAGAATGGGTCGAATTAGCACGAAATGTGAACCAAGTCGTTTACGATTTAAGAAAAAATGGAGGCATCACTTTTGATGCAGATAATGAGGAAGAAATTTAATGAATGAATTTATACAAACATTTCCTGAAAAATGGCAAGAAAAATGGACGAGTCAAGGATTTGAAGAACCTTCTTTGATTCAGCAAGCTGTTTTTCAAAAATTACGTGAGAAAGAAAGCTTAGTAGCAATCTCCCCAACGGGTTCTGGCAAAACGTTAGCCTATCTTTGGCCGTTACTACTCAATGTTCAACCACAAGCTGGTAGCAGTTTACTGATTTTGACTTCATCGCAGGAACTGGCAATCCAAGTAACGGAAGTTGCTCGTACATGGGCAGCTTTAGTTGATTTAAAAGTTCAATCGTTACTTGGCGGTGCCAATGTGAAACGACAAGTCGAAGGGCTGAAGAAAAAACCAGAAATCTTGGTAGGAACACCCGGGCGCGTTTTAGAATTGATGAAGGGGAAGAAACTGAAAGCACACCAAATCCAAACAATGGTATTTGATGAAGCAGATCAGTTATTTGATGAAAGTAGTGTTCAATTAGTGAAACAAATCTTGCATCAAGCACCAGTTGATTATCAATTAGCTTTCTTTTCTGCTACGGCAGATCGTTTGTTGGAAATGTTTGAAGAGATTAGTGGGAAACAGCTTCAAGTGGTAGATGTTTCCAAAGAAGACGAGTCAAGAAAGGGACTGCAACATTACTTTTTACGTGTTCCCGCACGTAAAAAAGATGATTATTTGCGTCGTTTGATGCATGTAGCTGGTTTTCAAGGATTAGTGTTCTTTAACCAGCTAAGTGAATTGGGTCTGATGGAAGAAAAACTAACATTCCGTGGTGTAACGGTGGGAAGTTTGGCTTCAGATCAAAATAAACTACTTAGAAAAGCAGCATTGGATTATTTCAAGGCAGGTAAAACAACAGCCTTATTGACAACAGATGTGGCTGCTCGTGGCTTAGATATTGCTAAACTACCTTATGTTATCAACGCGGAAGTTCCCTTCAATGTCGAAACATATCTTCACCGTTCAGGTCGTACAGGTCGAATGGGAAATGCTGGTACGGTCATTACTTTGGTTCAAGACAATCAGCTAAGAGATATGAAGAAAATCGCGCGTGAAGCAAACATCACGATGACCGAAATCTATTTGTATGGTGGGATGTTACATCATGAGCCTGCTGAAAAAGAAGAAAAAACAGAACGTCCACTAAAAAAGGTGAATCCAACAGTAGCAAAACACACAAAAATGCTTCCTGAAACAGAAAAAATCAACAAAAAAAACAAGAACAAGAAGAAAACAAAAAAGCAAAAAAATAAAGGAGCAAGGCGCAAATAAGCGCCTTTTTGTGTTATTATGTTGAAAACGGCATCAATGAAAACTCACTAAAGGAGGGTTTGTATGAATGCTCGCCAGAAAGAAATCATCCATTTATTAACAATCAATCAACACGGCTTAACTGCAAGTGACGTAGCCAAACATCTTCACATTGATCGAAGTAATGCAAGCCGTTATTTAAGTGATTTATATAAAGAGCGACAAATCATGAAAACCGCTGGTCGTCCGGTGGTTTATTCTATGTCCAAAGAAGCAAAAGAAGAAGTCCATGTTGATTCATCAACACAAGTAACCTTTGAAACATTAGTAGGAGAAAACGAATCGCTAAAAGTGAGTATCCAACAAGCAAAAGCAGCGATTCTCTATCCACCAAGAGGTTTACATACAATTATTTTTGGGGAAACAGGTACAGGGAAATCTATGTTTGCAGAATGTATGTATCATTTTGCGATGGACTCTGAAACTTTGGCACCTGATGCACCGTTTGTTTCATTTAACTGTGCTGATTATGCACAGAATCCTCAATTGCTGTTTGGACACATTTTTGGGATCAAAAAAGGCGCCTACACGGGAGCTGCAGAAGACAGCCCAGGGTTAATTGCAAAAGCAGATGGCGGAATTTTGTTCCTTGACGAAATCCATCGACTTCCACCTGAAGGTCAAGAAATGTTGTTTACTTTTATTGATAAAGGAATCTATCGACCATTAGGTGAAAGTGCGCAAGTTCATGAAGCAGCTGTGCAAATTATAGGTGCTACGACGGAGTCTTCTGAAAGTTTC
This sequence comes from Enterococcus sp. DIV0176, assembly GCF_050528535.1. NCBI lineage: Bacteria > Bacillati > Bacillota > Bacilli > Lactobacillales > Enterococcaceae > Enterococcus > Enterococcus sp. DIV0176. The sequence continues at coordinate 1,843,243 of NZ_CP172879.1, read as the reverse complement.
TTGACGACGTTTAATCGTCGTATTCCGATGGCAATTACATTGCCAAACTTAGCTTCACGTTCATTGGATGAACGGTATGAAATTATTTCGCTCTTCATTAAACAAGAGGCTAATCGATTGAATCAACGCATCGACATTGAACGAGAAGCGATTTTAGCATTTATGCTCTATGATGCAGAAGGAAATATCGGTCAAGTGAAACGTGATTTAAAATTAGTTTGTGCCAAATCATTTCTGCATTACCGCACGCATAATGAACAAAAGTTGATTATTCGTAAAGAAGAACTTTCGTTACAAGTTCAAAAAGGCTTATTAAAAATCAAGGAACTTCCAGAGCGCTTAGATCATTTTATCGAAAGTAAAAGCCAATACTTGACCTTTGAGCCAGGATTGGCAGATGTTGTTTGGTCACAAGATCCTGAACGTAATATGCAAGTTTATAATGACATTGAAGAAAAAGTAGCTAGTTTGGCTGAAACTGGTGTGGAAAGTATCGATTTAGAAGCGCTGATTTCAAAAGATGTCGATGAATACTTTGAAACCTATGTCGAAGAGCTAACGCAAAGCAATATTCCTAAAGATTTGTTGCCAGATGATATCTGGCAGTTGACGAACCAATTATATGATGTGGCAGAAGAACGATTGGATCGGATTTATAATGAAAAAGCACGGTTTGCTTTTGCTTTACATTTACAAAGTACATTAGATCGCGTACGTGATGGACACATGATTGTTCATCCGGATTTGAATAATATCCGCAAGCACTTTAAGAAAGAATTTCAAGTCGCAATTGATTTATCTACTATTATTGAAGACGAGTGCGAAGTTGAGATTCCGTTTGATGAGATAGGCTTCATCAGTATGTTTTTATCAATTAATTTAGGTGAGAGCGAGCGGGTCAAAGAAAATAATGTCGATGTCCTTGTGTTGATGCATGGGCGCCAAACGGCTTCCAGTATGTTGGAGATGGCGCAGGAACTTCTTGGAACTAAAATCGGGGCAGCCTTTAACATGCCGCTTGCTATGGAAGTGCAAACGATGTATGAAGAAGTCTTAGCTTACGTGAAAGCTCGTCAAGCACAACTAAGCAATGGATTACTGTTATTAACTGATATGGGTTCCTTAAACACATTTAGTAATTTGATTTATGAAGAGACCGGTGTTCGGACAAAAGCAATTACGATGACAAGTACGATGATTGTGATTGAAGCAATCCGAATGGCGAATGTGGGAAGAAGTTTAGAAGATATTTATCAAAATATCCAGTTATCCTTTGAATCAATTGTTCGTGACCAATTCAAGTTGGGTGATGTGGCAGATAATCAACGTAAAAAAGCAGTTATCGTGACTTGCTTTACTGGTGAGGGCGTAGCCGCGAAGCTTTACCAACGGATTGCACCAGTTATCAATCAACAAAAAGTTGAGTTGATCCAAATGCAATTTTTAGAAAGAGAGTCCTTCAAAAAACATATTGATGCTCTTTTAGAAGAATACGAGATTAAAGCAATTGCTGGGACGGTGGATGTGGATTATCAAAATATCCCGTTCTTTTCAGCATATGATATTTTCAATGATGAGAAGTTGAACACATTGAAACGAATGGCTGACGATGAAATCCCAATTGATAAGATTGTCTATTCTTTAAAAGACTCGTTATCAGCCATTCCGGCAATCGATGAACTGATTTATTCCTTACAAAAGGTAGTTCAACAAGTTCAAACAGATATTTCAATCATCGTGGAGCCAGGAGTCGATGCAGGAATCTTGATTCATTTAGCATTTATGATTGACGCTCTTATCAAAAATGAAGAGAGCCGTGTCTTTAAACAACTGCCAGAATTTGCTAAGAAATATCGACTTGAGATGGATATGGTTCGTACAAATTTAATGCCGTTAGAAAGAAAGTATCAAATCAAAATCTCGGAAGATGAGATTGCGTATCTTACACAGATGTTTCTGGAAAATAAGATTAAAAATGAATAGAGTATACAGTACAGCACACTAATCGTTGTTTTGCACACAAAACCAATAGTGTGCGCACTGTTTTTGAAGGCTAAAAGGCGTGAAAACGCTATTTTAGCCTTTTTTTTATTGGCACGCTTCTTGCGTTATAATAAAGTGTAAAACAAATTAGAGGGAGTGGAGAAAATGGTGAAAAAAACGATCATGTTAGTTTGTTCCGCTGGAATGAGCACAAGCCTACTTGTAACAAAAATGCAAAAAGCAGCTGAAGAAAAAGGAATCGATGCAGATATCTTTGCAGTTTCAGCTTCAGATGCAGACAACAATTTAGAAGCAAAAAATGTAGACGTACTCTTATTAGGACCTCAAGTCCGCTTCATGAAATCCCAATTTGAACAAAAATTAGCGCCAAAAGGTATTCCTTTAGATGTAATCAACATGCAAGACTATGGCATGATGAATGGTGCAAAAGTACTTGAACAAGCAGAAAGTTTAATGAAATAACTGATTAAGAAATTTGGAGGAAGACAAACGTGGAAGATCAACAAAATTTAGAAGCCATCATGGGTTTGATTATGTATGGTGGTAACGCAAAAAGTGATGCGATGGAAGCAATCGCGGCAGCGAAACAAGGTGACTTTACCTTAGCAGATCAAAAAATCGCAGATGCTGAGGAATCACTAGTCCAAGCACATCATTCACAAACAGAAATGCTAACACAAGAAGCACAAGGAAATCATGTACAAGTGACTTTATTAACGGTTCATAGCCAAGATCACTTGATGACTTCGATTGCGTTTACAGATTTAGCAAAAGAAATTATTGATATTTATCGTCGCTTAGGAAATGAGTAATACTTCTTTTTTGAACGGGAGAAGTTATACGCCAACACCTTCTTTTTTGAACGGAAGAAGAAAAAAATTTTGAACGGATTTTTTAACTTGGTATAGGGAGGCAACTCTTTGTATAAATAAACTTATAGGAGGAACAATAAAATGAACGGATTAACAGCTTGGATGGAGAAACACATCCTACCGGTTGCCGCTAAAATTGGCGCGCAGAAGCACTTAGTTGCTTTACGTGACGCTTTTATCGGTACAATGCCTGCAACGATGGCAGGGTCTGTTGCTGTAATGATCAATGCAATCATTCGTGATTTGCCACAGCAATTTATTAGTACTTATGCAGATAGTTTAGCAGCAGACAAAGGTTTCTTTGCAGTATTAAATGTTATTATTGGTATCAACGGCTTTGTTTGGAACGGAACACTAGCTATCGCAGGTTTGATTTTTGCCTTTTCTTGGGGCTATAACTTAGCACGAGCTTATGGTGTAAATGACCTAGCAGGTGGTATCGTAGGTTTAGCAACGTTGATTCAAGGGATCGCGTTTGGTCCTTCTCTTTCAGCAGCGCTAAATGTGGATGTTCCAGCAAATGTAGCAGAAGCAATCAACAATAGTGGTGTTGGTGCGACTGTAGCAGATGGTACATTATCTGTTGGTTTATGGGGTTGGTTGAATTTAAATCACCTAAATGGAAATGCTTACTTCACTGTTATGATTATGGGTGCCATTTCTGTTATTATTTTCTGTAAATTGATGTTAGCTGACATTACAATCAAAATGCCTGATTCAGTACCACCGGCAGTTTCTAAAGCTTTCGCAGCTATTTTGCCAGCAACAATCGCTTTATATGTAATTGCAATTATTAACTATGTTGTCGGACGTTTCACTGATGGTCAATTGATTATTGACTTAGTTCAAAAATACATTGCTGAACCATTCCTTGGTTTATCACAAGGGATCGGCGCTGTATTAATCGTTACAGTCTTTGTGCAAATTTTCTGGTTCTTCGGGATTCATGGTCCAAACGTATTGGCACCAGTGCTAGAAGGTATCTGGGGACAAGCACAATTGATCAATATCGATATTTTCCAAAAAGGTTACAATGGAAAAACAGGTACACCAGCTGTTTTAGATGCTATTGAAGACGGCAAAGCTTACATGTGGGTTCGTGGTTCATTTGATGCGTTCGCTTGGTTTGGTGGTTCAGGTGGGACAATCGTTCTCTTGATTGCTATCTTGATTTTCTCAAAACGTGCGGATTATCTAACAGTTGCAAAACTGTCAATTGGACCTGGTCTTTTCAATATCAATGAACCAGTAATGTTTGGTTTACCAATCGTATTGAACGCAATCATGTTCATTCCTTTCTTGATTGCGCCAGTTGTTGCGACAGCAATTGGTTGGGTAGCAACTTACCTAGGTCTGGTCGCACCGGTATCGCAACAAGTAACATGGGTTGTACCGCCATTCTTACTATCATTCTTAGCAACAGGGGCAGACTGGCGTGCGCCAATCGTAACCTTAGTATGTATGGTCGTTACCTTCTTAATCTGGGCACCATTTGTTATTGCAGCAAACAAAATGGACCCTAATGCTGGGGAACAATAATTAACTAAAGATAGACTGCTGACGCTTCCAGTGAGGTGGAGGCAGTCTTTTTTGTAAATATTAGGAGGACAAATCAATGATTACAATCGCAAGTGCAATGCAACAAGATGCTATCAAAGAACTTTTAGAAGGATTTAACGAAGATGGAATTAGCTTCCAATTTAAAGAAAAACAAGGGATTAAGCTAATGTTTGAAACAACAGCAAGTGATCCAGAAGTAGCCGCTAAAAAGGCAAAAGAACTAATCAAAGCGCAACCTTGGGGCACAGTTTTATATTTCCAAGCAACTGCAGTATAATAAAAGTGTTTGAAAGATAGGATGGTTTAAATGATAAAAAATGGCTTATTTTTATGTAGTATTGGCTCTTTAGTGTTATTGTATAGTCTAAACCCCAATACCCAAAGTTATGATTTATATAGTATGGTTACGGGCTTGTTTTTGTTAGGTTTAGGTATCTATTTCTTTAAAAAAGGAAAGAAAAAAGAAGTAAAGGAGAAAAATAACTAATGGAACTTACAAAAAAATTGAATATTCCGGCATCGTTCTTTTACGATAAAGTTATGGACTCTGTTCTTTTTGATGTGCGTAAAGCAACAGGGAAAAGCATCACACGTAAACAGCTAAATAACTTTGAATATGTAAAAGTATTTTCTAAATCAAGCCGTGCTCGAATCAAAATCGAGGAAGTTATCGAAAATCAATCTTATAAATTTCGGACATCAACGACCAAAAATGATTTTGTTGTTCACTATCAAATCAAACCAATCGATGATTCCTCATGTGAAATCCGTTATACGGAACAAATGACTTCGCATGGCGTATTGCAAAAATTGAATGATATGGTTTTGGGCACAATCTTGATGTATTTCAAACGTCGCCAATTCAAAAAAATGTTGACGATGATTGAAGAAACGTATTAGGTTATCATTACATGACAAAAAGAAAAAGCAAGTTGTAAATGAACTGATTGAGCGTGGATTGGAGTTTGCAAGTAACCAAACTTCAAGCGAGTTATCAATCAGTTTTTTGTGTAGGAGGAGTAGCAAGAATGAATAAAAAGGTCAAGGAATTAGGCAGTGCACAAATCGACGAGATGTTTGATTTAGCTGCTTACGCATTTAATTTTGAAGATACGTTTGAACGGCGGGAACGATTTCAAACCATCGCAGAACACTCATGGAATTATGGTTTTTTCAATGAAGAAGAACAATTGATGAGCCAAGTAATGGCTACACCGTTTCCGGTTGCTTTTCATGGGAAAGAACTGTTGATGGCTGGAATTGGTTATGTTGCTTCGTATCCGGAGGCAAGAGGGCAAGGCGGTATCAATCAAATCATGGAGCAAATCCTTACTGATTGTCGAGAAAGAGATGTGACATTGTCTTATTTAGCACCATTTTCTTATCCTTTTTATCGTCGTTATGGCTATGAACTGTTATTTGAAAAAGTTCATTATGAATTAGCTAGTCGTGATTTCCCCGCAGTCAAAAAAGTACCGGGAAAGATGGTTCGGACTTCGTTTGACCAGGCACAAGAAGCAATAGCAAAAATTTATCCTAAAATGGCTGACAATCAACGTGGTGCAGTTGCACGGGAAGCTTGGTGGATTGATTTTAAATTCCGCCAAAAGAAAGGACATCAGTTTGCATTGTATTATGATGAAGCTGGTGCAGTAGCAGGTTATTTAGTTTATCGTTTGGATACACCAACATTTACCATTGTAGAATGGGGCTATTTGACACACACTGCGTTTCAGGCGCTTGCTCGCTTTGTTGGTTCACACAGTGGGGCATTTGAAACATTTGCATTTGCTTGTGGCTACGCTGGCAATAATCTGAATACACTACTTGCCAATCCTTTTGCAAAAACAACAATCACACCAGATATGATGGCAAGAATCGTTGACTTAGCTAAATTTTTAGCTGCTTATCCATTTCCAAAAACACAAGTGGCTTTTGCTGTTGAAGTAACAGAAGATGCTTACGCAAGTTGGAATGAAGGTATCTTTGAAGTGGTCCTAGTTGACGGTGAAGTTCGTGTCAATCCCGTAACAGACTCTATGTTGCCAAGAGTTAGTGGGACAATCCAAAGTTTAACGCAATTATTTATGGGTTATAAAAAAGTTCAAGAATTGGTTTTCCAAGAAAAATTAATTTGTTCAGAAGCGCTAGTTGAAAAATTGGCGGAACTGATTCCAGATCAAAAACCTGTTTTAAACGATTATTTCTAAAAAAAGGGTCAGACAAAATGCGATGCACTTTGCCTGACCCTTTTTTTAAACGTTTATTTGTTCATAAAATTTTTTCGTCCGTGTTTTATCACGGACACAATCAGTTCCTACTGAGTGGGTTTTTTCTTAAACTTGAATTTTTTATTTGGCGGTTGAGGATGATCTTCTTTATGTTCCTGGATAGCAGCTTTTGAAATTTTTTCCCGATCTTTCTTTGAGGCATCGAAACGTTCAGCATAGATTTTTTCTTTCGGCTTTTCTGTCATCAAATATTCCTCCTAAGCATAAGACTTATTCATACTCTAAGTGTAGCATCAGCGAGTAGAAGATTGCGAATAGTTTGCTTTGAGAAGAAAAAACGTAAGAAATACTTCGTTTTTTGTCAGGGGAAGGCTTGCAAGAAAAAAACAAAACAGCTACAATAATTCTGTTGGACTTAAATTGTTCAAAGTAGTTTTTATGTTTCTTTATGTTTCGATTAATTGTTAAAAAGTTCCCTTAGTTAAATGGATATAACAAATCCCTCCTAAGGATTAGTTGCTGGTTCGATTCCGGCAGGGAACGTAATGGCTTAAAAAGTTAGCCTCTAAAACTTACTTCTAAAAGTTAGTTTTAGAGGCTTTTTGTTTACTTTTGGTCCCCAATTTGTGCCAAACAAGTTTTTTTATTTACTTCTCAACTCTTGCCAAATGATGTAGCAAGTAGTTGTTTGAATCAATTCTATTTAATACCAATCGTTGATCGAATGGTATTCTGATAAGTCAGGCTACTTGTTTTGGACTTTCACTGGCTCGGACGATATCGTTGTATGAGCAGACATGTTTTCAGGGCTTTGCGATACTTCTTCATAACCTGTATCAGTTGAGCTTTCATACTCTGTTTGAGGTGATTGAGAAGTGCTTTCACGTTCCGATTGAGATTTGCTAGAAGAGGCATAATCTTGCTGGACGGATTGTTCAGTATTTTTGTCGTTTGCATCGACAGCTACAGTCATTGAGTATGCTAAATATTCACTGATTATTTTTTGAGATTCAGTCGTGTATACGTCGGTCAATTTACTGGCCCAACTTTCATAAGTAGCGTAATTATCGGAAATCGAATAATGATAATTTGCCATTTGGTTCATTCCTTCAGTGGAAATCATCGCAAGTTTTTCAACCTTATTATTTGAAATAGCAGCTAATCCATCGACTCCGGACGTATTATTCGCCGCCTCGCTTCTAAATTCTTCTATTAGAGATGGAGTAGAGCTTTGTAAACTGGTCGTGTACTCATTTAGTATTGCTTGATAGTCGTTAGTAGTAGCTACAGTTGAAATTTCTGTAGTGCTCTCCTTTGTTGAAAAGGCAGTACTGGTGCTAGCCTTTGTAGTACTCGAAGATTTTTTATCACTACTGGAGCTAGTGCTTTTTGTAGATTTAATCGTTTTCCTTTTTGTATAGGGCTTTAGTATCAATTTTTCCTTGTTGTCCGACTTATTATTCTTGTCAGGTGCTAAAATAAGATCTTTTTTTTCCTTGCTAACGATATAGGTAGCATCGTTTTTTTTATCTTCATCATCTTTCCACACCATTTCATTATTTTTTAGCGTGTATTCAAATTTATAATTCATTTGTTCTACTAACGTTTTGGCAAATTCTTCACCTAGAGCTTCCCATTCGTTAGCTTTAGAGTCCATTTCACTGGTATCAATGCTAAATGAAACGACATGGTCGGAAAATGAGGCTATTATATTTGGTTCACCTTCTTTAGTTGTTTCAATTAACCAATCATTTGCTTTTAAATCTTTTGTTGTGATGTTTTTTTCACAGCCCGTGAAAAAAAATAATAATACAAACAATGCCAAACTACCTAACACTTTTCTCATTTTTAGTTCCTCATCTCTGTGATATAATTTTGTTAGAGAATCTTAGAAATAAGGTTTTAGTCCACGTTGCCGCGTGGACTTTTTTAGTTTAAATTATATTCTTAACCGAGACATTAAATTCTTTTAGGTTGTTAACATAATAAAAATGGTTATCAATTTTTTGAATTGAATAAGTGATTATCAAAATCCCGACGGGGGTTTCCATGGTGGAAGTATAAGTACTACAGGAAGATAGTAAAAAATGAATAAATTAAAAAAATCATTTTTCATGTTTGTACTGTCAGATCAGCGCCATTTTAAGTATAAACGAAAATTTAATATAACACACGAAAAGCGCTACCAATAGCTAGGATTTCTTGAGCATACAAAATGACTAAATGAATTTTGAAGCATGGGTGTTTCGAGATTGGTTAGTAAAGTATCTTTATAAAGCAAGTAAGGGTGTGGATTATCACAATGTATTTAAGATATGTAGAAGATATGTAGACTTTTCAATAAAAAGGATATCTTATGATTCATGCACTAGATGAAGCAAGTAGCTAACCAACCTATAATGATAGTCAAATTTAGATGTCTCCGTTGAAGTAAAAAAGAATCAGTACAACGTTTTGTCATTATCAAAGTTGTTTAAATGAAAGAAATTTTTTTGGTAGTTTATTTTCTTGATCTCCGTGTTAAGATACTGTGGCTAACGTAATAGTTTTAAAGCAATGTTGCTGTGACTGTTTTCAAAAAGAAAGACCTCAACCAGATACTATTATTGGTTGAGGTCTTTGTATTGAATAGCTCATGTAATGTAAGAGCTATTACTGGAAAAAACTATGCCCAATCACCATTTCTAAAGATTGGAACAGTTGAACCATCTTCGCGAATACCGTCTATATCCATTTGATTAGAACCAACCATGAAGTCTACGTGGGTTTGGCTACGGTTCAAGCCAGCATCAGCTAGTTGTTCTTCGGTCATTTCTGTTCCGCCTTTCAAGCTGAATGCGTAAGCCGAACCAAGTGCCAAGTGATTTGAAGCATTTTCATCAAATAAAGTGTTGAAGAAAATAATACCAGATTGGGAAATGGGTGACGGATCTGGAACAAGAGCAACTTCACCTAAATGACGTGCGCCTTCATCTGTGTCTAATAGTTTTGCTAAAACTTCTTCGCCTTTTTCAGCAGAGAAGTCAATCACTTTTCCATCTTTGAAGGTAAATTTCATTCCTTCGATGATTGTTCCAGCATAGCTTAAAGGTTTCGTGCTAGAAATAAATCCATCTACACGACGACTGTCAGGAGCTGTGAAAACTTCTTCAGTAGGCATGTTTGCCATGAATTTTTCGTTGCGTGCGTTCAAGCTGCCAGCACCTTCCCATAAATGGTTTTTCGGTAGACCAATAATTAAGTCAGTTCCTGGTGCGATATAGTGTAAAGCAGTAAATTGTTCTTGATTTAATTCATTTGCTTTTTTCGCTAATTTTTCATCGTGATTTTTCCATGCGCGTACAGGATCTTCTTCATAAATACGAGTAGTTTTGAAAATTTCGTCCCAAAGTGCATCGACTTGTTCGGACTCAGGTAAATCAGGAAACACTTTGGCTGCCCATTGTTTGCCAGCAGCAGCGACGACTGTCCAACTTACTTTGTTCGCTTGAGTTGCTTTACGTAAATTGATCATTGCTTTACCAACAGCGCTTTGATAACTTGCTACACGATCGCCATCAACACCAGCTAGAGAATCCGGGTCAGCAGAAACGACGCTAATTCGACTAGCCCCTTTTTCTACCCAGTCATTTGTTTGGTCGATTTTGTATTGTGGGACATTTTCGATACGGTCTGTTGCAGCATGAGTTAAAAATTCTTTTTGAATAGTATCGTCTGTCCATTGTACGATGACTTCCGCAGCCCCTAATTGGTAGGCTTCCTGTGTAATCAGACGTGCTAATGGTGCTTGGTCAACGCTGATTTGTAGAACAACGGTTTGTCCTGCTGAAACATTGACACCAGTTTCAGTGATTAGACGTGCATATTTCTCAAGGTATTTATTAAAATTTGCTAACATGTATATTACTCCCCCTCATTATTTGATTTAATAACCAGTAATATGATAACATTTATTAATAGTAGAAACAATTAGTAAATAAGGAATGGATATGTTGGATTTTATGATTTTTATAAAAACGGAAACCAAGAGTATTCCTGTGATAAAAGGGTGGACGAAGAGTAAAAAAACAAATTTTGCATATCAAAAAAAACGTGTTACAATTAAAATAACCAATAGGTGGAAGCGTTATAAATAATTTTTGAGGAGATTAAAAAATTATGGCAAGAAAAAAGACGATTACCAGAGAGCAGATTTTAGCTGCTGCGTATGAAGTGGTTGCTACAGAGGGCTTTTCAAGATTTACTGCAAGAAATATTGCCAGTAAAATGAAATGTTCGACACAGCCAATTTATTTGGAATTCAAAAATATGGATGATTTAAAAACAGAGTTATTTGAACAAATTTATAGTTATCTAAGCAATGAAGTTTTTCCAGTTGAACACACAGGGCATAAAATCATTGATTTAGCGTACAATTACATTCATTTTGCCAATCGTGAGAAAAAATTGTATCGTTCTTTATACTTGGAAGAGTATGGTGGAGGGGAAGAGATGCAAGAATTTTCTTATAATTATTTCACGAATGCAGTCAAACAAGATGCTGCATATGCAAATTTATCAAAAGAACAAATCGAATCACTTCATAATGGTACTTGGATCGTCGCAACTGGGATTGCTGCATTGATGTCTTCAGGAATTATTCACCCAACTGATGCTCAAATTGAAAAATTGATTCAAGATAGTATCGATGCAATTCTTGTACAGGAAGAACCAATCAAGGTAAATTATTAGTGTGACTTCATGCTGTACATTGTTTTTACATAAGCTAGTTGAATCATTTTTTGAAAAAGAGCTTGGACAAAAGAAGCCTAAACAGAAAAAAAGCCTAAAATTCGTTTTTTAAAACGCTGATTTTAGGCTTTTCTTAATTAAAAAATGTAGTAAGAATAGCTGAATTTTTGGTTTTGTCCCAGACTCTTTATTGTTTTTAGTGCGTAACGAGTAAGTAGAAAAAATCGGTAAAACTAAAAACCGCTAAAAATCAAACAGTGATTTTTAGCGGTTTTCTTACATATATTTGAGTAGTTGAAACTAGTTTGCTTTAGCGACAAGTGCTTTGGCAAAGGCTTCAAGATTTTCGATGTCTTCTTCTTCAGCGTTCAAGTCCACTTTGACATTTTCTGCCCCTTTTGTTGCCCCCGTTTTGGCAAAGACAGCATCAAAGTCATCTACAGATTTACAAAATTCATCATAAAATGTATCACCAGAACCACAAACGCCATAAATTTTTCCTTCAAGATCAACTTCTTGCAAGTCTTCATAAAAATCAACAATCTCATCTGGTAGTTCACCATCACCATATGTATAGGTTGCGACAACACAAATGTCTGCGTCTTCAAATTCATCTGCATCTACTTGGGTACATTCATTGATTTCTACATCAATATCTAAATTTTCAAAAGCTTCTGCTACAATATCAGCAATTTCTTCAGTATTGCCGGTCATGCTTGCATAAACGATTTTTGCTAAAGTCATGATTTGCCTCCTAATTTATCAACGATTTTAACTTAATACGTAAGAATTATACCAAACCATGCGTAAAAAAGAAAATAGAACTCGATGAGATGATAACTGTGATTTGGCTAAACGTTGGTAACTATGGTAAAATGAGAACGATTTGTAAAAAGGAGACGAGAGAATGATTACATTAAAATCAGCACGTGAAATTGAAACAATGGCAGAGTCTGGTGCCTTATTAGCAGACGTGCATAAAAACTTACGCGATTTTATCAAGCCTGGTATTACAAGCTGGGATATTGAAGTTTTTGTCAGAAATTATATTGAAAGCCACGGTGGAATTGCTGCCCAAATCGGCTTTGAAGGTTACGAATATGCGACATGTATTAGTATTAACGATGAAATTTGTCATGGATTTCCTCGCAAAAAACCACTAGAAAGTGGCGATTTAGTTAAAGTTGATATGTGTATTGATTTAAAAGGTGGCATTTCTGATTCTTGTTGGGCGTATGTCGTTGGCGAATCAACACCTGAAATCGATCATTTAATGGAAGTAACAAAAAAAGCATTATACCTTGGGATTGAACAAGCGAAAGTCGGCAATCGCATTGGAGATATTGGTCATGCAATCCAAACCTATGTTGAATCTGAAAACTTATCTGTTGTCCGCGATTTCATCGGTCATGGCGTTGGTCCAACGATTCATGAAGAACCAGCTGTCCCTCATTATGGTGAAGCAGGTAAGGGACTTCGATTGAAAGAAGGCATGGTCATTACCATCGAACCAATGGTCAATACCGGAACTTGGAAGATGAAAATGGACCCAAATGGCTGGACTGCATATACGCGTGATGGTGGGTTATCTTGTCAGTATGAACATACTTTGGCGATTACGAAAGACGGTCCAAAAATTTTAACGTCACAAGGTGAAGAAGGCACATACTAATAACAAAAGTATAGGGGAAATAAATGGGGATTTGGCAGAAAATTAAAGAAAATAAGGATTTTATGCGCTTTATCGAAACAACGCAAAAGCGAATGAATGATTCGGAAATTGGAACAACTTCTGTGGTTGTTGCTTATTACTTGTTGTTATCGTTGTTTCCGCTGATTATTGCATTTGGCAACGTATTGCCTTTTTTAAATATTGATCCAAATACAGTGTTAACTTATGTTCGAGAGGTTATGCCTGAAACGATTTACCAATTTATTGGCCCTGCAATCAAAGATCTACTGACGCAAAGCTCTGGCGGATTGCTTTCAATTTCTGCATTAGCTGCGCTTTGGTCAGCAAGTCAAAGTATCAACGCATTACAAATTGCAATGAATAAAGCCTATGGTGTGGACAATCGAAAGAATTTTTTGATTGTCCGCCTTGTTTCATTAGTGGTCATTGTCTTATTTATGGTTGCGATAGGTGGGGTGACAATCGTCTTAGGGTTAGGAAACTTGATTCTTGAAGCAATTCAACCGATTTTTCAGTTTCCGCTACATTTGATTGATCAGTTCCAAGCTTTGAAATGGCCTGTAACATTAGTTGCGCTATTTGTGATTTTGTTTTTGATTTATTTGATTGTGCCTAATGCGCAATTGAAGTTAAAAACGATTTTGCCTGGAACGATTTTTGCCACGGTTGGCTGGATGTTGTTGTCGCAGGTCTTTGGGATCTATGCGAAGTATTTTGCTTCACGTGTCAGCGGTTATCAAATCATTGGAAGTTTCATCGTTTTGATGCTGTGGTTGAACTTTGCTGCCACGATTGTCATTCTTGGTGGAATCATTAATGCGGTTGTTCAAGAGTATGTATTGGGGAGTCAGGCGACACGTCGTAAAGGCCCACTTAATCGTTGGGTTGAAAAAATAAAAAATAAAATTTCTAATAAAAAAACGTAAATTCCTACGTTCTTTTACTCGACTTATTGTAAACTAATGGTAGTGTTTTATAATAACGGGAAAACTCTCAAGTTAAAGTAGGTGTCCAGATGCTTGTTTCGTTTAGTATGGTCGTTAGGTTTTTTCTAACGATAGTATTATCGTTGATTTTAACACCAATATTTAAAATAATTTCTGTCCAAACAGGAATGGTCGATAAACCGAACGCGCGAAGAATCAATACAGTACCGATGCCAAGTGCCGGAGGGTTGCCAATTTTTATATCTTTTGTTATTTCAACGTTGATTTTGTTTCATGATATTATTCCAAGATTTTATATTGTACCAATTTTATTAGCAGCGTTGATTATTATCATTACGGGGGTATTAGATGATCGATTTGAGTTGACACCAAAACAAAAGAGTGTCGGGATCTTATTCGCTTCACTTGTTATCTACTTTTTAGCAGGTATTCATATCGACTCGTTTACTTTACCATTTTTTGGCCATTTTGAACTCGGGTGGTTAAGCTTTCCAGTAACAATCTTTTGGATTTTCGGTATTACGAATGCCGTGAATTTGATTGATGGATTGGATGGGTTGGCTGCGGGAGTATCACTGATTGGGTTGACTACAATTGGAATCATTGGGTATTTCTTTTTGCATTCATCCACTGTGTATATTCCAATTGTTATTTTCTGTTTAGTAGCGAGTATCATCGGCTTCTTCCCGTATAATTTTTATCCTGCTAAGATTTATTTGGGGGATACAGGTGCATTATTTTTAGGGTTTATGTTGGCTGTTTTATCTTTACAAGGGTTAAAAAATGTAACGTTTGTTTCATCAATTTCTTTATTGATTGTTTTGGGTGTTCCAGTAACGGATACTTTTTTTGCAATCGTTCGTCGCAAGGCAAACCGAGTATCTTTTTCAACTGCGGATAAAAAGCATTTGCATCACCGCTTATTAAGCTTAGGCTTCACACACAAAGGAGCAGTTTTGGCGATTTATGCGATGGCATTAATGTTTTCTTTCACAGCAATGATCATGAATTATGCTGGTCAGGTCGGGACAATTGTTCTGGTACTAGTAATGTTATTTGCGATTATTTTGTTACTGGAGTTAATCGGGTTGATTGGTGAGAAACATCAATTTATTTTGAAAACTTTACGATTTTTGGGAAATAAAGAATATCGTACGCAAGTACTGCAGAAATATTTGAAGAAATGGGACCATCATTAGATGAATAAAAAATTAGAACAGCCGGTCCTAATCAGTATAGTGACCGCAAATAGTCAAAAGATTTTTCGTACATTAGATACCTTGATTGCAACCATTGGTGAAAACCCAGCAATTGAGATCATTATTTTTGATAATAACTCCTCGCCTGAATATCAGGCTAAATTGAAGGAGTATTTACACTATCCTTATCTACACATTAACTTTCATCAGGAAAACAGTGGTTTTGGTTACGGACATAATCAAAATCTGTTGAACAGCAAGTATCGCTATGCTGTTATTTTTAATCCGGATATTTTGGTAGACGAGCAAACAATTACCGAAGTTGTTGAGTTACTGGTTGACCACCCTGAATGTGCGATGCTAGCACCTAAGATTTTAAACGAGGATGGTTCTATTCAATATTTGATTCGTGAACGCCTAGATGTTTTTGATTATATGCTGCGTTTCATTCCCTTTAAATGGGTGAAAAAGTTGTTTGATAAACGATTGGCTAAGTTTGAGTGCAGGGATCTTCCGCTAAATCAAAATAGTTATGTTCGTATGATTTCTGGGAGTTTCATGGTCGTTGACACAGTGAAGTTTACTGAAGTTGCAGGATTTGATTCTCGCTATTTTATGTACTTTGAAGACAATGATTTGTGTTTGAAATTTGAACAAGCGGGTTACAAATTACTGTATACCCCAACGCACTCAGTCGTTCATTTATATGGAAAAGGTGCACATCGTAATTTTAAATTATTCCGAATTTTTATGTCTTCGATGGCAAAATTTTTCCATAAGTGGGGGTGGCGTTTTTTCTAATGAAACCAACTAATTTAGTTGTTGTCGTATTGTATCAGCAACCCATAGAAAAAACACCTTCTTTTGCTCTATTATCACAAGCTGTGTTGGATCAAAAAATCCAACTCGTTATTTTTGATAACAGTCCAACGGAGCAACACCATTCATTGTTTGAAAAAAAGTTCGTGAATTACTATCATGATGCGCAAAATCCGGGATTGGCAGCAGCATACAACTATGCACTGTCGCAAGCTCAACCCACGATTCAACGACTGATTACGTTGGATCAAGATACTGTCTTAAATGAAAGCTATTTGGAGCAAATCAGTCAGGTTGAATTTTCAGATGACTGTGTTGTTGCTGTACCGATGATTTTTGATCAAGGGCAACAAATTTCACCTGTTTATGCCGATCAGTATGTTAATCGTACCTATCGAGCAGTTTCTGAAGTAGGGCTGACGGAGCAACGAGTGATGGCAATCAATTCGGGAACAGTTTTTTCAATCTCATTTTTACAAACAATTGGCGGGTTTAATCCTGCTTTTTCTTTAGATTTTTTAGATCATTGGTTTTTTTGGAAAGTTTATCAACTTCACAAAAAAATTGAAATTTTACCAATCCGCTTGGAGCATGACTTATCTGTGCTCAATTATGAAAAAGTATCGACAACAAGATATGAATCGATTTTAGCTGCCGAAACAAAATTTTATCGCGAGTACGATCAAATTCATTGGAAAAAGCATCGTAAGCAGCTGCTGTTAAGAAGCATTAAACAATTTTTGACAGTGAAGAACCGAAAAATTTGGCGTTCAACCTTGCGAGTTTATGTTGAGATGGGGAAGGTGTAAGTTTTTGCGATCTGTTTGCATGGCCACATTTAATGGCGAAAAATATCTGAGAGAACAATTAAATAGCATTTTACGACAGCTTTCTACAACCGATGAGTTAGTTATCTCTGATGATGGTTCAGTTGACAGCACTTGGAATATTTTGCTGGAATACGCGCAACAAGATTCACGTATTAAACTATTAAAAGGACCTCAACGTGGACTGATTCAAAATTTTGCTCATGCAATTGAACAAGCAAATGGGGAAATCATTTTTTTGGCTGACCAAGATGATGTTTGGTTAGACAATAAAGTGAAAAGGATAACGGCTGATTTTGCAGCCCATCCGAAAAGGCAAGTTGTTGTTTCGGACTTGGTGATTGTGGACGAGGATCTTAAAACCATTTATCCCTCTTATTTTACTTATCGGCATTCAAAAGAAGGATGGTTGAATAACTTTGTCCGTAGTCATTATATTGGAGCTGGTATGGCCTTTCGTTCGAGTCTGAAGCCTAAAATCTTACCAATTCCAGATGATGTACCTATGCACGATATGTGGATTGGTTTATTAGGTGGAAATCAGGTCGGATTTATTCGCGAACCGTTGACGTTGTATCGACGCCACGACTTGAACGCAAGTGAGATCCAAACGCATTCCAGTTTTCAACAAAAATTGGCGTGGCGATTTCATTTATTGGTGTCCTACCTAAAAAGAAAGTGGCAGCGACACTAAGTTTAATAAAAAAGTATTAAATGCCAAATAGCTCATGACAAATGTTTGGATTGATGAGATAATAACAAAGTGAAATTTGAAAAAAGGAGCGCTTAAAGCCATGAAGGGAATTATTCTTGCTGGGGGAAGCGGAACACGCTTGTACCCATTGACAAAGGCAACTTCAAAACAGTTGATGCCGATTTACGACAAACCAATGATTTATTATCCAATGTCAACATTGATGTTGGCTGGAATTAAAGAAATCTTGATTATTTCAACACCACAAGATACACCTCGTTTCGAAGAATTATTTGGGGACGGGCATGACTTGGGGATTCAAATTGAGTATGCAGTTCAAGAAAGTCCTGATGGTTTAGCACAAGCTTTTATCATTGGTGAAGAATTTATTGGCGATGACAGTGTCTGCTTAGTTTTAGGCGACAATATCTACTATGGTGGCGGTCTATCTAAAATGTTGCAGCGCGCTGCAGCAAAAGAAAGTGGCGCAACGGTGTTTGGGTATCATGTAAATGACCCTGAACGCTTTGGAGTTGTTGAATTTGATGAGAACATGAATGCTTTGTCAATCGAGGAAAAACCAACTCAACCAAAATCAAACTATGCTGTTACAGGTCTTTATTTCTACGATAACGATGTCATTTCAATTGCAAAAGACATTAAACCATCTGAACGTGGTGAATTAGAAATCACAGATGTCAATAAAGCGTACCTAGAAAAAGGAACTTTATCTGTTGAATTGATGGGACGTGGGTTTGCTTGGTTAGATACTGGTACACACGAATCACTACTTGAAGCTTCAACATTTATTGAAACCATTGAAAAACGTCAAAATTTAAAAGTAGCTTGTTTAGAAGAAATTGCTTATCGCATGGGCTACATTACGAAAGAACAATTGTTTGCATTAGCGCAACCATTGAAAAAAAATCAATACGGTCAATATTTATTAGCTTTGGCCGCTGAATAGGGAGTCTGACAACATGAAAGTAACTGATACAAAATTAACAGATGTCAAGATTATCGAAATGGATGTTTTTGGTGATCACCGTGGCTTTTTTACTGAGAGCTATTCAAAAGCAAAATTTGAAGAACATGGGTTGACTTATGACTTTGTTCAAGATAATCACTCTTTATCTGCTGAAGCCGGCGTGCTACGTGGCTTACATTTTCAAAAAGGAGAATCTGCTCAAACAAAATTGATTCGTGTAGTCACTGGAGCAGTTTTAGATGTGGTCGTTGATATTCGTAAAGGCAGCCCAACTTATGGACAATGGGACGGCTTTATTTTATCCGAACATAACCACCGTCAACTACTTGTTCCTAAAGGATATGCGCATGGTTTCGTTACGCTGACACCAGATGTCAACTTCCTTTACAAATGCGATAACTATTATGACGCTGCTGCAGATGGCGGAATTGCTTTTGATGATCCTGAGTTAGCTATTGAGTGGCCAATTGACATCAGTAAAGCAATTATGTCAGAAAAGGATCATAACCATCCAACGTTAAAAGAATTTGAAGCAGAAAATCCATTCGTTTATGGCGAAATTTAAACTTTAAAGGAGAACCATTTTAATGAAAAATATCATTGTAACAGGTGGCGCTGGATTTATCGGTTCAAATTTTGTGCACTATGTCGTACAAAACCATCCGGAAGTTCATGTAACTGTTTTAGATAAATTAACTTATGCTGGAAACAAAGAAAATTTAGCGGGATTACCAAGTGATCGGGTAGAACTTGTGGTGGGCGATATTGCTGATGCACCATTAGTTGATCGTCTAGTGAAAGACGCAGATGCAGTTGTTCATTATGCAGCTGAATCACATAACGATAATTCATTAAAAGATCCATTTCCATTTGTTCAAACCAATATTATTGGGACATATACTTTATTGGAAGCTTGTCGAAAATATGATGTGCGTTATCATCATGTTTCAACGGATGAAGTTTATGGCGATTTACCATTAAGAGAAGATTTACCAGGACATGGTGATGGTCCAGGCGAAAAATTTACAGCTGAAACACCATACAATCCTTCTAGTCCTTATTCTTCAACTAAAGCGGGATCAGATTTATTAGTGAAAGCCTGGGTACGTTCATTTGGCTTACGTGCAACAATTTCTAACTGCTCAAATAATTATGGACCTTATCAACACATTGAGAAATTTATCCCACGTCAAATCACTAACGTTTTAAGTGGTATTCGTCCTAAATTATATGGCGACGGCAAAAATGTGCGTGACTGGATTCACACAAACGATCATTCATCTGCTGTTTGGTTAATCTTGACAAAAGGTGAAATTGGCGAAACATATTTGATTGGTGCCGATGGCGAAGAAGACAATAAAGCAGTGATGGAATTGATTTTAGAGTTGATGGGTCAATCAAAAGATGCGTACGATCACGTAAAAGACCGTGCGGGTCACGATTTACGTTACGCAATTGATTCAACTAAATTACGTGAAGAACTTGGCTGGAAGCCAGAGTTCACGAATTTCCGTGATGGTTTATCGAATACGATCAAGTGGTATGAAGAAAATGAAGACTGGTGGAAAAAAGAAAAAGAAGCCGTAGAAGCAGCATATGCCAAAAATGGTCAATAACAATTATTGATGAGATAAAAGTGTGAGGCAGGCGCTAGCCTGTCTCTTTTTTCAAACAAATTTAAAGGAGCGAAAAACAATGTTTTTATTAACTGGAGGAAATGGCCAATTAGGTACAGAATTGCGCCATCTATTAGATGAAAAAAATCTACCATATGTTTCGACAGATGCGAAAGAATTAGACATTACTGATGAAAAAGGAACCATGGAATATATCGCCGAATTGAAACCGGATGTTATCTTTCATTGTGCAGCCTACACTGCAGTTGATAAAGCAGAGGATGAAGGCAAAGAATTAGACGAGAAAATCAATGTCGACGGTACAAGAAATGTTGCACTTGCTGCGAAAGCGGTCAATGCTAAATTGGTTTACATTAGTACAGACTATGTATTCGATGGAAAGAAAGAACAAGCAGAATACGAAGTGGATGATTCAACTAATCCGTTGAACGAATATGGTCGAACAAAACTTTTAGGTGAACAAGCTGTCGAAGAAATTTTAGAAGATTATTATATTATCCGTACTTCTTGGGTATTTGGTATCTATGGCCATAATTTTGTATTTACAATGCAACGTCTGGCGGAAACACACGATCGTTTGACAGTTGTAAACGATCAATTTGGACGCCCAACATGGACACGTACACTAGCCGAGTTCATGGTATACGTCATTGAACAAAAAGCACCATATGGCATTTACCACTTATCAAACGAAAACAGTTGCTCTTGGTATGAATTCGCGAGAGAAATCTTAAAAGATACTGACGTGGAAGTAGCACCTGTGACATCAGCGGAATTTCCACAAAAAGCAGTACGTCCACAATATTCTGTGATGAGTCTTAAGAAAGCTGAAAAATTAGGTTTTTCTATTCCAACTTGGCAAGAAGCTTTGGCACAAATGCTGATTGCCGCTGAAGAAGCAAAAGCGTAATTCGTTTCTGCTAGTTTAGGAAACAAAAGAGAAATTGGGGAATTTTATGGAAAAACAAACGAGAAGTGTACGGCATAGCACTGAAAAAACAAATCGTGCGCCTCAGACAATTTTTGACTCATTGCTTAGGCTCCGTTATTTGTTTGGCTTACTAGCAATTGTCATAGTCGTCACATTTAATTTAAATGGCAGCTCAATTGGCATGTGGGATAAATACGTTTCTCAGCGAGATGACGGGAAAGAAACAGATGTTTTGTTTGGGAAAGATCGTGAAGTTCGCTCAGATGAATGGCTGGTACAGACGCCATTTTATCTTTCGCAAGCAGAAAATGATTATCCAGTAATCAACGAAGATTACTCCTTAAATGGTCAAAATATGATTATTGCTTATAATTCACCGGTTAAAGACATTACGGTTATCGGCAAGCCATTTAACTGGGGGTTTTTCTTCTTGGGACGTGATCGAGGGCTATCTTGGTACTGGGGAATGAAAATCGTCGGCATGCTCTTGTTGTCTTTTGAATTATTGATGATCATCACTAGAAAACGAAAGGGATTGTCATTGGTTGGTTCATTTGCACTGACCTTTGCGCCGGCTGTTCAATGGTGGTTCATGCAACATGTGGGAGATTTGATTTTCTTCACTGTCGGACTGATGGTGGCTTTCTATCATTATTTTTATCAACATGATCGCAAAGGGATACGAGCCCTGATGATGTTGCTGGTAGTTATTTTTGGCTTAGGCTTCATTTTAGTCATTTACCCAGCACATCAAGTAATGTTAGGTTATTTGCTCGTCTTTTATTTTGTTGGCCTGTTGATTCATTTCAGGAAAAAAGTAGTTTGGGATCTATTGGATGCTGTCCTGATTGTCGGGGCGATAGCGATAATCGGAGGGATCATGGTTCATTTTTGGCTAGTTTCGAAGGATGCCCTGATGGCTTCACTAGAAACGTTGTATCCAGGAAAACGAATCAGTACAGGTGGAGAATTCACTTTTGGTAAGTTCTTTTACTTTTTGACTAACTGGAAGATTCCATTTACAGACATTACATTTTCAAATAATTCAGAAGTGGCCTTTTTCTATCATTTCTTCCCAACTGTGCTTTTGGCTAGCCCATTTGTATTATTTGGTAAGAAAAACAGTGAACAGAAATTATTAGGACGAATATTAATGGTTTTTTGTTTGTTTGCGATTTTTTGGATCACCGTTGGCTTACCAAAAGAATTAGCTGAAATTACGCTTCTTTCCTATGTACCAGCATCCCGTGCATTTACAACTTTTGGCTTTGCAGCTTGTCTGTTAACGATTTGGTTCATTGCCTATGTTTGGCGAGAAGATGTTATTCCAACCTGGTATAAAATTGTCTTATTAGTTGTTAATGCTGGAACGTTTGCTGTGGCAATCTTCACTTCTAGCATGATTAATTATTTTTCAGGGATTGAAATTACAGGGATCGTTGTACTAGGAACATTGTTGCTAGGGTTTGCTTTGTTTCACCAAAGACATTTGTTTTATGTTTCATTCGCAGCATTAATTGTCGCTTCTGGTTTTTTTGTCAATCCGGTTGTTGAAGGAACGGGTGCTATTTTTGAAAAGACTTTAGCGAAAGAAATTCAAAAAATCAATAACGAACATCCAGATCAATTATGGTTATCTGAAGATGAATTGTATAATTTTACACCAACACTTGGAGTAAAATCATTCAATACGGTTCGTTTTTATCCAGATATGAAAGCATGGGAAATCATTGATCCAGATGGAACCTATGAGAAATATTATAATCGTTATGCCCACACTCGTGCATTTATCGCGAAGGAAGACACAACGTTTATCCTTGATCGACCTGATATGTTCTCTGTGACATTGAATTTTGATGATGCCGAAAAATTTGGTATACGTTATGTCGTAAGTAAGCGACCTTTAGCAGACTACAATCAATTAAATGAGGCGCAGTTTACTCAATTATATGGCCCAGACAATGATGGCTATCGAATATTTGAAGTAGATTATCCGGCCAATGGACAAATCATTAGCCAGCAATAACAAAGTTATTCAGTTAAATAAAAGAGAGAAGCTAGTACAGGAGAGTGGGGAAATGCAGAAAATCCTACGAAAAATGATTAATGAAATGAGTGTTGCTTGGCTGCTTCTATTAGTAGGTTCATTGTATTTTATATGGACCGTTGGGCTAAGCAACAACACTGCACTATTTTTATATGAAAATAGTTCGCAATTAATTTTGGGCGGCATAGCCGTTTTGTTTTTATTGAATGTTTACAAAGCAAGAGGTATTGATTTTATTTTTATTGGGATTGGTTTCCTGTTCTTTTTCTTCTTTTCGTATTTCAGAGAAGTGAGAAGCGCTTCATTTTACACAGATATGATGATTCCGTTGATTATTGCTTTTGTATTGTCGATAAAATGGATTGAGTTTGGAAAAATAGATCGAGCTGTTTTCTTGCTGTTGTTTTCAGTTGTTCTGACAGTGACTGTCTATCGTGTTTTTACGGAAATTCCGATTCGTGAAGGACAAAGTATCTGGTCTCCAGGGAACAAGCTTTCTGATATTTGGATCAATACCAACACGATAGGCGCATCAGTGATGACACTGGCTTTCTTAATTAGTGGTTTTGCTAGCTCATTTGAAAAGTGGTACATTCGTCTGTTAAGTGTGCCAGCTGTCGTTGCAGCGTTTGCCACGATTTGGGTTTGTCAGTCAAGAGGTGCATTAGTTGCATTGATCGTTTTTATTCTTTTGGACTTGATTCCTAAGTCATTTATGCGAGTGACTCGCGCACCATTTATCATTTATACGGTGACCGCAGTTGCCGCTTTACCACTTTCATATTTTGCGGCAGCTTCAAAAGAAGTAAATCTTTTTACTGGAAGAGAAGAAATTTGGGCAGATTTTTATCAGACTTTGGCTGCTAAAACGCAACAAGTGTTGGTAGGAATGAAACCTTATTTTTACACGAAACGAGCAAATCAAGTTTTGGGTAATCATAATAGTTATAATTCTTTCTTGAATCTTTATGGAGTGATTGGATTAGCCATCGTGGTTACTTTATTACTGATTTTTATTGGTCGAAGAACACTAAAAGGTGATTTATCGAACGGCCAATTAACTTTTATCTGGGCTTTCTTTGGCATAATGACACAATCTTTTATGGAAGATACTTTGACTTCTTTCGCTTGGCTTCCGATTATTTATCTATTACTAGGAATGAGTGTTCACCGCTTTGACCAGCCAGCAGAAATGCAAAAAGTACCGGATGAATTAGAAACAGCAGATGAGTCGTTCGAAAATCCAGAAGAGAATCACAATGAATTTTCACGGATGAAGAAGTATCATCATTAAGAAGTAATCAAAGAGAGGCTGAAACAGTTTTGTTTCACTCTCTTTTTTTATAAAAATAAGTATGCATCAGAAATGAAGTGATACCTTGCTTGATTGCAATTAGAAACTATCTTTTGTAGAATAGTAACGGTCGAGTATTTGTTACTTAATAGAAAAATTAAGAAATAAATAATATCGCAGTCAGCTAGTAAAAATATGGTAAAATGGCAGTTGATTGTAATTAACAGAAATCGCTTGGAGGAACACAAATGTTTAAAGATCTGTTTTTATTTATGAAAGATATTTATCAGAACAGAAAATTATTGATTCAGTTTTCATTAAATGACTTTAAATCACGTTATGCTGGTTCTTTTTTAGGAATCATGTGGGCATTCATCAACCCGATATTCACTGTGTTGATCTACTGGTTAGTCTTTGGCTTCGGCTTGAAAGCTGCAATGACTGATGGTAAATATCCATTCATTGTTTATCTGATTACGGGGATGGTTCCCTGGTTCTTCTTCTCAGATGCATTTACCTCAACGACATTAGTCTTTCGAGAGTACACGTATTTAGTCAAGAAGGTCGTTTTCAACATTCGTATCTTGCCAAGTACGAAAATTTTATCTAATTTATACACACACCTCTTTTTTATCGTGATTGGCTTAGTTGTGACAATTGGACATGGAATATTCCCAACCATTATGACACTACAACTGATTTATTATCTATTTTGTATGTGTGCATTTTTAACAGGGATCACTTGGTTGACAGCATCTATCCAACCGTTTTTACCAGATATCGTACAATTCATTACGATTTTGTTGCAATTGATTATGTGGACATTACCAATTCTTTGGAGTCCAAGTCAGTTTAACCCGACAATTGTTCAAATTTTGAAATTAAATCCACTTTATTACATCGTTCAAGGGTATCGTGAATCTTTCTTGAGCCAAGCGTGGTTCTTTGAACATGGCATGTATACTTTATACTTTTGGGTAGTTACATTAGCATTCTTTGTGGTTGGTTCAGCTGTGTTCCGTAGATTGAAACCACATTTTTCAGATGTACTGTAAGGAGAATAGAAATGACAGAATATGCGATTAAATTAGAAAACATCACCAAATCATATAATATGTACGCAAAACCGAGTGATCGTTTTCGTGAGGCACTGAATCCTTTCAAAAAATCTTATCACGATGTCTTTTATGCATTGAAAAACGTTAATATTGAAATAAAAAAAGGCGAAATGATTGGTTTTGTTGGCGAAAATGGTTCAGGAAAATCGACGATGCTTAAAATCATTACCGGTGTGTTGACACCTTCTGCTGGTACAATGGAAATCGATGGAAAAATCTCTGCATTGCTTGAGTTAGGTTCTGGATTCAATCCAGAATATTCTGGCTATGAAAATATCTTTTTAAATGGCATGGTCTTAGGATTTTCACGAGATGAAATTGAAGGTATGGTCGATGACATCATTGATTTTGCCGATATTGGGGATCATATTTATCAACCAGTAAAAACTTATTCAAGCGGGATGTTTGTCCGTTTAGCATTTGCGGTAGCAATCAATGTTAATCCAGATATTTTGATTGTTGATGAAGCATTAGCAGTCGGTGATTTAGAGTTTCAATTGAAATGTATGGAAAAATTTACTGAAATCAAGAATTCTGGAAAAACGATTTTATTCGTATCCCATGATATTAGCTCAATTCGTCGTTTTTGTGACCGTAGTTATTGGTTGAAAAACGGTGAAGTCGTAGAATACGGGGATACGATGGACGTTACGACCAATTATGAAAACTTCTTGAAGAAAAAATCAGTGAAGACAGTCGACCGCAATAAGAATCAAGTTGAACGTCATGCCGCACCAGATATTGTTGATGTGCTAAGTGCCGAGTTGCTTGATAAAGAGAAGAAACCGGTCGATATGATTGAACAAGGGGAGACACTCTTTGTGAAAGTTACCTATAATGTCAAAGACGAGTCAATCAAAAAACCAGTCTTGGGGATTGCTTTACGAACGGTTGATAATTTTTATGTTTGTGGGTTGAACACATTATTGGATGACATAACGATTCCTTGGAAAAAAGGTGAAAATGTTTTTTATCTTGAATATGAAAAACTAGGCTTACTAGCTGGTGAGTATTATTTTGATGTGGCAGTTTTTGAAGAAAATGCTACAGTTCCGTTAGTTTATAAGACAAAATATATGAACTTATTTGTTAGTGGCTCATACATTGGTGAAGGTATTGTCATCTTGGATCACAAATGGGAAGAAGGTAGTCAAAAAGATGAAATATGATTTTGAAATGGATTTAGATGAGCAAAGTAGTGTTGGAAAAATCGCCGCTCAAATCAAACCAGGAAGCAAAGTGTTAGAATTTGGTCCGGGAAATGGCCGATTAACAAAACATTTGATTGGTGCGAAGCAATGTGAGGTTAGCATTGTCGAATTAGATAAAGAGCTATTTGATTTTGTGAGTGAATTTGCACAGGATGGCTTTTATGGGGACATTGAAAGTTTTGAATGGGCCACTTATTTTGAAGGTCAAACATTTGATTATGTTTTGTTTGCAGATGTCTTGGAGCATTTGGTTGATCCAGGCGCAACTTTGAAAAAAGTCAGTGAATTTTTGAGTGAAAATGGAGAAATTTTGATTACGTTCCCTAACTTAGCTCATAACTCTGTAATGATTGATTTATTTAATAATCAACTTCCATGGACTTCTTATGGCTTGTTAGATGAAACACACAATTCATTTTATACGCATGATGGTTTTCAAAGAGTGTTTGAAAAAGCTGGCTTGATGATTAACATCGAAGACTATTTATACTTAGCAGTAGAAGACACCGAGCTTTCTTCTCGTTACGAAGATTTGCCAGAAGCGGTTCGATATGACTTCAAAATGCGTCCATTTGGAGAAGTTTATCAATACTTCTTCTCGTTAAAAAAACAGGCAGTACCCGAAATTGCACAGCCACAAAATTCAAATTACGTGAAAATCTTTGATTTGGTTCAACAAACGGCTGAGGGAGAAACCAGTCAACAGATTCCTATTAACAATTACACTGGTGAAAACCAACGTTTGACATTTCCAATTGCTGAAAATATTGAAAACGTGTTATTCCGTTTTGAAAAACAGCCAAGTTTTATTGAATTTACTGCTGAAATTGCGGGAGAGAAAATTGATTTCATTCGTTCAAATGCTGCGCTAAAAACAAACAGGGATTGCTATCTATTTGATGGAAAAAGCGTACCAGAATTAGCAGTAAAAAATGTCGCTGGACACGAATTAACGGTGAATATCCATTATCGTTTTATTGGAGAGCTTACTCAAACTTTCTCAGAAGTCTTGGAAACTGTTCAACCAATGATGGCTGTTCATCAAGAATTGACAGGGAAAATAGCAGATTTAGAAAAAGATAATTATCAAATTAGAGAAGAAAATGCTAAGCTTGATCATTACTTGCAAACAACAACTACGCGTTATTGCTCACTTTTAGATAACGATGAATGGGTAATTAAATCAAAAAAAACTCGTCGAACAAAAGAAACTCCTAAAAAAGTTCAAGCAAAAGAGTTAGCGTTATGTATTGATGAAAAGCATTGGGATGAAGAAACCAAAGTTTTAACAATTATTGGTTGGGGCATCTCACAAGCAGATCGAAACGCATTGTCTTATCATTTATCAGTAGATCAATCACCGTTTTTCGATGCTAAACCGATTTATCGCAAAGAAGTGAATGAGGCTGAAAATCTTGCAGAAAATGTTCCTGCCGGTTTTGAATTGCAGATTCTTTGTGAACATGAACGTACATTTTTAATTGAAGTAACAGCAGAAAATGGTCAAACTTGGATTATTGAAATGTAATTCATTGGCCTACTTGATAAAGGAGTAACTGGACAGTGACAAAGAAAGAAATTGCTGTATTTATTGATACAATCACTCGGGAACGAGCTACTGGAGACTTACTTATTGTGGGTTGGGCAATTGATGAAGTAACTAAAGAAATCCCTTCAGTCACAGTAGAAAAAAGCCAAGTTTTGATTGAAACAACGCCTGTCGTTCGTTTAGACATCAATCATTTATACGAACTAGATGTCAAAACGCAAAGCGGATTTAAAATTCGACTTTCAGGAAAATTAAAAGGAAAAGCTATCTTAGATTTTCAGACAACTACTCACCAAAATGGAATTGCCGTGAAGCTAAATGGACGTTATCCTTTTGATGATGGATTTGAGACCTCTTGGCAAAAACAAATACGTTTGCTGAAAAAAGGTGTCAATTACGCAAGAACACATGGCTTAAAAAAAGCTGTTCGTCGCGTCAAGCTAGAATTGAAACCTGGTTCAGTTGACTATGCAGAGTGGATTACTCGTCACGAAAAAGTTGATTTAGAAGCACAGCGTAAAGCTGCTACTGCCTTAGAATATCGTCCATTGATTTCAATTGCTATGCCTGTTTACAATGTTGAAATTAAGTGGTTAGAAAAATGCATTGATTCTGTTCTAGGACAAACGTATGATCACTGGGAACTATGCATTAGTGATGATGCTTCAACAGATCCGGCTATTCGCAAATGTCTGGAAACTTACCAAGCAAAAGACGAGCGAATCAAAGTCGTCTTTCGACAAGAAAATGGACATATTAGCTTAGCAACTAATTCAGCTTTAGAATTAGCTTCGGGTGAATTTTTAGCTTTGTTGGACAATGATGACGAGTTGCCAGCTTCAGCGCTATATGAAGTAGCCAAGGTATTGAACGAACGACCTGAGCTGGATTTAATCTATAGCGACGAAGATAAAATCGATTCTGATGGGAATCGTTTTGACCCCCATTTTAAAGCTGATTGGTCACCAGATACACTAATGGGAAACAATTACATTTCTCATCTAGGTGTTTATCGCACAAGCATCGTGAAAGAATTAGGTGGATTTCGTAAGGGGTATGAGGGCTCACAAGATTATGATCTTGTTTTACGTGTGACAGAAAAAATTCCAGCAAATCATATTTATCATATTGATAAAGTTCTGTATCACTGGCGAACGATTCCAGGTTCTACAGCAAGTAGTGGCGAAGCGAAAAGTTATATTTATGATTCTGGTGTAAAAGCGTTGACTGATGCACTGAATCGTCGTGGAATCAAAGGGAAAGTACGTCCGGGAAGAATCTCGGGTTTTTATGAAGTGATGTATGACGTGATTAAAGAAGACTTAGTGAGTGTCATTATTCCAACTAAAAATGGGTATGAAGATTTAAAAGTCTGTGTTGATTCAATTATTGAGAAAACAACATATCCCAACTATGAAATTATTATTGCAGATAATGGAAGTACGGATCCAAAAATGCAAGAATTGTTTGCAAACTACAAAGAGCGTTTAAACGATCGTTTCATTGTCGAGTTGATTGATATTCCGTTTAACTACTCACGGATCAATAATCTAGCAGCTGAAAAAGCAAGTGGAAAGTATTTCTTATTTTTGAACAATGATACTGAAGTTATTGCACCAGACTGGATGACGACAATGGTTTCTTATGCACAATTTGATCGAATTGGCTGTGTAGGTGCAAAATTGTATTATCCAGATGAAACAACCCAACATGCTGGTGTCCTTGTTGGAATTGGTGGCGTAGCAGGACATGCGCTAAATAATTATGATAAAACACACTGCGGTTATTTTGGTCGTTTGGTGATTGATGTTGATTATTTAGCAGTGACTGCAGCTTGTATGATGGTTAAAGCAAGTGACTTTCATGCTGTTTCCGGATTTGACGAGACATTAGAAGTTGCATTTAATGATGTTGATCTATGTTTGAAAGTCTATGAACTGGGACGTAACAATGTTTACGCACATCAAGTGGAACTTTATCATTTTGAATCAAAATCAAGAGGATATGAAGATACTCCAGAAAAACAAAAACGCTTTGCTGGTGAAATCAAAAAAATGCAAGACAAGTGGCCAAGCTACATTGCACATGATCCATTTTACAATGATAATTTGACTAAAGAAGGTATTGGAGATTTCTCTCTAAGACCGGACTAATCAAAAGCGATGAACGTATCGAACTTGGATACGTTCATCGCTTTTTGTTATTTATCACGCCTGTAAGAATGAAGACACCGAGTGTGGATTTTAGAAACAAAAATGAAAAGATAAAATAGTCTATTTTATTGCATATAATAGTTTAATTTCCTTTACATTTTGGTTACTCGCTAGGCTTTTAAGGCTTGCTATGGTAAGATGATAAAGGCATTATTCTGAGGTTAGGAGTGTATATATGAATAAAAATGGGGAGTGGAGCGCCGCTCGCAGAATATTTATTATTTTAATGGATGTGATTGTTTATAACGTTGCAGTCTATATAAGCTTTTTACTGAAGTTTCAAGGAGAAATACCAGTTCGTAACTTTGAAACTTTTGAGAATTCCGCAGTTTTTATTTCGATTATATTTATTGTTCTTAATATTTTGTTAGGGGCTTACGTCTTTTATAATCGAATGATCAGCGACATTATTTTTGTAACTGTTATTGGTCAAGTATTGATGACCTTTGGGATTATGATTGTAACTTTTGCTGGGCGCTGGTTTGCATTTCCGCGGTTAGTTATCTTACTTTCTTTTGTGATCGGAACGATTTTGGTCAGCACTTATCGCATTTTGGTGTATAAACTTTACTTGAAAATCAGCAGTGACAAAAAAGTGATTATTGTTGGTTTAGAAAAAGATGTTGCACCAGCAATTCAAAATTTCCAATCAAAGAAAAATAATAAACATAAAGTAGAAGCAGTTATCGTTGATCATTTTTATGAGCATACGAAACAACTGATTGATGGAATCGATATTGTGTACTTGGCTTCGGAAATTGAAGAACAAGAAAAAATTAAAATCTACCAGTTGGTTACCAAGAAAGAGAAAAAATTATTTTTAAATACAACATTTGAAAACTTGATCATGATCAATCCAAATATCATGAATTTTGAAGATGAAAGCATTATTGAATCATCTGGTTTTAGAATCCCTCCAGAAGATGAGCTTTTCAAACGATTATTTGATATTCTTGTTTCACTTGTTTTGTTGATCTTGGCTTCACCATTTATGTTATTAACAGCGATTTTAGTAAAAGTAACATCACCAGGTCCTGTTATCTATAAGCAAGTGCGTATCACAAAAAATCAAAAAGAATTTTCGATTTATAAATTCCGTTCAATGAGCGCAACAGCTGAATCAAAATCAGGCCCAGTCCTTGCTAAAAGCAATGACGCACGCGTAACGCCTGTTGGTAAATTTATTCGTGCCGTACGATTTGATGAATTACCACAAATCTTTAATGTCTTAAAAGGCGATATGTCAATCGTGGGTCCACGTCCAGAACGACCATTCTTTGTTGATCAATTTAATGAAGAAAATCCTTATTACTATTTACGTCATAATGTCCGTGCGGGTATTACTGGCTATGCGCAAGTCTATGGGAAATATGTCTCAGACTACAATAGTAAGTTGCGTTTTGATTTGTTATATATCAAAAAATATTCGTTGTTATTGGATTTGAAAATCTTATTGCAAACAATTAAAATTTTATTCGATAAAATGTCTTCACAAGGTGTGGATGAAGAAGCTGCTTGTTCTTTAGCAGAACTGCATTTCCCAGAAGATAAGATTTATGGATAAAAGGTGAAAGGTGTAGGGAAGATGAAGACTCCTAAGTTTAGTATTATCATACCTGTTTATAATGCTGAAAAAACCATTTCGCATACCATTTCTATGTTGATGGAACTGGAATTTAACGATTATGAAGTGATTATTGTTAACGATGGATCAACAGATACTACCGAGCAAGTGATTAGTGAGCTAGTTCAAGGTAAAGATCGTTTTCAGCTTATTACGACTGAAAATCAAGGTCCTGGAGTTGCTCGCAATGAAGGTTTGGTACATGCTCGTGGAGAATATGTTCTATTTTTTGATGCAGATGATACACCTAAAAAAGATGTACTAAAAAACTATGAACAAATACTTACTAATCATCCAACAACTGATTTGATTATCAGTTCATTTGTTTACCGAACATTGAATGAAACTGAAATTATTTCTGAAAAAGAATACTTGGTTTCTGATTTTGTTTATCAAGATAATCAGCAATTTTTAAATGATATGTATGAATTGATGAGTAAACAGTTGATGTATGTTGTTTGGAACAAATGCTATAAACGAGAGATACTAGAACGACATCAAATTCGCTTTAAAAATTATAGTAGTTGTGAAGATCGGATATTTAACTTGGATTATTATCAATATTGCCAACAAGTGGTCATGAATTCTGCTCTTGCATATACGTATAATTTTGAAGGTGGAAAGGGAATCACTAATCAGTATAAAGAAAATAAATTCGCAACATTCAAAGAATTTTATGAGCTAACTAATTTTATCACTAAAGATCAAGATAAGGCTGGAATGGCTGCTCTGTTGCTAAAGGGGGCAACATCAGTAATTTTCTCTATCTATGAAACAGACACTTTAACAAAAAAGGAAAAAAAGCGTGAAGCGGTTGAAATCTTACGAGATCCGACAATTATTGAAGCCAAAGCAATGGCTGTGACAGATTCTACAGCAAAAAAGATTACGAAATTTTTATATAATTTGCCAATAACGTTTTTTTTATTGGCTATAAGAGTAGGTTCTTTTATTGAAGTAAAACTACCTGGTTTGATGTCATTTTTGAAGCGGGTCTATTAAGGAGCTAAAAGATATTTTCTATTTCTTAAGAAAATATCTTTTTTTGTTGCTTTTAGAATGGTAGTTAGAAGAGTAATTGAAATATAACCATCTTTATGAGAAAATGTACAAGATTAATAAAAATATTGACGGGGCGTAAATATGTATAGTAAGGATCAAAAATTAAAAAAAATTCAACAAGTAAATCTTGAGATGGCACAATATTTTGTTAGCTTTTGTAAGGAACACGATTTATTGTGTTATTTTTGTGGGGGAGGAGCAATCGGTGCTATACGACACCAAGGGTTTATTCCTTGGGATGATGATCTTGATTTTTTTATGCCACGAGAAGATTATCAAAAGCTTGGTGAGTTGTGGGGAACTGATATACATCAAAATAAATACATTCTATTAAAGCCAAGCCGAGACAATAATGATCGCAATTCTTTTACAACCATTAGAAATGTACAGACGACATTTATAAAAACGTACCAAGCTGATTTGGATATTCCCCACGGAATTCAATTAGATATATTTCCGCTTGATGTGGCACCAGATTCAGTAAAAGATAGAAAAAAACAAAAAATATGGGCATTGATTTATTCGCTTTATCGTAGTCAACAAGTTCCTAAAAATCATGGTAAGCTTTTAGAGCTGATTGGAAGGGTGTTATTGGGTATTTTCCCTAGAAAGATTAAATATACTATTTGGTCATTTGCGGAAAAACAAATGACTAAGTACAACCAAAAACCAACTGAAAATATAACAGAGCTATGTGTTGGCCCCAAGTATATGGGAAATATTTATCCAGCTAAAGATTTTTCCTCAGCAATTTGGGTTCCTTTTGAAAATACGGAAATGCCTATTCCTGTTGGGTACGATGATTATTTGCGAAAAGCATTTGGTGATTATTTGAAGGTACCATCAAAGGAAAATCAAATTGCGCATCATGAAGCAATTTTTATAGATCCTGAAAATTCTTATACTAAATACAAAGGAATATATTTTAACTAAAGGAGAAGAACAAATGATTACAGCAATTATTATTGCCGGCGGGGTCGGTAAACGAATGGGACAAGATATTCCAAAACAATTTATAAATATTGAAGGTAAACCAATCATTATTTACACACTTGAATCATTTCAGAAACATCCGCAAATTGATCGCATTTTAGTGGTTTGTAAATCCGGATGGGAAGAAACGATGTGGGCTTACATTAAAGAATTTAATATAAGTAAAGTTCAATGGGTAATAACAGGTGGTTCAAAAGGACAAGAATCAATAAATAATGGCGTCCAATTTTTGAAAGACCATTCTGATGAAGATGATACGATCATTATTCATGATGGTATTCGTCCATTGGTTGATGAACTTGTTTTGTCTGATGTTATTGTGAAATGTAAGGAATATGGAAATGGCGTGACTTCATTACCTTATAATGAACAAATTTTTATTAAAAAAACGGAGGATACGACGGTTGAATACGTGGACCGTAATACTTTGCGAAGAGTATCAACTCCACAAGCCTATCAATATGGTAAACTGCTTGCAGCTTATAACCGCGCGGTAGCAGAAAACATTGGGATGACTGATTCTTCATACACAAATACAATGATGGTAGATCTGGGTGAGACGTTATATTTTGCAGCTGGTTCTGATAAAAATATCAAGTTGACTACAACGGATGACTTGGAATTGTTTAAAGCTTATTTAAAAATGAAAGATTAGGTGAGATAAAGATGACATTAGTTGAACAGCCCATGTATCAAGCTGATTTGGCGAAAGTAGTTGAGAGTCTACCTGAACTGGAAAAACTTGATGGTAAATCAATTTTAATGATTGGTGCTTCTGGAATGATTGGCTCATTTTTAATTGACACTTTGATGCTAGCAAACCAGCAATTGGGATTAAAAATCAAAGTATTTGCTATGGGGAGAAATCGGGAAAAACTTGAAACGCGTTTTTTAACATATCGAAACTTGTCAACTTTTGAGATTGTTGAAGGCGACGTGACAGAACCTTTACCGGAAGATCTTTTGGTTGATTATATGATTCATGGAGCAAGCAACACACATCCTAAAGCCTATGCAACTGATCCAATTGGAACTATCATGACCAATTTAGCTGGGACAGATCAAGTGTTAAAACATGCAGCGGCAACCAATGTCCAACGAACATTATTTTTATCAACAGTTGAAATTTATGGTGAAAATCGTGGAGACGTTGAAAAATTTAACGAAGAATATTGTGGTTATATTGACTGTAATACGTTACGTGCTGGTTATCCAGAAGGCAAAAGAGTGAGCGAATCACTTTGTCAAGCATACATTGCGAAAAATGGGTTAGATATTGTTATTCCACGTCTATGCCGAACATTTGGGCCAACGATGTTAACTTCTGATACCAAAGCTTCTTCTCAATTTATTCTAAATGCTGTCAATCAGGAAGATATCGTGTTAAAAAGTGAAGGTAACCAATACTTTTCTTATGTTTATGTTGCAGATGCAGTTTCTGCAATTTTGTATTTACTATTACATGGTGAAAGTGGTCAAGCTTACAATGTTTCAAACGAGCAATTTGATTTGCATTTGAAAGATTTGGCAAAAAAATTAGCAAACATCAGTGGTAAAAAAGTTATTTTTGAATTACCAGATGAAATTGAAAGTAAAGGATTTTCTAAAGCAAATACAGCTGTTTTGGACAATACAAAATTGACAGCAACGGGCTGGATGCCTTTATTTGATTTAGAGGAATCGTTAGAACATACCGTTGAAATAATTAAGGGTGAGAAGTAAATGTGTGAAATTAGTATTATTATGACGATATTTAATGCAGAAAAATATCTAGAGAAGGCTATTTCATCAGTATTAGGTCAAACATTTAAAGACTTTGAATTAATTCTGGTAAATGATGGCTCAACTGATAGATCGGGTGAAATTTGCACAGCATACGCCGCAAAGGATTCTAGAATAAAGGCCATCCACCAAAAAAATATGGGGGTTAGCTCTGCTAGAAACGCTGGTATAGAAAATGCACGTGGCAAGTATATAGGATTCGTGGATAGTGATGACTATATCGAGGATGATATGTATGAGTTGTTACACTATAATTTAAAAAAAGAAGACGCGGATATTTCAATATGTGGTATTTATGATGTTTATGAAGGGAAAAAACCACAAGCAAAACCAGAAGGATATTATGTTTTAACCAGAGATGAAGCTGTAAAAATGATACTTGAAGCTAAGGTTATTTCTGTTCATCCAATAAATAAATTGTACAAGAGAGAGTTATTTAAAAATATCACGTATCCTGATGGAAAGATAACTGAGGATGGCGCAGTAATGTTTTTGTTATTAGAGAATGTTACAAAAGTGGTTGCTGACATGAAGCCAAAGTATTACTATTACCATCGATCGAACAGTATTACAACGTCACCCTACTCTGAGAAAGACTTAGACACGATTGAAGCATGGGTAGAAAATGAAAAATATATAAATACAAATTATCCAAATTATTCTTCAATCGCACACACAAGAGTCTGTTGGGCGTATTTTGTTGTATTAGATAAAATAATGGCGAGTGAAAAAGAAGTTCCCAAATCAGTAAAAAAAGAAATTATTTATTTTTTAAAAAACAACCTTCTATTTATTCTGAAAAATGAATACTTCACTAAAGCAAGAAAAATATCGATGATTGCTTTAATGATTCATCCTAATGTCTATCGCTATTTATCTTTACTAGAATCAAGAGTAAAAAAAACAAAAAATGATTAAAGATACGGAGTCAGAGTAAAAATGATATTGAATAATGTGAATAAAGTGCTTGATAAAGCAGAAGTGCCATTTATTTTGTTCTGGGAATTTATGTTGATTATTAGAATGGTCAGTTTGTATAGCGTAATACCTTCTATTTTCGATAGCTTAATTTTTGGAATAATAGCTATTGTTGGTGGTTGTCTATTAGCCAGAAATGGAATTTTATGGATTTTAAAAAAGAAAAAGTTAGATTTGTTGCTAATAATTTTTACATTGGCAATGCTTATTTCATCTTTGGTAAGTGGAACTGGTTTATTGTCTAATATAAAAATAATATTTTGGCAGATGCTGTTTTTCTTTGTGGTATATGAGATGAGCAGCAAGAAAAACACTAAGTTGTTTGAGTGGTTTGAAAAAATATTAGTTGGTTTGTGGTTCCTATTAGTTACAATTTCATTAGGAATGTTTTTGGTGAGATTTAGTTATACGATGCCACTGGATAAATTGTATTATGGTGTTCGTCTAGGATTTATTGAAAATCGATTGTATGGTGTATTTGTGGACCCAAACTATGCTGCGACAATTTCAATGATTAGTTTGTTATTCTCAATTCACTTATATTTCCAAACAAATCATAAAGTATTTAAATCATTTTTGATTGTTAGCTCACTATTCCAATACTTCTATATTGTTTTGTCTGGTTCAAGAACTGCGCAAATTGAATTATTCGCTGTAATAGTGATTAGCGGTTTCTTTTTAACCTTTTATTTTAGAAAAAGTAATTCATTATTAAAAAGAACTCTACATTCTACAATCATGGCGTTTGTTTTATTTTTAATTAGCATGTTTTTATTTGTTGGTACACAAAAAGCGTCTGTTGTATTAATCAACTCGATAGATCAACACACAATAATTAAAAAACATTCAACACATGAAAAAGAACTTAGCTTACAAAGAAAAGATGTTGGAGAAGATGCAGATATTTCAAACAGTAGATTTAAGTTGTGGAATAGTGCATTTGAAATATTTGAAAGTAAGAAATTACTAGGAACATCACCCAAAAATATGTTTAGCTATGCAAAGGAAAATTTACCTCAGACATGGATTGCCCAGAAAGAACAGACACCACATAATTTTTTCTTTTATCTTTTAGCTACAACTGGTTTGTTGGGGACAATCCCATTCACTTTATTTTTAGTGATAAAAATTGTCCAGACATTAATTAATTTGTGGAAGCTGAAAATTAAACACTATACGAGATATCTTTATTGGGCAAATATTGCATTAGTTGTGTTGATTTCAGCCTGTTTAATCACAGATATAGTTTTGGTTAATAAATTAGGTGCAATGGTCTTTTTCTTATATTTAGGAAGACTGACTTACAATAATCTGGGAAATCAAGAAATGAGTGAATCTGTAAATGAAAAAATTAACTAATAAAGATATCCAGGATATAAGTGTAGATATACTAGTTTACATTGATGAACTATGCAGGAAAAATAACATTGACTATTCGATTTTTTACGGAAGTTTAATTGGGGTTGAACGACATAAGGGATATATCCCATGGGATGACGATTTAGATATTGTATTAACTAGACCAAATTATGAAAAATTATTGACATTATTGAGAAAACAAGAAAAATATATTTTGTTAAGCCCGGAAGATACGGAGAACTACCGATACGCATTTGCTAAATTAGTAGACAGAGACACAAAGGCAGTCAGTAAGCAATATTACAATAGTGAGGATGAACAACTAGGCGTATATGTAGATATTTTTCCTATTGATGGTTTTCCAACAGATTTGGAAGAACGTAAAAAATTTGGCGATTTGTGTGAACTTTATCGAGCAAATATGGTTTTTTCTTTGAATAATTCCTATGCTATCTCAAGGTCTTGGATAAAGGCAAAAATGAAAAGAGTTTTATATTATCCTAAATATCGTAAACTTTTAAAACAAGGTGACTTTAATTTTTGGCAAAAGAAATATGAAGAATTGGTAATTAAATATCCAATTAAAGATGCCGAGTACTGTGGATATATGGAGTTTATCAATATATATTGGGGCGTATTTCCAACAGCTTGGTTTAAAGAATACGAGGATGTTGAATTTGAAGGGCACACCTTCAGAGCTATCAAAGAAAGAGATCAATTTTTAAGACTTAGATATGATGATTATATGATGCTTCCACCTGAAGAAGAAAGAGTGACACATCATCCGTATGATTTCTACTTTAGAGATTAAGAAATGTGAAAAAGAGGTTCTATTTATATGCAGAATAATTTGACTACAGCTGTGGTTATGGCAACGTATAATGGTGAAAAGTATATAGTTGAACAGTTAGACTCGTTGAAAAATCAGGAGCGAAAAATTGATGAAGTAATTATCTTTGACGATCGCTCTTCTGACAATACAGCAGCTATCATCGAAGACTATATTAAAAAAAATAATTTAGTAAATTGGTATTTTAAGGTTAACACTGTGAATAAAGGATGGAGAGAAAACTTTATGAGTCTTCTCTCTGAAGCCAGTAGTGATATTATTTTTACCAGTGATCAAGATGATATCTGGTTACCTACTAAAATAAAAGCTATGACACAAGAATTTGAAAAAAATGCCGATATTTCTGTGTTAGTGTCTGATTATGATGAATTGATTGAGAACACTGGAAGTTCGGCAAAATTAAGAAAAATTGAGACTGTCGAAGGAACTAACAGAGTTAAGTTTATCAAAGAAAATGTGCTCTTAAAAAGACCAGGGTGTGTGTTTGGAATCCGTAAAACTTTTGTTCCAATAGTACAAGATTATTATAAATTAGCAGAAAAATCGGCTCATGATGTTGCAATGTGGGCTGCTGGACTGCTTTATGACGGGTTATATTATCTACCTTTGCCAACAATTATGTTTAGACGTCATGCGAATAGTTCGTTTCAGAAAGAAGTTTCCAGTGCTAAACAACAGACTGGAATATATGATGCCAGAATTAATACGTTAAAAAGATTTAATGTTCGGATTGATTCTGCATTAAATTTTATGCGACAAAATGAAGAGATAAAACAAGTTGAGTCAAAGGAAAAGATTTATCGTGAGATGGAAGCGGCCAATGAGTTTAGAATTAATATTTTAAGCAGTAAAAAAATGAATAAGATCATTATTAATACGTTTAATTATCCGGGTGTCTTCAACTACTTTGCGGATTTATATCATATCTTTAAAGTAAAAAATCTAAGGAGTAAAGCCAGTGAATGAAAAAGCAAAATCTGTGATAAAAAATTTGTATTATACAGTTGCAGCTAATTTTGCTACCTTGGGAATTTCAGTTTTACTGAACTTATTTGTTCCAAAACTACTAGGTGTTACTGAATACAGTTATTGGCAACTTTATATATTTTATTCTTCGTATGTAGGATTTCTACATTTTGGATGGATTGACGGAATTTATTTAAAAATTGGTGGCGAGGAATACTCAAACTTAGATAAAAGAAATTTAGGTTCTCAGTTTTGGTATTTAGCCACTTTTGAAATTATCATGTCTTTTGCTGTTATACTTTGGGCAATTTTTATGATGCCTGCAAGTACAAAATCTACAATATTAATTTTGACAGCTGTGGTTTCTTTTATCACTATTATGAAAACTTTTATTCTCTATATATTCCAATCAACAAATAGAATAAAAGAGTATGCACAGCTATCAAGAAATGATAGATATCTTTACGTTCTTTTTATTACGATTTACTTTTCTATGGGTGGACGCAATTTTATTTGGTTGATAATCATGGATATTTTGTCCAAATTAATTGTTACAATCTGGGGAATGACTCGGGTAAAAGATATGTTAAGCATAAAAGTAATCCGTCTTAATGATCTATTCTTAGAGATATTTGATAATATTAATATTGGTAGTAAATTGATGCTATCTAGTATAGCTAGTATGTTGATTACAGGAACTATTCGCTTTTTTGTAGAAAAGAAATGGACAATTGAAGTATTCGGTAAGTTATCTTTTACTTTAAGTATTTCTAATATGTTTTTAACATTTGTTAACGCAGTTGGGATTGTTATGTTTCCCTTGCTTAGAAGAACAAATCAGCAAAAACTTCCTAGTCTTTTTGTTACACTAAGAGGACTTTTTGTTCCATTAACATATGGTGTTTTGCTATTTTATGTCCCTGCAAAATATATATTAGGCGCTTGGTTACCAGAGTACAATGAAAGTTTGAAATTCATGGGTATTCTTTTCCCAATTATTATCTATGAGGGAAGAATGTCTTTACTTATCAATACGTATCTTAAGACGTTAAGAAAAGAAAAAACGATTCTATTAGTGAATGTGTTGACGTTAGTAATGACATTACTAGCATCTTTATTGGTAATTTTTGTGATAGGTGACTTAACGCTTGCAGTAGGATTAATATTATTTAGTTTGGCTTTCCGTTGTAATTTAGCAGAATTCTTCTTATGTCGATCAATGAAGATTCCGGTTGGCTACAGTTTGGTACTTGAGACGATAGTTACAATATTCTTTATTATCAGTAACCAGCTTTTTGGTGGTAATTTTGTAAGCATGTTAACTTATTTAGTTGTTTATCTGATTTACTTCTTATTTGTTCATCGTTCATTTATCAGAAGCTTTAAAGAATTCAAAGCGTTGTTAATAGGAAAATAATAGCAAAAAAGGAACAGCATGTGGCTGTGTCAGACTGTAGACAAAGGGAAAAATTCTTTGTTCTACAGTTTTTTGTTATAATTAGTACTATTTTGGTTTAAATAAATGAAAAAATTTTTTATATTTAAAAAATGTTATAACTATAGTTTTTCATTTTTTAATGTTAAACTTAACGTGGATAACTAAGGTATTATGTAGTTGAGGTGAAAAAATGGATAACATATTAATCACTGGCGGAGCTGGATTTATTGGCTCTACGCTAGCAAATTATTTAAGTAAAGAAAATAAAATCGTTGTTGTGGATGATTTATCCATGGGAAAACAGGAGAATTTAGTTGTATCAAGTAATCTTAAATTTGTAAAAGGTGATGTGACAGATGAAAGCCTAATGGAGAAATTGTTACGTGATCATTCATTTGACTATATTTTTCATTTAGCTGCGGTTGCGAGTGTTGCAGATTCTGTTGCGCGTCCAGTTGCAACACATCGGGTGAACTTTGAAAGTGTTTTGATGTTATTAGAATTGATTCGCCAATATCAACCCAAACTAAAGCGTTTAGTTTTCAGTTCTTCTGCAGCTGTCTATGGAGATGAATTGACTTTACCAAAACAAGAAGAGTCTGTGATTCGTCCGTTGACACCTTATGCAGTGGATAAATTTGCAGCAGAGCAATATGTTTTGGATTATTATCATTTGTATGATGTGCCAACTAGCGCCGTTCGTTTCTTTAATGTGTATGGGCCAAATCAAAATCCAAATTCACCTTATAGCGGTGTTATTTCGATTTTAATGGATCGCTACAAAAAACAATTGGCAGGTGAGGCAACTGTTTTCACTTTGTTTGGTGATGGCAGTCAATCAAGGGACTTCGTTTATATCGAAGACGTGATTCAAGCGTTGATGTTAGTGGCAACGAAGGAAGAAGCATTAGGCAAACAGTTTAATGTAGGCACCGGTGACGGTACAACGTTACTTGAATTGATTCAGGCAATTGATGAAATTTTACAGGTGAAGTTGAAACTGAAATTTGAAGAGGAACGTTCAGGGGACATTCACGACTCTTTGGCAAATATTTCAAAAATCAAAACATTAGGCTATCAGCCAAAATTTGATATTTTGGCTGGTATGAAATGCTATATTGAAAGTGAGCTTGTCAAGTAAAGAATTTACTTTGAAAAAATAGCGGGGCGGTAATTTTACTTACCACCTCGCTATTTTTTTGTAGTTAAAATTATGAAGGAAGTTTTTTGCCTGTTAGAATTTCGTACAGTTGATTCCTGATAGCAACTGCCCCAGGTTTGATTTTTGTGTCAGATTGGATATTACTTTGCATAACGATTGCGTTTTTAGTATCTTTTGTCATAGCAACAACTGAGTGAAAACGATTGATGTTCCCTTGCGCTAAAATGTAATCTGCACCGCTGTAAACACCCCCGCTATAAGGATGTTTCAGTTGATTATTCTGCCAAAGTGAGAAGAGTAGTTTTTTGGGAATAAGTTGGCCGGATAGTACTTTTGTAAAAAAAGCTGCCAAGTCATACGTATTCATACTGATATTTCCGGTTCCTAATTCGTTATGGATCGCAGTTTCGTTTTCATCTAACTCTTTCCAGTAGTCATCATCAGCTGACATTTGATAAGATTTTGCATGCTGAGGAGAATTTTTGACATTTTCATAAAAATCGGTGTGTTGCAATTGAAGAGGTTTGATTAACGAATCTGATAATAGCTCTTCATAGCTTTTATTAGTCAACTGCATTAGAATTCCCGCCAATAAAGTAAAGTTTAGTGGTTCATAATGATACGTCTGGTAATCAGTCCATTTTAAATGTTCTACAGTAAATTGAACAATGTCACGGTCAGTCAGTGGAACAGAAGGTTGCTCGGTCTTATGCAACCCCGATCGCATTGTCAACAAGTCGTGAATCGTGATTGATTGACTACCTGGAATTTGCGGATAGAAGGTTGCTAAAGGTGTTGTAAAGCTTATTTTTTTCTGTTCGATTTGTTTTAGAATGAGGAGTGCCGTCATCGCTTTTTGAATCGAACCAATCTGATAGTCGAGTGATAGAGAATTTGGCTGATTTGTTTCTTTGTCTGCATAGCCATAAGTTTTCTCTAAGATAATTCGATTGTTTTTTCGAACATAGATTGTGCCAATATATTTCGATTTTTTCAGCAATTGATCCATTTCCGTTGCTGCTTTTTTTTCGGAAGCTGTCAAGTTTACGACAGTTGCTGGTTCTTGATCTGCAACGGGCTTGATTGTGTCAGAAAGTAGGAGCAAATACCAACTCGTGGTTACGCCTAATCCCAGAAAAATTGTTAAGATAGCAAGAAGAACCGTCTTTTTCCTTGCTTGCCTTTTTTGATGTTTTTTATTGTGCATAGGATGACCCTTTCTGATATTTGTTAAAACATCTTCATTTTAATACGGATAGTAAGAAGATTCCTACTAACAATTTTGCAATAATATATTTTATGAAAAGAATTCACTCTGAAAGGAATTTCATGTATAATGGATGAAGTTATGAACTTGAGAGTAAGGAGGAGTTGTTTTGTCAGAAAACAAACAACATCCAGAAGAAAAAAATAAAATTGAACACACCACAACGCAAGAAGTGATGGTCAAACGTAAAAATTTGCGTAAAAAAGAAGATAAAATCGTTGGCAAGATCATTTTAGTGATCGTAATCACTTTATTAGCAATCGTTGGAGTATTTGGTTTTACTACCTATAAGTATGTTGAAAGTGGTTTAAAACCATTAGATAATTCGGATAGTCAATTGGTTCAAGTAGAGATTCCAAGTGGTTCTTCGAATAAACAAATTGGTGAAATCCTAGAAAACGACCATGTTATCAAAAGTGGTATCGTTTTTAATTATTATACGAAATTCAAAAATTTAACTGGTTTCCAAGCAGGATTTTATCAAATGGCTCCAAACATGACTTTAGATGAGATTGGTAAATTACTGCAAGAAGGTGGTACTGCTGAACCCAAAGAAGTTGCTGATGGGAAAATCACGATTCCTGAAGGTTATGATATCGATCAAATAGCAAGTCGGGTGGCTAAGATTACCGGGAAAGACAAGCA
Source organism: Enterococcus sp. DIV0176 (assembly GCF_050528535.1). Lineage (NCBI taxonomy): Bacteria > Bacillati > Bacillota > Bacilli > Lactobacillales > Enterococcaceae > Enterococcus > Enterococcus sp. DIV0176. Next base: position 1,798,552 of record NZ_CP172879.1, on the reverse strand, counting down.
AGAATTTTTAGATTTGATAACAGATGATGCTTTCTTAAAAGAGTTGTATCAAAAATTCCCAGAATTGCTGGAAAGTTCATCTCAAGCTAAAGATGTAAAATATCATTTAGAAGGCTATTTGTTCCCAGCTACTTATGATTATTATAAGGATACTTCGTTGAAAGATTTAGTTATCCAAATGGTTGAAAAAACAGACTCAGTTATGCAAGATTACTATGCGACGATTAAGCAACAAAATCGCACTGTTCAAGAAGTATTGACATTGGCATCTTTAGTTGAAAAAGAAGGCGTCAAGGAAAATGATCGTAAGAATATTGCACGAGTTTTCTATAACCGAATTGAGTCAGATATGCCGCTACAAACGGATATTTCCGTTTTATACGCTCTTGGCGAACACAAAGAGACAGTAAGTTATGCTGATACTGCGGTTGATTCTCCATATAACTTATACACGAATCCTGGGTTTGGACCTGGACCATTTGATAGTCCTAGTGAGGAGTCCATCAAAGCAGTCTTATCTCCTGCAGATAATGATTATTACTATTTTGTGGCAGACATAAGTACAGGAAATGTTTACTTTGCCAAAACGTATGAAGAACACTTAGAATTAGTTGAAAAATATGTCAATAAATCATAAAATAAACTAGTGTTATTCATTCATTTTTAGAAAAACATTTACATTTTAGAAAAAGCATGGTAATCTTTTTTGGACTATAGTCCATAAAAGGTTACCTTTTGTGGTAGTTTATTGAGATGAAGGAGACGTTACGAATGGTAGAGAAAGTTTACCCAATGACGCTAGAAGGAAAAGAAAAACTAGAACAAGAATTGGAAGAATTAAAAACAGTTAAACGCGGAGAAATTATTGAGCGTATCAAAATTGCTCGGAGCTTTGGTGACTTGTCAGAAAACTCAGAGTATGAATCAGCAAAAGATGAACAAGCTTTTGTAGAAGGACGTATCACAACGATTGAAACAATGATTCGTTTTGCACAAATCATTGATAATAATGGCGTGGATTCTGACGAAGTTTCAATCGGAAAAACAGTTACATTTGTTGAACTTCCTGATGGTGATGAAGAAGAATATACTATCGTTGGTAGTGCTGAAGCTGATCCATTTTCCGGTAAGATTTCAAATGACTCTCCAATTGCACAAGCTTTGATTGGAAAAGTAAAAGGCGATGAAGTAACAATCACTACACCAGGTGGAGATATGTTAGTTAAAATCGTTAAAGTTGAACAGGCTTAATTTTTTGTTAACTAGAGACCTAGAGCATAATCAGATGATTAGTCTAGGTCTTTCTTTTTGGTTTATTTGATAAGAAAAATAGCTTTTTACAACCAGAGACCTATAGTAAAGCTTAGAAAAAATAGGTATGATGAAGAAAGTGAATAGGAAAGGAGCAAGCTGATGAATAGTTCTTTACGATTTTTTGTCGTAGTAGAAACCTTATTGCTATTATTTGCTGTTTGGCAAATTGTTAATAATACAGAAATTTTAATCTTCGTGGTCTTTGGCGCACTCAATATTTATTTGGCACTACGCAAACAACCACGCAAAAAATTCCAAAAATTTCAATTGATTCTAGGGAGCTTGATCCTTTTTTTCAGTTTAGTTAGCAGTCCAGCACTCTGGTTGATGCTGATTTTTGCTGTGTTGTTTATTGGACTAAAGGGTGTTGAAATCTCTGGTATTGATTTAACCAAGAATGCTTTTTGGCGCAAAAAGCAAATGATGATGATTCAGACAGAACAGTTGAAACCACATAACAACGAACGTACGAAACAACAATTGATTGGCAATCAGAGAATTGGTTCAGATGTGTATGAATGGGATGACATCAATATTGCGATTGCTACGGGTGATACAATCATTGATTTAGGCAATACTTTGTTGCCTAAAGATGATAATATTGTCATCGTTCGAAAAGGTGTTGGTCGAACAAGAATTCTTGTTCCATTAGGGATTGCTATCAGTTTAGAACATGCGACGATAGTTGGAAATGTTTACTTTGAAGAAGAACAATTTGCATTGAAAAATGAATCAATCAAAATTTACAGTAATGATTATGACGAGAATCCACGTCGATTGAAAATTATTACGAATACCTTGCTTGGTGATGTCGAGGTGATCCGTGTATGATTGGGAAAATTTCTCGACCAATGATTGCCTTTTATGCCTCTCTTAGCACATTTATGGTTATTTTATTCGCTATGTTCACCTATTTTTATGCAAGTAAACAGAACCATTGGTGGGCAGAATTACTGCAAGCAAGATTGCTTTATGTACCACTGATTTTTCATCTATTTGCGATTTCTTTAGGTGTAGGATTATTGACTTTTTTGATCGTATCAGTTGTTCAAAAAACAAGATATGGTAAAATCGAAGAAAAGTTACGAGCAATTTCTTCTGGTAACTATGATGCAAAAATTTTGGATCAACCGATTTTAGCAGCAGCTGATAACGAATATATCAAAGATATTGACCAAGAAATTATTAAAATTAAAGAAAAAATGATTGAAGTTTCTAGTGAACTTCAAATTTTGACAAGTCGTCCGCAATATGTAAATGGACAAACAAAAGAAGAAATTTTAGAATTAGAGCGTCATCGATTAGCGCGTGAATTGCATGACTCTGTTTCACAGCAGTTATTTGCAGCCATGATGATGATGTCTGCTTTGACTGAGCAGGCAGAAAAAAGTGATACACCAGAAGTTTTTCGGAAACAACTACGTATGGTCGCAGAGATCATTAACGCTTCTCAATCAGAGATGCGCGCGTTATTATTACATTTACGACCAGTTAATCTGGAAGAGAAAAGTTTGAAACAAGGAATTGAGCAATTATTAAAAGAATTACAAAATAAAATTCAAATTTCATTGAAGTGGGAGATTGAAGATGTTCAATTATCCAGTTCAATCGAAGATCATCTTTTCCGAATTGTGCAAGAGTTGCTTTCAAATACATTACGCCATGCAAAAGCGAATGAATTAGAGGTTTATTTACACCGAATCGACAATAATTTATTGTTACGGGTCATTGATGACGGAACGGGATTCAATATGAACGAAACGAAAACGGGAAGTTACGGTTTAGGAAATATCAAAGAACGTGTTGCAGGAATTGGTGGCACAGTGAAAATTATTAGCTTTAAGGGACAGGGAACGAGTGTCGAGATCAAGGTTCCTTTAATTAAGGAGGTATAACGGCGGATGATAAAAGTAATGCTCGTAGATGACCACGAAATGGTGCGTTTAGGCGTTTCTTCTTACTTATCTATTCAAGAGGATATCGAAGTAGTCGGAGAGGCTGAGAATGGCTTAATTGGCTATGAGAAAGCAATGGAACTGAGACCAGATGTTATTCTAATGGATTTAGTGATGGAAGAAATGGATGGAATTGAGTCAACAAAAGCTATCTTAAAAGATTGGCCAGAGGCAAAAATTATTATTGTCACCAGTTTTATTGATGATGAAAAAGTATATCCTGCAATTGAGGCTGGTGCTGCAGGTTACTTATTAAAAACTTCGACTGCGCATGAAATAGCAGATGCAATTCGTGCGACGCAACGTGGCGAACGAGTACTGGAGCCAGAAGTAACAACCAAAATGATGGAAAAAATGAGTCGCCGAAACGAACCAATTCTGCATGAAGACCTGACGAAACGAGAAAATGAAATTCTGATGTTGATTTCTGAAGGAAAGAGTAATCAAGAAATCGCAGATGAGTTATTTATCACTTTGAAAACAGTCAAAACCCATGTTTCAAATATTTTGGCAAAACTTGAAGTTGAGGATCGTACACAAGCCGCAATTTATGCGTTCAAACATGGTTTGGTCAAATAACGAATAAAAAAATAATTGATAATGAACAGCTGATTGAATTTAAAAAAACTGTGGGACAAAACAAATTTGTGTTTGTCCCGCTTTTTTATTTTTTTGAAGGAAAATCAGTCAATTTTTGAAGGAAAAAGATTGGCTAAGTCTCGCCCCTTTTGTTTTTGAAAAGGCTTTGCTATACTTGAAAAGAAATAAGGATGAAGAGGAGTAATGACTTGAAACAAAATTTTGCAATCATCGGTCTTGGTCGTTTCGGTGGCAGTATTTGTCGCACATTGATTGAATCAGGACAAGAAGTTTTGGCAATCGACAGCAATGAAGATCGCGTAAATGAATATATGAATATTGCTACGCATGCAGTGGTAGCAAATGCGCAAGATGAGATGACTTTGCGCTCGTTAGGAATTCGTAACTTTGACCATGTGATTGTGGCGATTGGTGAAGACATTCAAGCTAGCATTTTAGTAACGCTAATGGTCAAGGAAATGGGTGTACCTAACATACTAGTGAAGGCACAAAATGAATATCATGCACGCGTTTTAGAAAAAATTGGCGCAGATCGCGTAGTACATCCGGAAAGAGATATGGGTGTTCGAATTGCGCATAATTTAGTTTCAAAAAATATTTTAGATTACTTAGAACTGACGGATGCGTACTCATTAGCTGAAATTCGAGTAGCTAATCCTAAGTTTTTCAATAAAACACTTGGCGAACTAAATTTCCGTCAACGGTTTGATTTAACTGTTGTAGCGATTCGTCGAGTGGATCGAACAGTGGTTGTTTCTCCAGCAGCAGATGAGTTTGTCCGTCAAAATGATAATTTATTAGTAATTGGAGAAACGGAAGATGTAGAGATGCTTGACGATAAAATGAATCAATAATTATAGGGGTGAGTGATTTTGACGAAGTTAACAGTAACACCTGCAGCACAAGAATGGTTCAAAAAAGAAGTGAATCCACCTGAAAACCTTGGCATTCGCTTTTTCGGAAAAGTTTATGGTAAAACAGAGGTACACGAAGGCTTTTCGATTGGTTTATCAGTTGAAGAACCAGAAAATGTCATTGAAGAAGAATTGATTGATGGCATGAAGTTCTTTATTGAAGAAGCGGATGAATGGTTCTTCAAAGGATACGATTTAGTTGTCGATTACGACGTCAAAAAGGATGAACCAGCCTATCATTTTGAAAAAAATGATTAACAATAAAATAAAAACAACGGAGAAATCATTGATTGGTTTCTCCGTTATTTTTTGACTAATAACTCTAATCTGCTTCGTTCACAAAACAAAAAATTACGCGATTATTCGATTTTATTCAGTGAGCGAATCTTTATTTTAATAACCAGAAAGCAACTGTACTTGATTGACTACAAGAGTCTGTGTTGAAAGATAACTTTCAAGATTCTTGAGAAAAATATCCATAAATTTAGTTTGAAAATGGGGAGTCAAACCAGCAATATGTGGAGTAATCAACACATTTTCCATTGACCAAAGTGGGCTGTTTTCTGGGAGTGGTTCCTCTTCAAAGACATCTAGCGCAGCAAAAGCTAGTTTCTTTTGATTGAGCGCATCAATTAGTTCGTTGGTCTTAACAGATGGTCCACGACCAACATTGATGAAGAGCGCTGTTGGTGAAAAGAAAGTAAACAACTCTTGATTAAATAAACCGTTAGTTTGTTCGGTTAAGGGTAAGATATTGATTACAATATCCATGGTTGGTAAGACTTCTTTAAGTTTTGCTAACGGAAAGGTTTCTTTAATATGCTCTACTGGCCGACCAGTCGTGTTGATACCATAGATTTCCATTCCAAAAACTTCTGCTCTTTGAGCAACCATTTTACCGATCCGTCCAGTACCAATAATCAGCAGTTTTTTATGCTGGATTGCTTGATAGTGAACAGATGAGCCAAGCCAATTTTGAGAAACTTGTGCTTTTTGTGCCTGAAAAAGACCACGTGAATATCCAAAGATAACGCCCATTAGGTGTTCAGCAATTGATTCACTATGGATACCACTACCATTTGAAAGTAAAATGTCATGCTTTGAGAATTCTTCCAATGGTAATGTGTCAACACCCGCAGAAATGGATTGAACCCATTTCAAGTTATTACTTGCTAGTAGTTCAGACTGAAATTCACGATTCCAACCTAAACTAATCTCGACTTGTGAGAGTTCAGCAGGAGTTAGCTCTGTTTTGAATTGATAATTTGGTGCAAATGTCTGAATTTGTTTTATAAATTCGTCACGAAAAGGACGAGTGGAGTAAATGATTGGCTGTTTCATAGATTTGACCACCTTTCTTGTCTTAAGTTTAGCGCAAAGTATGAAAAGTTTGAAGTAAGTTGATGAGGAAGAGGTCAGCAAATAAAAAAAGAGCTATGACAGCTGTCATAGCTCAAATAGAATTATTGTTTTGGTAATTGAAATCTTGGCCAACCTTTACTTGCCTGAATGAAAATAAATAACCCAACTAATGTGATGAAGATACTTGTATCAAATGTTGGAACAAAAATTAAAAGCACAGTGGAAAGAAGTGTTGGTAAAGTAATCGCATAAATCATTGTTTTTAAACAATCAAGGAATGTTGCTCTAGTCAAACGCAAACGAGCATAGATATAACCGGCAAAGCTTGCAATAATTAATGTAATCAGTAAGTTAAGAAAACTTGGATAAATAGTGATAATAAAAGTCACTGCTTTAATCCAAAACGGAATCGTTGATTTTGCTAAGACTTCACGCATTTGTTTCCCATTCAAGTTAGCTAATGCTTCATTTGAATAACTCAAGGTCATTTCATTGCTACCCAACAAAGAAGTAGTTGTGCCAGAATTTGGTAAGGCAATAACCATTTGATCTTTCAGCATGCCAACACTGATAAAATTACCCATCAAATCAGTTGAGATGTCATGTTCAGAACGTTTTCCATCTGGATCAAAAGTAAAAATGATGGAATTTGTTTGATAAATGAAACCTTCAGCGCCATGGGCATCTAATTGCCCATCTTTGATTTCAAAATCAGGGATTTTTTTTGCAATTTGTTGTCCATCTGTCTTGATGTTATCCAAAACTTGAAAGACTTGGAATGAAATTGGCAAAGCCATGATTACGCTTAGCGCTAAGAGATAAAGAATTGATTTCCAAAAAGGAGTTTGTCGTGCCTCTTTGAGATTTTTGAATTGTGTAAATGAACTGAATAATAATTGTTTTGTTGTCATAATAGCTCCTCTTTAGTATTGTCTTCAACAGCAATTCTAGCGAAGTATGGCTGGAAATACAAGGGAAGGAGCCAAAATTACACGATTGATTGGTTGTCAATCAGAAAAATGTTATTCTTAAAGAAATTAGTTGCTTGTTTTTTTATGACTAAACGAAGCTGTTTACTAATTTTTTGATAATCTGGCTGAAAATTTTGCGAAAATAGCGTATGATAAATAAGAATTTTAATAAGGTAGGTTCAAAAATGAAAGCATATCTGCAAATCAAAAAATTTTTAGAAGAAAAAGGGTACTGGGAAATTTTTGTGTACATTTTTTTTGGCGGACTAGCAACGGTGGTAAACTTCGTGACCTTTGCGTTGGCATTACAAGTATTTGGTTTCAGCATGGTTGTTTCCAATACGATTTCCTGGATTTGTTCAGTGTTGTTCGCTTTTGTAACAAATAAAATTTGGGTTTTTCATTCTAAATCACCAAGTTTTTGGCACGTGCTGGAAGAATTTGGCAAGTTTCTTTTTTATCGAATTGTTTCCTATGGACTGGATATGGGCGCTATGATTTTACTAATTCAGGGGCTCCATAGTAATGAGTATGTGGCCAAAATCATTACACAAATTTTAGTTGTTTTGGCTAACTATGTATTCAGTAAGTTATTTATTTTCAAAAAAACTGAGGTAATCGATGAAATCAAAGAAACCAAATGATCAAATCGAAGAACAATAACAAAAATCGTAGGCATAACTTTTGAAGAAATCTCAACTCTTTGTTACTCTTTTGAGTGTAAAGACTAACAGAATTACTGAGGAGGAAGATTTTCAATGACTTACACATTACCTGATTTACCATACGCATATGATGCTTTAGAACCTTATATCGATGAAGAAACAATGCACCTTCATCATGACAAGCACCATAATACTTATGTTACGAATTTAAATGCAGCAATCGAAAAATATCCAGAACTTGGCGAAAAATCAGTAGAAGAATTAATTTCTGATATGGATGCTATTCCTGAAGATATTAAAACTGCAGTTCGCAATAACGGTGGCGGTCACGCAAACCATTCATTCTTCTGGAAAATTATGGCACCAAATGCCGGTGGCGAACCAACAGGAGCAATCAAAGAAGCAATTGATGCTGCTTTTGGTGATTTTGCTTCATTTAAAGCAGAATTCAAAACTGCTGCAACTGGTCGTTTTGGCTCTGGATGGGCTTGGCTAGCTGTTGATAATGGCAAATTAGTTGTTACTTCAACTGCTAATCAAGATTCACCTTTGATGGAAGGTCAAATACCAGTGTTAGGCTTGGATGTGTGGGAACATGCATATTATTTGAACTATAAAAATGTACGTCCTGATTACATCGAAGCATTCTGGAACCTTGTGAATTGGGATGAAGTAAATAAACAGTTTGAACAAGCAAAATAACATGTTTATGTGTTAGCTCTCTCTTTGACTGATTCCGGAAAAAGTGAAAAACAGCCTTGCGAGCGTTTTCTAAATTCGGTATAATATTTTTGTAAGAAGAATTCTTACAAGAACATTTTTTGGAGGCTATACACTTATGGAACACGGAACAGTTAAATGGTTCAACAATGAAAAAGGATTTGGGTTTATTACAGTAGATGGCGGAGATGACGTATTCGTACACTTCTCAGCAATTCAAGGAGATGGCTTCAAGAGCTTAGAAGAAGGCCAAGAAGTTGAATTCACAATTGTTGAAGGTTCACGCGGACCTCAAGCTGCTGAAGTGACTAAATTATAATATTTGTTGAATAAAACGATCTTGTCAAAAACAAGTGACTTTGAAAAAAGTTGACTTCTTTTACAAGATCATGCAAAAAAGGAGTTGTGGCGTATGCCATGACTCCTTTTTTATTTATATTTATAGAAAAAATGGATTATGGAGTAAAACGTTCTTTAATGAAGTGAACCAGTGAATGGATTTGTTTTTCAATGTATTGGATGGAAATTGTAACAGCTGTTGGTTCTTCTTCAAATTTTGGCATGGTAAGTAACGTGTCTGTTGTTCGGATAATCAAATCTGGTTGAATCACAAGATCATTTGTCATAAAAACATTGATGTACGGACGTAAAGAATCATTGATTTTTTTCATTGTCGCTAACTCTAGTGAATGAGGAAGGTCACTTTCAAATTTGATATTGACCTGTTTATCAAAATAAGTTGGTGGAGCAATAATCAGGAATGCTTCCGTCAAAATCCAAGGTTGTAACCAATAGAGCGCTTGGTCTTGATCCTTGAACTCGGTACAGACACGCGTCATTTCCTCTAAGAGTTTTGGATGTTTTTCTTCTATATCAAAAATAAATTCTTTATTTAATGTTAAAAAGTTCGGAAATAAAATGGCGTGCATCGAGTTAGCTAGTAAGGTTGCGTTTAACAGCTTACGTTTTTTGATATGGTTAAGCTGATTTCGTTTCAATGTATTTAAATAGGAAAAAAACTTAATCAAAAATAATCTTGCTGAAGTTTGTTTTGCCAAATGAAGCTTTAGCGCTCTTTCCAAAAAATTTTCTGCTAAATAAAAATTTGTTTTTGACTGCATCCAGAGAAAAGAAAAACGTAATTCTGTTTCCGAAAGTTTATCTCCAATTGCTTGCTGAAAGCTTTCCACTTCTTCCGAAAATTCTTTCCAGATTTGTGTTGTAAACGAAGGTAATGTCTTGTTATCGATTAAATGTCCTTGAGAGGATCGTAAGAGATTAATGGCAGAAATATAGCACCATTGCAGAGCTTTTATTTTATTTGGTTGCTGACCTACAGCTTCAAAAAGACCTTCTACATCAGATAATGTTTGTTCAAAGTCAACGGTTGAAAAAGGCCAGGTTACGCCACGATAAGTCTCCCATAAAACTAAATAACTAAAATAGCGGATTTGCGTTTCTTTTCCAGTTAGGTAAATGTCTCCTTTTTTAGTTTTGATTTGGATTTGATAAGGATCAAGTTTTTTATTTAATTGTGTCATATGTCTACGCAAAATAAATTCACTGATTTCAAGTGAATCCAAGAACTCGTTTATTTGAATTTTAGAAAGTAAAATTAACTGGTAAATTAGTTGGAAAATCGGCGATAGAGCTAAGATATCTGAACGTAGGAGCTGATACTCTTTTGCATCACCTGAGAAACGATAATAGGATGAAGTTTTGGAAAAATGAATCGCATTTGGTAATTCTTGGATTTTTTGACAATATTGAGCAGCTGATCGTTTGTCAGATGAGATTGAGTGAGCAAGTTTCTCTAAAGAATAAGACTTTTCTGAAAAGTAAAGTGTTTCAAGAATGGTCAACTGCATTTGTATCGGGCGTTCTAAACTAAAAAATTGATTCATATAAGTTATTCCTCCAAAAATTATTTAAAATAGATAGTATTAGTAAAGGTCGTTAAAAATTCTCGTTTTTTGTAACTTAATAAACGCAAAAAATAAGAAAAAATAACGTAAAACTACAAAAAGATAAAATATCGTATGATATTTTATCTTTTTTGCGTGTTATAGATTTATTTGTTTTATAAGAGTTTTTATCTATTTATGGTGAATATTATAATACATTTTTGATTATTTTTTAATCTTAAAGTAACAATTTCGTTTAATGGTGGTTATTTTATTGACTAACGAGCAAAATAATAGATTTTATAATATACCCTTGATAAACTCCGAATAACTTAAGTTGCTAGTGAATGAAAATACCTAAAAAGGCGCCTTTTAGGTATAAAAATCGAATATAAAGGGGAGGTCGTTAGCTACTTCACATATTTATTCTTTTGTCGGAGGACAGGACAGTTAGGAGATGTGTTTCAAAAAGGAGGATAAACATGAAAAAGGACTACCGAAAATTAATGGACCAAAAAGCAAGTGCTAAGCGCCGCTCAAGAAAGTACTTGCTTGTAGGAACGTCGTTAGCAACAGGTATGTTGTTAGGGTTAGCCCCAATTTCAATTGCTACGCCACTTTTTACCCTTGAAACGAACGAAGTTTACGCAGATTTGATTAGCGGACAGCTATTCAGTAATTTAACTTCGGATAATACAAGTGGAACCACCAGCTCTGCCCCTTATCCTTTAGAAAATACTAGTCGTGCTGTTGATTTTATCATATCAGCAGATAGTGGAATTGATTTAAGTGTTTTACCAGGAAATCGTCTAGCAGTTCTAGCAATTCCAGAAGAAATGCAAGGACTAGTAACGCCAAATGGTGATGGAACATTCTCAACCGAAATTCTGCTTCCTACGAATGCCTTAGATCCGTTACTAACAGTTGTAAATGGTGCGGTGACTACCTTAGTAAGTGGTGTGGAGTCAGCAATTACGTTAGCGAATGTCGCTAATCCATTAGCCACTATTAATGTGAACTTTTCAGAAGTCTATGCGCAGTTAAACTTATTAAACAATCTAAGTAACTTAACGGCTGCTGATGTTGCTTTGCAACTCGAAGCTCAAGGTGATGAATACATCTATGCTGAACTCGAAGGTGCTCTTGAAGTAATCATTCGTGAATCACTAACGGACATTTTAACAGACTTAAATAATGCTGTGCAAGCACTCCAAGCAACGGGTTCGGGTGTTGGTGGCCCGATAGCAGCAGCGGCAGTTAATGGAACGTTAAATGCCACACTTAAACCAGCATTTACACTCACTTACAATACGGCTTTAGCTCTAGTTAACGTAGGTTCTGCATTGATTGGTAATTTAGTAGATGGCAGTGTGCTTGGTGAAACAACCGTGACCATTCCAACTATGATCCAAGATCCAACTTATCAAGACTTATTGACAGCGGGAGTAGACATCTCGAATCCCTATGAAGCAGGTTTTTTAGCAACGATGATTAAATCAAGTCTATTGTCGATTGACATTGCTTCAAATTATGACGGGTACACACCGGTTTTCTATGAGGCAAGTGATGTAACTGCTCCTTACAATGTTGAGGTGACTGGAAATGTAGCTGATGGCTATGAAGTCACGGGTATGGCTGATCCTGGTGCTACAGTAAGAATTTATAAAGATGGAGTATTGATTGGTGAAGGACCAGCGGATGAAGTAACAGGAAGCTTTACTATTCCAATTTCTTCAGAGGACGTTGATCCATTAGATGAAATTCAGTTGATTGCTTACGATGAGAATGAGATTCCAAGTTTACCAACGCAAGCATTTATTCCGGATGAAGACGACGATGATGCCGACGCGGATGCGGATGCCGACGCCGATGCGGATGCAGATGCCGACGCTGATGCCGATGCCGATGCGGATGCCGATGCTGACGCCGACGCTGACGCCGACGCTGATGCTGACGCCGACGCCGATGCTGATGCTGATGCAGACGCCGACGCTGATGCCGATGCTGACGCCGATGCCGATGCCGATGCTGATGCCGACGCCGACGCTGATGCCGACGCCGATGCCGATGCTGACGCCGATGCTGATGCGGATGCCGATGCAGACGCGGATGCCGACGCGGATGCAGATGCAGATGCCGATGCTGATGCCGATGCCGATGCCGACGCGGATGCCGATGCCGATGCTGATGCGGATGCAGACGCCGATGCTGATGCGGATGCCGATGCCGACGCTGATGCCGACGCCGATGCGGATGCCGACGCCGATGCGGATGCTGACGCCGACGCTGATGCCGACGCCGATGCGGATGCCGACGCCGATGCGGATGCTGACGCCGACGCGGATGCGGATGCTGACGCCGACGCGGATGCAGATGCTGATGCGGATGCCGATGCGGATGCTGATGCTGACGCCGACGCGGATGCAGATGCTGATGCGGATGCCGATGCGGATGCTGACGCTGATGCCGATGCTGACGCCGATGCGGATGCCGACGCTGACGCTGATGCCGATGCTGACGCCGATGCTGATGCCGATGCGGATGCTGACGCTGATGCAGATGCCGACGCCGATGCGGATGCGGATGCCGATGCCGACGCCGATGCTGATGCCGACGCGGATGCGGATGCCGACGCCGATGCTGATGCAGATGCCGATGCCGACGCCGACGCGGATGCGGATGCGGATGCTGACGCCGATGCGGATGCCGACGCCGACGCCGACGCTGATGCTGACGCCGACGCGGATGCTGATGCTGATGCGGATGCTGACGCCGACGCCGATGCAGATGCCGATGCGGATGCCGATGCGGATGCCGACGCGGATGCTGATGCGGATGCCGACGCGGATGCTGATGCTGATGCTGATGCCGACGCTGATGCAGATGCAGATGCCGACGCTGATGCTGACGCTGATGCCGATGCGGATGCCGATGCTGACGCCGACGCCGATGCTGACGCCGATGCCGATGCGGATGCGGACGCTGACGCCGATGCCGATGCCGACGCCGATGCTGATGCTGACGCCGATGCCGACGCGGATGCTGATGCTGACGCCGATGCTGACGCCGATGCCGATGCCGATGCCGACGCCGATGCGGATGCAGATGCTGATGCTGACGCCGACGCAGATGCCGACGCAGATGCCGACGCAGATGCCGACGCGGATGCTGACGCCGACGCGGATGCCGATGCTGACGCCGACGCTGATGCCGATGCTGATGCCGACGCAGATGCGGATGCGGATGCCGATGCAGACGCCGATGCCGACGCGGATGCGGATGCCGATGCTGATGCAGATGCAGATGCGGATGCCGACGCTGATGCCGACGCAGATGCCGACGCAGATGCCGATGCGGATGCCGACGCCGACGCTGACGCCGATGCCGATGCCGACGCGGATGCGGATGCCGATGCCGATGCAGATGCAGATGCTGATGCTGACGCTGACGCTGACGCCGATGCCGATGCCGACGCGGATGCGGATGCAGATGCCGATGCAGATGCTGATGCTGACGCTGACGCCGACGCCGATGCGGATGCCGATGCCGACGCGGATGCGGATGCGGATGCCGATGCCGATGCGGATGCCGACGCTGACGCCGATGCGGATGCCGACGCCGATGCCGACGCGGATGCTGATGCAGACGCTGACGCCGATGCCGACGCCGATGCCGATGCCGATGCCGATGCCGATGCTGACGCAGATGCCGATGCTGACGCCGACGCCGACGCTGATGCGGATGCCGATGCCGATGCCGATGCAGACGCGGATGCTGATGCTGACGCCGATGCTGACGCCGATGCGGATGCCGATGCAGACGATGATGATCCTACTCCAGTTAAGCAAACAGGACCGACACCAAAATTACCGCTTCAACTTGGTAATGACCGTTATCCACCAAGTAGTAAAGGTGGGACTGGAATTGGAGCGACATCGAAGACGAGTCCAAAAACTTATCCGAAAACATCTGATCAAACAAGTGCTTCAACCTCATTACTAGGAGCATTAACAGCGTTTATTTCTGGACTAGGGATTTGGAAACTTCGCAAAGGAAAAAAGAATAAATAAAGCCAAGTAGGAAAATAAAATAGATTGATGAAGGGAGCATTCTCTTCATCAATCTTTCATGAGGTGAGGATATGTTTGTTCAGACGACCGAAAATAGTTTGGCTTCAATCAAAGAAATCATTGATCAAGTTGAAACGAGTGCGACTAATAAACTGCTGATTGTTAGCACCGGTGATTTTAGTGAACGCGGACGAGTCATTGAATTTTATGGCAACAATTTCAAGACAATCTGGAACAACTTTTTATCCGCATATAAAATCAATCAATTCAATCAAGCTCCTTATTTAAGAATTGATATTTTGACAAAAGAAACAAAAATCGATTTTACCCAGTTTTTAGCAGGTTTAAAAAAAGTTCGCCGAAATAACTACGTTGATTTTAATGTCAGGATCGATGGTTTACGAAAACGAAGCTTCTTAATGGAAGAACTTGTTGCTAATGCAATCTTGAAACCAAGTAAAGCACATAAAGTAGGAAAAAATCTTCCAGATTTACAAATTGATGAACAAAACTACCGTGGTTATGTCAAACGAAAATACGGGAGAAATGAACAAGATCTAAGTTACTTACAGCGCTCGGACTTTTATTTGTTTGAAACGAAGTCCTATTACTTTGAGGAGGGGAAACTTTTACCGATCAAGGACTATGGAAATGGGAATCGAATACGGGAAATTTCTCGAGAAAATTTAGCACAAATGACAGACTTGGTTATTGCTAAAGGGAGTAGTTATTTAGAAAATCAGTTAACTTCTACTGGAAAATTTATTTATGGCTATTATCCCTGCTATGATCAACCAATTAAAGGTTATAATTCAGTTCGACATTTTTCTTCCTTATATGCGTTGGCAGAAGCAGCCGAATACTTTTCCGATCAAAAGATGCTGGCATCAGTAAAAGATGGATTGCTCTGGGGGATGGAACACTTAACAGTTGAACTCGATGATTATCTCTTTATTAAAGAGCAACTAACAAAAGATGTGGAGTATAAGCTAGGCGCACAAGCAACGGCGATACTCGCTGTTTCCAAGTATGTTGAGCTAACTCAAGACGAACAGTTTCATTCCTTTTTACAAGAGCTGATTCGAGTAGTTGAAGATAAGTTTTTAACAGCAGAAAAGAAAACAATTCATGTGCTGGATGGTCAATTGCAAGTGAAAGAGCAATTCCGAATCGTTTACTATGACGGTGAAATTTTGTTTGCGTTGTTACGTGCTTATGAGATTTTGAAACAGCAAGAAATTTTGGCAATCTGCGAAGGTCTAATGGCACAGTTCGTTGCTAATAATTATCAAAAATATCACGACCATTGGTTAAGCTATGCGACAAATGAATTACTGAAATATCAACAGAAAAAGGAATATTATCAATTTGGGCTAAAAAACGCTCTGGAAAATATCAATTTCATTGATAAACGTGATACTGCTTATCCAACCATGTTGGAATTGTTAGTCGCAGCATCAAAAATGATGACTAAATTAGAAGTGAGTCCATTTAGAAAAGAAATCTTTCCATTAGATGAAGATTTTTTTCAAGCAAAATCTAGAATTAATCAGGTGATGGAAAAGAGAGCTTTACATGAAATAACAACAGGTGTGATGTTCCCAGAATTTGCGCAATTTTTTAAACAGCCGGCTGTTGTTTGTTATGGTTTTTTTGCCCGACATGACCGTTTTCGAATGCGAATTGACGATGCGGAGCACTTTCTGTCAGGCTTGATCAATTATCGAATGCATACCAATAAAGAGGAGGGATTCTAATGGTTGGAACGATTCGTTTTATTGCGTTATCTTTGATTGGTTTATCTTATTTTATTTTTAAGGTACGCCGGAAAAAAGAGCGGAAAGGTCAGCAGCCTCCAGCAGATCTAACTGGGTATGAGAAAGATGAAAATGGCTTGTATCCTTGGGAAAACGACCAGAATGATTCACCTGAAAGAATTAAAAAAACAGCAACCAGATACGTGAACCAGGCACGTCCAAGACGTGGTCGCTGGTAGCCGATAAATGAAGAAGGTGGGGTGAAAAAATGACGACCATTCGAACATTGCTAACGGAAATCGAAGGAAATTATTTCAGAGAGTATGAAAATTTGGATCAAGAAATAACAGATTTAGAATATTTCTCAGGACACTTAAAGAAACACCATGATTATTCTTCAACGATTTTTGTTTGTATCACGCTTGGAAGAAGAAATTATATCAATCGAAAACCAGTTAAATGGTTAGATGGCAATGAACAAATTGCTGGAAGAGAAAATGAGTTTGGCTTGATTGTAACGGAACATCCAATCACAGATGAGACAGTTCAGGTTCCACAGTTTATCGTTCCGAATAGTTGGGAATTTCTATTGAACTTGTCAGCTAAGCTGCGAGCAGGTTTTACTAAACCAGTGATTGCCATTACCGGCTCTGCGGGAAAAACATCGACGCGAATGATGATTTCTCATTTATTTAAAGAAAAGAAAGTATTAGAAAACCGAGGAAATCACAATGTACGTTTTGCGGTCCCGCTTTATATGAGCAAGTTATTAACTGATCCAGAAGTTTTTAATTTAGAAGTTTCAGTAAATGCATTGAATTCCTATGATACTGGTTCTATGTCAAAGTTGATTGAACCAGATATTGCGTTGGTGACCTCAATTGGTGAAGCACATCTTAGCTCGTTGAAGGATACAAAAGGTGTAGCAATTCACAAAGCCAAGATTTTTGAAGGGTTAAAAAAAGGTGGAACGGCAATTATCAATAAAGATATGGGACGAGAAGAGTTCACTATTTTAGTTGATGGCGCCAGAAAAAGAGAGGCGAAAATCTACACTTATTCATTACAAGATTCACTAGCTGATGTCTATGTCAAACACTGGCAACAAAAAAGAGAATACTGTGAGTTAGTGATTTCTTTTTTAGGCGAAGAAATGGCTGTCAATCTAACAGTTTCTTCTGCTGGAATGATTTCCAATGCCTTAGCAACGTTACTAGTGGTTCATGAGGTGGAAGGGACGATCAAGCCTTATCTTAGAAAATTTGAGACATTTAGACCACTACACAAAATTTTAGAAAAATCATCAATAACGATTGCACCACAAAAAAAAGTTACGTTTATTGATGACACCCACAACGCTTCATTACCGGCTATGAGAAATGCAATTGGTTATTTTAATGATGTACGTCCTTATTATTTAGGAAAAAGTTTTCTGATTTTAGGACAAATTGCTGATTTAGGAGATGCAGCGAAATCTGTTCATCTTGCAATCAAAAAAGATATGGAAGATGCCGACGCTGATTATATCTTTGGCTATGGGGAACAGTTCAAAGAAATCTTTGCTTTGGAGCAACAAAACGATCCGAAGTTTCACTGGTTTGCTACGTTAAAAGAATTATCCAATCAATTGGAAGCGCTACTGAGTGATGATAGTTTGATTTTAGCTAAAGGCTCAGTAACAGGAAGCGATTTTCAGCAAATTGATCAGTATATCCGTAGTTTAGGGAGAAATTTCAATAGTCAAAAGGTTCATTGATTGAGTTCAAATTGATGCGAGGGAGGGGGTTAGATGTGTTTTTTTCAAAGAAAAAAAGTTTGGCAAATACTTGGAATGACTTTCTGCTTGGTTTGGATTATTTTAAGTCAGACTTATGTCGTTCATGCACTTTCTTTAGAACTATTTGGGACAACGACACTTTCAAATAACAGTCAAACCACGGTAGAAGAACCATTTTTGCATGTGGAAAATACGCCAGTTACTTTTGTGCTTACGGGAGAAGATGGCGTAGGTATTGGAGCGATTACAACGGGTGAAAAATACGGAATACTTGAAATTCCAACGGAGATGGTTGGTTATGTTCAAGTTAACGGGCCTGCAACTGTACAGACGACGGTGACTGTTCCTTTGAGCCAATCCCCTTTACAAGTATTGATGCCGACAATCAGTTCAGTAATTTCTCTGATCGTTAATTCGCCACTGGTCTCTGCAGCAAATAAAACGGCTGTGAACCAAGCATTAACGGAATTAACCTCGGAAAATTTTGGTAGTCAAAATTTGTCTCTTGCGATTACCCCAAGAACTAGCACACAATTTGAAGTAGCTATTAGTCAAGGGTTATTACCGATTTTGGCTACCACGTTAAAAAATCGTGTTCAAAATCTATTGACTGTTGTCACGGCAATTCCTCTAATTGGAACGGTTTTGGGAGTGTTATTAACACCGTTTACAACGGCGTTGAATCAATTGATTAATAACTTGAATTCACCGACTTCTGCGGATAGTCGTGCGTTGGTAGCAGGTTCAATTTTAGGAAATACGCAAGCATCATTACCTTTTTTAATTTCTTCACCTGCGATTACAAGTGATTATGTTGCAAATTTTTCAGGAATGTTTATCCAGACAGATGAAACGTTGATCCAACTAGAAGAATCTGTTGCGCAGACAGCCATTTATTTTTCTGCAGGATCATTAGATATGGAAACGGCATTGCTTCCAAGTGATTTGGATTTTGGTGAACATACCATTCAAACGCAAATAGATGAGTTACTGATTGCTAAAGAAAATCAACAAGTAACGACAGGGGTTGTTCAAATTAGTGATACGCGATTGGTAGAAAAATTTTGGCAGTTAAAAGTGGAGCAGCTAACTTCATGGAACCAAGGTACGAATGAACTTTTGGCACAATTACAAATTAAAAATGCTGATCTGATTTCAACTTTTCCTGCAGGTTCAGTTAGTAGCACTGCCAATCAGACAGTTGGCTTAAATGTTGGCGTTCAACAAACTCTTGTCCAGTTAAATGGAACGACGCAACCAGGTAATGTTCTATTAAATCTGAGTGAATTTCAACTGTTTGTTCCAAAAGAAGCTGTGAAGTCGACGGGAACTTACCAAACCGTTTTGGAGTGGGTGTTGTCAGATACACCTAGTTAGATTGCTAAAGGAGGAGGAATTGTTATGAAAAAGAAAATTTTTACAAGCTTAGCGATGTTAGGGCTGTGCTTATTCTCTGGTCAATTTGTTTTGGCAGACTCACAGACACAAGGTGAAGTGAATTATATCCCTGGAGCATTGGAATTCGATTACACTAGTGAGATTCCGACTGATTTAAATTTTGGTGAACATCCA
This sequence comes from Enterococcus sp. DIV0176, assembly GCF_050528535.1. Classification (NCBI taxonomy): domain Bacteria; kingdom Bacillati; phylum Bacillota; class Bacilli; order Lactobacillales; family Enterococcaceae; genus Enterococcus; species Enterococcus sp. DIV0176. Next base: position 1,778,971 of record NZ_CP172879.1, on the reverse strand, counting down.
ATTCAAACCGTCACACCGGAAAACTGGATTGCTACTACGACTGGTGAACAGACAGCGCCTGCAACAACTGGAGCAGTTGACGTTCGAGATAACCGAGGAGATCTTACAGGAACTTGGCTGGTGAAAGTAGCACAAGTCGAACAATTTCAAACGAGTGACGAAGTGGAATTGACAGATGCAGTGTTAAGTTTATCGTTTGGTTCAGTTACAAATAACTTATCTTTAAGCCCAATAAGCACTTATGAAAATGATGAATTAGCTATTCAGGTATTTAACCAAGAATTTACGGTATTAAGTGCAACTGCTGGGGAGAATTCTGGGGATACTTCTTTGGCAATTGACCAGTTTTCTTTAGCGGTACCAGCTAATACGAATAAAGTAGCAGCAGAGTATACGACAACCTTGAATTGGACATTTTCTTCAACACCCGAACCATAAAAACTTGAGTAGATGAAAAGAGGAGGGATAATTGTGAAATGGTTGATTGGAATACTCGGAATAGTAGGATTGAGTTTGGGATTTATAGTACCGGTTCAGGGAGAATCACTTCAAAGTTTTGATGCGCAAATTCAGCCGAATCAGGAAATACCTTCCCAAAATGATGCCTATTTTGATTTGCAATTAGCACCTGAACAAGAGGTTCAGTTAAAAGTAACCGTGACTAATTTAAAAGAGTCGCCAGTCACGATTATTCCTTCTTTTAATCGCGCAAGAACGAACCAACTTGGTGTCGTCGAGTATTCAGGGAAAAACCAGGATACAACACAAGCATTACCAGCCGATATTGAGGAAGTAGTTCAATTGTCACAAAAAGAATTTACTTTAAAAGAAAATGAACAAAAAATTCTTGAGTTAACTGTCACAATGCCAAATAAACCATTTGAAGGTGTGCTTGCTGGCGGAATTTATCTTCAAGAAAAGCCACGAGAAAAAGCACAAGGTAACATTCAAAATGTCTTTTCTCGAGAAATAGCTGTCTTGCTACAAAATGAACGAGAAAAAATTGAACCTGTTCTTGAAATGAAGGAAGCTTCCCCAACTCAAGTTAATGGCAGAAATGCTGTGAAGGTAGGTTTACGAAATACAAAGGCAACGTATTTATCGACAGCTGATATTCAGTATGAGTTATTTAACGGAAATGAAGAAACTCCTCAATTAAGTGGGAATCAAGCAATCGGATTTGCTCCGAATAGCGGGATGGCATACTTGATTTTTTTAGAAGGACAAAAGTTTGAGGAGGGAACGTATCGTTTAAAGATAACAGTTAGTAAAGAAGACTTTCATTGGAGTGATGAAACGTTATTCAAGGTGAGCAAGAAGACATCTGACTCTTACAATAGAAAAGATGCTTCAATTGAAGAACCTGAAAAGCCGTTTCCATGGTTGATATGGCTAGGGATTGGGACAATCGTGGGACTGGTTTTAGTCATTGTCTGGTTACTAAACAAATTACGAAAAAATAACCAAAATGAATAAAGTTTGAACCGGAAAGCTGGGACAGTGTGGTGTTCCAGCTTTTTTGTGTGGTATATAGAAATTTTTTATCATAAAAGTGTTCTTGAATAGGATAGGTAAAAAGAGAACATATTTTTTAGAAAAGTGTTCTCATTGCTTGGAGATAACTACTTAGTGCCAAAACTTCCAGCATAAATTTTCATTTTCTGTCAATTTATCGCTCATTTATGCACAATTCTGACTTTTCTCAAAAGAAGTGCTATGGTATGATAATGAAGAATTTTGAAAATTTACATAATTTCCTCGCATTTTGTTCCTGTTTTTTAAAGTTTTATTATGATTAAAGTGGGGAATTGCTGAATAAATTGTTGTATGAGAAAATATTTTAGAAAATGTGAAACAGAGGTGTACTATGAAGCGGTGGCAAAAAGTAGTTTTAGCTTTTCTCGGAGTTTTTGTTCTTTTGATTGTCGGACTTTCGGCATATGGAATCAAATTTATGGGTGAAGCAAATCAAACAGTCAACAAAATTTCAAAGAATTTAAATCGAGTTTCAACTAAACGATCGGACAAAGTTAGTATTGACGATCGAGAACCATTTTCCGTTTTATTACTCGGACTAGATACTGGTGGATTGGGACGAACAGAACAAGGACGTTCAGACACCATGATGGTTGTGACAGTTAATCCAGAAAAGAAAACTTCAACAATTGTCAGCTTGGATCGTGATATTTATACGAACATCGTTGGCTATGGAACAGTGGACAAATTAAATCATGCCTACGCATTTGGCGGAGTTGAAATGGCAATGGATTCGATTGAACAGTTGTTGGACATACCACTTGATCACTATGTGACGATCAATTTGGATGGAATGAAAGATTTGATTGATGCAGTTGGTGGGATTGAAGTCAATAATAAAATCGACTTTACCCTAGATGGTGTTCACGTGCCAGTTGGCAAACAAAAGCTGGATGGTGAAACAGGATTAGCTTATGCCAGAATGCGCCATGAAGATCCAGAAGGGGACATTGGTCGTCAACGTCGTCAACGTGAAGTTGTAACAAAAATCGTCAACAAAGTACTAAGTCTAGATGGTGTGAGCAATTATCAAAAGATTTTAAAAGCAGTTGAAAACAACGTGAAGACAGACTTGGAGTGGGACGACATGTTAGATGTTGCAACGAATTACACTGCAGCATTCAGCAAAATCGATCAAGGACAACTGCAAGGAGAAAGCACGACAATTAACGAAATTTATTACCAAATTCTTGGTCAAAATGAGTTATTGAAAGTTCAAAACAAATTGAAAAAACAATTAGACTTGAAAACAAGTAGTACTTTGCCTAATTTAGAAAATGACAATGCGTATCAAATGTTTTATGATGATTCAGAAGATGGAACGGGTCTAACTTCGGGTAGCACTGTCACCGATGGAAATGGCTACTCAAATAATTATTCAAATGACTATTCCAACAGTTATTCAGACGATTATTCATCAACCTACTCAGATGGTAACGGTAATTATAACCAAGACTATAACAATCAAGACAATGGGTATGGTACTGAAAATAACTACGATCAAAACAACAATCAAGAAACATATGAGCAATATACACCAGAAGATACGAATCAATATAATTACAATGGAAATTATTAACTAAAAATGAATCGCCCTATTAAAAGTCGTTGAGTAACTTTTAATAGGGCGATTTTGGTTGATCGATCGGAAATGAAAACTTCTTTTTATCCGTTTATTTTTTTGTTAGCTTTACAACGACTTCACAGCGAGCAGTTTGTGGAAACATGTCGACAGATTGCAAGTAGTCGACTTGATAACAGCTTGTTAATTCAACTAAGTCGCGCGCCAAGGTTGAAACATTACAAGAGATATAAACCAATTTTCTGGCTGGATGTTTCAACAAAGCTTGAACTAATTTCGCATCCAAACCAGTTCGAGGTGGATCAACGATAATTCCATCTGGTTGGAACCCTTCTTCGAGCCACTTAGGTAAAAGTTCTTCTGCCGTTCCGACTTCATAGCGAGTGTTGTCGTAGCCTAAACGAGTGGCATTTTTTTTTGCATCATCAATTGCTTGAGGAACAATGTCCATTCCGCGAACTTCTTTGGCATATTTTGCAACACTTAACCCGATTGTTCCAACACCACAATACGCATCCACAACTGTGTCATCTTTTTCGATTGCCAGTGCTTTGATTCCTTCTTGATAAAGAACTTTTGTTTGTTCTGGATTCAGTTGGAAAAAGGCGCGTGGCGATAGATCAAAAGTGACTTCATTGATTCGTTCTTCGATTGCTTCTTTTCCCCAAAGATGAATTGTTTCGTCACCCATTACTAAAGAAGTTTTTTGCGGTTGAACATTTTGCATAATGGAAACTACTTCGGGTAATCGCTCGTTGATTTCACGAATCAGTGCATTTTTTTGTGGGAACTTTTGGCTACGAGTAATGAAGACGACTTGTAGTTCCCCCGTTTGGATTCCCACACGAACCATGATTGTTCGAAAGATACCGCTATTTGTTCGTTCGTCATAAATGGGTAGATCATATTTATTTAACAAGCGAACGACCGTATTCATCACTTTTTGTGTTCGAGGTTCTTGGACTAAGCAATCAGTCAGCGGAACTAAGTTATGTGAATTCGCTTGATACAAACCAGCCTCGATTTGGTTTGTTTTTTTGTTTTTTCTTAGCTGAAATTGGGCTTTGTTACGATAACGCCAAGGGTCTTCCATGCCAATCGTTGGTAATAAAGAAAAATGACGAAAGCCAGCTGGTTTGAATTTTTCAAGTGCTTGTAAAAGCAAATCTTTTTTGAAATCGAGTTGTGCATGGTAGGCTAAATGTTGTAATTGACAACCACCACACTCGTAATAAACAGGACAGGGAGCGACAACACGTTGGCTACTCGGCTTTTTCACTTTCACAAGTTCTGCTTCAGCGTAGCGAGGTGTTGCTTTGGTGATTTTTACCAGTACTTCTTCCTTTGGTAAAGCATAGGGAACAAAAATAATCAATCGTTTGAAGTAGCCAATGCCTTCACCATTGATACCAAGTCGTTTAATTTTTAAAGGAACTGTTTGTCCGGTTTTGACAATTGTTTCTGCCATAGGTATCTCCTTTTTTTCGTTTGATGTGGGTCTATTCTATCACAAAATCGCTGTCGGCGGGGAGTTTCTATGATATGATAGAGAATATATGTTCGAGGAGGAGTTTCATGATAACAGTGACGAGGATCAGTAAAGGCAAAGGCCCTTTTTACCAAGTCGATTTATCTGTTGGCGAGCCACTGCGCGTGTCAGAAGATGTTTTAATTCGTTATCGTTTATTAAAGGGACGAGAGTTAGATGAAGAATTAATCAAAGAAATCAAAAAAAGCAGTGGAGAAGACTTTGGTTTTCAACAAGCATTGAATTATTTGAGTTATCAATTACGTTCAGAAAAAGAAATTCGTACCTATTTAAAAGAAAAAGAAATTGTTCAAGAAGATCGAAATAAAATCGTTGCACGATTGAAAGAATTAGATTTGATTAATGATCTTGTTTACGGAGAAAGCTACGTCCGAACTCAGATGCGATTGAGTGACAAAGGTCCCAGAAAGTTGAGCCAGCAATTACAGCAAAAAGGGCTAAAACCAGAAATCATCGAGCAAGCATTGAGCCAATATCTTTTTGAAGACCAAGTGGAGGTTGCCAGTATCGCGGCACAAAAAGCATATAAAAAAAATCATGGAAAAAGTCAGAAAGAACTTTTACGAAAAATCCAACAAAATTTAATGACTAAAGGCTTTAACTCGGAGGTCATCCAGCAGGCGATTGCCCAATTACCACAAGAAGTTGATGAGGAAGCTGAGTATGAGTTGTTGGTAAGCCAAGGCGAAAAATTATGGCGAAAGAATGCACGTTTTGATTTAACAAAACGCAGAATGAAAGTCAAACAAAGTCTGTATCAAAAAGGATTCAATCTGGATTTGATTCAACGATTTATTTCAGAAAAGGAAGCAGAAATCAGTGAATAAAGAATGGAAAAACTGGTCAACAGAGCAGACAAAAGAATTTCAGGAAGAATTTGTTGAGTGGTATGAAAGAGAAAAAAGGAATTTACCTTGGCGCTATAATCACGACCCATACCGCATCTGGATCTCAGAAATTATGCTACAACAAACGCGCGTCGATACAGTTATCGACTATTTTTATCGGTTTATGGAGTGGTTTCCAACGATTGAGGAGTTAGCCAATGCACCAGAAGAAAAATTATTGAAGGCTTGGGAAGGGTTAGGTTATTACTCCCGCGCTCGAAATATTCAAGCAGCAGCGAAACAAATCATGAGTGAATTTGGTGGGGAAATGCCCCAAACAGTTGCTGAAATTAGTTCGTTGAAAGGAATCGGTCCTTATACGACGGGAGCGATTGCTAGCATTGCCTTTGATTTGCCTGAACCCGCAATTGATGGAAATGTGATGCGAGTTGTGAGTCGTTTGTTTTGCATTGAAGAAGACATTGCGAAAGCGTCTAGTAGGAAAGTTTTTGATGAAGCAGTTCGAAGCATTATTGACGAAGAACATCCGGGAGAATTCAATCAGGCATTCATGGATTTAGGTTCGGCTATTTGTACACCGACGTCACCTAAATGTGAGATTTGTCCCATTCAATCTTTTTGTTTAGCAAATAAACGTGGAATACAAACCAACTTTCCTGTTAAAACAAAAAAAGCAAAGCCAAAAGATGTTTATTATGTGGCAGCAGCAATTCAAGATCAAGCAGGAAGCTTTTATTTGGAAAAACGAACCAGTCAAAAGTTATTGGCAGACATGTGGACGTTTCCGTTAGTTGAAGTCACACTTGAACGGTATCAGGAACTTCAGCAAGAATGGGCATCAGTTGTTGACAATCAACCGAATTTGTTTGATGAGTTACTGGTCGCAGAAAAACAGATAGATTTACCCTTTGCACACCAAGAGACAGTCGTTTGGCAAAAGCGTCATTTGGGCGAGGTAGTCCATGTGTTCAGTCATTTAAAATGGCATGTTCTTTTGTTTTACGGGCGAGCAACAAGCAGGACTAATCAGCTGTTACCGGAAACAGAAGCTGCTTTGTGGACTGCTGAAGCAAAGTTTGCTCAATTTGTTTTTCCGAAAGTTCAAATGAAATTGGTGGAACAACTTGAGAAAAATAGAAACAATAGTAATCCTTCCTAGGCAAAGAGAAAGTTTATTGATATAATAATTACGATGTCGGTGTAATGAACACCCAAACACAAAGCACAAGATGCTGCTTAAGGAAGGGTTGCTATGGGAGTTCCAAAAGAAGGAGAGTTTGTCACGATCCAAAGTTACAAACACGACGGCAAATTGCATCGAACGTGGCGTGATACCATGGTATTAAAAACAAGCGAACACTCAATGATTGGCGTGAACGATCACACTTTAGTTACCGAGTCTGACGGTCGCCGCTGGGTAACGCGAGAACCAGCGATTGTGTATTTCCACAAAAAATACTGGTTTAATGTAATAGCAATGATTCGTGAAAAGGGGGTTTCCTATTATTGTAATCTAGCTTCACCTTTTTTATTAGACGATGAAGCCTTGAAGTATATCGACTATGATTTAGATATCAAGGTGTTTCCTGATGGAGAGAAACGATTGTTGGATGTTGATGAATATGAAATGCATAGTAAAATCATGCATTATCCTAATGACATCGACTTCATTTTAAAAGAGAATGTGAAGATTTTAGTTGACTGGATCAATAATGAACAAGGACCTTTTTCTGAAGGCTATATTGATGTTTGGTATGATCGTTATAAGCAATTGTCGCGAAAGTAAAACAAAAAAGAACAGCGAGCTTAAGAAATTTTTCTTAAACTCGCTGTTCTTTTTTATGGTTGTGACATTTTTTTTCGCATATGTAGATGAGGCATTCCCGCATCTTCAAATGGTTCGCCATAAATTTCATAACCTAGTTTGGAATAAAAATTCACAGCAGTTTCTTGAGCACCTAAAAGAATGGTATTGTAGCCTTGATTTTTGGTGAATTCTTCCGCTTCTTTCACTAAATGATTTCCTAAACCTTGTTGACGGAAATTTTGAAGAATTGCCATTCGCTGCAATTTCATTTTGCCATTATCTAATGGTAGTAAACGAACAGTTCCGCAGGGTTCTTTTTTTTCTGAATAAAGGACAAAATGAATACATCTAGCTTCATCTTTATCAATTTCTCGTTCTAATGGAACGCCTTGCTCAACGACAAATACTTGATGTCGAATGCGAATAGCATCTAAATAAATCCCACTTAACGTATCTCTTGTTTGTACGATTTTCATTCTACAATCACCTCTCATTATTTTTTAGTATACTGGAAAGTTTGTGAAATGAAAAGCCGTGGCAATCCTAGTCGTTAGATAAAAAAAGAGAAGTTAGAGAAGAATTTTTAAACTAGATGCGCTATACTATAAAAAAGAGAAAAGGAGGAAATCGATTGTTTGAAAAACTGAGAAATTCCAAATTAATGTTTTGGTCTTTTGAATTATTGATCTTAGCCACATTGATTTTGGTTTCTTCAAAAATCAATTTTATATTTGAACCCATTGGGACATTTTTTTCAACCTTATTTGCACCAGTTTTAATTGCTGGATTCTTGTATTATATTTTGAATCCGATTGTTAAGTTGCTGATGCGAACAAAAATCAAACGAACTTGGGCAGTGGTTCTTGTATTGCTGATGTTATTAACGGCAATTATTTGGATTTTACTAAGCGTAATCCCAAATCTGGTACAACAAATTTCTTCATTGGCTTCAAACATGCCTGACTTCATCAAACAGGTCGAACGCTGGTTAAGAGAAATGGCAGAATTGCCGATTTTTAAAGAAGTGAATATCAGCAAATATTTAGACCAGCTAGATATTTCTTATGGGCGAATCATTCAACAATTTTTAAGCGGAATCTCTTCTAGCTTAGGTTCGATTGTTGGAACGATTGCTTCTGCGACAATCGTGATTGTGACGGCACCATTTATTTTGTTCTATATGCTAAAAGATGGTGAAAAGTTAGTACCGAATATTGAGCGCTTTTTCCCAGAAAAAAGAAGAAGTCAAATTGTCGAATTACTTGGCCAACTGAATCAAACATTAGCTAACTATATTAGTGGGCAAGCAATCGAATGTTTATTTGTCGGTACATTTACCTTCCTAGGATATTTTCTTCTAGGGGTTGATTATGCCTTTTTATTCGGCGTGATTGCAGGATTGACCAATTTGATTCCCTACTTAGGTCCTTATTTAGGGTTAGCTCCAGCCTTTTTAGTGACGGTTTTCAATGAGCCATTTAAAGCATTGCTTTGCTGTGTCGTTGTATTAGTCGTTCAACAACTAGATGGAAATATCATTTATCCAAATGTTATTGGGAAATCATTGAAAATCCATCCATTAACAATTATTATCGTCTTATTAGTTGCTGGAAATATTGCTGGACTATTAGGAATCTTCTTAGGTGTACCTTTTTATGCGATTTGTAAAACAATTGTTTCTTATGTTATCAAAATCGTTAAGGAAGATCAGCGAAACGAAAGTACGAAGAAAATCGCGACGACACCATAAGACGTGCACCGCTATTTTTATTGCAAAGAAAATCGCTTTGTGATACCATTTTAACGTGGCTACCTAGCCACGTTTTTTTCTATCGTAAACTAAAAAAATTTAACTTAACAAGGAGAGAATGCGATTATGAATGCTGACCCTGAGAGTCAGTCGCTGTTAGCGCAGATTTTATTATTGATCGTTTTGACATTGATCAATGCTTTTTTAGCTGCTTCAGAGATTGCGGTTGTGTCTATCAATAAAAACCGGGTTGAACAAAAAGCTGAAGAAGGAGATACAAAATCACAAAAACTTTTGAAAATATTGCAAGACCCTACCAACTTTTTATCTACGATTCAAGTTGGGATTACGTTGGTCAACATTTTATCTGGTGCTTCTTTGGCCAATACGTTGTCTGAGAAACTTGCTCCAGTGCTAGGTGGTAGTGCGGCAGCAAAAAATCTTGCTAGTGTGATTGTTTTAGCGATTTTAACTTATGTATCGATTGTTTTTGGTGAGCTTTATCCAAAACGAATCGCTTTGAATAAATCTGAAGAAGTTGCACAATTAACTTCTGGTTTTATCCGAGCAATTGGTGTGGTAGCAAAACCTTTCGTGTGGTTGTTGTCTGCCTCAACTAGTTTGTTAGCCCGAATCACTCCGATGACATTTGACGATGAGGACTCAAAGATGACTCGAGACGAAATGCGTTACATGTTGGAAACAGAAGGTGTCTTGGATAATGAAGAACTAGAAATGTTGCAAGGTGTTTTTTCTTTAGATACGAAAGTTGCGCGAGAAGTGATGGTACCTCGAACGGATGCTTTTATGATCGACATCAATGATTCCGTTGAAGATAATATCAATGAAGTTTTATCCGAAAACTATTCTCGAATACCTGTCTATAACGAAGATAAGGATAAAGTAATCGGGATTCTTCATACGAAAAACTTATTAAAAGCTGCTCACAAATTTGGCTTTGCTAATTTAGAAATTCGTAAAATCATGCAAGAACCATTGTTTGTTCCTGAAACAATTTTTATTGATGATTTGTTGTATGAATTGAAGAAAACACAAAATCAAATGGCCATTTTGCTTGACGAGTATGGTGGTGTAGTAGGTTTAGCAACTTTAGAAGATTTGCTAGAAGAAATCGTTGGTGAAATCGACGATGAATCTGATGAAGTTGAAAGCCTTTATGAAAAAGTAGCAGAACATGAATATATCATTCAAGGACGGATGCTGATCGACGAATTCAATGAAGCGTTTGACACAGATCTTCATATGAGCGATGTCGACACGATGGCTGGTTACTTGATTACAGCATTAGGATTGATTCCTGATGAAGGCGAAAAGCTTTCGTTTGATGTTGATAACGTGACATTGATTTCAGAAGAAATGGAAGGATCAAGAATTTTAAAAATTCGTGTCCAATTCCATGATCCAGAAGAAGTCGAAGTCGAGCCAGAAGAGGAACGTCGTTATTTTAGAAAAGAGTTCGAAGACGACGAACTTAGAAGATAAAACGAAGAGAAGCTGTGATGAAAATCATAGCTTCTTTTTTGAATTTATCCACTCACTGACTGTTTCATTCAAGAAATACATGATATACTAATCTAGTTGTAAGACGAGACTATTAGGTATTCGCGGAAACAGTAAATAAATGATGAAGAAATGGAGTTAATCTATGAACAAGGAATTAAAACAACAAGTTGATAATCGCCGCACATTTGCGATTATTTCCCATCCGGATGCGGGGAAAACAACGATTACTGAACAATTACTTTTGTTTGGTGGTGCAATTCGCCAAGCCGGTACGGTTAAAGGAAAAAAAACAGGGAATTTTGCTAAATCTGACTGGATGGAAATCGAAAAACAACGTGGGATCTCAGTTACCAGTTCAGTGATGCAATTGGATTACAAAGGAAAACGCGTCAATATTTTGGACACACCTGGACACGAAGACTTCTCTGAAGATACTTATCGAACATTGATGGCTGTCGACAGTGCAGTGATGGTGATTGATAGCGCGAAGGGGATCGAAGCACAAACGAAAAAATTATTTAAAGTTGTCAAAAAACGCGGTATCCCGATTTTTACTTTCATCAATAAACTAGATCGTGATGGTCGCGAACCACTTGAATTACTTGAAGAACTCGAAGAATTATTGGATATCGAGTCTTACCCAATGAACTGGCCAATTGGTATGGGAAAAGGGTTGGAAGGCTTATATGATATTTACCATAATCGTGTGGAATTTTACCGTCCTGAAAACTATAACGATGAACGTTTAGTTGAACTAGATGAAGATGGCTTGTTGCCTGACAATCATCCATTAACTCAAAATTCAATTTACTCACAAGTATTGGAAGAGGTTGAGTTAGTCAAAGAAGCCGGCGATGCTTTTAATGCGGAAAAAATTGCACGAGGTGAGCAAACACCTGTCTTCTTTGGTTCAGCGCTAACGAATTTTGGGGTGCAAACTTTCTTGGAAACTTTTGTAGACTTAGCGCCATCACCACATGGACATAAAACCCGGGATGAGCAAGTCATTAGTCCTTACGAAGAAGAATTTTCAGGTTTTGTCTTTAAAATTCAAGCAAATATGAATCCTGCACATCGTGACAGAATTGCCTTTGTGCGAATCTGTTCAGGAACATTTGAGCGCGGAATGGACGTTTCTTTGGAACGTACAAGCAAAAAATTGAAATTAAGTAATGTGACTCAATTTATGGCAGATGCTCGTGAAAATGTCGAAAATGCAGTTGCAGGTGATATTATTGGGGTCTATGATACCGGAAATTACCAAATTGGTGATACTTTATATGAAGGAAAATTAAAAGTTGCTTATGAAGAATTGCCTTCATTTACACCAGAATTGTTTATGAAAGTCACAGCAAAAAATGTGATGAAACAAAAATCTTTCCATAAAGGAATCCAACAATTGGTTCAAGAAGGTGCAATTCAGTTGTATAAAACTTATTTGACTGAAGAATACATTATTGGTGCTGTAGGACAACTCCAATTTGAAGTTTTCCAATACCGAATGATGAATGAATACAATTCAGAAGTCATTATGACGCCAATGGGGAATAAAATCGCGCGTTGGATCAATCCAGAAGACCTAGACGAAAAGATGAGTTCAAGTCGAAATATCTTAGCTCGTGACCGTTTCGATCAACCACTCTTCTTGTTTGAAAATCAATTCGCCATGCGCTGGTTTAGCGACAAGTATCCGGATGTTGAATTGAAAAGTTTGCTCTAAAAAGATTGCTCGTGAATCAGCTGTAAAAAATAAAAATCGTACACTTACAAAAGCTCTTTTTTGTCAAAATTTGATGGAAAAGGGCTTTTTTTGTTTGGAATGATCGAAACATTCCTATGCTATAATAAAGTACAGGATTAAGTATAAAAGAAATGGATTTTGATTGATTACATAGAAGAAAAAATGATGTGAGGAGGGCCCAGACATGTTTCGAAAAATAGATCAAATTCTTAAGAAATCACCATTTTATAGGATGATTGCAGTGGTTAGTTTAGTTGCAATAGGCGAAAGTTTTTTTAAATTTATTCAATCATCGCTTCCTATTTAGTAACATGCAAACAACCTATACGTTTCTATTTCTCTATGGGGCAATGTTGCTTCTTTCAAAGCTGTCTTTGCCTAAGTGGTTACTATTCATCTTGGTTTATTTGATTTTTTTTACTATTGCTAGCGTTGAAATGTTTCTTGATCATAGTTATGTTGACTACACTTCCTTTATTGTTGTTGGTGGAGTCACTCTGTTGGTTGCAACAATTGTAACAATCGGTGGGGTGGAAATCAAAAGGCGAGGGTATCATTAATACAAATGCTTGAGAAAACACTTGATGAATTAATAGAAAGAAATAACTAGCTAAAAGATAAAACAATAGCACAGAAGAGCCTATTTTTGATGGGCTTTTTTTGTGTAATTGAAAAAGTCAAAAGGAATATTTTTCTAAAAATAGTAAGAAAACTGAACAGGTAAAAAACAAGTATATCTCATGCTTCAACTTTTTTTGTTGACGACTAAATGAAATTTTAGTATCATCAATATGAACATTGTTCATGTTAGAGGAGGAAGAGTAATGAATAATGCTGTTAGCTCAAAAGAAGAACTGATTAGCTATTGTAAAGAAATTGTGAAAGAGCAAGGGATTCAGGCGGTTAATATCCGTTCTTTAGCCAAAAAAAGCGGTATCTCTGTTGGGGCTGTTTATAATTATTTTCCTTCAAAAAGTCATTTGCTATCTGCAACAATTGGAAGTATTTGGGCAGAAATCTTTCATTTGTCTGAAACATCTTTCGACTTTAACAACTTTCTTGACTGCTTAGCAGCTTTGCTAAGAAGCATCGAAAAAGGAAAAGAACTATATCCTAATTTTTTTACGGCGCATGCGTTAGTTATGCCTGCGGAAGATCAAGCAATGGGTTCAGAATTGATGGAAACTTATTGGAACCACATCAAGCAAGGAATGCTCAAGGCGTTACAAAAAGATTCACAAGTTCGAGAAAGTGTGTTTAATCAACAATTATCAATGGAAGAATATGTCGATTATATATTTGAGCTATTCTTGTACACAATAATTAGCGAAAAAAAACATGAAAATTTATTGCAACTCGTCCGTAACTCAATCTATTAGTAAAAATTTTAAAGCAAAATGAACATTGTTCACAAGGAGTGCTTATGGTAAAAAAAATCCAGTTATTATTAATTGCAAGTTTGGTTTGGCTGTTTGCAGGTTTTAATGTCATAAAGATTGGAATAGATGCATATCAAAATTATGTTGGAATATTGAACATATTTCTATCCATTTTCATTTTTTTACTCTTTTGGTTCATGGTATTTGGACCTTTGACAAAAAAACATACACAAAGAATCAGTGAACTTAACGAAGAAAAACAGTTCTTTTTAAAGTTTTTTGATGGCAAATCATTTAGTATCATGGCAATCATGATTCTTGGAGGTTTTAGTATTCGAAAGTTTCAACTATTACCTGAACAATTTATCGCCATTTTTTACAGTGGTCTAGGGTCTGCATTGTTTTTAGCAGGCATCGTTTTTGGGTATAACTACTTTAATTCAAATAGAAAGTGAGCGGAAAATATGAAAAAAGTGATGAATACAGCTATTGTTTATTTTGTTCTGGCAATGATTAGTGGCGTTTTTTATCGAGAAGCCACCAAGTTAAATGATTTTACGGGGCAGACGGTTTTGGCAGTTGTCCATACTCATTTATTTGCTTTAGGAACAGGACTCTTTTTATTGATAGCAGTTCTTTTTAAGGTGACACGCTTAGAAGAAAATAAACGATATAAAAAGTTTTATATACTGTATAACTTATCTTTTCCTTTGATGATTGTAATGATGGTTGTTAGAGGGCTAATCCAAATCCAACAACAAACGATTTCTACTGGTGTGGATGCCATGATTTCTGGGATTGCGGGTTTATCGCATATTGGAGTCACAGTGGCATTGTTGATGGTGTTATTAGCAATAAAAAAAGAAATGCTTAATGAAATGTAGGAAGAAGGAGAAGTGTAGATGTCAACTTTATTGATTGCAGCAATTAGTTGCATGGTTTTAGCTTTAACGTTTTATACAATTGGAGTATTTGCCGAAAGAAAAAAAGGTTTATTGTTGAACTGGCATGCATTGGTTTTCTGGTGTGGTTTTGTCTTTGATACTGCTGGAACAACGATCATGAGTAAAATTTCTGGTCGTGGTTTTACATTTAATTTGCACAGCGTAACGGGATTAGTTGCGTTACTATTAATGGCTTTTCATGCAATTTGGGCAACAATTATTTTGATTAAAAAAGACGACAAAGCCAAACAGACATTTCATCAATTTAGTTTATTTGTCTGGATTGCATGGCTAGTTCCTTTCGTTCTAGGGATTTTCATTGGCATGAATCAGTAGGAATTTTTGTCTAAAAAGTTTAAAAATAAAAAACAGTTTTAGAGGGTGAGATAAAACAAAATCTCATCCTCTTTTTCATCTCATTCTGAGAGTATAGTCCACATTTTAAGTTAGCAGGCGACAAATAGAACCGTTTTTTGTTATGATTTTATCAAGAATAAATTTCAGGGAGTGAGTGACAATGGCAAGACCGAAGACGAAGACTGATCTGATGTTCCTTGCAGAGGAACAATTTGTTGCGTTGATGGAGTTGGTAAATACGTTGACTGATGAGGAACAGAAGGCACCATTTACCTTTGATGAGGCGTTTTTGACCAAGAAAAAAGAAAAACACTGGCGTCGAGATAAAAATGTCCGAGATGTTTTCATTCATTTATATGAATGGCATCAATTACTTTTAACTTGGGTGAAAGAAAATCAAGCTGGTCAAGAAATTTCATTTCTGCCGTCACCTTATAACTGGCGAACATATGGAGAAATGAATGAAGTATTTGTTGAAAAGCACCAAACTACTTCTCTGGAGCAAGCAAAAAAATTGTTGGAGCAGAGCCATCACGAAGTAATGACTGTGATCAATTCTTTTACAAATGAAGAACTATTTGAAAAAAATCAACTAAGCTGGACGGGGCATTCGACGTTAGGCAGTTATTGTGTATCTTCGACTTCCAGTCACTATGAGTGGGCAATAAAAAAAATCAAGCAACAAATCAAAAGCAAAAAATAAACTTGCTATACAAAGAAACTAAGCTGTTTTACTCCATTCATGTTATGAAAAATTGACTAAAGATGTCTAGCTAAAATCAAGTATAGTCACGGACAAAAGGATAACCTGTTAATGAAGTTAGGAGGAAAAGATGATTCAAAACTTAAACAAACTAATCGATTATATCGAAGAAAACTTAACAGGTGAACTTTCATTGACTGAAATTGCTCAACAAATGGGCATTTCTGACTATCATCTAAAGCGAACTTTTTCATTTGTTGCTGGTATGACTTTAACGGAATATGTTAAAAATCGAAGACTGGCATTAGCAAATCAAGACTTGATTTCAGGAAAAAAAGTTACCGAAGTCGCATTTAGCTATGGATATCAGACAGTTGAAGGTTTTTCAAGAGCTTTTCGAGAGTGGAGTGGATACCTACCTTCAGAGATTAGAAAAATAGGAATTCAAAAATCTTTTCCTAAACTTTCATTTTATATTGAAGTAAGAGGAGGAATTTCAATGGAATTCAAAATTGAAAAAAAAGCGCCATTTCGACTAGTAGGTGTGTCGAAGCGTGTACCAATCCAATTTGAGGGAGCAAATCAAAGAATTGTTGAACTGGCACAATCCATTACCGAAAAACAACGGGAAGAAATGCATCAATTAGGTGACTTATATCCTCACCAAGTAGTAAATGCTTCTTATCATTTTGATGAGGGAAGATTAGCAGAAACGGGAAGCTTAACCCATATGATTGGTTTTTTAACTAGTAAAGAAAATATTTTTAGTGATTTGGAACAGATAACTGTTCCAGAACATACATGGGCTATTTTTCCTAACCGTGGAAAGTTTCCTGAAGTGTTACAAGAAACACTGGCACTGATTTTCTCTGAATGGTTACCTTCATCAGAATACCAATTAGTAGAGGCACCGGAAATTTCTTTTACTAGTTGGACAAAAGATCAAGAAAATTTGGCTAGTGAAATCTGGTTAGCTGTTACTAAAAAAGAAGGAATAACTGATGAAAGTTAAACTGATTTTAGAAAGTCGATAGATTACAAGGACGAGATAATTGTGTTTTGTTCTACGAGGCTGGGAGGAATTTAACTCCCAGCTTTTTTGTGATTGGTGCTAAACGGATGAAAAAGTACATACAAAAGTTTCTTAAGTTTTCCCGCTACGAGTATTTTTACGTTACTTGCGAAAAATAAATTTTTAAATAAAAAAAATATTCTTTTTTGCGTATATAAACTTAAAAAAGGAAAGCGAGGTGGGAAACGATGGAGACAGAATGGCAAAAACGAGAACGAAAATTGAGAAAAAAAGCGGAGATGCTAAGACTGTGCCGACTATTGGATATTGAAGACTGGGATCAAAATCAAGCAATCAGTAGTGAAATCAAAAAAATAGTTAGCGGAGTGACTCGAAAACCAGAAGTTAACAATAAAAATGTCATGAAGACCCAAAAAGAACAAAGAATCAGAGAAATAAAAAAATTAAGCAACGAACTAAGTGTCGCAAGAAGCAATGAGAACAACTAACTAAAATAGTTTACTAGCTACTGTATATATATGTACAGGTACGTATGGCTGTATGCAGTGTAGTATAGAAAAAACATGATTATCTCAATATTAAGAAAGACAAAAATAAAATAAGCCTGACCAACAAGAATTGATGAACAATTCTTGTTGGTCAGGCTTATTTTTAATTATATGCTAATTCTTGTCCTAGTGGTTGTTTTGGAATAGAAATTTCAACCATACCTTCAAGTTCAATAACTGTGATATCTTCTTTACGATAGTCTGCGTCATGGAGTTTCTTCAAGAAGTATTTTTGCACTTCTTGAATTTCATTTTGGCGGATATTTCGCTTATGATTCACTAGCAAAATCTCATTGTGTTCAGGTGCTTCAGTATAGACAACTGTGGTATTTCCCATGCTATAAACTTTGACCATATGTGCGTCAGTATTTTCTAATTGATTTAATACAAGGCGTGAATGGCTATTCGTCACGTTTACTAATTTCATGGCGCTCACCTCTCTTCTTTACGCATAAGTACATAAGTAACAGAATTATTTACCTAATTATAATTTTTTTCTCATAAAATGAACAGTAATTTGCATTGTCTTTTAAAAAAAACTAAGGAGAGAAAGAAAAGCCGAACTTTCTATAAAATTTGTAAAACAAATTGAAGAAAGCACGACTTATCTTTTTGATTCACACTGCGAATAGTTGTTAGTTGTCAATTATTCCACAGCTTCAGATTTTGATTCTTTTGCCAAACGTTCAGGTTTTGATGTAATAACGATTCGGTTTTCTTTATCTAGTTTTGCTTTCAAATCATGGATTGTTGGATGATCTAGATAGAATTCCGCAATCCCGTCTTCAATTTGTTCTTGGATTGTTCGACGAAGTGGACGTGCGCCCATTGATGGATCATATCCTAAATCAACTAATTTTTCTTTGACATTTTCAGGTACTTCAATATGAAGTTGTTGAGGTGCCAACATTTCATTCACGTCATTCAACATTAAAGTAACGATGGACATTAAATCTTCTTTTGACAAAGCGCTGAATTCAATGATGCCATCAAAACGGTTCAAGAATTCTGGTGTGAAATAGTTGTTTAATTGATTCAAAACAGAGCGAGTAACGCCTTCTCTCGCTGCACCGAAACCAACATTTGCTTCAACTTTACCTGTACCAGCATTACTTGTCATAATGATGATCGTATCTTTGAAGCTGACTGTCCGACCTTGCGCATCTGTTAAACGACCATCATCCAAAATTTGCAAGAACATGTGCAAGACATCTGGATGTGCCTTTTCAACTTCATCAAGCAAGATTAGGCTATACGGATTACGTCGTACTTTTTCAGTTAATTGACCAGCTTCTTCATAACCAACATAGCCAGGAGGGGAACCAATCAATTTTGACACGCTGTGTTTTTCCATGTATTCAGACATGTCGAAACGAATCATTGAGTCTTCGGAACCAAATAACTCGAAAGCTAATTGTTTAGCAAGTTCTGTTTTCCCGACGCCAGTAGGTCCAACAAATAAGAATGAACCAATTGGGCGATCTTTTTTGCTTAATCCAACGCGGTTACGGCGGATGGCTTTGGCAACGCGTTCCACGGCGTTGTCTTGACCAATTACGTGCGCTTTCAAATCAGTTGCAAGATTTTTAAGCTGTGTTTGTTCTTTTTCTTTCAATTCACCAACAGGAATACCTGTGCGTTGTTCAACAATTTGTTCCATATCTTTTTCTGTGATGACTGGTGTTTCTTCATCGGTGATTTGTTTTTCCTTCATTTTTTGAAGTTTATTGATTTGGTCACGATAATAGGCTGCTTTTTCAAAGTCTTCTTCGTTAGAAGCCTGCGTTTTTTGTGTTTCAGCTTCTTGCAGTTTTTTATCAATCGTTTTTGGATCAACGATTTGGATCGTCAAATTTTTCTTTGAACCAGTTTCATCTAATAAATCAATTGCTTTATCAGGTAAAAAGCGGTCTTGGATGTAACGGTTAGACAGGACAGCTGCAGCTTTGATTGCTTCATCTGTATATTTCACATGATGGTAGTCCTCATAACGTTTTTGTAGACCTTTTAAAATACTAATTGTTTCATCGACAGTTGGCTCATCGACACGGACTGGCTGCATCCGACGTTCAAGAGCAGCATCTTTTTCAATAATTCGGTATTCGTTCAAAGTAGTAGCACCAACCATTTGAAGTTCACCACGAGCTAAAGCTGGTTTTAAGATATTTCCGGCGTCCATGTTTCCATCACCCGCAGCACCTGCACCAACGATTTCATGAACTTCATCAATGAATAAGATGACATTTTCTGCTTGTGTGATTTCTTCAATCAGTTTTTGCATCCGTTCTTCAAACTGACCACGAATCCCAGTTCCTTGAACTAAAGAAACAACATCTAGACGAATGACTTCTTTATCCATCAATTTTTGTGGAACATCGCCATCAACGATTTTTTGTGCCAAACCCTCAACGACTGCTGTTTTACCAACACCAGGTTCACCAATTAAAACAGGATTGTTTTTTGTTCGGCGGTTGAGGATTTCAACCACACGTTTGATTTCTTCATCACGACCGATAACTGGGTCGATATCACCTTGACGAGCTTGTTCAGTGATATTAATGCCATACTCACCAAGCAAACCTTCAGTATTTCCTTGTGGTGGTTGTCCACCGTTAAAGTTATTACCGCCACCGAATTGAGTAGGTGGTGTTTGTTCATAACCATTTCCTTGTTGTTGCATTTGATTAGACATTGAACGGAATAGATCGTCAAGACTACCAAATCCAAATGGATCATTTTGGGCCATATTTGTCAGACCTCCATTTTTTTGATTTTTCATTTTTTGATAACAGCTCTGGCAATAATCTAATTGCGCTCGATGTCCGTTAACTGTTGCGTATAAATGAATCGTTGCTTCATTTTTGCCACAATTTTGACAAAGCATGTGTTGTTCACGTCCTTTCACAAAATGGGTTGCATCTTTATTTTACAACGCATATTTCAAGAGGTAAAAAGAAAACCCTTATCTTTCTTCCATCATTCGTTAGTTGAGAAGGTAAAAAAAGCCTATTGACCATTTCTGACCTTTGAACTTATTATACTAAAAAAAAGAAGAGAATCAACTATTTTAACTCGAATCAATTTTGATTTTAAAATAGCGTAATAAAGGCGCATCTAATAGAAAGAATGTCTTAGACTACATAACAAAGCCTTGTACTTTTTCTTAAGGAAGAGAGAAGAAAAAAATTTGTGTGATTTGTCCAAAAAAGAAGATAAAATAATAGAAGTTTATTGAAAACGGAATCAACGAATGAATGCGAAAGGATAAATCCAATAACGAAAAGAAAAGGAGTTTAAATAAAATACTTTTCATTGAATTTGAATGAAAACTGTTGTATCTGTCGACAAAAAATGGTAATCTTTACAAATGAAAGGGTAAAGCTTTATTAGAAATCTTCTGGATTGCTAAAAAAGAAAACCCTCACATAAAAACAACACTCACTTAAAGGAGACCGATCAATATGGAAAAGAAAGAATTTCACGTAGTAGCAGAAACTGGGATCCACGCACGTCCAGCTACATTATTAGTACAAACAGCAAGCAAATTTAACTCTGATGTAAACTTAGAGTATAAAGGTAAATCAGTAAACTTGAAATCTATCATGGGCGTTATGTCTTTAGGTGTAGGTCAAGGTTCTGACGTTACAATTACAGCTGAAGGTGCTGACGAAGCAGACGCTATGGCAGCTATCGTAGAAACAATGAAGAAAGAAGGCTTATCTGAATAATGGTTGAAATGCTAAAAGGGATTGCCGCTAGTGACGGTGTAGCCGTTGCAAAAGCTTACCTGCTAGTTCAACCGGATTTATCATTCAGTAAGACAACAGTAGAAGATACAGCTGCTGAAGAAACTCGTTTAGATGCTGCATTATTAAAATCTACTGAAGAATTGCAACAAATTCGTGAAAAAGCAGCGCAAAGCTTAGGTGAAGCAGAAGCGCAAGTATTTGATGCTCATTTGATGGTTCTATCAGACCCAGAAATGATTGGTCAAATCAAGCAAAATATTAAAGATAACAGTGTGAATGCTGAATCAGCTCTTAAAGAAGTAACTGATATGTATATTGGCATGTTTGAAGCTATGGATGACAACGCTTATATGCAAGAACGTGCTGCTGACATTCGTGACGTTGCAAAACGTATTTTAGCGCATCTATTAGGTGTGAACTTGCCAAATCCTTCAATGATTAACGAAGAAGTTGTCGTTGTTGCTCATGATTTGACACCAAGTGACACAGCTCAATTAGATCGTACATTTGTTAAAGCTTTTGTGACAGATATTGGCGGACGCACTTCTCACTCTGCAATTATGGCTCGTTCTTTAGAAATTCCAGCAATCGTTGGAACAAAAGAAATCACTGCTAAAGTAAAAGAAGGTCAAATGTTAGCTGTTAATGGTATTGAAGGTGATGTAATCATCGAACCAACAGAAGAACAAAAGGCTGAATTTATTAAAGCAGGAGAATCTTACGCTGCACAAAAAGCAGAATGGGAAAAATTAAAAAATGCTGAAACAGTTACGGCTGATGGCAAGCATTTTGAATTAGCCGCAAATATTGGAACACCAAAAGATTTAGTTGGTGTTCATAACAACGGCGGAGAAGCTGTTGGTCTTTATCGTACAGAATTTTTATACATGGATTCTCCGGACTTCCCTACAGAAGATGACCAATATAAAGCTTACAAAGCTGTCCTAGAAGGTATGGAAGGTAAACCTGTTGTTGTTCGTACAATGGACATCGGTGGGGACAAAGAATTGCCTTACTTACAATTACCACACGAAATGAACCCATTCTTGGGTTACCGTGCACTACGTATCAGCTTGTCTGAACAAGGTGATGACATGTTCCGCACACAAATGCGTGCATTGTTACGTGCCTCTGTTCATGGTAACTTGCGTATCATGTTCCCAATGGTAGCTACTTTGAAAGAATTCCGTGCAGCAAAAGGAATCTTTGAAGATGAAAAACAAAAATTAATTAATGAAGGCGTGGAAGTATCTGATACAATCCAAGTCGGAATTATGATTGAAATTCCTGCCGCAGCTGTCATTGCTGACAAGTTTGCTAAGGAAGTTGACTTCTTCTCAGTAGGTACAAACGACTTGATCCAATATACTATGGCTGCTGACCGTATGAATGAACGTGTTTCATATCTATATCAACCTTACAATCCATCAATCTTACGTCTAATTAAAAACGTGATTGACGCAGCACATGCTGAAGGCAAATGGGCTGGAATGTGTGGAGAAATGGCTGGGGATCAAACAGCTGTGCCTCTATTAGTTGGTATGGGCTTAGATGAGTTCTCAATGAGCGCAACATCTATTCTTAAAACACGTAGCTTGATGAAACGTTTAGATACAACGAAAATGGCTGAACTTGCAGATCGCGCATTGAAAGATTGCGATACAATGGAAGAAGTCGTTGAACTTGTAAATGAATACGTAAAATAAGCTTGACTATTGAGTGTTAGAAATTTTGCTAGCTTTAGCGAGATTTCTAACACTTTTTTTATTTTCTCGTAACATGTTTAGTTTTTTCAATTGAATCGCTTACTTTTTAAGTTGTTGAAAAATAGGGCTTAAGTTTGAGTGACAGTTTCTTGGCTATGTTATACTATATAGGAGAAGGGGGACGTAAGGTGAAAGTATTATTATATTTTGAAAGTGAAAAAATACTTGCAAAATCTGGGATTGGGCGTGCGCTTGATCATCAAAAGCGTGCTTTGTCAGATGTGGGGATTCCTTATACATTAGATACCAACGACGACTATGATATTTTGCACATTAATACTTATGGTATCAATAGTCATAATATGGTTAACAAAGCGCGAAGAGATGGCAAGAAAGTTGTTTATCATGCACATTCGACAGAAGAAGACTTTCGCAATTCGTTTATTGGCTCTAACCAATTATCTCCTGTCGTCAAAAAATATCTGGTGAGTTTGTATCAAAAGGCAGATTATTTGATTACGCCTACACCATATTCTAAAAAGTTATTAGAAAGCTACGGAATCGAAGTACCTATTCGTGCAATTTCCAATGGAATTGATTTAGATAAATACCAACCTGATCTTACGAAAGAACAAAGATTTAGAGAATATTTCAATTTGTCTTCAGATCAAAAAGTAGTGATTTGTGTTGGCTTGTTTTTTGAACGAAAGGGAATCATTGACTTCGTTGAAATTGCTAGAGAAATGCCTGAGTACACATTTGTTTGGTTTGGTCATGTACCGATGTACTCGATTCCTAAAAATATTCGAAAAATCGTTAAAGAAGACCATCCGGAAAATGTCATATTCCCTGGTTACATTCGTGGAGATGTCATTGAGGGTGCTTATTCAGGTGCAGATTTGTTTTTCTTTCCTTCATACGAAGAAACTGAAGGAATCGTTGTTTTAGAGGCGCTAGCAAGTCGACAAAATGTCTTAGTTAGAGATATTCCAGTGTATGAAGGCTGGTTAAAAGATGGCGAAAACTGTTATATGGGACGAACGAATCAAGAATTTATTGAAAAAATCAGACAAATAACTGAAAAAGAGGTTCCAAGTTTGGTGCAAGCTGGTTATCAAACAGCCGAAGAACGTAGCATCGAACGAATTGGGCGAGAACTTCAAGAAGTTTATGAAATGGTGTTAGAGGAACAAGAAGCACCTTTAGAGGTAAGAAAAAGTAAATCAATGAAAAGGTAGTTTGGAGGCAAAAAAACATGAAAGTTGGCTTTTTTACCGATACCTATTTTCCGCAAGTTAGCGGGGTTTCTACATCAATCAAGACATTAAAAGATGAACTTGAAAAAAATGGTCATGAAGTCTATATTTTCACTACAACAGATCCGAATGCGGATAAATTAGAAAAAGATGTTATTAGGATGCCAAGTGTTCCGTTTGTTTCTTTCAAAGATCGGCGAATCGTTGTAAGAGGCATGTGGTATGCTTATTTAGTTGCCAAGGAGCTGGAGCTAGATTTGATTCATACACATACCGAATTTGGAGCGGGGATTCTGGGGAAAATGGTAGCCAAGAAATTGAAAATTCCAGTTATTCATACTTACCATACAATGTATGAGGATTATCTTCATTATATTGCAAATGGTAAGGTGATCAGACAGTCACACGTCAAATATTTTTCGCGTATTTTTGCTAACCATACGACAGGAGTGGTTTGTCCAAGTGAACGAGTGATTGACACGTTACGTGGGTATGGTGTAGTTGCACCGTTGCGAGTGATTCCAACGGGGATTGATATCGAGAAGTTTAAGCGATCAGATATTACCACTCAGGAAATCAGCGCCTTACGTACGTCATTAGGAATGACTGATGACCAATTGATGGTGCTTTCGCTTAGTCGGCTCTCTTATGAGAAAAACATTCAAGCAATTATTCAAGGTTTTCCAGAAGTCATTGCATCTTATCCAAATGCGCGCTTAGTGATTGTTGGAAAAGGACCTTATATGGAAGAATTACAAGAGTTAATAGAAGAATTAGATTTACAAGAAGTCGTTCAGTTTACTGGTGAAGTTGATAACAATGCAGTTGCTCTGTATTATAAAGCAGCAGATTATTTTGTCAGCGCGTCCACTTCCGAAACACAAGGGTTAACATATACAGAAGCTATGGCTGCTGGTACACCGTGTGTGGTTGAAGGTAACGCTTATTTAAATCGCCTATTTGATCACGCATCATTAGGAAAAACATTTGAAACAGATCAAGATTTTGCACAAGCACTTATTCAATATATAACAGATGAGATTCCTCGTGATGAAGCAGTTTTAGCTGCGAAGCTTTATGAAATTTCGTCTACTCATTTTGGTGAAGCAATGATTGAATTTTATCAAGACATGATTGTTTATCATGAAGAGGAAACGCGCAGAAAAGAAGAAGAAGCTTCCATCGAGCGAATTAAAATTAAATTAAATTCATTTAAACGATAAATAAAGCAATTTATTCTTAAAAAACCTTGATTCTAGCGTATACTAGAGTCAAGGTTTTTTTTAGGAGGTTGAAGGATGAAACTCGGATTTATTGGAACAGGAGTAATGGGTAGCTCAATTGTTGAACACTTATTACGAGCAGGATACGAAGTGGTCGTTTATAATCGAACAAAAGCAAAAGCAGATCCTTTAGTTGCTAAGGGAGCTGTTTGGGCAGAGACACCACAACTAGTTGCTAGACAAAGCGAAGTGATTTTTACAATGGTTGGATACCCAACAGACGTTGAAGAAATCTATTATGGGCAAAATGGGGTTTTTTCAGCAGATGTTTCGGGGAAAATTGTAGTTGACTTAACAACCAGTACGCCAACTTTGGCAGAAAAAATTGCTCAGACAGCTTCTGAAAAGGGAGCAGCTGCGTTGGATGCGCCAGTTTCTGGTGGCGACTTAGGAGCAAAGAACGCGACATTAACCATTATGGTTGGTGGACAATCAGATGTCTACGAAAAAGTTTTACCAATTTTTAGAGAGTTTGGCTCAACTTTTACATTACATGGTGATGCAGGAAAAGGTCAGCATACAAAAATGGCCAACCAAATCATGATTGCTGGTACAATGACAGGGATGACCGAAATGTTAGCTTACGCACAAAAAAATCAACTTGATTTGAAAAAGGTGATTGAAACGCTTTCTGGTGGTAGTGCAGCAAACTGGTCTTTGAGCAATTATGCGCCACGTATTTTACGCGAAGACTACTCTCCCGGATTTTTTGTTAAACATTTTATCAAAGATTTAAAAATTGCTTTAGATGAAGCTGAAAACCAATCACTTGAACTACCAGCTACAAAACAAGCACTTATCTTGTACGAACAGTTGGCTGGTAAAGGGTTTGAAAATGATGGGACACAAGCGTTGATTAAACTTTGGTGGCCGAATGGAAATGTTCCAGAAAAAAAATCATAAAAAACTGGTTTTTTTCGCGAAAATCAATGCAAGACAGCCATGACTTTGATACAATATAACAGAAATAAGAAAAGGAGGACCTCCTATGACACATTCACAATTAGTCGCAATTATTAAACGACTGGAGGCTATGGTCGAATCAGCAGACAACGAGTTGCAAGTTCGTCGCTTTGAAAAAGAAGGCGTTGAAAAATGTACAGTAACTTATGATAAAGCAACTACTACATTTGAATTAACTGAAACAGATACACACCAACAATACGAGTTTGATAATATTGATATCGTTGCGATGGAAATCTACGACTTAATCCAATAAGTTTTGCTCATTTAGCGTAAGCTTGTAAACAACATAAAAAGACCGAGATGATTATTCGTCTTGGTCTTTTTATGTTGTTCTGTTTGAGTGGCTATTAAGAGACGCTCGTAGGTTATTTATTGTGACTGTTCTTTGCTAAGCTTGCGTTGATAGCTGAGTAAAATTTGAACAGGATCAACTTCAGCCTTTGTTAGCTGTTGTTTTTTTGCTAAAGTATCATTTCCAACAGCAAAATGAAAATTAGGTGGGGTGTTACCAGCTATTTTAGTTGTCGCTACTAATTGACCATAGCAAATCAAATAATATTTTGTCAATTCTTGATCTGCTGCAACGGGTAAAGACAAAATGAGACGAGGTGTTTGCAAAAAGGTCTTTTGGTTTTGGATTTGCTGGATGAAGTAAGTCATTAACTCAATTTCACTTTGAATACTACTTGCACGTTCGAAATTGAGAAGTTCAATAAAGTGTTCTTGTCGTTGTTTAAGATAAGTTAAAACTTTTTTATTTCGACCTTTTAAAAGACCTTCAATTTCTTTTTTCTTTTGTTGAAAGGACAACTGAGCGATTGTTGGAAGTTGTGTTCGCAAAGCTAATAAACTAATTTCTTTCAGCCAAGGCATTTGGTAAGTCTCTTCTAAAATACGTAAGATAGTAGGTATTTTTTTGTAGGAACGAAAAGGACCGAAGCTTTGAGCAGTCGGCTCATCTGACAGGATAAAACCAGTATCAGTTAATTGAAGATAATTGTAATTGGTAAAATAGTTCATCTGTCGATTATAGAATGGATGATAGTGTTGAATCAATTCACATTCTAAAAGCAATGCATCTAATTCGGTATCTACCACCACAAAATCAAAATCGACAATTGTATGTACCATTCGTAGCACTTTAGTTGAATGTTGTTTGTTTTGCTGAAAGTAACTACTCACACGATTTTTTAATTGCTTGGCTTTACCAACATAAATCACTGAGCCATGTTTATCTTTCATTAAATAAACCCCGGGAAGAAGAGGCAAATGTTTCGCTTTTTCTTTAAGCATAATTACTCCTTTTATCTTTCAATCAAAAGAACTATATCAAATTTGAAAAAAACAAACAAGAAAACTTGTTTTTTTAGAAAACTACTGGACAAAAAAGCTTTGATAATCAAAATATTTTTTTGGAATGAATTTTTAATCTATCTTTGTTAAATATTTGTTTTATCAGCATTTATAAATGAATTTTTTCTTAAAATAAACTGAGAATCGAAAAAAGTTGTTGATTATGGTTGATTTTTGAAAAAAGTTAAGATATAGTTTGAACATCAAAAGATTTGATAATCAAACTAATTAGTGGATGGTGGAACATGGAACCAGATTTGAAAACAGTTAATGATTATCTCGTAAGTGTGTTCAATGATATTTTGACGATCGAAGAGTCTGAGTTGAAAAAATCACAATTCAACGATCTATCAATTACTGAGATGCATACGATCGAGGCAATCGGGATGTATAAGAAAAAAACAACTTCAGAAGTAGCAAAGGAGTTATCGATCACTGTTGGGACCTTGACCACTGCCATCAACAAATTAGTGAAAAAAGGGTATGTTGAGCGTATTCGCAGTGAAGATGATCGGCGTGTGGTGAAACTGGGCTTGACGAAAAAAGGAAAGCTATTGTATCGCGTACATCAACATTTTCATCGAGAAATGGTCAAAAACATTCTGGATGGAATGGGCGACCAAGAACAACATGCTTTGCTAAATGCACTGAAAAACTTGCATGATTTCTTGCGAGAGTATAAGTGAGGAACGTTAATGGAACAATTTGGAACAATTACGGCAACTGCAAGTGTACTTCCTGAAAGAATCGTGACTAACGATGAGCTTTCACAAATGATGGAAACATCAGATGAATGGATTCGTTCACGAACTGGGATTAGAGAAAGACGTTGTGTAACAAATCAAACAACATCAGATCTTTGTTTCCTAGTTGCGCAAAAATTACTAGAAAAGCAAAAAATCCAACCAGAAGAACTGGATTTCATCGTAGTTGCTACGATTTCTCCGGATTATGCAATGCCGTCAGTGGCTGCGCAAGTCCAAGGTCGATTGGGCGCAACCAAAGCAATTGCTTTTGATTTGAGTGCTGCTTGTACTGGTTTTGTGTATGCACTAAGTATTGCTGAAAAACTGATTCGCTGTGGCTCGAAAAAAGGGCTTGTCATTGGTGGAGAAACGTTGTCTAAGTTACTTGACTGGACAGACCGCTCTACAGCTGTTTTATTCGGTGATGGAGCAGGTGGTGTGTTATTAGAAGCTGGCGCAACACAAAAATTATTAGTGGAGCATTTAGCAACGGATGGTACACGAGGTTCTTCGTTAACAGCAGGATATCATGAAAATAAAAGTCCATTTTATTCTGAAAAGTCAGAAGGTTCTTACTATTTGCAAATGGTTGGACGTGATATTTTTGACTTTGCAGTCCGAGATGTCGCGAAAAATCTAAAAGAAATAACGCAAGAAAATTCAGTTGATTATCTACTTTTGCATCAAGCAAATCAACGAATTATTGAAAAAATTGCTCGGAAGGTCAAAATTCCACAAGAGCAGTTTCTAGCAAACATGGATAAGTATGGTAATACTTCTGCTGCAAGTATTCCTATTTTATTAGACGAGGCGGTTTCCGCTGGAACGCTTCAATTAGGCAGTAATCAAAAAGTGGTATTTACAGGTTATGGCGGAGGTTTAACATGGGGAAGTATCCTCATGGAGCTATAAACTGATAAATGATAAAAATAAAACTATAAAATTGTAAACAATATCGGAGGAATATATCGTATGGTATTCGAAAAAATTCAAGAAATTATTGCAGAAGAATTAGGTAAAGAAACAGAAGAAATTAAATTAACAACAGATATTCAAGAAGATTTAGAAGCTGATAGCTTGGACTTATTCCAAATCATCAACGAAATCGAAGATGAATTCGATGTGAAAATTGAAACAGAAGATGGCATTAAAACTGTACAAGATTTAGTTACTTACGTTGAAAAACAAACTGCATAATCATGTAATAAGGTTGGGGGCTGGGACATTTCCGATGTGAAATGTCTTAGCCTTTTTGAATAAATGGATACTTAGTCGTCTATCCTAAACTATTGGAGAATATAATGAAAACAGCATTTTTATTTAGTGGGCAAGGCGCTCAATACCAAGGCATGGGTCAAGATTTATACCATGAACCCGTAGTAAAACAAACATTTGATGAAGCAAGCCAAATTCTTGGTTATGACATGGCAGAATTGTGTTTTACTGAAAATCAGCAACTAGATCAGACCACTTACACACAACCGGCGATTTTAACGGTAAGTGTTGCCTATCATCGCTTATTACAAGAACAAGGAATTACTCCGGACGCAGCATTAGGGCTTAGCTTAGGAGAATATTCAGCATTGGTTGCGAGCGAAGCGCTATCGTTTGAAGAAGCAGTAGCATTAGTGGCTAAACGCGGTGCTTATATGACTGAGGCTGCGCCAACCGGAAGTGGCAAAATGGTCGCTGTGATGAATACACCGATTGAATTGATTGAAGCTTGTTGTCAGGAAGCAAGTCAGTTTGGCATTGTTTCACCTGCAAATTACAATACACCACAGCAAATCGTTATTGGTGGGGAAGTGACAGCTGTTGATGCGGCGATGACTTTGTTACAAGAACAAGGCGCCAAACGAATGATTCCATTAAATGTTAGTGGACCATTTCATACAGCCATCCTAGCGCCAGCAGCGCAAAAGCTAGCGAAGGAATTAAAAACAATCTCATTTAACGAACCAAGGATCCCAGTGATTAGCAATACAACCACTGAGGTTATGACAAAAGAAGCAATTCCAAACTTATTAGAGCGTCAAGTGATGTCTCCTGTTCGTTTTTATGAAAGTATTGAAAAATTAAAATCATTGGGAATTGACCAAATGATTGAAGTCGGACCAGGGAAAGTCTTGAGTGGTTTCATGAAAAAAATCGATAAAACGATTCCTGTTTACCGTGTTGAGAATCAACAAACATTTGAAGAAACTTATCAACGATTATCGGGGAGGTAATTATGGACGTTAGAGGAAAAAACGTTTTTGTCACAGGAAGTACGAGAGGTATCGGGGAAGCAATTGCAATTGCGTTTGCTAAAGCGGGTGCCAATGTTGTCTTAAATGGTCGCAGCGCGATTTCTTCAGAAAAATTGGCTGAAATTTCAGCTTTAGGTGTTACCTGCATTGGGGTATCTGGTGATATCGCAGATTTTACTAAAGCAGGTGAAATGATCAGGGAAGCGCAGGAGCAGCTAGGTTCTGTTGATATTTTAGTCAATAACGCTGGAATCACAAATGACAAATTATTACTTCGGATGGACGCTGAAGACTTCAAAAAATGTTTGGATATCAATTTGACTGGTACATTCAACATGACCCAACATGTTCTAAAACAAATGATGAAAAAACGTGAAGGTGCAATCATCAATTTGGCAAGTGTTTCTGGTTTAATCGGGAATGTCGGACAAGCAAACTATGCAGCCAGTAAAGCCGGAGTTGTTGGCTTAACCAAATCAGTTGCTAGAGAAGTAGCGACGCGTGGAATCACATGTAACGCCATTGCGCCGGGCTTTATTGCAACAGACATGACGGATGTTCTATCAGAAAAAGTAAAAGAACAAGTCACAAAACAAATTCCATTGCAGCGCTTTGGTAACGTGGAAGATATTGCCAAGACTGCAGTTTTCTTAGCAGAAAATGCGTACATCACAGGTCAAGTGATCAATGTTGATGGCGGTTTGGTCATGCACGGATAATAGAAAGGAAGATGATTGATGAATCGAGTAGTAATTACAGGCTATGGTGTTACTTCGCCAATCGGAAACGATGGAGATAGCTTTTTAGATAGTTTAAAAAACGGAACGAATGGAATTGCACCAATTACGAAATTTGATGCAACTGAAACAGGGATTACGCTAGCTGGTGAAGTAAAAGATTTCCCTTATGATAAATATTTTATTAAAAAAGATAGCAAACGTATGGATATGTTTTCAATTTATGGAATCTATGCTGCTCTTGAAGCAATTGAAATGAGTGGATTAGAAAAAGAAAAAATTGATCAAGATCGTTTCGGTGTTATCGTTGGTTCAGGAATTGGTGGTTTACCAACAATTGAAAATCAAGTAATTCGCTTGCATGAAAAAGGCGCTAAACGAGTATCACCAATGTTTGTTCCTATGTCGATTGCCAACATGGCTGCTGGGAATATTGCTTTACGAGTAGGTGCTAAAGGCATTTGTACATCAATCGTTACAGCTTGTGCTAGTGGAACGAACTCCATTGGTGAAGCTTACCGTAACATTAAACATGGTTATTCAGATGTTATCCTAGCTGGCGGAACAGAAGCAACGATTTGTGAAATGGGAATCGCAGGTTTTGCTGCGTTGACAGCTTTATCAACTGCTACAGATCCAGACCGTGGTTCTATTCCATTCGATGAAGAACGTAATGGTTTTGTTATGGGAGAAGGCGCTGGAATCTTAGTGATCGAGTCCTTAGAACATGCAAAAGCACGCGGTGCGAAAATCTATGGTGAAATCGTAGGTTATGGATCAAATTGTGATGCATATCATATGACAGCACCAACGCCAGACGGATCAGGAGCTTCAAAAGCAATGAAATTGGCGATGGACGAAGCAGGCATCCAACCAGAAGAAGTGGGCTATATCAATGCGCATGGAACAAGCACACCTGCAAATGACCAAGCAGAAGCAAAAGCAATTCAGCTAGCACTTGGTGAAAACTTCCGAGACACTTATGTTAGCAGTACAAAATCAATGACAGGACATTTACTAGGTGCTGCTGGGGGAATCGAGGCTTTAGCAACATTATTAGCGTTAGAGCACCAATTTGTACCACCAACTATCAACGTAGTAAATCAAGATCCAGAAATTGATTTAACAGTCGTAAAAAATGAGAGCAAACCTGCTGAACTTACTTATGCCATGAGTAACTCACTAGGCTTTGGCGGACACAATGCGGTCCTTTGCATGAAACGCTGGGAGGAATAAGCTTGAACATCAGTGAAATTAAAGAACTAGTAACGCAATTCGATCAATCTTCTTTGACTGAATTTGATTTACGTGAAGGTCAATTTGAACTTTATATGAATAAAAACAATACCAGTCGTGGAGCAGTAACAGCATCTCAAACGATGGAAGCACCTGCAGTTCAACCTGTATCAGCGAAACCAGAAATCAAAGCAGATGAACCTGTTAAAGAACAGACTGTAGTAGCAGACACAAAGCAAGAAATTGAAGGCATTGAAGTAAAATCACCAATTGTTGGTGTTGTGTATTTGCAACCTTCACCGGATAAACCAGCTTACAAAAAAGTTGGTGACCAAGTAGCAAAAGGTGAAATCATCTGCATTATTGAAGCAATGAAGCTAATGAATGAGATCACCAGTGACTTTGACGGAGAAATTGTTGAAATTCTGGTTGAAAATGAAGAAGTTGTTGAATTTGGTCAACCACTCGTTAAAATTCAGCCAAAATAAGAAAGAGGTAGAAGATGAATATTCAAGAAATCAAAGAAATCATTCCACATCGTTACCCAATGCTGCTGATTGATCGAGTGGAAGAAATGGTTGCAGGCGAAAGTGTTATCGCTAAGAAAAATGTCACAATCAATGAACCCTTTTTTCAAGGTCATTTTCCAGAAGAACCGGTTATGCCCGGTGTGCTGATTGTTGAAGCAATGGCACAAGCTGGAGCCGTTGCCTTATTGTCTTTAGAACAATTTAAAGGAAAGACAGCTTATTTTGGCGGATTGGATAAAGCAAAATTCCGTCGCAAAGTGACACCAGGAGATACTTTGTATTTGGAAGTTGAAATTATCAAAGTAAAATCTTCCGCTGGAATCGGGAAGGGTGTCGCAAAAGTGGATGGCAAAAAAGTTGCCGAAGCTGAATTAACCTTTATGATTGGATAGGTGAAATATGTTTTCAAAAGTTTTGATAGCTAACCGCGGTGAAATTGCCGTGCGGATTATTCGTGCCTGTCGTGAATTAGGTATTCAAACAGTTGCTGTATATTCAGAAGCAGATGCTGATGCATTGCATACTCAATTAGCAGATGAAGCGATCTGTATTGGACCAGCTAAAGCTGTTGATTCTTATTTGAATGTGCAACAAGTTTTAAGTGCGGCAATTGTTACCAAGGCAGAAGCGATTCACCCAGGTTTTGGTTTTTTATCTGAAAATAGTCGTTTTGCATCAATGTGTGAAGAATGCAATATTGTTTTTATTGGACCTAAAAGTGAAACCATTGATGCGATGGGGAATAAAATCAATGCCCGCCGCTTGATGCAAGAAGCCAAAGTTCCGGTAATTCCGGGAAGTGAAGGTGTACTTTCGACTGTGGAAGAAGCTTTGTCAGTTGCGGATAAGATTGGCTACCCAGTTATGTTAAAAGCTGCTGCGGGTGGTGGTGGTAAAGGAATTCGAAAAGTAATGACCAAAGAAGAACTACCACAACACTTTGCTTCAGCGCAACAAGAAGCTGCTGCAGCGTTTGGAAATGACGAAATGTATTTGGAGAAAATTATTTATCCAGCAAGACATATTGAAGTTCAAATATTGGGCGATCATTATGGAAATGTCATTCATTTAGGTGAGCGTGATTGTTCGTTGCAAAGAAATAATCAAAAAGTTCTTGAAGAATCACCATCGGTTGTGATTTCTGCTGCAAAACGTGCAGATTTAGGCGCTGCGGCTGTTCGTGCAGCGAAAGCTGTAAATTACGAGAATGCTGGAACCATTGAATTTCTAATGGATGAATC
Source organism: Enterococcus sp. DIV0176 (assembly GCF_050528535.1). Lineage (NCBI taxonomy): Bacteria > Bacillati > Bacillota > Bacilli > Lactobacillales > Enterococcaceae > Enterococcus > Enterococcus sp. DIV0176. The sequence continues at coordinate 1,744,618 of NZ_CP172879.1, read as the reverse complement.
TGGTGCCTTTTACTTTATGGAAATGAATACGCGAATTCAAGTGGAACATCCTGTAACAGAAATGGTAACAGGTGTTGACTTAGTGAAAAAACAAATTGAAATTGCAGCGGGTGAACCATTGGGCTTAGAACAAAATGACATCAAGTTTCAAGGCCATGCGATTGAATGTCGAATCAATGCAGAAAACCCAGCTTTTCATTTTGCTCCATCACCCGGAACCATTGAAAACTTATTACTTCCCGCTGGGGGCATGGGTTTACGTGTTGATAGCGCAGTTTATTCAGGCTATAAAATACCGCCATATTATGATTCAATGATTGCCAAAGTCATCGTTCATGGTGATACGCGTTTTGAAGCGTTGATGAAAATGCAACGTGCCTTGAGCGAAATCGTGACAGACGGTGTTGTGACAAATGCCGAATTTCAAATGGACTTGATTAGTCACCCAGCAGTGATTGCTGGTGATTATACAACGGCATTTTTACAAGAAGAATTTTTACCAAATTGGACACCTGAAACGGAGATTGGAGGCGAGTAGATGGCTCTGTTTAAAAAGAAAAAATATATTCGCATTAACCCAAATCGAGGAGCTCAACCTACAAGTCCACCAACTGTTCCTGACAATATGTGGGCAAAATGTCCGAATTGTAAACATATCATTTATACGAAAGATATTGGTGAAGAACGCGTTTGTCCTAATTGTGGTTACACGTTTCGTATCAGTGCTTGGCAACGATTAGCGTTAACGATTGATGAAAAAAGTTTTGAAGAGTGGGATACCGAATTAACGACAGAAGATCCTTTGAATTTCCCAGGGTACCAAGAAAAAATTGAAGTGATGCAAGAAAAAACTGGTTTGCATGAAGCAGTTTTGACTGGTAAAGCAACGATCAATGATATTCCTTTAGCGATTGGTGTTATGGATTCAAATTTTATTATGGGAAGCATGGGGACGATTGTTGGTGAAAAAATAACTAGATTATTTGAACGAGCATTAACTGCTAAATTACCTGTGGTCTTGTTCACTGCCTCTGGTGGTGCCAGAATGCAAGAAGGCATTTTTTCTTTAATGCAAATGGCGAAAATTTCCGCGGCGGTGAAACGTCACAGTAACGCAGGGCTTTTTTACTTAACCGTTTTGACTGACCCTACAACTGGTGGTGTGACCGCCAGTTTTGCGATGGAAGGTGACGTGATTTTAGCTGAGCCGCAAAGTTTGATTGGTTTTGCTGGACGTCGGGTAATCGAACAAACGATTAAGCAAGAATTACCAGAAGACTTTCAAAAGGCAGAATTTTTGTTAGCTCATGGTTTTGTTGATCAGATTGTTCCGCGAACAGAATTGAAGAAAACGATTCATCATTTGCTCGAATTGCATACACAGAAAGGTTGGTTGGATCATGAATAAAACTGCTCATGAGGTTGTTCAACTGGCTAGAGCAAAAGAACGTTGGACGAGTTTAGATTTTTTTGAAGAAATTTTTGATGGGTTTCAGGAGTTTCATGGGGATCGTTTATTTGGTGACGACGAAGCAATCGTTGGTGGTGTTGCTAGCTTAGCTGGTAAACCAGTCACGGTGATTGGAATCCAAAAAGGTCGAGATCTACAGGAAAATATCCAACGAAACTTTGGTTCACCGCATCCGGAAGGGTATCGTAAAGCATTACGATTGATGAAACAGGCAGAAAAATTTAAACGCCCAGTCATCACGTTGATCAATACTGCTGGGGCTTATTGTGGTGTGGGAGCGGAAGAACGCGGCGAAGGAGAAGCAATTGCTAAGAATCTTTTAGAAATGTCTGATCTAAACGTGCCAATTTTAGCAATCATCATTGGCGAAGGCGGCAGCGGTGGTGCACTTGCACTTGGCGTTGCAGATGAAGTTTGGATGCTTGAACAAACAATTTATGCGATTCTTTCGCCAGAAGGTTTTGCATCTATTTTATGGAAAGATGGTAGCCGAGCGGCGGAAGCGGCGGAGCTGATGAAAATTACCGCGCCTGAATTACATGAGCTAGGGATTGTGGACAAGGTGATTCCAGAAACCTTTAATGGGGAACCAATTCCCTGGGCTAAAATAGCATACATGATGAAAAAATCAATGATTGAAAAATTAACTGAATTATCGCAAACGGATGTAACATCTTTACTTGAAAAGCGTTATGAAAGATTCCGTAAGTATTAAGCGATTTGATGATGAGAGGTCGGGATAAATCCCGACCTTTTTTTGTATTGAAAAAACAAAACAGCTTGCGTCTCTTTCGTTCGATTGGATTTTACAACGGCTTGGAATCGTTTGATATGTGGGTGAATGGGAATGATTTTTTAGTTGGAAAAGAAGAAAAACGCACAATAAATGAAATTTGCACATATTTTTTCAAAAAACACTCTTGAAATGAATAAAAAATCTGATATTATGTATAATAACTCATTAAGTTTATGTTGGGTGTATAAATATTAGAGGAGAGTAACGATGAAGAAAATAATTTTGCTTACGATGGTTTCAATGGTGGTTCTTTTAGGGGCATGTAGCTCTGGTGGAAAAGAAACAAGTAACGATTCAAAAAAAGAGGGGATTCAAAGCATCCAGGATTCTGGAAAATTAGTAGTGGGAACTTCTGCAGATTTTGCTCCGTTTGAATTTCATACGATGATTGATGGGAAAGACCAGATTGTTGGCGTGGATATTGATTTGGCGAATGAAATTGCAAAAGAACTAGGTGTCAAAGTCGAAGTTATGGATATGGAATTCAACGCAGTGTTAGCAGCCTTACAACAAGGAAAAGTCAATTTAGCAATTTCTGGTATTTCGGCAACAGAAGAGCGTCAGCAAACATTTGATTTCTCAGATAATTATTTTGCTCCACCACAAAAAATGGTCATCAACAAAGAAAACGCAAATGAATTAACCAGTCTCAAAAGTTTTGCAAAGAAAAAAGTAGGAGCGCAAAAAGGATCAGTTCAAGAAGACGTTGTGAAAGAACAAGTTCCAGATGCACAATTAGTTTCTGTAGCTAAAGTACCTAATTTGATTATTGAGTTAAAGCAAGGATCAATTGATGGATTAGTTTTAGAAGAAACCGTTGCAAACTCTTATATTGAAAATAATCCAGAGTTAATGTTAGCAGATGTTGACTTAGTCTCAAGCGATGAAGAAGCCTACGCAATTGCGTTACCAAAAGGCGAAGAAGATTTACAAAAGAAAGTCAATCAAGTCATCAAAGAATTACAAAGCTCAGGAAAAATGGATGAATTCATCAAAAAAAATACAGAGCTAGCTAAAAAAGCAGAAGAATAAAGGAGTTTGATTACGTGAATTTTTCATTTCTATCGGTATACTATCCCTATTTCCTGTCGGGTGCATTAATTACATTAATTATTTCCGTTATCACGATTGTTTTTGGAACAATAATTGGCGTCATTATGGCACTGTTGAAACTTTCAAAGATTCGACCATTACGGTGGTTTGCCAATGCTTATATTGAAGTCTTACGTGGGACACCGATGCTAATCCAAATTTTGATCGGTTTTGGCTTGTTACAAGGCGTGGTTCATGCGCCTACATTAACTCTGGGTGTATTAGATGTTGACTTTAGCCGGCTGATACCGGGGATGATTGTTTTATCAATGAATTCAGGTGCCTATGTCGCTGAAATCGTCCGTGGTGGAATCATGGCTGTCAATTTTGGTCAAGAAGAGGCGGCTAGCTCGTTGGGACTCAGACCAATGCAGACGATGCGATATGTGATTTTACCGCAAGCATTAAGAAATATCTTACCTCCAATGGGTAATGAATTTATCACGTTGATCAAGGATTCTTCCCTACTTTCAACGATTGGGATCTATGAGTTATTAAATAGTGCACAAATCGTTATCTCGAATTCGTATCTCCCTTTAGAGCCCCTCTATGTAGCTGCAATTATTTATTTTGTTCTAACATTTTTGATGTCGAGATTGCTACATGTTTGGGAAATAAAATTAGGTAAAGGATACCGATGAAAGGAAGGCTGTCAATGGAAGCACTTATTCAAGTGAATCACTTAACCAAAAGGTTTGGACAAAAAGAAATTTTAAAAGGCATCACATTAGAGATTACTCAAGGAGAGGTCATGGTAGTGATTGGCCCGTCTGGCTCTGGGAAAAGTACATTTTTACGTTGCTTGAATTTGCTAGAAGAGCCGACCAGTGGGACGATCCTATTTGATGGTCAAGAAATCACCAACAAAAAAACAGATATTTATCAAATGAGAGAACAAATGGGCATGGTTTTTCAACAGTTCAATTTATTTCCAAATCTAACTGTTTTAGAAAATATTTTGTTGGCACCGACGAAAGTAAAAAAGATCAGTCGCGCAGAAGCAGAAGAAAAAGCGTTAGTATTACTTGATAAAGTTGGCTTGGTAACAAAAGCAGATGAATATCCTCAATCATTGTCAGGTGGACAACAACAAAGAATCGCAATTGCTAGAGCTCTTGCAATGGAACCCAAAGTCATGTTATTTGATGAACCAACGTCTGCGTTAGATCCAGAAATGGTCGGAGAAGTTCTATCTGTTATGCAGGAGTTAGCAAAAGAAGGTATGACAATGGTAATTGTGACCCATGAAATGGGTTTTGCGCGAGAAGTTGGTGATCGTGTTTTATTCATGGATGATGGAAAGATAATTGAAGAAGGAGCGCCAAAAGAACTTTTTGAAGAAACGAAGAAAGAACGAACACGACAGTTTCTGGAAAAAGTTTTATAAAAGAAAAACGATTGCCAAAGTGGTGATCGTTTTTCTTTTTGCAAAAGAGCAAGACAAAAGAAAGTAAATAAACAATTGTGAACGGATACAAAAATGTGTGGGATGGATTGAATGGTAAAGGTAGTTTTTTTTTAGATTATGCAGTATAATTAGGGGCTGAGGAGTACCTGGTGTGCTCCTTCATTTTTTGCAAATGAGGAGACAAGATGTTTTCAAATTATAAACCAACATGGATGGTAGAAGCCATCTATCAAATTACCCCTGCACAGTTGAAAAATTTAGGCATCAAAGCCGTGTTAACTGATTTGGATAACACTTTGATTGCTTGGAATAACCCAGATGGAACAGAAGAATTGTTAAATTGGATTTTAGAAATGAAAAATGCTGGTATTCCTGTTGTAGTTGTTTCGAATAATAACTCGAAGCGAATTGAGCGAGCAATCGAAAAATTTGATTTACTTTATATTGCTCGTGCGATGAAACCATTTGCTGTGGGAATCAATCAAGCAAAGAAAAAGTTGAACCTTGCTGATGAAGAACTTGTAATGATTGGCGATCAAATCATGACGGATATTCGTGGTGCAAATCGCGCAGGGATCCGAAGTATTTTGGTGAAACCAATTATTGAGACGGATAGCTGGAAAACACAAATTAATCGTTTTTTTGAAAAAAGAATCATGGCCCATTTATTAGTAAATAATCCTGATATGGGCTGGCGAGGTGGAATTGAATGAGTGAAGAATTACACTGTATCGGGTGCGGCTCGATTATTCAAACAGATAGACCAGGAGAACTAGGGTATACACCGCAATCTGCCTTAGAAAAAGGTTTAGAATCAGGTGAGGTCTATTGCCAACGCTGTTTCAGACTACGTCATTACAATGAGATCCAAGATGTTTCTTTAACAGATGATGATTTTTTACGTTTGTTAAATGAATTAGGTCAAAAAGACGCGTTGATTGTTAATGTTGTCGATATCTTTGATTTCAACGGTTCATTGATTCCGAGACTACATCGTTTTGTCGGTGATAATCCGGTATTATTAGTAGGTAATAAAGTCGATATCTTACCGAAATCACTGAAGAAACCTAAAATGATCCAATGGATGACTGAACGTGCGCATGAAGCAGGGCTAAGACCTGTCGAAGTGTTATTAACAAGTGCTAAAAAAGCACATGAAATGGAAGATCTACTAGCTAAAATCGAAGAATATCGCGAAGGTAGAGATGTCTATGTCGTTGGTGTAACGAATGTCGGTAAATCAACATTGATTAACCAGATCATTAAGAATACTGCGGGTGTTCAAGATGTGATTACTACCTCACAATTTCCCGGAACGACTTTAGATAAAATTGAAATTCCTTTAGATGATGGTCAAGCTTTAATTGACACACCGGGAATTATTCATCGTCATCAAATGGCACATTACTTAGGTAAAAAAGATTTGCGGATCATTGCACCAACAAAAGAAATCAAACCAAAAGTTTATCAATTGAATGACGGTCAAACGCTTTTCTTAGGCGGATTGGCTCGCTTTGATTTTGTAAGTGGTGAACGTGGCTCATTTATTGCTTATGTTTCAAATGATGTGAATATCCATCGAACAAAACTCGAAAAAGCAGATGAATTTTACGCAAAACATGTGGGTGGACTTTTACAGCCACCACGTCCTGACGAGGTAGAAGAGTTCCCTGAATTAGTTCGCTTTGAATTTTCAGTGAAAGAAAAAACAGATATTGTTTTTGCCGGTCTTGGATGGATCACTGTATCACAGCCAGCAGTTGTTGCTGGGTGGGCGCCTAAGGGTGTTGATGTAATCAAGCGTAAAGCTTTAATTTAAGGAAGAAGGACGAAAATGGAATTAAGAGGAAAACAAAAACGTTTTTTACGTAGTCAAGCACATCACCTACAACCTATTTTTCAAATTGGAAAAGGTGGAATCAACTCAGCAATGCTTGTTCAAATCAATGAAGCATTAGAAAAACGTGAGTTGATCAAAGTTACTTTGCTACAAAATACAGATGAAATCGCGGAAGATGTTGCACGAATTTTAGAAGAAGAAGTTCAATGTGAGATTGTTCAAATCATTGGACGTGTATTGGTATTATATAAACCATCAAGTAAAGAAAAATACCAACGCATTTCACGAGAAGTAAAAGCAATCTAAGGAGTGGTCGTTAATGAGTACGCAGGCTAATCTATTTGTTCGTTCACAAGTTTTTCCGAAAGAAATGCCACAAGTTTTTGAAAAAAAACGACAAGTTGGAATCTTGGGAGGAACATTTAACCCTGTCCATCTGGCACATCTGGTTATGGCTGAACAAGTTGGACAAAATTTAGGACTGGATCGCGTATTTTTAATGCCATCCTATGAACCACCACATATTGATGAGAAAAAAACGATTCCGGCAGCGCATCGTTTGAATATGCTCGAGCTTGCAATCGAAGACAATCCATTTTTGGCAATTGAAACAGTTGAATTGAGCCGTGGTGGGAAAAGTTATACTTATGACACGATGAAAGCCTTGACGCAGAACAATCCAGATACAGATTATTATTTCATCATCGGCGGTGACATGGTTGAGTATCTTCCAAAATGGTACAAAATTGATGAATTAGTTCATCTTGTTCATTTTGTAGGTATCAAGCGTGCTGGTTATGGAGTCGAAACACCGTATCCGGTCATTTGGGTCGATGTACCTGAAATTGACATTAGTTCGACCAAGATTCGTCAAAAAGTTCGCCAAGGTTGCTCTATCCGCTACTTAGTTCCTGACAAAGTAGTTGATTATATTCAGAAAGAAGGCTTGTATCAACATGGATTATAGTAGTCATTATACTGCAGATACTCGCGAAACACTGATGCAAAAAGTCCAAATGCGAATGAGTGAACGTCGTTTTCAACATGTCTTAGGCGTGGAAAAAATGGCGGTAGCATTAGCTGAGAAATATGGTTGTTCACCAGAAAAAGCTAGTATTGCAGCGTTGACCCATGATTATGCAAAAGAACGTCCGGATGATGAGTTTATACTAGTCATCAAACGTGATGGATTTGATTCTGATTTGTTGAATTATGGCAATGCGATTTGGCATGGACTTGTGGGTGCTTCATTTGTTGAACGTGAATTGGGCATTACTGATCCCGAGATTTTAAATGCTATTCGAGTGCATACAACTGGGGCAGCAAAAATGACTTTACTGGATAAAATCATTTATGTTGCTGATTACATTGAACCAGGCAGAAATTTCCCTGGGGTAGAAGACGCGCGCGAAATTGCATTAGTCGACTTAGATGAAGCAGTTGCTTTTGAAACAAAGCACACATTAGCTCACTTAATTGAACAAGAACAACAAATTTATCCAAAAACAATCGAAACATACAATCATTGGGTGGCGAAAAAATAAATTTGTCACCAAATGTTAAGGAGGAAATTATCATAGATAGCAAAGAACAATTACAAATTGCGGTAAAAGCAGCAGATTCAAAACGTGCAGAAGATATTTTAGCACTTGACGTGAGAGAAGTTTCGTTATTGGCAGATTATTTTATGATTTGTTCAGCGAACAGTGAACGTCAAATGAACGCAATTACAGAAGAAATTATTGACAAAGAAGAAGAAAATAACTACGAAGTGAAACGCATTGAAGGAAAAGAAGGCGGAAAATGGATCTTGATTGACCTTGGTGACTTGATTGTCCATGTCTTCCACGCACCTGAAAGAGAATTTTATAATTTAGAAAAATTATGGTCAGATGCACCACTTGTAAACATTTCTGAATGGTTGGATTAATATGGCTTACGAAACATTCGCTTTTATTTATGATGAAGTAATGGATGAAGCGCTATATCAGCAATGGTTAGCATTTTCAAAGAGACACTTACCTGAGCAAACAAAGAACATTTTAGAGCTTGCTTGTGGTACGGGTGCATTAGCTGTTGAATTTGCAAAAGCAGGTTATAATGTGACTGGACTTGATTTGTCGGAAGATATGTTAATGATGGCAAGTCAGCGCGCTTTTGAGCAAGAAACAGCAATCCAATTTGTTGAAGGAAACATGTTAGATCTTTCAGAAGTAGGACAATACGAAGCAATTACTTGTTATTCAGATTCATTATGTTACATGGAAAATGGGCAAGAAGTTCAACAAGTTTTTGATGAAGTATATCAAGCTTTGGAAGAAAATGGACGTTTTTTATTTGATGTACATTCTGTTTATCAAGTAGATACGGTTTTTCCAGAATATAGCTATCACTATCAAAGTGAAAAGTTTGCTTTTTTATGGGACAGTTATCCAGGAAAAGAACCACATAGTATTGAACATTTCTTAACCTTTTTTGTAGAGGATTTGGATCAGCCTGAAAAATTCATCCGTGAAGACGAGCTTCATCAAGAACGCACGTATTCAATGGAAAGCTATTTGCGCATGTTAGAAAATAGTGGTTTTTCAAAAGTAGAAGCTTATGGTGATTTTACAGATGAAACACCAACTGAAGAAACGAAACGCTGGTTCTTTGTAGCCTATAAAGAATGAATTTAAAAAGAGCCGTGACAAATGTCGCTGCTCTTTTTTCTTGTTTTCCTTAGAAAAAGAGTAATGGGGAGGGATCTGATGAAAAGTTGTGGCTTAATTGTAGAATATAATCCATTTCATAATGGTCATCGCTACCACGCAGAAATGGCAAGGAAACAGACAAATGCGGAAGTCGTCATTGCTGTGATGAGTGGTAATTTTTTGCAACGAGGTGAGCCGGCCATTCTTGATAAATGGCAGCGTGCAAATGAAGCATTACAAAATGGCGTTGATCTAGTTATCGAATTACCGGTTGAATGGGCAGTTCAATCTGCCGATTATTTTGCAAAAGGTGCAGTGAGGTTGTTGCAAGATTTAGGCTGTGACTCATTATGTTTTGGAACAGAAAATACGACTCATTTTGACTACGAGTCATTTGGAAAATTTGTTTGGGACAACCAACGTGAAATTGATCAGGCATTTCAAAATTTAGCCAATCAAAAAATCAGCTATCCACAAAAAATGACAGAAGTTTTTCGCACACTACTGCAAGATGAACAGCTTGATTTTGCTTCACCTAACCATATTTTGGGCTTGAGTTATGCCAAAGAAAATGCAAGGTATGAACGACCGATGGCACTGCATCCGATTGAAAGAAAAAGTGCTGGTTATCACGAAAAAGAAATTGCTGATGAGACGATCGCAAGTGCCACTGCCATTCGAGGAGCTGTTGCTAGGCAAGCGGAGATTCAACACGTTGTTCCAGAAGTAACAGCTCACGATTTACTAACGAAACCAACTCAAACTTGGGATGAATTATGGCCATATCTGCGTTATAAATTATTATCGACGCATGTAACACAATTGAAGGAAATTTATCAAATGACGGAAGGCTTAGAAGTTCGCTTACAAGAAGCTGCGAAGCAATCTACAGACTTTCATTCTTTCGTATCTTTGGTTAAGACGAAACGTTATACTTGGACAAGAATCCAACGATTGGCGTGCTACGTGTTATTAAATATAACGGAATCTGAAATTTTCGCGCAGCAAGAAAAAAATTATCTTCACATATTAGGATTTACTGAAGCGGGGAGACAGTTTCTGAAAGAAAAAAAACAAGACATTAGTCATGTCTATTCACGAATAGGGAAAAAAGAAGCCACAGAAGCACAGTTATTAATTCGTAGCGATCAAATTTATTGTTTAGCGAACAGTCAGTTGATTGAACAAAATTTTGGCCGAATGCCAATTCTAATCAAGGGATAGAGAAAATAAATTGCTGATTTTTTGATAAAATGGGAATAATGAAAAAAAGCTTCACAGAATTAGGATTCACAAGTATAATGAAACAGGACGTTTTTGCGTTACGGAACTAGAAAAAGAGAAAGCGAAGTGAAAATATGGGTCGTAAATGGGCTAATATTGTGGCAAAGAAAACTGCTAAAGATGCAAACAACAGTCGAATTTATGCAAAATTCGGGATTGAAATTTATGCGGCAGCGAAATCAGGTGAACCTGACCCACACGCTAACCAAAAGTTACATTTCGTTATTGATCGTGCGAAAACCTATAATGTGCCTAAACATATTATTGACCGCGCCATTGAAAAAGCAAAAGGTTCAGGAGACGAAACATATTCTGAATTGCGCTATGAAGGATTTGGACCAAATGGCTCGATGGTGATTGTTGATACATTGACAAACAATGTGAACCGAACTGCAGCAGATGTTCGTGCAGCTTTTGGTAAGAACGGCGGAAACATGGGTGTCTCTGGTGCCGTTTCTTATATGTTTGATAACACAGCTATTTTTGGTTTTGCTGGCGACGATGCGGATGAAATTCTTGAATATTTAATGGAAAAAGATATCGATGTTCGTGATGTCATCGAAGAAGAAGGACAAATCATCGTTTATGGTGAAGTTCCTGATTTCCACGCTATCCAAGAAGCATTGAAAGAAAAAGGCATTACAGAATTTTCGATTGCAGAAATTCAAATGTTACCACAAACTGAAATCACTTTAACTGGTGATGATTTAGTACAATTTGAAAAAATGATCGATGCGTTAGATGAACTTGAAGATGTTCAAAATATTTTCCATAACGTTGAATTGGACGATTAGGCGTTTGCCTAGTTTGTTCAAACTTTTTTCAAATCAAAGAAGTATGGCAGGTTGATGCCATGCTTCTTTTTTGATGAAGGAAAGATTTTACTAGTTGATTTTTGTTTTTTATTCCATTTCACCTGTGGTATCATAAGGTTACAGGTATTATTTTGAAATGATACAGAGTATATTGGAATTTGGGCGAGGAATAATGATGGAAGCAAAAATAATTTTGGAACCTTTCGATAGAATATTAAGCGGTTACGAAAAAGTAGAAGAATTAGCGGTAAATATTGCTGATTGCTCAAGTATCGCACATAAGTATGCAAGATTTGGTGTAGAAGGCTATCGTTTAGGAAATTATACTGGGATAGGTTATTTGAATCGTTATTTGGAATGTGCAATTGATCGAGTACCCATGCTCATTTATCAAAAGAATTATTTGATTCCACTCTTGTTTAAAAATGCTGAAACCTCTTTCCAGCTGTTTAACGAGGGGTATCGAATGGAAGCTTTCTTTTTGTTGTTAGAATGGAGTCTGAAACATCAACCAGAGAAGATTTTGATTGAACAAGATTCAACTGTTACTTCATCCAAAGAGAAAATCATCGACAGTGCCTATCTCGTGTTTCGCTTGACCGAAATTTTGGACAGCGGAGGATATCCAATCAGTCATTTTCAAACAATTGAACAATTTATTGACTGGAATCGAATTTATCGTTTGATCGACAATGGTGGAGTGGGGCGTCATAGTAAAATATTTGATCCCGAATTTCCAGAAAACATTGAAGAATTACGAATGATCGTGACTTTAGTTAGTTTGAAATATCCGGAAACAGATTTGCAGATACCTGAATAATATAAAAATTTTCGGTGCAGATACTAATTTTTTGGTAATCGGTACAGCATAAACATATTAAGATGGGAGGGGAACATCGGCTGACGCTGATGCTTCTCTCTTTTTTTACTTTAGATTATTGTAAGGTTGTGACAGAAATAGTCAGTTTCGAGAAATAAGGAGAAATTTTCAGAAATGATTTTTCAAATTTTTGTCAAATTTAGACTTATTTGAAAGAAGTTACTTATTGAATACGGTGAATGAGGTTGCAGCTCCAAGCAATAAGGATGCTTTATTTAAAATAGCTTTCCATAATTTGAAGTGGATGCAAACTATGCCGAGGAGTTGTTTTGGAATAACCTTTATTCGTATATTCAAAAAGGAGGTACGACAAGCTTTTTGTCGTACCCCTTTTTTTGGTAAAATGCTTTAAATCACTTTTTTGTTATAAGTCAAAGAATCAATTGCCTTCAATAATGGACTCTTATTGAAGGACGTAAACAGTGTTAATTCGTGCATTGCGCGTGTACACATAGTATACAAAATTAGCTTGTCTTGTTCTGTGTGGAACTGCTCTTCGTTAATATTCCATAAGAAGACGCGATCGAATTCAAGTCCTTTTGCCAAGAAGGCAGGTAACAGAATAATTGAACGTTTCATAAAGTCTTCCTCATCAAGAATCAATTGAACTTGTTGTTTCAAACTTTCAGGGAATTGTTCATATAACTGTTCACATTCCTCTTGTGTTTTAGCAATGATTGCTGTCCGCCAGTGTTTTGCTTTGGCTTGCGTTTGTTCAAGTGTTTCTTCAAACCAATGAAGTTGTTTTTCAGCAGTTGAAGCTTCGATGATGACTGGTTTATCACCTTTTCGAGCAGTTGTTTCGACACGATCTTCTTTGGATAAGAAATGATTTGCGAAGTCAGTGATTTCTTTAGTTGAACGGTAACTGGTTGTTAATTGGAAACGTGTGACCTCTTGATTGTCAAAAAGCTGTGGAAGAGAACCAACGATGGTTTCATTACCAAAGACATTTTGATTGAGATCGCCACAGAAAGTTAAGTTTGCTTTTGGATAAAGTGCTTGAAGCAGGGCAACCTGTGAAGGTGCGAAATCTTGCATTTCATCAATAAAAACATAACGAGCTTTCTGAGTGATTGTTACTGGAAATGTGCGACGCATTAGCAAGAAGAATAAAACAGCATCTTCTTGTTTCATTTGTTTTTGACGGAAATTTAGACGAATCTCAGCAATTTGTTTTGTCCATTGTTCTTTGGAAATCCCATGGGAAACCAGTGCTTTTTCTGGAACACTTTGTAAAAAGTGGAGATATTGTTTAGGCATATTCACAAATTGATAGCTGGTAATACCACGATGAACACGACGAAATTTTTTACGTACGATTTGATTTGCCAGTTTTTTGCGTAAAGATTTTTCTTTTTGCTCTGTGTACTCAAGGTTTGGATCAGTTGCGTATAATTCTTGCAATTGTTCTTCAGCCAAATCTTTCACCCATTGTTGACGCGTTTCATCTTTTTGTAAGCCACCTAATTTTTTAAGTAGCTTTGTTTGCAGCAGAGAAAGACGTTGATGCAATGGTAGCAAAGTATTTGTTTCTTGGTACCATTTTCGTATAGAATCTTTTGCGAGAATGGCTCGTCCATTGATTTTCATGTCACGGAATAAAGGTCCATAATTCGTAATTGCCTTCACATAATTATTGATATGGTCAACTAGTGTTAAGCCATTTTTTAAGTCGTGGATTGGATCATTCTTTCCAAATAAAAAACCATGTTCTTGTTGATCTTCTTCAACTAGCGAATAATCTTGTAGCAGTTCTTCTATATAGCTTCTAAATGTCTTGGTTGGGACACCACTTTCACCAAGAGAAGGTAAGACAGTTGAAATATAGTCTGAGAATAAATGGTTGGGTGAAAATAACAATACGTGTTCCGCATCTAACCATTTCCGATTATGGTACAGTAAAAAAGCAATTCGTTGAAGCAAAGCAGAAGTTTTTCCACTTCCTGCGATTCCTTCAATCAGCATTACTTTGCTAGTTGTATCGCGGATGATTGCATTTTGTGCTTTTTGGATTGTCGAAACGATATTTTTCATATGGGTACTTGAAGCTTCATCTAAAATCTCTAGTAAAAAATCATCGTTGATTACTTCAGAAGTGTCTACCATTGAGAGAATCTCGCCGTCTTGGATTTTGAATTGGCGTTTAAGTAACAACTCCACGGTCATACGTTCGACATCTGTTTCATAGTAAGCAGGTCCGATTTCACCTTCATAATAAAGATTGGCAATTGGTGCGCGCCAGTCGATGACAATTGTTTCTTCGGTCAAATCACGTAAAGAAGCAATCCCTAAATAAAGGGTTTCTGCTTCATTTTCTTCTTTAAAATCAATGCGGGCAAAATAGGGATTCCCTTGCATGACATCTAAAGTCTGTAAACGATGCTGTTGTGCATCGAGAGTATGATATTTTAACAGTAGTTCTTGTTCATGTTGGCGGTATTCAACAGCAGACTCGTAAAATGACTCATTAGAACCAGCACGGATACGGTGATTAGCTGTTTCCTTTGTTGAGGTATTCATTTCTTGGGTCAATTCTTGTTGCTTACTGTTTAATAATTTTTGTTCAAGCTGGATTAATTGAACGGTTTCGTCCACATGTGCTTGTTCCATTTGTCTTTCATTCATGGCTTATTTGCTCCTTCCGCCTTAAATAACGAACTAAAAGTATAGCACAATTATGGGAAAAAAGGTATTTTTTAAAAGTTACTGAAAAAAAGTTTGGTAACAGCTTAGTCAAAGTAATGTGTGAAAAAGGAAAGAATAAACAAGAATGATAGTTATTTTCATTTAGCACGTATTAGTTTAAAAACGAGAAAAGAACGCCTATGCTTGAAAGTGAAAGAAGGTTGAGAAAGATGACACATTTAAAAAAATTTCTTTTAACAGTATTGATTGGTGGGATAGCGTTAATCAGTGAATTTATTTTTCATCAGTCTCAACTGGCATTTTTCTTGATTGCAGTTACTGGTGGTATTCTTGCCTTTTTGATGTTCCTCGAAATGATCAAAACATTACGCTCAGGAAAATATGGCGTCGATATTTTAGCAATTACAGCGATTGTAGCAACGTTAATAGTGAAAGAATATTGGGCGAGCTTGATGATTTTGATTATGTTAACGGGTGGCGATAGTCTAGAAGATTATGCGAATCAAAAAGCTAGTAAAGAGTTACAAGCACTGCTTGATAATACACCTCAAACAGCACATAAGTGGATTGATGGAAATTGGCAAGAATTACCCGTCGAGCAAATCGAAGTCAACGATAAACTAGTTGTTAAACCGGGTGAAACAGTCCCTGTTGATGGGCGAGTAATCAAAGGAAGCTCGGAAATAGATGAGTCTTCACTAACAGGTGAATCACAACCCATTACTAAGAATATTGGTGATATGTTATTGTCTGGTTCAATCAATGGTGATCGTTCATTAGAAATGCGGGTCGAAAAACGTGCTGCAGATAGCCAATATCAATTGATTCTTAATCTGGTTCAAGAATCGAAAGAAAAACCTGCAAAGTTTGTCCGAATGGCAGATCGCTATGCAGTCCCATTTACATTGGTAGCTTATTTCATTGGCGGAATCGCTTGGTGGCTTTCAGGTGATCCACATCGTTTTGTCGAAGTCTTAGTTGTTGCTTCACCTTGCCCCTTAATTTTGGCAGCGCCCGTCGCACTTGTTGCCGGAATGAGTCGTTCGAGTAAAAATGGAATCGTTGTTAAAAATGGCACCACGCTTGAAAAGCTAGCAGTGACTAAAACGATTGCTTTTGATAAAACCGGGACAATCACCAAGGGGCAATTGGAAGTGACAGCAGTTCAACCAGCTGGTAAATTGTCAAAAGAAGAATTACTAATGTATGCAGCTAGTGCAGAACAAGAATCAAGCCATATTTTAGCTCGTTCATTAGTTAGCTACGCAAAAAATCAAAAACTGTTGCCAACTTCAGAATTAAAAGAAATTGTTGGTCAAGGAATAGAAGCAAGAATTGATAATCACTTTCTTCAAGTTGGCAGAGCCAAATGGCTGGGCGTACCCGAAATTGCTTCGGAAGAAACCATTATTTATGTTGCTTTTGATCGAGAATTTGTTGGCACAATCCACTTTGCAGATGTGATTCGTCCTGAGGCAACAAATGCCATCAAGCAACTGAAAGATTTCCACTTGAAACAGGTGATGATGCTAACTGGGGACAATCAAACTGTGGCGCAAACAATCGCCAAAAAAGTCGGAATCACGACGGTTCATGCGCAATGTTTACCACAAGATAAATGGCAGATTTTAGCGGATGTCCCTGAGAAACAACGACCAGTAACGATGGTAGGTGATGGCGTGAACGACGCACCTGCGCTAAGTGCAGCAGATGTTGGTATTGCAATGGGGGCACATGGTGCAACAGCCGCTAGCGAAAGTGCAGACGTAGTCATTTTAAAAGATGATTTGACACGGGTTCCTGAAGCTGTTTTGATTGCCAAAGAAACGATGCGTATTGCACGCCAATCAGTCTTAATTGGCATTTTTATTTGTATTGCACTCATGTTGATCGCAAGTTTTGGAATAATCCCTGCACTCTTGGGAGCTATGTTACAAGAAGTAGTTGATACAGTCTCGATTTTAAGTGCGTTACGTGCAAAAAAATAGTTGCACTCAAATGAAGGCAGTAAACCTGGTTGTGAGAAGTGATTATTGGTGATTCAGGCTGTTTTTTAAGTGAGTAAGGGTTTCATTTTTGTTAGGGATTGTCAACTTTGAAAATGGGTAGGAACAAGATAAGAAAATAAATGAGGATTAGTTAGGTGGTAGCCAACTAATCCTTTTTTCTTTTATTTAGCAAGTGTAGAGAATAAGGGGTGTTATAATTAGTGAAAAAGAGAAACCAACATATCAAACGAAAAAGTGGTTCTGTTTGTAGAAATGAATGGTGAGGAGGCTACAGTTGATGCAGTATAAGTCGGAACAGTTTATTGAGAACAGTGAATTTCCAGCTATCTTTATTATCCAAAAGGCCGAGGAAACACAAATTTTGCGTCATTGGCATAAAGAGATTGAGATAACTTATGTCGCTAAAGGAAAGGTTGATAGTTACTTTATCGAAGGAAAAAATTATACAGTTAATGAAGGTGAAGCAGTATTTGTCAATCCGTTTGAAATACATGGTATACGAAATATCAAGGAAACTTCTTATCCGGATAGTGTACTTACAATTATTTTTCCAACACCGTGGATTGAAAAATATTTTCCGGATATAGCAAAATTTAGGATAAATCAATCAAAAATTTCTCAAGAGAGTGTTACCAAGAAACAGTATGCCATGTTTATTTCAGAGCTTGATTCGCTGTTTGAGTTAGTCAAGAAACCAGTTGATAGAATAAACAATGTCATGATTACTGCCAGTTTATTGAAACTATTGGGAATGTACGTCAAAGAATTTGCTATTGAACAAGCAGAAAATTCAAGCCATCTGTTGGATGAAAAAATTTACAAAATATTAGACTATATACACAAAAATTCTGATCAACGCTTGAAAATTTCAATGATTGCTGATGAATTTTATTTATCAGAAGGGTACCTTTCTCGCTACTTTAACAGTAAAGTTGGTGTTTCAATCATTAGCTATTTAGAATTGATTAGGAGCTATCAGGCGATACAGTTGATTCGCGAAACAGATCGAACGATTGAAGAAATTGCTTTAGAAACAGGGTTTGCCAGTACAAAGTCTTTAAATAAAACACTAAAAAAATATTATAATCAGACGGCAAAATTCTTTCGCTAAGCATCCAAAGGTCAGGATATGCCCTAATAGTAAGCAGGAAAGCCTCTTATTTTATTTAATCGCGTGAGCTAATATTCAAGTATAGAAAGCGCTATCTAAATAAATTGGAGGTTTTTTAGTATGAGTAAGAATAACCCATTATTCAAATTTGCTATTTTGTCGATATCCCTAATCTGTATGGTCGCGCCAGCTGTATCGGCGACTGTGCCAGATATCTTATCAGTGTTTCCAAACAGAAGTGCTGGTTCAATTGAACTATTAATGTCAGTCCCCAATTTTGGTATTTTTCTATTTGTTTTTATTGCTCCAATGATTACTCGAAAAATTGGTGACAAACCGACTGTATTGCTGGGGCTAACGATTGCCCTCTTAGCAGGAGTCACACCAGCTTTTACAACAAACTATACTCTTTTATTGGTTTCACGATTCTTGCTTGGTTGCGGAATAGGTTTATTCAATGCATTAGCATATTCTTTAATTACCAAATACTACAGTGGTGAGGAAAGGAATCGCTTATTGGGATACCAAGGAGCGTTAACAGCTTTAGGTAGTACCATTTTTAGCCTGATTGCAGGATGGTTATTACAATTCAACTGGCATTTAAGCTATCTTGTGTATTTCATTGCGATTATTCCAATCATTTTATTTGGATTTGTCGTACCGAATGGCCAACAAGACTTAGAAGAAAATGCATCAGATGAAAAAGTAACAATAGAAAGAGCAGTTATTTTTTATTCAGTTTATCTATTTTTTGTTTATGCTTTCTTCATGACTGCAATTTTCAAACTGGCTTCTTTATTCATCGAAATAGGGATTGGGACACCAGCACAAGCCAGCTTGAGTTTAGCCATTTTAACTGCATGTGGATTTTTTAGTGGAATTGTTTTTGGAAAAGTAAAACAAGGATTGAAGTCATTTACTGGTCCGGTTGCTGTTGCGTGTCTTGGTGTTGCACTTGGAAGTCTCAGTTTAGTGAATCACTTGGTGCTAGTTACTTTGTTAGTGATTGCTATTGGATTTTTCCAAGGATTAATTAACCCAACGGTCTTTAGTGAAGTGGCAGAAGTCAGCAACGCTGCTTCTCAAAATATTGCTTCCACCTGTCTGTTAGTTGGAATTAATCTGGGCGTGTTTTTAAATCCTACAATTATATCAGGTTTCAGTAAATTGGCTGGAATCACTACGACATCAACAACCTTTTTGTTGTCAGGTGCTTTGTTGCTTATTAGTGCAGTAATCTATCAGCTATTTATTCAAGCACAAAATAAAAAAGTAAAGAAGGTAATGGAACAATGAACATTGAAAGAAAAAACTTAGTTGGAAAATTAACTTCTGGGAGTAGAGAGGAGCTAATGCCATCGACAGGACAATCGAATACAGAAAGCACACCACAAACGATTGTTCAAATGAGAGATGGTATGGGGTGGCCAGCTAAAGACATCACAACGCATAGCCTGCTAATTGAGGACACGGTACTTAAGGGGCATATCCCCGTAAGAGTGTATCGCAAGGAAAAACTTAAAGGGAAAGTATTACCCGTTTTAGTTTATTATCATGGTGGAGGCTTCTTTGGGGGCTCAATCCAAAATGTAGAGCAAATTTGTAGAACATTTGCTGATAGAGCAGATTTGGCAGTAGTCTCTGTTGGCTATCGCTTAAGTCCAGAGAATCCTTTTCCAGCTGGATTGATGGATTGTTATAAAGTGGTTGAAGTTTTGGCAACGGAAGGTCATTTATTCCATATTTCATCAGACAAAATTTTTGTTGCTGGTGATTCAGCAGGCGGGAATTTAGCAATCAGCGTAGCTATTTTAGATGCGTCAATTATGACCACTGGTTATGTAAAAAAAATAGTTTCTTACTATCCTGTTGTTGACCTGACATCAACAGGAAAAGGTGAATTTTGGGATACGCGTGCGATCAAAACGCAAAGCGAAGAAGAAAAAGAACTGGTTACGGAGTATATTAATGGGTTCTCGTCTTTGGAGGCACAGGTTGAAGATTGGTATTGTGGGGCTTCAATCAATCGTTCAAATGAGTTGATTTCACCACTATTCGCTTCGGATAAGATTTTGTCCCAATTACCACCGGTAAAAATCATCGTCGGTGAATTTGATCCGTTAAGACAGCAAGTAGAATCATTTGCTGAAAAGTTGCTAGCTGCAAAGACAGAAGGTTCAATGACCGTATATCCAGGAGTCATTCATGCATTTATGGATAAAATCGGTATTTATGATGAAGCAGAAGAGGGGATTTTGGAAGGAATTACTTTTTTGAAAGGGGATAATTAGGATGAAATGGAATAAAAGAAATGGACTTGTTTGTTTTGTCATTACTCTAGTAGGCGTAGCTGGTATTGCCACAGGCATTAAACATGTTAAACATCCCGTGTATGCTAGTTCTAAATCGTATGAAAGTGAACTTGAATTTAAAGAGCTAAATCAGGACATTGTTGAAAACAGTTTATGGGTGTATCCAGACGAAAACTTGATTAGCCAAAAGAAAGAAATTGTTTTGCTAGTCAATGGTAAAGACAATACTGGTTTTGGTGCGTGGTCGTGGTCGTATGGTGCCCAGTTACCAGAAGATGAATTTATTCCGGCGACAATTACTTTACCAAAGAGGAATACGACAGACTTACAATACTCTGGGAAATTCGTTGCAGCTGCTGTTTGGTTGCTGAAAGAAAAATACCCAGATCATAAACTCTCGATTGTTGCTCATAGTATGGGAAACTTAGCAACAGCATGGGCATTACATTATCGTCCTACATTCATGGCTCAAAATGTCGAAACGTATGTAGCTTTAGGAGCACCATTCCAAGGGTTGCCAGAAATTCCAGATTTTATTCCTTTTGTTCCAGCAATTAGACAAGCAACACGGGAATCAGATTTCTTAACTCGAATTAATTCTTCCGCTTTTCCTGATGGCATAAATTATCTATCAATTATTTCAAAAAATGATGAACTAACAACACCAGCTGATGTGAAGCATCTTGCCTCATTTCCTAATGGAACAATTGGGGAAACAATTGTTCCTCAAGAATTTTATCATAAACCTGATCAGGTGATTTCACATGTCGGTGAGATGGCAGATAATGGTATTTATGAATTGGTCAAAACATTTTTACGTGATGGAACAACGAATAATGTAGATCTGAATGCTGCAAATAAAGAGTACTATCCTGCGTTAGAAGTTCAGGGTTTAGAGTTAACTGAAAAATATGGAACAAAACCTGCTCATGCTGGTGATGCAAAAATAGAAGCAAATGAGCCGGACGATAGTCAAGACGTTGTAAAATAAGGTTGTGGCGCAAACTGCTTAGCTCCGAACAGATAGCGAGCAAGCACGCAAAATAGCTCTTTATATTTTGCAGTGAATGTAAGCTATCTCGAGGAGTTAGTTTGGGAACACCGTGAATAAGGTTGTGGCGCAAACTGCTTAGCTCCGAACAGATAGCGAGCAAGCACGCAAAATAGCTCTTTATATTTTGCAGTGAATGTAAGCTATCTCGAGGAGTTAGTTTGGGAACACCGTGAATAAGGTTGTGGCGCAACCTGCTTAGCTCCGAACAGATAACGAGCAAGCACGCAAAATAGCTCTTTATATTTTGCAGTGAATGTAAGCTATCTCGAGGAGTTAGTTTGGGAACACCGTGAATAAGGTTGTGGCGCAACCTGCTTAGCTCCGAACAGATAACGAGCAAGCACGCAAAATAGCTCTTTATATTTTGCAGTGAATGTAAGCTATCTCGAGGAGTTAGTTTGGGAACACCGTGAATAAGGTTGTGGCGCAACCTGCTTAGCTCCGAACAGATAACGAGCAAGCACGCAAAATAGCTCTTTATATTTTGCAGTGAATGTAAGCTATCTCGAAGAGTTAGTTTGGGAACACCGTGAATAAGGTTGTGGCGCAAACTGCTTAGCTCTGAACAGATAGCGAGAAACTGACAAAAATAACTTTTCATATTTTTGGACAGTTGTGAATGATGTGGAGAGGAGTTGCGTTGGGAACATCGCTTATTCGGCAAAAGGAGGTATGACAAGATTTTTGTCATACCTCCTTTATTTAACAAGAAACTAATGACAGCAAATAACAGGATGATTATCACAAGCAAAGCAGAACTGAGTATGACATAATGGGATAGCTAAGCTTGGAGTTTTTTGCTGAAAATGAAAAACAAAAGGTTTTGCAGGAGAACAATCCAGAACGAGTAATATTAAGCTAGAACGGAACAAAATAAAAGGAATAAAAATAAATGAGAAAAACGATCTATTCGACGACATCTGAAAGAAATTCCAAGAAAAGGCTCTATGTAGTTCAACTCATTTTTGTTTTATTGATGCTAGTTTGCTTATGGATAGAGCACTATTTTCTTACATGCAATTTTGGTATGATATCCAGTCTGTTTTATTTTTTTCAAAAGACAAACAGGCGTTAAGGAAAAATACTCCTTAATTTTTATTTTTTTGTATGTGATTATTCCGAAAAGTGAAACGCAAAATAAATTTACTTTGACTGCTTTTTTATTTTAGAAAGTTTTTTTCTGTTCCATAAAAATGTCTCAAAACAAGTAAAATCGATCCCTATTTTTGTGTTAATATAAAGTACGGAAGAACAAGGTTAATTAGTTGAAAAACTAGTACTTGAATTCAAATTAAAACGTAGATGATTTATATGATGTATGTCATCCATTTTTATTTTTGTCTTAAGAAAGAAAACTATCGCGAAAGGGGGTGAAGGAAATGCCGTTTGTTCATGTCGAATTAGTCGAAGGACGTAGCCCAGAACAATTAGAAAATATGATGAAAGATATCACTGAGGCTGTTCATAAAAATACGGACGCACCAAAAGAGCATATCCATGTCATTATCAATGAAATGAAAAAAGGTACTTATGGTGTAAATGGAGAATGGAAAAAATAAGTCTGATTTCATACTTGCTTTTTCTAAATATTAGTGGTTAAATAAACACATAATTGATTGATGAGAAAGACAACTGAATTTGAGAGTCTTCTATTAGAGAGGAAAAGCTAGGCTGAAACTTTTCCAGAAGAAAACCAAAGGATGACCACTTTCGAAACCTTTGTTGAAACAAAGGCGGTCGGACCGTTAACACGCTCGAGGAACACATCTTTTGTGTTCAAAATTAGGTGGAACCACGAAATTTTCGTCCTAGTATCTGTTTAGATACTAGGGCTTTTTTTGTCGAATCGACTCAATCAAAATTCAAAGGAGGAATTTCTATGTTAAAAATTACTTTTCCAGATGGCGCAGTCAAAGAGTTTGAGGTTGGCATCACAACCTTAGCAATTGCTGAAAGCATCTCAAAAAGTTTAGCTAAAAAAGCACTAGCAGGTAAAGTGAATGGCCAATTAGTTGATTTGGATCGTCCAATTGAAGAAGATGCAACAATTGAAATTGTTACACCAGATCACGAAGACGCACTTGGATTAGTTCGTCATTCTGCCGCCCATTTGATGGCTCAAGCAATGCGTCGTTTATATCCTAGTATTCATTTTGGTGTAGGCCCAGCGATTGAATCTGGGTTTTACTATGATACTGACAATGGCGAAAATCCTGTTACAGCGGAAGATTTGCCAGCCATTGAAGCTGAAATGATGAAAATCGTTAAAGAAAACTTGCCAATTGAACGTCGTGTGTTATCAAAACAAGAAGCACTAGAAGTTTTTGCAAGCGATCCTTATAAAGTAGAATTAATTACTGAATTGCCAGAAAATGAAGTAATTACTGCTTACCAACAAGGTGAATTCATTGATTTATGCCGTGGCCCACACGTTCCGTCAACTGGACGCATCCAAGTATTCAAACTATTATCAGTGGCAGGTGCTTACTGGCGCGGAAATTCAGATAACCATATGATGCAACGTGTCTATGGAACAGCATTCTTCGACAAAAAAGAGTTGAAAGAATTTATTCGCTTACGTGAAGAAGCAAAAGAAAGAGATCACCGTAAACTAGGAAAAGAACTTGGTTTATTCATGGTTTCACCTGAAGTTGGTTCAGGATTACCATTCTGGTTACCAAAAGGTGCAACAATCCGACGCACAATTGAGCGTTATATTGTAGATAAAGAAGTTAGCTTAGGTTATCAACATGTATACACTCCAATTATGGGTGATGTTGAACTGTACAAAACATCTGGACACTGGGACCACTATCAAGAAGATATGTTTCCACCAATGGATATGGGCGATGGCGAAATGTTAGTATTGCGCCCAATGAATTGCCCTCACCACATGATGGTTTATAAAAACAATATCCATTCTTATCGTGAATTACCAATTCGTATTGCTGAATTAGGAATGATGCACCGCTATGAAAAATCTGGGGCACTTTCAGGTTTACAACGCGTACGTGAAATGACTTTGAATGATGGACACACTTTTGTACGACCAGATCAAATCAAAGACGAATTCAAACGCACACTTGAATTGATGGTTGCTGTCTATGCAGACTTTAACGTCACAGACTATCGTTTCCGTCTAAGCTATCGCGATCCAAACAATACAGAGAAATATTTTGATGACGATGCAATGTGGGAAAAAGCCCAAACAATGTTAAAAGCTGCAATGGATGAATTAGAACTTGACTATTTTGAAGCAGAAGGTGAAGCTGCATTCTACGGACCAAAATTAGACGTTCAAGTAAAAACAGCTTTAGGAACAGAAGAAACATTGTCAACTATTCAATTAGACTTCTTGTTACCAGAACGTTTTGACTTAACATATGTAGGCGAAGATGGCGAAAATACACATCGTCCAGTAGTTATTCACCGTGGAATCGTTTCAACGATGGAACGTTTTGTTGCTTATTTAACAGAAGTATACAAAGGTGCATTCCCAACTTGGTTAGCACCAATCCAAGCAACAATTATCCCTGTTTCTGTCGAAGCACATGGTGATTACGCTTATGAAATCAAAGAACGTCTTCAAATGAAGGGCTTGCGTGTGGAAGTTGATGATCGTAATGAAAAAATGGGTTACAAGATTCGTGCTTCACAAACACAAAAAATTCCTTATCAATTAGTTGTTGGGGACAAAGAAATGGATGATGCAACTGTCAACGTTCGTCGTTATGGAAGTAAAGAAACTTCTGTTGAAGACTTAAATATTTTTGTTGATGCAATGGTTGCTGAAGTGAAAAACTACAGTCGTGAAGGCTAAACGATTTTTTTGCTAAGGTTAGGATGCGTAAGTGTCCTAGCCTTTTTTTATTTTGGATTTTTCGAACAAATTAACCAATTTTTTCTTGGTGGAATCAAATGAAAAAATTTTTCGTATGTTATACTAAAGTGACTCTAATTAAATGGATGGTGACTTATGAGCGTAATTAGTCGTATCGAAAGTATGATGGAAGAATATTCTTCTGCGGAAAGAAAACTTGCCAATTATATTATCAATCATGTAGAAAAAATTCCGACAATGACTGCGAATGATTTAGCCGAAGCAGCTGGGTCAAGTGCACCGACAGTTGTTCGTTTTTCCAAAAAAATTGGCTTTCAAAGTCTAACGGATTTCAAAATTACCGTTTCAACGGAATTACAAACAGGATTAGTTGAAGGGTTTAGTGATATTGAACCAAATGAATCGTTTTATTCAATCAAAAATAAACTTGGAAATAATGCACAAGTGGCAATCAAAGAAACCGTTGATATTTTGGAGGAAGAAACCATCCGGACTGTTGTTCAAAGTTTAGAAGAAGCAGAAACGGTTTTCCTTTATGGTGTGGGCGCCTCGTCTTTAGTTGTTGAAGATATTTTGCAAAAGTGGTCGCGAGTGGGCAAACCGATTATTTTTGAAAAAGATATCCATGTGTTACTGCCTCAATTAGTCAGCAACGAACAAAAAAAAGTCCTTTGGCTCGTTTCGAATTCGGGAAAGAGTGCAGATGTCGTTGCTTTAGGAGAGTTAGCAAAATCATTGAATATCGAAGTAATCGTGTTAACTCAATTTGGAAACAATCCATTAAGTAAATTAGCAGATGTAACTGTACAAACTTCTCGCCCTAAAGAAATCACGAATCGAAGTGCGGCCACAAACTCACTATTGGCACAATTTGCGACAGTTGATATCATTTTTTATTTCTATATGGCAAAAAATGAGTACTTAAGCGAGAAAGTGGCTCAAACACGTGAAGCAATTCAGCAATATTTTAAATAATGAGCGTAAAAAAGCTGGATTTGATTCGTGAAAAAGAAAACTTGTGTGGAGAAAGTTTTCCACAAGGTTAAGTTTTTTGTAGATGTTTCACAGGAATGGGAAACGTTGTTTTCAAAAAAACACTTAAAATTATGAGTTTTCAGTCAAGCTTCCTTGATTGTGTTCCACCTAGTGTGAAACAAAAAAACTCTGGTATCTTGAATTTCGTTAAAGAATTTCATCATCTGATGATTTTTTCTTTGTTATTCATACTTTTTTGGGTATAATTTTTCGTGAATGTAAGTATGCGGGAAGGATAGGAAATAATGAAAGATTTTATGAAAAAAATAAAGAATAATTCTTGGTTTGACAAGTTAAAAAAGGGAACACAAGAACCGAGGAATAAACCCTATCGGCGTTCCCACGTTCCTTTTCGTTTAAATGTTCTCTTCTTTATTATATTTACGTTATTCGTAGCATTGATTGCTAGGTTAGGTTATTTACAAATCGTTGATGGTGAGACGATGGAAGCCAAAGTTAAATCATCTTCAACAATTACCGTTCAAGAAAGTTCACCTCGTGGGATGATTTACGATGCAACTGGAAAAGCTTTAGTAAAAAATCAAGCAAATCAGGCAATCACTTTTACAAGAGGCTCACAGATGACGTCAACGGACCTATTGAAATTAACAAAAAAATTGAACGAACTAATTGATGTGCCAGCTGATGACTCATTAACAGCTCGTGATAAAAAGGATTTTTGGTTAGCAGATGCGGATCATTTAGCGGAAGCAACAAAACGTCTTTCTTCTACTGAAAAACAACTAGATAATAGTCAACAATATGCAGCAACAGTGGAGAAAGTAACGGACGAAGAAATCAATTTCAATGAAGAACAATTAAAGATGGCAACCATTTTCAAACGAATGAACAGCGCGTATGAATTAAATACGGTTTATATCAAAAATTCTGGTGTAACAGATCGTGAATTAGCAGTTGTTGCTGAAAATGCTTCAGAGTTACCAGGGGTTTCAACTGGTGTTGATTGGACCCGTGAGTATTTAGCTGCCGATTCGATGAAAAGTATTCTAGGTAGTGTAACAACCGAAAAACAAGGATTGCCTGCCGATGATATTGATGCTTATTTAGCAAAAGGATACTCACGAAATGATCGTGTTGGTCAAAGTTATTTGGAAAAACAATATGAAGATGTGCTACAAGGAACAAAAACACAATATGAAGTGAAATTAGATAACGAAGGAAATGTTTCAAGTCAAAAAGAAATTTTTGCTGGCGAAAAAGGTTCAAATTTAAAATTATCGATTGATGCAGAATTTCAAAATAAAGTGGATGAAATTTTAAAACGGAACTTCCAAGCTTTAGTTGATAGCGGCAAAGCCAAATATTCACCAGGTGCATACGCAGTTGCGATGAATCCACAAACTGGGGAAGTATTAGCATTAGCTGGCTTTAGCCATGAAGAAAGTTCAGGAGAAATCACGGAGAATGCTCTTGGAACAATCACCAACGCATTCACGCCAGGGTCAGTGGTCAAAGCTGGTACTTTGGCAGCTGGTTGGAAAACTGGTGTTATTAGTGGAAACCAGGTCTTGATTGACGAACCCATTCAATTACAAGGTTCTGCTGAAAAAAGTTCTGTCTTTAACAGAAGTGGTCAAATAGCACTAAATGCAGTGAAAGCACTCGAATTATCTTCGAATACGTATATGATCAAAGTAGCATTAAAAATGTTAGGATTAGAATATACACCTAACATGGGACTTCCTGGCCTTGATGAAGAAACAAAAGCTTACGATGAACTACGAACCTCTTTTAAAGAATTTGGGTTGGGAACGACTACAGGAATTGATTTACCTAATGAATCAGCTGGAATTTCTCGTTCAGTTGACTTTATGAAGAAATTTAACGCGGACAATGACGGTGAATGGTATACATCTGGTAACTTTACCGATTTAGCATTTGGTCAGTTTGATACGTATACACCAATCCAATTGGCTCAATATGCTTCAACTGTTGCCAATGGAGGAAAGAGAATTCAACCACATATTGTTTCTGGAATTTATGGAAATGATGAAAATGGTAACTTAGGTGAACAAAAGAAAAAAATCGAAACAACTGTTCAAAATGAAGTAAATATTTCGCCTGAAAATATGGCTATTCTTCGAGAAGGATTCTATCAAGTAGTCCATGGAACAGAAGGGTATACAACCGGTAAGCCCTTAGCTGGTGCAAAAATGGATCTATCAGCAAAAACTGGTACAGCTGAAACGGTTGCAGAGGGTCATCCTGACATCACAACAGTGAACAGTAATGTGGTTGCTTATGGGCCAACGGATAATCCGGAAATTGCAATCAGTGTCGTTTTACCGAACTTAACGGATGAAAAAGACCATATGAATTTAACAATTGCCAAAGAAATCACAGATGCTTATTATGATATGTATTTAGCAAACTAATTTGTTCAGGCGATTTTAAGCCAAATCAAACCAGTTTTAAACTAGTTTGATTTGGCTTTTCCTTTTACAGCGTAAAACTTTTTTCAAGTGAAATTACTTGTCAAAATAAAAAAATAAACGAAATGAACTGGATTTTATCAATGAATGATGGTTGAAATAAAAAAACGTCAAGTAAAACTACTTAACGAATTGTCGGAAAAGGGTAGATTTCTCTCAACAATCATGGTAAAATTATCAAGTCTGAGAGTCATCTTAGAGGATTCTAGTAGTATGGGAGGGAAAATCATGCGCGTAAACATCACATTAGAATGTACTTCTTGTAAAGAACGTAACTACCTAACAAGCAAAAACAAACGTAACAATCCAGATCGTTTGGAAAAACAAAAATATTGCCCACGCGAACGCAAAGTTACTTTGCACCGCGAAACAAAATAAGTTTGATTAAAGAAGTTGCAAGAAACATTTCGATGTTTTTTGTAACTTTTTTTATGCACTTTTTTTGGAAACACTGGTATTGACGAAAGGTGAAAAATCATTGATAATACATAGATAGTTATCAATATGTAATTGAGTAGTATTTAAATGTGAGGCTTGTTAGCAAAGGAGAGGAAAGAATGGATCATGAGCAAATGGCAAAAATGTTTAAAGCATTAGCTGAGCCCAATCGTATTAAAATTATTGAACTACTTTCGATGAGACCAATGTGTGCCTGTGAAGTCCTAGATCATTTTGATTTTACACAGCCAACTCTTTCCCACCATATGAAAGTTCTAGAGTCTGTAGGAATCGTTTCAGTTGAGAAGGATCGTAAGTGGCATTATTATTTTTTGAAAAAAGAAGAGGCCTCAGAATTATTAAAAGCAATGTTAGATCTTTTTCCTAACTAACGCACAAATACAGGCGCGATCATGTCAGGATAAAAATTATTTTGTTACCTAATTGTGCCTATGTGATTCAATGGATCTAAACAACCAACGAATCATATGAACTGCTTTGGAGATAAGAAAAATTTAATTTACAAGGAGAAAAATTCATGACTTACGCGTTAGAAATAAACGAACTAAAAAAAGTATATGCAACTGGTGTTGAGGCCTTAAGAGGTATCGATTTAGCTGTAGAAGAAGGAGACTTTTATGCACTGCTCGGACCAAATGGTGCTGGGAAGTCCACAACAATTGGTATTATTACTTCATTGGTCAATAAAACATCTGGAAAAGTGAGCGTTTTTGGTTATGACCTTGATACTGACTTGGTGCGTGCCAAACAGCAAATCGGGTTGGTTCCTCAAGAATTTAATTTCAACCCGTTTGAAACAGTGCAACAAATTGTTGTCAATCAAGCGGGCTACTATGGCGTTTCACGTCAGGAAGCCTTAAGACGAAGTGAAAAATATTTAAAGCAATCGAACTTATGGGAAAAACGAAATGTTCGCGCACGAATGCTTTCTGGAGGAATGAAACGACGATTGATGATTGCTCGTGCTTTGATGCATGAACCGCGTTTACTGATACTTGATGAGCCAACAGCTGGCGTTGATATTGAACTAAGAAGAGAAATGTGGACATTTTTGCGAGAATTAAATGAACATGGAACAACAATCATCTTGACGACTCATTATCTGGAAGAAGCAGAAATGCTTTGTCGAAATATTGGAATCATTCAAGCGGGTGAATTGATTGAAAATACTAGCATGAAGAGTTTACTGTCAAAATTACAATATGAAACATTTATTTTCGATTTAGAACCACATACTAAATCATTTGATTTACTGGGTTACAACCATCTTTGGGAAGATGAACAAACACTTGCAGTTGAGGTCGAGCGTAATCAAGGTGTGAATGGAATTTTTGAACAATTGACGGAAAAAGGAATCAAGGTACTCTCAATGCGTAATAAATCCAATCGTTTAGAAGAATTGTTCTTGAAGATTACAGAAGAAAATGGTCATGTGGAGGAAAGAAATGTTTAATTTATATGTAACGGCGCTTAAAAGTTTAGCAGTCAAAGAAACAAATCGCTATTTGCGAATCTGGGTTCAGACATTAGTACCACCAGTTATCACGACTTCTTTATATTTTATTATTTTTGGGAAAATGATTGGTGGACGAATTGGTGAGATGGGTGGATTTTCTTACATGGAATTCATTGTTCCAGGTTTAATCATGATGTCAGCGATCACTAGTTCTTATGCAAATGTTTCTTCCTCATTCTTTTCACAAAAATTCCAAAAAAATATTGAAGAATTATTAGTAGCACCTGTACCCACACATGTGATTATCTGGGGATTTGTCATTGGTGGTTTGGGTCGAAGTGTTTTAGTTGGGACACTGGTAACAATTATTTCGCTCTTTTTTGTTCCATTACACGTTTATTCATGGTCAATGGTCGTCCTCACGTTATTGATGACAGCCATTTTGTTTTCATTGGCTGGGTTACTTAATGGTATCTTTGCGAAGTCTTATGATGATGTTTCAATCGTACCGACGTTTGTGTTACAACCTTTGACTTATCTTGGCGGTGTCTTTTATTCGATTTCAATGTTACCACCTATTTGGCAAGCTGTTTCAAAAATCAATCCAATTGTGTATATGATATCGGGCTTTCGCTATGGATTTCTTGGAACGATTGATGTTCCTATTTTCTTCTCGATTTTTATTTTAGTTGTCTTCATTCTTGTCCTTTATAGTGTTTGCTGGTATTTGATCGAAAAGGGTCGAGGACTACGGAGTTAAAGAAAATAATTAACAAAACTTGACAGTTCTCTTCAAAAAAAAAAGGTCGCGCCAAGATGTTGGCGCGACCTTTTTTATTGGTTTTACTCTATAATAAAAGAGACAGATCTGTAAAGAGCTATCTCTCAGTGATGCAGACGATGGGATTTGAACCCACACGAGCTAACGCTCACAAGACCCTCAATCTTGCATGTCTGCCGTTCCATCACGTCTGCAAAATAAATAACAAAATAATCATAGCGATGATTGCTTCAGATGTCAAGATAGAAAGTAGTGAAAAGAACGATGAAAAAATATGATGGTGAATTTTCTGGATTAGGAATGATTGCCGGGCTTTTAATTGGTTTAGCAAAAGGAAATATTTTGTTTGGCTTGATGCTTGGTGTTGTTTGTGGTGTGGCAATGGATTGGGGCGCTAATTTATGGAATGACTATCAGCAAAATAGAAACGATGATAGTTAAAAAATAAGGTTGAAGGACTGGATTTAACGAAATATGCTGGTATATTTATACGGGATAGAGTATGATATTGGATAACTTAGTAAATAACTATCGATAATATAGTCAGAAGTTTCTAACTTTTTGAAATGAGGGATCGGAGAATATGAGAGAATTTGAAAAGTCCAACAAATTAGAAGGTGTTAGTTATGATGTACGTGGTCCGGTTCTTGAAGAAGCAGACCGCATGCAAGAAGAAGGAATTAGCATCATGAAATTGAATACGGGGAATCCTGCCCCGTTTGGCTTTGAAGCACCTAATGAAGTTATTCGTGATTTGATTATGAATGTGCGTGAGTCAGAAGGTTATTCTGATTCAAAAGGGATTTTTTCTGCAAGAAAAGCGATTCAGCAATACTGTCAATTAAAAAAATTTCCTAATGTTACAATCAACGACATTTATACAGGTAATGGTGTCAGTGAATTAATTTCAATGTGTATGCAAGGGTTGTTAGACAATGGTGATGAAGTTTTAGTCCCAATGCCAGATTATCCGTTATGGACAGCCTCCATTGCACTTGCAGGAGGAAACCCCGTTCACTATATTTGTGATGAAGAAGCGGAGTGGTATCCGGATATTGCAGACATCAAGGCTAAAATCACTAGTCGCACGAAAGCAATCGTGATTATTAACCCAAATAATCCAACAGGGGCTCTTTATCCTAAAGAGTTATTAGAAGAAATTGTTGAGGTTGCTCGTCAAAATGATTTAATCATTTATTCAGATGAAATTTATGATCGCCTAGTAATGGATGGCTTAGAGCATATCCCAATCGCAACTTTGGCACCAGATTTGTTTGTCGTGACTCTAAATGGTCTTTCAAAATCTCATCGAGTAGCAGGTTTCC
Organism: Enterococcus sp. DIV0176; assembly: GCF_050528535.1. Lineage (NCBI taxonomy): Bacteria > Bacillati > Bacillota > Bacilli > Lactobacillales > Enterococcaceae > Enterococcus > Enterococcus sp. DIV0176. Next base: position 1,711,854 of record NZ_CP172879.1, on the reverse strand, counting down.
GCGTAGGATGGATGGTACTTAGTGGAGATAAGTCACGAGTGCAAGGATATATTGAGGGCTTAAATATGTTATCTTCGATGCGTTTGTGCTCTAATGTTTTATCCCAGCAAATCGTACAAACCGCTTTAGGTGGTTATCAAAGCGTAGATGAGTTATTGCTACCTGGTGGCCGAATTTACGAACAAAGAGAATATGTTTATAATGCGATTAATGATATTCCAGGTTTATCAGCAGTGAAACCTAAAGCAGCATTTTATATTTTTCCAAAAATTGATACAAAACGTTTTAATATTTTTGATGATGAAAAGTTTGTACTTGATTTCTTGCATGAACACCATATTTTACTTGTTCACGGTGGCGGATTCAATTGGCATCAGCCAGACCATTTCCGAATCGTTTATTTACCAAAATTAGATGATTTGAAGGTCATGGCTGGAAAAATGCGAGAATTTTTGACGACTTATCAACAAAAATAACGACGATTCTTAAGGAATTGTTTTGCTAGCCAAACAGTTTAGAAATGTCTGTGGCATTAAAAATGTCACAGCTTTTTCTTTGTTGTTAAAAAAGTTAGCAAAAAGTAAGTGAGTAATTTTCTTTCCCAAGAAAAAGTGAAACAGCCCTTTTCTTGAAGTTTACTCATCCGTAAAGTAAAATACTGTTATCATGCGAGCACGCATATTTTGGGGAGGATACATAATGGAAACGTTTGTCGATTCCTTTGGGACAATTATCAAGACAATACGAAAAGAACGAAACATGACACAAAAAATGCTTTCTCAAGGTATTTGTTCTCAAAGTGTTTTAAGCAGAATTGAAAATAATGAAGAATTGCCAAATGTTCTGGTAATGGCACAAATTTGTCAACGGCTAGGTGTGACCATTGATCATGTGATGACCTTATCCAATGGGGATATTCGTAAAAATCTGCAACAGTTAGACTTGCTAGATTTTTATTTTCAAAGGCGCGACTATCGCAAATTAGCACAGCTTTTGAAAAATGATGAAGTCAAAAGTAGCCTGTACTCAGATGCAGATTACCAACGTTACTATTACTATTTAGGTGTATGTGAATTTTATCTAGCAAAAAACATTTCTCAAGCTGTTTGTTATTTAAAAGAAGCGCTGACTTATTCGAGTCATAGTGAGCATGTGCATGTTTCTGATACGGAAGTTCAGTTGATTAGTGCAATTGGTAAGATTTATGGAGTTGCAGGAAGACCAACGGAAGCACGCTATTATTTGAGTAAAAGTATTCAACTTTTTCAACAATCGATTGAAACACGTGTCAAAAGTGAATTGTCACAAATCTTTTATAACTATGGAACATTCTTATTTCAGCAAGGAGAAATCGATACGGCACTTGAGCATGTCAATCGAGGGATTCGTTGGACGCAAGAAAAAAATAGTTATTACTTTTTAAATGACTTGTTTGCATTGAAAAGTTTGATTTATAAAAAGAAAAATGAACCGCAAAAAGCAGCTTTTTATGAAGAATTGGCGCAAGCTGTTCGAAAGATTTCAAAAAACTCATAAATGGTGTAGACCATTATTGACTTTTGATAGAAATAAGAGTACCTTAAGGGTAGAAAATCAAAGGAGCGAGTTAGAATGAGAACTTTTATTTATGCTGACAAATTCTTTTTATCGTCAGGTGTAAAAAATGCCGGTTACCTAGAAATTACCGATGGACTATTTGGTGTGTATTCACAAGAATTACCAGATGGAGAAGCAAAAGTGATTGATCAAAGTGGTAAATGGATTGCACCTGGTTTAGTTGATACACACATTCATGGTTACATGAATCACGACGTAATGGATAATGATGCTGAAGGTATCAAAGTTATGTCTGAAGGGTTATTATCTTGTGGGGTAACTTCTTTCTTACCAACAACATTGACTTCAAGTAAAGAACGCTTGAAAGATGTAGCAGAAACAATCGGAAAAATGTATCAAGAAGCTCCAGGGGCAAAAATCAAAGGAATTTACTTTGAAGGACCTTTCTTCACAGAAGAACATAAAGGCGCTCAAAACCCTAGCTATTTTGGTGATCCAGACTTGGATACTTTCCATGAATGGCAAGAAGCTTCAGGTGGATTAATTAAAAAAATTGCTTTAGCACCTGAACGTCATGGTGTAGAAGATTTCGTTAAACAAGTAACAGATGAAGGCGTTGTCGTGGCTCTTGGTCACAGTAACGCAACAATTGATGAAGCTCAAAAAGCTGTTGAAGCAGGAGCTAGTGTCTTTGTTCATGCCTACAACGGAATGCGTGGATTGAATCACCGTGAACCAGGTATGGTTGGTGCATTATTATCATTAGAACATGTTTTCTCAGAATTGATTTGTGACGGACACCATGTTCATCCAAATGCTGCTGAAATTTTGATGGAAAAAGCAGGCCATGACCATGTTGCTTTGATTACCGACTGTATGATGGCAGGTGGGATGCCAGACGGAAATTATAATTTAGGTGAATTCCCAGTAGTTGTAGCAGAAGGAACAGCTCGTTTAGAATCAGGTAACTTAGCAGGTAGTATCTTACGACTAAAAGAAGCAATCAAAAACGTTGTTGACTGGGGTATCGCAACACCAGAACAAGCAGTTATGATGGCAAGTTTAGTACCAGCAATCAGCTGTAAGATTGATGATTCTTGTGGTAAGATCGCTCAAGGACGCGATGCAGACTTTATCGTATTGAATCCTGATATGTCACTTGAAGCAACTTATTTAGATGGTGTGGAACGTTACCACGCATAGAAATCTTTTTAAGAAAAAATCAAAAGGTGAAACAAAACGTATTTATGTTTTGTTTCACCTTTTTTATTTTTAGTTTTTTATTTAAAAAATTCATTTTTTGAAAAAAGTTTCGATTGAATTTTTAGAATTCGCATACTTTATTATGAGGGAAGAAAACGTGTCGTAATAATACAAGAAATCTTCCTTGATATGAGAATGAGGGAGCATAACCACTTCATGTTCATTTGCTAAGAGATAATCCCCATCAATTGTGCGAGCAACTAATTCGTAATGATCGAACATTTGCAGATACTCAGTGACTGTTATTGTTAGCTCAGATGGCGTTGCGGCTAGACTTTTTTGCAGATAGTCTGTCGATGGGAAAAGCACTAATTCACCAATTATTTCGACTTTTTCTTCTTGAAGCCATGTGATCGTTTCAGTTAATGTTTGGTTATACAGGATTTCAAACATAGAACCACCTATTTCTTATTTGGAATTTCAACTTTGAAGTTGATCGTTGTGCTTGCATTCAGTCCTTGTGCTTCGAGGGTTACACTTTCTGGGATCAATTCATTTTTTGTGTAGTTTGGTGTAACACGATAGCGAACAGTTTCGCCTTTGTTGAGTGCTTGTCGAATTGCTAGTTCGTAATAATTCATGTACGGATCATTAACTGGGAATTGATAAAGCGTGACCAAGTTTTTTCTTTCATCACCACTGCCACCAAATTGTTTGGCAATCAAGTGACCTCTGGAATGATCATATTTTGGTCCAGAAACAAAACCTGGTGGACGAATTTCTCGATTGGCACTAGTACCAGTGTTGATCATTTTTTTCTTGATTAGTGCTTCTGCACCTGTCGGACGTTTCAATTGATCAAGAGAGTGGTAGGTAATCCAACCATTCTGATTGTCTTTTAACTCATCTGCTGAAAAAGTCGCGAGACCTACTTCCTTTGGCCCAGAATTATTTCCAGTAGGGGCTAGATCTTCTTTAGTTGGTAATCCGTTTTGTGTATGCTGTTGGGTCACCTGTTCATGAGTAGTAGAAGAAGGTGTTGATTTGTCATTTGAAGAATTTAAATCCAACCCCAACCAGCTAGCAGCTCCCACAATCAATAAGGTAAGTAGCGTGCCTAAAAGTTTGTTCATGTTTTTCATTTTTTCACCTCGTTATCCAGTATAGGTGAAATAGATTATTTATAATAGTAAAATTTATTAATAACGACAACAAAAACTCATAAAGTGTTGTCTTGAAGTCATAAAATACTGATTTTCACTCATAAAATGTGGTGTACACGCTTATTGATAATTGGTATGATAGAAGATAAAAGGAGGCGCTTTATGTTTGGGGGGATCGCATTAGAAACGATTTATTGGTATACGCTACTTATTTGTGCGGGAATCGCAGTTCTTTTGGTTATTTTTGGCGATGTGTTTGATTTTGACGGGCCGCTAGATCCAATGTTGTTAGTACCTTGGTTAGCATTTACAAGTCTGTTTGGCTACTTAGGAGAAAGTTTGACTGAATGGTCGTCAGTTTTGATTTTTGTGATTAGTGCTGCAATTTCAAGTGTATTGGTATTCTTGCTCAATTTTTATATTTTGATGCCAATGAAGAATGCGGAAGCAACACTATCTTCGTCTGAAAAAACATTAGAGGGACAAGTAGCGCAAGTCGTTACACCAATTCCAATCAAAGGAATGGGAGAAATACAACTTCAAAGTGTAACGGGATCGATCAATCGACCTGCTTGTTTTTATGCGGAACAGGAAACAATGGCTCAAAGAGGGACAAAAGTGTTGATTATCGAAGTAAAAGACAGAGTATGTTACGTCATCCCATATGACGGAATGCTAAAATCTTAAGGGAGTGTGTTGAATGGTTATATCAGGAGCTTTTTTATCAGTTGCAATTGTTATCTTTATTTTATTGATGCTTTTAATTGTTTTCGTATCAAAGTATCAAACAGCAAAACCCGATGAAGCGTTAATTATTAGTGGTAGTTATTTAGGAAAGAAAAATGTCCACACAGACGAAAGTAATAATAAAATCAAAATCGTCCGCGGTGGCGGGGCATTTGTTTTACCCGTTTTCCAACGTTCTAACCGAATCAGTTTACTTTCTAGTAAGTTAGATGTTTCTACGCCAGAAGTTTACACAGAGCAAGGTGTACCAGTTATGTGTGATGGAACATCGATCATTAAAATCGGTTCATCTGTGGAAGAAATTGCAACAGCGGCAGAACAATTTTTAGGAAAAACAACCGATGAATTAGAAAACGAAGCGAGAGAAGTTCTTGAAGGACATTTACGTTCAATCTTGGGCTCGATGACAGTGGAAGAAATTTATCAAAATCGTGATAAATTCAGCCAAAGTGTTCAAGAAGTTGCTTCTGTTGATTTAGCGAAGATGGGGCTGATTATTGTTTCATTTACGATCAAAGAAGTTCGTGATAAAAACGGCTATCTTGATTCATTAGGGAAACCAAGAATTGCTCAAGTGAAGCGAGATGCAGAAATTGCGGAAGCCGAAGCATTGAAAGAAACGCGAATCAAAAAAGCACAAGCTGAAAAAGAATCACAAGCTGCAGAGTTACAACGACAAACAGAAATCGCTGAATCAGTAAAAGAAAAAGAATTGAAGTTAGCAATTTATAAACAAGAACAAGATGTTGCTAAAGCGAAGGCAGACCAAGCGTATAACTTAGAAAGTGCCCGTGCACAACAACAAGTTATTGAGCAAGAAATGCAAATGAAGGTCGTTGAAAGACAAAAGCAAATTGAATTAGAAGAAAAAGAAATCATTCGTCGAGAAAAGCAATATGATTCTGAAGTGAAGAAAAAAGCAGATGCTGACCGTTACGCGAAAGAACAAGAAGCACAAGCACAAAAAGTAAAAGAAGTAACTGAAGCCGAGGCAGAACGTTTTAGAGTAGAAGCTTTAGCTGAGGCACAGGCAAGCCAAACTCGTTTGGCTGGTCAAGCGGAAGCCGAAGCCATTTTAGCAAAAGGGAAAGCCGAAGCCGAAGCAAAACAAAAAATTGCTGATGCCTTTAAAGAATATGGTGAGGCGGCTGTGTTAAGCATGGTGATTGAAATGTTACCACAATTGATGCGTGAAGCAGCACAACCATTAGGAAACATTGAAAAAATTTCTGTTGTTGATACTGGAAATGGATCTGGTGAAAATGGTGGAGCGAATCGAGTAACCGGATATGCAACCAACTTATTAGCATCCACACAAGAAACTTTAAAAGCAACAACGGGTCTGGATTTAAAAGAAATTATTGAGAATCTTTCAACCAAAGGGACTTCAAGTCAAGTGAATTTGTACGAAGGCGACTCAAAACCAGCAAATAATGACGAGGTATAGTTAAAAATCAAAAAGACCACTGTAAAATGTTTAATCATTTTACAGTGGTCTTTTTGTGGGACAATGTTTATTTTTTTTGTTTTTCGATTTGTTTTTCAATTTCTACTAAATTTTTACGCAAAGTACGTTCTTTCTTTTGTAACTCGACTAAATCTTCAGCCAATTCTTTTTTCTTCTCATCTTCTGGTGGTCGTAACACAAAATTAATTCCTAGAGCAATGAATGTTCCAATGAAGGTATCGAAAACCCGCTGTAATGCGTAAAGAGTAGACTCACCTTGAGGAATACTCAAAGAAATCATTAGCAAAGTAGAAATGGCTGAAATGATTCCAGAATTGTTGTCGATGCCATCTGAAACTACGATGGTTATGATAACCAAAACAGGTAATAAAAATAGTTCAACTAAAAAATCATTGTGGAAGTAGTGCTTGATGAAGAAAAAGATAATGGCTAGAACACCGCCAATTGAATTTCCGATGATTCGAGAGCGACCAAAGGAAACAGTCGATGTTAAATCTTGGCGTAAAGAAAAAACGGCTGACAGCGCAGCAATCAATGGATTGCCTCGCTGAAAGAAGTGAAAGACTAACATACAGATAAAAACAGCTAGTGCACTTTTTATAGTCCGCATACCGAGGCGGAAACGACCGATTTGCATAACTTTTTCTCCTTTAATCCCTTTTTTTAATCATAACGAATCTTCGGCATGTTTGCTAGTTTTTAGCGTAGAGGTTTAGTATAATTGGATGAAAAAAGGGGGAAATGTATGCGGATTGGTATGCGAACGATAAAAACAGTAATTAGTGCAACATTTGCGATGCTGATCGCGAACAGCTTGCCTTTACTTTATTGGCCTTCAGCTGGGATTATTGCCGTTTTGAGTGTTGGTAATACGAGGAGGTCGACAATAAGGACGGGTGTCGATCGTTTTATTGCTTTCATTTTGGCGACAGTCGTTGCTTTCCTTAGCTTTAAGCTCCTTGGTTTTTCTCCGATTGGGTTTGGATTCTTTTTACTTCTTTTTATTCCGTTAGCAGTTCAATTTAAGTTAACAGAAGGAATCGTTGTGAACTCTGTTTTGGTTACACAGTATTTAGTTGAGCAAAGCATGGCTGTGTCACTAATTTTAAATGCATTAGGATTGATGGTTATTGGCGTAGGATTAGCTTTAGTAGCAAATATTTACATGCCTAATACCGAAAAGCGGCTACAAGAAAATCAATTAGTGATTGAGGTTGAATTTCGTCAGTTGTTACAAGAAATGGCTGATTCATTGTTAAAAGAGGGAAACGAGCGGCTTATCGAAGAAGATTGCCAACAACTATTAGCGTTTATTCGAGCAAGTCAGTTAGAAGCTCGAAATCATCATGAAAATGATTGGGTCAGACAGGAAGGCTACTATGAAACTTACTTTTCAATGAGACGGGCACAACTAAATGTGTTAAATAATATGATTCAAAATTTAGAGCGAATTGAGTCGCCCAATCCATATAGTGAGCAGATTTACGGCTTACTGATCTATACAGCAGAAACGTTTGCTGAAGAAAATGACGGTACACGTATTATGGAACGAATCCATGAAGTTTATGCTGAATATCGGCAAATGCCGTTGCCACAAAAGCGGTCTGAGTTTGAGAATCGTGCAGAACTGTTTCAGTTTTTACAATCATTTAAAAGTTTTATTGAAATCAAAGCAGAATTTGCACAGCAAAAACAACAGAGTAATTCATAAAAAAGTGTCTGGGACAGGAATCAAAATGATTATGTCCCAGACACTTTTTCATGATTAAATGTTTTCTCAAAAGTAGCTCTCTCGAAAAAAGAAGCTGAATAATTTTTAAAAAATAGATGAAGCGATTTTTAAATTGTCCTTCTTACTTTTGAAGCTAATTATTTTTTGATTTCTGTTTGTCTAATTGTTACGCTTTTTGCCAATATGTGTGCATTTGGTCCAGAATGTCAATGACATCTTTGGTTAAATAAAGTGAGCGATTAGGTAATTCACCTTCAATCATCTGTACCATGTTCGCAATTTCATAATTTAAAGCTTGTGAAGTGCTGCCGCTTTCGATGAATTCTTTTGTACCATCGACATAAGTAATCTCAGCACGATCTGCACGTGGATAATCAGTAATTGTAATGTAGCCATTTTCATAAGCAACGATACCAACTTTAGGCATTTTTGCTCGGAAGGTTAGGCTAACAGTTGCTAATTCGTCCTGATCATTTCGTAAAATCGTAACCGATTGTTCATCAACGCCTGTTTCAAACGGAATCATCGTCGAAGCAACTACTTCTGGTTGAGTAGTTAGAAAGAAACGCGCAAACGAAACTGCGTAGGTACCAATATCAAGTAGAGCGCCGCCAGCTAAATCCGGATTGAAAAAACGATTAGTAGGATCTGGTTCCTTTGCACTACCAAAAGGAGCCTGAATCATTTTTAATTTACCTAATTTCTTGCTGTCAACTAGTGAATGAAGTCGTTGATAAAGTGGCATGTTAAAGATGGTCATTGCTTCAGCAAGAATCAACCCTTTTTCCTCCGCTAGTTTCATTGCCTCAGCTAACTCAGCAGTATTCATTGTGATTGCTTTTTCGCATAAGACGTGTTTTCCTGCTTCTAATGCTGCCAAAATGTGTGAAAGATGTTGGCGATTTGGTACAGCTATATAAATGATATCAATCTCGTCATCTGCCAAAAGGTCTTGATAACTTCCATAAGCTTTTTCAATACCATAATCTGTTGCAAATGCCTGTGCTTTGGCTAGCGAACGAGAAGCAACTGCGGATAGTGTACTTGAATTTTGATTGAAATTTTCAGCGAATTCTTTCGCAATTGTTCCTAAACCGATAATTCCCCATTGATATTTTTTCATGAGAGATAGCTCCTTTTTAATCTTTAAAATAGATGCAGTTTACCTATTAAGTATAGCAAAGTTTGACTTGATTTTAAGAAAAAGTGCCTAAACGATAAAAAAACTTGAAGGCGCAATGAAAAAGATGATTTTTTTTCTGAATTTAAGTAAAATGAAAAGAGGAGGGGATTCGGATGCATCAAGTATATATTGATCTTATTATAAGTGTATTATTAGAACAATTTGAATCAGAGCAATTTTTCTTAGACGAGTACCTACTAATCAATAAAGAAGAATGGGACGCATGGAAAAAGGGTGAAAAAAATTTACCATCTGAAGCTATGCAGAAAGTAAAAAATCTTTTTACTGATTATGAATGGATGTTGACCCAAAAAATTCTAAGACAGACAATTATTTTTCCAGAAAAGAGAACGATTGCTGTTGCTGAATACAAACAAATCAAGACACGAATTGCCCAAAAATGGTTGCACAGTGGCGTCGCAGAGGTTGAATTGATTCCGTTAAAAAATGAACAACATCCTAGCAGATACCTTGACTTGAAAGTGAGTATTCACTATGATGAATGGGGCTATGACGATATTTTGAATTTCCGATTGCCAGCGGATATTCAGCAACAAATCGAAGGCGAAAAAGTGGAACTTTTAGACTGGGTGAATGAAAACCTTGAGGAAACCTATGTCCATGAAGTAAACGCCGAGCATTAAAGGGAATGAAAGGATTTTTTAAGTGAAGAAAATTTTAGGTTTTGCTTCAGTCATTATTATGATTGGCGCGATGGGCTACATTTTTATGTCAGACCATAATGCTGGCGAAGTCGAAGCGACAAGACAAACAGAAGTAAAAAAAGCTGCAAAAAGTCCTAAAAAGGGGCTTGCCAGTATTACCGATACGACTGAAAGTTCATCAACAAATAAGAAAAGTAAACAAAAAACAAAAACGACGTCAGAATTACCTGATGTTAGTACAGATGACTGGAAGCTAGTATTAGTTGGACCAGAAAATAAGTTGGAAACTGAAGTAGATGAGTCAAGTCAATTGACGGCTTTATCAAATGGTTATTTGATTGATAAGAGAATTGAACCTGATTATCAAGAATTTGCCCAAGCAGCACAAGAGGCTGGTTATCCACTTGTCATGGTTTCAGCGTTTCGTTCAGTCACGTCACAAGAGCAAGTATTCGCACAACATGTCCAAGAAGTAATGGCACAACAGGGAATTACTGAAGAAGCAGCAACGAAAATCACGAAACAAACGATTACCGAGCCAGGCTATAGTGAGCATCATACGGGTTTAGCCGTCGATGTAGTTGATGAAGATTGGTACAACAACTATCCTTCAACTGTTTTGGAAGCTAGCTATGGCGATCAACCAGGTGCAAAATGGATTGCAGAAAATTGTGCTAAATATGGTTTTATTGTTCGCTATCCAAAAAATCGTGAAGATATTACCAAAATCACTTATGAACCTTGGCACCTTCGCTACGTGGGAAAAGAAAGTGCTGAATATATCACAAAAAATCAGTTGACGTTAGAAGAGTATTTGAATGAATTAAAGGAAAAGTAGGAACATAGATGGCAATTAAAAAATTCAAAAGTCGTCGACGGAAAAAAATGCGTTTCATCGTTTTATGCGCAGGAAGCTTACTCATCCTATTTGCTTTTTTTGCTTCTTTAAGAGGATTGATGACACCACTTACTGATCATTCGGCAGAGCAAGAAGCACAATCTCATCAAGAATTTATCCAACAACTTGTTCCGCATGCACAAGAATTACAAAATGCTTATGGTATCTTGCCGAGCATTATTCTGGGACAAGCAATTCTTGAATCAAACTGGGGGAAAAGCACGTTAGCGAGTGAATATAAAAATTTATTTGGAATCAAAGCTTATGGTGATCAAGAAAAAGTAAGTCTCGAAACCAAAGAATATGTCAACGAAGCATGGATTACGATTCAAGGTGAGTTTCGCGTATACCATTCATGGGAAGAATCCATGGATGACCATACTCAACTATTTATTCAAGGCGTTGACTGGAATCCGGCTTTGTACGAAAGAGTAATCACAGCAAGTAATTACCAAGAAGCTTCGCAAGCACTACAAGATGCAGGGTATGCAACAGATCCCACATATGCACAAAAAATTATTCAAGTAATTGAAACCTATCACCTTGATCAATACGATCGTAGATAACGCGGAGAGGAAGTGGCAGGATGGCAGAGTTTGTTCCTGAAATCATGACAGAATTAAGAAAAGATATTGTTCGTGTACCAGAAGTTATTTCGCAAGCAAGTGGAATTAAAGTTTTTGGTAAAAAAATTCGATCAATTATTTTTACAACGGATATTGCGATTATTAGAAACACGAATGCGAATGCAGTAATCGCAGTTTATCCTTTTACACCGCACCCAGCAATTACCAAAAGTATAATTGAAGCTGCGGACATTCCGGTATTTTCTGGTGTGGGAGGCGGTTTAACTCAGGGCGCTCGTTCTGCTTATATGAGTATGTTTGCTGAAGCACAAGGTTCCTTAGGCGTTGTTTTAAATGGACCAACGCCGTTAGAAACGGTTCGAGAAGTTTGTCGGATCGTTGACATCCCTGTAGTCAGCACGGTGACCTCTAAATATACAGAGCTTGATGAAAAGCTAGAAGCAGGTATTTCAATCATCAACATTAGTGCTGGTAAAGAAACTGCAGAAACTGTTCGTTATTTCCGAGAAAAGTATCCAGAACTACCAATTATTGCAACTGGTGGTCCAACAGAGGAAAGCATCTTGGAAACAATTGAAGCTGGAGCCAATGCTATCACCTATACACCGCCAACAAATGGTGAATTGTTCAGTGCGAAGATGGATAAGTATCGTCAACTTGAAAAAGAGAATCATCAAAATTAAAAGAGACCTTTTTAAACGCGAAGCAATTTAAATTGCTTCGCATTTTTCTTGTTTTTCAAGTAAAAATAGCTGAAAAAACGAACAAAACATGAAAATAATGAAAAAAGATTAGATTTTAGGAAATTTTTATTGAAAGTACATTGTCAGTTTCAGTAAGTAGTGTTAGACTATTTTCAATCTTTAATCAATCGAATTTTGTTTAGAAGGAAAAATTTTTAATGAAAAACGATTGATTTACCTGAGGATTCTGTTAAAAAAACAACTCCTCTGGCTTTAAACATCTTATCGAGTTATTGTATATTACTGACTTGTCAGTTCTACATACCTACTTATATATCGTCATAATATGGATGACAGTTTCTAGCCAATGCCGTAAAGATTGGACTATAAGTAAAAGAGTGGACAACACACCCTTTTTTGCTTATTTTAAAGTAGAAGGGTGTTTTTCTTTATCAGAAATTTTACGATAGAGTGTGGATGAAAAAGCTATTAATTGAACAAAAAATCAAGGAAAAGGGGCAAAAAAAGTGAAAGAATTAGTTGAACGCATCAAAAAAGATGGGCGTGTATTGGGTGAAGGTGTGCTAAAAGTTGATAGCTTTGTGACTCACCAAGTAGATCCAGTTTTGATGGAACAAATGGGTCAACGTTTTGCAGAAGTATTTAAAGATCAAGGAATTACCAAGGTGGTAACGATTGAAGCTTCTGGGATTGCGCCCGCTTTATATGCTGCAAAAGAATTGGGTGTGCCAATGATTTTTGCTAGAAAAGCAAAAAGTTTAACGATGGACGAAGAACTTTTAACAGCTTCTGTCTATTCTTTCACCAAACAAGTAACAAGCACGATTTCAATTTCACGAAAATTTTTATCAGAAAATGATAAAGTTTTAATTATTGATGATTTCTTGGCAAATGGTCAAGCTGCTAAAGGATTGATTGAGTTGTGTCAACAAGCTGGGGCAGAAGTTGAAGGAATCGGAATTGTCATTGAAAAATCTTTCCAAGATGGACGAGAATTACTTGAACAAATGGGACTACGTGTTGTTTCTTTAGCGCGTATCGCTTCCTTATCAAATGGTCAAGTTGAGTTTCTTGAGGAGGACGCATAACATTGGAAAAAGAAACGCAAAATGGAAAAGCAGCAGTCTTAGGGTTACAACATCTATTAGCAATGTATGCGGGTGCGGTTGCAGTGCCATTACTAATAGGAACAGGTCTTGGTTTTAATCAAGAACAAATGACTTACTTGATTTCAATTGATATTTTTATGTGTGGGTTAGCTACTTTACTACAACTGACTGTCAATCGTTTCTTTGGAATTGGTTTGCCTGTTGTTTTGGGTTGTGCAATCCAAGCAGTAGCTCCGTTGATTTTGATTGGTACAGATAAGGGTGTTGGTGCAATCTATGGTTCAATCATCGCATCTGGGATTTTTGTGGTATTAGCCGCAGGCTTCTTTTCTAAAATCAAAAAGTTATTTCCACCGCTTGTAACAGGAACTGTTATTACAGTCATTGGCTTGACCTTAATCCCTGTGGCAATTGAAAAAATGGGTGGCGGTAGTGCTGCTGCAACAAATTTTGGTGACAAAACTAATCTATTGTTGGCTTTTGTAACGATTGGATTGATTGTTGGTGTCCAAATGCTTGGCAAAGGATTTATTCGTTCAATTGCTGTATTGATTGGTTTAGTTGGCGGCAGCGTATTAGCTGGCTTGATGGGAATGATTAACCTAGAGGCAATTGGTCAAGCGCCATTGTTCCATGTACCACAACCATTTTATTTTGGAAAACCAACATTTGATGTCTGGTCTATTTTGCTAATGATTATTATTTCGATTGTTAGTATGGTTGAATCAACAGGTGTTTACTTTGCACTTGGCGATATTACTGGTAAAAAAGTTGGCGAAGAAGAGCTGAAAAAAGGTTATCGTGCGGAAGGGCTGGCAGTTATTCTTGGTGGTATTTTCAACACATTCCCTTATACTGGTTTTTCTCAAAATGTTGGGCTAGTTCAGTTATCCGGAATCAAAACAAGAAAACCAATTTACTTTTCGGCTGCATTCTTGATTATCTTAGGTCTGTTTCCAAAAATTGGTGCTATTGCCCAAATCATTCCTGAACCCGTACTTGGTGGCGGAATGTTAGTGATGTTTGGAATGGTGGCTGTTCAAGGAATTCGTATGTTGTTAGATGTTGATTTTGATAATGATAAAAATTTATTGATTGTTGCTGTTTCAATTGGTTTTGGATTAGGTTTCAACATCATGCCGTCTTTATTTGGACAGCTTCCTGAAACAATTCAAATGTTCACTGGTAACGGAATTGTTATGAGCAGTATTACAGCTATTGTCTTGAATTTGGTTTTTAATGGAATCAAAGAGGATGAAGCAATTATTGAAGAGGCATTCGAAAAATAAAAGTGAAAATAAAAGTAGCAGAAAATATTTTTTGTTACTTTTATTTTTTTGTTCAAAAAAACAAACACGAACGTTATTGTTGTATCGTTAATTAATATTCGATTTTTGTTTGACGTTGGAAAATTCACTTGTTAAAATATGAGTGTATTGTAGCAGAGAGGGGAAAAAGATCGTGGAAGTTGCAGTCATTATGGGAAGTATTTCGGATTGGGAAACTATGAAATTTGCTTGTGACATGTTAGATGAATTTGGTGTTGCCTATGAAAAAAAAGTTGTGTCAGCGCATCGCACACCAGATTTAATGTTTCAATTTGCGAAAGAAGCAAGAGAAAGAGGAATTAAAGTAATTATTGCAGGCGCAGGTGGTGCAGCCCATTTACCCGGAATGGTTGCTGCGCAGACAACACTACCAGTGATTGGTGTTCCTGTTCAATCACGAACATTAAATGGTTTAGACTCGTTATTATCGATTGTTCAAATGCCAGGTGGTGTGCCAGTAGCAACAACAGCAATTGGAAAAGCTGGCGCAATTAACGCCGGACTACTTGCGGTACAGATGCTTTCAATGTATGATTTAGAATTGGAAGCTAAATTGGCTGAAAGACGTTCAATGATGGCTGAAACTGTTATAGAAAGTAGTGATCAACTTGGTTAAACCATTACTGCCTGGATCAACGATTGGTATTGTCGGCGGCGGTCAATTAGGTCGGATGATGACAATTAGTGCAAAAGAAATGGGCTTTAAAGTAGGTGTATTAGATCCTGTTAGTGGTTGCCCAGCAGCTCAAGTGGCTGATTGGCATATCGAAAGTTCCTATGATGATACTTTTGCGTTAGAAGAACTTGCTAGACGAACAGATGTCATTACCTATGAATTTGAAAATGTAAGTGTGGAAGCACTTAATGCTATTTTACCAAAATCATTTATTCCACAAGGTACGGACTTGTTGGCAATTACGCAAGACCGCCTACTAGAAAAATCATTTTTAGAAACAAATAATATTGTGATTGCACCTTATGCAACAATTGTTAGTCCAACAGATATTCAAGATGCAATCGACGGAATTGGTTACCCTTGTGTTTTAAAAACGACACGCGGTGGGTATGATGGCAAAGGCCAATGTGTATTGTATGGCCGAGCTGACTTAGCACCAGCAATGGACTTATTACGTAAAGGAACTTGTGTGTTGGAAGCTTGGATTCCTTTTGAAAAAGAAATTTCTGTCATGGTGGCTGGCAACGGTCAAGGAGAGTACACAACATTTCCTGTGGTAGAAAATGTTCACCGAAATAATATTTTGCATGAAACAATTGCACCAGCTCGTGTACCTGCTGAAGTAGTCGAGGAAGCTGAGCGAATCGCAAAAGTAGTAGCAAAAGCAGTGAACCTCTCTGGTGTTTTAGGTGTCGAAATGTTTTTGACTAAGACAGGTGGTTTATATGTCAATGAGTTAGCACCAAGACCACATAATTCTGGACACTATTCAATTGAAGCTTGTTCAATGAGTCAATTCGATGCACACATTCGTGGTATTTGTGGTTGGCCTTTAAGTAAGATTCGGTTGCTAAGTGATGCTGTCATGGTCAATGTGTTAGGTGAACAGCTGTTAGAAAGCTATCGTTTAATTGAGAAAAAACCAGATTGGCAATTCCATTTCTACGGTAAGAGTCAAGCGCAAAAAGGGCGTAAAATGGGACATATCACTATTTTGACTGAAGATACGCATGAAACGCTAGAAGAAATCTATCAAACCAACATTTGGGACTAAAGGAGAAAGTTAAATGTTAGAACGTTATACACGACCTGAGATGGGAAATATCTGGACAGAAACAAATAAATATCAAGCTTGGTTGGAGGTTGAGATTTTAGCAGATGAAGCTTGGGCAGAACTTGGCGATATTCCTAAAGAAGATGTGAGAAAAATCCGGGAAAATGCTTCATTTGATATCAATCGAATTTTAGAGATTGAAAAATCAACACGCCACGATGTTGTAGCTTTCACGCGTGCAGTATCTGAAACACTTGGCGAAGAACGTAAGTGGGTACATTATGGGTTAACAAGTACAGATGTTGTTGATACTGCCTATGGTTATTTAATCAAACAAGCGAATGATATTTTGCGTGAAGACTTAAAACGATTCACAGAAATTATTGGTGAAAAAGCAAAAGAACATAAATATACAGTCATGATGGGGCGGACACACGGGGTTCATGCTGAACCAACGACATTTGGCTTGAAATTAGCTACTTGGTACTCTGAAATGAAACGGAATATTGAACGGTTTGAACATGCAGCTAAAGGTGTAGAAGCTGGAAAAATTTCTGGTGCAGTAGGAACATTTGCGAATATTCCACCATTCATTGAAGAATATGTTTGTGAAAATTTAGGCATTCGACCACAAGAAATCTCAACCCAAGTTTTACCGCGCGATTTACACGCTGAATACTTTGCAACAATGGCATTGATTGCAACGAGTATTGAACGATTTGCGACAGAAATTCGTGGGTTGCAAAAATCAGAAACGCGTGAAGTCGAAGAGTTTTTTGCTAAAGGGCAAAAGGGATCTTCTGCAATGCCACATAAACGCAATCCAATTGGGTCGGAGAACATGTCTGGTTTGGCGAGAGTGATTCGTGGACATATGGTTACTGCGTACGAAAATGTTTCTTTATGGCATGAAAGAGATATTTCTCATTCATCTGCTGAACGAATTATTTTACCTGATACAACGATCCTTTTGGATTATATGTTGAATCGTTTTGGAAATATCGTGAAGAATCTGACGGTCTTCCCAGAAAATATGAAACGTAATATGGATGCCACATTTGGCTTGATTTATAGTCAAAGAGTATTGTTAAAATTAATTGATAAAGGCATGACACGTGAAGAAGCGTATGATTTAGTTCAACCAAAAACTGCGCAAGCGTGGGATGAGCAAACAGCTTTCCGTCCTTTATTGGAAAACGATACTAAAATCACTTCTGTGTTATCAGCAGAAGATATTGAAGATGCGTTTGACTATCACTACCATTTAAAAAATGTCGACGCAATTTTTGAACGTGTTGGCTTGGCATAAGTCGATGAAACGCTACAGCAAAAAATGCTGTAGCGTTTTTTTGTGTAAATAAATAAAGAGGTTTGCCACTGATCTGGCAGACCTCTTTTGTTTTTTTCAGTTAGTAGAACATTCGCTGATTACTTACGCAAGTGCTTGCGTATTTGTAAAATGAAGCGAGTGAAGCAGATTGAGTAAATAATCAATGAAATCATAATTGTATTCTTGAGTGTTAAACACGATTTGGATACGATATTGATTTTTGAATACTTTTTGTTCATGAATTTGATTGATTAACAACTCATGATTGGAATTCGTTTGATAGTGTGCAGTTTTTTTCCGGCATTCAGCATGACGTTTCGTTGCACGGCGAATTTTTCGGAAAGTATAAAAGCTTGTATCTTTATTGCACAGATAAACATCTTTGATACCCAATAAATCGTTGTATAAGCGAGCACGTTCTTCTGGTGTTAGTTCAGAAAGGAATTGTTGTGCAGTATAAGTTGAATCTTCCATATGCTAGTGCCTCCTTGAATAAACATACATGGTAATCACACGTTTACTATACCATTAAGTTTTTCTGATGTAAACGCTTCGGTTAAGGGTGTTTTTACACATTGATTGTCTAAAAGCGAACATTAGATGATTCTAATGCTAATAATGTACAGTAGTTGGTTGATTTACCTAAAAAGTGTTGTTAAAATCAAAAGTGAAAAGACGAACAAAAACAACTGTTTATCAATTAAATGTAAGTTTATAAGGAGAGAGACTTGTGGAGAAAGCGGAATTGTTATACGAAGGAAAAGCAAAAAAAATGTTTGCAACAGAGGACAAACAAGTGATTTGGGTTGAATATCTTGATCAAGCAACTGCATTGAATGGGGTCATGAAAGACCAAATTCAAGGAAAAGGGGAATTAAATAATCAGATCACTAGCCGAATTTTCCAATACTTAACAAAAAAAGGAATTGACAATCATTTCATTGATATTTTGTCAAAAACCGAACAATTAGTAAAAAAAGTCGAAGTGATTCCTTTGGAGGTAGTTGTCAGAAATTTTGCAGCGGGAAGCTTCTCCAAACGATTAGCGGTACCAGAAGGAACCTTGTTACCTGAACCAATCATCGAATTTTATTATAAAGATGATTCGTTAGATGATCCGTTTATCAATGAAGCACACATTGCATTCTTAGAACTTGCAACACCAGCTGAAATTCAAGAAATCAAGTTGATCGCCTTACAAGTCAACGAAGCTTTACAGGAATTATTTGCGGGTATCGACTTACAGTTGATTGATTTTAAATTAGAGTTTGGTCGTTTAGCAGATGGAAAAATCTTACTTGCTGATGAGATTTCTCCTGATACTTGCCGTTTATGGGATAGTGACTCTCATGAGCATATGGATAAAGATGTGTATCGTCGAAAAATCGGTAATTTGGTTCCAGTTTATCAAGAAGTGTTGACTCGGTTGAACAATTATTCATTCTAATAATCATTGCTACTTAAAAAACTTACTTTTAAAGGAGAAAAACAAATGTATTTTGTAAAAGTTTATGTGACGTATAAAGATTCTGTATTAGATCCACAAGGAGAAGCGGTAAAACATGCAGTGCATCGAATGGGTTATGAAGAGATTACAGAAATTCGTATGGGAAAATACTTTGAAATTCAAGTTGCACCATCACAAGTATCGGTTGAAGAAACGATTGAACAAATTTGTGACAAATTATTAGCGAATGTCAACATGGAAACATATCGTTACGAAATTGAGGAAATGGAGGAAGTTTAGCATGAAGTTTGCAGTGATTGTTTTTCCTGGCTCAAACTGTGATGCAGATATGCTGTGGGCTGTGCAAGAAATTATGGGTGTGGAAGCAGCCTATGTTCGTTACGATGAAGATTCACTTTCTGGATTTGACGGTGTATTACTTCCTGGTGGTTTTTCTTACGGTGATTATCTTCGTTGTGGAGCAATTGCTCGCTTTTCGACAATTATGCGAGAAGTGATTCGTTTTGCTGAAGAAGGCAAACCAGTATTTGGAACGTGTAATGGATTCCAAATTTTAACTGAAGCAGGATTACTCCCTGGTGTTCTACGCAGAAATGAGTCGTTACAATTTATTTGCAAGACAGTTCCGTTAAGAGTTGCAAATAATCAAACGGCGTTTACCTCAGAATATCGTGAGGGTGAAGTGATTCAATTGCCAGTCGCTCATGGTGAAGGAAATTATTTTTGTGACGAAGAAACGTTACGTGAACTAAAGGAAAATAATCAAATCGTTTTTACGTATGAAGAAGAAAATATCAATGGCAGTGTGGAACGTATCGCAGGAATTACGAACCAAGCTGGAAATGTTCTGGGAATGATGCCTCATCCTGAACGTGCGATGGAGCAGTTATTAGGTTCAGAAGACGGAAAACGTTTCTTTCAATCAATGATCAAAAACTTCGGGAAGGTGACTGTTTAGATGAAAACAATGATGGAGCCAACAGCACAAGAAATCAAAGAGCAGAAAATCTACACTGAGTGGGGTTTGTCTGATGAAGAATACCGCATGATTGAAGAAGATATATTGGGTAGAATGCCTAATTATACTGAAACAGGTCTGTTTTCTGTTATGTGGAGTGAACATTGTTCTTATAAGAATTCCAAACCTGTTCTACGAAAATTCCCGGTTACTGGACCGAACGTTTTGCAAGGACCTGGTGAAGGAGCTGGGATTGTGGATATCGGTGATGGGCAAGCAGTCGTTTTTAAGGCAGAAAGTCATAATCATCCTTCTGCTGTAGAACCTTATGAAGGTGCAGCAACTGGAGTTGGCGGGATTATTCGTGATATTTTCAGCATGGGTGCACGACCAATTGCGTTGCTTGACTCTTTACGTTTTGGTGAGCTGAATAATTCACGCACAAAATATTTACTTGATGAAGTAGTTGCGGGAATTGGTGGTTATGGTAATTGTATTGGTATCCCAACAGTTGGTGGCGAGATTGCTTTTGATGCTTGTTATGAAGGGAATCCATTAGTCAATGCGATGTGTGTTGGGTTGATTGACCATAAAGATATTCAAAAAGGTCAGGCATCAGGTGTCGGAAATTCTATTATGTATGTCGGAGCTAAAACAGGTCGTGACGGTATCCATGGTGCAACATTTGCTTCAGAGGAGTTTAGTCAAGAAGAAGAACAGCAACGCTCTGCTGTTCAAGTTGGTGATCCTTTCATGGAAAAATTGTTGTTGGAAGCCTGCCTTGAGTTGATTCTGAAACATGCAGAAATTTTAGTAGGTATCCAAGACATGGGTGCTGCGGGATTGGTATCATCCAGTTCAGAAATGGCTTCCAAAGCAGGATCAGGTTTGATTTTAACGCTAGATGATGTGCCCCAACGAGAAACAGACATGTCTCCTTATGAAATGATGTTATCTGAATCTCAAGAACGTATGTTAATTTGCGTCAAAGCTGGTGCAGAGGAAGAAGTAAAAGCGTTATTCAAAAAATATGATTTAGATGCTGTAACAATTGGAAAGGTAACAGATGATGGCCAATATCGTTTATATCATCATGGAAATGAAGTGGCTAACTTACCAGTTGATGCTTTGGCAGAAGATGCACCAGTTTACGACAAGCCAAGAAAAGAACCAGCGAGAATGGCGGAGTTTCGAACAATGCCAGCATATGTGCCTGTCATTGGCGACCCAAACGAAACACTCTTATCGTTATTAGCGCAACCAACAATTGCTTCAAAGAAGTCAATTTACGAAACGTACGACTCTCAAGTTCAAACAAATACCGTTGTTCGTCCGGGAAGTGATGCAGCTGTTTTACGAATCCGCGGAACGAAAAAAGCTTTAGCAATGACAACTGATTGTAATGCAAGATACCTTTATTTAAATCCAGAAATCGGTGGTCAGATTGCAGTTGCTGAAGCAGCACGAAATATTGTTGCTAGCGGTGGAAAACCTTTAGCAATTACAGATTGCTTGAACTATGGTTCACCGGATAAGCCTGAAGTTTTTTGGGAACTTTGGCACTCGGCAGATGGAATAGCAGAAGCTTGTCGTACCTTTGAAACACCAGTTATTTCTGGAAACGTGTCACTTTACAATGAAACAGATGGCAAGGCAATCTATCCAACTCCGATGATTGGTATGGTAGGTTTGATTGAATCGCATGAGCAGATTACTACGCAGGAATTTAAGCAAGCAGGAGATCAAATTTATGTTATTGGTCAAACAGGCAATGATTTTAATGGGAGCGAGATTCAAAAGCTTTTGACAGGAACGATTCAAGGTCAGTTAACTAATTTTGATTTAGCAGTTGAAAAGAAAAATCAAGACTTAATGTTAGCTGCTATTCAACAAGGCTTGGTAGCTAGTTCTCATGATTGTTCTGAAGGTGGCCTGGCGGTTGCCATTGCAGAAGCTGCTTTTGCGAATGGATTAGGTGTTAAAGTTCAAGTCGAGTTGACTGTTGCGGAACTTTTCTCGGAAACACAATCACGATTTGTGGTGTCAATCAATTCGGAAA
This sequence comes from Enterococcus sp. DIV0176, assembly GCF_050528535.1. Lineage (NCBI taxonomy): Bacteria > Bacillati > Bacillota > Bacilli > Lactobacillales > Enterococcaceae > Enterococcus > Enterococcus sp. DIV0176. Next base: position 1,689,965 of record NZ_CP172879.1, on the reverse strand, counting down.
ATCAGACAGCTTTTGAACAATTAGCAGGAGAACAGGCTTACCATCTTGGTGAAGTAACAGCTGATTCTCAATTGCGAATGCAAGCAGTTGATGGCGAAATCAATCTAACAACTCAAATGGCTAAAGCAAGCTGGGAGGAAGCTATTCCATGTCTTATGAAGTAAAAAGTTTGAATGAGGAATGTGGGATTTTTGGTGTCTGGGGACATCAGGATGCAGCAAGTGTTACTTATTTTGGCTTGCATAGCCTACAACATCGTGGCCAAGAAGGTGCGGGGATTGTTTCGAATGATGAAGGCAGACTCCATGGGCATCGCGATCTTGGTTTATTATCAGAAGTATTCAAAGATCAACGAAAATTAACTCAATTAACAGGAAATGCAGCAATTGGTCATGTGCGCTACGCGACTGCGGGAAATGGAAGTGTCGATAATATCCAACCATTTTTATTCAAGTTTTATGATGTTTCGGTTGGCTTAGCCCACAATGGTAATTTGACCAATGCTCGCTCTTTGCGAAAAGAATTAGAGCAAGATGGAGCCATTTTTCATTCAAATTCGGATACAGAAATTTTAATGCATTTGATACGTCGAAGTGACGAAGAAACATTTTTAGCAAAATTAAAAGCATCTTTGAACAAAGTAAAAGGCGGTTTTGCGTATTTACTAATGACAGAAGACGCAATGATTGCGGCGCTTGATCCTAATGGGTTCCGTCCATTAGCAATTGGACAGATGAAAAATGGTGCTTATGTCGTTGCCTCTGAAACCTGTGCTTTAGAAGTAGTTGGTGCAGAATTTCTCCGTGATGTGCACCCCGGAGAAGTAGTGATAATCAACGATGAAGGACTAAGAATTGAAACGTACACACAAGATACACAGCTAGCAATCTGTTCAATGGAGTATATCTATTTTGCACGACCAGATTCGAATATCAATGGGGTCAATGTCCATACTGCTCGAAAAAATATGGGTAAAAATCTAGCGGAAGAAGCACCAATCGAGGCAGATATGGTGGTAGGTGTCCCCAATTCTTCTTTGTCAGCTGCCAGTGGGTATGCTGAAGCTAGTGGAATTCCTTATGAAATTGGTTTAGTAAAAAACCAATATATTGCGCGAACCTTCATTCAACCTACACCAGAGTTACGCGAACAAGGTGTGCGTATGAAACTATCAGCTGTTCGAGGAGTAGTAGAAGGTAAAAAAATCGTGATGGTAGACGACTCAATTGTACGTGGTACGACAAGTCGACGAATCGTCCGGCTATTAAAAGAAGCTGGGGCGAAAGAGGTCCATGTTCGAATTGCTTCTCCACCCCTAAAATATCCTTGTTTTTACGGAATCGACATTCAAACGAGGAAAGAATTGATTGCTGCTAATCATAGTATCGAAGAAATTCGGCAATGTATTGGTGCAGATTCTTTAGAATTCCTTAGTGAGGAAGGTTTGATTACTGCCATTGGGTTAAAAGAAGAAGCGCCTTATTCAGGATTATGTATGGCTTATTTTAATGGTGACTATCCAACTCCTTTGTATGATTATGAGGAGAAATACCAAGCATCTCTAAAAGAAAAAGTTTCGTTTTTCTAATAATAAAGGAGTGAATCATCGCATGAAAAATGCATATGCAAAAGCTGGCGTGGATGTCGAAGCTGGTTATGAAGTTGTTGAACGAATCAAAAAACATGTCAAAAAAACGGAACGTCTTGGTGTAATGGGCGCGCTAGGCGGTTTTGGTGGTTGTTTTGATCTTTCGTTGTTTGATGTCAAAGAACCTGTTTTAGTTTCGGGAACGGATGGCGTTGGAACAAAATTAGCAGTAGCAATTGAAGCTGGTCAACATGATACGATTGGCATTGATTGTGTCGCAATGTGTGTGAATGATATTTTAGCCCAAGGGGCAGAGCCTCTTTATTTCTTAGATTACTTAGCTACTGGAAAGAACCAACCAGAAAAATTAGAGCAAGTGGTTGCAGGTGTAGCAAATGGTTGCGTTCAAGCAAATATGGCGCTGATTGGCGGAGAAACGGCTGAGATGCCAGGAATGTATCAAGGAGACGACTATGATTTAGCCGGTTTTGCCGTTGGGATTGCTGAAAAATCACAACTGATTACAGGAGCGTTGATTGAACCTGGAGATATTTTATTAGGATTACCTTCAAGTGGGATTCATTCAAATGGGTATTCGTTAGTACGGAAAATTTTCTTTGAAGAACATCAACTCACAACTGATAGTATTTTGCCGGAATTAAATGAAACATTAGCTGATAGTTTATTAGTTCCAACAAGAATTTATGTTGCAAGTCTTTTGCCATTGATCAAAAAAAATCTATTGAAAGGCTGTGCGCACATTACCGGTGGTGGTTTTGTAGAGAACATTCCCCGAATGTTGCCAGCTGGAGTCAGCGCAAATATTCAACTAGGAAGCTGGCCGATTTTACCAATTTTTGATTGTTTACAAAGCTATGGAAAGCTGTCCTCTCCGGAAATGTATGAAATTTTTAATATGGGGATTGGAATGGTCGTTGCTGTTTCACCAGAAAAAGTAGCTGAGGTCACGGCTGCTTTTGCAGAGCAAGGAGAGACTTTTTACCAAATCGGTGAAATTGTCCCAGAAGACACACAGAAAATTATTTTCACTGGAGAAACGGCATGAAATTAGCCATTTTTGCTTCGGGTAATGGAAGTAACTTTCAAGCTTTGGTAACGAATCTAAGAGAAAAAAAGCTAGCTGTCACGGTTGACTGGTTATTTTGTGACCAGCCAGAGGCGCATGTGCTGCAAAGGGCAGAAGAATTGGGAGTTCCTGCTAGTCAGTTTTCGCCAAAAGATTTTGCAAATAAAGTAGCGTATGAACAGGAGATACTACGGCAGTTGCGTGAACGAAAAATTGATTTGGTTATTTTGGCTGGCTACATGCGAATTGTGGGGCCTACTTTGCTGACGGCATTTGAAAATAAAATTGTGAATATTCACCCCTCGTTATTGCCGAATTTTCCCGGATTGCACGGGATTCGTGATGCATATGAAGCAGGAGTGGCAACCACGGGTGTGACTGTTCATTTAATTGATGCAGGTGTCGATACAGGCCCAATCATTCGCCAAGAAAAAGTCGAGATTGAGCCAACAGATACCTTGGAAATTCTTGAACAAAAAATCCATGCAGTCGAGCATCGAATTTATCCAGAAATCGTCGAAGAAATGATCAAAAATGGAGGCTATTTAAAATGACAAGAGCGTTGATTAGTGTATCAGACAAAACAGGAATTGTTGACTTTGCAAAAGGCTTGATTGCTAATAATATCGAAATTATCTCAACAGGTGGAACGAAAAAAGCATTAGATCAAGCAGGTGTCAAAACAATTTCTATTGATGAGGTCACTGGTTTTCCAGAAATGATGGATGGCAGAGTGAAAACCTTGCATCCGAAGATTCACGGTGGACTTTTAGGGCGCCGAGATGTCGTTGAACATATGGAAGACATGGCGCGCGGTGAAATCCTGCCAATCGATTTTGTTTGTGTGAATCTTTATCCATTTAAGGAAACCATTTTAAAACCAGAAGTAACTGAACAAGAGGCGATTGAAAATATTGATATTGGTGGCCCAAGTATGTTGCGAAGTGGTGCTAAAAATCATGAATTTGTCACAGTAATCGTTGATCCGGCAGATTATTCATTGGTACTTCAAGAATTAGAAGCCCACGGGGAAACTCAGTTAGCCACTCGAAAACGTCTAGCAGCGAAAGTCTTTCGCCATACGGCTGCATACGATGCGTTAATTGCTCAGTATTTGACAGAGATGGTGGATGAAAAAGAACCAGAAAAATTAACGTTGACGTATGAGCGAAAACAAGATTTGCGTTACGGCGAAAATAGTCATCAAGAAGCAGCTTTTTATCAATCTGCTTTACCGGAAGAATATTCGATTGCTGCAGCAAAACAAGTACATGGCAAGGAACTCTCATTCAACAATATTCGTGATGCAGATGCAGCGCTAAGAATTGCCCAGGAGTATGATGAACCAACAGTTGTTGCGTTGAAACATATGAATCCGTGTGGCATTGGAACGGCACCAACGATTTTTGAAGCTTGGAATTACGCGTTTGAAGCAGACCCAGTCTCGATTTTTGGCGGAATTATTGTTTTGAATCGTGAGGTGGATGTAGCTACTGCGGAAAAAATGCATGAACTATTTTTAGAAATTATTATTGCCCCGGGATTCACTGATGCTGCACTAGAAGTTTTGAAGAAAAAGAAAAATCTGCGTATTTTAACAATCAGCTTTGAACAAAGAACAGCCAGCATAGTTGATGAAACAGTTTCTGTTTTAGGTGGTTTATTAGTTCAAAATCAAGATTTAGCAATGGAACATGAAGAAGACTGGACTGTAGTGACAGAAAAGAAACCCACAGTAGAACAAATGGAGGCATTAGCATTTGCTTGGAAAGCGGTGAAGCATGTTAAATCCAATGCTATCGTTGTTGCAAATGAACACCAAACTGTGGGGATAGGTGCAGGACAAATGAATCGTGTGGGTTCTGTCAAGATAGCGATTGAACAAGCAGGTGAAAAACTAGAAGGTGCAGTATTGGCTAGTGATGCGTTTTTCCCAATGGATGATTCTGTTGAATATGCTGCAACACATGGAATTAAGGCAATCATTCAGCCGGGTGGAAGTATCAAAGATCAGGCTTCAATTGATATGGCTAATCATTATGACATTGCGATGGTCTTTACTAATGTACGTCATTTTAGACATTAAACTTTAGTGGAAAAGGAGTAACTCATGAAAATTTTGATTATAGGTGCAGGCGGTCGCGAGCATGCGATTGGGAAAAAAATGGCGGATAGTCCGTTAGTTGAAACAGTCTACTGCGCCCCGGGAAATCCTGGAATGAAAAAGGATGGGATACAACCAGTCACAATTGCAGAAACAGATCATGATGCGCTCATCTCATTTGCAAAAGAAAAGCACATTTCTTGGACATTTGTTGGGCCAGAAGTTCCTTTGTTAAATGGAATTGTCGATGACTTTATGGCGGCAGATTTGAAAATTTTTGGACCAACAAAACGTGCAGCGTTGATTGAGGGATCTAAAAGTTTTGCTAAACAACTAATGAAAGAGTGTCAGATTCCGACAGCTGAATCCCGAACGTTTAATGATTATGAGCTGGCTATAGCTTATATCAAAGAAAAAGGCGCACCGATTGTTGTAAAAGCAGATGGTTTAGCTGCTGGTAAAGGTGTCGTTGTCGCGATGACGATGGAAGAAGCTGTACAAGCCGCAAAGGACATGTTGAAGAGTCATCGATTTGGTGAAAGCGGGAGTCAAATTGTGGTTGAAGAGTTTCTGGAAGGGGAAGAGTTCTCGCTTTTAGCGTTTGTTCGTGGCACAGAAGTTTATCCAATGGTAATTTCACAAGACCATAAACGAGCGTATGACTTAGACAAAGGACCAAATACTGGGGGAATGGGTGCTTATTCGCCAGTCCCACAAATTCCGGAAGAGATGATTAATGAAGCTATTGAAACGATTTTGAAACCAGCGGCGCAGGGCATGGTTGAACAAGGTCGTTCTTTCACGGGTATCTTGTACGCTGGTTTGATTGCAACCGTTGATGGACCGAAAGTGATTGAATTCAATGCTCGATTTGGTGATCCAGAAACACAAGTTGTTTTACCAAGACTAGTGAATGATTTTGCTCAAGTGATTGATGATCTACTAGAAAATCGTTCAATCGAATTAGAATGGTCGCAAGGTGATTTTCATGTGGGTGTTGTTGTCGCTGCTGAAGGTTACCCGGCAACGTATGAAACAGAGATGGTGTTGCCAGATTTTTCTGATGAACCGCATGTTCAGGTATATTATGCAGGTGTGGCAGAAAAAGAAGGACGTTTAGTTGGAAAGGGTGGAAGAATCTATTTAGTCGAAGCCAAAGCTGAAACGTTAGAGCAAGCACAAAAATTTATTTATGAAGCACTTCGAAGAAAAGAAACGACCAAAACATTTTATCGGCATGACATTGGAAACAAGGCATTAAAATTAGTCAAAGAGAAATCATCGGCTAAAAGATAAAAATATTTTTGATTTGATAAAGCCTTTTCATAGAAGTTGTGCTACACTTTTATTGTGTAAAAAAGGAGGAATTTTTTATGAAACAGGTTCAATTTGGAACAGTAAATCACGCAGTTTCAGCAGTGATTCTTGGTTGTATGCGTATCAATAGTGCGAAAGATCCAGTTAAGGCAATCGAGACTGCTTATGATAATGGAATCAATTTCTTTGATCATGCAGATATCTATGGAAATGGTGAATGTGAATCAATTTTTGCAGACGCATTGGCAAAAACTTCGTTGAAGCGTGAAGATCTATTTATCCAAACAAAATGTGGAATCGTTCCAGGAGTTATGTTTGATTTTTCAAAAGAACATATTATTGCCTCTGTCGAAGGCAGTTTACAACGCTTAAAAATGGATTATGTAGACGCTTTGTTGTTGCATCGACCAGATACATTAGTCGAACCTGATGAAGTCGCTGCAGCTTTTGATGAATTAGAAAAAGCGGGTAAAGTTCGCTATTTTGGTGTAAGTAATCAAAAACCAATGCAAATCGAGCTATTGAAAAAATCAGTACGTCAACCTTTAGTAGCTAACCAATTACAGTTTGGTTTAAAGCATTCAGAAATGGTTGATCAAGGAATTCATGTGAACATGACGGACGCTGCAAGTATCGATCATGATGGCAGTGTACTAGATTATTCAAGGTTGCATGATATGACAATTCAAGCATGGTCTCCTTATCAATATGGTTTTTTTGAAGGTGTCTTTATCGGTAATGAAAAATTCCCAGAATTAAATCAAAAATTAAACGAAATGGCTGAAAAATACAACACAACACCAACTGGTTTAGCTTCAGCCTGGATCTTGCGTCATCCAGCAAACATGCAAGTGATTGCTGGGACGATGAATCTTAGCCGAATTGAAGAAATTGCAAAAGCTTCTGAAATTATGTTAACAAGAGAAGATTGGTATGATCTATACATGGCTGCAGGAAATATTTTGCCATAGAACTTGGTGTGTAGTATTGGTTATCCGATAACTAAAAAAACAGGACTTGCTATTTTTTGTAGCAAGTCCTGTTTTTGTTTTTTTGCCTTTTTTCCGAACATTACCCTGTTTAAAGGAACAGATTATTGAAAAAAGTCTAAGAAAACGCATTATTCGTAAAATGTTCATGGTTTTCGCTTGATTTTTTTATTTAGTTGAGTTAAATTACATAGGGCGCTAAAAAATGCCTGAATAAAACGAAGAATGTTCGTGTTTTACTGAACTGAACATTAGGAGGACAATTTGATGAAAGTATTTGATTACGAAGATATCCAACTAATTCCGAATAAATGTATCGTAAATAGCCGATCAGAGTGTGACACAACAGTGACTTTAGGTAAGCACTCATTTAAAATGCCAGTAGTACCTGCAAACATGCAAACAATTATTGATGAGTCAATTGCAGAATTTTTAGCAAAAAACGGCTATTTTTATATTATGCACCGTTTTGATGAAGAAGCGCGTATCCCATTTATAAAAAAAATGAAACAAGAAGGATATATCTCATCAATTAGTGTCGGTGTAAAAGAAAACGAATATGCTTTCGTTGAAGAATTAGCACAAAAAAATCTAGTACCAGATTACATCACAATTGACATTGCTCACGGGCATTCCAATTCAGTAATTAACATGATTCAACATATAAAAAAACATCTTCCTGAAACATTTGTGATTGCGGGAAATGTTGGGACACCTGAAGCAGTTCGTGAATTAGAAAATGCTGGCGCTGATGCAACAAAGGTTGGCATTGGACCAGGAAAAGTTTGCATCACGAAAATCAAAACAGGTTTTGGAACAGGTGGCTGGCAGTTAGCTGCGTTAAGATGGTGTGCAAAAGCTGCTCGTAAACCAATTATTGCAGATGGCGGGATTCGGACACATGGAGATGTGGCGAAATCAGTTCGTTTTGGTGCAACGATGGTTATGATCGGTTCACTATTTGCTGGACACGAAGAATCTCCGGGCGAAACAAAAGTTGAAAATGGAGTTGTTTATAAAGAGTATTTTGGCTCCGCTTCTGAATTTCAAAAAGGCGAAAAGAAAAACGTTGAAGGTAAGAAAATTTGGATTCAACACAAAGGTTCACTAAAAGATACGTTAGTTGAAATGCAACAAGATTTACAATCTTCAATTTCTTATGCAGGTGGACGTGACTTAGAAGCGATTCGCAAAGTGGATTATGTAATCGTGAAGAATTCTATTTTTAATGGAGATACAATTTAAAATAGAAAAATTTTTCAATCTTAAATAGTAGTAAGTAGAGTGTCAGATGAATCTTTGTCTGATGCTCTTTTTTTTGGATTGAGAAAATAGGTTACGCAAAAATTTGTTATTTTTATTTCTTTTTTTTCGAAAATTCAGCTACAATAGAAGATGGAAAGAAAAGGAGAATGGAAGTTATGAAAAAAGTAAAAGTATTATCTGTTTTTGGTACAAGACCAGAAGCGATTAAGATGGCGCCTTTAGTTAAAGCTCTTGCAAAAGATGAACGCTTTATTGGAAAAGTTGCCGTTACGGCGCAGCATCGGGAAATGCTTGATCAAGTGTTAGAAGTATTTGAAATTACTCCTGATTATGATTTGAATTTGATGAAAGGTGGACAAACTTTAGCAGGAATTACTTCAAGAATTCTTGATGATTTGACACCTGTGTTATTAGAAGAACAACCAGACATCGTTTTAGTTCATGGAGATACAACAACGACTTATGCGAGTGCGACAGCAGCGTTCTATCAACAAATCAAAGTTGGCCACGTGGAAGCGGGTTTGCGAACTTGGAATAAGTGGTCGCCATTCCCTGAAGAAATGAATCGTCAATTGACAGATGTCTTAAGTGATATTTATTTTGCACCAACAAGTCAAAGCAAAGAAAACTTAGAAAAAGAAAATCATCCAACAGATGCTATTTTTGTAACTGGGAATACTGCAATTGATGCAATGGGCTACACTGTTGATGATGAATATCAAAGTGAACATCTACCAGCATCAAAAGAGGATAAAATGGTCTTGGTGACAATGCATCGCCGCGAAAATATCGGTCAACCAATGCGTCAAGTATTCCAAGCAATTGCGCGTGTTGCCAATGAACATCCAGAAGTGAAATTTATTTTTCCGATGCATCGCAATCCAAAAGTACGTGAAGAAGCAATTGGCATTCTGGGGGATTTAGCTAATGTATCATTGATTGAGCCTTTAGACGTTGTCGATTTCCATAATTTTGCAGCACGAAGTTATTTGATTTTGACGGATTCTGGTGGTGTTCAAGAAGAAGCACCGTCACTTGGCGTACCGGTACTTGTCTTGCGTGATACCACAGAGCGCCCAGAAGGTGTTGAGGCAGGTACTTTGAAAATGGTTGGAACAGATGAAGAAACTGTCTATGACGAAACAACTCGTTTGCTTGAAAGCAAAGAAGCACATCAAGAAATGGCGCATGCCTCCAATCCATATGGTGATGGCCAAGCAAGTCAACGTATTTTAGATGCAATGGCGTATTACTTTAATATAGAAGAAAACCGACCAACTGATTTTGAATAATGGTTATTTTTTCGTAAGTTTTATTCTTTTTTTAGAGATAAAAAGTAAGTGAGGAGATCTCATGTGGCAAAAAATTGATAAGGCACAAGGACCTGCATATCGACAAATGATGGATCAAATCATGCGGAAAATCGAACAAGGCGAATTAAATCCAGGAGAGCGACTTGCTTCGGAACGGAAGTTAGCAGAGGCTTTCGGGGTGAATCGTTCCACCGTGGTTCATGCATTGGAAGAGTTACGTGCGCTTGGAATTTTGACAAGTAAACAAGGTAGTGGACGTTACGTCAATCAAACGGAATGGGGCAAGTTTTCCATTCCGAGAATTGACTGGCGTCAACTGATTGCTCATCGATATGAGCAGTCAATTAATCATTATGAAGAAAAAATCAATCGTGGAAAAAAACAAACCAGTGCGTTTCTTGATTTGTATTCTAGTGAAATGCCGAATGAGTTATTACCTGATTTTCAATTTCCCTCTTATTCATTAGCAGATATATTAATGGAAGAAAAGAGAATGAATCGCTATGGCTACTTGCCTTTGAAAGAAAAAATCACAGGATATTTAAAAGAAGAACTTCAATTGACATTTGCTGCGGACCAACTTTTGGTCACGGGTGGCGGTCAGCAAGCTATTTTTTTGATTTTGCAAACCATTTTGTCGTCAGGAGATGCAATCGCGGTAGAATCACCGTCCTTTTTCTATCGTCTTCCTTTGTTTAAAGCAGCGGGGATTCGCCTTTTTGGTGTAGCGATGGATGAAGAAGGAATTGATTTGAAGCAGTTAGAAACATCAATTTTAAAAAATCAGGTAAAAGCTGTCTTAGTCAATCCTAATTTTCAAAATCCTACGGGAAAAGTCATGAGTCAGAAAAGACGCGAAGCGCTTGTGCAATTATGTCGTCGATACCAATTGCCTATTATTGAAGATGATGTTTTTACTGATTTTTCTTTTTCGGAGATGAATGAGGTCCAACCGCTACGGTTACTTGATCCAGATAATGTCTTATATATTGGTTCTTTGTCACGCGTTTTAGGTCGAACGACAAAAATCGGTTGGGTATTAGGTCCTGAAACATTAATCGCTCGCTTAGCAAATGCACAAGAAATGATGGAGTTTTCACTAAGTATCGTTTCACAAATGTTAGCAACGAGTGTTTTTGATGAAGCTTTTCTCTCGAAAATGTCATTAGTGCGGCAACAATTAGTTAAGCGAAGTCAACGATTGATTGATTGGTCGAAGGAGCAAACTTTTTTTGAGTTACATCCAATAAAAGGTGGTTACTATGCTTGGCTGACGTGGGAAGGTAAGCAATTATCAACGGAGATTGCGGATGAATTAATTGCGCAAGGGTTAGGGATTGCTCCAGCGCAATTATTTGGAGAAGAAGTGAACGGGTTGCGATTGAACTTCAGTCGGCTATCAGAAGAAGAGTTACCAAAATTTAGTGAATTAATGAACCAAGCAGCAGAAATGCTAAAAAAATAAAGAAAACTGTAACAGCATAGTGATTTTTCTATGCTGTTTTTTTGTTGATGAATTTTTTTACAGAAGTTCGGTATAACAGCTTCATTAGTTGTTTGTAAAGTTATGCACGATCCTAGAATGCGTCGAGAATAAACTTTTATAAAAGTTGTAACAACAAGGTTTCTAAATAGAAACAGTTCGATGTTTTGCTATTAAAATACGGAGGATTTTTTTAAGTAAAATGTAAACCGCTTTCTTGTTTGTGATTCAATTCACTATCGCTGATGTAGCAAGGATTATTTTTATAAAAAATTATCGTGAATTTATGGGCTTATAACTTGTATTTCTCCATGATACATGATAATTTATGTATGAAGCCGGTTAAATAGTGATACAGATTCTATTACTGTTTCAATCGTAGCTAGAAGAGAATTTCTTATAGACGAGAGAGGAATGTGTGACAAATGGCAAACAAAAAAGCACCAATCGACTTCCAGGCTTTACTTGATGAAGTCAATTCAGATTTTCCAGTTTATCAAGCACTTGATCAAGATGGAAAAGTTGTAAATGAAGATTTGATCCCTGATTTATCAGATGATGAATTAGTTGAGTTAATGACAAAAATGGTTTGGTCACGTGTCTTGGATCAACGTTCAACAGCATTGAACCGTCAAGGACGTCTTGGATTTTTTGCGCCTACAGCAGGCCAAGAAGCAAGCCAACTTGCGAGTGCATTTGCTTTTGACAAAGAAGACGTTTTATTACCTGGTTATCGTGATGTTCCCCAACTTGTTCAACACGGCTTACCATTAACGCAAGCGTTTTTATGGTCTCGTGGACATGTTGCTGGTAATTTATATCCGGAAGAATTGAAAGCTCTACCACCGCAAATTATTATTGGTGCACAGTACGTTCAAGCTGCTGGTGTAGCACTAGGCTTGAAAAAACGTAACAAGAAAAACGTTGTCTTCACTTATACTGGTGATGGCGGTTCTTCACAAGGAGATTTCTACGAAGCAATTAACTTTGCGGGTGCTTACCATGCAAATGCTGTTTTCTATATTCAAAATAACGGTTTTGCAATTTCAACACCTCGTGAAAAACAAACAGCTGCTAAAACATTAGCACAAAAAGCTGTTGCAGCTGGAATTCCTGGTATCCAAGTTGATGGAATGGATCCACTAGCTGTTTATACTGTTTCAAAAATGGCTCGTGATTGGGCAATTAGCGGAAAAGGTCCTGTGTTGATTGAAACATTGACTTATCGTTATGGTCCACATACTTTATCAGGTGATGATCCAACACGTTACCGTTCAAAAGAGATGGATGGCGAGTGGCAAAAGAAAGATCCATTGATTCGTTTCCGTAACTATCTAGTTGAAAAAGGATTATGGTCTGAAGAAAAAGAAGAACAAGTAATTGAACAAACAAAAGAAGAAATTAAAGAAGCAATTGCAGAAGCTGATAAAGTACCAAAACAAAAAGTTTCGGATTTCTTGAAGAATATGTTTGAAGAATCACCACAAACAATTAAAGAACAAATTGCAATCTATGAAGCGAAGGAGTCGAAATAATCATGGCACAAAAAACAATGATTCAAGCAATCACTGATGCTTTAGCACTTGAACTAGAACATGATGAAAATGTCGTCATTTTTGGTGAAGATGTTGGTAAAAACGGAGGGGTTTTCCGTGCAACAGAAGGATTGCAAGAAAAATTTGGTGAAGATCGTGTGTTCGATACACCTTTAGCAGAATCAGGGATTGCAGGTCTTGGGTTTGGTTTAGCTTTAGAAGGATTCCGTCCAGTTCCTGAAATTCAATTCTTTGGCTTTATTTTTGAAGCAATGGATGAAGTTGTTGCGCAAATGGCGCGTACGCGTTATCGCATGGGTGGAACAAGAAACTTACCAATCACGATTCGTTCACCATTTGGTGGTGGTGTGCATACACCAGAATTGCACTCAGATAATTTAGAAGGATTGATTGCACAGTCACCTGGTATTCGTGTGGTGATTCCATCAAATCCTTATGATGCAAAAGGTTTATTAATTTCTTCAATCAGAAGTAATGATCCAGTTGTTTTCCTAGAACACATGAAACTGTATCGTTCTTTCCGTGAGGAAGTGCCAGATGAAGCGTATGAAGTACCTTTGGATAAAGCAGCAGTAACTCGTGAAGGATCAGATGTTTCAATCATTACTTACGGTGCAATGGTTCGTGAAGCAATCAAGGCTGCGGATAAATTAGCGCAAGAAAATATTTCGGTTGAAATTATTGATTTACGAACAGTTGCTCCTCTTGATATTGAAACAATCATTCAATCTGTTGAAAAAACAGGCCGTGTAGTTGTTGTTCAAGAAGCACAAAGACAAGCAGGCGTTGCCGCACAAGTGGTTTCTGAAATTTCAGAACGCGCGATTCTTTCTTTAGAAGCACCAATCGGACGTGTTTCTGCACCTGATACTGTCTTCCCATTTGGACAAGCGGAAAATGCTTGGTTACCAAACGCTTCTGATATTGAAGCAAAAGTCAAAGAAATCGCAGAATTCTAAGAAAAGAAGGGGAAAATTCATGGCTTATCAATTTAAATTACCGGATATCGGTGAAGGGATTGCAGAAGGCGAAATCGTAAAATGGTTCGTTAAAGCAGGCGACACGATCAATGAAGACGATACATTGTTAGAAGTTCAAAACGACAAATCAGTTGAAGAAATTCCATCTCCTATTACAGGAACGGTTAAAAACGTATTAGTTCCAGAAGGCACTGTGGCAAATGTGGGTGATGTTTTAGTAGAAATCGATGCACCTGGTTATGAAGATAGCGAACCAGCTGCTCCCGCTCAAGAGCAAACACCTGAATCTCCTGCTGCAACACCAACAGCTGAAGGTTCTGGTGAAGGCGTCTTTGAATTTAAATTACCGGATATCGGTGAAGGAATTGCAGAAGGCGAAATCGTAAAATGGTTTGTTAAAGCAGGCGACACAATCAACGAAGATGATACATTATTAGAAGTCCAAAATGACAAATCAGTTGAAGAAATTCCATCACCTGTTACTGGAACAGTCAAAAACGTATTAGTTCCAGAAGGTACTGTGGCAAATGTGGGAGATGTTTTGGTAGAAATCGATGCACCAGGACATAACACAAGTCAATCTTCAGCACCAAGTACGCAAGCACCAGCTGCGGTAGCTCCTCAAGAAACAAAAGCTGCGACATCAACAGTTGTTGCTACAGCTGACGAATCAAAACGCATTCTTGCAATGCCTTCTGTTCGTCAATATGCTCGCGAAAAAGATGTAGATATCTCACAAGTAACTGCTACTGGAAAAGGTGGCCGTATCACGAAAGAAGATATCGATCAATTTGCTTCAGGCGGTACACCTGTTCAAGCAACTGCACCAGAAGCAGCACCAACAGCTGCAAAAGCAACGCCAGAAGCACCGGCTGCTGCACCAAAAGCAGAACCAGCTGCATTCAAGTCTGGTCAAGCAGAACGTGAAACTCGTGAAGCATTAACACCAATGCGTAAAGCAATTGCTAAAGCGATGGTTAATAGCAAACACACAGCGCCACATGTCACTTTACATGATGATGTTGAGGTTTCAAAACTTTGGGATCACCGTAAGAAATTCAAAGATGTTGCTGCTGAAAACGGCACAAAATTAACTTTCTTACCATATGTTGTTAAAGCATTGACAGCAACTGCGAAGAAATTCCCAGTATTGAATGCGTCAATTGATGACAAAACACAAGAAATTGTGTACAAACATTACTACAATATCGGTATTGCAACTGACACGGATCACGGGTTGTATGTACCAAACATCAAAGATGCAAACATGAAGAGTATGTTTGCAATTGCTGATGAAATCAATGAAAAAGCAGCATTAGCGCACGATGGTAAACTTTCTGCCCAAGATATGCGTGACGGCTCAATTACAATCAGTAATATTGGTTCTGTTGGTGGTGGCTGGTTTACACCAGTTATCAACTATCCTGAAGTTGCTATTTTAGGTGTGGGTACAATTGCACAACAACCAGTCGTGAATGGCGAGGGTGAAATCGTTGTTGGTCGCGTGATGAAATTATCATTAAGCTTTGATCATCGAATCGTTGACGGTGCAACTGCACAGAAAGCAATGAATAACATCAAACGTTTATTAGCAGATCCAGAATTATTATTGATGGAAGGATGAGTGGAAAATGGTAGTAGGAGATTTTGCCATTGAGTTAGATACAGTTGTAATCGGTGCTGGACCTGGCGGCTATGTAGCTGCCATCCGTGCCGCAGAAATGGGACAAAAAGTTGCCATTATTGAACGTGAGTATATCGGTGGAGTTTGTTTGAATGTAGGATGTATTCCTTCTAAAGCTTTGATTTCTGCCGGTCATCATTACCAAGAATCATTAGATTCAACTTTATTTGGTGTAACAAGTAAAGAGGTTGAGTTAGACTTTACTAAAACACAAGATTGGAAAGACAATCAAGTTGTTAAAAGTTTGACAAGTGGTGTTGGAATGTTGCTTAAAAAACATAAAGTAGAAATCATCGAAGGAGAAGCTTTCTTTGTAGATGACCACACATTACGTGTTATTCATCCTGATTCTGCTCAAACATACTCATTTAACAACGCAATCGTTGCAACTGGTTCTCGTCCAATCGAAATTCCAGGATTTAAATTTGGTGGACGCGTGTTAGATTCAACTGGTGGTTTAAACTTGAAAGAAGTTCCTAAGAAATTTGTGATTATCGGTGGCGGTGTTATCGGTGCTGAATTAGGTGGTGCTTATGCAAACCTTGGATCAGAAGTTACAATTTTAGAAGGCTCACCTTCAATTTTACCAACTTATGAAAAAGACATGGTTAAACTAGTTACCGATGATTTCAAAAAGAAAAATGTTACAGTGGTCACTTCAGCAATGGCGAAAGAAGCGATTGATAACGGTGATAGTGTAACAGTGAAATATGAAGTAGATGGCAAAGAACAATCAGTTGAAGCTGACTTTGTTATGGTTACAGTTGGTCGTCGTCCAAATACGGATGATCTTGGTTTGGAACAAGCTGGTGTTGAAATCGGCGAGCGTGGATTGATCCCCGTTGACAAACAAGGCCGAACAAATGTGGCTAATATTTTTGCAATCGGTGATATTGTTCCTGGTGCGGCGCTTGCTCACAAAGCAAGTTATGAAGCAAAAATTGCTGCTGAAGCTATTTCTGGTAAAAAAGTTGCTGTTGATTACAAAGCAATGCCAGCTGTTGCATTTACTGATCCTGAACTAGCAAGTGTTGGGATGACGATTGCAGAAGCGAAAGAGGCTGGGATTGAAGCAAAATCGTTCAAATTCCCATTTGCAGGTAATGGACGTGCTATTTCATTAGGAAAAACAGAAGGATTCTTGCGTCTAGTAACAACAATTGAAGATCACGTGATTATTGGTGCGCAAATTGGTGGTGTTGGAGCAAGTGACATGGTTTCTGAACTTGCTTTGGCAATTGAATCAGGCATGAATGCTGAGGATATTGCTTTAACAATTCATCCACATCCATCTCTTGGTGAAATTACAATGGATACAGCTGAATTAGCTTTAGGGCTACCAATTCATATCTAAAAAATCAGTTTATGAATTTTAAGATGTGCGACAGTTGATGTCGTACATCTTTTTTTGTTAGCTAGAGAAGGAAATCAGGGAGTTTTGTTATACATAACACTTTTTTTATCGTAGAATGAAGAAAGATTATAGTAAACGGAGCGATTGAAATGTTGAAAGAAGAACGTTGGAATGCGATTGTAGCTTTAGTAGATCAAAAAGGAACGATTAAAGTGAGTGAAATTGTTGAACGTCTATCGGTTTCTGACATGACTGTTCGCCGAGATTTAACAGAGTTGGAAGAAGCGGGACGCCTGAAACGGGTTCATGGCGGCGCGCGAAGTCTAAATGTTTATCAACATGCCGAGCTTTCTCATCGTGACAAACAAATTATTAATAGCGAAGAGAAAAAGGAAATTGCGCAAAAGGCTGTGCAACTAATCAAAGAAGATGAAACAATTTTTCTGGGACCTGGGACGACCATTGAGTTATTGGCAGAAATTATGGAATTTGAACGTTTGCGCGTAGTAACTAATTGTTTGCCAGTATTCAAAACATTGAGTAAAAAACAAGGAAATTTAAAAGTGTACTTAGTTGGTGGCGAAATGCGTGAGCTGACAAAATCATTTTTTGGCGAAATTTCCAACAAAGCATTACAAGATATGCATTTTCATAAGGCATTCTTCAGCAGCAATGCAGTGAAGGATGATGAAGTGATGACTGCGACGATCGAAGAAGGACAAACACAAGCAATTGCTCTAGATAATTCAATCGAGCGCTATTTATTGATTGATTCATCCAAGGTGGGGAAACAAGATTTTTATTCTTATTATCGATTAAAAGATATTACAGCAGTTGTGATGAATAAGGACGATTATGATACTTACCAAAAACTGGAAAAAGAAGTTCAGGTGATCGTTTAGCTTTCTTTATAAAATTTTTTATAAAAGAAAAGACCAAGACGCTGGTAAAAAAAGAGACTGGGACAAAACCCCAGTCGTTCTTAACACATTTTACAATTTAAAAAACGCCTAAAATCAACGTTTTCAAAAACGGATTTTAGGCGTTTTTTTCGAGTTAGGTTACTTCTGTTCCGGTCTCGTTTTTCGAATAAATGGTGTTCTCAAACCAAAATTTTGTTATAGCTTACGCTTGCTTCAAAAGACGTGGAGCTATTTTTGAAGTATCTGCTAACTATCTAGTCAGAGATGAATAGTTTGAGCTAAACACTTTGCGCCACAACCTTATACACGGTGTTCTCAAAGCAGCTTCTTCGACAATAAGTCTTTTTTCATAAAAACATGAGAAACTGTTTTTAGAAAAAATTTCTTATTGCTTGAAGCTAAACACTTTGCGCCACAACCTTATACACGGTGTTCTCAAAGCAGCTTCTTCAACAATAAGTCTTTTTTCATAAAAACATGAGAAACTGTTTTTAGAAAAAATTTCTTATTGCTTGAAGCTAAACACTTTGCGCCACAATCTTATACACGGTGTTCTCAAAGCAGCTTCTTCAACAATAAGTCTTTTTTCATAAAAACATGAGAAACTGTTTTTAGAAAAAATTTCTTATTGCTTGAAGCTAAACACTTTGCGCCACAACCTTATACACGGTGTTCCCAAAGCAACTCCTCGAAATAATTCGTAACTGTCTCAAAATATGAAAAGATATTTTTGACAGTTGCTCATTATTTTGTCAGAGCTGACCGCTTTGCACCACAACCTTTTTTACATAGTAGCTTTTTCCGCAGCGTAAGCAGCATTTCTTTTTTTCATTTGACGAGCATACCAAACAAAAATCAATAGGTAAGCGACAAGTGCTAAAATCGCATACAGAATAAATTCAATTTGCCCTTGAGAAGCATGACCAACTAAATAGCCCAAGAATTTTTCGACTGGACCTTCCATTGTAGTGTGAGAAATCAAGGAATCAGCATTTAGCCCTGCTGGGAACGCACCAACTTTTTTTGCAGTTTCTGTAACGAATGGAGCAATCAAGGTACCTGACCATAAGAATAACGGTAATTCGATTGCACCAATGACAATCATACGAATCAATTTACCGCGAGTCACAACTAATAGGGCGGGTGTAACACCCATAGCGATGATACCACCTAAAGGTAATAATTTATTTCCTGGTAAAACAATCGCTTCAAGAAGCATGATCGGTGCTAACACATTGGCAGCAGCCCAAATTTCTGCACGACCAGCAATGAAGGGCCAGTCTAAACCGATATTGATGGTCCGACCTTTTAATTTGTTTGAGGCAAAATCTGTAATTCCTTGTGATAAAGGCTCAACAGCAGCAATGAACCATGCGCCAATCAAAGAAAATAGCTCTAAACAGACAGCGGCAGTGAATGCGAGTGAGAAGATTTCGGTTGGTGTTTGACCAGCTAGTAGGCCAACAAAGATACCTAAGTAAATCCCGATAGCAAATTTTGATCCCCAAAAACCGATTTTGCTATTTAATTTGGCAGCGTCGAAGTCATATTTATCTAACCATGGGAAAACTTTATCAAAAATTTTATCGAAAACCATGATAATTGGATTCATCATATAGTTCATATGTGTGGTAGTCATTGGGTTTGAATCAGGTGCATTTAACAAATCGTTGAAAGTTGGCTTCATCAAGTCAGAATTGATGATTTTTAAGACACCGATAAAAATAACCAACAGTGTAGCAATCAATAGATTTGCTCCGCAGAAAATGGCGAATAGACCGACAATTGATAAATGCCAAATGTCAAAAATATCAACATCTAATGTGTTTGTTTTATTTAAGAACAACATAACAACGTTGACGATAACCATAATCAATAAGAAATACAACGTGTAAGGGGAGCCCCAAGTGATTGTTGCTAGAGGAGCCCAGCCAACATCGGTGATATTTAATGAAATACCGGTACGTTCAACAAAATCGGTCATTGCGCCCGAAAATGCAGTCGTTAGAATACCAATAATTGCACCAATCCCTGTTAAGGCAATCCCTAATTTCAGCCCGCCTTCCAGTGCGCGAGTGGGCTTGACTTTAAAACAAAGCGCGATCAGTGTTAAAACAATAGTCATCAAAGGTGCAGCCCCTAAGTTGATTAGAGGCTGGAAAATCGTATTTGCGATATCAATAATTGCATTCATGCTCTTTTCTCCTTTATGTCAAGTTGAAAATCATTTTTTCTTATTTTTGAATCGATTGGATTGCTTGTTCCATTTGAGAATACACAGGTTCAGCCATTGCAGGGATGCGGTATAAGATCGCACCAGCATCAACGATTGGAATGTTGACTGGGAAACCAAGATCGGTATTTGCGATTTGTGCAAAAATATCGTAGTGAGAAAGCATTTCTTGGTTGATGTCTTTAATCATGACCGCGTCACAAGAAACTTGATACCCACGTTTACCTAGTTCATTTTCTAATGCAGATTTGATTTGGTGGCTTGAGTTAACGCCTGCACCACAAGCGGCTAAAATGTTAATCATTCGAAATTCCTCTTTTCTTATTTTTGAATTGATTGAATTGCTTGTTCCATTTGAGAATACACAGGTTCAGCCATTGCAGGGATGCGGTATAAGATCGCACCAGCATCAACGATTGGAATGTTGACTGGGAAACCAAGATCGGTATTTGCGATTTGTGCAAAAATATCGTAGTGAGAAAGCATTTCTTGGTTGATGTCTTTAATCATGACCGCGTCACAAGAAACTTGATACCCACGTTTACCTAGTTCATTTTCTAATGCAGATTTGATTTGGTGGCTTGAGTTAACACCCGCACCACAAGCAGCTAAAATTTTGATCATTTCAGAACACTCCTCTAATTAAAATTCTTTTCTAAAAATGTATAAATTTCCTTTGGGTCTTCATATGAGAAAAATTTTTGTAACTCCTTTTTGTCAACAGAATTGATAAAGTCCATGATGTCTGCCAACATACCCGCTTGTTCTGCACCATTTTCATTTAAAATCATAAATAAAAAGGAAGCATCCAAAGTGTCTGATGGCCGAATCATGTGATGAAATAAAATTGGGTGCGTTAATTTGATTGGAACGATTCGAGTCGTTTTGACGAACTCGCTTTCAGTATGGGGAATCGCAATATCTGGCAAAGATGAATCGATGGGCGATAAGTCTAACCCAGTTGGATAATTGGCCTCTCTTTCTAATAAATGATCGAAAAAGTCTTCAGTGACTAATTCTTTTTCTACTAAATCTAAATAAACTTCCTCAAACACCTCTGTTTGGGTTTGTTTATTTGAAACATAGACTGTTTCGGGGAAAAAGAACGTAGTAGTTGTTGACATATTTCCTCCTCCTTTGTTTGAAAATGTTTGTATATCTCAATTACACCTACAGTATAACCGCTTACATAAGAAAGTCAAGCATCTTTTCAAAAGAAAATAAACATATTTTTGCTTTTTGGTGTTGATATTTGTTTGTAAATGTTTTATTATGTCGTTGGAAAGGTGGTGCCTATGTTGAAAAGTGAACGGCAACGTTCCATTTTAGAATTGTGTGAGCAGTTTGGCGTTATTACGGTGAAAATGATTCAAAAAAATTTACCAGTGTCAGATATGACGATTCGTCGAGATTTAGATGAACTGGCTCAGCAAGGTAAAATCGAGCGTGTGCATGGTGGTGCACAGAGTAAGGGATATGCCGAATCTGCGATAACGATAAGAGAACAGCCACTGACAGGGGTTGAGTTATCTCATACTGAGAAAAAAGCCATCAGTATAGAAGAAAAAAAGTATATTGCAAAAAATGCTGCTAAAAAAATTTCAGCAGGAGATACGATTTTTTTAGGATCTGGAACAACCATCGAATTAATGACTCAATTTATTCAAGAAGGGCCGTTACGGATCGTGACGAACAGTTTGCCAGTTTTTAATTTGCTAGAAAAAAAGGAAGATCTCGAGCTGTATTTAGTAGGTGGTTCTTTTCGTAAGAAGACCGGTGCATTTGTTGGTTCTATGGCAAATGAGACGATTCAAAAACTAAGTATCGAAAAAGCATTTGTCGGCGTGAATGGTATTTTGGACGAGCACGTCTTCACCTTCAGCATTGAGGAAGGAAAGTTCCAGCAATTAGTCTTGGAAAAAGCACACAAAAAATATTTAGTAGGTGATGCGCATAAATTTGGCCATAGCGACTTTTACAATTTTTATTCACTTACTGAAATCGATGGTTTTTTTACGGATTACACAATCTCAGAGGAAATGAAAACTCAATACGAACAATATACTCAAATTTTTAATTGATTAGAGGAGGAGTACAGATGAAAATCGTCATTGGATCAGATGAACAAGGAATGAAATTGAAAGAACCAATCAAAGAATATTTACTTAAAAAGGGTTTTGAAGTGGTTGACAAAAGTGAAACCGCTTCGACTGATTTTATCGAATCAACATTAGCTGTAGCAACAGACGTTTTAGCTGAAGAAGGAAGTCTTGGAATTGCATTTGACGGATATGGTGCAGGAAGTTTCATGACAGCAACAAAAGTGAAAGGTATGGTAGCGGCGGAAGTATCTGATGAGCGCTCAGCTTATATGACTCGAGAACATAATAATGCGCGAATGATTACGATTGGCTCAGAAATCGTTGGTGAAGGACTAGCCAAAAATATCGTCAAAGAATTTTTAGCAGCTGATTATGATGGCGGACGTCACCAAATTCGCGTAGATATGTTAAATAAAATGGCGTAAAAAGAAAAGGATGGTAAATATTCATGAAAATAGCTATTGGTTGTGACCATATTGTGACAGATGTAAAAATTGCTGTTTCAGATTTTTTGAAAGGCAAAGGATATGAAGTTATTGATATGGGGACATATGACTTTACACGAACACATTATCCTATTTATGGCAAAAAAGTAGGTGAAGCAGTTGTCAGCCATGAAGCAGATTTAGGCGTATGTATATGTGGAACTGGTGTAGGAATTAATAATGCAGTCAATAAAGTTCCTGGTGTCCGTTCTGCTTTAGTTCGCGATATGACAAGTGCGATTTATGCGAAAGAAGAATTGAATGCGAACGTGATTGGTTTTGGTGGGAAAATCACCGGAGAATTTTTGATTTGTGATATTATCGAGGCCTTTATTCAAGCGAAATACCAAGAAACACCTGAAAACAAACGTTTGATTGCAAAAATCGATCACGTTGAAAAAAATCATCCAGAGCAAGCAGATGAACATTTCTTTGATGAATTTTTAGAAAAATGGGACCGTGGCGAGTACCACGATTAAAATGGAGGTGAAAAAATGATTGTCACGATCACAATGAATCCTTCAGTTGACATCTCTTATCCGCTGGAACATTTTCAACTGGATACGGTCAATCGTGTTTCGAAAGTGAGGAAAACTGCTGGCGGTAAAGGATTAAATGTCACACGAGTCTTAGAACAGTTGGGTGCCGATGTCTTAGCAAGTGGCTTATTGGGTGGTGAACTGGGCGATGCCATCCAACATGAGTTGACAAGTGCAGGGATTAAACATGCGTTTTCACCTATTAGTGGTAAGACGCGAAATTGCATTGCCATTTTGCATGAAGGGAAACAAACAGAAATTTTAGAACAAGGGCCGGTCATTTCAGCTTCAGAAGCGGAAGACTTTTTAGTTCATTTTGAACAGTTGGCAGAAGATGCAACGATTCTAAGTTTCTCTGGGAGTTTGCCGGCAGGATTACCTGTTGATTTTTATAGTGAAATGTTGGCGATTTGTCAGCAAAAGAAGAAACCAGTCGTACTAGATTGCTCAGGGAAAGCTTTGCAAGCCGTTTTGGAAAGTCAGGAAAAACCAACAGTAATCAAACCGAATCTGGAAGAGTTATCAGAACTATTAGCGTTTGAAGTGACCAATGAGTTGCCAGTTTTAAAAGAAGCATTAAGAAATGAACGTTTCGCTGGGATTGAATGGATCGTTGTTTCACTGGGAGCGCAAGGCGCTTTTGCAAAGCATGGAAATACTTTTTATCAAGTAAACATTCCTAAAATCGACGTGGTGAATCCAGTTGGTTCAGGGGATGCGACAGTTGCCGGTATCACCTATGCGTTGGAACAAGGGAAAAGTGCAGAAGAATTATTGAAAATAGCCAATGTTTTAGGAATGTTAAATGCGCAAGAAGCAGTAACTGGTCAAGTAAACTTAATGAATTTCCCTCATTTATATAACCAAATCAAGGTTGCGAAAGTTTAACTAATTATTTGACAAAATACATCAAACATTGAAGTGATTGATGATGAAACTCAATAAGGACGGTGCAAAATCAATGATTGGAACTAAAGGAAAACAAGCATATATTGAGCAACTAACGGATGAAAATAAAATTATCAGTGCATTAGCCATTGACCAACGGGGCGCATTGAAAAAAATGATTGCGAAACATCAAGCAATCCCCGCAACAGATGAACAAATTGAAAACTTCAAAAAAATCGTTTCAGAAGAATTAACCCCGTATGCTTCAGCTATTTTGTTGGATCCTGAATATGGCTTGCCGGCAGCTCAAGCGCGTGCAGAGAGTGCTGGGTTACTTTTAGCTTATGAAAAAACAGGTTATGACGCTTCGACACCGGGACGATTACCCGACCTTTTAGCAGATTGGTCAGTGAAACGGTTAAAAGAACAAGGTGCGGATGCCTGTAAATTTTTATTGTACTACGATGTGGATGAAGCTACCGAAATCAATCAACGAAAACAAGCGTTTATTGAACGAATTGGATCAGAATGTGAAGCAGAAGAATTGCCATTCTTCTTAGAGCTAGTTTCTTATGACGCTGAGAATGCGGATAGCGCATCTTCAGCATATGCCAAAGTTAAACCACATAAGGTGATTGAGATGATGAAAGAATTTTCTCGCGAACGCTATCATGTTGATGTATTGAAAGTAGAAGTCCCAGTCAATATGAATTATGTTGAAGGGTATGCAACTGATGAAGTTGTTTATACACAAGCTGAAGCTGCGGCTTATTTCAAAGAGCAGACAGAAGCAACTTCATTGCCTTTTATCTTTTTGAGTGCAGGAGTGTCTGCCGAGTTGTTCCAGGAAACATTGCGCTTTGCTAAAGCGGCAGGGTCAACATTTAATGGTGTCTTGTGTGGACGAGCAACGTGGGCAAATGGTGTGGAACCATTCATTGTTGAAGGGGAAGTAGCTGCACGCAAATGGTTAAACCAAACTGGTCGAGAAAATATCGAGGCATTGAACACTGTATTAAAGGAAACAGCAACGCCAGTTTCCTTATAGGTAACATTTAGCTAATAACGTAACTGAGCATTTTTAGCAAAAAAACTGTAGCGATGACGAATAAGTGATCGGCTACAGTTTTTTGTTTTGATTTTTTGAAGTAAAAGCTTTATGACAAAAATTTCCGTTATTTCGGAATCAAATTGTCCTTAATAAAAAGAAACCGTTTTTATATACTAAGTGAGTAGAAAGAAAGGTGGAAGAAAGATGAAAAAAATTGTTGCAATCACCTCTTGTCCAGTTGGAATTGCCCATACATACATGGCTGCTGAAAATTTAGAAAAAGCTGGGAAAGAACTTGGTGTCGAAGTGAAGGTCGAAACACATGGTTCGATTGGTGTAGAGAACGAGTTAACAGCCAGCGACATCAAAGAAGCAGCAGGTGTCATTATCGCGGCTGATACGAAAGTTGATAAATCACGCTTTGGTGGTAAACCACTAATCAATGTGGGCGTTCAAGATGGCATTCATCATGCGAATACATTAGTTGAAGATATCTTAACAGGAAAAGCGCCTGTTTTTGAAAGCGCTCTGACAGATGTTTCTGCTGAGAACAATGGCGAAACAGAAGGACTAGGGAAAAAAGTTTATAAAAGTTTGATGAATGGTGTTTCTTATATGGTGCCGTTTGTTGTTACCGGTGGGTTGTTGATTGCAATTTCATTGACTTTAGGTGGGACAGCGACGCCAGAAGGAATCAAAATTCCTGAAGGCACGATCTGGGCAACGATGAACAGTATTGGCGGAATTGCTATGGGCTTGATGGTTCCTATTTTGTCAGCGTTTATTGCGCAAAGTATTGCGGATCGTCCGGGCTTAGTTCCAGGGTTTGTCGGTGGCATGTTGGCAGCTAACGGTGCTTTATATGGAAGTGATGCAAATGCTGGTTTCCTAGGTGGGATCATCACAGGGTTCCTAGCTGGATTTATTGCTTTGGGAATCAAAAAAATTCCTGTACCGAAAGCTTTGCAATCCATTATGCCGATTATCGTCATTCCGATTTTAGGTTCACTGGCAGTTGGCTTTGTCTTTATCTATGTTATTGGTGAACCTGTTGCGCTTTTGTTTAATTCATTGACACAATTCTTAGCAGGTATGCAAGGTGGAAGTGAAGTTGTTTTAGCGATGATTCTTGGTGCGATGATTGCTTTTGATATGGGTGGACCTTTTAATAAAGTTGCCTTTTTATTTGGATCAGGATTGATTGCTGAAGGAAATTACTCAATTATGGGGCCAATTGCAGTTGCCATTTGTATTCCTCCTTTAGCGTTAGGTTTAGCTTCATTGATCTTGAAAACGAAATTTACAAAAACTGAGCGAGAAGCAGGAAAAGCTTCGTTAGCGATGGGCTTGTTTGGGATTACAGAAGGTGCGATTCCATTTGCCTCAACTGACCCATTACGTGTTATTCCAAGTATTGTAGTTGGTGCGATGACTGGTAGTGTAATTGCGATGCTTTCAGGTGTAACTGACCACGTTGCACATGGTGGACCAATTGTAGCGGTGTTAGGTGCAGTTGATCATGTGGCAATGTTCTTTGCAGCAGTGATTGCTGGAATCGCAGTAACTGTTTTAATGTTAAGAATCTTGAAACCAACTTTACAAGTTACACCAGTTGTTGCGACACCAAACGGAGCAATGCACCTAGACGAAGTAGAAGACGCAGAAACTGAACCAACGATTGCTCCAGAAAATTTTGATTCAATCACAGAAATCATGACAGATGATACGATTGTTTTAGACACAACTGAAACAACAAAAGATACCGTTGTTGAAGATTTAGTACAACGTTTAGGGAAAACAGGTCACATTACAGATACAGCAGGGTTTAAAAAAGCAATCTACACTCGTGAAAATGAAAGTACAACTGGAATTGGGATGGGTATCGCAATCCCTCATGGTAAATCAGCCCATGTTACCAAGCCAACACTTGCTTTTGCGAGAAGTCAACAAGGAATTGATTGGCAATCACTCGATGGTGACCCGGCGCATTTGATTTTTATGATTGCTGTTCCAGAAAATAGCCAAGGAGATATGCACTTAAAAATTCTCCAACGTCTTTCACGCAAATTAATGGATGATGACTTCCGCCAAGCATTGATGGAAGCCCCAAATAAAGCGGCTGTTAATCAATTATTAAGCGAAATGTAACATAAGATGAAAAATCGACTGTGATGAGACATAATAGATGTGTTATCATAGTCGATTTTTTTATTCAGAAGGGAGCTTCTTTTCTTAATGAATCAACGCCAGCAATCTTTAATTTATCAATTAATAAAAAATAATAGTTATTTAACTACCAAAGAATTAGCAACGTGCTTCCAAGTTTCTGAGCGCACTATCCATAGTGACTTAAACAAAATCGAAGACTGGTTGAATGCGCACCAATTACCTTTAATTATTGAAAGAAAAAAAGGAACAGGTATTTTACTAGTTGGCTTACCTCATGAAAAAGATCAGGTCAAACGTCTGCTGAATGAAAAGACTGAAACAGAGCTGGAGAAAAGCCAGTTAAGGCAATTGTTGATTTTTCATTTGTTAGTTGCAAAAGACGGTCTCAGTCTTGAAGAATTAGCAGAGAAATTATTTGTTGGTCGCCGAACAGTCAGAAAAGAATTAACTGATTTGCAAAGTTTTTTCCAACAACATCATTTAGCGTTAGTGTCAAAAACAAAACTGGGCACATTTATCACCGGTGACGAGCAAGAAAAAAGGCGACTGCTGGTGAAAACATTACGTAATATGCAAAAAGCAGATCCACAAAGTCCATCCTTGAAGGAATTTTTTGCGAAAGATACACTAAAAGTAATCCAACATACGTTGCGCGATGTCTTCTATGAGAATCAGCTAGAGGAACCAGCAGGCTTGTCTACTGTTGAGATTCATATTTATTTTATGTTAGAACGCATGAAGCAATTGCAAAAAGTCAAATTGAGTGAAGATGAAAATGAAGCAGTCAATCATACGCAAGCGCAAAAAATCAGTAGCCAAGTCTTAGCCAAGTTAGCAAACGTGTATCCAATTGAATTTTCACCGGATGAAATCAACTATTTAGCGTTAAGAATTGCTAACTTATTTTCTAAATCTCAGTCTGCTGCACGCTTTCAAGGTGAAGCAGATGAATTAGCCCTTCATTTGATTGATCAAGTTGAGCAATTCTTAGGTTATTCATTGAAAGAAGACCAGCTTTTGGCACAAAATTTAAGTTCTCATTTATCTTCCACTTATTTTCGTTTGAATTATGGATTAACGATTTCAAATCCGTTAACGAAAAATGTTTTTAGCACGTATACGCAATTATTTTTAGTTCTGCAATTGATTTTGGAGGATTATTTTGATAAAGAACCCTTTTATGTGCCGCAAGATGAGATTGCTTATTTGACGATCCATTTCCAAGCGGCAATCGAGCGCCACCAGCATCAAAAAAGTCGGAGATACCAAACGATTTTAGTTAGCGAATACTCAAAGGCAATGGCAACTTTTCTTGAAGCGAGACTTAATCGAGAACTTCCTGAATTGACAATTTTGGATTTAGTTGAGCATAGTTCTGAGCTGAATGCTGAAGAATTTCCACCGGTTGATTTTATTTTGACGACGCTCCCTTTTCAACATGAAAGCATTCCTGTAATCGAAATTTCACCGATGATTACGGAAACAGATTTATCGAGGTTGGCGAAATACATGCTAGAGCATGTGCCAAATAAACGAACAAAAACGTTTGATTTGGCAAATTTCACGAATCCATTCTTGATTTTCTCGCATTTAGACTTAACAGACCCTACAGAAATCTTGTCTTTCATGGGAAATGTCTTAGTTGAAAATCAATATGTTCATCCGGAATTTATTGAATCTGTTTTAGAGCGAGATCGCCATTCAAGTACGCGGGTCGCATCACTAATCACGCTTCCCCATGGCAATCCATTTTATGTGAAGCATTCAACGATTTCGATTGCGACGATGAAGCAACCAATTACTTGGCACGGTGAGCAAATCTGTGTTGTTTTGTTGCTGGCGGTCAAGAAAAATGATTTGAAACATCCAGAATTCAAAAAATTATTCTCCGTCATTCATTATTTAGAGAAGCAGCCTGAACGTATGAACGAATTGTTGCAAACAGATCATCCGTTAGAAATTTTAACTTTGTTGTCTAGCTATGAGTAAAAGATATCCAAAGTTAAGAATAGTTGAACATATTTTTTTGAATAATAAATGTTTTTTTATATCTGACATTATTTCGTATATGATTTTCAAATCCATTTTGCTACTTTATTAGCGAAATATTTGTATTATGAAAAAAGTATGGTATCATTAAGTTAGTTCAAATTATTAGATTTTCTTAAGGTAACACTGCCCGTTAGTGAAGTTTCAGGCAGTGTTACTTTTTTTGTTTATTTATGAAATAAAATTAGTTAAAATGTTATTATAAGAAAAACATTGTGTTTTTTTAGTAAAGAGTTCTTTTGTTAATTATGGCAATCATTTTGATGAAAGTAATATGTTAATTAAGTTTGGGTAGGACTGAACGTTATTGCGTACATAATAATAGGAGATAAAATTGGAAAAGTTAGGGAATATAGGTGAGCAAAATGAATCATTTAGTTGACGGGATGTTTGAAACCTTATTTTTTGAGTCAAACAGTCGAAACAAACTTCATTTATTTAAATATTTGATTGTGCAAGAACAAAAAGTTTCGTTAAAAAGTGTAGCAAAACAGTTTAATCTTTCCTATCAAGGAATACAAACATTGACGAAAGAAATTATTCAAGATGAGTTACAAGAACATGGTCAATCGCAATTTATCTTAAAAACGGGAAAGGTTCTTCGGGAGCAAGAAGTACAATTATTTACGATTGACAGTTATCGTTTATTTTTGCTAAAAAAAGAAAGTGTTACGTTTACCTATTTAGTTTATAAAGTGCGTCATCCTAATAAAAATGAACTCAGTTATGCGCAAAAACACTTGATTAGTATCTCAACTTTTCATCGAAAAATTCAATTGCTAAAAAATCTTCTAGCAGTTTATCAAATGAATCTAACACTTAAAACGACAAACGATCTTCAAGAAACGGCTTATCGGATCTTTCTTTACTTTTCATTGTGGTGGGGATATCGCGGGCAAGAAAATTTATTTACTTATCTAGGTAATGAAAAGAAATATCAGGTGATTGCGAATCAAGATAGCTCATTTATCACAAAACAGCAGCTGGTTTTGCTATTAAATGTGTTGGAAAGTCGCTATTTATTAAAAAAATATTTAACGAATTTTGAGTTACAGGACGGATTACATACCCTCTTTTACGATTATGGAGCTCCTTATGCTGAATTATGGCATCACACACCGAAAAAGGTCAGAAGTGCAGAGAAAAAATTCTTGAGCACGTTTATCAATTTGTTTATCTTGAATGAGCGGATCGCCACGGAACAAAAGAGAGTATTTGCCAGACAACAATTAAAACAAAACAAACAATTAGCCGAGTTTGTCAAAACGTATCTGAGATTACTTGAAAAAAATCAATTTGAAATCATCAGTGACAGTGAGTTTGTGTATGATGTCTTGCTTTTTTCAGGAATGGTCAACAACTTGATTGGGGAAGAAGCCAAAGAAATTATCCAGCTTATTCAACAATTGTTACCAGCTAGCTATCAAAAAACGTTAGTCGCATTGAAAGGAAAAGTGATTGAACAGGAGGAACTACAAGTCGCAACAAAAAGCAGACCTTTATTGGTGCTCTGTGTATTGTTGACACTTCACTACCGTAAGTATCGCGTGCCATCAGTGACCGTTGGTTTACCTAAAGAATTGGGAATCATATGTATCAAGGATTTGCAATCATTTTTGGGAAGCTTTGGCTTTGTCAAAGTCATTATTCTTGAGGATATTTCAACTAACTCCTGTGATTTACTTTTAATCAATTATTCGCTCATGAAACAAAAGGTGCCAAAAAAACAACGATATTATTATTGGGATCAAAGTAATTTTCCAGAAAATTACACCGCACTTGAAAGAAAAATTTTTGAAGAAAAAAATAGAAGAACTACTGAAAATCATTGAGTTTTCAGTAGTTTTTTTATTTTTTTAAAAGATAAGTAAAGACTGATTCCATGAAATTTGAAAAAGCGTCATTTATTTTTTGAATTTTGAAGAGGAAAGCATAAATTATGCTTGTTATACTAATTTTCGTTGGCTGACTTCTCAATATCTGAAAAAAATTTTTTTAAATAATGGGAAGTTGACTATCCAAGAGGGTGCTACTATTTAATAGAAGGACAGGAGGAATTTTAATTGTTTACGTTACCAAATTATTTATTTGAACCGCTATCTTGGATTTGTACAGCGTTGATTGTACTTGTTTTTGCAAATCTATTATTTTTTACAGCATTATCTGTTTTTGGTCTCATCACGCCAAAAAGAGATTATGAAATAGTTGCTCCGAAAAAGAAATTTTTATTTTTGATTCCTGCGCATAACGAAGCGGCAGTAATCAAAGAAACTGTCGAAGCGTTAGTTCATCAGGATTACGATCCTAACTTATTTGACATTGTGGTGATTGCTGATAACTGCACTGATAATACAGCAGAGATTGTACGGAGTATTGGCAAAGCAAAAGTGTTTGAAAACACATCGAAGCCTGATGAACCAAGAGGGAAACCACATGCAATTGCAAGCTTCATCAATAATGAAAGTTGGCAAGAGTATGATTATATTGCATTTATTGATGCGGATAATATTGTGGAACCTAACTACTTAACAGAAATGAATTCACAAAGTATTGCTCATCCGGAATTTGTAGTCATCCAAGGATATTTGGGTATGAAAAATGTGTTTACATCGATTACAGCATCTGGTTATTCTGCTGTGTACTTTATTACTAATCGTGCGGTTCAATTTGCCAATTATGTTTTAGGCTGGAATGCAGCGATTGGTGGCACAGGATTTATTTTAGACACAAAATATTTAATGGAACGTGGCTGGAATCCAAGAAGTTATACAGAAGATTTCGAGTTGCAAGTGGAGTTGTCAATGAATGGGTTAAGAAGTGGTTGGAATCAGTTTGCAGTTGTCCATGATGAAAAACCAAATAGCTTTTTAGCAAGCCATCATCAACGAACACGTTGGGCGCAAGGACACTGGTATGTAGCATTTTCAACAACTTTTAAACAAATTAAGTCGTTATTTAAATCAAAACACTTCAATGAACTAATGAGTAAGATTGAAACCTTATTTTATTCTTATTCAATGGTTCGTCCGGTAGCTTACTTAATTATTTTAGCATTAGGAATTATTGATATTCGTTTGTTGAAATACTTACCTAATTTGTTTTCTGTTATCACATTCTGGTTAACAATGGAAGCATTCAACTTTTTGATTATACCGACCGTTTACTTTATTGAAGAAGGTAAGGACTATTTCCAATTGAAAAACACTTGGTGGAAAAAAATCCTGTTTTTCATTCGCTTGGTTTACTGCTTTATTTATAATTCGTTAACGTATATGATTGCGCAAATCGTAGGCTTCTTTACGTGGTTCAAGCCACAAAACAAATGGAACAAAACAGTACATTCCGTACAATACAAAGATTTGGAAGGTGAACAATATGCAAGTACAAAATAATTTGAAGTTAGATCAAAAAACAAGTCGTCATCAGACGAAGAAAGAACATCGCGCAGGTTATTTCGGAAAAAATTTGGTTTATTTAGTGGTAATTGCAGGAATTTTAGCATTTTTCTTTATCAGTGCATAAGTCTTAACTAGCGTAATTAGCTTGTGAAAGTTTATTCATTCTTTGAAATTGAAAAATTTTTTTAAATATTAAAGAGGAAAAGTTTTTTTATGATTAGTACAATGGGTTTGTAAGTAAATAACAGCGAAATGTTATTTAGGTGCAATACATTTGAAGGGAGGTGAAAGAAGTGAAAAGTTCAGCATATAAGAAGTTTGTTTTATTAAGTAGCGTGTTTCTAACTTTATCAGTAACAAATGATCTTGTAACAATTGTTTATGCAGAAACAGCTGACCAAACAACTCTCTCATCGGAAGCAACAGAAACAACAACCACTCAAACCTCTGAAAATTTAAGTGAGATAACAAATACTTCCGAAAAAGAGTCCAGTGAAAAAAATATTTCAAGTTCCATTATAACGGAAACTGAAACAAGTGCAACAGAAAAAGAAACAACAGCAGATGATGCAATCAAAAAAGATGTTCTCCCCGGAATAACTCCAAAAATTGCTACCGGCTCTGTTTCTTATAAAGCTAACTCTAGTGAATATACGTTAAATACAACTTATACAGGAACGATTACGTTGAGCAACAAAGATGGTGATTCGATTCCTGCAGGTACAACAATCGTTATTTCTATTCCGTCAGAAGCAATTGATTATAGCACGATTGATTTAACAGATGAAAACATTTCAAATTATTTTGATGTAACAATTGATGAAAGTGCGGGAACGCTCACGTTCGTGGTCAAAAAAGATATTGTTGGTAATACTACAATTTCGGCTGATTTTCATACAAAAGTAATTGGAACCCCTGGAACAACGTATAATGTGTCTGCAACGACGACATCAAACGGACAGGACATACCAACAATTGTTGGCACGCCTAAGTTAAAAGTAAATACCAATACACCGCCAATTTATAATTATGTTAACTCTTATTGGGGGATTTCAAATAGTAATCCTGGAAATTTTGTTGCAAGAGATGGCTCTGATATAGGTGGACTACCAACTGGTAATTTTAATCGTACGTCAGACGTGATTCAAAACTTTATTGAGGTAAACTATACTGGAGAAAACATTTTGCCTTCTGATTGCTTTTATCGTTTTGCTTGGTACATCGAACCAGTAGGAAACGGAAAAGTGACTATTACAGACGAAGACATAGCGAATATTGTTGTTCGAGATACGTTAACACAAGCAGTGATTCCTAAACAATATTACAAAGTGTATCTGGATTCTGGAAAGCCAGACAACAATGAAATTTGGATCGATTTACAGTCTGAAGACGTTTCGGGAGGCTATATCAAACGAGATGGTCGCTACGAAGCAAGTGTCAGCGCACATGCTAATAATGATAGTATCACTTACCCAAGTCAAGCTTATATCTATATGGCTACAGCTAATGGTGGGAATATCGGTGGTGGCGCACATTTTGATTTGAATAACCGGTTCTTGACGACTGGTGACAGTACCGTTTTTGCTAACTTAACTGTTGAAGATAAAACATTTTATGTTGGTGATCTAACAGACGAAAATATTAAAGAAAAATTATTAGAAAATATTACGGCTAGAGACACTGAAGATGGCGATATCAGTAAAGATGTGACAGTTGATTATAGTAGTGTTCAACCGAATACGCCAGACAAGTACCAAGTCACTTATTCTGTGACAAATTCTTCTGGACATCTCTCAACGAAGACGGCAACCGTTACGATTTTGGAAAAACAAGATGGTGCGCCAGTTACTGTGAAGTATGTTGATGAAGATCAAAATGAAATTGCTGAAGCAAAGGTTCTAAATGGAAAAGTTGGCGATCCTTACACTTCTCAAGCAGCAACAATCGATAACTATACTTTATTAGATGAACCTGATAATAAAGAGGGGCAATTTACAGATAAACCTCAAACAGTCACATATATTTATCAAGGCAAACTTCTCTTTGTTGATGCGCCAACTCAACTGCAATTTGGCGAGCACACCATTTCAGCAGGAGATGAAACTTACTCTTTAGAATCTTTGGATAAGAACTTACTCGTCCAAGATTTACGTAAAAATGGATCTACTTGGAGCTTAACTGCAAAATTGAATCAAGAATTCATTGGCACAACAACGAGCAAAAAATTAGGTGCTACACTGTATTACAATAATCCGACACAAGGTAAACAAGCAATCACAACAGACGAAAGTGTCGTTATCCATAATCAAACAACAAGCAACCATGATGAACAGAATGTGTCTCAAGACTGGCAGTCAAAACCCGACACTCTTCAATTATTCGTTCCTGGTGGAAAAGCTGTTGCGGATACGTACGATGCAACGATCGAATGGGATCTAAACGATGTTGTAGCAAATGAATAAGGGGATAGAAAGCTATGAAAAAAAGAAACAAGCGATTCGCTGCAGTACTATCCTTGATCTTATTCTTTGGTTTTGCTTCACGAGTTCAAGCAGAGCAAGTCGCTGATTCTGGTGGAAGTAAAGCAAGCGTTGGTTTTTACAAAACAGAGGATAGTAGTACAAGTGATTCACAAGAATATTCAAACAATCAGATCATCAATAATAACGATCAAACAACAAATAATACAGTGAACAACGATACAAGACAACTTGTTCCTGATACGACACAATCAGGTTCTTACAAAATAAGCTCTGGCATCCTGCCCAAAACAGGTACTGTTAACTCAGACCCGATTACACTTCTTGGAGTTGCCATGATGATTATCGGGGTCATTTATTTATTAAAAAAACGAAAAGAGGAATTTTAAAATGAAAAAAGCAATTATGGGAATCGTATTATCTGCAACTTTATTATCTGCAACAGCTGGGGCAACTGTTTATGCTGCTGACATTGATCAAAAAGATACAACTGGTGAAGTTGGTTTTAAAGCACCAGATACTGGCGCTTTAACACTTGTAGAGGCTGCTGACCTAGACTTTGGTATGCATGAAATCTCAGCTACTGACCAAAACTATACAACTGAATCAGATACTTTCAGCAAAGTTCAAGATTTACGTGGTACTGAAGCTGGTTGGGCATTACAAGTTTCTGAAGCTGGTCAATTTAAAAATGATACACATGAATTAACAAATGCACAAATTACATTAGTTTCACCAACGATTGATACAAGTTCAACAGCAGTTGCTCACGAAAAAGCAGGTGTTGTTTTGAAAACTACCAATGAAGCAGCAGTCATCATGGATGCTCAAACAGGTGAAGGTAATGGTTTAGCAATTGAAGATTTTGCTAAAGGTGCTGCATCTTTAAGCGTTCCTGGTGCAACAGTTAAAGTGGCTGGTCAATATACTACTACGCTTAACTGGGTATTGACAGATGGAGTTGCAAACAACTAACCATTCGTAAACGTGTAGGAATAGACAGTCATCCGGCTATCTATTCCTATTTTTTTGAAGGAGAAAAAAGATGAAAAACAAAGTCAAGGCTTTTTTATTATGTGCTATTTCAGTAGGTACGTTTTACTCATTTCAAAACGTGTCTGCTTCTGCGGTTGATTTTCAAGTAAATCCATTACCTTCTGAGAAACAGGTAGATAAGTCGTTATCGTATTACGATTTACAGCTGAAACCGAAAGAAGCAACAGAGTTAGTTGTTCAAGTGACGAATAATGCCAATCATCCAATTGTAGTCGATACAAATGTGGATCATGCATCAACAAATAGTAATGGTGTTGTGGAATATAAGAATAGTCAACAGTTTGAAGTAGCAAACTTAACAAATGATCTGAAACAGTTGGTGAAAGTCCAAGTCGATAAAATTGCGCTAAAAGCCAATGAAACAAAAGAATTAACTTATACAATTACTGCGCCAGAAAAAACGTTTGATGGAGTTGTAGCAGGCGGAATTAATTTGATAGAAGAGATTTCTAAAGAAACGCAAGACAGTGCTGCAAATAAGAGCAGTATGGCAGTCCAAAATCAATATGGATACACGATTGCACTTATTTTACATGGCGAAAAAGAAATCACAAAGCCGATTGTCGAAGCTGGCAAAATCAAGGTGGAACAAATTAACGGCCGAAATAGTATTAAATTCCCTCTAAAAAATACCAGTGCAATGTTTATCAATAAGCTAAATGTGAAGGGGGACATTCGCAAAGCCGATGAAGAAAAGGTGTTATACACTACGAAAATCGAAAACGGGCAACAAGCGCCAAACTCAGTGTATAACTTTGATATTCGAACCGATGGAAAAGAATTGAGTCCGGGTAAATACACGGCAACTCTGACTGCTGAATCAAAAGGAGAAAAATGGGAATTCAAACAAAATTTCACTATTTCGAAAAAAACAGCAGCTGATTTAAATAAAACGGCAATAACTAAGGAAGAAGATCACACGATGCTTTACCTGATTCTTCTAGTATGTGGTATTTTATTACTTCTTTTTATTATTATCTTTATCTACATTCGTAAGAAAAATCAGAAAATCAAAAAATTAATGAATGAACTACAGAAAGAAGATAGCGCCAGCTAAATAGTAGCTATTTTAAAGAGGAATCGTATGAAGGAACTATTTGAAAAAGAGACGTTAGCAAAGCTGATGTTATTCTCATATATTGATAATTTAGACACTGACTCTTTTGCAGTCAAAGATATTGAAAAACAATTTGACTTAACTTATTTTCGGGCAAATAAACTTTTAGGTTTATTAATCGAAGACTTTAAAACGATGGAGCTGGATGATTACTTCTTTATCTCCAAAAATAAAAGTAAATATATTTATAAGAAAAACTGTTTGGATTCTATCAATCGTTTGATTTGGAAATATGGTAGAGAATCTTATTTATTTAGTCTTTTAGATTACTTCTTAAAAAATGGTATGAACACCAAAGAAATAATGGAGAACTATAGCTATTACCACTATGTAAGTGTTTCTTATTCCTATGTCATCAAAAATAAATTGGAAGCATTTTTGGAGATGCACCAAATGAATTTTTTGGTTGAAAATGTAAGTGAAAGCAAGTTACGCATTTTTTTAGCACAGATTTATTTTTATATTTTTAAAAATTATGAAAATCCTTTTTCAGCGGAAGAGTGGACAACTGCGCAAGCTTTTATTGAGGAATTACAAGAATTAAAAGTAATCGAGCCAATTGAAAAATTGAAAAAAACAAAACTTCTGTATTATTGTTTGGTTTCTTTTTTTAGGGTAGAAAACAAGCAAAATAGTGGCGATGAGGTATTGCTTGTATCAACTGATGAACGCTATATGGAACCAATTATCTTAAGTTATCGCAAATTTGCGGAAAATCGGGATGAAGTCAAAACTGAAGACGTCATCACGTTGATCAACTATTTGAGAGTCAACCATTATCTTTTTCAGGAAAAAGACAGTAGCTTAAAAAAAGAAAATGATCTTATGCAACTAACACGCAATTTGTTAACTACAGTAGGAATCGAACAACCAGATGAAAAGCTTAATAACCAGTTATACGAATTGTTGTTTAAATTTTCTTATTACAAAGATAGTCTATTAGACGGTCATTTTTATGTCATCTTAGATTTCTTTTTTGATGGTTTTGGTCAAGAAGCAGAGCGAATTTTACAATTTTTGCGTAATAAAGAAACGATTGCGGTGATTGGCAATCAAGCGGAAAGCCAACAACTATTATTAGAAACACTTTTACTTATCATCAACAGTCAAGCCTATCGAAATCAAAAACAAGCAATCACAATCACGATTGATTTCACTTTAGGAGAAGAATACAACAAGTACATTGCCAATAATATTGTGCATTTGCCGTTTGTTACCCTAAAAGTCGATAATCAGTACTCGGCTCAAACAGATATCTATCTATCAGATGTTCTATCCGAAGTAGTTGAGAGTGAATACTTAATTTGGAATAGTCCGCCAAGTTCAAAGGATTGGAAAGTCTTTGGGAATTTGGTATCAAAAATTTATGGAATGAGAAATAGCTTATGAAAAAATATTTAATCGTTTTTTTGTTTAGTTCGGTTATGCTGATGAATGGTGAAAAAGCAAGTGTTCCTAAACTTTATCATGCAGAAGAAGATGTGGTACACGAAGAAGAGCATACCCGTGAAACAAGTGTTGGCTTCTATGAAAAAAAGTTGAGGAAGAAAAAATCAGCACAACCAGTTGTTGGTTTTGCACCAAGTAATGGGATTAGTAAGAAGAAAGTCGCGAATTTTGGAAGTAGCTCAATCCCGGTAACTAAATTGGGGAATGTTTTCGAAAGTCTGTCCGGTACGCTTATCTTTGGAGGAAAATCGAATGAAAAAGAATAAAAAAGTTTATTTTCTGCTGTTTTTCTACATTGCTTTAGCGTTGGTCGCTTATCGGTACATTGAAAATTCAATTTTTACACAGCACATAGTAACTGCCGAGTATACGGTGGGCGACAACGTTGCAAACTTACCAACGATTCCATTTGAAGAAGTGCAGTCTGCGACGATGAATGATGTGTTTACGTTGAAAAATGAGGAGTCAACGGCAATCGGTGCATTATCAATCCCTGAATTAACATTAGCTGTTCCGATTTTTCCTGGAATCAGTCAAAGTGCTATGCTTATCGGTGCAGCGTCTATGTATCCGAGCCGGAATCCATTGAAAGAAAATATGATTTTTCTAGGACATCATTTAAGCGAAAAAGGTTTATTGTTTGGAAAATTAGTAGATGCGAAAAAAGGACAGCATATTGATATGACGTATTTAGGCAAAAGCTATCACTATGTAATAAGCGAGAAAAAGATAATTGATGAAAAAGAAGTCAATTACATCGAAGAAAATCCAGCAAAGACAGTAACGCTATTGACGTGTGATAAGGCAGCAGCAACAACAAAGCGCATTTTAGTTAAGGCAAAAATGATCGAGGATACACAAACAGCACTAACAAAAAAACAACTTTCAGCAAAAGAGCCACTTCAAATGATTGAACAGGTGAACAAAAAGGCAATGCATAAAGTTTATTTACAAATCGCCTTGTTTGGTTTGTTTGCAATCGTTGGAACAGGTGTCGTTTTATTTAGCAATAAGATTTGAGGTGTCACAATGAATTATTATGGAAAAATATCAAGTTATAAACAAAGATATTACTTGGAAAGAATTGCTAGTTTGAATCAAAAACTTCCGCGAATGGGTGCCTACAATTATCAAATAGAAACAATATT
Organism: Enterococcus sp. DIV0176; assembly: GCF_050528535.1. Classification (NCBI taxonomy): domain Bacteria; kingdom Bacillati; phylum Bacillota; class Bacilli; order Lactobacillales; family Enterococcaceae; genus Enterococcus; species Enterococcus sp. DIV0176. Next base: position 1,650,157 of record NZ_CP172879.1, on the reverse strand, counting down.
TTTAGAAAACTACTGTCCAGTTACATCTATTTCACTTTATCAAAAAAAGAAATGGATCAAAACTTGGCGAATCAGTGTTCAAAATGATGCCAATATCATTAGAAAAACAAAGGATGATTTTGTCATTGGCATTGATGGTCAATGGACGAATGCAAAAAATAAGATTTTAAATGATGCAAAATCGATTATTTTACAATCATAAATAACTTAAAAGTTGAAATACCCGATATGAATTGTATCAGGTATTTTTTTTATTGTTTCAAAGCGTTTTTTTAATATAAATCATTGGTTTCTATGGTTTTTAGTTATTTTAATTATAATAATTATTTTTAAAGTATATTTTCACTCAAATAAAATAACTTTTATATTTTAATTTTTTGTTATATTTTAATGTTGATGTTTCTTTTTTTAGGTGTTATATTAGTTCTTGTAAGCGGTTGTTACATAATTTGTTTATTTTTTGATATTATCGTTATAACTGTAATTACATAAAAATAAGTGTAGAGGTGTTTTGCTATGAAAAAATCATCAATTATTTTATCGTTATCAGGAGTTCTTTTTTCAGTCGCGCTATTAGGTCAAGCGCAATCAGTTAAAGCCGAGACCAGCCAGCCAGCTATTGAGGTTAAACAAGTAGAAAATAACGTAGATGTGTCGACGTGGGAAGAGTTTAAAGAAGCAATTAATAATGACACAGTGACAGATATCAGCTTGTCTTCCGATATCACAATGGCGACGACAGAATCAATTACGAACTTATCGAAAAACATTCATGGTAACGGACATACGATTGATGCCGACCTACATCAACTTTATTTTACGAAAGCAGATGCGGTTGGTTTGATGGAAAATGTGAAAATTATCAACACAGATATTTATGGACTACTTTGGAGTTCACATACAGCAAATATTACATATAAAAACGTTGAACATACAGGAAGACAAATGATTTATTTACCAGAAGGAAAGCTAACTTTAGATGGTAAAGTATCTAGTGTTTCTACAACAGAAGAAGTTTATCAAGGAAAAGAATTAGAAGTGAAACCAGGTGCCGTAATTAACTTTGAAAATGAATCAACTACCATTCCTGCTGTTCATATGATTTATTCAAAAGGCATCTTATCGGTTGGAAAAGATGCACAAGTAACAATCAAATCAAATACAACCTCAGTTTTAGGTGGGACAAACTTTTCTTTTGTGAATGAAGGGAATATCGTTGCGACTTCCGCTGATGATCGAGGAATCAATTTAGGAGCAAGCAGTACTTTAGAATTAAAAGACGGTAGTCATTTGAAAATTCACACAGACGATTCAGTTTATGAAAGTATCTTAGTTACATCTGGTAATTTATTCGTGAGAAAAGGTGCAACAATTGAAGCTGATTCAAATGGTAACCAAAGTACAATCATCGCAGGAAAAGAAATCGTTTTTGAAAGTGGCTCAAACTATTCAATTACCAATCATCACTCAGAGGGCCCCATTTTAGGTGGCTATGCAACAAAAGCGCATGTAACTTTGGATTCACCAACAGGCTACAATCTTTGGTGGATTGATCATGTAGAAGAAGAGGAACCCGAAGAAGTAATTGCGGGGCCGGTAAAATCGTCATTTAATATCTTAGGGTATACACATACAGGAATTAAGACCACGGATTTCTCATCAACTGATTCATATTTTGAAACGACACCATTTACAAATTACGGAAAAATTCAAGGGGGGGCATTTGTTGATGATGGCATCGTTACTGAGAAACCAGTTTTCAATGCAGTAACGGATCAAGACAAAGAGTTAACTGGAACAGGAACGCCGGGGGCGACAGTTAATGCTTATGTGGATGGTGTCTTGATTGGAACAGGAACAGTAGATTCAGAAGGAAACTGGACAATCACAATTGATCCACAGGCAGAAGGAACGAAAGTTGATGTGAATCAAGTCGTTGATGGAAAAGAAAGTGAAATGGTTTCACAAGTAGTTACTCATGAAGAAAAAGTTGATGCGCCTGTTTTTAATGTTGTCAATGATAAAGACAAACAGTTAACAGGACTTGGCGTACCAGGTGCAACAATCAATGCTTATGTAGATGGCGTATTACTTGGAACGGGAACCGTAGAAGCGGATGGTCGTTGGACAATCACAATCGAACCACAAACTGAAGGAACAAAAATTGACGTGAATCAAGTCATTGATGGAAATGAAAGTGAGTTTGTTTCACAAATTGTTAGCCACTTAGATCAGACTGTTAACTTCTTCAAAACAGGTTATTGGCAAAGTTATGGGTTGATTTTAGAAGGATCAATGGATAACGGAAACTTAGATTTAACAAATCAAGACGCTGTGAAGAAAACACTTCATTTGACAGCTGCAGACGGAACAGAGGTTGGTACGATTGCCTGTGCAAATCAAGATTGGTATAATCATGGTGTTTTCAATGGCTATCAAGGCATTATTGACAACACATTGCTAGGTGGATTAGAACCCGGGGAATATAAACTTAGCGTAACGTTGCAAGTTGGCGACTTTGACGAAACACAAGATTTAAATGTAACAGGATCTGTACGTGATGATTATCAGCATGTGTTTACAGACATTGAAGAAACGACAGTTGGTAGTCATACGATTTCAACATTGGACAAAGATGGAATTGGTTATTTAGTTGTAAAATAAAGGAATAATCAAAAGAAGCATTTGGGACAACAGATAATGTTCCAGATGCTTCTTTTTTAGGTAACGACAGCTTTGAGCGTTGCACAGATAAAGAAAATTTTTTTGCTATAATTAATCTGTAGAGTTGGTTTCTTTTTGACGTAGTGTTCGAGTCAATGTGAGGGTTAAGATTTCTGTGTGGTAGTGATAGTCCATTTGCTTCAAAAGTTCGATTGCAGCTCGTGCTTTTTTTTCGCCGTTTGGGTGGTTGGTAAGAATCTGCCAAAGACCTAAATAAAAATGATAATAATTTCGAAAAAACATCTGGTGCGCTTTATCTGAAAAATCATATAAAGTAGTTAGCAAGGCTGGAACGCCTTCTATATGGAAATCTTCAATTAACTCATGAATCGCGTTAACTAAGAGCACACAAATCACATTCCGTGCTTTTTCAAAATTTTTGTAGCGATCCATTGCTGGTAATATGGACTGAAAATAAAGTACACGATCAGTTGAGTCAAGTAAATCCAAGGTGTTAGCAAAAAATCGAAAATCTTCGATTGTCCAAGATTGGATACTACTTAACGTTTGTTTTATTTTTGTTGTTGTTTGTAAGCTGACGCTGTCTTTTGTTAGTTCATTGGTTTCTTGATAATAAACTAACTGATCTAAGCGAGCGTCTAATTGGAGTTTCCAAGGATGATCGGCTGAATGCTCTGTATATGTCTTTAAATAATGTTCCTTTAAAGAGAATAAAGCAGTGCTATCTGTTTGGTTGCCGCGTTTGCTAAATTCTTCGTAGAACCACTCTGTTTCAGATTCTTGATAATTCTGATGAATATAGAGAAACTCATCAATCTCCATTGGAAAGCGTGCCAAAATTTTGAGCAATAAATAAAAAGAGATATCGTGTTTTCCTTGTTCCAATCGAATGGCATATGATTTCGATAAAATATCTTGGTAGAGTACTTTTTGAGGCATATTTTTTTTTAAGCGAATCGTACGAATTGTTTCACCATAATTTTTCATGATTGCTACCTCCCTAACATGGATTTTAGCATCCAGGTAGTAAATAAGGTACTTTTCAGCTTGAACTTTTTTTTGGCAGTATAATTATGCCATTCCATAGCTAGCAATGGCTAAATATTGTTCATCAGTACAATGTAGTTGTGGAAAGGATGAGAAGAATAGGAGGAACTAAGATGGATTACTTAGTTAACGTGAAAATTAAATGGCAGCAATTAATAATTGGTAGCGCACTTTTGATTATGGGGTTCGGTTTATTATCACTATTTGAATGGACTTGGTGGGCATTGTTTTTTACGAGTATTCTTGCGTGGGTCGTTGTATTTGGTCCTGCTAGCAAAGAGATTTTTACTTTTCCAAGAAAATTTTGGGTGATTCCTTGTGCGGCACTTTTTTACTTGATTTTTGGCGGGGTCATAAGTGCGCTAACAAAAAGTATTGGATTTGACTGGACCAGTAATCCAGCAACAGGTAATCTGATGCTTTTGATCTTTAAGTTACCTTTTATGTTAATGGGGGAGGAATTATTAGGAATTGGTGTTCTGGAAGTTGCACATAATAAAGGCTTTTCCCTAACGATTAGTAATTTAATAAGTGCACTAGTTTTTGGGTTGATGCATGTATTTGTGTATTGGGACGGATCCATCATTTCAACAGTAATCCATGTATTGTTGTTGCAAGGTGCCGCGCGATTAATTTTTAATTATGTCTATATTATTACTGGAAGAAGTATTTGGGGATCTTGGTGTACACATGTTTTAGTGGATTTAGTTGCATTAAGTCTGTAAACAAGTATACGAATGTTAAAAAGTTTATGAGATTACGCGGAGCCGTTTATTTCATAAACTTTTTTTGTGTTTTTAAAAATTAGACTCTTACTTATAAGTTTGCTGGGAAAAGTTTAAAGCTTGTGAGATTCTGTTGCAAATGTCTTAGCTGTGATAAACTAAGGTGGAGTAGGAAAATGGAGGAATGAATGCATGCAAGATTACCAATATCCAATTGATTTAGATTGGACAACGGATGAAATGGTGACCGTAATGAATATGTGGGAAGCGTTAGAAAAAGCAAACGAAGCCGGCATTAATAATGAAAAATTTTTAGCTGCGTATCAGCAGTTTAAAACAGTGGTGAAATCTATTGGAGAAGAAAAGCGTTTAGGTCGAGAATTTGAAAAAGTTTCAGGCTATTCGCTGTATCGAACAGTTCAAATGGCGAAAAAAAATCAGAAAAAAACTTTGAAAATGAATGGGTGAACCAGATGGAACCAATAATTCACGAAATCAAAAGTTGGCTGCTTGAAGCGGGAGAACAAATCAAAGCAAGTGAAAGGCAACAACTAACTATCTTTGAAAAAACAAATCGAAAAGACTTAGTCACAAATATGGATCGAACAGTTCAACAATTCTTAGTTCAGAAGATTGCTGCATTCGATCCAGATGCAAGAATTCTAGCGGAAGAAGATGGTTATAATGAGTTAACTGACTTAACTGGACGAGTATTTATTATTGACCCCATCGACGGAACGCTCAATTTTGTGATGGAAGGCGAAAATTTTTGTATCATGCTGGCTATGTATGAAAACGGCGTAGGACAGTTAGGGTTTATTTATGATGTGATGCAAGAAGAACTTTACTGGGGCGGACGTGGAATAGGCGTCTATCAAAATGATTTGCAGCTTTCACAACCTGTGAATAAAACGTTAGAGGCTGGATTGTTAGGAATGAATGGCTATTTATTTGCGCATAATAAGTTTAATATCCGAACAATTGGTGAAAAAAGTATGGGGGTCAGAATCACTGGGTGTGCCGGCTTAGAAATGATTGCAATGCTAAAAGGAAATCATATTGGCTATTTGTCAAACTTGAGTCCATGGGATTATGCGGCTGGTTGTGTTTTGTTAACAGAATTCGGTTTCTTCTATAGTAATATGAATGGCGAGCAGTTAGCATTTCATGGGCGTGAATTATTTGTAGCAGCAACTCCGAAAGCGTTCCAGCAAATCCACTCATTCTTAGAAATCTGAGTAGGCAGGTACAAATGAAACTTAAAAAAGCTGTGAAACGGAATTTTTCGAGATGAAAATGAAAAAAAGTTGATAGTTTATTAAGTTTCGCGAAAAAATGAAAACATTTCACTATATTTCATGAAAAAAGTTTGCTATAATAAGCAGTCGAGTAAATTGCCCTGTCAGAAATAAACTGATAAAAGAAGGAGTTAGTTACATTGAATTATAGAAACGATATCCGTAACGTAGCAATTATTGCCCACGTCGATCACGGAAAAACAACATTAGTTGATGAGTTATTGAAACAATCAGATACATTAGACGCACATACACAATTACAAGAACGTGCGATGGACTCAAATGCATTAGAAAAAGAACGTGGAATCACAATCTTAGCTAAGAATACAGCTGTTGATTATAAAGGTATTCGCGTAAACATCATGGATACACCTGGACATGCGGACTTCGGTGGTGAAGTTGAACGTATCATGAAAATGGTTGATGGCGTAGTTTTAGTTGTTGATGCTTATGAAGGTACAATGCCTCAAACACGTTTTGTTTTGAAAAAAGCTTTAGAACAACACATTACACCTATCGTTGTTGTTAATAAAATTGACAAACCGTCTGCTCGCCCTGAACACGTTGTTGATGAAGTTCTTGAACTTTTCATCGAATTAGGAGCAGATGACGACCAATTAGATTTCCCAGTTATTTATGCTTCTGCATTGAACGGAACTTCAAGCTTATCTGATGATCCTGCAGATCAAGAAGCAACAATGGCACCAATTTTTGATACAATTATTGAAAAAATTCCTGCGCCAGTTGATAACAGTGACGAACCTTTACAATTCCAAGTTTCATTGCTTGATTACAATGATTACGTTGGACGTATCGGTATTGGTCGTGTGTTCCGCGGAACAATCAAAGTGGGCGATCAAGTTGCTTTGATGAAACTTGATGGAACAGTTAAAAAATTCCGTGTAACAAAATTATTTGGTTTCTTTGGTTTGAAACGTTTAGAAATCGAAGAAGCAAAAGCTGGAGATTTGATTGCTGTGTCTGGTATGGAAGATATCTTCGTTGGAGAAACTGTTACACCAGTCGATCATCAAGATGCTTTACCAATCCTACACATTGATGAACCAACTTTACAAATGACTTTCTTAGTTAATAATTCACCATTCGCAGGTCGCGAAGGTAAATATGTAACAGCTAGAAAAATCGAAGAACGTCTAATGGCTGAATTACAAACTGACGTGTCGTTACGTGTTGAACCAACAAATTCACCTGATGCTTGGACTGTTTCAGGCCGTGGGGAACTACATTTATCAATTTTGATCGAAACAATGCGTCGTGAAGGTTATGAATTACAAGTTTCACGTCCAGAAGTTATTGAAAAAGAAATTGATGGTGTAAAATGCGAACCTTTTGAACGTGTACAAATCGACACACCGGAAGAATACATGGGTAGTGTGATTGAATCACTAAGCTTGCGTAAAGGTGAAATGCAAGATATGGTTCATACTGGAAATGGCCAAATTCGTTTGACTTTCTTAACACCGGCGCGTGGCTTGATTGGTTACTCAACAGAGTTCCTTTCAATGACTCGTGGTTATGGTATCATGAACCACACATTCGACCAATATTTACCAATGCTAGCTGGTCAAATTGGTGGACGTCACCAAGGTGCATTAGTTTCTATTGATACTGGTAAAGCAACTACTTACTCAATCATGAGTATTGAAGAACGTGGAACAGTCTTTGTAGAACCAGGTACAGATGTTTATGAAGGTATGATCATTGGTGAAAACAGCCGTGATAATGACTTAACAGTTAACATTACAAAAGCAAAACAAATGACCAATGTTCGTTCTGCTAACAAGGATCAAACTTCTGTAATCAAAAAACCTAAGCAATTAACACTTGAAGAATCTCTTGAATTCTTGAATGATGATGAGTACTGTGAAGTAACTCCAGAATCAATTCGTTTGAGAAAACATATCTTAAACAAAAATGCTCGTGAAAAAGCATCTAAAAAGAAAAAATAATTCATTGATGAATGAATAATCTTAAGACCAGCTCGTTCAAAATGAGCTGGTCTTTTTTTACCTGTGGAGAAGTGAGAAAGAAAAGGAAGAAAAATCTCGTAAAAACAAATAAGAACTTTTAAAAGTTTTCTTAAAGTTTTAAAAAACCAGTGAAAATGTTTCATACTTTATATTTGTTTCACAAATGAAACGAGTACTTGTATTGCTCCAACTCTCGAAGTAAACTAAAAAAGAAAGGAGTCACAACATGTATGAAGTATTAAAAAAATATTTTGGCTATGAACAATTTCGTCCTGGACAGCAAGAAATCATTCAAAAAATTTTTGAACAACAGGATGTATTAGGAATCATGCCGACTGGTAGTGGGAAATCAATCTGTTATCAACTCCCGGCAATTATGATGGATGGACTAACAATTGTTGTGTCACCCTTAATTTCCTTGATGAAAGATCAAGTCGACGCTGCCAACCAACTAGGCATCCCTGCTACGTTTATCAACAGTTCGCTAACAGGAAAAGAAACAGCCGAAAGATTTCAGTTATTGAATCACGATCAGTGTAAATTACTTTATGTTGCACCAGAACGTTTTATTATGCCTGATTTTCAGCAGGCAATGAGCTATTGGAAAGTTGAATTGATTGCAATCGATGAAGCACACTGTATTTCACAGTGGGGACATGACTTTCGTCCAAGCTATTTGCAAATGGCTGAAGTTTTAACTCAATTACCAAGTCGACCAGTAATTGTAGCGTTGACAGCGACGGCAACCATTCAAGTTGCTGCAGATATCAAAAGACTTTTAAAAATCCCTGATAGTAATCATATTCAAACTGGTTTTGCTCGGGAAAATTTGACCTTTCAAGTAATCAAAGATCAAAAAAAGGAACAATACTTAATTGAATATTTAAAAATCAACAAAAATCAATCTGGAATTATTTACGCGGCGACCCGAAAAGAAGTTGATCGTGTGTATCATTTGCTACAAAAGTTTGGGTTTTCAGTTGGACGCTATCATGGTGGGCTAAATGAACGTGAGCGGACCGAAATGCAAGAAGCATTTTTGTTTGATCGTGTTCAGCTGATTGTAGCAACCAACGCATTTGGTATGGGAATCAACAAAAGTAACGTTCGCTTTGTCATCCATTATCAAATTCCTGGATCCTTAGAAGCTTACTATCAAGAAGCAGGTCGGGCTGGTCGAGATGGATTACCAAGTGAAGCAATTTTATTGTTTGCTGCTCAAGACATTCAAGTTCAAAAGTTTTTTATCCAACAATCACAGCGTGACGAAGGACAAAAGCAAAAAGAATATGAAAAATTAAAAGCAATGACTGAATATGCGTATATTGAGTCTTGTTTGCAGCAATATATCTTAAATTACTTTGGTGAAAAGAGTCTACCTTGCAATCGATGCGGAAACTGTTTAGACGATCGCGAGCTGATTGAAGTAACAACTGAAGCGCAAATGGTTTTGTCATGCCTTAAAAGAATGGGTGAAGCTTACGGAAAACAGCTTTTGATGAAAGTTTTGGCGGGTTCTAAAGAACAGAAAGTAAAAACGTTAGGATTTCAACAATTATCGACCTACGGGCTATTGAAGAAGCAATCTCAAAAAGATATTTTACAACTCATTGAGTATTTGATTTCAAGCGGTTATCTGTTATCTGTGACGGGTGAGTTTCCAGTACTCAAGGTGACTGATAAAGGAATCCAAGTGTTGAAAAATGAACAGAAGGTTTATCGAAAAGAAGCGAAAAAAGTTCGGCAATTGGCAGAAGATGATACTTTGTTTGAACAGCTTCGTGAGTTGCGAACTGACTTGGCTGCTGATGCAGGTGTGCCACCTTATGTGGTTTTCTCTGATTCAACATTGAAAGAATTGAGTCAGGTACGTCCAACAAATCGACTAGAAATGTTACAAATCAAAGGTGTAGGACAAAGTAAATTAGATAAATATGGCGAGGCATTTTTAAAAATTTTGAATGAAACAACTTAAAAAAATAACAAATAACTACTTGTTTTACAAAAGTGATTTTTTATTTTGTAGAAAAGTTTGTAACCTGAAAAAAATTTGTGTCTATGTAAGAAAAAATGGATAAAAAAAGCGAGGAATCCCTTGATTTTACTGTTCGTTAAAAAATCAAGTATGTTATAATGAATAAATTAGAATAGGGGGTAGACATAGATGGATTCTCTAACCAAAGAATTCGCCGTTCATGTATTAAAGGAAGATGCAAATCGGATCAAACGATTGATTCGCAATCAAAAAAACAGTTTGTGTATTTCACAGTGCAAAGCATTTGAAGAAGTTGTTGATACGCAAATGTATGGTTTTTCTCAACAAGTTAGCTTTGCTATTCGTGTGGGAATCATTGAAAAAGACGAAGGACAGCTAATTTTGAGTGAACTAGAGCGTGAATTGAATCAGTTATATAATGATGTTTATCAGGAAAACTATGAAAAAAATGAAAGTGGCAAGGAGGAATAAACTTGCCTAAAAAAGTAAAAAAACGGCATTTAATGGACTATACGATTTTAATTCCCTATTTGATTTTGTGTGCACTAGGCTTGATTATGGTCTATAGTTCTACTTCATATTTATTATTAGAAAATGGTCAAAATCCCATGTCATCGGTGATCAATCAAAGTGTCTTTTGGGTATTGAGCTTAGTGGCAATCGCACTTTTATACAAGATGAAGACAGATGTTTTGAAAAATCAGCGACTCATTATGATTGCTTTTGTTGTCTTGGGACTCTTGTTGATAATCGTGCTATTTTTTGGGAAAGAAGTAAACGGAGCCAAAGGTTGGCTAACAATTGCAGGTTTTTCCATTCAGCCAGCGGAGTATTTAAAAATCATTGCCATCTGGTATTTGTCATTGACGTTGGCAAATCGTCAAAATGGTGTGCAGAAAGATTTTGTGGGTTCGATTAAACGACCCTTAGCATTGGTTCTCGGATTGACAGTTATCGTGGCTATCTTACCCGATTTTGGGAACGCAACAGTAATCTTCTTGATCGTTTTAGTTATGCTTTTAGCAAGTGGTGTAAACTACTACTACACTTGGATTGTCGGAATTGGTGGAGTTGGCTTAAGTATTTTTGTTATTTGGCTGATGAATGTTACGCATGGGAAAATTTTACCTGCACGTTTGCAGTACATTTATAGCCGCTTTTCGATTTTTCAAAATCCATTTGCTGATGAGCTGGATAAAGGACATCAAATGGTCAATGGTTATTATGCAATTTTCAACGGTGGTTTGTTTGGCCGCGGTTTAGGTAATAGTATTCAGAAAAAAGGATTTCTGCAAGAGGCACAAACAGACTTTATTTTCGCTATCGTTGTAGAAGAACTTGGGTTGATAATGGCAGTCTTGATTTTAGCTTTGCTATTTTTCATGATTGCTCGCATTATCTTAGTTGGAATTCGCTCAAGTGATCCATTTAATTCATTGTTATGTATAGGAATTGGCGGAATGTTTTTGATCCAAGTGTTTATCAACTTGGGTGGGATTACTGGCGTTATTCCTTTAACTGGGATTACCTTTCCCTTTTTAAGTCAGGGAGGATCAAGTTTACTGATGCTCTCGGTGTGTGTCGGATTTGTACTTAATATTAGTGCAGATGAAAAACGGAAAAGTTTAGGATTATACTAAAAAAGATGTAGGAGTGGTTCGATGAAAAAGGTTTTAGTTGCTAACCGTGGAGAGATTGCCGTGCGAGTATTTCGTGCTTGTACAGAATTAGGAATTAAAACTGTTGGGATCTACGCACAAGAAGATGAATATTCTGTCCATCGCTTTAAAGCGGATGAAGCTTATTTGGTTGGTAAAGGAAAAAAACCAATTGATGCGTATCTTGATATTGAAGGAATCATTGAAATTGCGAAAGAATGCGGTGCGGATGCCATTCATCCTGGTTATGGATTGTTATCAGAAAATTTAAGCTTTGCTCGTCGTTGTGAGGAAGAGGGCATTATTTTTGTGGGACCTAAACTTCACCATTTAGATATTTTTGGTGATAAGATTAAAGCAAAAACTGCTGCAATTGAAGCTGGAATTGCTTCCATTCCTGGGACAGATGGACCAATCGCAACTGTCGAAGAGGCATTACAATTTGCTGATACTTACGGTTATCCAATCATGATCAAAGCTGCCCTTGGCGGTGGCGGCCGTGGGATGCGTGTTGCTTATGATGAAAAGAGCGCTCGTGAAGGGTATGAACGTGCTAAAAGTGAAGCAAAAGCTGCTTTTGGTAGTGATGAAGTCTATGCAGAAAAATATATTGGTAATCCCAAACATATTGAAGTCCAAATCTTAGGTGATACTCATGGAAATGTGATTCATCTTTTTGAACGTGATTGCTCTGTTCAACGCCGTCATCAAAAAGTCGTTGAAGTTGCACCATGTGTATCTTTAAGTGAAGAACAGCGCCAAAAAATTTGTGAAGCAGCTGTTCAGTTAATGAAACATGTTGGTTATGTGAATGCAGGAACTGTTGAATTTTTAGTGGAAGGGGAGAACTTCTACTTTATTGAAGTCAACCCACGTGTCCAAGTTGAACACACGATCACTGAAATGATCACTGACGTAGATATTGTAACTACCCAATTATTGATTGCCCAAGGAAAAGATCTCCATAAAGAGATTGGGTTGCCACAACAAAAAGATCTTCAATTGAATGGTTCAGCTATCCAGTGTCGAATTACAACGGAAGATCCATTGAACCACTTCTTGCCAGACACAGGGAAGATTGATACTTATCGTTCACCAGGTGGATTTGGTGTTCGTTTGGATGTGGGTAACGCCTATGCTGGTTATGTCGTTACACCTTATTTCGATTCATTGTTAGTAAAAGTGTGTACGCATGCGGCGGATTTCGATACAGCAATCCAAAAAATGGAACGTTGTCTGAAAGAATTTAGAATCCGTGGGGTCAAAACGAATATTCCATTTATGCTAAATGTGATTACTCACCCGGAATTTCAGTCTGGCCATGCCAAAACGACGTTTATTGATAATACACCTCAATTATTTGAATTTCCACGTTTACGTGACAGAGGAAATAAAACAATGAAATATATTGGCGAAATCACGGTGAATGGCTTCCCGGGAATCGAAAAAATGGAAAAACCATTTTATGATGAACCAAGAATTCCAACTTCATTGGAACTTCGTCAAGACTATGTGACAGCAAAAAATGTTTTAGATGATCAAGGTGCAGATGGTCTGGTTGATTGGATTACAAATCAAGAGAACCTTCTGTTAACAGATACGACATTTAGAGATGCACATCAAAGTCTGTTAGCTACGCGTGTAAGAACGCAAGAATTCAAGAAAATTGCTCGCTTAACTGGTGAGGCGTTACCTGAATTATTCTCAAGTGAGATGTGGGGTGGCGCAACCTTTGATGTTGCTTATCGTTTCCTAAATGAAGACCCATGGCAACGACTTAGAAAAATCCGTGCATTGATGCCTAATACATTACTACAAATGCTCTTTAGAGGATCAAATGCTGTTGGTTATTCTAATTATCCAGATAACGTTCTAGCTGAGTTCGTACAAGAAGCAGCGGCACAAGGAATTGATGTTTTCCGAATTTTTGATAGTTTGAACTGGACACCGCAAATGGAAAAAAGTATTCAAGCAGTTCGTGATGCAGGAAAAGTGGCTGAAGCAGCAATTTGTTATACTGGTGACATCAATGACCCAAGTCGTGCAAAATATAATGTGCAGTATTATAAAGATATGGCAAAAGAGCTGGAGCAATTAGGTGCCCATATCATTGCAATCAAAGATATGGCAGGTTTATTAAAACCACAAGCAGCTTATCGCTTGATTAGTGAATTAAAAGCAACAACAGACTTACCAATTCATTTGCATACACATGATACTAGTGGCAACGGGATCATTACTTACTCTGCTGCTTCAAAAGCAGGTGTTGATATCGTCGATGTGGCAATGAGTGCAATGAGTGGAAATACGAGTCAACCAAGCATGAGTAGTTTGTATTATGCTTTGGTAAACGGTCCACGTTTACCAGAAATCAATATTGAACATGCCCAAAAACTGAATCATTATTGGGAAGATGTCAGAATGTATTATAAGCCTTTTGAAAATGGCCTGAATGCTCCTGAAACAGAAGTGTATATGCATGAAATGCCTGGTGGACAATATTCGAATCTCCAACAACAAGCAAAAGCTGTTGGTCTTGGCCATCGTTGGGATGAAATCAAGAAAATGTATCATACAGTTAACCTGATGTTTGGAGATATCGTAAAGGTGACACCTTCTTCTAAAGTAGTAGGAGATATGGCGTTATTTATGGTTCAAAATGATTTAACAGAAGAAGCTATTTATGAAAATGGGGATAACTTGAGTTTCCCTGAGTCAGTCGTAACATTTTTCCAAGGAGAACTTGGTCAGCCTGTTGGTGGATTTCCAGAGAAACTGCAAGCAATCATCTTGAAAGATCGTCCAGCATTTACGAAACGTCCAGGATTATTAGCTGAACCAATTGATTTTGAAAAAGTAAAAGCAGAATTGGCAGAAAAAATTGGTTATACGCCTCGCAAAGATGAAGTGTTGAGCTATTTGATGTATCCACAAGTCTTTTTAGATTACCAAACGTCCTATAACCAATTTGGAGATGTTACGTTACTGGATACACCGACATTCTTCCAAGGAATTCGTTTGGGCGAAACAGTGAATGTTCAAATCGAGCGTGGAAAAATCTTGATTATTCGTTTAGATGAAATTGGGGAACCTGATATTGATGGAAACCGAGTATTATTCTTTAATTTGAACGGACAACGTCGTGAGATTCTCGTTAAAGACAATTCAATTATCAGCTCAGTTCAAACGAAACGTCGTGCTGAACCAACAAATAAAGAACAAATCGGGGCAACGATGTCTGGGTCTGTTTTAGAAGTATTAGTGAAAAAAGGTGACGTAGTCAAAAAAGGTGATACGTTATTGATTACAGAAGCAATGAAGATGGAAACAACGATCGAAGCACGTTTTGACGGAAAAGTCGAACATGTCTACGTGAGTGCTGGCGAAGTCATCAATTCAGGTGATTTGTTAATCGAAGTGACCGAACAATAAAATTTGATGAAGGGTGGAATTAAAAACGTGAAAAGAGTAGGATTGTTTACTGCCATCTTCTTTTTGGTAGTTGTGGCATTTTACATGGAACCTGTTTTCTTTCCACCTAAGACAGAAATCAAAAATGATCGAACTCAGCAAATAGAAGAAAATCAAATGACAACGTGGAAATATCAGGAGCTTCAAGCGACTGGTTTTTCCACGTACATAGACCAACCCGTTAGCAAGCTTGAAGCGGATTTTGGTAGTGCGTATGATCGATTAGCCAGTGGATTTGGATTTGAAATCAGATATTACCAAGATGCCGAAAAACAGCTTCTCTTAGAAGCAAATATTCAAGAGAACAAGGTGAAAGCCGTTAAGGTACTAAACAGTGCGAATGATCAGATTGCACCATTTTCTTTTGGCATGACGATGCAAGATTTAACAGCTTTTACAACGATTTATACGAATTTCACATTTGATTATCAAAAAGAAGAAATTGGAATCGAATTGATGGAAGAAGATATGAACTACCGTCCCTTGATTGCTTTTGATAACGATACTTTTGCAATTATGTTTTTTGATCAGACAACAAATGGTCTATTTGCAGTAACATATTTGGATAAAGAAAGCTTGCTGAAATTGCTTCCTTATCAAGTTTTTGGTGACAATCTGCCAACCTATCAACTAGATAAAGAAGCAGACTGGGATAAAATCAATCGGGTAAAAGAACAAAAAGGAACAGAACTACTTAATCAACTGAGAGAAAAAGATAGTTTACCTGCTTACCGACAGATGTTACTTTTTGAAGAAAAAACAAAACATGTTTTATCAAGCTTTTTGACTAAACCAGAAGATTACTTAACACCAGAACGAGTAGAAGAATGGCAAGCAGCAGTGACTTCTTCTAAAACAATGAAACGTTTCTCTCTGACTGGTGATGAGTTGACGGATATTCTTGAAAAAAATCAATTGAAGCAAACAACTGGCTTGTTTACGCACCCGATGATTGACCCAACCTTTTCTTTTTTACAGTGGTATAGTGATCCGTATACACACGAGCGTTTTATGAGTGAATCGGCTGATACATTAGCAATTGCCTTTTCAAAAGAAAATGTGTTAGTCTTATTGCAAGAAGAGCAGGAAGAAAGTAGTGATAGCAGTGATCATTAATGAAGAATTATTTTGCTTAGAAGATCAATGTCAACAAGTGGTTCAGCGTATTCGTGAAAGTGAAACATTTCGTGCATATCTGATAAGTAAAAGAGTCATGAATCACTCTGATGAAGTTGAAGAGCTAAAAAAAGATTTTTTAACGAAAAAAGCTAGCTTTGAGCAAATTGCCGATTATGGGAAGTATGCCCCTGATTTTCGAGAAAAACAACGTGCAGTCAGAGCTGCAAAAAGAAAACTAGACTTAACGGATGAAGTGTCAGAGTTTCGGGTAAATGAAACACAATTACAAGGAATTTTGGATGAGATAGGGCAACAACTTGCAAGCGGGATTTCCAGTGAAATCAAAATTAATGCAGGTAGTCCGTTTTTTGAAACAAGTAAACATGCTGGATGCGGAGGGAACTGTCATGCAAGTTGATAAAACTAACTTTGAAATAACGAAACGTCGTGGAATAATCGTTTGGGTATACAGCTTAAAACAATTAAAAAATCTAAAGAAATTTGGGTTACTCCACTATGTCTCAAGAAGAATGAAATATGTTGTTCTTTACTTAAATGAAGAGACATTTGAGCAAACACAAGAAAGAATCCAAAAGCTTCATTTCGTTCGGCGAGTAGAACCTTCTTATCGTCCTGACATTGAAATGAATTTTGCAGAAAAAATTGGTTCTAAAGATGCAATCAAAGATGATGGCTTTGAAATCGAAGAACTAAGCACAGAAATTCGTTTAGCTGAAAATATTTAAGTCATACTTTCGTAGATAAAAAAGAGTGAGGACTGTAAGTTACTAAGAAATTGTTTGGTGACTTGCAGTCCTTTTTTTGTCAGGTTTTGGTATACTAGTAAAAGCGAGAAACAAGGAGTGAGCATATGCGAGTTATTTCCGGAGAATACGGCGGACGCCGATTAAAAAGTTTGCCTGGTGCAAATACGAGACCAACAACTGATAAAGTCAAAGAATCGATTTTTAACATGATTGGCCCTTACTTTGACGGTGAGCGAGTATTAGATTTGTTTGCAGGTAGTGGTGGATTAGCAATTGAAGCTATTTCACGAGGCTGTTCACACGCTGTTTGTGTAGATAAAAATTATCAGGCTTTAAAAATCATCAAAGAAAATATTGCAATCACCAAAGAACCAGAAAAATTCACTACATTGAAATTAGATGCTGATCGTGCAATCGAACAATTAGCAAACCAAAAGGAGCAATTTGATTTTCTTTTTTTAGATCCCCCCTACGCAAAACAAAAAATCGTGGATCAAATTGAGAAAATGCTAGAACTTCGTTTGCTCAAACCAGATGCGATTATTGTGTGTGAAACAGATAAAACAGTTGAGCTTCCTGAAACGATTGAAAGTTTGACACAAATCAGACAGCAAAATTATGGGATTACTGCTGTAACTATTTATCGAAATGAGGCGAAAGCATGACACGTGCATTATTTCCTGGAAGTTTTGATCCTTTAACAATGGGGCATCTTGATACAATTGAACGAGGAGCAGAGTTATTTGATGAAGTCATCGTTGGCGTGTTCGTCAACACATCAAAGAAAAGTTTGTTTTCGGCAGAAGAACGAGTGGTGCTGATTACGAAAGCTGTTGCACATTTACCAAATGTTCGCGTGATTCACCAAGAGCATCAGCTAACTGTAGAAACAGCAAAAGAATTAGGTGTTAAAGCGTTGATTCGTGGGATTAGAAATGTGAAAGATTTTGAGTATGAACGAGGTATTGCTCAAATGAATCACCACTTAAATAGTGAATTAGAAACAGTTTTTCTTTTAGCAAAACCTGAGTACAGCCATATTAGTTCAAGTTTGTTAAAAGAAGTACTCTATTTTAATGGTGACGTAAGTATTTATTTACCACCAGTAATCAATGAAGCTTTAGCTAGAAAGCAGGATCAAAATGAAGCTTAAACCATGGATCAAAAGTGTTATTATCGTACTGATTGGGCTAGCGGTGGCAGCCTTTGTAATTGTTCCACTGCCATTTTATATTGAGGCACCAGGGGCAACAATCAATTTAAAAGAACTGATTACTGTTGATGGAAAAGCAGATGAGTCATCAGGTTCGTTTTCTTTGACCTCTGTAGGTATTCGTCAAGCAACAGGTTTATTAGCAGTTAAAGCAAAGTTCACCGATTTTGAAGATATTATTAGTAAAGAAGAATTGACAGGTGGAGCAACGAGTGAAGAATATAATCAGATGCAAAAGTATTATATGGAGTCTTCACAAAATGCGGCTATCGAACAAGCGCTTAAATTAGCAAACCAATCGTACACAATGAAGTTCGAAGGCGTGTATGTGATGAGTGTTGAAAAAAATTCAAATTTTTATGGCAAACTGGCTGTGGGAGATACCGTAACAAAAGTCGATGGCAAAACATTTAAGAGTTCTGAAGAATTTATGAAGTACATCAAAAGCCAAGAAGTTGGGCAAAGTGTAACAGTGACATTCTTACATGCTGGAGAAGAAAAAGAAGCGACTGGCGACTTAATTAAGTTATCTACAGATAAAAAGCCAGGAATTGGGATTACTTTGACAGATCATACAGAGATTTCATCTGATACAAACGTAAAAATTAATGCTGGTTCCATTGGTGGTCCTTCAGCAGGATTAATGTTTACCTTAGAAATTTACGATCAAGTAACAGGAAGTAATCTTCGACAAGGAAAAGCGATTGCTGGAACGGGTACGATTAACAGTTCGGGAGAAGTTGGTCGAATTGGCGGAATCGATAAAAAGGTTGCAAGTGCAAATCAAGCAGGTATGGATATTTTCTTTGCACCAGATGATACGCTAGATCCTGCAATTAAGAAAAAATACCCAGAACTAAAATCAAATTACGAAGAAGCAAAAGCTGCTGCCGAAAAACTGGACAGTAAAATGAAAATCGTTCCGGTTAAAACGGTACAAGATGCGTTAAATTATCTAAAAAAGATGAGCTGATTTAAACACTAGACGAAAAGTTCGGACAACTTGTTCCGGATTTTTCGTTTATTTTTTTGAAAAACAAATGCATTAAGAGCGATGAGATTGTCAAAAAATTGCGAAATAAAAAAATAAAATCTCATTTCGACGTAACTAATTGTGAATGGGGAAGTACCAAATAACAAAATGGGAACAAAAAAAGTGGAGAGGAGCGATTTCCAAATGTTGGCAAAAGTAGTTGCATCGTTGAAAGCACAATTAGCCCAGATCTATCATAAATTTGTCGAATCCCCTAAACTTGTGGTCAGTCTTTTTTTAGGATTAATATTACTTTGTCTGGGTGGAGGGATCTATTTTTTTCAAATAAATACAATGAAAAAACTTCCAGCGACAACGATAGACCAAACAATTTTAACGACTGAGACGACAGCCAAAGAGCAGAGGAGTAGCGCAGTCGAAGAAATATATGTGGATATCAAAGGAAGTGTTAAGTATCCTGGTGTTTATTCTGTGACGCAAAGCCAACGTATAAAAGATTTGCTAACTAAAGCTGGTGGATTGACCGAAGACGCAGATGCGAGTCAACTTAATTTTGCTGCGAAGCTGGTTGACCAACAATTGATTTATGTTCCGAAAATCGGAGAGATTCGTTCACATCCGCCACAGAGCCAAACACCACCAGCCACAGAGTCAAAAATCAATATCAATACGGCAGATATTTCGGAATTGCAAGAATTATCAGGGATTGGGGCAAAGAAAGCGCAAGACATTATCAACTATCGTGAAGAGAATGGGCACTTTAAATCAGTAGAAGAACTACAGGAAATATCGGGAATTGGGGAAAAGACGGTTGAAAAACTAAAAAACTTAGTTACAATAACAATAGACTAACTCACAGAGGTGAAGAAAATGAGCAATGATCGAATTCCTTGGGACCAGTATTTTATGGCCCAATCTGTATTATTATCTTTACGTAGTACGTGTACACGATTAGAAGTCGGAGCGACTTTGGTTAGAGAAAAACGCATCATTGCTGGTGGATACAATGGCGCTGTAAGTGGCGATGTTCACTGCATTGATGAAGGATGTTACATTGTCGACGGTCATTGTCTGCGAACAATTCATGCGGAGATGAACGCTTTACTTCAATGTGCAAAGCTAGGAATCCCCACAGAAGGTTCAGAGATTTATGTGACCCATTTCCCATGTTTGGCTTGTACGAAAGCATTATTACAAGCTGGTATTACTAAAATCAATTATCTACATGATTATCGAAATGATGCTTATGCACTTTCGTTGATTGATCAAATGGGTGCATCAATCCATCAAGTATCACTAGATTCAGCCTACTTCTCTAAACTACAAAGAGAGCTATCTGGTGAACACGTTTAGTTTAAAACTTTGTCTTGTCCAAAATCGCTTGATTTTTCCTGCGTTGATTTCTGGCTTGATTAGTTTAAGTTATTATACAGAAAGCTGGCAATATCGTTTGATTTTTGCCAGCCTTTTTTTCTGGATTTGTTTAAAAGAAGATCGTTCGATTTTGTTTTTAAGCTTAGTTGGTGGCGCTCTGGTATTTTCCTCTTGTTTATTTTCAGAAAAACCAGCGATTCAACCAAAGGTGTCAACTTCCAGCAGCTTCATGATTAACACTGATACAATGCGTGAATCAGGTGATTTTATTACATTGATTGGAACACTGATAGATGAAAAACAGCAAAAAATTCAGTTGAGTTATCGAGTCCAGTCTGAAGAGGAACTGATTCAAATTAAAAATCTTCGAGGAACAGCTTTTATTTTATGGGCAAGCGGTGAGTTCGAAGAGCCTGAACGAGCGCGAAATCCTTATAATTTTGACCAAACCGCCTATTTTAAGAGCCAACGAATAATGGGGAAATTTACAATTCAAAAAGTAAAAAAAATTCAAGAGCATCATACTTGGCGTAATTTTTTACAACGAAAAAGAGCTGCTGGAATCATGCACGTCAAAAAACATTTACCAGATAAAGTAGGGGTGTATGTCAACGCTTTACTATTTGGTTACAAAGATGCGACTTTCACTGACTCCCAAGAAGTGTACCAAGATACGGGCTTGCTTCATTTATTCAGTTTGTCGGGACTACATATCCAGGTCTACTTAGGTTGGATCTATTATGTTTTTAGACGACTGGGAGGGACAGTGCAAGAAAATACTGGTTTCTTGCTGATTATCACACTATGTTATGTTGTACTATCCGGGGGATCTGTGTCTATTTTACGTGCGAGCTTCTTGTTTTTACTTCGTCTAGTAGGGAAGTGTTTTAAGTTACGATTGTCTGCAATGGATCGTTTCGCAGTTGTTATGTGGCTATTGTTGTTGCTGGAACCTTTGACACTTTATCAAACTGGAGGTCAATTAAGTCTTTGGTTTAGTTTTTTGTTTATTATTTTGCCGTTATCTGAAAGAAGGCAAGGCATATTTCAATATTTTATGAAGTTGGCTATCTTTAGCATAGTCATGATGCCATTAATCATTTGGCATTTTTTTCAATGGCCAATTTTTGGGATGTTCTTGACACTACTCTTTTTACCGTTATTTGAATACTTATTGTTGCCGCTTGTAGTTAGTATTTTCTTTTTACATAATTATCTACCAAGTAGTCTTTTATTTGCTTTAAATGAAGGATTAGGTTATTTGGAGCAATTGACGAAGCAACTGACATTTGGCAATTTGATCGTTGGGCGCCCAGATAGTTTACTCTTTTTGTTAACTATGGTATATCTGTTATCTCTTCACACTATTTCTTTTCGAAAAAATGATTTGTTTAAACGGATGATCCTTTCTTTTTTTGTTCCGTTCATTTTGTGTCATGGAACAAAGTTTGATTTGACAACCTCAGTGACTTTTATTGATGTTGGCCAAGGAGATAGCATTCTTTTAAAGGCACCTAATGGACGAGAAAACGTTTTGATCGATACAGGTGGTAAGTTATCCTTTAATAAAGAAAAGTGGCGAGAACGTCCGAAACGAGCATACTCTGATTATAATCTCGTTCCGTTTTTAAAAGGACAAGGAATCAGAACAATTCATCGATTGATTTTGACCCATGATGATACAGATCATGTAGGTGAACTTGCTAATTTAGCAAAACATTTTACCATTGAAACTATTTTTATCGGTAAAGGGTCTGGGAAAACGAAAGAGGTCAAGAACCAGCTGAATCAACTAAAGAAACAAGGGACAATTGTTCAAGAAATAGGTGCGGGGCAAGAAATCACTGGTTATTTTGGACTGCGCGTATTGGCACCTTTGAGTCAAGGAAAGGGGGAAAATGAGGACTCTGTTGTTCTTTTAGCAGAAGTCAACCAACGAAAATTTTTATTTTTGGGAGATTTAGACCAAACAACAGAGGAAAAAATAGCAAAGCGATACCCTCTGCTAAGAGCGGATATTGTCAAGCTAGGACACCATGGAAGCAAAAGTTCAACCAGCCCTTTATTGATGACACAACTTCAAGCAAAATTAGCAATTATTTCCTGTGGAGCAAATAATTTATATGGTCACCCACATCAAGAAGTGTTAACTAGTTTAACGAAACAACACATTGCCTACCGTAGAACAGATAAGGAAGGAATGATTCGTTTTCTTTGGAAACCATTTGATGTAGCAGAGGAAATTCAAACGATGGAAGGCTGGTAATTCAATTCTTGAAATGGTAGGATAAGTTTTGAAAGTGGTGAATAATTTGAGCGTGCAAGCAGACTTACAAAAAATTCGCAAAGAAAAATTACAACCTTGTTACTTAGTTTTAGGAACTGAAAAATTTTTACAAGATCAAGTGCGAGAAGAAATTTTGAAAAAAATACAAGTTGATAGTAAAGATGACTTAAACTTTTTGAGTTTTGATATGGAAAATGCTAGTTTGGACGAAGTAGTCGCAGAGGCGGAAACTCTTCCATTTTTTGGAGAGCAACGATTAGTATTCGTAGAAAATCCTTATTTTTTAACTGGTGAGAAAGTTAATAATGGGATTGAGCAAAATACCGATTTATTAGTCGATTATTTAAAAGCACCATTAGAGTCCACCGTGTTGGTTTTCTTTGCACCGTATGAGAAGCTAGATGAACGAAAAAAAGTAACAAAGCAGTTAAAAAAGACAGCAATCACAATTGATGTTAAGCAACTAAATGAAAAAGAAGTCCGTCAATATTTGATGAACACGCTAAATAACTCAGAAATTGAGATGGATCGTTACGCAATCGATTTATTTTTACGATTAACGGATCTAGATTTATCAAAATTGATGCGAGAACTGCAAAAATTAATGCTTTTTGCACAAGACCAAAAGAAAATCACGACCAAAGAAGTGGAACAGCTTGTGCCTAAAACGCTGGAGCATAATCTTTTCGATATGACACAATATGTGTTAACTGGGAATACAGAACAGGCATTGCGACTATATGAAGATTTAGTCTTGCAAGGAGAAGAAACAATCAAAATCAATGCCATTTTATTGGCACAATTGCGCTTATTACTACAAACAAAATTTTTAATTAAAATTGGCTACCAGCAAGCAAATATTGCAGAAACATTAAAGGTCCATCCTTATCGGGTCAAGTTAGCGATGCAAGAAGTTCGTCGTTTTGACGAAGGATTATTGATACGACTATTTGATCGATTGGTGGAGTTGGATTACCAAATCAAAACAGGGCAAATTGATAAAGAATTAAGTTTCCAACTATTTGTTTTGCAAGCTGGACAATTAGTTAGGAAGTAGACAAAAACATAACTGAACATAGAATTCGTGACATAGGATTCGAGAAAAAAAGTGTATGAAACAATACGTAGTCATTTTTGTTTGGCGCGCTGATTTTGCTTAAATTTATAGATGTGTGTTTAATAAGTCAAAGAAAACAATCAAACAGGGGGTTAGGACAAAACATATTGGTTTTGTCCTAACCCCCTGTTTGATAATCAGCAAATAAAAAAATCGGCATCAGCCGATTCTTTTATTATTTAGCAATTTTTTTGCTTAAACGAGATTTGTCGCGGTTAGCTTTGTTTTTGTGGATTAGACCTTTTGACTCAGCCATGTCGATTGCTTTAACAGCTTCTTTATATAACGCATCTACGTTTTCAGCACCTGAAGCAACAGCGTCTTCAAATTTCTTGACAGCAGTACGCATAGCGCTTGTTTGAGATGAATTCTTTACATTAGCGTTTTCGCTTGTACGAACGCGTTTAATTGCAGATTCAATGTTTGGCATTAGTTTCACCTCCGATAATTTAAGTTCTTACGCGAGTTACCGCATAATTCAACATTCATTATTATACCTAAAGGAAGCTAGCTTTGCAATATGAACATGACAAGTTTTTTTCCTTAACAGTAAAAGAACGCAATTTTTTGGTTGTTTATCAATAAATGAATAAAATAAAGCACCTGACAGTGAGCTAGGGAAGTAGGCAACAAAAAAACGCTATTGTGGGAGACAATAGCGTTAACCAAACTAGATTAGATCTATAGTTTAAAACAAAATTTGAATGGGAATGTTTGGTACATGGATATTATATAACAAGTGCTACCGTTTGCAAAGTATTTTTTGAAAAGGGATTACATTCTTGATTTAATAAATGTTTATGATCGGAATCATTAGTTATTTTATAACTTTGAAAATATCATGAAAACAGTTACTCAGGCGTGCCGACGATTTTGATATATTCATCAATATTTTTGATGATCATCTTTTTGATAACTAATTGATTTCTACGGTTCCATTTTCCTGAAACTTCTAGGACATACTTGTTCAATGGTAAGCGTAAAATATATTTAGCTAAATAACGATCTTTTAACAAGCCGTTAATTACGCGATCTTCAAGCTGAAGATTGATGCCAGTTAGCATCATAGGTTGTTCTTGTAGTACATAAGTATCTATTAAAAGACCTTCAAAGGTTTCCATGAGCGTCTTCCTTTCTATTAATTGTAACAATCTGACATCATTTTCTGATGTTCTTAACATTTAGTATAGCAAAAAAAGTGCATTTGAGCCAAAAAAGAAAAGAGTTGTCACCAGAAGTCTTTCGGCTAGGCAGCAACTCTTAAACGAACAAAAGATTGAGAAAAATCAATCGTTGTGATTTAAAATTTAAATTGGAAAACATTTTGGATCAAGTCAGGAAAGAGAACATATGCTAAGCCTAAAATCAATAGAATAGCCAAGACAAACCAGCCAATAGTACCAAAGAAATATTTTATTTTTTCTAACATTGCATTCACCTCCCTATCAGTATACCATGGATTTTGCATAATCATTTATTAAGAAACAGCAAAATATCAATGTTCTTGTTGAAAACTAAGGTGCATTACACGAAAATATTCGTTACAATATGAGAGAAAAGGAGTGGTTTGATGTTTATTTGGTTTGTTCGTTTGTTGACAGCCGCTGTCATGGTTGTCACATTCATCCCAGATACTCCATTAGTTTTTTTACCAGTTAACACGTTTCTTGCGTATCTTCCTATAGAATTATCCTACCAGATTTTGCGAAATAAGACCAAAAAGAGTAGTTATGTATTGTTACCAATCTGGTTACTCTTTTTTCCTAATATCCCTTACTTATTAACTGACTTTGTTCACGTAAAGAGACTGCACATTTATGCGCCAGCCGAGTTAGCTGGGATACCAGATGTTAGACACTGGACGCTGTTCGTGATTTTAGCGTTATTGGTTTTTACGTATGTTTTATTAGGATTTACTTTAGCTGAAAAAATCATTGAAACGTTCCCGCTATTTGGGCAAACGAGAGCATTGAAAAATTGTTCATTGATGATTTTTTCATTTTTATCTTCGCTTGGAGTGTATGTAGGAAGATTTCCACCGAGGATTCATTCAATTTATTTGTTCAAAGAACCTTTGAGGGTCATTCAAATTGTCTTTTTTGAATGGAGTTTTGAAAAATTATTGATTATTTTGTTATTTACTGTTTTTCATCTTTGGTTATTTTTTATGTTTTGGCTTATAAAAAAATTTGTCATGGAAGCAGAAGGTGTCAAATAAATAGAAAAAAAGCTTATCTTAGTGTGACTCAATCGTCGAAATTACGACTTGTTTTGGGCACACCAAAGATAAGCTTTTTTATTTTCCGATTGAAATGAGTTGTAAGATACAATAGGCGATGCCAGATGCAATAACAGGCCCAGCAGCAATTCCTTTTAGGAAAACAACTCCAAGAATTGTTCCAAAAACTAAAGCTACAGTAATCTGAGGATCAGAAGCAATCAGACCAACTCCCTTTGAAGAAAGGACCGCAACCAAACCACCACAAAAAATAGCAACCCAGCCCATTGGTGATTTAAAAGCTTCTAACAAGTCTTTTAAACCAATTTCGCCCGTAGCGATCGGAATCAAAATTGTTGCAGTAATGATGGTAACTCCGATATTGATCCCTTTTCCTTGAAGCCAAGGATAGATATTTTTTGAAAGGGGAATCAATTTAAGTAAGAGTACAAAACCTGTCGCAATCAGTAAGCTTTGGTTTTTTGCAATAAATGCAATCAATAAAATAAGACCAAGAAATAACCAGCTTTCCATTAAGAGACCTCCTTTATTTAGAAGTTAATCATACCATTTCAATTATCCAAACAAAAGTGGAGATGTGGTGAAGCAATGAGAGAATAGAAAAAAGTTCGTGGATTGAAACACAAAAAGGCTGTGAGGCTCGTTCGTGCTTTAAATAATCAGAAAAAAAATTATTTCTTAAAGGCAAACAGGGGTTCACAACCTTTTTAATTTTAATGTGTAATTGCCGCTTGGTACAATGGACAAGGTGTGCATCGTTTAGAATCATCGTCTTTCAAAGGCGCTAGTGGTTGTAACATTCGTAGTCCGTTGAGAATCACTAAAATAGTACTGCCTTCATGACCAATCACACCAAAAGGTAAATTTAAAAATTGAAGGAAGTTTGAAAGAATCAATAAAACAATTACACCAACAGAAAAGACGATGTTTTGCTTAATGATTCGTTTTAATTTCAAGGAGAGACGATGACTGTATACTAATTTGTCTAAGTCACTATTCATTAAAACGAGGTCGGCAACGTCAATCGCAATATCAGTTCCTTTTCCCATAGCAATACCAAGGGTCGCGGTAGCTAAAGCTGGTGCATCATTCACGCCATCACCAACCATTGCATTTGTCTGATACTTTATTTGTTCTTGTTTGATGAGCGCTGTTTTTTCTTCAGGCGTACACCCAGCATGAAAAGCGGAAAGACCTACTTGGGTAGCAATTGCTTTGGCAGTCCCAAGGTTATCGCCAGTAATCATACTGGTATGAATAGCAGATTCGTTGAAATAATGAATAGCAGCTGCCGCATTTGTTTTGGGAACGTCTAACAGACCAAGAATCGCTAATAGTTCATTCTCTTTTGAAAAGAAAATAACAGTTTTGCCTTGCTTTTCTAGTTCTTCAACAAGACTCGCCAATTTTTCATCTTTTTTAATCTCAGCTAGTGAATAAGCATGCTTTCCGACATGCCACTGACTTCCTTGATAGTTGGTGGTAAGGCCAAAACCAGTGATTTCTTCAACAGTCAATTGTTGAAATTCTTTAGTTGATTGACTTCCAAAATGAGTTGTAATTGCTTCAGCCAAGGGGTGTGTTGTTTGGCTTTCCATAGCAACTAAAACGTTTTTGCTGACTGGATCATCTGTTAAAAAGAAAGAATCCGTTACAATTGGTTTTCCACGAGTCAGTGTTCCAGTTTTGTCAAAAGCAACTGCCTTTAATTCAGCCAACTGTTCTAAGTGAATCCCACCTTTGATTAAAATCCCGTTTTTAGCAGCGTTTGATAACGCAGCTAAGGTTGCGGGTGTTGCAGAGGCGACGAGGGCACAAGGTGAAGCGACAACAAGTAAGACCATTCCTCGGTAAAAACTTTCTTCCCATGTCCATCCAGCCAAAAAGGGAGGGAGAAGAATCATCAGCGGAACGCTAAGCAGTACGAGTTTGACATAAGTGTTTTCGATTCGTTCGATGAAGGAAGCTGTTTTTGTTGGCGTATTTTGAGCTTCCTCAACAAGTTGGATAATTTTAGCAAAAACTGTATCCGAACTAAGTTTCGTCACGGTCATCGTAAAGGGGTTTCCTTGATTCAACGTTCCTGCGAAAACTGGATCTTGCTGTTGTTTTTCCACTGGTACGGATTCACCGCTGATTGCTGCTTCATCAATTGTTGCTACTGGGCTCGTTAATTGACCATCGATTGGAATTGCTGCACCTTTAGGAACAAAGACTTTATCGTTGATTGTTAACTCAGTTACATCGACTTCCTTTGTTTCGCCACTCTCAAAAAGTTTTAAGGCACGTTGTGGTTGCAAATTCATCAAAGCGGTAATTTCTTTTTGACTTTTATTTGTCGTATATTCTTCTAACGCGCCACTTAAACAAAAAATAAATGTCAGCATGGCACCTTCAAAATAATTTCCAATCAAACACGCACCAATAGCGGCGAGAGCCATGAGCAAATCGACATTTAATGTATGGTCGAAAAATAATTCAGTCAAACCTTCCTTTGTCTGCTTAAAGCCACCAATTCCAATTGCCAAGAGATACAAGAACGGTGCAAAGGGGAGGGCAAGTTTAGTAAAGATGAAGCCTAAACTCATGAATACAAAACAAAAAATCGTAGAAATAAATGCTTTTCTTTTAAAAAGTTCCATTGGGCATTCCTCCTTCTCAAAATTACTATAGCATAGTCAAAATCTAATTGATAATAAAATGTGCTAATTGAGAACGATAATGGTTATCAGTTGTATTTGCAGATTCTATCTATTATTCAAATAATAATTATTATCAATAAAACAATAAAAAAAGAAGCTGGGGTCAAGAGGGACCCCAACTTCGTTTCTTATTTCCTACATACTAATAAACCAATAACCAATTAAAATAATTCCTAGAATAATTCGATACCAACCAAAAGCAGTAAAGTCATTTTTCTTCAAGTAACTTAATAAGAATTTGATTGCTAAAATAGAAACAATGAATGAAACAAGTGTTCCGACTAGTAAAACGACGGTTTCTTCAGTTCCAAAAGTATTTCCTTCCATCAAATACTTCACGATTTTCAACCCGCTAGCTCCAAACATCACTGGAATGCCTAAAAAGAATGAAAATTCAGTTGCAACAAAACGTGAAGCACCAATAATGATTGCACCTAAAATTGTTGCGCCTGAACGAGAAGTCCCAGGAACAAGTGCCAACACTTGGAATAAACCAACCATCAAAGCGGCTTGATAAGTAAAATCGTTTAATGATTCCCAGCGTGGTTTTCTTGTTTTGTTTCTTTTTTCAACGATGATAAATGCAATCCCATAAATAATCAAAACAATAGCGACTGACAAGAAGTTATGAAAATGTTCCTCCAGCCAATCATCAAGTGGTAATCCAATAATTACAGCTGGTAGACAAGCAACCACCACTTTGAACCATAAAGACCAAGTATCTTTTTTCTCAATTGCTGTTTTACTAGGTGAGAACGGGTTTAGCTTATGAAAATAAAGAACTACGACGGCTAGAATCGCACCTAATTGGATGACCACGTTGAACATTGACATGAATTGTGTGCTAGCATCCAGTTTGATGAATTCGTCAGCTAAAATCAAATGGCCAGTGCTACTAATAGGTAACCACTCGGTAATGCCTTCGATGATTCCCAAAATAACTGCTTTAATAACATTTGCAAAAAACATAAATTCCTTCCTTTCCAAACAAAATACATGTTATAGTATACCGTTCTTTTTTTTGAAAACCAAACTGTTTTAAAATATTAAGAAAAAATTTCTAAAGTTCCTTTCAACGCAAAAAAACAACTACGTCAAGAAAGTCAACGTAGTTGTTTTTTCGAGTATTTTTGATTATAGAAAAGAATCACGAGTAAGTTCTTTTCCTTTTTCAATATAGCTAACATTATTGATCCCTAAAATAGTAAATTTTCCATCTTGATAAGAAACCTTTGTCACGCTACCATTTTGCAAACCAGCACGTACAGGTTGTTTTTCATCAATCAAATTTAGTAAGAAGGCAATCGTTAAACCATGTGAAACGACTAGAACATTTCCGCCACCGTGTTTCTCGCAGTGATGTGCGATATCTTCGAAGCCATTCCAGACACGTTCTTTCAGTGTTTGATAAGTTTCAGCCCAGCCTGCAGTATCTAAATCATAGACAGCATTTGCAATCTGTTCAAAGGTCACATCAGTGGTAAACATTTCATCAGGTGTTTGAAAATTCAAGACACGAGGGATGACACCCCACATTTCTTTATCATAGCCACCTTCAAGTGAACCAAAACACCATTCACGAATTCTTGGGTCGATTGAATATGGAATTTCTTTTCCTTTTAAATGCTCCCCTAAAATCGTACGAGCAGTCTCGATTGCGCGACCGCTATCACTTGAATGAGCAAAAGCAAATTCAATTTCTTTTAATCCACGTCCCAGATGACGTATACCTTCTTTTCCTTCACGTGTGAGTGGCGTATCACACCAACCTTGGACACGCTCGATCGTATTAAACATGGTCTTTCCATGTCTGACAATATAAAGAGTTGTTTCAGTCATTTGAACATTCCTCCTAAAATAGATTATGCATTGAAAAATGGATTTGTTTGTTTTTCATGTTCGATGGTAGTCGCGTCACCATGCCCGGGATAGACCGCGAATTCATTTGGTAAAATAAATAATTGCGTTTTGATACTATCTAGTAATTGTTCTAAATTACCAGTATACAAGTCTGTTCGTCCAATACTTCCCCGGAATAATGCATCACCAGAGACGACAAAGTCATCAAAAATAAAACTGACACTTCCAATTGAATGTCCGGGGGTAGGTACGACCCGAAAATGAATGTCACCGAGTGTATATTCTTTCATTTCAAATTCGTATTCAGCAGGGGCAACGATAATATTATTGATGTCATCGTGACGACCAAGCCCAGAAAGGTTGAGGATCGGATCGCCTAACCAAGATTGTTCTAGTGGGCTGACATAAACAGGGATATCATAAAAATGACGTAGTTCTTCCACGGCACCAATATGATCATAATGCGCGTGTGTCAACAGAATAGCTACAGGTTGCTGAGTGGTTTTAGCGATTTGCTGACGAATCAAATCAGCGTCTTCTCCGGGATCGATAATTAGTAGTGCCTCGTCGTTATAAACTAAGTAACAATTTTCTTCGATAGGCCCAGTTTTTAGACGTTCAATGTGCATAAGAATTCCTCCAATATGTTTTCAAGCAAGTCAAATTACTTACTATAGTATAACGTATTCATCCTGATCAAACAAAAAAGCTCACTTATCTGAATTATCAGACTATATGAAAAGTATTTATAGATTTTAAACGGAAGGATAGTGAGTTTTCATCACATTTTAATTTGTCCTTGTTATATTTAACTCATCCAAAAATCCAAATTCTATATCCTATATCCCTGCCCATCCAGCAGGGTGTTTTTTTTTTGCCAAAAAACGAAAAAATGTTCGTTTATTGTATTTCATCCTTTGCGAATGAGTTTTTTTCAGGTAATCTTATAGACGAAAGAAGGAGGCGGATGTGGTGAAACAATCAAAAATCTCTGTGCGAAATCTTGTTGAATTTATTTTGAAAAGAGGAAGCATTGATAATCGCAAAAAGAGTAACCATACCGCATTAGAAGGTGCAAAAATTCACCGGAAGTTGCAAAAGCAAGGTGGAGATACTTATGAAAAAGAAGTATTTCTTAAGAAAACGGTGGATTTAGACGGTTACCAATTAACGATTGAAGGCAGAGCAGATGGAATTTTTCAAAAAGAAGGTATTTATTATATCGACGAAATCAAGACTTCTGAACCACGCTTTGAAGATTTGGAGAAAGAACAAGTTGAATTGTTCTTTCATCAAGCACGAGTGTATGCTTATATCTATAGTCATGAGCACGACTTGACAGAAATCAATTTACAATTAACTTATTTTCAAACAACGGAAGAAATTATTACTCGGAAAATCGAGCATCAAACGATTGAAGAGTTAGATACTTTTTTTACAAAATTAGTAGCGGATTATCAAGAATGGCTGATTTTTTCTGAGAATTGGCGGACTGTTCGGAATGCGTCGTTGATGGCATTGAAATTTCCTTATGAACAGTACCGAAAAGGACAACGTGAACTTGCAGTTGCGGCTTATAAAACGATCCGGACAAAACAAAAACTTTTTGTCGAAGCGCCCACAGGAACAGGAAAAACGATTTCAACGTTGTTTCCGAGTCTGAAAGCAATTGGCGAAGGTGAAGGAGAACGACTTTTTTATTTAACAGCCAAAACAATCACGCGGCAAGTGGCGGAAGATGCTTTAGTTGCCTTGAAAGATGTTGGAGCACAAGCAAAAAGTGTAACGATTACTGCAAAAGATAAAATTTGTTTTCTAACAGAAACAACGTGTAATCCAGACCAGTGTCCTTATGCCAATGGTTACTATAATCGGATCAATGAAGGTTTATGGGATCTACTGAATCACGAAAATCAGCTGACCAGAGAAGTGATTGAAAAATATGCAAAAAAACATACTCTGTGTCCGTTTGAATTGTCTTTGGATGCAAGTCTTTGGTGCGATGTGATTATTGGTGATTACAATTATTTGTTTGATCCAACTGTTTATTTGCGACGATTTTTTGAAGAAGAAAAAAATGAAGAGAACCTTTTTCTGATTGATGAAGCGCATAATCTGGTGGGGCGTTCAAGAGAGATGTATTCAGCAGAAATCTCTTATGCAAAAACAAAAAAAATAAAAAAAGAGATTCCAAAAGAATACGCAAAGTTACGACGACGTTTTACAAAAGTAGAAAAGGAATTCAAGCAAATTGAACAAGCGTTAGATACCAAAACATATCATCATCAAAAAGCTTCTGCAGATTCATTGACCAATGCGTTGTATCAAGTCAGTGAACATATCAAAGAATGGCTAGCTGAATATCCAGAGCATCCAGTGCAAGAACAGTTATTATCCTATTATTTTGAGGTGTTGCATTTTTTGAAAATCAGTGAGTTTTATGACGATCATTATGAAACAACAGTTGAGAAGAGTTTGTATGATTTGGTAGTGAAAGAATTTTGTATCGATCCAAGTTATTTTCTTGAACAGTCATTAGCAAAAGGACGAAGTAGCTTGTTGTTTTCTGCTAGTTTTTCTCCGTTATCTTACTATCAAGAAACATTGGGTGGAAAAGATAGTTTGGCATATCGTTTGCCAAGCCCATTTCCAGAAGAAAATCAGCAAGTGATTGTTGCAAGTTATCTTGAAACCACTTATCGAAAACGAGAAACAAGCTTGCCGGCATTAGTTGAAACGATTGCACATTTCACGCAGGGAAAAACAGGAAACTATTTTGTTTTCTTTCCTTCTTATAGCTATCTAGATCAAGTAGTAACGGTTTTTAAAGAACAGTATCCTGAGGTGGAAGTACTAATTCAAGAAACAAAGATGGATGAGAACGAGCGCGAAACATTTTTATTGAATTTTCAGGAAAATCCTCAGGAAACCTTGATTGCATTTTGTGTATTGGGTGGTATTTTCTCAGAAGGCATTGATTTAAAAGGAACGCGCCTGATTGGTAGTATGATTGTTGGCGTTGGGTTACCTCAAATGAATCACGAACAAGAATTGATTAAAGAATACTATGACGAAAAAGAGCAGTTGGGATTTGCTTACGCGTATCAATTACCAGGAATGAATAAAGTATTGCAAGCTGCTGGTCGAGTGATTCGAGAGATGACCGATCAAGGAATTATTTTATTAGCAGATCGGCGTTTTGCTAGCCCACAGTATAGTCAACTGTTTCCTAAACATTGGCAAAATGCTGCAAAGGTCCAAACTTTAAGCGGGCTTGATGAAACGGTAAACCAATTTTGGCAACGAACGACAAAATAAACATCAAAGAAGGAGCCCAGGACAAAACGCCAGTTGTTCTTAACACATTTTTCAATTAAAAAAAGCCTAAAATCAACGTTTTCAAAAACGAATTTTAGGCTTTTTCTCTATTTAGGCTACTTTTGTTCCAGCCTCTTTTTTGTTAGTGAAGAAAATCAATCTTTGCGTTAGTTCATCGAAAGGAAGTGAAGCTAAGCTTCTGTGGCAACTCTTGCAAGTAACTCAAAATATGTGTTTGCAAGGGCTGTTTTTTTGTTTGTTGACGCTAGGCGCTTTGCGACATGATCTAATACGCGGTGTTCCCCAAGCAACTCCTCGAAATAATTCATAACTGACCAAAAATATGAAAAGCAATTTTTGTTAGTTGCTCATTATTTTTTCAGAGTTGACCGCTTGGAGCCACAACCTTTAACGATAGTTAGTAAATTGCAACTCAATCGGCAAATCAAGTTTTCTTAATAAAGAAATTACTTCTTGCAAATCATCACGGCTTTTACCCGTCACACGAATTTGATCTTCTTGAATTTGTGCTTTTACTTTTAACTTGGCATTTTTAATTGCGGTAGTAATTTTCTTAGCATTTTCCCGGTCAATTCCACTAACTAAATCAGCATTTTGCTTAGCTTTTCCACCAAGTGCGTGTTCAGAATCAGAAAAATGAATGTTTTTAATTGGAACACCACGCTTAATCAATTTACTTAATAAAACATCTTTGATCTGTTCTAATTTAAAATCGTCATTACCTAAAACAACTAAACGATTTTGCTCTAATTTGATTTCAACGGTTGAACCTTTAAAATCAAAACGATTAGTTAATTCTTTGGTTGTTTGTTGAATGGCATTTTTTACTTCTTCCATATTGACCTCGGAAACGATATCGAAACTTGCATCTTTTGCCATGGATAATCCTCCTTATTGCTACAATTAGTTTTCTTTATTGTAGCATAGTGCCACATTTATAAAGTAGCCTTTGTTAAAATTCTTCTCATTTATCTAACAGGTGTTTTATTTTAATTAAGAAACTGTTATTCTTACATTTGAAATAAGGTGTAGAGGAGAGGTGCTCGTGAGCAAAGTGATGACTGTCTATCAAAAAAATGAAATGCTGAAGAAATTAGTGGTGATTTTGATAACCGGAGTAACAGCAGCTGTTGCTTTGAACTATTTTTTGATCCCGGCAAATGTTTTTTCTGCGGGGATGAATGGGATTGCACAAATCATCGCTTCTTTGTTGTATGAGTGGTTTCATATCCAAGCTGATACCGGAATCTTTATCTTCATACTAAATATTCCTGTGTTTATTTTAGGTTTTTTAAAAGTTGGTAAAGGATCTACGATTTTAAGTTTTATCAATGTTCTGGGTGTGTCGTTGATGACAACCATTATGCCAGTGGGACACGTAACAGATAATATTTTGATGAATGCTTTAGTTGGAGGCGTTTTGCTTGGGGTTGGCGCAGGACTTTCTCTTAAAATGGGGTTTACGACTGGTGGAATGGATATCATTTCTTTAGTTCTATCGCAAACAACGGGGAAGACTGTTGGTAATTATATGTTTATCTTAAATGGTATCATTGTTGTCATTGCTGGCTTCTTTTTCAATTGGGAGAGTGCGTTATATACAATTATTTCAATTTATGCTTTGACACAAGTCGTTGACGCGATTCACACAAGTCACCAGAAAGTAACGGCGATGATTGTAACGGTCAAACCAGACCAAGTAACCGAAGAGTTAATGAAAAATATGGTACGCGGACTCACTTTATTACCATCAGTTGGCGGTTATTCAAAAAAAGATGGCAAAATGATTATGATGGTAATTACACGTTATGAGTTATACGATTTAGATCAAATCGTTCATGAGGTCGATGAAGATGCCTTTATTAATATTTTGCCAACACAATCTGTTTTTGGTCGTTTTGCAAACGAGCAAGAACAAAAGACGTATCGTTCAACCGGTGTCTTGCCGGAACCTAAAAAGAAACAAAATCGTAAAAAAAGATAAGTAGTTAATAATAACTTTAATATAATAACTTGGTAATTAAAAAAATTCTTAGCTAAACGAGAACATAGCATCGCAATTCTCATTTACAAATAATTAAAAAGAGAGTATGATAAACGAAAATCAGATGAAGGAGTGTCGACTATGACAGAAGCAAACCAAGACTGGTCTGCACAAGAAACAGAAGCAATCAAGGAACGAATTCTTTCTGCACTAGAAACGGTTATCGACCCTGAATTGGGAATCGACATCGTGAACCTAGGCTTAATTTATGATATTGAATTCAACCCAGAAGATGGCGACACAGTAATTAAAATGACGTTAACAACGATGGGCTGCCCGCTAGCAGATATCCTAACAGACTCCATTCACGATGCTTTGCGTGAAGTCGAAGAAGTGAAGAAAGTCGAAGTGAAACTTGTTTGGTATCCAGCGTGGACGACCGATAAAATGAGTCGTTATGCACGGATTGCACTAGGAATCAGATAAAGAAAAAGTACGCGCTTTTTCGTAAATAAACTCGCAAATAGAACTCCTCTACTCGCCTCAATAAGAAAGCTAGTAGAGGAGTTATTTATACCCAAATTGGTAAAAAATGTTAGCATCAGAGACAAAGCTGAAATGGAAGGATTTAAAAAATTGATCAAAAAAATAGAAAAGATAACGGAAAAAGAGCTACAAGAAATTATCAGTATATGGTTAGAGAGTAACATCCAAACGCATCACTATATTGAGAAAAGCTATTGGGAAAAAAATCTTCCTGTGGTCGAAAAAGAATTGCCTAAAGCAGAACTTTTTGTCGATCAGATAGATGACAAAATTGTTGGTTTTATAGGAATTATGGATGGCTACATTGCAGGTGTTTTTGTGGAAGAAGCCTATCGAAATCAACAAATAGGGAAAAAACTTTTAAAAAAAGCAATGGAATTGAATGATCGGCTATCTTTAAATGTTTATGAAAAAAATAAACACGCAATTGATTTTTATCTAAAGCTAGGTTTTAAAAAGGCTCACATGAACATCGATGAAGAAACCGCTGAAAAAGAATTAGTTATGGTGTGGGAAGCAAATTGAGTAGTCAGATTGGATGATTTTCTGTCTAGTTAACTTTTTCATTAGTAAAACTTCGATAACTGTAACCTCAAAAACGAGAGTAGGACAACACTAAAAATCTAGTCGTTTTTAATCCATTTTTCAATAAAAAAAGCCTAAAATCAACGTTTTCAAAAACGAATTTTAGGCTTTTTTTCTGGTTAGGCTAGTTTTGTCCTAGCCCCTATTTTAGTGTCGTTTTTTCAATATTGTTAATAAATAAGTTATTCCAGTTGCTAAAAATACCATGAGACCTGCAAACAAGAATAAAAAGCCAATTGGAATCAAAAAGAAATTTTCGTGTAAGATACCGGATGAGTCGATATACTCGACTGAGTGTCCTTTGATGAAAAAGCAAGCAAAACCAAAGAGTAATAAGAAAGTTCCGATGAGAGTAGTAAATAAGTTGAACTTCGCTCTTTTTGTTTCACTGCCATCGTTGATAAGTTTTTCAGTCAGATTGTTCATGTTTGTTCCTCCTAAAATCAATTCATCAAGTGAAAGGTGAAAGAGATCTGCAATCATAATCAACAGTTCTAAATCAGGAAGATTTCGATCGTTTTCCCAGTTCGAAACAGCTTGCCTTGTCACGTTTAGTTGTTGGGCAAACTGCTCTTGTGTTAATGCATTTTGTTTACGAATTTCTTTTATTTTTTGTCCGAATTCCATGAGTGATTTCCTTTCATTGATGTGCTTTTAGCATAAGAAAATTCTTTGATAGATTCAAGAAAGCGTAGCTTGCTAACTGATAAACCAAGGGAAAGATATGCTTGCGGTAATTTTTGTGTTGCTTTTCATCTTTTTAATGTCTTTGTACTGTATTATAGGATAACTAGATAATAAAGAAAAAGAAGATTTTTTAGTATGCAAATGAATGAAAGCATGACACTTATTTTCTTTTAGATGAGAAATAAGATTAAATATATTTTCATAAATAACAGTTGTATAAGGAATAAATTAGAAAATCGGACTATACCTTGAAACATTTTATTCATATGGTACCCTTGAGAGCAGAAAAGGGGTTTATATATGAAAATCAGTAGTTTATTGTTTGCATCATCATTACTAATTGGTCCATTGGCAAGTCTCGGAACGGTTTTTAATCAACCGACACAAGCAGAGACGGCAAGTAGTTATGTTTCTAACTGGGCGCAGTCAACATACGGAAATGTTAATAACATCAAATTTACAGGAGATTTTTCTGACTATAATTCTGGTGAAAAAAAATTAGCGGTGGGCGAAACAATTAACATCAGCGCATCAATCAGTTTTTCGGGTGATAAGGAAGCGATTGAGCAAGCAATAGTTGAGTTTGAAAATGTAAATCCTAACTTGACGATTAACTATAACAATGATTTAGAAATTACTGGAAATAGTGGTACGTTTAGTTTTTCCGTTACGTTAAACACGTATTCTAGTAATCCTTGCTTATTTACTATCAAAATTCAAGACGGTGTACCAGGAGACAGCAATCATTTAACGCCATACTCTCAAACCGAAATGATTATTGCTGGAGAAAATTCAGATTCAAGTAGCACGACGGACTCAAGCAGTACAACGGATTCAAGTAGTACGACGGATTCAAGTAGTACGACGGACTCAAGTAGTACGACGGATTCAAGTAGTACGACGGATTCAAGTAGTACGACAGATTCAAGTAGCACGACGGACTCAAGTAGCACGACGGACTCAAGTAGTACGACAGATTCAAGCAGTACAACAGATTCAAGTAGCACGACGGACTCAAGTAGTACAACAGACTTAAGCAGTACAACAGATTCAAGTAGCACGACAGACTTAAGCAGTACAACAGATTCAAGTAGCACGACAGACTCAAGCAGTACAACAGACTTAAGCAGTATGACAGATTCAAGTAGTACAACAGATTCAAGCAGTACAACAGATTCAAGTAGCACGACAGACTCAAGCAGTACAACGGATTCAAGTAGTACGACGGACTCAAACAGTACAACAGACTCAAGCAGTACAACAGATTCAAGTAGCACGACAGACTCAAGCAGTACGACGGATTCAAGCAGTACAACGGTTCCTATGGGTAGTATTTCTGACACAAGTAACTCGGTAGTGGGAACAACTCACTCAGAAATAAATAAAAACTATGCATCTACTACATCAAATAGTAGTTTTAAAGAATCTAAAAATAAATTTCCTAAAACGAATGATGATTCTAAACCGGTGATTGCGTGGGCAGGAGTTGTTACGATTGTACTTGTATTAAGTACTTTCTGGTATCGTAAATATAAAAAAACGAATCAACAATGATTCATTTCAAATAGGTAGCAACAAGACGTAGATAAATGTTGTGACTCAAAAAGTTAAACTTTTATAGAGTGGAGAAATCCGCTCTTTTTTTATACTGTAAAATAAGGATTAATCAACTGCTTGAGCTGGAATTGAACGGTCAAAACGTTTTTGCCAGTACAGATAGGTCACCCTAGTGAAGTTTATGAATGCAAGAGGCTCAACTAATTTGAATGACTTTCGGAGGCTGCTGATCATTCATATGACTGATTCTTTCGTCTTTGTTGGGCTTTCTAGTTTTCACAGTTTCTTTCATTCTTTTAAAAGGCATTCTCAATCTGAAGCAAACAAACTTGTTTTCTAATTCTTTGATAGGATTGCTTGCTTCAGGTGTTTCTTTGACTAGATAAATAGTCATGAACAATTTCAAATTTCAATTCAAAACTGCATTTTCTCATACAAAAAAACCTCCAAAAGTTCGATCAGAAAACGGACTTTTGGAGGTCACTTCAGTTTGTTGCAGTCTTTTTGGCTAAAACCATAGAGGAAGGAGCATGGCACTCAGAGCAATCCCTTGGTAGATTTCTGCGTCATGTTTTAATTGATAATACAAGTTTATGACTGCTTCTGGAAATGGTTGTTTAGTTTCAAGATAACTTAGCGTGATTGCATGGCAAAGCTTTGTAGCAACTAACTTTGTATTTTCAGTTTTTTCTAACTCTTGCGCTGCACTAAAAATCATCTCTTTGATTTTAGGCATTTGCGCCACTTTTTCATCTGAGTAAGCTGCACTCAACTGGTTCATCATGATTACGAATTTGCTTTCAGACATAGAATCATCTCCTTGTGCTTAATTTAGCACGTTTATTTAAGGAAATCAAAAGACAAGCAACGACCTTAGTGTAAAGTGACTGACTATTTCTGGTTCAATGAATTTATTTTTTTTTGCTTTCAATAAAGCTTCGTTGGGCTTTATTAGTTTTGTAAATGTATATTTTATGGAAGAAAAAAGTTATTATTTGTCCGCGCATTGTTGTTTTTTATTTAGAAAATGAAAAGCGCGGTGAGTTCCTTGTTTGAGATGACGTGTTGGTGATTAAGCAAGAGGTAGAGATTCTGCAAAGGACATCTCGTTCCGATACCTAGGTAAAATCTGATTGGAAATGGTTTGTGTTCGTTTGCTAATATAATTTATGTTCCAAGGCGTACTACGCAAAAAACGAAAATTTATTTGGAACAAAGCGTTATGTTTGAAAATGATGCTATTTTTCTGACATGGACATTGCATAAACCGTTTTAGGTAACCCTCGTGTAAGTAAAAGATAGAAATTGCTATTTTTTACTTTATCTAAAATTGATTTTGTAGTGGCTGTTTTAGTAAGAAATAGCTTTGTTTTAAAAATATAAAATAGGGGAGATACAAAAATGGTAAAGAAATTACTAGTTAGTACATTAATTTTAGGTGGGGTTGTTTTGGCTCCAATTACGGCAAGTGCCTGGGAAGCAGGAGAAACAGATCCCAATGAAGCTGGTGGACAAACGATCAAAGGTCAAGAATCTGGAAATGTAGCTGTTAATGGTTGGATTGGTGCATGGGATTTATCAAATCCAGAATCTCCAGATCCAACTGATCCGGAAGATCCAACAGTCATTGACGTCACAATTCCAACAACTGTTTTATATGCGAATAGCGTAGATGATGCTGGAAAACCTACATCAACAATTATTTCACCAATCTATAAGTTAACAAATAACTCAACATCAAATGATGTAAAAGTTTCTGTTGAAAAATTTAGTTCAAAAAATGCAATTGATGTGAAACAAGATTTATCAGTTGTGGCGACAGGTGAAGCAGCAGTTGCTTTACAAACCAAAGCAGGTCAAATGCTTAATGCAAGAACAAAGTTGGTAACTGTTCCTAAAACATCAACGAAAAATTTTGAATTCACAGGAAACATTGATCAAAGTGCATTCCCAACGGGTGATACTGATGCAGCATTGAGACCTACATATGACATGTCTCTACACTTTACAGCAGTAAAATAAGCAAATAAAGAGCTTTAAAGTAAAGGAGGGAGATTGACTAATCTTTCTCCTTTTCTGGGTTTTGACATAGGGGGATAACAAAAGATGGTGGAACAAAGAGCAAAAGAAAATAAGAAGAAAAAAAGACGATTATTGATTTTATTACTGTTGTTGCTTGTTGCATTAGGATCATTTTTTTCATTTTACTTTTTCAGAGAAACGCCGAAAGTTATCAGCGGGTTGCCAGACGTTGAACAAAATTTAGAAAAAATGACAGATGAAGAAATGCTAAAGTTCATGCAAACAAAAGTCGACAAAGACAATTTTACTATCAACCTGAAACATGAGATTGCAGTTTCAAAAGAAACGAATGTTGCTCAAATCGCGGTGAAAAACAAACCGACGAATGCTTACAGCATCCAAGTGGCATATTTGCTGAAAGAAGGAAATGAACAGGTTTACAAATCTGGACTGATACCTGCAAATCGCCAATTAATGGAAGCCAAGCTAGCAAAAGATTTGTCAAAGGGTAGTCATGAAGTAACGATTGTTTATACGATCTATGATGACGAAAAGGAAATCAATCAATCGACAATTGATGGTGTTCTATATGTCAGCTAGTAAAGGGGGCACTGCTATGTATGAAGGACGGTGGAGAAGGGCTGAGCAAAAAAGGATGAAACAAGAATGAAAAATAGACAAAAGATGATCATTTGGCTGATGTTAATAGCACTGCTACTTTCAGAAATTACTCATTTAGTGAGTATTAGTAATCAGGTTGTATGGGCACAAGAAGAAAGTGAAACGCTTAAATCAACTGAAAAGCAAGAAAAGACGACGTTAACTGAAACTAGTGTGAATCAAATACAATCTGGAAAAACAACCGAAACAAGTCAAACTCAAGCACAAATTAGTCCTCAACAAGAAGAAAATGAAGTTTCATCAAAAACACAAACATCCACTGAGAAAAAGGTGGCTGAAAGTTCAACAAAAGAGGAAGCTGCATCACAGACATTGAAAACGAGTATCCAACCACAGGCTGGAAATGTTGATGATAACCCTGGTGCCAAGGTAGCTTATAATAAAGCAGTTGCATATTGGATTGGAGAAATATACGCCAGATTGAAAGCAGCACCCAAACTTGGAAATTATACCGGAGCTACATCAATCCTTGAATTTGAGCTTCCAGTTGAGAATGCACCTGTAACATCTGCAACTAGTGGTCTGTATAAATGGGACTATGCGACAAGTATATATTTTGACAATATGGCATTTTTAGGAGGTGACGGTATTGCCTTCACTGGATCAGCCTCCGTATCAACAAAGAATGGTAAAAAATTCAATAGGTTTTATCTTGTGATAAAGCGAACGAAACCTGGTTCAAATATTACGCTTCCTTCTATAAACTTGAGATATCATGGAGAGCTAAGAGCGGATGAATATATAAAAGCGCTTGGTGTTGGGAACTATGTTTGGAACAAAGTTGATTATTTTGAGAAAGGTACCGTTAGTCTAGGTATGACAGGATTGGTTTGTAACCTTGAGAGTGTAGATATGCCTAGTAAATATTCTTGGTTCTATGATGAGTGGAGAAAAGTATCTGTCCGGAAAATAGCAAGTAACCTGTCTGACGCATTGAAATCCAATTACAGTAAACTGGGAAAAAACGTGAATAATACTGTAAATTTTACAGTTGAAAGTAAAGTGAGTGAACAATATGCAGGGCAGGTCAATTTTACAGGAGACTATTTCTCTGACCTGTCTCAGTTTAAAGTTGATTTATCCAGTAACTTTTCTAACTATGTTCAACTTGAGAAGACGGGTTCAACTGGTACAAAGATAAATTATCGAATGAAGCGAGTCAAAGCAGGTAATTTTTCAGGTGACTGTTCTGTAACAATTAATACACGTCATGATGCTGAAGGGCGTACAATATCGATTTATGATGGAGGTCTTTTGTATTGGGCACTCCCTATGAGTAATATTCCATTAGATTCGGCTTCAGCAAGTTTCAACATAAATGATGACCGACAAATCTGGGCAGATGTGGTTGAACAAACGATCGAGCTTGGAACATGGTCAGGTGAAATCCCTGCTGTTTCAAAAATGATTACTAACGTACGTTTAGAAGACGGAACAGCAATCAATTCTTCCGACTACACAGCGGAGATTACCTCAGTTCCCAGCTTTGATAACATGGCAGTTACAAATAAAATTAGTGTGAAAATTACACGTAAGTCAAGTGGCGTCACTACTTATGTACAGGTACCTGTTAAAATGACTTGGGGAAATACCATTCAACTTCGAGGGTATGATAATGGTACAAGTGGTGCATATACACTTCATAAAGTAGGCAACTCTTATTATATTCGCTCTAGCTTTGGAGAAAACAAAAATTATAGAAGTAACGGTATCCATGAGTATCGTAAAGGAATGACCTATCAGTCAATTACGTTACTAAGAGGGACCGGAAGAATCGATCAATTAAGTAGCACGTATTATATGGGTTTCAACGGTGAGGTCACTACTGATAAGGTAGTAAGTAGTTTTGGAACGAGCGGGCAACAATTTGTTCGACTGGGGGATGTTGTCCAAATATGGCATAAGGAACAGTGGCGAAATTCTTACATTAAGAATGGTAGCAATACTCAATATTCTGACATGCATGAAGGAAGTGTCTATTTTGCAGTAACAGCTGATGGCTTTGTTCCCTATCGTTTGAATCGGTTGAAACCAAAAGAAACAGCAATCACGACCAAAACCACCAATGCAGAGTTAGATAAACAAGCAGGTAATTTGATTGACTTTCTTGGGATGAGTGGAAATGGATTGAAAGTTTCTAAGATCACTGAGTATCCTGACCGGTCCAAAGCGGGAACGGCAAAAGGAAAAGTCTTAGTGGAAGAAACAATCGCTGGTGTAAAATTAAATTAT
Source organism: Enterococcus sp. DIV0176 (assembly GCF_050528535.1). Classification (NCBI taxonomy): domain Bacteria; kingdom Bacillati; phylum Bacillota; class Bacilli; order Lactobacillales; family Enterococcaceae; genus Enterococcus; species Enterococcus sp. DIV0176. Next base: position 1,605,981 of record NZ_CP172879.1, on the reverse strand, counting down.
GAGTATGAAGTTAATTTTAATGTTTTGGATGGCTTAGAAGTGAGCGCAAAAACAATCGCTGACATCTCATTAGGTACAACATTATCAAATAATGCAAAAGACTATGTGAATGTAAAATCTACACCAGAAGCCGAAGATAAATTGGTTTTTGAATGGATTAGTGATCCGATTAGTGCTTCGACAGTGGGAACACATCAAGCAAAGGTTCGTGTGACGAGTCCAACATATCAAGTATCTAAAGAGATAACTATAGACTACAAGGTTTTATATGGAAATAGTATCGTGTTAGGCGAGCCATCGATGATTGCCCTTAGTTTACTGGATAAAGCAGGGAACCCTAATTTAGTAACGACTGGTCTGAACACAAGTACTAATCTTTCGATGAGACCAAATATCAAAGCGTATCGTAAAAACATAGATCAAAAACTGTTCGAATTGAAAACAGATACGGTTTACCAAACGTCGAAGGAATTAGCAAGCAGTTGGAGCAAAGAACTTCAAACAACAAGCCTAATATACGGTGATGTACTCTCCATTGAAAGTTTTCATCAAAATGATCCAGCGCTTTCATTAAATGGTGCACAAACTTATGTGAGTCGAAATGAACAATTAGTGAAAGAAGCCGAAGGCTATCCAAAAGCACTGTATGAAGTAACCACTGGAGGGTATTCATTACTCAATATCAATCGTTTGACTCCGAGTAATCAAGAAGTGACTCAAGGAATGACACACGAGGCACTCGATCAACGTATCAGCGATTTTCTCTCAACAGAAAGTTTCAATAATGTGAAGGTAAAAGAATTTGTTTCGTATCCAGATACATCAAAACTTGGCACAACAAGTGCCGTAATTAAAGTAGAAGAAACGTTACAAAGTGGAGGAACTTTTGAATTTAATTACACGGTACCATTTACAATTGTAAAAACGCTGGAAGTGAGCGCAAAAACAATCGCTGATATCTCATTAGGTACAACATTATCAAATAATGCAAAAGACTATGTGAATGTAAAATCTACACCAGAAGCCGAAGATAAATTGGTCTTTGAATGGATTAGTGATCCGATTAGTGCTTCGACAGTGGGAACACATCAAGCAAAGGTTCGCGTAACCAGCCAAAGCTTCAATCAGTCAGTTGATGTCGTGATTAATTACAAAGTATTGTATAGCAATAGTATCGTAATGGGGACTGATCCGTTAGTAGCACTTAGCTTATTGGACGATGGGGGAGTACCCAAGCTAGTTGCAACACCAGGAACGGCAAAAAATGAATTGACATTGCGTCCGCTATTGAATGTTTATCGTGGCTCAATGACGAATGTGCTCGTTTCACTAAAAACAAATACGGTTTATCAAACGCCGGATCAGTTAGCAACCACCTGGAATGGATTGGTTGGGTCAGCAGTAATCGAGTATGGTGATGTGATAACAGCTTCGGGTACTAAGAAAGATGATCCATCTTGGCAATTAAGTGGTTCGGAAACATATACGAGTCGAAACGAATTATTAGTGAAAGAAGCTGAAGGACAGACAGAAGCTTTCTATGAATTGACACCAAATGGTTATTCTTTATTACATGTTAATTGGTTGAAACCACAAGTGCAAGAAATTGAACAAGGGACGACAGAAGCAGAGTTGGACCAACGAATCAATGAATTTCTTTCAACAGAAAACTATAATGAACTGTCAGTGAAAGAATTCGAAATGTATCCAGATACATCAAAACTTGGTGGAAGCATGGCTGTAATCAGCGTTGTCGAAACGTTGAAGAGCGGGAAAACATTTGCATATAGCCACACGGTACCATTTATCGTCAAAGCACCGAAGTTAACGCTGGCTGCAGATCTAACTGTTGAAAACCTGTCAAGAAGTGAGGAAGAAACCAATGTTGGTGATGAATTACTTTATGTTTACACGCTAACGAATAATAGCTCCGTTGCGTCACTTAAGTCAGGAAATCTTTCAATTGAGTTACCAGATGGATTGGAAGTCGTGACACGAAGTGAACAAAATGTGAGTATTGATGAGCTAGCACCTGGTAAAACTTTTACTTATCAAGTAAAAGTAAAAGTGACAGATGCTGCGTTGAATCAAAATCCAGTAGTTAAAGTAACAGGAAAAGCAACAAATCAAAGTTCAGTCGAGCAGGATATTCCAGAAGTAGCAGTTGATGTTCCTGGGGGAATTGTTAACGAAATTGATACTTCGGAAATCAACCTAACGATACCAACAAAAATGAATTTTGGTTCAGACGAAGAAAAAATCATTTCACCTGTTTACAAAATGGAAAACAATTCAACTGTCCCTGTCGAAGTATCTGTTGAACAATTTACACCAGATACAGAACTAAAAGACAAGAATTTATTACTGAAAATTGTTGCTGATGGACAACCTGTGACTCTTTACGAAAATAATCAAGAAATCAACCGAGCACATCTATTGCTAACTTTAGATGCTCAAGAAATCAAACAAGTTTCATTTGAAGGTTCTGTTAATAAACAAACGGATGTATCGAAATCATCTTCTAACATGCGGTTGAGATTTAAATCAACTAAATAAATCCTAATGAAAAGATTTTGGAGAATCAAATTACTTGTTAAAATGGATAATTAGGTAACTGGGACAGCTTTTAGTCCCAGTTTTTTTTGTGAAAAATGATGGAAGAGTTATAGAAATGAGGAATTAGTGAAAAAATGTACAAAACTATTGAAAACGGTTGATTTAACTGTAAAGTAGTAAAAAGGAGAAGAAAAGTTTAAAGGAGCGATTTTTGTGTATTCACCAAGTGAAATTTTAGCAATCAGCATTGAGAATGGTCAGAAAAAAATTGAAAAAACATGGATAGCCAAATGGATTTTAGGCTTCATTGGAGGCGCGATGATTTCTTTAGGTTATCTAGCATATATTCGAGTATCGGCTTCGATTCCAGCAGATTTAGCCAGTGTTCAGGCGTTAGTTGGCGCATCTGTTTTCCCAATTGGATTAATTGTGATCTTATTGGCCGGGGGAGAATTGATTACTGGGAACATGATGGCTGTGAGCACAGCATGGATGGCAAAGAAAGTTTCTTTTAAAGAACTTTTACTAAACTGGTTAACGATTACATTAGCAAACTTATTGGGTGCTTTTTTTGTTGCTTATGCTTTCGGACATGTGTTGGGTTTAACGCATAGTGGCGTGTATTTAGACCAAGTGCTGTCATTAGCAGAACATAAGGTCAATGTTTCGTGGGAACAAGCAGTCATTTCTGGTATTGGTTGTAACTGGTTTGTTGGACTTGCTTTATGGTTATGCTATGGTGCGAAAGATGCTGCTGGAAAAATTTTAGGTATTTGGTTTCCCGTGATGATCTTCGTTGCGATTGGTTTTCAGCATAGTGTGGCAAATGCATTTGTTATTCCTGCGGCCATTTTTGAAGGCTCATTAAGTTGGGGAGAATTCTTTAGAAATTTCTTGTTAGTGTACGTAGGAAACATTCTTGGTGGTGGCGTTTTTGTTTCAGGATTTTATTATTTAAGTTATAAAGGTCACTAAGAAAAACAATTGAAAAACGATTCAACTAACCGTTCATTTTAGAAATGAACGGTTTTTTTAGTTTGTCTATTTGTTTTTTAATAAGTAAGCATAACTTTTGCAAAAAAAAATTGAAAGTAATAGTCTGGAATTAAGATAAATTAGAAAAACATAAAAAGAGAACGCTTTAATTGTGAGCGAATTGCCATAAAAATGTTGTTATATTCGCTGAATGGCTAGATTTTATTTAGTAAATAATTGGCAAATTGCCATTGTTTAAAAAATTTTAGGAGGTGGAAAATGAATAAAGGGGTTAAAGTGATTGGAATCATCGGAAGTTTGGTTATCCTTTCAATCTCGTTGACGGTTGCATTGATTTATTCACTGTATCAGTTGCCAACTTTCTTAGAGAATGTTCGATACTTTATTGTTACTAGTTTTTACTTTCAACAATATATCTTTTGGGTTGCCATTGTATTTAGTATTCTTGTTGCCATATTTATTCTATTCATCCTTTTTTATCCAAAAACCAAGACAACCTTTGTCTTGAAGCGAGAACATGGAACTTTAGCTGTCGATAAAAAAGCGATTGAAGGATTAGTTCGAACGAAATTACAGGCAGAAGAATTTATTCATTCCCCTAGAATTGTGGTTCGTGCAACAAAAAATCAAATCAAAATCAAAGTGAAGGGTGAATTGAAGCGAACTTCTTCGTTAATTGGGCAAACAGACCAGTTGATGAAGGAGATCGAAGCAGAAGTCAAACGATTGTTAGGGGTAAATGAACCTGTTCAAGTGGTAGTCACTTATCAGCAATTTCAAAAAGCAGCAAAAGAAAACAAGCACTCTCGAGTAGAGTAGGAGGGCAAAAAATGAATCAATTCTTTTCAACATACAAGCTCCCTATTATCTTTGGGGGTCTTGGGCTCATTTTAGCGATTTTGTGGTTAACTGTAGGATTTTTTAAAACCTTGCTCATTTTGATTTTAACCGCAATCGGTATCGCAATTGGTTTTTATCTTAAAGAAACACATCTTTTAGATGATTATTTTAAATTTTAGGAGGAATGGATAATGGCACACAACGAATTCAAACCTGCAACAGAACAAAAAAATACAAAGGGGATTGATCAAATGAATGGAGAACTAACTTTTGAAGACAAAGTGATTCAAAAAATTATTGGAATTGCTTTAGAAGATGTGGATGGCTTGCTAACTGTGGATGGCGGATTTTTCTCCAATATTGCTGAAAAATTAGTGAATACAGATAATGTAACAGCAGGAATCGACACAGAAGTTGGTAAAAAACAAGTAGCTGTTGATATGGATGTTGTTGTTGAATACGGCAAGGACATTGAAGGTATCTACGAACAAATGAAAGAGTTAATTGGTCGTGAAGTGAAAAATATGACTCACTTAGATGTGATTGAAGTTAATGTGAACGTCGTTGACATCAAAACACGCGAAGAATACGCAAAAGAAAGTGAAACAGTTCAAGATAAAGTAACGGACGCAGCAAAATCAACTGGTGAGTTTGCTTCAAAACAAACCTCTAAAGCGAAAAAAGCTGTCGACAAAGGAACGCAACGTGTGAAAGAAAACACTGAACCTCGTGTGGAATAATAAAATAATTTAAACTTGTAAAATTTGAAAAGGAGTGAGTGACATGGGCTTTATTTGGTCATTAATTGTTGGTGGTATCATCGGAGCTGTGGCAGGTGCAATTACGAAGAAAGGTTCTTCAATGGGAATTATTGCAAATATTGCTGCAGGTTTAGTTGGTTCTGCATTAGGACAATGGCTACTAGGAAGCTGGGGACCAAGTTTGGCAGGAATGGCAATCATTCCGTCAATTGTTGGTGCAGTGATCTTAGTGCTAATCGTTTCATTCTTTGTCCGTAAAATGGATTAAGTTTGGCTGAAATAGTTTATCTAAAGTGAATTGAAAAAAGGTCTGGAAGAATTCTTCCAGACCTTTTTTAATTACTAATTAAATTGAATTTTAGTACCAGCCGTTTGCTAACCAGAATGATTGAGCAGCTTCCCAAGAACCATAACGTGAAGAAACATAAGCGTCTGCTACACGTTCTTGATTGGCAGCTGAGTAGTCACCGTTCAAGTATGATGAATCTAATTGGTAACGACCGATGTAGCGACCGTTAGTTGCTGTATAAGAACCGCTTGATTCTCTTTGTGCGATCCATTCTTTTGCAGAGTTAGAAGTAGTAGCTACTGCTTCTGTTGTTTCAACTGCTGGAGTTGCTTGAACTGTTTCTTGAACAGGTGCTTGAGCAACTTCTTGTGTTGTTTCTTGTTGAACAGGTTCAGCTTGAACTGCTTCTGTTTGAGGTGCAACATCTGTTGTTGAGCCTTGCTCTGAGGTTGGAATAGTTAATGTTTGACCTGCAAAAATCAGATTGATATCTGAAATTGAATTAGATTGAGCAATATGGTTAATCAAGGAGTTATCGCCAACATATTTTTGTGAAATAGTTGATAATGAATCGCCTGATTGAACAGTGTACGCTTCGTCTGCGTGTGTTGTTGTTCCCATAAATAATGCAGCGCCGGCAGCCAGAGTTGTTCCTAATAGTACAGTTTTAAGTGATTTCATATAATATATATTCTCCTTCGAATCATAAAAGTTTTTGTTAAGTGTTTTTCAACATGGACATACTTTATCATGTGAAAAGATTTCATAGGTGAAAGATTGATGACACTTTGTAACAGAATCAGGTTTTTTGTAACAAAAATATTATCAAAAAATGTGGGTAAAATGAAAAAAAGCACATAAAGTAATCACATCAATGATTGTTAAGGGTGAAAAATGAGAAAGTATGTTCTGTTTTTTGCGCGTAAAAGCAAAAAAAATTTCGTATTTAAAGGAATTTTTGAAGAAATAGTGCATATATTTTTGAATTTAAGTAGGTGATGATACAATAAAAGAAAAGGGAGGCGGTTTCAATGACTATCAGTTATCAAAACATCTTGGTTGCTGTTGATGGATCAAAACAATCAGAAAAAGCTTTTTCTGAAGCAATGGCAATTGCCAAACAAAATCATGCAAGTTTATATATTGTTTCGATTATTAATGAAGTTGAATTAACCCATAGTGCTTACGCATTTTCAAAAATTTATGCAGAGGAAAAAGAAGCAATTGAATTGGAAATGTTGAAAAAAATCAATGATGCAAAGGAATATGGTATTGATTCGATCCATGCCGTCGTTGAGACTGGTGATCCGCGTGAGTTGATTGGAGTCGATATTCCTAATAAGGAACAAATTGATTTGATTGTGATGGGGGCAACGGGTAAAGGAGCAATTCAGCAAGCATTAGTCGGTTCGACAACTTCATATATAGTGACACATGCCCCATGTAATGTTTTAGTAGTAAAATAAGGAAAGTTGGTGTATAAAATGGTTCAACCACAAGATGTATCGGCTCCTAAAGAAAAAATCAAAGTGTTGTCAATTATTGAGGATGGCACGAAGACCAAGAAAGGCTACTCGACAGCATTTGTAAAATGGAAAGAGAAGAAGACGATTGCTGTTCGATGGGATGGGGATAATCGGCTAGATAAAGGGTTTCCTGTGACAACAAACGGCTATCATCCATCATGGTTTATTTTGCCTGAGCGACTAGCATCGCTTTACAGTCAAGATTTCGTGCATACACAACAAGCTCTGGATGATCTAGAAGAATTTTTACAAAAAAGGGAAGATTTAAATGAGTAAATCTTTTTTCTTCTATAGTATAGAAGAAAGTTGAAAACATGGGTTGTAGGAAATAATGCAACTCATGTTTTTTGTGTACAAAAACCAGCTAAGAAGAATTAGCTGGTTGAAGAGTTTCAAACGAACGCATAACAAATGTGAGTTTTGAAAGAGATAACGTTAGTTTTGTTTATTATATAAGATGAATAACCACACAATCAGCAAAATAACTGAAATCGTAAGCCCAAAGACATACTTGGTTAGCAAAGAGGTAGTCTCCCAATGACGAATAGTAAAAATTTGATAAGTGAAATAAGCACTAGGGAGAGAAGCAATTAAAACGGAAACTTTTTTTCTCGTCCAGTGAATATAATAGAATGTAATCAAAGCCATAATAAAAAAAGGTATATAAAAGAATAATTGACCCAAGATCAGCATGGGGCGCCTCCTATATTAAAATAAGTCCATGTTACAAAATAACATGTTAAGTTGATTGGTGCAAGCACATTTGTGATAAGTACGCAATTAATCTGCTGATTGATTTTGATTGTCTCACAAATTCCTGATATAATCAGACCTGAAAGAGAGGATGAAAATTTTCATGGACCATGTGATATTAGAGATTGACTTACATTTAGTGAACAATATTCGAGTGATTTATTATGTTGTCAGCAACAGTGTAGAAAAGCGGGTGTTGACGAATAAAATCAATGGTATTTTAAGCAAAAAAGAGGTTCACCGTTTTAATAATGGCGAAGAAGAATTTTATAGTATTCCGGTTGAAAAAATCATCTACACAACAGTAAAAGTTAGAAAAGATTTGGATACGAAAAAAATCTATGAACCAGTTTTTACTACGTATTAACAATGGAGGAAGAAAAAATGAATCCATATGATGAACAAATCCAAGCATTGATTGCTGGAAAAATCGAAAAAATCGAGGTCAAGCATGATGAGGTAATGACCTTCCGGGAAGCTTGGTTAAAGTTGGAAGACCGCAAATATGTGGTTGGAAAAGCATCCTTGAACGGAAATGTTACCTATCACTATGATCCAACACGTTTATATTAGTTTTTGACAAAAAAGCTAGATTAAGAGCGTTGACTAGGGAAAAATAAGCCCAATGAATCTAAAGTGATAGCAAAATAAAAATTATTTAGCCGTCTTGTTTGAAGAAATAAACCTATTGCAGGAAAAATTACCGTTTTCCAAAATAAGCATCATTAGGATAGCTAAACCAGCTAGCTTGTAGATAACTGTTTAGAAAAGCAAGATCCAGAAGAAGGTATGAAAACCTGAGGTGGTTATTTAACTGTTATTAGTTTAACAACAAAAGAAAGTTACTCAGAAAAACACTAGCATAATAAATAGACTGGGCAAAAACTAAAAACCAGTCGTTCTTAACACATTTTCAATTTAAAAAACGCCTAAAATCAACGTTTTCAAAAACGAATTTTAGGCGTTTTTCTATTTAGGCTACTTTTGTCTCAACCCATGTTTATGGATAGCTAGTTGTAGCTGAGTGTTATGTGTTACAATTTTTGATAACATTATTTGTGTTATTTCCATGGTGGTTTACTCGGTAAGAAATCTCTGTTTCATAACAATATGAGAAGTTATTTTTAGAAAGGATTCCTTATTCCTTAAAGCTTAACGCTTGGAGCCACAAGCTTTATTTAAACAGATTCTTGATTTTATCAGTGATTCCATCAACATCAATATCTTTCAAAAGGTGTTTTGCTTGCTCAACATAGCTACCAAGCTCATCTTTATGATCTTCGACAAATTGTTTTGCTTCGTCCAAGTTTCCTTCATTAATCATTTCTTTTACTTTTGCGATTAGTTCATCTTTATTCATTTTTACCCCATCCTTTATAGTTATTAAAAGTTATTAAAAAGTAACGAATAACAATATAAAATGCTATTATGCTCATGTTCAGATTACTTTTACATTCATAGTTTACCAGATAACGAGTGTTTTTTGAATAATAGTTGTTATGAAATTTGATTGCATTGCTAAAGTATGAGGGAAAACTCATTCCCTGGTCGGAGGTTTCTACCTTCTGTTTCTAGTTATAATAAGTGCAACATCATAGGAGGTAGGAAAATGAAAGTAGTTAAATTTTTTGTAGGAATTATTCTGATTGGCGGGTTAAGTTTGTTTGGATTAAAAATGTATACAGCAAATCAACACAGTGAATTTGCTGGTATAATGGACCAACTAAATCCTTTGGTAACAGAAGGAGAAGTTTATGTAAAAACGAAAAAGCCGGACGCTGTCAATAGTTACGGAACAGCAACTTATATCCAGGAAGCGGTAGATAAAAATGGAAAAAAACGGACAGTTGAGTTTAATGGGATTGGTGTATTAAAGGAAGAACGTTATTTGAAATTAACGAATAAAGGCGCACATGTCGAAACGTACGAAGAAGTCGACAAAAACGAAGTTCCTGAAAAAGCATTAGCACTTATTGGATAATCAAGATAAAAGCATAATAAAAAAAGGAGTTGTGACGATTGTCGCAACTCCTTTTTGAAATGATAAGAAAACGTGAACCCAAATTGGGATGGTAGGGTTCGAACCTGCAATTGCTTGATTCAGAGTCAAGTGCCTTACCAGTTTGGCTACATCCCAATGACTCAATGCAAGTTTATGTTAGCACTTATTTATAAAAACGCAACTAATTTATCTTGCCTGTTATTTGTTTTTTTTGATTCGCTCGATTCGACGTTCGATTTTTCTAACCAGACCAGAAGGTAGACCTGTAACTTCAGCAACGGAAATAGTTGACGAGAGAAGTTTTAATTCAAGTTGTAGTTCATTTTTCAAGTGATAGATATTTGCTAAACGCTCAACATATTCAAAGTGAGTATATTCGGTTTGTAAAATCAAAAACTTTAGGATATCAATCGCTTTTTCCAAATCTTGCTCGGCGTAATACGCTAAAGCTTGACGATATAATTTGATTTCTAATTGGTTTAAAGAGGAAGGACGGTGGCGGTTTGTCCATTCGTTGACGGAAACTTTTCCCTGAACATTGCCAGAATCATCACGTACAAAAATGATTGGAATTTCATTTGGATTCGGTTTTTTTTGATTGAATCTTTCCATGATGATGCCTCCTCCTTCAAATAAGAATCTTCTTGTCTAAAGTATATGTCATTCTTTGAAAGAACGCTAGTTACTTTTTTCCAAGGTTAACATTTGTCCACCCATTGCTTCAAAAATTTCAGTGAAATCATCGATTGGAACTGCTCGATTTTTTTCGCCATAAGGGTCGTTCACGTAAATCATTTCCTTGTCATAGCCAGTTACGACACAAGCGTGAACTAGGGGAGTGACAGAAACTTCACCATTTTGGGTAGTCCAAGTCATAAAGTCAGTTTCATCAGGGACCTCAAACTCAATGGTGACGCTGGTCCAAACCGGTTTTTCTTCATTCAAGGCTTCTTTGATATCAGCAAGTGAGGCTTCTTTTTTTGCTTGTGCATGGTAGCTAGTGTGTACTACTTTTTGTGCGAGTGCAGCAATTGGTGCGACATAGACACCCATTGCCCAGTCTCCACCAGAAATATCACCAACAAATCCTTCATTTGGATCACCATGTGTACCATCTTCATTAAACACAGGGACATAAGTAAGTTCGTTTGCTAACAGGTTTTTGGTCGTTTCAAAACCATAGTAATTTAACAACATAGAAAGGGCAGTTACTTCACAGCCATTTTCTAAAGCTGGTTCGTCAAATTGGTTAGCAAGTGGAACATCTAAAATCATTTCATTCGCTTCATTGGATTTCTTTTTAGCTGGAGGCTTTTGGTCTTCTTGTTTTTGTTGTGCAGTTTCGTTTGAGCTGGGCGTTGTTAACCAATAGATTGAGCCAGCAGCAAGCAGACTAACGCTAACAATTCCACTTAATTTTTTTGCAACTTTCTTTTTCATAAGGACCTCCAATTATTCCGCAAGGGAACATCTTACATTCTTGCTATTATAATGCTTTTTTTGTGAATGTGAAATACTTTTACGTTAATTCCTGATGGAGAAGTTTACATAAAAAAATTAACAGCTAGTAATCATTTTTTCAACTATTTCAACTTAAAAAATGAGGGGAAGAAAAAATGAATAATTCCGTTCTTTTTTATGAATTTTATACGAAACTTTCGTGTTTAAAAGAGGTTTTATTTGTGAAAACGAAACCAGTAGGCTATAATGCCAATATGGTTTGTTCAAAAAAGTTATTAACAAGAATCAATTGGTAATGACAACGAACATTCTGCCTGAATAAATTACTTCAGGAAAGAAAATGGGGCAGCAGTGTAGGAGGATTTTGATGACGGAAGAAATGATAAATCTAGGAGAAAAGTATTCTTGTAAGCCAATTGGATTCACACAACCAGTTGTTGGAGAAGTTGTATCAAAAATGACGAATTGTGCCGTAGTCAAAGTTGCTCAATGTGCTGACGAAGACCAAGAATTATTGGAAGAGAAGTCCAGCATGGTTGTTGCAAAATATGATACATTTGAATAAAAAATAAAAAGGACAAGTAGTTCAAACATGAAAAAGTGTTGCTGCGTGTCCTTTTTGCTGTTTTTGAAAAAGTTCTATATACTTGACTTAATAAAGAGAAAAGTTTTCTTGAGATGAGAGAAGAGAGGTGATGTACGATGATAACAACCTTTACTTTGTTATTGTTTGCATTTGTTTTTGTCATGTTTTTATTTCTATGGTTCGTTCGTAGAGAAATTGTTTATAAAGCAGTACGAAATCGTTGGGTTTACTTGGTGGTTCCGTTTCTTGTGGTCTTAGTTATCTGGTTTACGATCATTAGTCAGCCAACGGTGGATGACTTGGCGAAAGCCGTTTTATCCGCAATGATATTCATCAGTTTTTTAATGGATAGTCGTGGGATAACGGAAGAAGGCTTGGTTTTAAATAGCTTTGATAAACGGGGCGTTCCTTTTTCTGAAATCAATCGAATCGTTTTATATCAACCCCAAGGCTCAAATGAAGTGAAAATGAACTTTTTCCGTAAGGGCTGGCGTGGGCCGATGTTAAAATTTTCCGCTTCTTTAGAGGAGTTGGTGCCATTTTTAGCGCAACGATTAAATGATGATGCTCAGATTGATATTATGATTGATGAAGAGTGAGGACAAGGTTGTGGCACAAAGCGGTTAGCTTCGAAAAAATAATGAGCAACTGGCGAAAATAGCTTTTTATATTTTTGACCAGGTGTGAGTTATTTCGAGAAGTTCTTTTGAAAACATCGCAGCAAAAAGAATTAATGAAACCGTTTTTATTACGAAGCAGATTTTATTTTCTATCAAAATGTTTACTTTAAACTAAAAAAGGAACACGTTTAGATTAATCCTAGACGTGTTCCTTTTTTATAATCTTGTAATTAGCTAAATACGCGGAAACGATCTTCATCGTTCATGTATTCTTTTTCGCCAGCGGGTGATTCAACAGAACCAAAAACTAATTGAGAACGTAGTTTCCAGTTTGCAGGAATATTCCATTCTTTTGCAACTGCTTCATCAATTACTGGATTGTAATGTTGTAAGTTTGCGCCAAGTCCTTGTTCGACTAATGAAACCCAAGTATTTGCTGTTGCAATACCATTTGATTGTTCTGACCAATCTGGGAAGTTGTCTGCATAAAGTTCAAATTGTTCTTGCAATCCTTTAACGATATCAGTGTCTTTGAAGAATAAAACAGTTCCGTAACCATTTTTGAAGCCAGCTAATTTTTGTTGTGTATTAGGAAAAGCTTCAGCAGGTGTTAATGGGCGAAGTGCTTCTTCTGTGATTTCCCATAATTTTTCGTGAGCGTCACCGAAAAGAATAACAGCGCGTGTTGATTGTGCGTTGAAAGCAGTTGGGCTTTCTTTGATAGCTTCTTTAATAAGTGCTTCTAATTCTGTGTTTGATAATGAAACGTTACGTCCTAAGTGATAGATCGAACGGCGATTTTTTAAAGTGTTTGTAAATGTAGTCATAGTATAGTCTCCCTTTGAATGTTGTTTTTTTACTTACTTTTTGTAATTGAATACAAAATGAAGTATATCATCTTACAAAAAGTAAGTAAATGGAAAAGCTCAAAAAAATGGAAATTTTTTTTTAGGAAAAAGTAAATGAGAAAGCAAAAAGAGTGATAACGGTTACTTAACTGCTTTAACGACTTTTTTTAGTCAGTTTATTGAGAGGAACTATATAATTATTAAATGTGTGTTTTTTTATTCTTATTATTTTGTCATTGAATTTTACTTATTTTTATAGAAAAGAAGTATATATTTCTTAGATAAGTTTTTCAGTTAAATTTTTCAGGTAATATGTTTATTATTTTCTGAAAATTTAAAGAATTGGGGTATAGATTATGGAAAATCAACAAGATAAAGGCTTCTTTGGTCAGCCGAAGGGGTTATCAACATTGTTCTTCACAGAGATGTGGGAACGATTCAGTTATTATGGAATGCGTGCATTACTTCTTTATTATATGTATGACGCAGTTTCCAATGGTGGTCTTGGATTACCACGTACAACGGCCTTAGCAATCATGTCGATTTATGGTTCACTTGTATTTATGTCAAGCATTGTTGGTGGATGGATTTCCGACCGTTTACTTGGAGCAAAACGAACAGTATTTTTTGGTGGAGTATTCATCATGTTTGGTCACATTGTTTTAGCGACACCATTTGGAGTAGGTGCTTTATTTATTTCAATGGCATTGATTATTATGGGGACAGCTTTATTGAAACCAAATGTGTCCGGAATGGTGGGACATCTTTATTCAAAAACAGATTTACGTCGTGATGCAGGTTTCTCAATCTTTTATATGGGTGTTAACTTGGGGGCATTATTAGCACCACTGATTGTTGGGACTTTAGGTCAAGAATATAACTATCATTTAGGTTTCTCGTTAGCAGCATTTGGGATGTTCTTCGGTCTACTACAATACATCATCCAAGGCCGCAAAACATTAGATGGTGTTGGAACAAAAGCTCCAAACCCATTAACACCAGAAGAACGTAAAGGTTTTATTCGTAACTTTATTATTGCGATTGTTGTCATCATTGCTATTTTTGGTGGTGCACAATTAACTGGTCATCTTTCTATTGATTTCTTTGTTAATTCGATTAGCATACTTGGAATTGTTCTACCTGTGTTCTATTTTGTAAAAATGTTAACGTCAAAAGATGTTTCTGCAGAAGAAAAACCACGAGTATTAGCATATATTCCCTTGTTTTTAGCAGCAATTATTTTCTGGTCATTACAAGAGCAAGGTTCATCGATTCTTGCGTTATTTGCTAGCGAACGAACACAATCAACTTTATTTGGTGTAACGATCCAAGCAAGCTGGTTCCAATCATTAAATCCAATTTTTATTTTTGTTCTGACACCTGTCTTCGTTACTTTATGGACGAAACTTGGACAAAAACAACCATCAACTGTTGTAAAATTTGCACTTGGGTTGTTATTTGCTGGGCTTTCTTACTTGTTATTGATGTTACCAGGTTTATTATATGGAACAGCTGGAAAAGTAAGTCCAATGTGGTTGGTTGGTAGCTTCTTCATCATTGTAATTGCAGAATTATGTTTATCACCAGTTGGCCTATCTGTAACAACTAAGCTAGCACCACGCGCGTTTGAATCACAAACAATTGCTATCTGGTTCTTAGCAGATGCTTCATCACAAGCAATTAACGCGCAAATCGCTCGTTTTTATACACCGGCAACTGAATCAGCATATTTTGGGATTATCGGAGTCGTTGCAATCATCGGTGGGATTTTATTATTCACAATCAAAGAACCAATTAAGAAATTAATGGGTTCAATTCATTAAAAAAATTAGAGCCTAGGGCAGTTGATGTCCTAGGCTTTTTTTGTGGAGAAAACGGTAAAACTTTGAGATTAAGTGTAAAGAAAGTTTATGAGAAATAGGTTTGCCAACAAAAAAATATTTTTGATTGTTTTTTCGGAGCTGAATGTTTTATGTTGGAAGATTATTTGTGGTGTTCCCAAAGCAACCCCTCGATATAATTTTCAATCACTTCAAAATAGAAAAAATTATTTTTTATGATTGCGTATTATATTGTTGAAGGGGAACGTTTTGAATCACAACCTTTATCCACCGTGCTCTCAAAGCAACTTCTCGAAATAATTCGTAACTGACTAAAAATATGAGAGGCTATTTTTGTCAGTTGCTCTTTATTTTTCCGGAGCTGATCGCTTTGTGTCACAACCTTATTCACGGTGTTCTCAAAGCAACTCCTCAAGATAGCTTGCATTCACTTCAAAATATGAAAAGCTATTTTGAGTGCTTGCGCGCTATCTTGTCGGAGCTAACCGCTTTGTGTCACAACCTTTTTTAAAAAGTTATTTCTTTTTACCAAAAACCTTGATAAGTAGAACGAATGTTCAGTTTTTTTGTTATAATAGAAGAGCATCAAAAAGTAAAGGAGGAGTAAAATGTCTTTACAATTTATTCTCGGCTCAGGTAAGAAAGATCATCGAACAGCACTGATTGATGAGGCAACGACTTGGTTAGAAGCAGCTCCTCAAAATCAAGTCTTTTTCCTTGTACCTAATTACAATAAGTTTGAACAAGAACAAGAGTTATTAGCAATGTTACGTCAGCGCAAAGGAACACAAACCTTTAGTACGACAAAGGTGCAAGTCTTTAGTTTTTATCGACTAGCATGGTACATTTTGCAACAGACAACTTTGCTTTCAGGTAATAGCATCACCGAGTCTGGCTCAGCAATGATTCTACGTCAGATATTAGAAAAAAACCGCGAAAAGTTGACCATTTTTCGTGGAGAAGTCAACAAAAAAGGATTCATCAAGCAACTCCAAGAATTATATGAAGAAATGCGCACAGGAAACATTCACCCAAGTGACTTAATAGCTAGTGTAACTGGGGAAAGTCCCAAAGCAGCAGACCAACAATTGAAAATGCAAGATTTACAGTTGATTTTTTCTGCGTATGAAGAAGAACTATTTGAGCGAATGCTACAAGCAGAAGATGTTTTAGCTATTTTAAGTGAGTATCTTTATCAACAAGATTTTCGCCATGTAAAATTTTTGATGACGGGTTTTTCTCGGATCAATGCCCAGGAGTATCAGTTGTTGAGCGCAATGATGGTCAAAGGAAACCTGGTTGTCGATTTATTACTTGATCGACCTTATCCTAATGAAGTGCCTGAACCCTTAAATCTGTTTCACGAAACAGGCAAGTTATATTTTCGCTTGTTGAACGGGGCAAAAGAACATCGTGCACCGATTTTGATTGATCAATATGCACCAGCGAAGGAAGTGCCAGAAGCGTTAGCCGCATTACAAGAGATGTGGGAAGAAACAAGTAGTCAAAAACAAAATCGTTCTCGAAAAGTTGGCGCACAAAAGACGATTCATTTGTGGGAGGCGGAAACACCAACGGAAGAAGTCCAACAGTTGGCCGTGGAAATTCGCCGTTTGGTTAGCGAGGGGGAATGTCGGTATCGTGATATTCAAGTATTGACGAAAGATATGCTTCTTTATGGCAATTTATTAAAGCCGATTTTTCAAGAAATGGCGATTCCGTTTTATCTCGATGAAGAGCAGTTGATGGAGAACCATCCTCTGATCGAGTGGATCAACAGTCTGTTTGCTTTGGATCGCTACGCCTATCGTTTGAGTGACATTATGCGATTTTTCAAAACGGAGTTATTGATTGCTCCAGAAAATCAAGAATTAGAGCAGGAACAATGGCAATGGATCAGAGATGATTTCCGCAAAAAATTAGATCTCACAGAAAATGTTGCCTTAGCTTATAATTATCAAGGAAACTACTGGACTCGCGCAAAGGATTGGACGTTTGTTTCTTACAACTTTGAAACAGAGGAGCTGGAAGACGTTCAAGAACTGCAAGAGCAGTCAAATGAGATTCGTCGTTTATTCCAGAGTAATATTCCGGGTTTCTTTAAAAAAATCAAAAATTGTGAAAATGGTCAAGAAGCTGCTAGTGTTTTTTATCAGTTTTTAGTGACCAGTGGTGTCCGTCAACAACTGTTATTTTGGCGGAATCAAGAAGTTGCCCGCGGAAATTTAGCACAAGCCAGAAATCATGAGCAAACGTGGGGTGCGTTGATCGACTTACTGGACGAGTTTGCATTGATTTATGGGGAAACCAGCTTTGAATGGGAAACATTCCAAGACATTATTAGCAGTGGACTAGAAAATTTAAGTTATGGGAAGATTCCTACAGCAATTGATCAAGTTCAAGTAAACCGCTTAGAATTAGTTCGTCCAAATCAAGCAAAAATTACCTTTGCTTTGGGCTTGAACGATCAAACTTTCCCAGCTCGTCAAGAAACAAAAGGTCTGCTATCTAGTGAAGAACGAGAACAATTGAATCAAGCATTGGCTGAAGATCAGTATTTGTTTGATCCTGCAACGGAAAGTATGTCTTCTGAACCTTTTCAAGCATATTTGGTCTTTCTTTCAGGAACAAAGCGACTTTATTTAAGCTATGCACAAAGTTACGATACGGATCGAAGTTTGAAAATTTCTCCTTATTTACAACGAATCAATCGTTATTTAGCAATTCCAATTGAGAAAAAGACACGATTGACGGTGACCAGTGAGCCAGCGGATTATATTGGGACGTATCGGAGTGCCGTTGATACGTTGAACCGAATGTTTCGTTTGGCAGCAGATGAGAAACAACAATTAGCGAAAGTATGGACTGAATTGAGAGAAGTCGTTCTCCATTCTCCTTGGCGGAACTTTGCTTTACGTGTATTTGAAAGTCAGTCTCATTTGAATGTTCCAGTTTCATTACCGACAGAGTTAGCAGAGCAGTTATACGGAAAAGAAATCTATACGTCTATTTCTCGTATGGAAAATTTTTACAACTGTGAATATAAATATTTTGTTCAATTTGGCTTGAAGTTGAAAGAACGGATGATTTATGGACTGACACCAGCAGCAACTGGGGACTTTTATCATGAATCACTGGATCGCTTCTTTAAATTATTATTTTCAAATGAACTTTCACTCGTTAACATGACGGAAAAAGAACGCCAAGCATTTACTGAGAAAGTTCTCCAAGAAGTTTTTGGTGAACTGCGTTTTGAAATTTTAGATAGTTCTGCACGGATGAACTACATCCGTTATCAATTGAGCCAAACAATCCAAAAAGTAGCGTGGGCGTTACAAAAACAAAGTAAAAATACCGGTCTCCATCCGTTACAAACGGAGATTTTATTCGGACAAATTGCTGGGGCAAAAGGAATCCCGGGTTTGGAATTACCTTTACAAAATGGTGGAAGACTACATGTTCGCGGAAAAATCGACCGTATCGACACGGCCACGGAACAAGACGAAACCTGGTTAAGTGTTGTGGACTATAAATCTAGTGGGCGAACGTTTGATGTTACGGAAGCTTACTATGGAATGGCCATGCAACTATTGACTTACTTAGATGTTGCCTTGATGGATGCAGTACGCTTAACCGGACAAGCCACAGTCAAGCCTGCTGGTTCCTATTATTTACATGTCCACAACCCTGTATTAACCGAAAACGAAGAAATTGAAAAGAATACGTTGAAAAAGTTTAGTTATGATGGCGTCTTTGTTGATGATCCGGGATTGTTGGAAGTTCTTGATCATTCGTTAGAAGCGAAAGAGCAATCTTTGATTTATCCAGTGAAAAAAAATGCGAAAGATGAGTATCAAAAGGGCAGTTACAGTAAAGAAAAATTCTTCACAGAAGAAGAATTACATCAGTTTATGGAACACAATCGTAAAAATATGCGTTTAGCTGGTGAAGCAATCACTTCGGGAGAAATCAAACTAAATCCAGCCTATAAAGATAAACAGCGGATTGCTTGTCAATTTTGTCCATTTCGAAGTGTCTGCACTTTCGATGTGATGTTAAAGGAAAACAATTATCATCGCTTAGAAAAACTGGATAAGGACGAAGCATTACGCAGAATTTTGAAACGAGGTGAAGAAGAGTGAGTCAGATTCCATTAAAGCCCCAAAATGAACGTTTTACAGATGAACAATGGCAAGCGATTTTTGATCGTGGGGACAATTTGCTTGTCTCCGCTTCAGCAGGATCAGGAAAAACCACAGTTCTTGTTCGTCGAGTGATTGAAAAACTTAAAATGGGTGTCAATATTGATGAACTCTTGATTGTTACGTATACGGAAGCTGCTGCACGTGAGATGAAAGAAAGAATCCAAGAAGCTTTGCAGTCGGCAATCAACGACGAAACAGATACGCAACGTCAGCAACATTTTACGAAACAATTAATGTTGCTACCCACAGCTAATATTTCAACACTACATGCGTTTTGTTTAACTGTCATTCGTCGTTTTTATTATCTGATCGATATCGATCCAGTTTTTCGAATGCTGACAGATGAAACAGAAACCTTGTTAATGAAAGAAGACGTGTGGGACGAATTACGTGAACGTCTTTACGGAGAAAAAAATGAGCGATTTTTCCAACTAACGACAAACTTTTCAAATGATCGATCAGATGAAGGCTTGACTGACTTAATCTTGTCTCTTTATGAGTTTGCGCGTGCGAATCCAGATCCAACTAATTGGCTTAAAGGATTAAGTGAATCTTATCGTTTAGAAGGCTCGCTTGGCGAATCGGCGTTATATCAAAATCAATTACGTCCATTGATTTTGGCAGATGTTTTTCAATGTGTACAGGCATATGAAGAGATGGTCAGCTTAGCTCAGACGGAAGGTTTGGAAAAAATGTACGACCAAGTTTCCGAGGAACGTGAACGAATCAATGCCATTTATGAGGCATTTATACAAGATCAACTAGAGGTGGCTTATCAAGGATTAGAAAACTTAACCTTTTCAACATTTAAAAGCAGTCGAAAAGCCGAATTGAAAGAACGATCAGCAGAAGTAAAAGCTCTTCGTGATCGCTCGAAAAAAATGATTCAAGGAATCAGTAAAAATTATTTCGCTGTTTCGCCAGCGCAAATGGAAGCTATTATGACACAAGCACTTCCTTTAGTCGAAGAGATGTGCCAAGTAACACAAGCGTTTATGGATGGATTTAGTGAGAAAAAACGCGAAAAAGGCGTATTAGATTTTAATGACCTAGAACATTTGGCGTTGATGATTTTGACCAAGAAAACCGCTGATGGTTGGATATCAAGTGAAGCCTCGAATTATTACCGAGAGAAATTCAAAGAAGTAATGGTTGATGAGTATCAGGATGTCAATCAATTGCAAGAAGCAATTTTATACTGGTTAAGAGAACCTGATCCAACGAATGGAAATCTTTTCATGGTTGGAGATGTCAAGCAATCTATTTATTCTTTCCGATTAGCGGATCCAAGTTTATTCATCAAAAAATATCAAGAATTTTCAAAAGCAGAAGGTGGTAGAAGAATCGTTCTGGCAGAAAATTTTCGTTCGCGAGAAGAAGTCTTGCGATTTACTAACCTGATTTTTGAACAAATTATGGATGAACAAGTTGGCCAGATTACTTATGATGAAGCAGCAAAACTGGCGTTAGGATTTCCTGATTTTCCTAATAGTACGCAGTTTGATCCAGAAATTTTGATTTATGAAAAAGAACAGGAAGAAACTACGGAAGAGTTGCCTTCGGATGATTTTCTTGAAGATAAAACAGAAGGCGAATTATTGATGGCGGGGTTGAAAATCCGTGAATTAATTGATAACAAGTGGGAAATCTACGATAAAAAATTGAAAGCTAATCGACCAGTCGAATATGGGGATATTGTCCTACTGACACCAACGAAAAAAAATAATTTAACGATTTTGGATGTGTTCAAGACCTTAGATATTCCACTGGAAATGAACGATGCTCAAAATTATTTCCAAGCAACAGAGATCCGGACAGTGATTTCATTACTACAAATCATTGATAATCCTTACCAAGACATTCCTTTAGTAGCTATTTTACGTTCACCAATCGTTGGCTTGATTGAACCTGAATTAGCGCAGATTCGCTTAGCGGATCGAAATCGTACGTTCTTTGATGCCTTTTTAACTTATGAAAAAATGAATCAAGATCACTTGAGTGCTAAGCTCTCTGATTTTAAAGAATTGTTGGATAAATGGCGTGAACTTGCTCGACGTTCTTCAATTGCGGACTTACTTTGGGCTATTTACTACGAGACGGGTTACTTAGAATACGTGGTTGGGTTACCAGCTGGGGCACAAAGACAAGCAAATTTATATGCATTAGTGGATCGTGCGAAAGCTTATGAGCAAAGTTCATTTCGAGGATTGTACCAGTTTGTTCGTTTTATCGAAAAAATGCAAGAAAAGGATAAAGATTTGGCAGAACCTGTCATTGCGGTGGAAGACAATGCAGTTCGTGTGATGACGATTCACGCCAGTAAAGGACTAGAATTCCCTGTTGTCTTTTTGTTGGACATGACGAAAGAATTCAATTTACAGGATTTGCGAAAACGCTACGTATTTGAAGAAAAATTAGGTGCAGGAATCCGCTACATGGACCCGCAAACTCGCGTATTATTTGATACATTACCTTTTCAAGCCATTAAATTAGCTAAACAAAACAAATTATTATCTGAAGAAATGCGTAAATTGTATGTTGGATTGACTCGGGCGGAACAAAAACTGTTTATTGTTGGCTCTTACAAGAGTCGTGAACAAACAATTAAAACGTGGGGCGAAGCGCTAAATGCATCGGAACTGGTTCTGGATCCAGCGTTGCGCTTGAAAGGTCGAGGGAGCTTGATGAATTGGATTGGCTACAGCTTGATTCGTCATCCTCGAATGTCTGAATATTTGGAGGACGAGTCAGTATTGACTTTAGCTGATGCGAACGGTTCCTTTACCGTTTTGTGGATGAACCAACAAGAGTTGGCGGAAAAGCGTCAACAACTTGCACAGCGGGAGCCTTCTTTAGTTACGCCGAAAGAAAACCAATTTGGTTTATCGGAGACTCTGCGTCAACGTTTAGCATATGTTTATCCTTATCAGGCTGCCACTCAAACGACGAGTTACCAATCTGTTTCAGAAATCAAACGATTATTTGAAGACCCAGATGATAGTCAGGCAACGAAGCTAACTTGGGAAGACAATCAAACAAAAGCAAAAAATCAACAATTTCGTTATACACAAGAACAGCTAGCTGAACCAAAATTTTTGCAAAAAGGTGTATCAGCAACTGCAATTGGAACAGTCACACATACGTTGTTGCAATTATTGCCATTGGAGCCACCAACAGAAGAAGCAATCCAAGCTTTACTAGCAGAGCTAGTCAAAAAGCGATTGGTGGATCAACAAGTGGCAGAAAAAGTCGACATTTCTGCAATTCTTTGGTTTTTTGAAACAGATCTTGGAAAATTATTACTGGAACACTCCACAAAAGTGAAAAGAGAGCAACCATTTGCGATGCTGATGACAGCGGAAGAAGTGTTTGAAAATTATCCGGATGAAACTGATGAATTACTGATTCACGGAATCGTTGACGGCTATATCGAATTTGCAGATGACATCTATCTTTATGATTTCAAAACGGATTTCCTTATGAATCCAGATGACCCAACTGAGATTGATAAAGTTGTTCAAAAATATTTAGGACAGCTCCGACTTTACCAACAAGCATTGGCTGATTCTTTAGGAAAACCTGTAACAAATACCTTTTTAGTTTTATTACGTGGCAAGAAAATCATAAATGTTAACAAAAGATTATGAATAAGCATAAGTTGCTTACACTTTGTAAGTATTATGCTATACTCTTCAAAAAGAGGTGAGTAAGATGGAGCTTACACAGACAGACTTTGTTCTATGTCCGAAGTTTGAGAAAACTTTCTCGATTTTGGGGAAAAAATGGAACGGGTTGATTATTGATGTACTACTAGAAAATGGTCCGCAACGCTTTGTTGATCTTGCTGCAAAGATTCCGATGGTTAGCGATCGAGTATTAGTTGAACGTCTAAAAGAGTTAGAAAAAGAAGGAATTGTTACTCGAAATATTTCCTGTAATGAATCCAATCGTTCTGAATATCTTTTGACTGAAAAAGGAGCAGACTTACAAAATTCAATCAAACAGTTACAAGTTTGGAGTGAAAAGTGGGTCACTGAGGAAGAATGCAGTTGATTTCAGGACAAAATTCTTGTAGAATTGATTTTGTAAATTGTAAATAAAAAAAGAACCATGACGAAAAAGAGTAGTTTGGCTAAACCAGATCAGGGAGATTTGTCATAGACTGAGAGCAAATTCTGTGTTTGAAAAATGAAGTTCACTTTCTGAGTTCGCCTAGTTTTTGATACTGGGCCGGCAATTGTCGTTAATCAAGTAAGTGTGTGAGTAGCTGATAGCTTTACTCACAAATTAGGATGGTATCGCGAAGACCTCGTTCCTTGATAGGAATGAGGTCTTTTTTGTATTTGAATTTGAAGGAGGAAAACAGCAATGTCTTTACAAGCACAACTCGAAAGCTTGAAAGAAGCAACGATTGTTAAAATTACTGCCGCACAGGATTTGAAAGAATTAAATCAAATCCGTGTGGAAACTTTAGGGAAAAAAGGCCCGATTACCGAAGTTCTTCGTGGAATGAAAGATCTTAGTCCAGAAGAAAGACCAAAAGTAGGTAGTTTTGCTAATGAAATTCGTGACTTATTAACGGCAGAAATTGAACGTAAAAAAGAAGTCCTTGAAGAAGAAGCGTTGAATGCTGCTTTAGCAAAAGAAACACTCGATGTGACTTTACCTGGTCGTCAAGTAAAACAAGGAACACGCCATATCTTGACGCAAATTATGGAAGAAATTGAAGATATTTTTGTGGGAATGGGTTACCAAATCGTTGAAGGTTATGAAGTGGAGTCAGACCACTATAACTTTGAACGAATGAATTTACCAAAAGATCACCCAGCACGAGATATGCAAGATACGTTTTATATTTCCGAAGATATTTTGATTCGTACACACACTTCACCTGTTCAAGCGCGAACAATGGAAAAACATGATTTTTCAAAAGGTGCATTACGGATGATCTCACCTGGGAAAGTTTTCCGTCGTGATACTGATGATGCTACTCATAGCCATCAGTTCCATCAAATTGAAGGTCTTGTGATTGATAAAAATGTAACAATGGGTGACTTGAAAGGGACACTGGAAGTTGTTATGAAGAAAATGTTTGGGGAAGATCGTAAAATTCGTTTACGTCCAAGCTATTTCCCATTCACTGAACCTTCAGTGGAAGTAGATGTTAGTTGTTTCAAATGCGGAGGCAAGGGTTGTAATGTCTGCAAATATACTGGCTGGATTGAAATCTTAGGTGCTGGAATGGTTCATCCCAATGTTTTAGAGATGTCAGGAATTGATCCAAATGAGTATTCAGGATTTGCTTTTGGACTTGGACCAGATCGCGTAGCAATGTTACGTTACGGCGTCAACGATATCCGTAATTTCTATCAAAATGACTTGCGTTTCTTAAGTCAGTTCAAGGGGGAGTAAAAAAGGATGTTAGTTTCATATAAATGGTTAAACCAATATGTTGATTTATCGGCAGTGACACCACAAGAATTAGCAGATAAGATGTCTGTTACTGGTATTGAGGTCGAAGGGATCGAAGTACCAGAAGAAGGTTTGAAAAAAATCGTCGTTGGTGAAGTAAAGGAATGTGTACCACATCCTGATTCTGATCACTTATCCATTTGCCAAGTAGATATTGGTGAAGATGAATTGTCTCAAATCGTTTGTGGTGCACCAAATGTTAAAGCGGGCATCAAAGTCATTGTGGCTTTACCAAATTCACGGATTGCTGGCAATGTGAAGATTAAAAAAGGAAAAATGCGCGGAGAAGTATCCAACGGGATGATCTGTGCATTACAAGAAATTGGTTTTTCTGATAGCGTAGTACCAAAAGAATATGCAGAAGGTATCTATTATCTTCCAGCAGAGGCTGTGAATGGTGAACCAGTATTTTCATATCTAGGTATGGACGATTCAATTATTGAATTATCCATTACACCAAACCGTGCAGATGCACTATCCATGCGTGGTGTTGCCTATGAAGTTGGCGCAATCTATCGTCAAACACCAACATTCGATGATGAAAAATTAACTGAAGTTGATCGTTTGGCAAGTGAAAAAATCACTGTGACTGTAGAGGACAAAGAGCTTGTTCCAGCATATCAAATTCGGGTAATTGAAGGAGTCAAAATTCAGCCAAGCCCACAATGGTTGCAAAACCTTTTAATGAACGAAGGAATTCGTCCAATCAACAACGTAGTTGATGTAACAAATTATATCCTGTTATTGTTTGGGCAACCATTACATGCATTTGATTACGACAAACTTGGTTCAAAGGAAATCGTTGTTCGTCATGCCAAAGAAGCAGAAGAATTAGTGACACTTGATGGTGAAGCACGTAAATTGACACCAGAAAACTTAGTGATTACTAATGGCGAGGTTCCTGTTGCTTTAGCAGGTGTCATGGGTGGATTGGATTCAGAAATCACTGAAACAACGACGACAGTAGCATTAGAAGCAGCTTTATTTGATCCAGTTTCGATTCGTCGAACAGCCAAACAATTCAATTTACGTAGTGAATCTTCTGCTCGTTTTGAAAAGGGAATCAATCATGCAACGATTGCTGAAGCAAATGATGTTGCGGCAGCTATGATCGTTGCACTTGCTGGAGGCGAAGTTCTAACAGGTGCAGTAGCTGGTGCGGAAGTAACAGTTGAAGATGTAACAGTTCCAATCACATTACAACGAATCAACCAGTATTTAGGTACAAAATTGACTAGCGCAGAAGTGAACGAAATTTTTGAAGCACTTGGTTTTGATTATCAAGAAACCAATGAAACGTATTCTGTTGTTGTTCCACCAAGACGTTGGGATATTCAAATTGAAGCAGACATCATTGAAGAAGTTGCGCGTATCTATGGATATGATCGCTTGCCATCAACGTTGCCAAGTGGAGAAACAGTTGCTGGAAGCTTGACAGCAGAGCAGACAGGCACACGAACAATTCGTACATTGCTTGAAGGCAGTGGGTTGAATGAAGCGATTAGTTATGCCTTGACGACTGAAGAAAAGTCTCGTCAATTCGCAATGAAAGAAACGAATATTACTCGTTTAGACTGGCCAATGAGTGAAGAGCGTTCGGTTCTTCGGATGAACTTGATTAGTGGGTTACTGGACAATGTTAACTACAACGTTGCTCGTAAAAATACTGATGTTGGTTTCTATGAAGTAGGACGTGTATTCTATCAAGAAAATGATCCTTTGACTCATTTACCACAAGAAGTAAAACATCTTGCGTTAGCTATTTCTGGTACATGGCAAGAAAAAGATTGGCAAACAAAAGCAGAAACAGTTGATTTCTTTACAATTAAAGGATTGTTAGAAAACATTTTTGCTCAATTAGCTATCACTGAACAAATTAGCTATCAAGCAACTACAATGCCAGAAATGCATCCAGGTCGGACGGCTGCTATCTATCTTGGTGAACAATACCTTGGGTTTGTTGGTCAAGTTCATCCAACAATTGCCAAAGCGTATGACATTCCAGAAACGTATGTTGCAGAATTAGATTTAGTTTCAATGATTGAAGCAGCACAAGCGGGCATTACTTATCATGCTGTGACAAAATTCCCAGCCGTGAGTCGAGACATTGCTTTGCTAGTGAAAGAAGAAGTAACAAACCAAGAATTGGAAACAGTGATCAAAGCATCCGCTGGTAAATTCTTAACAGGAATCCAATTATTTGATGTTTATCAAGGTGAGAACATCGAAGCAGGAAACAAATCGATGGCGTATAGTTTGACATTTGTAAATCCTGAAGCAACATTGACTGATGAAGAAATCAATAAAGCTATGGATAAAGTAATCAATGCGTTAACAGAAAACTTGCACGCAAGTATTCGTTAAGTCTTTTCTTATTCAGAAAAACCCAGCCACGAATCAGACAGGAAAGTCTAACTCGTGGCTGGGTTTTATTTAGTAAAAAGTGAGAGCCAAAATAGAAAATATTTTGGCTCTCACTTTTTTGATTTTGAAAGTTAGTTAAAATAATTGATTCCCATCGCAGATTTTACTTCTGCTAAAGTTTCTGCCGCAACTTCTTTTGCAGCTAGACTGCCTTGACGTAACATTTCCATGACAGCTGCTGGATCTTTTTCAAACGTTTCACGACGTGCACGAATTGGTGCAAATTCAGCTTCTAAAACGTCAATCAAGTAACGTTTAATTTTCACATCACCAAGTCCACCACGACGATAATGAGCTTTCATTTCTTCAATTGCTTCTTTATCTGTTCCAAAGACATCCAGATAAGTGAACACCATGTTTCCTTCTACTTGACCAGGATCTTCCACATGGATGTGGTTTGGATCGGTGTACATGCTCATGACTTTTTTCTGAACAACATCTGCTGGGTCAGCAATATAAATACCATTGCCCAAGGACTTACTCATTTTACCATTGCCATCAATTCCAGGTAAACGTCCCATGCCTTTTGGAGGGAAGACGCCTTTTGGTTCAACCAGAACTTGACCGTACGTATTGTTGAAACTTTGGACGATTTCTTGTGTTTGTTCCAACATTGGTTTTTGATCTTCGCCAACAGGAACTAAATTTGCTTTGAAAGCTGTGATGTCAGCAGCTTGTGAGATCGGATAAACAAAAAAACCAGTTGGGATACTTTCACCGAATTTCTTTTGTTCGATTTCTGATTTCACTGTGGGGTTTCGTTTCACGCGACCAACGCTGACTAAGTTCATGTAATACATGGCCAGCTCAGATAGCTCAGGAATTTGTGATTGGATAAATAAAGTTGTTTTGGTCGGATCAAGACCAACAGCTAAGTAATCCAATGCGACTTGTAGCACATTAGATGAAACTTTTTCAGGATTTTTTGCATTATCTGTTAAAGCTTGCATGTCAGCAATCATGACAAACAATTGATTGTTTTCGTCTGCTTGCATTTCCACACGCGTTTTTAAAGAACCGACATAATGGCCAAGATGTAATCTTCCCGTTGGACGGTCTCCAGTCAATATAATATTTTTCAAAAAAGACACCTCTTTACGATTTGTAAGACTAGCACTTTATATCTTACCGTTTTTTTTTAGAAGAAACAACTATTCAAACGAAAAAACGTGGAAAGGATGCAGGGAAAAACGAAGAGCATCAAACATTCAAAAACAGAGGATATTTGTAGAAAATAACGTAGAAACTTTACATTTCCCTTTATTATCAGATATAATATGTTTCATTAGGTATCTTTAAAAGAAATCTTACTAAATAATAATGGGAGTGTAATGATATGGCAATGATTGAATTTAAGAACGTGGAAAAGTACTATGGGAAATTCCATGCTTTGAAGAATATTAACCTCGAATTTGCGAAGGGGGAAGTAGTTGTTGTCATTGGGCCTTCAGGTTCTGGGAAAAGTACAATGCTGCGTTGCATCAATGGCTTAGAAACTATTTCTTCAGGACAACTACTGATAAATAACAAAGATTTAAGAGATAAACAGACAAAATTAACAGAAGTACGTAAAAATATCGGGATGGTTTTTCAACATTTTAATTTATATCCTAATAAAACTGTACTAGAAAACATCACACTAGCACCAATTAAAGTATTGAAGCAAGATCAAGCAACGGCAATCAAAAATGCTGAAAAATTTTTAGATACGGTCAATATGTTAGACAAAAAAGATTCTTATCCATCCATGCTGTCTGGTGGGCAACAGCAACGTGTTGCTATTGCTAGAGGTTTAGCGATGAATCCAGAGATGCTATTATTTGATGAACCAACTTCAGCGCTGGATCCGGAAATGATTGGGGATGTGCTAGACGTTATGAAGAAGTTAGCGAGAGAGGGCATGTCAATGATCGTGGTTACACATGAAATGGGATTTGCAAAAGAAGTAGCAGATCGAGTAATCTTCATGGCTGATGGTGAAGTGTTAGAAGACAGTCGTGACGTAAAAGGATTCTTTGACAATCCACAGGAAGAACGCGCACAACAATTTATTAGCAAAGTAATCAACCATTAAAATTTAGGAGGAATTGTATGAAAAAGCAAAAAAGCTTTCGCTTACTCTTTCTGTTAAGTATCGTGCTACTTGCACTGGTTGGCTGTAAAAGCACAAGCGTAGCGGACGAAAATATCGCAGAAAGAGTCAAAGAAACAAATAAGATTACCTGGGGTGTCAAATATGATACTCGTTTATTTGGCATGATGGACATCAAGTCTGGTGAAGTTCAAGGTTTTGATATCGATATTGCAAAAGCTATCACCAAGAAAATACTTGGTGAAGATGGGCAAGCTGATTTTATCGAAGTAACATCGAAGACTAGGATTCCGCTGTTGAAAAATGGAAATATT
Organism: Enterococcus sp. DIV0176; assembly: GCF_050528535.1. NCBI lineage: Bacteria > Bacillati > Bacillota > Bacilli > Lactobacillales > Enterococcaceae > Enterococcus > Enterococcus sp. DIV0176. The sequence goes on along the minus strand of NZ_CP172879.1, from coordinate 1,576,395 downwards.
GATGCAATCATCGCAACGATGACCATCACGGATGAACGAAAAAAACAAGTTGATTTTTCAGATGTTTATTTTGATGCTGGACAATCATTGCTAGTCAAAAAAGGGAGCAGTATCCAAAGCGTGACTGATTTGGATGATTCGACAACAGTTTTGGCTGTCAAAGGTTCGACCTCAGCAGCAAATATTCGTGAACATGCACCAGATGCAAAGATTTTAGAACTAGAAAATTATGCAGAGGCGTTTACGGCACTTCAGTCAGGTCAAGGTGATGCGATGACGACTGATAATGCGATCCTTTTAGGAATGGCGGCTGAAAACCCAGCGTATACGTTAGTTGGGGGAACCTTCACTAATGAGCCTTATGGCATTGCAATCAACAAAGGGCAAGAAGAATTTTTAGGTAAGGTCAATCAAGCATTAGCAGAAATGATTGCTGATGGTACGTATGATGAAATTTATCAACGCTGGTTTCCAAATGAAACAGATGGCAAAGTTGATTAAGGAGGAGCAATATGAGTGAATTGATACAAACTTATGGAGCGACCTTTGCAGAAGGATTCAAAATTACAATTTTTTCCAGTGTTTTGGCGCTCGTAGCTAGTTTAGTTATTGGAACATTGATGGCGATTTTTCAGTTATCAAAAAATAAATTAGTCAATGGTCTGGCAAAAGCTTACGTTGAGTTTTTCCGAAATATTCCATTACTGATTATTGTCATGTTTTTCTATGTAGTGGTACCTATGTATTGGCTACAATTGAACGGTTTTCAAGCCGGAACCATTGGTTTAACGATTTATACATCCGCGTTTATTGCGGAAACGGTTCGTTCAGGAATCCAAACGGTTCCTAGTGGACAAATGGAAGCGGGGCTTTCTTCAGGTTTTACTTATTCAGAAACGATGCGCTACATCGTATTGCCTCAAGCTTTTAAAATAGTTATTCCACCGTTAGGAAATCAGTTTATCAATTTAGTGAAAAACTCATCTATTTTAGCAATGGTTGCAGGATTAGATTTGATGTATCAAGGTGACTTGATTGCCAGCGAAACATTCAATACATTTGATACCTATATTATTGTTGGTCTATTTTATTTGATTATTACGTTGCCCCTTTCTTATTTGATGGTTCATCTTGAGAAAAAATGGGCAGTTCGTTCATAGAAGGAGGAAGTTGAATGGATTTTAGTGGTGCTTTTTCATGGATGAATATCCGTTTTTTACTAGAGGGATTGAAAGTGACCGTCGAAGTTTCATTGGTCTCAATCATTTTTAGTTTTTTGATTGGTGGCTTAACTGGTGTGATCCGTTTTGCGAATATTCCTTATTTATCCAAAATTGTTGGTTTGGTGATTGATGTCATTCGAAATCTGCCATTGTTACTAATCATTTTCTTCACGTATTTTGCTTTACCCCAAGTGGGAATCCAAATGAATATCTTTTGGTCAGCAGTTGCTGCGTTGACGATTTTTGAATCAGCAATGCTCTCAGAAATATTCCGCGCAGGTTTGAATGCCGTGCCAAAAGGACAAATGGAAGCAGGGCTATCAACTGGATTGACTTATGTTGAAACGATGCGGACGATAGTCATGCCTCAAGCATTTAAATCAATGATTCCCGCAATTGTCAGTCAATTGATTTCATTAATTAAAGATACGTCATTAGCCGTAATTATTTCTTTACCAGAGTTGACGCACCAAGCGCGAATCATTTATGGGCAAAATACGAATTATGTTTTACCGATGTTTGTAGCAATGACGTTGATGTACTTTGTCATTTGTTACGCACTCTCATTATTATCGGGCTTTTTGGAGCGACGAAAATATAGTTATTAAAAAAAACCTCAAATTCTTTGTTGAAAAATGAACAAAGGGTTGAGGTTTTTTCTTTGTAAAAGAAGAGTGATAAGCAAGCTTTGTAAGAAGTTCAAGACTTGAAAAATTGTACCAAAAAGTCCACAATAGACAGATAGAATGAAATCAAAAAAAAGGATGGGTTCCATTGTCAGATAATCGCCCAATAGGTTTTATTGATTCAGGTGTTGGCGGCCTTACAGTTGTCAAAGAAGCACTGAAGCAATTGCCAAATGAAAATATTTTATATGTAGGAGATACTGCGCGTTGTCCATATGGTCCGCGACCTGCAGAACAAGTGATTCAATTTACTTGGGAAATGACTAACTATTTGGTCGATCAAGGAATCAAAATGCTTGTGATCGCTTGTAACACTGCAACTTCAGTGGCTCTAGAAGAAATCAAAGCGACATTGCCTATTCCTGTAATTGGAGTTATCCTTCCGGGAACGCGTGCTGCTTTAAAAGCAACGAAAAATCAACAAGTAGGAGTGATTGCAACATTAGGTACGGTTAAAAGTGGTGCCTATGAATCAGCACTCAAAGAAAAAGCACCGGAATTGACCGTTAGTAGCTTACCTTGTCCAAAGTTTGTTTCAGTGGTGGAAAGTAATGAGTATCATTCCTCTGTTGCAAAGAAAATCGTAGCAGAAACTTTAGCACCACTGCTAACCAAAAAGTTAGATACACTTATTTTGGGTTGTACTCACTATCCATTGTTACGCCCAATCATTCAAAATGTAATGGGAGAAAGTGTGACTTTGATCGACTCAGGTGCAGAGACTGTTGGAGAAGTTTCTATGTTACTCGATTATTTTGAAATCAGTAACGCGCCCGTTCCAGGACGAACAATCAGCAAGTTTTACACAACAGGCTCACCTAAATTGTTTAAAGAAATTGCCCAAGACTGGTTACCGCTTGATGAGTTAGAAGTGGAACATATCGAATTAGGAGGAAAATAGCGCATGCGTCATGATGGAAGAAAAGCACAAGAATTAAGAAAAATTGATATTCGTACCAATGTATTCAAACACCCCGAAGGATCAGTGGTCATCAGTTTTGGTGACACAGAAGTGATTTGTTCTGCGACAATTGAAGCTTCTGTTCCGCCGTTTTTGCGAGGAACTGGTACAGGTTGGGTCACTGCAGAATACAGCATGCTTCCTCGAGCAACAAATACTAGAAATCGTCGTGAGAGCAGTAAAGGAAAATTAACTGGTCGAACGATGGAAATCCAACGATTAATTGGCCGCTCTTTGCGCGCAGTCGTCGATTTGGAAAAATTAGGTGAAAGAAGCATCATCGTTGATTGTGATGTGGTTCAAGCTGACGGCGGAACACGCACAGCAAGTATTACAGGTGCTTTTGTCGCTTTAACATTAGCGGTTGAGAAACTGGTCAGAGAAAAAGAAGTGACAGAAGATCCCTTGAAAGAACACTTGGCTGCCATTAGTGTAGGAATCTTGCCTGATGGTCAATGCGTAGCAGATTTAGATTACGAAGAAGATTCTGCAGCGTTAGTTGATATGAATCTAGTAATGACTGAATCTGGCAAATTTGTGGAAATTCAAGGAACGGGTGAAGAGGCAACTTTTGATGGTGAACAATTAAATGACATGCTTTTTTATGGGAAATCAGCAATCGAACAGCTGATTGCAGAGCAAAAGCATGCGTTGTTGACTGAACTTTCAACTGAAGCAAGTCAAACGCCAGAAGTAGCAAAAACAATCGTCATTGCAACAAAAAATCCCGGAAAAGCGGAAGAATTCCGCCAAATGTTTGGCAAAGAAGGATATGCAGTCAAAACCTTGTTTGACTATCCTGAAATACCAGATGTAGAAGAAACGGGGAAAACCTTTGAAGAAAATGCTCGCTTAAAAGCTGAAACAATTGCACAGATTTTAAAGCAGCCTGTATTAGCAGATGATTCTGGTTTGAAAGTCGATGCATTAGGTGGGATGCCAGGTGTTTATTCCGCACGTTTTGCAGGAGAACCAAAAAGTGATGCAGGAAACAATGCAAAATTATTGCATGAGTTAACAGATGTCCCCAATGAACAACGAACAGCACAATTTCATTGCACATTAGTCTTTGCAGCACCTGATAAAGATAGTTTGGTGGTGGAAGCAGAGTGGCCCGGGAAAATTGCTAGAATTCCTGAGGGAGAAAATGGATTTGGCTATGATCCGTTGTTCATTCCAGACGGTTCAACGCAAACAGCTGCGGAAATGTCTAGCGAGGAAAAAAATCAAATGAGTCATCGCGGACAAGCAATGAAAAAATTGAGCCAAAAATGGCAACAGTGGTTGGAAGGAGCAAAATAAATGCGCTATTTAGTTGTAAGTGATAATCATGGTGACCGTGATATTTTGGTGGATTTAGTCAAACGCTATCGTTCAGAAGTTGACTTTTTCTTTCATTGTGGAGATTCAGAATTACCTGCAGACGATTCATTGTGGGAAAATTTTCAGGTTGTCCAAGGAAACTGTGATTACGGTCCAGGGTTTGAAGCAAAGAAGGTCATCAATACTGGTCGTGACACCATTTATCTTACCCATGGACATCTGTCGAACGTTCGTTTTGATTTGACTCAGTTAGCTCTAGAAGCTCAATCAGTAGAAGCCAATATGGCATTTTTTGGTCACACACATCAGATTGGTTGTGAGGTGGAAAATGGCATTTTATTTTTAAATCCCGGTAGTATTTCACAACCACGCGGACCCATTCAAATTCCATCGTATGCACTCATTGAAAGTTTAGCCGATGAGATCAATGTGCACTATTATAATCGCGCACATCAACCAGTAGAAGAATTAGTTTTTCACTTTTCTCGCTGATTTTATGGATTAATTTCTAATTTTTGCTAAAAATTCATCATTTCTTTATGGATTTTGCATCCGGTTTCGGTAAAATAAAGTTGTTGAACAAATAAGAATGGAGGCCACTCGATGATTGGACCTGTAGTAAGAGAACTGCTGTTGGAAAATCAAGACACATTTTTGATTCCTGCAGAAAACGTAGCAAATGTCCTTTATCAACACCCGCTTTCTCATGGCTTACTTGTTTTGTCGAAAGTCGGATATTCAAAAATTCCTGTTTTGGACAAAAACGATCGCTTTGTCGGATTGATTAGTTTATCTGATGTAGTGAATAAAATGTTGGATTTGCAAAATATCAGCATGGAACCATTAGAGGGCTTGACGGTCGCAGATGTGATGGAAGTTGGCGTTACGACAGTTGACGAAAACTGGGAGCTAGAAGATGTGTTGCATTTGTTAGTTAATTCACCTTTTCTACCCGTTGTCACAGAAGAAAAAGTTTTTAAAGGAATCATCACGCGAAAAGAACTATTAAAAGCGGTGAATTTCATGGTCCATGAATTAGAGAGACGAAATATTTTGACTTCTAAAACTGAAGGACTAAAAGAAACAATCAATCTGTTAAATTAAAAAAACAATCATTTTATTTTATTGGTTATTTTAAATGTGAAATGGTTGATTGAAGGCAGACAGGACAAAGGTTTTTGTCACTGTCTGTTTTTTTTGTTGTGCAACTTAATAACCAAACTGCCAAGCATATTTATTTCCAAAACGAAAGTAAGCGGTTACAATGTAACTATCAAATCAGAGGAGGTTCATTTATGAAAAAGCTTGGTAAAGTTTTATTGTTGGTTTTGGTCGGGATTGGATTATTTGGTTTTAGTCTTCCTGGGTTTGCACATGGCTATGTGACACAACCTGGTAGTCGTGCCTATTTTGGAACAGCAGCTGCGGGGAACTTGAATCAAAACGTTGGTCGTGCACAGTGGGAACCACAAAGTATTGAAGCATTGAAAAATACATTTATCGACGGAAAAATCGCAAGTGCTGGTGTGACAGGTTTTGAGCCTTTAGATGAACAAACAGCGACTCGTTGGCATAAGAGTCAAATCAATACAGGTTCATTAAATGTTTCTTGGACATTAACTGCACAGCATCGAACAAGTACTTGGGATTATTACATGACTAAACCAGGCTGGAATCCTAATCAGCCATTAAAATTTAGCGATTTCGAACAAATTGGTCAAGTAAATGACAATGCAACAGTACCACCAAAATTGGTTAATCATACTATCTCTGTTCCACAAAACCGCAATGGTTATCACCTTATTCTAGCCGTTTGGAATATTAGTGATACAGTAAATGCTTTCTATCAAGTCATGGACGTAAATGTTCAATAAAAAATGAATACAAAAAGAGGTTACAAATTGTGCCTGATTTCAAAGTCTAGCTTTGGAGGGATGGTACATAAGTTATAATTTCTTTTTATCATTTAAGAGTCCGAAACTTTTCTGTTTTTGACTCTTTTTTTGGTATACTTGTATTTGGTTGATATCAAAAAATATGAAGCTATTAACTATAAAAAATAATTTTAACTGTAGTAATCAATCAATGAAGAAAAATGATTTTTACTAGTATTGTTAATCAAGAGATATTAACTATTAGCTAGAGAAGGGAAAAATAGTTGTTAGACTTTTCAGATTTACTTATAAAGCACCAAGACTCGTTTATCTATGTTGATAATCGAAAAAAAACAAGCGATATTTTGAAACAACTTGTTGATCTGGAAGAAAAACCAATTGATTTTCTTCCGCAAAAACGGATTGAATTATTAGAAAACAATCTCATTCATTCAATCCACTTTGATAAATCAAAAGGCGTTTCACTCAAACTTTTCTTTGTAATAGACAATGAAAAAAGTAGAAACTATTATCAGCACCCATACTTTATTCAAAGTGTGACAGATCCTTTCCTACAAGATAAGCGAATATATATTTTTCTTGATGAATCAGTTGGTATGGTTGAAACAAATAGTTCTCTGCTAGGATTTGATGCTAAAATTCTTTCTGGTATTTCACCGAAAAATGTTGAAAAAAAAGACAGCTATTTTATGGATTATATTTCAGCATTTGAACTAAGAGCCGAAATAAATAAAAATGTAAACTGATTGTTGAATTAAGCTGTTATACGAAGTATGTGTCACACTCGATGTATGGAGAAATCATAGAAAAAAGGAGAAAAAGAGTAGCTACTCTTTTTCTCCTTTTTTCTGTTGCTACACGGATAGTATTTACTCGTGTAGCAACAAATAGTTCTTGCATTCATTTTCTAAAAACTAAATGAAATAAAACGAGCTTTTTATTCAATGCACAAATGAATTTGGAATTCTTTTATGGATGACAGGAGCCCATTTGTTAATGTTTAACCCACCGTTCCGACTGGCGTATTCGGAATCGTAAATCCAGCTGTCGTCAATGCTTGAACATATGCACTAAGGAATTCCTCTTTTAAGACATGTTGTTTGCCGTTTAGTGCGTAACAAATTGTTCGAATCGCAAAGTTACTATTACCTAAATCAACAAGTCCGAAAATCGTTGGCTCAGTTTGCAACTCATTTTGATATTTTTCTGCCAGCTGTTGATTGACTTGCTGAATCACAGCTTGAATTTTATCATAATCTTCTTCAGGGACGATTCGGATATCTAAACGAACTAACATATTTGCCCGTGATAAATTACTAATCGTGGTGATATTTCGATTGGGAATATAGTGAACAGTTCCATCTGTTGCTTTTAACTGTAACGTACGAATCCCCACGGAAACAACAGTGCCTTCAATGGACAAATTTGCTAACTGGATATAATCACCAACATCCATTTGCTGCTCCATGATGATAAAAAAACCGGTAATCATATCATTCATGAAGCCTTGTGCACCTAAACCAATGGCAACCCCGGCGATTCCGGCACCCGCCAATAAGGAACCAATCGGCACACCGATGACGGACAACAACGCATAGATAAAGAAGAAGCCAAGTGTATAATGGAAAATTGTATGAAGTAAACTGTGGAGAGTTTTTAAACGACTCTCGTTCAAACTGGCTTTTTTGGAATATTGGCTAAATGACTTATCAAGTAAGTATTTTCCAATTTTGCTCAAAACACTAAAAAGAATTACTAGAAAAATCAGATAAAGTGTTTTCTCGATAAACGTTGCAAGGATCGCGTCCCAATCAATCTCATTCCAAAATCGTTGGAAAGCATTTACTTGCTGGACAGCTTGGTCGGTAATTGTTTCACTTGATGATGTTTTTGTTTCTGTTATTTGTGCTAAATACATAGAATCCTCTTTTCTTTCACTCGTTCTTTGTAACATTGTATCAAGAAGTAGAAAAAAAGAAAATGGAAGAGAAAAAGTGTTTTTCAAAATAAAAATGACAAACAACTAAGCGAATGGTAAAATATGGAGAAAAACATGAAGGGGACACGAATATGCAAATAGATTGGAATAATCTTGGGTTTTCATATATCAAAACACCTTGGCGCTACATTGCTAAATGGAAAGATGGAGAATGGAGCAAAGGTGAGTTAACAGAAGATAATTACTTAACGATTCACGAAGGATCACCTGCGTTACATTACGGGCAACAATGTTTTGAAGGATTAAAAGCGTATCGTCGAAAAGATGGAAAAATCAATCTATTTCGTCCTGAACAAAATAGTCGCCGAATGAACCAAAGTGCACGTCGCTTATTGATGCCAATGGTTCCGGAAGAAATGTTTGTGGATGCAGTCAAGGAAGTTGTCAAAGCGAACGAGGAATTCGTACCACCTTATGGGACAGGTGCAACGTTATACCTGCGACCTTTATTGATTGGTGTAGGAGAAAATATTGGTGTGCACCCAGCACCAGAATATTTATTTGTTGTCTTCTGTACGCCTGTTGGTGCTTATTTCAAAGGTGGATTAAAACCAACGAACTTTATCGTTTCCGATTACGATCGTGCTGCACCAAAAGGAACAGGAGCAGCTAAAGTGGGCGGGAACTATGCAGCTAGCTTATTACCTGGAACACAAGCACATGAATTAGACTATTCTGATTGTGTGTACTTAGATCCAGCGACGCATACAAAAATTGAAGAAGTTGGCGCGGCAAATTTCTTTGGAATTACAAAAGATGGAAAATTCATCACACCACAATCACCATCTATTTTACCAAGTATCACCAAATATTCGTTGCTGCAGCTTGCTGAAGAACGTTTAGGGATGGATGCCATCGAAGGAGATGTCTTCATTGACAAGCTTGATGAATTTGCAGAAGCAGGTGCGTGTGGGACTGCGGCAGTTATTTCACCAATTGGCGGAATCTATCATGATAATCAACTCCATGTTTTCTACAGTGAAACTGAAGTGGGGCCTGTAACTAAACGTTTATATGACGAATTAACTGGCATTCAATTTGGTGACGTAGAAGCACCTGAGGGTTGGATCCAAGTAGTGGACTAGCACAAAGAAAAATACAAAGAAGCTGGAGAGTTATTTTCCAGCTTCTTTTGTTGTTACTCAATCAAATAGTAGGTGAAAAAAAGCGGGTGACGCATCAGCGCCAACCGCTTTTTTATCAGTTGTTTCTAAATAATGCTAACGATTTTTATGATAAGTGAACACCTTTGTCCACATAAACGATATCACCAATCATACCGCTTGAAAGTGGACTAATCAAGAACGCGCAAGCATTGCCGACTTCTTCAATTGTGACACCTTGTTGATCTGGTGTACGTGATTCAGATAGTTGAATTAGTTTTTGGTAATCTTTGACGCCTGTCACAGCTAAAGTTTTAATTGCACCAGCAGAAATTCCGTTGACACGGATACCTTTTGGTGAAAGTTCTGCAGCCAAGTAACGAATGGCTGCTTCAAGTGATGCTTTAGCGATTCCCATCATGTTGTAGTTTGGAATTGCACGTTCAGATCCAAGATAAGACATGCTGACGATTCCGCTGTTTTGTGCCAAATATTTTTGCGCATATTTTGTGACAGCGATTAGGGAATAGCTACTGATATCTTGTGCTAATTGATAACCATCTCTAGAGATATCTGAAACATTTCCTGATAATTCTTCTTTATTTGCATAAGCGATTGCGTGAACAAGTCCGTGAATCTCACCAGCGTAAGCGCCGATAGCGTCCATTGCTTGCTCGATACTCTCGTCACTAGCGACATCACACTCGACAGTAAAAGCATCTTCACCAACTAATTTTAGTAAAGATTTTTTCATGCGTTCATTTTGATAAGTATAGATGATTTCTGCTCCTTGTTTTTGCATAGCTTCGGCACAGCCCCACGCAATACTCTTTTTGTTTGCGACGCCCATAATGACGATTTTTTTTCCTTTTAAAAATGACATATTGACTCTCCTTTGTTTCGCGAAAAATTTCGTTGTCTAGTAAAAAAATAAAATAAAAAGATAAGTGCTTAAAAGAAAATAACTTCCTTGATTTCTTATTATTAGGCAAAATGCTTTGATTGTCAAACTATTTTTTTGATATTAAAAAAAAGATTGCTAAATAATTAGGAATATGATACTTTGATAATCAAAGTAATAAATGAATTGGCATTTGCCTGAAATGAAAGAAGGAGCATATATATGTCTTATGTTTTATCTGCTACAGAAGTTATGGATTTGATTCCTAATCGCTACCCGATTTGTTATATTGATTACGTGGACACATTAGAGCCAGGAAAGAAGATCGTTGCGACGAAAAATGTCACAATCAATGAAGATTTTTTCCAAGGTCATTTTCCAGATAATCCAGTGATGCCGGGAGCCTTGATTTTAGAAACTTTGGCGCAAGCTGGTTCAATTTTAATTTTGAAATCAGAAGAATTTTTAGGGAAACGTGCCTACATTGGGGGAATCAATAAAGCAAAATTCCGTCAAAAAGTTGTACCAGGTGATGTAATGAAGTGTCACTTTGAAATCACAAAATTAAAGGGAGCTGTGGGTACTGCACTTTCAGCGGCATACGTTGATGACAAAAAAGTTTGCGAATGTGAATTTACTTTTATCGTAAACCAAGATGCTTAATACTTAATTTTTTAATTTAGGCAAAGCAAAAGAGGAGAAGACTTATCAGAAAAGTCTTCTCCTCTTTTTAATGATTTATTTTGTTTCAGCTTCTTGTAAAACTTTGATACTTTCGATTTTTACGTCAGTTGTTGGTTTGTCATTGCTGTCAGTTTCAACTTGCGCGATTTTATCAACGACGTCCATTCCTTCGATTACTTGTCCGAAGACGGTATATTGGCCATCTAAACTTGGATAACCACCATTTTTATACGCATCGATAATTGCGCGAGGGTAATCATCTTTTAGTAAGCCGTCGTGTACGTCATCAGAATTTTGAACGATAAAGAATTGGCTACCATTACTGTTTGGATCTTGTGAACGTGCCATTGAAAGTGCACCACGAATATTGTACAACTGATTCGAAACTTCTGTTTCAAATCCTTCTCCCCAAATACTTTCACCACCAGTGCCATCACCTTTTGGATCGCCACCTTGAATCATGAAGTCTTTGATCACTCGATGGAAAGTTAAGCCATCATAGTAACCATCTTTGGCGTGCGTCATAAAATTTTCAACTGCTTTTGGTGCTAATTCAGGGAACAATTTGATTTTGATTGTTCCTTCACTAGTGGTCATTTCGACTAATGATTCATTTGCAGCAACTTCGTTCGTTAATTGGGGTAATTCCAAAGCGTTGAGGTCAACGCTACTTTCAGTCGTGCTTTCTGCAGTACTTGCTTTCGTGCTTGAAGTAGTTGTTTGATTGGTTGAACAGCCTGCAACAACGAGTAGAGCTGCAGCCAGTCCAAGAGTTAACATTAATTTTTTCTTTTTCATATCTGGATCCTTTCTTCGTTAAAAATAGTCTACATTTATGATAGCAAACTCTTGAACAAAAACCTAATGAAAATTAGCAAGCGATTTTTCTTTTTGAAAGCCTTGGTAAAAGGTGTAGACCATTTGTATCATGTTTGTTATAATGTAAGTGGATACAAAAAAGCAAACCGCTAGGAGGCAATAGGATTATGGGAAAACTTGGAGTTTCGATTTACCCAGAACGCTCAACATTTGAAAAGGATAAAGCATATTTAGATTTAGCACATAAATATGGATTTAAACGTGTGTTTACAAGCTTGCTACAAGTGAATGATAACAAAGAGCAAGTATTAGCCGAATTTACAAAAGTAGTCGACTATGCGAATAGCTTAGGAATGGAAGTAATGGTAGATATCAATCCTGCCTTATTTGAACAACTTGAGATTTCTTATGATGATTTATCATTCTTTGATGAAATGGGCGCTTATGGCGTACGTTTAGATATTGGTTTTACGGGTGCAGAAGAAGCGAAGATGACACGTAACCCATATGGAATCAAAATTGAAATCAATATGAGTTCTGGAACAAACTACGTGGATAACATCATGAGTTATTCACCAAACACAAATAATTTATTGGGATCTCATAACTTTTACCCACATCGCTATTCTGGTTTGAGTTACGATCACTTTGTTTATTGTTCAGAAAAATTCAGAAAATATAATTTGAATACGATGGCATTTGTGAATTCACAAGTTGCCACTTTTGGTCCATGGCCAACACAAGATGGGTTGTGTTCATTAGAAGACCATCGTGATTTAGAAATTTCAACGCAAGTAAAACATTTGATGTTAACTGGCTTGATTGATGATATTTCTGTTGGGAACGCTTATGCAAGTGAGGAAGAATTAAAAGCAATGGCAGAAGCTTTCAATGCAGATTATCCAACATTAAAAGTCGATGTAGAAGAAGGCATTACCGAAGACGAACGTATTTGCTTGTTTGATAACTTACACAGTTATCGAGGAGATCGTTCAGAATATATTTTACGTTCGACAATGACTCGTGTTTATTACAAAGATAAACCTTTCCCAGCTCATAACACTCGTGACATGGCTCACGGAGATGTTTTGATTGATAATGTTGGCTACGGTCAGTACAAAGGTGAAACACAAATTGCTTTGAAAGAAATGAAAAATGACGGTCGTGTAAATGTAGTCGGCCGAATTTCAGCAGATGAATTATTCTTGCTTGATTTCTTGAAACCTTGGTCAAGCTTTAAATTGATTGAAAATGTGAAGTAAGGTTGTGGCACCAAGCGATTAGCTCCGAAAAGATAGCGAGCAGACACTCAAAATAGCATTTCATATTTTGAAGTGACTGTGAGCTATGTCGAAGAGTTGATTGGGGAACACCGTGAATAAGGTTGTGGTTCCAAGCGGTCAACTTCAAGCAATAAATTAAAAGAGGTAAGTAAGCTTTCAAAAATAGCTTTTTACCATCAAGTACTTCAAAAAGGATCAGGACACGTAAATGTCTTGGTCCTTTTTATTTATCGAATCAATTTGCATCAAACAAAAACATTGATTATACTTAGGATTAAATTTATTCGTTCAGTGATTTATTTTTAATTTAAGTGATAGGAGAAAAGTGGAGAACATGAAACTTTGGGTGAAAATTAGTATTGGCGTGATCCTGATAGTAACGATTGGGTTAGGTTTTGCAGCAAATTATTTTTATAATTATGCAATCGTTCCAGCGCCGAAAGACTTTATTGGCGAAGATACACCTGGCACTACAAAAACGGCAGAAGAAACTGCAACGCAAACGTGGTTCAAAGCAAAAGAAAATCGTACGCATTGGACGATCGAATCAGATGATCAACTAAAACTTTCTGCGATTTATCTGCCTGCAGCAAAACCAAGTAGCCAGACAGTGATTGCGGCGCACGGCTATATGGGCGATGCTGAAACGATGGCAAACTATGCTAAAATTTTCCATGATTTAGGCTACAATGTCTTACTCCCAGATGCACGAGGACATGGAAAAAGTGAAGGAAATTATATTGGATTTGGCTGGCCAGAAAGAAAGGACTATGTAAAGTGGATCAACAAAGTTCTTGAAACAAATGGAAAACAAGAAGAAATTGCTCTTTATGGAATCAGCATGGGTGGTGCAACGGTGATGATGACCAGTGGAGAGCAGCTTCCTAAAAATGTGAAAGCAATCATTGAGGATTGTGGCTATTCTTCTGTAAATGAAGAACTTTCATACCAACTAGCAGACATGTTTAATCTACCGGCATTTCCATTGATGCCTGCGACTAGTTTAATGACGAAAGTTCGAGCAGGTTATTCTTTTAATGAAGCAAGTGCAGTCAAACAATTGAAGAAAAACCAAACGCCAATGCTCTTTATTCATGGTGATGAAGATACGTTTGTTCCGTTTGAAATGTTAAATGAAGTCTATGAAGCGACCAATGTTCCAAAAGAAAAATATATCGTAAAAGGGGCGGAGCATGCTAAGGCATATGCTATTGACCCAGAAAAATATCAGCAAGTAGTAAAAGATTTCCTAGTGAAGTATTTTTAAGTATGTGATGATGAATCAAGTGGTTCAGTGTAATAACTATAAAAAGAGCCGAGACATCTGTCTCAGCTCTTTTTAGTATGGTAAGAAATTTTGATTGGAAAATTTCTTATAAGTTAGCAAATTTTTCTAATAAACGAATCATTTGGCAAGTGAAGCCATATTCGTTATCGTACCAAGCAACAGTTTTAACAAGTTGGTAATCACCAGCTGAAGTTACTTCTGTTTGTGTTGGGTCGAAGATTGAACCTTGAGTTGTTCCGATTACATCACCAGAAACGATTTCGCGGTCATCATAACCAAATGATGGGTTGTCAATTGTATGCTTTTTAATTGCTTCATTGACTTCATCAGCAGTTACTTTTGTTTTTAAGATTGATACTAATTCTGTTAATGAACCATCAACAACAGGGACACGTTGAGCATGACCTTGTAATTTGCCGTTCAATTCAGGAATAACTAAACCGATTGCTTTTGCAGCACCAGTTGAGTGAGGAATTGTGTTGTCAGCAGCAGAGCGAGCAGCACGCAAGTTTCCACCTTTTACTGGTCCATCTAACAACATTTGTGTTGAAGTATAAGCATGGACAGTTGTCATTGTACCAACTTCGATACCAAATTCGTTATTTAAGAAATAAGCCATTGGTGCCAAGCAGTTAGTTGTACATGATCCAGCAGAGATGATTTTATCACTTGCGTCTAAAGTGTCATCATTTACGTTATAAACGATTGTTTTCATTGCGCCAGCTGGGGCAGAGATCACAACACGTTTAACGCCTGCGTTCAAGTGAGCTTGTGCTTTTTCTTCTGAAGTATAAAAACCAGTACATTCTAGTACGATGTCTACTCCGTTTTCTTTTACCCAAGGGATTTTACTTGCATCAGGTTCAGCATAAACACGAGTTGCTTCCCCATCAACCACGATTGAGTCTTCTGTAGCAGTAACTGTTCCAGGATAAGTACCATGTGTTGAATCGAATTGTAATAATTGTGCTAACATAGTTGGACTTGTTAAGTCGTTGATTGCAACTACTTCGATGTCATCAGATACTTCTTTGATACGACGATACGCTAAGCGTCCAATACGTCCGAATCCATTAATACCTACTTTTACTGTCATAATCAAAAGTTCCTCCTTTAATTTAAGGGCTGTGAAAGTGCCGCAACCTCTCTTAATACGATTTAAGTTTGCTACTAAATTTAAAATTTGTCAAAAAATTTATCTTTTCACTTGATTTTTCCGAAAATTTCAGTTGGATTTGCTAAAAATGCAAAAAATGGTAAGAGATAGCAAAGTTTTGGCTGAAAAGATAGACAAAACGTGATTTCATCGCTAAAATAAATAGGACTTTTGTTTATTGTGGAAATTCAGGTAGTCGAGAAATTTAAATAAATAAATACAAATAGGAGGACGAGAATATGTCCATGTTTTTAGATCAAGTAACAATCGATGTGAAAGCTGGTAAGGGCGGCGATGGAATGGTTGCTTTTCGTAGAGAAAAGTATGTTCCTGATGGCGGACCAGCTGGTGGTGATGGTGGTCACGGTGGCGATGTTATTTTAGTTGTCGATGAAGGCTTGCGCACATTGATGGACTTTCGTTTCAATCGTCATTTCAAAGCACAACCGGGTGAAAATGGAATGAGCAAGGGAATGCATGGTCGCGGTTCAGACGACACATACGTTAAAGTCCCTCAAGGAACAACTGTACGTGATGCAGAAACAGGTGCTTTACTAGGTGATTTGATTGAAAATGGTCAAACTTTAGTAGTTGCTAAAGGCGGTCGCGGTGGTCGCGGAAACACTCGTTTTGCTTCACCACGTAATCCTGCACCAGAAATCGCAGAAAACGGTGAACCAGGACAAGAACGTAAAATCGAATTGGAATTAAAAGTCTTAGCAGATGTTGGTTTAGTGGGTTTCCCTTCAGTCGGAAAATCAACATTACTTTCAGTTATTTCTTCTGCACGACCAAAAATCGGTGCCTATCACTTTACTACGCTAGTTCCTAATCTTGGAATGGTCACAACGACTGATGGTCGAAGCTTTGCGGCAGCTGATTTACCAGGTTTAATTGAAGGAGCTTCACAAGGTGTTGGTCTAGGTACGCAATTCTTACGTCATATTGAACGTACTCGTGTTATTTTACATGTAATTGATATGAGCGGGATGGAAGGGCGAGATCCCTACGAAGATTATTTAGCGATCAACCATGAGTTGTCTACTTATAATTTGCGCTTATTAGAACGCCCACAGTTGATTGTTGCGAATAAAATGGATATGCCAGATGCAGAAGAAAATTTGGTGAAATTCAAAGAGCAATTGAATAAAGAAAAAGCAGATGAATTTGCAGATGACATTCCAGTATTTCCAATTTCTGGAGTGACACGTAAAGGGCTGGATGCGTTATTGAATGCAACTGCCGATTTACTAGAAGTCACACCAGAGTTTCCTCTTTACGATGAAGAAATTGAGGAAGAAACGGTTCATTACGGATTCACACCTGAAGGGCCAGACTTCAAGATTGATCGTGAGCCAGATGCTACTTGGGTATTAACTGGTGAGCGAATCGAAAAATTATTCCAAATGACGAATTTTGATCACGATGAAACAGTTATGCGTTTTGCACGTCAATTACGTGGTATGGGTGTTGATGAAGCATTGCGTGCCCGCGGTGCTAAAGACGGCGATATCGTTCGGATTGGTGAATTCGAGTTTGAATTTGTTGAATAAAGGACAGAAGTGAAAAAGGCTGTGAAAGAAGTGCTCAGCATTTTGCGGTGATTGCAAGATATAATGAGAGTTGCTTTGGAAACAACGTTCATTAGGAAAAATAAACTGGAGCAAAATACCAGTTGTTCTTAATACAAATACATTTTTTAATTTAAAAAGCGTCTAAAATCACCGTTTTCAAAAACGAATTTTAGGCGTTTTTTCTATTTAAGCTGCTTTTAACACACCGCTTTTTTGTTTTTTTAATTTTTTAAAGTAAACACTTCTGCTTTAGGGGTTATTATTTTATTTCTGGCTAAATCAAAGGTAAAATGAAATGAACGCAAAAAGTGAGGAGTGAGTCAAATGAACAAACGAGTGATTATTTTAAATTTTGATGTGGAGAGTCAAGCTTATCAAGCCTTTTCAGAAATCAAAAAGTTTCATGCTACTCGAAAAATTAAGGGCGAACAAATGGCTGTAATCAGTCACGATCCCAATGGAACACACCAATTTAAAGTCGAAGATTTTATCGACTTTACTGGAAGTAATAAGTCTTCCAAGGGTGGCATGATTGGTATGCTCGTTGGTATCTTAGGTGGACCACTTGGTATTTTACTTGGCTGGTTTGCAGGCGGAATGATTGGAGCAACTCAAGACGCGAAAGAAATTCAAAATGCACAAACTGTTTTTGACTTTGTTGGTGATAAAATTGGCGAAGGTGCTACTGGTCTGATTTTGATTGCGGAAGAAGAAGATAATCGTCCATTGAACCAATTGGTTATGATGGAACTGGGTGGAGAAATTACCCGTCTAGACTATGATGATGTCGAAAAAGATGTTGCCGATGCGAAAGAAGTTGAACGTAGCACAAAAGAAGCAGCTCAAAAAACATGGAGTGAAAAACATCCACCAGTTGAGAATCAATCAAGGGATGATGAAAACGAACAAGAATAAGTTCTGTTTTATTTTCACTTTGAATAGTTCCAACAAAAAAGTGAATTCTGGCAGAGAAAAAGTGTACTTGAGGCACTTTTCTCTGTCTTTTTCGGTTGCTTATCCGTGCATTTTCCCCTAAAATTAGAGGGAACTCATAGAAAGTCAGGTAGATTATGGAATTACAATTTTTAGGGACAGGTGCAGGGGTACCTGCGAAGCAGCGAAATGTAACAAGTATCGCATTAAAACTATTAGATGAACGTAATGAAATTTGGTTATTTGATTGTGGTGAAGGCACACAGATGCAAATTTTGCGTACAAATATTCGTCCAAGAAAAATCGAAAAGATTTTTATTACGCATTTACATGGCGACCATATTTTTGGGTTACCAGGATTAATTAGTAGTCGTTCATTTCAAGGTGGAGACACACCATTAGAAATTTATGGTCCAAAAGGGGTAGAGCAATTTGTTAAGACAGCACTATCTGTTTCACAAACTCGTTTAAGTTATCCGTTGAAATTTATTGAAGTACGTGAAGATGAACCAATCTTTAAAGATCAACAGTTTGCAGTGTATACAAAGAAATTAGATCACGGAATTGATAGTTATGGGTATCGCGTAGTCGAAAAGGATCATAAGGGCGAGTTGCAAGTAGAACGCTTAAAAGAATTAGGTGTGCCTGCCGGTCCAGTTTATGGTCAGTTGAAGCGCGGAGAAACAGTTCAGCTAGAAGATGGTACAACCATTAATGGCAAAGAATTCGTGGGTCCTGATAAAAAAGGGCGGATTGTTACGATTTTAGGCGACACAAGAAAGACGGCTAATGCCGTTGAACTTGCCCAAAATAGTGACGTATTAGTCCATGAAAGTACCTTTAACAAAAATGAAGCGAAAATGGCACATAATTATTTTCATTCAACTTCTCATCAAGCAGCAGAAGTTGCAACAAAAGCGAAGACAGCGCGTTTGTTGTTAACGCATATTAGCGCTCGTTATGTTGGTAAAGCAGCTTTTGAGCTGGAAAAAGAAGCGCAAGAAATTTTTCCAAACACAACGATTATGAAAGATTTCGATGTGATTGATATTCCATTTAGAGACGAGGAGGTACTGTCATGAAATTAGCAAATAAAGTGGTATTGGTGACTGGTGGATCTGCGGGATTAGGTGCAGAAATCTGTTATGAAGCAGCAAGACAAGGAGCTATCGTGATTACTTGTGCTCGACGGATTCAGTTGATTGGAGAAGTAAAAGCAAAGTGTCAAGAGTTGAGTGGCAAAGAAGCCTATGCTTTTCAAGTGGACGTTAGCAATCCAGAAAGCGTTGAAAGCCTGTATGAAAAAGTGATGACAGAAGTTGGTCGAGTGGACGTATTGGTTAACAATGCTGGCTTTGGCATCTTCGAAGATTTTCTACAATTTGATTTAGGAAAAGCTTATGATATGTTTGAGGTTAATGTGTTAGGTATGATGGTCTTGACGCAAAAATTTGCAATCGATATGGCAGAAAGAAAGAGTGGGCACATCATTAATCTAGCCTCAATGGCAGGGAAAATGGCTACAGCTAAATCAACGATTTACTCTGCAACTAAATTTGCTGTGATTGGTTTTTCCAATGCGTTGAGATTGGAATTAAAACCATTTGGGGTCGCAGTCACGACTGTTAATCCAGGGCCAATTGCTACAGAATTTTTCGATAAAGCAGATCCAAGCGGAGAATACTTAGCTAACTTAGGACAAATCGTACTAGACCCAACGAAGTTAGCAAAACAAATTGTGCGGAATATGAGTCATCCAAAACGTGAAATCAACCAACCGGTTATCATGGAAATCGCAGCCAAATTCTATACGCTTTTCCCACACATTGGGGATTATTTAGCTGGGGGAATTTTTAATAAAAAGTAGGTGAAAAAATGAAAAAACAAAGCAGTGTGATTTTAGGGTTTCTTTTAGTATTAGTGATTGTTTTATTTGCAGTATTCAACATTGAACAAGTTCCGGTGAGTCTGGGGTTTGCTTCATTTTCAGCGCCATTGATTTTAGTTATTATTGGTTCAGCACTGATTGGCGCTTTGATCGTCTTTTTAACAGCTTCAGCTAGTTTGTGGCAACAAAAAAAAGAAATCAAAAACTTAACACAGGAACTTGCTGAATATCAAAGTAGCGTACAGCAAAAAATTGAAACAGCAAAAGAAGAACAACAACGCGAATTTCGTAATGAACGGGCAGAATTAGAGGCCGCTTATCAAGCAGAACTACAAGCGAAAACGGTGAAAATCAGTCAATTAGAAGAGACTGGTGACACCAAAGAAGACGGAGCTCAATCTCCACAACAAAGCTTCAATTATTTTGATTAATCAGTTAGTCAAACTGAATTAGAAAAGGAGTGTGACGAAGTCGCGCTCCTTTTGTGCTTGTTTAGGGGAAAGTCATCTAGGTGCTAGCTAAAGCTAAAATAAGCTTTTGTTCGCATTTTAGAAAAGTTTCCTTATTACTTGAAGCTGATCGTTTGGAACCACAACCTTATTTATGGTGTTCCCCAAGCAACTTCTCACAATAACTCTCAACTGTTTAAAAATATGAAAGTCTATTTTTAGCAGTTGCTCTTTATTTTTTCGAAGCTGACCGCTTGGAACCACAACCTTATTTACGGTGTTCCCAAAACAACTCCTCGATATAGCTTGCACTCACTACAAAATATGGAAAGCTATTTTGAGTGCTTACGCGCTATCTTGTCGGAGCCAAGCGTTTTGCGCCACAACCTTCTTTTCCACCTCTTCTTTTTGTCGGTTTCGTTTGCTATAATAACTAAGTTAGGAGTGAGACAGTGAAGCAAGCAAATTATGATTGGAAATTAAGTGCCGAAGAACCACCTGAAGCTTTTTTTCAGCTAATCAATAACCATAACTTATCTCCTTTTATTGGCAGAATGCTTTGGCAGCGCGGATATCAGGAAGAACAAGAAATCAAACAGTTTTTATATCCAAAAGAACAACAATTACATGATCCGTACTTGATGCATGATATGGATAAAGCAATCAGCAGAATCCAAGAGGCAGTTATCAGTGGCGAAAAGATTCTTGTGTATGGCGATTACGATGCCGATGGAATCACCAGTACGACAATTATGAAAGAAACACTGGAATTACTAGGGGCAGAAGTAGAGGCCTTTTTACCTAACCGTTTTGAACACGGCTATGGACCGAACCAAGCTGTCTATGAAGAAAAAATTAATCAAGGGACACAATTGATTGTTACCGTTGATAATGGGGTTGCTGGGAATGAAGCAATTGCCTATGCTCAAAGTGTCGGAGTTGACGTTATTGTAACCGATCACCATGAGATGCCGGCAGTGTTACCAGATGCTTTCGCAATCGTTCACCCACGACACCCAGATGGAAATTATCCATTTACTGATTTAGCAGGTGTAGGAGTGGCTTTCAAAGTTGCAACAGCTTTGTTGGAAGAAGCACCAGCAGAATTTTTAGATTTGGTTGCAATTGGAACAATCGCTGATTTAGTGTCGCTAACTGGGGAAAATCGCAGTTTAGTCTCACTAG
This sequence comes from Enterococcus sp. DIV0176, assembly GCF_050528535.1. Classification (NCBI taxonomy): domain Bacteria; kingdom Bacillati; phylum Bacillota; class Bacilli; order Lactobacillales; family Enterococcaceae; genus Enterococcus; species Enterococcus sp. DIV0176. The sequence continues at coordinate 1,555,045 of NZ_CP172879.1, read as the reverse complement.
GAATTGATGCTATTCGCCATTCAGAAAGAATTGGTTTACAAGCATTGTTTGCTGAAAGTGGAGCAAAAATGAAAGATGCTGATGAAACGACTATTGGTTTTTCCATCGCACCACGCTTGAATGCGATTGGTCGAATGGGTGATCCTAACCCCGCAGTTGAACTGATGGCGACCTTTGACGAAGAAGTTGCTCAAACACAAGCAAAAAAATTAAATGAAATCAATGAAGAACGTAAAAGCGTTGTTGAAGAAATTACTCAAGAAGCATTAGCGATGGTAAATCCTGCTAACAGTATCCATTTATTAGCGAATAATGGCTGGCACGAAGGCGTTTTGGGAATCGTTGCGGGTAAAATTATGAACGAAACGGGTAAACCCACGATTGTACTGACTTTAAAAGAAGATGGATCTGCCAAGGGTTCCGGGCGTAGTGTAGAGGCCTTGAATCTTTATGAAATGTTGAATCAAATGAGAGATTTATTTACTTATTTTGGTGGACATCATGCAGCTGTTGGTTTGACTATGCCTCAAGAGAACATTGAGTTGTTGCAAGAAAAAATGAATGAGTATGTGAAAGAAAATCAGATTGATCTGACGAAAGGACCAGCGATGAAAATTGATGAGGTGCTTTCGCCTAAAGATGCTTCTTTGACATTATTAGATGAGTTGAAATTGTTAGCACCTTTTGGAACCGATAATCCTGTACCACAATTTTTATTCAAACAAGTGACTGCGACACAAGTAAAAAAGATTGGTGCAAATCAACAACATTTGAAATTCGTTTTAACAGATGAGGGGGAGCAGCTAGATGCAGTTGCTTTTGGATTTGGTTCTCAAGAAAATGAACTGTTAAATGATTCACTTGATATCGTTGGTAAACTCTCAGTTAATGAATGGAATGGTCGAAAAAAAGCACAATTATTGGTTTCTGATTTCGAGGTCAAAGGACTTCAAGTGTTTGATTGGCGTGCAAAACGATTCCGTGACCACGTAGCATTACCAGAAAAAACATGTTATCTAGCATTTGACGAGACAGTTAAAAAACAGGTCTCCCCAAGTATTCGTGAACAAATAGTTACTTTTACAGAAATGGATCAAATGAAGAGTTGGCTGGAAACGAATCAACCAGAATCGCTTGTATTAGTGGATTGCCCAACAGAACTTGATGAGTTGAAAGCTGTGTTTCATGCGGGAACGTTTAGCCGAGTTTATTTATTGGGTATTTCTTCACAGGAAGCTTATCTTAATGGAGTTGGTTCGAGAGAACAATATGCTCGCTTGTTTCAGTTTATTAAAACACAAGATAAAGTTGATATTCGCTATAAAACAAAAGCAGTCGCTCAGTATTTAAAAATTCCAGAAAAATTATTAATTTTTATGATTCAGGTGTTTTTTGAATTGAAATTTGTTACAATAGACGATGGTGTTTTGCAAAAAGTCGCCCATCCAGAAAGTCACCCGTTGACTGAAAGCACTCTGTATCAACAGCGACTAAAGAAAATTAAAGTTGAGGAATTTTTACTACTAAGTGATATTCCTACCATTAAGAAATGGTTAACAACCTAGGAGGAAACAAACAGTGGATTTAAGAAATTATATTGCCAGTATTCCGGACTATCCGTCAAAAGGAATCGTTTTTCGTGATATCTCACCGCTAATGGCAGATGGAGATGCATATCGGGAAGCAACAAAACAAATCGTCGATTATGCAAAGGAAAAACGGATTGACATGGTTGTCGGACCTGAAGCGCGTGGATTCATTGTCGGCTGTCCAGTAGCGTATGAGTTGGGCGTGGGTTTTGCACCAGTTCGTAAAAAAGGAAAGTTGCCTCGTGAAACGATTGAAGTAACTTATGACCTTGAATATGGAACAGATACATTGACTTTACACAAAGATGCGATTCAACCAGGTCAACGTGTGTTGATTTGTGATGACTTGTTAGCAACTGGCGGAACAATCAAAGCAACGATCGAACTGATTGAAAAATTAGGTGGCGTAGTTGTTGGTTGTGCATTCCTGATTGAATTGATGGACTTACATGGCCGTGATAAAATTAAGGGCTATGACATCATTACGTTGATGGAATACTAATAGAAAAAAGTAGATCTTCAGAAATGACTAAGACACAATGTCTGATCTTTTCTGAAGATCTTTTTTGATGTATTAAATAATTTTATTCTGGGTTCAATGAAAAAATAAAAGAAAATGACTCGTAATCAACTTGTTCTTTCATACATAAATAACACTTATATTATAACGATACATTTTTTGTGAGTTCATTCTATTTTCGTTCATTTCAGCAAAAAACAGTTGGCAAAAGAAAGCCTGTGTGAAATTTGATAAGAAACTTTCTTAACAAGTTCACGCTAAACTCTAAAAAAGGTTGATTGATTGCTTCTAAGAATAGTGAAAATAGAGGTGAATGTCCATAGTTTTGTAAGGATAGAAAGAGTGCTAGCAAAAGGAAATCTTCACTTGATGACAATTTAACTAGTTTACTGAGGAGTGTTGTTAAAGAGAGCATTTACAATAATGAAAACTTTCAAATAAAGGGATTTTGAACAAAAAAAACACCCTAAATATGTCGGATTACTGACATTATTTGGGGGTTGCTCAGCATGGCAGAGTCCATTAATATTCACAACAGATATTGTTTCACTCATTTTTTGAAACCTGGGATCAAAACATGCGTAAACATTCATCGAAAATAATTTGTAAAATAGTTTGTTGAAGGGAAATGATTTTATTGAAAAAAGAACAACTAATAAAAAAGGTAGCATCACCGCTCATTTGTGGATTGATGTTAGGTGGGCTTGCTGTCTCAACAATCCAGCCGATTATCCAAGTTCGTGCTGAAGAAAAAACGAGTTCAAAAGCAACAACAAGTTTAACAGAAGAGGCCTGGTCGGAATGGTCAGAAGTCACAAAGTTAACAGAATTTGGAAGTTCAGACACAACAGGAAAACAAGTCAAACACAATGGTAAAATTTATGCAGCAACTTGGTGGAAAAATGGGGCTACAGATGTAGCGCCAGGATCAGGTGAAGCAACTTCAACTGGCTGGGAAGAAGTAGGAACAATTGCTTCTGATGGTTCAGTTACTCTTAACGCAGGTGTTACTGCTAATCCATTTGAACCAACGATTGATCCAAATGTTGATCCAAATACTCCGTATGCAGGTGTTGATGCAGGACAGGGTGTGAAGTGGGGCGAGAAGGTTTTTGCGCCGTACATTGATGGTGGTTTATGGTATAACGGAGAGAATGGGTATCAAGGATTGTATCCTCTTGGTCAAGAAGTGAAGAAATCAAACATCAGTTATGCAAATATTGGTTTTATTGTATCGGACCCAAGTAATCCGAAGACGGCCTCTTTTGGCGGCTATTATAATGTAGATGGCACCGGAACAAATGGTTCAGTTGTCACTGCATTTGCTAATCAAATCAAAGAGTTCCGCGCACAAGGTGGAGATGTATTGGTTTCTTTTGGTGGTGAAAACGGAACGCCGCTTCAAGATGTCTATGATAACGCTGAAGAACTTGCGGATAAATACATTGAGATTGTCGAGCATTATGGATTAACAACGATTGATTTCGATATTGAAGGGGCTCACGTTCGAGACAAAGAAGCTTGGGAAAGAAATAACGATGCAATCAAGATCATGCAAGATAAGTTAGGTGACGAAGCTCCTGACGTTTGGTACACATTCCCTGTTTTACCGACTGGTTTAGTAGGTGAAGGGACAGACAATGACGCGTATAACGTACTACAAGATGCTGTTCAGAAAAAGGTTAATGTTCATGGTGTAAATATCATGACGATGTGTTTTGGCCCGTCATTTGTTACAGGACCAACAGATACATACCATACATATGTCGAACAAGCGTCAGAGAGTTTAGCTGGACAAATAAAACGAATTTATAGTGATGCTAATCAAGACCTAACGGATTCACAAATTTATCAGAAAATTGGTTTAACACCATGGGTAGGAAAATCAAGTCAAGCAAATGAAACATTTACTCAATCGGATGCTAAAGCTTTGTTAGCTTATGCAAACGAAAAACAAATTGGAATGCTTTCTTTTTGGTCGTTGAATCGGGATAACGATTTGAATGAAGATTTAAAAAATACAGGACTTGAGCAAGAAACCTATGAATTTTCAAAAATTATGGGTGAATTTGATGGAGATTTAGGTGTAAGAGATCAAGCACCAGTAATTAAAGGAGCAACAAATGAAACAATTGAGTTAAATGACTCGTTTGATGTACTAGCAGGTGTGACAGCTATTGATCAGGAAGATGGCGACCTAACTGCTAAAATTACGACGACAGGAACAGTTGATTCTGCGAAAGTTGGTGAATACCAAGTAACATATTCTGTGACAGACAGTCAGAAGAATCATTCAGAAAAGGTTCGGACGATTACTGTGGTTGATCCAAATGCAAATACGAAACCAATTTTTTCTGGTCTAAAGGATCAAACAATTGAAGTTGGAACAAACTTTGATAAATTGGCTGGCGTAACGGCAAACGATCAAGAAGATGGTGACCTGACCGCGAAAATAGCTGTGACAGGAGATGTAGATACTTCAAAAGCGGGCGCGAATGTTCTCACGTATACAGTTTCTGATAGTAAAGGTGAAAAAACAACGCAAACAATTACAATCACGGTTCAAGAAAAAGAAAGTATTTCAGCTTATTCAGCAACGACAGTTTACGTCAAAGGTGATAAGGTAAGCTATCAAGGAACAACTTACACTGCAAAATGGTGGACAAAAGGAGATACTCCAGGATCCGCACAAGTCTGGGAAAAAGAAATAATTAAAAACGAAGACGGAAGCGTGGATTATTACAAAGGAGGAACTTATGTCGCTGGCGATTTAGTGAACTATAATGGCAAACAATATCTTGCTAAATGGTGGACACAATCTGTACCAGGTAGTGATGCATCGTGGGAGTTAAAAAAATAGTCAACTAATTAAGAAATACAAAAAGGAACTGAAACAAAAATAGCTTAAATAGAAAAAGCCTAAAATTCGTTTTTAAAACGTTGATTTTAGGCTTTTTTAAATTGAAAAATGTGTTAAGAACGACTGAATCTTTCGCTTTGTCCCAGTCTTTTTTCTTTTTGATAAAAGAGTAATAGATCTTATCGAATGAATACTTTGGCTAATCCAAAGTAGAAAACGAGCAATTGCCTTAAATATGATAGCCAGTAGATAGGTGTAACGAACGATTATTTACGTTGGTCTTTCTTTCAAGATTGCCGAGAGCGTAAGTAATGTTCATGATAGAAATGTTCTTCATGAAGCCTACGCTGTTCGGCTTGACGATATTTTTTTTCGTCCCACAACATAAACCACAATGTGAATAACGGAAGAAAAATAATCAATGCCGGTTGGATCCCAAAATTGCCAATCAAAATACCTAAGAATAAAACCAGTAATACCAAGCCAATACGTCTAATTGATTTCATGAATTCTCACCTCATTTATTTGTGCGAACGTTTGTTCGTAAAATCATTATACGAATGTTTGTTCGGTTTGTAAAGAGGAAAGAACAATAAAAAAAGAATTGCAGAAATTTTTCTACAATTCTTTGAATGAATCATGTTAATAAATGTGGCTACGATAGAGACCAACTACCAATCCCAAAATGGCTACCTCATCTAAAATAATTGGATCTAATAAATCATTTTCAGGTTGTAAACGAAAATGATCTTTTTCTTTATAGAACCTTTTACAAGTTGCCTCATTTTCTGTCGTCATAGCGATGACAATATCTCCATTTTTAGCGCTCTCTTGTTTTCGGACGATAACATTATCTCCGTCTAAAATCCCTGCGTTGATCATACTTTCGCCCCGAATGGTTAGCATGAACAAACTGCCTTCTTCTGAAGTTAAATTTGGTGGTACAGGGAAAAAGTCGGAGGCGTCTTCAACAGCGAGGATCGGCTCACCAGCTGTAACAACGCCAAGCATTGGAATAGTCGATGGCTTGATTCCAATCTGATCTAAACCTAAGTCCGTTAATTCGATTGCCCGTGGCTTTGTCGGATCGCGCAAAATAAATCCTTTTTTTTCTAATCGTGCTAAATGTCCGTGGACAGTTGATGTTGAAGAAAGGTTAACAGCTTCACCAATCTCGCGAACGGTTGGTGGGTATCCTTTTCGGGTTACTTGTTCGTGGATATAACGTAAGACTTCGATTTGTCGTGTTTCAGTTTGTCGGGCCACAAAGTACACCTTCTTTCACTTAATATTTAAATAATACCACATAAAAAGCGCTGTTTCAAACAAATGTTCGCATCTAAATATGGATACCTAGTTGTTTTTTTTGTTTTTTTTATATAATATAAGAAGAGAAAAAGGAGGGCTGATAATGTTATCACCTGAAAAAATTGCACGTATTAATGAATTAGCCAAAAAGAAAAAAGCTGAGGGACTTTCAAAAGAAGAAGAAAAAGAACAAATCTTATTGAGAGAAGAATATTTAACAGCTTTTCGCTCTGGTATGAGACATCATATTGAAGGGATGAAAATTGTTGATCCTGAAGGAAACGATGTTACACCAGATAAATTAAAAGAAATTCAAAAAGAAAAAGGCTTACATGACCGTTAGTGTGCTTTTTGGTAAAAAATACCAAAAAGCATTGATTTTTTGATTTGTATCCGCTAAAATGAGTATGAAATGAATTACAGTAAAAAAAACCTAAATTGGAGGGGTTCTTTTGTTCGACAAAATTGATCAACTAGGCGTTAACACAATCCGCACATTAAGTATTGAAGCTGTACAAAAAGCAAATTCAGGTCATCCAGGTTTACCGATGGGTGCTGCACCGATGGCATATGCACTTTGGACAAAACATTTGAAAGTAAATCCTATTACTTCAAGAAATTGGGTCGATCGTGACCGTTTTGTACTTTCTGCTGGTCATGGTTCAGCAATGTTGTACAGTTTACTTCACTTATCTGGATATCAAGTAACAATTGATGACTTGAAACAATTCCGTCAATGGGGATCAAAAACACCAGGACATCCAGAAGTACATCATACAGATGGCGTTGAAGCAACAACTGGTCCACTAGGTCAAGGAATTGGCATGGCTGTTGGTATGGCAATGGCAGAAGCACATCTTGCAGCAACTTATAATAAAGAAAACTTTAATGTTGTCGATCATTATACTTATGCTTTATGTGGTGATGGCGATTTAATGGAAGGCGTTTCTCAAGAAGCAAGTTCTATGGCTGGACATATGAAATTAGGTAAATTAATCGTTTTATATGATTCAAATGATATTTCACTTGATGGTCCAACTTCAAAAGCTTTCACAGAAAACGTCGGTGCGCGCTATGAAGCATATGGCTGGCAACATATCTTAGTAAAAGATGGCAATGATTTAGAAGCAATCTCAAATGCGATTGAAGCAGCTAAAGCTGAAACAACTAAACCAACATTAATTGAAGTTAAAACAGTTATTGGTTATGGCGCACCTAAAGAAGGTACATCTGCTGTTCATGGTGCACCTCTTGGAGCGGATGGCATTAAAATTGCTAAAGAAGTTTACGGTTGGGACTATCCAGATTTCACAGTGCCTGAAGAAGTAGCAACTCGTTTCCACGAAAAAATGGTTGAAGATGGCGAAAAAGCAGAAGCACAATGGAATGAAAAATTTGCTAACTATAAAAATGCTTATCCAGAATTAGCGCAACAATTTGAAGATGCGTTTGCTGGAAAACTACCAGAAAATTGGGATGCTGAGATGCCAAGTTATGATGAAGGTCATAGCCAAGCAAGTCGTGTGTCAAGCAAAGACATGATTCAAGCAATCTCAAATGCAGTTCCTAGCTTATGGGGAGGTTCTGCTGATTTATCTGGCTCAAATAATACAATGGTTGCAGCTGAAACTGATTTCGAACCAGGTAACTACGAAGGTCGAAACATCTGGTTTGGCGTTCGCGAATTTGCTATGGCAACAGCGATGAACGGAATCCAATTACATGGCGGTACACGTATTTATGGTGGAACATTCTTTGTATTCACGGATTACTTACGTCCAGCTATTCGTCTTGCTTCCATTCAAAAAGCACCAGTTATTTATGTACTAACACATGATTCAGTAGCAGTGGGTGAAGATGGTCCAACACATGAACCAATCGAACAACTCGCTTCTGTTCGTTGCATGCCAGGCGTTCATGTTGTACGTCCAGCTGATGGCAATGAAACACGTGCTGCTTGGAAAATTGCCATGGAGTCAACAGAAACACCAACAATTTTAGTGTTGAGTCGTCAAAACTTACCAGTTCTTCCATCAACAAAAGAAAAAGCTGATGAGATGGTGAAAAAAGGTGCTTATGTACTTTCTCCTGCACAAGGTGAAACACCAGAAGGTATCTTGATTGCAACTGGTTCAGAAGTTGATTTAGCGGTTAAAGCACAGAAAGTATTAGCTGAAAATGGCAAAGACGTTTCTGTCGTTTCAATGCCAAGTTTTGACTTGTTTGAAGCGCAATCTGCTGAATACAAAGAAAGTGTTCTTCCTAAAGCTGTAACTAAACGTGTTGCGATCGAAGCGGCTGCACCATTTGGCTGGGAACGTTACGTTGGAACAGAAGGAACAACAATTACAATTAATCACTTTGGCGCATCAGCACCAGGAAATAAAATTCTTGAAGAATTTGGTTTCACAGTTGAAAATGTTGTAAAAACCTACGAAGAACTATAAAAAACAAGTAATTTGATTATGAAAGAAGCAAGCTGGGGTAAATTCCCAGCTTGTTTTATTGAGTAAAGAAAGATTGCTGTTTGATTTCTGTAGTGTTACAATTTCGTTACATGAGTAGAAAACGTTCAGATTAAATTGAGATTTTGTCAAAATAAACGTATAATTTATTTAATTAAGTTTGTTTTAAGGAGAGAACTTTTATTTAAAGTTTTTTTATTTTGAGGAGGAATACGAATGCAAGAGCTGAAAACCCGTAGCGCCCGTCATCATAAGGCGAAGAAACCTATGGTGATTAATAAAAAAGCCATTGCTCCATTAATGGGGACAAGTCTTTTGGTTGGGCCAATGATGGTTACAGCAGCACCACAAAGTGCACATGCAGATGAACAAAGTGCGAGCCAAACAACAACTGATCCTCAGTCTTTCATTAACCAAATTGGTTGGTCTGCGTCAGAAGTTGCTGCCAACAATGATTTGTATGCTTCTGTGATGATTGCCCAAGCATTACTTGAAAGTGCTTATGGAACATCTGGATTAGCAAGTGCGCCGAATTATAACTTATTTGGTGTTAAAGGAAGTTATAATGGTGCCGTTGTTTATATGCCGACAAAAGAGTATTTAAATGGTCAATGGGTGACGATGAATGAACCATTCCGTAAATACTCTTCTTATTGGGAATCATTCCAAGACCATGCGAATGTGCTACGTTCAACTAGTTTTTCAACTGGTGATTATCACTATTCAGGTGCTTGGAAAAGCAATACGACAAGCGTTTATGATGCTACAGCTTATTTGACAGGTCGCTATGCTACTGACCCAACTTATGGTGATAAGCTAAATTCATTGATTAGTACGTACAATTTAACACGTTTTGACACACCATCAACTGGTGCTGTTTCAAGCACGACAACAACCACGACCACAACGACGACTTCATCTATGACACAATCAAGTTATGGTGAAAGCGCGCAGTCAACTGGAACAGGTCAAACTTATACGGTTGTTTCTGGTGATTCATTATGGGGAATTGCCCAAAAATTTGGGATGACCATTGATGATTTAATGGCGAAAAACGGATTAAGCGACTATTCACTAATGGTTGGACAAGAGTTAACTGTTTAATAACTTAAGTCGTTAATCGTTTTGAGATAAGATTTTTTAAAAAGTAGTTTAGATCAAATATCTAAACTACTTTTTTGTCGCATTTTTTAAGACGAAATATTCGCCAGATAGCATGGGGTTGTATTATGATGAAGAAGTAAAGACAGGTCGAAGGGAGAGAGTTTCATGCCACAAATCTATCAAGCAATTACTGATTTGATTGGAGAAACACCAATCGTTAAATTAAACAAAATAGTTCCAGAGGATTCTGCAGAAGTTTATGTTAAATTGGAATTTTTCAATCCGGGAGGTAGCGTGAAAGATCGCATTGCCTTAAGCATGATTGAAAAAGCGGAACAAGACGGAAGTCTGAAACCTGGTGACACAATTATTGAACCTACTTCTGGTAATACAGGGATTGGCTTAGCAATGGTCGGAGCAGCCAAGGGCTACCGAGTGATTATCGTAATGCCTGAAACAATGAGTATGGAACGTCGATTGCTAATGAAGGCTTACGGCGCTGAATTAATTTTAACACCTGGAGCTGATGGCATTTCTGGTTCCATTAGAGAAGCAGAACGTTTAGCAAAAGAACATGATTATTTCTTACCGCTTCAGTTTGAAAATCCAGCAAATCCTGAAATCCACGAAAAGACAACTGGTCCTGAAATTCAAGCTGCTTTTGGAGTAGCTGGGTTAGACGCTTTTGTTTCTGGAATTGGAACAGGAGGAACAATTACTGGTGCCGGACATGAATTGAAACGTGTTTATCCTGAAATTAAAGTGATCGGTGTTGAGCCTGCTGAATCAGCAGTTTTAGAAGGAAAACCAGCTGGTCCACACAAAATTCAAGGAATCGGAACAGGATTTATACCAAATACACTTGATACGAAAGTTTACGATGAAATTTTACCAATCACTGGTGAAGAAGCAATGGAAACTTCAAGAAAAGTCGGTCGCCAAGAAGGCTTTTTAGTGGGGATTTCTTCTGGTGCTGCAATTGCAGCCGGTTTAAAAATTGCGAAAGAATTAGGTAAAGGAAAAAAAGTTTTAGTTATTGTGCCAGACAATGGCGAACGTTACCTATCAACTGCATTGTATCAAGAGGACTAAAATCAATGATACCAAAAAGGTCAAGACGAAAATTTGTCTTGGCCTTTTTTATATACCTTATTAATCTTTAGGTTCACTTTAACATTTTTAATAGAAAAGCATGAATTTTAATTTTATCTGTATGAAATGTAGATTTTAAAAAATAAAAATAGTATGATAATATGTGAATGACTACGTAGGAGGTGTCAATGTGGGCAACAAATTGGTAGACGAGGCAATCGAAAAACTGAAGCATGAAAATATTCGTATCACACCTCAAAGATATGCAATTTTAGAGTATTTAATCGAACATCATTCTCATCCAACAGCTGATGAAATCTATAAAGCGTTAGAACATCGTTTTCCAAATATGAGTGTCGCAACTGTTTATAATAATCTTCGGTTATTTACATCTATTGGTTTTGTACAGGAAATGAGTTACGGTGACGCGTCAAGTCGTTTTGACTTTACTTCGACACGCCATTACCATGTGATTTGTCAAAACTGTGGGAAAATCGTGGACTTTCATTATCCTGGTCTTGAAGATGTTGAGATGGCTGCAAGTCGTTTGACTGATTTTGAGATTAACGAACATCGTCTTGAACTGTATGGCTTGTGTCCAGAATGTCAGCAAGCACGTGCAAGTGAGTCTGTTTAATTAAAAAATGTATCACAAAAGAAAAAACGTAATTAATCTATTTTGGCGATACTTGGTGAAAAAGAAAGCAATAAAAAACTATTTTATCTGAATTTTGGATAAAATAGTTTTTTATTTTTTTGCGCTTTCACAATCCTTTTTTTTGTGAAGTCTCAAACACTACGGCGCGAGGCTTTTTTTAACAGGTTTTCTTCCTGTTTCCTTTTAAAAAGTAAGCGAATTTTACCTTGTGAATTCACAAGCATAAAATTTCTGAATACGTTTTATTTTTGCTATAGTTAGCATTGTCAAAAGACAAAAAGTTTAGCAGGAAGAGGGATTACCATGAAAGTAGTTGTAATTGGCTGCACCCACGCTGGAACAGCAGCTGTAAAAAGTATTTTAAATAATCATCCAGAAGCAGAAGTAACAATTTATGAACGTAATGACAATATCTCATTCTTATCATGTGGGATTGCTTTGTATGTTGGAGGCGTAGTTAAAGATCCTGCTGGGTTGTTTTACTCAAATCCAGACGAACTTTCTGGGCTAGGTGCGACAGTCAAAATGGAACACAATGTTACAGATGTTGATACAGAAAATAAAACTGTAACTGCAGAAAATTTAAAGACTGGTGAAGTTGAAACAGTTTCTTATGACAAATTAGTTATGACAACAGGTTCATGGCCAATTATTCCGCCAATCAAAGGAATCGAATCAGAAAATATTTTACTATGTAAAAACTATAACCAAGCAAATGAAATTATTGCACAAGCTAAAGATGCAAAACGCGTCGTAATCGTTGGTGGAGGCTATATTGGAATCGAATTGGTTGAAGCTTTTGTTGAATCTGGAAAACAAGTAACTTTAATTGACGGGCTAGACCGTATTTTAAATAAATATTTGGATAAACCATTCACAGATGTTCTGGAAAAAGAATTGGTTGATCGTGGAGTAACTTTGGCTTTGGGTGAAAATGTATCAGAGTTTATCTCAGATGAAGAAGGCAAAGTAAAACAAGTCAAAACACCTAGTGAAACATTTGATGCTGATATGGTTATTTTATGTGTTGGTTTTAAACCAAATACAGAGTTGGTTGCTGGAAAAGTTGATACATTGCCAAACGGCGCAATCAAGGTCAATGAATATATGCAAACAAGTAACCCAGACATTTTTGCAGCCGGTGATTCAGCTGTTGTTCACTATAACCCTTCGAATACACAAAATTATATTCCATTGGCAACAAATGCCGTTCGCCAAGGTTTGTTGATTGGATATAACTTAACTGAAAATAAAATGCATTATCGTGGTACACAAGGAACATCAGGTTTATATCTATTTGGTTGGACAATTGGCTCAACTGGTGTAACACTTGAAAGTGCGCCATTAAATAATTTGGATGTTCATGCCACTTTATTTGAAGATAATTATCGTCCAGAGTTTATGCCAACAACTGAAAAAGTGTTGATGGAATTAGTTTATGAAAATGGAACAAATCGTATTGTTGGTGCACAATTTATGTCGAAATATGACATTACACAATCTGCTAATACATTGTCACTTGCTGTACAAAACAAAATGACAGTTGAAGATCTAGCATTATCTGATTTCTTCTTCCAACCACACTTTGATCGTCCTTGGAACTACTTGAACTTACTTGCACAAGCAGCTTTAGCTGAAATTGCAGAAAATAAATAAACAACGAACACGCCGACAAACAGTTGAAGAATTGTCGGCGTGTTTCTTTGTTCTGGGAGTGTTTGAAGGCTTCAAAAGTATAATTAGTTGTAATCTAGCGGATTTTTTGTGAAAATAAAGAAGGAGTTTAAATTGGAGGAATGTCAAATGGAAAAAGAATACTTTAACCAACAAGCAGCATTTTTAAAAGATTATCAAAAATTTGCAAAACAAAATAATGAAACAATTGATCAGTTAGCGGATCAAGTGATTGAAGAATTAAATAAGACACAAGCAAATCACTTCACCTTGGCCAAAGAAAATGCAGTGGATGGAAAGAGCCATTGTTTCCCATTTAGCCGTCGTGTGTATGCAGATGAAAATGATGGCACATTAAATACAAGTTATACGTATGAAGGTGAGCCTTACGTTTTAGAAACAGATGAATAATCAGAGCAAGGAAATAGTACGAAAGACCACATAGAACGATTCTATGTGGTCTTTTTACTTTACTAGCAAGAACTGTTCTATTTGCTAGTCGTAGACTGAAAGCTGTTAAGCATACTAACTATTTTTTGAGGACAAAACGAACTTAAATCAAATCCTTTGAATAAAAAAATTGGAACGTTTATCCTAATTATAGGGGGAGGAAACGAAACTGTTTCGTTTGAAAGAAAGACTGAAATAAATCACAAGGGAGGAAAAAAGAATGCCAAAGTATTACTTTATTGATAAACAGCACAAGGTAACGGAGGTGGATAAAGCCAAGAGCAATTGGCTAATCATTAATCATAGCGATGTAGTAACGATTGAAAACATCACACAAAAATATCAGTTACCTAAAGAAATCTTTATTGGCATTTCTTACCCTGAAGCGATTTCGAGAGTCGAGTATCTCCCTGGAACGAAGCTAGCTAATGCATTCTCACTGGTATTGCTTAACCTTTCCAGCAATAGTCAAAAAATCGAAGAGCGATTAACGCCAATTTCGTTTGTCGTTTCGGATGATTTACTGATTACTTGTGTCGAAAACGAAACGATGTTTATTGAAAGTTTAGTTGAAAAATATCAGACTGAACTGATTTCGTTTGAAAAAGTTATTGCATATACGATTTTGAATAGTTATATGCACTTTGTCAAAGAATTGAAAAAAATGAAGCAAGAAATTGATTCGCTAGATGAAGGCGCACGCAGGACCACTGAGAATGAGGAACTCTATAAACAAGCTGATTTAGAGCGTGCCATTGTTTATATCGACCATACATTACGAGATCAAAAAGAAACGCTGGATGAACTGTGGGAAGTGAATCATTTTGCGGAGAAGCTAGCTGACGATCAATTGCTTTATGATGTGAAACTAAGACAAAGACAGACGGAAAAAATGATTTCGATTTATCGCGATTTACTCGAAAGTATTGGGAATCTTTTCAGTGGGATGATGGATAATCACTTAAACCATTTGATGAAGTATCTTGATTCAGCAACCTTGGTCATCTCTGTTCCAGCAATGATTGCGGGAATCTGGGGGATGAATACAGGTGGACTACCGGGACGAAGTTCTGAATTAGGCTTTTTGCTGGTTTTAATTGGTTCTGCCGTAGCAACAGCTGCGGTCGCACTTCATTTACTGACGAAAGATTACACAAAGTAGTTAGGTATGAGTTGCTTTTTTTGAAGAAAAATTTGTTTTAAATAGGAGGAATAGTATGACTGAACCAAAGTTAATAGATCCGCGAAAATTATACCATACGGAAAAATTTCCAAAGCAAGACCAAGATACACCAGCTCTCCAACAAAATATGAAACCTGTACCAGATTGTGGTGAAAAAACTTACAAAGGGGCCAATCAATTAGAAAATCGCCGTGTGCTGATTACTGGTGGGGATTCTGGTATTGGACGTGCTGTTGCTATTGCCTTTGCACGAGAAGGTGCAGATATCGCATTACAATTTTTTCCTGGAGAAGAAGATGATGCGAAGGAAGTTGCAATGCTAATTGAGAAAGCGGGTCGCAAAGTAGTACTGTTGCCTTTTGATTTGCGTGATGAGCAAGCACCTAAGGAAATCATTCGCCAAACAGTAGCTGAATTAGGTGGCATTGATACATTAATTCTAAACGCTGGGCAACAAATTTCTTGTTCATCCATTGAAGAATTGCCGATGCAACAAGTAAAAGATACCTTTATGGTAAATATCATTGCCATGTTTTCTTTGGTTAAAGAAGCAGTTCCTCATCTTCCAGCTGGAGGAGCTATTGTTAATACAACTTCTGTCCAGGCGACAAATCCAAGCGAACATCTACTTGATTACGCAGCTACTAAAGCTGCTATTGCGAATTTTACGATTGGCTTAGCGAAGCAGTTAGCGCCGAAAGGTATTCGGGTGAATGCTGTCGCTCCGGGACCAATTTGGACACCATTACAGCTTGATGATGGGCAACCGAGCGAAGCTATCCCAGAATTTGGACAAGATAGCCTTTTAAAACGTGCAGGTCAGCCAGCCGAATTAGCACCAGTATATGTGTTTTTAGCCTCAAATAAAGCAAGTTATGTTACGGCACAAATTTATGGTGTAACTGGCGGCGAGGCAATCAACCTGTAAAAAACATGAATCATACTCTTTGTTCAATGGGGATAAATGAGTGGGAGAGGGAGGCACCAAGAATCGTAAGGTAAAGATTCTTGGTGCCTTCCTTAGTCAGTTTATAACGAAGTCAAATCAAGAATCAATCAGGCAAACTTGCTTCACTTGCTCTTTTTCCGTATACTGATTTTGAAGCGGAGGAAAAGAACATGCTAAGTTTAACCAAATATCTACAATCAGGACAGACCACTATTTCTAATTTATTATTCGTAAATTACCGGAAAATGGGGTTAGAATCAGAAGAGTTTCTGTTTGTTTTGCAGTTGCATATGAAGCAACAAGAAGGAGACTCTTTTCCTGACTTACAGTTGATAGCAATCAACATGGGCTTGAAATCAGATCAGGTTTATCAAATTTTAAATCGATTGGTTAGTGGTGGCTTTATCGCAATTGAGACGATTACTGTTGATGGTAAAAAAGCGGATCAATACAATTTACTTCCGTTATATGAACGACTTGAAAAGTATTTAGATAGTCAAGCATCAAAAGCCAAAGAAAATCAACAAGAGCAAGAAATTCAATCGGTTTACCGTTCGTTTGAACAAGAATTTGGTCGGCCGTTGTCTGCAATCGAGTTCCAACGAATTGGTCAATGGTTAGAAGAAGATCACTATCAACCAGAAGTACTAAAGCTTGCTTTGCGTGAGGCAGTGTTGAACCAAGCGTATAGCTTTAACTATGTTGACCGAATTTTGTTATCTTGGGAACGAAAAAATTTGCGGACAAAGCAACAAGTTGAGGGAGAACAAAAACGACGTAAACAGCAATTATTACAAAAAGAAGTAGAACAATCTTCACAATCAGAGGATTTGCCTAAAGTTTCTTTGACAAATTGGTTGGAAGAAGAACTGAGAAACGAAACGAAGTAGAAAATGATGAGGAAGACAAGATGCTAAGTAAAGAAAATACAATGTTAGCGATTGAAGAAATGTACAAGATGTTTCCCGATGCACACGGGGAACTCGTTCATAAAAATCCTTTTGAATTATTGATTGCTGTGATTTTGAGTGCGCAAGCAACGGACGTTTCAGTAAATAAAGCAACACCGGGATTATTTCAAGCATTTCCTGATCCCGAAACACTGGCGCAGGCTTCTGTCGAAGAAATTATTCCAAAAATCAAAACGATTGGGCTGTATCGAAACAAAGCAAAGAATATAAAAGCTTGTGCGGAACAACTATTGGAGCGTTTCAATGGAAAAGTTCCTAGCACTCGAGAAGAACTGATGTCATTGCCTGGAGTGGGGCGTAAGACAGCTGACGTTGTGTTAGGTGATGCTTTTGGAATTCCAGCTATTGCGGTTGATACACATGTCGAGCGAGTTTCTAAACGATTGCGAATTTGTAAATTAAATGCAAGTGTACTTGAAGTGGAAGAAACTTTGATGCGAAAAGTGCCAGAAAATCTTTGGGTGAAAACACATCATACCATGATCTTTTTTGGTCGTTATCATTGCACAGCGAGAAATCCAAAGTGTGAAGTTTGTCCTTTGTTACCGATGTGCCAAGACGGAAAAATGCGGATGAAAGAAAAAGAAAAGGCCAGGACGAAATGACGTCCTGACCTTTTTTGTGTATTATGCTGCTCAATTAGTTATCAGTAACAACTTATGAACTCGAACTAGCTTTTTCAGAGCGAGCGGCGTTTTCAGTATCACTTGTTGGTGGCTCAGTTGAAGGTGTTTCTGGTGATGTTTCTGATTCAACTGTCGATGAGCTGCTCGAACTTGAAGGCGCTGGTTCTACTGAAGAGCTAGAAGAGGAGCTGCTTTCAACCGTTGTTGAAGATTCTGTGCTTGACTCAACAGTGGTTGACGAAGTAGTGCTTGTTTCTGGTTCAACCGTTGAACTAGGTACTGGAACATTGGAAATTTTTGGTGCGCTGTAACTTGGTACAGTATACTGGTCTTTATAATAAAGTTCATTGTTTACACGAATCAAATCATTTGGCATGACCCAATCTTCATTTGAAACATTGGCAGAAACATATTGCATCAATTCACGATAGACATCAGAAGCAACGTGTGATGAAGCATCAGTAACTGGTGTCATCTTCTCATTGTAGCCTGTCCAAACCGAAATCGCATAGTTTGGTGTATATCCAGCAAATAAAATATCAGGATAGACACCAGAAGAAAGACCAATTTTTGCGTATTCATCGTCTGTATAGTTAGATGTGCCAGTCTTACCAGCTTGGTATAAGCCGGGAATCTGAGCGTTAGTCCCAGTTCCTTTTGTCAAAGTGTCTTTCAAGATATCAGTTACCATGTAGGCAGTTTCTTCTGACATCGCTCTGGTTCCTTCAGGATCAAATGTTTCCTCTGTTCCGTCCTGATAGATTACTTTGTTGACGTATTGTGGTTTGTAGTAGGTACCACCGTTGGCTAAAGCTGCGTAAGCCGCCGCCATTTTTAAGGAAGAAGCACCATATTTTGTTCCGTCCTGCTCTTCTGTATTACTTGAAATGGCGTTTGATTGATGAATCGTACGGTAATCAATGCCAATACCGCTTAAGAAAGAAGCGACCTTGTCCGCACCAACTTCGTTAAAGAGTTTAACTGCCGGAACATTTCGTGAGTCGTATAGTGCTTGTCGTAAAGTGATTGTCCCCATGTAGCGGTTATCCCAGTTCATGACAGGCGTAGTTGTTCCTTCGTAGTTATAAGGAGCATCGGAAATCGTTTTGCCAGTAGAATATTTTAAATACTCAAAGGCAGGTGCATAATCCGTAATTGGCTTCATCGTTGAACCAAAATCACGTGATGTATTGACAGCCAGGTTGTTTCCAAGAGTAACGTCTTCAGCGACTTTTCGAGCACCGATTTGTGCTTTGACTTGTCCTGTTTTTGTGTCAATCAAAGTGGAAGCAACTTGCATTTGATCATCAGGATAAGTGACGTATTGATCGGTATTTACAATATTATATAGTTGTTTCTGAGCATCTAAATCAAGATTTGTGTAAATATCAAGACCATCGGTGTAAACATTCTTGTCTGTTTTTTCTTCGATCTCGTTGATTACTTCTTTTACATAGTTATCTACGATTTTTGTATTGTCATCACCTGAAGATAATTCTTGCAGGCCATCTGTTACGGGCACATTTACTGCTTGATCGTACTCTGCTTGAGTGATTTTTTCGTTTTGCAGCATTGTGTAAAGGACAATATCACGGCGTTTTTTTGCTTGTTCAGGATAAGTATATGGATCATAAGCGGAAGGTGCTTGAGGCATCCCAGCTAGAAGCGCCGTTTGTGCTAACGATAACTCGGGTAATCTTTTTCCAAAGTACATTTCTGCGGCTGTTTCCATGCCATAAAAACCATTTGCCATATAGACTTTATTTACGTAGTAAGTCAGAATTTCTTCTTTTGATTTTTCTTGCTCTAGCTTGACAGCCATCCAAGCTTCTTGTGCTTTTCTCTTTAGCGTTTGATCTTCTGCTTTGGTTGAGAAGAAGGAAAGTTTGATCAATTGCTGAGTCAAAGTACTTCCGCCTTGTAGTCCGCCAGACGTAAAGTTTGATAACGCCGAACCCAGAATGCGGACAGGATCGACACCAATATGTTTGTAGAAACGACGATCCTCGACAGAAACGATGGCGTCTTGTAATTGCTGTGGCAATTCATTGGCGGTGATTTTTTCGCGTTTTTCTGCACCGAGATCCTCAAATAGTTCGCCAGTGGAAGTATAAAGCTTTGACGAAACAGTAGCGTCTAATTCTTTGTCAGTGAGGGCAGGGGCGTCTTTTGCATAAAACCAAAACAGACCAACACCAGATAAGAATAAGATACAACCAATAAAAACAAGACCAAGTAAGATTTTGACAATCAAATTTTTTCCGTTTTTTTGTTTACCAGAGCCATTTCCAGAACTTGATTTCGTTCCTTTTTTCTGGGGAGGACTTGCTTTTCTTCGCGAAGTTCTCGTTTGTTCATTTGCCATTAGTGCTTTTCTCCTTTTGATAATGATAGATAGCGATCGACGGCATCAAGATAAGGGACGCGTGGTAGGAAACCAGGGGTGATTTCAATGCCAAGTTCTTCAATCAATGCGAGTGGCAAAGACTTTCTACCGCCATCTTTTTGTTGATACCAATAGTCGATCAGATGTGTACTATTTAAATAGAAGCAACGTTTTAGACTAGAAAACCATAGTAAAACAAAACAGATACCATCTTGTTTTAAACAAGACTCCATGTGTTTGATTTGATGTTCGTGAAAGTTGTTGAATGGAAAAGAGGTTTTATTTTTTGTCTCTTTCGCTTCAAAATCCAAATAGAAACCTCGATAGACACCGTTGTAATCTGTTGTCGAAGCTTGGGTAAAGTAAGCTTCCTTAATCACTGCGGCACTTCTTCGAGGGTAATCGACTTTAACGATTTGAATAGGTGTTGGTTTCTTGTGAACGACTGCCAAATTTTTTGACAGATAAAAGTTGTTGCTTTCATTGATAGCTTCTTCAAATGACATACCTCGGTTACCAAAAATAGTAGAAGAAGTTTTTTTTCCTTGAATTTTTGGTTTTGAAGAGGCATCCTTAGAATAAGGTTGGCCATTAGGGTAGCGTAAGACCATATTTAATCACACTCCTGCGCACATTATAGCAAAAAAAAGCAGAGAAAGAAAAGAAATCAGGCGGTGAATCAATTGAAAGTAATCTATGTTTCAGGCTATCGAAGCTTTGAACTGGGTGTTTTTCAGGAAAAGGATCCAAAAATCAAAGTTATTAAAAATGTTTTAAAAAAAGAAATTCGCCAATTAACGGAAGAAGGATTAGAGTGGGTGATTAGCAGTGGTAACCTTGGTGTTGAGTTATGGGTTACTGAAGTTGTAGCCGAATTGAAGCAAGAGTATCCTGAATTACATCTAGGAATTATTTATCCGTTTGCTGAATTTGGTAGTAATTGGAACGAAACAAATCAAGAAAAGAAAATGTTAGCGGAACAAGTGGCAGACTACGTTGAGTCGGTCAGTCATCTACCTTATAAAAATCCTAATCAATTAAAAAATCATACACAATTTCTACTTACACATACAGATGGTACTTTGTTGATCTATGACCCAGAATACATTGGAAAAACAGATTATTTTTTGCGTGATGCAAAAAAAATGCAAGAAGTTAAACCTTACGAGATTCATTTGATTAGCATGGATGATTTACAAAATTCTGTGGAATAAAAGAAGATAGTGTTTGATTTATAGTTATTTTTCCGATACAATGGGAAAAGTAGAAAAGTTATAATGTAAACGAGAATTAAATAGAGGTGTAAATATGGCGAATTTGATTTATAGTCCAAAAGACATTTTACAACAAGAATTCAAAACCAAAATGCGTGGATACGATCCGATTGAAGTCGACGAATTTTTGGACAATATTATTAAAGATTATGAAGCATACAGCAAAGAACTCCTTGCTTTACAAGAAGAAAATGATCGTTTGAGTGCTAAAGTTGCTCAACTATCAAAAACACAAGGAACACAAACTCGCGTGCAACCAACAGAAGCACCTAAGAGTACAGCAGTAACAAACTTTGATATTTTGAAACGTTTATCAAATCTTGAACGTGAAGTTTTTGGAAAAAAACTTGACCAAGCAACACCAGCTGCTTCTGCACAACCAAATGCAGGCAACTATACAAATGCAGATGCAAGTGATGACAACGAAAAAACACGTCAATTTTAATTAGTGAATTTTTGCGGTTTTCGGGTAATCGCGGTCTGACTTGATCAGGCTGAGGAAAGTCCATGCTCGCACAGACTGTGATGTCTGTAGTGTTCGTGCTTAGCGAAAAGATAAGCTAAGGTACTCTAAGGAGTAACGGCAGGAAAACGAGCTAAGGTTTCGACTATGCTTTAGTATCCTTGAAAGTGCCACAGTGACGAAGCGAATCGGGAAACTTATTCGGTGGAACGCGGTAAACCCCTCGAGCGAGCAACCCAAACAATGGTAGGGGCGCTTTTTGCTAGGAATCAGAACAAGGCAAAAGGGCAGGTAAACTGCAGATAGATGGTTACCCCTTTATTTCTTCTCCCTGGAGGAATAAAGGACAAAACATGGCTTACAGAAAATCGCAATAATCAGGGAATACCTTCCAACGATGTTGTGAAGGTTTTTTTTATAAATAAGGAGACTAGTATGGATAAAAATAGAAAATTTAACCTTGTAGCAACTGCCGCAAGCGGTTTAGAAGCTCTTGTTGGGAAAGAACTACGTGATTTAGGAATTGATTGTCAAGTGGAAAACGGTCGTGCGCGTTTTGAGGGCACGATGGAAACAATCGCAACAGCGAACTTATGGTTGCGTACAGCAGACCGTGTCAAAATCGTTGTAGGTGAGTTTGATGCATTTACGTTTGATGAATTATTTGAAAATGTGAAAGCTTTACCATGGGAAGATTTTTTACCTTTAGATGCAGAATTTCCAGTTGCTGGAAAATCGATTAAATCAAAACTATATAGTACACCGGATTGTCAAGCAATCACTAAGAAAGCAATTGTTGATCGTTTGCGTACGTATTATCACCGGCCAGCTTCTGTACCGTTGACAGAAACCGGTGCTCATTTTCAATTAGAAGTTGCTTTGCTGAAAGACCATGTGATGGTCACGTTAGATACGACAGGACCAAGTTTATTTAAACGTGGCTATCGTTTGGAAAAAGGTGGCGCACCATTAAAAGAAAATATGGCAGCTGCGCTAATCGCACTAACAACATGGCGTAAAGATCGTCCTTTTTATGATCCTGTTTGTGGTTCTGGAACTATTTGTATTGAGGCAGCCTTAATTGGACACAATATTGCACCAGGATTTAACCGTGAGTTTGTTTGTGAATCATGGGAATGGTTTGACAATAACATCATGGAAGAAGTACGTGCTGCAGCAGAAGAACAAGCTGATTACGATGTAGAACTAGATATTACTGGTTCAGATATCAATGGACGAATGATTGAAATCGCAAAAGCGAATGCGGAAGAAATTGGATTGGGTGATTCAATTACCTTTAAGCAACAAGCGTTGAAAGATTTCAAGACGGATAAAGAATATGGCGTAATCGTTGCTAACCCACCGTATGGAGAACGCTTGGGTGAGGAAGAAACAGTTCGTAAGCTGTATCGAGAAATGGGTGACGTATTTAGACCATTGAAAACATGGAGTAAATACATCTTGACCAGTGATTTAGCATTTGAAGAATATTACGGACAAAAAGCAACAAAGAAACGTAAATTATATAACGGTGCTTTAAGAACTGATTTATTCCAGTACTGGGGAACACGTCCACCTCGTGCGAAAAAAGAAGATTAGGATTTGTTTTTAAATTTGGATTTTTGGAGGAATGACAGATGAAAGAAACAGAATTTTTACAAGAATTAAAAGAAATTAACCTTTTGCAACAAGCATTAGGTATTTTGGACTGGGATACACAGACAGGGATGCCTGAAAAAGCCAGTGAATACCGTAGTGCTGTTGACAGTTACTTGTACAGACTTTACTTTGCGAAAAAAGTAGGACCTAAAATCGAGGAAGCACTTGCTTATTTTGGCGAGCATCCAGAAGAATTGTCTGAAGTAGGTCAAGCCGCATATCGAAAAGTGAAAGAAGACTTTGAACTAGAACATAATGTGCCTCAAGAATTGATGACAAAATATAGCGCAGCAATTTCTTCTGCGCATGGTCAATGGCAAAAATCACGAGAAACAAAACAGTTTGCTGATTTTGAATCAGCGTTGACACAAAATATTGAATTGACTAAAGAGCTGATTCCTTATTGGCAAAAAGACGAAAAGACGCCTTATGACGTGCTGTTGAATCAGTATGAACCAGGCATGACTGTTGAAATTCTAGACAAAGTATTTGCACAATTAAAAGATGGAATCATGTCTATTCGTGAAGAAATTAGTGAAAAAGGAATAGAACCTGAAACCAGTTTTCTTTCACGTAAAATGACGAAAGAACAACAAAAGCGATTCGTTGTGGGCGTTATCGAACAATTAGGGTATGATTTCAGCCGAGGACGTTTAGATGATACAATCCATCCATTTATGACTGGAATCAATCCTAATGATGCACGAATCACAACTCGTTGGAATGAACATGATTTTCAAATGGCTGTTTTTGGTGTTATCCATGAAGCAGGTCACGGAATGTATGAACAAGATATTGACGATAAATATGCGTATACACCCGTTTATCAAGGCGCTTCAATGGGCATTCATGAATCGCAATCTTTATTTAACGAAATTATTGTTGGAAGCAATCGAAGCTTCTGGGAAAAACAATATCCTTTCTTCCAAGAATGCGCAGAAGGAGCATTTGCTGATATTGCGTTTGCTGATTTCTACCGCTCATTGAAACGTACACGAGCAAGTTTGATTCGCATTGAGGCAGATAGTTTAACTTATCCTTTGCATATTATTATTCGTTACGAAATCGAGAAAATGATTTTCAATGAAAATTTAGCAATTGCTGAACTTCCAGAAGTCTGGAATCAAAAATACGAAGAATATTTAGGTGTTCGGCCAACCAATGATCTGGAAGGAATCCTTCAAGATGTCCACTGGTCAGGTGCAAGTTTTGGCTATTTCCCTTCATATGCTCTTGGGTACATGTATGCAGCGCAACTATTACATGCACTAGAAAAAGAATTGTCAATTGATGAGGTTTTAGCTTCAGATGACTATTCACCAATCAAGAAGTGGATGGAAAAACATATTCACCAATATGGGGCTTCAAGAAAACCAAACCAATTGATTCAGGATGCTACAAATGAACCACTAAATCCTAATTATTTGATTGAATATATGCGAAACCTATACTTCGACGTGTACCAAGTAAACTAAAACTGGAAGTCTGGAACATTGTTTCATTTGTTCCAGACTTTTTCTGTTCGATGAATTTGTTAAAAATGAGGAGAAAATTAATGTGGGGGTAGAAAAATGGGCGAAAAACTAAAAAAGATAGCTGCGTATAGTTTCAATCAATTGAAAAATGATCAAACAGGTCATGGAGAAGACCATACGAAGCGAGTTGTTCAGTTAGCAACAGATATCTTAGCAACAGAACCAACTGCTAATCGAGAAATTACCTTGGCGGCGGCTTATCTTCACGATACGATTGATGATAAAGTCGTTTCTGATGAAGCACAGGCGAAAAAAGAATTAGTTACTTTTTTAAAAGAGATTGATTTAACCGAGCATCAAATTACCGCAATTTTTTCTATTATTGAAAATATGTCCTTTTCTAAAAGTCTTGGAGAAAATGCTGAAGAATTAACGATTGAAGGAGAAATTGTTCAAGATGCAGATCGGCTGGATGCATTAGGTGCAATTGGGATTTTGAGAACAGCTTATTTTGGTGGTGGACATGGTCATCCCATTCATGATCCTGAGATGCTGCCACAAAAGTATGCGAACAAAGCCGATTATCGTAAAGGTTCCACCGTTATCAATCATTTTTATGAAAAGTTATTTTTATTGCCTGCACAAATGAATACCGTTTATGGGAAAACAGAAGCGCAACGTCGTGAACGATTTATGCGTGATTTTTTAAAAGAATTTTATCAAGAGTGGGAGAATACAAGTGATTAGCGGAGTAAATGAAGTTTGTTAACTAATTATTTATTATGTAAACTTAGATAAAAAACAAAATACCACGACAATTATCGTAGTATTTATGTTAGTAAAAAGCTAAGAGTTCTTTTTCTTAAAACTTGTTAAGCGACGATAGCCACGAATCAGATTTAAGAAGAATAAACAACCAGCTATAATGATTGGTAACCAGATCAGATAAACTGGATAACCGATTTGAGCGGAAAGTGTTTGTGACGAAATGTTCTGCAGTTCAGTGGCGGCTTGTTGCCATGTTTGAAGGTTGAAAACCATCATGAAGCCGGAAATAATCAACAAAATAAAACCTAGATAATGGATTTTGGTTTTTTTGCGTAGATACGCAAATCCTAAATACAGCACGAATAAAAAAACTGGAACTCCAAAGACAAAATAGAAATTCAGCACTTCGACACCTCCTCGTATACCATTTATGATACTTCAAATTGGCTGAATTGAGAAATAATAGCGTCGTTGCTTGATTAAGCATTGAAATGCTTGATAAAATGTATGTTGATACTCAAGAAAATTTATAAAAAGTGTGGTGGGCTGTTATGGCAAGTTATATTGAACCAATTCGGTTTGCATTATTTGTATTTCCATTTTTAGCACTAGCAATTTCGTCGGTCTTCTTTATTTATGAATACCGTAAATATGGAACATTTCTCTTATATCGAGGTGTTATTCTTTATTCTTTTGTATTTTACCTATTATGTGCATATTTTCTAGTTATTCTACCATTACCAGCAAGGGAAACGGTGGCTCAGATGACAGGACCTAAAATGGAGCTAGAGTTGTTTGCTTCATGGCACCATTTTTGGAATCAAACAGTATTAAACATTCATGATCCGAGTACTTATTTAGCTGCTATGAAACAAAGCGTCTTTTTAGAACCAGTGTTTAATATCTTATTGCTGGTACCTTTTGGGATTTATTTAAGATATTATTTTAGATTATCTTTTGCAAAAACAATCATTGCAAGCTTTTGCTTATCGTTGTTTTTTGAGCTTACACAATTAAGTGGTCTGTACTTTATTTATCCTAGACCGTATCGCTTGTTTGATGTGAATGATTTGCTTCACAACACGCTGGGGGGCACACTAGGTTATCTTATAGCACCAATTTTCACTTTCATGTTGCCGACGAGAGCGAGAATGGATGAGATATCTTATGAGAAAGGTCAAAAAGTTTCCTTAACAAGAAGATTGGTTGCATATTTGATTGACTGGGTATTTTTGGGAATACTAGATAGTGTCATCTCCATTTTGCTACAATTAATGTTCAAAAAAGATGTCGTTACGACGAACAGTGAGTGGATTTTCCTAGAAGTTTTCTTGTATTTTATCGTTTTGACTTATCTAACAAATGGTAAGACACTTGGAAAAAAAGTTGTACGCATTCAAGTTGTGGAAGAAAAGAAAGAACGGATTTCTTTTAAGGCATTGTTGATTCGTTATAGCTATCTCTATTTCTTGTTTTATGGTTTGAGTTGGGCAATTCAATTTTCACAACAAATCATGGACCAATCAACTGGTGTACTGCAAATGACGGCGATTTTTGTTTTTATGGGCTTGATGTTTGCTCAAGGAATTTTTGTCTTGAATCTCGTACTTTCATTTGTGAGGAAAAAGAGTGTCTTGTTTTATGAAAAAGCGAGTCATACCTACACCATCAGCACGATCAAAAATAAATAAATTGAAAATTGCTGATGAAATCTGATGAGATATTGTAAAGAAGGCGCGAATCACTGTTTGAGAATAAGAGAGCAAAAATCATGCGGCTGTGTTATAATGCCAAAGTCGTGAAAAATTAAAGAGAAGAGGTGCATAGATGAATAATTTTGATAAATTCAACTTTCAACCATTTATTAACGAAGCATTGACAGCAAAGGGCTTCGTGCAACCAACGGAAGTACAAGAAAAATTGATTCCATTGATTGCCAAAGGAAAAAATATTGTTGGTCAATCACAAACAGGTTCTGGAAAAACACATACATTTTTATTGCCACTATTTAATAAAATTGATGCTACAAAGGAAGAAGTCCAAGTAGTCATTACTGCTCCAAGTCGCGAATTAGCTGCACAAATTTATAAGGCCGCTAATCAGCTTGCACAATTTTCATCACCAGAAATTCGTGTCAGCAATTTTGTTGGTGGAACGGATAAGCAACGCCAATTGGATCGTTTACGTCACCAACAACCACATGTCGTAGTTGGAACACCAGGTCGTATTTTAGATATGATGAATGAACAAGCGTTAAAAATCCATACAGCATTTGCGTTTGTTGTCGATGAAGCAGATATGACATTGGATATGGGATTCTTAAATGAAGTCGATCAAATCGCAGGTCGTTTACCTGAAAAAGTTCAATTTTTAGTATTCTCAGCAACAATCCCAGAAAAATTGCGTCCATTTTTGCGTAAATATATGCAAAACCCTATTATCGAAGAAATCAAACCAAAAGCAATTATCTCTGAAGATATTGAAAACTGGTTGATGTCGACGAAAGGCAAAGATAAAAATAAAATGATCTATCAATTATTGACAATTGGTCATCCGTATTTAGCAATTGTATTTGCAAATACGAAACAACATGTTGATGAAATCGCAGATTATTTGAAGAAAAAAGGTTTGAAAGTTGCGAAAATTCATGGAGGCATCACTCCTCGCGAACGTAAACGCGTGATGCGCCAAGTACAAGATTTAGAATTTCAATATGTAGTAGCAACCGACCTTGCTGCACGAGGAATCGATATTGAAGGGGTCTCACATGTGATCAACGCAGAGATTCCTGAAGATACAGATTTCTTCATTCACCGTGTCGGTCGAACGGGGAGAAATGGTCTCAAAGGAACGGCAATCACGCTTTATTCGCCAAGCGATGAACAATCAATTGACATGTTGGAAACGTTAGGTGTCAAATTTGAACCGAAAGAAATCAAAGACGGCGAAATTGTGAAAACTTATGACCGAAATCGTCGAACAAAACGCGAAAAATCAAAAGACACATTGGATCCAACATTGATTGGGTTAGTGAAAAAGAAAAAGAAAAAAATCAAACCGGGCTACAAGAAGAAGATTGATTGGGCGATTGCTGAAAAGAACAAACAAGAACGTAAAATCGAACGTCGCCAACAGTCACGAACAGCTCGTAAAAATAAAAAAAGTTCACATAAATAAAAAGGTTGTGGCTCCAAGCGCTCAGCTTCGAAAAAATAATGAAGAACTGACAAAAATAGCTGCTTATGTTTTTGGACAGTTATGAATTATTTCGAGAAGTTGCTTGAGAAACACCGTGAAAGAGGATGTGGCGCAAAACGATTTGCTCCGACAAGATAGCGTGGAAGCACACAAAATAGCAGTCCACATTTTGAAGTGAATGCAAACTTTCTTGAGGAGTTGTTTTGAGAACACCGTGAGTAAGGTTGTGGAGAAAGTGTTCAACTCCAATAAATAAGAATAAATTTTCAGAAATTGTTTCTCAAATTTTTGTGAAATTTAGGCTTATTTGGAAGGAGTTACTTCTTGAACACCGTTTATTCGTAAAAAAGAGTCTGAGACAAAAATATTCAAGAAAAAAACCGCCTAAAATTCGTTTTTTGAAAACGTTGATTTTAGGCGGTTTTAATATTGAAATCAGAGTTAAAGACAAACAGATTGTTTAGATTTATCTAAGTTTTTTATACTGTTATTGAGTTAGCTAATCATAAAATTTTTTCCATGCCTACACAAAGAATGCCATCTTCTTCAAAAGGTGGCGTACAGGAAACATACCCACAGCGTTCATAAAATGACTGCGCTGTTAACTCAGCGACTAAATAGCTTAACCGACAGCCATTATTTTTGGCAACTTGTTCTGCCTTGAATAACAGTGAACGTCCAATGCCTTTTTTGCGGTAGGGTTTTGCCACACAAAAACGGTCAGGCTGAAAACATGTTTCGCTTTTCAGTTGATAACGTAAAGTCGCAACAGGAGTTAGATCATCAAGGAGCAAAAAATAATTTCTTTGACTGGTATCGAGTGCATCAAACTCCCATTCTGGTGGAATATGTTGTTCTAAAACAAAGACTTCATAGCGAAGTGCGAAGCTTGCTGCTTGAATCCAAGTTTCATTACCAAAAAAGTCGTTCATGAATCTTTTCCTCCAATCAACTCTTTTTATTTATCGTAACACAGACGGAGAGCAGCAAAAAGAGCCAAAATAGAAAAGCTTTATTGACAGATATCCGGGAAGTGCGTATACTTAACGAGTACAAAAAAGGACATGATTTGTTTTTAGGGGCTTACAGAAAATTCTTTCTAGGCTGAAAAAAGAATAGTTACCAATCAAATTGCTCCCTTTTTTCTTTTGATAGAAATATCAACGCAACTCAGCGTTATCGAGTTTAAGAGGTAATGATCAAACATCATTGCAACCAAGGTGGTACCGCGAGTTTTCGTCCTTGGCTGTAATGGTGTTTTTTGTATTGAAAAACAACGAGAGAAGGTAATGGAATGAAACAATTAAGTAGTGCACAAGTTCGTCAAATGTTTTTAGATTTTTTCCAATCAAAAGGACACACAATCGAGCCAAGCGCCTCATTAGTGCCAGTTAACGATCCAACTTTGTTATGGATCAACTCAGGAGTAGCAACCTTAAAAAAATATTTTGATGGTTCAGTTGTTCCAGAAAATCCAAGAATCACTAATGCACAAAAATCAATTCGAACAAATGATATTGAAAATGTCGGAAAAACTGCTCGCCATCACACGATGTTTGAAATGCTAGGAAACTTTTCTATCGGAGATTATTTCAAAGAAGAAGCAATCCACTGGGCATGGGAATTTTTGACAAGCCCTGAATGGATGGCCTTTGACCCTGAAAAGTTATATGTTACTGTCTATCCAAAAGATACGGAAGCAAAACGCATCTGGCACGAAGAAGTGGGCTTACCTATGGATCATATCATCGATGTAGAAGATAATTTCTGGGATATTGGTGCCGGTCCTTGTGGTCCCGATACGGAAATCTTCTATGATCGTGGAGAATCTTATAATGATTTAGCAGAAGATGATCCTGAAAACTATCCTGGTGGCGAAAATGAGCGTTATTTAGAAATCTGGAACTTGGTATTTTCTGAGTTTAACCACAAACCAGACAACACATTTGAACCACTACCACATAAAAACATTGATACGGGCATGGGATTAGAACGCATGGTTTCTATCGTTCAAGATGCACCAACGAATTTTGAAACAGATTTGTTTATGCCAATCATTCATGCGGTTGAAAAATTAAGCAACCAAGTGAAGTACGGTGAAAGCCCAGCAACGGATATTTCTTATAAAGTAATTGCTGACCACATTCGTGCATTATCTTTTGCAATTGGAGATGGCGCACTACCTTCAAATGAAGGACGCGGTTATGTATTACGCCGTTTATTACGTCGTGCAGTTATGCATGGTAAAAAATTGGGAATCAATCAAGCTTTCTTGTATAAATTAGTTCCAGTTGTTGGAGAAATCATGGTTAGCTACTATCCAGAAGTGTTACAACAAAAAGAATTTATTGAAAAAGTCATTCGGACAGAAGAAGAACGCTTTAACGAAACAATTAATGAAGGTCTAGATATCTTGAACCAAGTGATTGAAGAGGTAAAAGCAGCAAACGGAACGACTTTAGCTGGTAAGGATATCTTTAAACTTTATGATACTTACGGCTTCCCAGTAGAATTAACTGAAGAAGTAGCGGAAGACGAAGGTTTGAAAGTCGATCATGCTGGCTTTGAAAAAGAAATGGAAGCACAAAGAGAACGTGCCCGCTCTGCAAGAAGCACGGAAAAATCAATGGGCGTTCAATCAGCATTATTAACGGATATCAAAGTGGATAGCAAATTTATTGGTTACACAGAAGTTGAGGCAGACAGCAAATTATTAGTAATCGTTCAAGACGAAGAATTACTAAGTGAAGTAACAGAAGGCGTTGCTCAAATGATTTTTGCTGAAACACCTTTCTATGCAGAAATGGGTGGACAAGTTGCTGATCAAGGTTGGATTTTAAATGATGCACAAGAAGTGGTTGCAACAGTTACAGATGTTCAAAAAGCACCAAACGGTCAATTTATGCACACAGTAACAGTCAAATCACCAATGCAAGAAGGTACAATCTATCATTTAGCAATCAACGAACCAATGCGTAATCGAATCATTAAAAACCATACAGCGACTCACTTATTGCATAAAGCGTTAAAAGAAACATTAGGTGAACATGCAAACCAAGCAGGTTCATTAGTTGCACCTGGACACTTACGTTTTGACTTCACTCACTTTGGCCAAATCACAGCAGATGAACTAGTTCAAATGGAACGAATCGTCAATGAAAAAATTTGGGAAGCTATTCCAGTTCAAACAATCGAAACAGACATTGACACAGCAAAAAATATGGGGGCAATGGCCTTGTTTGGTGAAAAATATGGTCGTGAAGTCCGCGTCGTCAACATTGGCGAATGGTCAATCGAACTTTGTGGTGGGACACACGTATCAAACACAGAAGACATCGGTATTTTCAAAATCGTTTCTGAATCAGGAATCGGTGCTGGCGTTCGTCGTATCGAAGCTGTTACAAGTAAAGAAGCTTACGAACTACTAGAAGGTGAGGAGCAACAATTAAAAGAAGTTGCAGCAATCGTCAAATCACCTCAATTAAAAGAAGTAGTTGCAAAAACAGAACAATTACAACAACAATTACGTGAATTACAAAAAGAAAATGAAAAATTAGCAAGTAAATTAGCTAATCAACAAGCCGGAGACATTTTCAAAGAGTCAGAAACGGTTGCTGGAAAAACATTGATTGCTTCACAAGTGAAAGTGAAAGACATGAATCAATTACGTCAATTAGCAGACCAATGGAAACAAAAAGCAATTTCTGACATTCTTGTTCTGGCAAATGAGCAAGACGGAAAAGTTAGTTTGTTAGTGGCTATGTCGAAGGAAGCAAATGAAGCCGGATTAAAAGCTGGGGACTTAATCAAAGCAATCGCACCGAAAGTTGGCGGTGGCGGCGGCGGACGTCCAGACATGGCACAAGCAGGCGGTAAAAATCCAGCAGGTATTCCAGATGCATTAGCCGAAGCAAAAAATTGGTTGCTTAACCAATAATCGTTTGTTAAAATTTAACGTTCAAAGATAAGCAAGACTTGGAGTGCTATTGAAAAATAGCCATTCCAAGTCCGCTTGTTTTTTTGTGTCTATTTTAGGATAAAGGTAAATAGTTGACGAATGAGCAAGAACTTTTTACGATGAAAAGAAAAAGGTGGGGTTTAAGATGAATAGTAGAAATAAAACATTTCGTTTAGTATTACGCGCAGTCTTGTTAGCAATCATTCTTGTTCAAGCAATGGTTCCTTGGCTGGGCTTTATTCCGTTAGGGTTTATTAGCTTAACAATCATCCATATTACAGTTATTGTAGCAGCCGTTGTATTAGGACCTAAAGATGGCATGCTGATTGGCTTGTTCTGGGGAATTGCGACTATTGTTCGCGCGTTTGCCATGCCGACGACTCCCTTTGATACGTTAGTCTTTACGAATCCAATCATTTCAGTGGTCCCACGGGTACTTGTTGGTTTGGTTGCTGGTGTTATCTTTCATTGGATTTATCGTAAAAATCAATCTGTGGTGATGGGGGCTGCTGTTGCAGGAGTACTGGGTTCCCTAACGAATACTTTACTTGTTTTAGGTTTTATGGGAATGTTTTATACAAGTGCGACTGCCAATGCTTATGGCGTGGACACATCACTTTTATTTAAAACTTTGATCGGAGTTGCGGGAATCAATGGTGTTCCAGAAGCAATTGGGGCAGGAATTATTACGCCGCTTCTTGCTAAAGCACTCTTTGCGGCGACTCCTTTGAAACCAGAATAAAAAATTTAATTGAGAGCAGATCTTTTCAGATAAGGGAGTAAGAGTGTGACAAGAAAACAAACGACAGAAAAAACAACGAGTAGAGAACGAACGAAACAAGGAATCTTGGCAGGTGTCTTAGGCTTGATTTCCAATTTGATTTTATTTGTTTCCAAATTTATGATTGGAATCTTATCAGGTAGTGTGTCAATCATGGCAGATGCAATCAACAGTTTGTCGGATACTGCTTCCTCTGTGTTGACCTTGATTGGGTTTAAGATTGCAGCTAAACCAGCAGATAAAGAGCACCCATATGGACATGAACGGTTTGAATATATCAGTGGATTATTTGTGTCAATCATTATTTCTTATGTGGGATTTACATTTTTAGAATCTTCTTTTCAAAAAATTATACATCCAGAAAATGTTATTTTGACACCAGTTGTCTTTTTAGTCTTGGTTTTTTCAATTGGTTTGAAGTTTATTCAAGGGAAAATGTATAGTCGAATCGCAACAAAAATTGATTCGAATGCTTTGCGAGCTACTTCAACTGATAGTTACAATGATGTATTTACAACGTTAGCGGTTTTGATTTCAGCGGGTATTGAATGGTTGACTGGATGGAGAATCGATGGCTATATTGGATTTGCATTAGCATTATATATTTTGTATAGCGGTGGAATGATGGTTCGTGACTTTGTCTATGAGTTGATGGGTAGCCGACCTACAACAGAAGAAATCGAAGAAATGGAAGATTCGCTGAATAATTACGATCAAATTTTAGGTTATCATGATTTGTTAGTACACAATTATGGACCAAGTAAACGATTTGCATCTGTTCATATCGAAGTGGATGATAGTTTAGATTTGAATCAGGCGCATCGTATTGTTGACCGAATCGAAAAAGATTTCAAAGAACGTTTAGCAGTTGATTTGGTTTGTCATTTAGATCCTGTTCCAGTGAGTAATGAACGTTATTTAGCGGTATTACAGACATTGCGTGAAATTGTTGCAACTACAGCAGAAGGACTTAAAATTCATGATTTTCGTGTGATAAAAGAAGGGGAAATTTTGCAATTTGATGTGGTTGTTCCACAGAAATGTCATTTTTCTGATGAGAACTTGGAAGAAATTATTCGGGAGCAAGTCAAGCAGAAGATTGGGAAGTATCAGGTGGAGATTACTTTCGATCATAATTATTTGTTGTGAAAGGTTGTGACTCCAAGCGCTTAGCTTCAAGCAATAAGAAAACTTTTCTAAAAATAGTTCCTCATATTTTTATGAAAAGAGGGCTTATTGCCGAAGAAGCTGATTGGGGAACACCGTAAATAAGGTTGTGGCGCAAAACGCTTAGCTTTGAGCAATAAGGAAACTTTTCTACCAGTTAAATCCGTAACCTAAGGAAGTATCTTAATAAGCTTGAAAAGTTTATTAAAAGACCGAAAACGATGGAGTTTAGTAAGCTTCATCGTTTTCGGTTTATTTTTTTGTTTGTTGGAGTTGTTTTTTTAATGCTTGTCGAGCTAGATTATCGGCACCTTTATTTTTACTTTCAGGAATCCATTGTAAAAGAAACAAAGAGAAAGTTGGAAGAAGTGATTGGATTGCTGACAAGTAGGGCTGGAATAATTCGTTAGTTGTAAAATTTTTATCAATGGTGGAAACTAACGTTTTACTATCTGAATAACAAAAAATCGTTTCAGTGTTTAATTCCTTTTCCTTTAAAATTTCTAAAGTTTTTAAAAAGACTTCGAATTCTGCTTCGTGATTTGACCCATCAGAAAGAGGAACAGCTAGCTGTTCATAACGATTTTCTCCAAGAATCACAATGCCACCACCACTTGGACCGGGGTTGCCTTTTGTCGAGGCATCAATGTATACTCGTAACATGAATATCTCCTTTTTAAAATAAAGTAATGTTATGATATGATTATAGCATTATTACTTATCATGCGAGGTTAGACAATGAAAAAAATTATTCGCTGGCAGCCAGAATTGGCACAGTCGATCATTTATTGGTCATTGACGTTGATTATTTTCTTTTTCAGTTTGATTTTGTCACTTGAAAATACAGGACCTTATTGGAAAAGTAATGTAGTTATGGGCATTTTTGCTGTGTTTTTATTGCTAGGGTTACGTCGATCGTTTGTACTAGAAAAAAATTCAATCAAAATTCGCTATGCTGCTTTTTGGAAAGATAAAAAATTAACGTTACAGCAAGTCGAAAAGGTAGCTCCACATGATCATGGCTTGGAGTTGAAATTAACAGATGAGTTAGAGCCGACAATCTATTTATTACGTGCAAAAGATCGGGTACCCGTTCGTAATTATTTTGCGGGAACTTCACAAGAAGTATTTGTTGATCAGTCACGAAAAGATAAATCAAAGGATCAATCAAATAGTTCTCATAAACAATGAGAAAAAGGAGTTGAGGGCTTTTGTCCGCGACTCCTTTTTGGGTTACTAAAAGTATAAAAAAAGTTGAGACAAGTTTTCCTTGTCTCAACTACAATTTCCTTGTTCATTTATCATTGAATGTGATTTTAATTGAATCAATTAACTTAATTTCTTAACATGAGCTGCTTGTGTTCCGCGATTGCCTTCAATAATCTTAAACTCAACGGCTTGGTTTTCTTCCAGACTCTTAAAGCCATCTTCTTCGATTGCGGTAAAATGGACAAAAATCTCTTCCGTCTCATCATAACTGATAAATCCGTATCCTTTTTTATTGTCAAACCACTTCACGATTCCCTGGGTCAAAGCACTCACGACCTTTCTTAAAATCTACCATAGCCACATTATAAAGAGTATTTATAAGTACGTCAAATAAATAAAAGAGATGGCTTTTCTATCTATTTATTTCAATTAAAAACGTGTATAATAAAAATAACTTAACAAAAAGAAAATAAATTGAATTAAAGTTCGTGTAAAGGGGTAGTTTGATGAAGAGTGATTTACAAATTTCACAAGAAACTGACTTAAAACCGATTGTTGAGATAGCTGATAAAGTAAATCTTGGCTATGAGGACCTGGAATTATATGGAAATTACAAAGCAAAAATAAATTTTTCGGCAATTGAGGAGCTAAAAGCAAAGCCGGATGGCAAACTGATTTTGGTCACGTCAATTAACCCAACACCTGCGGGGGAAGGAAAGTCAACTGTTACTGTTGGCTTGGGAGATGCACTAAATCAAATTAACAAACAGGCAGCAATCGCTTTAAGAGAACCTTCATTAGGACCTGTCATGGGGATTAAAGGTGGTGCAGCTGGCGGTGGGTATGCCCAAGTTTTACCAATGGAAGACATCAATCTGCATTTTACTGGCGACATGCATGCTATTACAAGTGCGAATAATGCGCTATCTGCCTTCTTAGATAACCATATCCATCAAGGAAATGAATTGAAAATTGATGCCAGACGTGTTATTTGGAAGCGTGTGGTTGACTTGAATGACCGTGAATTGCGTCAGGTGATTGTTGGCTTAGGTGGACCAATCCAGGGAGTACCAAGAGAGGATGGCTTTGACATCACCGTTGCTAGTGAAATCATGGCGATTTTATGTTTGGCAACTGATTTAGATGACTTAAAGGCGCGGCTAGCACGAATCGTCATTGGGTATACTTTTGACAGAGAACCTGTAACTGCAGGTGACTTAAAAGTAGAAGGCGCTCTTGCTTTACTTCTAAAAGATGCGTTGAAACCAAATTTAGTTCAAACAATTTATGGCACACCTGCGTTTATTCATGGTGGACCGTTTGCAAATATTGCTCACGGATGTAATAGTATTTTAGCAACTAAAACAGCTTTGAAATTAGCTGATTACGTGGTTACGGAAGCTGGCTTTGGTGCAGATTTGGGCGCGGAGAAGTTTCTTGATATCAAAGTCCCTAACTTGAAAAAAGCGCCAGATGCAATTGTAATTGTTGCAACGATTCGCGCATTAAAAATGCACGGGGGGAGACAAAAGTCAGAACTACTTGAAGAAGATTTACCTGCTTTGAAAGCCGGTTTTGTTAATTTGAAACGCCACATTGAAAATATGCGTTCGTACAATATCCCTGTAATCGTGGCAATCAACGAGTTTGTTACGGATACGAAAGCAGAATTTGCATTGTTAGAAGAGTTATGTGAAAACCAAGGTGTCTTAGCTAAACGTGTCAGCGTATGGGAACAAGGCGCACTTGGTGGTGTGGATTTAGCAAAAGCTGTAGTGGAACTAATTGCTGAACAAGCAGCTGATTATCAACCGTTATATCAATCAACTGCGACGATTTCGGAAAAAGCAGAGACAATCGTCAAAAAGATTTATGGTGGACAAGGCGTTCAATTTAGTAAAAAAGCGCAGAAACAAATCGAGGAGTTTGAGAAAAATGGTTGGAGTGGCTTGCCAATCTGCATGGCAAAAACCCAGTATTCATTTTCAGATGATCCAACGTTGCTTGGCGCACCAACTGATTTTACGATTACGATTCGAGAATTTGTTCCCAAATTAGGTGCTGGCTTTTTAGTAGCACTCACAGGTGACGTGATGACGATGCCAGGATTGCCAAAAAAACCTGCAGCGTTAAACATGGATGTAACGAATCAAGGAGAAGTGATCGGTTTGTTTTGATGATAAACGGATGATTCAAAAGAAGTGGGAGGTATGGCAAAACTTTTGTCATACCTCCTTTTTCTGAAGTTATGGTGTTCTCCAAGTAACGCCTCGAGATAATTTATAACTATCCAAAAATGTGAAAAGCTATTTTTTTCAGTTGCTCTTTATTTTTTCGAAGCTGAACGCTTGGAGTCACAACCTTATCTAAGGTATTTTCTTTTTCATTGTTGTGTTTTAAGTTATACTAAAGCATAATAGGAGGGGCATTATGAAAATAAAATTCACCAGAAAAACTGGTTTTTATGGAATGGGAAGTTCTATTCGACTACAAATTAATGGAAAGTCTGTTTACTTAAATCAGCAAGACAGCGTGGAAGTAGAAGCAACCGTTCCACTAACGATGCAAGTCACGTTTTTTTGGTTAAAAAGTCCAGTTTATCAAATTGCATTGCCAAAAGATGCGTACGTTATTACGATGAACTTACTCCTGTTGCAATTGTATCCGGTACTCTTTTTTTTCACGAGTTTAAGTGCTATTTATTTTAATAATTTATTCTATAGCTTGGTAGCTGTGATTGGAATGATTGGTTTCTTTTTCTTCATTAAGAACCAAGCTTATGTCATCAAGGAGGACCCTAGCAAATATGAGTAACTCTGATGTGTTTTTAAGTAGCTTCAATCGTATTGAAAAATGGATGCGTGAGGAAATGGGAAATACCCGTAATATGGGCTTTACCGAATTAGTGCGCCGATTGGCTCGCAAAAAAGGGTCAATGGTCAGTAAATATGAAGAAGATTTATTTCAGATGGCGCAATTAAGGAACGCAATTGTTCATGAAAGAATTGCTGAAGACTTTGTCATTGCAGAGCCAAATGAGTGGGCAGTTGACAAGATCCAAGTCATTGAAGAGGCATTGATTCGTCCAGCCACGGTGTTGCCGAAGTTTGCAAAGAAAGTGACTGGTTTTGATAAAAATATTCCTTTACTAGATTTGCTAGAGACGATTGCTCAAAAGCGTTACTCTCAATTTCCACTGTATAATAAAGGGAAATTTGAAGCATTGATTACTTTACGAGCAATCGGATTTTGGTTGGCTAAAGAAAGTCAACAAGGAGTGATTGACTTAACACGGAAGCAAGCGAAAGATTTGATTATTGGTGATGGAAAATATACAAATTATCAATTTGTTTCTGCGAACACGAAAATATACGAAGTTGAGTTGATGTTTCGTGAGCAAGGGACGCTAGAGGCAGTGTTGATTACAAAAGATGGAAACCCTGATGGCAATTTATTAGGGATTATTCGACCAAGAGATATTTTTAAACAAGTAGAAAAGGATTGATCGTGTGTTAGTTATATATTGGATAATGAGTGGCGCTTTGATTGCAATAGATCAATGGGTCAAATGGTGGATTACAAGCAACTTAGCATTAGGAGAAACCCAACCAATCATTCCTGGTGTCTTATCGCTAAACCATATTCGGAATACGGGAGCAGCTTGGAGCATGCTAGAGGGAAAAATGTGGTTCTTTACTGTGGTAACAATTGTTGCTGTGGTAGCAATCGTTTATTTAATGATTAAAAACAGGCAGACAGCAAGTCGTTGGTTTATGACTGGTTTGGCATTGATTTTAGCAGGCGCGATTGGAAACTTTATTGATCGTGTGCGTTTAGGTTATGTAGTGGACATGTTCCAAACAGATTTTATGAACTTTCCGATTTTTAATGTCGCTGATATTTCATTAGTTTGTGGCGTGATTTGTATATTGATATATATTATTTTAGATGAAAAGGATCAAGTGAAAAAATGACAGAACTAAGAGCAACAATCGAACAAGAAACAGGACGAATTGATAAAGTCCTAACAGGCTTATTTCCAGATTATAGTCGTTCTCAAATCCAACTTTGGTTAAAAGAAGGCGTGGTTGCTGTAAATGGTCAACCCGTTAAAGCAAATTATAAAGTGAAAGCAAAGGATGAACTATTTGTAGCAATTCCCGAGCCAGAAACATTAGATGTCATCGCTGAAGATATTCCGTTAACAATTGTTTACGAGGACGAAGATGTCGCAGTTATCAATAAGCCACAAGGCATGGTTGTCCACCCTTCAGCTGGGCACAGCCATGGAACTTTGGTAAATGCGTTGATGTATCATGTCAAAGATTTATCTTCCATCAACGGTGTGATTCGCCCTGGAATCGTGCATCGGATTGATAAAGATACCTCTGGTTTGTTAATGGTTGCCAAGAATGATCAAGCACATGAATCATTGGCAAAACAATTAAAAGATAAAACTTCTTTACGAAAATACGTTGCGTTGGTTCATGGTGAGATTTCGCACGATAAGGGAACGATCAATGCGCCGATTGGCCGTTCAAAAGTCAATCGCAAGATGCAATCCGTTCGTGAAGATGGAAAATCTGCTGTTACTCATTTTACTGTGCTAGAACGTTTTGAAGGATTTACTTTGGTTGAATTAAAATTAGAAACAGGTCGTACGCACCAAATTCGTGTCCACATGCAATATATTGGTTTTCCTTTGGCAGGCGATCCTGTATACGGGCCAAAGAAAACTTTACCAGGAAATGGTCAATTCTTACATGCCCAGATGTTAGGCTTCACACATCCTGTTACCGGACAAGAAATGGTCTTTGAAGCGCCACTTCCTGAAGTGTTTGAAAAAACTTTAGAAAAATTAAGAAAAAGCCATTGATTTTTTATGCTGGCAACGGTATAGTATTAACAACGAAAAGCTTAAACGAAAATTAAATAGTAGTCCTTTAAGTTTAGTCCCGTGAGGCTAAGAAGGGTGTGAGTAATCAACCATATGGTGCGCTATATGTGTGATGCTCAATGACGAAGTATAGCTAACAGTGCAACTGTATTAGCTATCTATGAACGTACCAAATTGTACAATCAGTCTAAACATACCTCCTGTCCTCTTAGGGCAGGAGTTTTTTTATGCAAAAAAATGGAGGGAAACAGTATGCAAACCAAAGAAGTAGTCGATCAAGTAACAATGAAACGAGCATTGACACGAATTACTTATGAAATCATCGAAAGAAATCACAGCATTGAAGACATCGTCTTAGTGGGAATCAAAACACGAGGAATTTATATTGCTGCTCGAATTGCTGAACGATTAAAACAGTTGGAAGACATCGAAGTTCCAGTTGGTGAGTTAGACATCACATTGTATCGTGATGATAAAAAAGAGCTTGCAGAAGGACCTGAGCTACATTCATCAGATGTGCCAGTTTCTTTAGAAGGAAAAGAAGTTATCTTGATTGATGACGTGCTTTACACAGGGCGTACGATTCGAGCGGCAATGGATGCCATCATGGATTTAGGACGCCCAAGAAAAATTTCATTAGCTGTACTAGTTGATCGCGGTCATCGCGAACTACCAATTCGTGCCGATTATGTCGGGAAAAATATTCCAACATCAAAAGCAGAAGAAATTCTGGTAGAGATGCAAGAGCTTGACGGACAAGATCGTATCATGATTTTAAAAGAGGAAGAATAGGGGAAAAGATATGTCAGAGAAAAAAGAATTTCATAATGATAGTGTCGTATTAGACATTCATGACCGTCCAAAATTAGGTCATTGGGTTGGTTTAAGTTTACAGCATTTATTCACGATGTTTGGAGCAACAGTTTTAGTACCGATTTTAGTTGGAATCGATCCGGGGATTGCGTTAGTCAGTTCAGGATTGGGCACACTGGTTTACTTGTTTACAACAAAAGGAAAAATTCCAGCTTACTTAGGAAGTAGCTTTGCCTTTATTGCAGCGATGCAAATGTTGATGAAAACAGATGGTTATCCAGCAATTGCGCAAGGAGCAATCACAACTGGGTTGGTTTACCTGATTGTCGCTTTGATTATCAAAAAAATCGGTGCAGCATGGCTTGACCGAATCTTACCACCAATCGTTGTTGGACCAGTAATTATGGTTATCGGGTTGGGGCTAGCAGCAAATGCTGCAAACAATGCAATGTACAACAATGGTAACTACGATTTTAAATACATTGCCGTAGCGTTAATCACGTTAGGTTTGACGATTTTCTTCAATATGTTCTTACGCGGATTTCTTGGGTTGATTCCAATCTTATTAGGAATCGTGAGTGGCTACATCGTCGCCTTACTCTTTGGAATTGTTGATACACAACCGATTGCAGACGCAGCGTGGTTTGCTTTACCAAACTTTGAAATTCCATTTGTTCAATATGAACCAAAATTATATCTAGGTGCGATTACAACAATGGCACCAATCGCATTTGTAACAATGACAGAACATATTGGTCATTTGATGGTGCTGAACAAATTAACTCGCAGAAACTTCTTTGAAGAGCCTGGATTGCACAAAACATTAATGGGTGACGGATTAGCACAGATCGTTGCAGCGTTTGTCGGTGGCCCTCCAGTTACAAGTTATGGAGAAAACATTGGCGTACTAGCAATCACACGAGTGCATAGCGTCTTCGTGATTGGCGGAGCAGCATTCTTCGCGGTTATCTTGGGATTTGTTGGAAAACTAAGTGCCTTAATCTTAAGTATCCCTGGACCGGTTATTTCAGGAATCAGTTTTATCTTGTTCGGTGTTATCGCAGCTAGCGGGATGAAAATCTTGATTGAGAACAAAGTAGATTTCGATAAAAAGAAAAACTTGTTGATTGCAGCAGTCATCTTGGTTGTCGGTATCGGAGGCTTAGTCTTCCAAGTAGGAACATTCACGTTATCAGCAATGGCATTAGCAACTGTCCTTGGTATCATTTTAAATCTTATCTTACCAGAAACTTCACGTAGCGAAGAAAACTAGGAGGAAAATTCATGATCATCCAATCAGAACGTATCAGTTTAAAACATTTATTAACCGTTGAAGCACTAACAGACCAAGAAGTTATGGGCTTGATTCGCCG
This sequence comes from Enterococcus sp. DIV0176, assembly GCF_050528535.1. Taxonomy (NCBI): domain Bacteria; kingdom Bacillati; phylum Bacillota; class Bacilli; order Lactobacillales; family Enterococcaceae; genus Enterococcus; species Enterococcus sp. DIV0176. The sequence continues at coordinate 1,512,175 of NZ_CP172879.1, read as the reverse complement.
CGGGCAAGAGTTCAAACAAGGTGCAAAATGGACACCACAAAAGAGCCAGTATTTTGCAACTAACTTATTTTTCGAAAATAGTACAAGAACACATAAAAGTTTTGATGTAGCTGAGAAAAAGCTTGGTTTAGAAGTAATCGAGTTTGAAGCAAGCACTAGCTCAGTTTCAAAAGGGGAAACACTTTACGATACCGTTTTGACAATGTCCGCATTAGGAGTGGATGTAGCAGTCATTCGTCATGGAGATGAAAACTATTATGAGGATTTGATTCAAAGCAAAACAATCCAATGCTCGATTATCAACGGTGGGGATGGCAGTGGTCAGCATCCAACACAATGTTTACTAGATTTGATGACGATTTATGAAGAATTTGGCCATTTTGACGGACTGAAAGTAGCCATCGTTGGTGATATCACACATTCACGTGTCGCTAAATCAAACATGCAAATGTTGAAACGCCTAGGCGCACAAGTTTTCTTCTCTGGACCAGAAGAATGGTATGACAATGAATTTGAAGTTTACGGACACTACTTGCCACTGGATGAACTACTCGACCAAGTAGATGTAATGATGATGCTACGAGTACAACATGAACGTCATGATGGAAAAGAAAGTTTCTCAAAAGAAAGTTATCATCAAGAACATGGCTTAACTGTTGAACGTGCAAAGAAGATGCAAAAACATGCAATCATCATGCACCCAGCACCTGTCAATCGTGACGTTGAACTAGCCGACTCATTAGTGGAAGGATTACAGTCACGAATCGTTCAACAAATGAGCAATGGCGTATTTGTCAGAATGGCAATTTTAGAGGCAGTACTAAACGGGAAAGCGTAAAAGTAGGAGGACGAAGACATGAAAACACTCATTAAAAACGGTCAAATCATTACACGAAAAAATGAAACAACACCTGCAGAAATTTGGATTGAAGAAGGGAAAATCAAAGCAATCGGTACTGGATTTTCTGAGACTGAATTTGATGAAGTGTTTGATGCAAAAGGACAACTCATCACACCGGGGCTAGTGGACGTACATGTTCATTTAAGAGAACCTGGTTTTACGTATAAAGAAACGATTGAAGCAGGAACGAAAGCAGCAGCACATGGCGGATTTACTACAGTGTGCGCAATGCCTAATCTAGATCCTGTGCCTGATACAGCTGAAAAACTAAGTCAAGTTTATGAAATCATCAAGCGAGATGCAGTTGTGAAAGTCTTACAGTACGCACCAATCACTGAAAAGTTGCGAAGTGAGGTTTTAGTTGATCAAGAGGCGTTGATTGACGCAGGTGCCTTTGCATTCACCAATGATGGTGTTGGTGTACAAACAGCAGGTACGATGTATCTAGCAATGAAGGAAGCTGCTAAAAATAATAAAGCATTGGTTGCCCATACCGAAGATGAATCCTTACTGTTCGGTGGCGTTATGCACGCAGGCGAAAAAGCCAAAGAATTGGATTTGCCGGGAATTTTAAGTGCAACCGAATCTTCGCAAATTGCAAGAGATTTAATTTTAGCGGAAGAAACAGGTGTCCATTACCACGTCTGTCACGTATCAACGAAAGAAAGTGTTCGTATTATCCGCGATGCGAAAAAAGCTGGTGTTCATGTAACAGCAGAAGTTTCGCCGCACCATTTGCTCTTGATCGATGAAGATATTCCAGAAGATTTTGGTTTTTGGAAAATGAATCCACCCCTACGTGGACGTGAAGATCGTGAAGCGCTGATTGAAGGATTACTTGATGGAACAATTGATTGCATCGCCACAGACCATGCACCTCATGGTCTAGAAGAAAAGAGTCAAAGCTTTTTAAATGCACCATTCGGAATCGTTGGAAGCGAAACAGCTTTTCAGTTGATTTATACTCATTTTGTTAAAACCGGCATTTTCACGCTGGAACAAGTGATTGAATGGCTAGCTGTTAAACCAGCAGAAATTTTTGACTTGAATGTTGGGACACTAACGATTGGCGCTCCAGCAGATATTGCAGTGTTTGATATCGAACACGAGTATAAAATTGCGAAAGAAGACTTCTTGTCAAAAGGTGAGAATACACCATTCGTTGATTGGACGGTCAAAGGGGAAACATTGTTGACATTCGTTGACGGAAAAATTGCTTGGCAAAAGGAGGTCTAGGAGCAGGATGGATCGATTACTGATTTTAGAAGATGGGACTGTATTTGAAGGGCAAGCCTTTGGAGCAGATGCAAATGTTTTTGGTGAAATTGTTTTTACAACAAGTATGACTGGTTACCAAGAAACGATTACAGATCAAAGCTTTAATGGTCAAATCATTACTTTTACGTATCCAATGGTTGGAAATTATGGCGTGAACCGAGATGATTACGAGTCGATTTCGCCGACTTGTAAGGGTGTTGTAGTGAAGGAACATGCGCGAGTGGCTTCAAACTGGCGCAATCAGATGACGTTAGATGCTTTTTTGAAACAAAAAGGGATCCCAGGGATTTCGGGAATTGATACAAGAGCTTTAACCCGTAAAATTCGCGAAGTTGGGACGATGAAAGCAAGTATTGTTGATGCAGGTGATAGTTTTGAACATGCATTTGATCAATTAAAAGCGACTGTTTTAGCAACGAATCAAGTCCAACAAGTGTCGACCAACAAACCTTATCCAAGTCCTGGCACAGGGCGAAATGTAGTTGTAATTGATTTTGGCTTGAAACATAGCATCTTACGTGAATTAAGCAAACGAAATTGTAACTTAACAGTCATGCCTTATAACACAGAGGCAAAAACGATTCTCGAACTTGCACCCGATGGCGTGATGCTGACAAATGGACCGGGAGATCCCAAAGATGTGCCTGAAGCAATCAAGATGATTCAAGAAATTCAAGGAAAAGTACCGATTTTTGGTATTTGTTTAGGTCACCAATTGTTTGCACTAGCTAATGGTGCAGACACGTATAAGATGAAATTTGGTCATCGAGGATTAAATCATCCCGTACGAGAAATTGCGACGGGGAGAATTGACTTTACTTCACAAAACCACGGATACGCAGTTGATGAAAACACAATTGATCCGAATAAACTAATGGTCACTCATATTGAAGTGAACGATGGAACAGTGGAAGGGATTCGCCATCGCGATTACCCTGCTTTTAGTGTGCAATTTCACCCTGATGCAGCACCAGGACCACACGATGCACTACACTTATTTGATGAATTTATGGAAATGATGGATGCAGGAAGGGAGCAATAAGAATGCCAAAACGGACAGATATCAAAAAAATCATGGTGATTGGCTCAGGACCAATCATTATCGGTCAAGCGGCCGAATTTGATTATGCTGGAACGCAAGCTTGTCTTGCACTTAAAGAAGAAGGCTATGAAGTTGTTTTAGTCAACTCAAATCCTGCAACGATTATGACAGATCAAGAAATTGCGGATCAAGTCTACATCGAGCCAATAACATTAGAGTTTGTTTCACGCATTTTAAGAAAAGAACGTCCAGATGCACTGCTTCCAACTTTAGGTGGCCAAACGGGTTTAAACATGGCGATGGAACTAGCTGAGTCAGGAATTTTGGATGAACTTCAGATTGAACTTCTGGGTACGAAGCTTTCTGCAATCGACCAAGCAGAAGATCGAGATTTGTTCAAAAAATTGATGGAAGACTTAAATCAGCCAATTCCCGAATCAGAAATCGTGACTACGGTCGAAGATGCCGTCGCTTTTGCGAATCAAATTGGTTATCCGATTATTGTTCGACCTGCATTCACCCTTGGAGGTACAGGTGGTGGAATGTGTGAAAACGAAGAAGAATTGCGAATCACTGCAGAAAATGGGCTGAGTTTATCGCCTGTTACGCAATGCTTGATTGAGCGCAGTATTGCTGGATATAAAGAAATCGAGTACGAAGTGATGCGTGACTCAGCTGATAATGCGATTGTTGTTTGTAATATGGAGAACTTTGATCCAGTAGGTATCCACACAGGAGATTCCATTGTTTTTGCACCAAGTCAAACGCTATCTGATCACGAATATCAAACATTGCGTGATGCGTCACTTTCAATTATTCGTGCGTTGAAAATCGAAGGTGGTTGTAACGTTCAGCTTGCCCTTGACCCTCATAGCTTTAATTATTATGTGATTGAAGTAAATCCACGTGTTTCACGATCTTCGGCACTAGCAAGTAAAGCAACCGGCTATCCAATTGCAAAATTAGCGGCTAAAATCGCGTTGGGCTTGACTTTAGATGAAATGAAAAATCCAGTAACTGGAACAACTTATGCAGAATTCGAACCAGCGTTAGACTATGTCGTTGCAAAAATCCCACGTTGGCCATTTGATAAATTTGAAAATGGGGAACGTATACTGGGAACACAAATGAAAGCAACGGGTGAAGTCATGGCAATTGGACGAAATATCGAAGAGTCGTTACTAAAAGCCGTTCGCTCTCTTGAAATCGGCACACATCATCTTGAGCTTCCTGAATTGGCAAATGTGAATGAAGACCAGCTAACTGAAAAAATGGTTCGAGCACAAGACGATCGTCTGTTTTATGTTGCGGAGGCGTTACGCCGAGGCTATCCAATTGAGGAAATAGCTGAGTTAACAAAGATTGACTTATTCTTCTTAGATAAATTACTCCATATTATTGAAATCGAAACCCAATTACAAGCAGACCCTTCCAATTTAAGGCTGTTGAAATTAGCAAAGAAAAACGGATTTACAGACAAAAAGATTGCACAATTATGGCAAACAACGCCAGAAAAAATTCGTGAACTTCGAAAAGAAAATCAGTTATTGCCAGTCTACAAAATGGTAGATACTTGTGCAGCTGAATTTGAATCAAATACGCCTTATTTTTATAGCTCGTATGAATTTGAAAATGAAAGTAGTCGCTCAGAAAAACCATCTGTGTTGGTACTTGGTTCTGGACCAATTCGAATTGGTCAAGGGGTGGAGTTCGACTATGCGACGGTTCATTCAGTAAAAGCAATCCAACAAGCAGGTTATGAAGCAATCATTATGAATAGTAATCCAGAAACAGTTTCCACAGATTTCTCAGTTTCAGATAAGTTGTACTTTGAACCACTGACTTTTGAAGATGTGATGAATGTGATTGAGCTAGAACAACCAATTGGCGTTATCGTTCAGTTTGGCGGACAAACGGCAATCAATTTAGGTGAGCCGTTAGCAAAAGCTGGTGTGAAAATTTTAGGAACTACGATTGAGGATTTGGATCGAGCAGAAAACCGTGATTTATTTGAACAAGCGTTGCAAGAACTAAAGATTCCACAGCCACTAGGAGATACAGCAACAAGTAAAGAAGAAGCTGTAAAAATTGCAACGATGATTGGTTATCCTGTCTTAGTTCGTCCAAGTTATGTGCTTGGCGGACGGGCAATGGAAATCGTAGAAAATCAGCGTGACCTAGAGGATTATATGGAGCATGCCGTAAAAGCCTCGCCTGAACATCCTGTTTTGATTGACCGCTACTTAGTGGGCGGTGAATGTGAAGTTGATGCGATCTGTGATGGAGAAACTGTCTTGATTCCTGGAATCATGGAACATATTGAGCGTGCGGGGGTCCATTCAGGTGACTCAATGGCGGTATACCCACCACAAACATTATCAGAAGAGATTAAATCGACAATTGAAGATTACACGAAACGATTAGCTTTAGGACTAAACTGTATTGGAATGATGAATATCCAATTTGTGATCCATGAAGGAAAAGTCTATGTGATCGAAGTCAATCCCCGTGCGAGCCGTACTGTACCATTCTTAAGTAAAGTAACTGGGATCCCAATGGCACAAGTAGCAACCAAAGCCATTTTGGGCCAAAATTTGCGGGAATTAGGTTATGAAACAGGTCTTTATCCTGAAACCGAAGATGTCCATGTAAAAGCACCTGTCTTTTCATTCACGAAGCTACAAAAGGTTGACACGTACTTAGGACCTGAAATGAAATCAACTGGTGAAGTCATGGGCTCCGATCGAAACTTAGACAAAGCTTTGTATAAAGCCTTTCGAGCTGCTGGGTTAAATCTACCAGATTATGGTGCAGTCCTCTTTACGATTGCAGACGAAACAAAAGAAGAAGCATTGGGCTTAGCTAGACGCTTTGCAGAGATTGGTTACAGTTTGCTAGGTACGAAACATACAGCCAAATTTTTCCGTAACAACGGGTTAATTGTTACGACAGTAGCGAAAATTTCAGAAACAACAGAGGAAAACGTTGTCGATATCATTCGAACAGGAAAAGCACAAGTAGTTGTGAATACGATTGATAAAGACCGTGGGAATGCGTCAAAAGATGGCTTTATTATCCGACGTGAATCAGTTGAACATGGTGTACCACTCTTTACTTCACTTGATACAGCAGATGCAATCGTTCGAGTGATGGAATCACGTGCGTTTTCAACAAAAGCAATTTAAAAAGGTTCGCATCATTCACTTAGCTCCGCTGAAGTAACTGACAAGTAACAGAATCCTTTTAGCTGGTTCTGACTAGTTGTGAGTTGCTCTGAGGAGCTGTTTTATGGAAAAATAGGTTGAGTATGAAAACGGCTTCATCAATGAGTTTTAACAAAGTCGATAAGTATAGGAGTGTGGATATGAAACAAGAAGTTATGGAAATCATTCAACAAAATCAGTTAGCACCACGAATTTTCGAACTGACACTAAAGGGTGAATTAGTTCAAGAGATGAAGCGTCCGGGTCAATTTATTCATATCCGTGTTCCTAGAGAAGACTTGTTATTACGTAGACCAATTAGTTTAAATAAAATCGATCCAAGTACGAATACTTGTCGAATCATTTATCGTGTAGAAGGTGACGGAACTAAATCATTTTCAACGTTGACTACAGGTGATACGCTGGATGTGATGGGACCACTAGGAAATGGGTTTGATTTAACGGGATTAAAAGCTGGAGATTGTGCATTCATCGTTGGCGGTGGTATCGGGATTCCACCATTATATGAATTATCTCATCAACTAAAAGCAAAAGGTGTCAAAGTCAAGCACTTTTTAGGTTTTGCATCAGCAGATGTTATGTACTATGAAGAAAAGTTCCAACAACTTGGAGAAACAAAAATTGCTACAGATGATGGCTCGGCAGGCGTCCAAGGAAATGTTGGTAATCTTTTGTTAGCAGAAGAAAATAAAAAACCAGACGCAGTGTTTGCTTGTGGTGCGAATGGAATGCTTAAGGCGGTCGAGCACTTTTTCCACGATCATCCTAATGTCCAGCTTTCTTTAGAATCACGCATGGCATGTGGAATCGGTGCTTGCTATGCTTGTGTATGCCACAAGGCAGAAGATGAAACGAAAAGTGTGAAAGTCTGTGATGAAGGTCCGATTTTCAAAGCAGGAGAGGTGATTCTATGACACAACCATCATTAGCAGTAAAAATACCAGGACTTGATTTAAAAAATCCAATCATGCCTGCTAGCGGCTGTTTTGGTTTTGGAAAAGAATATGGACAGTACTATGATTTGAATCAATTAGGTTCAATCATGGTTAAAGCAACGACACCACAAGCCAGATTTGGTAACCCGACACCTCGTGTTGCTGAAACCCCTTCAGGTATGCTAAATGCAATCGGCTTACAAAATCCCGGACTAGAAACCGTGATGAATGAGTTATTACCTGAATTAGAAAAATATCCTGATTTGCCAATCATTGCCAATGTAGCAGGCGCATGCGAAGAAGACTATGTGGAAGTCTGCGGTAAAATTGGTGATGCGCCTAATGTGAAGGCAATCGAATTAAACATCTCTTGCCCCAACGTGAAGCACGGAGGTATTGCGTTTGGAACAGATCCTGATGTCGCTTTTCAACTAACACAGGCGGTAAAGAAAGTTGCTAAGGTTCCAATCTATGTCAAATTATCGCCCAACGTTACTGATATCGTTCCTATCGCTTTAGCAATTGAAGCAGGTGGAGCAGACGGGTTTACTATGATTAACACACTCTTAGGAATGCGCATTGATTTAAAGACAAGAAAACCGATTTTAGCGAATCAAACAGGTGGTCTATCAGGTCCCGCAATCAAACCAGTTGCGATTCGCTTAATCCATCAAGTCGCAGGCGTCTCTAAATTACCAATTATTGGTATGGGTGGTGTTCAGACGGTTGATGATGTATTAGAAATGATTATGGCGGGTGCAAGTGCAGTCGCAGTTGGAACCGCCAATTTTACAGATCCCTACGTTTGCCCAAAATTGATTGATGCTTTACCTCAGCGAATGGCTGAGTTAGGTATCGCATCATTGGAACAACTTATTCAAGAAGTTAGAGAGGAGCGTCAACAATGAATCAGCGACCGATTATTGCCTTAGATTTTTCAAACCGAAACGAAGTAGAACAATTTTTACAATTATTTCCTGAGGAGGAAAAGTTGTTTGTTAAAATTGGGATGGAACTCTTTTATCAAGAAGGGCCAGCGATTGTCCGTTGGCTGAAAGAATCAGGACATGATGTATTTTTAGATTTGAAATTACATGATATTCCCAATACAGTTGAAAAAGCAATGCGTGGCTTAGCAAAGTTAGGCGTTGATATCACTTGTGTACATGCCGCCGGAGGAATCCGAATGATGGAGGCTGCGATGCGTGGTTTAGCATCAGGAACACCGGAAGGAAAACAACGACCCTTATTATTAGCAATTACTCAGTTGACTTCGACAAGTGAAGAAGAGATGCATCATGATCAGCTGATTGAAGTTCCTTTAGAAGAAAGTGTGATCCATTACGCTACTTGTGCACAAGTAGCAGGATTAGATGGCGTAGTTTCTTCAGCACTGGAAGTAACTAAAATCAAAGATGCTACAAATTCTGAATTTGTCTGCTTAACACCAGGCATCCGACCACAAGGAGCAGACATCGGTGATCAAACGCGAGTGGTAACTCCCGGACGAGCAAGAGAAATTGGAGCAACTTTCATTGTAGTTGGGCGCCCAATTACACAAGCAGAAAATCCTTACGAAGCTTACCAAACAATAAAAAACGAATGGAGCTAACACGAATGACTGTCGAAAAATTAATTGCAAAAGACTTATTAGAAATTGAAGCAGTATTTTTGAACCCAACACAACCATTTACTTGGGCAAGTGGATTGAAAAGCCCAATTTATTGTGATAATCGTATCACGATGAGTTATCCTAAGGTTCGTCGGGAAATAGCAAATGGTTTAGCCAAAAAGATTAAAGAAGAGTTTCCAGAAGTCGAAGTAATTGCTGGAACAGCCACAGCAGGTATCCCTCATGCTGCTTGGGTTGCAGATATCCTTGATTTACCAATGGTTTATATTCGCAGCAAAGCGAAAGATCATGGAAAAGGAAATCAAATTGAAGGTCGGATTTTTGAAGGTCAAAAAATGGTTGTCATTGAAGATTTGATTTCAACTGGTGGCAGTGTGTTAGAAGCTTGTGAAGCAGCAACACGTGAAGGTGCTGATGTGCAAGGTGTAGCAGCAATCTTTACTTATGAGCTACCCAAAGGATTAACTAATTTTGCTCAGGCGAAAATGCCTTTGGTCACGTTGACTAACTATTCAACATTAATTGAAACAGCACGTGAAGCAAACTACATCAATGAAGAAGAATTAAATTTACTGAAAAGTTGGAAAAAAGATCCAGAAAACTGGAATGCATAACAAAAAGACGATAACAACTATTTTCATAGTGTTGTCGTCTTTTATAGTATCATTAGTATTTTGCTAAGTTTGACGGTAACTGAAATCGTTCAATAATTGGCTTGATTTCATACAACGATTCAATTGAAGCTTCACGAGAAGACAAATAATGATTCAAGACACCCACGATTCCATTTGCAATAAAAATCGCTTCCGTTGTTTGTGCTTGATCGTTTGTTGCTGTAAAAGTCAAGATATGTTGTTTTAGGTAATCTGTAAATAGACCCTGCTTATCAGAAGCAATCAACATGCGATACGTTTCCTGGTTCTCTACGATGAATTGAAAAGTTTTTATTAGTAGATTGTCTGTTTCCGCTGCTTCTGTTTGACAATAAGTAACTAGTTCTTGAATTGATTGTTGGATCATTTTTTCTAAAAGATCATATTTATCTAAGTAATTTAAGTAGAATGTCCCGCGATTGATATCTGCTAGTTCACAAATCTCGCTGACTTTTACTCGTTCGATGTCTTGCTTTTTTAGCAATTGGAAAAAAGCTGTTTGAATAGCTGTTTGTGTTTTACGCACTCGTCGATCCATGTGATTCTCCTGTCATGTTAAGTGATTTGTTCGTTAATCAACAGATTGTCATTTTTGATGATTGATTGCTGACTTTGGTCTGTTTATTATACTGGATGTTCGTTGATTTATAAACAGATGTTTATAGAAGGAAAAAAAATGAAACTATTAATTTATGGTGCAGGCATTCAAGGAAGTTATCTTGCACATGTTCTTACTAAAAATAAAGAAAATGAAGTAACGATACTTGCCAGAGGAAAAACGAAGGAGCATTTAGAAACAAGTGGGCTTGAATTAAAACATGTTATTCAGAAGAAAAGAACAGTAGATACAATCAAAATAATTTCAAAGCTAGAACCAACAGATAAGTATGATTTGATTTTTGTCACAATGAAATACAATGATTTTGATTCTGTGATTGAACCGATTGCTAGGAATCACAGTCAGCGAGTGATTTTTGTTGGCAATCAAATGAATCCAGAATTATTAAAAGAAAAAATCATTCAAAAAAATCCAGCTAAGCAAGTCTTTTTTGGTTTTCAAAATACTGGTGGAACAAGGGAAGGTAACTTAATTACAATTTTACGTTTCAATGGAGGCAAAATGAAAATCTATCTTGATTCCAATGAGTTCGAAATGACTCAGCTTTTGAATCAAGTCTTTGCTCGAACAAATTATCAATGGCAATCAGATCCAACTTTACCTGACTGGCTGAAAAGCCATGCTGCATTGATTATGGTGCTGAATAGCTTAGATCTTATTTATCGACAAAAAATGAAAAATAAACAAGAATTAACTCGCTTATTTTCCATAACGGCTGCAGCTTTCAAAGAAGCATTTACTATCTTAGAAGAAAATGGGTATCCAATCGTGCCGAAGATTCAGGAAAGTTTATTGCAAAATAAATTTTTGACGAAAATTGGTTTGAGACTAATGTATGCTACACCATTGATGGCATCAGCTCAGGGAAGTTATACAGAAATCGAGTTGATTATTTGTTCCTTTGAACGGCTTAAAAAAGAAACGGGAACAAAAACACCGAATCTTGATCAATTAATTAAAATCACTGCTCAAGTGAACGAGCGAAAGAGTGTTATCAAAAAGTTTTGATATGTTTATTCCGAAAAGTGGAAACGACTCAATAAAAAAGAAAAAAATTAATAAAAAATTGCAACTAATTCTTTAACTCGGCTAACTCATTGAAAAATTATTCGTGCAAGTATTTTTTGTGGAATTTGTGCTAAATAAAAATTAAAAAGCAGCAAATCTAGTTCTTTGTAATTGCATGATGCGAAGAGTAAATGCTATGATTGTTGGAAAAGTATGGAGGAGAGATGGCAATATGGGCTTAAATGAATACCTTTTAGGATTAAATAATTTAGAAAAAATTATTCGTGCGCCTGGCTTCTTCAAGCACACAGAACACACGGTGGCGGCACATTCGTTTCGAGTAGCATCAATTGCACAAGTTTTAGGCGATATTGAAGAAGCTAATGGACAGACGATTGATTGGAAACTGTTATATGAAAAATCTTTGAATCATGATTATACAGAACGCTTTATTGGTGACATCAAAACACCTGTGAAATATGCAAATAAAGAACTACGAGGGATGTTACAAACAGTTGAAGAAAAAATGACTGATGAATTTATTAATCAAGAAATCCCAGAAGAATTTCAAGAAATTTATCGTCGTCGCCTATTTGAAGGAAAAGATGACACGATTGAAGGAGAATTGCTAGCAATCGCGGATAAAGTAGATTTGCTGTATGAATCATTTGATGAAATCAGCAAAAATAATCCTGAAAAAGTTTACCGAGAAATGTTTATTGAATCGATTTTAACAATTAAAGAATTCGATCATCGAGCAAGTGTAAATTATTTCTTTGATTTTATTTTTCCAGAACTATTGAACCAAGAATTTTTCGGAAAAGAAGAGTTTCTAGCAGATATTTCTGCCGCTTTACAAAGAAAGAAACGAACGAACTAACTTTTATGGAAAGACTCAGGAGGACGTAAGCGTTGAAAAAAAATATGGATGTTGAATGGGGCTACTCGGGAGAGCGAGGGCCAGAGCACTGGGCAAGTTTATGTGATTGGTTTGCAAAAGGAGCAGAATTTTCTTTGCAATCACCTATTCCACTTGTTACTTGCCAAGAAGTAAGTGATGTGAAAGAAACGATTTCTTTCCATTATCAATGTCAAAAATTCACAGATAAAGAATTTAAAAACACGATCCACTTAGTACCATTTGACCAAATCAGTTATGTCAAATATCAAGGTGAAGAATTTTATTTGACAGATATCCACTTCCATCTGCCTTCTGAGCATATTATTAATGGAAAACACGAAGACATTGAATTTCATTTTGTCCATACGAATCAGCGTCAAGAAAACTTGGTTGTTGGAGTTATGTATGAGTTGCGACATGAGGATGGCTGGTTTTATGATCGGAATCACGAAGAACGCTGGGACTTAGCAGCGCATGAACATTGGATGAATCCAATCGTATTTTTCCCTGAAAAGAAGAGCCACTATCATTATGTTGGCTCATTAACGACACCCCCAACTGCAGGCCCTATTCAGTGGTTTGTTATGGATCAAGTTGGGCAGTTAAATCAAGACTTCCTGACTCCATTTAAAGGACAGTATGCGCAGCCTAATAATCGTCCGCTACAAGCACTTAATGATCGGAAAATCGACTATTTTGAGGAGTCAAATACATGAATATCCAACAAATGAAGTATGTGATTGCTGTTGCGAATAATGGTAGCTTTCGAGAGGCTGCTAAGAAGTTATTCGTTTCGCAACCTAGCTTGTCTACCGGAATCAAAGAATTAGAAACTGAATTAGGAATCAGTTTATTTACTCGTACAAATCGAGGCGCGTATTTAACAGAAGCAGGACAAGATTTCTTGCAACGTGCAGAAAAAATTTTGGTTCAATTAGAATCACTTGAAAGTTATTATCAAACAAGTGAAACACGCGAAATGTTTTCTGTGGCTTCTCAACACTATGATTTTTTAGGGCCACTGATTGCCAAAATGATGGCAGAATTCAATCAAGAAATCAAACAATTCAGAATCATGGAAACGACTACTGCAAAAGTGATTGAAGAAGTGAGAGAACAGCATAGTGAAGTAGGCGTGCTATACATGAACGAAAAAAACCAAGCTGGAATCATGCGCTATTTACAGCAAGGTGAGCTAGTTGCCAGAACGATTCATACGTTCTCTACACATATTTTTTTGAGACAAGGACATCCACTAGCAAAACAGACGAAAATCCATAGAAAAGAATTGTTAGCTTACCCTCAAGTACGCTTTACTCAAGATGGCAATAATTTTCCTTATTTTTACGAAGATCTGATTGAGATACCTGCACAAGAATCAGTTGTTTATACCAGTGATCGTGGGACACTGATGAACTTAGTACTAGAAACAGATGCTTATGCTTCTGGATCTGGAATTGTTATTGGTGGTATCAAAGATCAAATCAAACTTATTCCATTAGCAGATAGTCAACCAAATCAACTCTGCGTCATTCATTCTGGTAAACGTACGTTGAGTGTAGAAGCACAGCGATTTATTCAAGGTTTAACGGATATACTAACAAGTGAATTAGTAAATAAAAAATAAGTTAGTTATCATTATGAAAAAAGCAACTTCAATTTCCGAAAGCGAGCGTCCAAAGTTAGATTGCTAGTCTAACCTTGGACGCTCGCTACATTTGAAGTTGCTTTTTTATTATGTCTTTAGCCCCAGTTACATTCTTAGATCGTGTGAATGTAACGGGTAGGTGGGTTGATAGTAAAAAGTTCTATTAAAAATCTCTTTAGTCTCGTTAAAAGTCAGTTGTTTAGAGTATATAACAATGAAAGAGGTTGAACAGCTTAGTCCATACAAGGTGATGATGATTGAATCATGTTAAGTATTAACAGATAGAAACATAATTCTCCTGTTAAATTCCTATTTTTACAAATCATATAGCTTATAGAAATGGCTACTACTTCTTTCTATCATCAATTTTTTCTATAAATTTTTGTTGGATGAGCGAAATAAGATCTATCCACCTGTTCGAGTTGTTGATGGAATCCAGGTAGAAAAGTATTTGGTCAGTTGATTTTTTTTCAAAACTATCTGTGATTACGATATCAGCTTCGGAAAAATTATTTGTAAAGACAATATTGTTGGTGTTGAAAATTGTTTGGATACGTTTCTCAATAACGTATACGGCTGTAAAGACTTTGGACATTTGAATATATAATTTTAGGGTGGTACTTTTTTTAAAAGAAGAAACAGTGTAAAGCAATGCGGCGATATAATTTTCTAGTGCTTTATCTTCAAAAAGTTCCGCGATTTCTTTTTTGATGCGATTCATATAATCATCATTTTTATTAATATTTAAGTGTGGAACAGGAATCATCAATTCTAAGAAAAGAACGTACTTATCACCAATCAGAGAATAGAGAATATTGAAAATCGTTAAATAATACAAATAGATACCGTTTTCGTTAGCACTGATAGGTTCCAAGAAAACATTTGAAAATTTTGAATATATTTCATTTGCTAGTCGACAAGCAGGGTGATCAAATTCTTGGAATTTTCTTCCTAAATTAATTTTTGTTTCAGAGGAGATCAAATCGGACAGAAAAATTCTTGCGAAAAAGTTGAGATATAGCTTCTCTGAATCTGCTACATTTTCTGAAAGATTTTCAAACGGACTTTTATTAAATAGTTTGGTTACATCGTAGCTCTCTTGAAAAAGTTTCAGTAGGTCATAGAGCGAATCATCAGGGTCAATAACTAGAAAGTTATCATTTAAAAAGCGTTGTTGCACTATTTCGCTAAATAAATACAATGCATGATTTTTGGTTAAAGAAATTGCAGAATTACTATTATCAAAATTTACGATTGGCGTTGTGGAATCAAATGGCCACTCCATTCCTTGAAAATTATCTTGCAAGATTGTATATGAAAACATGCGAAGACAAATTTCGTTTCCTTTAAGAGAGTAGATTTGATTTGTACTGTTGACAGATAAATCAAATTGAGAAAGATAACCATTCAATTGTGAACAGAGTTTCAGTAAATATGCTTCCGAGATAAATAAATGATCGAGAATTTGTTGCTTTGAAATACTGTAATTTGTAAGCAATAAGACACAGAGCCTAAAAAGAGTAGAGTTATTGGAGAGCGCAAGTTTTAGCTGATAAAAATAAGTGATGATATTATCTGAAAACATTGGGTTTATCGAGATGATGCCTTGATTATTTGAAATAATAAGATCATTTTCATTTTTAGTATGCTCAACGAAGTAGTTGTTCAATTTAATGATATCACCTTTGATCGTTAATTTTGGAATAGCTATTTCTTCTGATAGAAGCGTCAAGGTAGTACTTTTATTAGTAAGTATTATGTGTAAAATAATGAGTTCGCGCTCAAAATGATTTGAAATAATCATAGTATGCCTCGTTTCTATTTTGATATTTCTATTTTATAAGAGAAGAACGATGTCTAAAGATATCTATCGTTTTTACGGTGAGATAGAAACCTATAAATAATGCTCTTTTATTGAATATTGAACTGTGAAAAATGGTTGTTACAGGTCAATTGATTTTTTGTATCATTATCGTTATTAATTTAGCTTATTTATCAGACTGATTATACCGTGTATATTTTATAGAAAAACATTTCTTTAAGAACATCTTCAAAGTAAAAAGATGGATTAACTCATATACTTGTTTTATTTAATGTTATCTCATAATACAATAGTACTTCTTTTCTTTAGGAATCGTCTAGTCAAAAAAGCATACTTTTTGATGGATTCAGCTTGTTTTCCAAGTATCATTTTTCCATAAAATGAGAAAAATATTTATTTGTAGTAGTTGCATATACAATTTTAGTCTACCGCTCTACTTGATTTGTATTGTCTCAATTGTCAGATAAGATGATAGAATTTTTATTGAACCTACTTGTTATTTGTTATGTGACATTTTTAAAATTGGAGGCTTAATTCTATTTACACGTTTCTTTTATTTGTAGACAAAGATCGATAAAAGAACGACTACTTAACCAAGCCAACCGTTATGTAACTGAAACAGTAAAGAAGGTTCTAAAGAAAAGAGGAAAGAGGCGATTTAGAATGATTAAAAAGTTGTTAGTAAGTACTTTGATTCTTGGAGGAGTAGTTG
This sequence comes from Enterococcus sp. DIV0176, assembly GCF_050528535.1. Taxonomy (NCBI): domain Bacteria; kingdom Bacillati; phylum Bacillota; class Bacilli; order Lactobacillales; family Enterococcaceae; genus Enterococcus; species Enterococcus sp. DIV0176. The sequence goes on along the minus strand of NZ_CP172879.1, from coordinate 1,495,799 downwards.
CTTTTGCACCAACAAATGTAAGTGCATGGACTAGTGGAGATATTGATCCTAGTGATACACCACAAATTGTCGACGGTGTCGAAACTGGAGATGTAGCTGTAAATGGTTGGATCGGTGAATGGGATGAAACAGATCCAGGGTCACCAACTGATCCTGAAGATCCATCAGCTATTAATGTTACGATTCCTACAAAAGTTTTATACGCTAATAGCGTAGATGGCCAGGGTGCACCGACGGCTAGTATTATTTCACCAATCTATAAAATTGAAAATAATTCGACTACAACTAAGTTGAGTATTGCGGTGGCTAATTTTGCTTCAAAAAATGCAGTGGATGTTAAGCAAGATTTGTCAATAAAAGCTTCCAATGGTGCTGAAGTTGCATTACACAAAAAGACAGGTCAAATGTTGTCTAAGAAAACCTATTTAACTTCACTTGGAACAGATGCAGTTGATACATTTACATTCGTAGGTTCTGTTGATCCAAGTTATTTTCCAGCAAGTGGTGATGCTGCATTACGTCCTGAATATCAAATGGGTCTACATTTTACTGCTATCAAGTAAGCATATTGTTGTAAGAGTCCTTTATGAGGAAACGTAATTAAAGAGATGAAAGATTTTTTTCTCTCTTTTATTCATGATTAAGGAGCGTTACATATGGATAATATCAATAATCAAGAAGAACAAAAAAGGAAAAGAAAATTAATTGTCTTACTATTTTTAGTAATCCTCCTTTTAGCATCAGGTATGACAGCATACTTTCTGAAGGATCGTTTTTTTACGGAGCCCAGAGTAATTAGTGGGTTGCCTGAGTTAGAAACAGGTCTTGAAGTGATGAGCGATGAACAGATGTTGAAATTCATGCAGTCAGAAGTAGATAAAGACAAGATCAATATTAACTTGAAGCATGAGATTTCAGTCTCTAAAGAAACGAGTGTTGCCCAACTTGCAGTGAAAAATAAGCCAACAAATGCGTACAGTATTCAAGTTGAGTACTTATTGAAAGAGGGGAATGAACAACTATATAAATCTGGTTTGATTCCCACAAATCGCCAACTATCTGAAGTAAAGCTGAAAAAAAGTCTGTCGGAAGGTAGTCATGAAGTAATGATTATCTATACGATTTTTGATGAGGAAAAACAGATTAATCAATCGACTATTGATGGCGTTCTGTATGTCAGCTAACGGAAGAGATTTCATAGTTAGGGATGGTGGTGAAGAACTGGGGAGATAGAAGATGAAAAATAAATCTAAAATAATTATTTGTTTCATGCTAGGCTCTGTTCTGTTCGGAAATTTTTCTCAAATCATCAATGCCGGCAGTTCAGCAGTATGGGCACAAGAAAAAAATAAAAGTCTAGAACCAAGTCAAACTGAAGAAGAACCTGTATCAGTTAATTCAGGTGAGGACCAAATAGAGTCTGAAGAAACAACAGAGGCAATCCAAAGTCAAGAAAAAGTCAGCTTGAACGAAGAAAGTAATCAAGTAGAAAACGAAGATACTTCACACTCTGCTACATCTTCTGAAGGACAGTCAACTGAAAATGAAAATAATATGGAAGTTGGCTCTATCAATGACTCTGCCGATAAGTATGCTGAATCAAAAGCTGATGGGACGATTTTAGCGGATGTCGTCGAACAAACGATCGAGCTTGGAACATGGTCAGGTGAGATACCTGACGTCTCAAAGATGTTTACCAATGTGCGTCTCGAAGATGGAACAGCAATCAATGCTTCAGATTACACAGCGGAAGTCACCTCAATTCCCAGCTTTGATAACCTGGCAGCTACAGATAAAATTAGTGTGAAAATTACACGTAAATCAAATGGCGCTGCTACTTATGTACAGGTACCTGTTAAAATGGTTTGGGGAAATACGATTCAGCTTCGAGGAATTATAGATTCTGTAGCTGGGGCGTATACGCTTCATAAAGTTGGTAACGGCTATCGACTTCGCTCAAGCTACGGGCAAGATAATGACTATTATCCCAGTGGGGTTCATGGGTATTATCCTGATACACCCTATCACTCAATCACTTTATTAAGAGGATCGGGTAAAATCGATCAGTTGAGTAGCACCTATTACAAAGAAACAAAAGGTACCAATACTGCCAAAGAAGTGGTAGAAAATTTTGGAACAAATGGGCAACAATATGTTCAATTAGGTGATGTCGTCAAAATTTGGCATAGAGAACAAAAGAAAAATTCCTATACGAAAGATGAGAAAGAAATTACTTACTCAACCAAGAACGAAGATAGCACGTATTTCGCAATTACTGCCGATGGCTTTATTCCCTATCGTTTGAATCAGTTGAAACCAAAAGAGATTACGATTTCTGCAAGTGACTCGAATGCGGATTTAGACAAACGAAAAGATGAGATGATTGATTTTTCTGGGTATTCTGGTAACGACTTGAAAGTCTCAAAAATTACCGAATATCCGGATCGTTCAAAAACTGGCGTCGCCAAAGGTAAAGTCTTGGTTGAGGAAACTATTGCAGGTGTGACACAAACGTATGAATACGAAGTGACTTATAATGTAACCGATGACCGACGAATCTGGGCAGACGTGGTGGAACAAACGATCGAGCTTGGAACATGGTCAGGTGAAATCCCCGCTGTTTCAAAAATGATTACTAACGTACGTTTAGAAGACGGAACAGCAATCGATTCTTCTGGTTACACGGCGGAGATTACCTCAGTTCCTAGCTTCGATAATATGACGGTCACGGACAAAATTGGTGTGAAAATCACCCGTAAGTCAAATGGTGCGATGACTTATTTACAAGCACCAATCAAGATGTCCTGGGGAAATACCATTCAACTTCGAGGTTATGATAATGGTACAAGTGGTGCATATACACTTCATAAAATAGGAAATACGTATTATATTCGTTCCAGCTATGGAGAAAACAAAAATTATAGAAGTAACGGTATCCATGAGTATCGTAAAGGAATGACCTATCAGTCAATCACGTTACTAAGAGGGACCGGAAGAATCGATCAATTAAGTAGCACATACTATGAAGGATTCAATGGTGAAATCACAGCGAATGAAGTAGTCAGTAGCTTTGGAACGAACGCACAGAAGGATGTTCAACTGGGAGATGTCGTCCAAATATGGCATAAGGAACAGTGGCGAAACTCCTATACTAGAAATGGAAGTAATGTTAAGTATTCAGACATGGATGAAGGAAGCGTCTATTTTGCAGTAACAGCTGATGGTTTTATCCCGTATCGTTTGAATCGGTTGAAACCAAAAGAAACAACAATCACGACCAAAACCACCAATGCAGAGTTAGATAAACAAGTGAGTGATTTGATTGACTTTCTTGGGATGAGTGGAAATGGATTGAAAGTTTCTAAGATCACTGAGTATCCTGACCGGTCCAAAGCGGGAACGGCAAAAGGTAAAGTCTTAGTGGAAGAAACAATCTAAAGTCTTAGTGGAAGAAACAATCGCTGGTGTAAAATTAAATTATGAGTATGAGGTTAATTTTAATGTTTTGGATGGCTTAGAAGTGAGCGCAAAAACAATCGCTGACATCTCATTAGGTACAACATTATCAAATAATGCAAAAGACTATGTGAATGTAAAATCTACACCAGAAGCCGAAGATAAATTGGTTTTTGAATGGATTAGTGATCCGATTAGTGCTTCGACAGTGGGAACACATCAAGCAAAGGTTCGTGTGACGAGCCCAACATATCAAGTATCTAAAGAGATAACTATAGACTACAAGGTTTTATATGGAAAGAGTATCGTGTTAGGCGAGCCATCGATGATTGCTCTTAGTTTACTGGATAAAGCAGGGAACCCTAATTTAGTAACGACTGGTCTGAACACAAGTACTAATCTTTCGATGAGACCAAATATCACAGCGTATCGTAAAAACATAGATCAAAAACTGTTCGAATTGAAAACAGATACGGTTTACCAAACGTCGAAGGAATTAGCAAGCAGTTGGAGCAAAGAACTTCAAACAACAAGCCTAATATACGGTGATGTACTCTCCATTGAAAGTTTTCATCAAAATGATCCAACGTTTCCATTAAAGGGTGCACAAACTTATGTGAGTCGAAATGAACAATTAGTGAAAGAAGCCGAAGGCTATCAAAAAGCACTGTATGAAGTAACCACTGGAGGGTATTCATTACTCAATGTCAATCGTTTGACTCCGAGTAATCAAGAAGTGACTCAAGGAATGACACACGAGGCACTCGATCAACGTATCGGCGATTTTCTATCAACAGAAAGTTTCAATAATGTGAAGGTAAAAGAATTTGTTTCGTATCCAGATACATCAAAACTTGGCACAACAAGTGCCGTAATTAAAGTAGAAGAAACGTTACAAAGTGGAGGAACTTTTGAATTTAATTACACGGTACCATTTACAATTGTAAAAACGCTGGAAGTGAGCGCAAAGACAATCGCTGATATCTCATTAGGTACAACATTATCAAATAATGCAAAAGACTATGTGAATGTAAAATCTACACCAGAAGCCGAAGATAAATTGGTTTTTGAATGGATTAGTGATCCGATTAGTGCTTCGACAGTGGGAACGCATCAAGCAAAGGTTCGTGTGACGAGCCCAACATATCAAGTATCTAAAGAGATAATTATAGATTACAAGGTTTTATATGGAAAGAGTATCGTGTTAGGTGAGCCATCGATGATTGCTCTTAGTTTACTGGATAAAGCAGGGAACCCTAATTTAGTAACGACTGGTCTGAACACAAGTACTAATCTTTCGATGAGACCAAATATCACAGCGTATCGTAAAAACATAGATCAAAAACTGTTCGAATTGAAAACAGATACGGTTTACCAAACGTCGAAGGAATTAGCGAGCAGTTGGAGCAAAGAACTTCAAACAACAAGCCTAATATACGGTGATGTACTCTCTATTGAAACTTTTCATCAAAATGATCCAACGTTTCCATTAATGGGTGCACAAACTTATGTGAGTCGAAATGAACAATTAGTGAAAGAAGCCGAAGGCTATCAAAAAGCACTGTATGAAGTAACCACTGGAGGGTATTCATTACTCAATATCAATCGTTTGACTCCGAGTAATCAAGAAGTGACTCAAGGAATGACACACGAGGCACTCGATCAACGTATCAGCGATTTTCTATCAACAGAAAGTTTCAATAATGTGAAGGTAAAAGAATTTGTTTCGTATCCAGATACATCAAAACTTGGCACAACAAGTGCCGTAATTAAAGTAGAAGAAACGTTACAAAGTGGAGGAACTTTTGAATTTAATTACACGGTACCATTTATCGTCAAAGCACCGAAGTTAACGCTGGCTGCAGATCTAACTGTTGAAAACCTGTCAAGAAGTGAGGAAGAAACCAATGTTGGTGATGAATTACTTTATGTTTACACGCTAACGAATAATAGCTCCGTTGCGTCACTTAAGTCAGGAAATCTTTCAATTGAGTTACCAGAGGGATTGGAAGTCGTGACACGAAGTGAACAAAATGTGAGTATTGATGAGCTAGCACCTGGTAAAACGTTTACTTATCAAGTAAAAGTAAAAGTGACAGATGCTGCGTTGAATCAAAATCCAGTAGTTAAAGTAACAGGAAAAGCAACAAATGAAAGTTCAGTCGAGCAAGATATTCCAGAAGCTTCAATCGAGGTTCCGGCTGGCATCGTTACTCAGATCGATACATCTGAAATCAACCTAACAATACCAACAAAAATGAATTTTGGTTCAGACGAAGAAAAAATCATTTCACCTGTTTACAAAATGGAAAACAATTCAACTGTACCTGTCGAAGTCAAGGTTGAACAGTTTGTTGCCGACGAGAATTTAAAAGGAAAAGAGTTAGCCCTGAATCTCATTTCGAATAATAAAAAAATTGTCCTTTATGAAAATGAGAAAGGATTACAAAAATCAGAATCGTTAGAAGTTCTAGGCTTTAACGAAATAAAGACAATAGACTTTGAGGGATCCGTTAAAGAGCAAACTGAACTATCAAAATCTTCATCCACTATGTATTTTAGATTTAAACCGACTCCGTAAATCATGTATAAGATGTTTAAAAAGCAGAGATATTGCAATGAAAACAGGTCTTAAAGGGAATAAGTAGATAGTCAGCTTCTTTTGTCTATTTTTATAAAAAACAAGCGAGAACATCTGTTACTAACATATAGCTATTTTTTAGGTTCATTGTGACGAAAACAAGCATCGTATGCATCTGTTTCTTCAAGATGCGATACTTGGTGTAGCAAGTTGTGCTTACAGACCATATGAACCTAGCACATAAACAAAAAGGTGCCATCAATTTCCCAAATAGGAAATTTGAAGGCACCTTTGTTGTTTTGAAAAAGTTGTTCTTTTAACAATTATCATGAATCGGTTAAAGACATGACAATGATTGATTAACTCTTATTGTTTTTTCATTTGTAAAATTATTTCTTCAACAGGGGTCACGATAATCGTTTTCTGATTTTCATAAATAACGAATCCAGGTTTGGAGCCATTTGGTTTACGAATATGTTTTACTTGAACCAAATCTACAGGAACTTGCGCTGAATGACGATATTTTGAGAAGTAAGCAGCTAATTCTGCTGCTTGAGTAATCGTCTCATCAGATGGCTCGTTACTTTTGATAATCACGTGTGAACCTGGGATGTTTTTTGCATGGAGCCAGTAATCTGATTTTTTAGCAGTTTTCATTGTTAGTAAATCATTTTGTAAATTATTTTTTCCTACCAGAATTTGAGTACCGTCTTCAGCAAAGTAAACATCTGGTTGAGAAGGTTTCTTTTTCTTTTGCTTTTTAGCAGATTTCTTTTTAAAGTACCCTTGATCGGTTAATTCTTCTTTGATTGCTTCAATATCCATTGGACCTGCAATTTCAAGTTGAGCTAAGACAGAATCAAGATACTGAATTTCGTCTTTGGCTTCTTGGATTTGTTGACCAATTAGTTTAACGGCATTCTTTAGCTTTTGATAACGATGGAAATACTTTTGTGCGTTTTGGTTAGGTGTTAATGCAGGATCAAGCTTAATGGTCAGAGGTTGATCTGCTTCGTAGTAATTCGGTAAAGTGACTTCTGTTGCACCACGTGGGACTTGAGTCATAAAAGTGGTCAACAGTTCACCATTGCGACGAAAATCTTCAGCATTTTCAGAATCTTTTAGTGTTTGTTCTCGTTTTTTTAATTTATTTTGATTTCGTTTACGCTCGTTTTCCATTTTTCGAATCAATTCGCTACCTTGCTGTTTGGCACGGTCTTTCTCTGCTTTGTCATGATAAAAACCGTCAAGCAACGTGCTCAAGGTTGAGTAGTTTGTTATTTGATCAGCAGTTTTCGCAATTGATTGATAGGAAATGGGGGTAAAGAAGTCTTTATTTTTTGCTTCATAAAGCGTAGGGGAAAGTTTATCATTCAACTCATGGAAAAAGTTTTCCCAAACAGCCATTTTTTCATTAGGTTGTTCTGTCAAGCGACTTGTTAATTCTTGTGCTGTATCAAAACCAAGACCTTGGAAATTTTGCTGTAAAATTTTTGGTGTCAGTTCTAATTGGGAAAGACGTTGAAAGATTTTTTCTTTTTCTGCTGAAAATGGATTTAATTGTTCTTGTTTTGGTGGAGCAACATACGTAACACCAGGAATCAGCGACCGATAAGTATTTTGAGAGCTTCCGATGTGTTTGATTGCATCTAAGATTTTTCCGCTTTCCCGATTGACCAGTACAATTGTGCTATGACGACCCATCAGTTCAACAATCAAAACAATATTTTGTAAGTCGCCCAGCTCATCTCGTTTTGTAAAATGAAAATGAATGACACGGTCATTTTCAACTTGTTCGATTTTTTCTAACAAAGCACCATCCAGATGTTTTCTTAGCATCATTACAAAGTTAGGGGGTGTGTCAGGATTCTGATAATCAATTTGCGTAATCTGAATTCGCGCATAGCTAGGATGAGCGGATAATAACAAACGATGATTGGCTCCGCGCGAGCGAATAACTAAAATAATTTCATTTTCATAAGGTTGGTGAATTTTGGAAATTCGACCAGATAATAAGGTATCACGCAACTCACTAACCATTGCGTGGGTAAAAACACCGTCAAAGGACATAATGCTTCCTCTTTTCTTTTCGTAATTAGTTTCATTATAACGAAAAACAAGTATAAAAACCAATAGTGGCGTAATCGTAATGCCAGTAAAGCGCTAGTCTATTTACGTACAAGTTTCTAGTGATTTATCAGTGAAAAGAATCTATATTTTGCATAAATAGTAAAAATTTCTGAGGGAGACGCAATTTTTTTCGTCAAAGTGCTAATTTATAGGTATAATAAAGAAAATGAACAAACAACATCGGAGGAAAAAGCGAGGTGTTTATTATTTGGGGAGAAATAAAAGAAAAAATCCAAGAAAGCTGGACGCAATTTGGTGACGCGTTTGCTGAAAATCCAATCAAATATTTTTGGCGTGCAGGTGGCTTACTTTTTTTATCATTGTTGTTAGCAGGCTCAATGATTTTTTTGCCTGAAAAAATCAAAGCAGATCAAGTAGATAGTTTGGTGTATTCAACGATCACCTCTGATAAAGTCAAAGGGTTTGATTACAGTAATGCTAAGCAAACAATTGCTGATAGCAAAGCGATATCAGTCATGTTTTGCGTGCCAAAAGGTGAAACCTATGAACAAGTCTTGTCTATTTTTAATGATTCAAAGAAAATGGAAGAGTTGAATCGTCAAATTTATTTTTATCCTCTCGTTTATGACGTTGCTGAGGAAGAAAAAGAGTACGGGATCAACAGGGAACAAATCACATTTATTTTTTTTGATGGCGGTAAGGAGACGAACCGAGTCGTTATCGGTAAGGAAGGAATCACGGATGTTTCAAAAGAATTAGTACCGGAGTTGAATCGCCTTCCATTAGCAAATATTAAAAAACTTGAACTTGAAATGACAACAGACTCAACACAATAATTTGCACAATGTAAATATTTCTATTGACGAATAAAAAAAATTCGATTAGACTTAAATCAATTATTTGACGAAAGGGTGAACCACAATGAACTTATCAAACCAAACTTTACTAGGAAACAATAAAGCATGGCGTAACTGGCGTAGATGAGTTGTATTGATGGCGAACTTTCCCATAGATACGACTTTTTAGAGAACAATCTAAAGTTTGTATCTATGCTAGACAAGAAATTTGACTACCGCATAGAGACTTCTATGCGGTTTTTTGTGCACTAAGGACAATACCGTAAAAGGAATTGTCCTTTTTTTGTTGGGTTTGCTTAATAATAAAACAATTTATTAAAACATTGTTATCGTTCATAGCAAAAATAACTAGTTATTAACAGGAGGAAAAAAATGAAAAATAAACGATTGATAGCGGTCGTAGCGCTACTGGGAATCTACTTGATTGGTAGTTTCGTTTACGAAAAAATGGCTGAGACGAAAAGTGCAGCTCCAGCAACAACGGAAGTAAAAGAAATCGGTGTTTTACAATATGTCAGTCATCCAGCATTAGATGAAATTTATCGCGGAATCAAGGATGGGTTGAAAGAAGAAGGATTGGTTGAAGGAAAAAATCTTAAAATAAACTTTCAAAATGGTCAAGCCGATCAAAGCAAATTAGCGACGATGAGCCAACAACTTGTTCAAGCAAATCCAGCGGCACTAATTGGAATTGCAACACCTGCAGCACAAGCATTAGCAAATACTACAAGTGAGATTCCAGTGGTGCTAGGCGCTGTAACAGATCCAGTTGGGGCAGGATTAGTTGAGTCCTTAGATAAGCCGGGAAAAAATGTGACCGGTGTTTCTGATCAGCCGCCTGTCAGTGCTCAAATCCAATTAGCTACAACCTTACTACCACAAGCCAAAAGAATCGGAATTCTTTATGCGTCATCGGAAGATAATTCTAAATATCAAGTTGCGCAAGCGGAAGCTGCTGCAAAAGAAGCTGATTTGACAGTGACAAAATATGCAGTACCTTCAACAAATGAAATTGCACAAACAGTTCAAGTCATGAGTCAATCTGTTGATGTGATCTATATTCCTTTGGACAACACGATTGCCAATGCGATGCAAACAGTTATCAAGGAAGCAAACAAAGAACAAATTCCTGTTATTCCATCAGTTGATACAATGGTTGAACAAGGTGGTCTGGCAACAATTGGGATCAATCAATACCAATTAGGTGTTCAAAGTGGCAAAATGGCTGCAAAACTTGCACTAGGAAAAAATGAAGCAGCTACGACACCTGTTTATACCTTTGATAAAGGTGATATTATCATCAATCAAGAGCAAGCAGCTCGCTTAGGTGTCACGATTCCTGAAGAGGTAAAAGAAAAAGCTAAAAGTGTAACACAGGAGTCAATAAAATCAACTGAAAGTTCAAAGGAGGAAGACAAATGATCGTCTCATCTATTTCACAAGGAATGCTTTGGGCCATTTTGGGTTTGGGCATTTTTATGACTTATCGAATTCTTGATTTTCCTGATATGACAACAGAAGGGTCATTTCCGTTGGGTGCAGCCGTTTGTGTGACTGCGATTACGAATGGGGTAGCACCGATTTTTGCTACACTTTTAGGAGTAGGAGCAGGAATGGTAGCCGGCTTGGTAACTGGTTTGCTTTATACAAAAGGAAAGATTCCCGTTATTCTTGCTGGAATTCTAGTAATGTCTGGTTTGAATTCAGTGATTCTATATGTGATGAAAACACCTAACCTTTCTTTATTGAATCGGCCCATTTTACAAGATAGTTTCCAAAGACTTCAACTACCAAATTATTTTGATACAGTTTTGTTAGGTTTAATTGCGTTAGGTGTGATTATTTCTATTCTGTTGTTTTTCTTCAATACAGATTTAGGTCAAGGATACATTGCAACAGGGGATAATGAAACGATGGCACGTTCTTTGGGGATTAAAACAGATCGAATGAAAATTTTGGGGTTAACGTTATCAAATGGGGTGATAGCTCTTTCTGGTGCATTAATTGCTCAAAATGATGGTTATGCAGATGTAAATAAGGGAATTGGTGTAATCGTTATAGGTCTTGCTTCGATCATTATTGGCGAAGTGATTTTTCAAGAGTTAACATTGGCGGAACGGTTGATTGCTATTGTTGTTGGTAGTATTATTTATCAATTATTGATTTTGATCGTTATTAAATTAGGTTTTGATACAACTTACTTGAAACTATTCTCAGCAATCATTCTTGCATTTTGTTTGATGATTCCGCAAGTGAAAAAAGCGCTGAATCTAAAAACGGGCTTTGAGAAGGAGGCAAAATAAATGACAGCAATCTTAACCATCCAAAATGGAAAAAAAGTTGTGAATAATGGACTGAATGAAAATAAAGTTTTACTTGAAGATATCAACCTCTCAATCAATGAAGGAGATTTTATTACTGTCTTAGGCGGAAATGGGGCAGGTAAAAGCACGCTATTCAATACAATTGCGGGGACACTGCAACTTTCTCAAGGCAGTATTTTGTTTAAAGATCGAGTGATTACGAAAGATTCCGAAGAAAAACGTGCAGCGTTTCTGGCACGTGTGTTTCAAGATCCTAAAATGGGAACAGCGCCGCGAATGACTGTTGCTGAAAATTTATTGTTAGCACAAAAACGTGGACAAAAGCGTCCTTTACACCTGAGAAATTTAAAAAAACAAAAAGAATTTTTCTACCAATTATGTCAAGAAGTCGGAAATGGATTGGAAACACATTTAGATACGCCAGCAGGTGAACTTTCTGGCGGACAGCGCCAAGCGCTAAGTTTATTGATGGCAACGATTCGAGTACCAGAACTATTGCTGTTAGACGAACACACAGCGGCTTTAGATCCTAAAACAGCGAAATCATTAATGGAACTAACCAACCGCCGAATCACGGAACAAAAATTAACTTGTTTGATGATTACTCATCGAATGGAAGATGCATTAAATTATGGAAACCGATTGATTGTTTTACAAAAGGGACGAATTGTTCAAGATTTGAATGCACAAGAAAAACAAAACTTATCAATGAGTGATTTGTTACAATTTTTTGAGGAAGTTCTTGATTAAAAAAGGTAAAAAAATGAGTAGTATTGAGAACCAAGCAAGAGTGTTGCGAATGTCTTCGCCAATGTTTGCGCAACATTGAGTCGTGTCTCCAACTTGTGGACGTTTTCTTCTGATTGAATCGGATACAATCAAAAGAAAGAGGTAAGGACTTCTATCTATCCTTACCTCTTTTTAGCTGGCGAAGTAGAATGAAAAAGGAATTGACAAGCTCCTTTCATTCGTCCTATACTTAGTACAATCTAAGACAGTTTAGGCGTTTCGTGAGGTTATACTTTGAGTGAAAATTAAATAAGTTTCATGAGATGCTTTACGTTTTGTGAATAGTTCAAGACATCTTGCCACGTAGTCGTTTACTGTACTTTTTGTTTAGTACGAAAACACTAGGTGGTTTTTTTTATATTTCATGACAAGATAAATAAACAAAATAGTATTACTTTGGACAATCAAGGAGGACAAAGCGTGATTTCTGGGAAAACAAAACTTGCAGGTTTTTTTGCAAATCCAGCGGAACATAGTTTATCACCACGGATGCATAATCGTGGGTTTCAAGCTTGTGGTGTTGATGCGGTATATTTAGCTTTTGAAGTAGATCAAACAAATCTGGCACGAGCAATTGAAAGTATTCGCACATTGGATATGTTAGGTGTGAATTTGTCAATGCCTAACAAAACGACGGCTATCGCTTATGTCGATGAACTAAGTCAAGAAGCACAGTTGATTGGTGCAATCAACACGATCGTGAATCAAAATGGGAAACTGATCGGCTATAATACAGATGGTATTGGTTTTGTGAAAGCAATGGCAGAAACCGCAAAAATTAAGATAAAAGACAAAAAAATAACTATTCTCGGTGCTGGTGGTGCGGCTAAAGCAATCACTGTCCAGGCTGCTCTTGAAGGTGCTAGAGAAGTTGTTTTATATAAAAGAAAAAATGAACGATTTTTAACGGTGAAACGTGACTTTGAAAAAATTGGAGAACAGACTGATTCAATCGTACGAGTGGTTGATTATGCAGATGAGGAACAACTCGTACGTGACTTGCAGACGAGTGAGCTATTAGTGAATGCAACAGATATTGGCATGGGTAAAAAAGAAGGACAATCGCCGTTAGCAAAAGCTACCTTTTTACATGAAAACTTATTTGTGATTGATTTAATTTATTCACCAAGAAAAACACAATTACTAAAAGAGGCAGAAAAAATAGGTGCGCCTGCCTTTAATGGTTTAGGTATGCTATTATATCAAGGTGCAACGGCTTTTCATTTATGGACGAATCACGAAATGCCACTTGATATCATGAAAGATTTATTTGAATAAAGGGGAAAAAGAAATGATTATTATTATGAAACAAAATGCAACAGATGAACAAATTTCACAAGTCGTGAATCGTGTAAAAGAAGAAGGCTTAGCTGTTCAAATGAATCGTGGAAATGAGCAACAAATCGTTGGCTTAGTTGGTGATACTAGAAAAATTCAGGATGTTGCCTTTCAACGATACGACGGAGTAGAAGAAATTGTTCGTATTACAAATACGTACAAACTAACCTCGCGTGAGTTTCATCCACAAGATACAGTTGTGGATGTTAACGGCGTCAAAATCGGTGATGGTTCTTTTGTCACAATGGCGGGCCCATGTTCCATTGAGGGCTTAGATCAAATTCGCGAAACAGCTCGAATAGCTAAAGCTGGTGGTGCGAAAATCTTGCGTGGTGGTGCATTCAAGCCAAGAACTTCACCTTATGCTTTCCAAGGGTTGGAAGAAGAAGGATTGAAATACATTCGCCAAGCGGCAGACGAACTTAATATGCAGGTCATCACTGAAGTAATGGATGAAGCCCACATTGAAATGGTGGCACATTATAGTGATATTTTACAAATTGGCGCACGAAATATGCAAAATTTCCGTTTACTTGAAGCGGTTGGAAAAACAGGCATGCCAATTGGATTAAAACGAGGGATTGCTGGAACGATTAATGAATGGCTAAATGCTGCAGAATATATTGCTGTTCAAAATAATAATCAGATTATTTTTATTGAAAGAGGTATTCGAACGTATGAAACGGCAACTCGAAATACGTTTGATTTAAGTGCCGTTCCTTTGATTAAAAAGCTTAGTCATTTCCCAATCATTGTTGATCCAAGCCACGGGACTGGAGTTTGGGATTTGGTTCCGCCGATGGCTCGTGCTGGTGTTGCTGCAGGTGCCGATGGCATGATTGTTGAAATCCATCCCGATCCGGTTAATGCTTGGTCAGATGGCCCGCAGTCTTTGAATGAAAAAACGTATCTGAAGATGATGGAAGAAGTGCATATTTTAGAAAAAGCAATGAAAGAAATTCGTAAATTAAATAGCTAATGACAAAGGAAATGCAGGTGTGAACATGAGTATTCAAGTAGAGCTACCACAACATTCTTATGAAATCATTATTGAAAAAGGTGCATTATCGAGAATCGGTCAATGGGTGAACGCTTTGTGGTCCCCACAAAAAATTTGTTTGATAACTGATAAAAATGTTGATTCACTTTATGCTCAAGCAGTGAGTGACCAATTAACTAATGCAGGCTACATGGTAATCAAAGCTGTGATTGAGCCGGGCGAAGCAAGCAAATCATTGCAGCAAGCAGAAAAGTTGTTTCAGTTACTAACAGAAAAACAATTTACTAGAAGTGATGGCATCATTGCTTTAGGTGGTGGCGTAATTGGTGATCTAGCAGGTTTTGTTGCAGCAACGTTTATGCGTGGTATTCATTTTTTACAAATCCCGACGACTTTACTTGCTCAAGTAGACAGTAGTATTGGTGGAAAAACAGCAGTGAATACCTCGTATGCCAAAAACATCATTGGTGCATTTTGGCAACCTGAAGGGGTATTGATTGATCCGGATACGTTACTTACGTTAACACCAAGAAGAGTCAGTGAAGGATTAGCAGAAGTAATTAAATATGCTGCAATTGCTGACAAAAATTTATGGGAAACCTTAGTGAATATAAATGGACGAGAGGAAATAGTTCAGCAATCTGAACAAATAATTGAAGCGTGTTTAGCTATAAAAAAAACAGTAGTTGAAGCAGATGAATTTGATAATGGGCAACGACTAATTCTTAATTTTGGCCATACAATCGGTCATGCTGTTGAAAAAACTGCCGGTTATGGAAAGATTACCCATGGAGAAGCTGTTGCAATCGGAATGATTCAATTAACCAAAGTCGCGGAAAAAAAGGGTTTAACGGAAACAGGAACAACGGAAAGTTTACGTGAAATGGTGCGGAAATTTGAACTTCCTGAAGAAACAACTGAATGGCAAGAGCGTGCATTATTTGAAGCTATCACTCACGATAAAAAAGCACGAGGAAATCGAGTGAAATTAATTGTGCTCAATAAAATTGGTGAAGCAACTATTTTGCCGACCCCCTTAAATGAATTAATGGATTATTTGAAGAAGGAGGAGAAATGAGATGCGCTTTTTGACAGCCGGAGAATCGCATGGATTAGAATTAACCGCGATTATCGAAGGATTGCCAGCAGGTCTTTTCTTATCTGTTGATGAAATCAATCTTGAACTAGCAAGACGTCAGGTCGGTTATGGTCGTGGCGGCAGAATGAAAATCGAAAAGGATCGAGTAAAAATTACTTCGGGTGTTCGTCATGGCTATACACTAGGTTCCCCAGTAACATTAGTTATTGAGAATAAAGACTGGAAAAATTGGCAAACTGTGATGTCGCCTGAACAAGTTTCTGAGAAAGATGCACCCCTGCGACAAGTGACTAGACCTCGACCAGGACATGCAGATCTTGTTGGGGGGATGAAGTATGGTCACCGCGATTTAAGAAATGTTTTGGAACGATCATCCGCGCGTGAAACGGCAATACGAGTAGCGATTGGAGCCGTTTGTAAACAATTGCTTAAGGAACTGGACGTATCAGTTGCTGGGCACGTATTAGCCCTTGGAGGTTTGAGAGGTGAACTACCGGATAACTTGACAGTAGAAGAAATCAAACATCGCTCTGAAAATTCCGAATTACGTGTAGTTGATCCTAAAGTTGAAGCTGCGATGAAAGAGTTGATTGATCATACGAAAAAAGCGGGAGATACTTTGGGTGGCGTAGTCGAAGTGCTAGTAGCAAATGTTCCAGCTGGGTTGGGAAGCTATGTCCATTGGGATGAAAAACTAGATGCGAAAATCGCCCAAGCAGTGATGAGTATCAATGCTTTTAAAGGTGTCCAGTTTGGCTTAGGTTTTACTATGGCAAACTTGCCTGGATCAAAAGTCATGGATGAAATCACTTGGGATGAAACGCGTGGATTTACTCGGCAGTCTGATAACTTAGGTGGTTTCGAAGGTGGCATGACCAATGGTGAAACGATTATCGTACAAGGAGTAATGAAGCCAATTCCAACTTTATATCGTCCGTTACAAAGTGTTGATATCCAATCAAAAGAAGCATACCGAGCAAGTGTTGAACGTTCTGACACGACAGCTGTTCCTGCAGCAAGCGTCATTTGCGAAAGCGTCGTGGCAACAGAGATAGCTAAAGCATTTTTAACAAAATTTTCTGCGGACACTTGTGGGGAATTAAAAGAAGCTGTTGACTTGTATCGCGATCGAATTGCTCAGTTTTAACGGCAACAAATAGTTTAGCTATTATTTCAGCTATGTTAGGAAGTGGGACAAAAGATGAAATTACTGACAAATCAGACGAAGCTCCGAGGCACTTTACAAGTACCTGCAGATAAATCAATTTCTCATCGAAGTGTTATGTTTGGTGCAATCAGTTATGGAGAAACTGTTATTCATAATTTTTTGCGGGCACAAGACTGCCTTTCAACGTTACAGCTATTCCGAAACTTAGGTGTCGAGATCACTGAGGAGATAGACCAAACTATTCGTATCAATGGAAAAGGGATTGAAGGATTACGTCCAAGTAGTAGTCCGCTAGATTGTGGGAATTCAGGAACAACGGTTCGGCTCGTTTCAGGAATTTTAGCTGGTGCGGCCTTCTCGTCAACGTTAATTGGAGATGCTTCGTTAAGCAAACGACCAATGAACCGAATCATTGATCCGCTGACCCAAATGAATGCTCGAATAACTGGGGCGACGGAGAAAGGTTTGTTACCTCTCAAAATCGATCAAACAAATCAATTAATACCAATCACATATGAAATGCCTGTTGCAAGTGCTCAAGTGAAATCAGCTATTTTATTTGGAAGCTTACAGGCAGAAGGTACGACAACAATTATTGAAAAAACACCTTCTAGAAATCATACAGAAGAAATGATCCAACAGTTTGGTGGGCGAATTCAGCAGTCAGGAAAAGAAATCACACTTGTTGGACCACAAAAATTAACCGGCTGTGAAGTAAACATTCCCGGTGATATTTCTTCGGCTGCATTTTTTATTGTTGCAGGTTTGTTGTGTCCAGAAAGTGAAATTACACTAAAAAATGTCGGTATTAATCCAACTCGAACTGGCATTTTAGATGTAGTTAAACAGATGAATGGCCAAATCAAGCTAACGGAAGAAGATTCTGTTAACCAATCAGCAACGATTCAGGTGAAAACATCTGAACTTCAAGGTATCGAAATCGGAGGGGCAATCATTCCGCGACTGATTGATGAACTACCTGTGATTGCGTTACTTGCTACCCAAGCAAAAGGAACAACCCGAATTTATGATGCCGAAGAATTAAAAGTGAAAGAAACCAATCGAATTGATGCAGTGGCGACAGAATTAACAAAATTGGGTGCAAACATCCAAGCGACAGAAGATGGGCTAATCATTGAGGGACCAACACCACTTCGAGTTTTCCAAAAAAAACAACAAGTTTCTAGCCATAACGATCATCGGATTGGTATGATGTTACAAATTGCTGCTTTGTTAGTCGAAACCGGCGAAATAGAACTAGCGGAAGCAGAAGCGGTAGCCATTTCATATCCTCAGTTCTTTGGTGATTTAGCTAAATTAGTCCAAGGTACATCAAATGAATAATTCGATTATACTTGTTGGTTTTATGGGGTCGGGAAAAACCACGATTGGCACACTCTTAGCAGAAAAACTTGCTGTTTCTTTAGTCGATTTAGATGAATTGTTCGAACAGAAATATGCGACTACGATTACACAATATTTTGAAAAATATGGCGAATCACACTTTCGTCAAGCTGAGACAAAGCTGCTTCAAGAACAATTGACTGTTTCAAAAGCACAAGTGATTTCTACTGGTGGTGGCATTATTTTAAATCAAAGAAATCGAACATTGCTAAAAAATGGTGGAAATGTTATTTTTTTAGAAGCATCAATTGCTGAGCTGTATCAAAGAGTTATTCATGACGAAAAAAATGTGAGACCTTTGGCACGACAAAAGACAGTTGCTGAATTCTCAGAACTATATCAGACTAGAAAAGCATTTTATCAAGAAGTAGCCACGTTTCAAATTGAGACGACGAACAAATCGCCACAACAAATCGTGACAGAAATTTTAGCACGCTGTTAAGAAAGCATCTCGAATGACTATTGGTAAATTGGCAAAGAAGAGTGAGGGGAAACAAGAAGTTTGTTTTGTCCTACTTTTTTACGAAATTGACTGAAAAAATAGTATTTCAAATAAAAAATCGTTATTTTTTATTAAATTGGACTTAAGTAGCATGCTTTTTATCGATAGGTAACGTATCCTTGAACTATCATTAGGTAATTAGGAGGAAATGCGATGAGTCGGATGGACCGTCACAATAAACAAAACAAAGGGAAATCCTTAAAAAACAATACAGATAATCTCTTCGCTCGCCGTCAACGAAAACAGGATATTCAGCGAGAATCAGATCAACATGTAGAACAAAATCAAAGCAATCAGTCATTTTCGAATGATTTTGATTCATCAAACAACCAATTGAATCGACCATTTGATGAATACAATGAATATGAGCAATTGAATCAGCAAACAACTGAGAAAAAGAAATTTTTTCGGAAAAAGAAATCACCACAACAACCACCAAAAGGACGAAAAAAACGTTCATGGAAGAAAATGCTTTTTGGTCTTTTCATTCTTATTCTACTTTATTCAGGTATTTCTTTTTTTGTAGGAAAATTTATGGCTGAGCATGACAGTAGTTTAGCTAATGCACCAGTTGAGACCTTTAATGGTGTTCAGTCAGAAAACGGAGCAAAAAACATTTTGATTTTGGGAAGTGATACAAGGGGAGAAGACGCTGGTCGGGCAGACACAATTATGGTTTTGCAGCTACGAGGTCCAGCGCACAAACCGAAGCTCGTTTCCTTTATGCGTGATAGCTTTGTTAACATTCCTGGTGTCGGGCAAAACAAAATCAATTCTGCTTATGCCTATGGCGGTGCAGAGCTAGTCCGGCAGACGTTAGCAGAAAACTTTGGAATCGAGTGTCAGTATTACGCAAAAGTTGATTTTCAGTCGTTTGAAAAAGTAATTGATGCGTTATTTATGTTCGGTGTGAAGCTAGATGCTGAGAAAGACCTGAATCTTGATGGTGTCGATATCAAGAAAGGGGTCCAAAAAATGGATGGCCATGTCTTATTGCAATATGCTCGTTTTCGAATGGATGAGGAAGGGGACTTTGGTCGTGTTAGACGTCAGCAACAGGTGATGAATGCAATTTTCAGTCAACTAAAAAATCCAATTAACTTACTTCGAGCACCTTATGCGGCTGGAAAAGCAATTGGGTATACTTCGACAGACGTCACCGCAACATTTATAGCTACTCATCTGCTTTCAATTGCTCGTGGTGCAACTGGCATCGATCGACTAAGCGTGCCAGTTGACGGCTCTTGGGATTATGGTAACAGTGAGTATGCAGGAAGTGTCTTAGTCATTGATAATCAAATGAACCAAGATGCGATTACCACGTTTTTGAATGAATAATTTGAGTAAAGATAAGAGTGATTTTTGTTATCAGGTAGGCTCATAGTGGAAACAATTTAAAAAATCCTAGGATGAAAAAATTCCTAGGATTTTTTTATTAGAGACTTTAGTCATTTTTTCGCAAAGCATGTAAAAAAACCACGCATTTTATGCGTGGTTTAATTTATTTTCGTTGCTAGTCCTCAAAGCCGCATAAACCATACGAACCTTGTGCCTCGGACAATGGAATACTTACAACCGAATTTGCGTTATTTAGCCCACGACAATTGGGATTATAGTGATATTTTCGACCAGAGTCCGGAGCAATATAAACCATTTGTTGGTTTTGATTTTGCTGGGCTGCAGCTTGCGCAGCGGCGGCTTGTTCCGCAGCGACTCTAGCTTGTTCTGCTTGTTCATCGGCGATCCGCTTAGCTTCAGCTGCAGCCTGCTCATCGGCAACACGTTTAGCTTCAGCTGCAGCCTGCTCTTCAGCGACACGTTTAGCTTCAGCCGCAGCTTTTTCTTCGGCGACTCGCTGTTCTTCAGCAATTCGTTTGGCTTCAGCGGCCTTTTCCTCAGCGACGCGTTTTTCTTCTGCTGCCTTTTTTTCCGCAGTAACGATGGTCTGTTCAACTTTATTTGTTCGTTCAGTTAATGCACTGCTTCCACCAGGGATTTTTCCAATCGCTGTCAACGCAATGTTTAGTTGATCTCTGGTTGGTTCTTTTTCCGCTTTTTCAACTTCTTGTTGTGCCTGTTTTGTTAAATTTTCTAGTTCTTTTTTCTTAGCTTTTTCTTTTGAAATCTCAGTAGTATCTTTAGTTGATGATTCACTTGTTTTTGATGACTTGGTTATGTTGGTCGAACTACTAGTGCTTTCTGTAGTTATAGCCGAACCAGTTCCACAGGCACCAAGAATCAGTGAAAGGGAAAAGATTATTGGCAAAAGCCATTTCTTGTATTGAACTCTTTGTGTTTGTTTTAGTTGCCAACCAACGAATGCAAAGAGTAAGGTACCCAATGTAATCGAGGCAGTTGCCTCCATATTAATTATTGATTGAAAGAATAAAACCATCCCAATCCCTGCAAGAAACCAAGTTACCCCATTTTTCTTTTTCATTTTTTCCTCCTAGATAATTTTTGCTCCCACTTATTGGCAGGTAGCGATAGTCGCCATATAGTTGTGTAAAAGTTATTTAAAGTTAATCTTAAAATAACCATCTTATTAAATAAGTTTACTATATTGTAACTAGTAATTAAAGAATTAATCAGGAAATTAAAATGACAAAATGAATTTTAAGTTAGCGGTTACTTTTGAAATAATTTTGCTATAAATAAAAACTGCTATTTTTCTAGTTACTAAAATCGTAAATAGAAAAATAGCAGAGTAGTCAAGGTGTAAGTTTTACAACAAAAGTTTCGTATGGACGTAAGTTAAGTTGGTCAAGTGTTGAATAAGTGGCATCGTAATTACTGATAATTGTCATTTCTGGTTTTTCAGAAAAAGAATAGAAAGTCTTTTGATCTGAAAAATTTGCGCAGACTAACCAAGTCTCGTGTTCGTAATTTCTTTTATAGGCAAAAATTGTAGGGGGAGTATCTAATAACTCATAGTTTCCCCAAATAATAATTGGGTATTTTTTTCGTAAAGCAATCAGCTTTTGATAAGTAAAGAAAAGCGAATTAGGATGATTCAAATTTGCTTCGACATTGATTTGTTCGTGATTTGGATTGATTGGGTACCAAGGAGAAACGGTTGAGAATCCCCCAAAGAGCGAATCGTCCCATTGCATAGGTGTACGTGCATTGTCACGACCTTTGGTATTGATCGCTTCAAAAATTTTTTCTTTCGCAATCCCCGCTTCTTGTTGACTATGATAAAAATTTAGACTTTCGATATCTTGAATCTGCTTGGCGGAATGAATCGGAAAATTCGTCATACCGATTTCTTCACCTTGATAAATAAATGGGGTCCCACGCATCAAATGAAGCAGGATTGCTAACATTTTCCCGCTCTCTAATGGATAGTTTAAGTCTCCCCAACGAGATAAAATGCGAGGCTGATCGTGATTGCTCCAAAATAAACTATTCCAAGCATTTTCAGGCAGGGCAGTTTGCCATTTTGAAAGCACCTTTTTTAGTTCAGGAACACTTAACTTTTTAAGTGCCCACTTTGAGTGCCCAGTTTGCTCATCTAATGCCATATGTTGAAATTGAAAGACCATTGAAAGTTCGTTTCTTTCTGGTGCCGTATATAACGGTGCAGTTTCAGGAGTCACACTTCCTGCTTCGCCAATAGTCACTAGGTCAGTTTCTTTTAAGACTCCATGATACATTTCTTGGAGGTATGTGTGTAAGTTTGGTCCGTTACCGAGTACTTCTTTTTCAGGTTGCTTTCCAATCAAATCAATAACATCTAATCGAAAGCCACCGATCCCTTTATCAATCCAAAAGCGCATCATTTCCCAAATCTCTTTTCGCATATTGGGATTCTCCCAATTTAAATCTGGTTGATGTTTGGAAAATAAATGCAAATAATACCGATTTTGTTTTTCGTTAAATGTCCAGGCCGTTCCGCCAAAAAAGGACTGCAAAGTATTGGGTGGTTCTTTTTGCCAAATATAATAATCCTGATATTTTTTATTTCCTTTTTCTGCTTCCAAAAACCAAGAATGTTGATCAGATGTATGATTAACAACTAAATCCATAATGATTCGGATTCCAAAAGACTTCGCTTTGGTAATTAATTGTTCAACATCCGCCATTGTTCCAAATTCATTTAAAATTGCATAATAGTTGTCAATATCATAACCATTATCAACGTTAGGCGAGGAATAAACCGGTGATAGCCAAATCGCATCAATTCCCAGTTGATGCAAGTAGGGAAGGCGAGAGACAATGCCGTTGATATCACCAATCCCGTCATGATTGCTGTCTTGAAAACTCTTTGGATAGATTTGATAAAAAACCGCTGATTGCCACCAAGGTATAGTCTCTTTATTGTCTTTATTCATAAAAAACTCCTTTCTGGTGAAACGTTTCTAAGAGTCGCTTGATAAAATTCAAACAAGTTCCTGACTTAGCTTTCATTATAATCAAAAAAATCAAGCTTTCAATGCTTTTTTATCGAAAAAAATATTTTAGAAAGCGCTTTACAAATTAGAAACAAGCTAGTATACTTCTCCCTGTAGAAACGTTTCACTAAAAAATGGAGGAGTAAAAAAATGAAACTATCGAAGAAAATTGGCTTATTAGGATTGACAGCTGTAATGGCACTTGGTGGATTGGCGGCGTGTGGTTCAAGCAATAATTCAGCAAAAGATAGCGAAGTTTTAAATATTTGGGGAATGGGGGACGAAGTAAAGCAGTTATCAAAAATGACTGATAAATTTACAGATGAAACTGGAATTGAAGTGAAAATTCAATCTATCCCATGGTCGAATGCACACGATAAACTACTAACGGCTGTGGCTTCAAAAAGTGGTCCAGATGTTTTACAGATGGGAACGACTTGGATGCCTGAATTTCAAGAAGCTGGTGCATTAGCAGATATGTCAAGTTACATTGATAAGTACGATGCGATGAATCCAGATAACTTTTATGAAGGTTCTGTTGAAACGACACAGTTTGATGGGAAGTCTTATGGTATTCCTTGGGCGGCAGAAACACGTGTCTTGTTTTACCGAACAGATATCTTAGAATCAGTAGGATATAAAGAACCACCAAAAACTTGGGAAGAATTAGAAGATGCTGCGAAAAAATTAGCAGCACGTGGAGATGATAAATATGGAATCAATATTGATTCCAAGGAACAAACATTAGGGTTCATGTTTGCACGACAAAATGGTTCACCTTTGATTAAAGATAACCAACCAGAATTTGACCAAGCACCTTTTGTCGATAGTGTTGCTTACTTGAACAACTTTATCCAAAAAGGCTATGCGCCTAAGCAAGATCTTGGCTTAGATGTCAGCCAAACGTTTTCAGGCGATGCGATGGTTCCAATGTTCATTAGTGGACCGTGGATGGCAAAAACGGTGAAGGATACTGTTCCAGATATTGATGGAAAATGGGCAATCGCACCGTTACCGGGTAAAGAAAACAATATCTCATCCATGGGTGGGTCGAACTTAACTATTTTTGAATATTCAGAGAAAAAAGATGACGCGGCGAAATTTATTAACTTTATGGCACAGCCAGACAATCAGTTAGAGTGGATGCATTTGACAGACGCACTTCCAACAGCTAAAAAGACTTGGGAAAATCCTGAATTGAAAGATGATCCAATTTATAGTGTCTTCAATGAACAACTACTTAATTCAGAACCAATGCCATTAATCACACAATTTGAAGAAATCGCTCAAAACTATTTGAAACATTTTGAACAAATCTATTTAGGTGGTCAAGATGTTCAAAAAGAAATGGATTCATTCAATCAAGAAACAGAAACTTTATTAAATAAATAGTTTATCGGGCCTGAGGTCAGCAACTCGTGTCGCTATCTCGGGCCGATTTATTCAATTAAATTGGCGAAAGAATCTAATGTTTGCTTGTCAAATAGCAATCAAGCTAGCTTTCCCCATTCTAGAAAGGAAGTTCTGAAAGTGAAAAAAAGTCGAACACTTAAAGCACCATATTTATTTATTGCACCTGCACTTCTTTTGCTTTTACTTTTTTCAATCATTCCGATTTTTGTCGCTTTTTTTATTAGTTTTACTGATATGAGCTTGGTAGGGTTAGCAGATTGGTCAAAAATCAATTTTGTTTCATTCGATAACTATCAAGAAATCATTAGTGACCCGGTGTTTTTAAAAAGTATTCAAAATACGATTTTTTATGTTGTTTTGGGCGTGCCGTTAGTCATTGTCATGTCGCTAGGCTTAGCATTAATGATTAACTTTGGAAAAAATAAATTATTCTCAGCTTTTCGAATGATTTTTTACACACCAGCAATTACCAATGTGGTTGCCGTTGCAGTGGTGTTTAGTTATCTTTACAATCCAAGTTTTGGTTTCTTGAACTATTTGTTGTCTTTAGTTCATTTACCAGCTGTTCCTTGGCTAACGGATCCAACCATCGCAAAAATATCCTTGATTATCTTGGGTGTTTGGCGGGCTGTTGGAACAAATATGTTAATCTTTTTAGCGGCAATCCAAGGAATCCCCAAAGAATTATATGAAGCAGCATCATTAGATGGAGCTTCAAAAAAAGCACAGATTTTTTATATCACGATTCCGTCCTTACGTTTTTCAACTTTCTTTGTAACGGTGACAACTTTAATCGGCTGGCTTCAATTTTTTGAAGAACCATTTGTAATGACGAATGGTGGACCATTAGATAGCACGACTTCAGTTGCGTTATTCATTTATCGTAATGGGTTCCAATTCAGTAAATTTGGGTATGCCGCTGCGGGGTCATTTATTTTATTTGCGGTAATTATCCTAGTTACTTTATTCCAATTTAGAATGCAAAAACGCAATATTGAAAATCAACTATAGAGGTGTGACTGTTATGAATAAAGAATTACAAAGTAACCGACGAGTGAAATTTGTTATGGGTCTGGTTCTAACGATTGGCGCACTAGTCTGGATGTTGCCGTTTATTTGGATGCTATTATCCTCGTTAAAAACGGATATGGAAATCATGCAATTTCCACCTAGAATTTTTCCAGAAAAAGCGAGTTTAGATAATTTTATTGAATTGTTCAATGCATTTGATTTTACGACGTACTTAAAAAATACGCTGATTGTTGTCGCATTTTCTTTTTTAGGAATGATTTTTAATGCGATGGCAGGTTTTGGTTTTGCTAAATATAAATTTAAGGGAAGAGAACCTCTTTTTTATTTAGTATTAGCAACGATGATGATTCCTGGTCAAGTGACAATGATCCCCGTTTACTTGATTATGAATTCAATGAATTTGACTAATACGATGCCAGGGATTGTATTGCCAGGCTTGGTTGGAGCATATGGTATCTTCTTGTTCCGACAGTTCATGTCAGCAATCTCAAATGAGTTATTAGAAGCTGCTCGTTTGGATGGTGCGAGTGAATGGTTTATTTTTACGAGAATCATTTTGCCAATTTCTAAACCAGTATTGGCTGTTCAAGGAATTGCCACATTTATCGGTGGTTGGAACTCATTCTTATGGCCGTTGATTATGGCAAGTGATGAAAAATATTACACGTTATCAGTTGGGTTGCAGTTATTAAAAGGTCAATATGCAAACAACTATGCGTTACAAATGGCAGGATCTGCTTTTATGGTCGTACCGATTATTATTATCTTTATGTTTTTACAAAAATATATTCTAGATGGGTACAATGTGTCTGGTAATAAATAGAGGAGCTTACGCATGAAACAACAAGAAATTCTGAATTTACTTGAAAAAATGACGCTAGAAGAAAAAATCGATCAGCTGTTACAATTAGCAGCAGAATTTTATTCGGAAAACGCAGAAGAACGAACAGGTCCAATGGCTGATTTAGGCTTAACTGAAGCAACCATTGCAAATGCAGGGACAACGTTAGGGGTTTCAGGTGCAGAAGAAGCCATTCGAATCCAAAAAAAATATTTAGAAAAAAACCGTTTGGGTATTCCTACTATTTTGATGGCAGATATCATCCACGGGTTTCGTACGATTTTTCCGATTCCATTAGGGTTAGGGAGTTCATGGGATCTGGATGCTGCTGAAAAAATGGCAGAGATTTCAGCGAAAGAAGCCGCTGTATCTGGCTTACATGTGACTTTTTCACCAATGGTTGACCTCGTTCGAGATCCGCGCTGGGGCAGAGTAATGGAATCAACGGGTGAAGATTCCTTTCTAAATAGTCGGTTTGCTGAGCGCTTTGTGAAGGGATATCAAGGAGAAAATTTAAAAGAAGATTTCTTCAGAGTGGCTGCTTGTGTCAAACATTTTGCAGCTTATGGAGCAGCGATTGCTGGTCGTGATTATAACACGGTGAACATGTCAGAACGCCAGTTGAGAGAAAGCTATCTTCCCGGGTATCAGGCTGCACTAGAAGCAGGTGCTAAATTAGTAATGACTTCTTTTAACACCATAGATGGTATTCCAGCAACAGGGAATAAGTGGTTATTTAGAGAAGTTCTCAGGAAAGAACTTAATTTTCAAGGAGTTGTGATTTCTGACTGGGGTGCAGTAAAAGAACTGATTCCACACGGCGTTGCCAAAGATGAAAAAGAAGCGGCTAAACAAGCGTTGCTAGCTGGAGTAGATATTGAAATGATGACGACTTGCTACAGCAATTATTTAAGTGAGTTGATTAAAGAAGGACAAATCTCTGTCGAATTATTAGATGAAGCTGTCGTTCGAATTTTAGAATTGAAAAATGATTTAGGCTTGTTTGAACAACCATTCCGTGGGGCAGATCCAGTGAAAGAAAAAGAGATTGTTCTATCCAATAAACATCGAGAAGTCGCGTGTGAGATTGCTAAAAAATCAATGGTATTATTGAAAAATGATGATATCTTACCTTTTAAAAAAGAAGAAACCATCGCGATTATTGGCCCAGCTGCTGCTTCTAAGAAAATTTTAGGTGCGTGGTCTTGGCAAGGGAAATCAGAAGAGGCAATTTCGTTAGTTGAAGGTGCCGCTAGTTTAAGCAAGAAATTGTTAGTTGGAAACGAAGTATTTGATTATTTAGAACCAACGACTGAGGCGATTCAAGAAGCCTTATTGTTAGCAGAACAAGCAGATAAAGTTGTTATTGCATTAGGTGAATTAGAAGAAATGAGTGGAGAAGCAGCAAGTCGCAGTGATATTCGCTTACCAGGTGCGCAATTAGCATTTTTCCAACAAGTTTTGGAAATAAATGATCAAGTTGTTGTTACTTTGTATAATGGTCGTCCATTAGACTTACAGGGAATTGATGAAGCAAAAGGAATCATTGAAGCATGGTTTCCTGGGACAGAAGGTGGGAGAGCATTAGCAGAAATTCTTTGGGGTAAATATAATCCAAGTGGACGATTAAGTATATCCTTTCCTGAAACAGTTGGTCAAGTACCGATTTATTATAATTGTGATAATACTGGTCGTCCGTTTGAGACGACACCTGATGAAAAATATGTTTCAAAATATCTAGATGTTTCAAATTATGCAAAATATCCGTTTGGTTTTGGCCTCAGCTATAGCGATTTTCGTTACTCAGCAATTTCTTTAACCAGTGATGAATTGACACCAGCAACGGAGATAACTGTTTCTGTTACGATCAAAAATCAATCAGTTTTTGCGGGTGAAGAAACGGTTCAGCTCTATATTCATGATTTAGTCGGTGAAGTTGTTCGACCAGTCAAAGAACTAAAAGGATTCCAGAAAGTTCACTTGGCACCTTTTGAAGAGAAAACAGTGGCTTTTTCGATTGATGAGTCGCTTTTGCGATATGTACACAGTAACCAAGAAATGAGCAGTGACGCAGGTGAGTTTGAAGCAATGATTGGTCCAAACAGCCGAGAATTTTCGTCGGTGCGTTTCAACTTAAAAAAATAGATAGGAAGATTAGATGATGACACAAAAAATGATTGATTTGACAGAAAAAAATAGCCATTTTTCTTTTCTGCCAACAGGTGATTTAGCAGAAATCGAAAGTCATGGGATGATGATCAACCAACTAATGGGAAATTATTTAGATGGTAGTTTGACTCAACTTTATTTAAGAGTTTATCAAGAAGAAACTATTTTATTTGCGCCAATGATTGGGTCGAATGCGCATAGTCAGTTTTTCCAAAAAGAGAATCAATTGGTGTGGAAAGGACAATTTGCAGGAGTTAGTTATCAAGTGGACTTTCAATTAGCAAACACTGGCTTGTGGTTTTGGCAAGTCAATTTGCAAGGAACGGGACAGCAAGCAGATGTGATTTATGGACAAGATTTAGGCAATGCGTTACCAGGAGCAGTTCGTTCAAACGAGGCGTATATGTCACAATACTTGGATCACCATATTACCCAAGTCGATGATAAACTTGTGATTTCTTCGCGCCAAAATCAAATTCAAGGGGAAAATTATCCTTTAGTAGAAGTAGGAAGTTTAACAAATGCTGTTGCTTTTTCAACAGATGGGTATCAATTTTTTGGCCAGAGTTATAAAGAAACAAATCAGCCAGAAGCATTGAACCAGCCATTTTTAGCAAATGAAGTTTATCAATATGAATTTGCTTATGTTGCGTTGCAGTCAGAAAAAATAACAGTTACACAAGAGAAACAAATAATTATTTTTTATGGTGGGACACTGGCAAATCAAGCAACGGCTGTGACAAAGCCAGCTTTTTCAAAAGCAGAAGTTGTAGCCTCATATCATTCATTAACGTTTGATCATTCGTTTATGGGGACTGAAGGAAAACAAGTAACGAAACATTTGGGCGAGCCAATTGTTGGTGAAACGATGACTAAAGCAGAAATTTTGAAGTACTTTCCTGTGAAAGAACAAGTTGAACAAGAAAATCAGCAGTTACTTTCCTTTTTTACAACCAATTATCATCATGTCGTTACCAAAGCAAAAGAGCGAGCAATGGAGCGAACGCATGGACATATCTTATTAAGCGGAACTGAGCTAGATGTTGACCGTCCCTTATTAAGTACAACTGTTTATATGCCCGGAATTTTTAATTCCCAAGTGGTCTTAGGCAATACGACAATGAATAAATTGATGAGTAATAGTCGAAATGCTTTAAATGTTATCAAGGAATCTGGTCAAAGAATCTATTTGAAACAGGGCGAAAATTGGCGGATTTTAACAATGCCTTCTTTATTTGAGATGGGACTGAATTCGGCTAAATGGTACTATAAATTAGAGGACGATTTGTTGACCATTACGACTTATACGGTGGTTGACGGCCGTGAAATCCGAACAGAGATCCACAGCCAGAAAGGGAAAAACTATACATTCGCGATTACCAACCAGCTAGTGATGGGTGCCGATGAAGCACAACCAACTTATCAGTTAGAGCAAAACAAGCAAGTGGTGACGGTAACAGGGAGTAAACAGTCAGATACACAGCAAACGTATCCTAATCTAGCTTATCGTTTCACCTTGGATCAACCGTTTCAGCTAACAGACGAATCACTGTTTTTTGCTAGTCCTAATAATGACCAGAAACTAACTATTTTCCTAATTGAAAATCAAGCAGAAGTAACAGTCAAAATTGAAGGAAGCCTAACAGGTGAATTTAAGGCAGCTAAAGCAACAACTCTTGCTGAACAAGATCAACAGTATACAGAATATATCAATGAGTTATTAAACAACTTTGAATTAGTGCATGAAACACAAACAGTTGAGCAAATGAATTTGATTGCACGCTGGTACACCCATAATATGTTAGTTCATTATTTATCTCCACATGGGTTAGAACAATATGGCGGAGCTGCCTGGGGAACCAGAGATGTTTCGCAAGGACCAACTGAATTTTTCTTTGCTGTGAATCGACCGGAAGTTGTTGCGTCCATTATCAAAAAAGTTTATGCTAACCAATTCTCTGATGATGGAAACTGGCCGCAATGGTTTATGTTTGATCGTTACGAAACACAAAAAGCGGATGAAAGCCATGGAGATGTAATTGTTTGGCCAATGAAGGTTGTTGCAGATTACTTGGATAAAACGAGTGATTGGGGCATTCTGAACGAAAATATAACTTATACTGATCGTAAAACTTTTTTGAAAACAAATGAAGCAGAGATACTATTAGACCATATCAAAAAAGAAATTTCCTATATCGAATCCCACTTTTTACCTGGGACAGCTTTGTCTTGCTACGGTGACGGTGATTGGGATGATACGTTGCAACCATTTGATAATCAATTAAAGAAATCAATGGCAAGTAGCTGGACAGTCGCTTTGACGTATCAAGTACTGCACAAGTTAAGTATTTTGCTGAGAGAGGTCGATCAGTCTTATAGTCAGCATTTGAGTGAATTAGTTGCTAAAATAAAACAGGATTATGAAACATATATGTTTACAACCGATACTTTGCCAGGCTTTGTCCGAATGGACGCACAAAACGAAGTAGAATTGATGATCCATCCAAATGATCAGAAAACGGGCATTCATTATCGTTTGTTGCCAATGACTAGAGGAATGATTGCTGAATTACTGACGCCAAAACAGGCTGAACATCATTTAGCCATTATCAAAAAACACTTACAATTTCCTGATGGTGTTCGGTTGATGAATCGCCCAGCGGCTTATCAAGGTGGTGTAAGTACGAACTTCAAACGGGCAGAACAATCTGCCAATTTTGGGAGAGAAATTGGGTTACAATATGTGCATGCACACATTCGTTTTACAGAAGCCATGGCGAAATTAGGCAAGACAGAAGAAACTTGGCATGCACTCAATATTATTAATCCTATCGGAATAACGAACCAAGTGAAGCATGCAAAATTACGACAAGCAAATGTCTATTTCAGTAGTTCTGATGGAGATTTTAAAACAAGGTATGAAGCGGAATCAAACTTTGGTAAACTGAAAGATGGAAGTGTACCAGTAAAAGGTGGCTGGCGCATTTATTCAAGTGGTCCGGGAATTTATTTAGGCCAATTGATCTCAAGTGTTTTAGGTATTCGAGAAACAAGTCAGAGCGTAACCTTCGATCCAGTATTGCCAACTGAGCTGGACCAATTAAGCCTTCGCTATCAATTGCTAGGAAAACCAGTCACTATTCATTACCATTTAGGTTCAGGTGAATCAAAAGTGATGTTGAACCAGCAAGAGTTGCCAGTTGAACATGAAAAAAATCCGTATCGAACGGGTGGCTTGAAAGTATCTAACCAGGCGATTATAGCGCAGTTACAAGCAACAAATCGAATTGATATCTATTGTTAGGAGATGAGAGCAACATGGTGGGAATTAAAGATATCGCAAAAAAAGCAGGGGTATCCATCTCTACTGTTTCGTACGCTTTAAATGGTAGCCAAAAGGTGACGGAAGAAACGAGAGAAAGAATCAAAGCAATTGCGGATGAATTAAACTACGTTCCTAATATGGCTGCTCGTACATTAAAAAGACAGCAAACAAATATTATTGGTGTTTATTTAGCAGATTATGGTGGCAGTTTTTATGGTGAATTATTAGATGGAATCAAAAAAGGCTTAGCATTTTATGACTTTGAGATGATTGTTTGTAGTGGTGAGAAATCTCATTTATTCATTCCTGAACGAATGGTCGACGGTGCAATCATTTTAGATTGGACATTTGATTCACAGGAAATTTTACAGTTTGCACAACGGGGACATTCAATCGTTGTGTTGGATCGTAAACTTTCTCATGAACATGTTCGGAAAGTATTGTTAGATAATAAAGGTGGAGCAACACTGGCAGTAGGTGAAATGGTTGCAAAACAGACGAAATTTGTTCACCTGATTACGGGTTCAACAAAAGCATATGATAGTCAGCAACGTTTAGCTGCAAGTACAAAAGAGCTTCAACGATTTGGTATTGATTATCACACAATTGAGGGGGATTTTACAGAGCCATCTGGTTATCAAGCAGCCAAAGAAATCGTAGCTAGCCAACCGGATTTTCCAATTGATATTTTTGCTTTCAATGATGAAATGGCGGTAGGTGTGTATAAATTTTTCAAAGAAACGCAGTATGAAATAGGAAAAGACGTTCGTATAATCGGGTTTGACCATATCGAAATTGGTGAGTTTTTAACGCCAACGTTAGCAACGATTTCATATTCTAAACATCGTTGGGGAATGTTAGCAGCAGAAAAAATTATTCAATTGATCCAAGGCGAATCTACAGAAGATGAGCACATTTACACGACGTTTATCAATGGGGATTCCTTCAGCTAAACAGAAATCAAAATAAGCAGAACTTACTTTGTGTCCAAAGATGAGTTCTGCTTATTTTTTGAGAAAAGAAAATGAAAAAATTAGGAGTTTTGGGATGTCCTAATAATAAGGAATGAACCTTAAAAAAAGCATAAAAGCTCATCATTCAATCGGATGATAGGTGAAGCCACTACCTGTAACTTCAGCAACATTATTTGCGATAACGAAAGCAGTTGGATCGATTTCTTTGATCAATGGTTTGATCCGAGTAAATTCCTGATCCGTCGTGACAATCAGTAAGACTTCTTTAGGCTTTCGATTATAGCCGCCTTTTGCTTCTAATAAAGTCAAACCGCGACCAATCTCCGCAGTTAAACGAATACGGATTTCTTCTAATGAATCTTCACTCATAATCATAATTGATTTCTTACGATTGAGACCAGTTTCGATATAGGTCATGACAATTGAAGTAATAACAATGGAGAGAATGGCATAAAGAAATTCTTCAAAACCGAAAATAAGTAAGTTTAAGGAGACTACCACAGCGTCAGTTAACAGCAACCCAATGGATGTATTCAAGTGAAAATATTTTTTAAAGATTAACGGAGGGATGGTCGTTCCACCACTAGAAGAGTTGTTGTTGTATAAAATCGCAACACCTAAGGCAAAAATGGCACTACCAAAAATAACTGATAGTAGGCGATCAGAGGTCACCATTGTCTCAGGGACGATGGCAATCACAAGGGGAAAAACGATGCTACCAAAAAGAACTTTTAAAAATAATTTTTTGCCTAAAAAGAGAATAGCAAGCACTAGCATGAGACTATTCAAAGCCAAAATAACTAAAGCACGATTCATTCCAAAAGCGGATTCAAATAAAATACCTAGCCCACTAACACCGCCAGCCGCTACATGGTGAGGGCCTAAAAATAAGTTGATACTTACACCTAAAATAAGTAAAGCAAAAAGAATTTTTATGTAAGTCCAAATAAAATCTTTTGTTTGTCTCATTCATCCACATCCTAAACACATTTTGTTTTAATTCCTTTTTTCCAAGTAGTTCATTATAACCTAATTTTTGTGTAATGTTAACTATGGTTTGTGTTTTTTTTTAGGCATAGCGAACATTTCTTTTGATTTGAAAAACAATGGATGTAGTTGAATCAACTTCGAAAAATCACTATACTAGGTGAGAAGAAGCTTACGGGAGGGCTAGAAATGGGCAAAAAGGAAACAAATGCAGCCGTTATGGATAAAGCAAGAAATGTTTTCAGCAAAATGGCGTGGCTGAACAAATTAACAATGGAAAAACGATTAGAAGGCTATCAGCCATCAGAAGTCCACTGTATCGAATTCATCGGGAAAAATCAGGACTCAAATGTGACTAAGCTTGCTAGTTCATTATTTATGACAAGAAGTGCAATTAGTAAAATAACTAAAAAATTAGTGAAAAAAGGCTATATCGAAAGTTATCAAAAACCTGACAATAAAAAAGAAGTTTATTTCAAATTGACTGGGAAGGGAAAAGAAGTTTTTGAAGTGCACGAACGGACACATCAAGAATTTCAGCAACGAGACCAAGTGATTTTTGACCAAGTGACGGAACAACAGTATGAAGAATTAGGGCTTTTTTTAGCAAAGTATGACCAACATCTAAATCAGGAAATCGAGAAATTAGGTTTGTGAGAAGAAAATTTAGAGAGCAAAATGTTGACTGAAAATAGAGCGAATCATTCGCTTTATTTTTTTGTGTAAAAATTGTTGACAAGGACACAAAAAAAGAATATTATTTTGTTGCCTAGGACACAATATGATATTTATAACAAAGGAGTTTTTTATGTTTTCTAATCAACAAAATACGATCAAATCACGTAATCAAATCGACCAAAAGGCTTTTCTTTTTGGTTTGATCTCAGTTTTTCTTTCAGGCATTGGTTTTACAATTGTTTCACCTGTGATTCCATTTTTAGTTCAACCTTATATCAGTAATCCAGCCAATCAAGCACTTGCAGTGACAGCACTGACTTCTGTATATGCTGTTTGTGTTTTTCTGGCAGCTCCTGGATTAGGTGCATTAAGCGATCGCTTTGGCCGACGAGTTGTGTTGCTGATTTGCTTGTTAGGTTCAACAATTGGCTATTTAGTATTTGGTTTAGGTGGTGCACTTTGGATTTTATTTCTTGGTCGGATAATTGAAGGGTTCACGGGAGGGACGATTGGTACGATTTTTGCCTATTTTTCAGATATCACTCCAGCTGAGGAACGAACGAAATATTTTGGCTGGATTAGTGCTGTTACCGGTGTTGGTGTCGTATTCGGACCAACGATCGGTGGTTTACTTGCTAATTTTGGTTATGCAATTCCAATGTTTGCCGGTGCTTTTGTAACGTTTCTCAATTTTTTATTTGGGTACTTCTTTATGCCAGAAAGTTTAGCAAAAGAAAGTCGCTTGACCGCAGTTCCTGTTAGTCGCTTAAATCCATTTACCCAATTAAAAAATATTCTTTCCATTAAGCAAGTCAGTCGTTTATTGTTCGCCGGTTTTTTGCTTTGGATTCCAAACGGTGCATTTCAAGCAGTGTTTTCTCAATTTACGATTGATTCTTTTCACTGGCAGCCGACAGTTATCGGTTTAGTTTTTTCAATAATTGGTATTCAAGATATTTTTTCTCAAAGCTTAATCATGCCTCGACTACTAAAATGGCTCACGGATCGTCAAATTGTTACCTTAGGAATGAGTGCTGAAATTGTTGGCTATGTATTGATTGCTTGTTCGACAATTTTTCACCAACCAAGTTTATTTATTATCGGAATGTTTATCTTTGGTTTTGGTGATTCAATTTTTGGGCCAGCGTTCAACGGCCTCTTATCTAAAGCAGTTACACAACAGGAACAAGGACGCGTGCAAGGTGGAAGTCAAGCAATCCAATCGTTAGCAAGAGTTATCGGACCATTGATTGGTGGACAGCTATATGTCTCGCTGGGACATTCTGCGCCAGCAGTTATGGGGATTTTCTTGATTTTCTGTGCAATTGTAGTGATGTATCAAACCATTCAAACAGTAATAGTTAAACATTAATCGTTTTACTGAAAACAGGTGAAGCTCTTCAAAAATAACTTGAAAGCTTCACCTGTTTTATTTGACAGCTAAGGTACAGCGTCCGACTGCGATTTTTGTTTGTTGATTTAAAAAAATGTCTGCATGCCAAACTTGTAAAGAGCGTCCAACTTTGTCTGGCACAGCAATGACAGTTAACGTACCCGTCTGTGCTTTATTGAGATGATTTACTTGTAGATCCACACCAACAGCAAAATGAGGTTGCTCTAAATGTTGATTTGCGCCAAGGCTACAAGCTGTTTCAATCAAAACACCATTGATTCCGCCATGTAGATAGCCATAAGGTTGCAAATGAATGGCGTGGATGTCTAAAGATAAGACAACTTTTTCTGGAGAAAGTTCTAGCGTTTTGATTTGTAAATGTTCCAGTAAATTCATACAAATATCACTCCGTTCTTTTTCTTAGTATAACAGAATACTAAAAATTCCGCGGATTTTTAACCGTTTTCTTTCGTTCTTGTGTATAATAAAAAGGATGAATTGAAGGAGGAAAATTATGAGAACATGGCAAACAATTAAAGAATATAGTGAAATTTTATTTGAACAATATGGAAAAATCGCGAAAATCACAATCAATCGCCCAGAGGTTCATAATGCGTTTACCCCAAAAACAGTTTTTGAAATGATGGACGCTTTTACAATTAGTCGTGAACATCAAGATATCGGT
Source organism: Enterococcus sp. DIV0176 (assembly GCF_050528535.1). Lineage (NCBI taxonomy): Bacteria > Bacillati > Bacillota > Bacilli > Lactobacillales > Enterococcaceae > Enterococcus > Enterococcus sp. DIV0176. The sequence continues at coordinate 1,459,299 of NZ_CP172879.1, read as the reverse complement.
GTCATTATTTTAACTGGCGCTGGGGATCAGGCATTTTGTTCTGGTGGTGATCAAAAAGTTCGAGGGAATGGGGGTTACGTTGGTGACGATCAAGTTCCACGTTTAAATGTTCTTGACTTACAACGCTTAATTCGTGTGATTCCCAAGCCAGTAATTGCAATGGTTAAGGGCTGGTCAATTGGTGGAGGAAATGTATTGCAGTTGGTTTGTGATTTAACGATTGCGGCTGATAATGCCAAATTCGGGCAGACGGGTCCTAATGTTGGTAGTTTTGATGGCGGCTATGGCGCAGGTTATTTAGCGCGGGTAGTAGGTCATAAAAAAGCAAAAGAAGTTTGGTTCATGACCAAACAATATACAGCTGAAGAAGCACTAGCAATGAATTGGATTAATACGGTGGTTCCACTAGCTGATGTGGAAGATGTGACAATTGAATGGGCAGAAGAAATGTTGAAAAAAAGTCCATTGGCATTGCGCATGATTAAAGCTGCTATGAATGCTGATACAGATGGCCTTGCTGGCATTCAACAACTTGCTGGTGATGCAACGTTACTTTATTACACTATGGATGAAGCACAAGAAGGGCGCGATGCCTTTAAAGAAAAACGAGAACCAGATTTTGATCAATTCCCTAAATTCCCATAGGCTACATCCAAGGAGTTGGTTGCAGCAACAAGCACAGCTTCATCCAACTAGACCAGCTTTTTATTTTGAAAATAAAAGGTGGTCTTTTGCTGCATTAAACCAATCTGTCCAAAGATACGCGACTTATTTTGCACAAAAATTGCCTGAAAACGAAAAAAGAGTAGCCATTTATAGCCAAAACTCAGAGCAATGCTATTTGACAATTTTGGCTTTGTGGGAGTTAGGTCTTGAAGTCCAGTTCTTAAACACACACCTGACATCGGAGGAGGTTGCATTTCAATTAGCTGATGCTGAAACTAAGTGGCTGATTACAGAACATGCACATATTTCCGTAACTAGTTCTTTACTGGAATTTCCAAGTCCAACACAATTGCCTGTAGTGGATCAACTGGACTATCATGATTCTGGTTATGATGAGGAAAAAATTGCTTCTATTATGTATACATCTGGAACGACAGGGAAACCAAAAGGAGTGCCACAAACATTTGCGAATCATCGCGCCAGCGCTTTAGCAACCAAGATGAACATGAAACTGACAGCTTCTGAGAGCTGGATTTGTTGTTTGCCTCTGTATCATATTAGTGGTTTGGCAATCTTGTTGCGTTCATTAGTGTTGGGTATTAGTGTTCGTTTACATACGAATTTTTCTCCAGAAAGAATCCATGAAGAGCTATTGGAAGGGCAAGAAATCTGTCTTTCTGTTGTGACAAAAACGTTAAAAGACCTTCTACCGCTTGTTCCGGAAAATGGGTATGCTACTGCACCAAAACTATTATTGGGTGGTGGGCCAATTGATCGGGAAACGTTAAGCGAATGTGTAGTCAAAAAACTATTGGTAATCCAGTCTTATGGAATGACAGAAACTTGTTCACAAGTGGTTGCTTTATCACCAGAAAAAGCGTCAGAAAAATTGGGTTCTGCTGGTGTCCCGTTGACCGGAACTAGGTTGAAAATCGAAACGAACCAGGATCAGCAAACTACTGGAGAAATTTTACTAAAAGGGCCGACAATTGCTAGTCACTATTTAAACTATCGCGACGAAGAATCATGGACACAAGATGGCTGGTTCAGAACGGGGGATTTAGGTCATCTGGATGAAGATGGTTTTTTATATGTGGATAGCCGGATGAGCGAATTGATTATCTCTGGTGGCGAAAACATTTATCCTGCAGAAATTGAATCTACGTTGCTCCAGAGTGAGTTGATCCAAGAAGTCGTGGTGGTAGGACGCAGAGACGAACGCTGGGGACAACGACCAGTAGCCTATTTAGTAGTGAGAGAAATGGCTGATTTAACCAGTGATGAATTAGCCAGAGTCTTACAACCGTTAGCAACGTTTAAACATCCTAGTGAAGTCTTTAGTGTGTCGTGTATTCCAAAAACGGCGAGTGGCAAACCATTGAAACGACTATTTCTGACAGAAGAAAGAGTGAATTATATTGAAAATCAACTTAAGTAATTGGAAAGAAAAAGTGTCTTCAACTGAGAAAGCCTACTTTAGTTATAGTTATGAACTTCCGTCTCAAGAATTTGGTCAATTATTTGCTAAAACTAGCGACTACCGTGGTGCGCGTTTTTTTTGGCAAACCCCAGACCGTCACTTAAGCTATATTGGGTTAGGAACAGTGAAGCAGTTTTTCAATGCGGAAACAGAATTTGAAGCGATTGAGCGATTCAAGAAGGAGTTTTTTAAAAGTTTTTGCATGGTGAGTAAACGAAAAGAAGCACCTATCTTATTTGGTGGGTTCCCGTTTGACCGTGAGGGCGCGAAAGAATCATTTTGGGGGAAGTTAGAAAATGGCTACTTTGTATTGCCTGAAATTTTGTTTACTCAAAGAGAGGATTTTTGCGTAGTCACGCTAACTTGTCATCAAGAAAAAGAGACTTGCGACTCGGAGTTTTTTAAAAGACTTGAGAAACGCTTTGAATCATTGGGAAATGAAGTTGCGAACTTACTCGATCACCCTCCTGTCGAATCTTCATGCACAAATGTCGTTAGGAAAGAACGAAACGTTGGCGCGTTTGTTTCCTTGGTTGATGAAAGCGTGGAGGAAATCAAAAAAACAAATGCTAAACTCAGAAAGGTTGTTCTAGCACGTCAAATGGAACTCAAGGGAAAGCCTTTTTCAATCGAAACAATTGTCGAAAATTTATTGCGACAACAACCAAATACTTATGTTTTTGCCTTGGAGGACAAACGGCAAGCTTTCGTCGGAGCAACGCCTGAACGACTTGTTGAAGCAAGCAGAACGATGTTTGCAACAGCGGGCATTGCAGGTTCAATTTCACGAGGGAAAAATCAAACAGAAGACCAGGAAAACAGTTTGAAACTTTTAAAAGACGCTAAAAACTCATATGAACATCAAGTGGTAGTCGAACGAATCAAAAAGCAGCTAAAAGATTTTACGCAAGGTGAATTGCTTGTTTCAGATAAGAGTCTTTTAAAAAACCGAGACATTCAGCATTTATTTGTAACTGTCAAAGGTTCTAGGAAAGGGCAAACTAGTTTGCTAGATGTTGTTCGAGAATTGCATCCAACGCCTGCATTAGGTGGAGAGCCTAAGGCAGAGGCTTTACGTTGGCTGGCGGAAAAAGAAGTCGCCGGACGAGGACTTTATGGCGCACCAATTGGTTGGCTTGACTTAACCGAAGATGTCGGTGAGTTTGCAGTGGGGATTCGTTCAGGTATTTTCAGCGGAAATCAAGGCTTATTATATGCTGGCTGTGGAATTGTTGATGATTCAGATCCAGAAGCAGAACGATTGGAAACAAGGTTGAAATTTCAACCAATGATTAGAGGGGTGAAAGGCAATGACGAGTAAACAAGAAACAACTAGTTATCTGTTAGCTTTTATTCAAGGCTTAAAAGAAGGTGGGTTAACGAAAGTAGTCATTAGTCCTGGTTCACGCTCTACACCTCTAGCACTATTGCTTTTTCGCGATCCTGAAGTTGAATGTTACGTTGACGTTGACGAGCGCTCTGCGGGTTTTTTTGCCTTAGGCTTAGCTAAAGGATCAAAAAAAGAACTAGTTGCCTTGTTATGTACATCTGGGACAGCGGCAGCAAATTATTATCCAGCAATTTGTGAGGCCAAAGAAACCAATCATCCATTGGTTGTTTTAACTGCAGACCGCCCGCCAGAACTACGTGAAGTGGGTGCACCTCAAACGATGAATCAACAGGAGCTTTATCGGACCCATGTGAAAAAATTTGTGGAGTTAGCTGTTCCGGAAGGCTCGGAGTCAATGCAACGTTATAGTTATTGGCAAGGTGTCCAGCTAGGATATACTGCTCAACAAATACCAATGGGGCCTGTTCATGCCAATTTACCTTTTCGTGAGCCATTGCTACCAGATTTAGATTTTCAGTTAGAAAAATCTTTTAAAAGTGAAAAATTGACGAAAACTGAAGAAGCAGTCCAATCAATACCAGAGCTTTCAGATTGGTTGGAAAAAAAAGGATTATTGATTGTTGGAAATGAAGTGAGTGTAACAGAAGCACAATTGTTGATCCAGCTTGCAGAGTATTTGGGCTGGCCGATTATTGGCGATCCGCTAACTAATTTAGCAACCTGTGGTAGTCAAAGTGAGAATTACTTGAAGCATGCCGAGTTGATTTTCTCTAGTAGCAAGGTGGAACAGCCAGAAGTAGTAATTCGTTTTGGTCGGCTACCAGTTACGAAAAATGTCATGCTGTATTTACAAAAACTAACTAGAGAAACGACGACTTTTGTGTTAGTCGATGAGCAAGAACAGTGGCAAGACTTATTACACGTAACCAATTACTTTTTACCTTTCACGATTTCCGTTTTTTGTCAATCAGCCCTAGCTGTGGATTCGATAGAAAAACAAAAGCATTCAAGCTGGCTAAATGGATGGAAGCAAGCTGAAGAAACAGCACAAGTCGTACTTCAAAAAGAAACCCTGACACAGTCTTTCAATGAAAGTAGTGCCAGCTTGAAATTGAGTGAGTTACTTTATGCTGATGAACAACTTTTTTTATCAAACAGTAATGCCATTCGTTTTGTAGACCGTTATGCAATGAGTAGCGTCACTTCTTATCCAGTATTTGGTAATCGTGGAATCAATGGAATTGACGGCATTGTTTCAACGGCAGCCGGTATTTCAGCTGCTACGATGCAACGGACTTATTTATTGATTGGGGACTTGGCACTTTTTCATGATATGAATGGATTGCAAATGATCCGTTCATTGAAGTTACCAGTTACAATTGTATTACTCAATAATAATGGTGGCGGAATCTTTTCTTTTTTACCGCAAAAACAATTGGATAAAACAGATTTTACTCCGTTATTTGAGACACCACTTTCATTGGATTTTGCAAAAGTGGCTGATTTATACGATGGCCAGTATATCAAACCAACTTCCTTAGCTGAATTTGAATTTGCAATCGAGAAAAGTCGGTTTGCTGATCGTTGGACATTGATTGAGATTGCAGGAAATCAAGATGAACCAGTGCAGTTTTGGCAAGAGGTAGTAGCTGAATACCGAGAAAAAATCGGTGAAATAAATGGATAAGATCATTCGTGGCGTAAAATATGCGTATAGCTGGCAACAAAAATACGATCCTTCAAAGGAGACGATTGTTTGCTTGCATGGTTTCACTGGAACGAGGCAAACGTTTCAGTTGCTTCAAGATCCAATATATAATTTCCTGTTCATTGATTTGCTTGGCCATGGTGAATCAAGTATTTTTGTACATCCGTGGCGTTATCAATTGTCCGAAATAGTGAAGGACCTCAATCAGTTGATACAGGAATTAGGAATTAACCAATGGTATGTTTTAGGCTATTCTATGGGGGCAAGAGTCGCATTAGCTTGGGCGATTGAGCATCCAAGTAAACTTCTTGGTGTCATTTTAGAAGCTGGAACTCCTGGAATTGTAGACGAGCAAGAAAGAAAACAGCGAAAAGAGTCTGACCGACGATTAGCGCTCAGGCTATGGCGTGAACCACTCGTTAATTTTGTAGATTTTTGGCAAAATCTTCCGTTATTTTCTAGCCAAAAAAAATTACCGAAAGAAATACAAAAAAAGATTCGAGATGAGCGATTGAGTCAAAATAAATTTGGTTTGGCAATGAGTTTGTGGTTTATGGGGACAGGTGTACAAAAAAATTATTGGTTGGAATTAGAAGAGTTAAAGCAACCAGTTCTATACGTGGTAGGGGAACAAGATCCAAAATTTCTTGCTATTGGGGATACGTTGTGTCAGCAACTTCCACATTCGACATTGGCAGTTATTCCTGATAGTGGTCACTGTGTGCATCTGGAACAGTCACAAGCTTTTGCGAACAAATTGTCTCAATGGTTAGCAAAAAGAAAAACGCACTGTTAGTGAGGAACTTGTGATGAAAATTATGAAAGTTGAGCAGTACCAACTACGTTTACCATTAGTTACCCCTTTTCAAACCAGTTATGGCGTCCTTAACGAAAAAGCGTTAGACCTTTTGATTTTAGAAGATGAGCTAGGCAATCAAGGATACGGAGAGCTAGTTTCTTTTGAACAACCTGATTATATCGAAGAAACGATTGGTGCGGATCGGCAACTTATCGAACAGCAATTAGTGCCACGTCTATTTCAAGCTGATTTGCAAAAGGTAGGGGATGTTTGGTCATTGTTTCAAACTGTCCAAGGAAATTTTATGGCAAAATCAGCATTGGAAACGGCCGTTTGGGATTTGTTTGCGAAACGAGAACAGCGAAGTTTACAAAGTTATTTTGGCAGCCACAAATCAGAAATCCCAGTTGGTGTCAGTATTGGGATTCATGCGACAACAGAGGATTTGATTGCACAAGTATCAAATTATCTTGAACAAGGATATCAGCGAATCAAAGTGAAAATCAAACCGGGATATGACATTGTGCCACTAAGTGCTATTCGTGAAGAGTTCCCAGATGTTCCCCTGATGGCAGACGCAAATTCAGCGTATACATTCGCTGATTTAGAGTTATTTAAACAACTAGATCAATTGAACTTAGCGATGATTGAGCAACCTTTTCATCAACGAGATTTTGTCGACCATGCCAGACTTCAACAACATCTTCAGACAAAGATTTGTTTAGATGAAAATATTCGGACATTGGAGGATGTGAAAACCGCTTATACGCTAGGAAGTTGTCAAGGAATCAATTTGAAGATTCCACGCGTGGGAGGAATCACAGAAGCTCTACGAATCGTTGATTTTTGTCAAACACATCAGTTACTAGTTTGGCTTGGAGGAATGTTCGAGTCTGGAATTGGCCGAGCGTTAAATTTACAGTTTGCTAGCCAAAATATCTTTACTTTTCCTGGTGATATCTCAGCTGCTGATCGTTATTACACTGCAGACGTCATAAAGAAACCGGCAAAAATGGAAAGAGGAAATATTGTCGTTCCTCAAGGAGTTGGTTTAGGCGTTGAGTTAGATTGGCAAGTGATTGAACAAGTTTGTGACCAGAAACAAACCTATCAATAAAATCATTGAAACAATCAGTAAACGAATGTACGAAAACAAAAAATGTTTTCGTACATTTTTTTGTTTCAAGAGAACTTGTTATCGTTAACATTTTTGAAAGCGTTGTCTTTCGTACTTGATTCTTTTATAGTGAAATTATCTTAGAAGTAAAGAAGGAGGAAATACATGAACACAGCAGCAGTTTATCATCGTCCAGAAAGCGAATTTGCTTATTTGTATACGAAAGAAACACTTCGTTTGCGGCTACGAACTGGCAAAGATGATATCGAAAAAGTATTTGTGATAAAGGGTGATCCATACACATTCACGACGGAACAGTGGTACTTAGAAGAAGTGCCGATGAAAAAAGGATTAAGTACCAATGTGCATGATTATTGGGAACTTGAAGTCCATAGTGATACGAGGAGAATCCAATATGGGTTTCATGTGATTGGCAAAGATGAAACGGAATGTTTTTATGGGGATCAAGGCGTGTTTCCTTATCAAAATCGCTTTTTAGCAGAACCAAACATGTACTTTAGAATGCCTTATTTTCAAGAAATTGATCGTTTCAAAGTGCCAGAATGGGTGAAAGAAACTGTTTGGTATCAAATTTTCCCAGAACGTTTTGCTAATGGAGATACGAATAACGATCCAGAAAACACATTACCGTGGGGAAGTAAAGCGCCGGATCGGGATGATTTTTTTGGCGGTGATCTGCAAGGAGTAATTGATCATCTGGATTACTTAGTTGATTTAGGAATCAATGGTATTTATTTCTGTCCAGTTTTTAAAGCAACGTCTAATCATAAATATGACACGATTGACTATTTAGAGATTGATCCTCATTTCGGTGATAAAAAATTATTTAAAACATTAATTGAGCAAGCGCATCAACGAGGGATTCGCGTGATGTTAGATGCTGTTTTCAACCATATGGGCGATGATTCACCACAATGGCAAGACGTAATTAAAAACGGTGAAGAGTCGATTTATAAAGATTGGTTTCATATTCATTCCTTTCCAGTGGACGATTACCGGTTGACAGAGGTGCCAGAAACAGCAGAACATCTTTCGTATGATACGTTTGCATTTACGCCACATATGCCTAAGCTAAATACGGCAAATCCTGAAGTGCAAGCACATCTTTTAAAGATTGCGACTTATTGGATCGAAGAATTCGATATCGATGGTTGGCGATTAGATGTAGCAAATGAAGTCGATCATCACTTCTGGAAGAAATTCTATACAGCAGTCACTGAGGCAAAACCCGATATCTATATTTTGGGTGAAATCTGGCATTCTTCACAAGCTTGGTTACAGGGAGATGAATTTCACGCAGTAATGAATTATGCATTTACAGATTCAATCAAAGATTATTTTGTGAAAAAGAAAATCAGTGTTTCGCAAATGATTAGCGGAATGAATCAACAACAAATGCTTTACCGAGACCAAGTCAATGAAGGAACTTTCAATTTATTGGATTCCCATGACACAGCGCGAATTCTCACGATGTGTGAAGAAAATAAAGAGTTGCTGAAAGCTGTCATGACGTTCATGTTTTTACAAAAAGGTTCACCTTGTATTTACTATGGAACAGAAATTGGTTTAACAGGACATGATGATCCTGATTGTCGGAAATGTATGATTTGGGACGAAGAAAAGCAAGACTTGGAACTTTTTGCCTTTATGAAAGAACTTATTCATTTGCGCAAACGGTTGCATTTGATTTTATCCGAGGGAGAAACTTTGTGGAAAACGTCACCTGAAACACAAGGAATTATTTCGTTTGCTCGACAACTAGATCAACAAAAAGTTCAAGCCATTTTTAATGAATCAGAGAACGTGTATGTCGTAGACCAACCAAGTGAAGTACTTTTTTCACAAGGTGTTCATGTCTTGAAAGATGAAAAAATTGAGATCCAACCACATGGGTTTATTCTTAGCTGCTGATATTTTGTTACCGGTAACAAAGAGAAAGCGGTTGCACTAATATTTTTAATAACAGTATAATGATTTTAGTAAGAAAACAGAAAAATAAACTACAGGGGGAAATAAAAAATGAAAAGTAAAATGATGAAGACATTAGGTTTAGGTTTGCTTTCAGTCGGTGTGATTGGTGGACTTGCTGCTTGTGGTAATGGTGGAAAATCAAACAGTAAAGCAGCAGATGATGAGAAAACACTAACAATTTCTGTTGATTCAGGTTATACCGATTACATGAACGAGATTAAAGGTAAGTTTGAAAAAGAGAATGATGTCAAAATAAAATTAGTTGAAAAAGACATGTTTGACCAATTAGAAGCGTTAGCTCTTGATGGTCCTGCAGGAAAAGGGCCAGATGTGATGATGGCTGCTTATGACCGAATCGGTGCTTTGGGACAACAAGGTCACTTAGCAGAAGTAAAATTAGGAAATGAAGCAGATTACGATGAAACGGATAAAGCACAAGTAACTTATGATGGCAAAATTTACGGAGAACCTGCTGTAATTGAAACACTGGTTTTGTATTATAACAAAGACTTGATCGATGCAGCGCCAACAACATTCAAAGAAGTCGAAGATCTTGCGAAAGACGAACGATTTGCATTTGATTCAGAAGCAGGTAAAAACACTGGCTTCCTAGCAAAATGGACTGACTTTTATTATTCATACGGACTACTTGCAGGTTATGGCGGTTATGTTTTTGGTGAAGATGGAACGGATGCTTCAGATATTGGTTTAAACAATGCTGGTGCAGTTGAAGGAATCACTTATGCAACTGACTGGTTCCAAAATGTTTGGCCAAAAGGAATGCAAGATGTGACTAGTGCTGGCGACTTTGTGACACAACAGTTTACTTCAAACAAAGCAGCAGCGATTATTGATGGACCATGGCAAGCACAATCATATAAAGAAAGTAAAGTTAACTACGGCGTAGCAAAAATTCCAACATTAGATAACGGTGAATCTTACCAACCATTTGGTGGAGGTAAAGGTTGGGTTGTTAGCAACTACGCAAAAAATAAAGATGTGGCTCAAAAGTGGCTTGATTATGTGACTAACCAAGAAAACCAAGAAACATTCTTCGAAATGGTCAATGAAATTCCTGCAAATCAAAGCGCACGTGAAACAGCTAAAGCTAAAAATGATGAATTGACAACTGCGGTAATCGAACAGTATGAAACAGCACAAGCAATGCCAAACATTCCGGAAATGGCTGAAGTTTGGACAGGGGCAGAAAACTTAATGTTTGATGCAGCTTCTGGTGCTAAAACACCAAAAGAATCTGCTAACAGCGCAGTCAAAACAATTACTGAGGCAATTGAGCAAAAATATTAAAGTTCCACAAAGCTAGACATAAAGGAAGAAGGGGAGCGGTGGCTTAGGTCACTTCCCCTTTAACTAGTTAGAATCAAATGATTAGGGGGCGTTTTAGATGAAACAGTCTGGAACGAAAAATGAAGTTCAAGTCAATAAAGTGACACTTTTTTCGCTAATACCTGGCTTCGGTCAGCTAGCAAATGGACAAAAAGCGAAAGGAATTGCTTTTTTCAGTATCTTTCTTATTTTTGTGATTCAAATGATCCTTGGTGGTTTTCAATCATTAGTTGGATTAGTAACACTGGGAAGTATCCCTATAGAAGATCATTCATTGTTTATTTTGATTGAAGGAACATTACAATTAATCATCACGATTATTTTCTTTCTCTTTTATGGTTTAAATCTTTATGATGCACGACGTGTCGCAACTATGAAAAAAAATGGCCAAAAAATCAATGTAACAATGAAAGAAACGTTGCAGACTATTGGGGATGAAGGATTTCCTTACTTACTAACTTTACCAGCCTATCTTTTAATGATTTTTACCATTATTTTTCCAGTGTTGGTTACCTTATTTACAGCATTTACAAACTACGATTTCAACCACATTCCGCCTGCAAGTTTGATTGATTGGGTGGGATTCAAAAACTTCTTTAGTATCTTCTTTTTAAGTTCCTATCGAAATACTTTTTTATCTGTTTTCAGTTGGACAATCATCTGGACTTTGTGTGCAACAACTTTGCAAATTAGCTTAGGCGTGTTGACTGCCGTAGTTGCCCACCAAAAGTTTATTAAATTTAAACGTGTATTTGGTATTATTTTCTTACTACCTTGGGCGGTTCCTGCTTTTATTACAATTATGAGTTTCTCTAACATTTTTAATGACAGTGTTGGAGCGATTAACACACAAGTTATCCCATTTTTGAACAACTTACCTTTGGTTGATATTGGCGCAATTTCTTGGAAAACAGATCCGAATTGGACAAAAGTGGCAATTATTCTTGTTCAAGGTTGGTTAGGTTTCCCATATATCTATGTCATGGTCACTGGAATCTTGCAGTCAATCTCTGAAGATTTGTATGAAGCTGCAAAAATTGACGGGGCGAATGCTTGGAAACGTTTCTCAAATATAACGTTACCTGCAATTTTCTTAGTGGCGGCGCCAACATTTATTACGCAATACACAGGGAACTTCAACAATTTCTCGATGATCTACCTATTTAATAATGGAGGACCAGGTAGTGTCGGTGGTGGCGCAGGCTCAACTGATATTTTGATTTCTTGGATCTATAAACTGACAACAGGAACATCACCACAGTATTCAATGGCTTCGGCAATTACATTGATTATTTCTGCTGTAGTAATTTGTGTTTCCTTGCTTGTCTTTAAGAAAACAAATGCGTTCAACATGGGGGATTAGCAGATGAAAAAAATAAATTCTAGTGCGAGATTTCAACGAAGCGTGTCACACTTTTTTACGTATGCCTTCTTGATATTTCTCTCAATCATTATTTTATATCCACTATTGATTACTGCTAGTACAGCATTTAAGCCAGGGAACATTGCTGCATTTAGCTTAGACTTATCCGGTGAATGGACATTAAATAATTTTTCACGTTTGTTTAATGAAACATTGTATGGCACTTGGTATAAAAATACCTTGATTATTTCTGTATTAACAATGGTGATACAAGTAACGGTTGTAACATTAGCAGGTTACACATATAGTCGTTATCGCTTTATTGGTCGCAAATCAAGTTTGATGTTTTTCTTAGTTATTCAGATGGTGCCAACAATGGCGGCTTTGACTGCCTTTTATGTTATGGCATTCTTGCTTGATGCGCTAGACAAGTATTGGTTCCTAACAATGATTTATATTGGTGGTGGCATCCCGATGAATACTTGGCTGATGAAAGGCTATTTCGATACTGTGCCGATTGACTTGGATGAATCAGCGAAGTTAGATGGCGCAGGTCATTTTCGAATTTTCGCTCAAATTGTTTTGCCATTAGTTAAGCCAATGATTGCCGTTCAAGCATTGTGGGCATTCATGGGACCATTTGGCGATTTCATGCTATCGAAATTTTTATTACGCACACCTGAGAACCAAACCGTAGCAGTTGGGTTGCAAACATTTATCTCTGATGTGACGAATCAAAGAGTATCGTTATTTGCAGCGGGAGCAATCTTAATTGCTTTACCAATTTGTTTGTTATTCTTCTTCTTACAAAAGAACTTTGTTACAGGGCTGACTTCAGGCGGAACCAAAGGATAGGAGGTATCAGAAATGCAAACTTTCCCATTTAATTATTTCGCCAGTCTAGCTGGACCAAAACGTTTGTTTGCTGGACGAAAGGAACTTTCATGGCCAAAATTGTTCTTAATATTAGTCTTTTTAGTCTCTTTTATGACGATCCCAATCACTCTTTATTACGCAAATCAGGTTACAGCAATACCGAGTCAGCAATTTTTAGCGGTCAATCAGATGATGGATCAAGCAGGTGTGGAGCAATTTTCTCACTTACGAGTTGTCAACGGCGAATTAAAGGGGAAAGAAGCCATCATTTTTGAAAATCAAGAGCTGATAGTGGGCGTGGATTTACCAAAGAGTGTTCAACAAAAGGGTACGTTTATTAATTTTGAAAAAACACAGTGGCACATTCAGCAACAAGAAAATGGACAAACTAGAAGCTATACGATGAACTATGGGCCGTCTTTTACACCAGCAATGAGTCAAACACCACAAGAATTTGAACAATTTCTAGAAGAACAATTTTATCTCAGCAATCGTCCAGTGATTATTTTGTCCTATAGTCTAAGTTTGGGGTTTATCTTACTAGTTATGACTATCATGATTTTGTTTGGCGCATCACTCTTTTTATGGATGACAAGAAAGAGTCGCTTTTCTTCTATCCAAACGTTTAAGGAAAGTGCGAATCTAATGCTGAATGTTTTGGGTGTAGGATCGATTCTTGCTGCGGTAGTTGGTTTTGTACATTTTGATCTGATTTTAATGTTAGGTATCCAGTCAACGGTAGCTGTTTTGTTACTATTATGGATTTTCGCGAAAACTGGCTTCAAGGATGAACGGCAAGTAGCCGAGGCTTGAAGGACATCGGTATTTTTGTTATAGTTTAGAAAAGAAAAAGTAAAGGAGAACAAAGATGACTGCTTCCATGAAATTGCGCATTGAACTTTTAATGACATTTAGTTAATAAAAAAGTCCTAAGCACATGTGATTTCAGGGGATGAGTGTATCCTTTTTCCTTCGATAATTTTGATTGAAATCAAAGAGGTGGCTTATGGCTACCTCTTTTTTGTACACTTTTCCCTCATAAAAGGAGCGGAAAAAATGGAAACTTTAGCTGTTAAATTAATAAATATTGAAAAAAATTTTGGCGCCAAAAACATTTTATCTATTGATGAATTAACGATTTATCAAAATGAACGAATTGCAATTATTGGAAAAAACGGAAGTGGAAAATCAACATTACTAAAAATGATTGCTGGTAAAGTTGAGCCTGATCGTGGAAAAGTTCAAAGAGAAATTGAATTTAATTACTATGCCCAAAGCGAAGAGCTAACAAAGGTCCACGTTAGTAACCAACTAGATGGCGAACTGTTAAGTCGATTTGCTGTTCCAACAATGGGAATGGAGACTCTTAGTGGGGGAGAACAAGCGAAATTTCGTTTAGCCAATCAGCTATCAGATTATCAAATGGGCTTATTACTGGACGAGCCAACCACTTATTTGGATAGCCAGAGTATTGAAACATTGATTAAAGAACTAAGTTATTATTACGGTACATTAATTGTAGTCAGTCATGACCGATTCTTCATAAACCAAATCGCGACCAAAATTTGGGAAATTGAAGAGGGACGCGTGAGAGAATTTCACGGAAATTATACAGAGTATGTGAAACAAAAAGAAGCAGAGTGCATCGAAAAAGAGCGTTTAGCAGATCATTTTCAAAAAGAGAAGAAGCGTTTAGAAAATGCTATCAAGAAAAAACAAGCACAGGCAGAAAAACTAACACAATCAACGAAAAAACAGAAACAAAAAAGTCAACGTCCAGATCGGCTAGCTTCATCAAAACAAAAAGATACGGTCCAAAAATCTTTACAAAAAACAGCAAAAGCAATGACCAGTCGTTTAGACCAATTAGTAGAACAAACTGTTGATGTGAAAAATCAAAAAATTATTTTTCCTGTGCCAAAAACACTGGAAATCCATAATAAATTTCCAATCATGGGAGATCGGGTGGCGCTGGAAGTTGCTGGAAAAAAGCTAATAGAAGAAGCTACTTTTCAATTTGGGTTAGGAGAAAAAATTGCAATTACAGGTGCTAACGGTTCTGGAAAATCGACGTTATTGCGTTATATTCTTGACCAAAAACGAGGCATAATTGTCTCTTCAAATGTTATTTTTTCTGTTTATCAGCAAATGGACTATCAATTAACAAGTGAGGAACCCTTATTAGCTTATTTATTGAAACAAACGGAATATCCAGAACCTTTTGTGCGAGCCTTGCTAAATAATTTAGGGTTTAAACAAATAGAAATCACTAGACCTATTCGTGAGTTGAGTGGTGGTGAAGCCACACGTTTGGCGATTGCCTTACTTTTTACCAAACCAGCAAATACGCTAATCTTAGATGAGCCAACGAACTTTATTGATGTAAATACGATGCAAGCTTTAGAAGCATTAATCAAACAATATCCGGGAACTGTTATTTTTACTTCTCATGATACGTTATTTGTTCATGAAGTGGCAGAGGTGGTTTATCAAATTGAAAATCAAAAGTTGATTTTGAAAAAATAAGTTTTATGACTATTTTCTCACAAGAAAGAGTGAAGCTGCGGCCTTATCGGTCGTAGCTTCTTTTTTTGGGTATCTTTTTTAGAAATACACACAAAAGTTTGACAACTTAAGTAATAAGTAATACTATATAGCGGTACTTAGTAATACTTATTACTGAAAGTGGGAAATTTAAGGAGAAGGATATGGAAAATTTAACAGAAATGCTCAAAGGCGTACTTGAGGGTTGCGTCTTGGAAATCATTAGTCAGCAAGAGACGTATGGCTATGAGATAACAAAAAAGCTAAATGCTCTTGGGTTTACTGATGTGGTGGATGGCACAGTGTACACGATTTTGTTACGTCTTGAAAAAAATAAACTGGTGGATACGAAAAAGAAGCCCTCTGATATAGGACCACCAAGAAAATTTTTTACCCTCAATGATGCTGGGCGAGCTGAACTGGCAATTTTTTGGGAAAAGTGGGCATTTTTATCAGAAAAGATGACTCAATTAAAGGAGGAAACAGTAAATGAATAAGTTTTTTTATGATTACTTTAATGTAAAAAAAATCATTACAAGTAAAAAAGAATATAAAGCACAAATGGCACGAGTCGATGCGTTGCCAAATGATTACCAATTTGTTTTCAAAAAAATCCAAAGCCATATGTGGAAATTTGCAACTGGTAGTGGTTATGACATGATGGCAGTGCAATATGATTTGATTGATCTGTTTGAAGAAGGTATAGCTGACGGGAAAAAAGTTCTTGAAGTGACGGGAACAGATGTGGCTTCTTTTTGCGATGAACTGTTGAAAAGTACAAAAACGTATACGGAAGATTGGCGCGAAAATTTGAACCGTGAAATCAACAAAAAGCTGAGATAAGTCTAGCTATTTTTTCCGACAAGTACTTGATTCGGTTCAGAGAATCACATTTAAAATAGGATTGGGACAAAAGTAATCTAAATAAAAAAACGCCTAAAATTCGTTTTGTAAACGTTAATTTTAGGCGTTCTTTGAAGTGAAGAATGTGCGATGAATGACTGGATTTTTAATTTTGCCCCAGACTCGTTCTTTAACTTAATTTTCGATTGCTTCGAGTACCGTTTGACGTCCATCTCGTGGTTGCCACCCCAACTTGATCGCTTTTTGATTACTATGAGTATATTTACGTTTCAACATGGGAACTAATGAACGCAATTCGCCAACAAATTTGGCTGCAAATTTTAAAGCAAAATCAGGGACGATAATTGGTTGATTTCCATAAATTCGACTGATTTGTGCGAAAGAGAGGTCTGTATTTTTTGCTAAAATTCGTTCGCCAATCGTGTCATTATTTTCTAAAGCTAAAAGATGTAAATTAGCTAGATCGTTAACATCTGTCACTTCAAGCGTAATTTTTGGTACTAAACGAGAACGTTTGATACCATCTAAGACACCATTTGATGAGCGGTTACTGGTTAAAGCCTTACCAAAAATAGCGCCTGGTAAAATTGTTGTCAAAGCTAAATCATACTTTTGGGCTAATTCCCAAGCCTTTTTTTCTGCAGCAAGTTTTGATAACCGATAAGCATTGAGTTCTGGATTGTGCTGATCAGACCAATACGTTTCATCAATCACGCCTGTCGTGCTTGCTAAAGGAGTAGCTGCTGCTTGACTGGAAGTCATGATAATCCGTTTGATTCCAGCTTGATGTGCAGCATCAAAAACATGTTGAACACCTTGAACAGCCTCATCAATCAGTTTTGGATCGTTGGAATTTTCATGTCCAAGAGGGCTAGCAACATGGAGAATTGCATCAACACCAACCATCGAATCTTTCCAACCAGAAGCACTTGTTAAATCTGCAGCAAAGTAAGAAACACCTTCAAAAATAACAGGAGCTCGATCCAAATTCCGAACAGTGCCATTAACTTCGTAATTTTTTTCTTGCAATAATTTTATGATATGAGTTGCGACAAATCCATTTGCGCCTGTGACTAATACTTTCATTTTTTACCTCCTAGTGTTACATTTGTTATGGATGCTATTTTAGAAGATAAAAAGTGCTTAATCAAGCAATTGATCGGCATTTGTAACAGAAGGAGGAATCTGTTATGGCAGTGACGAATTATTCAAAAAGTATCAAAGAGGATACCAAAAAATGGCTCACATTAGCTACACTCGAATTATTAAAAACAACACAATTATCAAAACTGACAGTTTCTGAAGTAGCTAAGAGATCAGGTGTGAGTAGAATGGCATTTTATCGGCATTTTACTGATCTAACACAAGTGTTGACCGAATATTATGAACCCAAATTTCAAGCTATTTTTGATAAAACAATCAACAAAGTTAGTCATGAACAGAAAATTGATGATTTGTCTGAATTTTTTCAAGAACTGACACCAGATTTCCAAGCGGCTATTGAAGGAGGTTACAAAGAGATTATCTTTCAACTCTTTAGTCAACAAATGGCCCGCTTTTACGATGAAACGACCACTTGGGAAGATTGGGAAGGAAGTAAACGTTACTACTGGATCAAATTCATGTCAGCTGGCATCTTTGAAGTGTGGTTGAGTTGGATCGAAACGGGACAGAAAGAAAGTATTTCAGCAATGACAGATTTAATTAAGGAATTTCATGAGTAGTTATTTCTTAAAAAACAAAATCTAAAATACCCATCCAATTTTTTGGTCGGGTATTTTTTAGCTAACTAGCTATTTTACAAAAAAATGAATCCGCCTCCAAAAAAACTGTTGCAAAAAATAAAAGTCATGCTATAGTGAAGTTGAACCGGTTCAACTTATTTAAATGGGGGAGATTTACTAATGAGTTTTGTAGACAAGTTATCTGAAAAGTTATTACCAATCGTTTCTAAGATGAACAACCAGCGTCACTTACTTGCAATTCGAGATAGTTTTATCATTACGATGCCACTAGTAATGGCGGCGTCTGTCATGGTCTTGTTAAATGCATTGATTTTTTCTAATGCCTTTGTTCAACAATGGATTGACTTGAGTTTTCTAGCAAACCTGGCTTCCATCGTCAATAATGGTACGATGAGTATTTTAGCAATTGTTGTGTGTTATAACATCGGCTGGAATTTAGCAAATCATTACATTCGATCAGGTGAGATGAATGATCCGGCTTTTAGTGCAGTACATGCAGGTGTGTTAAGCGTTGCTGTTATGTTTATTCTGATGCCGTTGAAAAGCAGTGTTACTTTGGTGGACGGTAGTACAGCTGAAGCAACTGGCGTATTTTTACAAAGTCTGACTTCTTCTTCCGGTCTAGCAACGGCGATGATTGCTTCCATTGTTGGGACAGAGTTATTTATGAAGCTAGCAAAAATCAAGAAGTTAAAAATCAAAATGCCTGATGGTGTTCCACCGGCAGTTGCTACTTCATTCAATTCTTTAGTTCCTGAAACAGCAGTTATTCTTTTATTTGCTATTTTTGTTTTTCTACTGGATAAGTTTACTGGTCTTGATTTTCCAAGTTTGATTGAATTAGCCATTCAAACACCTTTAAAAGCTTTCGTCTTATCTGTTCCTGGTATTTTATTTTTACAATTCTTCTCTGATTTTCTTTGGGTTTTTGGTATGCATGGTTCAAGTATTTTGGCACCAATTCGTCAAGCACCATTATTACAATCGATTCAAGAAAATATGGATGCTTTTTCTGCTGGAAAAGAAATTCCTAATATTATTACCGAACCTTTTACGAATGCATTTGGATTAATTGGTGGAGGAGGCTGTATCTTACCATTAGTGATTGCGATTTTGTGGGTTTCAAAACGACAAGAACAGCGACAAATCGCCAAGTTTGGTTTGACAACTTGCTTGTTCAATATTACTGAACCTGTGATGTTTGGGCTACCAGTCGTAATGAATCCAATTTATATGATTCCCTGTGCGCTTATTCCATCAATCAATTTAGTTATTGCTTATGTTGCAACAAGTGTTGGTTTGATTGAAAAAACAGTTGCTGCAGCACCATGGATTACACCGCCAGTAATCCAATCATTTATTGCAACTGGGGGCGATGTAAAAGCAGCTATTTTGACTGTGTTATTGATTATTTTAGACGTCTTTTTATTTGTACCGTTTGTATTAGCTGCAAATAAAGCACGACAAGAAGGAGCGGGGGAACTTGGCTAAGTATCCATATCAAAATCCAGAACTAACGATTCGCCAACGTGTAGAAGACTTATTGGCACGCTTAAGTCTTAGCGAAAAAGTTGGGCAAGTCAATCAGCATCTCTATGGCTGGGAGTGTTATAAAAAGGAACAAGAAGCTGTTGAATTAACAGAAAAATTTAAGAATCATGTTCAGTGGGGTGGTGGCTTAGGCGCACTTTACGGGTTGTTTCGTGCAGATCCTTGGTCAAAAGTTGATGATAAAAATGGAATTGCTGCAAAGGATAGTTGGAAGGTAGCAAACCAAGTGCAAGAGTACGTGATTAGCCATTCTCGTTGGGGAATTCCCGCTTTAATCGTTGAAGAGTGTCCTCATGGGCATCAAGGACTGGAAAGCATTTCTTATCCTACGAATGTTGGTCGAGGTAGTAGTTTTAACCTAGAACTAGTTGAGCAGACAAGTCGCTTAATGGCGAAAGAACTAGCAGCAAAAGGTGTGCATTTAGCATTAGTTTCAACCTTGGATTTATTAAAAGATCCGCGCTGGGGAAGGTCAGAAGAATGCTTTGGGGAAGATCCGATTCTCAGTGCACGAATGAGCGAAGCAATTGTTCAAGGTTTTCAAGGTTCTCTGATTTCTGATGAAATAGCTTTCTTGGATCAACGAGTGGCAGATATTAATCGGTCTAAAGAACAAATTGGTGTGGTCTTGAAGCATTGCATTGCACAAGGGGAGGCTCTTGGTGGTCATAATTCTGGAACTGTTCCAATTGGCAGACGAGAATTTGCAGATGTTTATACACCATTATTAAAAAGTACACGTAATGCTGTCGGAGTAATGGCTGCATACAATGATATTGATGGTGTCCCTTGTCATGTGAACCATGAATTGTTTGAACAAAACCTGCGAGCAAAAATGGGGTTCCAAGGATTGGTCATGGCAGATGGGATTGCTCTGGATCGTCTGAATGATGTATATGAAAGCCAAACAGAAGCAGCTAGCCATGCATTAACTGCTGGGATTGATTTAAGTTTGTGGGATGAAACTTATACTCGGATTGAAGAAGGCGTGTTGGAAGATGTGATTGACGAAGCCATGCTTGATCGGTCTGTCCGACGCATTCTAGCAATTAAATTTTTATTGGGATTATTTGAAGATCCTTTTATCAAAGACCCGAAAGATCAATGGGAAGAGTTATTGACAGAATCAAGAAAATTAAATCAACAGTTGGCAGAGGAAAGCTTAGTTCTTACTAAAAACAATGGTGTGCTTCCGCTAAATCCAAGCGGGAAAAAAGTTGCTGTTATCGGACCGAATGCAGATAACTTGTATCATTTGTTGGGTGATTATTCAGCTCCACAAACAGAAATCCAATTAGAAAAAACGGTTTATCGGGAAATCAAGCAGCTATTTTCTTCAGCGACTGTTACGTATGCCGAGGGTTGCGAAATTCGAAATGAAGTATCACAAGAAGCAAAAATCGAAGAAGCACTTCAAGTAGCAGGAGAGGCAGATCTAATCATTACTGTTTTAGGTGGCTCAAGTGCGCGAAATTTCGATATGGAATTTTTACAAAATGGCGCGGTCTCATCAAAAGGGGTAAATATGGACTCTGGAGAAAATGTTGATGTTGCCTCGTTATCTTTAGGAGGAAAGCAAGAATTCCTCTTAACTGAACTGTCAAAACTTGAAAAACCACTCGTTTCAGTAGTAATCCAAGGTCGTCCATCTGACTTGTCATTGGTCGAAGCAGTGTCTGATGCTGTTTTGATTGGCTGGTTTCCAGGCCAAGAAGGAGGAAAAGCAATCGCGAAGACATTACTCGGACAATCAAATCCAAGTGGTCGTTTAAGTGTTACTTATCCTAGAAATAGTCAGCAATTACCTGTTTATTATTATCAGAGAGATGCCTCAAAACAAGAGAATTATTATGATTTAAGTGGCAGTCCACTGCATGATTTTGGGGAAGGGTTAAGCTATACCACGTTTGCTTATTCAGCACTTCAATGCAAAACAAATGTTGACAAACTAACGGTATCCGTTAAAGTTAAAAATAAAGGAACGATTGCTGGCAAAGTTAGTTCGCTTGTATTTGTCAAACTCCTTGGAGGATCTGTTATTCAGCGTAAAAAGCTGCTGAAAGCTTTTAGCAAACATGAATTAAAAGCGCAGGAGGAAAAAACGGTGACGTTTGAGTTGTCTCCAGAGGATTTTCAATATGTAGGTGCAGACAATTGCTGGCATTTCGCCAAAAAAGCAAAAATCATGGTTGGTGATCAGGAGGCAGAAATCAATTGTGATTGGTAGGGGTGGGAGAAATGGCATCAATTAGAGACGTTGCTCAACTTGCTGGTGTTTCAGTAGGAACAGTATCACGGTACTTGAATGGTCAAAAATTAAGACAATCAAATGTTGAAAAAATTACTTCAGCGATCAAAGTTTTAGACTATAAAGAAAATATTATTGCCAAGGGGCTTAAAAATAATCGAAGTTTTTCCATTGGCTTACTGATGAACAGTATTTCTAGTCGATTCGGCTCAGAAGTTGTGTCAGGAATTGAAAAAGTTGCTGAAGCAAATGGTTATAGCATACTACTTAGTGGTTTTTCGAAAAGTGAAAAGCAAATGGATGAGAAAATTGATTATTTGTTGAAACACTCCGTGGATGGATTGATTGTCTTTTTATCAAGTGAAGAGTGGATTGACATGGAAAAATTAGCACAAGTCAACGTCCCAATTGTCTCTTTGAATTATCCAGATCCATTGAACAATGCAGATGTCATTTTATTGGATGATCGTGAAAGTGTCTCAAATGTGATTTCTGATTACATTGCTAAAGGCCATCAAAAAATCGGTTATATCACTGCTCCGCAAACAGATTACACAGCAAAAGAACGACTGTTAGGCGCAAAAGATGCAGTCGAGAATCACCCCGAAGTAGCACTTGAAATTTACGAAGGGGATTACACCAGAAGGAGTGGCTACCAAGGAACAAAAGAATTATTAATGGCAAATGCAACAGCTATCTTTGTCAGCAACTACAATATGTCTCTTGGATCCTTAGAATGTTTTAATGAACAAGGAATTTCTGTAAAAAAAGACATTGCCTTTGGTCATTATGACTATTTATCTGAAGAGGAGCAAAGTATTTTACCGCAGGTCACGATTAATCCGCCAACCGAAAAAATTGGTGAAACGGCAGCAACGATTATCCTTGAACGAATCAAAGGAATACCGGAAAACTTGCCATCTGAAAAACAAACAATTATTCTGAATAACCAGATTTTAGGGATGACTACTGAATAATAGTTGAAAAGTTTATTTGATAAAAGGAATCGGGAAGAACTAGTAGTTGATTTCATAGGAATGATGAAAGACGTGCGAGATCAAATGAGGTCTCGGCGTTTTTTTGTTTGCGGTGAAAAACGACTTAAATGAGTATTGTTCTCATTTTTTTGAAAAAAGTGAAAATTTACTGGATTTTTTATTGATATTTCCGTTTTTCCATGCTATTTTCTTTTTTGAGGTGAAAGGAAAATGATTGAAAACAAAAAGAAAATATGGTGGCTATCTATTTTGCTTGGCACATTAAGCGCCTATGGCCCCTTACTACTTGATACTTATTTACCAGCTTTACCAGTGCTAGAAACGGACTTTGGCATCCCGACATCAATGGTTCAGTTAAGCTTGACCATGTGTTTAGCAGGACTCGCATTTGGTCCATTGTTTATTGGCGCAATCAGTGACCGTATCGGGCGGAAGAAACCACTTCTATGGGGCATTGGTATTTCTGTCATTGCCTGTTTATTATCAGTATCTGTCACAAATATTTGGTTATTTTTAAGCTTACGTTTGATTCAAGGAATTGCTAGCTCAACTGGCGTTGTTCTGACGCGAGCAATTGCAAAAGATTTATTTTCTGGAACTCAATTGACTCGATTCATTGCAATGTTGATGGCAATCAATGGTATTTTTCCAATTGTTTCTCCTTTACTGGGCAGTTTTTTCTTGAGCTATTTTTCTTGGCGAGTTATTTTTATTTTTCTTGCAGTAATTGGTTTGTTATTATTTTTAGGTATTCTAATCGGGTTTAAGGAAACGCATGAAGTCCAATTGGCAACTGAAAAAGTTGATCAAAGAGCAGGTTGGCAAGCAGTATTCAGCGATCGGCCATTTATGATGTTCGTGCTGATTCAAGGTTTCGTTTATGCAGCGATGTTTTGTTACATTTCTGGTTCGTCCTTTATGTTACAAAATGTTTTTGGTTTGTCGGATAAAATGTTTAGCTTGATTTATGGAATCAATGGAATCGGAATTGTAGTTGCAGCAGAACTTGCTGGTGTGTTATCGAAGAGAATGAGTAGCTTCCGTCAGCTAGGTTGGGGAGTAGGTCTTGGTTTTTTGGGTAGCATTTTAGTGATTATTAGTGGCATCCATACAAATCACTTGTGGTTAGCTCTGCTTGGGTTGTTGTTAGTCGTGTCGACATTGGGGTTAGTAAATGCAGTGGTAACAACAATGGCAATGGAAAGGCAAGGCAAACATGCTGGGATTGCTTCTTCCGTACTTGGATTAGGAATGTATGCAATCGGGATGGTCTTCACGCCGCTAGTAGGAATCATGGGAAGCAATACGTATTTACCTTTAGCTGTATTGATTTTTATTTCTGAAGCATGTGCGGTTATTTTATATAGAATGTTAGGAAGAGATATCTTTTCGAAAGAAAAAAAGAAATCACTGTTAAAAAATTAGTTAAGTAAAAGTGGCTGAAACAAAAGGCTGGTTTTCGTTTCAGTACGTAATTGAATGTTGAAAAGAGGAGAGGCTGGACAGTGTTCTGGCCTTTTTTGTGTAAAAAAGACGCTTTCTGGTATCTGAAAACGTCTAAAAAGAGGATAGAATATTTTTTACCTATCGGGATTCTTTTTCTTCAAGTAATTTTTTGATTTGCTCAAGTAACGTCATTTCTCGTCTTTTTTGGGCTTTCAGTAATTGGATAATTTCGTTTAATTGTCCACCTGTTTTGAGAACACCAATAAAAACGAGAACAAATATCATATAATCTGTTACATAATCTGCTATTTTTGATCACCAACTTGCATTATATTTTGAAGACCATAGTTCGTCAGAAAGAGTTACGCGAATGGTTCCCGTATTTCCATGGCCAGAAACCAGTCCACGAGCACTAGCTGACTTTCTGATTAGTTCAAGGGAAATTAGATTTGAAATTGCTATAATAACTGCTCCAGCAACAGTTATTCCACAAGTAGTTGCAAGTGTGTCTACAATGACATTGTATAGAACATTTCCAGCAGCTCCGATAACTAAACGATCATAAAAATTATAAACGGATTTTTTACCGGCACTAGATTTATAGTACATGTTCCAACCCCCGTTTTGTATTTTTCCGCCAACACCTGCGACATTGCGGGAACTGTAATTAGCGCCATCAAACTCTTTCATCAAGGATTCGATATTATTTTGAACCTCCCGCACAGTCATAGTCATGACCTTTTTTTCTAAAGCAGAAGCAATAGCGTTTTGTGAACCTGCTTTTTCATTAATTGTTAAAGGGAGGTTTAAGTTCGAAAATGTAGGAGTTGCTTCGTTAATTAACTCAGCGATTGTTTTATCTTCCCAAGACTTTATTTGTGCTGTGGTTTGGAAATTGTTTTCTGTTGCATAGACTGCGGTATTTAATGATGGGACAGCAGTTGTTGACAGTGTTAAGATAGTCATAGAACAAGCAAAGACCGTTTTTGGCTTATGTAATTTCATGATGATTTATCCTTTCAGTTATTTTGAACTAAGATTATTTTGACGAACTATTTCCTAACTAAAAATTGATCATGTTTGTTCAAATAAGTTGTACCCTCCTTTCATCTGAATCTACATAAATAGTACGCGAAATCATTTATTAAAATTTTGAATAATAAAAAATAGGTAGAAAGTTGGTGAATTTATCATGAATCATGGCAAAATGATTAAAAAACTTCGAACAGAGAGGAGAATTAGTCGAAAGCGATTAGTCAAAGAGATTCATTCAATTAGTACATTACAACGATTTGAAAATGGGGAGGCTAAGATAGATATCGACTCTATGTGGCTTTTTTTGGAACGAATGAACATTCAACTAGATGAGTATTGTCTAGCATATCACGATTTTCAGACAAGTAAGAAAGAAGAACTGAGGTCAAGATTTAGAAAAAAAGTAATTATTGAAGAAGATACGTTAAGCTTTTTGGAAGAGTTAGAATCAGAATATCAAGAAAGTGGGGATGTATTTTATCTCTATCTGATTATTCAAATAAAAGCTGTGACTGCAAGAATGGTGAATAATCATCTTGAAACAGTTAACGAACAAGAACTAAATGAAGTTTATGAATACCTGGCTCGAGTTGAATGTTGGGGTTATTTTGAGTTAGCGATGTATACGAATTGTTTGAGCTTATTTAAAGGTGAGTTTCGTTTATTTAATACAAAGGATGTCATTTCTCAGTTTAGAAAATTCAATTCATCAATGAAATATAATTACGCGTTTATTAAATTTTTAGTTCATTCGATCATTCTTTCGTTTGAAGCGGGACAGTATACCGAACTTCCGGATTTGTTATCTTTGCTACATGACACAACGAATGATTCCGACTTTATGAAAGGGAGGCTGTATTGGCGATTCTTTAAGCGACTATATCAATCTGTAACAGATCAGTATGAATTTGACGGCTCTATGGCAGTAGAAGTATTTAAGTTTCTTGGTTATGACTCTGATGTAACTAATTTAATGAACATAGAAAAAATAATTTTGGAAAAGAGAGAATAGACTCAAATTAACTAAGCTATTTATACATAATAAACTAAACAAACCTCCTCTTTTTGCCAGAAAATCAGCAATCTTCTTGTCTAAGTTGATAAAAATGAAGCTGGTTGTGTGAAGGTGATTGCTCATTGTTAGTGAAATAAACAGAAACCTTCGTTAAAATAAATTTTGTTCTTGTAAAAGACGAACGTTATCCAGTTCGTTTGAAAAAAATAAAGTTTTTTTGTTGATTTTCTAGTTGGAAATGCTAAACTAGATAAAATGCCTTTGAAGGAGCGATTATCTTGAATTTAGAAATGACCTTTGCCAACCATACTTTTGCTAATCCGTTTATGAATGCGTCTGGTGTTCATTGTATAACGGTGCAAGAAATGCATGAACTAGCAAGCTCAGATGCTGGTGCGATGATTACTAAGAGTTGCACGATCCCAGAGCGTGCAGGAAATCCTGAACCACGATACTATGATGTAGCGTTAGGGAGCATCAATTCGATGGGGTTACCTAATTTAGGTTTTGCTTATTATTTGGACTACGCACTTCAATATGAAAAAGAAAATCCAACTGCTGCTCCGTTATTTTTCTCAATTGCGGGAATGAGTGTAGCAGAGAACTTAGAAATGTTAGAAATGATCGAAAAAAGTGATTTTCGTGGAATCACAGAATTAAATCTTTCTTGTCCTAATGTTCCAGGGAAACCACAACTTGCTTATGATTTCGATGCCACTTTTGAAACACTTAAACAAGCATTTGCCATTTTTACAAAACCGTTGGGCGTGAAATTACCACCATATTTTGACTTTGCTCATTTCGATGCGATGGCAGATATCTTGAATCAATTTCCTTTGACCTACGTTAATGCAATCAATAGTGTGGGGAATGGGTTATATATCGATCCTCAAAGTGATACGGTAGTAATCAAACCGAAGGACGGGTTTGGCGGAATTGGTGGCGAGTATATCAAACCAACTGCTTTGGCAAATGTTCGTGCTTTTTATACTAGATTAAAACCTGAAATTCAAATTATTGGGACTGGTGGGATTTGTAATGGACAAGACGCCTTCGAACATTTATTGTGTGGCGCAAGCATGTTGCAAATTGGAACGCAATTGCACAAAGAAGGACCAGAAATTTTTACTAGAATAATCAAAGAATTAGCAGAAATTATGGAAGTAAAAGGGTATCAATCAATTAGCGAATTTCAAGGGAAATTACGAACTATTTCATAAAACTCAACAAAAAAAACGTGAGGCAATTGTGCCCCACGTTTTTTTTGTTTACGCTTATTCTTCTAAAGGTTTATTTTTTTGGGAATGTTTTGCTAATAGTTCGCGTAAAGAGCTAACATCCTTATTGGTTTTGAAATTATTTGTGATATAAAGATCGGTATATCCAAAATCACAAAGAGAGATAGTGGAGTTAGTAACCAGAATATCATAAGACTTACCAAACTCAGCGATTTCACACGTGATGAAAAAATGGTTTTCAAATTCAGTTTTGACCATTTCCACCATGATATTACTGTAAAGATAATCATCACTTGAGTGGACGCCAATCGTAATCTGATTTGTTGAAAAACGTTTTATCTGATTAATGAAATAAAGGTAGATACGAGTTACTAGTTGTTTAGTAGTATCTAATAAAGCTTTTTCAACTAAAATTTCTCCTTCATCTACGATTTGATTTGCAAGTTCGAAGTTAGGAATAAAGGTGGTTGCTTTGAGTAACCGTTCAGAAATAATTTTTTCTTCAAGAAAGGTGATACTTCCTCGAAAGTAGAGAAGTGAACCATGTATTTGTGTCAAATAGTACTTCCAATTAGCAATAAATGTTTCGTCAATTTTCTCTTGGTCAAGTTGATAGTCAGATTTAACTTTGCTTACTACCAGTTCATTCAGTGCGATGATTTTAGGGTTGCTGGTCGGCCAATAGCCATCTTCTAAAATCATTACAACATCAGGTGGCACTATCGACATAGAAGAGATGAATAGGTATAAATAAATTGCATTATGGGGTGAACCAAAAACAGCAGAGTGACTAAGTGAAAAAAAGTAAGCATCACGCACAATCTGATAAATAGAATCTTCTGTCTGATAGTCAAAAAAAGTTTCCAAAATAGGACTTGAATCATTTAAAGATTGCTTTAAAATACGTGTCTTTAAGATCCGAATCCAAAGGTATAGCTTTAATTTTGCTTCTCTTGTGAAAGTTTGTTTTAATTTCTTTTCCAAGTAATCTGCAAAACGCATGGCGCTTACGTCATTTGTTTTCCCTTCCAATTCGTCTAGCGGGACACCTACCCAAAATAATTGATAGAAAAAATAACAAATTTGTAGTTCGTTGCCAATGATGGTTCCTTTGCGAATCTGAATATCAAATTCTTCAATTTCCTTGTTTAATTTTTTTAGGTGACGATAAATAGCAGCTTCACTTAATGAAACGCTGTGACTTAAATCAACGATTGAATAACTTGGATGTTGATATAGATAGATGAGAATTTGATAGTCAACCGAACGATTCAAATAATAATAATAGAACTTGTCTAAGCTGGTGTGATTATCCTTTTGAAGTGTGATACTGTTGTGTATTTTATCGTATGTAAGAGATAACCCGATATTTAATTGCTCGAGGGTAGAGCCGACTTCTTCAATATTTGTTTCAAAAAGGAATCGAGTGAGTGCTAATTCTTCAATCATTGTTGTGGTGCTTGTCTTAGCATTATAATCCAATAAAAAATGGACCATTGAAATTTGAATACGACTATTTTTATCCAATAAATTCAAAAGGTTCAAAATCAACACCTGCTTTTCACATTTTTAGTAAGACTTAGTTCATCACACATAACACGGAATTTATAAATAACAACAATATATATGAATCTAGCATAGATAATTATAACATCAATTAAAAAAAAGCAAAGAATATTTTCTGGGTGCTAAAAATGTTTTTTTCTTCACAATGAACGAAACCAACGAGAAAAAGTCTTAGAAAAAGGGAGACTGGGACAAAATTAGTTCCAGTCTTTTTCTTTTCCGTCAATCAGTTTAGATGAAAAGAAGAGCAGATATAACTTGGGTGAGCAAGTGAATTTCGTCCTAACTCTGAAAAATAATTTTTGGAGATTTGGTTTCTGCTTTTTTTAAGCAAGCATTTTTACGTACATACTGTTTGAATTGATGAGTAATAGCTTTCAACAAAAACAGAAGAACGATTACTAGCGGTTTTCTCTTTTGGTTTTAAGGTTTCATGTTTAAGTTACTTTTTCAAATAATAGGTAGTAATCAAAATATCTTGCTGGTGGTTCCCAAATCCAGTACCGAACAATGTTAATCCTCCTTGATGCTTGGCATCATCTTCAACAGAAAAGCGTAATTTGATAAAAGATAGTTCACGTAGTTTCAAGTCTTCGATCGTCACATCAGAATAAGCTTCACCATCAATTCCGGTATCTAATTTATTGATGCGAAGATGCTTTAAAAGACCGTATTGACTGAAACTATCGTTCCACCATTCGGGCGTATAGCGTCCACGAATATCTGAAAAATTTCCAGGGACAGTGTAGACAGCTACTTTGACATCATTCACGTAGATGGAGATATCACTTGGCCAAACATTATTTGATAACGGAAATTCTGATGCAATTTCAAAACTAATTTCAAGCATTTCAGGTGTTTCATTTTCTTGTAATAAATTAGGTATTTTATACTCAACAAACCCACTACTGAACCATAACAATGACGCATCAACTCGTTTGGCGTCCATAAAATATTTTGGGTCATCTGCTTTACCAACCACATCTTCAATCGTCGCTAATCCACAAGTAGGTGTAACAGAAAAATCAGTAAAATGACCAAGTTTCAGGTTAGTAGAATAACGTTGAAATTCTTGATAAATTTTCTCTGGAAAACAAATATTAATATCATCGACTTTAAGGTAGACCATTTTTTTATTTCGATTGGCACCAACGCCACGCTCAGAATGTATCAAACCTGCATCTTCCATTTTTTGAATGTGTCTAGTGGTGATCGCACTACTGATTTCCAAATGTTTCGCAATCTCACCAATACTTTTTTTCTCGCTCCCGATAAATTTTAAAATTTCCAAACGGGTAGCACTAGCGAGGCATTCAAAAACAGGCAATGAACGTTCATCTAAAGAAAGTTCCATAATTTTTCATCTCCTATTTAACTAAAAAGTTAACAGATTATCTCTCAGTACGATTATATCCCAACACCTATTTAACTGTATAGTTGTTTTTGATAAACGTTGACAAAATAGTGTTGACTGCGCTTACATACGATGCTAATTTAGCAATGTACTAGTTGTTGAAAATAAAAAAATACTAAATGGTTCATTAGCCTAAAAATAATTTCGGTTGAAAATTAACTATTTAGTAAAATTGAGAGAGGGACAGAAAAATGAAAAAATTATTAGGTATGGCATTGGTGACGGGCGCTTGTTTGATGACATTAACAGCATGTGGCAGTTCTGGAAGTACGGGGTCGGCAAATGAAAAAGAAATCGTTTTTTGGAATCCATTTACAGGGGCGGACAGTTCAAACGTCAAGGCAATGATTGATGAGTATAACAAAACAGACCCTGAATATAAAATCAAAAATGTCTCGTTAAAAGAAACAGATATGTATACCAAAATCCCAACTGTCGTTAACTCAGGAAAAAATATCCCGGATTTGAATATTGTTCATGCAGAACGAATTAAGCAGTATAAAGACAACGACATGCTAGAAAATTATGATGAAATTTTGGCTGATTTTCCCGAAGTCAAAGCCGAAAATTACGTGACTGAAGCATGGAATTTGGGTGAATTGGATGGTGTGCGATACAGCTTACCACTTGATATCCACAACTGGGGAACTTATTACAATAAAGAACTGCTAGAAAAATATGCACCCAATGCTCTGGATGACAATATCTTGACCTTTGATGAGATCAAAGAGGCAGGCGAAAAAGCAAAAGCTGATGACGTTCGAGGCGTAGCTGTTACTTGGATGAAACCCAATTACTTATCTACATTGAAGCAAGCGGGAGGCGAATTAACGGAAGATGGAACGGCACCAACCTTGGATACACCAGCGGCTAAGGAAGCAATGAATGCATGGGCTGATTTATATCAAGCTGGAGTTACAACAAAAGATGGGGAAGACCCAACGCAATTATACTTAGCTGGAAAACTACTCTTTTTCCCAGAAGGCATTTGGCTACAAAATAATATCAAAGATGCAAAATTTGAGTGGGGATTGACCAATTCACCACAACTAACAGCTGACGCAAGTAAAATAGTCAATTGGGCATCTTCCCATCAATTTGTGATGTTCAAGAACAAAGATCGTTCCGATGAGAAAACAAAAGGAATCATGGAATTTATCAATTGGTTGCGGACGAATTCACTTGAGTGGGCAAAAGCGGGACAAAATCCAGCAACGTTAGCAATTTTAGAGAATGAAGAATACCAAAAGATGCCACAATCATTCTTCATTGAAACACCTGAACAACAAGCAACACTTTCAATCTTTGACTATAAATATAATGGTTATGTTTCAGAGTACATTGATGCGCATGGTTTTGATACGATTTTTGGGAAACAGTCGGTGGCTGATTTCACGAAAGGGATGCAAAAAGAAGTTGTCGATAAAATTGCCAAGGATAGTTCCAATAAATAAATTTTTTTCACAAGTTATTTTGATTCAAGAAAGGATTGCGCAGTTATGATGACTTCTACGGAAACGATGTCAAGTACAGGCAAGGTAATCAAGAAAAAGAAATGGCTGCCTTGGATGTTCTTGGCACCACACTTAACGATTTTTACAATTTTTTTCTTACTACCTGTTATTTTTGGTTTGTATATTTCTTTAACAGACTGGGACTTATTCAACTCGCCGACATTTGTTGGCTTAGCTAATTATCAAGATCTTTTGTTTAATGAACAGTCTACTTTTTATGAACAATTGCGGATTGGGTTAAAAAATACATTTTTATTTGTTCTGTTTTCAGTGCCGAGCTGTATTATCGTTCCGTTGATTTTAGCAGCAGCATTAAATACGAAACCAAAATTAGCAAAACTATTTCAATCACTGTTTTATTTACCATCACTCTTTGCCATTTCTGCCGTAGTAATCATTTGGACGCTAATTTTTAATGTCAACTATGGTCCAATCAACACGATTTTACAATCTGACATTCCTTGGACTGGGACACAGCCCTATGCCTGGATTGCGTTAGTGGTTGTAACAGTTTGGTGGACAATTGGTGGAAATATGATTATCTATCAAGCAGCATTAAATGGCATTTCAAAAGATTTTTACGAGGCAGCCGATATTGATGGCGCTACGACGTTACAAAAATTTTTTAAAATTACTTTGCCAGCAATCAGAGGACAGATTTTATATACCGTAGTAATGACAACGATTGCACAGTTTAATGTTTACGGACAACCGCTAATGTTGACAGGTGGTGGACCAAACAACTCAACGCGAGTCTTATTGATGTATATCCAACAAAATGCGTTTGGTTCAGGACAATCAATTGCCGGAATGGCATCTGCGATGGCAGTCATTTTAGGTCTCTGTATCATGGTCGTTTCTGCGATTCAATTTAAGTTTTTACGAAAAGAGTAGGGGGAGACAAGATGAAGAAAAAGTCAATGTCTAAACTAATGGCATTTTGCTTTTTGCTTGTGATGGGAATTGTTTGGATGATTCCATTACTGTATGGTGTGTTGACATCATTTAAATCTGAGATGGAGCTGATGACAGCGGGGTTTAAGTTATTACCAATTGAATGGGTCTTAACGAACTACACAGAACTTTTAGTGAATAATTCAAGTACACCGTTAGTTAAATGGTTCTTTAATTCGTTATTCATCTCTGTTTCTCATACTCTTTTGGTGTTAGTTGTCGTCTCATTTTCGGCGTTTGCTTATAGCCGTTTAAGTTTTAGAGGTAAAAATGGACTTTTTTCCTTTTTGCTAGCAACGATGATGTTTCCGAGTGTAGTGAATTTGATTCCACTTTATAAAATCGTTGATATTTTAGGTTGGGTCAATACGCCATTGGCAATGATTGTCCCAGGAGCAGCTGGTGTATTCAACATTTTCTTAGTTAAGCAGTTTATGGATAATATTCCAAAAGACTTTGATGAAGCCGCACAGATTGATGGTGCGAGCGAATGGACGATTTTCCGTAGAATTATTTTACCTTTGATTAAACCAGTGTTATTAGTAGTAGCGTTATTTGCCTTTACGGGTTCTTGGAATGATTTCTTGTGGCCATCCATCGTATTTAATGATATTGAAAAAATGCCGATCACTTCAGGGTTACAACTTTTACAAGGCATGTACCAAGCGCAACCAACCTTGTTGATGGCGGGCGCTTTGGTGGCGATTATTCCGACTTTTATTTTGTACCTATTTGCTCAAAAATATTTTTTACAGTCGATGTCTTTATCTGCTGGTGTGAAAGGATAAGAGAAAATGGAACGAAAAAGAGAACGACAATTGATTCGAATGATGGGAATCTGGCAAATCCTTGATGGGGTAGTAACAATCGGAATTTATGGCTTGTACCAGCAACAAATCTTTTCTGGTATGGTCGAAAGTCATTTAGCACAATTGAAGGCAATTGATGCATTATTTGGGAATGTTTTCTTATTTGTCTGTACGTTTGGCACGTTATTGATTGGTTTAGGATTAGCAAATTTAGTCATTAGCCAACGATATGTAAAAGACAATCAGGTGAATATAAAAATAGGTGTGTACTTATTAGTTCAAGGCTTATTCTCTTATTTGATTCTGGACATCATTAGTTTGGCGTTAGGAATGACAGCAGGAATTATTTTACTTGCTAGAAATAAGGGAATTAAATTGAACGTTCAAAAATCTTAGTTGGGAGTTAAAAATATGATGCGTGAAGAGTATCCTCGTCCGCAATTTGTCCGTGAACACTTTGTCAATTTGAACGGAGTCTGGTCATTTGCTTTTGATGATAAAAACATTGGAATAAAAGAAAGGTGGTATTGTACACCTGAAAAACTTGATCAAACAATTGAAGTACCATTTGTTTATCAATCAGAGTTAAGTGGGATCAACCAACGTCAAATTCATGATGTTGTCTGGTACCAGCGAACATTTTCTTGGGAAAAACGGGAACAAAAAAGATGTTTCTTACATTTTGGTGCAGTGGATTATCGAGCGGATATTTATGTTAACGGTTGTTATGTTGGAAATCATCTTGGTGGGCAAACGTCATTTTCATTTGATATTACTGACTTTTTAATAACAGGAGAACAAAGTTTAGTTGTCCGTGCTTGGGACCCGCACGACGATGAAACGATTCCAAGAGGAAAACAATTTTGGGAAGCAGAGTCAAGAGGCATTTGGTATACGAATAGCACAGGGATCTGGCAAACCGTTTGGTTGGAAGAGGTGTCAGAAGAACATCTCGAAAAGATCGAATTAACACCAGACATTGACCAAGGAAATGTCTGTCTTGCGCTCACCGTACCAGCTGCGGCTGTTGGCCGAACGTTGCGCTATCAAATTTCGTTTAAAGATATCGTAATTTGTGAAGATCAGCTAACCATTTTTTCAACTTTCACCAAACGTTGGATTGATATTTATAATCAAAAAATTTTCCGTACCAACTTTCATGACCATGGGTGGACTTGGTCGCCTGAAAACCCAAATCTGTTTGATATTCGTTTTGAATTAGTTGATGGGAAAGAAGTGTTGGATCAAGTAACTAGTTATTTTGGGATGCGTAAAATTCATGTTGAAAACGGAATGATTTTCTTAAATAATCAACCCTATTATCAAAAGTTAGTATTAGACCAAGGCTATTGGCCTACGGGATTACTGACAGCTCCCGATGATAAAGCATTGATCAAGGATATTGAGTTAGCGAAGGAAATGGGATTTAACGGTTGTCGAAAACATCAGAAAGTGGAAGACCCACGATTTTTATATTGGGCAGACCAGCTAGGTTTTCTCGTTTGGGGAGAATGTGCATCCGCGCCTATTTATACGTCAGACGCGGCTTCTAGGCTGACCAAAGAATGGGTCGAGATTATTGAACGTGATTATAATCATCCGTCCATCGTAACGTGGGTTCCGCTAAATGAAAGCTGGGGGATTCCGGAAATCCATTTGAATACGCAACAACAAAGTTTTTCTAAAAGCATCTACAACTTTTTGCATGCGTTAGATACAACTCGTTTGGTTATTTCTAACGATGGTTGGGAAATGACTGAAACAGATATTTGCGCGATTCACAATTATAATCATGGTGAGGAAACTGAAACTGAAAAATACAATCATTTTAAACGAAGTTTAGCAAGCGTTGATGGATTGATCAACCATCCACCAGGGAAATGGGCAATTTTTGCTCAAGGATTTACCTATCAGAATCAACCGATTTTGTTGACTGAATTTGGGGGTATCGGCTATCAGGTGCAAGGTCAAAAAGGATGGGGTTATACTTCCGTAAATGACGGCACACAATTTCTTGCGGATTATAGTCGGATTATGCGAGCAGTTTATGAATCTAAAGCATTATGGGGTTATTGTTATACGCAGTTAACAGATGTAGAACAAGAAATTAATGGCTTGCTTACTTATGATCGACAAGCAAAAGTTTCTTTAAAGAAAATTAAGGAAATTAACGATCAATATCATCCAGAACGCATTTCTATTAAAAATCAATGGAGAAACGAGGCAGAATATGAATAACCTTCGACGAGAACACCCACGCCCACAATTCATTCGAAAAAATTGGACTTTGCTTGACGGCACCTGGGCATTTCAATTTGATGATGACAATCAAGGAATCCAACACCAATGGTACAAAGGAATTCCCAATACCGTTCCGATTACTGTACCTTTCACTTATGAAACAGAATTGAGTGGTATCAATGATCCTGCCCATCATTCTGTTGTATGGTATGAGAAGACAATTGATTTAGAGGAGCAAAAAAAGTACACCTTATTATTTGAAGGCGTTGATTATTTTAGCCAAATCTGGTTGAATGGCAAACAGATTGGCTCGCATCAGGGAGCTTACGAACGTTTCGAATTTGATTTAACGGAAGCGCTACCCGGTAAAAATCATTTGGTGATTCGTGTGGAAGATTCGCTTGCGGAGGACCAACCACGAGGAAAGCAGCGATGGTTAACGGATAATTTTGGTTGCTGGTATGTTCAAACAACGGGGATTTGGAAATCGGTTTGGTTGGAAGAACAGCAGTCAGAAATCCGATTGGCGTCAGTTAAAATGACGCCAGATTTAGCCAACGATCAGATTGTTTTTGAGCCACTTGTTAAAGAAGGGGCGACTTATCCAAAAAGAAGTTATTTATTTGAAGCGGAAGTCTCATTTGCTGAACAATTAATTAGTTCACATCGAGGATTGCTAACTCATTCACTCACCCCAATTTCATTGCAAACAAAAGTCAAAGAGGACGGTTGCTGGGGAACGAAAGTCTGGTCGCCAGAAACGCCGCATTTATATGATGTCACTTTCCGTCTTTTCACTGAAGAAGGTGACTTATTAGATGAAGTATCCAGTTATTTCGGCATGCGTGATATTTCTATCAAGAAGGGACAAGTTTTATTGAACCATCATCAACTCTATCAGCGATTGATTTTGGATCAGGGTTATTGGAAAGAATCAGGAATCACACCGCCTTCGCTTGAAGCGCTGGAAGTAGATCTTGATCGGATTATAGAAATGGGTTACAACGGGTTAAGAAAACATCAAAAGATCGAAGATGAACGGTTTTTATATCTATGTGATGAAAAAGGTTTGTTGGTATGGTCTGAGATGGCATCAACTTATTTGTTTAACGATCAAGCAATGGAACGTTTTGTTGATGAGTGGCAAGCAATTATCCGCCAAAATTACAATCATCCATCAATCATTACTTGGGTACCATTTAATGAATCTTGGGGAATCAAAGGAATTGAACACGATCAACGACAACAACACTTCACTGAAAGTATCTACTATTTAACGAAATCTTTTGATAAACAACGACCAGTAATCACAAATGATGGTTGGGTCCATACCATTTCTGATATTTTGACATTACATGATTATGAAGAATATGGTGAACGTTTCACAGCACGGTATGAAAATAAGAAAGATTTTGTAACTAATGAACATCAGTTTAATCAAGATTTTTATGCTTTCGCTGATGGGTATCAGTACCAAAATCAACCAATCATTATTTCTGAATTTGGTGGGATTGCTTTCACAACAGAAAAGGCAGAAGACTGGGGTTATGGGAATCAAGTGAGGAATGAGGAACAATTTATGACACGTTTTGATGCCATCCATCAAGCGATTCAGGAGTTACCATTTATTACGGGGTACTGTTATACACAATTGACAGATGTTGAGCAAGAGGTAAACGGACTGTTAACTACGGATCGAAAACCAAAAGTTGATTTAGCTAAAGTGAAAGAAATCAATACAAGAAGAGTGAAGTAAGTCAAAAATAATTGCGAATTAAAGTTGGGTTTAGTCACGGATGAAAGTGATGCCCAACTTTTTTATTGTTTAAAAGTTTGTGCACAAATGTGCAAGCGTATTCATTGTTTTGTATAGAAACTTATGGGAGAATAACTTGGGAAAAAAGGAGGGTCTAAAATGAAAGATGCGATCTATCTATCTCAAGCATTGAAAGAGAAGCAATTCAGCCAACAAGAGTTTCTTGAAGAAACAGCGAAAAAAGCAAAAAAACTGAATCCCGAATTAAATGCTTTTGTGACATTTGCTACTACTGATTTGCCTCAAAAAAAGACTGATTCATTATTAGCGGGAGTTCCTTTTCCGTTGAAGATGCTAGGGCAAGAGAAAAAAGGTTGGTTGGCGACATCTAGTTCTGTTTTGTTCCAAGATCATCATGCTTCGATGAATTCAAACTATGTTCGACAAATTGAATCGCTTGGCTTGTTGCCGTTTGGACAAACGAATTCACCCGAATTCGGCTTTAAAAACATCACAGATCCTGTACTTTATGGTCCAGCAAGAAATCCATGGAATGTTGCTCATTCACCCGGTGGTTCAAGTGGTGGCGCAGCAGCGGCTGTAGCAGCCGGCATTGTGCCTATGGCGGGAGCAAGTGACGGTGGTGGTTCTGTTCGAATTCCGGCTTCCTTTTGTGGTCTGATTGGTCTGAAACCTTCAAGAGGAACGATGCCTGTGGGGCCTTATGCCTGGCGTGGTTGGCAAGGAGCAGCAATTGATTTTGGGTTAACGATTTCTATGCGGGATACGGAAGCTTTATTTTATGGATTACGTGGAACTGCCTCGGGTGCGCCTTATCAAGCATCACCAGCAGAATGGCAAACACATCCAGAGAAAAAAACGTTGCGTATAGCGGTTTGTTCTGCCTCGCCGATTGGCTCAACAATTAGTGAAGAAGCAAAACAAGCGATAAAACATGCGGTAGATTTTTTAGTTGAGCAAGGACATGACGTAGTAGAAGTTACTTATCCATTGGATGGTCGTCACTTGATTAATTCTTATTATCAAATGAATGCTGCTGAAACGGCAGCGATGATTACTTCGATTGAAGGAAGTCTTAAACGGTCGGTCAGACAAGAAGAATTAGAACCGATTTCATGGACGTTACTAGAATATGGGAAAAAAATCGCTGCTGCTACTTATATTGAATCCTTGCATGTTTGGGATCGTGCAGCGGTAACAATGGAAGAATTATTCCAAGAGTATGATCTGTTTCTTTCACCAACAACTGCGTTCTCAGCTCCAGAAATAGCAAGAGATTTACAAAGTGATCTGATTCGCGAGAAGATGAGTCAAGTTTCTGAACTGTCGGAAAAACAAGCATTTGATGTTGTTACGGAAATGTTTGAGGAAAGTTTGCAGATTACGCCTTATACTCAGTTAGCCAATCTAACTGGACAACCAGGTATCAGTTTGCCAACACATCTAACTGCTGAAGGGTTGCCATTAGG
The DNA here is from genome assembly GCF_050528535.1 of Enterococcus sp. DIV0176. Taxonomy (NCBI): domain Bacteria; kingdom Bacillati; phylum Bacillota; class Bacilli; order Lactobacillales; family Enterococcaceae; genus Enterococcus; species Enterococcus sp. DIV0176. Next base: position 1,420,172 of record NZ_CP172879.1, on the reverse strand, counting down.
AATTCAGTTTATGGCAGCTAGAGGTCGCGAAGATCTTTTATTTACTATAGGAAAGTTATTTGAAGAAAATCAAAAATTTTATTTACCGAAAAATGTTCAATAGTGTGTGATTCGTAGGAGGAAAAAATGAAAAAGTCAGTTTTTGCAATTATTTTAGTCAGTGGTTTATTCGCCTTAGCAGCTTGCGGCCAAGGAAATTCTAAAACGTCAGAAGATAATAGTTTAAAGCAAGTGGAAGATAAGAAAGAAATGGTTGTTGCGACTTCAGGAACACTGTTCCCAGCATCTTATTATAACGATGATAATCAATTAGTTGGTTATGATGTTGACGTAGCAAAAGAAGTAGCGAAGCGTTTGGGTGTTGATATCTCGTTTAAAGAGTACAATGTTGATGGCCAAATTACTGCTGTATCTAAGCAAGCAGTTGACTTTGCAGCAAATGATTTTGGGATTACAAAAGAACGGGAGAAAAAATTCTCTTTATCTGATCCAATCAAATATTCTTTTGACAGTATGATCGTGCGTCAAAAAGATGATTCTGGGATTGCTTCTTTAGAAGATTTGAAAGGGAAGAAAGCTGCCGGTGAACCTAACACAAGTTATATGAAATTAGCAGAAAAATATGGTGCAGAATTAGTTACTTATGATAACGCGACGAATGATCAATATCTAACAGATGTTGCTAATGGACGAACAGATGTGATCTTAAATGATTATTACTTACAAAAGATGTCTGTAGCTGCGTTACCAGATATTCCAGTTAAAATTTTGGAAAACGTTTATTTCAATGCAAATAGTAGTGGCTTTTTGTTTAAAAAAGGGCATGATGCTTTAGAAGAAAAAGTGAACGAAACACTTAAGCAAATGAAAGAAGACGGGACATTGAAAACAATTTCTGAAGGTTATTTCCAAACCGATGTTTCAGTGAAACCAAAAGAAGAAATTGCTGAGACGGTGAGTGAATAATGTATTTTCCCGCAATTGATTTTCTTCTAATGTGGCAGTCTATCCCCTTTGTTTTACAAGGGCTGACTTATACGTTAGGAATCGGGGTCCTTTCTTTCTTATTAGGCAATGTTATTGGGATTTTATTAACAATACTCGGGTTAGTTCGCTGGCGACCTATTCGTTGGTTCGTCCGGTTTTATCTCTCTTTTTTTCGGGGAGTTCCTGCATTAGTATTACTTTTTTTACTGTATTTCGGCTTACCGTATCAACTGAGTGCCGTGACAGCATCGATTATTTGTTTTACGATTACAAGTAGTGCTTTTCTCGGTGAGATTTATCGTGGATCGTTAGCTGGTGTGCCTCAAGGACAATGGGATGCTGGCTTGGCTGGTGGTTTTTCTTTTTTGGGTGTTTTGCGTTATATTGTGTTGCCGCAAGCTTTTCGCATCTCGATTCCTGCACTAAGTAACGTAGCGATGGATTTGGTGAAAGGGACTTCTTTGGCAGCAACGATTACCGTTCCAGAAATTTTTCAAAAAGCAAAAATCATTGGTGGGCGGACATTTGACTATTTTTCGTTGTATATTTTAGTCGCTTTGGTTTATTGGCTGATTTGTATTGGAATTGAGAAAGTCCAACAACTATTAGAAAAGCATTATGCCAATCGTTTGATCCAATGAACATGAATAAATAATAACTGAAGTTGGGATAGAAAATGATCCCAGCTTCTTTTTTTATAAAAAATTGCTATTTCATTCTTCCTGTTAGATAATTTTCTTGAGAAGAAGTTATTTTTCGCACAATCTTCCTGCAAGAATGAGAAAAAAAGAGTCTTTTTTGAATAAAATTTTGTCATAATGTGTTTTGTGCTACAATTTTTGTGCAAATAATTGAATGAACTGGGGGATAAACGTGGAGAAAAGAGGATTTACTTTGTTAGGGCTTGGCTTGCTTTTCGCAATTGGTATACAGACAGAACATGCGCAGGCAGAAGAAGTAGTAACAACTAGTACAGGTAACATTCCAATGTATCGCCTTTTCAATAAATATAGTGGTGAGCATTTATACACACGTAGTACGGGGGAAAGAGATAATTTGAAACGTGTTGGTTGGAATTACGAAGGTGTGGCATGGCAAGCCCCAACCAGTGGATCGCCCGTATATCGTTTATACAATCGCTATAATGGTGAACATTTTTATACGATCGATGCAGGAGAAAGAGATAAGATTTCCCATACTGGCTGGACCTATGAAGGGATCGCTTTTTATTCTTACAGTGGTGCTAATGGTGTACCAGTTACACGTTTATATAGTAAAAAAGTGAATTGGCATCATTATACGCTAGACAACAATGAAAAAAATATCATCAGCAAACAAGGGTGGAAAATCGAAGGTGTTGGCTGGTATGCAGTGCCGAATAGCGCCCCAACCCCAAGCGAAGAAAAACTATTGAATGTGCCTGTTGTTTGGCAAGGAAATACGATGTTGTGTGAAGGTGCGTCATTACTACAAGGGTTACGTTATAAAGGAGTTACGAATCAAGACTTATTGACTTTCGTTAACTCGATGCCACGTGCAAATGATAATAATCCATATCATGGATATTCTGGTGAATGGCGTCATAATGTTTCTGGTACTTATCAAGGAATGATGGCTGATCCGGTCGTCCAATGGGCGAAAAAAGTAGGTGGAAATACAGCAAATATTTCCGGAAAAGGAACGGCTGGAATTAAGAATGAGATTCGTAAAGGAAATCCAGTTGTTACTTGGATCACGTATAATTATGCTTCGCCGCAATTCAAACAAATGCCTTGGGGACGCGCCGTTTGGAATGGACATGTGGTATTAGTCGATGGGTTCAAAAATGGTGCATATCATGTTGTCGATCCTGTCTTTGGTGCAAAATGGATCAATGCGAGTACTTATGAGAATGCGTTTAATGTAACTGGTATGGCAGTAGCAGTTCGTTAATCAAATATGTTGAGAAAAGTTCGTTGGAGTGTGGCACTAGCTGTTGCACTCCTTTTTTGATTTACTGTTAAGTAGAGAAATAACTAGCCTTTTTGATTATCGTTGTGTAAAATAAACAAGATGATTAGGCGAAAATACGTTCGTGTCGGAGGCGAGAAGATGAAAACATCCTTAACAATTGATATGGAGGAATCACTTTACTACTATTGTCTTGAACAAGGTGGGATCGTGGTAGAAGAGGTGACGATGCCAGAAGAACAAGGAATTGTGGATACGTTATGTTGTCTAACAAAAGCAGATGGAACGCGTGAATGGCGTTGTTATGAATTAAAAGTAACAAAAGCAGACTTTCGTTCAGCGGCGAAGCTCTCATTTGTTGGACACTATAATTATTTTGTGTTGCCTCAGGAACTCTACGAAATTGTTCAGTCAGAGATTCCGGCTGAAATTGGTGTTTTTGTTTACCGACCTTATGTCTCGGCAGAAGAAATGCCTGCACCAGGAACGTTTGCAATTGCCAAAAAAGCAACGAAAAAAGAACTGTCAGTACCGGAAACAGCATTGACCAACCGTTTTATGGCTTCACTATTTAGAGAAGTTCGAAAAGCGAAACAAATGGAACGAGGGGTTAGATATTTTCCGACTGAACAATTATATAAAGAATTAAAAAGACGTTCAGATGAACAAAGTCCATTTTCGACTGAACGTTATTATGAACGTTTCATGGAAGATTTAAATAATCAAGCGGTAGAAGAATTACAAGAAGAGGTTCTTGCCTTGCAACAAGATTATGAATACCTACGCCGCCAACAACAAATTCGGCGTTTACCAACTGAGCCATTGGAGTGATCTTATGTATTATCCTTATTTACGTGGAAAACAATTTGATTTGTTAGCCTTAAAAGAAGCGATTAATCGTAATGTTTTATCAACTAAAGTTCAGCCAATCATTGAACCAGTACGAGATTCTGCGACACTAAAAAATGTTGTTGAACTTTTCCAGAAGAAAAAACAACCGTTAATCGTGATTGATAATCCACAGGTAGGTCAATTTAAATTATTTCAAGAACATCTACACCCGTGGACTGAAACGCAGAAGAGTTCCATTCGGCATGGGCTGATTTTGACACCACAAAATTTCCAAGAGATTGTGAACAATCCTCCTGAATGGCTGATTTTTGATGGACAGTACTATTTAAGAGAATCAGCAAGCTGGAAAAAATTGGCAAATAATGCAACAAAATTCATTATTCCTGATAAGAGTCGCTTGCGAATTTGGCTACCAGAAAATAAAATCATTTTACGGGATTCGTTTCAAACAAAAAAATATGTCGAAAACTATGCTGAAAAGCCAGATGATTTTTTTAGTGACGATTACTTATTTCATCGAGAAGACGGCTATGTTGGTTTTGCTGATTTTACGATTGAAGGTAGTCGTTATTTTGATAAAGGGTATCCTAGTCGTGCGTTAGGCATTCATTTAACCTATGTTGATGCTTACGGAAATATCCGGGTGAAACATTTCATTTCTGATAGTAATGAGTCTGCAAAAGATCAAGCAGTCAAATTCTTCGAAGCAGCGACAAAAATGAAAAATTGGGTTTGGCGCAATCAAAACCAACTGCTGATTACTTCAGGAATGATCGAGCTTTTGTTATTAGAAAAAAAGCAAAAATTTCCGGGCTTAGGTGTATTAAAAAAATGGTCCTTACTGCATCACTTAGAGCTAATGAGTCAGTTGGTGGAGCATCCAACAAACTGGCTGAAAGAAGTGACACAGACCAATCGCTTACAAGAACTAGACCAATAAAAGGGAACCTACAGGAGGCAATGAAGATGTACCTTAGAAAAACAAGACCTGAAGACATCGAAAAAGTGATGGAAATCATTCAGGCGGCAACGCAATTTTTAGCAACACAAGGATTGCCACAATGGCAAAATGGGCAAGGCCCAACCAAAGAAATCATTTTAATGGATAGTGAAAAAGAGGAAAGCTTTGTTTTGATTGATGAGGAGCAGATCGTTGGCACAGCAGCTTTAGTTTCAGGTGTTGATCCTGTTTATACAGCTATTGATGGTTCGTGGGAAGAAGTCACATCAAGTTATTTATCGATTCATCGAGTTGCAATTGATCCAACAGTTCGAGGAAAAGGCTTGGGAAAAAATTTACTGAAACATTTAGTAACAATTGCGGCAATCCAAGGAGTCAAAGATATCCGAATTGACACGTATCCGACCAATGAACCAATGAAAAAAACAATTTTAGCAGCAGGCTTCAATTATCGAGGAATGATTGAATTTCCATTTGAACATGGGGAAAGACTGGCTTATCAGTTGGTGATTTAGTAGGAAATCATTGGTGAATAAAAGTAAATCGTATTTTCTCCTTTGAATACAAGCAAAAAGAAATCAGATTGTGTGTCTGATTTCTTTTTGTTTAGCAAATAACCAAAGTATAATTGGAAACATTTATCTTGAAGTGTTTTCCTGTAAAACTTTTACGAGTTGCCGCTGGGCTGACTCGAAAGTTGTGTCATTTGAAATAATTGCAAGGGTGGGAATACTGGTTAGGCGCTGTAGTTCTTCTTGGTCACGTTCAAAAAGCGCTAGTCGTTTTGAACGCTCAGCTTGAGAATCCCCTCGATCTTCTAAACGTTTTTGCAAAGTTTCTTTTGAAATCGAGATGAAGATGGGGCGAATGCGCTCTCCAAAAATTTCATGAAGTCGCCAAAAACCAGAAGCTGTTAGTACAGCGTAACAATCAGCTTTTTTTAGTCGATTTTCGATCTCTAGTTTACTAGAGCCATAGTAATTTCCTGCGTATTCGTCCCATTCAGCAAATGCACCATCTGAAATCATTTCTTGAAATCTTTTTTTAGAGATAAAGTAGTAATCTTTTTCGTTCTGTTCACTAGGACGCTTTGAGCGACTAGTGTGTGTGATGATTTTTTGATCTGGACGAAAAACGGAAGCAGCTAACGAAGTTTTCCCTGAACCTGATGGACCAATAATTACATAACAATGGGTCATAGTGTACCTCCTTATTAGTTAATAATATAACCCAATGACGCTTAAAATGAAAAGAAGAGACTGGGGAAAGTTTTCTCTCAGTCTCTTTCTTTTTAGTTAATCTAATTGCATGATGAGCTAAACAGAATGGTTTTAACCTCTTGTGTTTGGCTAATTTAAACTAATAAACCTGTAACGATAGCGCTAAGGAAGCTGACTAAGGTTGCAGTCAGCAAGATTTTCAAGCCATGTTTTGCGACCAAATTTCCTTTTTCTTCATTCAATCCTTTCATTGCACCAGAAATAATTCCGATAGAAGAGAAGTTTGCAAATGAAACTAAGAAAACAGATAAGATGGCTGTCGTTCTTTCTGTGAAATGGAAGTTTCCAGTTGAAAGTTCAGTCATCGCGACAAACTCATTGGTAACTAATTTGGTTGCCATGATACTCCCAGCATCAACTGCTTCATTCCAAGGAATACCACTGATAAAAGCAAGTGGGGCAAAGATGTATCCAAGGATTTCTTGGAATGTAATGCCAAATAATCCGTTGAAGATAGCATTGATCATTGCAATCAATGCAACAAAACCAATCAGCATCGCTGCAACAGTCACTGCAACATGAAATCCATCTAAAATATATTCACCAAGCATTTGGAAAAATGTTTGATTTTTGTCTTCTTCAATAATCAACTCGTCTTCTTTTTGATCGAGTTCATAAGGATTGACGATCGAAGCCATAATGAAACCACCAAGTAAATTTAAAACAAGTGCAGTAATCACATATTTAGAATCAATCAACGCCATATAAGAACCGACGATTGACATTGAAACTGTTGACATCGCGGAAACGCTCATTGTGAACAAACGTTTTTCAGACAGAAAAGGTAGTTCTTTTTTTATGGAAATAAACACTTCTGATTGTCCTAAAATAGCAGAGGCAACCCCGTTATATGATTCCAATTTACCCATACCATTGATTTTGCTTAAACCAAGACCAACTGCTTTCATAAATAAAGGCAAGATTTTGATATAACGTAAAATCCCAATAATTGCTGAAATAAAGACGATTGGCATCAAAACATTTAAGAAGAAAGGGAAGCTTCCTTTATTTGCGACACCAGCAAAAACAAAGTTGACGCCTTCGCCTGCAAAGGCTAGTAAATGGTCGAACAATTTAGCTGAAACAGAAACAACTGCATGACCTGCAGAGGTTCGCAAAAGCACAAAACCAAAAACTAATTGAAGCACAAACATAACAAGTAGTGGCTTCCATTTGATTGCTTTTTTATTACTGCTAATGAAAAAAGCAACTGCTAAAACTAGTATTAAACCGATAATTCCTAACAAATAACTCAAAAAATCACTCCTAACAAAATTCCGTCTAATTTTACCTGTTTTCATAACGAAATACTAACCTTTCAATTAAACTTTCATTGTTTTTTTAGAGTGAAGCGGATACAACATAAAAACCATTTGATTCTAAAAAAAAGTTTTAAAATGATGAGTGTTTTCGAGCATAAAAAAACCATATCGAACAAGAAAGTTCAATATGGTTTTGACAAGTTTCGTTCAAAACTTGATTATTGATAATACAGGTTTTCAGATGGATAAACTGGAGCACAGGTTAAATCGATTCCTAGTTGCTTCAATGTTTGTTCATCATTTTTATTCATCATAACAGTTGAATGCGCTTGGGCACCATCTAATTCACCGAGTTTTTCATAAGCAACTTGGGCAATTGGATTCGTTACTGCGCTAATGGATAAAGCAATCAAGACTTCGTTGATCGTTAATTTATCAATTGAAGAATGCAAAGCTTGTGATTTCATTCCTTGGATTGTTTCTAAAATCAATGGTGAAAGTAAAGGAATATCATCAGCGATATGAGCAAGATGCTTCACGGCATTCAAAATGACAGCTGAGGAAGCATCCATCAATTGACCCGTACGTCCAGTAATAATGACATTATCTGGAAGTTCAATTGCAATGACAGCAGTTGGATCTTTTGAAGGGTTTTGAATTGTCTTAGCATAATCATGAGCTGGAGTAACTACTTTACGGTCTTCAGGTCGTAAGCCAACTTCTTCCATGATTAATTTGATGCGGTTGACTGCTTCTTCGTCAATTTGCCCTTTTTTAAAGTCACATTTTGTTTGGAAATAGCGACGAATGATTTCTTGTTTAGATGCTTCTTGAACAACTTCATCATCCGTGATACCAAAACCAACACGATTCACACCCATATCAGTAGGTGACAAGTAAACAGATTCTTTACCTGTGATTTTTTCAATAATACGTTTGATGACAGGGAAGGTTTCAACATCACGATTATAGTTTACGGCTACTTTATTGTAAGCATCGAAATGGAAGGAATCGATCATATTGACATCTTTTAAATCAACAGTCGCAGCTTCATAAGCAATGTTCAACGGATGTTTTAGCGGTACATTCCAAACTGGGAAAGTTTCAAATTTTGAATAACCAGCGGCATGTCCTTGTTGACTTTCATGATAAAGTTGGTTCAAACAAGTCGCTAATTTTCCGCTACCGGGACCAGGTGCTGTTACAACAACGATTGGTTTTGTCGTTTCAATATAAGCATTCTTGCCAAATCCATCTTCAGAAACAATCTTATCCACGTTAACAGGGTAATCTTCAATTTCTGAATGCGTGTAGACTTTAATGTCACGACGTTCAAGTTTATTGATGAAAACTTTCGTTGCTGGTTGACCATTGTAGCGAGTGATAACGACACTGTTGATCATTAGACCATAGCCACGTAGCTCGTCAATCAAACGTAAGATATCCATATCATAAGTGATTCCGTAATCGCCACGGATTTTATTACGTTCAATGTCGCCAGCATAGACACAAATCAAAATTTCTGCTTGATCTTTCAATTTTTGTAGCAATTTGATTTTAGCATCCTCTTCAAAACCAGGTAATACACGTTTTGCATGCTTGTCGTCAACTAATTTCCCACCAAATTCTAAATATAATTTGTCATAGTGATTTACTCGTTCCAAAATATAAGTAGATTGTTCTTCAATATATTTTTCTGAGTCAAAACCGATTTTTTTCACTAGATTCCCTCCTTAAGTACTAAAGCATTTTTTCATTTTTTGACGGATTCGTCAACCTTCGTGAGAAAATTCGAAGAAAAGAATGTTGTTTGTTTTGATTATGTAGTGATTTCCACTAAAAGCAATCGGTTATTACAAAAAATAATAAATGTTTCACTCAATTTTTCGATTCTATCTTGTCTATGTAGCTATTCATTGGTATGATATTTTTGATAAGGAAGGTGTCCTATGAAAAAAAGACAAAAGAAGAAAAACGCTTATAAGAATTATATCCGTTCGATTTTTACTGGTTATGAAAAAATGCTGGAAAATCCTGAATTAGGTGAGCTTAGACTTTCATACTTAAATGAAGAAACCTTACTGACTCGCGATGAGCAACAACGCATTCATTTCACGACCCGCGAACTGCCTAACAAATAAAACAATCCTTGATTGATGAAAGCAGAATAGGAAGAGTTGTTGCAAGTGTGCATTTCTCTCACTCTGTTTAGAGCTGTGACATGGGTCTCTTGACTTTTGTCACAGTTTTTTTGTTTTTTTACGTTTTTGCTAAATGAACGAGTGATTCGTTTCTGTCGTGCCCGATTTTGTAACAATTTTTTGAAGAAAATGGTACTATTAAGTTATCAAATGAATGCAAGGAGGTAAAAATATGAAAGATTCTATTACAGAAGAACACCATGAACCTGAAACGGTAGATATGGATAAACATACTGATGAGTCATCTTTTGATGATATTAAACAAAAAGCAAGTACAAACTTATCTCAATTGCTGGGAGATTTACAAGCATTTGAACAAGCAGTACGTGAAGAAAACATTCCTGAAATTTATCGACTATATAATAGTCATTTAAATGATGAGCTAAAACGAAGCTCAAATGAGAACCATGAAATTGACCAATTACTTATGCGAAAAATCCAAGATCGATTCTTACAACAATTTCCTTTTATGGAACTGGTAGATGAAATGTCACCTACTTTAAGTTATTACAAAATTGGGACGTACTATCATGAGCGCCCAACGATTGCGATTGATGCCAGTTTGCCGGAAATTTTTGTTTTACCACAAATTGATGCCGAGTGGGAGCAATACTCACAAGGGGAAGTGGTAGATTACAGCCATGAATTAAATGAGTTAGATGCAAAAGTAATTACTGCGCAAACGGAAATTGAACGTCTTGATGAAGAAATCGGAACATATAACAAAAAAATTGCTGCTTTAGAAGAGTCAAAGGGGTTCTTAAACCGAAAAAAAATTGATGAAGAAATTGAAGCATTGGCAAAAGAAAAACAAGTTTATGAAAATGAAAAGCTAGGTTGGTTACCTTATATTGATGAACCAGCTAAAATTCAAAAACAAAAAGAAGCCATGATGCGACAAGCAAAAGCAGATCAACTAAAAGCGGCAATCGTTCAAAAAGAACAACGCCAAATTGCGCGTTACTTTGGTGGAAGGGAAAACTTTGGACCAGCTATCCATCAGTTTTTAATGAGCTATCTTGGTAGTGAAAACCCGGAAGTGGCAATCCTTGATGAAGGAGGTTTGGAAGAATGAGCGAGTACGAAAAAGAGGAAGCAGAAAAGGTAGTTGAACCTTCAGAAATCGAGAACGAAGAAACAACAGTTGTTCCTATGGAAGAAGTAGTAACAGATGAAACAACCGCTGAACTTTTGACAGAATCAGATGATGATGTGGAATTAGAAAGTGCAACTGAAGGAACAAAGATTCATGAAAAAGAAAAAATCGTTCCTCAAATGACAGCAGATACAACGCTTGCAAAAAAAGAACAAGAGTTAGCTGATAACCAGTCTTATCTGAGTGGAAAAGAACAAGACCACCAAGAAATCGTTCAAATGATTCATGAGGCTGAAACACAGCTTGCTGATTTAAGAATGCGTAAAGCTTTTATTGAATCTGGCTTTTCTGAGTTGCTGGGTGCGTATCAGCAATATATTTTAGCCGGTGAACCAATTTCGCCGATTGCTAAGACGAGCTTGGTTGAGTACTTTGCCTATGAATTGTTAAAACCTTTAAATGATATTGGGCTAGAATTGTCAGGAACGACCTATGATACTTGGGAAACACGTCATTTTTCAATTAATTACGCGTTGGATGATTCAGCAAACTTGATTTTCTCTTTTGCGTTGCCAACGATTGATGAACGCTATCAGGTGGATGCAATCAACCTTTTAAAAATTTCTCCAGAAACAATGACAATCGACGTGAAGGATGACCAAGTTTTAGCGCTTATTCGTTATTGGTCAGTTGAACGTGTTTTTTCAGTTGGACAAATGACGATTTTTAATCACAAATTGAATCAGTTATTGGAGCATGCTCGACAACTTGGCTTTACTGTCAACGAGACGCTTTTAGATAATACAAAAGTTTTACGTTTGAATTTGCAAAGTGAATTCGAATTAACGGAACAAGTTCTAGATGATATCTTTATCGTTGCGATGAATCATCCGCAATACGATATGGAAAAACTGGGTGAAGATGCTTATGAAGTCTTGCTTGATAAGGGACAATCACTGACGGTATCTAAAGAAGGGGAGCAGACAGCGTTGTTTGTTTCTTCTGGTGAATACCATCGTTCAGTTATTGATTTCTTTATCAACTATGAATTTCTAATCCCGTTGATGGTACGAAAAGTTTGAACACTTGAACTGTAGGTTAATAATCGAACTGGCACAAACCGCAAATGCGCGGCTTGTGCCAGTTTCAAGTGTTGATTTTTAAGAGTGAAGAGGAGAAAAAATGAGTACCAGAAAACTTGCACAGCTGAGTATGCTCAGCGCTGCTTGTGTAGCAGGTAGAGTTGCTTTTCAATTTATTCCTAATTTTCAACCTATGACGGCAATTTTGTTATTTGTCGTTTTTTACTTGGGAATGATTGATGGGCTGATTGTTATGAGTCTGTCGTTAGTAATTAGCAGTTTTTATTTTGGTATGGGCCCGTGGGTGATTGGCCAATGGCTTAGCTATGGAGGAATCTTCTTGTTGTTTACTTTATGTAGACACTCGAGTTATTTCAGAACAAGTTATTGGTTGAAAGGTATTTTCTTTTTTTTAGCGGGTTTTATTTATGGAGGCCTAATGGCGATTTATGATACGGTGTTGTATCAGTTGCCACAGCCGTTGGTTTATTATATACAAGGGATTTCGTTTGATTTGTCGCATGCTATAGGAAATTTACTTTTTTATTTGATTTTCTTTCCTATTATCCAGCGATTAGTAAAACAATTTGGAGGAAAAAATGAAAAAGATTATTTATAGTTTGTTTGTAGTTATCATAGGGTTAGGAATTTTAAGTGGGTGTAGCAGTAACGTAGAAAAAACAGCTGATAGTCAATTAAGCTCCAGTGTGCAACAGCAAGAAGCAACAATCGTTCTTCAAGAAGATGGAAAAGATTTTGCTAATCAGAAGGTTACTTTTGAAACAGGAGAAAATCTTTTAGAAGTTTTGCAAAAAACTTTTAAAGTCGAGGAAGAAAAAGGGTTTATTACTGAAATCGAAGGGCGTAAACAGAATCAGGAAAAACAAAAGTATTGGTTGTTTACGATTGATGGTGAATCTGCCACTAAAGGTGCTGCTGAAATCGAACTAAAATCGGGACAAAAGATTGTCTTTAATTTAGCCAAAATTTAAGACTGGATCCAAAAAAATTGAATCCATAGAAAAGAGGAACAACAGTGGAAAATTTAAAGAAAAGTGGCATGTTTTCTGTCTTAGCAGCATTAGGTGCCAATATTTTAGTTGCAGTTAGCAAATTTATTGGTTATGCGATTAGTGGAAGTGCCGCTATGTTGAATGAAAGTATCCATAGTATCGTGGATTGTAGTAACCAAGTGCTACTATTATTTGGGAATAAACGTGCGGCAGCTGGTCAAAGTGACCTTCACCAGTTTGGCGAAGGTCGAGCAAAATATTTTTTTAGTACGATCGTTGCCATGATGCTCTTTTTTGGTGGGGGCGCGTTAGGAGTCATGGAGGCCTTTGAAAAGTTGTTTCATCCTGCGCATGAAGTAGAAAATCCAATGATTATTTTAGCTATTTTGTTATTTGGGATTATTATTGAAGGAAGTTCTTTGCGGATTGCATTTAAAGAAATCAAAGAACTGAATACAGAAAATTTATCATTGTTAGCCTTTTTACGTGAAAGTCGCCATAGTGAGATTTTGATTATTTTCACAGAAGACTTTTGTGCAGTAATTGGTTTGGTGTTGGCTATGGCTGGAACAATTTTAACCATGGTGACTGGGATCGCTGCTTTTGATGCAATTAGTGGTCTATTAATTGGTTTCTTATTGATGGGTGCCGCTATTTTCCTTGCGAAAGAATTTTACAGCCTGATTATTGGTGAGAGTGTGACTGCGCATGACTTAGTGTTGATTAAAAAAGCATTTGATCGACCAGAAATAGAACGATTGATTGATATTAAAACAGTTCACATGGGGCCAACCGAAATTATGGTTGCTGCGAAAGTGGATATTCTGGATATCAAGGAAGAATTTGCTTATGCAATTGTCAATGATATTGAACGAATGATTCGGAAAAGTTTACCAGATAAAAAGATTTACATTTATATTGAAACGGATAAGTATGACCCGAATTACCATCGCGAATAAGCAAGGATGAAAAAAAATCATAAATTGAAGCTGAAATGAGAAAAATTTAATATTGTTTTTAGATAAAACGGCTACAATTTATTGAAATTATGTTACAATGAGTCCGCTGTTTATTTGTTGTAATCAAAGGAGACATTTTAATGAGTAGAAAGAAAACTGCGCCATGGCTTCAGTCTTTTCATGCAGTGATGCCGCTTTGTTTTAGCTATATCCCGGTTGGATTAGCCTGTGGTGTTCTGTTACAGAAGGTTGGATTTGATCCATTATTGACCGGTCTATTATCAATTTTGGTTTTTTCCGGCGGTGCGCAATTCTTAGTTGCCTCAATGTTAGCAACACACGCATCATTTGCAACAACCATCTTGATGGTATTTTTCTTAGAATTACGTTATACATTATTGGGCTCAAGTCTTTCAGTATTTATGAAGAAAGAAAGCCGTCCATTTTTAGCTGTCTTTTCGCAATCACTAAATGATGAAAACTATGCAGTTAATTACTTGAAATATTCTACAGATCCAACTTGGAACAAACAAAAAGCCCTGTACGTCAATTGGTTTTCTATGGCTGCTTGGGCAGGAAGCAACGTGATTGGAAATGTTTTTGGTTCAGTGATTCGAGTAGATGCTGACTTAGTTCATTTCGCGTTAACGGCAATGTTTATTTTTATGTTTATTATGCAGATGAAGAATGGTTTGCTGATTCTGACTGGTATTTTTTCGGGTGTCTTAGGGGTTGCATTTATGGTTTTGTTCCAAAATACATTTGGCTTAATCTTAGCGACTGTCATTGCTTCTTTTGCTGGATTGCTTTTAGAAAAAGCTTTCCAAAAAGAAAAAGAGAAAAAGTTACGACATCGTGCGGAGCAAGTGAACGAGCCGTTGTTTAACTTCCCAGATCAGGAGGTCCAAAACCATGAGTAAAAGTTATTTGATTTTACTAGTTGCTTGTTTATTTCTAGCAGCTTACATTCCCAGAGTAGTACCAATGCTTTACTTTACACAAAGAAAAGTTCCTGCGTGGTTTAGTGATTGGATGAAGTACGTTCCAGTAGCATTATTTTCTGCATTAGCATTCAAAGATGTTTTTATCACACACGAACATTTAGATTTTGCTTGGAATATCAAAATTTTGGCTATGGTCTTAGTTGCAGGTGTAGCATATAAAACACGTTCTATGGCGTTATCTGTAGTGACTGGTTTAGCAGCTGTCTTTTTATTATCAATGATTTAAATAACGAAGGTAAGGGGTGGGACATCAATGTGTCGAAGCCCTTTTTTTGTTGCCCAAAGGGGAGGAGTGTATGCCTAGCAATTGTTTCATCAATCGTAACATCTGAAACTATGTGCCATTTTTTTGTACTAAAGCGCAGAAAAAAACTGTAAAAATCAGATTGACAGCGCTTACTGAAAATGGTAACTTTGTTTTAGGATAGTTATTATTCAGTTAAGCTAAACCTGAACGACATTTATTTGTGGTGTCGTTTGGGTCTTTTTTTATGCGTTGGTGAGGCTGAAAGAGATGGGGGGAGACAATTGAAAATTCTGAGGATTTTGAATAACAACGTCGTGGTTGCCTTGAATGATGAAGGAAAAGAAATCGTTTTAATGGGTAATGGATTGGGATTTCAAAAAAAGCCGGGCTTTAAGGTTGATTCAGATAGTATTGAAAAGGTGTTTGAAATAAAAAATCAAAGTGAGTCATTACGAGTAGAACAAATGCTTTCGGAAATTCCCGAAGAGGTCATCATGGTTGCTTTTGATATCTTGAATTATGCAAAGAAAAAGTTGGACAAAGAATTTAATGAAACAAGCTTTATTTCTTTTGCGGATCATTTATACACGGCGATCCAACGCGAGGGCAAAGGAATCCAAATGAAGAATTTTCTATTGTGGGACATCAAGCACTTCTTCCCGGAAGAATTAGCAATTGCGCGAAGAGGTATCCAGTTTATCAATGAAAAAATGGGTATCGAGCTATCCGATGACGAATCTGGTTTCTTAACGTTACACATCGTAAATGCCGAGTTGGATATCACGAATGAGTCAGCCGTCAGCCTTACACAAATGATTGAAGAAATTCTAACGGTTATCAAATATACATTGAAGATCAACTTTGCTGAAAACGACATTTACTTTCAGCGCTTCATTACCCATCTACGATTTTTTGCGGAGAGAGTTTTGAATGCGCAAAGAAAAGAAGCAGCAGACGAACTAGTTGAAAACGAACTGTTTATCCTTGTCAGTAAAAAGTATCCTGAAGCCTTTGAGGCGACTAAGAAAGTGGTTGAATTATTAGCCACTCGTTGGAGCTATCAAGTTTCTAGAGATGAGCAGGTGTATATTACGATTCACATTGCAAGAATCATCGAAAAAACGAAATAAGAGAGTTTCTCTTAAAATAAAAATGAAAGGAGTAAAACTAGCTTACCCAGCAAAAGGAATTGGATCGTTACATTTAGTTGGCGAGACCTCTGGATTAAAAAATATACTTAATTTTGGAGGAAAAAATCATGGGAAAATATGAACAACTAGCACAAGACATTGTCAAAGAAGTTGGTGGAAAAGAAAACGTCAATTCGTTAACGAACTGTATTACGCGTTTACGCTTTAAGTTAAAGGACGAAAGTAAAGCAAATACAGATGTGTTGAAAAACATGGATGGCGTTGTAACGGTTATGCAATCAGGTGGCCAATACCAAGTAGTTATTGGCAATCATGTACCTGATGTACGTAAAGATGTGGATGCAGTGTTAGGTTTATTGGAGGAAAAAACAGATTCAGGACCAAAAGGAAACTTATTCGATCAATTTGTAGACATTATTTCAAGTATTTTCCAACCAATTCTAGCGCCATTATCTGCAGCCGGTATGTTAAAAGGGGTTGCTGCAATCTTGTCATTTGCTTTAGGACCAGAGTTCGCTGCGACGCCAACTTATGCTGTAGTTAATGCGATGGGTGACGGCCTGTTCTTACTATTACCGATTTTTATTGGTTTTACAGCCATGAAACGTTTTGGGGGATCCCCGTTTTTAGGAATGATGATTGCAGCAAGTATGGTGTACACCGGATTTATTGATGGTTCATTGACAAGTCAATTTGCTGAAAGTGGTGGCTTGAATTTCTTTGGTATCCCATTTTCACTTCCAGCAGCTGGTTATGGTTCAAGTGTGATGCCGATTATTGCATCAACCGCTTTTGCAGCATTTCTTGAAAAACAACTACGAAAAGTCATTCCTGATGTTGTTAAGCTATTTTTAGTTCCATTTTTCACTGCATTGATTACTGTTCCATTGATGTTTATCGTTATTGGTCCAATCATGAATGCGGCTTCGGAAGCGTTGGGAAGTGGTTTGATTGCGATTCAAACATTTAACCCAATTATTTTTGGTGCGATTTTAGGTTTTACTTGGCAAGTTTTAGTAATGTTTGGTCTTCATTGGGCACTAATCCCATTTGCAATCATTGCTTTATCTCAAGGACAACCAACAGCGTTATTGACGCCAAGTGGTAGTGTTTCTTTCGCTCAAACAGGAGCAGTTTTAGCTGTCATGTTAAAAACACAAAATGCCAAATTAAAAGAATTGTCTGTTCCAGCATTTATTTCGGGAATATTTGGTGTAACAGAGCCGGCAATCTATGGGATTACTTTACCTAAAAAGAAACCATTCTGGGCCTCTTGTGTCGTTGGTGCATTTACAGGTGGAACAGCTATGGCTTTAGGCTTACAAGCGTATCAAATGGGTGGATTAGGAATTTTCCGTTACACAGGTGCTATTTCTCCTGATGGCGATATTAAATTTGCGATTTATAGCATGATCTTAGATGCAGTGGCATTAGTTGCTGGTTTTGGTTTAGCTTGGGTGATTGGTTTTAAAGATGATGAGCCAACCATCGCGATGAGTAAAGAAGAAGCAAAAGGGTCATTTACAGTACAAAAGAAAAAAGTAGCGAAACAAGAAATCTTTTCACCAATTACTGGGAATATTTTGCCGTTGAGTCAAGCAAAAGATGCTGCTTTTGCGGAAGGAATTATGGGCAAAGGCGTGGTGATTGAGCCGACTGTTGGTGAAGTTGTCGCACCTTTTGATGGAACAATCATGACTTTATTCCCAACAAATCATGCAATTGGCATCATTTCTGATGATGGCATGGAATTATTGATTCACATTGGCATTGATACGATTCAATTAGAAGGAAAACACTTTGAAGTTTTTGTAAAGCAAGGCGACACAGTAAAAAAAGGAGATAAGTTGGTTCGTTTTGATATTCAGGCGATTGAAGAAGAAGGTTATAGCACACAAGTCCCAATCATTGTGACGAATACGCCTGATTACGCGGATATTATTGTGACTGATGAAAATGAAGTGCAGCAAGGAACCTTGGTTTCTACCGCTATTCTTGCTAATTAAATCAAAAATGAAGGAGAAAGATCAATGAGTTTTCCAAAGAATTTTTTATGGGGTGGCGCGACAGCTGCCAATCAATGTGAAGGTGCTTGGGATGTTGCTGGTAAAGGAGATTCAATCAGTGATCATAATCGAGCAGGTAGTCGAACAGCAGGGACACGGCGAACATTCGACTTAGTAATCGATGAAGAGAAGTACTATTATCCAAGCCATACAGGGATTGATCACTATCACCGCTATCAAGAAGATATCGCCCTGTTTGCAGAAATGGGTTTTAAAGTATATCGTTTGTCGATTGCCTGGTCACGGATTTTTCCAAATGGTGATGAAGAAACACCTAATGAAGCAGGATTACAATTTTATGATGATTTATTTGATGAATTACACAAGTATGGGATTGAACCTTTAGTGACGATCTCTCATTTTGAATTACCGTTTCAATTAGGCAAACGCTACGATGGTTTTTTAGATCAGCGAACAATTGCATTTTATGAACGTTACGCAACGACTTTATTTGAACGCTATCAAGATAAGGTGAAGTATTGGCTGACATTTAATGAAATCAATTTTGGAACATTAGAGCATGGCAAGCAAATCAATGGTTTGTTTAACCGTGAGTATACAGAAACGGAACAATATCAAGCATTGCATAATGTCTTTCTAGCATCTGCCAGAGCAGTGGTTGCGGGGCATAAAATCAATCCAGAGTTTAAAATTGGTTGCATGTTGGCCTACATTACGATGTATCCTAAGACCTGTCGCCCAGAAGACGTGCTGAGAACACAACAGTTGAATGATCGTTTGAATTATTTCTGTGGTGATGTCCAAGTTAAAGGTACGTATCCGTATTATATGAAACGCTATTTTGAAAAAAATGATATTCAATTGGAAATAACTGAAGAAGATCAAGCATTGTTAAAAGAAGGCACTGTTGATTACTATACATTTAGTTATTATATGAGTACTTGTATTGCCGCTAACCTTGAGGACCGTGAAGATACTACGGGTGGAAACTTATTTGGTGGTGTGGCGAATGAATACTTGAAAGCCAGCGATTGGGGTTGGCAAGTTGATCCAGTTGGTTTGCGGTATACCTTAAATCAAATTTATTCTCGTTACGAAGTTCCTTTGATGGTAGTAGAAAATGGCTTGGGTGCATTCGATCAAGTAGAAGAGGATGGCACAATCAAAGATGACTATCGCATCGACTACTTTAGACAACATATCGTTGAAATGGACAAAGCAATTGACGACGGAGTAGATTTGATTGGCTATACACCTTGGGGCTGCATTGATTTGATCAGTGCAGGAACAGGTGAGATGAGTAAACGTTACGGTTTTATTTACGTTGATCGTGATGACGAAGGGCATGGTACGTTAAATCGCAGTCGTAAGAAATCATTTTATTGGTATCAAAAAGTGATTGAAACGAATGGTGAAAACTTATCTTAAAATAAAAATAACTTTCTTAAAAGAGGTTGGGTCAAAAACAATCAGCTCTGAGAAATAAGCAAGAGTATCCGGAAATAACTCACCTATTTTTGTTTTTGGAAGGGGTTAGTGTGCTTCCAAGAAAATAACTTTTGAAAACGCTATGTATTTTAAAAAAGTCTGGAGCATAATCATTTCGATTAATGTTCCAGACTTTTTTTGAAATAAACGAATCAAATGATTGGTACAAAGAGTGTTAGATAAATTCATTTTGAACAACGGTTCTCAGCCGGAATTTTGACAAGTGGAGAAAGTGTTAAGGTTCCTTTAACAAACTTGATTGTAGCTGGATGAATGATAGTATTTAACTCAGCAAGCGAATGAAAGAAAGCTGATTTCGATAGATTCAACCTGAATGATTAAAATGTTATAAAAAAGAGACAACCGACCACTGGTTGTCTCCAAAGAATATTGAACTAGACAAGCAGTCTGTTTTCCGCCAACTGACTTGTCTAAATAACGAATGAAATTCGTTATGAGAAAAGTATAGCATAATAGTTGAAACAGTCTAGTTAGAAAATTACTTAGTGAAAGGTTGATTGGCATTTGTGGAATCTGTGTGCTGAGATAATCAGGCTGATGAAATGAAAAAGCAATGCTGGGATTACTTGTTCTTGTTTTTTTGCTATAATGTAAAAGATGTTTAGAACCTAATATATAGTTGAGGAAGATTTGATGAATAAAAAATTGATGCAAGGAACATTTTGGTTAACGTTTGCCAATTTGTTGTGTAAGGTTTTAGGTGTTGTGTACTTAATTCCTTGGTTAATGATGATGGGTGATAATCAAGATGGGATGTTGGCTACAACTCTCTACAATGTCGGTTATTTGCCTTATGGATTATTCTTAATGCTTGGAACAGTTGGCTTTCCTAACGCAATCGCGAAAAAAGTTGCCATTGCAACGAAAGAAGGAGATGCACAAGAAAGTCGAGTGATTTTTCGCAGTACGATTAATATCATGTTTGTCATTGGGATTGCCTCGGCTGTTTTGATGTATTTATTTGCGCCAGCGCTAGCAGGAATCAGTCCAATCGCCAATGTGAATAATGGGATTTTAGCGATTCGTAGTTTATGTCCTTCATTGGTTGCTATTCCGGTATTAAGTGCAATGCGTGGATATTTTCAAGGGAAGAATGACTTGCGCCCTTATGGAACTTCATTGATTATCGAACAAGCAATCCGAGTTCTGGTTATTTTAGCTGGGACATATTATTTGCGTGTCCTAACGAATGGAACGATTTTAGAAGCAGTTTTAGTCAGTACCGTCGCGTCGTTTTTCGGTGGTTTAGCTGCGATTTTCCATATGTATGTAGTGGGACGGCAGAAAGATTACTTTAGATTGAAAGATTTCTTGATATCTACCCGTTATTTCAAAAAAGACAATCGTCGTGCTTCAAGCGCTATTATACGTGAAACACTTCCGTTTATCTTTGTTGGTTCAGTTATTACGATTGTACAAATGATCGACCAAGTAACGATGAAGCCGTTATTACATTTTTTCCGTCCAGATCTCGCAGATCAACAGTTAGAGTTTTTATTTAGTCGAGCGTCAGTGAATCCGAACAAGTTGACCTTGATTTTGATTTCAATGGTTGGTACCGTAGCAATCAGTAGTTTGCCATTATTAAGTACCTTGAAAAAAGAAAACCGAAAACAAATTGAAAAAACGGTTGGAGATAGTTTTTCAATCGCGATTTTGATTTTATTGCCATCACTTGCAGGGATGTCTTTATTAGCAGGACCATTGTACACACTGTTCTTTGGTTATGATCCTGAGAGTGTGGGGTATTTCCAATTAGCGTTACTAGCTTCGCTATTCTTTTCATTATTTACAATTTTATCAACGATGTTACAGTCATTGAATCACCATTTGTTTGCTATCCGGCTAACGGTACAAGCAATTGTCTTAAAAGTTCTTTTCCAAGTCATTTTCTTAGCTTTATTTGGTGGCTATGGGATGAGTTTGTCAAATGGATTGGCATTTGGGTATGTGTTTATCCGTGGTTATTGGTACATGTGTCACGAGTATCAAATAGCACCATTATACAGAATCAAAGACTTCTTCCTTAAAACAGTTCGTTCGACAGCACTAATGTTACTTGTATGTATGATAGTGTTCTTTTTATTGCATACGCAACTCTCATTAGAAAGCAAGACGAACGCTGTGATCTATTGTGTGTTGATTACAGGAGTCGGAGGTGTGACTTTTCTTTTCGCTCAGTTTGGTAAAAGTGGTATCCACTCACTATTGCATCGCCGGAACGTCTGAGGAAAGAGTTGCTTATTATTCTTAACTATACGCTGTCACAAAAAGCGATTTTTGTGACAGTCTTTTTTGATAGAAACGGATTTTAGATTTATCTACAAGCAAAATTATGCTATAGTTATAAGGTCTGGAAAAATTCTTTGAAACGAGGAAATAGATAAATGAAACTTGCAGTTGTTACTGATAGTACGGCTTATTTGCCGGAACGTATCAAGAACCATCCCGACTTATATGTAATTCCGATCCCAGTTATTTTAGATGGGAAGATTTATAATGAAGGTATCGATATTGAAGCTGATGAATATTATGGTCTTCTAAAAAACAGTAAAGATTTCCCTACGACATCTCAGCCGGTTGTGGGAGAAGTTTTGGCATTATATGACGAATTAAAGGCGAAAGGGTATGACACGATAATCAGTATCCACCTTTCTTCTGGCATTTCGGGTTTTGTTAATACATTGTTTGCAATGAAAGAAGATGTGAAGGGGTTAACGGTGATTCCATACGATTCGAAAATTACAAGCATGCCCATGGGACACATGGTCGAATCTGCCTTGGATTTAAATGATCAAGGAACATCACTTGAAGAGATCCTTTCACATATTGATCGTATTCGCGATAATACTTACGCTTATTTGATAGTTGATGACTTGAACAATCTAGTGCGCGGAGGTCGTTTAACAAATGGTGCAGCGTTGATTGGTGGGTTGTTAAAAATTAAACCGATCTTAACTTTTACGGATGGGAAAATCGTTTTGTTTGAAAAGATCCGTTCAAGCAAAAAAGCATTCGCCCGTGCAGAAGATATTATTGGCCAACGAAAAACTGAAATTGCAGGACCAGTTAAGTTGTATGTGATCCATGCGAATAACTTAGATGTTGCAATCAGTGAAAAAGAAAAATTACAAAAGAAATACCCCGATGCAGAAATTGAGATTGGTCACTTTGGCCCGGTAATTGGAACGCATCTTGGAGAAAAAGCAGTAGGACTTGCTATTTCAGCGCAATAATTCTTATTTTATTTATTTTGCCAGCAAACAAATTTGTTTGCTGGCTTTTTTTTGTCTATAGGCTTATAATCATATTGGTCGTTAGTAATTTACTACGCTAGTAATTTAGTAAATTACTAACATAAATATTAAAGGAGTGTTTCTTATGGAAATCCCAACAAATTTAAAACACAAACCTGTTCTTGTCGTTGAAGATTATGATAAAGTTGATGGCCGTAATGCACTAGATACAGATGCAAAAGGCTTGTCTCTTGGTTTAGCACAATGGAATGATCGTGGAAAAGTCGATATTTCTGGAAAAGTTTGGCGTCATACAGGGGAAAAATGGTCACGTCAATCAGAAGAATTACCAATTACTCGCATTTTAGATTTAGCAATTTTAGCAGCTCAAGGAAGTTTGTATTTCCAAGATGCGTATCGTTATAAAAAATTCTATGATCCTGAAAACCCAGTGGTCGATATCATTGGTTTGCAGGGAAACCGAATGACTGTTGAAGTCGATACAAAAAATCCTAAGATTGATGAGGATATTATTCTTTACTATGATACATTACAAAAAGATGGTGAACTCATTGGTGAACGATTCCGCATCTTAAAACGTTTGCTAGAAGAATTAGGTTATTAAACTCGTCGAATCGTTAAAGGAGGTTGCATAATGGGAGAGTTCTCGCTTACACAAGACCGAGTATTTTCACGCCTAGAAAAACAGATGATTTGGCAAAAACCAAAAAGTCACCGAACAAGTGTGGAAGAAATTCGAATTGCAACAGAAATCAATGAAAACTGGCTCGATCCTGAGATGAAAATCATGAATATCTTATTGGAAGGGGATGCCGGATCTGGGAAAACACAATTAGCTAAGGCGTTATCTGCTGATTTGCAATTACCTTATACAAAGGTGACGTGTTTTGCAGATATGGATAAATCAGATGTGTTTGGTGCGTTATTACCAGTAGTGGAATCTGTCGATGCGGATAGTCAAGAATTGTTGGAAGCCATCTCTCAAACCGAGAGTTTTGATGCTGTGTTACGTTTAGTCCAATCACATTACCAATTAGATGTACTTTCAGCACGAGAAAAACTAGCTGAATTTGTACAACAAATTGAAGCAAAATCTGAAACAACACCTATTCATTATAAATATTACCCTTCAGAAATCGTCCGTGCGATGGAAAAAGGCTATTTACTTGAAATCCAAGAGCCAACAGTGATTCGAGATGCGTCTGTCTTAGTCGCGCTAAACTCAGCCTTGGAACCAAATGGTATGTTGAATTTACCCACTGGTATCGTCCGTCGCCATCCTGACAGCGTAGTTGTGATTACGACGAACCGAAACTATCAAGGAAATCGACCACTGAATGAATCGTTGCGTGACCGAATGCAGCATGCAGAAAAAATGGATTTACCTAGTCTCGAAGTAATGGTCGAACGTGCTGTTGGGAAAACAGGAATTCAAGACTCATCTATTTTATTCAAAATGGCAGAAATTATTCGATTATTAGACGAAACAGCCAAAGCAAACGCGATCAAAGGTGTCGCAGGAATGCGTTCTTATTTTTATTGGGTGAATACGATGAAGCAAGGACAAGATTTATTACAATCTATCTACCCAAAAGTCTTATATAAACTGACAACGGATCCAGATGAACTAAAGATTTTGCTTCAAGCTTTAGAGGATACGGGGTTATTAATTGAATTGAGAGAGTTGCTTCGAGCAAAAAAGTGGGGCGAAGCTACTGATGCACCAACAGTCCGTGGACGAAAAATCAGTGGATTAGAAGCAGAAGAGCGCCAGATTGAAGAGCTTGCTCCAGAAGAATTGACTTTAGCAGAACAAGAACTATCTACACTCGAAAAAGCAGAAGAAATGGCTGATAAAGAAGCTCCAGAAGAGACAGACGAATCTGAGAATCTAGATAACATTCAAGAAGAACGAAGCAGTGACGTCGAAGGAAAACATCAGACAGAAAAAAGTGCGGAAGATGAGTCTGCTGAAATGTCTGCCGCTGACATGGACGCCCATGACAAAGAAATGAAAAAAGAGTTGAACAAAGAAGCGCGCCAAATCATGAAAGGCACGATGCATGAAAAAGAAGGATTGATCGTTCACCGACCGAAGTATCAAATAAACAGCGATGAAGCACGAGCAATCAGAGCCCAAGTCTTTCCAGTCGTCGATTCATTAAGTCGACAAGTATTAGAACTTTTAGATAACGAAGAAAGCACAAGTTATCAAAAAGGTAAGTACGAAGGGCAACGCTTTAATGCTAGTCGCATTGCATATGGTGATTTGCGTAATTTTGACAAAAAAAATCCGCCACATGAACAACCGTCTCTAGCCGTTGCTATTCGATTAGATGAATCAGGTTCGATGATTCGCGAAGATCGAATAGAAGCAGCAAAAAAAGCCGCGATTGCGATTGCGGAATTTGCTAAACGTGTCAATATCCCACTGATGATCAATGGTGATACAGCAGATGTTTCCGTGCGTGAAAAGACATCGATTTTTTCTTATAAAGAATTTGCTGATACTTTTCAATGGTTGGATGAGAAATTGGTGACAATGAAATCACGCCAAAATAACCGCGACGGAGCTGTTTTAAGAGTGGTTGCTGATAAGTTGAACCAACAAACGGCAACTACCAAGTTATTGTTGAATATTAGTGATGGACAGCCAAAAGCTCTTCCAGATTATACTGGAAAAAAAGCAAAGGAAGACATTCAAGAAGTCATCAAAGAATATGATCGACAAGGAATTATTTTCATTGCTGCGGCGATTGGCCAAGATAAAGAAGAAATTAAAGAAATTTACGGTGAAAGTCGTTTCCTTGATATTACAGATCTCCAAGAATTTCCTAAACAAATGATCCAGTTGATTGCTCGTTATCTATAGGAAGTTATCAATAGTTACTAAAACACTCAAAGCAATGAACGTATGTTTTTTGCTTTGAGTGTTTCTTTGAGTGTTTTTAATTCTTTTTTGTTAACGGTAACAAAGACTTATAGGAAGCAATTTCGTTTATAATTGATGAAAAGGTAAAGGAGGACATCCGCATGACAAAAAATGTGCAATGGTGGCAACAAGAAGTAGGCTATCAAATCTATCCCGCGAGTTTTAAAGACAGCAATCAAGATGGGATTGGTGATATTAATGGAATTCGTGAAAAATTAAGTTATTTAAAAGAGTTAGGGATTGGCTTCATTTGGATCAATCCTATTTATTCTTCTCCATTTGTTGATAATGGTTATGACATCAGTGACTATCAAGAAATCTTAGCAAAATTTGGAACAATGGCAGAATTTGATTTGCTGTTGGCTGAAGCACATCAAATGGGAATCAGAGTCATTATGGACTTGGTCATCAATCATACATCCGATCAACATAAATGGTTTATTGAATCAAAAAAATCGGTAGATAATCCTTTCCGTGATTATTATTTATGGGCAGATAGCACATCAGAGTTAGCTCCAAATGAATGGCAGTCCATTTTTGGTGGTTCAGCCTGGACACATGATGAGGAGAGCGGACAATCTTATTTACACGTTTTTGCCAAGGAACAACCTGATTTGAATTGGGAAAATCCGAAAGTGAGAGAAGAACTATTTACTATGATTCGCTGGTGGCTAGAGAAAGGAATTGATGGCTTTCGATTAGATGCCATTTCACATATCAAAAAAGCAGACTATGCTGTTCCAGCAACAGCTAATCCATTTTCACCATTTCAAAATGTAACCGGAATCGGGGAGTATTTGACCGAACTAAAAACAATTTTTAACGAGTATGACATCATGACTGTTGGTGAAGCAAGTGGTGTATCTGCAACGGAAGGCCCACAATGGGTTGGTGAATCTGGGTATTTTGATATGATTTTTGAGTTCGATCATATTTCTTTGTGGAACCATGAAGAACAAGGTGCGCTGGATGTTGTCAAACTGAAACAAGCATTAAGTCAGTGGCAGAACTCTTTAGCAGGAAAAGGATGGAATGCACTTTATATGGAAAACCATGACGTACCTCGAAGCGTTTCTGCGTTTGGCAATGACCAGAATTATTGGTTGGAGTCTGCAAAAGCGTTAGGAATGATGTATTTTTTCTTACAAGGGACACCATTTATCTATCAAGGACAAGAAATTGGAATGACCAACATGGCTTTCGAATCAATCGAACAAGTAGATGCACTTGATTCAAGAAAACTTTATCAACGATTGCTTCAAGAAGGGCGCACACCGGAAGAATCATTGGCAATCATTCGTAGCACGACAAGAGATAATAGCCGGACACCAATGCAATGGACGGATGAAAAATTTGCTGGTTTCTCTTCACATGAGCCTTGGTTAGTTGTTAATCCAAATAAGGAAGTTATCAACGTCGAAGCGCAAGAAAAAGAACCAAATTCACTTTTATCTTTTTATAAACAAATGATTCAATTACGAAAACAGCATACTGCATTGATTACAGGTGAATTCAAAGAATATTTACCTGAACACAAGCAGTTATTTATTTACGAACGTATAGAATCTAGTGAACAATTCCTGATTATGGTAAACTTAACGATGGAAAAGACAACTTTTGATCTAACAACTGAAAAATTAGCGGAAGACTGGTCACTGGTATTAACCAACTATTTAGATGAGCCCCAATTTGGTCTTGTTGGTGAATTTGCACCTTATGAGGCCAGAATGTATCAACGAAAGGTTCTCTAGTACACATCTGAAAAAGTGTAAGAAGAAAAGGAGCCGAAAAAAGGAAGCTGGGGAAAAAACCAGCTTCCTTTTTCTGAATAAATGGTGTTCCCAAAGCAGCTTCTTCGGTAATAAGTCCTCTTTTTATAAACATATGGAAAGTGATTGTTAGAAAAGGTTTCTTATTACTTGAAGCTAATCACTACTTAACGTTCATTAGTATTGTATTGCGCACGTGGCCCGCCAATGTATTTAGGACGAGAACGTAGCGCAGTGACATGAGCCCCACCTAAAGTATTTGAACGGGGACGGACAGGAACTTGAACATGTTTGACGTGCATGCCAATAGACGTATCACCGATATCGATTCCCGCTTGTGCAACAATGTGTTCGACCTCGACTGGATCAGCAAATTGCTCGAAGGCGGCAACAGAACAAGCACCACCCGCATGTAGAGCTGGAACAACTGTTACAATTTCAAAATTTTTCTTTTCTGCCACGTTACGTTCCACGACAAGTGCCCGATTTAAGTGTTCACAGCCTTGGACAGCTAGCGAGATTTCCTTAGGATCAAGGATTTCTTTTAATGTTTGGACAATCCATTGACCAACTTCAGCACTAGAGTTTTTTCCGATATGTCCACCGACAACTTCACTGGTACTACATCCTAATACAAATAAATCACCTGCCCTTAGGTTTGCTTCATTCAAGATATCAGTAACCATTTCCGTTAATTCTTTTGCCAACATTTCTTTTGTTAATTCCATTTTATTCATCCTTCTTTCGCTATGATTAGCGTTGTTTTCCTAATTGAAATCGTTTCAAGCCAGAAACTAATGGGTAGGTGAGAGCAATTCCGAATAGATTCTGAATCATATTTCCGGGAATTGACGCGAC
The DNA here is from genome assembly GCF_050528535.1 of Enterococcus sp. DIV0176. Lineage (NCBI taxonomy): Bacteria > Bacillati > Bacillota > Bacilli > Lactobacillales > Enterococcaceae > Enterococcus > Enterococcus sp. DIV0176. The sequence continues at coordinate 1,391,775 of NZ_CP172879.1, read as the reverse complement.
TCCCGCTGGCCAGCCATATAAGAACCAACCGGCTAACAAATAGCCAATAATCATGACTACACTACCAGTTAATAATCCAAGAAACCAGCGAAGCGTTGTTTGTCGACCAATCAAACCCACTGTCAATCCTTGTAACCCATGAATGAGCAGAGAAAAAATCGCCCATTGTGGATAACCTGAAATCAAATCAATCAATAAACCACTGGAACCACCAACTACTAAGCCACCAATCGGCCCAAATAACGAAGCTGCTGTATAGATCCCAACTTCACATAAGGTAATAAAACCATTTGTGGCTGGAACGGGGATAAGAATCGTCAGAGAAAGCGCAACAGTTAGCGCAATCAACATAGCATAAGTGGTTATTTGTCTAATGTTCATTCCTCGTTATTCCTCCTTTAATTTTCCTCCGGACCAAACACTTCCGGAGCCATCATTCATCAAGATGCCGTGTTCAATACAATGATAAACATAATCTTTACTAGTCGCAATTGCGTCAGGTAAGGAGTTTCCTTGGCATAAATTTGCTAAAATAGCAGAAGAAAACGTACAACCCGCACCATTCACAGTTGACTTTGTTAATTTTTTACGAGTAAATAGTTGTTCTTTTTCGCCGTCAAAAAATAAATCGATAGCAAAGTCACCATGAATGCCTTGACCACCTTTAATCACAAGTTGTTTTGCTCCGAAAGCGTGGATGATTTGAGCTGCGTGGCGAAGATCATCTAGTGAGCGCAACTTATCTTGGTTTGCTAGCAAAGCCGCTTCTTTTAAATTTGGGGTAATCACAGTTGCTAAAGGAAAAAGTTCAGAAATCATTTTATCCATATAACGTTTATTTTCAGTCGTTTTGGTTTCTTTAAACGCAAGGACAGGATCTAGGACAACTGGAAGTTCTGAATTTTGTATCAAAAAATCACGTACAATCGTGATGGCTTCTTCTGAGTGAAGTAAGCCAAGCTTGATTCCATCAAGGCTCGTCATTTTTGTTAGTGAAGCTAATTGTTGTTTCAGTAGTCTCGGTGATAGATTTTCTAATTGGAATGCGCCTTGCTCATCCAAAAAGCCTACACAGGTTAAGGCACTTAAGCCAAAAAGCTGGTAGTTTTCAAAAGTTTTTAAATCGGATTGAATTCCGCCACCTGCGAAAGGGTCAGATCCGCCAATTGTTAATACTCTTTTCATCTTGTTTTCCTCCATGAAAGCAAGTATAGCGAAAGTAAAATAAAATGAAAACAGCCAATTGGCAGATTTGAAACTCAGCCAATTTTGTAAAAACGGGGGAATAAAAAATACTTTTGACAACGAAGAGAACATCGTTATCAAAAGTATCAGTTTGTTTAAACAAATTTATTGATTTTTTAATTCTTGTTCGATTTGCAGACGTTGGACTTTCATTGTTGCAGTCCGTGGAATATCTTCAAATGCGCGAATAATTGGCGTATTCAAGCGTGGTAGTTCATGAACTTGTGTCCAATAAGTGTCCCAATCCATTTCTTTTCCAGGTGCTAAAGCAATGATTGGCTGTGGTGAATCATTTTTATCACGTACGATTACGACTTCAGCAAGGAAATCAAGAGAGTCAAGTAAGTAATCCTCGATTGCTAATGTACTATTGATTGTTTCGATCAAGTCAACTTGACGATCTTTTAAGAAAAGGTGCCCATCTGCATTCATTACACCGTAATCACCACTGTCCCACCAGTCGCCATAAACATTTTCTTGGAAACGTGCATCTTCTTTGTAGTAAGTCAATGCGCGGCCTTTTGATAAGAATTGGATATGACCATCTGTGCCAATAGGTAAGAGATTCCCCTGGTCGTCTGCGATTCGAGCCTTAGTCAAGTCACCAAGACCAACGCCCATATCACGAGCATCGTTTGTTTTTAGTGACTCCAATGTATGTGCTTTGAGAATCATTGGACCACATTCGCTTTGACCATAAACTTGTAAAAAGATAGCATCCTTGGTGTTAGATGTGTCAAGAAAAGTTGCCATCGTTTGATTATTAATTGCATCAAAAGTCGAGTGGTAGTAACGAATTCCAGCAAAAGCTTCTGGTGCCTCCTTTGCAACGAAACTCCATTGAACAAAGTTATTTGGATGCGTTTCTAGTGCAATTGGTGGATTTTCAGTTAGCATTTTAACTACATGATCCCCCTGTGCATTAGCTAACGGCATCATTGGGAAACCCATAGCCATTAAAGAAGAAATTCCGATATTGAAACGAGAGTGGACGGGAGAAATGTGGAAAGCAACTAGTTCTTTTGCTGCAATTTTTGTAAAAATCGTTTTTTGCCATTTTGTTCGCCAGCCCATAGAGTTTGCTGAATGACAAATCAATTTTGGAATGCCTGTTGTTCCCGAAGTATGTGTCATGTAGGCAATTTGATCTTTTGGTAGTTCTTGTTGAGAAACTGGCGTTGCCGATTGGTTCAATAATTCTTTCACTGATAATTGCTTTTCTTTTGAACCATTTGAAATCCCTGTTACGCGTTCAGCAGTAACTTCGTCAAATAAGATAAAGGGATCTTCTAATCGCTCAACGAAAACTTCCATTGTCGCTGTAGGTAAGTGATAAGAAGTCATCACAGGTACAGCACCAAGATAAGAAGCAGCAACTGCCATTAAATAAGTATCGAATGCTGAACTTTTATATAGCATGATTTTGTCGCCAAGCCCAACACCCATTGCTGCCAACTGATAGGCACGTGTTAAGACGGTTTCATAGCTTTCTTTGTAAGTGCTTTTAAATCCAAGTTCAGGAAAAGCAACTAAAGGTTCGTCAATAATAATTGGAATATCTGGTGTTCTTTTTGCTGCCTCTTCGTAATTAGTAAATAAATTAAGTGGGGAATATTCGATTGTTTCCATAGGTCACACTCCATCAAATTTTTGTTAAAAGGGTTACAAATTCCGCTATAATCGTAGCACAAACGCTTTGAAAATAACAGATTATTTTGTGAATAAAAGAGCAAAACGTTTCCTTTCTAAAAGATAATCAAAGTGAAAAAAGCTTTATTGCTGGTTGATTTCTAGACAATTTAGCTAAAATCGGTATGTTAGCTAAATTGGCGGTAGGAAAATACCAGCATTTTTTGATAGACTTCTTGAAAATTATGTTGATGAAGGTAGCGATTGCCACATAAATAGTTAACTGCGTCGAGATCATCCAAATATTGTTCAGTATAATAACGAAAAGTTTTTCGACACAACTCTGGTGAAAGATTTTGATAAACAGTTACTTTACTTAAAATTTGCCGAATCGTTCGAGGAGAAATCTGCTGGTCATGTGATGATTGAAAGACAAATTCTTCCGCAGCTAATTCATTTAGTGTGAGATACGCTGTCAGCAAACTGAATGCTTCATTGGGAAGTGGTACTTGATTCAACCGGTTTTCTTTTCGATGTAATTGGATCAGCTGTTTTTCTAGCAGGAGATCTTTCCTCTTTAATTCAACAATTTCATGAATTTTGAGTCCACAATAAAGCAATAGTGCAAGGATTGCGAGATTGCGTGGTCGGTTTTTCTTCTCAAAACTAGCTTCTCGGCTTGTGTCAAATCCTGCAGATGGTATGAATAGTGTTTCAAAATCAAGTAATAAATCCGCAGAGAGATAACGTGGTGCGGCTGAAGTGGTCTCTGGGGTGCTGGTCCCTAACAACGAAATTTCTTCTTTTAGTTTGCCATTTTGAAACAAAAACTTCAAAAAATGGTTGAGCGCGTATTGTTTCCGAGAAACACCATGATAATTATTTTTAAATGTCTGTTCGACAGGCTGTTCAGCGGCTGTCTGAAAAGAGCGTGTATGACGATATATACTAGCTAGAAAGTTCAGGTAATCTTGTTTCTCTAATTGTAAGATAAATTCATCATCCATTTCTTGCTTTGGATAAGCTTCTTTTAGGAAATCGGTAAATAAATGGAAATCTTTCGCATATTCATAACGGCTACTTAAAGATAAGTGTCCCCGGTTTTCAAGCAAGAACTGTTCAAAAATTGGCGGTAACAATTGTAATCTTTGTTTCAATTTTTCTTGTACTTGTTTTCTAGTTTTACTATCCATAATTGTTCTCCTTTCAGCTTTGGATAAAGCAATCCTAAACGCAGATGAGTTATTAACGAGATCAGGCAAAACGATAGCTGATTCTTTCTCTTATCCTAAAACAAAAGTCAGGAATAGGAAAGTATTAGTACAGGAAAAACAATTCTGACTAAAATATCTAAATAAAAAATTCCGATAGAGATCAAATCAATTGATTCTATCGGAACTCTTTTATTTTAGGGGTAATTCAACAGTGAAGATGACACCTTGTGGTTCATAATCCCTTACAGAAATTTTCCCTTTATGCTGCTCGACAATTTGTTTGGCAATTGCCAAACCCAGCCCATAGCCACCAGTTTCTTTTGAACGAGAACGATCTTCACGATAAAAACGTTCAAAGATTCGCGCTTTTTCTTCAGGGGAAATATTTGGTCCAGTATTCTTAACTTCAATTTTCCATTCTTTGTTAGTTATTTGTGATTCAATCAAGATAGAATCACTTTGGTTAGTGTATTTCAAAGCATTATCAAGTAGGATAACTAATACTTGATGGATTTTCTTTTCATCAATGAAGACAGTAGCTGTGGTCTTATTCGCAATCAAGAAATGTTTTCCATCCATTTCGGCCATTTCTTGAAATGGCTTAACTAATTGAGCGATGAACGGCTGGATATTTACAGCTGTTTTTGATAAAAGCCGTTGATTCGAATCATTTCGCGCAATCGTTAATAAATCTGTCGTCAGTCCAGTAAGTCGCCGAGTTTCTGCTAAAGCTTGAGCAATACTTTCTGATTCTTCGATAACAGTGTGATTTGGTTTTGTAAATAAATGTTCTAAGCTATTTTGGATAATAGACAAAGGTGTTCGGAATTCATGAGAAGCATTTTCGACAAATTCCTTTTGCTGTTTCCACGAAGCTAGAATAGGGCGCATACTTAAGTTAGATAGATAATAACTAATACCAATTGAAATCAGCCAGAAGACGATCATACAAATAATCATAACAGTTTGAAAGGTAGCTAGAGAATCTTTAATCTGATTTGTATTTGCTAATACTTGAATATAAGCAATTTCGCTCTGATTGGACTCAGCTTTACGTGTAATTGAACGAAAAGCCAAAGAATGATCGTTCTCTGATTCAGATAAATCGATACTTTGAATAACATCTAGATTTTTGGTATTCAATTTCAATCCTTGGATTTGATTTAAACGGCCACCAATAGCAGCTTTATTTAAAATATCGCCAGAAGCAGACCACAAAATCACTTGGGTATTAAAACGATTGTTATCCGGATCACTTAAGGGTTGTCCGCCAGGAAAATTTTCTAAAAAGGGGTTTCCTTGTTCATAACGAGAAATTTCTAACTGAACGGCTCGCGAATTTGCATCAATTTGAGTTAGACTTAAATCAGTTTCTCTGTAGGCAGATTGGTTCAGCAGTTGAAGCGTGATAAAGCCTAATAAAATAAAAATACTAGCAAAAGCAGTAACATTAGTTAAAAAGAAACGGATTTTTTGCTTGTTAGGAAATCTGTCTTTTATTTTTTTCATTTTGTTACACTTCCTGTAAAATGTAGCCAACGTTTCGGAGTGTTTTGATGTCTTTCGCAAGAGTCGTTTCACGCAGGTGTTTTCGTAAATTACTCATATAAACTTCAACGACTGTTAATGTCGTATCGGAATCAAATCCCCAAATCCGATCGAAAATCTGTTCCTTTGTTAAAATAATACCTTTGTTTTGCAAAAAGTAAGTTAAGAGTTCAAATTCTTTTCCTTGAATTGGTAAAATTTCGCCTTTAAAAGAGACCTCATTACGATTTAAATCACAAGTAACACCTTTGTATTCAAGTGAATGCTCATTAAAAAGTCCCAAAGAACGTTTCAATAACGCTTTGACACGCATAATCAACTCTTCACGATAAAATGGCTTAGTTAAATAGTCATCAGCGCCTTTTTCAAACCCTTCGATTTTATCTTCTAAACCATCTTTTGCTGTTAAAATCAAGACAGGCGTCTGGATATTTGCTTTTCTTGCTTGGGCTAAAACTTCGTATCCGTTCATTTCGGGCATCATCAGATCAAGAATAACTAAGTCATAAATACCACTTTCTAATTCAAAGAGCCCTTCACTACCATTGTAAACTTGGACGACTTCTCCAAGATCGTTAATAATCTCTTTGATGTTGTCAGATAAAACTTTTTCATCCTCAACAATGAGTAACTTTATCATTGATTCACCTCATTTTTCATTCTAATTAATTTTAACATAGTTAACCTAAAGTTAGCTTAAAGCAATTTTGTGTGTCTAATTGAGGAATTACCGACTGCAATTATTAATAATAAGTAAAAAAAGCGTTTTTTCAGTGAAAATAAATGTAATGTTTCTGAAAATAGTTTTATAGTGTTGAAAAAGAGAGGGGATAGCTATGTTAAAGAAAAAAACAGTCTTTTTGGTGACTCGTACGCAATCACTTGGAAAACATATTACCAAACAGCTTTATCGGAACGTTCGGACAAGTGATTTGAAAAATAAGTTGAAATTTGTTTATGTAGAACTAGCGAAAAATCAAGACATGATTCATGCACTTCAAGGAGACATCGTTTTAGTCGATTATTTTTTGAATCGAGATGTACCCAAGATTGCTTCTAACTTATCACCAGATGTGTGCATTGAGTTATTGAATATTGGAAGTACTAGTACGCATTCGCCAATCATGCTCGAACGGCAACTTGAGCCTTTGCTACAGTTAAACCCTTTGGAAATTCGCGTGCATAATAATCAAGATTTCTCTTTGCTTGAATACGTGTTGCCAGCGGCAGATATCGGACTAAATCGGCTATAATGTAGAAAACAATGAGGGGACGTTTGTATGAAAGCACAACTATGTGATGCACTAGTCGTAATTGATTTACAAAACGGTGTTTGTCACGATAAAACTGAAATTTTTGGATTAGAATTGCTAACAAAACAAGTAAATGAACGTATACTTTTATATAAAGAACAACAAAAGCAAATCATCTTTATTCAACATTCCGATAAAGAACTAATTTCAGGGACAACGGCTTGGAAAATCATTCCCGAAATTATTCAACCAAATGAAGCGCGTTATGTAGAAAAAACGCATGCGGATGCTTTTTTCGAAACAGCGCTACAAAATATGCTGATGGAGTTAAATATTCAGACGCTGGAAATTTGTGGGGCACAAACAGAATATTGCATTGATACGTCAATCAAAGTTGCGCACCACCTAGGCTATCAAGTAAGGATGCTGCATTCTTTAACAACGACTTACGACAACGCATTTATGAGTGCGCAAGACACAATTGCATTTTATGAAAAAATTTGGGATCAAAGATTTGTTGAATTTATGGTCTAAATGGATAAATCTTCATTTTTATGAAACTACGAACGTATTTTCGCCTTTCCTTATCAGACTCTTGATGAGGTAAGGCTTTTTTTGGTTGTCAGATTCAAGAATTTGTTTCATAATAGGTAAGTCGAAAATAGCTTGAATAACGGAGGGAAAGCTATGAAAACAGTCATTTTAGCTGAAAAGCCATCACAAGCAAAAGCGTATGCTGAAGCCTTTCAACAACGAAAAAAACGGGATGGTTATTATGAAATCAAAGATCCGTTATTTACAGGTGAAGTAACAATTACTTATGGATTTGGCCATTTAGTAGATATGGTTCCACCGGGAGCATATGATCAACGTTGGGCGAGATGGTCCTTAGAAAATTTACCTATTTTCCCTGAGACTTTTCAATATGAAGTTCCTACGGATAAGAGAGCGCAGTTTGCAATTGTCAAAAGAGAGCTGCAGTCTGCAAATACCATTATTGTTGCTACTGATGGGGATCGAGAAGGAGAAGCGATTGCCTGGTCGATTATTCGTCAAGCAAAAGCATTTTCCAAAGAAAAAAAATATCTTCGTTTATGGATTAATTCTTTAGAAAAAGAAGCAATCTATGATGGCTTTAAAGATTTAAGACCAGGTGAATACTATTACCCGAAGTATAAAGAGGCAAAAGCAAGACAAAATGCTGATTGGCTAATCGGAATGAATGGCAGTCCTTTATACAGTTTGTTGCTTCAAAATAAAGGAATTGATGGTAGCTTTTCACTAGGAAGAGTTCAGACACCTACTTTATATATGATTTTTAAACTACAAGAAGAAATCAATCATTTCAAAAAGGAACCTTATTTCGAAGGTGAGGGAGAAATTCGACATCAAAATGGGCGATTCATCGGAAAAATGGAACCCAAAAAAACTTTCAAGACACCAGAAGCATTAACAGAAGAATTACAAAAATTAGGTACGCATTTGGGTGTTCAAGAAGGGCGAATCAACAAGGTAGAAAAAAAAGAAAAGCAAATACGTAGTCCACGATTATTTTCGCTATCTAGTTTGCAATCGAAAATGAACCAGTTGATGAAAGCTAGTGCAAAATCAACTTTAGAAGCGGTTCAAGGGTTATATGAAAGTAAATTTTTAAGCTATCCCAGAACGGATTCGCCATATATCACTGATAATGAACATCGCTATCTAGTTCAGCGATTAGAAAAATATAAAGGATTTCTTGGTATTGATACGATTGAAACACCAGAACTCTTTCCAAAAAAACGTTACGTTGATGCTAGTAAAGTACAGGAACATCATGCAATTATTCCTACCAAAACGATCCCGACCAAAGAACGTTTTGCTAAACTTTCGCGTCTCCAACAAGCGGTCTATTTGCAGGTGCTACAAACGACGCTCGCAATGTTTGCAAGTAACTACATTTATGAAGAAACAACTATTTTGACAGCTGTAAATCAGTTGAGACTAAAAAGTATTGGCAAAATACCTATCCAACAAGGTTGGCAAGCGATCTTAAATACTGGAAAGAAAAAGAAAAAAGACCTGCAAAAATTGCCGATAATTCAAGAAGGTGATCTTGTTGAAGTTGAATTGAAGCGTCTCGAAAAAGAAACACAACCTCCCAAACCTTACAATGAAGGGACGCTGATTACAGCTATGAAAACAGCGGGGAAAACATTAGATGATAACGAAGCACAAGAAATATTGAAAGAAGTGGAAGGGATTGGAACTGAAGCAACACGTGCAAATATTATCGAAAATTTGAAGCAGCGTCACTATATCGAAGTAAAGAAAAATGAACTATTTGTTACTTCAAAAGGTATCACTTTATGTAAAGCTGTCGCAAGTGAACCACTATTGACCAGTGCCGAAATGACTGCGCGTTGGGAAGGGTATTTACGAAAAATTGGAGAGAACCAAGGAACTCCTGAAGTATTTTTGGAAAATATCAAAAAATTTATTTTACATTTGCTAGATTCAGTTCCGCAACAAATCCAACAAGTTGATTTATCAAAGGAAGTTAGCGGTACACGTCAAATTAAGGCGATGGAGAAGAAGAACGATCAATTGGGTCGCTGTCCAAAGTGTCAAAAAGGGGTTGTGATGTTGTATCCTAAGATTGCAAGTTGTCTCAACGCAGAATGTGACTTCAAATTATGGCCAATAGTCGCTAAAAAGAAACTGACTAAGACGAACCTACGTGAGCTTTTATCGAAAAGAAAGACCAGCAAGGTAATCAAAGGATTTACTGGTAAAAAAGGGAAGTTCGATGCAGTTTTAGTATTAAAAGCGGATCTAACAATTGGCTTCGAATTCCCATGGATGGACAAAGCAAATTCAGAAAAAGAGTCACAATCAGAGTAAAGGCATTTATTCCGAAAAGTGAGAACTTTAACACTTAGAAAAAAAAAATAAAAATATTTATAAAATAATAAAGATAAGAGGTACCGTTTTTGCGAAAAATTCATTCATTACTAAATTATTCAATGGGGGTAATTGTTTTAATTGCGCTATATCAAGCATTTATCAAGTATCCAACTTATGGGACGAAATTACTAGCTGTTACTTCGGAAAAGCAAACAGCTTATTCACCAACATTGATTTTATCGACAGTAACAGCGTTAGCAAAAAGTGCTTTGTACTTTTTTCATAAAACAACAAGCATGCTGAAACGAAAAAAACAAAGAAAACAACTATTCTTAGTTCTAGGAGCTGCCGGAGTGATCTATTTCTTGCCTGTAATCAAAGAGGTTTTTCACCAGGTGACAGCAGCTTTCTAAACAATGTTTGAAACTCTCTTTTTAGATTAAGAAGTTTTAACATTACAATGCTTAATTATATATTATTGTCAGTAGCCTAAAAAGCCATCAAAAGAGGAATTGTATCCCAAGATTCCTCTTTTTTGTGCTTAATTAGTCTGAATCAATCAAGACACAGATAATAAAATAAATCCACTTTATATGTCTAAAACCAGTGTTTTTGATTATTTTCTATATTCTAATTGGTAATTTTGTAGCTGTATAAATGATTCCATTAATCCACCAAGCACGCCAAAAACCTGTGAATTCGCAAATCTTATGTTTATCCTACGAACAAATGACAATATTGACTACGAATTTAGTGTACGTCAGAATTTTAAACACAAATTTTACTGTGTTTTACGTATATAAAACAAAAACGAATGATTTTCGTCAAATAATGCTTAATTTAGGAACAAAGGGAGGGTTGGTACAGCGATTTAAATTTTAAATTTATTTTAGTTTACATAATATATATTATACAAAGTAGATTACAAGAATGAGATTCACTCTTTTAATCAAATAATTGCTGTTTTATATTAATTTTAGCTAATTATACTGAATACAACATTTAAAAATTATTTTGCATGAATTTTGTATGTTGCTTTTATCTTTACTCAACATAAATACTATAAAAAATGATTTATCTTTATGTATTGTGATCAATACAATTATTGTAACTTTTTTAATCGAAAAACTACTGATTATGTTTAAACGTTTTTGGGATTTCAACCTTAACTATTTGATTATTTAGTGAAATTTGCAGATTGATTGTTTTAATCGCTTTATTTCTTAACTTATAGATGATTTTTATTTTTTAGTTCTCTTTGTGTTCTTTCGCTATATTTTAAGTGAAACACAGATTGTCTTTCATATTATTTTCAGAAAAATAAGATTATAATACTTGCTGGAGGTTATGTATATGGAAGAAAAGAAAAATTTTATTTCGTGGCCCGTGTTGGCATTAATGTCTTTTGTTACGGTTATTGGGTTTGATGATATTATTTATAATTTTGCTAATCAAGGCATGGGTGTTATTACTTCATGGGTTATTTTGTTAATACTATACGTTGTTCCCTATTCATTGATGGTTGGTCAGCTGGGGTCTGTCTTTAATCATGAAGGTGGTGGTTTGAGTTCGTGGGTTCGTGGGACAAGTGGTGATAAACTTGGCTACTTTACGGCATGGACTTATTGGGCTGCTTCTATCCCCTATGTTGTTGACACCGCTAATGCAGTGGTAGTTGGTTTTGGTTGGTTGATTAATGGAAATGATTCGATGGAAGACACAATGTCTAATTCGTTATTTGCTTTACTGACATTTGTTATTTTCTTGGCATTTATTTTCTTGCAACGTCATTTCAAGAAGTCTTTAGAAGTTCTAAGCACAATTGGCGGTGGTGCAATGTTTGTGATGACAATCTTATTCGTTATTATGACCTTTACTTCTCTATTTATGCCAAATGGACACATTGAAACACAACCAATGAATTTCAAAACAATTTTGCCAAAATTTGATCTGCATTACTTAACAACGATTGGGTTACTGATTTATGCAATTAATGGAGCAGAATTAGTTGCGCCTTTCGTTACTCGAATGCGTAAACCGAAGAGAGAATTTCCTAAAGCAATGATTATGTTAACTGTTATGACTATTTTCTTAACTGTTTTTGGTTCTTTTTCTTTAGGTGTATTCTTCGATGCGCACCATTTACCGAATAATCTAAAGATGAATGGTTCTTATTATGCTTTTCAACGTCTAGGTGAGTTTTTTCATATGGGGAATAGCTTGATGTATGTCTTTGCGGTAACGCAAATTATTTATATGTGCGCGCTGCTTGCAGTTTTACTTGATGCTATGACAAGAATGCTTATCTCAGATACAGGTAAAGAATTTATGCCTAAAAAATTAACAAAATTAAATGAAGATGGTCTACCAATTAACGGATATATTCTAACAACTGCGTTAAGTGCTTTTATTCTATTGTTGGGTGTTTTCTTGCCAGAAATGAATGATATTTTTAACTGGTTATTGAACTTGAATGGGATTATTTCTCCAGGTGTGACTTGTTGGATTTTCTTTGCGTTTATCAAAATCCGTTTAAATAGTCAAAAATACCAATCAGAGTACGTGTTTATCAAAAACGACCGATTTGCTGTTGCCGTTGGTGTCTGGTGTTTTGCTGTAACAATAATTGCAACGCTTTTTGGTGTCTTACCACAGGATGCCGCTTTTGGTTCATCACTTTTTTGGCATGAATTAATCATCAATATTGTTGGAATTGTTGTTTTGATTGGTTTAGGGTTCGTTATGCCCTATCTAGCAAAACGCGAAAGGAATCAAATTTAATAGTGTAAACATAAATAAAAAAAGACAAGGCACTAGCGTTTAGTGCCTTGTCTTTAGAATAAAGAGACGGGTAGAAAACTAGAAATCCAGTCGTTATCAACACATTTTCCAATTAAAAAAAGCCTAAAATCAACGTTCTGAGAAACGAATTTTAGGCTTTTTTTCTATTTAAGTGAGGCTACGTTTGCCTCAGCCTATTTTTGTTTATTTAGAATGTTTGTTTTTTGATGTCAATTCTTCAAATTTTTCTTTGACATCTTCTATGACTTCTTCAACTACTTCTTCAAGTTTGTTTGGTTCTTCTTTTGTGTCATCTTCAACCGCATTTGATCCAGATAATGCGACTGTTTTTTCTTCTCCAGAGTTAGTTCCAGATAATGCTTCTTGTTTGTTTTGTGTTTCGCCAGAATTAGTGCCAGCCAAAGCTACTTCATCATCTGTTTTTGGTGCCATTGATCCTCTTAGTCGTTTTCCTTTTTCACCATCGTAATTAGTCATAGTTTTGTCCCTCCAGAAAATTATCATGTTCTCTTATTTATCTTACCTAAGAATAAATAGACTGTCAAAAAGGATCTCTTTAATTTAAATTTTTGAATATAAATGTTATTCTTTCTCTTCGTTTTCTTGAATAGAACGAATGCCATTTTCTAAAATCTGCATTTGTAAAATGGTTTCTTCATCTTTAATGAGTTTTTCTGCACCATTGATTAATGTTTCATAAATACCGTCATATACACGGCTATAATCACCTATCTCTGAAGTCACCTTTTCTTCACGATAGATGTTTTTATCATCCATGTAAGTTAAAACACCAAAATGTTCCGGTAAATCTATTCCAAAATCAGCGTTATCTGGCATATAAAACATTTTCAAATGTTCTTCTTGACGATCTTTCGTTTGTTTGACAAACATGCCTTTTTTTCCATAAACAGCAAAGCTAGGACGTTCTTTGATTCTAAAGTAACTTGATTTTATTGAGATTTTCATTGTTCCATAGAAAAAATCTAAATCAAAATAATCATTCATCCGACCTTTTCCTAATAATTGGCGAACATCATAATGAATGTCGTCTGGTTCACCAAAGTAAGAAAGAACTTGGTCTACTGTGTGACACGCATGTCCGTAAAGATAGCTGTTTGCTATAGAAAACGTAGTGGTGCTTTCAGGGATTTCTGGTCGAAAATAATCGTAATGCATCTCGATTTCTAAAATATCTCCTAGTTTGCCACTTTCAATTACCTTTTGTACAGTTAAAAAATCTGAATCAAAACGTCTATTTTGATAGCATTGGATAAACAATCCTTGTTCTTTAGCTAGAGAAAAGAGTTCTTTTGCCTCTTTAGAAGTTTCTGCAAAAGGTTTTTCAACTAAAACATTTTTGCCGTGTCTTAGTGCAAGTTTGGCATATTCATAATGAAATTGACTTGGTGTCGTGATAACGACTAATTGAATCTCAGGGTCGTTCCATAAATCAGCTAGTTTTGTAGTGTACTCGATATCATCAAAAGTTTCCCAGGCTGGTTCACTTGGTGAGTAAATTTTTTTGATTCTTATTTTGTCTGATAATTTTCTAGAAAAAGGTAAATGATAACGATTTGTACTCTTTCCATTTCCCAGATAAGCAATTGTTAACATAAATAAACCTCCTATATAGTTGATACGCCAAGTATACTGAATCCTGTGTTCAAAGTCTTAACGTACACGTATTTTGGTAAAAATGTTCTGAATTTCACTGGAAATTAACCGTTTTTTGAAAAAAAGTACCAATTTTTAGGAATTAGTAGCCAACCTTGTCATTTGTTAGTAAGATGATAAAGACGTTAGGAGGTTGAAAGCGTGTTGATTGAAGATAAATTAGCCGAACAAGAAACATTTACTACTACAGAGAAGCGGATTGCAGATTATATCCGATTACATTTTGAAGAAGCCGTCTATTTAACGATTGAGGAACTGGCAAAAGCTACATATACTTCTCACTCAGCTATTATTCGTTTATGTAAAAAAATGGGTTATACGGGCTTTAAAGAATTTCGCTTTGAATTAGGACGTGAAGTTCATCAACTAGTAGCCCAGTTTAATCATGTGATTGATCCAAATTTTCCATTTTCACATGAAGATAATGCTCAAACGATTGCTAAGAAAATGGCAGATCTTACTGTTCAGACAATAAAAAAAGCGCAACTACAAATTGAAGGACAAGAATTAGATACGATAGCAACCACGTTAAATCAAGCAAACCGAATGTTTTTATTCGCAAAAGGAGATTCCCAGATTACTGCAAGGAAGTTTCAAAATAAGTTAGTTAAGCTTAATAAATTTTTGATTCTTGCTGAAGAGTATAGTGATTCTTCATGGAATGCTGCTAATCTGATGAAAAATGATTGTGCGATCTTTATTAGCTATAGTGGTCGTATTCACCATTATGAACGGATATTGGCTTACTTGAACTATGTGGGTACCCCTTCTTTGCTAATTACAGGAAACGAACATTCTGAAATGGCAAAGAAAGCGACAATGAGTTTAGTTATTTCTCAAGATGAATATGACTTTGCAAAAGTCGCTACTTTCTCTTCTCAGATTGCTTTTGATTATGTGCTAAATACCCTTTATTCAGTCATGTATGCACAGAACTTTCAAGAAAATATACTTAATCTTAAAGACAAGCAAGAACTTTTACAAAAAGGGCTTTTGAAAGAATATCATAACTAAAAAAGGGAAGAGCTCCACCTCTTCCCTTTCACCACATTATTATTTTACAGTATCTAGAACAGCTTGTAATTCGGATACAGAGCGATTAAATGACTCTTGTTCTTCGTCTGTGATAGCTAATTCGATTATTTCACGGACACCATTTTCATCTACTACAGAAGGTACCCCAGTAAAGATGTCCTTTTGACTATATTGATTTGATAAATAAGCTGAAACTGGTAGCACGGCTTGCTCATTATTCAAGACGGCTTTTACAATCCGAGTAGTACTCATTCCGATACCATAGTATGTTGCTTTTTTTCGGTCAATGATTTCGTAGGCTGCATTTTTAACCTTTTCAGCAATTATTGTTAGCTCACCTTTTGTTAGGCGAGAATCACTTTCTACTAGTTCGAGAATCGGTTTGCCACCCACTGTTGTGTGAGACCAGACAGCAACTTCAGAGTCACCATGTTCACCCATAACATAACCGTGAACACTTCTTGGGTCGACTTGTAATTTCAATGCGATTTCTTTTCTTAGTCTAGTAGTATCTAAAGTTGTTCCTGTACCAATCACACGATTATTTGGTAAACCAGATGTCTGCCAAGCAATATAAGTGAGAATATCTACGGGATTTGAAGCAATCACAAGGATACCATCAAATCCAGCATTCATAATTTGTACAACTATTTCGCGCATGATAGTCGCGTTTGTTTTAACAAGGTCTAGGCGAGTTTGGCCAGGTTTTTGATTGATCCCTGCTGTGATGACTACTAGATTAGCATCTGCGCATTCAGCATAGTCACCAGATTTAACAGCAATATTTTCTTCGCCCCAAGCCATACCATCCAGCAAGTCAAGTGCTTCTCCTTCTGCTTTTTCGTGATTAACATCAATTAAAACTAATTCATTTGTAATCCCTTGATTAATCATCGCATAGGCAATACTTGTTCCAACGAATCCTGTACCTACAATTGCGACTTTTCTACTTGTTTTCATCATATATAATCATCTCTTTCTAGTATTTTTCTTTTCATGAAAAGTATAAATGATTATTTTTCATTTATAAAGATGATATTTATAATAGTTTTTATTATGAAATCTTATAGAAAAGCAATGAGAATGAATGACTTTATTTTGTTGTTAGCTGATCATTCCAGAGCATTGTTTGTTGCTCTTTTAGTGGTTCTTTAATCATTTGTAATACTTCCTCTTCCGTTAATGCATCTGGGAAGTCGCACCAGATGGCAAAATATGTTCCAGGTACTTTAGTTAGTTGCTCCTCTGTAATCTGTTGATTACCAGAAAAAATCGTTGGCTTCCACTCATTTTTTATTTTATCTCCAGTAGGATAACGATAGCCCGCTCCTTCACCAAGTACAAAATAAAAATAGTTATCATTGAAATTTAACACTTTATGCCCTTCTTCAAAAAAGGTTTGAACATCTGCCATCTGTGCATTGTAATTTGTCCAATAAGTGATTTGAATTGATTTCTTCAGGGCGCTTTCCGCTTTCTGATTCTTTTTGTAAACTCCATCATTCCAGATACGTGCAGTTTTACCAGTTGATTCAATTAGAGTTGCTAGGTCATTGATATAATCAATAAATAGATCATAGGTTCTATCAGGATTCTGATAAATTTCCTCTGCTTTTCTCGCTAATTGAGGATAGCGATCTAATTCATCAAAACTAATATATTCGTCTGCTCCTAAATGAAAATAATGTGAATCATGGAATAGTTCTAAATATTCTTTGATAATTTCTTTGATTTTATTCACTGCCAGTTGATTTGTGATATCTATTGCACGGTTTGAAGGGAAAACATCTGAGTCTTCTCCTAAACGTTCCATCTGCCATTCTGGATAAATACTAAGTAGTCGTTTCAAGTGACCAGGACTATCAAATTCTGGAATGATTTCGATTCCCAGTTGCTTAGCATAAGCGATTAATTCTTTGATTTCTATTTTTGATAAGTAGTGCGACGAAGTTAACGCTGGAACAGTTTCGCATTCAATTCGGAAACCTTCGTTGTCCGAAAAATGAAGCTGTAACGCATTCATTTTTAGTGATGCCATGTAATCAAGTAGATCTTTTAAAAAATTTGGTGAATAAAATTTGCGACCAATATCAATTGATAAACCTCGTTCTGTGGAAATTGGTAAGGAATCTGTTAGTTTTGTCATTTTGTCTGCACCTCTACTTTATATATTTAGATCTCTTTAGTAGTATGACATAACTCTTTTGTATGTAAACCCTTTCTTTTTTAGATGTTAGTAAGGAATTGATAAGAAAGTACCTAATGTTACTTTTAACGGTTTTCTTTTTAAGTTTGTTCATTCTATAATGAGTTTGTTACGTACTATAATTTTCTGGGAGGTTGTATGATTGTCTTTTTACCAACGATTTTTGGCAAATGAAAAAATTCGTAGGTTGACTGTTCTACTTTCAGTTATCTTACTACTTTTCTTATCTAAAGCAATGATTACTACGGTCTTGCTCACCTTTATCTTTACCTATTTAATGATTCATCTTGTTCAGATTATTCAGCGTTTTGTTAAGATACCAACTGCAGCACTAACAGTAGTTATTTATTCGATAGTGGTTTACATGATTTATCTGGCACTAACGAAGTATATCCCTATCTTGATTCATCAGACTTTTGATATGGTTGGTTCAGTTATTCACTTTTATGAACAGCAACCTAAAGATGATAATCCACTACTAACCTATGTTCATAATTATATTGAACGCAATGATTTTTTTGAACAAGTGCAAAATAGTGCATCTATTGCTATTGGCTATCTACAAGATCTTGGAAAATTAGCTGTAGCGTTTGCCATGTCCTTTATTTTGAGTTTCTTTTTCATGATTGAGAAGAAAAAAACAGTGCTTTTTTCTCGACTCTTTTTGAAAAGTGAGTTTGCTTGGTTCTTTCAAGATATTTATTATTTCGCAGATAAATTTGTTAACACGTTTGGCTTAGTTTTGGAGGCACAATTTGTGATTGCTGTTTTGAACACCGTGATTACGACAATTGCCTTAGCTGCATTTGGATTCACTCAATTACCTAGTTTAGCGATCATGATTTTTATTTTGAGCCTGATTCCAGTAGCAGGTGTTATTATCTCTTGCATTCCATTGTCATTTATTGCTTACTCGCAAGGAGGAATCAGAGATGTTGTTTATATTTTAATCACGATTTTGATTGTCCACTTGATCGAGTCTTATGTATTGAATCCTAAATTGATGTCTAGCAAAACAGAATTACCGATTTTTTATACTTTTATCGTACTATTAGTCAGTGAGCGTTTGTTTGGTGTTTGGGGACTAATCGTGGGTATTCCGATTTTCACTTTCTTTTTAGACATTTTAAAAGTAAAAGAAATTCCTCTACATCTAAAAAAAGAGCAACAAGAAGTAATTAAAAAAGAGTGAAAAATAACATCGAAGTCCTGTAGTGACCCCGAAAAGTTAGACTTTTTATAGAGTGGATTCATCCGCTCTATTTTTTATGCCGTTTTTTAATTTCATCCAGAACAATCAAAAGTCATGTTCCACCATTTATTTGGCACTTGGGTAACGGAGATACTTAGTAAGATAAGGTGTTATCTTATTCTCGTTTTCTAATAGATATGTGGAATGAAAATGGTGGTTGCTTTTGTATCTAATATATAAAAAAACTCTTTTTGTTCTGATAAGCGGTTGATAGCAACTTATTCGAACGAAAAGAGTTTATATCTCTAAATTTTTTATCTCCAAATATAGGTCATCATCTTTTTGTCTTTAATATTGTGAAGAAACTTCCTGATGTAGACGTCTTCGCTATTTGATAAGTTTATTCCCAGTCCATTTCTCCAGTCACAACTTTAGCACTCATTTCTAAACTTCCATCTGGCAAATTTGGATAAGCTTTTTTCATTTTTTCGATAATCTCTGCGCTTGCTTGACTATCTTTTTCTACTTCAATAAATTTTTGAATATAGTCTTTGGTAAATTCAATATTTTTGGCTGAAAAATCATTTCCTTGTTCAAAATGCCCTGGAATAACTACTTTAGGCTGCAAAGAAGTTAGTTCATCAAGGTCTGTAATCCATTGTTCTTGAGTTTCAATCGTTTTTGTATCTGCCATAAATAAATGGCTACCTGTAGAAACAAGAATCCCACCTAAAAGTAAGTCATCTTCTTTATTGTAAAGTGTTTGTTTCTTTCTATCGCTGCCAAAAATTGAGAATTCTATTCCCTCTAAGCTAATTGAATCTTTTACTTCTTCGGGAATAATGATTTCGTCGGGTGCATTTTCTTTTAGCGTATCCGACCATACAGAAAGCTTCGCCTTGTAAGTTTCTTTGATTCTTTCAATGTTAGAAGCTGTAGCTAAAAGTTTAGCGTTTGGAAATTTCTTTGTGATTTGACTTGCTCCAAAATAATAATCTGGATCACTATAAGAAATATAAATTGTCTGAATATCAATGTTCTTGTCTTTAGCTACTTTTAAAATCTTTTCTGCGTCTGTTTTTGAAAACTGAGTATCTACTAATAAACCTTTACCGTTTTTTTCAATAATTGTTGCAGTGGCCCCAAACACTTCATCTGGATTCATAGTGTAATATGTGATGTTGTGCCCTTTCGTTTCTGTATACATCTTTGTGTCCTCCTTTGTCATTGTTGTGGTGTTACTTGAATCATTTTTTGTGTTTTCCTCTTTATTTTGAGATGAACAAGCAGCTAACAAAACCGTGCCCATACTAATTGCTAATAAAAATAAACCAATTTTTTTCATACGATACCCCTCTCTAGATAATACTTCCTACCTGTATATTTGTAAATTACAGGTAAATAATATATAATAAAAGTATAGATGTCAAATAAAAAGAAAAGGTGATCGAATGAAGTATTCAGTGCGACTTAGTGATGCTATACATATCTTAGCTTATATTCAAATTTTTCAAGGAACTGATTTATCCAGTGAAGCAATTGCCAAAAGTGTGCAAACAAATCCGGTAACTGTTAGAAAAATCATGGGTGATTTGAGAAAAGCAAACCTAATTAAAACAGAATCAGGAAAGGCTGCCCCCTCTTTAGTAATGCCACCGGAAGAAATTTCATTAGCTACTATCTATAAAGCGGTCGAAAAAGACCCAGCAATTTTTCATTCAGATAAAAATACTGCCCCAAATTGCTTAGTTGGTGGAAATATTCAAAAAGTATTGGATCAGAAATATATTTTTTTACAACAATCAGTCGAAAACGAAATGAAAACTATTTTTTTATCAGAAATTATTGAAGGAATTCTTCAAGAAAGCACGAATGGTTAATTACAATCAAAAAAGCGTAAGCAGGCTCCTTCCAAGAGTAGTCTGACTCACGCTTTTTATTGATTAATGTGTTCTTTTCTTTTTGATCTTTCTAAAAATGAAAAGACTAAGTAACACGGCTAAAATTATTCCACCTATCCAAATAAATAATTTGTTTCGATTGTGGTTGATAGTTTCTTTGATTTCTTTCTCCGCTTCTGGCTTATATGGGATTCTGTGGCCCCGAACGAGCAAACGATGTGTATTGACCATATAAGGGGTACATGTCATCAAGGTAATAAGGTCTTCTCCACCTTGAATCAGTAAGTCTTGAGTGTCTGTAGGTTCAATCGTTTTTATTTGGTCAACTTCATAAGCTAGTCGTTCATTGTTGATGTCAATATAGAAAACATCTGTCTTTTTTAGTTTAGGTAAGTCCGTAAATAGTTTAGCTTCTGGTAATCCTCGATGAGTTGACAAGACGCTGTGAGTACTTGGACCACCAGAAGGGATACTTGTACCTTCAAGCAAGGAAACACCGTTTTGTAAAAACAATTCGTTTGTCTGATCAAAAATGGGTAAACTAACTTTGATTTTTGGAATAGTTAAAGTTGCAATTGTATGCTGTTTTAAATAAGATTGTTCTTTTTTGATTTTCTTTTGCTGTTCATTACTTACCGCATCATTAAATGCTGCTACTCCAGGATTATTTCCATCTTTTGCTAACTCCGCATTCTGTTTATCTTGTTTCTCTTTCAGTTTGGCAACTGCTTCTTCATTTTCGTTATTGGCCTTTTGTTGGTAATACTGAACTAATTGTTGATCGAAATAACTATTAACGGCATCACTAACAAATGGATAGGAAAATAAACTAATACCAAGAAATAGAACAATTATCATGAAGATATCTGTTTTTTTTCTGTCCTTTTTTTGTTTTTTCATCTCACTCACCTCACCTGTTTGTAAAATCATCGAAAAATTGCTAGAAAAAGGCTGTAACAAAAATCAATTTTGACTTTTGTTACAGCCTCACCTTACCTACCACTCGTGCCAAATTTATTACAGCTACATCTTATTATTCTGATTTTCGTTTTTTAAAATAATAACCAGCAGATAGGACAGCTGTTAGTCCAGCAGCTAGGAAAACAGTAATCCCCATACCACCGGTAATTGGTAACTTACCTTTTGTCTTATTCACTACCACGAGTTCAACTTTTCCATTATCTGCGACAAAGTTTGTTGGTGTATTTGGTAAAACATAACCATCAGGAGCTTTTATTTCCACCAATTGATAAACGATATCAGCACCAAGTTCATCTGTTTTAGCAATACCGAAAACTTCAATTACGCCTTGGTCATTTGATTGAAAAACTGTTGCATCTCCTTGTGTAGCAACCCAACTAACTTTTCCGTCTGTCATTTTTAGGAAGGCCTCACCGCGCTTAACTACAAATTCTGCTCCAGCAAGTGTTTGTTTTGTATCCGCATCTTTTTTGATAAATTTCTTACCAAAAGTCTTTACTTCTTCCTGGGCTGTTTTTGGAATAAAATTATTGTCAAACTTGATTTGGTTGTCGATTGCTGTTGCTAGTGGAGCGCCTGGTTTGATTTTCATTTGAACTTCAAAAGTTAATATTTTACCTGCATGGTTTGCTAACTCAGCTGGTGTGAAGCTAACAATAAATGGGTTAGCTGTAATGTCAGCAATAGTTGCGGTCACATCTCCAGTGGCTGCGCCATCAATTTTGATACTTGAAAGAATTTCATCTGCTGTAGAAACAAGTTCCAGTGATGAATGATACGTATCAACTAAATCGAATTTCGTAAATTGCGCTACATCTTTAGGAATTTGTTGTGTGATTGTAAAGGTGACGATTTGATCCACATCTACATCTACATCATCTGCTTCTTTTTTAGGTTCAGGAACTTTGTAGTTGTATGCAGATGCATTTTCTTTATCAGTTAATAGCACTTGGAGTTCGTTGTAATGTGAGTATTTGATCGCCATTGAACCATCACTTGCATTACGAGTTGCAAAGGCTGTAACAACTGGATTATTCAAATAGTGATAAATTTCTGCTCCTGTTTGAAGTTGACTTGTTGCAACCGGTGTGTCTACTTCATAAAATTCATAAATACCGCCATCAGCTAAAATCAAATCTTCAACAGTAACTTGGCCAGATGCATCCGAGAAAAGAATTGTTGCTGCATCAACTGTTCCATCAAATTTGCCTGTGCTTGCTTGGTAATACATTCCTGATGCTTGATCTTTTAGAATGAACCCAGCGTCTTTTAATGCGACTGGATTTGCTTGATTTCCCTCAGCATCTAGTCCTACACCATATTTTTTGAATGTTAGGTCTGAGGTTTTGTATTCATTTTTTGGATAAAGATGAACAACCGGACGATTGTTTCCACCTTCATCAGTTACGGGTAATCCGACCACGAATGGCACTGATTTCTCAGCAATCGCACCAGCGGGAGTAGTCGTTTCTTTAAATAGATAAACAGCATTTCGTCCACCTGATTGTGTTGGTAAGGCGAGTGAAGAAATACCGCTTGAGTCAGTTAGTGCAAATTCATGGGATGCTAACCCAGTAGTATCTGCTGCAATTGCAGCATCGGTAGCTTCAGTGACTCGTTCTTCATGTGTACCACTTGCGCCATCATAAGCAGCCCAGTAAATGCTCGTTACATCATATGCTGTAAAACCTGCACCACTTAATGGTGTCGAATTTGGCCAAGTCATCTCATCACCAGTATTTTGAATTGACTCGGGCAGCGTATCAAAAGCAAGTTTGTGTAGTGTAACAGTTTGCTCTGTTTCAGTGTCGCCTTCTTCAACGGCATAAACAGCACTTCCCAACCCTAAAAACAACGGTAACATTAGTAAAAGTGAAAGAACCCAGGTAAATACTTTCTTTTGCTTATTCATTTTCCTCACTCCCATTCTTTTTTTTCACTCCATGATTGTGTTGCTTGACCAACAAATAACCTGCACTTGCTATCATGAGTAAACCAGCTGCTAATAGATAATTATTGAATTGATCTGCCGTTTTAGGTAAATCTTTTCCAAATTTGCTTGGTGTAGCAATTGAAGCCGTTGGAACAACGGGCGTAGCTGGTATACCTTTTTTGACTGTTTCCTGTTGATTTACAATTTTTAAAGTTTGGTTTTCTTGTTGTGTAAACGTTCCTTTTGCAACAACAAATGGCACTTTTTCTTTATTTAGAAGGTAACCTTCTGGGGCTTTGATTTCTAATAGTTGGTAGTCGCCATAACGTAATCCATTGATCCAAAACAGACCGTTTGTGTCAGAGACTAATTTCACTAGATTTTCATAAGAAGTTGGTACTTTCGTTGCATCAATCCAGATGTTTTTTCCATCTGCATGTGCTAAATATTCTCCTTTATCATTTAGTACGACAAACTCTGCACCCGTTAATTTTTTTGATTCATCTGTTGCATCAACTTTTACAAAGTATTTCCCTCCTGTTTCGACGGTTGTCGTTACTTCAATTTTTTTCTCACCATCAACTATTAGTGAGATTCGATTCAAGAAATCAGACTGATTTAAATTATTTTCTTGGATCAACATTTGATAAGAAAAAGTGATTTTTTCACCAACATGGTCTGCTAAAACCTTTGGATCAAATGCGACAGTGAATCCGCGCTCTGAAATCGAAGTGAATGTATAAAATGGACGCATTTCAGGTTGACTAAGCGAAATTGAGACTGTTTCTTCGGCAGTTGCTTTTTGAATTAGCATCAAAGAGTCATCCGGTATATCAGTCACAACAAAGCTTTCGTAATTAGCAATATCTGATGGAACGGTCAGTGTTGACTGATAGTCGATTGGTTCACCAAATTCAAAGTCGATTTTCTCACCATTGATTTTTTTCGTTAGTGTTGGTGGAATTGTTCTGGTTGCTCGACTTTTTGGGAAAATTCGAATGGTTTGTAATTCATTCCCATTATTATCAAATACTGGTAAAACAACTAACATGGGGCGAGTGATAGAATTGACAGTTGGTGGATGATTCGTTTCTTTGATGAAGAAAACACTATCCTTATCCCCTTTTTTAGCAGGAAGTTCAAAGGAAGCAATCCCCTTTTCATTTCCCTGTGTTTGGGTAACACCAACGTATTTGGTCAATGCTTCAACATCCGCCGTTTGCATGTGTCTAAGAAATGCTGCTCGAAATTCTTCAATTGGTTGATTTTCAAAATCTGAGGCTGCTAATTGTTCATAATACATATCTGTTACTTCATAAACAGTAAATTCAACATCATTTAAACCTTCAAAGTTCTGGAGTCCAATCGGTTCTTCAAAAGGATTTGTTTCACCATCATTGTGTTGTTCATCAATATCTGCTTCATGGTCAAACAACAGTTTGTGAATGTGTAACGTGATTGTTGAAGAAGCCTCAGTTTCTGTATAAACTTCGGTTGAATTAATTTGCGCCATCATGAAGACAGAGAGAAGTGAAACTAGGACAATGCTTAATCGGGAAAGTAGTTGTTTCATCATGCTCTACCCCCTCTTCTTCTTAAATAAATGTAAAAACTCAACATCAACGTGCTACCGAGTGCTAAATACGGAATAATTGTCATTCCACCAGTTTCTGGAAGTGGCTGTTTTGCATGGTTTGTCACTTCTAATTGGATGATATTACCTGATACAGTGAGAACGTCTGTCTGTTCTTCTCCATCAATAGTCACTTTTCCTGTATCACTAATAACAATCACAACTGGTTGAGTTAAGCCGATAAAACCACTTGGGGTAAAGGTTTCTTCTAGGCTGTATTCTCCTGGTCGTAAGCCAGTAAAGATAAATGTGGAACTATCTGTTTGTTTAATCGTTTCACTATAGTTATCTGGTCCAGTAAGCGTGAACTCTGCACCATTTAGCAATCGACCATCTTGATCTTTTTTCTCTAGTTCTAAAGTAAAGTCTTTTAAGCGGTTAGTCAGTGTCAAACCGGTAATAATAAAGCGGTTTTGAGTTTCATCAAAAGTAGCGGGTTCTGAGTAGAGAAGTGTTTCATCCTTATCAAAAATTTGAATCACTTTATCTGAACCAATAACTACTTTCCAAGGTCCCTGATTGTTTTCATATCCAAGTGGTACATTCGTTTCTTTCAAGAGATACTCACCTGGTTGTAACCCTTGGCTAAATTGGACAACTCCATGTAATTCTGAAGTTGCTTCAATTGGTTCTAATAGATTTTCACCTTCCAATGTGAAAGTTGCACCTAAAAGTGGTGTTCCAGTTTCATTTGTTTTCTTAAATTCAAGTAAAAATGGAACGAGTTGGTTACTGATTTGATTGTTTTCAGGGAATCCAGTGACGCTTAAACTTAAATCAGATTCTTGTTTTACCAAAATCGTAAATTCTTCAATTTCTTGATATCCCTCAGGTGCAGCTAATTCACGAATGATATACTCACCAATCGGATATGCTGGAAATTGAACTAACCCGGAATCATTAGAAGTTGCCTCAGCAAGAAGAACAGTTGGCGCAGACTTCTGATAAATACCAAATTTTGCCCCCGCAAGTGGTGTTTCATGATCCTCACCGACTTTGATAAAACTGATTCCTTTTTTCAGCAAAGTATTTGTAACGGTTAATGTTTGATTTGTTTCTTTTGTAGTTGATGCTGGTGCGTATGTCGGTGCGCTGTACCCAGTGACGTGATTTGCTTCGCCGACTTTTTCGATGATACGGTATTCGATAAATTGACCATTTCGAAGTGCGACCACATCAGTGAATATTCCTTCTGTCGACGTAGCTCCTTTTGGTACCGATAATTGTTGATTTGGGACATCTACCCAGTTACCATCTTGATTTTTTTCTTGTAATTGTAAGGTGATGTCTTCACGTAAATTCCATTGATTAGATTCATCTTCCCAGATTTTTTTCGCATGGATATCAAATGTGGTTACTGGAACTTTTACAGATGGAATTGCGAAATGAAGATAATCTGGCGTTGTTGTTCGATTATTTGTTACATAGGTTGTCTTATTCGCCGGATAAAACAGGCCATCGCGATAGGCTTCTTTTACTTCAACCAGGTATTCGATTCGATAACCTTCTCGTCCAGTCTCTGTCTTTCCTAGATTCATATTTGATAAGTTGATCGTACTTCCATTGATGGCAACTTGGACTTGTTGTGCAAATGACGGATAACTACTACTTGTAGATGGAATAACAGTCAACCCATTATCAACTTTCAAGGCAAAAGAACTTACATCACCAATCAAATTGACATAGTCACTCATTGGATCTGTAACCGTTGCTTGTTGGAGCGTAGCTGAGAAAGTAGTACTCAATGTTTTTAAAACCTGAATCAGCTGTTCACGATTATTTGCGGTGAAATAACCATTTTTCCCAATAGCTGTTAAGACACTTTCAGCAGTCTCACCTGTAGCAAAACCAATTGAGTATTTTATGATATTTTGATTTGCTGGATGCGTAGCTCTTTGATTAACATAATCAACTGTTGGTGTAACATGTCCAGTTGACGATGTTCCGTTCCCGTTGTAGTAATTTGTATTGTTCATTCGTGCATAGTAGCGTTCAGAATTGCCTAGATTTGTTTGATTCAAACTGAGTAGGTTATTTGTCAGATTCAAATAATTTTGATTTGGTGAAAAAGTAGGTTCACCATCAGTTAAAACGATTAGGACTTTTGCTGCTTCACTCCTAGTTCCATAACTTGGATTTGTTAGCATGGCATAACCTGCATCAAGACCAAGGTAAGTTGGTGTACCAGAAGTATCAGGTGTCGCAGTATAGATTGTGTGACTGGTAATTGCTGATGGACTTGTTGTGAAACCACTAGAACCAAATTTCCCAATCTCTCCATATGGAACATCGACTGAATTATTGTTGATTTGCATACGTGTAGAACCAAATGCTGCTAGTCCTAAACGAATATTTCCATCATTGCCGGGTCCAAGCAAATCATTTGCAAATGTAGTCACTGCGTCTTGTAAGGCGACCCAACGAGTCATCCCTTCAGGAACAGTTTCTTGAACCATTGAGCTAGACTTATCTAATACTAAAGAGATATCAATCGGTTGATTTGTTTCCAGTGCATCCCCAATTACATCTAATTGGACTTTAAATTGATTTGGGTTACTAGTTGGAATAACAATTTTTTTAATTGCTCCATCACCATAATCATGATAACCATTAGTAAAGTTCAGCGGATTGCTATCAATGATATTATTTATTGATGAAGTCCCCTCTGTTTTCTCTGTACTAAAATCATAGTTCTTGATAAATGTGGAAGAGTCATTGGTCGTGTAATTATTTGTCGAGTGTTCTGGATACGTTCCTAACGCATCATTAACGTAATTAAATGGATCGACATTGACCGGACTTCCTGCTAAAGGTGTCATAGCAAATGGTGCTGCAGTAATCAATGGAAGTGCCTTTTCATCAGAAGGTTGAGCAGCTTCAGTATCTGCTGTTTGCTCTTTTTCTGAAGTTTTATCTTCCTCAGATTCCTTCGCTTGTTCTGAGCCATCCGTGCCTAACGTATTTTCTTGAACAGTTGTATCATTTTCTTTCTTAATTTCTTCCTGTTCATCAGTAGATTCATTCGTTTGTTGACCATTTATAGAGGGATCAATGCTTGATTGGAACTCAATTGCTTGAGCTGTTTCTTCTAAAATTTTTCCTTGCTCATCTAATAATTTTATTTGAATTTGGATAGCTGATTGTTCAATAGCTGTTTGAAATTCGATTGTATTCATTTCGGCATCATGAACTTCTTCAATCCAGCCATTTTCAATTTCTATAAAATCTGTTTGCGTTACTTGTTTAATTGGCTGATCTTCAGCGGTAACTTTTAGTTGTAAGGTTGTTTGCTTTTCTTCACTTACTTGTTTATGATATCTCAAGGTCCAGTTCTTGGTACCTTCTGAGCCATCTTCTGTGGCAATTGAATCTTTCCCCTCAAGTTTCAACTGTTGACTGGTTGCAATTTCTCGAAATTCGGTGGTCTCTTCTGCATGAATTAAACTAGAAATCCCTAACAACTGACTAAAAATACTTAGCAACAAAACACCAATCCATAAGAAGCTAACTAGTTTTACTTTACGATTCATTCCGACTCCCCTCCCTCCAAATTCACAAACATGAAAAATGTTCCCTCTACAATTTGAAGTTTAGCAACGGAATTATGTTATAGCAAAAGTTAACAATGTGTGGTTTAAAGAGGATGTTCGTTTTTTATATGTTATTTTCTCAAAAATGTAACACATTTTATTTTTTGATTTATAAAATATTCACAAACTATGATAATGGCGTGATGTAATGATGAGCGTATAACACATAGTTAGTATGAGTTATATTTTGATAAAGTAAAAATTTATGCATTAAAAGTGCGTAATATTTCTGTAAATCCTTTATTTGTATTAAAATATAATTAATATTTAAAATGTTTTTTGTTATAAAAAACGATATAGTTTAATTTTTTTGTCAGAAAGTTGATGGATTATGTAAGAAATCTGGTCAAAAATAAAGAAGGAGAGAGTTCATTATGTTTGAATTTGTGGTTCTTAATGATTATGACAGGCGAAAGTTAGCAGTTTTTCAGATCCTTAATTCACAGAATGCTTCTTGTTCCATTTCCTATTTAGCTAAAGAATTCAAACTATCTTTTCCAGCCACTCAATCGTTGATCCAGTCATTTGATCGTGACATGATTACGCTCTTTGATAAGAGTGTTTGGGATGAGAGCGGACGAGTTAATTGGCACACTAAAGGCTATAATTACAATATATATTTACAGTTTTTGATTAAGTGTTCTCTACCCTATCAATTTTTACTTTCTATATTGACAAGACCAGAACAAACGATTGAAGATTTTTTAGAAGAAAACTATATCAGTCGCTCGACTGCAATCAGAGCATTACAAACGACTAAAGTGTGCTTAGATGATTTGAATGTAAAACTTAACTTTTCTAAAATGAAAATTTTTGGAGAAGAAAGCAACATTCAACTGCTTTTTTTTTATGTGATTTGGTTAGGCTCCACTGGAGATGATGTGCTCACAAACGAAGAACTTGATTTACCGTATTATAATGAAAAAGAACTTTTAAAAGACTTTGATTTTTTTAACTTTTCTCATGTTCATCCAAAAGCAATCCGATTAATGTTAACGATTATGAAAATTCGAAGTTTACAAGGGTATGAATTGGATGAATTTGAAGGAAATGAATTGATTTATTTTGACGCTAATCCCGTTTTACAACAATATTTTTCTCAGTTTATTAAGGATCCCTATCAGATTATTTATCACATTAATTTTTTGAAATATGTATTTGTTTTTTCGTTCTACTATGCATCACCGGTTGATTCTCGCTTAACTATTTTAGTTGATTTTTATCAAAATTTAGAAAAGAGAGAACAGCAATTTCACAGGTTTTTGATAGAATTTAATTCATTTTATTCAAAAAAAATCTTACCTGAAAATCTGACTGAAGAAGAAGAACTGCTTATCCGTGCAAATCTATTTTCTACGCTATTTTCTCACTATACTAATGGGGGAAAACTACCCAAATTCTATGGGTTTGATGGCGTTTCTAGTCATTCAGAAACACCGGGGTATCAAAAGTTAATAGAGATTTTAGGTCATTATTTTGAGCAATATTTTCAAAAAACGTCCTTTTTTATTTTTAAAGATCGTAAAAAAGAATTACTTGAAGATTTAAGTTTTATCCTCTATCCTTACTTCCAGAAAAAAATCAAAGATAGACGAGTGAAAGTTGCAATTATTCCTATGATTAATCAAAAAATATTACAGAATATTGTTTTGTTTTTATCACAATTGCAATTTGTTGACTATGAACTATCAGTAACTGACCATTCAGAAATCGATTTGTTTATCACTAGCTTTTCAGAAATTTTGCCGAGTACGACGAAACCATGCTTTATCGTCGAATTAACAGATGAATCAAATTATTTAAGTGAGTTGTTTAATTGGTTGTGGGATATGTATTTAAACAATCTAGCACCAGAAATGTAATATTAAGCAGCTGGACTAAGCAGAAAACTATCTGTCTTTGAAACAAGTAGAAATGTAAAACTGTTTTAGAGACAGATAGTTTTGTTTGCAGTTTTTTTAAAAAATTGATGCGAGGAATTAATTTCTTGATTTCGTTGATAATTTTGCCTGGTCAATCACCCACATGACAGTTTCACTATGTTTTAATTGTTTTTGCATGGCAAAAAAATCTTTACTTTGAATCATCTGATCAAACATTGCAAATTCTTGATACATTCTATGTGCGTGACTATTCGCAGAAATAGTTTCTAAGAGTTGATTTTTTTGATAGATACCAAAGGAAGTTAGAACATTGGCAGGACTGTCAACTACAATCGACCTATTTTCACCTTGAATAACTGAGCGAACGGGTGCATCAGAATTCTTAGCCGCGATACAAACTGCTTGATATTCCTTATATTGCAACACTAAAATGCCAGAAGTATCAACCTCTTTTTCCATATGTGGAAAATAATAGACTTCTAATGGTTTTCCTAATAGTCCTACAACAAAGTGGACATTGTAAATGTTAAGATCCATCAATGCTCCTCCACCTTTTTGAGCATCGAAAGCAGGCGCAATCTCTCCGTTTTTAAACGCATCATATCGTGAAGAATATTGAGAATAGTTGCATTCGATTAGCTTTATCTCTCCTAAGGAAGACAGTTGTTTCTTGATTTCCAAATAATTCTCCAGGTATTGGTTTGTAATTGCTTCAAGCAAAAATTTTTGTTTGCTTTCTGCTAAATGTTTTAGTTCTAAAAATTGTTGATAATCAGTAGTAAATGGTTTTTCGCAAATGACATTTTTACCAGCTAACAATGCTTTTTTTGTAAAAGAGAAATGTAAATGATTAGGGACAGCAACATAAACGGTATCAATCGTATCTTCCTGTAAACATTGTTCGTAGTCAGTAAAATAGTTTTTGATTCCATATTTTTTTTGTAGTTCTTCTAATGTCTCTTTGCTTCTTTTTGTTCCGACGATTGCTTCTAATTCGATTTGAGGTAAGTCTTTTGTAATTGTTAAAAAGTCTTGTACAATTTTGCCAGAGCCAATTATCGCTAACTTCATATTGTTCACCCTTTTAATTGAAATTTCATTTTCATAGATTGTTGTGGCCTCATTGAACCATGAAAATGATTCTTTGATAAGCGAACGACTGAAAATTGGCAGTTTGTACCAGAAAAAAGCCTGTTTATCGCAAAAAACTGAAACTTTTTACCAAAAAAGAAACTACCTATAGACACGAAGAACATGTTGTTCTAAGCTCTAAAGGTAGTTGATTCAACGAAATACCAGATGATAGTCCTGGGGATCACAGCCTTCGATATATTGATAAAGCAACAGCTCCATCAAGGCAATCATCGAGATATGCGAAGTAAGATTTAGTTGATTAAGGTACAATTCATCTGTAAATAAGTAGAGATTGATATCGCTTGTGTTTTGCATCAGGTTATTGTCGGCACCGGTGATTGATACAATCAAGGGATGTGACTGCTCTTTCAACTTTCGAATCAAGGTAATTAACTCATTGTCCTCACCACGATAACTAAAAACGAAAACCAAATCTTTTGATTCAGCTTGTTGTAAAGCAATTGTTCTTGTTTGTTGATCTTCTGGAAAGATGACAAAAAATCCAGCTGTAGTATAGAGATATTTGATATAGCCCATAATTTCTTTGCTCATTCCTTTGGCGAATAAAAAGATTTTTGGTTTTTCCTGCATGGCCAAAACAATTTTTTTGATTTTATCACTATCCATTACACGAACGGACTCAATTAAATTTTTTAAGTATTCTTCCCGATAATCTCTTTGAGAAACCACAAATGGACTTTGTTGAGGAACATCATTTTTTGTTAATAAAGTGTATTTGATAACTGTTGAAAATTCACTATAACCACTAAAACCTATTTTTCTAACGAAACGCAAAAAAGTCGTGGTTGAAACAAAGCATTCTTCAGAAACTTCTCTAATACTTTTATTTTTGATGACATTCAAGTTTGAGATAACATAATCAAACAAAACCCGTTCATTTCTTGTCAGTTCTGCTAGATGGGAATTAACAATTTCATAGAAATCCATAATCATCCTACTTTCTATGTTTTGGTAGTGCCTGAGCAATACAGTGGATATTTCCTCCACCTAAAAGAATTTCTCGTGCAGGAACTCCGATGACCTCATATCCAGGATACAAGTCTTTCAGTATTTTATGTGCTTTTTGGTCATTAGGGTCGTCAAATACAGGATAGATTACGCCTTGATTTGCCGTATAATAACTAACATAACTAGCTGTTAATCGATCTCCAGGAAAGCGTGGAAGCATACCATTTACTGGGTCTACTCCTTGACTTTCTTCTTCAGTAATGTACATTGCTTGCGGTAAAGGCATTTTATGAATTTGTAGTCCCCGTCCCTGGGCATCTGTTACTTTTGATAAGTACATATAAGCTTCTCGTACAATTTCATACATTGGGTCTTCTGGATCATCGCACCAATTAAGGACGAGTTCACCGGGGCGAACGATATTCAACAAATTATCAATATCACCATTTGTTTCATCTAAAAAGAAGCCATGTGGAAGCCAGATGATTTTTTGAGCTCCGCAATACTCCAAAAGGATTTCTTCGATTTGTGTTTTAGTAAATTGCGGATTCCTTCCTTCAGATAGGAGACATTCTTCCGTAGTAAAAATTGTTCCTTCCCCATCGCTGTGAATGGAGCAACCTTCTAGTACGAAATTTGCTAAGGAATAATAGTCTAATCGTTGCCAATTACAAATTTTTTCTGCCAATAAATCATCTTGATCCCAAGGGAAAAACAGCCCGTCTAACAATCCGCCCCACGCATTGAATCGAAAGTCTACAGCACGAAGATTTTCTGACGTGTCCATGACGTAGACTGGACCTGTATCCTTGATCCATGCATCATCTGAACTCATTTCTAAAACACGGATGTTTTCGTTAAGTAAATGACGAGCATTTTTGTATTGTCTTTTTGATACAAGCATTGTCACTGGTTCGAATTTCGCAATAGTTTGTGCAACTTCTGCATAAGTAAGTTGAGCTGGCTTTGCACCATTTCGCCAATTATCAGTTCTCTCCGGCCAAATCATAAAACATTCCTCATGAGGAACTGTTTCTGCCGGCAAGCGAAAGCCATCTTGCTTCGGGGTACTGTGTTCGATTTTCATTTGGACAACTCCTCTTCTCCTATTAGTATAGCAAAAAACGAGGATTCGAAACAAACCTGTTTGCGAATCCTCCGTCCTCTCCTTTTAACTTGTTAAATCATTTCATTGTATCTTTTAGTGGCTACTAGGTATCTGTTGAGTGATACAGTGAATATTTCCTCCGCCTAAAAGGATTTCTCGTGCAGGAACCCCGCTAATTACACGATCTGGATATAATTTTGCTAAAAGTTTTTCTGCCTCATGATCCATAGGGTCACCAAATAATGGAAAGACGATTCCGCCATTAGCCGTATAATAATTAACATAACTAGCAGCTAAACGGTCGCCCTCTTCTCTTGGCAAGGTACCTGCTACAGCGTCTACACCTAAGCTTTCTTCTTTAGTAATCGTAACAGGATTTGGTACATACATTTTATGAACGACCAACTTCCGCCCTTTGGCATCTGTTTCGTTTTCTAAAATATTCAAGCATTCTTGAGAAATTTCATACTGCGGATCAGCTATGTCGTCTGTCCAAGCAAGAACCACTTCACCTGGCTTAACAAAATTAGCAATATTGTCAACGTGACCATTCGTTTCATCTAGATAGATTCCACGTTTCAGCCAAATAATTTTTTCAACGGCTAACTGTTCTTTTAAAACATGTTCAATTTGTTCCTTAGATAATTGAGGATTCCGTCCGTTTGAAAGTAGACACTCTTCCGTTGTTAATAAGGTACCCTCTCCATCGACGTGGATTGAGCCGCCTTCTAAAACAAAACTATCTAACCGATAACGATCTTTACGTTCGATTTCACAAATTTTTTGAGCGACTTGATCGTCTTTATCCCATGGGAAATAAAGACCATCTTCCAATCCGCCCCACGCATTGAATGACCAATCGACACCGCGGACTTCACCACTACTACTTTTAACAAATGTTGGGCCACAGTCACGTACCCATGCATCATCATTAGCGATTTCAACTACTCTGATTTCTTCCGGTAGTAAATGACGTGCATTATTATATTGGTCAGGATTTGCTCCCACGGTTACTGGTTCGAAGGCAGCAATTGCTTTGGCTACTTCGACAAATGTTTGTTGTGCTGGCTTTCCACCATTGCGCCAATTATCTGATCGTTGGGGCCATAAAATATAAACGCCCTCATGGTTTTCAAATTCGCCAGGCATCCAAAAGCCATCTTGTTTTGGGGTACTATCAATTGTTTTCATGAGAATGAACTCCTTTTTCTAACGTTTTTCCTGCGTGTTTTATCATTATTTCACCAATCAATGCTACAAGAATTGTACCTATCAATACCGGAATTTTTCCGGAAATTTCTTCTGGACTATTATCAAGTGGTACGACTGAGAAAATTAAAGTTAAGACCAGTAAAGTAAATGGAACATAAGTCAGAATTCGAAGAAACCATGTTGGGCCAGGAACTTTGAATGGTCGAGGTGTATCGGGATCTGTTTTGCGTAGTTTTAAAAATGCTGGGAACATCATGATATATGATAACAATAATGCAACGACATTTAATGAAAAGAATGCCCAAAAAATATTTTCGTTGGGGATCATTGGTGCGGCGACAACAAGCAATGTTGCAATGATTCCGTTAAGTAAAGAAGCACCAACGGGCATTTCATTTTTGGAATTTACACGTGCAAAAATCGCAGGCATATCGTTATTCTTAGCTGCGTATAAAGCAACATAATTCACACCTAAAGACCATGAAATCAAATTGGCAGCTAAAGTATACATAAATAATAAGCCAATAATCACTACAAACGGATTCAAGCCACCGACTAATAAGATAAAGCTGTCGATTAAGCCGCCTGATGCAGATAATTCATCGGCAGGAACCGCTGCGCCCATACCAAATGCCGCAAATAGATAAAAGAATGCAATAAGTATTCCACCATAGATAATTGATTGCGGAATTTGCTTTTTCGGATTATCCATGTCGCTTGCCATAGTAGTTACCACTTCGAATCCCAAAAAGTTAAATAGAATAACTGAAAGAAAGCTAAGGCTCTTAATATCCATTTTTGGAAGTAAAGCTGCTCCTGAAAAATCGTTTGCTACACCTTTCGTTACCGCATGATAGATACCCAGAACACCTAAACAAATCATGATGGCAACTTTCGCAAAAGCGGCAAGATTCAAAATCCATTTACTGTCACTCACAGGATAACAACTAATAAAAGTAACGACCCAAATGAAGAGCAACTGGATTCCAATAGTTACAAATAAATGAAGCTGAATTTGAAAAATTTGTGATAGGACTTCTTGGAACAAAACGGCTAAGCTTGCCATCCAAATAGGAAAGTTGATCCAATAAAACCAGGCAACTCTTCCACCCCAACGTCGACCAAAAGCTTTCTTTACCCAATCATAAATTCCGCCGTCGCCTTCATAAGTTGTACCTAACTCTGCAGAAATTAATCCATAAGGTAAGAAGAATAAAATCAGTAGTAACCCCCACCAAAAAAATTGTGAGGAGCCAATTGCTGCGGCGGGGGCAGCAGATTCTACTACCAGGATAACCACAACTGCCATTAATACAGCGTCAAATAATCGGAACTTCTTTTTTTCCATTATCCTTGCTCCTTTCTAGCCTTAGTTTTTGCGTTCGTATTGTTTTGTTTGACGTAATAAACGTTCAAATTCACTATTGTATGTTGTGACTACTGCTTCACTCGCATAGTTTAAGTAAGGATTTAAGAAGTAAACTAGCAAAGCGCGCATCGCTGTTAATCTGTTTTCGGCTTCGTCCAGTACCACTGAGTAAGGTGCATCTAATACTTCATCAGTTACTTCTTCTCCACGGGTAGCGGGTAGACAATGCATAAATTTAGCATGTGAGGCCGCTTTTTTCATTAAGTCTGCATTGACTTGATATTTTGGATAAAATACGTTCATCCGTTCTTCTTCAGATAGTTCCGCTTCATACAAACCATACCAAACATCTGTATAAACAAAGTCTGCATCTTTCATAGCAAGATCAGCGTCTTCAGTAATTAACACGCTTCCGCCAGATATTTGTGCATTTGCTTCACCAATAGCCAATGTTTCTGGTTTGATTTGGAATCCTTTTGGTCCAAATTGAACAAAGTCCATCCCCATTTTTGTAGCAATAAACATTAACGAAACGCAAACTTGTGTCGCATCACCGACAAAAACGACTTTACAGTCACTTAATTTTTTGCCGGCTGGTAGATGTTCTGTCATGGTGATGATGTCACCTAGTTCTTGAGTCGGGTGATTATAGTCGCTCATTCCGTTTATTACAGGAATCGTTGCTGTTTTAGCTAATTCAACTACTGAGTCATGACGTTCTACCCGAGCCATCAAAATATCTACTAAGCGAGATAAGACGCGGGAAGTATCGCCCAGACTTTCGTGTCCACCTAATTGGATTTGTCCAGGCGCTAGGTATTGTGCGTGCCCACCTAGTTGCGTCATAGCTGTTTCAAAAGATACACGGGTACGTGTAGAAGATTGCTCAAAAATCATTCCTAACGTTTTGTTTTTCAACAAAGGAGGATAGTAGCCATTAGTAATTGATTCTTTCAATTTCAAGCCCAATTCAATCAAGTAATCTACCTCTTCTTTTGAAAAATCATTTGTATCGATAAAATCACGTTTTTGCATTTTACATTCTCCTTCAATTATCTATTTTTTGTCGTTTATACTCGAGTAATCCTTTTGACACTTTGAGCATACTTGTTTTTTTAATAAGTTGTAAGGGCTTTTCTAGTTTAAGAAAGGAATAGAAAACAAAAAGAACATGTTACATTTTGCGTAACATGTTACATGCTTTTTTTATAAAATAGACTAACGAGCTACTAGTTGCATAACATACTTTTAAGTGGTTTTCTGCTATAATAAAACAGATATTGATGGTGGAGTTGGAGGAATGAACATGATTGATAGCTTGCAAAATCAAGCATACCAGGAAATTAGAAAACGAATTATTTTTTCAGATTTAGAACCAGGACGCAAAATATCTGAAAAAAGTTTAGAAGACTTACTTAACATTGGCCGCACCCCTATTCGTGAATCTTTGATACAATTGCGTCAACAAGAACTTGTTTATACGATTCCTCAAAGTGGTACCTATATTTCAAAAATTGATTTGGCTTCTGCGCAAAATGCACGCTTTGTACGTGAGCAACTTGAACAGCAAATCATGGTTGAGTGTTGTACAAAATTAACTCCTGAAACACAACAACGATTACAAGAAATATTAAACTCACAACAAAAAACAATTGAAAAACAAGATGCACGTGGATTTTTTCATGCGGATAATTTATTTCATGAAACGTGTTTTGACATTGCTGAGCGCAAAGAAGTTTGGAATTGGTTAGATAACCATAATACGCATTTAGAACGATTTCGTTGGCTACGGGTGACGATTTCTGGGTTACCTTGGGAAACCATCACAAACCAGCATCAGCAATTATTTGACGCACTAGTTGCTAAAAATCCTGAAGAAGTTCGCTTTTTAACGATTTTACATTTGCATATGATGTTGAACGAGCAAGAGTCAGTTGTGGAAAGATATCCAGAATATTTTGCTTGAATTTTTATTGAATCAGCTTGTTCTATTTTTTTTAGCTATCCAATCTTTAAGTCGACCGTTGACAATTACTTAAATTAATATCTTTTTATTAATCTCAATCAGGAGGGAAAAAGATGCCTAAACATCGAATTTACACAACTAGTTTTGCCAGTGTCTACCCCCACTACGTCACAAAAGCGACGAAGAAACAGCGAACAAAAGCAGAAGTGGATCAAATTATCTTATGGTTAACAGGTTACACACAAGATGAATTAGAGAACCAATTGGCTAAAGAAGCAACTTTTGAAACTTTTTTTGAAGAAGCACCATTGTTGAATCCCAAACGTTCACTGATTACTGGCATGATTTGTGGCATTCGCGTGGAAGAAATGGAAGATTCCTTAATGAAAGAAATTCGCTATCTCGATAAGTTGGTCGATGAATTAGCTAAAGGTAAAAAAATGGGAAAGATTTTGAGAAGTGAGTCTGGAAAATAAAGATAGGAGTTAAAGCCCCCAAGTTGTATTGAGCTTTTACAACTTGGGGGCTTTTAAATTAATTATTTAGCGAAATCCATTTGTTCATCCGACTAGAAGTATAAATACCTAAAACAATTTTTAGTGATTGAAGTGCATCAATTCCGGCGAGACTTGCTATATGGTCGTCCGTTTGTCCATTGATTTCCTTGATAAAGGCAGCAATAACTGCCTGATGTCCACGCCCCCAATACCTTTTTGAAGCATAAGTTAAATGTTGTGGCAGATCTTCTAAGATTACTTGTTGGTTAAACTTCAATTGTTCTGTTGTTAGTTCAATCTGCCCTTTTTCACATTCAAAGGTAAGTTTTGGTGATGGATTACCTGTATAGTTATTCGTTGCTTGAATCACAAATGGTGTGCCGTCATGGTATAGGGCAATCGCCATCGCTGTATCTTCAACTTCGATTACTTGCTCTAAACAAGCAGTCATGATTTTCCCTTTGATTTTCTCGGGTGTGCCAACTAACCAAGTAACAGCATCAATCATGTGGATCGCTTGATTGATCAGCACACCTCCCCCTTCTCGTTGCCACGTTCCTTTCCAATCTGATTGATAGTAGCTCGGAGTTCTTTCCCAAGCCAGTTCGCATTTGATACCAGTAACTTTACCGTATTTGTTGTCTGCTAGCTGTTTTTTGAGTAGTAAATAAGTTGGATTCAGTCGATTTTGATAGCAAACATGGTAAAGTGTGGATTGTTTTTCTATGATAGAAATCAATTCTTCAGTTGCTTGGAGTGTTGTTGCCATTGGCTTTTCACAAAGAACATGTTTTTGTGCGTTCAGTGCAGCGATACTCATTGCCTGATGTAAATCATGAGGGGTACAAATGATTACCAATTCGACCTCTGTCATTGCTAGTAGTCGATTGAAATCTTGATGAAAAATACAAGAGAATTGTTCTGCAAAAGTGAGACCAATTGTCTGATTTATATCACAGCAAGCGATTAGCTGGGCGTCCTCCAATGTTTGAACTACTTTAGCATGTGTTTGGGCAATTGCACCACAGCCTATTATTCCGACACCAACCATTTTGTTTTTCCTTCTTTCTAATACGTTTTTTTTGTGTCTAAAATTACTTCTGCTCGTTGTTTTTCAGTTGATGTCTCAATTTTTTTAGTTAATTCTTCTAAAAATAAATGTTCGTTGATTGGTAATGGAACCCATTCTTGAAGCCATGAAGAAAGATGGATGGCGTTTGAAATACTAAGGCCTTTGATTCCCTCTTCCGCAGGAGAAACCAGTTCTTCCTGAAATAAGATGTGATTGATGAAATTTTGAGTGATTTTTTTATGACCAGATTCATTATCAAAAGTGACAGGAATCTTAATAGACCAAACTTCTGGTTCACCAAAGCCTCCTGTATAGGTTTGATTCCAAGTGGTTTCATCAATTCGAGTTTGCCAAAATTTTAATTGATGATCTTCAATGACAATTTTTCCTTTGGAACCCACGATTTCAAAACGATTTGTTCCGGGAGTTTCAGTCGTCGTTGTAACAAAAACACCAGTAGCTCCATTTTGATACTCCACATAGGCGGTAACTTCTGTTTCGACTTCGACATTTCGGCGTTTTCCATTATAAGTAAATGCGAAAATCCGCTGAGGCATACCGCAAATCCACTGCCATAAATCAAGCTGATGTGGGTCTTGATTCAGTAAAACACCACCACCTTCTCCTTTCCAAGTAGCACGCCAATTGCTAGAATCGTAATAGCTTTGCGAACGATACCAATCAGTGATAATCCAATTTGTCCGGCGAAGCTCACCGATTTCACCTGAATCAACGAGCTCTTTCGCTTTTTGATAAAGTGGATTCATTCGTTGATTGTACATCAGTGCGAGTGTTAGTTCTGGATGTTTTTTGGCTTCTGTTAACATTTCTTGCACTTTTTTTGTATAGACACCCACAGGCTTTTCAATTAAGACATGTTTACCCGCTTTTAGGGCTTCAATGGCTAAAATTGGATGGTCATAATGCGGCGTAGCAATAATCACTGCATCAATTTCAGAAGAAGAAAATACACTGGCAGCGTGTGTAAAGTATAGATAACTTTCCCCAAGTTTTTCACGAATTTTGGCTAACTTCTCTGGCTGGTTATCGCAAAGACCAGTTAATACGACATTTTTTAGCTCATTAGCTAATAAATTATTTACATGTGCAGTTCCAATATTTCCCACACCAATAATCGCAATTCGAATTGGTTTCATCATTGCCACCTCACATCAAGTTTTGTTAGTAGTTTTTTTAATGACTCTGACGCAAGAATGAACATTCTTGCGTTGTCAGCTTTTTTTGTTAATTGTTGATTGGTTGGTTCTAAACGTTCAAAACCCTCAAAGAAAGTCAGGTGTGGTTCCAGCGAAACAAAACCGTTGTAGCCATTGGAAGTTAAATCGTTTAGAATTTCTTCAAGTTTTCCGTCTCCAAAACCAGCTGGCCTGACTTCGTGGTCACTGAACCGAGCGTCCTTAATGTGGAGGTAAGCAATTGAGGGCTTCAGTAATTCGTATGCATCGGGAAAAGCTTCAACGTCGCATTGAACAAAATTTGCTGGGTCAAAGACAGCCTTGACTTGCGGATTATTTAACTCATTGAGCAAATAGGCACATCGTTCGGGGGTATCACCAAAGATTTCTTTTTCATTCTCATGAAGCAATGTGATTTCAGGATATGCTTTCGCAATGGCTACAAAGGCTTTCCACCGAGTAACAACTTCTTCTTGATAATCATCTGGATTTTCTGCAGGATCAATAAAGAAACTGAACATGCGGACATACGGACTCTGAAAAATGTTGGCTAGGTGTAGCACATGTTTAAAAAGTTCTAAGTGTTCAGAAAACGGGTCATTGATATTTATTTTCCCAATAGGTGAACCAATACTGGATACGGTGATTCCTGCTGTATCTAATTGTTGTTTATAGCGGTGAGCCTCTTCAAAGGTTAACTCACTGACATTTTTTCCATCAAGTGTTCGTAACTCGATGTGTTTGATTTTTTGTTCGATTAACCCAGCAATTTGTTGTTGCATACTGGGATTAATTTCATCTGCAAATGCGCTAATTGTCACGGTCATTTTTGTCTTCCTTTCTTTTTTAACCTTTCACACCACCAGCAGTTGAACCACCGATGAAGTGTTTTTGAGCAGAGAAATAAACAACTAATGAAGGAATCAAACCAATGATCGACATGGCAATTGTTCGATTCCAGCTGAAATCTGCTGAAGTAGTGTCCATCGCCATCCTTAAGGCAATCGATACTGGGTATTTTTCTACAGAAGAGATGTAAATCAATGGGCCTTGAAAGTCGGTAAAGGTCCAGATAAATTGAAACAAAGCTGCAGTAATCAATGATGGTTTGAGAATGGGTACAAGGATTCTTGTTAAAATTGTGAAAGAATTACAGCCATCAATCGTTGCAGCTTCGTCTAGTTCTTTTGGTACTGTGCGGAAAAATTGAACCAGCATGTAAACGAAAAACGTATCGCAGGCAAAAGCTGAATTCGTAATCAAAGGTAGATACGTATCAAGCAAATTTACATTTCGCCAAAAAATAT
Source organism: Enterococcus sp. DIV0176 (assembly GCF_050528535.1). NCBI lineage: Bacteria > Bacillati > Bacillota > Bacilli > Lactobacillales > Enterococcaceae > Enterococcus > Enterococcus sp. DIV0176. The sequence continues at coordinate 1,349,340 of NZ_CP172879.1, read as the reverse complement.
ACATTGGAATTCGAGTAACGATTCCAGGCAAAAATAAAGTAGCAATCATTATTGGAAATAAAATTTTCTTGAAAGGAAAATCAAAGCGAGCAAAGCCATAAGCTGCTAAGGTACAGGAAATCAAAGTCAAGAGAACTTTAGGGATGACAATCAGAAAAGAATTCAAGAAATAAGTAGCAAACGTGTACTGACTCGATGTTTGCCAACCTTCAATATAAGGCGTAAAATCAAACGTTTTTGGCATAAACCAAATGGATTGAAAAATTTCACTATTTGTCTTAAAGGAAGCACCAAATAGCCATAGAATTGGGTATAACATGATGAGCGCTCCTGCAATCAAAATAAGATATTTGATCAACGAAACTAATCGTTTTTTTCGTTTTACTTGTCGATTCATTTTTTCTGTTTCAGTTTTATGCTGCAATGTTTGCTGCATGGTTAGCCCCTCCCATCGGCATAAAAGACCCAATTTTTAGAAGTCTTAAATAAGATTGCGGTAAAGATCATAATCATCACAAATAATACCCACGACAACGCACTTGAATAGCCCATGTTAAAAATCTTGAAGGCATTGTCATAAATATACATAGGTAATAAGTACGTGCTACGCATTGGTCCCCCACCCGTGATTAAAAATGGGCCATCAAATTCTTGGAACGCTTGAACCAATTGTAAAATTAAATTAAAAAAAATAATCGGTGTCAATTGTGGCAAAGTAACAGAGAAAAATTGTCGAAATTTTGATGCACCATCGATTGCTGCAGCTTCATACAAATCTTGAGGCATCTCAGTCAACGCATTTAAGAAAATCACCATAGCTGAACCAAACTGCCAAACACGTAGCAACACAATGGTCAACATGGCACCTGTCCCACTAGAAAACCAAGCAACATTAGCAAGCCCGATACTGTTTAATACCATGTTGACTAATCCATCATTTTTAAATAGGAACTGCCACAACACAGCAATCGCGACATTTGCACCTAAAATCGAAGGGATATAATAAGCTGTTCTGAAAAAGCCAATTCCCTTTAGCTTAGCATTCATTACATAGGCTACGAAAAGTGCAAAAATCAGCTTAAAAGGAACAGTTAGGAAAACGAATTTGATGGTTGCTTTGACTGACGACCAAAAAATGGGATCATCAGTAAACATTTTGATGTAATTGTCAAAGCCAATAAACTTCGGCTCGGTTAGCATCGAATAGTCTGTGAAGCTGTAAAAGAGTGACATGGCAAAGGGATAAACAACAAAAAAGAGAATCCCAATCATCCAAGGTGTTAAATATAAAAGACCAATGTATTTTTTTTTGATCATTTTTTTCCTCCTATAAAAGTTAAGAAATCAGATGCCATGATTTGCTATGTGTTAAAGCATAGCTGGCTTAATTCACGGAGTCTTCCTCTTCCTTGAATGCTTGGTAAAATTCTTTTGCAGCCTGCTTAGTGTCGATTTTTCCATAATCTAATCGAGTAATGATATCTAAAGTTGCATCATTTAGCTTAGCTGTGTCCCAACGATACATAGTGGATAGATTCGTATCGACCTTCTTCTCACCTTCCACTAAAATTTCTGTCGCTAATGGCGTAATCAGTTCACTTTCTTCCAAAGCTTGTTTACCGCTCTCACTATCAGGTACGCCGTTTTCTAATTTTTGAATTTTATTTGCTTCTGAATCATTCATTAAATAATTGATTAGCTTTGCAGCAGCTTTTTGGTGCTTGCTAGAGGTTGGAATAGAATAAACCATCGATGGCTTCGTCCAGACTCCTGTTGATTTTTCATTACTCATTGAAGGATAGCCTGCTAACGCTAATTCAAATCCTTGTTCTTCCAATTGACTCTTAATGGTATTTACGTTGGCAATAAATTCAAAGAGTGTTACCCACTTTCCTTCAAGTAACGCTGGTGCTGGTGCGCCCTCAATTGTTCCTGCATTGTCTACATCTTTTTTAGAAGGAATGATTCTTTGCTCAACGAGTTGCTGATAAAAATTGACAAGTGTGAGGAAATCTTTTTCTGTGTAGTTCAACTTGCCATTCTCATCTGAAATTGGTAATCCAGTTTGTTGCGCAACAATTTGAAAGAAGACAATTGGAGAACCATACTTAGCGCCAAAGAAATTTGAGGCTGGATAATAGTCATCAGGTAATTTTTCCCGCATAGCAATTAAATCTTCCCAAGACTGGGGTGCCTCGATATTGAACTTATCTGTAACTGTTTTGTTGTATAACAAAGGACGATAGTTGGTTGATAATGGTAATCCTAACAAATGGTCATCATATTTTAGTGAAATCAAGGACTCTTCAGAAAAGTTGGTAGAAATTGCTAACTCTTTTGAGAGAGTCTCTAAATCAACAAGTTGGTTTTTGTATTGATTTAGCCACATTGAATCCAAACGAATGACGTCTGGTGCTGTGCCACCAGATAGTTGTGTTGTCATTTTTTCTTGATAACCTCCGTACCCACTAAACTCTGCCTTGATTTTGATTGTGGGATTTTCTTTTTCAAAAGCTGTGATGGCTTCTTGCATGACTTTATTCCGCGCATCACCACCCCACCAGCTGATTCGAATTTCTTCGGTTTTGGCTGAACTTTCCGAGCTTTTGCCACAGGCGGCCAAGCTAAAACTTAAAATGGCGATCCCCGCAAATTTGATGACTTTTTTATAGTACACTTTGGACACTCTCCTTTTGAGTTGGTTTCCTATCGATAGTATTAAGCGCTTACAAGTAGAAATGTTAGCTTGAACCATGGGTATCGTCAATAAGTTTAGCAAGGTTCGAGCCACTTTCAACTGAGAAGTTAACGAGTGTATTTTATTTTCTATAGGCTCTGTTAACCCAATAGTTAACAATTCGATTAGGCAATTGTATTCTCTAGCGGAGATATAGTTTACTTACATACATAACTAAATTATTTATGAAAGGAACCATTAAGATGGAATTATATTTAGACCAACATTCTTTACCAACTTATAAAGCATTAGCATCAGAAACGCGGTTAGCGATTTTGCAATTGCTAGCAGAAAGAGGTTTGACTGTTACCGAACTTGCGAAGGAACTCAATTTAAGTAAGGCAATCATCTCAAGACATGTTCGTCTATTAGAAGATTGTCGCCTGATTCGACTGAATGATTCTTGGTTCAATGATGACGAACAACACAAGCGCTTGTTTTCGTTGGCACTTGATCGAGTGGAAATCGTCTTTCCGCAAAAAGTTTTTTTACCTTTTAAAAAAGCAAGCGTTGAAACTCGGCTAGGCTTATTCTCTGATTTTTTGGTCGTGCCGACTTGTGGACTCGCGGATACGGAAACGATTATTGGTCTGTTAGATGAGCCACAGTCCTTTGTTGACGAACACCGATCAGAAGCTGCCCTTTTATGGTTTTCTCGTGGGTATGTAGAATATATCATTCCTAATAAAGCACCAGTTGGTTCAACGTTGCAGTTATTGGAACTCTCATTTGAAATCTCTTCAGAATTTCCAGAATCAAATAATAATTGGCCAAGTGATATTAGCTTTTATATTAATGGAATCAAGCTAGGCACTTGGACCTGTCCTGGAAACTTTTCAGATGTCAGGGGAAAATTAACGCCTGATTGGTGGAAGAATCATTTTAGCCAATACGGCCTTTTAAAGCACTTACGCATCACTAATTCTGATACTGGAATTGATGGAGTCAAAATTTCTGAGGTTCGATTAGCTGATCTGGGTATCGAAGATCAATCATTTTATCGGTTTAAAATTGCTGTAGACGAAGGGGCAGTCAATCAAGGAGGCGTTACTTTATTTGGAGATACCTTTGGCAATCATGAACAAAATATCCGAACAACCATTTATTACAGTGAAGAATAAAAAAACTGAAACCAGTAAATGGTTTCAGTTGACTGATGAAGGATAAATACTCAATTCTTTCGCTGGAAATTTTTATGTGGATGTTTTTTGTAATAAAAAGTTGCACGGATGCTTGCACCTAACAAAAAGGCTCCGCAAACAAATAAAAAATGAAAAAATTCAGGGAATTGAAAAAAGGAATCAATTTTATTGACTGAGTATCCAGAAAGAAATGAAATCAGAAAAATATAACGCATTTTATCATTACGTCCCCACTCATCTAGCCAATAATAAAATTTTTTCATGAAATACTCCGCTCTGTTTTTTTATTTTTTAAAAGACTCAAGTCAATTCTTTAATTAGTCACTTTCTGTGTTTATTCAGATGCAATCCAGTCGTCAAAAAAAGTTTTTTTATATTTTTTAAAGACCGTTGAATCTAAATGGCTTTTGTTTTCGATTACTGAAAAACGGACATCATCAGAATTGGTAAAGTGACGGTCGAAAAAGGCAGATTGATCAGCGTTATCTAGAAAGAGTGGCTTGTTTCCATGTGTGGCTGCAGTGGCTTTTTTTGGACGTTCCTGGTTGACAATCATGGATTTCCTCCTAATTTTGCAAGTTCCCTTGCTTTTGTTTTGGGAATCTTTTCAGTTTACATTCTAATGAATCAATGTATTATCGTCAACTAATAGCTGAAAGAATAAACAAGCTCACGCATAAATGATTTTATTTAGCGCGAGCTTGTTTTGGCGTAATTTCGTTAGCTAATTTTATTACTTACGGGCTTTTTTTCGTTGGTGCCGTCTGTAAAAGAGAATCAAAAACAAACTAATCAGAAGTAATGCACTTAACAGAATACCCCATAATAAAAATTGGTGTCGCTGAGTTACTTTTTTGATTCCTTTTGAAACTTCTTCTGGTGTGTAAGGCACACGATGACCTCTTACTAATAAGCGATGACTATTAATCATGTAAGGTGTACAAGTTAATAACGTCACCAAGTCTTTTCCTTCTTCAATATGCAGATATTGCGTATCGGTGGGTTCGACCGTTTTGATTTGATCTACTTGGTAAGCAAGAGTCTTACCGTTTACTTCTAAATAAAATTCATCCCCTTCAGTTAATTCAGGCAAGTCGGTGAATAGCTTTGCTTGTGGCAAGCCTCGATGTCCAGAGATTACTGCATGGGTGCTAGCCCCACCAGTAGGATAAGATGTACCTTCTAGTAAGGAACTCCCCTTTTCTAGTAATAATGAATTCGTCTTATCAAAAATAGGTAGACGAACATTGATTTTTGGAATCGTCAGAACACCAATCGTATGACTTTCGAAATAAGTTTTATCGGGTTTTTTCTCCGCCTTTTTTGGTTCAGAAAAAGGATCTAGTCCGGGATTTCCCCCTTCTTTAGCCAGTTGCTGATTTTTCTTTTCCATTTTTGCTTGTAACTTCGCCATGGCATCTGCATTTTCTTGATTGGCTTTTGTTTGATAATGAGAAATGATTTGCTGATCGAGATAGTTGTTCAAGGCATCACTGACAAAAGGATAAGCCAAAGCACCTATGCCAATGAACAATAAAAGAATCATTATGCTATCAATCACTCGTCGTCTGTTTTTTCGTTTCATGGATTCCTCCTTGGATGAAGATCAATAAATAAAAGAGCCTAGGACAACACAATGTCTCAGGCTCTTTTATTGTTTTGGTAGATAGAATCCTTTGATTATTTTGTTAATCGAAAGGCTTGCTTCACTTTTTAGCGGAAGTTCAGCTTCTATACATTTTCTTTGCGACGTTTAGCAAAGTATAGCCCTACAACAACAAGTAATAAAGCACCTGTACCGATGTACAAGTAGATTCCTTTACCACCAGTTGAAGGTAAAGTTCCTTTGTGTTTGTTTGGAACTTTTTCTGGAGCAACTAAGTTTTCAGTTGTTCCGTATGAGTGTTCATCAACTTCAAATTCAATCCGATTTGTTAATAGAACGTAGTCGTTAGGAGCAACTGTTTCTTCCAAGTAATACGTTCCATAGTCTAACCCTGTTACGTCTACTAATCCATCTGCTGATGTTGTGAAAGTAGTTGCCTCTTCTTTGTTTTTCACCCAAGTAACAGCTTTTGTTGCCTCATCGATTTTCAAGTAATTAGCTGTATCGCTGTCTTCGTCACGTACGACAAATGAAGCGCCTGCTAAAGCTTGTGTTGATGAAACATCACCATCTACTTTGATAAATCTTTTCCCACCAGTAACAACTTCAACAGTTGGTGGTGTTTTATCATCTGTATGTCCATTGTCTACGTTGGCTTCGTTTTTAAATCCTTTGGTTGGATCTGCTTTTTCATTTAAGTGCATGTAGTAAACAAATTTCAAAGTACCACCTGGTGTTAATGAAGGAATAAATGCAGGATCAACTGCTACAGTGAACCCATTTTCTTGTTCTGTCACTTGATAATTTGCGGGTGCAATTACTGTATCACCATCATAAAGTGCGTAGGCATTGTCACCTGAAGCAATGTTATCAAACGTTAAAGCTTCGTCATGTGTATCAATTAGATTGAATTTAACATATTTGTTTGCATCGCCTTCTTTATCTGCAATACCTAAAGGAATATTGACAGAAATTTCGTATTGGATTTTTTCACCGATTGCAACGTCTTTTCCATCTAAGTTAGGTGTTGTTTTTTCTACTTTTGATGTGTCATTTTTAATTGTTTTTTCTACAGCTGTTTGATTATCAGCTTCAATTGTAAAATCTGTTTTCGTTTGACTTTCAATCAATTCCGCATTATCTGGTGCTTTAACTTCTTCTAATACATAAGAACCGACTTCAAGATTTTTGATTGTTAATTCACCAGTCGCAGCATCAGTTTCTGTAAAATCGTTTTCGCCAATTGCATAATTTTTTCCGGTGATGAAGTGTTTCGCTTGGCTTTTATCGGTTGTCCAAGTGTAAAGACCATCTTTCACACCTTGGATATATTTTACGATGCTCGGAGTTCCTTCTGTTTTTGAGATAACAAATTCTGCACCATTTAAAGATTCATTTTCAGCAGTACCAACTTTTTTGACGTGTAATGCACCATCGTTGGCTACGATATTTTTTGGATATAAATGAATGGTTGTTAATTCTTCTGTTCCGTATTTGTAAGAACCATCTGCTTGTTTGATTAGTTCATAAACAGGAAAAGCAACGACCATATTGGCTGCAGCAGTTACGCCATCTTTTGCTTCTTCTTTGATGGTATAAACTGCATCTTTACTTTGTTGTTTCTTTGGCAAATCCAAGCTAACGTTTCCGTTCGCATCGGTTGTTCCTTGTGCAATAGGTGTGCCAGTTGTTAAGCCTTGAACTGCTTGCTTAGCAGCATCGACTGTTGCACCTGCTTCACGTTGAGCATAGAATTCTGCTGTTACATCATAGACACTAAACGTTACACCAGCTAATCCTTGATACTGGTCAAACTCACTCATTTCTTTCCCGCTATTTTGAATCAATGGGTCAGGAAAATCAGTCATCTTCTTTTTGTGCAAGATTACTTTTGCTGTGTCATCATTTTCTGCTGCAAAAGCTGGAACTGTACCTACTAGGCCTGTAAAAAGTGGTAAGGTCAGTAACAATGTGCTTAATAAATACCAAACTTTCTTAAACTGTTTCATTTTTTTGCTCCTCGTTTTTGATAAATTATCCAACCAATGACTAAGCCAATTAATAATGTTCCAAGTAGTCCCCACCAAATGGTTTGTTGGTCATTTGTTTTTGGTAATAGCCCTGAATGTTTTATCTTTTTATTGACGACTTTTAAAGGCTCTGTCGCTTGCCCATTTGATACATAAGAATGTTCTGTAATCGTAAATGGAACTGATTCTTGACTTAAGACATAGTTATCAGGTGCTTTGATTTCTTCTAAGAAATAGTGTCCATCTCTTAAGCCTTTGACTGCAAAATTTCCAGAACGATCAGATAGAAACTGTTTTGCTGCTTGTTTATCTTTGTTCCAAGTGTAGCCACTAGCTGATTCATGTAAGTAGTTACCTGTTTTGTCTTTTACGATAAAGACTGCTCCAGCCAGTTTTTCTGTTTGATTTTCGCTTGAGACTTTAACAAATCGTTTACCACCTGTTCGTACAGCAGTTTTCTTTGTGATGGAGTGTTTATCACTGTCTAAACGACCTTCATTGAGAATAGCTGTATCAGGTTTTGCATCTTTTTCTAATGTCATCTGGTAAGAAATCACTAGTTGTTTCTTCGCAAATTTTTGGAGTTCTTGAATTGAAAAATCTAACGTAAATCCATGGGTGTGCGTCTTCGTCGTATAGCCGCTGGTTAACTCTTGTCCATCCACAGATACCTTCAATGTGTTCGGTAAAAGCGTCAGTACTGGATCAGCAGTATCTGAAATACGAAACTGGTGATAATCTAAGATGTTTGCCGGAATAGTTGTCTTCAATTGGTAGTGAACAGCATCACCCACAGTAAATCCATTTTCTCCCTCTAACACCGTTTTTTCTAGTGGTGGTAAGTCATACGCATTTTCTTCGTTTTTAGGGTAAAGGTGGATTGTCGACAAATCCGTGCCATTACTATCTTGTACTGGTAAAATCACGACCAGATTACTTGCTTTTTCTTTGACGACTTCTGGTGCATGAACTTCAATGAATAAATAAGCTTTATCACGTTGCTTTTCGTCTTTAGTTGGCAAAGTAAAAGATAAGATCCCATCTTCACCGTTTACATGACTTGTTGTTCCTTCAGCGACCAGCTTTCCCGCTGAAGCGCCTGTTTGTGCTAATTTAGTTTGAGCCGATTGAACAGAATCTCCCCCACTGCGTAACTGATAAAAGGAATCGGTTACGTCAAATACTTGATAGTCCACATCATTGAGCCCACGATAATTTTGTAATAAGGTACCTTCTTCACCAGAATTTTCTTGTTCTGTAGGCAACTGACCTTCAGGAAATAGTAATTTGTGTAAAGTAATCTGAACGTTTGCTTGCGTATTTTCTGCCAATGCTTGTTGTGAAAAGCCGAAAAATACAAGCACGAACACACACAGTTTTAATAATCGCGCGTTTTTCATTCGTTACACCTCTCCTTCTGTTCGTTGCTTGATGAATAGATAACCACCGACTGTTGCTAAACTAATTGCAGCGATCAAGTAGAGCCAAACACGACCAATTCCACCAGTTTCTGGTAGAGGAATTTTTGCTTGGTTCGTTACATCTAAACTGATTTGATTGTTTTGTTCACCAGTGACGAGCACATCGTCGATTTCTTTTCCGTCAATAGTTACTGTCCCATCTTCGTTAATCACAAGTTTAATGGGTTCTTTGAGTCCTTGATATCCTTCAGGTGTAAATGTTTCTGTCAAAGTATATTCACCAGGCTGTAAGTTTTCAAAGAGGAAGGTATCTGTTTCTTCGCCATCTTTTGGTAATTCAATATCTGTATCTGGACCAGTTAAGCGGAATTTTGCACCTTTTAACGCTGTCTGATTATCTGCTTTCTTGTGCACCGTCAAATCAAAAGCTTTTAGATGATTCTCGTGCGTCACTGTCCACTCCGTTGCATCCTGATCGATGTTCTTACCATCGTAATGAATCTGGCCATATTTATCGACTTTGAATTCATAATTTCCAGCAAGCGTATCGTAGCCGAGTGGGCCAGTTGTTTCGACCAAGCGATAAGTCCCAGACTGATTGATTACAAAATGGGCAATTCCAGATTGATTTGTTTTTTCGGTACCCACTTTTTGATAAGTCCCTTGTTCGTCTTTTCTTTGCAATTCAAATGTTGCGTCTGCTAGATTAACTTGCTTACCGTGTTGCAACGTGTACTTTCTGATATTGATTGGTAATTCGGAAAACTGATTTTCAATTTCTAGCGTAATTACTTGATTGCTCGTAGTTACTTCTTTTCCATCAATCTTGACTGTCCCTTGATTCGTGACTTCGATGTTCCAAGTTGTTTTTTCGCCTAGTTCATGGCCTGCCGGAGCTTGAAGCTCTGTCAGTGTATATTTTTCCCCTTTTTGTAAGCGAACCTCTTTAGGCAATGAGTAACTGCCATCTTGGTTGTCAATTAGCGTTGTTTTGACGCCATCACCAGTTAACTCAAAAATTGCTCCTTCGAGATTTTTTTCACCAGTTGAAGAATTCTTAATCACTTTCAAGTCTAATGGTTTAAACTGTTTCGTGTTTTTCCAAGTTGTTTCATCTACTTTTTCTTGGTCATAACCCGGGACTGCCACTTCATTAGTCATCTGATAGCTGAAATTTTTCCCTTGATTGTTGTATTGAGGAAGACTAAGGGTTTCATCATAAGAATCATCAGCTGTTTTTGATAACTGTGTGATATCGGTTCTTTCCCATGTGTTACTAGTGTCATTTTCAGGTTTAGAAATCTTGATGTAACCAGTCTGCCAATTTGCTGAATTTGTCACTTGTTGACGTGTGACTTCATAGGTAACACTTTCTGGTCGGCTACTTGTATCTTGATCAAATTCTTCCCAAATCTTTTTGAAATTCAATTTGACCCCAGGAGCTTTACCAGAAGGAACACCAAAATCTGCAAGTTCACTTGACGTTGCCATTGGTTGAAAAGTTGTTCGTCCATTCATTTGATACCAAAAATCTGGTTTGAATGAGTCTGATTCCGTTTGAAGTCTAATTTGATAATGAATTTGGATTTCTTGCTGTTTTCCTAAATAAATACCATTACTTTTTACCGTTGTTCCGTCCATTGTAATGCTTGGCATAGATGGGACTTGAACTGAGCCAACACTTTTAATACTTAAAGTATCTGGTTCATAAATAAAAGGTTCAGCAATTGGATCAGTGACATTTCCGTTCACAACGGTTCCGGCAATTTGCACGGCTTTCTTTGCCAAATAATCCGAGATGTCTGGTGCATAGTCAGCAGATTCATAATATAAATCGCCATTTTCGTCTTCAGAAACCATTTGCCGCATTTTATTTTCAACTTCTTGTTTCGATAAACCAGCAGTTGAATCACTTTGTAATTGAATACCTAATCCGTGAATCTCAATTCCGCGTTGTTTTAGCGCTAGGGCTTCACCAATCGTTGCGATAAAGGTACTGTTGATTCGACGATTCGTATTGTTCTGGTCCTGCGCATTGTAACTGTTTGAAATGTAGGAAGTATTTCCGGGTTTGTCTTGACTCGTAGTAAACTGCGTACCGTAATAACTACCGTCAGCTTCGGTTTGAACACGGCTAACATGATATGAAAATGTTGGTACACCATCCGTTAGTAGAACGATGACTTTTTTGTGTCCATTTGGTGTTGCTAACATGTTACCGGCATCACGTAATGCTTTTTGTGTAAAAGTACCACCAGTTGTACTACTTGGCGTAATATTTTTGATTGGGTTTTTCACAGAGTCAAATGAGCCCATCGGAACTGTTCCGTTTTTGTAGCCATCACTTGAATAACCTACGTAACCCATATTGATACTGTCAGTAATTCCGCTATCAGCTAATGTATCAACAAAACGGTTTACGCCTTTTTGAACCTCTCCGATTCGGTTGTTATCGTTCATACTTCCTGACCAGTCAACGACTAAGACTAAATCTAAAGGTGTGATCTCTTTTTGAACATTTCCACGAACATTTAAGTAGACATCAAATAGTCCGGGCGTGGAAGTTTCTTTTGCGTATTTGCGAATTGCATAATCTGCTTGGTCGCCAGTACCACCATATTCGATATACGAGTTCGTTTTATTTAGCGGATCACCATTCCAAGAAGTTTGCCCATCCCATTCAGTGCTACTTCCCTGTTTATTTCCTTGATGGTTGATGACTTGCTGATTACCAGTTGGTTGCCAACTAGCTGTTGGATAAGTGCCTGAATTGTCGGTCGTGTACTGTGGATTAATCGACTCATGTTCTTTTCGGGAAAGATCGGCTGCTGTGGCCATTTTTGCTTCGGCGAAAGGCCGAACAATTTCTTCTGACGTTGGCTCGACATCACTTTCTTCTGCTATAGTGTTATCTGTCGTGCTGTCAGTCTCCGTTTCTTTTGGAGTCGTCTCACTCGTAGTTTCGTCAGGCATAAAAGATACTTCAAATTCATTTTTTTCGTACAATAACTTAGGTGTTTGGGTTACATCTAAGGAGTGAGAATCAACAGCTAACGAAAGTTGAACTTGCTGATTTGTTCCACTGGCAATTGTTAAACTGAGAATATGATCTTCTACTTGATAAGAGTAGCCATCTTTTTGAAGTTCTTTTGTATCAATCAAGCGAGCGTTCGTCAACTTGATTTCTTTTTTTAGTGCAGCATCTGTCTGATTGATAAGATTCAGATCCACATTTAAAGAGGTCTGATCTTTTTCATCTGTTGTTATCTGTGCTGACGTGATATCAACGGTATCAACAGCTTCTGCTTTCACAGTGATTGGCATTAAATAAGATGAAACAAGTAATAGCACAGCGCCAATAACCCCAAGTTTCTTCAATAATTTAATTTCTATTCTCTCCTTTCCTTTGTGGGTCAATAATTCAATTAGAATAGCTAATGGCACAATTTTTCATTATTCTAATCTAATAATTATTATACGAAGAAGCCAGTAATTAAATCACACCAGTTTTTAAACCGAGCGGTTTCATTTATGAGATTGCTTCATTCTTTCGATGGTTGTTTCATTAAAGTAAAGGGTTGGGGAGGAAAAAATATGATTAGGCTATTGGAAGATAATTATCGGAAAATGGAAGAAATTATTAGAATATTATCCATTTCTGACAAATGGATGACTAAAAAAGAACTTGCAAAATATATTGGAAGCTCTGAGTCAACGTTTATTCGTTATATTGAAGAAATCAAACAGCGTTGGGGATCAGTATTCACGATTCAAACTTCCCATAAACTTGGCTATCGCTTGGAAAGGTTCAACGTCTCAGTTTATCTACAAATGTTAACGGATATGGCACAAACCTCAACAAATACCCAACTATTGAACGAATTCATTCAAAATCCAGGCAATACGATTGAATATTATTGTGACACGATCTGTATCAGCCGCTCCTCCTTTGCTCGAAAATTGAAACAGTGTAATCAAGTATTGGAGAAATATTCACTGAAAATTGTTGTTGACCAGGGCTATCAACTAACAAGTACAGAAGGTGAATTATCATTACGAATTTTCGTTACCTTTTTCTTTTTGATCTACTACGGTCACTACGCACTACCTTACCAACTAGACAAAAAGGAAGTGAAGCAATTGATGCGTCGTAACCACTGTCAATTAAATATTGTCAGTGGTGATAATAGTTACGAGCATACTTTTTTTATTATGTATTTCATGGTTAGCTTGGAGCGAGAGCAACAGGGATTTCCACTCTATTCCGAGAGACAATCTCCTGAAAATATGAAAATCAAACACGAAGATTATGTCTTTTTAAGCCAGTATTTGATTGGCTTAGATGTTGAAACGTATCAAGAGGTACTCTACCATTTTCAAAAAGGACCTTTCCAACAATATTCTTATGAGGAAAAAAAGGATATCAGTGAAAAAATCCGTACCAATCTAAAATTCAATTCTTTTTCACAAACTGAGCAACTCACAGAAGATGCAGTCGATTTTATCGTGCATCTCTTGACTTGTCTTTATTTATTCTCTCGACTAATTCCGTTTGATACAACGGAATTAACACAACGAGCAACTTTGTTCACAAGACATATTCACTTTACTCAACTCCATTTATATGCAAGACTTCAAGCAGAACTGCACTTCTTTTCCGCTCTATTAGAAACCAATTTACTAAACCATTCTTCTTCCTATATTTTTTGGCTGTTGAATGGCTATCCAGGCATCAATCAAAGCATTGTAGCATCTAAAAAGATTTTAGTTGTCAGTGATATGGGAATCAATCATAGCCAGTACATTGGTAATTATGTTCATGCGACACTTTCTTTACACAAAATCCGTTCAGATATGTTAGCTATTACAGATGAAGAAGTCGTTGACTATGATTTAAACGCATTTGATCTGATTATCACCAATCAACCTATCCCACAGACTGATGTTCCAAGCGTCTTGATTAATGACGCTATTTTATTTTCAAATGAAAGTGAATTGTTAGACCTGTTGGATTTTTGATTACTGCGTTATTTCTAAAATAAGTTATCTTGCATTTTTAGTGGTGAATGCTAATCGGTTTTCTTGGCAAACTAACAGTTTATGTTATAGAATGAAAGAAAAGGAGGTTTTCGTATGATTGAGGGATTAAAAAGAAACTTTAAAACTTATGCTTTAGTCAGAGCTATTATTTATATCGTTTTAGGTGTATTGATCGTTATTAATCCAAGAGCTGTTTTTAATCTGATTGGTTATCTGATTACTGCTTATTTCTGTTTGTTAGGTATTTTCAATTTATTTGAAGATTATAAACGTAAAAAACAAGTCGGAAGCTGGGGCTTTGGTCTGTTTAGCGGAATCATCTTTCTGATTTTGGCATTGGTCGTGTTGTTTTTTGCACCAGCAATTGCTTCGATTTTACCGATTTTGTTAGGCTTAGCAATTATTTGTAACGGCATTTTCCAATTGATTATGGGATTGAATATGAAATCGACACCATGGCTTATCTACAGTGTGCTGTTATTGATTGGCGGAATCGTTTTGTTGTTCAACCCATTTGCTAGTTTGTTAGTTTTATTCCAAATCTTTGGGGTAATGCTCATTGTCATGGGCGTGTCAGAAGCAATCAGCTTTTTCAAATTAAAAAAAATGACGATCAACTAAGCTAAGTGTTAATTGTATCAAGAGAAATGGTTCGCCTGATTTTTGTGTAGCAGGTGTGCTGTTTCTTTTTTATTCAAATGAAAGGAAATGATCAAATGGAATTTATTGGAACCTTGTGTCTAATTTTGATTGCGACAACGCTTGGTTCACATCTTTCACGTCGTATTGGGATTCCCGCTGTAATCGGGCAGTTGTTAGTCGGCGTGATTCTAGGACAAGCAGGTTTAAATTGGGTGCATCCCAACATTTTAGTACATGATTTTTCTGAAATCGGTGTGATTTTATTAATGTTTCTTGCGGGTTTGGAAAGCGATCTATCTTTACTCAAAAAGTATTTTAAGCCCGGTATGTTCGTTGCTTTGTTAGGAATTCTATTTCCAGTAGTATTTGGTTGGCTCACAGGTGAAGCTTTTCATGTGCCGCTAAATGAAGCACTGTTTTTTGGAATTATCCTTGCAGCAACTTCAGTAAGTATTTCAGTTGAGGTATTGAAGGAATTAAATGTGGTCAATACTAAAGAAGGCTCAACCATCCTTGGAGCTTCTGTAGTAGATGATATTTTAGTTGTCTTAGTGCTAAGTTTGAGTCTTTCGTTCTTGACTGGTGACACAGCTAACCAAACATCTCTTCCACTGATTTTATTGGAACAAGTGATTTATTTCGTATTTATTTTCTTGTTGGTTAAATGGATTGCTCCTCTATTGATGTCTTTCGCAGAAAAAATTTATGCAAATTCTGCTGTGATCATTGTTTCCCTAGTCATCTGTTTGGGGATGTCTTTTGTCGCAGATCTAGTTGGTCTTAGTTCAGTAATCGGAGCATTTTTTGCAGGAATTGCTGTTAGTCAGACAAAAGTCAAACAGGAAGTTTATCGAAATGTAGAGGCTTTAGGTTATTCCGTCTTTATTCCTGTTTTCTTTGTCAGTGTAGGACTGGAAGTAGATTTCGCCAATTTCGGAAGTCAACTTTTCTTCATTCTTGCCTTTACGATTGTTGCAATCTTGACGAAGCTGGTCGGTGGTTATTTCGGCGCAAAAGTTGCTGGCTTTTCTGGAAATAGTTCCTTGATGGTTGGTGCGGGAATGATTTCACGTGGCGAAATGGCTCTGATTATTTTACAAATTGGACAACAAAGTAAGTTGATTGAAGCACGGTATTATTCACCATTAGTAATCATCATTTTACTAACGACTTTAGTTTCTCCATTGATTTTAAAACATTTTACGAGAAAGATTTATACTGTTAAAGTAAATTGAAATCAAAATAAAAAAGGTAAAACAAAACGATAGTCCGTTTTGTTTTACCTTTTTCTTTCCTATTTACTAACAAATTTAATTAACGATTTGTTCATTGACGTACTCAGCATATAAGTTGTGGGAATGAATCAACTCGCTGTGAGTTCCGTGTCCAGTAACTGTTCCTTTTTCAATGAAGTAAATTTGATCCGCATCAACAATTGTTGATAAACGATGGGCAATGACTAAGGTTGTTCGTCCTTTCATCAAATGATCTAATGCACGTTGGACTTTTTCTTCTGATTGTGAATCCAAACTTGCAGTTGCTTCATCTAACATCAAAATTTGTGGGTTTCGTAAAAACGCACGGGCAATCGCAATTCGTTGTTTTTGGCCACCTGATAATTTCACACCACGTTCCCCGATTTCAGTCTCCAATTGTTCAGGAAAATCACGAACAAACTGATCGGCATACGCTAAACTTAAGCCGTGCCAAAGTTCGTCATCAGTCAAAGTTCTACCCAAACCATATTGTAAATTATCTCGAATACTTCCAGCGAAAACAGCACTATCTTGTGACACGTAGCCAATTTGTGAACGCCATTCGCTCAATTTAAACGATTGAATGTCTTGATTGCCAACTGTAATTTTACCAGCTGTTGGTTGGTAAAATCGTTCAAGTAAAGAGAAAATCGTTGACTTCCCGCCACCACTTGGTCCAGCAAAAGCGACCACTGTATTGGGTTTTGCATAGAACGAAATATCCTTTAGAATTGGATGATTTTCTTCATAGCTGAAAGAAATATTTTCTGCTTGAATCGTTTTTCCTGCAACATCGACAGCTACTTCACCGTTCTTTTCAACCGTTGTTTCCAAAATTTGTTGGATACGTTCCGTTGCCCCCATTGCTTTTTGCGCTTGAGAGAAAAACATCGCAAAGCTTGTCACGGGCGTGATGATATTAAACAGATACAAAAGGAATGCAACTAATTCGCCACTTGTTAACGTACCTGCTTGAACGCGTACGGCACCATAGCCAAGGATTCCAACAAACAATCCAAGCATTGCTGTCATCATGATTGGTTGTAAAACAGCTTCTATTTTGGCATCTTTGACACCTAAAACAAAAATCTTTTCGATAAACGTACGACCACTATTTTTTTCTGCTTCCTCGCCATTACTTGATTTGATCAAACGAATCTCAGCAAGTTTTTCTGTAGCATCGGCATTAAAATCAGCTGTCGCACCTTGTAGTTGACGACCAATCTTAGACATCATCTTACCAATTGGGATCATGATAATCATGACGACTGGTATTGCAACAAACATCAGCGTCGCCATCTTCCAATCCATAATGATCAAAATAATAACTGAGCCAACTAGTTGGATTGCACCAGTGATAAAGTTTGGAAATTGAGTCGTCACTAAATCTTTGATCACCGTTGTGTCATTTACTAAACGAGAACTGCTCTCACCTGATTTATGTTCATCATAATAACCTACAGGTAAATGAAGTAAATGTGCCCATAACTTTTCTCTTAGGGATTTAACAGAATGTTCACCAACATAACGAAGTAAAAAACCACCAATCGTTCCAAAACCAAGATAAACGGCAAATGCAACAAGTAGCACTGCGACCATTTTCCCGTCAATTTTTGATAATTCACTGGTATCAACCAGCCCCTTTGTTAACTGTGGGACGACCAAACTTGCTCCACTTGTGACTAGACTGAGTAAGATCCCAAATAAAAACAAACCTTTCTTGGAGCTTACACTGTTAATCAATTTCATAAAATCTTTGAATTTAAATGTTCCAGTAGATGCTGGTAGTTCTTCAGCAAATCTTGCGGGTTGTCCGCCTCCGCCTCGTGCCATGTTCTTTTCCTCCTAATACCTCAAAACTTGTTCTAAAATTTTTAATCGTTAAAAATCTTCCCACTCATCATCATTGTTTCTTTGCGAATCATCTTTGTTGAACGGATGCTGTCTTTCATTTGGACCGCCTCTCCAAAACTCACGTCGAAAATCACGACCAAATCGATTTGGAAAATCTTGTGAAAAGTCTGGACGACCACCATGTTCACCAAATGGCGATTTTCGCATCATTCGTTTCATTTCGCGACGCATTTTTCGTAAATCTTCAGGTGGTAAGTTTTGCCAATCTCCACCGTATTCTTCAAATAAAGCTTCCCGCATTTCTTGCATTGCTTGGAAACGATCTAATGGATCAATAAACTTTTCTGATTGACGATGAAATTCACCGCTCCATCCACTAGAGATTTTTTCTAATAAGTCGCTAAAAGTTGTTTGCTCCTCTTCAGTTAAACCAGCAAAAAAGATTTCGCTTTGATTTTCTTGTTTGAAGGATGCATTCTTTTCCGCTTTTGTTCTTCCTTGTTCCGTTAAATAAACGCGTTTTGTTCGTTTATCATTTTCATCTTCCTCACGGGTAACATCCCCACTTTTTTCCATTTTTTTCATTAGTTCTGCTAACGAGCTTGGTCGTAAATCTAAAACTTCAGCAAGGTAGCTTTGGACTAATCCATCCTCTAGTCGTAAAATTGCCAAAACTCGTTGTTGCCCAGTAAATTTTTGCTTTTTTTGACTCATAAAAGCATTGCTTGCTTCACTAATAAAACGTAGTTGCTTCATCAAACGTTCAGATAATTCACTCATCTTCAAAATTCCTTTCTTTTAGTTCGGTACCGAACTTTATTTCGTTAGTTATTATAGTTCGGCACCGAACTATTTGTCAACTACTTTTTATAAATTATTTAATGAAAAAAAATCAACTAGATTGTGTTACAGAATTCTTTTCATCACTTTCTTTCCAGCTAATTTTTTTGCAAAAAAATAAACCTCACCGCGCGGCGAAGTTTATTACACGTCTTGTTTTTTTTAGTTAAATCCCGCATAAGGATTCGATAAACCATGTTTTTCTTTTTCAGCAATTGCATAGTTTACTTCTAAAGCAACTTGTTTCTTTGCATCCTCCGAGCTGTACATACCAATCTTATAGTCGATTTCTTGTAAACTTTCTTCGATTTTTTTCTGCTTTTCTAATACCTCTTGTCGGTGACTCAATAAAAGGTTTTTTCGTGAATCAACCGTTTCAGGACCAGCCATGACAAATTCAATGTACTGTCGAATATCACTTATTTTCATTCCAGTTTCCTTTAAACAGCAAATCGTATGGATCAGATTTAAGTCACCATCTGTAAATTCACGATAACCTGCGTCATTTCTTGCTACAAAAGGAAGTAAGCCTTGCTTGTCGTAGAATCGTAATGTGTAAATAGATAGCCCGACTTTTTGAGAGACTTCTTTGATTGAGTAACTCATTTTTCCACCTTTTTTCTTTTTTTCTTGCCATAGAGTATGGTCTAGGGTCTAGTATAAGTAGCATAAACAAATGAATCAGAAAAAGCAACTGATAAGGAGATAGAAAAATGACAGATAAAGTATTAGTTACAGGTGGAAATGGTTACTTGGGCATGCAAATTATTTTAGCTCTTTTAAATCAAGGATACGAAGTCCGTGCAACGTTAAGATCCCTTGATAAACAAGCAGATGTTCGGAAGACGTTGAGAAATAATCAGGTGAAAAATATTGAAAAATTAAGTTTCATTCAAGCTGATTTGGCTAAAGAGGAAGGTTGGGAGGAAGCAATGGCTGGTATCACCTATGTCTTGAGTGTCGCCTCTCCTCTTTTCGATGCCAAAAATAAAGATATGACTATTGGTCAGCAATCAGAAGAAGGAACACTGCGAATTTTAAAAGCTGCCACACGAGCAAAGGTAAAACGTGTCGTCATGACAGCAAATTTTGGGGCTATCGGCTTTAGTAACAAAGATCAATCTTCAATCACAACGGAAGCAAATTGGACGAATCCCGATGAAAAAGGTTTATCTGCCTATGAGAAATCCAAGTTGCTGGCTGAAAAAGCAGCATGGAAATTTATTCAAGATGCTAACACGTCATTGGAATTAACCACAATCAATCCAGTCGCAATTATGGGCGCTTCTCTTAATGAACATGTTTCTGGTAGTTTTGTATTATTGAATAGCCTGTTCAACGGTTCATCAATGCCGAACCTCCCTTTAAATCTTGTCAATGTCCGTGATGTTGCTGATTTGCACGTTCGAGCAATGACACATCCTCAGGCAAAGGGACAACGGTTTATCGCTACTGAGGATGGCCAAATCTCTATGGCTGAAATCATTGCGCTTATCAAAAAGAAACGACCAGAACTTGCTAAACAAATGAAACTCAAACATCTTTTACCCAGCCCTATTGTTAAGTTGGGTGCTTTATTCAATCCTTCTGCGCAAGAAGGCAAACTCATGCTTGAAATCAATCGCAATGTTAGTAATCAAAAAGCAAAAGATCTTTTAGGTTGTGAACCACTTAGCAATAACGAAGAAACCATTTTGGAAAGTCTTGATACGCTTGAAAAGTACCATTTGATTGGCTGATTGGTTGCATCTGACACAACGATTCTTTAGGTCAAGAAAGATTGTGCCTAAAATGATTCTCAAGTTTTCAGTAATAGTTTAATGTTCGTTAAGGTTGCTGATTTTAATTGATTGTTTCATTCGCTTTGATAATAAACTTTAACAAAAAAATTGCTGGAATTTTTATTCAACGTATGATTCACCAACAAAAAAGGAGGTATGACAAAAGTCTTGTCATACCTCCTTTTTCTGAATAGATGGTGTTCACCAAGCAATTTTTCGCAATAACTCTCAACTGTTTAAAAATATGAAAAGCTTTTTTTGCCAGTTGAGAGTTATTTTTTCGAAGCTGAACGCTTGGAGCCACAACTTTATCCACGGTGTTCCCAAGGCAGCTCCTTCGGCAATAATTCCTTCTTTCATAAAAACTTGAGGAACTGTTTTTAGAAAGAAATTCTTATTGCTTGAAGCTAAACACCTTGTGCCACAACCTTATCCACGGTGTTCCCAAGGCAGCTCCTTCGGCAATAATTCCTTCTTTCATAAAAACTTGAGGAACTGTTTTTAGAAAGAAATTCTTATTGCTTGAAGCTAAACACCTTGTGCCACAACCTTATCCACGGTGTTCCCAAGGCAGCTCCTTCGGCAATAATTCCTTCTTTCATAAAAACATGAGGAACTGTTTTTAGAAAGAAATTCTTATTGCTTGAAGCTAAACACCTTGTGCCACAACCTTATCCACGGTGTTCCCCAAACAACTCCTCGAAATAACTCATACCTGTCCAAAAATATGAAAAACTATTTTTGTCAGTTATTCATTATTTTTTCGGAGTTAAACGTTTTGCGCCACAACCTTTATTGATAAGTTTCATTTAGATAGTTTACTAATTCTGGTGCTCGTTGTGTTGCAGAGTCCCCTTCTTTTTTATCCTCTAGCATACTAATCATGAGATAGCCTTGGTTAGCTGGATTTGTAGCAAATAAGAAACTATTTTCTTGCCCTTTTTCATCTTGTTTTTCCTTGATTTCTGCTGTACCTGTTTTTGCTGCTAAAGGAATTCCTAAGCTAGCGAGTGAATGTGCTGTCCCATTAGGATCAGTCACAACAGCTTCCAAGTCTGGCAAGATTGTTTGAACAGCGGAGTTACTAACCACACTGTCTTTCGTTTTCGTTTTTTCATCTAAAACTAATTTAGGATAGATAAGATTTCCATTGTTAGCAAAAACGGAATACATCGTTGCTTGCTGGATAGGTGTAATCAATAATTCTCCTTGACCATAACCAGTATCTGCTAATAAAATTTCTGATTTGAAGCTATCTTCATTAGAAATCTGTGCAGGATTCATACTGATTGGTAGGTCTAAATCTTCACCAAAAATAAACTTATCTAAGCCCGCTCGGAAAGCTTTTTCTCCCATTTTCAATGTTTGTTGTGCCATATAAATATTATCAGAGTAAACCAACGCATTTCGTAAATTAACTTGTGCCACATCGCTTACCCGCGTCACTTCATACGACCCCCAAGAAGAATCTTTTTGCCATTTTAATCCATCAATGTTTAAGCTCTCTTCAGAATTTAGTGTGCCATTGTCCAAACCAATTGCGGCAGTAATCATTTTAAATGTCGAACCTGGCGCATAACCAGTAGCAAAACGGCTGATAAATGGTTGGTTTTTGTCATCGGCATACACTTGGTAGTCCTTTTCAGAGATACCATTGGTCATTTTATTCGGATCATAACTTGGTGAACTTGCTAAAACGAGTAGATCGCCTGTTTTTGGTGTGGTAGCTACAGTCGAGCCAGCTTCTCCACCTAATTCATCGTAGGCAGTCTTTTGAGCCTTTGCATCAATCGTTAATTTAATTGATTTGCCATTCTTCACTTCTTGTTCTTGAAGTACGTTTTTTTCATTCCCATTTTCATCTGTGATAACTAACTTCCCACCGTTGGTTCCCCGTAATTCTTTATCGTAAGCCATTTCCAAACCAGAGCGTCCAATTTTTCCTACACTACTTAATTTTGGATTCTTTTCGATATCTTCGGCAGTAATGTCACCTACATAACCAATTAATTGTGCGGCAGCTTCACTTAATGGATAATATCGTCCAGTTACTTCTTGAATAGTTGCACCCGCAGGTAATTCTGGTGTTTCCCCATCAATGATTTTGAGTGGAACGAAGTAATCTGGTTGAACCCAACTTTGTGAGATAGCTTGGTTGATTGCATCTTCTGTTAGTTGTGTCCTCTCAGCAAGAGTTTTGATATTTGCCTCTTTTTCTGCACCTTCGCCTAACTTACTTGGAACAACACCGAGTTGCTTCAACTGGCCATTGGTTGCTAATCCTTCCCCGTTTCGATCCAGGATTTCACCACGCGTTGCCTCTTGTGTGTTCAAGCTGACTTTGTCCCCATTTTCCATAGTAGGGAAAACCAAATTAGGTTGCCAATTGATTTTGGGTCCTGTTTTTTCGCGAGTCAGTGTCCCTTCAAAAGTCAGATTTTTTAGCTCACCCAAAGCAGTGCTCATTTTAGCTGTGTAAGAAAAAGTATAGGTATCTTTTTTCTTTTTTTCGACAGTTAAATCTGACACGGTATATCCTTTTATATCAACAGCATCATAGATATTCTGGTACTTATCCAAAATGTCTTGAGTCGTCCATTTCGATTTTTTTGTAGCTGTTGTTAAAAAGGTCGTTGCTTTTTGATAATCGCCTTTATCAAGTGCCTTTACAAATTGTTTAATCGTTGTTTTCGCTTCATCGACAGTTTTGTTTTCTTGATCATGTTGATAATAGAAAAATCCCCCACCAGCTATTGCAATGAGTGCTACAGCGCCTAAAATATATGGGACAGAGCTTTTTGTTTTTTTCTGTTCGCTTCTTTTCATCTGTATCCTCCCAATTTTTGCTTCAACCATCGTTGGTCGTTAAAAACACTTCTATTATATCTAACTATCAACTAGGTTGCTATCTTAAATTTTTTTTAAATTTGTTATTTTTTTGTTTTATGTACCACGTCTTTTCTAATAAATAAAAACCAACAAGACAAGAATCACCATTGTCTTGTTGGTTCTTTTAAGTTAAAAAATTAAATATCATCGAAATCAAAATCATCTAAGTTGATTTCATCTAGTTCTTCTTCCCTAGTCTTAACCTCTTCACGAAGATACTGGACATCCATTACTTTGATAAATGGATAATAGATTGCCATCCCCAAAACAAATAAAAGTCCTTGTAACACAGCACCTTGCCATCCACTCACTAAAAAGCCGGAAATGATTGGTGGTGTTGTCCATGGTAACTGAATTCCATTTGTGTAAGGAACCAATCCGATATTCATTGAAAAATACGCAATAATGATATTGATTGTTGGAACTAAAGCAAAAGGAACCAACAAAATAGGATTCAAAACAATCGGTAACCCAAAAATAACGGGTTCGTTAATTCCAAAAATCCCCGGAATTAACGATAATTGTGAAAGCTTTTTGATTCGTTGACTTTTACAGAATAGAACCATTACCACAATTAACGACAAGGTTGAACCTGCCCCACCAAAAGTCGCGAACATATCTTGAAATTGACCGGTAATGATGTTCGGAATTTCATGTCCGTCTTTGAATGCTTGCAGATTTTCGACGGATAAAGCTCGAAGAACTGGATTGAACACAGCACCAACGACACTGCTCCCGTTGATTCCAAAAAACCAAAAGAAATGCAAGAAAAGATATGCGATAATCATAGCGCCTAACGTATTTCCTAAGCTTAATAACGGCGTTTGTAAGAAGGTGAAGATAACATCTTGCAGATTGCCATAAGAAGTCAAGGAAACAAGCCAGTTTACTAAAAACATCATTGTTACTACTACAAAACTTGGAATAAGTGCTTCAAATGATTTGACTACAGTAGGTGGAACACCATCCGGCATCTTGATCGTCCAACCTTTACGTACCATTGCAACGAATAAACGAGTAGAGATCAACGCAACAATCATTCCAAGAAACAACCCACTAGACCCCATCCACTTCAAAGGCAAGCTAGTTACTTCATAAACAGTTGTGCTTCCTTCTGGTGTAAATAATGTCTGATACGGAGTTAAAATAAAGAAGGAAACCAGTGCTATAATCCCAGACTGCATTGCATCAACATGAAATTGTTTCCCTAAACTGTACGCAATTCCGACTACGGCCAAAATGGTCATGACATCGAAACTCGCACTAGCAGGTACAGACATCATTGCCTCCCAGTTGTCACCAAGCAAGGCAGACATCCATTCATTCCACTGAGGAAGAGGAAAATTAGCAATTAAAAGAAAAACTGAGCCGACGATCAATAGTGGTGTTGACAATAGGAATCCATCACGAATAGCAACTAAATATTTATTTTCACCGATGACTTTGGCTAAAGGAGTTAGTACTTTTTCCAGCCAATTCAAAAATTTTTGCATGGTCGACCTCCACGTTATTGTTTATTTTTCTTGATTAATTTAAGTGCTTCTTTTAACGCACCTTCACCGTCCATCATGCCATAGATTTCTGGAGAGATTGCAGCAACCGGAATATTTTGTGGTGAAAACTGCGTCCGAACTTTTTCGAGCAAGAAGCGCACTTGAGGCCCCAATAAAATGGCAATCGGTTTTTCCTGCTCAACAACTTCTTGTGCTCTAGCAACTGGAAAGGCAGTAATTTCTAATGGCATCTGGTGTGCTTGAACGACTTCCATCATTTTATTGACCATAATACTTGTAGACATACCTGCATCACAAAACAAATAAATTTTTTTCTTCATATAATTCACTCCTTAAATGTTTTTTTATTTTTAATCAATTGGTGCTTTGATTCTTTTCTCGTAGGCTTCTAACCATTCCTGCGTGATTGGTTCAATCAACGTTGTCTGATTTTTCCCTGGATTAGCAAGAAAAATTTGTGGTGCTTGTGTTTGTGTACCGACACTAAAGGTGAATTCAACATTGGTTGCCACGCCCCACTCGCCTGCCTTATTCAGTGCAATGAGTGAGAATGCGCCAGCTTTCCCATAGCGCTCTTTAAGTTTTGTTTCAAAAGAATAAACTGCTTGATCACAAGCTTCTTGTGGACTAGCTCCGCTGCCCATTAGTCGAACAATCTCGTAAGATAAACAGCCCTTCATCAAATCTTCGCCTAGCCCAGTTGCAGCTGCTCCACCAATCGTACTATCGACATAAAAGCCTGAACCAGAAAGTGGTGAATCACCGACACGTCCAGGCTTTTTCATAAACAAACCTGAGCTGGAAGTTCCTGCTGCCATCGACCCATAGGTATCTAAGGTGATAGCACCAACCGTATCATGACCATCATAAGGATCCAACTGTTTTTCTTGGATTTCTTTTAATCGCTTTTCCCAAATTTTATGGGCACGAGGTGTTAACATATTTTTTCGTTCAAAATCATGCAGCATCGAATATTGTGTTGCACCAGTTCCAACTAAAAAACTGTTAAATTTTTCTTCACTTAAACTTCTAGCCACTGAAATAGGATTTTTAACATCCGTAATTCCAGCAACTGCGCCAATTTTAAAAGAGTCGCCATCCATAAAAGCGGCATCCATTTCTAAAATGCCTTGAGCATTTGGCAAGCCACCATAACCCACTGATTTATAATACGGATAGTCCTCCACAGTTTTAATCAGTGTTTCTACAGCATCTCCAGCTCGTTCATTTTTTTCTAAAAGTCGTAGTGCTTCAACGACACCATCATGTGCCATTCGCCAAGTAGCAATTGCACCTTGCATTCTATTCACCCTTTCTATTTCATTTCAATTAATGCGCTTTCATAAAAATATTATAATTAGTATATACTGTTTTGTATATACTGAAAGAATTAAAAAGTTGACTTTCTCATAAAAAAACAATCAAGCTCTCATTTCTGTAAAAAAGGTTGTGGCACAAAACGTTTAGCTCCTCCAGATAGTTTGCATCCACCTCAAAATATGAAAAGCTATTTTGAGTGTTTGCTCACTATCTGGAGGAGTTGTTTTGGGAACACCGTGAGTAAGGTTGTGAAAGAAGTGCTTGGCTCCAATAAATCAGAATAAATTTTCAGAAATTGCTTCTCAAATTTTTGTGAAATTTAGACTTATTTGGAAGGAGTTGCTTCTTGAACGCCGTGGGTAGAGGCTGCGATGTAAAACGTTCAGCTCCAAACAAGATGGCAAGCTGTCGCTCAAAGCCGTAGCTTATATTTGGAGATGGCTGAAAGCTATGTGGAAAAGTTACTTCTTGAGTACCGTTTATTCGAAAAAATGAAAAATCTAGTCCCTCTCAGCATGTTTTCAATTTTAAAACCGCCTAAAATCAACGCTTTTAAAAACGGATTTTAGGCGGTCTATCTATTTGGGAAAATTTTTATCCTAGATCTTTTTTGGGTTCTTATTCAGTCAAAGCAATGATTGCCCTCATATAAATTTCCAAATTCAGCAGTAAGTCACGTTCATCCATGTACTCATCTTGATTATGTGCGATCCCTTTTTGCCCTGGAAATGAAGGACCAAATGCGACAATGTTTGGCATAAACCGAGCATAAGTTGCACCGGTAGTCGTTACGGGTGAACCATCTTCTTTCGTTACCTCTTCATAAACTGCACTCAACTTTTGGACAAGTGGATTTTCTTTAGGAAACGAACTACTTTTGATTCGACGAACAATTTCCATCTCGCTATTTTTTGGTAACTGTCCAAGAAGCGTTTCGGTTACTTCTTCTTCAGTTACGGAAACAGGATAACGGATGGCAATAGATAAGGACAAACCGGTTTCTGTTTTCAACAATTCATAGGGGGTCAAAATCAGTTTTCCACTGTCTTCGTCTTCAAAATTCAAAGCTAATCCTTCCCCGTTGTGTTGATTCGCGAGCGAATCTGCTATCCAAGAAAAATAGTCCTGTAATTCTCCCGTTAATAATTGGTTGGTCTTGATTTTTTCAGCTAATAAGGTAATGGCATTTTCGCCTAACTCAGGTGCATTAGAGGGGGATCGTTTCCCAGTTACCATGATTTCTTCCTGATTGACTGTGACAGCTAATTGGTCAGGAACATGATCTTTTGCTTGATCGCCATTAATATTACTGAGTTGATTTAATTCTTGCGTATCAAAAGCAGTCAAAATTTGATAGTTGACAATTCCACGCTCTCCGTAAACGACGGGATATTTGCAATCAGGCGTAAAACCGAATATCGGTGGCTTTTCTTGGCTCAAATACATCGGAATGTCAGAACTACCACTTTCTTCATCTGTTCCAAAAAGGATTCGAATCGTTTTTTTAGGGACGAATCCAGCTTCTTTTAATAACTTCATACCATACAGACACGCCATAATAGGACCTTTGTTATCTAAGATTCCACGCGCATAAAAACGTCCGGCCTTTTTTGTTAACTGATAGGGTGGAAATGACCAGCCTGTACCTTCGGGGACAACATCCAAATGTCCAACAATTCCAATATACTCAGAATCTTTTCCCCATTGTGCGTACCCAACTGCATCTTGCACACTAGAAGTTTCAAATCCATAGCTTTTAGACAAAGAGAGGGCTTTTTCAAGTACCTCTTTTGGCCCTCGACCAAATGGCGCTGCTTTTTCGGGTGTCCCTTTCACACTTTTGATCTTTATTACTTCATTCAAATCTTGATAAAACTGTTCTTTGTTCTCTTCGATTAACTGGTGAATGTTCATAGTGACCTCCTATTGGCTGTAACGAGTTAGTGTATTTTTAAATGTATAACGGTCAGCTCGATAATATGAAATGTCATAAAAAATAGGTTCTGCATCAATGGCATACGTGACAGACTGCACTCTTAATAAAGGATTGCCTAAGGAAACATCTAATAAATCTGCCATCTCCTCCTCAACTAAAATCGCTTCGACTTCTTGATGAGAATAGGCGATTTCAACTTGTTTTTCCAATAGTTCAAACAACGAACCATTAAAATCCTCAATCGTAAAACCTGCGATAAAGTTTTCTGCTAAGTAGATTTTCTCAACAGTCATTGGCTCACCATCAAGTAAACGTCTTCGAATTAATTCGTAAATGGCTGTGTCCGGATTCAGCTGTAGTGCGCTACGAATTTTTTCATTGTCTGTGAGTAATCTTCGAAAAGAAATAACTTCTGTTTTACTCGTTTTACCATATGCTTTAGCTGCTTCAGTAAACCCTTGGAGACCTGCGCGCCCACTTTGAATCTTCTGTTGAGACATCACATAACTGCCTTTTCCTGGTCGTTTTACTAACACGTTTTTTTGAATTAACAGATCAATTGCTTTTCGAACTGTTAAACGACTGCATTGAAACTCTTTTGCTAAATCATATTCTGAAGGTAATTTTTGCGAACTGACATAGGTTCCTTCTTCAATTCGCTGTTCAATTTTTGAAGCGACTTGCGTAAATTTATTTCTAGTTTCTTTTTCCACCATAAAAATAGTCTGAGCTCCTTTAAATTTGGCTGATTTTTTACAAAAAAAGATATAGTATATACTTCACGGTATATACTATATCTTATGGACAAGAATTTCAATTATTTTGAGAGCGTTTTTTTCGAAGAGCTATTTTAGTCATCAACTTCGGTTTCTAAAATCTCACCTGTCTGAGCATTCATTTTAACAGTTGTTTCTTGTTGGTTGTTTTCAACAGTAACTTCCCAGAAAGTAATACCAAGATCCTTATCTAGATCCCAATCCGTTGCTGTTCCGCCGCCAACTTGCTGGACAGCAATCTCAGCAGCCTTTTCTATACTCAATAAATTTTGGATGTCAATTTTATCTTCTCTTCGTTTTACACCATTTTGCTCATCTCTATCAAGTTGTTCTTCTCGTTCTTTCTCCACCTTTTTCGTGACACCATCTACCCTGATTTCAAATTCAGTTGTGTCATTGACTCCTTCAATCTTGTAATAATAAGCACCAAATGAGGTATCTAATTCAAGAGAAGTGATATCACTATCAGGATAAGTAGCTTGATAGGTTTTGATTGCTTCTTCAACTGAGACGCGTAAGTCACCTTCAACTGATTTTCCTGCCACGGAAGAAGCAGTAGTTGAACTGTGATTGTCTTTCATTGCTTGTGTTTGGCTCGTCTGTGTGTTCGATTGATTTTGGCTTTGATCCTGCTTCTCATTGCTTTGACACCCTGCCAATAGTCCAAGTGTGCCGATAGCAATGCTCAAATAAGCAATTTTTTTCATTTTTTTAACTCCTTTTCGTCTATGTTCAATTAAAAATAGGAAGTTGACAACTGAGTGGGGTCATTCACCCACCAACTTCTTCAAGCTGTCTAAATTTATTATAACGGAAAATGGGGCAAAGGTCAGAAATTTTCAAATAAACGCTTGACTTAGAGTGCACTCAAGCCTGTATGATTTATTTAGAGACTAAAAGTAAACGCTACAAATAGCAAAATCTTACGTAAAGAAGGAATGAAAATGACAAAAAAATTATACCTTATGCGACACGGAGAAACGTTATTCAACCAACTAAAAAGAATTCAAGGTTGGAGCGATTCACCACTAACAGAAAAAGGTATTGCGCAAGCAAAAATAGCTGGTAATTATTTTTCTGCCAATCAAATCACCCTAGATCACGCTTATGCTTCTACTTCAGAAAGAGCCTGTGATACGTTGGAACAAGTCACTACGCTTCCTTATCAGCGAGTAAAAGGGTTAAAAGAATGGAATTTTGGTGTCTTTGAAGGCGAAAGCGAGTCGCTCAACCCTCCTCATGCACCGGGAGAAACTTCATATGGTGATTTTTTTGTACCTTTTGGTGGTGAAAGTAGTCAAGAGTTACAGGAGAGAATGGTCAATACATTGACAGAAATTATGGAAAGACCTGACCATCAAGAAGTGTTAGCCGTTAGCCACGGCGGCTCTTTGTATCTGTTTCTTCAAAAATGGCTGTCTTTCCCTGAAGTAAAAAAAGTCCAATTTTCAAATTGTTGTATTCTTGTCTTTTCTTATTCAGATAAAGAATTTCAATTTTTAGAGGCAATCAACCATGATTTTAGTGAGTTATAAAATTAAAAAAGCTAGACTGTGAAAGAAGCATTTAACTTCAAGAAATAGAAATTACCAGGAATTGCTTTCTAAGTTTTGAACAACTTTCGCTTATTGGTGAAGAGACCATTTTAGGAACACAGTAAAAAAGAGGCTAGGATGAAATATCCCAGCCTCTTTGCTTTCTTATTTTTGATTCAATTGATTAAATAATCCACCAATCGTTTGATCCTTTAGTTCGATTGCTTGACCATCCAGAGTTGCTTCTACAACATGATAGTAATCTTGTAAAGGTGGGACCTCTAAATATTGATCATGCAGGAAAGCTGCTGGTTCAGCATATTCTTTCGTCATTTCATTGGCATCTGCCGCAGTTTTGTAAGTAATTTTTAACATCATAAATCCCTCTAATCTGTATAATTGATTTTTCTCTTTTCTCACTCGACATTAATCAGGGCGAACCAAGGTAAAGATCTCTCCTATTTTAGCATAATTATTGCCAGCTAAACGGCTGACAGGCTTTAATTTCTCAATTAAGATACGTCCGTCATCATAGATGGATTCATCCACTTGATAGTGCTTGATTTTTAATAAAAGCAAGTCCGCAGTAATTTGCTCATTTTCTTTGATTTCAATGTGTTGGTAGAGTTCTGTTTCAAAACGAATTTTCGATTCTCTGAGAACAGGTACTTTAACTATCTGAGCGTCCTCCGTCGAAAAAGTCGTTCGTGTTAATTCGCTCTCTTCTCTTGGCAATGTTGCCGCAGTTTGGTTTCCATCAGCAATGTTATCTTCATCTAAAATATGGATAACAGCTTCTTTTGTGGTTAAAAGATTGGCAGCTGTATCTTTCAATTCGTGCATTTTACGTTGAATTGCTAGCGAAATGATTGGCGGGTTCGAGCTAACAATCGAAAAATAGCTGAACGGCGCAATATTCACAATTCCATTTTCAGAACGAGTAGTTACTAACGCTACTGGTCTGGGAACGATTGAGCCAATCAATAATTTATAATTTTCTCTTTCAGTTAATTCTGAAGGTGATTTTTGGATCATTTTTTTCTCCTTCTATAACGTATTCAATTTGGGAAGTCTTTTTAAAATTGCTGACTTTTGTGGTAGAAATTTATCTGGTAACATAAATTCCTCACCAAGTGTTTCTAAAGGTTCGTCAACAGTAAATCCAGGCGTCCCCGTTGCCAATTCCAACCAAACATTCCCATGTTCTTGCAAATAGATGGATTGGAAATATTTACGATTTTTGATTTTTGTCACAACGTATTTGTCTTCTTGTAATCTCGCTTTCCAATCTGGTAACGAATCATCTTCAACCAAGAATGCGACATGGTGAACTGTTCCTGGCCCGAATCTACCAGGAGTTAAAGTTTCTTTAGGAACAATCAATTGTTGCTCCTCTTCCTCACCGAAAACAAGATGGTAGCCGAAAGCTGAGTTACGTACCAAAGTCATACCCAATCCTTCCGTTAATAGCTGAACCGTTGCTTGGGGATCTGCAGAAAGTAATACGCCGCCATATAAACTAAGAATCGCCGGGGTCTCCGAGGTTTTCTGATTTTCAACTAAAGCAATCGTCAATCCATCTGGATCAGCGAATTCAATTGTTGGTTTTCCAAATAAATCCGTTTGTTGCGTAGTAATTGAAAATTCTTCTAAACGACTAAGCCAATAACGCATACTTCCTAACGGTATTTGAAAAGCCATCGTTCCAACTTGCCCACTTCCAACTCTGCCTTTCGTTTCATATTTCCAAGAAAAGAAAGTGATGATGGTACCGACCTCTGCATCATGATTCCCAAAATAAAGATGATAACTATCTGGATCATCAAAATTAACAGTTTGTTTCACTAAGCGTAACCCTAAAATGTCACGATAAAAATGAAGTGTTTGATCTAAATCAGCAACGGTTGCAGAAAAATGATGAATTTTATTTAATGGACGCATACTATTCTCCTTTGTTAACGTTTTGTATCAAAAGGTTTAATCGCGCTTTCGATTGATGCACGTTGATTTTCTAAAAATGGTGGTAATGATAAGATTTCGCCTAACGTTTCGTAAGGTTCGTCCTCCATAAATCCTGGTTCGTCCGTTGCAAATTCAACTAAAATATGTCCCAATCGAACATAAAGTGATTCAAAATAGTAGCGGTTGACATAACCTGAATTTGGTAATCCAAGATCGTCAAAAATCTTTTGCCAAACTTCTAAAGAACTACGATCAGCTAAACGGAATGCAACATGATGAACTTCACCAAAGCCTTGTTGCCCCTGAGGACTAGTTGTATCTTCTACTAAAATAACTTGTGCCCCATTTCCACCTTCACCGATTTCCAACAAATGACGGTTACCGTCAACAGCGATTTCTTTAAAGGTTAAAACATTTTCGAAAAGTGCACGAAAATCATCAAAGTAAGAAATTGTGATTTCCACAGGACCTAAACCGTAAATAGCAAACTCAGTTGGAACTGGTCCATTTTTCCAAGGTGTACCTGGACGAACACCTACGTTCGTTTCATCGGAAATCAATTGGTAAGCTTGCTCATCTTCATCCCAAAAACGTAAAATCTTCTTACCGAAAAGTTCAGAAATTTCTTCATGTTTCACAGCAAATTCATCAAAACGGCGCAGATAATATTCTAGTGCTGCATCAGTGGGAACACGAAAACCAATTCTTGAAATTGAATTGGTGCCCTTTTCACCTTTTGGATTATTAGGGAAGTCGAAAAATGTCATGGTTGTTCCGGGTGTACCATAATCATCAGCATAATACGTGTGGTATGTTTGGATATCATCTTGGTTTACTGTTTTTTTCACCAGACGCATACCCAAAATATCTGTAAAGAACTGATAATTTTTCTTAATGTCACTTGTCATGGCAGTTACGTGGTGAATTCCTAAGGGGTTATCTTGTATATTCATTTCAATTTCCTCGTTTCTTCATAGTTATATTTATTGTCAGTTATCTTTTACTTTTTTTAATAGTTTTTCTAGTTGCAATAGTTCATCTAATTCAAAATCAGCGAAACATCGACCAATTGTTGCTGCGTGTTGCGGAAAAATTTCAGC
Organism: Enterococcus sp. DIV0176; assembly: GCF_050528535.1. NCBI lineage: Bacteria > Bacillati > Bacillota > Bacilli > Lactobacillales > Enterococcaceae > Enterococcus > Enterococcus sp. DIV0176. The sequence goes on along the minus strand of NZ_CP172879.1, from coordinate 1,315,959 downwards.
CATTAGTTGACAACCCGGATCGGTAATCGCAACATACGTTTCACGACGATCTGCCTGATTCGTTTTGCGCTCGGCTAAACCTTTTGCTACCAGCTTATCAATCACGTAGGTGGTACTGCTACTAGCAATCAAAATTCTCTCTTGGATGGTTTGAGGTGTTTGCTTGCCTTTATGGTAAAGAAACTCAAGTACAGAAAATTCGGTGATATTCAAACCATAATTTTTAACGTCTTTTTTCACCACAGCTTCCAGTTTTCCACTTACGCGCAATAAACCAATGAACGCATTTAAAGCCTGAGTTGTTTGTTCCATTTTCCCACCTCCATCTACTTAAAAACAAATATCTCTAATTCGAGATAATAATAGCCGGAATGAATTTAAATTGCAATTTATTTGTCTTAAAGTTAAACACAACTAGAATTTTAGAAAAGAAAAAAGCTACCTCCCATTGTGAAAGGTAACTTTTTAACTTACTACTCTTTAACTTTGATGAATAAAAGAATTGTTGCGCTTGTCATTCCTAACAGGATGCACATTCGATAAAAATCACTAGGAATCGCTACGCCAATGAATAAAATTACTATACTGACAACGATTGCTTTCATTCGTGTTTTCTCAACTCCTGCTTTTAAACGCTTAGGATCGATTGCTGGTCCTTTGAATCCGATAATCACTGTCAAAAGTGCTGCAGCGCCTAAAAAAGCAAGTCTACCAATGGTAATATCAAAAAAGATGGCACCAAATGGCACAATCACTAATAAAAAAATACTTTGGATTGTACATAACCAACTTTTGCTAGCGTGATAGCCATAAGAATTTCGGCGAATGGCGAAAAACGTCACGTGGGTAACAATCACAGCTGGAACAATTTGTAAGAATGCTGCAACAGCATAAATAAAGACAAGTTTAATTAATTCAACAAGTAATGTCGAAAGACCATACTCGATTTTTGCAGTTTCAAGTTCAGAAAGGTTTAAATTTGAGCCAAGCTTTTGACTTAAGTTCTTTGCTATTTTCTCCTCTAGTGAAACATATTCATTTGTCATATTTTCATCTCCCCTAAACTTGATTATATAAGGAGTTGAAAGTGAGAGAAAGCAAACTCATAAGTGTTAGTTATTTCAGCAAAAGTGTTAAGTTTATTTTTGATTAAAACGATCAACTAGTTTTTTCAAGTGACGAGTAGACACTAGGCACTCCTCGTCATTGACCATTGTGATTACGCGTTCCTTTTTGTCAATCCGACTGATATTGTTGACATTCACTACATAAGATTGGTGACAGCGATAAAACGATTGACTGAATTTCTCCACATCTTTGATTTTTCCAGTATATTCGACCATTCTGTTATCCAAATGAATAATCAGCTTATGCGGTGTTTGGCTCGATTCGAAAAATAAAATCTCGTCTACGAATAATTTAATGTCCAGCACACCACTTTTGATTCGAATCTGTTCACGACTAGGAAGCTCTGTGTTCATATAACGTTGCATCGCAGTGTCAATGCAGCTAATCACTTTTTTCTGTAATTCTTCAAAGTCGTCTTTTACTAAGTAATCCATAGCTTCTACTTTGTAAACAAAAGTTAAATAAGCCATATCACTATAAGAAGTTATAAAGACAATTTTAGCAGTCGGATCATACTCGCGGATTTTTGCACCTAACATGATTCCATTCATTTCGGCATTGAGGTCAATGTCTAAAAAATAGAGTCCTTCTGTTCGTTCCTTACGAATAAAGTTCAAAACATCATTAGGATCAGGAGTCTCCATGGCAAATTCTATATCATAATCCATCATCATTAGATAGTTTTTTACAATTTTGGTAATTCGATTTCTATGAACTGTTTCATCATCACAAACAAAGATTTTCAACACAGCTATCGCCCCACTTCATCTCTCATTTTTACCGCTTTATTATTAAGCGAAACGCCCAAACTTTTAGCGCTTGGGTAAATTATTGTATCATAGTTTTGTTTTATTTTGTGAAATACTTCTCAAGTAATTCAATAGGTCTATCTTCATAGTAAACGCTATTCTGAAAAAGGCAACCCATCACAAAAAAGGCTTACCGAATACCAATCAAAAGCTCATAAAAAAAGACATAACACTGTCGGCTGACAATGCTATGTCGATAAAACAACTACGATTAAAAGCATTCACCTTATTGGCAAAAGCTCTTAAAGGTAATTATTTTTCCATTTCATTTTTCAAAGCTTCTGGCATTTTTGGTTCGTAAGTCATTAGCAAACAAATACCACTTGTAGTAGCTACCTCATAGGCAACCAATGCAACAGCAGATACCATACTTAACATTTGAAACTTCACATTTGAAAATTTTTTCATCATCCGTCTCCACCCCTAGTCTAATAATCAAAGTAGCAACAATATAATTTGTTACTATCTATAAAAATTATAATAAGAAAAATGATATAGACCTTAAACAATCAAAAGTGCGCCTTTTTTAAGAAAAAGTGCGCACTTTTTTGATTTTTTACATCGAACTCTCAAAAATTGTAATGATTTGAATAAATTGATTGTTGTCAATTTTCGTTTCTAAATACACATTGGGTTGGGCTTGAACCAATTCGTCTAAGTTTGTTAAACCAATCCCACGATTCTGTGATTTAGTTGAAAAATTTGCTTGTTTCAAAACGTGTAGTTTAGGGATGTCCGCTTGACAACGATTGCTAATGATAAACAAGCAAGCCTGATTATGAATGGTCGCCGTTAGTTCAATTTCAGGGTTGTCGACATTTTGTGACTCTTCAATCGCATTATCTAAAATAATTCCCAGCATCCGAACTAGAATCAGCGATGGAACTGAAATTTTGTCAATTGTTTTTGGCACATGGATATTAACGCGAATTCCTTGTTCATATGCACTATACAGTTTGCTGATGATAATACTTTTGATTTCTCTAATTTCTAAATGACTAACGGATGCCATTTTCAAGATTTCTTGATCAAAGATTGTCCCAGTTCCTTTGATACTGGAGTAAAAATAGTTTTTCAGACCAGTTACATCATTATTTTCGATGTAATCTTCTAAAGAAATCAGAATGTTTTTATAATCATGTTTAAATTTTCTGAGTTCTGAATAGTTTTTCTCGATTTGTTCACTGTAATCAATCAAATAATTCATTCGGTTTCTTTGCTCTTTTGCTTCGTATTCCGCTTGTTTGATAAAGATGATTGAAAAACAAATCAACGCAGACAATATTCCATACAAAACAAGAAAAAACGCATTTGCATGTCCAAAATACTCGTTTAATGAGGGATAGCGATCAATTACGATTAGAGAAAAGTACATCATAAACGTCAATGTGACGATGGTTGTACTAACTTTCAAGATGAGATCATTATTCAAATACTTTTTGATAACAATTTTTTTGAACATCCAAGCGAGTAAAAAGTAGATCAACGTGTTGATTACCAAACGAAGAACCTGATTCACTTGCGTATCAGAATCAATTCCAACTGCATAAAGCCCAGTAGCAAACAAATTATCAGCAAAGATATACAGTAAAATCGATAATGAGGCTGAGAAAAAAGACCAATAATACCCTCGCTTGAAATATAGTAATGTGGCGCACATATATAACCAGGACATTCCAGTAGAAACCACATCAAACGTCATATATGTAGGTATACAAATTATCATGATCCCAACACAAAACAATAGATATTTTTTATTTGTTAATTCATCGTTGAAATAGCCTAGGACAAATAACATACTTGCTAACTGTCCAACGATCATAGCCAAAATGATGAAACTAGGTATTCCCAAAATATTCTCCCCCTATTTCCCTAACTACAACCGTTTTGTTTACATTTCTTTTGATTATAGCTAACTATTTTGAGCCATATCTATTATATCAAAAAAACGCAAGTTATTATAAAAAAAGCACAATTAATTATGGATCGTTCAGAAATGTAAATATTACATAAATAATACACTGTAATGTCTTGCTTTTTTTAGTAGATATAGAAAAATATTCGACCCAAATAAAGACACAAAAAAACCGCCTCAGACGAGACGGTTAACAGTCAATGTAATAATTAAGCTTTTACAATGTTAGTTGCTTGAGGTCCACGTTGACCTTCTTCGATATCAAAAGTCACAGATTGACCTTCTTCTAAAGTTTTGAAACCTTCACCTTGGATAGCTGAGAAATGTGCAAATAAGTCATTTCCATCTTCACCAGTGATAAATCCAAAACCTTTGTCTGCGTTAAACCATTTTACTGTACCGTTATTCATATTATAGTTCCTCCTAATTACGTATCAAGTACGCTTTTTGTTGCAATTAATTGTTGATAAGCAAAAGGAGTTTTGTATAATGTGCCATACAGCTCAAATTACGTTTCAAAATAAATTACTTGTTTACTATACCATGGGCACTGGCTGAAAGCAACCTTTTTGCTAATAAGTTTATTTTTCTTTGGAATTAATCTTTGATTCTAAATGTTTTAGGTGCTTTTTTATAAATAATCACGAAACCAATCCCGACATAGAGTAAGCAAGCCACCGACACGATGATTGCATAAAAGAATCCTGATACTTTTAATTGTAGATTCCCATACGCTATCCAATAAAAAAGTATGGCAATGATTTTATACAGCGGACTGACCACTTCCATCTCACTAGTGAATGGTTGAATCAAGTAATAGATAAATAATTCATGAAATGAAAATAAGGCAGATAATGCCAGTAATAATAAGGCTAAAACACCAAAAAATGTCCAAGATAAAAAGAACCCATTAAGCACCGATAAAAGGAGATAAACACTAAAAATTCCGATTGATAATAAACCATTGTAGAAAAAAGTCTGTTTGAAACGGTAATTGAATCCATGAATGATTGTTCCTGCTTCACGATAAAATGGATAATAGAGCATCGCTACATCACAGTTAACAAAGACCATTTGAACGACTTTCTTTCCAAAACTCATGACATACATGATAAAAAATAGCAGACTTAAGGTTCTTGTCATCTCTTTTTCAGTCAAGGCTTCTCTAACATCAAAGAAACTAAGAATAACAACAACAATTAATGCAGCAACTATCGTATACACACGTAATCGAAAAGCACGGTTCAGTATTTTACGATACCGACTAAATAATAAAGCATTCAGATATTGGTTACCATCTAAATGAGCGAATCGTTCCTCCTGGTTCATCACTAATTTTTTCTGCATGGCTAACCCATCACTAAGATAACTTTTACCAGAAGCAAGTTCTTGACTGGCAACATTCGACAAAGTAGTCATCTCACTCCAATAAAAGACATAGTCCAGTTCCCTTTTAAAGTGGAGTAAAGCATACCAACTGAAGATGAGAAAAACGATGGATAGCGTGATTCCAACCCAAGAAAGGAAAAATGCTAGCACAGCTACTGCTAATTTTTCCCAGACAAGAATCACCGTGCTACTAATAACAACAATAGTCACTACACTACCAAAAATCACCCGTTGGCGCTTTGATAAGTGCCAAGTGAAAATAATTCTACCTAAATAAAGATAAAAACAGCGAGAACCAACATACGTTAAAAAAATAAAACAAGTTACTTTAATCGGTTCACCGGTAGCAAAACCATAAATGATGGCAGCAGGAAGATATCTTAGGCCATGAATAAAGCTGTCAGTTAGTTTATATCCACGGATGATCCTCTGCTTAGGACGTTGGAAATGTTCAATAAAGTCAACAATTCTTTTCTCTCCTGAGATAACGAACCCATCATAAAAATTAAACAAAACAGCCACTACCATGAACCACAAAAATAAACCAAGGTTGCCAGTGTGGTGAGTAAATGCTTTACCGGAAAATAAATCTGCTCCGCTCAATAGTATCGCGAGTCCATAGTAAAGAGCCAACCATAAACCTTTGGCGAGAATACTGCGGATATTTTCAATTATCAAACCAATGACGGTTAAAATTTGTTTCAATTCATAACTTTGATAGAAACGAGTAGGTATGAATTTTCCAATAACAGGTATTTTTCGTGAATAAAAAACAAGGCCATTGACCTTTTTAGTGACTGAAACTTGTTCTAATTGCCAATAGTCGCGCAAATAATCAAACATCCGGTTCATAGACTACGCCTCTTCCTTTGTAAAAGTAGGCCGTTCTTCTCTATCAGACAACAGATCAATGATTTCCTCTTCGAAATCTTGGTCATGAATCTTATCTGATGCAATACCAATCAATTTTTTGTGGTGTAGTAACACGATTTCGTCACAAAGATCTTGTGCTAATTGTAAAATATGAGTCGAAAAAATAATAACCGAGTTCGTTTTCATCTTTAAAATCAACTCTTTCATCTCGTGGGCGGCAACAACATCAAAAGACGTTAATGGTTCATCTAATAATAAAACAGGTGGTTGAACCATAAGTGAAACCAAAAGCTGTACTTTGTTTTGCATTCCGTGAGAAAAATCTTTTAACAAACGGTGTTGGTCTTGACGTTCGATCCCTACTGAATCTAGATAATTTTCTGGCCGTTTGATTTCTTCAATCCGATCTTGATTGATATCAATAAAAAACTTCACAAACTCATATGCTGTCATAAATGCTGGTAAATGTGGCATCGTATAAACAAAACCGATTTCAGTATTGTCATAGTCTGTGTTGAGAATGCCATTTTTTTCAAGGCCAATCGTTCCATTATCAAGTAATAGATTTTTTGAAATACAATTGAACAAGGTTGTTTTCCCAGAACCATTTCGTCCAAGCAAACCGTAGATTTTTCCCTTTTCAAAGGTAAAGCTAGCATCATCAAAAATCACTTTTTCATCAAAATTTTTCGTTATGTTTTCCAATACTAATTTCATTGTTCACCTCATAATTTTTTTGTTCTTGTCTTCCTCGTTTCCTTGCTAATTTTACTTTACTGCATATTGTTAAGCTTTCCAATAGTGAATCACGTTTAATCACAGGTTTTACTTGTATTTTTCATTTATTAGGACTATTATTTCTACTATTAAATCAAGGAGATGGTCTGATGTCTTTAACAAAACAGCAACAAATAAATACACTAAATGAATTTCAAGAAAACTTTGCTTTACTAGGTTCATCGACTCAAGAAATTGCTGATGAATTAAGAACTTCTCCGGAGAAAGTAGAAGCCATTTTGCTACTACAACCAGCTACAATCGAAGAACCTTGGATTCTAAAAAATTATTTAATCGAAAAATTAATTGAGCAAGGAAAAACACCTATTCCTTTCTCTGCTTTAATTGGCGATTATCATGATTATTGGTTCCTTGACACAAGAAAGATTGAAAAAAGAATACTCACGGATTAATCTTAAGAAACTCTTTACTAGCTGTTTTTTCTTTTTTATGTTATATTACTTGTGGAATTTCGTTATCAACGTAGTAGTTGCCTTTCGTTAAGATTTAAGAAAGGAGAATGAATTATGACATTCTATAACAAAAACTTACAATATCGTGTTACTTTAAATACTGATTTGAATCTATTTATCGTTTTTGATAAAGACAATGCAAACCACGTAGCTACAGGTGTCACGATTGAACAAGCTGTACAAGAATTGAAAAAATCCCTATAGGAGAGATATCTCATATGAATGATTGCAGTTCTAGTCATTAAAAGCACCTACTGGATGAATACAGTAGGTGCTTTTTTGGTTCTGCTATTTCTTCAGTTTTCTTTAATTTGTAATTAGATTTCTTGCTATTAAGGATATTCCCTGCTAATATTATTCTTAACACGAAAAATATTTTTATCGCGAATTGTTAATTTGTTTGATGAAATTTAATCAACACTGGCGTAACCTTGGAGTTACAAGGATGTATTAGAGGTTAGGGAATACATCGTTTAAATGAGAAAAATTAATTGTTAGTAATAGTCACCACCAACTTTAGAATAATAAATATTGATTAGTTAGATAGCCTTCTCTTAACAGAGAGGGCTATCGTTCATTTTACAAGAAAAACAGCAAGAAGATACGAACTGCCTCGTACGCTCCTTGCTGTTTTTTCGTTATCAATTTGTTTGAAGTAAATCATATTGTGATTGATACAAATGATGATAAAGACCTTGTTTCTCCATCAATTCTTCGTGTGTCCCTGCTTCTGCAATTTTCCCACCTGCGACATAAAAAATTTGAGAACTATTTTTTATTGTCGATAATCGGTGAGCAATAATAAAGGAAGTGCGCCCTTTCAATAACTGCTGCAAACCTTCTTGTAGTAATTCTTCTGTTTTAGTATCAATACTTGAAGTGGCTTCGTCCAAAATCAAAATTTTTGGATCTGCCAATAGCGCTCTGGCAAAAGAAATTAGTTGGCGTTGTCCCGCAGAAAGTGTGCTACCTCTTTCTTCGACAACGGTATCGTAGCCATCTTTTAGCTCTTTGATAAAATCATGCGCTCGAACGATTTTAGCAGCTGCAATTATCTCTTCTTTTGTTGCATCTAACTTTCCGTAACGAATATTATCAATAATTGTCCCAGAAAAAACAAACGTATCTTGTAGCATGACGCCCATTTGTGTTCGTAATGAAGCGAGTGTGACTGACCGAACATCATGACCATCCACTTGGACACTTCCCTCATTAACGTCATAAAAGCGACTCAAAAGATTAATAATAGTTGTTTTCCCCGCGCCTGTCGGGCCAACTAACGCAATACTCTCACCTGCGTTAATATGGAAGTTAACATCATTTAAGATATTCTTGCCTTCTTCATAACGGAATGTGACGTGATCGAATGTAACATTTCCTTTAATCGGTGGTAAAATCTGTGCATTTGGTTCATCTTGGATATCAGGTACTTCATCCATTGTCTCAAAAATCCGTTCCAAGTAAGCTGTTGCAGTAATCAGTGAGTTATAAAAATTTCCAATATTGATTACCGGATTCCAAAAATTGTTGATATAACCGATAAACGCAATCAATGTCCCTGTTGTAACATTAACCCCGATTTGACGAATACCTACAAAATAAATCAAGCAAGTTGTCATTACTGCAATATTTTGAACTCCCGGCCACAGCATGAACTGAACCTTGACAGCTTTCATCCAGGAGGAACGATACTCATCACTGACTTCATTGAAAATCTCGTAGTTTTCCTGTTCACGAGCAAAAGATTGTGTGATTTTTATACCGGATATACTTTCATGAATATACGCATTTAAATTTGATTGCTTATTACTCAACACTTGATATGCTTTACGTTGTTTCGTTTTGATGACCATAACAATCACAAATAACACTGGCAGTAAAATTAAACTATACAAGGTTAATTTGACATCAATAAAAAGCATAAATATTAGAGTAATTAGCACATTGAAAATGTCTGAAATCAAGTTAATCAGACCATTACTTAGCAGGTCGCTTAACGTATTGATGTAGTTAACGACACGAATCAAAATTTTCCCATGAGGTCGATTGTCAAAATAGGAAAATGGTAAGTGTTGTAGATGTTCAAAGATTGCATAACGCATATCTTTTAAAATATCTTGACCAATCTCGGTAATTGCATAAATTCGATAACGCATGCACCAGCCAATGACCACTAGCGAAATTAAAAAGATCACACTTATTTGGACCAATAATGTGGTATTTCCTTTTGGAATCACATCATCAATGGCAATTTTGGTAAAGTAAGGTCCCAACATCCCGGCAGTATTGGCAAGAATGATGACGAACAAAGCCTTGAAAATCGCTTTTTTATAGGGTTTAACATACATGGCTAAGCGACGGTAATGTGACCAATTGAATTCTTGCTCCAGTGTTTCATCCACATCAAATTTATTACGTGCCATTAGTTCCCCTCCTTCTCTTTGATACCTAATTGTTTTTGGTAAACTTCATAGTAGCGCCCTCTTTGTTCCAGTAATTCTTTGTGCGTTCCTTGCTCAATTACTTGTCCTTTTTCCATCATTAGAATCAAGTCAGCTTCACGAACAGAAGAAATACGATGAGCGATAATGAATGTTGTTTTTTCAGTTGTTAGTTGTGTTAACTCACGTTGGATCTTGAATTCTGTTTCCATATCCACAGCTGAAGTCGTATCGTCCAAAATAAGAATTGATGGGTCTTTCGTTAAAGCTCTTGCTAAAGAAATGCGTTGTTTTTGTCCGCCAGAAAGTCCTACACCACGCTCACCTACAATTGTTTCGTATCCTTCGGGCATCCGTGAAATAAATTCATGTGCATCAGCAATCTGTGCCATTTGTTGGACGTACGTTTCATTTGCTAAAGGATTACCAAAAGCAATATTATCTTCAATCGTGTTAGAAAATAAAAAGACATCTTGCATAACCATCGAGATGTTTTCACGTAATTGACGAACAGGGTACTCTTTTGCATTCTTTCCATCAATCAAGACTTCACCTGAAGTTGGATCATAAAAACGACCAACTAGGTTAACTAACGTTGTTTTCCCAGAACCTGTTTCCCCTAAAATACCAATCGTTTGCCCTGGACTAATCTTAAATGAGATGTGTTTCAAAACTAATGTATTTGGGTCATCAGAAAAATGGAATGAAACATCTCTAAATTCAACATGCCCTTTGATTTTTTTTGCTTCATCATGAGTCAATACAGGAATTTGTGGTTTGGTTCCTAACATTTGACGAATTTTGATACAAGCTGCCGAAAAACGTTGAACATCGTTAATCAACCAGCCGCTCATTCTCATCGGCTGATTCAGCATCCATAAAAAGCCATTGAATGCGATCAAATCACCCAAGGTCATCTTTCCTTGAATAACAAATAACCCGCCTAAAATCAACGTAATCACGTTCAAGCTTCCAGCTAGTCCATCTAACCAAGGTAAGTATTTCATAGACACCTCGGCTGATTTCATGTTTTGTACTTTGTAATCTTCGTTGTGCTCAACGAATTTTTGAATTTCAAAGTCTTCTCTAGCAAAAGCTTTGACGACTCGATTTCCCCCGATGTTCTCCTCAACCATCGAATTCAAACGGGAAAAACTTTCACGAATCTCAAAAAAGATTGGTCGTGCTTGCTTTGACATCTTCTGGGTAAGCAAGAAAATGATTGGTGTGATTGCAACCAACGCCAACATCAATTGCCAATTAATTGTTGCCATTAGGATGACAGCAATACTGAACCATAAAATACATTCAATGATGTTATAAACGACCCACGAAACAAAATGACGAATAGCGTCTGTATCCCCAGTCATTCTAGCCATAATGTCCCCAACTCGAGTGTGATTAAAGAAATCAAAATCAAGTTCTTGTAACTTTTGATACATTTCTTGTCGTAATTCAAACAAACTGTTCTGACCAATACGTTCAAATAAAATCTGATAAGTATATCGGATGATCGTTCGAAAAATCGTGATACCAATCATTAATGCTAATAAAGGAATCAATAAATCAGCTTCACCTTTTTCAATTACTTTGTCGACAATCTCACCAGCCACTAATGGGTTGACTACAATTAAAAGCGCATTGATTATTAAAAAAATAATTGCCAGAAATCCTTTATTTGCATACTTCTTTACATATTGCCAAATCCATTGATAATTGCTCATTTTATTTCCCCTCCTATACGAAAGCCTTTTCTCAATCAAGTACTAGCTTATCTTTAATAAATTTGAAAGAAAATGGTTATTCTTACTTGTTTTGATGTACAATATTATCAAATCCACAAGAAAGGGTTTTCATTTATGAGTTATGCAAATGCCCAAATATTTAACCCAGAAATTATTTACGCTTTTGATCCTTGGAATGAGCAAGGAAACAAAAGTGACATCCACACCCATGATTTTCTAGAAATCAGTATTGTTTTAGAAGGCCAAGCGAACTACACCATCGAGGAACAAGAATTTCAATTAAATGCTGGTCAAATTATGCTTTTTAACCCTGGCACCCATCACGGTGAAGAACAAAGAACAGGAACTTATTCACATCAACTTCATATTGGTTTAACGAATATTTCATTAGACGGACTAAAGAGAAATCACTTACCAACTAAAAAAGCAATTCTTAATCTTGGGGAATACCAATGGGAATTTCTCGACAAAGCGTGGCGTCTAGTTAAAGAATATAGTGAAGAGCAACCTGAGTTTCAATTAATGGTCAAAGCGTTAATTATCGAAATGTTAGTACTTATTTTAAGAAGCCTAGAAAAAGTGCAAGATAATACGGTCACTCTAGCCCTTTCAAAAAATGCCAAACGAAAACAGTATTTAGTCAATCATGCCATTTACTATTTAGAAAACCATCACACGCAAGAAATTACTTTAGAGCAATTAGCTGATACGTTGTATGTTAGTCCTACGTATTTATCAAAAGTTTTTAAAGAGTCTACAGGTATGAGCCCCATCAATTATCTTATCCAAGTTCGGCTAAAACATGCCAAGGAACTACTAGCAAACGAGCAACTAACTATCCGAGAAATTTCTCAAGCTGTTGGTTATCAAGATGCGTATCATTTTAGTAAGCTCTTCAAAAAATATTACGGTGTCTCTCCTTCACAACTAGCAAAGAAATCACTGGCATAACAAAAAACTCTTAAAAGACTTGTTCATCCCGAGTCTTTTAAGAGTTTTTATTTTCAGTTCCTTTTTACTTCAAAGGATCAAATAATTTTGGTGAAACTCGATAACATATAACGACAACGATTGCTACGGCGATTGCAGTAGCAAGGCCACTTGCGCCATTCATGACAAATGAAAAAAGCCAAGGGTTCATACCTTCTGGTGCGTAATCTCCCCAAAAAATACCGCCAGCCACAAAATGCCAGAAAAAGCGAGTAAAGGTTCCAACCACCGATGAGACAATTAGGATTCCATAAATTTTGGTTGTCTCTCCATTCACCATTGCGCGATGCAAAGATAAAGTAAACAATCCAGCGAATCCAGCAAAGGTAAATGCAATTGGGTATTCAATTAAAACTTGTGGGATACTTAAAAATTGAACTTTCCCCATTAAAAAGTGTAATAGACCCCAAATCAAGCCAGCACCTAACCCTGCCTTGAGACCTCTACGTAAAGCATAAATAGTTATTGGAATTTGCCCGATCGACAAAGTAAAACTGCTTCCAATGTCTAGTGGAATCAATGAAAGCACCATAGCTAATGCTGCGATAATTGTCCCCTCAATCCAAACTTTTGTTTCTGAATGCATAAAAAAACTCCTCCTTTAGAATCACCACAATTCACAAAGGAGAAGTGTTAGCTACACTTCCACTCGTCACAATTCCTACGTTCGTATGACCGAAACAGGTACGGAGGGTTTAGAGTAAACTCATTCTCAGCCTCGAAAGGCTCCCCTTTGTGAGTAGATTCTATTATTTTTTACTTACCCGACTAGCATAACATATTTTTTCTTTCGTCAGAAGTGAAAAGAATTTTTTTGTTTAAGCAAATCAAAAAGCGAACCATTGAACTGTTCGCTTTTTTAAGATTTCTGAACTTTATTTTGTCATATCAGACGTAACTTTTTCATCAATACGTAAAAATGGTAAGTAGATGAACACGCTAGCTGCAATAATTATCACTTGAAGAACTGCAGCACGCCAGTCCCCTCCAGTCGCTAAGAAACCAGAAATGATTGGTGGTGTCGTCCAAGGAATTTGGACAACGACGTGATTGATCAATCCAACTGCAGTCGCAAAATAGGCGACGGTTAACGAAAAAATTGGTGCTAAAACAAATGGAATAATCAAACTAATGTTAAAGACGATTGGTAACCCAAAAATAATCGGCTCGCTAATATTGAAGATAGCTGGTGTAACAGATAACTTAGCAAAATCTTTGTAGTCCTTACGACGACTAAAAATAAAAATCGCAATAAGTAAAGCAATTGTATTACCAGAGCCGCCCATTACAGCAAAAGTATCTTTGAATGCCATATTGATGATATGAGGAATCTCTTCTTTATTTGCATACGCAGCCATGTTTTCTTGCATATTTTGAATCAAGAATGGATCTAATAATGAACCTGAAATGACAGCTTGATGAATTCCGAAACCAAAAAATAGATTTGCAATAGATGTTAACAATAAGAATCCTGGTAGTCCAGTAGTGATTTTACTTAAAGGCTTTGTAATGATCGTAGTAAGCAATGTGTTGACATCCATATGGAACAACTGATTGATAGCAAATGAACCAATCGCAAATACTGTGATCGTCAACATAATCGGAATCAAGACATTAAATGATTTCAAAACAGCTGGTGGAATATTTCCAGATAAATTGATCTGAAGTTTTTCATTTTTAGATAACTTAATAAACAATTCTGTTGCTGCGAGACCAACAAAAATACCGACAAACATGCCTGAAGCTCCAGTGTAAGCAATCGGAATCACTCCACTCACTTCAATTGCTTTTTGACTGTTCTCTGGAGTGAACATCGTAACCATTGGTGTAAGGACAATAAAAGTAGAAATAGCAACCAACACTGCAGCGATTGAATTTTGATAATTGCGGCTAACGCACATATGATAAGAAACTGCTGCTACGACTAACAATGTCGTAATGCTAAGTGTACCATTGCTAATTGAAATTCCGATTTCTTGAATTGTAGATAAAGTAGCCGGTCGAATAAAGTGACCTAGAAAACCGGTCGGCTCCAATATGACATAGTTAATCAAAGTGACAAATCCTGCCAGCATCATAAAAGGCATGAATGTTGCAAATGCATCTCGCAACGTTCGTAAGTGAATCTGGTTTCCTAACTTTGTTGCGACCATCCCAAACTTTTCAAGAATGATCTCTTTTTTATTTTTACCCATAAAACTCTCCCCCTTCATTTGTAAGCGATTGCTTTCACCTAGATAATAACTCGTCTTTCCAATAAAGTAAATATCTTTTTTAAAAAATATATACTTTTGTCGAAAATAAAAAATAAACAGCAAGAAGTTAAGCTTAACTTGCTGTTTATTTTGATTGCATATCCGATTTTTTATTTTTCAACAAAGATTGCTTCAAAAATAAAGTCCTTATAGATATGTCTGGATAACGAATACTCAAACGGCGTTCCTGAGGACAAAGAGACGACTTTATCTACTTCAATCATAAATTCACCGGGCTCGATATTTAAAATTTTTGCATCAAACTCATTGGCGATATCTCCCTTAATCCATAAATGAGAGGATTTTATTTCCAAATTTAATTCGTCTGTGATATAAGCATAAACTGATTTTTTCAAATGCTTAGGTTCCAATCCAGGTATAACAGCCAATGGCATAAATGTTTGTTCAATCGAATAAGGTTGATGGTCTATAAATCGACTTCGAATAATATTGTAAATATAATCTTTTTCGCTGATTTCCAACATCTCCGCCACTTCTTTTGAAGGAAGTTCAATCGAAAAAGTATGGATTTCAGAGTCAACATGTTCTTCTCCCATCGCGCTCAATAAACCTTCGTTTGGACCGAAAACTTTTGAATTATCAATTGGTTTACGTAAGACTTCTGTCCCAAATCCGCTACGTGTTCGCAACACGCCCTCGGATACTAATAAATCAATTCCTTTTTTTACAGTTAATTTACTTGTTCCGTATTCTTCCGCCAATTGGTCACCAGTCGGCAATTTTGTTCCAACCTGATATTTATCATCCATGATTTTTCGCTTAACATCTAAATAAATCTCCATATATTTGGGAATCTGTTTCATACTTATCCTCCTTTCACTTAAAACAATAGCTTCTCATATACTTTACCATACTTTCAGCTGTTTTTAACTAAAAAAAATAAGCTCCTGTCGTAAAAGTATATATTTTTATAAAAAGATGTTTATTTTATTTGAAAGCGGTGTTATGATTGGTATGAATTTAAAGGAGGTCTATCAATGAGTACAATCAAAAAATTATCCTTTCCAGAAAATTTTTGGTGGGGATCTGCGTGGTCTGCTGAACAAGCTGAAGGTCGTGGCGAAACAGGAAAAGCTGAAACGGTGTGGGAACGTTGGTATAAAGAACAACCTAATCGCTTCTATCAAAGAATCAGCTCAGAAATCACAACCGATCACATTCATCGTTATAAAGAAGATATTCAATTGATGAAACAAACCGGACATAATTCTTTTCGAGTATCTATTTCTTGGGCAAGAATGTTTCCGCAAGATGGTGTAGGAGAAGTGAATCCACAAGCGATTGCTTTCTATCGTGCTTTATTTACTGAAATGAATAAAAACGGAATAAAAGTTTTTGCTAATCTTTATCATTTTGATATGCCTGCTAAGTTACAGGATCAAGGTGGTTGGGAGTCACGGGATGTTGTTGAGGCTTATGTCCATTTTGCAAAAACGTGTTTTGAAGAATTTGGCGATTTAGTCTTTCACTGGTTTACGTTTAACGAACCACTTGGCCCAATCTTAGGCTCTTATTTAGAAGACTTCCACTATCCCAATTTGGTTGACTTTAAACGCGGAAGCCAAGCCGCATTTTTTACGATCTTAGCTCATGCGAAAGCAATCGAAGTCTTTAAAACATATAATTTATCAAGCAAGATTGGTGTCATTTTAAATCTTAGCCCAACTTTTCCAAGAAGTAATAATTCCGCTGATGTCAGAGCCGCGGAGATTGCAGATTTATTTTATACACGAAGCTTTTTAGATCCAATGGTGAAAGGAAACTTCCCGCCCAAACTAGTTGAACTTTTAACCGAATATGATCAGTTACCACTCGACTTTACTCAGGAGGATTTAGCAACGATTCAAGCGAATACCGCCCAAATTTTAGGATTGAACTATTATGAACCTCGCAGAGTAAAAGCTCGTCTAACAGCAATCAATCCCGAAAGCCCCTTCCTACCTGAATGGTTCTTTGAAAATCATGTAATGCCCGGGCGTCGTATGAACGAATATCGTGGTTGGGAAATTTATGAAAAAGGAATCTATGATTTATGTATGGATATCAAGAATAACTATGGAAATATTGAAGCATTTATCTCTGAAAATGGCATGGGTGTTGCAAACGAAGAACGATTTATGGATGAAGATGGACAAGTAATTGATGAGTATCGGATTGAATTTATTCGAGACCACTTAGCTTATCTTTGGAAAGCAATTGATGACGGCTGTAACATCAAAGGTTATCATTTATGGACATTTATTGATTGTTGGTCATGGATCAATTCGTACAAAAATCGTTACGGACTAGTTTCCTTAGATCTACCTACTCAAAAAAGAACAATCAAAAAAAGTGGCGAATTTTATAAAAAACTAAGTGATGAAAATGGATTTAATTACGATATTGATTTGTTAGTTCTTTAAACAATTATGTCCCTGTAGCTCAGACTCATTCATCAACCAAAAACTGGTTACGACAGAAAGCCAGTTTATGCTATACTAAAGAAAACTGTTCGTTGACATTCAAATAGCCAACATATTACCAAATAAATAGAAAGAAGCATTCAAACTGAAGCCTTGCTATGGGTGAATAGTGCGATTACGGAGCCTCAAAAAATTTATCCGAGGTTTTAGAGCTATGCTGTTTTGAATGCTTCCAAAACTATTATTCAAAACAATCAATTGTTAAGTGTGTTTTAGAGCTATGCTGTTTTGAATGCTTCCAAAACTATTGATAAATCTGGAAGTTATTCATGGTGGTTTTAGAGCTATGCTGTTTTGAATGCTTCCAAAACATTACGGGTCATATCTAACATGTGCAATAAGTTTTAGAGCTATGCTGTTTTGAATGCTTCCAAAACAAGGTTCGACAACTGTTCACGCGAGCGATAGTTTTAGAGCTATGCTGTTTTGAATGCTTCCAAAACCAATGAACGCTTCTGTGTGACGATATTGTTGTTTTAGAGCTATGCTGTTTTGAATGCTTCCAAAACTTCACTTCTTTCAAACGGACTTTCTTTTTCGTTTTAGAGCTATGCTGTTTTGAATGCTTCCAAAACGTAGTAAATAGGTATAAAAAGTGTAAAAACGTTTTAGAGCTATGCTGTTTTGAATGCTTCCAAAACGTAGTTAACAGAGGTGATAAGTTGAGTGGTGTTTTAGAGCTATGCTGTTTTGAATGCTTCCAAAACTGGTACACTACAATTAGAAGTTGATGAAATGTTTTAGAGCTATGCTGTTTTGAATGACTGGCTAAATATATGATAAAAAAGGACCGCCCATTGAGAGCTGGTCCTTTTTTTGTTAAATTTTTTGATCAATTTCAGTGACAGTTATTTGTAGCACACGGCTTAAGAACGGAAACTTTTCCTTCATTTCATTAAAAATTGGTCCCTCTGTGATAAACTCAGCGGTTCCGTGCAAATGGAATCCTGCACCAGGTCCTACTGTACCAATGACTTCTTTGCTTCCAACGGTTAACATCACTTGATTATTTTTTTCGATATCTTGTTGAACACTGTGCATCCCAGCTGCAGGAATATATAATTTATCGCCACTGATTTGAACATAGCTATTCCAAGTGTTCACAGCATGAAAGCCCGGAGCATTTTCACTCGAAGAAATTATTGTTACTGCTCCCTCATGTCTCATTACCTCTAAAAATGTTTCATTCATCATTTTGCAGACCTCATTTCAATTATCGTAAATTTATTATAGCACCACTAAGTATTTCGTTCACTTTCTAGTAATAAAAAAATCAGACTTATAACTTAAAAATATATACTATAATTATGCGCGACGTGGTACGATAAAATAAGGTATGATTAATTAAATAGTCAATCATACTAAGTGTTTAGACACAAAAAACAACAACTTAGGAGGTCTCAGTATGGCATTATTTAATAATCTTGTACAAGGAGCTTTAGGAAATTACTCAGAAAAAACGCCAGAACAATTGACTCAAGAATATGGAGCATATCTTTTTGATAATGAAGAAATTACGATGGGCTATCAATTGGTTAGGGATGCGTTGATTTTTACCAATCATCGAGTGATTTTTGTTGATAAGCAAGGAGCAACTGGTAAGAAAACCGCCTTCCACTCGATACATCTTGATTCAATTGTCGAAGTCGATATGGAAACTGCTGGAACAGGATTAGATGACAGTGAGATTACAATTACTTATCTTAAAAATATTAATCAACGTTCAAACAACGAAGTGCATGCCGTACATAAATTTGAATTTCCTAAAAAGACGGATATCTTACCCTTATACCGCTATCTAGGAAATGTCAGTATGACAAATCGAACGCGAATCAACAAATAATTTTGAATTGTTTCGCCCACTTTCCCCTATCAAAAGGTGCAGTAAAGTGGGCTTTTTTTCGTTATTTATTGTAACTTTTGTTCAGACTCGCGCATGTGCCCTTCGTAGTTTTCGACTTTAAATAGCAAATAATCATGTGCTTCTTGCATTTTAGTTATTTTTTCTTGCATCAGCTCAGCTTGCTCCAGTAATAATGCTTTGCGAGCTGGGATCGTTGAATCATCGTTTTCATAAATCATCGCCACATATTCGCGTAAGCTTTCCACACCCATTCCTGCATTCCGCATCGTCTTTGCGAATTTCAACTGATTAATGCTTCTTTCTGAAAAATCACGTAGCCCGTTTTCTTGTCTTGGTACGGGCATAATGATTCCGATTCGTTCATAATAACGGATGGTATCATTCGATAGTCCTGTTAGATTGGCTGCTTCTTTGATATTCATGTTGTTTCCCTCCGGCAATTGATCATTTTGCAGCTACATTGATTAAAAATCAAAGTCTTTCCATAAACCATTTTACTCTTTCTGGATCATGATGGTCAAAAAATGCTGATTCTTTTTGATCTAATTGAGCAATCAACGCCAAATCCTCCGCTGATAATTCAAAATCAAAAATAGCAAAATTTTCTGCCATTCGTTCGGGATTCACAGATTTTGCCAAGGCGATGATTCCTCGCTGCATCAACCAGCGTAAAACAACCTGCCCAATTGTTTTGTTATACTTTCGACCAATTCCGGCTAACGTTTCATTAGTAAACAGCTCATGCCGTCCTTCCGCAAAAGGTGCCCATGCTTCCATTTGAACATCACACATTTTATGATAACTGACAGCTTCTTGTTGTTGGTTCCAAGGATTAACCTCAATTTGGTTGACTTGTGGTTGGGCTACTTCATTCATTTTGACAAATTCAATTAGCTTTGCCGAATCAAAGTTGGAGAGTCCAATTGATTTAACCAAACCTTTTTCTTGTGCAGCTGCCAAGGCACGCCATGCACCATAAATGTCGCCATAAGGTTGATGAATCAAGTACAAATCCAGATAGTCCAGATTCATATTGATGAGTGATTGTTGGATAGCTTGGGTTGCCTTTTCTTCTCCCATTTGTTGAATAAAAAGTTTTGTTGTGATAAAGAGTTCTTCTCGTTGAACAAGCCCTTCAGCAATTGCACGTTGGATTCCTTGACCAGTTTGAACCTCATTTCCATATGAAATAGCTGTATCGATTAAACGATACCCGATTTTGATTGCTTGATAGACCGCTTCAGCAGTGTCTGCTAGTGGGATTTGATAGACACCAAAACCTAATTGTGGCATTTTTTTTCCGTTGTTTAATAGTTTGCTATTCACTATTCTTCACTCCTTTTTTAAGATAATTCCATTCAATCATCTGGAGTGCACTCTAAGTCAAGAAAACATTTTGCTATTTCTTTATTATTAACCACAACATGTTCATCTACTTCGATTAATAAGTAAGTCATCAACTTCTTACTGATTAATGAAATTTATAAACACGAGACGAGTACTCTTTAACTCTAAAGTAAAAGGAGATGTGAGAATACTTGTCTTGCATCCCTTTTTCCAGATAAATGGGTTCAAGAGGTAACTTCTTCAAAATAAAAATAAATTTCACAAAAATTTGAGAAGCAGCTTCTGGAAATTTATTCTTATTTATTGGAGCTAGACACTTCTTTCACAGCCTTATTCACGGTGTTCCCAAAGCAATTTCTTCGACAATGACATTAAGTGGAAATCTCACAAAATTTGAAAAGCAATTTACAAAAATTTCTATTTACTAAAGCTAATAACCTCTGTCACAACGATTTTTTAAGCAAAAAACTCCACCCGATAAAATTTGGGTGGGAGTTTTACTTTGTAGTAGATGTTGTTATTTCCAACTGCTGAATTCATCAACAGTTAATCGAATTGAACGATAACCTTCCTCGACTGCCTTACCAATGGAAAGGATCATGACTGGAACATATCTTTCAGGATCTAATGAAAAAGTTTCAGCAAGCTGATCTTGGTAGAAAACGGTCATCGGATTTGTGTCATAACCATACGAACGAGCGATTAACATCAACTGCATAGCGAATAAGCTTGCATCTGTTTTGACCACTTCTCTAAGCACTTCTGTTGGTAATGAAGAGTAGCCTGCGCGAATAGTATTCACTTGTTGTTCACGTACTTCTAAAGGCATTAATTGTTTCTCAACAGCCTCATCGTAAATTCGCTCTACATTTTCATAAGCTAATAAATCGCCAAAAATCAATAGCATCGCTGATGAAGTTTCATTTTGCAATTTATTTCCCATCAATACGGGTTCAAGTGTGGCTTTTGCTTCATCCGACTCAACGACCACCACTCGCCATGGTTGAATATTGGCAGCTGACGGTGCGGTGCTAGCTAATTTTAGCATCTCTGTCATTTCAACCTTCGAGATTTTAACTTCAGGATCATATTTTCGGATTGATTTTCGTTCAGCGATAATTTTGTTAAAGTCATTTAAATGTTCTAATTTCATCTGATTTCTCTCCTTTTTTCTTGACATCCTATTGTTCAATCAATAAGATGTGTTTATCTTAAACTATGAACCTTTGTTTATAGCAAGCATAAAGGAGAAATTTTTTTGAAAACAAAAACTGTTTCAGAGCTGACAAAGATTCCTATTTCTACACTCCGTTTTTATGAACGACAACAGTTGATTCCTAAAAGATATATTTCACGAGATAATAATAATTACCGTGTATATGCGGAGGAGGTCGTTCCCTATTTAAAAAGATTAAGCATGCTAGCTTCTACTGGATTTACTATTTCTGATTTGCAAAACTTGACCAGTGACGCACAAAATTTGACAAAGGAAGAACGAATTACTTTTACAGAAGAAAAGATTCAGGAAATAACTGCCATGCAAAATGACTTAGAAAGTGCGAAGGAACTCTTGTCTAAAATGGTTGCAGAAAGTAAACAAAATGATTGCGTCCTCTAATTTTTTTAAAGAAGCGCGAGACAAAACACAAGAATGACTCGTGTTTTGCCCCGCGCTTCAATTTTTAATCCTCAATCAATTCAATTTTTCTTCAACTGCTCCGTTAAAAATCTTGTCAATTCTCCTTCATACGTAATCCACACCGCTTGCGTTCCACGAGAAATCGCTGTATAAAGCAATCGTTGATCTTGCTCTGTCTGATAATTTTTGTCGGAAACATCAAACAAGATGACATGGTCAAACTCTAATCCTTTTGCTAATTCAATTGGTAGAATTCGTACTTTTTTTGTCACATGCTCAGAAAGTTCTACTCGCAAACCATCTGCTTCTGCTAATGTTTTTGTCAGGATTGTATAAATTTTCTCAGAATCCAGTTGTTCAATCAGATGGATAAACACTGACAGTCGGTTATAAGGGAGCCACTGAATTGCTTCTCCGTCTGGACGAATAGGTGTAATTTGCATTTCTTCGGGATTTTCCAGTAATGATGCAAATAATTTCGTGATTGCGCCACTTGAACGATAACTTGTCGTTAATTGATAATAAACAACGGAGTCTCCTATCAGCTCACTGATTTCAGCAAAAGAAATCTGACTGTTAAAAATCCCTTGATTTTCGTCTCCCACCATTGTCAAATCAGCATGTGGCCAAAAATGACGTATCAATTGAAGCTGCGCAGGTGTATAATCTTGAATTTCATCAATCAAGATAACTTTGTAATCCAAAAGGTCAAGCTTTTCAACTAATGTATGCTGAATGAACAATTGGATTATTGCTTCATCGAGGGTCAAAATTTCTTGTAACAGATATTCTTCCCCTGTAAATGCTTGATACAATTGAACAATCAAGTTGGTACTATCCAACCAATCTAGCTCATTGATTTGCTCTGTTACTCTCCGATATTTTTTCCTCAATAAGATTTCGGCGTATTTTGCTAACGCTGTTTCTGATTGTTCCGTTAATAATTTACCAAAATATTCTCGTTGCTGTTTTTCCGTCAGTTCTAATAACTGATTTCTCAACTTTGCACTTTGGCTTTGTTGCAACAAGTGATGTTCCCACTGCTGAAGCATCTTTTCTTTAGTGCCTGCAATTCGTTCACGTAAGTCATAGTCTGTTGGTGTAGAGTTAAACAACTCAGCAATTTGTTCAGGTGTAAAGAAGACTTGTTTCTTCTGATTCACCTCGTTAAAGGTGACCTGTAGTGAACGAGTATTCTCTAAAATAAATGTGATAAATGCTTGACTTCGTAAGACGCGTTCTTGTCTGGTTGCCTCTTGTCGACTGATACGTTGAAAATAAGTTGTTTCATCTTCCACTTCAGCTTCTGAAAAGTCTCTTGCCAATTGTAAAATAGTTAAGGTCGGTGGATTTTCTTCTCCTAAACTAGGCAAGACATCTGCAATATAATGACCAAATGCTTGGTTAGGTGAAAAAATCAAGATATCTTTTGCAGAATACGTTTGTTGATTTTGATAAAGGAGATACGCAATCCGTTGCATGATTGTTGAAGTTTTACCACTGCCGGCTACCCCATTGACCAGTACATTTTTTGCTTCTTGATCACGAATAATTCGATTTTGCTCTTGTTGGATTGTCGCCGTAATATCTCGCATCGTGCTCGAAGTATTTTGCGCTAATACGTCAAGCAATACATCATCTTGAATGGTTGTCTTAGTATCGAAGTAATTGATTAGTTGGTCTGCTTTAGTAATTAACTGTCGGCGATTTTCAATTGCTACTTCAATTTCTCGGTTGTTCACTTGATAATGAGACTTCCCTAGCTCATTGTTATAAAATAGTTCAGCAATCGGTGAACGCCAGTCGTAGATTAAATCCGATCCTTTTTCAGTGGTAAAACCATTGATTCCAATATAAAAATCTTCATCTGGTTCTTCCTCCAAAAAATCCACGGAAATTTTACCAAAATACGGCGAAGCTAGTAATCGCTCAACCTTTTCTAAATTCTTTCTAGCGGAATCCAGTTGAATATTGTACTGGTCAATTTGCCGATTCAAGGCTTCAATATTGGCAAAGGTGTCTAAATTATCAGTGATATTGTCCATGTTTAAACGAATATCACCAGTCATTTCTTCAATGTGCTGTCGCCCATGCTGATCTTTTTGTTGAATCAACTGCAGCAATCGTTTTTTTTCTGCTTTCAACTCTTGATAAACTGACGTTAAATGCTGTTGTTCTTTTTTATCTACATTCTTCAAGAAAACACGCCCTTTGCCTATTTATTAAATTACTAAAAAATGATCCGTAAATGTTTTATCTACGGAATAGCAGTTTACAGCCACATCCAATCAAAAACAAGGCTACAATTACAATTTTTTTTGCGGTATAATAAAGATATAAGAGAAGAACGATTTTAGGACTTTAAGTGTGGACTACTTGTTGGTCTGCTTTTTTTGTAAGCTGTTATATTTTTTGAATTTTAATCGCTACATAAATCTTTATTTTATTAAAACACAAAATTTTTTAGTGTATAATTAAAAAAAGAAATAACAAGAACGATGCTTTTTGATAACTAAATATTCTAGTCCATTTTTTAGGAAAGAAAACGAATTATTCACTTTATTTAGCGCCCCTTTCTTCTCCTTTATGAGAAAATAAGAACCTTAGGAATGCAAATAATTCTGAATGCCTATTTAAAAGATTAGATAGTTATGTTCTTACTATGAAAAAGAAAATAAACACTGGAGGCATATTAAATGAAAACTTTTAGAATTATTATGGCAGCACTTTTTGGTATTTCGGGGTTTGCTCTTTTATTTGATGCAAGTAGCCCATTAAGTGAACGTCTTGGTGGTTTTGGGATTAGCCTTGTATTTGCTTACTTTATTCTGCCAAAATTTCTTCGATTAATGCTATTAGAGAAAGTAGGATTTGATCATTCAAGATTGAATCACCTAAATAAAATCAATCAAGAAATTGAGAACTCAACTGCTGAAAAAAAACATATAAAAAATGAACTTCAAGACTTAAACAAACAAAAAAAGAAAATAGTCCATGAGATGGATCGTGTACAGCGTAAGAGTTTTGAATATGAACTACAACAAATCGATCAACTAACTCAAGTTGAATTTGGTCGATATTGTGAGAAACTCTTAGAAAAAATCGGCTACAGTGACATTAATAATACTGTTAATTCAGACAATCAAGGACTGGATTTGCTTGCCACAATGGGAACAACATCCTATGGTTTTCAATGCAGAAAACACTCTAGTGTACTTGGAAACAGCGTGGTTCAACAAGCACTGGCGGGTAAAACATTTTACAAGCTTGATAAAGTTAGTGTAATTTCAAACAACTATTTTTCTGCAAGTGCAAAACAGCTTGCACTAGAGGGAAATGTTGAATTGTGGGATCGAGATACTTTAAAAGAGTATTTAAGAGATAAATATTCTGCTGAACGCAATTCTAAAAATGAAGCTGAAAACTTAGAAAGTCTCTCTCCTTCTACTGGGTTAGAAACAGCTTCTTCAGAGCCACTACCAAACGCGGTAGAAAATGATGAGTCTGATTGGTCTGACTTTTAATAGATTAAAAAATTAGCTTTAAAACTAAATTTGTTTGTAAAAAAAATCACTGTTTTTTCTCAGTGATTTTTTTTATATCTCATATACACCCTCTATCCACTTCAACCTTCATTTTTACTTTTAAACCGAAGGCAAAAATAAGGAAAACGATATAAACACTTCTTCGCAAATTTAGTTGATCTAGTTTATTTTTGCATTTGCTTATCTTGCAAAACTGTTAGCACCCTGTTAGCCCTATCTTGGATCACCCTTGGTATACTAGAACATATTTCTAGGAGAAAAAGGTGATAAGATGAAAAAAGTGATTGGCGTAATATTTTTAGCATTACTGGCATTCGGTGGATTTAAAGGGTATCAATATTATCAAGATACTTATGTTGGTGAAGTTGCCTATGCCCATGTGCCAAACGAAGTCCCGGCTAAAGTAAAACATAAAAGTGAAAGTGCTATTGGTGACAATAGTCCTTGGTTTTCTTACGACTACGACCTTACTTTTGTTAAAGAAGACGGCTCAACTGAAAAACGAGAGATTCAGATCTCTAATGACAATGCGGAACCATTGATTCCAAATTCATATGTCAAAGTAAAAATGAGTAAAAAGCGGATTATCGAAGGTCCCAATACAATTGATCAAAAAGACTTACCCGAGAAAGTAAATAATAAACTTGTTACTACTAACTAGTCCAATAAATCTTATAAAAAGAGAAGCTTGGAACAATCAGTCGATTGCTTCAAGCTTCTCTTTTTATTGCTTAAGTTATTCTTCATCCAAAATAGTAAATCCTAGAGTTTGGATATCTCGATTGAACATTTTGACGGTTTCCAACGAAAGTTCATTCAAGTCCATGTGATACATTGACAATTTAGAAAGGATCGCAGGCGTCACAGTAATAATATCAACACCTAACTGTTCTGCTTGCACGATGTTGTAAACTTCTCTTGAACTTGCCCAAAGTAATTTAGTTCCTTCTTTACGGCCACAAATTTTCAAAGATTTTTCCATCAATGGTAAGGGATCGATTCCTGTGTCAGCAACACGTCCAGCAAATACAGAAACGATGTTTTCAGTGCCATTCGCTAATGCACCAACTGTGGCTTCTACTTGTTCTAAAGTCATGATAGCTGTGATGTTAAGTTTCAATCCTTTTTCTGATAATCGCTGGATTAATTCAGTTGATGACTCACCTTTCGTATTCATGATTGGAATTTTGACGTAAACATTGTCGCCCAATGCAGCGAGTTTCAAAGCTTCTTTTTCCATCGTTGCAAAATCATCGGCAAAAACTTCAAAACTGATAGGTAATCCTTCGACTTTTTCCAATACTTCTTTTGCAAAAGCAACATAATTCGTAATTCCCGCCTGTTTCATCAAACTAGGGTTAGTTGTAAATCCCGAAACGATTCCAGCAGCTTTCATCTTCAACATCTCTTCAATCACTGCACCATCTGAATAAATATCAAGGTTAAAATTCATGTTAATCAAGCTCCATTTCTTCATTATTAATCGCTGTTTTAGATGGTCGAATAATACTTGGGGCAATCAAAGCGACTAGAACTGCCACAATGATGACATAGATTCCCGTTTGTCCAAATTGACCACCAACTTTTCCTAATAAAATACCAATCCATCCAAAGTCAAAATCACCAAAGGTTGCATTTGAAAATCCTAGCTGACCTAAAACTGGTAATAAAAGTGCTGGTAAAAAGGCTAAGAATAAGCCATTGACGAATGAGCCAACCACTGCACCGCGTCGTCCCCCAGTTGCATTACCGTAAACACCGGCAGTTGCACCACAGAAAAAGTGAGGAACCAATCCAGGGATAATCAATACACCACCAAAAGCGCCAAGGATAAACATACCAATCAAGCCACCAACGAAACTTGAAATAAACCCAATGATAACTGCTGTTTGTGCATATGGGAAAAATACCGCACAGTCAACAGCTGGCACAGCATTTGGAATGACTTTATCAGCAATTCCCTGAAACGCAGGTAATAAATCAGCAAGAATCATACGGACACCCGAATAAACAATTGTAACGCCTACTGCGAATTTCAATCCACAAAGAATCGCGAATAAATAGGGTGATTTTCCGTCTGATAAAGTCGAAACAAATTCAGGTCCTGCCGCAATAGCGGAAATCAAGTAAAAAATCACCATCGTTAATGCAGTAGAAATTGTCGTATTTCGTAAGAACCCAAATTTTTCTGGCACTTGAATATCTTCTGTCGACTTTGAACCTTTTCCAACGATGCTCCCAATAAAAGCGGATAAGTAATAACCAATCGAGCCAAAGTGTCCCATAGCGATTTCATCACCATCAGTGACACGAAGCGTATATTTTTGACCAATTGCTGGAGAAATTGCGCTCCATGCACCTAAGAAAAAGCCGCCGACTAAAATCAAAGAGGTTCCAGAAAAGCCAACTGCACCTAATACTGCCGATAATAAACACGCCATAAAGAATGAATGATGACCAGTTAAAAAGACATATTTATAACGGGTAAAGCGTGCGACTAACAAATTGACAATCAGTCCAACGATTAAGATCGACATTGTTTCAACACCAAGAATTTTTTGTGCGACAGAAGTTACAGCTTCATTATTTGGCACTACTCCTGTAATGTGAAATCCTTTTTCAATCATCTGAGAAAGTGGATCAAGGTTTCCACTAATAACGTCTGCACCTGCGGCTAACATCAAGTAACCAAGAATTGGTCCCAATGTTCCGGTTAAGATTTTGTGTCCAGGTGCTTTCATTGCAACCAAGCCAACCAAAGCAACTAACCCCATCAAAATTGCTGGTTCACTAAACATATCCTTGAGAAATTCCAAAAATTCCATTATGAATCCTCCTGTTTTATTGAATCTATTTAATCCTCTCATATGGCCATATAAGATAAATGATTACCCTTTACTTAATTCTTCCAATACTGGTAAAATGTCTTCCGAAATTTTTTTCTTGTCTGCGTAGCTTCTAACGACAGCGACTTTTTTGTTTGCAGGAAACTGTTTGGCAAATTCATCGACTGTTACAAACAGATCGGGTTCTTCTCCCAACGCTGCATTAAAATCACTGGATTTCGCATCAACTTCAAACCCATTCTTTTTCGCAATCTGATTGATTTTCATTGCCAATAAATTACTACTACCAATTCCATTCCCACACACTGTAATAATTTTGATCATTATAATTCCTCCTCTTCTTTGATAAACTTTTCTGCTAGTTTAATAAATGCTGTTTTTGTCGATGTTTCTAATAATGCATCGACTTTTTCCTCTTCATCAATTAGTGCGGAAATTTTTTGAAGCATTGCCAGATGAGCCTCATTATTATCCGTTGCTAGACAAATAATTAAGTACACATCTTTTACATCACCAAAAGAAATCGGCTCAACTAATTTCAAAATACTAAATCCTGTTCCTAATGCTCCTGCTTCTGGTCGGGCGTGAGGCATTGCAACTCGTGGTACTAATACCATGTACGTGCCCATTTCTCGAACGTTTTTGATCATTGCCTGAATATACTTTTCTTCAATGATTCGTTCTCGTAGTAAAGGTTCTGCGGCTAACTTCACTGCCTCTTCCCAGTTAGCAACCTTTGATTTGAATGCTAGATGATTTTCACATAAATAGTGCTGTTCGATTTCTTTCACTCGATTACCTCCTCGCTATCCATACTATAAATGAAATCGCATACATTCGATACCACTTCTCTTTCCTTTTCAAAGTGGAAAGAGCTGAATTTTTTAGTTCAATGACTTCCGTTATTAAATGGAAATCATTTGACCACCTTCAAACGAATCCATCATGCCTTGGAACTGTAAGCCTTTTCTTTCTTTTGGATTTCTTATTAAAATCTGCCAATTGTAATTCAGCTCATTCCTATATATGATAACAATTAAGGGGGGAGCTAATTATGTTTGCGTATAAAAGATTAAACCAGCTGTTTCAACGTCTCTATACCGAAAAAAATTGTTCCAGTGAGCAGCTGGCTTCGGACTTTTCAGTTTCTAAACGAACAATCAGAAATGATTTGAAGGAGTTAAATGATTTTCTAGCGAAATACGATGCCACAGTCGTGCTCAAAAGAGGTATTGGATACGAAATGTTACACAAAGAAAATGTTCAAGAACTATTTACCGAGCTGCATTCACAATCAACCACCCCATCCCATCAACTAGAAACTTCTGAAGATCGAATCAAGCAATTATTACTTCTGTTCTTATTTTCAGAGAAAGAAATATCACTAGATGAACTGTGCAATCAATTGTATGTCGGGCGAACGACAATCTTAGGTTATATTCGCCAGCTTCGCTTATTACTTGCTTCTTATGAGATCAAAATCACTTCAAAAGTAAACATTGGGTATAAAATCGTTGGGGAAGAATCAGCTATCCGGCAGGTAATCTCAGATCAATTAATTGAAAAAAATTTTGAGAGCTATATCTCGCAGTTTTCTCGTAATGAGTATGAACTGTTTCACGAAATCAACTTAGTCGAACTATCACAGTTAGTAACAGATTACTTTCCACCTAATCTGTATAAAATTTCTGACTATCATCGAAAAAATTTTGTTATTCACCTAGCCATTGCTATCCTTAGAGTGAAAAATCAGCATCATCTTGAATCTGTTTCGAGTTTTTTTATTATTGATGAAAAGATTCAGTCTTCAATCAGAGAACTTTTGGCAGCTATCGAAAAAAAGAATCAAATCAGCTTTGACCTTCAAGACGAAATCTGGTTACAGAACCATCTCTTTTTAGATTTACAACAGCCGCAACATTCCAGTAGCCAAACAACTAAGATCTACCAATTCATTGATCAGATGTTGATGGAACTTAATGAAATGATTGGTGAAGACCTGCAACAAGATGAGATTTTACGAAAAGATCTCTTTATCCATTTTTCTAGTTACCTGACATTAAAGGAAATTATGAAAAATAAAAAAAACCCCCTATTATCGGAGATCAAAAAGAATTTTTCGTATGCCTTTGAATTAGCTGTTTTGGCAACAAACAATAGTAAGTGGCTAAGCACCTTTGAGTTCACCGAAGATGACATTGGTTACCTAGCTTTACACATTGCGGCAGCGATTGAGCGAAAAAAAGCACACACAGCAGATAAAAAACGAATTTTGGTTGTCTGTGGTCAAGGCGTTTCGACAAGTCGGTTGATTGAAGCGATGCTCAAGAAGCGTTTTTCTGATCAATTAGAAATCATCGATACTATTTCCTATGCAACTTATCAAACAAAAAAGTTAACAAACGTTGATTTTCTTATCTCAACAGTTCCTCTCGAAGATAAACAGATTCCTGTTATCCAAATCGACTTTTTAGATATTAAACAAGGGATGGGCAAAATTGAAAAACTTTTAGCTGCTGAAGAAGAAAAACGTCATTTTTTGAGCTTGTTTGATCCAGCCCTATTCGTTGTCAACAATCAGCAACTTACACGGGACGAATTAATCCAGTCAATCGGAACTATTTTACAAGAACAAGACATTGTCGCTGAAGATTTTATTGAAAAAGTGATTGATCGAGAAGAAATTGCACCAACAAATATCACTGAGTTAATCGCAATCCCTCATGCTATTGATGCCTCCATCCAGAAAACAAAAATTTTTGTTTACATCTCAAAAGAACCGATTTTTTGGCGTCCGAATGCAACCGTAAAAATCATCTTTTTACTTGCCGTTGCTGAAGATGACAAAGACAAACTCCAAGCTTTTTTTGAGTATTTATCTGATCTTGTAGAAGACCGAAAACTACAACAAAAAATAGCTGATACGCAAAATTTTGAAATGTTTCTAGGTACTATCCGTTAAGAAAAAGAGCGCTGTTTCATGAATGAATCCCCTCAAACAAAGGTCTAAGGGTTTCCTGAAACGGCACTCTTTTTATATGCAAGTCATCGTTCGTTATTCGAGTAAATTATCTTTATGTGCTAAAAAATTGGCTTAATTTTGAGCCACAGTTCCTTCTACTTGGATAATCCATTTTTGATTATCCTCTCCATTTTTAGGGAATGTGATCAATTGATGTTCTTTACCTAAATTCAAACCTGGTGCATCCATTACGTCACCATTATAGAGGTTTTCTAAGTAATAAACATCGCCATTCATATGTACGTCATCCTCAACTAATCGCCAAAATCTTCGTTCATTAGGGTATTCAGGCTCTACGCCGATAACTTCATTTCCTTTCTCGTCTTCCATAGAAGAAGCATTTAAATATAAGGGATTTTTGAATTGCTCATCTCCATCAATTATGATTCGATCTTGTCGACATCTAATTGTGTAAGCATCTTCTTGCTCGTTATAAGACATGAGCCATTTTTGACTATCAATTCCTTGATTCAAATGGGTAGAGATTTCAAATGTTTCTGTATCGTAGTCAACAACCCACCAAGGATCTAATAAACTCTGGATTGTAACGATTTTATCGTCGTATTTCGCTCCAGCATCATTTGCACTCGCCGCCACTGTTTGATTACCGCTTACAATTCCAAACACCATAACTAAGAAAAGACCTAGTCCAAACTTAATTTCTTTTTTCAATGCAATTCCTCCTCTTTTTTTGAATAACTGCTCTGACTGCATAAAAATGATAACATGTTTTTGTTATCCTTTATGTTTATGTATGGTAGTGCAACTTTTTTTGATTGATGATAACTATGTTATAAATGGAATAATTTTGACAGTTTTGCTGTAACCTGTGATTTTAGGGTATTTTTTCCTCACATGTTCATAGGCATACACCTAAGATTAAATCAGACTTCCTAACAACTAAAAGAAACCAGAAAAGCGATCAATCAATTGATTGATCGCTTTTCCTATTTTTGTCCATAATAAGCATTTGTACCGTGTTTACGATAGTAATGTTTATCCAATAAATATTGTGGAATTTCATGAATGTCTGGATTGATTTTTTCATTTTCTTTTGCCATCAAACAGATTTCATCTAAAATCAGACTATTTTCTACAGCTTTCGCAGGTGTCTCACCCCAAGTGAACGGCCCGTGTCCATAGACGAACACACCAGGAATTTCAGTTGCTTGTAAAGTTCTTTCTTGGAAAGTTTCAACGATGACACGTCCTGTATTTTTCTCATACGCCTCTTTGACTTCTGCTTTCGTTAATTGGCGCGTACAAGGAATCGTTCCGTAAAAAGCATCTGCATGGGTCGTTCCATAAGCGGGTAAGTCGCGACCAGCTTGCGCCCACATCACGGAATTCGTCGAGTGAGTATGAACAATCGCATTGATTTGTTCAAATGCTTCGTATAAGATTACATGCGTTGGTAGGTCAGAAGATGGCTTCATGCTATCTTCCTCTAATAAATTTCCAGCCAAATCCGTAACAACCATTTGATTCGCCTTCATTTTTTCATAGTTTACACCACTTGGTTTAATCACAATTATACCAAGTTCTCGATTAATCTCACTCACATTGCCCCAGGTTAATTTCACTAATCCGTATTGAGGCAGTTTCAAATTGGCTTCGTACACACGTTGTTTCATTTCTTTGATGATTTGCTCACGCGATAGCATAACCTGCCTCCTTTAACTTTGGATAGAGATAATTTTTTGCCGTTTCAATTTCCTTCTTAAAATCAGGACTTGTTTCACTCCACATTTCAATCAAAAAAGTTCCATCATATTCTAAACGTTTGAGCGTTTTTAATAAACCTAAAAAGTCCACACACCCTTGCCCAAATGGTACATCTCTAAATTGTCCTTTGGAATCATGAGTTACCGGGTATGTGTCTTTTAAATGAATAGAGGTAATGTAGTCAACCCCTTGCTCCAACTCAACACCCGGATTGTTTTCTGGCCATGCGGAAAGATTCCCTAAATCAGGATATACTTGTAAATAAGGTGAATGAATTTGTTTTTTGATTTCCAAAAATTTAGTAATTGAATTCATAAATGGATCATCCATAATTTCAATGGAAAGAATTACGCCATATTCCGAAGCCATTTTGACGCTTTCCTTCAGCCCTTCAAGAAAAGCTTCCCGCGTTTGTACTGATTTTTTTTCATAGTAAACATCATACCCCGCCACTTGAATAATCTTGACATTTAATTCGTGAGCAAGTTTGATTGCTTTTTGCATAATTTCTTTTGCTTTTTTTTGCTTTGCTCTGTTCGAAGAACCAAAAGGAAATCTTCGATGACCACTTAAGCAAATCGAATGGATACGGATGTTTGTCTCCAACATATCTTCACGTAGCTTAGCAGTAACTTCAGCTGACCAATCTAGACGAGCTAAGCGCGCATCTGTTTCGTCAATCGACATTTCA
This sequence comes from Enterococcus sp. DIV0176, assembly GCF_050528535.1. NCBI lineage: Bacteria > Bacillati > Bacillota > Bacilli > Lactobacillales > Enterococcaceae > Enterococcus > Enterococcus sp. DIV0176. The sequence continues at coordinate 1,282,002 of NZ_CP172879.1, read as the reverse complement.
ATAAAGGAAAACCCCATTTCCTTTGCTAATTCAAAACGTTCTTTCCAAGAGATATTTTTTGGTAAAGCTTTTTCATAAATACCAATTTGAGCCACGACTATTCCCCCCAAATACGAATGATTTCTCTTTTGAAGTCATTTGCAGCCTTAACTGGATCAGTTGCACTAGAAATTCCTCTCCCAGTAATAAAATTATAGATGTCGATTCCTGCAAATAATTGAAGTGTATCAGTGGTTAAACCACCGGTAACAGATACCTCAAACCCCATTTCAATCAATTTTTTGACTTTTGATAAATCTTTTTCACCCCAAGTTTCACCCGAAAGTAATGCATCACGACTTTGATGATAAATTGCTTGTTTAATACCAATCCGTCGCCACTCGGCTGCTTGTTGACAGGTCCAATCACCATATAATTCCACTTGCAGTTCTTTAACTTCTTTTTGGGCGGCCTCCATGGTAGGAATTGTGGCACAACAGATAACGGTCATGAAATCAGCACCAGCTTTTGCAACGTTTCTAGCTACGGTTCCACCTGCGTCTGCACATTTTGTATCAGCAACGATTGTTTTTTCTGGAAATATACTACGGATACAGCTAATAGCTTTCCAGCCCTCTTGCAAGCATAAAATTGTTCCAACTTCAATGATATCGACAATTTCTCCGACTTTGATAACATCTGCTAATGCACGTTCTAAATTATTGTGATCTAAAGCAATTTGTAATTTTGGTCTACTCATTTCATTGTCCTCTTTTACTTATTTTTTTGATAAAGTTCTGATTCAGCAAATTTCCCACTGATTTCTTTGGCTGACATAACATTTTTGATGCCGATAACGGTGATTCCCTTCTTCTCCGCTTGAGAAAACATAGCCAAAAAATTGACTGGTGTAAAAACTACGTCATATTGTGTAGCAGAACTTTTCCCTTCTGAAATAGAACAATGATGAATTTTAGTAATAGGTATACTTAGTTCTTTCATCGCCTTTTCCACACTTCTCATCATCATCAAACTTGTTCCTGATCCATTTGCGCAAGATACTAAAATTCTCATCTTGTTCTCCTCCTAAATGTTCTCTTTATTTTCTTATCTATTTAGTTTTGTTCTTGATATTTTTCTGCGTATTGTTCGTAATCATCGACAATCATAAAATACCCATCTGGATTTTTACGGTATTGCAATTGCGGAATAATCAACAAACCAATAACAACTATGGCAATTCCAACATATCCTAGCACCTTCATAATAATGGTGAAGAGCGGCCATGCCGTAGCCCAATCAAACATTCCAATATACCCGCCAAATTTGGACATACCAATCCATGTTGCAAAAATGGCAGATCCCCCAACTTGAATAATCCCTGAAATGAATGGGAAAAGACAAGCGGCTTTAAAGCCTCCACGATTGTTGGCAAAAACGGCGATTACAGCATTATCAAAGAACAGTGGGATAAATCCAGCAATTACAATCGTTGGTGACTGAAACAAAATGAGTAGAGCAATCATTAAAAATTGACCTAAAGCGCCAAATAAAAATCCAATCGTTACAGCATTTGGGGAGCCGAAACCAAATGTAGCAGCAACATCAATTCCCGGTACTGCTCCCGGTAGAATTGTATTTGAAATTCCTTGGAATGATTGTGTCAGCTCATCAACGAATGTCCGGACACCTAATTGTAAAATAGCTAGATAAACCGCAAAGTTTAGTGAAGTTGTCATAATATAGAATAAGAAACTTTGACCTTTTTGCATAAACTCAGCTTGGATTAAATAATCTTGTCCTAATACCAATAAAATGATTCCAAAGAAGAAAAGCATTAATAACGAGGTTGCTACCATGTTTTCGTTGAAAATTGACAAGAATCCAGGCAATTCCATATCTTCAATTTTTTTATCGACTTTTTTGGATTTATCTTTTTTCTTATCCTGTTTTTTCATCCATTCAGCTAATTTTGCAAAGATAAAAATACCAAACATTTGTTGATGAGCTACCGCAAATCCAGCACCTTCTGTCAACTCTTGCGTAATTCCCACGGTCAAATTAGATGCAACAGCCCAGTAACAACCTAAAATCAAACCCATAAAAATCAAAACTTGAATTCTACCTAAATCTGGAAAACAGAATAGTAAAATCCAGAATGCTGTTGCAGATTGTTGAATCTGGACATTTCCCGTGGTAAAAACTGAACGTAGCTTGGTATATTTTTGAAAACGTACAAGTAAAATATTCATGACAAAAGCAATTAACAATAAGATCATTACATCGCCAAACGTTCGACCAAAAGTTTCCATTAAACCGGCATCTACCGCATTTTGACCAAAATATGGATCAGTAACCATCGCATCTAAGTTGAATCGCTCTTTTAAACCAACTAAAATCGGTCGAAAATTGTTAACTAAACCACCAGAACCAACCATCAAAATGAAGTAGCCGACTGTGGCTTTTAGGAAACCTGCAAGGCACTCATAAAGTGGGCGTTTTAATAAGAGGTAGCCTAGCAAAACAATGAAACCAATAAGATAAGCCGGCTGAGTCAAGATGTTTGTTGCAAAATATGTCCAAATACTTAATAAAAAGTCTGCCATTACTTTTCCTCCTATAACTGATACTCTTGCATCACTATTTGATATTCTTCAAGCGAATGTGTCGCCGCTAAACGATCAATCAAACCATCTGTCATCAACAATTCAGATAAACGTTGAATATTTTCCATGTGCTCCTCAGGATTTTTAGCTGCTAAGGTAAAAAATAAAATAGCTGATTTCTCTTCGCCGTCACTTTCAAACTGAATAGCTTCCTGCATTTTTGTAAATGAGATAGCTGTACCAAAAACGCCTTGGCTTTTTTCAGAAGAATGAGGCATCGCTACTTGCGGAACAATGACGATATAGGGACCATACTCTTTGACACACTGAATGATTTCATCAATATAGGTTTGATCAATTAGTTGTTTATCTAATAACAGTTGGCAGCTTTCAGTGATTGCTTCTTTCCAATCAGTAATTTCTTTATCAGAATACTTTACCAAGCCGTTATCGAAAAAATACTTCAACATGTTGTTTTACCTCGTTTCTATAGGAATGATGGAAACGGTGTGTCATTTTCTACAACAAATACATCGTCAAAGCCACGGTAAAAATTGAATTCCAAATCATCCTTATTTGTTGGATAAGTAAACTTGCCTCCAACTTGCCAGATATAAGGTTTGAACGCATACTTCAAACGATCTTTTTTAAATTTCCAAATTTCAGTAATTTCTTTTGGATCAGCCATAAAGTTTGCCCAAATATCATAATGAACAGGAATGACTACTTTTGCATTCAAAGACTCCGCCATTCGTAACATATCAACAGATGTTACTTTATCAGTAATACCACGCGGATTTTCTCCATACGCACCCAGACAAACATCAATTTTATGTTCATTCCCATGTTTGGCAAACAAGTTCGAATAATGCGAATCTCCTGCATGATAAAGATTGCCTCCAGACGTTTTAAACAGATAATTCACTGCAATCTCATCCATATTTTGTGGCATTGTTCCTTTTAATGTTACTTCTGGATTTTCACAAGTAACTAATGCAGTTCGATCGAAAGCCTCTAGTGCAACAATCGTGATATCTTTGATTTTCACTTCATCACCAGGCTTAACAATAATTGTTTTTTCTTTAGGAATTCCCCACTTCAACCAAGTGTTTACTACTTCCTTAGGTCCAATAAATTTTGCTGTTGGACAATTTTGATGGACTGCTGCTGCCGTATTGATATCCAAATGATCAGAATGGATATGCGTAACCACTAAAGCGTTTACATTTTTGATTTCAAATGGATCAATTACGAATGGTTGTGTCCGTAAGTTGGGCTGCATTTTTTGCACACCACTCATCCGCATCATTTGGTGTCCTTTTTTCATCTTGCCATTTCCATGACTACGTTTTCCCGTCCCACACCATAAATCACATAAAATATTCGTATCTTTATCACTCTTTAGCCAAATACCTGTACAGCCTAACCACCACATTGCAAATGTTCCTTGTTTGACTTCTTCTCTTTCAATCTCCTCATTTAAATAAGTGCCCCATTCCGGAAATGTCTCTAGAATCCAGCTTTCTTTTGTTACGTCAGTGACCTGCTTGCTCATCTTCAGTGCTCCTTTCTTAATTACATTTAAATCATAATGTGTCAAAAAGGATATGAGAACCCTTTTATATGACTGTTTGAAATTTATATGACGTTCTTTACAGCTTTAATGATTTTTTTAGTATGATAGATGCAGTTAAAGAACTTTATATGATTGTTTAGAGGTGAAAAATCATTTATTTTAAAAAGAAAGTTATATAGGAGGTTAAAGGATGAAAAATTCGCTGGCAAATATTGATGAACGGCAAAAAAATATTTTGGACTTACTTCAGCAACAAGAGCAAATGACTACTCTTGAGTTGTCCGAGAGTCTAAAGGTTTCAATCAGTACGATTCGGAGAGATTTAAACTTACTAGAGGAAAAAAATGAGATCATCCGAACGTATGGTTATTGTTCTTATAATTATAAGAACAATACTGACTTCGATCAATCTGGACCAGAACGATTGAAGCAAGCAATCGCTCGCGAGGCAAGTAAATATATCAATGATTATGATACTGTATTTATAAATTCAAGCTCAACTGCCTTAAAAACACTTGAATTTCTTCGTGCAAACCATCTAACAGTTGTGACAAATAATGTAAAGGTCAACTACTCTTCTCATAAAGAAAACTGCAATTACATCTTAACTGGCGGTGAGATGCGTTTTCCTAAGGAAGCATTAGTTGGTGATATCGCTTTAAATACAATTTCTTCTATGAACGCTGATGTTTGTATCATTGGATGTAGCGGAGTAAGTCTCGATAATGGCGTGACTACAAAAATTTTAAATGAATCAACCATCAACGAAATGATGATTCGTCAGACTTTCAAGTGTAAAATTCTAGTTGCTGATCATCGGAAAATTGGTCTGACATCGAAATTCAAAATTGCGGATATTTCTGCATTTGATTATCTGATTACCGATCAATTTTGCTCTGAAAAAGTTTTGACTGACATTCGAAATACTGGTATTAAAGTTATCCAAATCAGTTAAAATAAATAAGCATCTCTATTTTGGTCATGAATACCGATACTTTTGATCAGCTTAGTTCACGCACGAACTGTTTGCCTATATATGGTGCCTTTATCTCATCACCTATTTTTTTTAAATATAAAAAAATCACCTTCCAAAAGTTAAACGAACTTCTGGAAGGTGATTCATTTTATTTTGATTAACTAGATAGAACTTATCCTATAAATTTACGAAACTTATTCAATAAATTCTTTTTCAGCTAAAGCATGTTGTGCAGCTAGGTTCAACAGACTCCATTGACGGTCAAATCCTGGTTGGAAGAAAAAGTCTGCCTCAGCTAAATCTTCTAGTGTTAATTTTTGTTGGATTGCTAAAGCTAACACATTTCCTTGAGCAGTAATATCATAAGTTGATAACACAGCTCCACCCAAAATTTGATGGGTCGTTGGATCGAAAAATAGTTGAACAGAAACTCTCGTATTTCCAAATTTTTCTGGTACATATTTTGGTCGTAAAGTATCTTCAAAGTAAGCAGAGGCAATCGTTACTCCTGCTTTACCCGCTGTAAAACTATTCAAACCACTTGCAGCAAAATGATAGTCAAATACACTCAATGCGGATGAACCAACTACTCCGCCAAAAGGTTGGCTTGGAATGCTTTCAAATAAATGTTGCACAACATAACGTGCTTCTCTTCTGGCAACTGTCGCCAAAGCAATTGGCATTTTGGCACGTGCCGGAATCGAATAAGCAAGTGTTGCATCACCAACGGCATACACATCTGGAAGATTGGTTTGAAGGTATTCATTCGTTACAATCCAACCACGTTGATCTAAGTCAACGGTTCCTTCTAACCATTCAGTATTGGCTTTTACTCCTGCTGCTTGAATGATCAAATCAGTTGGGATTTCTTCACCGTTTACTTGAATAGCGGAAACATTTCCTTTGCCTAAAAATGCTTCAATTTTTGCGCCGGTCATGACTTGGATTCCTTTTTCTGTTAAATGCTCTGCTAAAATATCTGTCATTTCTTGGTCCAGATAAGTGCCTAATGGACGGTCTATCATATCTAAAAGGATTACTTCTTTCCCAGCTTTACAAAAAGCTTCGGCTGCTTCAATACCAATATATCCAGCACCAATAACTGCTACATGTTTAACATCAGAATCATTGAGCTTTTCTTTGATTTTCGTTGCCCAGTTATACCCACGCATCAAATAAACATTTTCTAAATCGGTACCTGGAACTGGAAGCGAATTTGGTGTGACACCAGAACTTAAAATCAATTTATCATATGCATAATCAGTAGTCTGATCTTCCAGTGTATTGGTGACAGTCACTGTCTTTTGATCTGCATTGATTGCTTTTACTAAATGATTATTCAAAATGTGTACATTTTCTTCTGGAAAGTTTTCTGGTCGAAAGTTTCTGACATCATTTACATCCGTTACTTGGTCCTCTAAATAAAGTTCCATTCCACACGACATAAACGAAATATAATCTCCAGCCTCAAATAACGTAATCTCCACATCTTCACCATATCTAGATAATAATTCTAAAATAGATTGATGTCCGCCATGTGATGCACCTACGATGATAACTTTTCTTTTACTCACGATAAATCTCCTTCCTTGTATAAAAAATAAACTTCCCCCCCACAGTTCCAGAATAGTACGAACGAATTTATCTGTCATACCATTTGCTTGTGAAAAATCAAAAGTTATTTTTTAGTTTTCCGGAGCTGACCGCTTGGAGCCACAGCCTCATCCACAGTGTTCCCCAAGCAACTTCTCGAAATAATTCATAACTGTCCAAAAATATGGAAAGCTATTTTTGTCAGTTGTTCATTATTTTTTCGAAGCAGAACGCTTGGAGCCACAACTTTTTTGAGCAAGTTACTTTTCATCTGCAGACTATTTATCTTTTGCACCTTTTTCTAAGTAAGATAAATCATTAACTGATTCCACTGTATACTTACCATCTTGATAAATAATTTTACAAACGCTGGCATTTTTTAAGCCAGTTGGCGGAACTTCTGCCGATTCATCAATTGATGCGACAAATGAAGCAATTGTCATACCGTGTGAAGTGATTAAGATTTTATCTTGCCCTTTTTCCTCAGCTGTTTTAACAATGTCAGCTACTGCACTCGAAACACGGTCAATAACTGTTTGATAATCCTCTGCTCGCCAACTCACTTCATCAGCAGCGACATCATGCTCTTTTCCTAATTCTTCAAGTTTCTTTTCATCTAATTCATGTAAAGTGTCTGCAAAACCTTGGATTGTTTTGACGAATCCTTCTTCACCCATTTCATTTTGCCACTCTTCTAACGTTTTTCCTTGTTCTTTGGCAATTTCGCTCCACATTTCAGGATTGGGAATTCCTTCATAGGTACCAAAGTTGAATTCACGTAATCGTTTGTCAGTGTGTAATGTATCTAAAAGCTTTTCTTGTCCATTATTTTTCAATACTAAGGTTGCTGTTTCGACTGCTCGTCCGCTATCACTAGAATAAACTGCATCAAAATCTACATCTGCTAATCCCCTCCCCAAGTCCTCTGCAACAGCGATGCCTGCCGGTGTTAACGGTGCATCGATCCAGCCTTGCGAGCGATCCGTTGTGTTCAGCATAGTTTTGCCATGTCTTGCTAAATAAATTTCTACTTGATCTGGCGCTTTATTTGCCTCTTTTTCAGTACTTGTTGCGGAGTTTGTTTCTTGACAAGCTGATAAAGAAAACATCAATCCAATCATTCCTACTACTTTCAACCACTTTTTCATTTCTATCCCCTTCCATTTTTAAGCACATGTCAAAAAATTCCAACGAACGTTTTAACAATGTACTTCTTGATACATTCTTTTTTAGTGATAGCGAGTTGCTATAATCAAAATGCTCCTTTCTTTAAGCTACTTGTTACTAAAATTTCGTTTTAGCAACTAGTAATTCTATTACCAACTATCCTCAGATAGAATTACACAAAAAAAGACCTAACCAGTCGAAACTGGTCAGGTCTTGCTTAACTTAATAATAACAATCCTATTATTCTTTGCTTATTCAATTTACTATACAAATAAATTACCATTTAGAGAAAGCGCTGTCAATACGATTTGTTCTTTCTTTTTCTATCTCAGACTTTCTTTTGCTTTTAGTTAGCATTTTCAACGAATCAAGCGTGTTTGCTGCTCACATAATAGCTGAAAAAAGAAAAAAGGGGTTCAAGTGAACTTTCTCTCGCTTGAACCCCTTTTTTAATTAAATTTAGCTAATTCTTTGTTTTTTATTGGACTTTAGGAAACTGTGCAAGTGCGCCGTAGCCTTCTAGCTCTTCTTCGATACGTAAAAATTGATTGTATTTTTCAACACGTTCACTGCGTGCCATCGAACCAGTTTTAATTTGACCAGCATTCATCGCAACTGCAAAATCGGCAATAAATGTGTCTCCTGTTTCACCAGAACGATGAGAAATCATCGTTGTGTAGCCATTTTTTCGTGCCATTTTGATGGCTTCAATGGACTCTGACACTGTTCCAATTTGATTTAGTTTAATTAAAATCGAGTTGGCAACACCTTTGGCAATTCCTTCAGCAAAAATCGTTGGATTAGTTACAAAGATATCATCACCAATTAGTTGAATGGTTTGACCCATTTTATCCGTCATTTTTTTGAATCCGTCCCAATCATGCTCTGAAAATCCGTCTTCAATAGAAATGATTGCTGGATATTTTTTAACTAAATTTTGGTAATAAGCAAGCATTTCATCAGAACTTAATTCTTTTCCTTCAAAATGATATTTTTTTGTTTCATCTTCATAGAATTCACTGGAAGCTGGATCAAGTGCGATACCAATTTCCGTTTTTGGTTCGTAACCTGCTTCTTCAATTGCACGATAAAGCATTTCAATCGCAGCTTCTGTACTTCCTAGTTTTGGTGCGAAGCCACCTTCATCTCCGACAGCTGTTTCGTAGCCGTCTTTTGCTAAAATATTTTTTAATGTATGGTAAATGTTAGCAATTTTTTCTACGCCATCACGGAAAGTTGTTCGTTGAATGGGCGTAATCAAAAATTCTTGCACATCAATACCAGAATCTGCATGAACACCTCCGTTGATTACATTGAAAAATGGTTGAGGGAGCTCTAAATCAACGCCACCAAGATAACGATACAATGGAACTTTTTTACTTTGTGCCGCTGCGCGAGCAACCGCCATTGAAACACCAAGAATCGCGTTTGCTCCAAGTCGTCCTTTGTTTGATGTTCCGTCTAAATCAATCATCATTTTATCAATTTTTGCTTGGTCAAAAGGTGAAGTTCCCTTCAATGCATCATTGATTTCTCCATTGACATTAGCAACAGCTTTACTAACTCCTTTTCCTAATAAACGAGTACCGCCATCACGTAATTCCACGGCTTCACGATCACCAGTAGAGGCGCCGCTTGGCACTTCGGCTCTGCCTAATGTTCCATCAGATAAAATCACATCGGCTTCCACCGTTGGATTTCCGCGTGAATCAAAAATTTCTCTTGCTTTTACTTGTTCAATTACTACTGTCATCTTTTTTTCCTCCTAGTTTTTACAAAAATGCAATAAAAAAACGCCTATTGTAAAGCAACTACTTAAAAACAGAGTACAACAAATACACTCTTGGATAAGTAATTAGTTTACAATAGGCGCCATCAGCTGATTTACTCAGCGTTTAGGAGGGAGCACCATCCCTCACACATAACGTTAGCACGTTTAGATAATTGTTTCAACTAGAAACACTTCTATCATTCATCTTCCAGCTTAAAATAGTAATCGATGATTGCTTTTATTCCTTGATAATCTTTGATTACAAAGAGATTTGATGGCACTTCAATAATTGGTAGCTTTTTTTCATTGACGAATGGTGCTAACTGTCTCGGTACAATCAGATAGTCTACCTGCTCTTTATCTCGAAGGTAATTCAGCGAAACATCATAGTCTTTAGAAAAGAACTCTTTTAAATGTTGCTGATTTCTTAAGCCTATAGGGAGTGCGGAATAAGACAATCCACCGTCTACCGCTAAGACAAAACAAATCTTCTTTTTCATTACAAACACGCTCCTCACTTATAAAAACAGTAACAATTTCTTATCAGTCCAATTCTCATAGTAACAGTCACACTAATTGATGAATCTCGGATCAACGGTTGAATTAGAAACAAAGAAATCTGTCTTGATTTGAATATCAAATGTTTCTGTAACTAATTTTTCAATTGTTGCGAAAGAATTAGTCGTGCTGATTCGATAGATTTTTGTGCCGTAGTTGATCCATTCAGCTGCTTGCAACAATTCTCGGTGGCCACGTACATCCGGTTTTCTATCAGTAAATACGACAAAGTAATCATGGATTAATTCGCCATTACTTGAACGATTCATACTTGTTGTTGCCCTTTTGATAGGGGTTCCAATTTTTTCGTACAGTTGTAAAGGGCTTCGTCCCCAGATATCAACAGGTTCCTCAGCTTCTTGCTTGTGTTTAACCATCTTATCCCTTCTTCATCATAACTCATTTGTTTCTTTTATCCTACAACGAATAAGGCAAATTTACGAATCTTACTTTTAGACAGACTTATCGAATTGTCTACTATTTGTTTTGTTTCCCTTTGTTCTTGATTTCAATCCAAGATAAATAATACTCCTTATCAGAAGTGTGCTCATATTGTTTTCTTACGAGAAACTCGCCAATAACTTGCTGAATATCATAACCCTTAGCTGTTAACGTACGAACGACCTCTTGAAGATTATTTCGGTCGCTATCTGCAGGATCTACTTCAATGATTACTGGTTGATAATCAAACGCTGGGTTGTATTCCCAAAGGATTTCTTCTTCAATTTCGTCTTCAAAAGATGTGCCGATACAAAAAACATATTCTAGCGATTGACCTTTTTGTTGCCAAATAATCCCTGAGTTACAATTTTTTTCTAAATATTTCCGTGCAGTAAAGTTTTCATCTAAATCAGCACGAACCATTTTCGTAAAGTCGATTTTCAAATCATGTGTTCCAGTCAAATCAAACCCAGTGGATGAAAGATGTCGTTTTCGTTGCTCGATTTGTGCCATTTCGCCTTTTAATCTTTCAATTTCTTCTGCCAAACGTTTTTCTGTCTGCTCCAGAACTTCATAAACTTCTTTTTCTGATTTTCGATAAATGCCTTGAACATCTTTGATTGATAAACCCAAACTTCGAATGAATTTGACATCATACAATGCAAATAAATCATCATAGGTAAATGTCCGATAATCATTGGCTTCATTTCGGGAGTTCGTTAGCAAACCAATTGAATCCCAATAACGAATCGTAGATGTTGGCAAGTTCAAAAATTTCGCAGCTTCACCAATAGAAAATGTTTTATTCATTTTTTTTAAAACCTCCTTGACCTTAAAGCTACTTTAACCTGTATACTCCATTATTGTCAAAACTAAGGAGGCATGACTTATGAAAGTACTAAAAAATTTCTTGTTACAAAATAAGGGCATTGTTGCTCTGACTAGCAGTTTTATTGTTTTACAAATCATCGGAATCTTAGGCGTGCCTATGCTAGTAGCACGGCTAATCAATCTTGGCATTTTAAAAAATGATCTTGACGCAATCAAGCTTATTGCCATTCAAATGATTATCGTTACGGTTTTAGGTACGATTGCCGCCGTGATTGGTAGCTATCTGTCAGGAATTCTTGGCGGACGTTTCGGTCGCCAAATCAGAAAATCGTTTTTCCAAAAATTTCAGGAACTAAGCATTTCTGATATTGATAAAATTGGTTCTAGCACTCTGCTCACTCGTATGACGAACGATGTGGACAATGTGCAACAAATGATTGTGATGTTTTGCCAATTGATCCTACCTGCTCCAATCATTGCTGTTTTTGCTTTGACCATGACGTATCTCAATGCGCCAAACTTGTTGTGGATTCCACTGGTAGCTATCCTCTTTTATTTGGTCGTATTATTGTTTTTACTGAAAAAAGGAACACCCATTGCATTAAGTATTCAACCAAAAATGGATCGAATCACTACTAAACTAAGAGAGTTTTTTACTGGAATCAACATGATTCGTGCATTCAACAATCAGGACCATGAAGAAATGAAAACGAATGAATCATTTACCAACTACGCGAATCAAATGATTCAAGTGAATAAAATTTTTGCTTTTATCACTCCTACCGCTTTTCTGATTATGGGTGTTGTCTATGCATCCATTCTTTGGGTCGGTGGTTACCTCGTTGGCAATCAGACCATCCAAATTGGAAACATCGCAGCAATTACGGAATATGCGCTTTTGGCACTCTCATACCTTATGCTTGCAGCAATGGTTTTTGTGGTCATCCCTCGTTCCGTTGCTTCATTGAAACGACTGGAAGAAGTGATGGATTTTGAACCGTCAATCAGTGACCCTGAGCCGTTTTCTTTTCAAATCAGAGATGCTAGTGCTGCAAGCTATCAAAACGTTTCTTTTGCGTACGGAAAAGAAAGCAATCCAGTGATTGAAAAAATTTCATTTACAATCCCAGCTGGAAAAACAACCGCTATCGTTGGCGCAACTGGTTCTGGAAAAAGCACGTTAATGAAGCTTCTTTTACGAATCAATGACCCTACAAGTGGTGAAATCAAATTGAATGATGTCCCAACGACTGCTTTGACACAAAGCAGTATTCGTGAACAGGTTGCTTATGTTCCACAAAAAGCATTTTTATTCAAAGGAACAATTAAATCAAATCTTTTAATGGGAAAAGCAGATGCCACACCAGCTGAAATTGACCAAGCAGCAAAAATTTCTCAGTTAAAATCATTTGTAGATACTTTACCCGATAAATATGAGTCATTCACTGCACAGGGAGGCAGTAACTACTCTGGTGGACAAAAACAACGAATTTGTATTGCGCGAGCGTTAATCAAGCCCGCTTCAATGTATGTTTTTGATGACAGTTTTTCTGCTTTAGATTATCAAACAGATGCCGCTTTGCGAGAAGCTCTCACAAAAGAACTGTCGAACAAAACATTAGTAATCATTGCCCAACGCTTGAGTACAATCGCCCATGCCGATCACATCATCCTCATGGAAAATGGCAAGATTGCTGGTGAAGGCACACATCAAGAATTGTTATGTACCAACAAAATTTATCAAGAAATTGCAGCTTCGCAAGGAATGAAGGAGTGATAATATGAAACAGAACAACATGATGCCGAATAAAAAACATCTGATGTATCGCTTTTGGAAATTACATCGTTTTGAACATAAATATTTTTATCTATTGATGTTTTGTAGTTTGGTTGGAAATATTTTAGTGGTTGCAATGACCTTCATGATGGCGCTAGGAATTGATAAAATCGTCGCGGTCATTCAATTGAAAGAATCTTTGCCAGTAACACTTGACTTACTCACAGAACAATTGCTTCCAACTGTCTTACTGTTAATTCTGTTTTCGCTAATCAGTAGTGGACTTTCCTACGTGCAAGAACGAGCAATGGCGACATTGAGTGAACGACTTACTTTGAATACTCGAAAACTAATTACGAAAAAAATCAAAAAATTACCGATGTCCTTTTTTGATAATCATCAAGTTGGCGATCTAATTAGTCGGACGACTACAGGCTTGAATCAGCTTTCTCAAGTATTATTGACCGGTATTAACCAACTATTCACATCCGTCGTTACCATTCTTTTTGCGGGAATCATGTTGATTTACATCGACAGTAAGATGTCAATCTTAGTGATTGGTTTATTGGTTCTTAGCGGACTGGTAACACACAAATTTTCAATGATCAATAAAGAAGTGGCCGATAAAGCACAGGTGAAACTTGGTAGTATCAACAATGAAATGGAAGAATATCTTTCTGGTGTCATTGTTTCAAAAACCTTTAACCAAGAAAATCAACAAACAGAGGCTATCAGTCAAACAATTGATGAACATTATACTGTATTTAAACGTGCTCAATTCTTGAACTTTGCTATCTACCCTTTATCCCGTGTTATTAACCAATCAGCTTTTATTTTTAGTGCGATATTTGGTGCAATGACCGTATTAAGTGGCGGAATCACGATTGGTTTCTTGCAAGCATATCTACAATATATCAATCAAATTTCCGAACCAATTTCAACAGCTTCTTACGTCATTAACTCGATTCAAGCTGCCATGGCTTCGATTGAACGGATTTTCTATATTTTGGATTATGAAGAGGAACAAGCAGATACAAGTCGAACAACCATTCAACATCCTGCTGGAAATATCCGATTCAAGGATGTTCGCTTTGGCTACTCCCCCGACAAAACATTGATGAAAAAAGTTGACTTTGATGCGAAAGCAAACCAAAAGATTGCCATTGTTGGACCAACCGGCGCAGGCAAAACAACGCTAGTCAATCTACTTATGCGATTTTACGACATCGAATCTGGTCAAATCGAATTCGATGGCATTCCAACCACTGATCTTCCAAGAGAAAATCTTCGCTCCCTATTTGGAATGGTCCTACAAAATACTTGGTTATTTGAAGGTACGATTGCTGAAAATATCGCATATGGAAAAATGGATGCAACACGAGAAGAAATTATCCAAGCAGCTAAAATCGCTCAGTGTCATCACTTTATTCTGACGCTTCCTAATGGCTATGATTCCATCGTCACAAGTGATAATGGTGGAGGCCTCTCACAAGGGCAACAACAATTGTTGACCATTGCTCGTGTCATTTTGGCAAATCCACCAGTGGTTATTTTGGATGAAGCAACTTCTAGTGTGGATACTCGCACAGAATTACAAATTCAAGAAGCAATGAACTCGTTGACCCAAAATCGGACAAGTTTCGTCATTGCTCACCGCCTTTCCACCATCGAAAATGCTGATTTGATTTTAGTGATGGATAAGGGCGACATCATTGAAAAAGGAACGCATAAGCAACTGTTGAAACGTCCAACACTCTATCGTTCACTTTACAATAGCCAATTTCAGGCAACTTGATTTAAGTAAAAAAGATAATAATAGCTATAGCAAAAACAAATTATAAAAGCGTTTTTAATACGTTATAATAATATTGTACGAATAAATTATCCCTATCTTCCAATTCAATTTATTTGTATGATATCTTCTCATGTTAGTTATTCCCAAATATTTACCCAACAAAAAACCACCAACTAGTTGGTGGTTTTTTGTTGAAATTGGTATCAAAAAATCAGTTGATACGTTTCTGACGAATATTGGATAATTACTGCAAACTCGTTTCCTTCAAATGGCTCAGTTGGGTACCATTGATAAACACAGCTATTATTATTTGGGAAGCATTCAAAACAGCATAGCTCTAAAACAAATCATGAAAAAAATATTACCAATAATAGCACGCCTATTGTTATGACTAAATCCATAATATTTTCAATCCATACTGGAAATAATAGGCCTTTATAAGGTGACCAAAAAGGGAAACGATATTTTGGGGGGACAGTGAAACTTAACCCACCAGATAGCGCCCAGATAAACAAAGCTAACAATAAATCGTGTTTCATAGCAAAAAAAAGACTTGCAATTAAAAGAAAAAATTGAAAAAGTCTAATAAAACCCAAAGATTTCATCGCCCACCTCCTCATTATATTAAAAACAACCTCTGTTATTCTATTTATTGCAACAATAAATGAAGACAGAGATTGTTTTCCAGTTTAAATTATCAATTTACCAACGATGATCATATTGTGAAGACCATCTTGATTCAGTAAGTGTAATCCGTGCAGTACCAGTATTTCCATGATTATCAATGTTATCTCTGCAATCTTTCGAGTAAACGCTAAGTGCACCCATTGCTATACCTGCTAAAAGAGCTGCAGCTCCAACAATTACTGCACCACCAGAAGCACTAAATTTTGCTAATACGGTAGATAGACTACCGGCTCCTGCTGCTGCAACATACATACCGTTATAAGATGTACGAGCAGTTTGCTTGCCCGAAGCTGAATTATAATATACATTCCAACCGCCATTTTGTATACGTTGACCTAATCCCGCAGCGAATGCTTCTGCTCCCTCATATTTATTAAGAATATATCTTGCAGTGCCTTCAGGGTTAGCTTTTGAAGCTACTTGATATTGTGGTGTAGCCATTTCTTGTTCTAATGCAACCCATTTTGCATTTTTTACCACTTCTGTTGAACTTGCTTCAGGTACAGTAAGTTCATCTGCAGCCACCACTATTGATACCGTGGGTGAAAATATACCTAAACATAAAAGAATTGCGAAAAATAAAGCATAGACACTTTTAGAATAATTACCAACATCGTTTTTCATTTGATATTCTCCATTCATTCATTTAGTTTGTAAACGTTCACAAAAAGTATAATAAACTAATTTGGAAATGTATGCATGATATTTAGAAAAAGGGATAATTATAAATCGGTGTCATTACGATAACATTTTTAAAATTTATTGATAATTCAATTTCAATACCTAAACACGCTAAAAAACAAGGTTTATTAAGTATGTACACTCACAAAAAATAACATTTAATATTTAACTATATAATCTTATAGCCTAATAATCTTCAGGATTTATACCCTCTTCAAAGCATTTGCTCGGCTACATCTTTTTTATTTTATCTTGATATATTTCTGGAACTGGTATTCCAATTTCTTTCAAGCGTTCTTTTTAAACCTTTAATAACCTTTTTACAAGGAAAATCTACGGCTGCTGCAGCTTTAGCTCATACTCTCTAGTATCCAACATATTTTTCCCTTCAAATAGTACAACTCAGAGATTTTAAAAAACTCCGGAAATTGTTGTTCAATTTTTTTAGGATTAAGAAAAAATCTATCCTCTCATTGATATCGATTTCTGCCATTTCAAAATTAAGGAAGATAATTATCAATAAATAGAACATTATCGTATATTTTGAGTATACCCTAAATATACACAGGTAGAGCATTGAAAAACCTTCTTTTCTATTGTTTTGGAAGCATTCAAAACAGCATAGCTCTAAAACACAGCGTATGCTTGAGCAAATAACAGTTGAGTTTTGGAAGCATTCAAAACAGCATAGCTCTAAAACGCGTGTATTTAGTCAAGAGGGACGCTGAAAGTTTTGGAAGCATTCAAAACAGCATAGCTCTAAAACTAAGCAACTAGAAGGCATTGACTTTCAAACGTTTTGGAAGCATTCAAAACAGCATAGCTCTAAAACAAACCATAGAACTTGGTTTGTGGACCATGTGTTTTGGAAGCATTCAAAACAGCATAGCTCTAAAACACAGCGTATGCTTGAGCAAATAACAGTTGAGTTTTGGAAGCATTCAAAACAGCATAGCTCTAAAACTCCCAAGAATAACATTCCAAAGTTGCATATGTTTTGGAAGCATTCAAAACAGCATAGCTCTAAAACATCATTATTTGATTACCTCCAATTTTTCAATGTTTTGGAAGCATTCAAAACAGCATAGCTCTAAAACATTGGTTTCCATGGACGACTGACCCAACTTGTTTTGGAAGCATTCAAAACAGCATAGCTCTAAAACACGCAAACGGCAAGAGATTACTCGTATTAGGTTTTGGAAGCATTCAAAACAGCATAGCTCTAAAACGCACATTTAGCAGTGACCCATTGAACAAAGGGTTTTGGAAGCATTCAAAACAGCATAGCTCTAAAACTTGACGTTTTAAACGCTCAAAATGACGACTGTTTTGGAAGCATTCAAAACAGCATAGCTCTAAAACCTCGGCTCAAAATTTTTGAGGTTCCGTACTCGCACTATTTGCCCATAGCAAGGCTTCAGTTTGGATGCTTCTATTGGTATCTATTTATTTAGATTTCAAGGATCTTTTTTATTAGTATACCATGAATTCACTAGCCCAACTACCCAACTCTTTCCTCATAAAGACCAGTATATGATCGATAACAAAAAAATCTCTTGTGACAAAATTGTTCGCTCGTTCTATATTACTTCACTAGCCTTTCAATCAATCATATTGTTAACATATAGTTATTATTAGTTAGGAGGAATTATTTTTGACGATTGATACACCCAAAAAAGGCCTATCAACATTTGATTTAAAAATGTTAGGCATTGTCTTAATGTTTATTGATCATATCCATCAGATGTTTGTTCCATTTGGAGCACCTAACTGGCTAGACTGGTTTGGTAGACCTGTCGCAACAATTTTCTTTTTTGTCAGTGTTATTGGCTTTAGTCATACGCACAACAAGAAAAAATATATGTCAAGACTCTACCTGTCGATGGTTCTGATGACCTTATTTACCTTTACTCTCGAAAAACTTGTTGGATATGATCAAGTTGTTTTGATGAACAATATTTTTAGAGATCTTTTTATTGGTACATTGATGATGTTTGCCATTGATCTTTTTGTCGAAGGAAAACATGCAACTAATTTGAAAAAAATGCTTGGCGGGACTGTTCTATTCATTCTCCCAATCTTGCTTTCTTTCTTATTACCACTATTAATGGAAAGCCCCATGATTATCCAAAATCAATTTGTTTTTTTAACAATTACTGCGACTTTACCAGCGTTACTTTTGGCAGAAAACAATGTCATGGTACTGCTGATTCCTTTACTGTATCTCGCTAGAAATAATCGGCAAATCCAGTGTTTAATGATCGTAGTAGTTGCAACCATTTACTTTTTCTTAGGTTCTACGCAATGGATGATGATTTTTGCAATCGTTCCGATTTTGCTCTACAACGGTCAAAAAGGAAAAGGAATGAAGTATTTCTTCTATATTTTCTACCCTGCACATATTGCTATTTTGTATCTCTTATCTGCTTTCTTATACGCACACTAAAACAAAAACGAGGACCTCAAAAGTCCTCGTTTATTTGTCATAAATAGGTCTTAATGTGCAATCATTTCCTGTGCGATTTCTTGCGAAGTCAAATCAGCTGGATAAAAAGTGGGCCAGTTAGTTAGTTCATTGAAAAGCTTTTGCTGACTCTCTCCACCAAAAAAGACATGGAAATGTTCCGCTTTAACTGGTGCAATATTGTGATCGCTAAATTGCACATATTTAAATTCCCCAGCATCCTTGTCAGCCGTTTCAAAAAGGAAACGTACACCACGATTTCCCTTTTCATAATTTAAAATCTTGTAACCAGCATAGTTGTATTCATATTGATGGTGCTCGCCATCGACAACAAAGTCAATCGTATGATCTGTGATCGTCATTTTATCAACAGTTGTTTTATAACCAGCTGTATAATAAGACTTATATTCTTTCGCAGTTTTATCTTTGTTTAATTTTGCTTTATAGTCGAAAACTTGATCTAAAGCACCCTCTTTTAACAAAGGATAAAGTGATTGCCACTCACCTGCATAATCAGCTAGTGTTCGGTCTTTGACTGCCTCATCTTTGAAGTAACCATTGGCAACCGTCTTAGTCGATTCTGTTACGTTTTCTGGTTTGATTTCTTTGCCTGCAACGCTTGTTGTTTTTTCTAAAGCCGTCAGATTTTCTTTCATCACCGAGAGATAATCTTCTCCATTTGCTATTTGTTCTTTAGTTAAACTTTCGACAGGGTTTAGTACTTCGAGTTTAACTTTCGCTTCATCTGCTAACGTTTTTGCAATTTTATCCTCAGCGTTTTCTTCAAAGTAGATGTATTTAATCTCATTTTCCTGAACATATTTTTTTAGCTCAGCTAGTCGACTTGGTGAAGGCTCTTGGTCTGGAGACAAACCTGCTATAGGAACTTGATTCAATCCGTAATCTAAGGCTAAGTAGCCAAAAGCAGCATGTTGCGTAACAAAGTTTTTTTGCTTAGCTACACTTAATTTTTCTGTATACTCTTCATCTAGTGCTTTTAATTTTGTTAGATACTTTTCTGCATTTGTTTCAAAAGTTTTCTTTTTCTCGGGATAAAGTTGTTCTAACTGTTCCTTGATTGATGTCACTTCTTTAATCGCCATCTTAGGTGAAACCCACGTGTGCGGATCTAACTCATGATGATGCCCATCTTCGCCGTGGTCATGATCGTGTTCTTCTTCACTTCCAGGTAATAACACCATCCCATTTGTTCCTTTAATTACATTGGGTGAACCTTTTTTCCAACTTTTCTCGGCTTGTGGCACCCAAGTTTCCATATTTTCATTATGATAAACAAAAACATCTGCATCATGAATACTTGCAATTTCTTTAGCAGATGGTTCATAATCATGTGGCTCCGTTCCAGCTGGAATCAGCAACTTGACTTCACCTTCATCACCTACAATGTTCTTCGTGAAATCATACATGGGATAAAAAGTTGTGATAACTGATAGCTTTTCTTTTCCGGTTTCTTTACTAGTTTGACCATTCGTACTGCACGCACCCAGCACGCTTACCAATAGTAGGCTAAATAAACCAACTTTCCATTTTTTCATTCGATTTCTCCTTTTCATTCAACTAGCTCGCTGTTTATTTCGTTTATATTCTTTGATAATCTTTAATGCTCGTTTTCTTGTCTTGATGTTTGGACTTTTTAATCGTCGATACGCACTTGAAATGTCTGTTTTTTCCATTGATTTCTCCTTTTTACTGTTTATAAGCAATGCACAATTGATTAAAGGTTTCTTCTATTTCTTTTGATGCTAAATTTTTTCCAATGAGTACGATTTTTGTCGTTGATTTTTCTAGTGGAGTCAGTTGAAAGCGAACTTGCTGATTAACGCCTTGTACAGCAACTGCCAATTCACGATTTTCTAGCGCAACAATTCCTTTGAAACGATACAACTCTTGATTAAAAAATAATAACCAATCAATCCAACGTATTAGTGCGGTTTCATTTAATTCGCTATTTGCAGTCAACAAAACGGTTTGAAAACCATGATTGTTCTGTTGATGAACAGTTGTTGCATGTGTGTGACCCTGTAAATGAACTTTGTGGTGATGTTCTCTGTGATGCGACTCATTCGTCAATTCCATTTCAGTTTGGGTTGCTACCGGCTCGTTTAACACTTCGGTCGCCTGAAATTTGTCTAAGTGAAAAAAGTCGGTTGCAGAAATCGGCGCTGTTTCCGAAAAATAAATAAAATCAGCTAATGGATTGATTTCGATCAATCTTGCTAGTATTTCTGAACAATTGCTGACAGTATCTCCTTCTTTTAAAGCAAAGAAAATTCGATCCGCCAATGCGATTTGTTTCAGACTGACAGGTTCATTTTGATACATCGAACTATTTTGACTATCCACAACAGTTAAAAGACTATCAATATAATAGGTATTTCGCAGAACAGGTGTAGTTAAAATAGTTTGAATAATTGGCTGAGGATCAGCAATTCCTGTTGTTTCAACAATAATTTGTGACAAAGGAACTTGCCATTCTTTGGTTACTTCTTCAATACTTGCTAACGTTGTTATCAAATCTTCTCTCAGGCTACAACACATGCAACCGTTGTTTAATTGCAGGACATGTTCCTTGGTGTGCAGTAAGAGTTCGTGGTCGATTCCTGTTTGGCCAACCTCATTTTCAATAATAATTATTTCTTCTCTTGGTAGCTCAGTCGCGTTTAATGCCTGATTAATCAAGGTTGTTTTTCCAGCTCCTAAAAAGCCGGATACGATTGTTATCGGTATTCCCAGAGAAATCACCTCTCTTCTTCAAAAATGCTTACTTCATCTCTTTAAAAATTGCACGCCGACGTAATTTAGGTGAATATTTTTTTAGTACTAAACGTTCAGGTGTATTTCGTTTATTTTTACTTGTTAAATAAATTCGTTCACCTGTTTCTTCGCATGCTAGAATAATTGTTTGTCTCAATCGTTTCACCTTCATTTCTGATTTATCTTTCTGATAAAAACTGTTCAACTTGAACCTGTTCATCATAGTTAAATTTCCCTTGCTCAAGTTGGATCATCAATTCATTTTTCAATGAAACTGGTATCTCCCAAAAACCATCAATTTTTTGAAAAAGTTCTGTTTCATACGTAGCAAAAATTGGATAAATTGCTAAAAATTCTTCAAACGAAAGATCCTGTTCCTCATAAAAATCTCGAACAAGTCCTCTTTCAATTGCTTCGACTGTTGGATTACCATTCTCAGTAATAATCTGATTAGCGACCATTGAACGATAAAGATCCGTTTTACTGAAGTCTTCGTTACTATTTTTCTGATAAAATTGGAAGCTTTGTTCAACTAGTGGTGGATAAATAATGTTCATTCTAATCCTCCCTTATTCTTTGCCGCTTACTTTACGTCCTTTATAATAACCTTTAAGTGAAACATGGTGGCTACGACGATAATCGCCTAATTCTTCATCAAATGAAATTTCAGGTTTTGCTATTTTTAAATGCGCTCTGCGCAATTTTTTCTTTGCTTTTGATGTTTTTCTTGCTGGAACTGCCATTTTTTATTCCTCCAGATTTCTTTTCTTCTTTTTTACCAACTTGCTTTTTTTACTCCAGGTATCAAACCTTGAAGCGCTAATTCTCGGAACCTTATCCTGGACATACCAAATTTTTGCATGTACCCCCGAGGTCTGCCATCTATTTGATCGCGTCGTTTCAAACGATTTGGGTTCGCATTTTTGGGTAGCTTTGCCAAACCTTCATAATCATTGGCAGTCTTTAACTGAAGTCGGATTTCTGCATACTGCTCAATCAACTCTTGTTGTTTCCTTGCTCGCGCCATTTTTGCTTTTTTAGCCATAAGTGGTGACACTCCTTTTTTTCGATTTGTCTATAGCAAAACGTAATCATTACGATTTGACAACGACACTTTATCAAGTAAGTTTTACTTTGTCAACATAAAAATAACATGAAAATTTATTCAAATGAAGATTCGCACATGTATATGCCCATCTTGATAGTTATTTTTATTAAGATACAAGAAATAGAAAAACATTGTTTGCTGATGATTTGATAAACTTTATACAATTAGTCCAAAAAAAGTGTGGATTTTTACTTTGAATAAACAAAAAACAACCTTAGCACTGAACTAAAGTTGTTTTTTTATTTCTATTCTTTTTCGTTCACTATTTTGTCGGAAAATTCGCAAATAAACTGAGGAGATTTCCGTCAGGATCTTTAATAATTGCATAGCGTTGACCCCAAAAAGCATCCCATGGTTCTTTAAAAGTCTCATAGCCAGCATCACTTACTTTTCGATACATCTCATCAACATCTGCCACAGAGTCGCACAAAAAAGCTAATTCGATTTTGTCTCCAATTGTCTGCGGTTCGTATCCATAAATACCAGCAATCATTTTGCTAGTGTTTAAAGAAATTCGAATACCTTCATGTGCTAGCTCAACGTATTCTTCGGTAGTAGCTCCATTCGCGATGAACCCTAACAACGCATAAAATTCAATTGATTTTTCCATGTCTTTAGTAATGATACCAATCATATCTAATTTCATCTTTCGCCCTCCTAAAAAACTTTTTTTGCTGAATCTATTGCCACTGTTCCCCTCAATTAGTCATCGCAAGCTCCTCTCTCTTGATAAGTATAAAGGGGAATCTTTTTCTTTCAAAATAGTTTCCTTCAAAACGTTCATAAGTCTTAAAAAAAACTAACTCTCTAACGAAACAAGCCACCTAGATGAAATTGTATAGGTGGCTCGTTTTTTTGGTCTCTTAGTTGTCGATAATTATTGGTTGACATTTTTAAACCAATGAACTAAACTCGTGAAAGTGATTCGTTCAAAAAATTGAACGATTAAATGAAACACGTATAAATTGGAGGAAATAACCATGAAAAAAACAATGAAAGCCGCGGTTATTGATACTTACAAACAACCGACGCCTAAAATAAAAGAAGTTCCTATCCCAGACATTCGCTCGAATGATGTCTTAGTAAAAATCGTTGCTGCGAGCATCAATCCAATTGATATCAAAACCAAAGACGGTGGACTTAAGATGCTGCTTAGCTACAATATGCCTATTATTATGGGAAGTGACTTTGCTGGAATCATCACTGCCGTTGGCGAAAAAGTGACCAACTATTCAATTGGAGATGCTGTCTATGGTCGCGTTCAAAAAAATCGAATTGGAACCTTTGCCGAATACATTGCTGTCGATCAAGGAGCTATCGCCCTCAAACCTAAAAATATCAATTTTGAAGAAGCTGCTTCTATCCCCTTGGTTGGACTGACAAGTTACCAAGCGCTACATGATATTATGCAGATTCAGCCTGGACAAAAAGTCATGATTCAAGGTGGATCTGGTGGGATTGGAACGATTGCGATCCAACTTGCAAAATACTTAGGCGCCTATGTTGCGACGACTACTTCTGCAAATAATTTTGATCTCGTGAAATCATTAGGTGCTGATTATCCAATTAATTATCAAACAACAAACTTTGCAGAAGTTTTGCAAGATTACGATTATGTATTTGATACACGTGGTGGTGCAACATTAGAAGCTGCCTTCAAAATTATCAAGCCTGGTGGAAAAGTCGTCAGCATCGCAGGATTACCTAACTATCGCTTTGGTAAAGAATACGGTGTCCCTCTTTGGAAACAGTTTGCTTTCAAAATGGTG
This sequence comes from Enterococcus sp. DIV0176, assembly GCF_050528535.1. Taxonomy (NCBI): domain Bacteria; kingdom Bacillati; phylum Bacillota; class Bacilli; order Lactobacillales; family Enterococcaceae; genus Enterococcus; species Enterococcus sp. DIV0176. The sequence goes on along the minus strand of NZ_CP172879.1, from coordinate 1,257,448 downwards.
ACACGTAACCTAACAAAATTAGAAAAGCAAACACAAGCCTCTTATACTTTTCTTTTCATGAAACCAAGTGGTACACAGCTAGATGTCTTACGGCACTTGATTGAAGCAGAAATAATTAAACCGGTGATTGATCGAATTGTTCCATTGTCTGAAGTAGAAGAAGCTCTCAGCTATTCGCAATCTGGTCGCGCTACTGGAAAAATCATTTTGCAGATGACCGGTGATTCTGAAAATGAGATCCGTTCATGACTCGACTTATTTTTTTGCAAAGGTAATTATCATCCAAGACGTCACTGAAGAATCACTTTTTAAACAGCTAGTTAAGCTGCTTCTAAATTAGCATGTACAAAAAAAGATGGAAACAATCACTTGTTTCCATCTTTTTCGTTTTAGTAAAGCAACATTCTTGACCCATTGTTATGAACTATACCCCTCTTCAAAATAGGCATGATGATCTAAAAAATAATTAGCAACCAACGGATCTTCTTTTGCAATCAGCAGTTCAGCCAATTGAAAGACCGTTTTTTCTAGCCCATGTTGTGGTCTAGCGATAATTAGATACCCTGTTGCCAATTCGCCAGCAGGGACAATCAACCCTATAGCGTTGCACATATTTATGACGCGAACAAAGCCTTTTTTCCCTTGGACTTGTGTCGCTCTTGTCTGGGTATCAAAATGGCCGAAAAGGGTTTCACCCATGCCATCAACATCAATTGGCCCCTCTTTTGAAACAATAATATCTACCTCAGTAAAAAGTGCCTCCACCTCATCAATCAGTTCTTCCCTACTTGCTTCGTATTTATACGCAAAATTTCTTAAACGAATGTCTGCGGCTATTTCCCACGATGCCCACTTTTCTTTCTCGATATCAGCATCAATCGCTACTTTCACTTCTTTTTTTTCCATTTCTGTTTCAACAAATAAAGTGGCGACTTCTTCAACCAACTGTAATTTTCGACTGATAAAGCCAATGGACGGCGTGAAAACAACGTTATCTGTTGAAACTTTTTTATACATTTGAAAATCGACCCAGTTTGCGCCAAATGCTGGGTGAATCATTCCTATTAAATTCAACGTCGCTGCAGGTGAAAGCACAGAGCCACCACCATCTGTTCCTATACCAATATCATTGATACCTAAAAAAACATTCAATGCTGTTCCGCTAGAAGAACCCGTCATTGCTTTGCCCGTTAGTGGATTTTTCAACTGAAAATCAATTCCTCGTCCTTTGTGGCTTGCTTTATCTAATGTATGAAAATGAAAACCATTTTCTCCTAAAAATGCTAGCAAGGCAGGCGAAATCAATGTAGCTTGTTTGACACCAAGATAATAATCCTTATCAGAATTGATGTCAGAAATGCAGTTGGGGTAAACTTTCATTACAGAGTGATAAACATTTGCCATTGCCAGACTGGTCTTACTTGAATATTCTTGAATTCTTTTCATTTCCATACCTGAACCTCCATAACATAGGAATAACCGGTGACCTAGCATCAAAAATAAACTACTGGCTTCGAAATTATTGCTCACATTTTTGCTAAATAGTCATTTCTTCTTTTGCAAATGCTACTTATCGATCAATCATTAAAAGAAGACTGGCATTTAACTTTTTTAGTCAGATTTATGCTCAGTTGACATTAACTCTTTTAAAAATGAGTGACCGTTTTGTGGTGCATCCACTTGAAAATACTCGGATACTGTCGCTCCAACATCTGCTAAAGTCGTTCGTTCACCAATCATTTTTCCTTGCATTTCTGGACTATAAATCAGTAACGGCACACGTTCTCTCGTATGGTTACTATGACCAATCGTTGGATCATTCCCATGATCGGCCATCACAATCAATACATCCTCCTGATTCAAGTAAGAAAGTAATTCGTTGATTCGTCGATCACTGACCTCTAGACGATCCGAATATTTTTCTACATCTTCAGCATGACCCGCCAAATCGGTTTCTTGAATATTCAGAGCAATAAAACCATGAGTTATTGCTTTCACTTCGTTAATCAAGGAATCAAACAACATCTCTGTATCCACACCAGGAGATAAGCGCTTACTATTTGTCTGAATAATATCAGCAACTTTACCGAGAAAGGATACTGGGATTCCAGCTTTATCTAAAATCGTTGGTGTTTGGACATTCTTATCTATCCCATACCCTAAATGAACAACTTGATAACCATGATTATAAACACCTGATTCAGGTGCATCTACACCTGCAATTTCATTATTCTTGATTTTTCTTGCTCGTAACAAATCTGCTAAAGTAATTTGCTGACCACCAAAGGTAATTACTCGTGAAACTTGGACAACCTCTCGAACAGCATGACCCAACTCAGTCAAAGCTTCAAAAGAAATCAAATCCAAGCAAGCGGATACATTGTAAACTTGCCCATAATCTGTTTCTAAATTATCGCCCACTGTAGCAACTTCATTGACTACTAAGATCTGCGTTCCCAGCTCGCCTACTCGTCTGACGTTGTACCCGTGTTTTCGAAGATTTTCTTCAACAACATCGATTTTTTGATTGAACGGCTGAATCAATGGAACTTTTGGTGTTGTTCCCATAATTTCTTGGTGTCCTAAAAAAGAATCTGCTCCATAATGTGCTAAATTACTGGTTCCGTAGTTTGCTGTTTTTGAAAACTTATGATGCCCTATTTCATACCCCAACGCATTCATTAAACCAAGTTTCTCTAATGTTGGAAGATGGATTTTCTCGTTTTTTTCAATAATATGACCAGCGGTATTACTACCCAAATCTCTAGGGCGGACTTTTGCCACATCAGCCATTGCACCTACACCAAAACTATCTAATACAATTACGATAAATCTTCCCATTCTTCTTTCACCTTCTAATTAAATTTCCCAAGCTATCATAAATCCCTTCGATTTTTGGCATCCCCTTTTGGATACCAGAAACCACGGCAACGTCACTTCGGGTAACAAAAATTTGTGTGCGAAAAGCGGCGATGACGGTCGAACCAACTGCATGTTCTTGAGCAGTTGCTAAATAGTAATCAATGTTTTCATTACTAAAAGGTATCACGTCATCTTTTAGTAACTCGTCTTCTTCGGTAATCAGCACGGAGCCCAAATTTCCTCGTCGATAATAACCTCCACCATAAAAATACGCTTGGCCATCCAGATTATGAGAAATCTCACTGACATATACCATCGCTGGTAGTTCAGGCAAATCCAACTTTGCATGCAAAGGCGTTGTCCCTGTCAAGGCATGTCCAGGTTCTCCCTGTGTTCCGCCCATTTTTTTAATCAAAGGAATGGTCTTATGACAAGTTGCGGATGGAATATTCACTTCTGTGATAACTACTCCTTCATGTTGTAAAATTTCTTTTGCTGCTCGAATGGTTCCGCTATTTTTTGTCGGGACTAATTGCGAAACACCATCAAATAAAAAACAGGGAAATGAAGTAACTCCTGCAATTTCAACTAAATCGGTTTCATTTGCTAGTTCAGCAACACTAGCCAGCTCAGCTAGATGAAAACCTCCAAACTGCCCCTCGTAAATTTGGTCATCGGGTTCAATCACTTTGATTAAAATTTTTTGTTTGATGGCTAATTCAGTTGCTATAACAATAATTTGGCGTAAGGCTTCCAGTGAGTAAATCGTGATAAACTCTGTTCCATAGCTCATGATTTTTTTTAACAATTGTTGTGGTATTTGGACAAGATGGCCAACATTTCCTAAGGGTAATCCTTGTTCCATCATAACTAGCGCCTCTTTGAAATCTACAACAACTGCTTTTTCAATTCCTGCGTCATGGATTTTTTGTGCAACGTAAGGATTTCGACCAAATTGTTTCGTCATATAAAACAGTTCGATTTCCTGTTCCTTGGCATCACGTGCTAAACTTTTCGTATTTTTTTCAATCGTATCGAGATCCAAAATATACGTATCAGGAAGTATCAGTCCTTCTTGATGTAAGTTAACTGCTGCTTCAATTAATTTGGGATTTCTTCGGGTAGTAACATCTAAAAACATCCTATTCCTCCCTCAACATATTAATGATATGAAGGTAAAAATAGTCCAACTCAGCATTGGTAAACTGCTTTTCCTTAGCCATTTTTTGTAAATCCTGCCATAACTCTTTTGAATGAAGATATTTCGTATCTGCTTCGATTTCTACTCGAATAAAGGATTCCAAATCATTGATTGTTTCACTTGTTTTCCTACGCATGTCAGCCATTGCCAGATGTGTCAAAAACACATCTGCTCTTTGTTCATTTTGAATGATTTCATTTTTTAATAGGTAATCTAACACATGTAAGACATACTCATGTGTTTCTTGGTCGATGACATTTGAACTTAGCAATATCATTAATTTCTCTCGAATCATGTTACGCCCCCTAAATTCCAACAAAGTTTTTATTTTTTGATGCTTTTTTTAGTAAGAAGAATTAGTATTGTGGAATGATTTTTCCAGCACAAACATCTTTTTGAATGGACAAGATTTTTTCTTTGTCTACACTTTTCTGGAAAAAAGCATTCATTGAAGAGTCATCTACATGTGTAATGATGACAGAAGTGCTCATATCTCTTTCCATCTGGCTGTCTTCCAATAAAACATGATGTAATCCCTGATGATTTTTATCACGTATTTCATCGTAATTCCAGATTCCCGCATCGATTTGACCATTTTGTAGTGCAGAGATAATCTGATGTCCTTGCATTTCAACGTATTCGACTTGCTCGTCTTTAATAATAGATTTGGTTAATAATTGTTGGTCAATTGAGCTATAATCAATAGCAATCTTCATATTTTTTTCGATTTGGTTTTGATTCTTATCTCGGAACAAGAGAACATGTTTGCTTAAGTAAGAACGGCTCCCGAAGTCCAGACTAATCTCAATTGGTTCACCTGTTGAGATTGCTTGCTCTGCCGCAAATTTTGAAATAACTGCAAAGCGATAGGTTTTATTAACGATTGAACGTACTCTTTCTTTCGAACCACGAATATAGGCGAGATTTAATTTGATATTATTTTCTTTAAACACATCGTAAATACCCGTCGCTAAACCTTCATACAGTCTCGAATATGGTAATGTCATCGTTCCTAAAATCGTATCGGACAACGCATACTCCTGTAAAATGCTATAGTTGATTTCTTCAATGAAGGTACCAAGGTGTCCATGACTTTTTACTTTGATTGCTTCTCTGTCCTTTAAGAAAGACAATGCATTTTGAATCGTCCCTCGTGCTACTTCATATTTGGTTTGATAGTCAGTCACGCTCGGTACTCGATCACCCTTTTTCTTCTGTAATAAATCAGAAGCTAAAAAATTCACGATAATTCCTTTTTTCTTTAAAAATTCTTCTCCCATAGTAAACTCCTTACTGTTGAACACTCGCCATTGCTTTTTTCAAAATACGGATAATCGTTTCTGCTCCTGCTCGATTTGGATTGATACGGATCATGGTGTCTTCTGCATCTGGATCAGCCTTCATGAAAGTACCTGATACACGGTAAATCAACGGGGCAAATTCATATTTTGACTCTGCTCCAACTGGATTTGGCAAAGCACCATATTGGGTTGCTGATTCAATGACCTTTTTTGCAATGGGGCTTGCTAGCTTCACTACGACTACTTTCGATTGTGCATTAACGACAAATGCCTCTTTCAATCCGACAACTTCTTGTTGATTGATTCGTTGGCAGACTTCTTCACCTACTTGAGCGGAAATGGCTAATGAAACAGGTGCGTAAACCATTCCTCTTATTACATCAATTGCTTCGTGACCTTGAACTTGTCCACCACCTGAATAATTTTCAGTTTTCAGTTGGTCAATCAGTGACTTTTCACCGACAATACAGCCAATTCCCTCGGGTCCTAATAATTTGAATGTCGAAAAACAAGCTAAGTTGCCACCGAATTGGCACCCAATGCCATTCGTTTTTAAAGCAGCATAATTATCATCCGTTAGAATCTTCACTTTTTGATCCAGCGAACGAATTTGGGTAATCAATGTACGCAGATCATAGGAATCAGCCATCTTTTGTCGTGTTACTTGAATTAATATACCATCTATTTGGTTTTCTTTTAATGCTGCTTCGACGTTAACCCAATCATTAAAATCAGCGTATACTAGCTTAATTCCTAGCATATCAATTGAAACTTGTGTTGTCGGGTAAACAGGTGCATCGTGAACGAGCAACGTTTTCCCCGTACCCACACTCGCGTGAAGTGCAAGTCGAATCGCATTCGTTCCTGATCCGCGAACCAGCATTGCAGCTTCTGCTTCGAAAAATTCTGCAAGAACTTTTTCAACTTTATTCGTTGTTTTTGGCTGATTCAAGCCTTTCACTACTCCAAGATCTCCACGAGTCAAGATCTCAGCACCAGAAAAATGATTTGTCACAGCTTCAACTAGTTTGAATTGTAGCTCCATCGCTTCATCAAGCGATAAACTTGGTAAAGGAAATGTTTCCATTAAGTTTCACTCCTATTTCATAAAGGTTTGAGGATTGAAACGTAGCATCTTCTGGATGAATTGTTCAGAAACCCCATTTTCAAGTGCCAATGGAACAAATTGATCTAACAAGTAGGAATAACCAATTCCACCCTGATAGGTTAAATTTGATTTGCGAGTAATATCCATTGAAAGAAACACTTTGTCTTCGTATCCTCGTCTTTCGATTTCTTTTAACATTTTGGCTCTGACTAAATCTGGCTGATAGTTTTCTTTGCCAACCGTATCGAACTCAACATAGACTCCTTGATCCAACATCTGCAAAATATAATCAATATCTCCTGTTAAGTCTACATGACCAATAACGATTTTTTCTAAATTCGCATGTTGCTCTTTAAAAAAAGCTACTTGCTCATGACCATAAGTTCCTAATGTTGTATGGGTCGTAATCGGAACATTGGTTTGTTCTTGTGCGATGACTGAAGCGGTAAAAACTTTTCGTTCACGTGTAGTCATCAAGTTTTTACTTGTTCCTATCTCACCAATAATTTGTGCTTTGATTGCAGTGTCTGCAATTCCGTGTTCAATTTCATTCACCATAAATTCTGTCAACTCATCAATCGTTGCATCAGTGACAAATTCTGGAAGAAATTTATCTTGATAAAAACCCGTTGCTTGAACGACATTTATTCCAGATAATTCCGCAACCTTTTGTACATACGCTGGATTTCTTTTCATATCCATATTGGTCACGTCCACGATATTGCGTACACCTTTATTATACAATTTTTTGTATTCTGAAACAGTTTCTTCAAAACAATTCAGATTTGTATCGTCAATATTCTTTAAGCGAGACAAATCAATTGTCGTGTGCTCATGCATATAAGTAATTCCCTCAAGTAACATCTAATCTGATTCCTCCTAGTTTGCAACGACTGGCACAAATAGACCAAGTAAGTAAAGAATATTAACAATTACGCCTAAACTAATTGCGGCAATTGGACCAACTGCTAACTCTACTACTGGTTTTTTCGCTTTTCTGTTCAACAGCATCAAGCCAATCACCCAGAAATAGCCAATGCCCGGAGCAATTTGTTCGGATGCCATTGCCCCACCAATTAGTAAAGCAACCTCTAAAACTTTGTTCATTGCTGTTCGAATATATTCACCCATTTCGCGAATTCCCGGGAATTTATCCAAAGCTTTTGCCATCAATGTCAAAAGTTGTACTTCGACAAACATCAATAACGCACCAACGATAAACGCAAGGATTGGCTTATCATGTAATAATATTCCTGCTACAAAAACAAAAGTTGTTCCAGCCGGACTATAAACGCCGGTAACGATTGCTGTTGAGAAAACCAATGGAATAAAGCCAATTCCTCTAGCAAATGCGGCTAAAGCTGCTTCACTCATTTTTCCTTCAGAAAGTAAATTCAATGAAATTGGATCACCAGCGATAATCATTAAACTAGTCGCAGCTGCTACAGAACCACCTGTAATGGATAGCCAAATCCAATTTTTCTTGATACGATTCACACGTTCCAAAAAGACACTGACTAAACTTTCGTTTGAATTACTACCATCACTCTTGACCTGAATTGCGTAAACAATCATAAAAATCATTCCGACAAGTAAAGACATACCTTCTGCGCTAAGCGTCAAAGTTGCTCCATTTCCTAAGTTGAATGTACCGAAACGTTTAACAACAAATAAAGTTAATAATGTCGCACCAAAAGAGATTGCGCCTTTTTTAAATCCATGTTGGCTTGTAATCGCTACTGCCGGGAAAATACTAAAGGAAATGACTACAGGTGCCCCGACCGAAGAAAGTGCATCCATAAAGTTGACCGGCATCATCGCGAATAAATCAACGACCGCTTGAAGTCCTAAAACTAAACCAACCCCATAAAGTGCACCCACCACTGCCGAAATGATTACGCCTGTTTTTCCTTCGGGTGCCCAAGAGCCGATAATATCTGTCATCAATAACACACTATGAACTAACAAAATTGATGCACCAATCGACACTGGTATCCCAAATCCGATAACCAAACCAAAACTTAACGCAAAACTTGTCGCAGCAATTTCTTTTTTCCCAATTTTCCCCTCTAAAAACTCTGGTACGATTGGGCGCAAGCCATCATTAAAGACAGCAATTCCCTTGTTCGCTAATACCGCACATAAACCACCCAATGATGCGATAGCAATTAATTCAATTATTCTTGACGAATCCATCTTTTTTCCCCCACGATCATTCTATTGTTTTTTTAATTCATCCATAATGATTGGCACAACTACTTCTTTGTGTTGGGCAGTAAAACCAAACGCTTGTTTACCAGAACGAACATTCTCGCGAATTTCTTCTTCAGCCATTACTTTCCCTGGCATTGAAACGGTTACACAATTGTCATGACCTAATAAAGCTAACGCCATTGCTAATGCTCCACCACCACCAGTATTGCAAGCCCCCACATAATAGTCGGCTTGACCATTTTTTACAGCCATCGCTGCATCCAAATCACTTTTCACTGTGATTTCGTACTTTCCATCACTGAATTTTTCAACTAATTCTTTCACTTCACTTTTATCAATTTGGCCACCTACTACGATTTTTTTCATCAAAAGTCCTCCTAAATGAATGTACATTTTTTTGTATATTGATACGTAATTAATAATTACAAACAGATTGTAACTGTGCCTGAACGCAAATGCAAGCCCTTTCTTTTTAAATGTTTTTTATTTACTCACTTCTTTTCTACCTTTAAAATCGTTTTGAGTTATTTTACCTGGATCATTTTTCTTTATTCAAACCAAATTCATCACCTTCTTTTTTGCCGTTCATTAATGTTAGTTTCATTCATTTTTTCTTGAATTAACTAACGAATAAAGGACTTTGAATCTGGTTTCAGTTTGATAACCGTTGATTTTTTAAGCTCATGAATCGGTCTTCTTGTGAATCCATTTGCTGATAGTATTTTTTATTTAATTAATGATACGTTATTTTCCTTGGTGAGCGAAAGAAAAATAAAAGTTACACTCGAGGCATTAACATTGTAATGACTTTCCCTCTATGAGAGAATTTCAGTTACAAAAACATTTAGGGAGGACCACCGTTGTATAAATCATTGTGTTTCATCACTGAAAAATTGAATGACTTTTCTTTCGAAAATCTTCACTATGAAAGACAAAATGAAGAGTATGAAGGTACAACTTTTTCAATAAATCCCCACACATTTCGTAGTCGACTCGCCAAATCAACCCCCAAGAAAAAAGGCTATTTTGTTGCGTTCTGGGAAAAGGACATTACTGATAAAAATCGACCATTCTTATACGAAAATAGCCCCGACAAACTGATTATTACTATTCTTGACGGACAACTATCCGGCAATTTATTTTTCCGAAAGAGGTGTTACTAAAAAAAGGGATTCTCAAAAGCAAAACTTCAAATGGGAAAATGGCGATGCGAATTTATCCCACTTGGGTACACGATTTAAACAAGACTGCCGCTCGTACACAAGAATGGCAAATGGAACATTTTATTGATACTTCAATAACTGTTGACAAAAAAATGTTTAACTCTCTTTATTTTGAATGAGGAGAATTTTTTGTAAGCAATTTCATGCAAGTGTTGGATAATTAGATAGCAAAAGTTATAATAAACTAAACGATATAAGAAAGAACGGCAACTAATCATTTAGTTGGTAAAAAAGGAGCTTATCCCTTGAAAAAATTGCTATCAAGTCATGACCTTAAACTATTGACCTTGCTGGAAGAGTTGAATCGAAATCGACAAACCACTTCCTTAAAAGAACTTAGTCAAACACTAGCTATTCCTATTCGTACGTTATCGACATATATACAGGAGTTCAATGGCTACCAGTTGCCCATCTACATCTCCTCTGACAATCGCGGAGTGCATCTGATCATCCCCAAAGAACATTCTTTCCGATACGTCTACAGTATCATATTGAAACATAGCCTTGAGTTTTCCATTCTTCAACAAATCTTTTTAAACGAAAATCTCACTTTAGAAGAGCTAGCCGAAAAAAACTTTGTCAGTCTCTCAACGGTGAAACGAGCGATTACCAGAATTAAACCACTTTTAAAAAGGGAAGGCATCATGATTTCAAATAACAATGTCGCCATTGAAGGAGAAGAAGAAAAAATAAGACAATTTTTTAATTATTTTTATGATGAAAAGTATTTCAACCTAGAATTTTTGACAACGGAACAAAGACAATGTTTACATGCTTTAGTTCAGGATTTATTTCAGCAAAGAGGAATAAAAATCTATAAAAACCAAGTCAATAAATATATTCGTTGGATGTATCTAAATGCCGTTCGAATCAAGTACGGTCATCGTATCACACCAAAAAAGAATCGCTTCAAAACAAGTAGCTTATTATCAGATAAAACATTTATCCATCAATTCGAGCACCTTTTTCAGATTCCACTAACATTAGAAACCATCAACGATTTGTTGTACCAACTAAATAATTATTACCTCTACTATTCTTATGGTCAGGTTGAAACGATGGCCGAGCAATCCATAGAAGTAAAAGAGAAAATGCAAACAATCAAAACAAATTTGCAGACCATTTCTCAAGATTTAGGAATCAGACTGCCTGAGTCAACGGAACAAATGCTCATTTTGGATTTTATCAATATTTTGCAGTTTAAAAGTCCTCGAACGTTTTTGCTTTACGATCGCAGAGCAACTTTTTTAGAACATTTATCCATTAAGTATCCTCATCTAAAGGACTATTTATCTGCTTATGTAATCAATCTTCTTGCTCCTGCTGCACCTCAATCTGAAATCAATGAGTTGATCTACATTCTACTGACACATTGGTACGAGCTTTACAATTGTCTGCACAAAATTGAGCAATGTATTGCTATTTATATTTTTGTTGATACTGATTTAGAACATGCACTGTTTATAAAAAAAGAATTAGAAAGTCATTGCCGTTACCATATAAACTGTCATTTAATGATGGACGATGAGCTGATTATGATTCCCGATGAGGCTATTTTGGTCACCTCAATCGCTGATACACCTCAATGCATAAAAAATGTCATTTGCTTCTCAGACTACTTTAGTGAACGTAACTGGTACGATCTCAACAATCAAATAAAACAACTAACAACACAAAAAGCATTCACTAACGAGAAACGTTAGTGAATGCTTTTTTGAGGGCTCTTTATTCGTTTACAAATAATTTTTCACCAGCTAAAATAGTATCGCCAGCAACTAATTGAAGATTTTTGTAGTTTGTAGAATTAGTAATCACAATCGGGGTAACCGTACTTTTTCCCTGTGCTTTGAGGAATTGTTCATCAAATAAAAGTAGTTCTTCACCAAGTGTAACAACATCGCCTTGCTTAACTAATGGAGTAAAACCTTCTCCATTTAATTCAACCGTATCCATACCAACGTGGATTAAAATCTCCGCACCTTCTTCTGATGTGATGCCAATCGCATGTTTTGTAGGAAACAAAAGGGTCACTTTACCATTCACTGGTGAGGTCACTCTTCCCTGTTCTGGTAAGATAGCTACTCCTTTACCCATCGAACCGGAAGAAAAAACAGGATCATCGATTGATTCCAACGAAAGAATTTTTCCGTTCATCGGCGAGAAAACAGTTATTTTTTCGTCAATCGTTACCGCTTCTCCTTCAACCAGTTCGTTTGCCAGTTTTTCATCCTGAGTCGTTTCATCAAATCCAAAAATAAATGATAGTGTTGCTGCAATAATGAATGCAACAGCTAATCCTATAACTCCTATCGTTGCACTTGACTCCACGCCATTTCGACCAATCATATTAGGAATGGCAAGAATACTTGCACTAAATGCAAATGATTTCACACCAAAGAATGCAATGATTCCGCCGCCGACAGCCCCACCAATGGAAGCAGCAACAAATGGTTTTTTCAAGGGTAAGGTAACACCATATACTGCTGGTTCCGTTATACCAAACAAAGCTGTTAGCGAGCTAGATACAGCCAAACTTTTTAAATTCTTATTTCTTGACTTTAAAAATACTCCAAATGCAGCACCTGATTGGGCAATCACACCTGCAATTGACATTGGCAACAAACGATCATACCCCAATGTTGAAAAATTAAGTAACGTTAATGGCACAAATCCCCAATGCATTCCAAAAACCACTAAAATCTGCCATAACCCACCTAATGCGATTCCTGTAAGTAGTGGACTAAACTCATAGAGTCCATTCACACCTTTACTTAAAATCGAACCAATGATTGTTCCCAGTGGCCCAATCAACAGATATGTGAAAGGAACCATGATCACTAAGGTCATCAGCGTAACACCAAATACTAAAAATTTCGGTACGATTTTTTTGAAAAAGCCTTCTACATAGCGCTGGATAAAAACGGCTAAAATAATCGGAAAGACTGTTGACGTATAGCCTGCACCATAAATAACTGGCAATCCCACAAAAGTTAAATCAGCCGTATTTTCAATTGGATAAACCATTGCCATCGCTAATGCCATGGCAATGTATTGATTTGTTTTGAATTTTTTTGCAGCTGTAAAAGCGATTGCAATTGGCAAGAAACGAAAGAATGCATCGCCAGCAGCATTTAATAATATATACGTTCCTGTTTCAGCAAATCCTGGTGACAGAAAGACAGCCAAGCTTAAAAATCCTTTTAATACCCCTGTCCCTGCTAACACAGTCAAAAATGGCGTAAAAATCGAAGAAACGATATCAATAATCTTGGCAACGATTCCTTGTTTTTCGTTGCCAGTATCACCACTTGTTACTTCTCCCCCCATTACTTCTATCAAGCTTTCATAAACAGTGCTCACTTCATTTCCAATCACGACTTGATATTGTCCGCCACTTTGAACGATTTGGATTATTTTTGGTATTTTATTTAACTCTGACGTAGCTGCTAAGTGCTCATCTTTCAAACGAAAACGTAACCTCGTTGCGCAATGAAAGACATCACTGATATTTTCTTTTCCACCAACACCATCTAAAATCTTTTTAGCCAATTCGTTGTTATTCATCACTATTCCCCTTACTCTGTTAATTTAAATTTTGACCAAGGCTTTAATTTGGATAGTAAATCAACTGATTCTTCCGTCAAATGTCCTACCAAATTACATCTTTGCCTGTCATTCGGAATGTCCTGCAAAATGATGTGCAATTCTCCTTTGTATTGACCAAAACAATCATTTCCGATCACGATATCGCCTCTCTCTAGCGGTGGACAAATTGTTGGCACAATTGATTCTTCCTTATATTTAAAACGCGGGAGACTTGAACGAATCAGAAATGCTGAGCGGTCTCCTCGATAACTATGTTTTTCTTCTAAGACAATTTTCTTTTCTAAAGGTTGAATGCCCTCTTCTAAAACAACTTGCAACTGAGGGTGAGTGGTAAAATATATTTCCGAAACTTCTCTCAACTCTTGTTCACTAGCGTAAGCATCACCAATAATAATCGTATCAATTCGGTCATCCAACAGATAATACGATGCTTGACTTCGAATTGACTGCGTTCGGTGCTGTTCCAACGTACAAAGTCCATCTTGTAGTGGCCAAGGACCAAGTTGCGCATGCTTACTAGTAATAAATGCCGCCGTTTCAAGATCATATTTTTTGAACTGCTGGCAACAATACGCATAAAAATCTTCGGCTAAACCCGAATACTCCATTGGATAAAAATTATGTGACCCAATCAAATTCTTTTTATTTGGTGAGAAAGACATAATATTATCGATATACTTTGTTCCAATACTCATATTGACTTCAATTTTTAGATTATACATGTTACGCGTCATCTCAGCTTCTTCTCTTCCCGTAAACCCCATATCCAAGCGAATACCATAAACGCCTAAATCTGCAAAAAAAGAGAGGTCTTCATAACTGACACCAATTTGCTTGAAAATTTGGGGGTTGATATCTACGACAACTTCCATACCTATCTGACTAGCATACTGAACCGTTTCTTTAAAATGACGAATAACCTGATCGCTATCTCCTGCTAGCTCCAATAAACTCGTAAAAACTCTACGATAACCTAGCTGGTAAGCTAAATCAATGTAGATTTTGTCTTGTTCTTTTGTTGATTTTTCCGGATAAATTGAAATACCTAATGTCACTTGATTCCCTACTTTCTAAAATTACTGTCCGTACGAACTTACATAACAATAATCTCTAAGAACGTCTTGATCTTCAAGTTCAAAAAGCGCATGATGCCATGTGATTTTTGACTAAAGATTTTTATTCTAAAAAAACTAAGTTGACCATATCTTTTTACTCGAGATACAGTCAACCTAGTTTGTAGGAAATATTCAATTCAAGAATTACGTATTATTTACTTACTCTTTTCGATAACGTCTAAAGCTTTGTCAGGAACCTTACTCTTTTCTACCTCTTCCCAACTTTTCACTCCGTCACTTTTCGTTACTTTTGCTTTCAAATAGGCGTCTTTTTTTAATGGTTTATTTCGATATTCTTTCATTTCTAAGTCGATTTTCTCACCATTTTTATTGACAAATACTTGATTATACTCAAAATATGAGCTACCTTCTTTATCTGTTTGTTTTTCAGGAGTTGTCGTGATTTTTGTATAGTAGACCTCTTTTTTTAGTTCTCTATCATAAAACTGACATCCTGACATAACAAAAAGACTTGCTAACGCTAAAGTAAGTGTAATAAATATTTTTTTCAATGGCTTACTTCCTCCTATAGTTAATCTATTCAAATAATAATTCATTTTAGTTCAAGTAAACATTGAATCGAGAATGTAAGAGCTAACACTATTGAAAGAATAATATAACTATCATTATGTAATTGGTAATTTCTCGGTCAGATTTGTCTTCCAAGTTGAGTACTCATCTCTTGAACCGCTTGAAAGCATCATAAAGCCCTCCTTCTTATTTTAGAAGAAGGAGGGCTTTTCGCGTTCTCTGAAATTAGAAAAATTTGCTTAATCACCGCAACCATTGTTACTTGGCTTTACCGCAAATCCCTCGCCATCATTTTTTGACTGAATACTGGATCAGAAACTTTTTTCAGATTGATGATCTCCAAAAAATCAAATTTATTTAGCGATTGTTTTGATTATTCTCCAATTGAAAAAAAAGACTATGACAAAAAATATTGACATAGTCTCTTCTTTTCACAGCTGAACGCTTGGAGCCACAACCTCTATCTACGGTGCTCACCAAGCAACTTCTCGAAATAACTCTCAACTGTTCAAAAACATGAAAGGCTATTTTTGTCAGTTGTTCTTTATTTTTTCGAAGCTGGACGCTTGGAGCCACAACCTCTTCTGGCTATTTTTTCTTATTTACTCCTTGAATCGCCTTGAACAAAGTATCAAACTGGCCTTTAAACGACATTACTTGATCAAAGATATCTTCCCCATCATTCAGCATTTTGACCGTCACCCAGCCAAGAGATTCCGTAATTGCCATCGCAACCACCGCATTGACCGCACCACCACTAATTGTTCCAACTACCGGAATAAATTTTAAGATATTGCCTACTGCACTACGGCCAAAGCTGACAACTACCAGTTCTTTAGTCAAACTTTTACCCAAACTTTCCGACCAAGATTGTCCAAATATTTTATGTAAACGTGCCATCATCGTTAACTGTACTGGAACTAATAAAAACGCGTCGGAAAACGGAATAGGTGATAAACCAATGATTGCTGCTGTTAAGGATGCCACATGAACCGTTGTATGACATTTTTTACGCGTTTCTTGATCGACATCTGTCAAAAATTCATCAAAAACGCCATCGAAACGACTTCGACTAGCAGCCGTCAACTTTAATGCTTTAGTCTTTGTACTATCAAAAGATTTCATGATGGCAGTAGAGATTTTACTTGGAAATTGTTTCAACACATCATTAAAGAACGATTGAAATTCTTCTTGTTCTTCCTGTGTATCCAACTCAGCTACTTCATTCAGTTTCTTTTCATTTGTTACCTCAAGCTGTTTCTTTTTTTGTTTATCCTTTTTCCCTAACATCTTTCATGACCCCTTTATCAAAAAATTACTAAAGAAATTGTAGCACGGAATACAATTTGGCAACAAGAAAACGTTCAGTACATGCCTGTTACTACCAAAAGTTTATCATTTATTTAAGTAAGCACACGTTTAACGTGCATTCCCAGAAGATTCATTTATGTGGTAACTATATTCTTTATAGATAAAGCTGAAACTGTTCACTCCTATCTTTTTCAAGCAACTCCTGTCTGAACACAAAAAAATCTCCCAGTCTTCATTTTTAAAATAAAAGCTGGGAGAACCATTCTTTAGCCGTAGCGTTTTTATCTTCTATTATTCCTTACTACGCTCCAAAGCACACTCATTAACTGACAGAAAAAGGAGCTGGAACATACATAAAAAAGTGCCTTCAATTTCCAAAAGTTAGACATTTGAAAGCACCTTTTATTTTGAAAAAATTTTTCGTAGTTAGCCTGAGCTAGTTGAATTATTTAAGAAACAATTGATCCGAGTGCCAATTAGTAGTTCGCTGATTAACACTTTTTCACATTAATTTTTCTTTACTTCTCTTCAGAAGTTGCTGAGTCCTTGGAATCTAAACTTAATTCACTCGCTCCAATTTTAATTGATTGGATTTCTTCGTTATCTTTTAATCCAAATTCATAAAGATAATGCATTTTTTTACCTTCTTGGAAATGGCTCCTGTCTTCATCTAACCTGAAAGTTGTTCCATCTTTATAAGTTAATGTAATCGGAACATTGATTAAACTCCCCGTATAGTCAAAGTCTAGTGCCAGCGGCGATAAAGTAATATTTTCTAAGAATACTTTATCCGTTGCCCCATCGATTTCTTGATCAGGCAAATTGGTGATTGGTAATTCTTTCACCTCTTTCAATTGTATCAGCCAATTCCCTTCTTGATAGACACCCCAATTCCACCCGTTTAAAAGAAGTTTTGCTTGAGTTAAGTCTGCTTCTGAAATAGCAAAAACATATTCTTGATAATCAGATCTGCCAGTTTGATTATTATGCGTCCCCTCATCAATACTAAAGTCTACGATTGGTTCTATTTCTTTTTCACCAATAGCCAAACTTGGAAAAACAGCTGCCATCTTAGATTCATTTGGTATTTTTAGTTGGACATGTAATAAATTATCTTTGTAAGCAATATTGGAAATCGTAAAATTTCGGTCTAATTTTTCATTGACTTCCAATGGTTTTAATCCTTCCTTGATTATCTCGTCCCAAGTAACGCCTAGTTTTTTGGCTTCTTTTTCATCAAATCCACCACCTTGGCTTTCTTGTTTTGTTAAATCAATCCAAGTTTTAGCTGGTTTTACTATTTCTTCCCATTTTGGAGTAAAAGTTTTTATAAAGTTTTTTTCTTGACTTGCAAAAGAACGGATTTGAAACCCGGAAATTGGCGTAGCCTCTGCACCAATCGCGCTGGTAACTAATGTAGCCGTTTTCGTTCCTTCGTCATAATTGACCACTTGGGTATTCCCACCACTAAACATTTCCCAATCCTCGATGACTGTATCTTTTGCTAGCCGATCACCAGTTAAATCAGTTAGTTGGCTAACCAAGTATTGATTATTCCCATCTTTAAAAGAGGCAACAGCTTTTAGCCGTAATCCTTGATCCGTTACTTCTTGACTTAGCTTATCTGAATTTAACAATAAGATTTCTGTATCTGTACCAAACCTTTTTTTATAAGCTAACGACAAATCATCTCGAAAAGTAAATCCTACTAATAGTAAACCTAATGCTGCCGTTGATCCACCAATTATCCAACGTCTTTTTTGTTGTCTCTTTTTTCTAAACATATTCTTTTTTGTTACAAATTTATTCTTGATTTCTTTTTTATTTTTTTCGTGAAAGAGTTGATCGGTACATTTCAGTAATTCATCTAACTGTTCTTCAGTTAAATATTCTAAAGGATCTTTTTTCATCTATTTTCCACCTCTCTAAAAAAAGAATTTTCATTCACTAAATGACGAAGCTTTTTACGCCCTCGATACAAATAATTATCAATTTCTTTACTCGTGAGTTTTGTGCGCTCTGCGATTTCCAGAGGAGATAAATCACAAAAGATTCGCCAAAACAATAATTGACGTGTGGGCTCGTCAAACGTCAAAATCAAGTTATACAGTTCTTGCCATGCTTCTTTCTCATCAAGTTCATCACTAATCAGTTGTTGTGCATCTTCATTTATTTCCGTCAATGGTTCTTGTTTAAATTTTTGGACTTTTTGCCATTTATTTCTGGTCATACTCTTTGTCATAATACACAAATAAGTTTTCAGACTACCTTTTTCTGGATTAAATTTTTCAGGATGTTGCCAAAATCGTAAGAAAACATCACTGATTATTTCTTCCAGATCCATGTTATTATGAACACCACTGCGAGCACCCACTGCCCATAATAATTTACTATAAGCTGTAATTAGATAATCGAATGCATCATCATCACGTTTTTTTAATCGTTGATAAAAAAGTTCATTTTCGATTTCTTCCATTTCTCCACCACCTACGCTAGTACTTTTCAAGAACACTATTAGCACACACTTCACTATCTTGTCCTATTCTCTCCTATAAAAAAACGAAATCAAGCATTACTTTGATGAATACACACGATGGAACTAGTTCTTTTTTCTATTAAGTTAACTAACTTTCTCAAAATATAACGCTTCACATAAAAGAGCTCTCCCAAATTCAACATATCTTCATCATCAACATTTTTGATTTCACATATAGTACAAATCATAAGGAACAATTTCCTCGCATAAAAAAAATTTTTCTAAATCATCATCATTCACTTCTAATACTCATCATACCCAGTTATGTACAAAAATTCCTCAGTATATTTAAGTACAATCATACGAATAAAAAGCCAACCAAGAATTACCATTCGCGCTAAAATTTCAACTACTACCTCTTAAAGAATATCCTCACTTCACACAAAAAGGGGCTGGGGCAAAAATAGTCTAAATAGAAAAAAAGCCTAAACTTCGTTTTTGAAAACGGTGATTTTAGGCTTTTTTGAATTGAAAAATGTGTTAAGAACAACTGGGCTTTTTAGTTTTGTCCCAATCCCTTTTCTTTTAACGGCAATCAAGCAAGCTGAAATGCACACCACGTCCTTGATTCTTTCCATTATATTTGAGTAATGGTTTCTCAAAGGCGAAAAAACGGGCTGAAGCTACTGCTACTCCATGGTTTACAAAAATTTCTACAGCGGATCCATCAATCATCAACTGAATTTCTTTCAATGGTTCATCTAAATGGTAATGACGAAATTCTTTTTTGCCGTCTTCCCAATTCGTTCGACTCAATTCCATCAGCGATTTTTTAGCATCAAATAGTAAAGAAAAACCAGTCGTTACTTCTACTTGGAAATCTTCAGCAAAAGAGTCAAAGGTCATAAGAATTTCTGAACCAAATTTCGCCAAAGGACATTTCCAGTCTCCCATCAACCCAAAAGTAGACTCTTCTCCGCGCAACTGTTGTAATTCTCGGATGGGTCTTTGATAAAGCCGACCTTCATGGAAGTTCAATTCACGAGGAATCGTTAAACAATGCACCCACTTTTCTGCAACTGTTGGTTGTGCTTGTTCCTTTTCAGGTGGCATTACGCCCATCCAACCATAGAGTATGCGTCGTTCATCAGCTGTTTCAAACGTTTGAGGTGCATAAAATTCAAATCCCCAATCCATTTCTACCAACTCATTTTCTGAAGCAATCTGCCATTCTTTCGTCAGTGGCAGATAGACCGTTTGATGAATATTTTGATACTGTTCTCTCTCCGCCGTCAATCCTTGTGGCGAATAAAGTAAGAGTTCTTGACCATCCACCTGAAAAAGATCAGGGCATTCCCACATGTAGCCTCTCTGAGAGATCTTATCCATTTCATTTGAATCAAAAAGTTCGCCATCAAATTGCCATTTTTTAAAGTCAGCGGACGAGTAACAGAGAATTGTTCCTTGCTCTGCTAAAGTTTGAGCCCCGAGCACTAAACGCCATCGATGTGTTTCATTATCAAACCAGACTTTTGGATCACGCACATGACGTGTATACCCTTGCGGATGTTCAAAAAGCGGGCCTAACTTTTTAAAATCTACACCGTTTTCTGAAACTGCCCAACACTGAAAACTACTTCGACTTCTATCAGGGTTAATCACATTTCCAGTATAGAATAAGTATAATTTGCCATCTTTTTCAATCGCTGATCCAGAATAAATTCCGTCTTTGTCATAAGGCTCGCTAGGAACCAATGCCACTGGCAAACGTTTCCAGTGAATCATGTCCTGAGAAACAACATGTCCCCAGGATTTATAATCATGTGAGCAGTCTTTGGAATTCCATTGATAAAAGAGATGATACGCTCCTTGATATTCAATCAATCCATTGGGATCATTCAGTAACCCTTCTTCTGGTGTACAATGGAAACTCAATGGATAACGGCTGTCCTTTACTCTACCATCTAACATCTAACTTTCACTTCCTTACTAAAGCCAATTGTCTATGCTTGTTCTAGCTCTTCTTCCATTTTTTCTTGGTAGCCAAACAAGTACGTCAAGACAAAAGCTACACTGATTGCTAAGATATTTACAAATAAATAAGGCAATAATTGACCGTTTAAATAAAGCAACGTTCCCGGAATAACTGTAATTGCCATTCCAGTACCAGCCAATTGCAACAAACTAGCTGCAAAACCACCCACAGCGCCACCAATCAGCCCCATGATAAATGGTTTTACATAACGTAAATTTACCCCGAAGATTGCAGGTTCTGTTATACCTAAAAAGGCTGATAAAGCAGAAGGAAAACATAATGCCTTTAATTTTTTCGATTTCGTTTTGAAGCCAACCGCTAAAGTTGCGCCACCTTGTGCTGCAATAGAACAAGTAATAATTGCATTAAATGGGTTCACACCTGTATTTGCCAATAGCTGGACTTCTAAGAAATTAAAGATGTGATGTACACCAGTTACGACGATTAATTGATTTAAAAAACCAATAATCAAACCAGCTAAACCAAATGGTAAAGCCAAAACAAATTCTGTGCCATTCAAGACCACCGTTTCAAAAGAATGAAAAATGGGGCCAATTACCATCAAGGATAGTAAGCTCATGACTAATAATGTAACAAAAGGTGTGACTAATAAATCAAAGGTATCTGGTACGGATTTATGCAATCTTTTTTCCAATTTTGAACCCAAGATGCCGGCAATAAAGGCTGGTAAAACAGTTCCTTGATACCCCACAATCGGAATAAAATTAAGTAACATAATCGGTGTAGCATCTCCAGAGGCTACTGCATAAGCGTTTGGTAAAGCAGGATTAACCAACATTAGTCCTAAAACTATCCCAATGATTGGACTACCACCAAAGACTTTAAATGTTGACCAAGCAACTAAAGCTGGTAGAAAGGCAAACGCTGTATCAGTTAAGACTTGCGTGTATAAAAGAAAGTCCGAATTGATTGCATCAGGTGTCATACCAAACAGTTGCAAAATTTGAGGCTGAGTAATCAATCCACGGAGTCCCATAAACAAACCAGTTGCAACTAAGACAGGAATAATCGGTACGAAGACATCTCCAAACGTACGAACCATTCGTTGAAAAGGATTTGCATTTTTTGTTGCTTCTGATTTCATTTCAGCTGTGGACGTTTCATGAGCGCCTAAGCCGATAACCTCGTCATAAATTTTATTAACAGTTCCCGTTCCAAAAATAATCTGATATTGTCCGGAGTTAAAAAATGCTCCTTTGACTTTTGGAATGTCTTCTACCTTTTTTTTATCGATTTTACTTTCATCGTTGACCATCAATCGTAATCGAGTTGCACAATGCGCAACGCTTTGAATATTTTCTGCACCACCAACGGCATGAATCACTTCTGCTGCAATCTCTCGGTTTTCCATTTTGTTCTTCCTCCTCATTCTTATGGAACCGTTCCCGTTTTTGCTTAAAAAAATAATAAATAAAAACTTAATCCTTTGTGGAACCGTTCCCTTAATAACAAAAACAGCGTAACACGCAGATGTATGCGCTGTCAACTACTTTTTAACAGCACATACACTATTTCTGATAATCATTGTCGTATCAACAATTGTTTGTCGCGCAATCTCATTTCCTTGTAAAAGCTCAGTCATTAAACACGCTGCTTTCTCGCCGACAAGTTGATGGTGAAAGTCAACTGTCGTTAACGGTGGATAGAGGTACTCACCAAAGGAGTAGCCGCCAAATCCAGCAACCGAAAGTTCGACACCAATAGCGATATTCAATTGGTTTGCAGCTTTGATTACCCCCATCGCCATACTATCTGTCGCACAGATAATCAAACTGGCATTCTTTTGAGGTAGCAATTCTAATCCTAACTGATAATTATCTTCTGGATAAAAAGTTGAAGGAACGATCTGAGGTGTGATTCCATTTTCAAGAAAAGTTGTCACAACCCCTTGTTTTCGATTGATTCCGACTGACAAATCATTTTCTGGTACACCGACATATAATACTTCTTTGTGACCATATTCCAACAAAGCTTGAGCAAGATTCACACCTGCTTGATAATTGTCATGGTCTACGGAATAGACCGCTTCATTAGATTGCCCGACAAATAAGATTGGCACGTCGATTGAATTCGCTACTTTGATGTGTTCTTCCGTAATTTCGGTTGCCAATAAAATAATACCAGCTACTTTGTTTTGCACTAGACTGTAGATACTCTCAATCTCGCGTTTGATTGCCAATTCAGTATTAGAAATCAGCATTTGAAATCCATTTTTCCGTGCAACCTCATCAATCCCATTCAAAATTGCCATGATTGATGGCGAAGTTAATCGCGGGGAAATTACTCCGATAAAATTACTTTTTTGAATCTTTAGATTACGGGCAAATTCATTAGGTGAATAATTATATTTACTGATGATTTTTTCGATTTTTTTTGCTGTTGCTTCACTAACATATCCGTTATTTAAATAACGAGAAACCGTGCTCTTCGAGACTCCGGATTCTTTAGCAATCTGTTTGATAGTAACCATTATTTCTCCTTATTCCTGTTTTTCTTTATGATACCATAAGAATGATCGATCAAATCACTTAGATTGTCATCTGTTTGCCTAAAAAATTTTATGCCAAACCTAAATAGTTTCCATCCGATACTATTTTTTTGTCCAGAGTAAATAAGAGAAGAGCCTACCGCATTTGCAATAGGCTCTTCTCTTATTTGATAAAAGCTTGAATTACTACTGAAGGATCTTTCCCGTTATTCTTAAAGGATACGTTCTGGCAATTATCTGGAATAATAAAGGTTTCACCGTAATGAATAGTGATTGGAACGAATTCACCATCATCACTGAATAACTCAATGGACTCCCCTTCAACCAAACAAAGCATATTTACCGAATCATGTGCTTCTAGCTTTATTTCACCTGTAAACGTATGTCGTCGAGTCTCAATAAATTCTAAGTCACATAGCCCAGTTTTCTCAACAAGAGCTTGCTCGTTACTTGAAAGAATCTCATTTGGTGAAAAAAGATTCGCTCGAACATAATCCTCATCAAATCGACGATCGACATTTTTTCGTCCATGTTCTAAATGAATTGGTCGAGGTTTACCGTCTAACCCCAAACGACCCCAATCCCAAAGTTTAAACGTGAAGATATATGGAGTAGCACTGATTTCAAGTACAACCGCGTTTGTGCCACCACAATGGATTGTTCCTGCAGGAATCGAAAAATGGTCATGTTTTTGAACAGGAAAATGATTAATATACTTGGTATCATCAAATCTATAGTTGCTATCTTTACTGGCCTTTTCTAGTTCGTTAAACAGCTCGTCTATGTCAGTATTATTTTTTATCCCAAGATAGATTGAAGCATCTTCCTTCGCATCTAAAATATAATAGCTTTCGTTTTGTGTATAAACCATCCCAAACTTTTCTTGAATGTATTCCACCTTAGGATGAACCTGCAGGCTTAAATTTCCGCCGCCCATTGTATCAAGGTAGTCAAAGCGGATTGGAAATTCTGTGCCAAATAAAGCATATACGCGTTCACCCAACAGTTGGCTTGGGTAATTTCGTACGAGATTGATTGCCGGCATTTCATAGTGCGCATTTTCTAATTCAAAAATTAAACTGTTTTCTTCTGGCACTCCATCAAATGCCCAGCCATAATTTGGGATTTCATCTGGAAGCTCAAATTTTTCTTTCATCCATTGCCCACCCCATGGACTTTGATCAAAGTAGGGCACTAAGCGAAATGGTCGCTGTACAGCTTTTTTTTGAATTGTTTCGTACGTCGCACGATCAATCATTGTCCACTTTTCATTTTTTGTACCATCAATATAAAAATCCGTTTGTGAACGCAACTGACTTTTTAGTTTGTCCGCAATTCGCCATTCAAAAAAATAGCCTCGTTTGAATTTCTTGAGCGCATCTGTTTCAGGCTCCGCCAACCAGTTGTTCAACCCTTTTCTGAATCGTTTTTGGATTTCCCAACGTGTGATGTCGAAATAAACAGTTATGTCAGGTGAAGAAGCTACCAAAGCAGCCCCTACCCCCCATACAATAACTAATCCATTTGTTGCTTTGATTTCCTGTTGTACTTCAGTAATTGCGGAACAATCAAAATAATCGTTCATTTCTGCATGGGTCATCAACCCGAAGACACGATCTTCTGTCAACTCTTTTGCCAACTCACAATTGATTTCTTTTTTTTGTCGAGTACATATTTCACTGTGAATCACCTTCTCTGGTACAAGTTCAGCCACCAGTTGATTTAAAAGTTGCTGATCTATTCCCGGGTATGTCTCGAAACAAATGATCTGTGCGTTTTTTTTAGTTATCTGTTCTTTTAAACTTGCAACAATCTCAGTGATTCCGACCGCTGCTGCAGCATGTTCTTGTACCTTGATTGTTGGTCTTAAATCGTAGGTCATGATTCCTTAACTCCCTTACTTATTTTAGACAAAGTGTTAGAAAATCTTTTGCTCCTAAAGTTTGTCCTTGAACAAAATCATTCAACACATTTTCTGCTAAATCGACAACCTTAACTGAGTCAAATCGATCCAAGTTCATTAATTTGATGGCTTCGTCTGTCTCATTTGGATTGAACAAGCGAATAATCATCCCATCCCCTGCCCACTCTTTTTTAGCAGTACTCATAAACAACTGTTTATTTTCTAATTTCAGCAATGAATCTTCGCTAGGAACAACGTTAGTTAGCGGTGGAATATTAAAACGATCTACCCGATTCAAATAAGAATTCAAGCTTTGTACTTGATAAAAATCTTGCGTTGTAAATAATTTTTTCGAAATTTCATAGGCTTCAGTTGGATCAAAGCGTCCTTCCCCAAAACTTACGAAATAGTCAAATGACATTTCCGTCAGCATCTGTCCATCTGGTGTTTCAACCACCATATTATTAATTCCAGAAGCACGTCCCGGACGCCATGCAAGATCATCTCGACCTAACAACCCATTGCTACGGAATAAAGTTACTGACAATCGTTCTTTTTCAGGTTCCACTTGATATTCTTTTATCATTCCTGTGTGGAAAGTAAAATGTGCCTTTTCATCAGATAGTGCAACAAAACTTTCTAATGGATAGATTGGCATTGGCTTTTCAACAAATCCTAATTCACGCCAATTTTCTTGATATGGATTAGTACTCAAACGTTCTAACGCTGAATACCCTTGATCTGCATGGTGTTTTGCTAAATCTGTAACACCTGTTTTCCAGTTAACACGGACACGATGATCTAATACTTGATTATTCATTTGGTGAGTGATTCGGATAAAGTTTTCACCTGTGTAAAGCGAGACTTTCGTTTGGATAACAAACTCTACTTTTTCAGTTGACCGTTTTTCACCAGTTAATTTTGCTGGCAATTTCACTGTATGTGTTAACTCCACAGATTGACACAAGTCATTCTTAGTTACAATACCTCTCTCATAGTCACTAATGATGATTGCTTCATCACCACTTTTTAACGGTGAGTAATCAAAAGAATCTCCTGCATCCGCAGTATCATCAAAATGGAATGGGTCTTCTATTCTTTCTCCCGTTTGTAAATTTTCAATCACTAGGCGGTCAGCAAAATTAAATTTGAACGACTCGTTTTCAATGGAAGTTGTAGCTGATTTTTCCGTTGTACCGATTGTTACTCCTGATTGGTCCTCCATTAGGAGAGTAGTGTATCCCATCGCAGGAACTGAAACGTCTTTCAACAAAATAGTTGAGCGATAATACGGAGGGACCTCTTCTTCTTTCTCCCCTTTTGACGTCACAATGATTCTTTTACCTCCATCGAGACTGATTTGTTCTTTGACTACATATTCAATTGCTTCACCCGTCACCGTTCTGATACCAAAAGACGGTTTTGAACTAAACAGGACTAATTCACGTGTAAAAGTTTGTGTTTTGATATCTGTGTTAAATAACGTTACGACATCTTCTGTTCCTAATTGGCTACTGATAGCTCCTACCAGTTGACGCTTGACTAAATTGATCAAGTCTTTTACTTGACGTAAAGCACTGGTTAAGCGAACAACGATATCATGGTTCGCATCATCCGAATTTGATGCACCAATGCCGTTGTGGGCTTGACTATCAAAGATTTTTTTCCAAATTTGATCCAACCAATTTTGCGGGAACTTGATTCCGTGCTGTTGACCAATCAAACATAATGGTTCTAGTTCATGGATCAGCAGTTCCTCAACTTCAAAATTCAAACGTTTAATATCATAACGCTCGGAACGACATGTATTATGAATACGTGATTTTTGACAAGCGAGCAATTCCCCAGAAATCGTGTCAGGGAAATTATTTTCATCCCAAGCAGCTGCCATAAAGGTTTCATAATCACTAAGTAGGAATTCATATGCTGAATCTAATTCATTTAATTGTTTCACTGTCTCAGGAAACGCTTGATTGATAATGACTTGGTCACCACCAGCCGGCAGCAAAATAGCATTGGTATCCTGATTTTTCCTTGCTAGCTCATCCAGAATAGGTAATAAACGTTGATTGACATAGTTCTCTTCTGTTGTTAAAAATTTTCCCGGACCGTAACCATAAAAAATATTATTTGTTTTAATTGTCTCTTTGTTAGGAGCTTCCCACAAAAAGTTCAAGTTCTTTGCAACCTGTTCGTTATAAACACCTCGTTGAAAAATGGAATAATCCATGCCAAAACGAGAGTAAATTGATGGTAAATAAGCATGTTGCCCAAAAATATCTGGTGCATAACCGATATTCATGGAATGGCCAAAGCTTTCTGCATATTTCACTCCATACAATAAATTACGAATAACGGACTCAGTCATCCCAAGCAATGCATCTGCCTGAGTGTACCAAGGCCCAATGAAAAGGCGCTTCTTTTCGACAAGAGCTAACAAACGCTCTTTATTTTCTGGACGAATTTTCAAATATTTTTCAACAATAGAAAATTGCCCATCAAAAGAGTAACAAGTGAATGCCGGATCATTTTCTAATGTGTCAATTAAATAATCAAGATTTTCTACTAAAATAATATCGGAATCTTCTTGTGTGAAATACCACTCATGATCCCAATGTGAATGTGCCACTACGAATACTGTTTTTGTCATTAGTTTCCCCTACTTTTAAGCTTTTTTCGCTTCTTTTTTCTTAATCAAATAAAATCGAATAAAGATATTTCCTAAGGCGATGAATAAAACGCCGGCAATCAAACCGACAGCATATGCCCAAAAGTTCTCAACCAGTGGCCAACCCCAAACTGCAGGAAGCGGATACCACTGAACTGCTCCTAAAACAACAGCTAAAACTGCCCCAATCGATGCGCCAATCATATTGATAGGAATCGTGATCAATGGATTTTGCAAAGCAAACGGAATTGCGCCTTCACCAATTGCTAGAAAACCAAGAACCAATGATGTTCGGCCTGTTACGCGTAAATTATCATCAAATACACGACGACCAACGATATATTTATCTAAAATAGTTGCTAAACCAATACCGATTGGTGGAATTACGATCGCTAATACTCTTGGTGTCAATGGGAAAATTTGATCAGCTGCCATTCCGATTGCAACTGCACCGGCTGCTTTATTCACTGGCCCGCCTAAGTCAAACGCTGTTAAGCAAGCAATGATTGTTGAAAGCACTACTTTACCAGAATCTTGATATTGCATAACCATCTGCTGTAGCCAACCATTCAATCCACCAAATACTGGGTCGACCAAGAGATAATTGACAAAGAAGACTGCCAAAATGGATAGACCAGGAATAATCAACATTGGTTTCATCGCTTGTAAATTCTTGTGTAATTTCACATGTTCATTCAAGAATTTGCAAACATAGCCGGAAACTGCTCCTAAGATCAATGCGCCAAAGAAGCCAGAAGGAATGCCACCTTCTACACCCCATAAAGTTTGATGTAACCCTGCGGCAAATGCACCACCAATAAAACCAGAAGCTAGTGCTGGGCGATCAGCAATTGAATACGCCATAAATGCTGTGAAAATTGGATACATAAAACGCATCGTCATGTTTCCCGTAAGCCCAATATAGTGAAGTAAGACAATGAGTTGATTTGCATTTGTAGCCATTTCGGCGTTACCGATTTCTTTACTCAATCCGAAGAAACTAGCACCAATTTGCGAAATCCCAATCATTACACCTGCCGCAACTAAGATTGGAATCATGTATGAAATACCAGTCATAACTGCTTGCATCAATGTACTCATTACGGAAGCTTTTTTTGGTCCATAACTAGCATCACTACTAGACAGATCGTCGGCTGTTTTGACTCTACCGTCGGGTGTCGTAATCAATCGATCAATCATTGCAGATCCGTGTTTCAATGGTTCTGCAACTTTTGTTTGAATATAGGGGAGCCCCTTAAAACGTTCCTTACCTTTTGGTGCAATATCCGTTGCGAAAATTATGCCATCTGCAGCTTGAATCATCTCTGGTGTAATTCCGTCTTCGATGCCATTAGCACCTTGTTTCTCTACATGGATCGTGATTCCTTTTTCTTTAGCCGCTTTTTGTAATGCTTCAGCTGCCATATAAGTATGGGCAATGCCGGTCGCACACGCAGTTACAGCTAAGATGTTTTTCGCTGTCATTGGGACTACTTCCTCCATTTCGCTGTTTTGATTCGATAATAATTGCAGTATTTCTGTTTTTGTCCTTGCTTTTTTTAGTTGGTCTACTAAGACAGGATCCATTAATTTCACGCTTAGCTCAGATAAAATTTTCAAGTGAGTTTGTCCTTTTTCAGCGTCTGGAATGGCTAGCAAGAAAATCAGCTCAACTTGATTTGATGGGTCAATTGACGGCCAAGCTCCTGCCGGCATCGCTTTGTCCAAAGTAGCAATGGCTACGGCTGCTTTTGAAACAGTTGTTGATTTACCATGTGGAATAGCAAAACCATTCTCCATTCCAGTTTCAGAAATAGCCTCTCTTTCACGGACAGCTGCTAAAAAAGCTTCCTTATCAGTAACGATGTCATTACGAACAAAAGCATCAATCAAGTGATCGAAGACTTCCGCTTGTGTTTGCCAACTTTGATGAATAAAAATCAATGATTCATTTGTAATACTACTTAAATTCATGTCCTATTCCTCCATTTTTTGATAGTTGAAAAGCAGTAATAAAAATTTCAGATACCAATTCAGCAGCATTTTTCAAGGTTGTTGCTTTCTCCATCGCATCCGGTAAAGAAATTGGCTTTGTTTGAATCGAAAAAATTCCAGAAAATGGCGAAGATTCATTATTAGTTATACTTTTTTTTCCACAAATAGCAATCACTGGTTTCTGATACTTCTTAGCTAGTTCTGCGATAGCAAAAGGTACTTTACCAAACAAACTCTGTTGATCGATACTTCCCTCGCCGGTCACCACCACATCTGCTGTTTTCAGCCTGCCTTCAAAGTCAATCAACTCCGTAACCAATTTAAATCCTGCGTCCATTTTTGCTCCAAGAATAGCCAGTGCTCCTCCCAAGCCGCCGGCAGCTCCTGCACCTTGCAAAGTTGCTAAATCAATGTTTAATTCTTTGAGAATCGTTTGACTCAATTTTTCTGCATTTGCATCTAATTGCCGTATCTGTTCGGCTGTTGCGCCCTTTTGTTGAGAAAACACTTGAAATGCCCCCTGATTACCAAAATAAGGATTGGTTACATCATTTGCCACAATAATTGGTATGTTGGGGAATCTGATTGTTGAAATTTCAATTTCGCTGGCATCCAGTAATAAGTTTCCCTCTTCTAAATCGTTTTGTTGCCTGTCAAGAAATGTCGCACCAAATTCTTTCAGCAATCCCAAGCCACCATCAGTAACGCCCGATCCGCCCAATGTGATAATCACTTTTTGAAAACCACGTTGCTCTATTTCTTTAATCAGTAACCCGAGCCCTTTTGACGAAGCAGCTTTGACTGTTTCAGCACTTGGTTTAATCAAGTCCAAACCCATCGTATCAGCAGACTCAATTAGTGCCTGCCGTTTTCCCTCTGCTCTAAAACTAAGCACTTTGGCATTGATTGGTTTTCCCATTAGATCAATCGTTGGTATTTCTAAAATTTCCCCGTTTAAAGAATGCTGAACACTTGCTAATGTACCTTCGCCACCATCTGCAATCGCAATTTCTGTTGTACTTTCCACAAAATCAAGTTGATTCAATTTTTCAGCAACAGCACGATTCAGTTCAATTGAGCTAGCACTTCCTTTGAAGCTATCAATAGCTATGAGAACCTTCATTGTTGTTCACCAACTTTGATCCAAGCAATGCCGTATGGTGCTAATCTAAAATTGTTATCCACTTCTGTCTGAGTTAGAACATTGATTCCATTTAGGCCTTCGACTATTTTTTCAGTACCAGTTACATTGGTCAAAGAAATAATTTCAGAGCCATCTTTAGCCGTTCGTTTGAGTGCAAACACTTGCTCATCTAAATGTAGTACTTCCTGTTCCCCATACGGAGAAAATGCTTCATAATTCTGACGCTCTTTCAGCAGTCTCGTGATTCCTTCATAAACTGTTTTGCGATAAGAATCTATGTCTAATTCCGTAGCTAATTGTTTTGTCTCAATTTTTTGTCGATTGATTCGCCGATTAATACCTGATTCCTCAACACCTTGTAAATCCCCACGCGAACCAAAGATGGAATGATAATAAATTGCGGGGACGCCTACAAAGGAAAGCAAAATATTGTGTGCGGCAATCAACTTTTTGGCTGCGAGTTGATCTGTATCTTCTGACGAACGTAACGCATCGCCATAATTGATATTCAATTCATAAACTGTTTGTGACCCATCAGGATTACTCTTATACGAAACTTTCCCTTGATTGTTCAACACTCGTTCAACAATTGTTTCTCGCTCGGTATCATCTAGGATTCCTTCCACTGGTCGCATCCCAATCCCATCATGTGAAGCCAAAAAATTAAAGAACGTTGCTTCATCTGAAAGAGCATGGATTGTGCTCGCCCACTCAGCTAACTTTTGTGTATTCTCTTGAATAAACGAAAACAGAACTAACGGCGGCAATGGAAACTGATACACTTGATTCGCTTCATTATGACCATCACCTAGATACGAAATGTTCTCTTTGTGAGGGACATTTGTTTCAGTAATAATTTGTGTATTTGGTGAAAAGTGATTCAAGAGTGTTCGCCACATTTTTACGATTTCATGTGTTTTGGGTAAATGCATACAAGTCGTTCCCGAATCTTTCCATAAGAAACCAATGGCATCTAAACGAATGGACGACGCACCACGAAACGTATATTCAAGTAAGACTTCGGACAAACGTGCTAACATGATTGGATCTTTTGGATTGACATCCACTTGATCATCACTAAATGTGGTCCAAACCTTCTTCTTTTCTCCTTTATCAGTTGAATACTCATGGAACAACGGAGAAGTTCTTGGTCTAGTAACATTTGTGGTATCAAACTCTTCTTGATACTCAACAAAACTTTGTTCAAAACCTATGTCATTGTTTAAAAACTTTTTGAACCATTCACTCTTAGCTGACATATGGTTAGCAACAAAGTCATACATCAAACGTTTCTTCTGCGCTAACTTTTTGATGTCATCCCAATCACCCAGCGCTGGATTGATTGTTAAATAATCCGTCACAGAAAAACCATCATCTGAGGTAAATGGAAACATAGGTAGCAAATGAACATCTGTGATACTGTCATCCAGATATGTCTGGACTACCTCCCTTAACACTTTTAGTCCTTTTTCATTGCCATTTTGAAAACTATCACCATAAGTGATTAGGTATGCATTTGATTGATCGATTGCTGGATTTTCAGTAAATTCTTTCGTAGCGTATTTTTCTAATAAATCAGTAAAAAGTTGATTCGCTTGATCGAGATCTTGCTTACTTGTGTATATTTTTTCTAGATGTGCTGCTATTTTTTCTGTTATCATAAATCCACCTCAACAAATAATTAAAAGCCCTTTCATTTATTACAAACACAGTTATATCACAAAACCGTATTAAAAAAAGTTCAGAAAGCGTATAATTATACGCCAAGGGGGAGATACAAGATGGGTGCTATTGAAAATTATTTTGTAACTGATATTGGAAATCTATCTGAAACTGAGAAATATGTTTTTTATTATTTGGACGAACATCCTAATCTAGTAAAAAAACTTACTTTATCTGAAATTGCTGAGAAATTAAACACATCAAATACCACGATTATTCGAATGACCAAAAAGCTTGGGTTAGATGGCTTTTCCAATTTTAAATACTTAGTAGAAAGAATTGTCAGCGACACACAAATTGTTCCGCAAAAGGATCTGGCTGAACGATACCGCTCTTATCTAGATGCGGTGATAACCGGTACCGATTTAGACAAATTAACGTACATTGCGCAAAAAATCCACGGCGCTTCCACACTCTATGTTGCCGGCGTTGGCATAACAAAGCCGATTGCAGAGTACGTCGCCAAGCGATTTTTACAGCTAAATAAGTCCACACTTTATACCTATGAATCACATCTGATTGAGTTGATGCCAACGTTTACCAAAAAAGATGATATTGTTCTCTTTTTATCGATGAGCGGTGAAACAAAAACAATTATTCAAGCCGTAAAAAAGATGAACTACGTTGAACGAGTTGATCTATTTTCTATTACGAATAATGGTAATAGTACGCTAGCTAAGTTAACTGATGTTACACTAAGCTCTTCCATGCCAACAAATATTTATGAAAACTATGACATTACTTCTCGGTCTGCACTAATGCTTCAAGCTGATTTATTGATTGAAACTTATTTGGGGCTTTATTTTTAATCATTGAGAATTAGTCTAGATTCCTTTCATTAATCAATAAAGTCCCATCCACATTATGGGTGGGACTTTATGCTTTTTACAAAATAAGATTCATCTATTCACTTTGTTGCTTGTTTCCAATTCGCTACGAATTGCCTTTAAAGTTATCTCCTGACTGATTAAAATTTTCCACAAAAAAAGATAGGAAGCACCTATCTTTTTTCCTAATTATTTGTCACGATGCTTCGTTACCATGGACATTTTGTTGATTAACGAAGATTTCGTGCTAGATTAGTGTATCTTCAACCTCATAAGCCCACTTAATATCGCCTACAAAGTTGACATTCAACCAAAGTGAGTGGTCTTCAATTTGATGTTTAACAGTACGATATAGTGTTCCGCGAATAGTATCTTGCTTGGTTACTGAATTCTAAAGAAAAATTCGCATCAAAATATCTACAAAATTTGCAGTTTATTGAGGAAACCATTGGAAGGGATCTCCAGTTAACTACACGACAAGCAGGAGATGTCTGTGCTGCTTTTACACTTTTCATTGATTCTATGTTACTCGTTCATTCACATTATCAAAAAAGAATCGCTTTTTTTCTCGAAGGAAATCGTTATATTTGTGAGAATGTCCAAGCAAATGCAACAAAATATCTTGGTAAATATCATCAACTTTTCTTTCCAAACAGATATGATATTAGTATTTTGGAATACTTTAAGAAAAATCAAGTCGATATTGTTGTGACAAATTATAAAGAATACTTGACAGACGAATTAGATGTAGAAACCAGTATTTTATTTGAAATCATTCCTACTGCGGATAATTGGAATGAATTATTTACCCTAATTAATTCCAGATCCACTCAATTATATTCAATTAAGGAAACAGATCATGAGTCGAACCAATAAAAAGATTCTAAGCAACAAAAAAACTATCAAAAATCAATTGATAGTTTTTTTATTTGCCTGAGCTATTCAGTTTGGCTCTTAATCGTTTCCCAACTGACCTCCGCTAAAATTTCTTCCTTACATGTTCAATTGTTTATGCAATAAATCTTTTACTCTTTGGACTTCTTCTTCTGGTATTCTTTGATAAGATATTCCATCATTTCCAGTGATCCCATCTCCCGTAAAGCCCTCACCTTGGACTTGTTCACTTTCAATAGTTGTTAAGCAAGAATAATAACCTGTTAAGATTTTTTGCATTTGATCGAAGGTCAGATCCGTCTTCCCATTCTCTCCAATGCCGTCCATAATTTTTTGATAACTAAAAACGCTTTTCGTTGATAACATTTTGTCGATCAACAATTCCATTACTTCTCGTTGTCTACCTTGACGCCCATAATCACCTGTAGGATCTTCATAACGCATTCGCGAATATTGTAAGGCTTCCCAGCCATCCAAATGTTGCTTTCCTTTTGGAAAATCAATTCCTTCAGCCGAAAAAGCAAAATCATTATCCACAGTGACTCCACCCACTGCGTCTACCAGTGTCTGCAACCCGTCCATATTGACCGACACATAGTGATGAATTGGAATGTCTAAAAACTTTTCAACCGTATTCATAATCATTTCTGGTCCGCCAATTGAATGTGCATGATTGATTTTATCCTCGTAATCTGCTCCAACGATTTCCACAAACGAATCTCGTGGAATACTGACTAAAGTTGTCTTCTTTGTCTGATTATTCAAGGTTGCCACCATAATTGTATTTGCCCTGTAGTCGGTTTTTCTTTTCGAATCATTCGCAATTCCCAACAGCAAAATACTCATTGGTTCTGAAGCTTCTGGTGCCTTTGTATTTCCTTTTCGTTCAACGGGCGAATACATTGAGTCTGCCATCTTTTGACTACTGTGATAAAAGCGCAAAGCAAAGACACTCAAACCAGAAACAATGATAACTAGAACAGTAACAAGACTTAGTAAAATTTTTTGCCACGTTGAAAAATGACCTTTTTTAGTTTGTTGAATAGTTAATGTTTCTTGTCGCAA
Organism: Enterococcus sp. DIV0176; assembly: GCF_050528535.1. NCBI lineage: Bacteria > Bacillati > Bacillota > Bacilli > Lactobacillales > Enterococcaceae > Enterococcus > Enterococcus sp. DIV0176. The sequence continues at coordinate 1,221,738 of NZ_CP172879.1, read as the reverse complement.
GTATGGATAAAAAAGTCCGGCTGTTCCAAAAGTAGTACCGTATCCAAGCAACAATCCAGTAAAAACATCACTGAAATAATGGACACCCAAATAAATGCGACCACCAGCAATCATAACGAATAAGAAACAGAAACCCAGCTTGATTGATAGAGGAATCTTTTGACTACTGAAAGCATAAACCACAATCATGGAACAAATAAATGTCATGATCAACGCGGAGTGACCACTCGGAAAACTATAAGAAGAACGTGCAAGATATTGAAATTGATCTGGGCGTGCCCTTTGAATCAACTGTTTTAAGACATAACCAATACCACTAACCAATATAAGATTTCCAAAACACCAGATTGCTAATGATTTGCGATTCGTTTTTAGTAAGAAAATCGCTATTGCACCAAAAATGAGTACCATTGGAACAATTGTTGCCACTTTCGCTAACATGCCTACAAAAACAGTTACATAAGTATTGTCTGGTAATCGATATTGGATGAAGATTTGATCCACATGATTAAGCCATGATGCATTCATCATAACCCCTGTTGTAACAATGATTAGTAAAATCCATGCAACAGTGCTATTTAAAAACAATTTCTTTCGCATAAAGTATCCTCACTTTTTATTCTTTTATTTTGTTCATAACAAGCTCTTTTTTCTTGAATCCCATCGTGACGCCCAGCCCAATTCCCAGCACAATCAACGAAGTGCCGCCTTGGCTTAAAAAGGGTAATGGAATCCCAGTTAGTGGTAAAATACCAATTGCTGCGCCGATGTTTTCAAAAATTTGAAACATCAATCCAAAAACAAACGCCACTGCAAGGTAAAGGTTCGCTTTATTATTGGTTCTCAAAGCCGCAGAAAGTATTTGATAAAACAAATAGAAATACAGAAAAACGACGAATGCCGCGCCCATAAAACCAAAGCCCTCACCAACTACAGTGAAGATCATATCTGATTCTCGAACTGGCACATACACAGAGATTCCGTTAATCCCACGTCCAAATAATCCACCGCTACCAATCGCATAAAGACTTTGAACTTGCTGATATGCAATCGTGTCACTATATTGAAATGGATCAATCCAAGCACGAACACGGTCTAATTGATAGGTCTTAAAATGTAAGGAATAAAGTAACTTGTTTCCCCATTCGCTGAACACCAGAACTAACAATGTACTACCTAATGTTGCACCGATGCCTGTAATAATCGTCAAAATTTTCCAATGCACGCCAGCAATAATAAACAACGCACCTAGGATTGCAATAAAGACTAAACTCGTTCCAAAATCTCGCTGCATAAACATCAACAAAAAGGTTGGCAAACTGTACATAGCAATCTTGATTAAATAACGCAAATCACTTTTCAAGTCTCTAGTTAAATTTTTTTGAGACCATTCCATTTCATAACTAACTGTCAGCCGTACCATAAAAAGAATAAAACTTAGTTTCATCAACTCAGAAGGCTGAAAAGAAAACGAGCCAATTCGCAACCACCGTTTTGTGTTTGTTAAAGCATACATTGCTGGATCATAAAACCAGTATAAGAGAGCCATTAATCCAAGTGATAACACATACAAAATCGGTGCATATCTTAGTAAGGTTGATACAGGAATCCTGCTGGTGACAACTAGCAGGATAAACGAGACAAGACAAAAAATCGTTTGCTTTAGAATAACACGCCTGACATCAACCCCATCCAAATCAGCAGCTATCGCTTGCACTCCTATACTCATCAAATAAAAAATGAAAATCGGCAAAAACAGAGAATAGTTAAACTCGTTGCTCAAACGCTTGATCATTTACACTTACCTCCGAGGAAAATTTTAGGCAGATTCCTAAAGCAATCGATAAGAACAAATAACTTGTTCCTCCGTAACTGATAAACGGTAGTGGAATTCCAGTCATCGGAATCAGCCCTAAGATACTTGCAATATTGATACTCGTTTGTAAGAGCAACAAAGTGCCAACGCCAAAATAAATCAGACTAATTTGTTGACTGGTTTCTTTTGCTGCTAACATAAACAATCGAAGAATGATTAAAAAAAGAAGTCCTAAAACAATTAGTCCGACGATCATTCCCAGTTCTTCTACTAAAATCGAATAAATAAAATCTGTTTCTGCCACTGGTAGATAACCTTTTTTTGTAATACTATTTCCTAACCCTCGACCAAAGAAGCCACCATTATATAACGCATAATAGGAGTTACTCATCTGAAATCCTTTTCCATACGGATCTAAAAATGGATCTCTCACTAACTGAATACGGTCATAGGTATGCATGAACAAATTTGGTAAAAGATCATGATTACCTAGAAAAAGAATCGTTCCACCTACCACTGCAACTCCTGCAATTGTTGCTAGAAAAATGCCAATTGAAACCTGATAAGGCAATTGTGCTGTTGTAATGATTACTAGTGCGATTCCCCAAAGAATGATTGCTCCTGTCACTTTTGGTTGAAATAAAATCAATAGTCCACTAAATAAAACTAAAACATAAGGTACCCACATTTCCTTCTTCGTCCGTTCAATCCGAAAAAAATACGCCAAATAAAGAATCAATGCTACATTCGTTATTTCAGAAGGCTGAAATTGAATACCAGCTAATGAAACCCATCGCTGTGCTCCGTTGATATTTACGCCAATGACATAAACCAAAATCAAACTAACGATTCCCAAGCCCAGCAGACTTTTGGCAAGGAATCCTTTTAATAAAATTTTCTTTTTTAGCCGATAGATTCCCGCAATCACAAACCAGCTCATCCCCATAAAAATAGCTTGTTTATAAAATAGCGATAATGCATTTTGCCCCTCAGCTGTCAGTCTGTACGAACTTGCACTGAACACAAGTAAGAGCCCGACTACACTCACTCCCAAATAGGGCAATAATAATAGCCAGTCGATCGTTTTTCTTTTTCTCACAATGTTCTCTCTCCTTTTTAAGCACTTGGTTAAGACGGGAGAGAAACAGTAAATAGCCTCAAAAAAAGACACCAAACGTTAGCTAAAAAAACTAACAAATCTGGTGTCCCACACAATTAATCTCATCGTCTGAGTTTTAGCACTAAACAACGTAAAGAATTTCTCTTAGCTATTTTATGAAAAGCCTTAATCCGACAATTCCTATTTTACACATTGGCGTCTTTCGACGTTTCTGCGCAATAGCCTGTGTTTGTTTAGGAGCCTCACCTAACAAGTTTACTTATATTTATTTAATTTCATAAAAATCTTACTTTTTTTTTCAAGGAATATCAAAATAAATCGTAAAAAAACGAATTTTCTTTAGAGTTGCTTATGAAATCATTTAGAAAAAATTTATATTTGATCAAAAATGAGACCATAAACAGACGAATTTGTAGTGAATGACTTTAAAAGAACGGACAGGTGTGCTACTTCTGATTCTGTCAAAGTGTATCTTTCTACTGTTGTCAGTCCAGCAGCCTATAATTAAACTGGCAATTCTTTTTTGCATTTATGTTATCAACTTGATTAAGTTCTTCCAAGTAACAGTTTAACTTCTGTTTAAAACCTAAAAGATTTATTTTGTATCAAATTAATTTATCTGATGTCCTTCATTCATAACCAATCCAGCACTCACACATTTTTGCTTTTTTAAACGCAACTTTAAGTTACAAAAAAAGTTTTGTAAGTGACTTAATAGCTACTTACAAAACTTTTTACTTTTATTCATTCGATTTCAAAGCACTAATCATATCAATTTCTTTTAACTTTTTATGGGTGATAAACATCACGATAGCAGAAAAGATGACCGTCAATGCGCCAGAAACGAAATAACCCATTCCCGGAATCAAAAGTGGAAAAGCCATATTATCGGCACTAGCCATCGTAATAATGAACCAGGTCAAGACCTTACCAACACCGCATCCTAATAAAATGCCTACCAGAGTAAAGATAACGTTCTCTCGAATGATATACATCGTAACTTCTCCGTCAAAAAAACCTAAAACTTTGATTGTTGCCAACTCTCGTTCCCTCTCCGACACATTGATGTTCGTCAGATTAAACAAAACAACAAAAGCTAACGTGCCTGACAAAACGATAAAAATCAAGACAACTGGTCGTAAATTCTCACTAGCAAAAGCTTGTTTGCTTGCTTGCGTACTCATAAAAGTCGTTGTTGTCACTTGATTAGTGTCTTGCAATTGATTTGCTAATTTTTCTTCCTCTTGAGAAGACATCTCATGACTTTTGAAGAGTACAGTATTTTCAGTGAAATCTTTATCAGTTACTTTTTGATAGTAATTTTGATCCATAAAGATTGTATTACCAAGGTAATTTTCTACGATTCCACTAACCTTTATCTTCATTTTTTTCCCTTCATTATCTTGAATCGTCAAATTACTGCCTATTTTAGCATCGTAAGCTTTCGCAATACCTTCCGTGACAACTGCGCCATCATCGGTAATCTTTACAGCTTCTTTTTTATTCGCTTTTTTCAAGGTGAAATAATCCTTGGCACGATCCGTATTCTTAAACGCGTACAACGACGCACTTAGATCACTGACCCCTTCTTTTTTAAATTTCACTTGATCAGCAAAAACACTCATACTTTCTTTGACTTTGTCATCAGCAGTCAGCACTTTATTCGCCTTTTGGACATTTGCTTCGTCTTCCAAAGTAACGATTCCTTGAAAGTGATTCAGTTGCTTGAACTGAACATCCACAACACCACCAATAGAATCTTGTAATCCAAATCCAGCAACCATTAAGCCCATACAGCCTGCGATCCCAAGAATCGTCAAAATTGCTCGAGCTTTATAGCGGAAAAGATTTCTGTACGTCACTTTTTGGTTAAAACTCAATCGGCTCCATAAAGGTGTAATGTATTCTAAAAGAATTCTTTTTCCGGGCTTTGGTGCTTTAGGCATCAAAAGCGCCATAGGTTTTTCCCGTAAATCTTTGATCAAGATATAAATAGTGGCAGCAACGGTTGCAAAAAGAGCCGCAAGTATTGCCACTAAAATCGGCCAAGGCCAAAAATCAGTCGGGTAGTTTTCAAAAACATAATTTTTCTTCAGCATAGTGAAAACAACAGGTGGCAGTCCTTTCGTTCCCACAATAACTCCAAAAACCGTTCCGATAGTCCCTGTCATTAAGGCGTACAATAAGTATTTCTGTGAGATTTCACTATTTCGATAGCCTAACGCTTTCAACGTACCAATCTCTTTTCGGTCTTCTTCAACCATACGTGTAATAGTAGTAAATGTAATCAAGATGCCAATCAAAAAGAAAAAAACTGGAAAAACATTTCCAATCGCATCAATTCGGTCAGATAGACTAGTAAATTCTGTAAAACCAGGATTTGAACTTCTTTGAGTCAGAATGTAGTTGGGTGTTTTAATGGCTGCGACATCTTTTTTCGATTCGTCAATCTTCGCTTGCGCTTCTGTTAATTTTTGTTGGTTTTCCGTAAGCTCATCCTGTTTTTCAGCAAGTGTTGTGGCTGCCTGTTCCAGTTGGCTTTGTGCTGAGGCTAACTGGTTATCAGCGACAGTTTGACCGTAAAGTATCTCAAGTTGTGCTTTTTGTTGTTCCAACTGTTGTTGTTGACTGCTCAATTGTTCTTTCGCTGTGTTCAGTTCATTTTGCCCATCACTCAGCTTTTGCTGATTTTCTTGTAACTCTTGCTCTCCTTTGACAATCTCTTCATTAGCCATATCTTGTAACTCAGTTTTTCGTGGCTCTTTGCGTTCATCAAAAAGTTTTTGTAATTTTTCCTCGTTATCGATCATCTGTTTCTTATAAACATCGGACATCATGTCTGTCTCTTTCAAATCAGAGAAACGCAAATACAAAATAGAATAGGTTTCACTAGCAAAAGCTGTTTCAGGTAAATAGACGTAACCATCGATCATCCCATCTCCCACAGTCGTAACGCCGCGTTCTTTTTTATCCACATATATGGGAGAAGCCACATAACCTGTGACTGTAAAAGTCTCATCTTTTAATTGGTTATCTTTGATCGTGATCTTACTGTTCAGGGGGTATTGTTCTTTTAAGCTCTCATCCATCAACAACTGCTGATTATTTTGGGGATAGCTTCCCTGCAGTAGCGTCAGTTTATTTTGCTTTTTATCCTTAGCATAAGAATAAATCTGTAAATTACGATCTTGCTGTTCTTCCACATAAGGAAAACTATAGCCTAGTTCTCCCTTGGCACCCGCAACTTTTTCGGCAATAGCCAAATCCTCATTTGTCAGACCAGCTGTTCCTTGAATTTGCAAATCCGAAACGTTATGGCTAGTAACAAATTCTTGGACAGTTTTTTCAAGATTCGGTCCAATAGACTTGATTCCTACAAATAATAAGACACCCATGAAAATAATCAAAATGATCGCGATAAAACGTCCTAGACTTTGACGAATATCTCGAAAGATACTACGAATATAGAGATTTTTCATTTTTATAACCTCACCACTCAATCTCAGCCACAGGCAATGGATTTTTATTAATTTCCACGGAGCGGACTTTAGCATCATTGATCCGAATAATTCGATCTGCTATAGGTGCGATTGCCGAGTTATGAGTAATTAAAAGTACCGTCCGACCTTGTTTTTTAGCTACATTTTGTAACAACGTCAACACCTGTTTTCCCGTTTCATAATCAAGCGCTCCTGTCGGTTCATCGCAGAGTAAAATTTTAGGATTTTTTGCCAACGCACGGGCAATTGCTACCCGTTGCTGTTCCCCACCGGAAAGCTGAGCTGGAAAATTTTTCATTCGTTCACCAAGGCCAACTTGACGTAACGTTTCTTCCACATCTAAGGCGTCTGGTGATACAGCAGTAGCTAACTCTACATTTTCTTTTGCAGTCAAGTTGGGAACTAGATTGTAAAACTGAAAGACGAATCCTACATCCGTTCGCCTAAACTCTGTCAATTGTCGGTTATTAAAATTGGCGATATCCATCCCATCAACGATAATCTGACCTTCATCAGGAGTGTCCATTCCACCTAGGATATTTAATACCGTTGATTTACCAGCACCACTAGGACCTAAAATCACAGCTAATTCACCTTCTTCAACTGAGAAACTGATGTCATTATTAGCTGTAATGGTTGTATCTCCCATTTGATATCGTTTAGACTCATTTTTTACTTCAATATAGCTCATGTTTATTCACCTCGTCATGTTTTCAACACCCTGTTGATTATATACTTTGTTGTTAGTATAATCGTTTCAAGAACTCATGACAATATGCAAAGACCTTGGAGTTGTCATTGAGTAGACAAAAATTATTGAATTGTTCAATAAATGAAAAAATGAAAGGAAGCATGCTCATGGCTGGAATCAAAAATAATCGTCGGACTATTTATACAAAAAAGATAATTAAAGAAGCTTTTTTGGAATTGTTGTCCGAAAAAGAACTCCAAAAAATTACTGTTACCGATATTTGTAAAAGAGCAGATGTGAATCGCGGGACTTTCTACAATTATTACACAGATACGATAGATCTTTTCCACCAAATCGAAGCACAACTTATCGAAAAAATCCTTCCCTTAATTAAAATTGACAGTGATGAAGAGTTGGCATCATGGCTAAGTCGACTAATCACTATCTTAAAAGAAGCACAACCACTTTCTTCTATTTTGACCCGTAATTATCAGAATAGTCATCTAATCAAAGCTATTTTTCAAGAGGTCCACGAGGTAGCCATTGAGAGTTTTGGCACTAGATACCATGAAGACGATCCACGATTGCTTGAATACTATTTCACTTATTTTGTCAGAGGTGTTCTGGGAACAGTCGAGGAATGGTTGATTAACGATGATGGAACCAGTGCCGATGATCTGAGCCGAGTTTTGGCCCAAGTTTTACCTTCGGAAGAATAAAAAAATTCTTTTTGATCTACTAATAAGTCATTAGCAAATACTTATCAGATCAAAAAGAATTTTTTAGATTAATGTTATTTTACCTGTATATAAGATGAGAGAATATTCAAACCAACTATGACCTCTTGAACACTCAGTTGAGGAGCCGATACAAGAAGCTCTTTAGTGAAACTTGAAACGCCATCCAATAGTTATCCTATCAACTAATCGGACAACTTTGTCAGTATTTTTAGGTTACTACGGTTCATGGCACTTAATATTAACCATAGCCAAATTTTATTTTTATTCGAAGGTAATGATCAATCACTCAAATGTTCAAGAAATTGTTTCAAATCTTCACAATCTATATGAAACCTTCGCCGATACTTTTCTTAATCAAACACTTCAGGGAAATGTTTGAACCTATAACCGTTAGAATCTATAAAATGATAATTTTGGATTTATATTTTAAGAAAATAACATCATTGGATTTTTCTTAAAATATTAAGTCAAACACTATATCATACGACTGTCACTTTTCTTTTTCAACAATTTCATCTATTAAACTCAAAAAAAAATCGATATATCCGTATAAAAATCATATTTTTATATTTTTCCTTTTACGTTGATGGTATAATAATTGTGGAAAAAACAACTTTGGTAGGCTTTTTACTTATGGATAATCATGATTTAATCAATAACATAATCTGACTTAAGTAAGTGAGTTGAACTTAAACTGAATCAGGAAAAAATTTGTTAGAAATAAGATTGAAAGCGTTCCAAGAAAAGTCACTACCGAAAAACTTCAAAAAATTGCCGATATTTTTGAAGTTACTACTGATTACTTGCTAGATATAAACTAGGCACTTGAACGGGCAGCTAAAAAATCTAGTTGAACTTGAACAATTGCATGATTCAAAGGTTAGCATCGTATATGACATAAACTCTTTTACCTGAGTAAAAACAACATACTAAAGATGTTCCGACTCGACCGCCCTATTCTGGGAGTTAAAAAAATGATAGTGATAAGGAAAGTTACATTTTTTCTCTACTATTGTCTTTTAAAATCAGTATATAGCTTTTCAAATTAATTTTGGTAGTTAAGAATTATATTCAAAACTTTGTGGGGAAAGTTAAATTGTATGTACTTCTTTAATTATAAAGGCGACTATCGCTGCCTGCCTTTAAACGGGAGTAATATATTTTTGGAGGAGAAAAAATGGCAAAGAACAAAGTTACAGGTGAAGATGGTAAAACATACGTTATGAAAGAGAAAAAGCCATTCTATAAAAGAGTTTGGTTTTGGATTCTAGTAGTGATTGTTGTATTTATCGTTGGTGGTGCATTAGGCGGTGGAAATGATAAAAAAGCTGCCAGCAAGAACGGTGGAGAAAAAGTCGAGAAATCTTCTTCAACATCTGCTTCAAAAGAAGAAACAGAAAATTTCTACAACGTTGGTGATACCGTTAAAGTTGGCGATGCTGAATATACTTTAAATACAGTTGAACTTACAGATGAACGAAATCAATTTGATGAAACACAGCCAGCTCAAGTAGTTAAGATTACTTATACAATGACAAATAACGGTGATGAAGACTTACCTGTTGGCATGGATGTTGAAGTTTACGGTCCTGACAATAAAAAAGCTTCGACATATCCAAATGATAACACTATGGGTTCTGTTGCTCCTGGAAAATCAATGGACTGTACTGCTCACTTTGGTTTAAATCAGAACGGAGAAATTGAGGTTCATTTTAGCCCACTAGTTTCATTTGAGAAAGCGGCTAAATTTAAAGCGGCCGTTTAATGAAAAAAAAGAAAAGCCTCAGGGCTTTTCTTTTTTTATCTAGAAAGAACATACATTCAATTTCGATATCTATTGAAAGTAACCTTACTTCATTAGAAAAAATAAACTGATTTGAAAACAACGTATCAACCAATAATTTAGAGACATCAAAATATGATTGCAACAAAAAATGAACACTCTATTTTTTACTATAAACCGGAAAATTACTTGATTCACCATAGTCATCCATCATTTTGACTGATTTTAACTTTTCCAGATCTTTACTTGACAACTTAAAATCAAGTTCTCCATTCATTTTAATATGTTCTTTATTGGCAGATTTTGGCAAAGGTAACAGACCAAGTTCCAAACAATAACGAATCGCAAGTTGAGGAACCGAAACTTGATACTTTTCAGCTAACTCTTTTAGTTCCACATTTTTCATTAATTCACCGTGCCCTACAGGAGAATAAGCTTCAATCAAAATATCGTTTTTCTTACAAAAATCAATGAGGCCAAATGGGGTATTTGAGATATGTGCTAAAATCTGGTTGACTACTGGTTTTATTGTTGCATGTTTTAAGATATTTTCGATATCATGCTGGTTGAAATTGGACAATCCAATGGAGCGAATTTTTCCTTCTCTCACCGCCTCTTCTAATGCATGCCAGACTTCAATATTTTCTTCATCATAATTTGCTTCTCGAAATTCATCCCATGGTTGAGGGGCATGAATAATCATGAGATCAATTGTTTCTAATTCTAGTTTTGCTAAAGATTCATTGATTGATTTTGCTGCTGTATTGTACGTTTTATGCTCAGCAGCTACTTTACTTGTTAAAAAAATAGCTGAACGATCAATTCCAGAATCTCGAATTGCTTCTCCAACTCCACGCTCGTTTCCGTAAGCCTGAGCCGTATCAATATGGCGATACCCTAATGCCAAGGCATCTCCTACTACTTGGGCTACGACTTTATCATCAATCATCCACGTGCCAAATCCAACTTTAGGTATCTTCATCCCATTATTTAACAGATAATTTTCTTGTAAAATCATTATTTTTTCTCCTTTAAATTTCTAGTTTGACGATTATTTTAAATTTAACTGCCAAATATTTCTTTTGCCATTGAAAAGGCGCTCCACGCTTTAGGCCAACCAGCATAGAAAGCCAGATGCGTAATCAACGCTGTGATTTCTTCTTTTGTGACACCATTTTCTTTGGCAATTTTGAGATGAGCTTCTAGCTGAGGAGCGCCCAATGCTAAAAGCGCGGAGCAAGTAATCATGCTGCGACCATGGGCAGATAATTCGTTTTCTTTTGCCCACACTTCTCCAAAAAGTACATCATCATTTAATGCTGCAAATTGTGGTGCAAACTCACCTAGTTGTTCTCTTCCTGCTGTCTGCTTTTTCATCAGAGTATTCCTCCTTTATTTAGTTAAATTTTCATACCATTGATTGTCCACTGGTTCTAACCATTCTGGAGTGCCGGCAGTAATTGCAAGATGCTCAAACCAGCTATCTTTCGTTGCTCCGTGCCAATGTTTAACACCGTCATGTGTCGTGATCACATCACCAGCTTTTAAAAGTTTTGCAGGTTTTCCTTCTTCTTGATACCAACCCTCTCCTCCAGTTACGAGTAATAATTGGAATCCATCATGGTGAATATGCCAATGATTCCGACAGCCCGGTTCAAAAGTCACATTGGCTACACCTACGCTAATTTTTGGATCAGAAATTAATCCTTGTAAGTAACTTTGTCCAATAAAATATTGTGCATAAGCATCATTTTTTTCGCCAATTGGAAAGATTACACCATTTTTCACTTCTTCATGTTTCACCATGTTTGTTTCCTCCATTCAAACATTCAACAATTTTATGAGCCAATGATTCTTGGGTTTCAAACTGCCGAATTCCTACTTCCAAATAAAAACGAGTTGTACGATTGATAAATTCATCGTACAACTCGTTTTTATTTGCGTCTAATGCTTATTGCATATACCTCTATGCCCCAAAAGCATGTTTGAAACGAGAAATAAATTCTTGAATAACCGGTGTTTGAATCCGTTCTTTCCACACTAACACACAGTTGGTCTTCACTTCTGGTTCCATAGGGATAAATACTGAATTTTCTAGCCGTCTTTTGGAAACAACCCCTTCAATTGTGAGAGCGGCAGCTACTTTATTTTCTACCAGTGAAAAAATATTAAAAATCAAATTGAAATTTCCAACTATGTTTAAGTTTTCTAGAGCGGTGCCACTCCAAGTACTCAATAATTTTTGAATTTCCATCCGATTAGAACACAAAATAGGTAACCCAGCGATATCTTCTGGTTTTATTTTTTCATTATTTGAGATGACTAACTCCTTTGAAACTAAAAATCCCCATTTTTCTTCTCGTGGTAATTTTAAAACTTTTGTATTTTTAAGCGCAATTGGTTCTAATAGCACAGCTAAATCGACCAGACCTTTTTCCAAACGATCGCTAATATCATCACTTGTTCCTGTTACAATAGTAAAGTGGACATTGGGATAATCGCTGACCATTTCTTCTAACATCATCGCCACCGTATCAGAATTATCCGCCTCGACACAGCCAATTACAATTGTTCCTGTCAATTCTTTCTTTTTCTTATTGGAAAAAGCTTGCTCTAATTTGTCGTTTAGCTGAAGAATCTCCTCTGCTCGTTCTTTTAGAAAAACACCTTCCGGCAAAAGATAGAGCTGGTTTTTTTCTCGTTGAAACAGCGGCATTCCCACCTGTTCCTCTAATTCACGAATTTGTCTGCTTAAAGTAGGTTGCGTAATGTTCAATAATTTAGCCGCTCTAGAAATATTCCCTTCCTGTGCTACGGTCCAAAAGTACTTTAGTAATCTGATTTCCATGATAGACTCGCACCTTTCTTTTCCATCTTTATTATATCTGATTTTTAAAATAAAAATATTGTTTCATCATATGTATTATTTATCATCTTTAAAAAAATATGAATAGGACGAACAAAAGAGCCTGTCCTTTTCGTAAGCAAGTAAGCACATGCTTGAAAAGGCGGCTCCAAAACAGTAGTTTTTTTACTGGGAATCTTCACAAGAAACTATTATCTTTCTTATGCATACAATCCATCTTGCTTCTTCACTCCGCATCTATCAATTATTTCTCCGTCAATACTCTGTGGCTCTTCAAAATATATTCTTTAAATAGCGGTAATATCTTTTACTTTTCATGATATAAGTTTAGTCCTTTTTTCAAAAGCATCTAATCTATCATAAATTTTTTGATTCCTTTGTACTTTTTTTATCGGGAGCACACCTTTATTAAAACATTGATTGCTTTGTTACCTTAGTGAGTCTGTTTTTCGATTGTATACACGACAGGGTATTTTCATGTAAAGTTGTTCAGCTAGATAATATTTTGCTTTATTCAATAATCCTCACTTGAGCGTGAAACGCTGATTTAACAACCTTTCAATTCATTTAGAATGAAAAAACAGTGTATTCTATAAATAGTAATGATTTATTGATCGCTGATACCCATTTCTCAAAATTTAATTAGTCATCAGACGAACTATTTGGGACACTATTTAGCTTTTTAATAATCTCAGAAACAGTAAGAATTTGATTAATCCTATCAATGCCAATTCCACATGGTAGATAGTTCTCTTTTACTCTTACTGCCCGAAATTTTTTCCCACTAGATTTTGTAAATATCTCTGATTTGATCTTTTTACTCAGCAATAACTTTTTACTGTTTTCTAATAATGAAGACTCTTGACTAAGCAGAAAAACAGTCCCCAATTGAACGCCTGCCGCTCCTACTTGCAATTTCTGTTGTATGTCTTTATTTGTCATGATGCCACCAGCTGCAACAACTGGTATCTTAGTCATCGCTAAGGTATCTAAAAGTAAAGTTTCCAGTTTCGTATTTCCAATATGGCCCCCTGCTTCATTTCCCTCCACGACAATACAATCTGTCCCACTGTCAATTACTTTTGTTGCTTGGCGTTTGCTACCTACAACCGAAATAACTTTTCTGTTATTTTCCTGCAATTTTTGAATAAGACCTGGTTTAAATCCAGCGCTAAGACTCACAATAGGGATATTCTCAGAAAGAATTACTTCGATTAATTCATCGCTATTCACTTGTTGTAACATTACGTTACAGGAAAAAGGCCGTGTTGTTTTTTCTCTCACCTGTTGGATTTCCTTTTTTAATTGTTCTCCAGTAAGTCCATAAGAAGACAAGGTGCCTAAAGCTCCCTGATTTGAAACCGCTGCTACTAATGAAGAATAAGAAACTTGAGCCATTGCCCCTTGAATAATTGGATACTTCAAATCAAATAAATCTTTAATCATTCTCTTTCTCCATAGAAAACGATACTTTCGCATTTGGTTTATAAACTTCGATTTTCAATCCATTAAGGGAAAAAATCTTTCCTGTACCCAGCTTGCTATAATTAGAAAGCTCATAAATACTTTGGGCAACTTCTTTAGGAGAACCTATTTTCCAATCGTCTGGGAACAATTCTCCCGTGTTCTTACAGTTTTGAGTAATTTTTTCGATAATTGGGCTTGTCATATCTGTCAAAGCTGCCGGAGAAATAGCATTTACTTCGATTTCATATTTTTTTCCTTCTATAGCTAGGCTTTTACTTAAGCCAATTACCCCTGCTTTACTCCCTGCATAATTGGCTTGACCAAAAGCTCCTTCCAAACCAGATAAAGAGGTCATAAAAAAGATTGTTTTCCGTCCTGTTTGCTTTTTCATTTGTCGAAAGACCTCTTGAGTCATTCCAAAAGCACTCGTAAAGTTCACGGAAATGACCTCTGTCCATTCTTCTCCTGTCATCTTTCCAAAAGATTTGTCTTGGCAAATACCGGCATTAAAAATATATGTATCGATTCGGCCAAATTTTTCAATCACTTCTCGAACAAACTTCCGACTTAAGTCTTCATTACGAATATCTAATGTTTTTACGTGCAACTTGTCTTCGGGAAAATCTACATAGGTTTCTCTTAATGATTCGGTATTGATCTTTTCACTTGAGAAAGTAGCTACAGAATAGCCATTTAGCAAATAGGTCTCTACTAATCCACGGCCGATTCCTTTTGTACCTCCAGTTATTAACGCGACTTTATTCATGTTCAAAAACACCTTCTCCTATTTTTTTATTGAAAGACCATACCTCGAACTGTTGGTTATCACTTAAATATACGCTTATTTCTTCGCCAACCATGACCTTTTCTAAAAAATAATAAGTATATTTTCCAGTGATATTTAGGTTCAATTTTCTTTCAATCAAGCCTTCAATTCGAGCCATTAATTGAATTCCAAACACCACACCTGTATTATGAACAGGATTCTTATCCTTAGAAAATTCTTGATATTTTTGTAAGTCTGTCAGAGAAAAACTAAAGGTTCCCAGCAGTCCGAACATAGATCTTGGTTTGGCATTCTCCATAGAAAATCCCCTCCTTTTTAATCGTTAATAAGTATGTCCAAAAAGCAATGCTCGTTTTTTGCTGAACTTCTACTTTTTCAAGTGTAACTTCATAAGTTTGGTCTAATATGATTTTCTTTTTGATAACGACAGTTTGTTCTACTAATAAGTGCTCGTATTTTTCTAATTCTGAAACAGAAAAATAGCGCCACAATGTCAATAGGAAAGACTTGGGCCATTCTTTTCCTTCGTAATGAACTATGGCTTTATATTCAGCTAGTTCATCTTTCCCAATTAAAATATTTTTACTGACTTTCATTGTGAACTTACCTTCCTAAGCATTAAAGTCGTTCCCTGTCCACCACCAACACACATCGTCACAAGTCCCTTTTTTAGATGGTCTTTTTGTTGTAATTCACTCATTAAACGCCTGACCAAGATAGTCCCTGTAGCACCAAAAGGATGACCATAGGCTAAGGCACCTCCAGATACATTTACGCGATTCTCTGGCCATGTTTCCAATTGAAAACATGCTAAAACTTGTGCTGCGAAAGCCTCATTTAATTCAATCCGATCCATATCTAACAAGGTCATTTCATTTTTCTTGAGCAGTTTTTCAGTAGCATAAATTGGCCCTAAACCAAATTTTTCAGGCAAAACACCAATTGATGCCCCATCAATAATTTCGAATAGAGGATTCAATTGATGTTCTAGACAATAACGTTCACTAGCGAGAAGTAAAAAAGCTGCCCCATCACTTAGGGGAGAGCTGTTCCCGGCAGTCAACGACCCTCCTTGACAAAAGGCTGAGGGCAAAGCACTTAATTTAGCAATCGTTGTTTTAGGTCTAGGACACTCATCTTCATGAAATTGATTGAAAGAAATAATTTCTTTCGAGAATACCTCGGCTGATTTAGCCTTTTGATAGTTCATTTGACTTTCATAAGCATATTGATCTTGCTTCAAACGATCAATCTGCAGACCTTCAGCTAATTTTTCGCAAACAATTCCCATTGCAGGATCTCCGTATTCTGGAATACTTAAAGGAGCGCGTTCTAAAATGAATGGATTGCGACCATAGAGACGTGTGGGTCGCTCAATCAGCCATGGAGCACGGCTAGTACTTTCCACACCACCACAGGCAATACACTCAGCCATTCCGCTTTTAATTTTTGCAGTGGCGACTAAGATACTCTCCAATCCTGAAGCACATTGGCGATCTATAGTAAATGCGGGGACAATGACATCTAAACCCGATACCAGAGAAATTCGACGACTTACATTTCCTCCACCGCCAATGACATTGCCAGTAATTACCTCATCCACCCTAGTTAATTCATTTCGATTCAGTAATTTTTTTAATAATGTCCCCCCTAACAGTTCGGGTAATACTTCAGAAAACATACCACCATATTTTCCAATAGGTGTTCTTGCACCATCGATTATATAGACTCGTTCCATTTTATTTCTCCTGTATAGATCTTTTTTTCTTTCCACTTTCGTTATATTGAATTTCTTGGACTGAAAGTAAGGTATCAATTTTACCTTTTCGATAACTGTTTGCTTTGATAAATTCATTAATTGCACTCAATGCAAGAGGTTCATCTTTCCAAACAACCTCCGCCAAAACACGTTCGCCCAATTCTGGGTCAGACACACCATATATCAAAGCATCCTTAATTTGGGGTAACTGTAAGACTATTTTTTCCAGATAAGCAGGAAATATTTTTTCTCCTTTTCGGTTAATACGTTTATCTTTACGTCCAAAGTAAAAAAGAACCTTTTCATATTTCCCCAAATCTCCAGTTTTAATCGTTTCCTCTGCTAAGAAGATCTGTCCATTATTTAAATAGCCTTGAAAATTCATGGGACTTTTCACAGCAATTTCCCCAATCGAATCGTCAGCGTCTAGAATCGTCACTTGCACTTTAGGAAAGAAATTGCCTAGGCAATTTCTTTCTGGAAGCTGCTGATCATTGTAACTAATAAAACTTGTTTCTGATGTTCCATAAAAATCAAATAATCTTGCTTCAGGACATTTAGAGGCAAACGTTTTTCTTTGATTTTCTGTGACTGATTCCCCACCCAAAATCACATCAAATGTACCAAACATTGGCTTCTCCATTTTTTCAATCCAATAGTTAAAAACCGTCGGTACTGAGAAAATTTGACTATCATTGAGAACAGCCGGATTTGATGCAAGACTACTTATTTTTCTTATTCCTAATAAATAAGTTTGTCCTGAACATAATGTTTGTAACAATGTATAAAGACCTAATGAATAATGAAGTGGCGTCAAACAGGTCACATAGTTTTTTTTTGCAAAAACGGGGACTGAATGAAAAATGCTGAAACTGTTAAGCCAGCTTTTTTGATTACGAATAAACCCTTTTCTCTCTCCCGTTGTTCCAGAAGTAAATCCGATAAAAAGTGTGTCTTCTGGAAATAAGATGGGCTTATTATTTGTTTGAAAATGACAAATTTCTTTCGTCCATAAAATAGAAGAGGAAAATTCACCTATAAGTTTGTTTACCTGTTCTTCTGGTCTTTGATTTGAAATAGGAACAAAAATTTTTTTTGCCAAGATACAAGCAATTAATTTATAAACGGTTTCCGGACACTCATCCATAGGAATAAAAACAATCCGTTCTTCTTCTTTTTGAATTTTTTTCTGATAAGAACGACTCATTTGTTGTAGTTTCCCATAATTAATGAATTGCTCATGATAAATGATAGCTCTTTTTTCTTTGGATATATTGGAAAAAGGAATCATTTAGCTTCTCCAGAAACAGTATATTTTTTTAGTCGTTGGTAAATAATAGCCGCGATTATCGATTTTCCAATGTCGATTGGAACAAAAAAAGCTGCCATTTTTAACCCTGTCCACAAAGACTGATGACTAAAATAAGCTAAAGTGAAGCTCCCCAAAATATTGATGAACAAGGCACCACCTACGATAAAAGCTAATAATATTTTCCAGTAAGTGTCACTACCAATTTTTTCCAATATGGGACAAATTATAAAACCGCAAAGTAAAAATCCAATCAAAAAACCGCCACTAGGACTAAATAAAACTGCTAAGCCACCACGACCGCCAGAAAGGATTGGCACACCCATAAATACTAAGGCTAAAAACATACCAATCGTGATTGTTCCATATTTCTTGCCTAAAAATCCAGCAGTCAACATAATAATCATATTCTGTAAAACAACTGGAACCCCAATAGCTGGGACAGGAATAGCAATCATCCCAGAAACGATGATTAAGGCTAAAAATAAAGCCATTTTTGTCAATATTTTTACATCAAATTCCCTTGTAGATTTCATCTTTTTATCCATATCACACTTCACATTCCTCTATATTAAGTTTATTGACCTAATCCAATTCTTCTTCCGGATGCACTATTTTAAATTTCTTTTATTGTTCGTTACATCTGGTTAACTAAATAAAGATTAAAGGTTAACGAAATAGTAGCATAGATTTTCTGCGCTGACAATCGGATTTTGAATTTAAACCTTTTTAAAGAAAAATGACTTGTCCTTTCCATTAGTAATCCCCTCATTGATTGAGACCGCCTAAAGGATTTGGTAGAGCAATCTATCTCGACATGTTGTAATTGAGTGAGAATAAATAAAAACCTAATTTTGTTTGCTGAGTAATTGATTTAACGCCCCTTAGCGCTATATCGAATTGATCAGACAAGCGTATTCTACTTGGGCTCAACGCTAGAGAAATCTGACAGAAGTTTCTAAAAAAAGCTAGTAAAAACAAATGCCCCTTTCCGTCACACAATAAAATTTTCTCACGCAAAAATATAGAAAAATGTCATAAGTAAATCACTATTCTTAAATCATGAAAAAAAAAGTTACTAACAAACTTAAAGTTAGTAACAATTCTTTCACAAGCATTCTTAAATTAAGGTTCTATAATAGTTCGTGTGAGTGAAAAATCGAAACCGATTTCTGTCAACACTTTTAGCAAGGATTGATCTTTAAATGCTAAAGAAATATATTCCTATGCATTTAAAAAAAATAAGAGCAATATTTTACTAGCACTTCTTTTATTTTTCTAAATTATTCAAATCCGTTTATATATATTTTTTTAGTGTTCTGAATATAAAGATTTTCAAATGAATAACTTTATATTTTTTTAGGAATCCCTGCATCTTGTTTTCCACTTTAAATACATATAGCTCTCTTTCTTAGCAAAAATTAAGATTTAAAATATAAAAGTAATTCGCCCAATCGATATCACGATTCGACGAATTACCTTAAATTAAATATGATTCCAATTTTAAGAGCTTAACTTTATTTATTCTATGAATTAAATACTTAAAAATTAAAGTATTCAAAAAATAAATTAGAATAAGATAGAATTATTTTTTGTTTCACCATAGCAATTTCTTTGGTTGTTGGCGCAGGCCGCCATAAAATTATTGGTGCATCTGCTGGTAAAAATTCATATTTTCTATCTGAAATAATCACCCCTGTTTCATATTTCTCTCGTGTGTTTCTAAAATATAAAGGAATGTAAATATCTGCCTCTATTACTTCTTTAAAGTAATCACGACTACATTTACCAAAAAGAGAATAAAAATTAATCTCAAGTTTTGGCAAATTCACATAGTTCATAAAAAACCTAAAGAGAATATATATTAGATGCGGCTTTACAACTTCATCAGGAAAAGGAAAATAGATTTTTGATAAGATTCGTTCAGTTAATGAATTCCAAAACATCATCTTTTTAGGTAAAATAAATTCCTCTGGCACAAAGTAAGCTAATCCGCCTTTAAAATGAGATAATTTGTAATAAAAGTGACAAACCTCAACTTCTAAAGATTCTAATCCTGCATTACATTCATTATTTTCTAGAAATACAATTTTAATTAGCTCACAAAATTCTTTAGAAAATGTAACAGCTTTGTCCATTTGTAAACTATTAACATCTTTTTCTTTAATAAAAGGCGAAATATCAACAAAAAGAATACTCGAGAAAAAACATCTATTTAGGAAATTCAATTCAGAATCTATATTTAGAAGAAATGAAAGCATTGAAAGAACAAATAAAAATAATCCTAAACTATCAAATGCTTTTTTATTATCATCTGTTGAAACAGACTCTGGTGTTCCCAACATTAAAATTACACTCAAAATCAAAATAACAATTGAAAAACAAAAACATAGCGCCAGCCTAAAGAACTATCTACTGCGCCTCCAAAGAAAGAACAAAGACCCGATTCTCCCCATGAACCAATTGACCAGTAGCTAAGAGCTCGTTGTCGATCTTTTCCATGATAGTAAGATTTCATAATGGCCATATACATGCAGCAGAAAAACCTTGAAGTACTCGACCTAATACAAATATTGCTCCACTATTCATAATAATTAATGCAAAAGAACCTAATATATTTAATAAGATTCCTAAATAAGTTACTTTTACTCTACAAAATTTGTCTGCAAAACCACCTGCTACTACAATAAAAATACCTGAAATTAAACCTGTAATAGAAATACCCATACTTAAAATTCCGGATGAAATGCCAAGATCAAGTTGAATATCGGGCGCCATATTCAACAGCGATTGAGCAAAAAGCCAATATGTTAATACACTTAAAACAATTCCGATTAATATATTCTGTTCGTCTAGATACAAATGCGGTAATACTTTTTGAATTCACACCAATCATCTATCTAAATTAACACTTCTAATTTTTAATGGATACAAAAAGCCCAACTATCATATGTTAGATCAATGATCTAGCTTATGGTAGTTGAGCTTTTTCTTTGGATAAAACTTTCGTCAAATATTATTTTTACCCTTAAAATTGCGTGACAACAAAAATGGATCTATTCTGGCTTAAGGACTTGGGTAAATCTTATTCCTTCTTGTAGTCACGTAGTCTGTAACCAATGCCGATTTCAGTTACTAAATATTCCGGATTTAGCGTATCACTCTCTATTTTTTTGCGAATGTTTGACATGTTCACTCGCAACGTCTGTGTGTCAGTACTATAAGGCCCCCATACTTCCGTAGTTAACGTTTGATAGGTTACAATCTTACCTAATTCACGAAACATGAGCGCTAAAATTCGGTATTCATTTTTTGTTAAATGAATTTCTTCTCCATTTTTATATACTAATTGTTTATCAAAATTAATTGTCAACTCTTTATTTTCGATAATTGTTGCGTCATCATTAGAGCTATTTTGATGTCGTAATGCGGTACGAATTCGAGCTAACAATTCGTTGGTTCCAAAGGGTTTCGTTACATAATCATCAGCTCCCAAATCCAATGCTTTTACTTTATCTTCTTCATTGTTTCGAGCTGAAATAACAATAATAGGTAATTGCATTCGTTTACGTAGGATTTTCAACAAGTCAATACCATCAATATCAGGGAGACCCAAATCCAACAAAACTAAATCAATTGAAATAGTTTGCATGATAGTCAATGCTTCCATTCCTGTACTGGCAATTGATAATTGATAGTTTCCTTGATTTAAAACGACTTCCATAAAGTCGGTGATATTCGGATCATCTTCAATCAGTAAAATGGCTTGTTTCATAGATATTCCCTCATTTCAAATAAATTCTAACTAATGTCATTCCAGAATGAACAGTCATCTCCATTCTACCATTATGAGCATGGATAATTGTCTTTACAATACTTAAGCCTATTCCTAAGCCATTTTTTGAATCTACAGGTACTTCATTTATGTTTGTTAGGTTTGACTGAATTTTTTGAAATTGCTTTAAGGGAATTTCTCCTACATTCTCAATTTCAAATATAGTTTGTTGGTTCTCTTGATAGACACCTAAACGAACTGGATAATTATTATCGCCATGTCGAAATGCATTCTCGACTAAATTAAACAAAGCTTGTTCTATTAAAATAGGATCTGCTTGTATAAATACAACTTGATTAGGCAGATGAACATCTACCTGCCCATTAGGATACACTTTTTTCAAATGTTTATATACAGCTTCCACTATCTCTTCCACAGGTTCTGCCGTTTTTGTTACCTTCATTGTATCCATGTTAATACGAGTTATAGATAACAAATTTTCTACCATACGAATAAGCCAATGCGATTCTTCCTGAATGTCACGCAATAATTTTTGTCGCGTTTCTTCCTTTAAATCCGTTCCTGCACTTAGAGTCTCCGAAATTCCAGAAATAACAGTAAGTGGTGTCCTTAAATCATGCGAAACTGCTCGTAAAAGATTACTGCGAACTTTTTCTCGCTCATTTTCCAACTCAACTCGTTCTTTTTCATTTTTTAGTTCTGTCTGTTCCAGTATTACAGCAATTTGTGTCAATACCAATCTTAAGTAATTTAATTGATTATTCTCTAATTCGAGACCGTTTCTTCTTTCTACTCCTAGCACAGCAAACGTTTTTCCACTTGCGACTATTGGTAAATAAAAGCCTTTTGCGCCAATTAAAGTATCCGTTCCGTTTCCTGCTTCTCTCTGATTTCTAGCAGCCCAAAAAGCGACTGCTGCTTCATCAGGATTATTTAAAATAGATTTTTTATCAGTTTGAAAATGGACGCTCTCCATATTTGCTTTAGAATCAAAAAGAATAATTTCACGATCTAATAATCGAGACAAGTACGTTGCAGAAATATCAAGTATTTGTTTACGACTCTCTGCTAAAACATATTGTTTATTTAATTCATAAAGGATTTCCATTTGATGTTCTTTTTCCATTGAATTTTCTGCTTGTTTCTTCAAGCGAACCATTAAATTACTAATCATTAACGCAACAATCAGCATAATCAATAGCGTAATAGGATACCCTTGTTTATAAACAGTTAATGAATATAATGGTTCGACAAAAAACCAGTTAAAAGATAGCACACTCAAGATAGAAGATAGCGCACTCCAAAAATAACCTGATGTCGTTCGTGCTACTAATAAGATGAAAAAGAGATAGATAAGCATCAAATTCTGATCCCCAACATGTAGATACTGCATCAATTCCGTCACAACAGTAGCCAAAAAAACACTACTAATTGCAATGCTCAGATCTTTTCCACCACCGTCAATAACTTTTCGTATACTTAACAAAAATGGCGATTTTTCTTCATTAAAAGGAATTAAATGAATTTCTGTGTCGGTCAAACGCCTTAAAAGACGATCATCAAAATTCTCAGAAAATATTTTTTCATACCATGGTTGACGTAAATTTTTTCCCATAATAATATCTGTCACACCGGTCATTTTAGCAAATTCCACAATTGTCTCAAAACTATCTTCTTTTTCAATATTAATTACTTCTGCACCTAGTTTATCAGCTAACGGAATATTCGTGGGTGTATTTTCTAAGGTACGTACTTGAATAACCGTCCATTCAGCTCCTAGCCCTTGCGCTAATCTTGCTGTCCACCGGATACATTTTTCTGTCATTTTAGGAAATGCATCATTTACAACCGTCAACAATTTACTTTGAATACCGCTAGTTTTGCTGCTTATTCGGTTAATATGATCTGATGCTCTTTGAATAGCAAGTCCTCTTAACTGATCTAATTTTTGTGGAATAAAAAAATTTTCCAAAGCACGTCGAGCATTCTCATTTGCATATATTTTACCTTGTGCCAATCGCTCAATTAATTCTTCAGGTTCTACATCTATGACTTTAATTGTCGCCTGCTGTAAGAAAGTATCTGGTACTCTTTCTTTGACTTCAATGCCTGTTACTTCTGCCACAATATCATTTAAGCTTTCTAAATGTTGGACATTAATGGTAGTAAAGACATCAATTCCTGCATTTAATAATTCATCGATATCTTGGTAACGTTTGCGATTTCGAGAACCTTTTGCATTCGTATGTGCCAATTCATCAATCAGCACAATTTCTGGCTTTCTTGTAATTATTTCATCAATATCAGGTTCGAATAGGTCCAATTGTTTATACGAGATTTTTTTTGGCGGTATTTGAGGCAAGCCTTCTAGTAATTGATTAGTATCTGGTCGTTCGTGAGGCTCAATATAACCCACCATTACATTTTTACCCATCTCTAATAGTTCATGAGCCTCTGATAACATAGCATAAGTCTTCCCAACTCCAGCTGCAAAGCCAAAGAAGACACGCAACCTACCTCTTCTCCCATCACCTACTTGTGTTTGATCAAACATTTTCTAACCCCCTATTGTTATAGAGAAGAATTTTCCAGATCTTTTTATTAATAAAGAACTAGAGAACTATCTATTACGCTCTTAGTTTATCTAACGCTAGGTTTAACTGCAAAACATTCACAAAATAGCGGTTAGAAAACCAATCCTTTTGACAATATTTATCAATGAGTCCTTGAATTTTTTCTTTTGGTAACTCCCGTTCTTTTGCAATACGATCAATTTGAAACTCTGCCGCTTCTAAGCTAATATCAGGATCAACGCCACTAGCTGAAGCTGTGACTAAATCGATAGGAACTTCCTTTTGAGTTGGATTCTTTTCTAATTCATTTATAACACGTTTTTGAACTAGTTTCTCTTGTTTTTTTGAAACAGGTGACAACTGACTTACCTTAGCATCACGTCCCGAAAAATATTTATCTTGTTGAAAAGATTGACCAATCAACTTTGAACCAACTACTTGATTATCTGAAATAATCTTACTTCCATTAGCTTGTTCTGAAAAAAATAACTGTCCTATGCCTGTAATCACTAGCGTGTAGACACCACCAAATATAACTAAGCCCAAAAGTAAAAATCTCAAGCTACTAAAAAGACTTTTTTTCATAAAATTTACTCCTCCTTATAAAATAATCATTGAAAGAACAATATCGATGAACTTAATGAAAATGAAGGGGGCTATCACACCACCAAGTCCATATACCAATAGATTGTGGCGCAATATTTGGCTAGCTGGTTTTTCTTGATACTTTACCCCCTTTAGAGCAAGCGGTATTAGTGCCATAATAACAACCGCATTATAAATTACTGCAGATAAGATAGCCGTCAAGGGACTTCCTAATTCCATAATATTCAGTTGATCCAATTGGGGATAAATACTATAAAACAGTACCGGAATAACAGCAAAATATTTTGCAATGTCATTTGCAATACTAAATGTCGTAAGCGCTCCTCGTGTCATTAAAAGTTGTTTGCCAATTTGTACAACTTGAAGTAATTTTGTTGGACTAGAATCTAGGTCAATCATATTTCCTGCTTCTTTTGCTGCTTGTGTTCCTGTATTCATTGCCATTGCAACATCGGCTTGAGCTAGTGCTGGAGCGTCATTGGTTCCATCACCTGTCATGGCTACTAAATGCCCTTTTTCTTGATATTCACGAATCAAATCCATCTTATTTTCTGGAGTTGCTTCAGCTAAAAAATCATCTACTCCCGCTTCTGCAGCAATAGCTGCTGCCGTTAAGGGATTGTCTCCAGTAATCATAATTGTTTTAATTCCCATTTTTCGCATATCAGAAAATTTTTCTTTGACACCATTTTTCACGACATCTTTTAGATAAACAACACCCATAACTCGGTTATTTTTAACTACTACTAAAGGCGTACCACCAGCACGCGCTATCTTATCGACGCTTTCATCACATTCCGGCGGATATATCTCGCCTTTCGATTGAACATAATGTTTCATAGTATCAGCGGCTCCTTTACGAATTTCATCTCCTCGATAATCAATTCCACTCATTCGCGTTTTTGCACTGAAATCTATAAATTTAACTTCTGATTTTTGAAATTCTCGTTCGCGTAGATTAAACTGCTCCTTTGCTAAAATTACGATACTACGACCTTCTGCCGTTTCATCTGCTAAGGAGGAAAGTTGTGCTGCATCAGCAAGTTGTTCCTTACTTACACCATTAACTGGTAAAAATTCACTTGCTCGTCGATTTCCTAAAGTAATCGTTCCAGTCTTATCTAGCAGAAGAACATCCACATCACCTGCTGCTTCAATAGCGCGACCACTCATAGCAATAACATTTTCTTTTGTTAAACGACTCATACCAGCAATCCCGATTGAAGAAATCAGTGCACCAATCGTTGTAGGTGCTAAACAAATTAGCAAGGCAATAACAATAACTATTGAAAGTGCCTCCCCTCTTCCTGATAATTGACTACTAAAGTCAGTAAATGGAATAAGCGTGATAGAGACTGTCAGAAAAATAATCGTTAGAGTAATTAGAAAAATTTGTAGCCCAATTTCATTCGGTGTTTTTTTCCGTTGTGTGCCTTCTACCATCGCAATCATCTTATCTAAAAATGATTCACCATTCTCCGAAGTAACACGAATAACGAGATAGTCAGAAACAACTGTTGTCCCACCTGTTACAGCACTACGATCGCCTCCTGATTCCCGAATTACAGGTGCTGATTCACCTGTAATAGCACTTTCGTCAACTGAAGCTGCACCTTCTATTACATCACCATCAGCAGGTATTTGTTCGCCAGACCTTACATAAACTAGGTCTCCACGTTTCAAATCAGAAGATCTTATTTCGATAAAGTTCTCACTGGCAATATCATCAATATGATTTACTTTGTATGTCATTATCTCTTTCTTTGCTTGCTTTAAACTATCTGCTTGTGCCTTTCCTCGTCCTTCAGCTACGGCTTCTGCAAAATTTGCAAAAAGTAATGTTAACCACAAAAAAATCGTTATAGAAATATTGAACCACAGAGGAACACTCATAGGATAAAAACATAATAGAGTAGTCAAAATTGCACCCAAATAAACAACAAACATGACCGGATTTTTAATTTGTTGACGTGGATCCATTTTTTTAAAGGATTGCACAATAGCCCATTGATAAACTTTCTTCATCATTATTCTTCCCTTCTATTTCAATGTAAAAAATTCTGCTATTGGTCCAAGTGCTAATGAAGGCAAAAAGCTTAAAGCCCCAATTACCAAAATTACAATCATTAGCATCGACATGAACGTAGGGCTAACTGTTGATAATGTCCCTGAACTCAATGCTGCTTTTTTCTTAGCTCCCATGTTTTCAGCTAGAAATAGAATTGCTACTATTGGTAAATATCTCGAAATAAGCATAAGGATACTCCCTAAAACGTTTAAATATGAAGTATCTGCTATTAGTCCACCAAAAGCACTTCCGTTATTGTTTGCTAGTGATGTAGCCCCATATAACAATTCACTAAAGGCATGCGGACCATTGTTAGTCAACCAAGTCATAATATCTGGATGTAAAACCAATGCCATAGCACCAAAAAGCGTAAGCATCAAAGGTGTTAAGATGACTAAGCTAGCCATTTTTATATCGAAAGCTTCAATTTTCTTTCCAAGGTATTCTGGAGTACGTCCAACAAGTAATCCTGCAATAAAAACTGCCAACATGAGAAATGCTAACATTCCATACAGTCCACTTCCAACTCCTCCAAAAATAATCTCACCAAGTTGCATTAAAAACATTGGTACTGCTCCTCCGAGAGGAGTAAAACTATCTAACATAGAATTTACAGAACCATTAGAAGCTGCAGTCGTTGCAACTGTCCATAAACTTGACCAACCAATTCCAAATCGGACTTCTTTTCCTTCTAAATTCATGGTACCCAATACTTGTGTGCTATTTATACCAGTGAATTCACTAAAAGCTACTCCTAAAAATGCCAATAATAAAAAGATAAGTGAAACTACTAAAATAGTTCGTCCTTGTTTCCAATCTTTCACCCAAAAACCAAAAGTGAAAATTAATGCTGTTGGTATTAGAAGAATTGCGATATTTTCTAAAAAGTTCGATAAGAGAGTGGGATTCTCAAATGGATAAGCCGAATTTGCACCAAAGAAACCACCACCATTTGTTCCAAGTTGTTTTATCGCTACTTGGCTAGCCACTGGACCTAAAGATAACCATGCATCTTTCTCCTCTAATCCTTGATAAGATAAACCTGATTGGAGAGTTTGCACAGTTCCTTGTGAAATAAGAATGACTGCAAGAATAAATGATAATGGCAATAGAATATAAACTAAACTACGCGTCAAGTCTTGCCAAAAATTTCCTAATGCTTTCTTTCTAATTTGAGAAAAACCGCGAAGAAGCGCAACGAGTACTGAAAGACCAACTCCAGCCGATATAAAATTTTGAACAGTTAATCCAAACATTTGAGACAGATTAGATAAGGTTGTTTCCCCTGCATACGCTTGCCAGTTTGTATTGGTTACAAAGCTAACTGCAGTATTTATTGCTAATGATAATGAAAGATTTTTTACACTGTCTCCTCCTGGAAAAAAGTGTTGTGTCATCAATATCAAAATAAGCAATAGAATAGAACAAAAACTTAATAGTAAAACAGTAAAGATATAACGTTTCGCTGACATCTCTTTTTTACTAGCAGATCCAATCACTTTATAAAATAAACGCTCCAAAGGACGAAGAAACCGAACTCCTCTAGGTACTCTGCCTTGCATAATTTCCTTTATATACCAGCCTAATGGAATTGCTAGTAATAATAGGATAAATAGAAAAAAAATTCCTTGATAAATCACACTACTCATAATTCTTCCCCCTTAAATAAAAACCAGAAAAGATAGATCATCAACAAAATACTAATAATACCTAAAATAATTATCATTCTATTTCACTCCTTTTCCATTGATGTCGAAAATTTCTTTAACATCATTTACAAATTAACTATACAAAAATGCATATAAAGATAGTGTGAAACTTTGATCCGTTTCTTTATACTATCTTTATATGCATTTTAAATTGTTGGAAAACAATAATAGTTTATTTTTCAACTTATCTATTTCAACGATGAAAATCTAGAAGAACAGCTGTAAAACTTAGATAATCTTAAGATTATCTAAGTTTTATTTTTCTAGATTTTTTAATTTTTTTATCCAGTTCATCTTTCTTTACGAAATCATATGTTGAGTTTCTAGTTACCTTGCTTGAGCAATTAAATTTTTCTTCGTCGTTTTACTTTATCATCACTCATTAGATGGACCAAATTATATTTTGTATTTTTCTTTATACACATCATTTGCCAAAGGCCGTTTATTCAATATCTTTCAGATGCCATTGTTCTTTGGTTGGAACATTTGAACTACTTAGTTCACTGATAATTAAATAGATCATATACTGAGAATGGCTATTCTCGACATAAAAAAAGCACCTCCTATGAGATGCTTTTTTCACATACTGACAATTAGAAATTTTCAAGGAAATTATTCCTTTTTTGTCCTTTTTTATTAAGCCGTGACAGCAGTATGACAGTAATAATTTTTTTAAACTGCTTAATCAGACGTTTTACGCTAATCATAAGGATTGATTTAATAGGCTTTTCTACTTAAAACAAGCTACTTCTTAGGCTCATCATCATCCATCTTAAGAACAGCCATGAAGGCTTCCTGAGGGACTTCGACACTACCGATTTGTTTCATTCGTTTCTTACCTTCTTTTTGTTTTTCAAGAAGCTTACGCTTACGAGAAACATCTCCACCGTAACATTTTGCTAAGACGTTTTTACGCAAAGCTTTAATGTCCGAACGAGCCACGATTTTTTGGCCAATTGCAGCCTGGATTGGGACTTCGAATTGTTGTCTTGGTATCAGTTTTTTCAGCTTTTCAACGATTGCTTTTCCACGTTCGTAGGCAAAGTCACGATGGACGATAAAGCCAAGTGCATCGACTTTCTCACCATTTAATAAGATGTCCATTTTCACTAGCTTGCTCTTTTGATAACCTGACATTTCATAATCAAGAGAGGCATAACCTTTCGTACTTGATTTTAATTTATCAAAGAAATCAAACACGATTTCAGACAATGGAATGTTATAAACAACATTCACACGATAATCATCTAGATAATCCATTGTAATAAATTCACCACGTTTGCGTTGCGACAATTCCATAACTGCGCCAACAAACTCATTAGGAACCATGATTTGTGCTTTTACAAAAGGTTCTTCGACATCTTGAATAGTGACAGGTTCTGGAAAGTCAGCCGGATTATCTACAACAATCGTTGAACCGTCTGTCTTGTTCACATGATAAATTACAGATGGTGCCGTTGTAATTAATTCTAAATTAAATTCACGTTCCAATCGTTCTTGCACTACATCCATGTGCAGCAATCCTAAAAAGCCACAACGGAATCCAAAGCCAAGTGCTTGTGACGTTTCTGGCTCGAATTGTAACGCAGCATCGTTTAATTGCAGTTTTTCCAATGCTTCACGTAAATCATTATAACGAGAAGTTTCTATCGGGTACAAACCACAATAAACCATTGGATTCATTTTACGATAACCTGGAAGAGCTTCCTCAGCTGGATTGTCAGCAAGTGTAACTGTATCCCCAACACGCGTATCTTGCACAGTTTTGATGCTGGCAGTAATGTAACCTACATCGCCGACCATCAAATAATCTCTGGCAACTGCTTTCGGTGAAAAGACACCAACTTCTGTTACATCAAAAGTTTTCCCATTACTCATCATTTGAATTTTATCACCCGGTTTTACTACTCCGTCAGTGATCCGAACATTTAGAACGACACCACGATAACTGTCGTAAACAGAGTCAAAAATCAATGCTTTCAGCGGTGCTTCTAAGTTACCAGTCGGTGCAGGAACGTATTCTACGATTTGTTCAAGAATATCTTCAATCCCAATTCCAGCTTTCGCACTAGCTAGTACAGCTTCACTGGCATCAATTCCGATTACATCTTCGATTTCTTTACGCACGCGTTCTGGATCTGCCGCAGGTAAATCAATTTTATTGATAACTGGTAAAATTTCCAAATCGTTATCTAAAGCTAAATAAACATTGGCTAATGTTTGTGCTTCAATCCCTTGTGCTGCATCCACGACCAACACTGCCCCTTCACAGGCAGCCAAGCTACGTGAAACTTCATAGGTGAAGTCGACGTGTCCCGGTGTGTCGATTAAATGGAAAATATATGTTTCTCCATTTTTTGCTGTATAGTTTAATTCAACTGCATTAAGTTTTATCGTGATACCACGTTCACGTTCGAGATCCATTGAGTCTAACAGCTGATCTTGCATTTCACGAGACGTCACAGTGTGCGTCATTTCTAAAATACGATCGGCCAACGTTGATTTTCCATGGTCGATGTGAGCAATAATCGAGAAATTACGAATTTGCTCTTGGCGGTGCTTCATTTTATTTATATCCATAGCGTCTCCTCTTTTCATTTAATCAGCACTTTCCATTATACCAACGAAATACAGGAATTTAAAGCCTTTTTCATTAGTGACCGTTTAGAAGTTTTTTTTCCTAAGTTTTGTTATACTTAAATCAATCAAATAAATGGAGATGAAAGAATGGATCAAAAAGATTTCAGAGAAAATCTTGAGTTAAAATCAGTTACGGAGGAAAACGTAGATCAATTTAACGAATTGTTGTCCTATGTTTTTCAAGTAACAGAGTCTGATATTGAGGAAAGTGGATTTGAAAGTAAACGAGAATTCATCAAATCAAAACGCCCTATCTTAGAACTATCCGAAGTATTTGGTTGGTTCTATGATAACCAATTGATTTCACAAATCGCTATCTACCCTTGTGAAGTCAACATTCATGGTACGCCTTATTTAATGGGTGGTGTCACAGGAGTCGGTACTTATCCAGAGTATGCGAACCACGGTTTAATGCAAGACTTGATTGTCGTTGCTTTAGATAATATGAGAAAAAAGAAACAATGGATTTCTTATCTTTACCCTTATAATATTCCGTATTATCGTCGTAAAGGTTGGGAAATCATGTCAGATAAACTTTCCTTTAAAATACGTGATACACAATTGCCTAAACAAGTTCCCGTTAACGGAATGGTTGAACGCTTACCAGTGGATCACGAAGATGTTTATGCTGTCTATGAAAAATTTGCACGTCAAAATCATGGCGCACTTTTTCGCAGTGGTTTTCACTGGGAAGAATATTGGCGCTTTGAAAATGAAGAAGAACGAACGGCTGCTGTCTACTATGGAGCCAATCAAGAACCACTTGGTGTCTTGTTCTATTGGGTTGCAGAAGAAGTATTTCATGTAAAAGAAATGTTTTATTTGAATCAAGAAGCACGCAACGGTCTATGGAATTTCATTTCTGCACATTTCTCCATGATTTATTGGGTAAAAGGTGACATTTATAAAAATGAACCATTGGCTTTCTTACTTGAAGACAGCCAAATTACGGAACAAATCGAACCTTACTTTATGGCAAGAATCGTTGATGTCAAAGAATTTTTACAAAAATTTCCTTTTGCTAGCACAGCAAAACCATTTCATTTCGTTTTGACAGATCCGATTGCACCCTGGAATAACGGCGTCTTTGGTTTGATTTGGGATGAAGAAGATCAAGTACAAATTCTTAATGAACCAATTGGTGAAGCTGTTTACTTGGATATCCAAACTTTGACTTGTTTGATGATGAATTATCGCCGAGCTGCGTACCTTTCTCGAATCGAACGAATCATAACTGATAAAGAAACTTTACGGTCACTTGAGCGAATCATTCCAGATACAGAAGCTTACTTTAGTGACTATTTCTAAAATATAAAATAAAGGATGAATACACAATGAACATTTATTTTGCTGGACCTATGTTCGCTAAAAGCGACCTTTTATATAACGCTAATCTTGTTGCTCAAATTCGTGAGATCTCACCAAAAATTACTGTTTATTTACCACAAGAAAATGAAGCAATCAATGACAAAACAGCTTACGCAGACAGTCAAATGATTGCATTGGCAGACACCGAAAAAGTCTTGGAAAGCCAATTGATGGTTGCTTTACTCGATGGATTAACGATTGATGCTGGAGTGGCATCTGAAATTGGTGTTGCTTATGCAAAAGGAATCCCTGTGATTGGTTTGTACACAGATACTCGTCAACAAGGTGGAACACACCCGAAAAAAATTGCTGCTTTACAAGAAGTTGCAGAAAACCAATTTCATTATCTAAATCTTTATACTGTTGGGTTGATCAAATTGAATGGTGAAGTGGTCGCTTCAGAAACCGAATTATTGAAAAAAATTGAAGAATATTTATCTGAGGGGGCATCTCAATGATTATTAATGAGTTAAAAAAAGTACAAACTGCCCTACTGGCTTTTGGGGTATTTGTTGTTGGCTACAATATTTTTGAATTTGCTACGCAAAAATATTCTACTACGCAAGGAATCACATTTATCGTCGAATCCTTAGCTGGTATCGTTTTGATTTTCTTACCACAAATTATTTTCAAACTATTTAAAATAAGAATTCCTGCTGCTATTGTTTTGTTTTATTGGTTTTTCCTTTTCATTTCTGTCTTTTTAGGAACAGGGTTACACTTGATTAGTATCATTCCTTTTTGGGACAAGATTCTTCATGCAGTTAGTCCAATGGTTCTGACAGCGTTAGGTTATGGTTTGATTGGTTATTTAATGAAAGATGCGCCGATTGAAAAAACCAGTCCTTGGCTATTTTTATTATTTGGTTTTGCTTTTGCTGGAACGTGTGGCGTTTTTTGGGAATTCTGGGAGTTCCTTTGCGATCAATTTTTAGGAATGAATTTACAAAGATTTGCAGCTTCAAATGGAACTTTATTTATTGGTCGAGCTGCGCTGATGGACACAATGGGTGATTTGTTTACGAATACAATGGGTGCCTTGTTCATGGGAATCTTTGCTTGGACGAACAGCCGAAAAAATTTGGCTTACTTCAAAAGTTATCGTTTAGAAAAAGCGAAGAAATAAATACTAACTTGCTTATTTGCACTGATACCATAAAAAAACACTTCAATCGAAATGATTGAAGTGTTTTTTTCATTCATTTATTCTTCTTCTGGCAATTCTTCTGTTGAAAATTGGAGTTTCCCAGCAAGAAAATCAATCGTAACTTTTGATTTTGGTAAAACATGACCTGCAACGATTTCTTTTGCTAAAGGTGTTTCCACTTCTTTCGTAATAAAACGTTTCAATGGACGTGCCCCGTAAGCTGGCTCGTAGGCAGTTTCTGCAATCCAAGTTCTTGCTGCTTCGCTGATTTCTAATTGAATCTCTTGATGTTCTAAACGACGAGCTAATTGAGCAACCATCTTGTTAACGATTCCCTTAACATTTTCCAAACTCAATGGTGTAAATAAAATCGTATCGTCAATTCTGTTCAAGAATTCTGGTTTAAAGTTTCCACGCAAAATGGTACGTACTTGTTCTTCCACTGCTTCTGGAATTGTTCCTTCTGCTGTTACACCTTCTAACAATAATTGTGAGCCAATGTTACTTGTCATAATCAACACAGTATTTTTAAAGTCGACCACTCGTCCTTTGGAATCTGTCAAGCGCCCATCATCTAACACTTGTAATAAAATATTAAAGACATCTGGGTGTGCTTTTTCGATTTCATCAAGTAAAACAATCGTATATGGATTGCGGCGAACAGCTTCAGTTAATTGACCGCCTTCTTCATAACCAACATAGCCTGGAGGAGCTCCAACTAACCGTGACACTGAATGTTTCTCCATGTATTCACTCATGTCAATTCGAACCATATGATCTTCAGAATCAAATAAGTTTTCTGCCAATGCTTTAGCTAACTCAGTCTTCCCTACCCCAGTTGGACCTAAGAATAAGAATGAGCCAAGTGGACGATTTGGATCTTGCAATCCAGCACGCGAACGAATAACTGCATCGCTTACGGCATCAACTGCTTCATCTTGCCCAATAACACGTTTATGCAATGTTTCATTTAGCTTGATTAGTTTTTCGCGTTCCCCTTCAACTAACTTAGTTACTGGAATACCTGTCAATCGACCGACAACTTGAGCAATTTCATTTTCAGTCACAGATTCTTGAACCATTTTGATATCATCATTTTTTGCTTTTGCTTCTAATTCTTTTAATTCTTTTTCTAGTTGAGGAATCGTTCCATGACGTAAGACAGCTGCACGTTCTAAATCATAATTATTTTCCGCATCTTCTAACTCATGTTTGGCTTTGTCGATTTCCGCACGCTTCGTTGAAACAGTATTGACTTCTTCTTTTTCTGTTTCCCATTGCATCTTCATTGCATTTGCTTCTTCACGTAAATCAGCTAGTTCTTCTTGTAGATTTTTCAAACGCTTTTTACTTGCATCATCTGATTCTTTTTTCAATGCTGCCTCTTCGATTTCTAATTGCATTAATCGACGAGTCACTTGGTCAAGTTCCGTAGGCATCGAATTCATTTCGACACGAATCGTAGCACTTGCTTCATCAATCAAATCGATTGCTTTATCTGGTAGAAAACGATCTGTTATATAACGATCTGATAAAGTAGCAGCTGCAACTAAAGCATTATCATGGATATTGACCCCATGGTGAATTTCAAATCGTTCTTTCAATCCACGTAAAATACTAATGGTATCTTCAACAGTCGGTTCCTTAACCAGTACTTTTTGGAAACGACGTTCCAAAGCTTTATCTTTTTCCATATATTGACGATATTCATCCAAAGTTGTTGCACCAATCAAATGCAATTCGCCACGAGCAAGCATTGGTTTTAGTAAATTTCCAGCATCCATACTGCCTTCTGTTTTACCAGCACCCACGATATTATGGATTTCATCAATAAATAGGATAATTCTGCCTTCACTTTTTGTTACTTCTTTCAAAACAGCTTTCAATCGTTCTTCAAACTCACCACGGAATTTTGCACCCGCAATCAATGCCCCCATATCTAATGAAAAAATAGTTTTATCTTTCAAGTTTTCTGGAACATCTTTGCGAACGATTCGCTGTGCTAATCCTTCGACAATCGCTGTTTTACCAACCCCAGGTTCCCCAATCAAAACAGGGTTATTCTTTGTTTTTCGTGAAAGAATTCGAACGACATCTCGAATTTCTTCATCACGTCCAATAATCGGATCCATTTTGCCACTACGGACTTGTTGCACTAAGTCAACACCGTATTTTTCTAATGCTTTGTATTGTTCTTCTTGATTTTTTGAGGTCACTTTTTCCCCTCCTCGCATATCTTCAATATTTTTTCGAAGTTCTTTTTCTGTAATTCCTTGT
This sequence comes from Enterococcus sp. DIV0176, assembly GCF_050528535.1. NCBI lineage: Bacteria > Bacillati > Bacillota > Bacilli > Lactobacillales > Enterococcaceae > Enterococcus > Enterococcus sp. DIV0176. The sequence goes on along the minus strand of NZ_CP172879.1, from coordinate 1,185,716 downwards.
TTAACTAAATAAGTTGTTAAAGGATAATGTTTTAATTTCATCAATGCTAGGATAACGATTTCTGTTGATAAAAATTCATCTCCAAAGCTTTCTTTTAATTGGTCTGCTTCATTTAACAAGCTAAATAAATTTTGGCTTAAATTTTGACCATACTGAATATTTCCACCTGAAACACTTGGATATTCATCTAGTAATCGGTCAACCTCGCGTTCAAATTGATCAACATCAACTCCCGCGTCCGTATAGAAATTTCGTCCAAAATGACTTGGTTGTAAAAAAATTTTCCAAAGATGCGCAATATCAATTTCTTGATGTTTTCGCGTCACAGCAACTTGCTGCGCTTCTGCAATCGCTTCTTGAAGCGTAGTTGTCATTTTTTCAATATTCATATAAACTACCTCCTATATTGAAAGTTCAAGGATGATTGTTTCTTACCCATCAATCCTACAAGAAACATTATACTCTTTTGGTCAACATTGGTCAAAAAATAAACTCTGACATTCCAAAAAAAAAAATCTAAAAGTAAAAGAACAATTACTTCTGTTCTTCACTTCTAGATTTTTTACATTTCTTCTCGGCTAGACTCGCTGACTTTTTCTCGTCTAACTTCACTGATTTCTTTTTTGATAACTGCACGTCGCTCAACGAGGACATAGAACATGCCATAAATAAATGGTAAGACAAATGAACTAAAGCGATACAATAATAACGAAGATACCGCATCAACTGTTCCGACAAGTGGGCGGAACAATAACAAATAGACAAATTCAAAAGAACCGATACCACCTGGAGTCGGCAACACCCCCGCTAAAACCACAGCAAAACTAACAAAAGAAAAAGTTAGTAAGAAGTCCACTGATGGGTGATTCTCAACTAAAGTCAGATAAGGAATGATGTACCAGAAGAGTAACTTGACTAAATTCCAAAAATAAATCCAGCCCAGTGCTGTTCGATCTTTTACGATTGTCTGCACTGTTTCGCGTAACGAATAAATTTGGATATTCCAATTATCAACTAGTGCTCGTGTCTTGTTTCGTTTACACAGTCGATTAGCTATTTTTACAAATAATACTTGAACATTGATACTCATTGATAAAACTAACAAGGCACTCACAATAACAATTGTTAAAATGATCCCTGCTAAAATAAAAGGAATCATTTTTGGCGCTTTTGTATAAAACAATGAAAACTGAATCAGTAAACCAATTATCGCGTACGTAATTACCGCCATCTTGTACATAATCATGTGTAAAGCTGTTACCCCTACGCCTTGCGAAAACCTCATTCCTTTTTTGTTATAAAAGTAGACTTCAGAAATCAGGGTTCCTGTACCAAAAGAAACAATTCGATAAAATGCAACGTAGCAGGAAGTCCAAAAGCCATCCTTTGTTGAAAACTCTGGAGCAAAAGGTTTCGCAATTTCTTTAATGGAACGGCCTTCCGCGATCTGGTAAATCGTTCCCAGCAAAAGAACACCAAGCAATACAACAAGACTTGTTGATAATAATTCTGCTAAAATATCCGCTAAAGAATGCTGAATCAAATAGTAAATGATACCGAGAATCAACAAGAATAATAGCACGTTTAAAAATAATTTCGTTTTTGTTCGTTTATTCGACATCCGTTACTCCTTAATGGAAAAAATAAATCAAAATCACATCAACAATCACGCCGACAGTAAAGCCAACCGTGAATTTTTTCTTTAATGTCTTGTGGTGAAAAACTTTGCGAGCAATCAATCCACCTAGACCACCGCCAAGCAAGCTAACAAAAATCAAATTACTCTCAGGAACGCGCCATGCACCAACTCTTGCTTGGTGTTTATCATAGCCCATCAGACAAAACAAATACAAATTAACAATAATCAAATAGAACCATAAAGGGTTGTGTATCAAAACTTCCATCTTTTCTCCTTTTCAAATCGTACTTTTTAAGATTACCCTAAACTACTATTGAATGTAAAGACTATTTATTTTTTGGTACATAAACAACCAACCCTTTTGGTATTACTGTCATTTTAATTGGTAGATTATCTGTCGTGTCTCCATCTGTTCGAGTGCCCACTTTCTTTTCACTGGCCAGTCGCAATTCACTTGTTGTATAGTAATCAATTCCCGGAACAGTATAAAATTTTCCTCGTAGAATACGAGGTAAGTAAAAGACGTAAGAAAAGAAGTTCAATTTTGGAATGATTGTTACATGGAATTTCCCATCATCAGGACTTGCTAAATCGTCAAAATTTGTATACCCACCTACTGAGTTCGTCATGGTAACAGTTAGTAGCTGAACTTTTTGCTCCCACTTTTTATCATCCGTTTGAATCGTTAAACGATAGCGACGTTTTTGCACGACCAATTTAATGAATCGTTTAGCAAATGCCCAAGGCCCAAATTTTTGCTTTTCTTCTTGGCTCACACGCATTGCTGTATCAGCCAGTAACCCAACCGTTAACGTTGAAATAATGACTGAATCATTGACTGTTCCATAATCTATGGCTTTCGTCTGTGCAGTTAAAATGACATCTGCTGCTGCCTTTTTTTCTAAAGGAATTTCCAATACGCGAGCAAGATTGTTCACCGTGCCTCCTGGCAACAAACCAATGTGATAATTTTCAATCGTCTTTTGAAAGGCTTTAACGATATGATGAATCGTTCCATCTCCGCCAATGATAATCAACGTATCTGCATCAAAAGATTCAGCTTTTTCAATCAGCGTTTCATCACGAATTTCAGGTCCTGTTTGAGTTAATTGAATCTCTAAGTCTGGTTGCTTATTCTTCGCATATTGTTGAAACCATTTAGCCAACTTCTCTCCTTCATCTTTTCCTGAACTTTTGTTATAAAATACTAGTAATTTTTTCATAGTTATCGCCACCTTCTACCCTATTTTACTTTTTTTTGCCAAAAATGAAAAAAATTGAGATTATTGTTTTGATTTTTATTAAAAAAATGAAAGAAAGTGTCCGCAACAAACACGTATAAAAAAGTTGGGGCAAATGATTTACTCACTTGCCCCAACTTTTTTAGGTTTACTTTAATGAATTCAATTCACATCACCAAATTACTTTTTATCTTTCGTATTCAACTCAGCAATTTTTACAATCACATCAGTTGCTTTTTCCATTACTTGCAACGAAACAAATTCAAAGCGCCCGTGCATGTTTTCGCCACCAGCAAAAATGTTTGGTGTTGGAATACCCATATAAGAAATTTTTGAGCCATCTGTTCCACCACGAACGGGTTCAATCACAGGTTTGATGTCTAGATCAAGCATTGCTTGTTTAGCTAGTTCAACAATGCTCATATCTTTTTCGATGATTTCTTTCATATTGTAATATTGATCAAACATGTCAACCTTGATTCGTTCTTGGTCAAATGCTTGATTCATTTTTTCTTGGATACTTGAAATCAACGCTTTACGTGCTTCAAATTTTTCACGATTGTGATCGCGAATAATATAACTCATTGTGGCTTCTTCTGGGTTACCTGTTAATGCCATTAAATGGAAGAAACCTTCATATCCTTCTGTTTTTTCAGGAACTTCATCTGCAGGAAGCTGGTTGTGAAAATCAATAGCTAATTGTAACGCATTGATCATTGTATCCTTCGCTGTTCCAGGGTGAACATTTTTCCCAAGAATCGTTAAATTGGCTTGCGCTGCGCTAAATGTTTCATACTGTAACTCACCTAGTGGGCCTCCGTCAATTGTATAAGCAAAGTCCACATTAAATTGGTCAACATCAAACTTGTCTGCACCGACACCAATTTCTTCGTCAGGACCAAACGCCACTTTGATTTCACCATGTGGAATCGTTGGATTTTTAAGCAAGATTTCCATTGCAGTCATGATTTCGGCAATTCCTGCTTTGTCATCTGCACCAAGTAATGTACTACCATCTGTTGTAATGAGTGTTTGTCCTTCATAATTTTTCAAGTTAGGAAAATCTTTGGTATTCAACGTGTATCGTCCTGCTTCGTCCAAAACAATTGTTGATTCACCATCATAATTTTCAATGATTTGTGGATTAACACCAACTGCATTGAAATCTGCTGTGTCCATATGGGAAATAAAGCCTATTGAACGAACAGGATAATCTACATTACTTGGTAAAGTTCCCATCACAAATCCATTTTCCTCATTGTAAAAAACATCAGATAATCCTAGTTCTTCTAATTCTTTTTTGAGCTCTTGCGCAAAAGCGATTTGTGTAGCTGTTGAAGGCGTCGTTGTGCTTGTCGCATCTGAGCGTGTTTCAGTTTTCACATATTTTAAAAAACGTGGTAAAAGATTTTCGTACATAATATCTGCCCCTTTTTAATGAAATTGGAATGGATTGGTATTCGTTTCAGAAACAAAAAAATCAAGATCCCATTGTTCTTCTTGTTTCCAAGATTCAAACTTTTCAACAAATTTTTCTTTGCATAATGACTCGATATAATGACCAGGATCAATCGCAATCAGACCTGCGCTTTGCATGTCTTGTGCTGTATGATAATAGAGATCACCTGTAATGTAAACATCTGCGCCTTGCTTCAACGCAGAAGGATAAAACTTTTCACCACTTCCACCGCAAATCGCAATTCGTTGAACTCTTGGCTCAGTTAGTTGTGACGGTACAACCACACGTAAGTCATCGACTTGAAGTGCTATTTTGACTTTTTCAATGAATGCTGTTAGGTCTAACTGTTTTGGCAATGTTCCGACACGTCCTAATCCAAAACTTTGTGCTGGTGCATCAATCGAAAACAAATCATAAGCGATTTCTTCGTATGGATGATGCTCTCTCATTACTTGAAGAATAGTTTTCTCTATTGTTTCTGGAAAAACCACTTCCACTTTTGCTTCTTGCACTTTTTCTGCTTTACCCGACGTTCCAATCGCTGGATGCGCTTGTTGGGAAGGGGTAAAACGACCTTGCCCCACGGAGGTAAAACTTGCGCCCGAATACTCACCTAGTCGGCCTGCGCCTGCATTTGCAAGCGCTTCACGCATGATTGTCGCATCCTCAACAGGTAAATAAACTGCTAATTTTTTATACCCTACTTCATGTGTTTTCACTAAATAGTTCTCGACTTGAATACCTAGTCGCTCACAAAACCAGTCATTTAACCCGTCCCAGATAATATCCATATTTGTATGTGCAGCGTAAACAGCAATATCATGTTTCAATAAATCTGTATACATTTTTTCTTGCGGTTCATCCGTAGTCAACTGCTTTATTGGACGAAAAATCGGTGGATGCTTGGCAATCAGTAAGTCGATTTTTTTAGCAATTGCTTCTTCGACTACTTCAGGACGAACATCTAACGTCATCATGACTCTTTGAATTGGTTTATTCAATGTGCCGATTTGTAGCCCGACTGGATCTCCTTCTTCTGCGAGCCATTGGGGACAATACTGTTCAAAGCGATTAATGAACGTTTGTGCATTAATCATCCTAACACCTCCTGAATCTGTTTGATTTCAGTTTCAAATTTTTGTTGGCGTTCGCTGATTTTATCTCCTTTATTTGCTTCAATCATTTGCTGAACGATTGCTTCGCGCTGTGCAAGCTCTCTTTGCCATTTTACTTGGAAAATCTCACTCTTCATTTGTCGTAAAATAGGTCCAAACATCAAATCCTCTGGAGAATAAATTACTGGACTAGCAGCTTTTTCCGCTACAATAATCTCGTAGATTTTTTTATTTTCTTCCAAAATAACTTCTTCAATAATCTGATATTGGTTTTCTTGTAACCAGACACGAAGCGTGCGCTCACCAATATTTGGTTGAAGGATCAAGCGTTCTTTTTGATTTAGGCGTGTTTTCCCTGCTTCTAAAATATCACGAATCAATGCGCCGCCCATGCCAGCAATCGTGATAGCATTAATTTCATCTGATGGTTCAATTGCTGCCAAACCATTCGCCAAACGAACAACAATGCGCTCTTCTAAGCCATCTTTTCTCACTTGTTTTTGTGCGGACTCAAATGGACCTTTCACCACTTCACCAGCAACTGCAAACTCAATTTTTCCTTTTAACATCAAAGCAACCGGTAAATAGGCGTGATCTGAGCCAATATCCGCTAAACGAGCTTTTGCAGGGACAAACTCTCCTACAGTAGCTAGGCGTTGCGACAACTCTAAATGGTTCATAACTTCACTCCTTTTCCAATCATTATAGCATTTCCTCTATAAAATAAGGAGAGAGATGTGACAGAAAATCCTTTTTTCCGCACATCCCTCTTTGAAATTTTTATTATTTATCCTTAAACATCATATTGTAATTCACGAATACCATCAGCTAAGAAATCAGTTGAAGTTTGCATTTCACTTTCATCGTAGGAAGTCACACCTGTCACTAATTCTAAGTTCAGTGTCGACAGTTCCACATGCTGACGTACGGTTTCGCCAAATTGTTCTTTGACCTGTGCGCGCAAAGTTTTGACATCAGAAGATTTAGAGAAGCAAACCACGCCCCAAGTCGGTGTATTATGATCAATAATGTATTTGAACGATTCTTGTGTGTGAGGCTCTTCTAAAATGGTGGTCACTAACTTCACAATTTCTCTTGCTTGGTCAGCTGATAGCATTGATTTCATGCTATCCCAGTGTCTCACTCGAATAATCAACATGCTTAAAGGTAAATCATATCTTGCTGGTAGTTGTTTTAATGCACGGAAGTCATCGTCAAACAGATTCAATGTTCTTAATTGTGTGTCGGCATCCAAACTATTGAAAACTTTTTCCTTTTTCAAATTAAGATTTGCTATTTCCAGGTTGCGAATCGCAACTGTTACGAAATAAATCGTTACACTATACAGCGAGGGTAACACCAGCCAAAGAATGCTCCAGTAAGTAAATGAATCTTGATACAGATATGCATATAGCAAATAAATCAATTGTCCAAAAATAAAGAGCATATTAAAAATCAAACCGGTCACAATATTCGTAAAATATGTGATGATTACCAAAAGAAAGGTAATCAATAAATAAATGACATTTAAAAAGTAGTTTTCTGGATTTCCAGCAACAAATAAAACTGTCCCAATGATTAACAGCATGAAGAAAAAGAGTGCAATATCCATTGCTACGCCAATTTTTTTACTCCGCAAGTTTACTCACCTTCCCCATCTTGATATTTTTTAATCATAAAGTATGTGGTCGAAGCCAAAATGGCAAATACCAAGACGAAGACAATTCCATAAATCAGCAATTGCTGATTACTGATAACATGTTGGACTAAGTTTTCCTCTTCTTTAGGAACCGCCACTTTTTTAAATCGGTAGTCATATTTCTTTCCATCGGAATCAACCACGATAGCATCACCTTTATACGTCGCAACCTGCGCTTGGTTCACTACCTGCGTGGAAGCCAGAAAAACATTTTCAGAACTTACGCCTGTTAAAACAACCATTCCTGCTTCTTTATTGTAAGGTGATTGTAGTAATTGAACTGTCCCAATTTGACGGCCATATTCTTCTTCGATACTTAATTTTTCATTTGAAAGGAATGTTGATCCTGCCTTGTTGTAACTGAAGTATAAATCATTATTTAACGTTTTGATAAGCTCGTTATCTTTTGGTGTTCCTAAGATAATCAAGTTCCGTTTGGCTAATTCTTTGTTGCTTGGAACTTCTGAATAGTACGTTACTTCCCCCGTATTTCTTAGTGTGTATTTACCAAGCAAATTCAAAACATTGGTTAACGCACCTAGATAATGTTCATCTAGTTTTTCAGGTAACACAATTCCAAGATCGGCTAAACGTTCCCCTTGCAACAATAGATTGGGGTAATTCGTATAAAGCAAATCGAATTTTTCAGTTGTTCGAATTATCCCACTAGAAGTATTTTCGACCAAAGCCCAAGGTGTTTGTTCATTTTCTGCTGCATTCGTATTCTTTAAATTCAAGTCAAAAGCAACACGAACAACCAGATTACCAGGTGCTTGAATCCCATCAGGAACTTTGAAGGTCATAGTGTCTCCATTGCTTTTGTCTGCCGTTAATTTTTTGCTGCCAATAGCAACATCATTTGCATAGACTGTTACAAGTGACGTGTCAAAATCTAAATTGTTGGCGTATTTCAGATTAAGCGTGAAACTACTACCATCGATATTTGTTTCATGTGCTGGTAGATTGATGAAATATGTTTGTTCTTGGTGGTTTGCTCCTAACAATTGATTGTTTGTTGAAGTCAGTAAAATATTCCCGTCAAACTCAAGAGAAGAAGTAAATGTTTGGGTATCTTCTGTCACATATTTTTCGTTGCTTTGGGTCTGTTTCATTAATTCTTGGTTGGCAATATAGCGACCAGCATCTTGTAAGCGCGCATCACTTTTAGATGTGACCACTAAAATGTGTCTCCCTTCTTCATTAAATAAACGGATAACTGCTTCATCCTCTAGTTTTTCATTAGAAATTTGTTTTTGATATTTTTCAGGTATTTTCTCATAGCGACCAAAAATCAGTTGAAAATCTTTTTTTGTTTGCGAATCATTCTTCCACGTATCAATTGACACTGGTGCTGAACCTGAGGTCAAACGTGCAATACCAAGATATGCATAAGTAGCACTGGAAATTTCAGGATCCGATGGTTTATCAGAAATCAGTAAGACATTTTTATCACTTGTTGCCGTATCTACACCGATAAAATGGCTATAAAATGAAGCTAAACTATTCTCGGTATCCATGATGTCATATTGGAAATTAACATTGGACCCTTCATAGACTGTTAACCAATTCGCAGGTGTTTGACGTACGCCTTGCTTCTCATCGGACGAATCGATTAGCTGCCCTTCAATTACTAATGTATTCGTTGTTTCAATCAATTCTTTAGGAAGATCAATCGTCTTTGTTTGACGCTTAGGATTTGCCTCCGGATGCCAAGAATAGATTTTTATGCCATTCAACATAACAGTTAAATCAGATGATTCATCATTGTCCAACTGAGACAATTGAAAATCTAAGTTAAGTTGTGCTTGTTTAACATCCCAGTAATCCTCTTTTGTGAAATACATCGTTGCGCGCACCGAATGACCAGACAAAGAAGCCGTTTGATTTTGAAATGGTTGTGTAAATGACTGATTTTGTTGTTCTTCCGCAGATACAGGTACTTGCATCATACTCACAAGTAAGCAACTAATAAAAGCTGCAAACAGACTGACTTTTTTCATACTATTTCTCTCCCTACTCATTTAAATCTCTCTGTTTTATACCATTTGGTTACTGTTTGTTGGTGGAACACATTCTCTTTGATGTACATAAACATGCCATACGCTGCTACAACTAACCACATTTGACTATAAGTGACATACATCAAAGCAATAATCCCCACGTTAGAAAGATTTAACTCTCCTTTTTCTGTACTCACACTTACAAATGTACTTAAGATAAAAAGCACTATTGCAAGCGCCCACAGCGAGCTACTAAACCCCTGGATAGATGTATGAGCGTATCCTGCTACCGATAACACCAAGAAAATATCAGATAATACTAGTGCTGTCATGAGTAAAAAGTAAATGGACAAAAAGTACAAAATATCAAAACGAATTCGTTTGGCTTTTGAATCAAACAGTAATTTTGCATTTTTGACAATGACATAAATATTTCCCTTCACCCAACGCGTACGTTGACGAAACCAAACTGGGAGCGTCTGTGGCTCCTGTTCCCAAGTAACTGCTTTAGGCTGAAATTTGATTTTATAGCCCATCATATAAATCCGAAAACTGATTTCCGTATCTTCGGCTAAAGCTTTTTCATCCCAACCACCGATGGCTTCGATGATTTCTCGACGAACAATAAAATTTGTCCCGGGAATTGTACAAAGTTTGAACAATTGAAAACGACCCGCTTGTGCCATCCACTGAAAAGCAAGCGTTTCAATGTTGATAAAGCGCGTCAGTAAATTCACTGAGCGATTTCGTGTACGAAATTTTCCAATAACTGCACCATATTCCTCATTTGCCTCAAGCTCTCCAACTAAGTAGCGTAGTGCATTGGCTTCTGGGGTATTGTCCGCATCATAAATCGCAATAACCTCGCCTTTTGCCTGCTTGAAACCAATGTTTAATGCATTTGATTTTCCTTTTCCACCAGTGATATTATCGGTATTAATAATCTGAAAATTCCGATCAGGAAACTCGATTTTTAATTCTTCTAAGAGTTCTGCACTGTTATCACTTGAATTGTCGTTAATTACGATCACTTCGTAACGATCTTTGGGGTAATTAAAATTCAAAAGTGCCTCAACTGTTTTCACAATGACAATTCCCTCATTATGTGCTGGAACCATGATTGAAACGAAGGGTGCTGCTTGTTCGTTAATTTCTGGCGGTGCGACAGAATCCGTTCGAAGGTAATAAATATACCCTGCAATCACGAGGACGATATTTACTACCAATAAAGACCAAATAATAATTGTCGCCATTAACATAACGATATCTGTAATAGTCATTTTTCATGATCCTTTCGAATGTATTTTGCACGATAATTTTTACGTCCGCGTGCGAATAATAAGATAAGAATAATAATCGTCGCAACCACAATGATAATCAGCAAGCGATTTAACCAAGCAAATAAATGATTCAAGAGACCGTCTGACTTTGTACTCTGTTGCTTCGTTTCTTGTTGGACAGATAGTCGGCTGATTTGATTCCCATTTAGAAAAATTTTCGCATTTCTAACTTGTATATGTTGCGTTGCTGTTTTGATTCCGTAAGTATATGTGGTGTCTTGAAAATCTGGAAAACGAAACGGCAACTCGTTCAAACTTTTAAGAATCTTTTTGCCTTCCTCTTTTGATCGAGGAAAATCATACGCAATAGCAAGTGGTAAAGGAAACGGATAATGATCTGCATCTTTTAGCCATTCTATCGACGCACCTCGTTTTTCTTGCCACTGAAAAATTGCCATGTCATAGGTCGCACTTACTTCGACTTTCGGTGGTGTAAAAGTCGTTGCCGATTCGTTATTCGCAAGCAACAGACTTTCACCGGAAGCTAATGCATTGTCGCTGAACATCTCCGATTGATTCCAAAAATCATTTGTAGTCAATCCAACGGGAAAAATATTTTGATCAACAAGCAAACTGATCTGTTTGGCAATCAAGTTACGTAACTCACTCGTGTCTTCGATCGTTTCATTATTCAAGTATGGCATCCGCAAAAATAAACGATTTCGTTCTTGGACTTCTGAAAGGAAGGTCAGGAATTTTTTATAGGAATCTGATTGAATATTCTCGACCGCCCCTGTTGTACTTAAAATATACGCATCATTTGTTTTTTCAATTTCACGCACAAACCAATGCGCTAAATCTAAATCTATTAGTGGTGTAAACTGATCCAGCGTCAAGATTGGATGATAAGTTTGTTCTCGTCCCAACCATTCTTTGATTGTCGTAACAGATTGTAAAAAAATAGCCCCGTCTTCTGAAAAGAATGGCAGATACGCACTTTCTCCTTGGACAACTCCGAAAGGAAAGGACTTCGGCTCAACTGCTTGTACAACCAATTGACCGACGATCTTTCCTTGCGTCGTTTGAAGAACCGTGACTTTTGGTTGCAGTGGTAGCTTTTCCTGATAATAATCGTCGTTAGCAATCAATGTTACCTGCTGTTGATACAAAGAAAGAAACTCACCAGAAAAATCAGCTGCTTCATCTGTTTCAAGATTTTCACCAATGTGCAATTTTTTCCCAGTAAATAACTTTCGATCTTCAAGAAAATGCTGATTGTTGATTCCTTTTTCTGGCCAGTTGATTAATGTAATCACAGAACCAAAAGACTCGTTCGTCAATACCCCTTTTTGATAATTAGCCTCCGAAACAGTCGTCACTGCTTGACCTAAACTTGTCAAAACTCTTTGTAACGTGTCAATGTGCTCACTGTTTCCAGTTTCATCATTTCGGCTATCATATAAAAGTAATGTTTTGTTCATATTTTCAGCTGCCAAGACCTCTTGATTCTTGATTGCGCAAAAAAAGAAGAGCAAGAAACAACTGAGAAATAAAACAGTTCCTTTTTTCATCATTCACTTCCTCCCTTACTTTCCAAACCAACTGGATCTGACCACAATCGCTTGCCAATCAAATCACCAATAATCATGAGAAATAGCAAATCATTATAGATACTGCCTAAAAACAAATGACGAATCAAATCTGTATCTCCAACATAAATAATGGCCGAGAAAAAAACGAGAAAGAAATTCACAACCATTCCTAACACAAAAAAGAACCTAAAAATCAACCAACCATCTTGATTTCTCAGACCAATATAAAAGCCCACACCGTAAACGGCAAGGTACACGAACATCAAAAGTAAAAAGAACTCCATTCTTTTAGGAAATATTGCAGAAGATACTAAATTAAAAAAAGAAAAGAAGTACGTTTGTTGTAGTGGCTCTTTCGCATCTTTTTTCAAATAATTTCCAACATCATCTGGTTTAATTCGATACGAATCCTCAATGGCAATGTTCATCATTTTCCCCATTTGTCTCGGATTTTCAACATAACTAAATATAATCCAAGGATAACTTAATTTATCAAGATACCCTCGTTTGACTTGCTCTTTCTTCAAATCTTCTGGTAAATATTGATAATAATAGCTTGTCCCTTTTAAAAGTTCGAATTGATCATCAATTGCTCCATTCGCTAAACTTAATTCACCTTTTTCAGTTTCAAATAGAATTCCTCGATTGACACTATGATATACATCACGATCATATGTTGGATTTGGTACCAGAATACTGACTGCTACTACTAATAAAATCGAAGCAATTGAAAAAACAACCAAAGGAAATCCCTGCCCATTTTTTCGAGCATAAGTCATAAGACCTAAAAAAGTAAGAATACATCCTGCAACCAGCCAATAATAATAATGTTGTGCGCCAACAAATAAAAGCATAGACATCAATAAACCAACAATCATCGCAAACATTCGTTGCTGTACACGGGAAAAATAAAGGACAAAAGCAACAAAATACACCAGACCAATCAACCCGATTGCTTCTGGGTAAAATGAATTGAAATAAATTGTAATGTGTCCATCACCTAAAACAAATCCAACAATAATTGCCAGCAGATAAGCTTTCAATGGACGCAAACGATGAGTGATTCCTCTTGTAAACAAATAAATCGCAGGTAGATAAAGAATTAAATATAGTGCACCTAAAAAACGCAAATCAAAAATCTGGTGACTAAACAGCAGACGATTAATAAGAATCGCCAACTGGATCACTAGATTAGATGATGAAAAATAGTTTTGACTCGCCTGATTAAAAAATTGACGAATCCCATATTGTACTTGAAAATAACTTCCGTATTCGTAATTCTGAATATTTTGGATGTACAAGCCATTAGCATTCAAAACATTGTAATACTCGCCATTATCTGCCAACCCATTGATTGGTGTTACAAACAATAAAAAAATTGTCGGTAGTGCGACAATTAGAACAGCTAACCATGCAGGGCTAATATATTTTGCGAAAAGCGACCAGAAGCTCTGAATACGCTGTTGAAATTTCTTCATTTTTTCCCCTTCTTACACGTCATATGTTAATAATGTAACTAAGTTGTTGAAAGAATAGACTTCAAGCGTTTTGGGGTCACCAATTCCGCCATAGATTTCACTACTTGAATCAGTCACTTGAAAATTTTGTAAGATTCGTGTTGCTTGCTGATAAAGCGCACGATCTTCTGTATAAAAACCAATCATTGCAGCAAAAGCATAACTTGCAGCAGATTGGTTGGTATCGACAGGTTCTCCATTTTGATTATAAGAATTGAATAGCGTTCCTTTTTCCACATTTTCCTTGATAAAAGTCAGACTATCTGAATCAGCTTCCCCAATTTCGGCTAAATAGAGAATCGTAATCAACGATTCCAAGATATTGATCGTCTTCCCAGATTCATACGACTGCGTTTTGTAATTATATTTTTGTTGGTAAAGCGGAAAAGTAGAAGAAATCTTTGCTTTTTTTGTCAAGTTCAATTGATACTGCAAAATTTCTGGTGAAAGTCCATTCGCCTGATAAACTTTACCCAGTGTTGAATAATCCAAATAAAAAAACGACACTTCGTTCGCTTGCTTTTTACTCTCAGAATCATAAAAATCAGTGAGTAATCCGTCGTTCATTGATTGTTTAACGAAATATTTTGAGACATTCTTAAATTCCTCTTGATACGATACATCATTAAAACGCGTCCCCGCAATCAACAAAGAGCGCATAATTCGCAAATCATCTAAACTCGCATTGACCGCTGATCGTTTTCCATCAACTGTCACTCGGTAACTAAATTGATGATTTTCATAAAACAACTCTTTTGTGTCTTGATAAAACGTATCATACTCTGCTTTAGTGCCTGTTAGGGCAAGATGTACAAGGTATAATCCCGAAGATTCACTTAATTGATCATGACCAGTCGCATGTTCTTGCCCGCCTGGATCACTAAGATAATTTGTATAAAATCCTTTTTCCGATCGCATTTTACTCATTAAGAAGGCTTCTAGTTTTTGTTTGCTCTTATCTATTTCTTCTTGGTGGTATCGTCTTCCTCGAAAGTGATAATTCAAATCACCAGAAACCAAACTGGAAATAGATTTGTCTACGTGCTTGACTTCAATTTTTGGTTCTGAATCCCTAAATAAGAAAAAATAGCCAGCTAGAATCAGAAAAAAAATAGAGCCAACTGCAACAAAAGGTTTTTTCATCGTTACACCTCCTAAAGTTCTATAGACCAATTTAGCAGTATCTAAGGCACTTCGCAACACTTCCGTACTGTAATTCTCATTTTTTTCTACAAAACAAGAAAAAAATGAGAAAAAACCGGTTTCTTCACTTCGTCACTTGTACGAAATGAAAAAACCGGTTGGTTTGCTTCATTAATTATTGGATAGCTAAAACTTGAATAATTGAATTTCCTGGAATTTGCGGTGGTAACGACATTGTCATCACAGGTTGTTTAGCCAAGGTCAACTCGACTTCTGTTCCCTCAGACAATGCGTCCAGGTTAGGTTTGATTTTATCTGTTGGCGCATTTAAGATGACACCGTCATTCGCAAATGAGGTCCCAATATTCTCAGGATCAATTTTTGCCTTGACGTCAATTAATTTCACACGAACGATTTGATCCTCATCGTCGCTTTCAGTCACTTCTTCAACAGTCCCAGTAAAAACACTTTGATCTTGTGCCAACGAATTAGAAGTCGTTTCAGCTGTTTGTTCATCATTAGTAGACTGATTCCCACAGGCGGTCAATAATAAAAAGGTTGTCGCTAAGGTTAAGCAAGATACTATACGCTTCATAAACCACATCTCCGTTCTTTTATTCACTTTTAGCCGTTTCGACGATTTTTCCCAGTCATCTCAATTTCTTTTGTTAGATAACGAATACGTTCCATAATACGTTTGGCCTTTAAAGGTTCTTCATCTCCACGTTGTGTAACAGACAAATGTTTTTCTAACTCATCCATCGTAAAGTTTGATGAGAAAAAGGTCGGTAGTTGTTCTTGCATTCGATATTGCAAAATAACGCCAAATACTTCATCACGAATCCAACTACTCATGGCATCGGCCCCAATATCATCCATCATTAAGATAGGGGAACGTTTTACCGCATCAAGTTTATCCGAAACTTGGTCTTTACCAATTGCTTGTTTCATTTCAACTGCAAATGTTGGAAAATGAACGAGTGTCGTTGTATACCCTGCAACAGCTAAGTCGTGTGCGATTGCACCTAATAAATAAGTTTTTCCAATACCAAAGCTTCCAACTAAATATAGCCCTTTGTGATAGCCTTTAGGATCCTTTGTGTATTGTTCCACAAAATTAAATGCTTCAAAAAAGGCATCACTACGACCACTTGTTTGCTCAAATCCTTCAAAGGTAGCCGTTTGAATATCTTTAGGCATATCCATTGCTTTCACACGACTACGGATTTCTTCTTGTTTTTGTCGAGCAATTAATGCTTCAGTCGGCACATAGGTGACATCCACATAATGAAAGTTCAACACTAGTTTTGGTTCATATCCTGGTGCAATCATTGTCGGATCATTTTTCTGATATTTTCGCTTTTCTTGAACAAATTCATAAAGTTTTGCATAGCTTTTTTCAATATCTGCTTGTGTTAAACGTTCTTGATGTTCTGCCAAAAAGGCTTGAACATCTGAATCATTCAATACTTCTTGAATCATTTCGGCATACTTTTCTTGGTAGTTGCGTTTACTGATGATCTTTTTTAATTCTCTTCCAACATCTTCCATTAGTTGTCACCCTCCTTTTTAGCAAGATATTCTTTAAAGCGCCGATCAATTTCCGCTTGTTTTTCTTGACTGATTTTCTTCTCGTCTTTTGGTTGATTTACCCAATCAGGTAATTTTTCTCGGCGTACGTTTCGACGAGTATTTGTGTAGTTTCTCGTTTGCTTTTTCTCTGCGCTTTCTTGGCTTTTCTTTTTAATATGAGCAATCGCATCTTCTGCTGTCATAATTTTCTGTTGTGCCCATTCGTTAGCAATCGTATTGACATAGTTTGTCCCTAAACTTGCTTGATTTTTGATAACTAATACATAGTTCAGCAACACATTGATAACACTACTTGGAAGTCCCGAACGAGAAACAAGTTCTTGCATCAACCACGTTTCTGATTTAGATACATAACCATTTTTTTCTTTTTTGATTGACTCTAAGTATTTCATTGGTGGAACACTTTGGGCCTCTTTGATTAACTGTACAGAGGCTGCAGACAACTGTCCTTGTTTCGTAACTGGTTCAGCCTTTGTGGTTTCGGTAGTGTCTGAAGTTTCTACAGGCACTTTTACCACGGATGATTGACTAACCGGGTTTGCTAAAAAGATTTTTTGAAGTTCTTTCAAAGACACTTTTTGTTCTGTGAAGTCGTATGCTTCAACGATTTTTTCACCTAAAGCTAAGTCATCCAAACCATACAATTGCTGATACATTTCGAGTTGTTTGATGATTGATTCCTCTGGTTTTTCAATATGTTTCTTTTGTAACCAGTTTGTTAAAAAAGCCCAATCAATCGTACTTTTCTCAGACAATCGCTTGGTTTTTGCTTGCTCAGTAAATGTTTCTTGCAGCTTTTCGATTTGCTGTTTATCAGCGTCAAATGAAGCTTCATTGAATTGATATACTTCTAAAAATTTTTTGGTTTTTTTCTGATAACCTTCTGTTGAAAGTTTTTTTGGCTCGAAACGCTTGACTAACTGGTCGAAGCGACGCTCGCCAACCTTTTCTAATAGTAAAAAGCTTAAAACAGAATCCATAAAGAACTGTTTCACCGACATTGGTTCTAACAATTCATAAAGAAAGCACGTTCCTAGGCTAGGATCTTCTTTGTAATAAACATCTAATAAGCCAATTCCCTCAAGTTTTTTTCGTGCTTCGTAAAATTGAGGAATACCACAACCAAGACTACTCAATAAATCTGCGTGAAGTCCTTCTGGTCCTTGGCCAGTTTCTAAAGAAATTTCTGTCAAAAGAGTAAGGTAAAGACTAAGCGCTTCTCCCCCAATCAAGGGTTGGTAAAGATGTAATAACGCATTTCGGCTTTCTTCTTTTAAAGGACTTTGCTTTCTTCCTTGGTAGATATTTTTTGGTTGAAGCTCTTTCCAAGCATTTTCCAAGGAAATGCCCCCTTTATTCTGTACTTTCGTCTTCGTCATCTTTGGATTTGTTATTTTCTTTTGCCTTCTCCACGATGTCTTGTAGTTCTTTTAGGAACACGGACATATCTTTAAATTGACGGTAGACACTTGCAAAACGAATATAAGCAATCTCATCCAAATTAACGAGATCTTCCATGACATATTCTCCAATTAAATTGGTTGATACTTCATTTTCTCCTAAACTTCGAACCCGATTTTCCACATGGTTCACAATTTGCTCCATTTGTTCCATAGCAACTGGACGTTTTTCAGCTGAACGAATCAGCCCTCGCAAAATCTTATCTCGATTAAATTCTTCACGTTCACCGTTTTTCTTAATAACTAGTAATGGTGCAGCTTCGATTCTTTCAAATGTTGTAAAACGAAATGAGCAATTTTCACACTCACGTCGACGACGAATCGCCCGACCATCATCTGCTTGACGGCTATCAATAACACGGGAATTATTATGTTGACATCTTGGACATCTCATTTAGTTCACCTCATGTATCATTTAAGTTTTATAAAAAGAACATTCTGCTCTTTCATAGTTAGTTGCATTATAACATGAAACTTTTATGTTAAGCGACTTTCCCAGCTAAAAAGATGCAGTTTCCATCATTAATAAAGCGTTTTTATTCATTTTTCGCAAAAAATGAGCTGTGACAAAATTTTATCACAACTCATTTGCCGGTTGAAACGAAACTGTGAATGATTTTTAATTGTCTGCTTTTGAACGCATTACTTCATGCTTTCTAAAAACTACAATTTTTCTTCAATACCAGTATAATGTTTTAACCGTTGCTCTTCGATTTTTTGTTCATCAGGGATATGTTCAGCATCTGGGAGTGGTTTTTTTGTTCGATCAGACATTTCTTTTTTTCGTTCTTGTGTTAAATCTTGTTGGCGTGCTTCTTTTTCTGCTTGTTGATCTTCTAATTCAGCAATTCGTGCTTTGTATTGGTCTGCGTTCTTTTTACCGACCTCAGCTTGCGCACGACCCTCATCTTTTAATTCATCTTTATCAAGTAACTTACCAATTTTTTCTTTGGCAGATCCGACAACTTTATCTTTTTGATTCTTGATATTGCCCATACAAATCCCTCCCTTATTCTTATCTTTAGCATAACAAAAATAAACAAGATACTCAAAATATACGATTAGCTAGTCCTTTCATCCACGCGATTAAACATGTGATTTTCATTTTATATGCTTTGCAAACAACTTAAAGTCACTAAAATAAAAAGCAAAGCACTTCGTTTAACCGACGAAGCACTTTGCTTATTTTATTTTTCATTTGTGATAAACGATTGTTGTTTTAACCACAACTCAACTTGTTGAACCAACGATTCCTTTGTCTGAGTATTATCAAACAAAAAGTCAGCTCGTTCTTTTTTCGTTTCAATCGACCATTGCGTCTTTATTCGTTTCAACGCTTCAGCTTCTGTTAACTGATTTCTTTTCATCAATCGTTCGAGCTGAATCGCTTCTGTGGTATAGACAACTGCTACAGCATCCATGTAACGTTCATAATGTCCTTCAAACAACAAAGGAACATCAACAACAACCAAGGGATTATGCTGTTTTTTTTCAGCAATTTGTTGTTTGATACGTCCGCGAATAAACGGATTTAACACACGATTTAGTGTTTGGCGTAATTCGTTATCCGCAAACACGATGGCACCTAATTGTTTTCGATTTAGCGTACCATCTTCATTTAAGATCTGTTTACCAAACACTTCAACGATTGCAGACAAACCAGCGGTTCCAGGCTCGACGACTTCTCTTGCTACTACATCACCATCAATTACTGGAATCCCATGCTTTTTAAAGACTTCAGCAGCTGTACTTTTACCTGTTGCAATGCTTCCTGTTAAACCTAAAACAAAACCTACTTTGGTATTTTCAGTTGCTGACATTTTGGACAATAGTGAGTCCCCCTTTGTGCAACTTTTGTTTTGACGATTGGTGTTTGACAACGCACACATGGCTGGCCTGTTTGACCATAAACATGAAGTGCCATTTGAAAACTACCTGCTTCACCAAGTGCGTTGAGATAACTACGAATGGTTGTTCCACCTGCTTCCACCGCTCTTCCCAATACATCAATGATTGCTAAGCGAAGTGCTGCAATTTCTTTTCCTTTTAATGTATTGGCGGGCTGCTCTGGATGGATTTTTGCTTCCCATAATGCTTCATCTACATAAATATTGCCTAATCCCGTGACTAAGCGTTGATCCAATAGCAACGGTTTGATTGCTTTATGTGATTTTTTGAGACCTGCTTCAAATTCTGCCAAAGTAAATAACTCTGGTAGAGGTTCTGGACCTAACTTCATGATTCCGCGATAAGAATCACTTTGTCCTTTTGCCACCAGCGTCATTCGACCAAATTTACGAACGTCATTATAACGAAGCTGACTGCCATCATCAAAAAAGAAAATGACATGAGTATGT
Organism: Enterococcus sp. DIV0176; assembly: GCF_050528535.1. Lineage (NCBI taxonomy): Bacteria > Bacillati > Bacillota > Bacilli > Lactobacillales > Enterococcaceae > Enterococcus > Enterococcus sp. DIV0176. Next base: position 1,165,621 of record NZ_CP172879.1, on the reverse strand, counting down.
TTATCTAATGGTTGATTTTCTTCCACAAAGGAATATTTTCCTTCCATTCGCAAATGAGAAATCAACTCGTAATTGGTTAAATGAAAAATCAGAAACTTGCCACGACGTCCAATTGATTCGATGGTTTCACCAATCAACGTTGCTTCAAAAATCGGTGCTTCTGGTTGTTCAATAATTTTGGGCCACAAGACTTGCACTTTTTGAATCTTTTTTCCTGTGACCAAACGTTCTAGCCCTTTACGGACCGTTTCAACTTCTGGTAATTCAGGCATGTTTCTTCTTCACCTTTTTCTTTTTTATTTGGCTTCGTACCATGTTTTGCCCCAACTACTATCAGTAATCAATGGCACATGTAGCGAAACAGCATTTTCCATTACTTCTTTGACTAATTGATCTAATGCTTCTAATTCGTGTTCCGGAACTTCAAAAACTAATTCATCGTGTACTTGTAATAACATTGTTGCTTCTAGTTTTTCTTCTTTCAATCGTTTCGCCAAATCAATCATCGCAATTTTTAAAATATCAGCTGCGCTACCTTGAATTGGTGTATTGATAGCCGTCCGTTCTGCAAACGAACGTAAGTTAAAGTTTCTTGAATTGATTTCTGGTAAATAGCGACGACGATGATAAAGTGTTTCCACAAAGCCCTGATCTTTTGCTTCGCGAACAATACGTTCCATGTATGATTTCACGCCAGGGTATTTATCAAAATAAGTGTCGATATATTGTTGTGCTGCTTTTCGGGAAATACCAAGATTTTGCGATAAGCCATAATCCGAGATACCATACACAATCCCAAAGTTGACAGCTTTTGCTTGGCGACGCATATTTGGTGTTACGTCCTCTGCCTTTTCAATCCCAAAGACCCGCATTGCCGTACTTGCATGGATATCTTGACCTTCCAAAAAGGCAGCTTTCAGATGTTCATCATCAGAAATGTGTGCTAATACACGTAACTCGATTTGAGAGTAGTCAGAAGAATAAATCAACCAATCTTTTTTTCTTGGAACAAATGCTTCACGGATTTTCCGACCTTCTTCTAAACGAATCGGAATATTTTGCAAGTTCGGATCAACTGAACTCAAGCGACCAGTTTGGGTCAGTGTCTGAACGTAACGAGTATGCACTTTACCATCAGATTGGATCACTTTTAATAGCCCTTCTACATAAGTTGACTGGATTTTTGCAATTTGACGGTAGACTAAGATGTCGTCAACGATTGGTGCTTGTTCTCTCAGTTGTTCTAACACATCCACCGCTGTTGAATAACCTGTTTTGGTTTTCTTAATAACAGGCAGGCCCATTTTTTCAAACAGGATAACACCTAATTGTTTAGGTGAATTCAGGTTGAACTCTTCGCCAGCTTCCGTATAAATTTTTTCTTCAATTTCTTTTAGACGCTCCGAAAATTCAATCTTCATTTCTTGTAAACGTGAAGCATCGACTTTAATTCCACTAATTTCCATTTCTGCCAAGATTTGTGACAGTGGTAGTTCCATTTTATAAAACAAGTCTGCTTGATTTTTTTCTTCTAGCTCTTTGTTCAAAATTGGTGTCAGGGCATTGATTGCTGCAACTTTACGAGCAAGATGCGCAAAGAAAACTTCTTCCTCTTCCGGTAATCCTTTTTTGGCACCTTTTCCATAAACCGCTTCGTCTGATTGGATATCTTGATAGCCATAATGTGCGGCTACTCCTTCGATATCACTGCTTTTATCGTTAGTATCTAACAAATAAGAGCCCAAAAGAACATCAAAATCAATTCCTTGTGTCTTGCCAGTATAACGGTTCAAGGCAACATATGTCCGTTTGGCATCATAAACTTTTTTCAGGCGTGTTCCATCAGTCAACCACTCTTTAAATGCGTCGCTTTCGAAAATACTTAGATCATTGGTCACATAAATTTTTTCTTTTGTCCCCCAAGAAACGCCAACAATGTCTTCTGTATGATAATTTTCGCCTAACATTTCGACATAAAGTGCCATGTCAGTAGTAAACATTTCTGGTTGATACTCTGTCACTACTTCAAATAGAACATCTGCCAGCTCGGGCTCTTCCTCATGGATATCAAGCTTAGCTAAAAATTGCTTAAATTCCATTTCTTGATAAAACGGAACTAATTTTTCTAAGTCTTTTCCTTCATATTTCAATGAATCAATTGTGACATCAACAGGTGCATGTGTGTTGATTGTAGCTAATTTTTTGGACAGAAAAGCTTGTTCTTGATCATTAATCAGATTTTCCTTCATCTTGCTTTTTTTCATTTCAGCAATATGTTCGTAGACGCCTTCGACTGAACCATATTCTTTCAACAATTTAATCGCTGTTTTCTCACCAATTTTGGTTACGCCAGGGATATTATCAGAAGCATCACCGGCTAGTCCTTTCATGTCGATAATTTGTTTAGGCGTCAATCCATCATACTTTTCTGCGATATGTTCTGGTGTGTAACTTTCAATATCGCTCACACCTTTCACGGTAATGTCTACTTTGATAGCATCAGTAGCTAACTGTGTCAAATCTCGATCTCCTGAAAGAATAACAACATCAAATGCTTCTTTATCTACTTTTTCTGCCAACGTACCAATAATATCATCGGCTTCATAATTTGGTAGTTCATAATATTTTACGCCTAGCCCTGTTAACAATTCACGAATGTAAGGCATCTGTTCTTTAAATTCACCAGGTGTTTTTGAACGTCCACCTTTATATTCAGCGTACATCTCTGTACGGAAAGTTGTTTTTCCTGCATCAAAGGCAACTAATACGTGTGTTGGTTGTTCTTTTTGCATCACATTCTCAAACATTGTGTTAAAAGCGTAAATTGCATTGGTATGCAACCCATTTCGATTTTTAAAACGTTCTAGTGAGTTATGCAACGCGAAAAATGCGCGAAAGGCGACGCTATTTCCGTCGACCAATAATAATTTATTTTTTGTCATATCAATTAGCTCCTCATCCGTAAAGTTCTTATTTATTCTAACAAAGAATGTCTTGGAAAGCGAAAAGAAAAAACGGATAGGAGAAAATGTTTATCTCCTACCCGTTTCAATGTTAAAAATTAATTGTTTCGTCCAAAAATTCGTAGAAATGCAAGGAACAAGTTGATAAAGTCTAAATACAATTGAAGAGCCATGAACACTGCCACACCACTGTTTGCTGTTCCATTACTTTGAATGTACACTTTACGAATATTTTGATTGTCATAAGCAGTGATTCCAGCAAAAATCAAGACTAACAAGATTGAGATGAAGAAATCGACTGCACTACTATGAAGTAAGAAAATATTGACAAACATGGCAATGATCACACCGATCAATGCAGCTAATCCTGCGCGACCAATCCCACTCAAATCTTTTTTAGTAACCATTCCCACAACTGACATCCCGATAAACATGCCTGTTGCAGTCAAAAATGCTTGCGTAATTGTTCCAATATCATAAAAAGCAAGCGTCACAGCCAGTACCAAGCCATTTAATAATGAATAGGCAATAAAGCCACCAATAGCTAAACTTGGATTTTTTTGAGCCTTTGCACTTAAAACCAATACTAAAATGATTTGAACAATCCAAAGTCCCATAAAACCTAATGGAAAGCCATTAATAAATGTTGCTACTTGTTGCGGAAAAACTGAGAGTGCTAAGTATGAAGTCAATGCACTTAACGCCAATCCCACACCTAGGAAGCCATACACTTTAGAATAGAAACGATTGATTCCTTCATTTGCTACGCTTTGATTATTCATTTAGTTCACCTTCACTTTCAAATTCAATTTCTAGTTCTGGGTCAACAGGTGGCTGAACCATTACTACAGCATCGAGTACGCGATTCCCTTCCCCATTTTCTGCTTCAACAGAAATCGTAACGACGTCTTTCATTTTATCTACTTTTATGACCTCAAATTGGAAAGTCAATGTTTCGTAGTGGAAAACTGGTTCAATAAAATTCACAGAAAAATTCACAACGTGTGAGCCTGGACCAGGTAAATGCTTAGAAATAGCACTTGTAATGATACCCATTAACATCACAGATGGCACAATTGGTTGTTGATACTCCGTTTTTTGTGCAAAATCATGCTGAATGTATAATGGATTAGCATCATTCGTCAATCCTAAATAAAGCAACAGTTGATTGTCTTCAATTGATTCTGTTAAAGACAACGAGTCGCCTTCCTCTAACTCATTTATTGTTTTTCCTAATTTTCTCGGCTTACCTATATTCAAAATAGAAACCCTCCAGTTTTATTTTACTCAAGAACAATTGTACCAAAACCAAGCAAAAAGGCAAGTTATGGAAACCGCACTTTTTATATACAAGAAAGCAGCCAAAAAGACAAAACTTTTTTGGCCGCTTTTGATTGATTTCGTCATTTGTTAGTGATTACAAGACGTTTCTTGTAGTATTGCTTAATAGTTTTTCATAGGCTTGTTCAAATTTTTGAACATCACCAGCTCCCATAAAGATAACAACTGCATCATGGTAGTCTAACAATGGTGAAACGTTATTTTCTTTCAGAACTTGCCCGCCTTTTTGAACTTTTTCACCTAGGTCTTCGATCTTAACATCACCTTGTTTTTCACGAGCTGAACCGAAAATATCACATAAGTACACGCGGTCTGCTAAATCTAATGCTTCAGCAAACTCATCCATCAACGCAATTGTTCGCGTAAAGGTATGCGGTTGGAAGACAGCAATGATTTCTTTATCTGGATATTTTTGACGTGCACCATCAATAGTTGCACGAATTTCTGCTGGATGATGTGCGTAGTCATCAACAATTGTCATGTCTGAAACGATTTTTTCGCTGAAACGACGTTTTACGCCAGGGAAAGTCAACATTTCTTCTGACACTTCTTTAAGGTCTAAGTCTTCAAAGTAAGCAACAGCGATTACACTTAAGGCATTTAGAATATTATGTTTTCCAAAAGCAGGAACCACAAAATGACCGATAAATTCGTCTTCATGGTACACATCAAAAGCTGAACCAGTTGTTGTTCGTTCAATATTTCGTGCTTGGATATCATCATTTTCGCTAATTCCATAGTAATAAATTGGCACGTCTGCTTCTAATTTTCTTAGATATTCATCATCACCATACGCAAAAATTGCTTTTTTCACTTGGCGAGCCATTGTTTGGAACGCGTTGTGGACATCTTCAATACTTGTATAGTAATCAGGATGATCAAAATCAATATTTGTCATAATCACATAATCAGGTGAATAAGCTAAGAAGTGACGACGATATTCACAAGCTTCAAATGCGAAAAATTCTGCACGTGGATCGCCATGTCCAGTACCGTCACCAATCAAATAACTTGTTGGGCGAACGCCTGTCAACACATGTGAAAGTAAACCAGTTGTACTTGTTTTACCGTGTGATCCAGTTACCGCGATACTTGTATAGTTTTGAATAAAGTCACCAATAAAATCATGGTAACGAATCACTTCAAGACCAAGTTCTTTGGCACGTTGAATTTCTTCATGAGTGTCAGGAAACGCATTCCCTGCGATGACTGTCATACCTGGTTTAATGTTATCTGCGCTAAATGGCAAGATTGTTATGTTTGCTTTTTCTAAATCTCTTTGTGTAAAGAAATATTTTTCAATATCTGATCCTTGAACATTTAGTCCTTCTTCATGTAATACTAGCGCCAATGAGCTCATTCCTGAACCTTTGATACCAACAAAATGATATAATTTTTCTTGATTTGTCATTTGAATCCTCTTCTCTTATCTATCATCCATTATTCATTCACATATTCAACACGTTTTTCATTATCTTATAAACAAATAAAAATTTCAACCAAATTTATTCGCAAACGACGTTTCTTACGAAATAATGAGTTACGTACGACAAAATTGCCAATTTGTCTGGGTCAAAATTTCTTGATAAGCTATCCAAATTTCTTTTGGAACTTCGACATGATTAAGGTAACCTTTCCCCTTAGGACCATAACCATGTTCATCATCATGTAAGCGAGCAATCTCTCCAAGCACTAATGACTTAAAGTAATTCAATGGCCACTGATTATCTAATTCCGGTTGTTTAAATGTCATAACAGCATTTGGTCCTTCCTCGTGCCAACGCTCCAATTGTGGAACAATTGGTACATAATTTTCAAATTCAACGGCTGTGTTTCCCCAAACTTTTTCAAAAGTTGCTCTTGTTCGTCGCTGTAGTATAGGATCATTCATCAGTAAAACTTTTTGTGGAGATAACTGCATCTTTTGCAGTTTATCTAACGCAAATTGAGCATTTTCTCCAGAATTTGTAGAATGTGACTCAACAAGTAACTGCGCATCTGAAAAATGATATTTTTCTTTTAAATAGCAACGATACATCTCGCTTTCGCTAAGCGTTTCTGCAAATAAAAATCCTTGATCCGCAAAATTTTTACGAAGTACAGGCGTCGCATGACCAACCCCGCCTACTAAAAAAAGATGAGCAATCTGTTTGTTTCGTAAAAGGTCAGCTGCATGATCAACCAAAACTGGTAACCCGTTTCCTGCAAGGATTAGTAGCGGAGCTGTTTGGTTTGGTTCTTCTGAACTCGTAGCTGGCTGATCAGCTAAAAATGCTAGTAGCAGATTCCAATTATCAATCATTTCAACGATACTCCTTTATCTATCTATTTAGTCATTATCGTCATTCGACCGTTTTGTTTCTTGCCAAACTAATTTTCCACGACAGCGTCCACAACGAAAACGTTTTGTATCAATTTTTCGTTTCCGATAAATCATTGTCTGACAACGTACGCATTGATAACATTCAATTTTACTAGTTTTTTTTGCTACAGCGGGGGCATAACGCAATCCACCTGTCTGTTGCAACAACTGTTTAAATTCACTATCTCGGTGACGATAGCCTCTCCCTGCTAAATGCAAATGATAATGACATAACTCATGTTTAATGATGCCGACAATGGTTTGTTCATCAGATTGAGCAAACAGTGTCGGGTTAAAGTCTAAATGATGATCATTCAAATGATAACGCCCGCCAGTTGTTTTCAGGCGTGCATTAAAAATAGCTTCATGCATAAACGGGCGTTGAAACCACTCAATCGAAATGGCTTCAACTAGCGTTTGTAATTCTTCTTGTGTCACTTTTTACTCCTCATAAGGCGAAAGCATAGTTAAACTAATACGACCTTTCTTCACATCGACTTGTTCGACCCATACAGTTACGACATCCCCAACAGAAACCACATCTGTTGGATGCTTAACAAACTTTTTACTTAATTTTGAGATGTGAACGAGTCCATCTTGCTTAACCCCAATATCCACAAAAGCACCAAAGTCGATAACATTTCGGACAGTCCCCTTTAATTCCATACCTGCTTTCAAGTCTTCCATACTTAAGACATCTTGGCGCAATAACGGTGCGGGCATTTCTTCCCGCATATCACGACCAGGTTGTGTCAACCCTTCTAAAATATCCGTCAAGGTCTCTTCACCAATCTCCATCGTTTTAGCTAAAGCTTCTGGTTTTAATTTTTTCAAGACTTCTGTTGCTTCAGAGGTTCCCAAATCTTTCTCAGTTAATTGATTCATGGTTAAAATTTCTTTTGCTACTGCATAACTTTCTGGGTGAATACCAGTATTGTCTAGTACATTTTTTCCATCAGGTATCCGTAAGAATCCAATAGCTTGTTCGTATGCTTTTGGCCCTAATCTTGGAACTTTTTTCAATTGTGTACGTGCATTGAACGCACCATTTTCATCACGATAAGTAACAATATTTTGCGCAATTGTTTTATTCAACCCGGAGATATGCTGTAGCAATTGTGGGCTTGCCGTGTTTACATCCACACCCACTTGGTTAACAACTGTCTCAACAACAAAGTCTAATTGCTCTGCCAATCTTTTTTGAGAAACATCGTGTTGGTACTGCCCAACACCGACTGCTTTCGGATCAATTTTTACTAATTCTGCCAATGGATCTTGCAAACGTCGTGCAATTGAAACAGCACTTCTTTCTTCAACTTGTAAATCAGGAAATTCAGTTCGAGCAACTTCGCTCGCAGAGTATACAGAGGCACCAGCTTCGTTGACAATTGCATAGTATGCTGTGTGATCCACGTTTTTTAACTGCTCCGCTACAAATAATTCTGATTCTCGGCTAGCTGTTCCGTTTCCGATTGCGACCATATCCACTTGATATTGATTGATTAGTTTTACAAATTGACCTTTTGCTGCTTCACGTTTTGCTTGGGCAGCTGGTTTGTGTGGATAGATTACTTCGATTGCTAGGACTTTCCCTGTAGCATCAACTACTGCTAATTTACACCCCGTACGATAAGCCGGGTCGAAGCCTAACACAACTTTTCCTTTTAAAGGTGGTTGCAATAATAAGTTACGCAAATTTTCACCAAAAATCGAAATGGCTTGTTCATCCGCTTTTTCAGTTAACTCATTGCGAACTTCACGTTCAATCGCTGGAGAAATAAACCGTTTGTAACTATCTTGATAAGCTTCACGCACATAACTTGCAGCAGGTGACGCTGGATTACCAACTAATTGACGTTCCAAATAATCCATTACTGCTGTTTCGTCTACTTGTAGATTGACTTTCAGAATGTCTTCTTTTTCTCCACGATTTGTTGCTAAAATACGGTGAGAAACCATTTTATGAACAGGCTCTGAGAAGTCGTAATACATCTCATAGACACCTTTCTCGTCTACGTCTGCATCTTTTACTAAACTTACATAACTACCTTTATTATAAGTATAAGAACGAATCCATGTTCTAAATTTAGCAGTATCGCTGACTTGCTCTGCAATGATTTCATGCGCACCTTGTAACGCATCCTCTACAGAAAAAACTTCTTTTTCTTCATTAATAAATGTTTGTGCATAAGTTTCAACTTTCTGGTCATTCAATTGCAATAACCATTCAGCAAGTGGTTCTAATCCTTTTTCTTTGGCAATCGTTGCCTTTGTACGGCGTTTTTGTTTATATGGACGATACAAATCTTCTACTTGTTGCATCTTGACTGATTGAACGATCCCGGCTTCTAATTCAGGAGTCAACTTTCCTTGTTCATCAATTAAGCGTAACACTTCCACTTTTCTTTTTTCTAAATTTTCTAAGTATGCGTAACGTTCTTCGATTTCCCGAATTTGGACTTCATCTAAGCTCCCCGTCATTTCTTTTCGGTAGCGTGCAATGAAAGGAACCGTATTTCCTTCACTCAATAAATGAAGAACCGTTGTTAATTGTTTTGTGTTATAGCTTGCCAATTCTTTTTGCACAAGCTGGATAATTGTTTGATTTAGCTTTTCTGTCATTGAGATGTTCTCCTTTGATTTGTTAGTCGCTTGTCTATTTTAGCATACTTTTTTTATGGAATAAAAACGGATGGAATTACAGAATAAAAAAGCATAGAACACGTCGTCCTACACTTTTTAGTAAAATTGATACTTGTTGTTCATGTACAACTATCTAAATTAAAAATCTGGTTGCCACGGTCCTTGATTGTTTTGATGCTCGATATCTTGTACAATTCCTTGCTCATCAAAAATCACGCCATGAATGGATCCTCCAAAAACAGCACCGCCATCAATTCCAATTTTATTGTCGCTTCGCCACAAGTCCGTTGTTTGCATATCGCCATGCAACATAGGTGTAATTGTATGGCCAAAAACGATTGTCTTACCCGTTTGATTTTTCCCGTGATGAAAGGGTTCACGAATCCAAATAAAATCTCTTGGACTAGTTTCTCGCCAATCTTTTTTCGTTAAATCTACTCCTGCATGAACAAATAAATACTGTTTCCATTCAAAATACAATGGCCTCTCCACTAAAAATTGAATCAGTTCGTCATATCTTGAACGAATCATCATTGCAATTTCCGTCGGAGAATATTCTTCTGTTGCACCCGGATGTAGTAAACTTTCAAAAGTTTCTTTACCACCATTACGCAAATACGCGTCATACCAATCTTCTGGAGAGTGTAAAAATTGCAAGAAATATTCCTCATGATTTCCACGCAAATAAATGGCTCCAGTTTCTTTTGCTAATTTCATTCCAAGTAAAAAACATTCTTTTGTTTTCGGTCCGCGATCGTTTAAATCACCAATCAAAACTAATTGATGAATTGTTGGATCGTACTCACGTACTAATTCTTGAAACAATTCATATTCTCCATGAACATCGCTGATTGCATAGACCAAAGATTTCATAACCATCGCATCCTTTCCTAAAAAGTATAGCGTAACTTTGCAAGTGATTCCAACAAAAAAAGAGCTAAAAGAAAAACAAGTTTGTGCTTTTCTTTTAGCTACTATATTAATTGATTTATTTAAAGTTTGCCGCCACGGTTTCTGTAATTTCTGTATCTGTTAAAGAATGCTCTTTAAGGTAACGATTGTGTGGATGTTGCGCGCATTCTTTTGAGCATGCGCCTAGATGTCGCGCTTCATTTTCTGCCGAAGTCAAAAATTGGCGGTTACATTCAGGATTTGAACAATTCACATAGCGTTCACATGGTGTTCCGTCAAACCAATCTCTACCGACAACTTGTTTATCGACATGATTGATTTCAACTGCAATTCGTTCATCAAAAACATACATTTGTCCATCCCATAATTCGCCTTGAACTTCAGGATCTTTTCCATATGTTGCAATTCCACCATGTAACTGTCCAACGTCTTTGAAACCTTCTCGAACTAACCAGCCAGAGAATTTTTCACAACGAATACCACCTGTACAATAAGTAACGACACGCTTGTCCATAAATTCTTCTTTATGATCGCGAATCCATTGTGGGAGTTCTCTAAAGCTACGGATTTCTGGTCGAACAGCTCCGCGGAAATGACCTAAATCATATTCGTAATCATTTCTCGCATCAATCACAACAGTTTCTTCATCAAGGATTGCTTCTTTAAATTCTTGCGGTGATAAATAAGCGCCTGTGGTATCTTTCGGATTGATATCATCCTCTAGTTTAAGAGAAACCAGTTCCGGACGTGGACGAACAAACATTTTTTTAAACGCATGCTCAGGACTTGGATCGACTTTGAAGAACGTATCTGCAAAACGCGCATCTGCTTTCATTGCATCCATATAAGCATTCGTATCTGCAATTGTTCCTGATAACGTGCCATTAATTCCTTCCGTTGCGACAAGGATTCTCCCCTTCAAGTTCAATGACTTACAAAAAGCTAAATGTTCCTTTGCAAACATTTCTGGGTCTGCAATTGTTGTGTAATTATAATAAAGTAAAACTTGGTAATCCATACTGTGACATCCCTTCATTCTGATGATTCCCAAATAGTATAAGAAAGGATCAGGCATTTGACGATTTATTTGCTTGTGCATTTTTACGCAAGACTGAATAATTATAAAACTTTAGGTTTACATAATTATTTTATTGTTCGAAAAAAGAACCTTTTGCAGATTCTGTGACACATCCTCTACAAAAGTGTTCATTTATTTGCCGGTCACTGCAAAATAATTACCGTCTGGATCAGCAAAATTAAAAACATACTCTTCACCAATTTGAACAAGATCACCTAGTGTAACTTTGTTTGCTTGCATTTTTTTATATAAACCAAAGACGTCTTCACTTGCAAACATTAAAGATGGTGAATTTGACGCAACTTCTGGTGAATGTGCTTCAATAAATTTACGATCGTATAAAACTAATTTTGCTTGTGCATCAACTGCTGGGCCAATCTCAACAATCAATGTTCCATCCATTTCTTGACGATCCAATTCTGCAAAACCATTATCTGTCCAAAATGCTGCATTTTTTTCAACATCGTCGACATAAAGCATAATTTTTATTTCATTTGTAAACATCTTGTTCCTCCTAAAACCATTTTAAATGGTGATTAATCGTTGCTAGTTTACCATATACCTTCTATAAACTCTAGGTTTGTTTATTTAATAGAATTTTCTCATTTCTTTTTCATGTTTCCACTTTTCGGAATATTTATTTCTTGAAAACGAAAAAAGGTTGAGACAAAAGTAACCTAAATAAAAAAACGCCTAAAATTCGTTTTTTGAAAACGTTGGTTTTAGGCATTTTTTTAATTGAAAAATGTGTTAAGAACGATTGGGTTTCTAGTTTTGTCCCAATCTCTTAAGTTGTTGTTCTTAGACTTTATGCATTTACGTCAATAACTTTTGTCTCATCATTGATGACGTCACGATCCAAATCATGGATACGAGCACTTGTAACAATTCCAGCTACCATACTACCACTAACGTTTGTTGCAGTACGAGCCATGTCAATCAATGGTTCAACAGAGATAACTAAACCAACGATTGCTACTGGTAAATTCATTGCGCCTAACACAATCAATGAAGCAAATGTTGCTCCTCCACCGACACCAGCGACACCAAATGAACTGATTGTTACGATTGCTACTAACATCAAAATAAATTCTAAACTAAAGACATTAATACCTGCTGCTGGTGCAACAATTGTTGCCAACATTGCTGGATAAACACCGGCACAGCCATTTTGCCCAATTGACAAACCAAAACTTGCTGAAAAGTTCGCTGTTGCATCGTCAACACCAAGTGCTTTCGTTTGTGTTTCAATATTCAATGGCAATGCACCCGCACTAGAACGTGAGGTAAAAGCAAAACTCAATACAGGAAAAGCTTTTTTAAAGTAGCTGATTGGGTTCACTTTGACTGACATTAAAATGAGCGAATGAACGATTAACACCGCAAATAAAGCAATATATGAAGCTAACACAAATTTTCCTAAGTTCACAATTGCAGCGAAGTCACTTGTAGCCATGACGTTTGTCATCAAAGCAAGTACGCCATACGGTGTTAGGCGTAGAACCAATGTAACGATTCGCATAACTATTTTATATAAACTATCAATCAAATCTGAGAAAAAGGCTGCCTCTTTTGGTGCTTTACGTTTAACACCAAGGTATGCAACCCCAACAAATGCGGCGAAAATCACGACACCAATTGTACTTGTTGGTCGGCTTCCCGCTAAATCAGCAAAAACATTTTTAGGAATAAATGATAAGATTTGTTGAGGAATAGATAAGTTTTCAACTGTTTCTTGTCTAGTAGCTAATTCAGCAATACGTGCTGTTTCTGCTGCTCCCTCAGTAAACTTTGCACCTTGTAAATTAAAGAGCATCGTTGTCCCAATCCCAATCAATGCAGAGATTGCTGTTGTCGCTAACAAAGTTGTTAAAACTGTTGCGCTGATTTTACCTAATTTTTCCGAAACTTTCATTTTGGTAAACGCGCCGACAATTGAAATGAAAACCAATGGCATAATTAGCATTTGTAAGAAAGCAACGTAGCCATCTCCAACGATTCCGATCCATTCCATTGATTGAGTGACGACTTGATTATCAACCCCAAAGATAATTTGCAGTAGACCGCCAAAAACGATCCCGATTCCTAGCGCAGTAAAGACGCGCGTTGAAAATTTAGTATGGCGCTTTTGCATACGATAAAACACATATAATAATGCCGCAAAAACTAGAACCACTAAAACTGTGATGAGTGTTGTCATTTTTTTCCTCCTTAAAATTTTTTAATGACAAGTCCATCAAAGGAAGTAAAGGTTCCCGGGAATAATTCTTCAACTATTCCCCTGAAAAAAATTTGTATTTTTTCAGTGACTTGTTCATTCTAGCTCATTTTTTGCCAAATGGCATTCATTTTGCTTACATTTAGTAATAGAAAAAGAGTAGTAGCGATAGCTTTAAACTATCACCACTACTCTTTTTTATGCTTCTTTTTCTGATTGAAAATTTAATTTGACACCTGGTTCATCTAAAGCAATTTCTGTAATTTCATATGCCATTCGACTAACAATGTCAAACAAAGGAGCGACTAACTCATCCACTTCTTCTTGTGTCACATCTGCCTGTCCCTGAACTTTACGATTCAAAATGTGGTTGATTTGACTAACACTTCCAGATAGTACATATTGGTCGAATACTAAGCGAAACTCTAAACGAGCACCCACAATACTGTGTTCTTCTGGATAATTTTCAATCGTTTCATTCAACGGCGAAAAACCAACTTTTAAGTCAGTTTGGATTTCTTGATCTTTAGGCTTTTGGTCATAGTGAAAAGCCTCAACAACTTCTTTTTGTCTTCTAATTTCCATATCATCACTCCTCTATAAAAATTATAGCATATGAAAATTGAAAGCGGACAATATTTTAAATAATCTCTGGCAACTCAATGATTTGCTTCAGTTCATTCACAACATAAGTTGCGGGAATATCACCTAAAAAATAATCAATGTCATATAAACAAGTTGCAATTCCCGCGTTATTCCCTGCTTCAATATCTAAACGGCGATCACCAATCATCATTGATTCCACTTTTTGTAAGTGAAAATTTTGAATGATCGCATTTAAGGAAGATGGATCTGGTTTCCTAGGGAATTCTTGGTCTATTCCAACGACCGATTCAATTAACTCGTCTAAGCCAAAGTCTTTTAAAAGCCTCCAAGTCGAATCAGTTAAGCGGTGCGTTAGGATAAAGTGTCGTCCGCCACGCGCCTTCAAGTTTTCTAGAACTGTCTTTGTGTCTTGAAATGGTGCTGACACTTTTCGACTTTTTGTTTCGTACTGATGAAATAACGGCGTGAATTTCTCCTCTGACAACTGATAGTTTTGCCGTAATTGACTTGTCGAGTATTTTTTCATCACAAAATAAATTTCCTTTTTATCCGCTGCAATCCCAAAATCCTGTAAGGCACGCCACGCTCCATCAACCATTGCCGGATACGTATCGAATAATGTACCATCAAAATCCCAAATAAAATTCTTTATCAAAGTTCCTGCTCCTTTTTCCATACAAGTCACTCAAAGTTTTTATAAAATCTTTTTATCAATGATTGTTAGTTGCTCGTCAAATGTATATTGGATTGGTTGTGCATTTGGAATATCAATCGTATCCATTAAATCTTCTGGCACATCCTCCAAGTATTTCGTTAACGCACGCACACTGTTTCCGTGTCCGACAACTAAGAGGTTTTGTTGCTCACGAAGTCTAGGTGCAAGCGAATCTTCCCATAACGGGATTAGACGTTTAACCGTCATTTCTAGGCTTTCTCCACGGGAAACCAAACGAGGATCTAAAAAATCATACCTTCGATCAAATTGATTTTCCTTGGCAAGTGGCGGGACTTCACGATAAGCACGACGCCAAATTTTGACTTGTTCTGCCCCGTAGATGTCTTTCATTTCATCTTTATTTTTTCCAACTAGTTCACCATAATGACGTTCATTTAAGCGCCAGGTTTTGGTAATCGGAATCCACAATTGCCCCATTTCCTCTAAAGCGAATTGAGATGTTTTAATTGCCCGTTTCAAAACTGAAGTGTAGACAGCATCAAATTCTAAACCAGCTTCTTTCATTTTATTCCCAGCTTGGCTCGCTTGTTGCATACCTTTCGCAGTCAATGCCACATCTAACCAACCCGTCCAATAATTCATGAAATTCGCTTCACTCTCACCGTGACGTAACAAAACCATTTTCATTATTTTCACTTCCTATACGTTTGTTTCAAATCGTGTACCACACTTTTTGCATGTTACTCGAATCTTTCCACGGCCTTGCGGAGCACGTTGTTTTTGTTGGCAATTTGGACAAGAAAAAAACGTATACGTTTGGTAAGCCGTTTTCTTATTTGTCTTTGTTTTTCTTTTAGTGACTGTTTGAAAAAAGTTGCGTACCATTTGCCATTTTTTTAAAAAGCGCTGATTTTCATTCAATCTTGGATAGATTTTAGTTGATAAGAAGCGATAAAGCAAAAGTCCTAAAAACACTAACGAGAATAATCTGCCAGATTCATAAGGCAACCAGCGACTAAATAGACTAAACAAAAGCGACAAGATTAATAAAAAGCGATTCAGTTCATCAAATTTTGCATATCTTCCTTTCATTAGTTGTTGATATTTTTGATACATTTTAATCATTCGTTGTAACCAAACTTGAGCCATTTTTTCCTCCATTGACTATTTAATAGAATAAAAAGTGCAAAAGGAAAAGCCCTAATTGGCTTTTCCCATAGTTATTTGATGTAGCATATTTCGATTTTTTGTAAAATCGATTACGATTACTTTTTTCTCTTCAGCTCGTTTGACTACCCGAAACGTGTCTGCTAAAGGTAATGAAAGTTTTCGCGATGGTACTTGTTGAACTTGCAAATAACGATGAACCAGTGATAAAATCTGCGGAAATTGAATAGATGTATGTATCAGATTAGGATACTTTTTCAAAAGTTGTGTGGTTTTCAAAAGGTTCCTTTTTCTGCTAAGCGGTTTTAAAAAACTTTTTAAAATCTTCTGTTGTCGTTTAAAAATCGAAAAAGAATCTTCCTCATCGACTCGATAACGCATCTGATGTTGCAATTCAGCTGTACTTAAATGCACGGTACCTTCCTCAATTTCCACGTCAAGACCTGTTGGAAATAAATCCGTGGTTACTCGATCCCACTCTGTTAATGAGATTTCGATAGACTCTTTGACCGGTAGATCAAGTTCCTTTTCAAAAAAAGCTAGGATACCTGACGTGCCTTTCGTTCGATAAACTTCCCCTAAGGTTAATCCCTCTAAATGGAATTCTGGTGAAAAATGCAGCAACGTTTTTTCTTCATTTAATTGAACATAAATAAAAGTTGAACGTTCAACTGATTCATCTTTTAAAACAACTAAAAAATTCATTTTTCTCCTCCTTTACTTCCTTTTTAAAATAGCATACTTCTACTAAAATGTCAGAAAGATTCTAGGATTTTTCCAAAATTTTATTTTTTCGTAATGAGTTGTCAAAAATCAATAAAATGACTCTTTTACTTAGGAAAGAAGCTGATTCATTTAGTCAACAAAATAGAGACTGAAACAAATCTTCGTTCCAATCTCTATTAAATAATTATCATTCGTTCTAAAAAATGACTGGCATCACCAGTTTCACCTACAGAATCCCACGATAATGCCGCCCACAATTCAAATAGATTAGTCCAAAGAAGAAGACTGGAAAGAGTGTAAACCCAAATTGTGGTTTCAAGATCATCATGATTGGCACAATTCCAACCAGCACAGCATTCAATAAGCTGATGTACCATTTCTTCAACGCCACATATGTAGCCACTTTGAGAAGCACCGTTACAGATGCTTCGGGATTCTTTACCTGAAAATAATAACTGTTTAACTGAATGGCTACAAGTAGAATCAATAAAAGAAACAGAAATGGAACAAGCCATCTACCATATGTTACTTGGCTTAAAAACAGAATATCACCACCAACAATCAAACACCCTAACCACCCGACGCTCCCTAATAAAAAACTTTTTTTCCAAAACAGAAAATAAAAATGAAAGTAGTCTTTGAATGGTGCAACTTCTTTTTCCTCTCGCCACTTATTGATCCAAGCCATCAAAGCCAATGCTGCTGGCAGAAAGAAGACAGAAGCCCCTAAAAAGAAGAAGAGGTTCCTCACATCAATTGCTGAAGTGATGGTAACTAAAAAGAATGGAAAACTGACAAGCATAAAGCTCAAATTTCCTGCAAGAAAAAGATAGGCCCAATGAAATAACTTCATATAAATATTCGTTTCAAAACTCTGTTGCTTAAACATTCACATCACTCCGATCTAACGACTCATTTATTCATCAGCCTTTCACGCCAGAAGAAGCAATTCCTTCTACAAAATATTTTTGCATCGCCAAGAAGACGATTGCCACTGGCAAAATAGATAGCACAGACGCTGCCATAATCAATGCATACTCGGCATCAAACAAACCAACAAACATTTTCAGTCCCAATTGAATTGTTTTGTTTTCAGTTGAAGAAAGATAAATGAATGGTCCCATATAGTCATTCCAAGTGTTAACAAAGGTGATAATCGTCAGACTAGCTAGTGCCGGTTTGGTTAACGGTAAAATGATTTTTCGATAAATCCCCCACTCAGTCAAGCCATCAATTCGAGCACTTTCACACAAAGAATCAGGGATACTACTATAATACTGTTTTAATAAAAATACCCCGAATGCGTTAAACGCTTGTAACAAAATCAAAGAAAGCAGCTTATCTGTCAATCCTAATTGTCTCATCATGATAAATTGGGGAATCATATAGGATTGCCAAGGAACAGCGATTGTCCCTATATAGGCCAAAAACAAAAAGTCACGACCTTTAAATTGTAGTTTAGAAAAACCATACGCAGCAAAACTTGACGTAAATAGTTGGATTAATGTAATAACAATACTTAAAATTGCAGTGTTTTTAAAAAAAGTTAATAACGGAATTCTTGTCCAAATCACTGAATAGTTTTCTGGATGCCAAGTTTTCGGTATCCATTGGATCGGAACAGTGAATACGTCATTATTTGCTTTGAAAGAAGCGGAGAGCATCCAGATAAATGGCACTAATGTCAGCAAAGCTAAAATCGTTAATAAACAAATCACCAGTAAATGGCTAGTTGTTTGTTTTTCTTTGGTTCCTGTCACAGTTGTCGTTTTCATGATTCCCCTCCTTAAACTCGTTCTTGGACTTGATTCCATTTGAACTGAATCACTGTAATCGCTAAGACAATCACAAATAGAATCATCGCAATTGCAGAAGCATAACCGAAATTAAATTTGACAAACGCTTCATTATAAACGTGGTAAACCAAAACATTCGTCGCTCTACCAGGCCCACCATCCGTCATTACTTGCACCAAATCAAAAATCTTGAAGCAATTAATGACTAACATGATCGTTACAAAAAAGGTTGTCGGTCTTAGTGCAGGAACAGTGATATTGACAAATTGTTTCCATTTATTCGCACCATCCATCGCGGCAGCTTCATAAAGTTCTTTTGAAATACTTTGCAATCCAGCCAAATACAAAATCATATAATAGCCCATTCCACGCCAAACACTCACGATAATAATTGCTGTTAGTGCCCACTGTGAACTAGATACCCAACCCGGAGGATTCGCAATAAATAGTTTTAAAAATTGATTGATTGGTCCCATTGTTGGATGAAAGAGCATATTCCAAACAACTGCGATTGCAACCAAAGACGTCACATAAGGAAAGAAGAAGGCTGTTCTAAAAAACTTCACTCCACGAATTTTTTGATTTAATAAGATTGCCAGTCCTAACGAACAAACCAATGTTAGCGGAACCACGCCAATCGTATACAAAAAAGTATTTTTCAATGAGATCCAAAAAGTTTCGTCCGTCATCATTTTTGAAAAATTTTTCAATCCAATGAATTCTGGCGTGCTGAATGAATCCCACTTCATGAATGCGAGAATCAACGAAAATACAACTGGTATCAGCGTAAATAACAGAAAACCAATAAAATTTGGTGCAATGAATGACCACGCGATCAAAGTATTTTTTCTTTTTAGCTTTGAGACAGGATTTGCTTTATTTTCCATATCTGATTGTTAAAAAGCAATAACTTTTTAACCTTTCCCCCTTTTTATCTAAGAGATGCGCCATTTTTGACGCATCTCTGTTTTCAGTTATCAAATGAAGCCTTTATTCAATTTCTTGTTCGACACGTTTTTTCATTTCCCCAACCGCTTTTTCTGGTGTAACATCTCCAACTAGGATCAATTCATGTTCTTCTTGAAGAATTTTATCAATGGCTGGTCCATTTTCATCAATTGGGAATTCAATTGCGATTTTTTCTGGATCGAATGCTTTTTGAGAAACTTCATCTGTTGGCATTCCTTCACGACCAAAGTATAATTTATTGATTTCGTCTGTTCGATAAGAAGGAACGACACCTACGCCCGCAAGGATTTCAGCGCCTTCTTCTCCGGAACAAAAATCAAGGAATTTTTGTGCTAATTCTTGTTGTTTTGAATTTTTGTTGATGGCAAAAGCAGTTGGTGAACCAAATGTTTTGATTGCTTCTCCTTTTTCTTTTTGTGGAATCTCAGCAATGCCCCATTCAACGTCTGTTTTTCCTTCATCAAGATTTGTTAACAATGCGCCCATATACCAAGTACCCATATACATCATGGCAGCTTTTTCGTTTTCAAATTGTGACTGATAAGTGACGTTTGTTGATTTTGCAGTACCAAAATCCATCTGTGCTTTTTCATCTTGCATACGCAACATCCGTTTGTAATCATCGACTAAAAATTTATAATCTGGTTTTGCTAAGTTTTTATCATTTTGAGCAGCTGAGATTGCTTGCAAAGTTGAGCGCCAAGTATGCTGATAAGCACCATAAATTTGTTCATCTGGTTTCGATAATTGTTTTGCAAGTGCTTCATATTCTTCCCAGGTTAAGTTGTTCGGATATTCAAGACCTGCTTCGTCAAACATTTTCTTGTTATAGTAAAGTACCCAAAAGTCTGTACGATAAGGTTGCGCATAATTTTTCCCATCAATCTCATACATTTCATAGCTTTCCTTCGCAGGTTCCGTTTCTAGTCCATCAATATGATCTGTCAAATCAACTAATTGGTCACGTAAAGCGTAAGTCGAGTACGAAAGTAGATTTTTCATCGTTAAAATATCCGTTGTATCCCCACTAGAAAGCATTGTTGTCAATTTCGTATCATAATCATCTGATGCAATATCAACTGCTTCGACTTTGACTCCAGGATTCTTTTCTTCAAATGCACGAAACAATTTATTGAACTCTGGCGTTGTATCATAATTCCAAGTTGTGACTGTCAAAGTTGTATCGCCTGAATCACCACCATTTTTTGCGCTAGCTTTGTCGCCACCACCACAAGCAGCCAACAAACCTAAAGTTCCTAGTAACACACCAGCAGTGATTCCTTTTTTCCATCGCTTCATTTTATTTCCTCCATTTTTATAATAAAAATATTTTTATTACCAAACACTGTACCAACTTTTTGCCAACCGAGTTAGCGCTTCCAAATAATAGTAATCGCCCCAAATCATACATTCATTAACCCCTTTATTGGAGTTCTTATCATAAACACCTTCGAGTAACAGGCCATTTGAGTGTTCACTCTTTTTACTTGTGTACTTTTGGGCTAAAGCTTGCATGATTTTGATTGCTACCGCTTCGTATTCTTCATGCTTTGGATCAGATAAAGGTAATTGTTTAGCTAATTCCAGCAGCCCGCAAACAGCAATCGCCGCTGCGGAGCTATCTCTTTCTTGCCCACTACCATCATTGAATAATAAATCCCAATAAGCGACTTGATCTTTTGGTAACTGGCTAATAAAATAGTCAGCGACCGCTTTCGCTGTTTCTAAAAATTGATAATCGCCGGTGTGATTGTAGCTTAGCGTAAAGCCATAAATTCCCCAAGCCTGTCCTCTCGCCCAACAAGAATCATCGGAGTAACCTTGTTGCGTTTTGCCTTCAATTGGTTCACCTGTTTTCACATCAAAATAGTAGGTGTGAAACGTCGTATTGTTTGGCCGAACGATATATTTTTGTGTTTGCTTCGCATGTGCATAAGCTGCTTTTTTGTAGGATTCATCTCCTGTTTGCTCAGAAGCAAAATACAGTAAAGGTAAGTTCATTAAACAATCAATAATCATTCGTCCACGTTGCGCTGGGTCATTAAGGTTTCCCCAAGCTTGAATGATTTGAGCAGTTGGAGAATAGCGTTCCATCAATAAATCTGCTGCTTGAATTGCCAGTTTTTTTGATGCCTCATGTTTGTTGACTTGATAATCCGCTACGGCAGATAAACTGTATAAAAAACCAATGTCATGGGTTTCTAACTCAATTTTATTTTCTAATCGATGCTTGAACGAAGCCATTTGTTTTTCAATCGTGGCATCAAATTCCGTGGAATTCGTCAGCTCTTTTGCCAAAAACAACATGCCAACCCAAAAACTGGCTGTCCAATCGATATTTTCTTCTTCAGGATAGACCAATCCTTCACTTGCTGCTGGTGGAACTGTTTCTTGAAACGTTTTGAGATTTTCGCGAACTTTGTTGACAGCAAACTCGATTTCTTCTTGCAACCACTCTAATTTTTCCATGCTTTCCTCCTAGTGCCTAAAGCTACTTCGATTCTTTTTTCATTTTGTTGGACTTTTACTTGCTCATTACTGATTTCAATTGTTGGTTTTTCCATTTGCTCTTCCGGTAGCAAACCGGCAACAAGTGAAACTAAAACTGTTTTTCCTGGCGAAATGTTTGCTACTACATGTGGAAGTGCCGTTCGTGGATAAAATAAATTCGTATTCGGCTCGGTTCTGACAATAGCAGCCTCTTCAAATCCCAAAAGCCCTTCAATTCGCGAAAGCCCAATCGGTGAAGCTACCTCTGCTACTCCCCCTTCTGCCACTGGAAGCTCACTCGTGTAGGGTGCGCTAAATCCGCCATCATAAGCTCTTAATGCTTCTTTCGTCTCAATTTCATGAATACGAACATGACACGTTTCTAACGGAACAATGGTTGAAACAATGGACACATCACTCCATGGATTCCATTCATGAACAATTCGATCAGGCAAAATAGCAAAATGAGTATCCAAACCTTTCGACCTGAAATAATGACCATCTTTTGCCAACGCTAACACATTGTCGTAAGCACCTTCGTAATACCAATAATCTTGCTTAGGCACACTAAAACCAAATACTGTTGAATAAACGAACTTACTATATTTAGCATGTGGATGATTTTGGAATTGAACAAATTGTCCCGCAGGAAAAGCTTGAAGATGTGTTAACTCTCGATTGTATTGATAAAAGTTTTTACTTTCTGGAACAGCTAAAAAGCGTTCGTCAATCGTAAGTGGTTGTTCTTGTGCTTGCCAATAAGGATGATCAGCTGGGACAGCTAATAACAAGAAACTTTTCAATGCCCAATAAGGCGAGCCAAATCCGTTATAACCTTCGGCAAAAATAAGATTTTCATAATGATAGCCAACCGTTAATAATCCATCTGTTGAAAAAATTTCTTGTGCCCACCAGTTTTTCATATGGCGATTAATCAATCCTTTGATTTCTCCCCACGGCAACGCCTCCACATCCGCAAACACTAACGCACTAAAGAAAGAAACTTGCGCAAATCGATACGTCAAGCTTCGACCAAATGGGATAGCTTCTCCTTTTGCATCAAACCAATGCTTGAATGTTTGGGCAAAAAGGGTTGCACGCTCTTTGATTACTGCTACACGTTCAGGATCTTCTTCTGCCATAAAGCGAGCATAAACTAAACTATAGTAATGAATGGCAAACGAAATATAATAATCAAATTGTGTTTCTTCTCCATCACAGTACCAGCCATTTTTCTGATAAAATTCTTCCACAACCATAAAATCGCTTTCAATTTGTTGTTGCGAGTATGACATGTTGCACTTTTTCATCGCAACATTGACTAAAATACGAAAAAAGTGCCAATTATTTCGAGGGATTTCTCGTTCATTTACCTGAATCAACCATTGATGCAGATTTGCTTGCTCTTTCTCTGTTAATTGATCCCACGTTTTTTCTTTATTCAATAATAAAAATAAACTCAATGATGCCATTTCAACAATCAACTGGTCATAATCAGTAACTGTTCCCCAATAAAATGGACTGTCAGGATTTGTGCCTGCTGTGATTCCTTGAAGGTATTCTGCTAACAAAACGTTCTCTTCTGCAGAAGTCAAAAACGGACCCAATCCCCAAAGTGGTCGAAGGAAGGCTTCGACTTCTCGAGTTGATTCAGTATAAACTGTTCCATGACTGCCTAGTTTTAATCGTCCTAAATTTTTTTTACTAAAAAATGGTTCTAATGGTTCAACTAATGCTACAAATTGATTACTTATTTCTTCTTTTGTTAAAAAAGAATCCATACTTTTACTCCTTTTCAATGATGATTCCTTTGATAAAACCGTAATACTCACCATATACGGTCACTTGATCGCCAATTGAGATTGTTTCTTTCTGTTCATTAAATATTTGATAGTTGCTTGAACCACTTCTCAAAATAAAACGATCTCCTTGCAAAATGGTTTTGCCTCCATCTGAGCGAATGATTTTTCCCTCTAATTGAATGAACGCATGCAAAGGAACTTCTGTATTTTGCAACTCTTGTTCGGTATAGCGCTTTGCTTTTTGCCTAAGTTCACGCGTCACTTCATTTGTAAATTGATTGTTCTGCGCGGTTTCTTGACTCCCTCCACAACCTGAAAAGACCACGATAAGTACTAAAATGTGGAGAAAGATTAAAAATTTTCCTATCTTTTTACCTCCTTTACCTCATCAAAGCTATTATTTTACTAAATTTTACCTTTTATAACTAAAAATTTCAATAGTTTTTTGGTAAAAAAAAGAAAACTTTTTCTTGTGTTTCTTTTTCGAATCTTATACTATAAATAAAGACAATCAATTAGGAGGGAACACATGGCTACGATTACTGATATCGCAAAAGAAGCTGGGGTTTCGATCTCAACTGTTTCACGCGTATTGAATTATGATGCAACTCTCTCCGCTACTGAAGAAACGAAGAGAAAAATTTTTGAAGTTGCAGAGAAATTGAATTACACAAAATATAAAAAGAAAAATCAAGCAAAAGCAGCCGCTCAGCGAAACGTTTTGCATGAAGAGTTAGAAGGCTCAGCTGGTTCTATCGGATTTATTACTTGGCGTTCAAATGACGAGGAACTCGAAGACATTTATTACCTATCAATCCGTATGAGTGCAGAAAAAAAAGCAGTTGAACTAGGTTACAATGTCGTGAACTTTTCACCAACGGATTTGAGTAATATTCAAAATGTTGACGGCGTTTTAGCCATCGGAAAATTTACAAAAGAAAAAATTGATGAACTAAACAAGTTAGCTGCTAATCTTTGCGTTATTGGAACAAATTTTCCGCTATCAGAATATGACTGCATCAATACGGATTTCACACAAGCAACAGAAATTGCAATCAATCATTTGCTTGAATTAGGCCATAAAAAAATTGCATTTATTGGAGCAGAAGAAAGTCAAAATCTTCATGGCTATTGTCAGTACAAGACGCCTACTACCCTCACTTACTTAAGTATGATGAAACATTATGGCTTATTTGATGCGTCTTACTTTATCGTGCAGGAAAATAGCCAATTGAATGTGAAAAATAGTGAAGAATTAACCAAACAAGCTTTGCAAAGCTGGGGGACCGACCTACCAACGGCAATCTTGGCTGCCAATGATGCCTTTGCAATTGGAATCATTCATACGCTAACGGCGCAAAACATTTCTGTACCAGATGATATTAGTGTTATGGGCATCAACGATATTTCTATTTCGCGCTATATCACTCCACCACTTTCTACTGTCAAAGCCTACACCGAAGAAATGGGCGAGGTCGGCATCAGCACATTGCATGAACGAATCTTGACACCCACAATCGCCAAACGAATCTTTTTGGGTACTGAATTAGTCGTTCGAGGATCAACCGCTGCACCTAAAATAAATGAAAAGAGTCAAGAAATTAAATAGAGCAAAAAAAGCTGGGACAAAAGTTGCCTAAATAAAAAAGCCTAAAATTCGTTTTTGAAAACGTTGATTTTAGGCTTTTTTAATTGAAAAATGGATTAAAGACAGTTGAATTTTTAGTTTTATCCCACTCTCTTTTGCGTTTTTTTCTAAAGGAATATTGCTAGTGGACTAACTTCATTTTGACTACCACTTCTGCTTCCATTGAAATAGTATACGTTGTCTGAATCAAGGTTGCCTGACAAGTGTTTCCTTCATGGTCGTGGTACATTTTTTTCAGACAGTCAATTTTTTTTACTTCCTCCCCAAAAATCAATTCACAGGTCTGGCGTCCTTTGATGCTGACTGTTTGACCGTTCCTTTCAACTGGATATGTCGTAACAAAACTTTCAATGATTTTATTTCCAGCTTTTTTCATCCTGAAATAATCACGTAATTCCAACGTGCTTTCTTCTGGAATCAACACTAAACTTCGCTGAAATTGTTTCAGATTTGCGCTTGGCTCATAAGTCTTCGTCAAATCAAGTGAAAAGCGTTTTCCTTTTGGCGTATCAATAAATTTGGTTGCTGTGGCTGCCACTGCACCAGCTTGTTGGCAGCAATCGTTAATGATTGGCAAGGAATGACCTGATGCATTATTTACCAAATACTGGTAGCGCTTTTCTTCATCGAAGTAATCTTTCGTATACTCTCCCGCCCCTAGATCCGTTAAAAATAATTCATTTGGTGTTCCAAAAATAAAGTGCCCCAAGTCGATGTGATTATGGCTTTCCTCGTTGTGTCCTCCTTTGGCAGCGAAGAATAAGTCTTGAGCTTCTGATTCAAAAATGCCCCATTCCACATCTGAAAAATAATGCATAATAGTTGGTCGCTCAACTTCCGTTTTTTCCGTCCAAATCAAATTACGATAAAGTTGTGCAAACCGATAGCAATGATCGAAATCAATCTCATTCACCTTCACTACATCAGGTATTGGTACTTGAAATACCTGATGGCAAAAACTAAGTAAACCACTAGGCAACTCAGTAAAATTGTAGTCTGAAAATGGCAAGGCTTGTTGATTTTTTCGAACGACATAATACGGAAATGCAGCTATTTCTTTGACTTTTGGCAAATTCAAATAGGTTTCGTCCCCTAACATATCTGCTAGTTTTTCCGCAAAATAAATGTAATAACCAAATCCATAACTCCAATACCCCACACCTTCTTCACACGCACCATCTAACGCAAAACCTTTTAGATAAGACTGTAAACTATGGTCTACTTTTTGAAGGATTGCTCCTTGCCTTACACTGTTTTTTTCCAGTAAAGATAGAGCAGCCATTCCAATGCATCCACCAATGACGCCGCTCCAATTGTTCTTTTTCTCTTCCCATTCCCAATGATTTTCTTCAAATGGTTGGAATAGTCGGTGGTCGATTTCTTCTCTGATTCTATTTTGTGTCAGTAAAGTAAATTCTGCACCTATTAATTCCATAATTTCGGCTAAGGTTTGGGCTGTTTCGGCAGCAAACAAGTCAATCCACCAAACAGATGATTGCTTAAACGGATTTTTTTCCACTGGTAAATGCGCAGGCAACGCCCAGGTATATTCATTACAGATTTCCCAAATCACTTGCTCCAGTAACTTCTTCGTTTCCTGCTCATGAGTAGTCATATATGCCAGTGCCAAAATCGCCAACTGTCTCCTTCTGGCAAAATAAGCAGTTTCAAAGACTAGTCGATTGCCGGTTTCCAAGTAGGAGACATATCCATCAAGTGGCAAAGGTGTAATGGTCGCTGTTGCCACGTAAGCCTTCGCTTCTTTTTGGATACTTTGTAAATAGGTCTCAATCATTTTTAATTCTCCTCAATATTCACGTTTCGACCAAAGCACTCAATCTGAGTTAATGCTGGAAAAGGTGAATCGTCATCTGCTTGAATTAGTTCTTCAAAAGTGATCGCTGTGACTCGTCGTTGGTTGAATTCAAACGTCTGTGGTCTCGCTGTCTTTGTTGTCTGAAAAACTTCTTTTGTCCCATCAGAAAAGCATAAAGAAACCTGCGTCCAATAACTATCATGAGGAAAATCAGCTCGCCAAGTAAAAACTACTTTATCCAACTCCACCTCGCGCCCAAATAGAATGGTCAATGCCGCATCTTGTTGTTGATTGATGCCCCAAGATTGAAAAGGATACGAACCATGTGAGTGATTGGCGTAAATACCATCAATCGCATTGCACGCAAAAAATGTTGCGTCGTTTCTCGTTTCGACATTTGCCTCAGCGTGGGGATAACTTCCGGTAAATACCTTTTGATCATGTGGATTCAATGCCAGATTTTGATACATAGTTATTTCTTCAGCAGTCGCTACTCGGGCACTCAGATAATGACTTTCTCCAGCAAAACGCTCTTTAGGACGCGCTGCTAGCACGTTAGGCAGAAATGAAATTGGATAGCTCCAGCTATTTCCTGATAAATAAATAAGTGAAGTAGCTAATGTTTCATCTAGCTTAACCATTAAATAGGTTTCTGGTTGATCCGCTTGAACCACAATTTTGTCACCTTCCTGATACTTAAAATTTCTCATTGCAAGGTGAACGAGATTTTCCGCTGAATCGGTTAAAGGCATCTCTTTTCGTTCTTCACCGCGTGCTGCTGTGCGAAGTTCGCCTGCTTTGTTTTGGATGGCAATTGTTAGTTTTGTCATTATGTTCTGCTCCCATCTAGCTAAATAGTAGCTACTATTTAGCTATTATTTTAGTTATCACTTTATTTAATTATTACCTTACTTAACTGTTATCTTAGTTACTATTCTTGGTTACTATTCATTCAACCCATTCAATTAATAAGTTATTGTGACTCTTTCACTATCAAAACTTCATATGCCTTTACAAGATACTCTGCTACTAAAGATGTTTGCTTTAACAAGTCTTTTTGACCGATAAATTTTGTTGGTAATTTTTGTGATTGATCTGACAAATTAATGATAAAATAAAATTTTTGCCTTCCTTTTTCACGATAAGTGATTTCCAACGCCGTTTCTTCAGCAACAACTGATTCAACCTTGGCACTTGCACAAGCCTCATTTAACACTTTGGCTAGTGAATTCGTATCTAACTGTGTACCAATATAATAAGTTTGTCCTTTTCCAAAGGAACACTTTGTAGCAAACGGTTGTCCTGCATAAAAATTATCCGTGTAACTTCCCAGACTTTCAGCTGTTTCTAGATGTAACAAATCACTCACTAAGGTTGCCGTTCCAGTTTCGCCATCTGCAAATTGAATTTGATTCGATTGTTCAGGAGCTAAAGCATCCAGCTCTTCCACCCAAATACCTGTTAGTTTCCGCAACGGCCCAGGATATCCACCCAGTAAAACGTTATCCGACTGGTCAACAATTCCACTCATAAAAGTCGTCACGAAGGTTCCACCTGCACGAACAAAGTCTTCAAGTCGCGAAACGATCTCTCCTTTTATCATGTAGAGTACTGGTGCTAAAATGAGTTCGTACTTTGAAATATCACGGTCAATTGGAATCAAATCAACCGGAATATTTTGCTGATAAAAATAAGCATAGACTTGCTGAATCTGCTCAACATATTTCAAATTTTGATTCGGCCCGCTTGTATATTCCAACGCCCAATAATTATCCCAATCAAATAAGATGGCTACTTTCGCTGGACACGTTGCTTCTACCAGCAAATCTCCAAGTGATTCCAACTCATTCCCTAGTTCTGCCACTTCTCTAAAAACTCGTGTATTCGTTGTTCCAGCGTGTTCAATCACTGCCCCATGGAACTTTTCACACCCGCCAATACTTCGACGTAACTGAAAATATTGAATTGTGTCTGCACCGTGTGCAATCGCTTGATAACTCTGAGCGCGCAACTCTCCCGGTTTTTTCAATGAATTATACGGTTGCCAATTTTGCTGACTTGGTGTTTGTTCCATAAGCATAAACGACTGATCTTTCAATCCTCGCATCAAATCATGACCAAGTGCTACTGAACTCCAAGGGGTATTATAGGCAGGATAATTATCCCAAGAAACAAGATCCATTTCTTTTGCCCATTTGAAATAATCTAACCCTTTATAGGTACCCATCAAATTCGTTGTTACTGGTGTTTCTTGATCAAATTGTCGAATGGCTTCACGCTCTGCTTTAAAATTAGCCAATAAACTATCCGAATTAAAACGCATATAATCAACCGACAAACCCGCAAAAGCAGTCTCTTCCTCATTCATTGCATCACCTAAACAATTGGGCACCACAATTTCATCCCAGTCATAAACAGTATGTCCCCAAAATTTTAAATTCCAAGCAGTATTTAAAGCTTCGATTGTTTGATACTTTTTCTTTAGCCAAATCCGAAAAGCCTTCTCGCAATTTTCACAATAGCAAATTCCCCCATATTCATTATTGATATGCCAAACAGCTAATTGAGGTACGTCGCTGTATCTCTCTGCCAGTTTACCTGCTAACCGCGTTGAAAAGTGCTGATAGACAAGACTATTCGGACAAGCATTATGACGTTGTCCAAAGCGATGGCGGCGTCCTTCAAAATCGACCCGACCAACTTCCGGATATTCTTTATATAACCAAGCTGGCAATGCTGCAGTTGACGTTCCTAGAACGATTTCAATATTTTCTTTCGCCAATTGATTCATGATTTCATCTAATTGTTCAAAATCATAAACATCTTTACTTGGTTGGATTTTCGCCCATGAAAACACATTGATTGTTGCAGAATTGATCTTTGCAGACTTAAAGATTTCCATGTCCTCGAGCCAAATCTTTTTCTCCCACTGCTCAGGGTTATAATCACCACCATAGAATATTCGTTTTATTTTTTTCATTAATGACTGCCTCCTTTTCCTTCTCATATTCATTGTAAGCGTCATCACAAATCAAATGTATAATATGTTAAACTAAAAAATATAAGATTCCGAAACAAGGAGGTATTCATTTTGACCATTTATTTCAATTTGTCGATTCGACAATTACCCATTAGCATCGAAAGTATTGGAACCAATTGGCAGCAAGTAAGTTTGCAACGCACACAAGGACATCCTTTATACCATTGGTTACAAACAGAAACTGGGGCTGGAGAAATCTGGATTGAAAAACAAAAATTGACATTAGCAGCAGGCGAAGGCGTATTGATTTCCCCTTTTGTCCCCCATGCTTACTATCCACTAACTGATGATTGGCAAACGAATTTCGTCACTTTTGATGGGCACTTAAAAAATCATTTAGATCTGTTAGTCGGAAACGAACAGTTTCTTTTAGCAAAAGACACCGAGAAGTTTCAGTTCTCCACCCAAATTGAAAAAATGATTGCTGCTTTTGAAGCGAACACCGATCACTTGGCTCTTTCAGTTTTGTGTTATCAGTTTTTGCTCCAATTGAGTCAACCACAAGAGAACATGCAGATTGATGAATTATATCAAAAGTATGTTCTTCCAAGTCTCAATGAGATTCAAGCAAATTACGCACAGCATCTAACAATCGATCAAATCGCCCAAAAACAATTCATCACCCCTCAATACTTTAGTCGCCTTTTTAAAAAATTCATGGGTAAAAGTCCTTATCAGTACTTGATTGACTTTCGCATTCGTCAGGCAAAAAACTTCCTAATCAATCAACCTGATCTATCGATTCAACTCGTCGGCGAACGAGTTGGTTTTGATTCTACTAGTCAATTTATTAACACGTTTAAAAAGAAAACAGGCTATACACCTAAAAATTTTCGCAAATTTTATTAGGAACGTTCAAAAAAATTTGGACTCAATGAGTCGTATCGAGAAGTAAGAAAATTCTTGGGCGAGTACTCCGCCAATTTTGAGCGTATTCTACTTGCTTTTTAAAGAAATAAGTTTTCAATCTGTTTATACAAAAAAGGAGTTATGACAATTAAGTTGTCATAACTCCTTTTCATTTACCAATTACTTATTAAAGATTTTTGGTCCTTTACGCATATTTCGGCGATCATTTTTAGGTGTATCTTTTTGTTCTGATCTACCTCCGCCTTGTTTCTTTTTAATCAATTCTAACATTTTTTCTTTTGAATTCATTTTAATTCCACCTTTATTTATCCTGCAACAGCAGCAACTTTCTCCTTGTTTAATATACAACAAAAAGCAAGTAAAATCATTCTTTTTTTCGGCGTGGCTAAAAAAGAAGTGCACATCAATCAACTACGCGTGCTGTTGACGGACCACAATAACTTACAACCGCCTTCAAGAACGAGCAATCTCCTGCTAATTTTTGGTTCTTAGCGAAGAATCCTTGTCTCCCCACAATGATTGCAAAAGACATTCTTGAGTAATAACTCTTGACGGGCTTTCGGAATTTTTGTCCATTCTTTTTTACCTTGAACTGACATCAACTACGCCTCCTTCTATTTTTCAGCTTATTTTGTTAGGTTAATTTGCTGTGTGTAGAGGCTTTTGACTTTTTGTTTCGTGCGTAAAATATTTGTGACTGACTAAAGTCATGAAAAAATCTCTTTGGGAAATCCCAAAGAGATACTCTTTTTTTATTATAGTCGTACAGCAAAAGCTTCGTAAGGTCGTAAGTTGATCTCTCCGGTTAATGATTCACTTGTTAGCTCATAATTAGCAACGAGCACTTCTTTTGCTGGAGTCGGCATTCTGAACTCATTCAACTCTTCACTAATATTCGTAACAACTAACCATTTTTCAGCGCCCAATTCACGCGTATAGGCAAAAACTTTTTCTGGTGTGTCTTCCAATAATCGATACGCACCCCAAACAACGATTTCATTTTGTTTGCGTAGCTCAATCAATTGCTGATAGGTATAAAAAATCGAACTCGAATCTGTTAATGCTTGTTCCACATTGATCACTTGATAGTTTGGATTCACATGTAACCATGGTGTTCCTGTAGTGAACCCACCGTTTGGACTGTCGTCCCATTGCATGGGGGTACGTGCGTTATCTCGTCCTTTTGTATTGATTGACCGAATAATTTCTTCTTTGGTATAGCCTTTTTCAATTCGTTCATGATACATATTGATGGTTTCAATGTCTTCTGCTTCTGAAATGTCAGAAATCGGATAATTCGTCATTCCAATTTCTTCTCCTTGATAAATATACGGCGTCCCTTTCATCATGTGCAAAAGAATCGCAAACATTTTGGCACTCTCTACTCGATACTGTTGGTCGTTTCCCCATCTTGAAACGATTCGCGGCAAATCATGGTTATTCCAAAATAAACTATTCCATCCTTCGTTTCCTAAAGAAGTTTGCCATTTTGACAATACTTCCTTCAATTTGGTTAAATCTAATGGTGCTAAATCCCATTTTTCTTTTCCTGCTTGTTGGTCTAAGCCAACATGTTCAAATTGGAAAACCATAGATAGTTCATTTCGCTTTGGATCAGAATATCGCTTCGCAATTTCTGGCGTGGCACCCCATGTTTCGCCAACCGTTAAGAGATCTTTTCCACCAAACGTTTCAGTATTCATTTCCTGTAAATATTCATGAAGTCTTGGTCCATTTCCTGTAATTTCTTGATCTGGAAGTTTGCCTATCAAGTCAATCACGTCCATTCGGAATCCGCCGACGCCTTTCTCAATCCAAAAATTCATCATGTCATAGACTTCTTGACGGACTTTTTCATTTTCCCAGTTTAAATCCGGTTGTTTTTTACTAAATAAATGCAAGAAATATTGTCCTGATGCCTCATCAAATTCCCAAGCAGAACCACTAAAAGTAGAACGCAGCTCATTAGGCACCTGACCGGCAACAGGGTCACGCCAAATGTAGTAATCACGATAAGGATTTTCTGGACTCTTGCGTGCTTCAACAAACCAAGCATGTTCATCTGAGGTATGATTGACTACCAAATCCATAATGATTCGGATATTTCTCTTTCTTCCTTTTGCAATCAATTCTTCCATATCCGTCATCGTGCCAAATTCACTCATGATTTCTTCGTAATTACTGATGTCGTACCCATTATCGTCGTTCGGTGATTGATAAACAGGTGAAAGCCAGATAGCATCAATCCCTAAATTTTCTAAATAATCTAATCGCCGAATGATTCCTTGTAAATCGCCAATTCCATCTCCATTTGTATCTTGAAAACTACGTGGATAAATTTGATAAACGACTGAATTTTGCCACCATTCCTTTTTCATGATTTCCTCCTATAGACAAATTAATTCAATATCCATTGGCATTTCTTTATTTATCGTTACTTTTTGGTTAGCCTTACTCACGTGCAAGTCAAAAGTATGACCTAGATGATCTGTAATTGTCTGATTAAAATCTGTTGTAGCAGTAACTAGTAATGTTGCATTGGTATAGTTAGACAAATCATTTCCAATTGACTCACCAATTCTTTTTGACTCACCTAAATTTAGTAAAATGACTGAATTTTCTTTCACGTAAACTGGAATTTGATTCATTTCCGCATGAACAATAATCGTCTGTCCGCCTGTTACTTTTTCTTTTGTCCAGAAATCACTCCATGTTCCTCGAGGGAATGTCACTTGCCTTGAAGTTGCACCTTCTGTAACAATTGGTGCAATCAATAGCGATTCTCCAAACATGAACTGATCATAGCAATCTTCAAAATTTTCTAATGGATAGTCAATTTGCATCGCTCGCATCAATGGCACTTTATTGGTGACTGATTTGACGGCTTGGTCATAAATATACGGAAGTAAATTCATTCGTGTATTCGCAAAGAAACGATACACTTCAATCACTTCTGGTTTATTGGTTCGCTCCGCAATATTCCACGGTGTGCGATCTTGATTGTACTCCCCCTTACTTTCTGCATGATATTGCATAATT
Source organism: Enterococcus sp. DIV0176 (assembly GCF_050528535.1). Classification (NCBI taxonomy): domain Bacteria; kingdom Bacillati; phylum Bacillota; class Bacilli; order Lactobacillales; family Enterococcaceae; genus Enterococcus; species Enterococcus sp. DIV0176. Next base: position 1,131,459 of record NZ_CP172879.1, on the reverse strand, counting down.
GGGCAGAACGCTGCCATTGAAGAAGAACGCATAAACAACTCCGCCGTGGGAATATCTCCATTGAATCCCGCTAAATCCCAGCCCCAAAAAATGACACCTGACATCCCGGAATTGATTCCTGCAATCAATTGTCGCTTAAACGCATCAAAAGTTGAACGTTCATCTCCCGCCCAATGTGCCGGATAAGCGTGCGCACCTGTATAGCCCGAGCGACTAAAAGTAATTCCTTGGTTTTGTTGCGCAAAATCATAATAAGCTTTGATGTATTCTTTAGGATAGCGATTGCGCATTTGACTTCCTGTACGACCATCGGCAAAAACAAGATCAGAACCATAAACCATTTCGCCGCCATCTGTTTTGAAACCATCTACACCAATGTCAATCAGGTACTGACGTTTTTCAAACCACCAACGTTTCGCCTCCTCATTCGTAAAATCCAATAATAAGCTATCTGTAAACCAATTTTCTGGAATCCGATAAGGTGAACCATCTGCATTTTTGACAACATATCCCTTTTCAATCATATATGCCTCGTCTTGATCTTTTAGGGGATGTTTTTGCTGATTCAAATATTTTTCAATTGGTATTTGCCAAAGAATAAATTTCAGACCATTTTTATGACAATCTTCAATCAATCGTTTCGGATCTGGCCATCTTCCCCACGCAGGAAATGTTAACTGATCATATGAATAACTTTGTTCTGGAGGAAGTAATGGGTACTGTGCATCATTAAACATATAATAGGTTGTTTCATCACTCCACTGTTCTAAAACGATTACGGTTGCAGGAATGTCATACCTAGTCGTTTGCTCAAGTTCATTTCGAACCACGCTTTCCCGATCCCAATTATTGCTAGACATCCACGGGCCTAGTGCCCAACTAGGAACCATGACCGGTTCTCCAGTGTAAGTCATATATTGTGCAATCATTTCTTTCATTTCACCATGTAGCAAATGGATTTCCGCTAGGTTTTCTTCTTCACTTGTTTCAACATAAATTGTTATTTCTTTTGGGTCATTCTTTTTTAAATCAAATCGAGTATAAGAATCTGTTGCGAAATATAACCCATAACCGTCATTGGTGAAATAATAAGGCATCGGCATATAGGTTCGAGTTCCTTGATCTCGATATTGATTGTAAACAAAACAATCGATTTCATTTCCTAATTGGTTGATTGAATTATAACGTTCGCCAAAACCATAATATAAGTTAGCCTGGTCTTGCAGACGTAGCGTTACTCCCTTTGCTCCTTTTCCAGCCAGTTCATGCAAAGTTAAACAATTTTCAGAAAAATAAAAAGATAATTTTTCTTTTTCGTTCGGTAAACAAATCGTATTTTTATCATTAATGCTGGCAAAGCAATCCTTCAATTGAACAGAATCCAACTGTGGTTCTATTTGACTTAATGCCAACTTATCCTCTTGTAATTTTAAGAATAAAGACTGTTCCATATTCTTCGTTAGATAAACATTTTCATTTTGATTTGAACCAATAAACTCGATTTTATTGAATCCCCAATTTTTTTGAATCGTTAACTCATAACAATCAGAGGTTTCTACTTGATGATTTTCTGCAGTAAAGAAATAGCTGCCACCAGAATAAGTTTCAGGAATCTGGACATGTGCTTGATAAATTCGTAATGTGTCATCAATTAGTGTACAGACAATTTTTTCGTTAAGCCCTTCAATCGTTAAAAAGACTTGGGTAACATTCTTACTATTTACTTGAACATCAAACGTACACGTTTCTCCCACTGTTGGGTAATGTGGGGTGCGCTCGTAAGGTAATTTTTCATACACATTTCCATTTCCTAAAGGCTTATGAATAAAGGGACTGGTTGATAAACTTTCTTTTTTCTGTCGAAGATAGGTGTCCAATAAGTCTACAAATACTTCATTTTTGTCCGTTTGTTCCTTTGCGTGCATCAAATAGTTTTCAGCCTTCACAAAATCATACTTTTCAGTAAAATAAATACCTAGTAAAGCTGCCTCATCTTTCGACCACGTCGTTTTACGGGAAACCAATTCCTCCATTCCAGCTACCATAATCAAATCTTCTGGCGCAAAAAGGCCAAATGGCAAGACGCTCAGTACTAAATCAACAGCAGGAGTTGCTTGTTTCACTGACGAGATCAGCGTTCCACGACGAATCAAGTGATCAAATATATAATCACGTATTTCAGTTATTTCTTTTTGTAAATCATTCTGGTGATATTTATTTTTGACTTCTGACAAGGTAATATAGTAAATAGCTAAATTAGATGTGTAATTGTCACTCTCTTCACCAAAAACATTTGTCACTTCTTTTGCCCAGTCTTGCTGAATTCGTTTAACAATTCCAAAATCAGTATCATTAAGATGTACTTCTGCTTTCATTTTTACCCACACTGTCGCAGCTGCAATCGGTAACTTTTCTTGTTCGCCACTTAAATCAGCGATTGCTTTCAAATCAGCTGACTGATTTAGTACATCCGTGTAATGCGTTAAAATTTGAGCGAATTTTGGCTCTAGCTCCATGAATAATCCCTCTCCTACTCTTGATATCAGTAGTTTTCTTCTTCAAAATTTGTTTACTTATTGGAATTCTGTTTGCAATTTATCCAGCGCTTCTTTAGCAGATTCTTCCCCTAATAGCACTTTTTGAAACTCTTTATCTGCGCTATCGCTAACTTTACTCCAATCCGCATCTACTGGCGGTAAAATTAGATAATCCAATGAATCAAACACAGCTTGACGATTTTCAGGTGGTGTCTGTTCTAGATAAGGTGCCAAAATCTTGCCATCAGTAATCGCCGGAAGCTCCCAACCATTATCAATGCGAATTTTCGCAGTTTCCGGACTTGCACTCATAAAACGAGTAAATTTATATGCCGCTTCTGCGTGTTTTGAATCTTTAGAAACTGCCAAACCATTCGCAAAGAAATGTGTTGCCTTTTGAGTATTCCCTGCTTCAACTTGAATATCCCAATCAAAATCTGCATCCTTGAATTGACCAAACATCCAAATACCCGTGTGTACCATCGCTAATTGGCCATTTAAAAATAGATCTTCTGAATTTTGACCTGACATTTCTTCTGGTGAAGGAGAGATTTTTTCTTGAACAACATTATTAACCATGTGTTCTAATGCTTCGACATTTTTAGAATCATTCAAGGTCCAGTTTCCATTTTCATCTTTTAATTTGCCACCGTTTTGTGCAGCAACTTTATAAAATTCGTTCATTGTCACTGGTGAATAAGTACCATAGATATTTCCTTTACTATTCGTTAATTTTTTTGCAGCTGCAACTTCATCTTGCCATGTCCACTCTTTTGTTGGATAGCTGACATCAGCTTCATCGAACAGTTCCTTGTTATAGAAAGTAACAACGTTAGAAAAACTTTCTACCATTCCGTATTGCTTTCCATCGTACTTGTATGCCTCAAAAGCCTCTTTATTTAAATCATTTGCATCAAATTCCGTATCTTTTTTGATGTAATCATCTAAATTTAATAGCGCACCTTTTTCAGCATAAGAAACAAAATTTTCATAATTTAATTCAAAAACATCTGGTGTCTGGTCCCCTGCCATCAGTGTCTGTAACTTTGTAAAGTAATCCTTATAGGGGATTAACTCGACATCAACCTTTATTTCTTCATTTTCTTTCTCAAATTCAGAAACCATTTCATTGAGCTGGTCTTCATAATCAGGCGTTGCCGAGAAACTATAATACTTGATGACAGTTTCTTTCTCACTTGACGAACTGCTCCCACTGCCACAAGCACTTAAAAATAAAGCTGTGATTACTGCTACTACTGTCAATAAAACTTTTTTATTCATTTTATCTCCCCCAAATTTTATTCTTTCATTCCACTCATGGTCATCCCCTGAATGAAGTATTTCTGAGCAAATAAGTACACTGCCAAAATTGGTATCACGCTAATAACCACACCAGCCATGACTAGGTTCCAATTCGTGCTCCAACGACCTTGCAACAACGATAATCCTAACGGCAAAGTCGCCATCTCACGACTGCTTGTCACAATCAATGGCCATAAATAATTGTTCCAAGATTGCATAAACGTAAAAATAAAAAGTGTTGCAATCGTCGGCTTAACAAGTGGCAAATCAACTTTCATAAAGACCGTCCAATGATTTGCACCATCCATAAAGGCTGCTTCCTCCAGTTCAGTTGGAATTGTCAAAAATGCTTGTCGCATCAAGAAAACACCAAACACACCAAAAATATTTGGTAAAATCAATCCTTGATAGCTATCAATCCAGCCCAAATTTTTCAACAAAATAAATTGTGGAATCATGATTACTTGAGAAGGAATCATCATTGTGCTCAAATAAAGCAAAAACAACAGGTTTCTCCCTTTAAATCGCATACGTGCAAACGCATAAGCTGCCATTGATGCCACTACAATCGTACCAATCGTTGTCAATAATGAAACGATGATTGAATTTTTCATAAACGTTAGCATCGGAAACCGTTCGATTACTTGTTGGTAATTTTGTAGTTGTGGATTGCTAGGCAAAAACTCAGGTGGGAAGACCATCGTTGCCCCGCGCTCCTTTAATGAAGTTGAAACCATCCACAAAAAGGGTAAGATCATAACGATACATCCTAGCAAAATAATGCTATATTTTAGAATCATCCATACATTGACTTTTTTCATCTTGTCATCCTCCTTTCTCCCCACATTTGACCGATTGACACGACTAGGATAATTAAAAAGAGTACCCAAGACATCGCTGCTGCATACCCCATTTCTGAGTATTTAAAAGCTGAATTGTAAATATTTTGTACTAAGACCGTCGTCGCTTCACCTGGTCCACCTTCCGTCATGATATTTACTTGATCAAATACTTGAAATGAATTGATTAATGAGATCATCGAAACGAAAAAAGTAGTTGGTTTCAACATAGGTAATGTGATTTTCCAAAATTGATGCCAATGATCTGCCCCGTCGATATCTGCCGCTTCATATAATGATGGCGAAATGTTTTGCAAACCTCCTAAATAAAGCACCATGATAAACCCGATATCCTTCCACACGCTGGTAATGATAATTGCTAACATAGCTGTTTTCGGATCATTTAACCAATTAGGACCTTGTACACTTAGCAATGACAAAAAATAATTAATCAAACCAAATTTGGGATTAAACAACCATTTCCAAACTAAGGATACAGCCACCCATGAAGTAACAACTGGCAAAAAATAGATACCACGAAATACCGCTTTCATTTTCAGTTTGCTATTCAACAATAATGCTACCATCAAACCAATAATCATGACTGAAGGAAGATAGCCCAGAATGAAGAGAAAAGTATTCTTTAAAGAATTCCAAAATTTCGGATCATGGAGCAAATTTTGATAATTTTTTAATCCTACAAATTTCATTGGATTAATTAAATCCCAGTCCGTAAAACTCACCCCTAATGAATAAAAGACTGGATAAATAATAAAAAGCAAAAATCCAATCAAACTGGGTAATAAGAATAAACAAATCCAAAAGAGGTTATTTTTCTTTGAACCAATCATTTTTCATTTCCTCCTTAACTTTCTTCAATATAGAAGACTTCAAATAACATTTCTGTTAGCCATTCATCTTTAAAGTGTTTAACAGTTGCTAACTTCTTTATCAATTCTTGCTTCTGAGATAGATACGTCCAAAGTTGATTTTTTAATTCGTATGAGATAGCCGGCCGATCAATTCGTTCAAACAATAAATCAGTGACCTCTTGCTTCACGATTTCCCTAACTGGTAGCTGAAGCTGATCAATTATTTCTGCATGAAAAATATTGTTGATTAGTTTGGAACCATCTTCATTTTCTACACAATATAAAGAGATTTGATTCTGCCGTTTTTCAGGTAAAATCGAAGTATCTCCACTGGTACTAATTGAAACGAGTTTTCTTTTCCAATCTAATGAAAGTACAGTGATACAGCGTTTTCCATTCAAATCTTCGATCATTTCGTAACAATTACTGTCACCTGGAAAAATTTTCCATTCAATTTTCTCTGGTAAACAATCAGGTTTTGTTTCCATCACATTTGGGTCTGTTGGAATAATTCCACCCGCTTTAGCAAACACAGCCAGTTCATTCACTTGGCGAAAGATACTCAATTCTGCTTGTCCTGCATACCGATTTCCTGTATAAAAGTCGTACCATTTTCCTTCAGGCAACCAAATTTCTTCCTTAGCAAATTGATAATCAGGATTCATTTGATGCACAATTGGTACAACTAAGAGTTCTTGACCAAATAGATAGTTATTTTGATAAAGATATGCTTCATTTTCTTCGGGGTAGCTATAATATAGGGGCTGGATCAATGCCTCACCTTTTTCACTCGTTTCAACATTCGCTGTGTACAAATAGGGAAGTAAACGATGACGTTCTCTAAGGGTTTCCTTCATCGCTACTTGGATTTCTCCAGAGAAATTCCATGGTTCTTTGCTATTAAATGGGCTTGATGAACTATGCAAACGATTAATCGGACTAAACGTACCAAATTGCATCCAACGTAGTGTCAACTCATCATCCCGACTCCCCCCCATATGTCCACCAATATCGTGACTCCACCAGGTATACCCAATATTAGTAGCTGTTGCTGTAAAATATGGCTGAAATTGTAATGAGGCCCAACTAATGATAGAATCTCCTGAAAAACCAATTGGATATCGATGACTGCCTGGTCCCGCATAGCGGGAAAGTATCAGTCCCTCTTTTCTTTGGGAAAGATCTTCAAAATGATATTGATTTAACAGCCAAAGTGGATCTAGTCCTTCTTCTTTACTTTTCTCACCTTGTTGCCAATCAATCCACCAAAAATCAACACCTTGTTCTTCCAAGGGATGATGCACATCTTCAAAATAGCCTTTTACAAATGTTTCATTCGTCAGATCAAACTCTGCTGGCTCTTCAAGTAAAACGTTTAACTTCATTCGTTTAGAAATAGCTGGATAAGCATCCTCAAACGCACGTATTCCATCAGATGGGTGAACATTTAACGAAACTTTTAATCCTCGGTCATGAAGTTCTTGTAAAAATTTATCTGGATTTGGAAAAAGCTCTTTGTTCCATGAATAACCGGTCCAACCACTACCAAAACGTTTTGGAATATCGCGAAGATGCCAATCCATATCGACTACACTCACTGCGAGTGGAACCTGTTCTTCCGTAAACTGATTCATTAATGCTAAATAGGATTCATCTGTGTAAGCCCAGAAGCGACTCCACCAATTTCCTAAAGCATAGCGCGGAACGATTGGTGACGGTCCCGTCAATTGATAAAAATCTTTCAAAGCTTGTTTGTATTGGTGCTGATAACCAAAGAAATAAAGATCGATTCCTCCTGTTTTTCTTGGCTGTAAATTTCCTTTGGCTGTCGCAATAGCTGAATGTGAGTCATCGAGTACAGCGTAGCCTTGTCTAGAGATGATTCCCTCATCTAATTCCGTTGCACCATCTACATTGTCTAATGTTCGTGTCGTCCCTTTTAATGTCTCAATTTTTTCACCGTAGTACCACCGATTGTTAAAATCTGTAAAATTTGATTTCATTTCAATCACCAAGCCACGGCTTGAAAATTTTTGCTTATCATAACGCAGATGAAACGACTCAGTGTACACTTCCACTAGCGATTCTGACTCTACTAAGTCAAACTCAAATTCTGGGAATTCGCGATTCACAACTATTTGTGTATCAGAATCAACAAATTTACCCTCTTCTGAATATTCCATGCGAATTAAGTGAGGTGTCAGTAAAGTAAAGCGATACTTTTCACCAGTTATCATTTGCTTACTAGAAATTTTTACCATGTTCTTTTTTCCTTTCTAGAACAGAATCACGTTGAATCAGTTCTCCCTCAACTAAAATTTTGTTTTCCATTGTTTGCTCTTGTGTCGCGTGCTGCAACATTAAATTAATTTGACGGACTGAAATTCGCCCTTTTTCCTTTTGTCTAAGGTCTACGGTTGAAAGTGACGGATCGAGCAATTTAGCAAAAATATTATTATCAAAGCTTACAAAAGAATGAAACCTAAGTTTTCGTTCACGTAATTGTTGAAGATATTGTGCCGCTAAGTAATCAGAGTTGATGATAAACGCGGTATAGTTGCTGCTCAAGTCAATAAATCGCTCCATTTCTTCTTCGGAAAACAATAATTTTTCATCTGGTCTCAGTTCATACTCAGCTAAAGCATCCATATAACCTAGATATCTTTGTGGAACTACACCATCATCTGTTAGTGAGAAAGTTGGGCTGAAAAATGCAATCTGCCGATGTCCGTGTTCAAGCAATGTTTTCGTAGCCTCATAACTCAATTTTCGATCATCATTGTTAACAAAAAGAATATTTGCACGCTCAAAATCATGATTATAATAACTATCAATGAAAACGATTGGTTTACTGATTTTATTAATCAGCTCTGTAATAATATGCTCAAAAGCTCCGACAACAATAAAGCCATCAAAGTTCCAATTTCGCTGCAGTACATCGATATCCGCTAATTCGTTGAATCCATGGAACATCAAAAACATTCCTTGTTTTTTTGCTTCAAACTCAAGACCAGTCATCAAATCGGAAATAAACGGATCGCCAAAATCAATTTCTTCTTTTGTTGAATAATATAAAATTCCAATCATCTTTGATTCCTGTGCAACTAGAGAACGTGCATTCAGGTTTGGGGCATAATTATATTTCTCCATCAGCTTGTTAATCTCACGTTTTTTCTTTTCTGACACTCGATTTGGTTTATTGTTCATAACATTTGAAACAGTCGCAATACTAACACCTGCCTCTCGTGCAATATCTTTGATCGTTACCTTCTTCATTCTCTCCGCTCCTAATTAAAAAAAGTTAAACGTTTTACTTGTTTTGTCAGAAAGAGAATATCACTATTTCCATCCAATGTCAACGTTTACATTTTTTATTTTTCTTTTATTTTTTGTTTTGATGTGCAATATAAAAACAAAAAAAGCGAGGATATTCTTCCAATATCCTCGCCTCTAACAATTTTCCCTAATGATGTTATAAAGCTTTTGGTAAGTCCGGTTGTTATTTTCCTTTTTGTTCTAGCAACGCCACCAACTCGACATGATGCGTCTGCGGAAATAAATCAACAGGTTGCACTTTTGTTGTTTCATAGCCTGCTTCGGCAAACAATTTTGCATCGCGCGCAAAGGTTGCCGGATTACATGAAATATAGACAATTCGAGAGGGGTTCATTTCGATTGCTGACTCAATGAAGCTGCCGTCTAATCCTTTACGTGGCGGGTCAACCATGATGACAGATGGTTTGATACCTTTATCTTGCCATTTTTTCATTGCCTTTTCAGCTTTGCCCACTTCATAATGTGCATTTTCGATTTTATTAGTTAATGCGTTAAACTGTGCATCTTCAATCGCTTCAGGAATGATTTCCATTCCATAGACTTCAGCAACACGATCAGCTAAGGATAAACCAATAGTACCGATTCCTGAATATGCATCGATTACAACATCTTCTTTGGTTAAGTTCGCAAAATCAATTGCTGTTTGATAAAGATATTCTGCTTGCTGTGTATTGACTTGATAGAAAGACTTAGCAGAAATTCGGAAGGTCTTACCTAAGAGTTGATCCTCAATGTAATCTTTTCCAAATAAAACAACTTCCTTTTTACCAAAGATGACATTTGTTTTCTCTTCATTGATATTTTGAATGACAGAAACAACTTCTGGTAATTCTTCATGAATCACTTTAGCAATTTCTTTTGCTTTGAAGAATTTTTCTTTACGAGTAACTAAAACAACCATCATTTCATGTGAATAATGTCCACGACGAATGACGATATGACGAATTTGTCCTTCGTTTTTGGCTTCGTTATACGCACGAACTTGGAAACGTTCTAAGATATCACGCACAACAACGATTGCTTTATCGATTTCTGGATCTTGAATGTAAAAATCTGTAATGGAAACTAAATCATGGCTGTTTTTCTTATAAAAACCAGTAGCCAAATGACCATCGATTTTACGAACAGGAATTTGTGCTTTATTTCGGTAAGCAACTGGTGAAGCCATCCCCACTACTGGTAGGACAGGCACTTCTGGTAGCTTCGCAATTTTTTCCATCACATTTTCAACTTGGTGTTGTTTGAACACTAATTGTTTTTCATAACTTAAGTGTGCAAGTGGAGCGATTCCTGTACGAATTAATGTTTTGTCTTCAACAGGTTGACGATCTGGTGAAGTCGTTAACCAGTTTTCTACTTTCGCATAGCCAAATTTATTTCCTGCCTTTAAAACAAGAACTTCAACTTCTTCTCCAGGTAACGCATTTTCAATAAACAATGGGTAGCCGTCAATTTTAGCTACACCCATTCCTTCATAGCTTAAATCAATAATTTTTACGGTATAACGTTCATTTTTTTTCACTGTTTGTTCGCTCATTATTTACTCCTTTAACTTCTTACTTGTCTAGTTCTGACTCTACTATAAATCATTGTTTTTCACAACAACTAAAACCGGTACTGACCTAGGTTCCTAGTATCAGTACCGGTTGTCTGTCTATTTTTCCTCGTCAGCGATCTTGCCGTCACCGTCAATATCTTCGTCTGTTAATCGTTCGACTTCTTTTACAAATTCCTTACCAACTTCTTCGAATTCTTCTTCCTCTACACCCGTGATAGCGGCATCAGGAATCTTATCCGTATTCGCAAAAAATTCAATATGTTGATGTAAATTAGAGAAGTGCATCGGTGCATCGCCACCATATTCACCATCTAAATTGATCATCACTGGACGATTTGTATCATCTTCGGTTTCAACATACAATTCGCTTGTCTTTGTATAAATCACACGATGATCTTCGACATGACGTCCGCCATTCAACATCAGCGCTGCAATGTGTAAAATTTCAAAAATATTGGCTGTCTTGACGATAATCAATGAAAATTTTCCATCGTCAAGCTTTGCATCCGGAGCAATTTGCTCAAAGCCACCTACTGAATTCGTTAGCCCTAAGAAAAACATGGACGCATTTCCAATATATTCTCCTTCATCATACTTCAAACGCATTTTGATTGGTTTCACTCGAGGCAACATTTCTGCTCCCTTTGCGAGATAGGCTAAGTAACCAAAAATACTTTTCAATTCAGATGGCACTTCATAAGTTAATTCCGTTAAGTAGCCACCTGCTGCTATATTGATGAAGTAACTGTTTTCGGCATGACCAATATCCATTTTAACCGTCTGATTTTTTTTGATGACTTCGGCAGCTGCCTTGATATTGTCACGAGGAATTTTTAGTGCTCGTGCATAATCATTCGTTGTTCCAGCCGGGATAATCGCCATTTTAGGTCGTTTCTTCAAAGGTGCGATTCCATTAACAACTTCATTGATCGTTCCATCTCCGCCTGCTGCCACAACCAAGTCAAAGCCTAATTTTCCGACTCTCGTTGCTTCATTTTTCGCAGAGTCTTCTTCGGGAGTTGTTGCATAAGCACTTGCTTCATAACCTGCGTCTTCTAGTGCTTGAAGAATATCAGCGAGGTTTTTTTTCAGCAATTCTTTACCTGAAGTTGGATTATAAATGACACGTGCTTTTTTCATGATTTTCCTCTTAACGTTTCGTCAATTCATCTTTTAGTAGTTTATTCACAACACCTGGATTTGCTTGTCCTTTTGTTGCTTTCATGATTTGTCCTACTAAGAAGCCGACTGCACGATCCTTTCCGTTTTTAAAGTCTTCAACAGATTGTTCGTTATTATCTAAAATTTCATTGATAATTGGCAGTAATTGACTTGGATCAGATAGTTGGATCCAGCCATTGGCTTCAACGACTCCTTGTGCATCGCCACCGTTTGCGATTAACTCACGGAACACTTTTTTCGCAATTTTTGAACTGATTGTTCCGTCCGCAATCAAACGGATCATTCCTGCCAAGTTCTCTGGTGTTAATTGTGTTTCTGCTAATTCTAGTTTTTCACTATTTAAGTAGGCAGAAACTTCACCCATCAACCAGTTAGAAGCTTGTTTTGCATCTGCACCGTTTTCTAATGTCGCCTCAAAGAAGTCAGACATTTCTTTCGTTAACGTTAAGACCATTGCATCATACTCAGGCAATCCGAAATCATTGATATAACGTTGGCGACGTGATGCTGGTAATTCTGGTAACGTTGCTTTGACACGTTGAATCCACTCATCATCAATCACAAATTTTGGAATATCTGGTTCTGGGAAGTAACGATAATCACTTGATCCCTCTTTGACACGCATCAAAATTGTTTTATTTGTTGTTTCATCAAAACGACGAGTTTCTTGTTGGATTTCGCCACCAGAAAGTAAAACTTTTGCTTGACGTTTTTCCTCAAAAGCAAGTCCTTTTTTAACAAATGAAAGTGAGTTCAAGTTTTTTAGTTCTGCTTTTGTTCCAAATTCTTCTTGACCATAAGGACGTAAAGAAATATTGGCATCACAACGCATAGAACCTTCTTCCATTTTCACATCACTAACTTCAGTGAACTGGATGATTGAACGCAATGCTTCAAGATAAGCATATGCTTCTTCTGGTGAACGCATATCTGCTTCTGAAACGATTTCGATTAGCGGTGTGCCTTGACGGTTTAAGTCAACGTATGAATAGCCACCGATACCGTGCATGTTTTTCCCAGCATCTTCTTCTAAATGAACACGTTCGATTCTAATTTTTTTCTTTTGTCCTTCAACTTCAATCTCAATCCAACCATCGTGACCGATTGGTTGGTCAAATTGTGAGATTTGGTAAGCTTTTGGATTATCAGGATAGAAGTAGTTTTTGCGGTCGAAATGTGTATCTTTTGAGATTTCGCAATTCAATGCTAAAGCTGCTTTCATCCCAAACTCTAAAGCCGCTTTGTTCATTACTGGTAACACACCAGGGTAACCCCAGTCAATCACGTTTGTATTGCTGTTAGGTTCTGCTCCAAAATGTGCAGGCGCTGGTGAGAAAATTTTAGAATTTGTTTTTAATTCAACGTGGACCTCAAGTCCAATGACTGTTTCGAAGTTCATTCGCCTTGCCCCCCTAGAATAGCAGGTTGTTGCTTATGAAATTCTGTCGCTTGTTCAAAAGCATACGCTGCTTGATACATTGTTTTTTCTTCAAAATAATTACCGATTAGTTGTAACCCAACAGGAAGACCTTCTGAAAGTCCAGCTGGAATTGACATACCAGGAAGTCCTGCTAAGTTCACTGGAATTGTTAAAATATCACTCATATACATCGTAATTGGATCGTTGATATTTTTGCCGATGCCAAATGCTACAGTTGGTGAAGATGGTCCAATGATTAGGTCATAATCAGCAAAAATTTTTTCGAAGTCTTGTTTGATTAATGTTCTCACTTGGCCAGCTTTCTTGAAGTAAGCATCATAATATCCTGCACTCAATGAGAATGTTCCTAGCATAATCCGACGTTTTACTTCGTCACCAAAACCTTCCGAACGTGAGTTAACATACACATCTTCCAAATTTTTCACATTTTCAGAACGATAGCCAAAGCGAATACCATCGAAGCGTTGCAAGTTTGAACTTGCTTCAGATGAAGCGATGATATAGTAAACTGCTACACCATATTTTGAATGTGGCAAGCTAACTTCTTCGACCGTTGCACCTAATGAACGGAATGTTTCTGCCGCTTTCAATACTGCTTCTTTGACTCCAGGTGCCACACCTTCACCAAGATATTCTGTTGGCAAAGCAATTTTCATTCCTTTGATGTCACCAGTCAAGCCTTCAGCAAAGTTAGGTACAGAAACACCTGATGATGTTCCGTCTTTTTCGTCATATCCGCTGATTGCTGTTAATGCTAATGCATTGTCTTTAACCGTTCTTGTCATTGGTCCAATTTGATCTAATGAAGAAGCAAATGCAATCAACCCAAAACGTGAAACACGTCCATAAGTTGGTTTCATTCCAACGATTCCATTAAATGCAGCCGGTTGACGAATACTTCCACCTGTGTCGCTTCCAAGAGATACAGGAATTTGTCCAGCAGCAACTGCTGCAGCAGAGCCACCTGATGAACCACCAGGAACTTTAGAATGATCCCAAGCATTTTTTGTTTTCTTGAAGTAAGAAGTTTCTGTACTTCCACCCATAGCAAATTCATCCATGTTTAGTTTACCTACAGGAATCATATCTGCTTGATAGACTTTATCCATAACTGTTGCATCATAGATTGGGTCAAAATTATAAAGGATTTTTGATGCCGCTGTTGTCAACAAATCTTTCGTTACAATGTTGTCTTTGATCCCAATTGGAATACCTGCTAACACATTGTTTTCATCAATTCCTTTTTCATCTAATGCTTTTGCTAATTCAAGTGCTTTTTCTTCATTTAATGTAATAAACGCTTCGATTTCTGGTTCTGTTTCTTTAATACGTTCAAATGTTGCTCTCATTAGATCTTGTGCAGTTATTTCTTTAGAAACAAGCATCCCATGCAATTCTTCTAATGAACGGTTGTATAATTCTGTCATTACGCGCCTGCCTCCCCATTATCAATAATTGCGGGTACCTTAATAAAACCATCTTCAGATTCTGGCACATTTTTTAATAACTCATCGCGACTCCAACCTGCTTGTGCACGGTCTTGACGCATTACATTCACTGTTTCAACCACGTTTGATGTGAATGGAACACCTTCTGTATCTACTTCTTCAAGCATTTCCACCATATCAATGATTTTACCTAATTGGTCTGTAAAACTTGCAAGCTCTTTTTCATCAAACGCAAGTTTTGCTAATTTGGCAACGTGTTTGACTTGTTCTTCACTAATCGCCATACTACCCCTTCTTTCTTAAACGAGTTAAAAACTTTGCTCTCTATTTTACCACAAGTGTGGAAGCACTGAAATTATTTATTGAAATTTATCTGAAAAAGCTTAGTTTTCGGTTTCCACAGGATGACTTTGTGCTAACGCTTCTGCCATCTTTTCTTCCGTCCAAATCTCAATTCCTAGTGATTCTGCTTTCGTCAACTTACTTCCAGCTTCTTCACCTGCTACAACGATATCTGTTTTTTTAGAGACACTTCCAGTCACTTTTCCACCAAGATTTTCAATCGTAGCTTTCGCTTCTTCCCGCGTAAATTGAGTTAACTTTCCAGTTAGAACAACTGTTTTATCCTTGAATGGTGATTCTACTTCAGCTAATTGTTCCAAGCGAATGCCTTTGTAGTCAAAGTTGACCCCAGCAGCCTTTAATTCATCCATTAATTCATGTACTTCTTCATTACTAAAGTACGTCACGATGCTATCTGCGATAATCGTTCCCATGCTATCAAGCGCAATGATTGATTCAAAATCACTCTGACTGATTGCTTCTAAATTACCGAAGTGTTCTGCCAAAATCTTAGCAGCTTTCGCTCCAACATGGCGAATGCCCAAGCCAAAAATTAACCGTTCGACTGAATTTCCCTTGCTGTTGGCAATTGCTGTCAGAATATTATTAGCAGCTTTTTCTTTAATCTTGTCTAACGTCAGCAATTCTTCTTCTGTTAGTTTATATAGATCTGCAACATCTGCGACTAGCTTTTTATCATACATTTGTTCAAGTACTCTTGGACCTAAGCCTTCAATATTCATCGCATTTCTGGAGACAAAGTGATTGAGCCCTTCTTTCATTTGTGCCGGACATTTTGGATTGATACAGCGAAGAGCAACTTCTCCGTCTAAATGGACTAGCTCGCTTTCACATTCAGGGCAATGTGTTGGTAATGGATAAGGTTCGCTATCTTTTGGTCGTTTGTCTTCAATCACGCGAGCAACTTCTGGAATGATATCTCCTGCTTTATAGATTAGTACCGTATCGTGCAGTCGAATATCTTTCATTTTGATGTAGTCGCCATTGTGCAGACTGGCACGGCTCACCGTAGTCCCCGCAACACGAACAGGGGTCATGACTGCCGTTGGCGTAACTACTCCTGTTCGACCAACAGTCCATTCAATTGTTTCGATGACCGTTTCGACTTCCTCTGGAGGAAATTTATACGCAGTCGCCCAGCGAGGAGCTTTGACCGTGAACCCAAGCTGGTCTTGAAGTGAAAAGTCATTGACTTTCACTACGATTCCGTCAATTTCATAAGGCAAATCAATTCGTTGATCATGAAACTTTTCAATATACGTCCAAACTTCTTCAATTGAATGACACAACTGTGCTTCATGATTGGTATGAAAACCAAGTTTCGCCAGTTCTTGCAATGCTTCGTACTGTGTTTTTGCTTCCATCGGACCAAAATCAGCTACAGTGTACAAAAAAGTATCCAAATTGCGCTTAGCTGCAATCTTTGAATCAAGTTGCCTTAATGAACCCGCCGCGGCATTCCGCGGATTAGCAAAAACATCATGACCAGCGGCTTCTCGTTTTTGATTTAACTCGACGAAGGATCTTTTTGGCATGAAGCATTCGCCACGAACCTCAATCGAAATTGGTTCGTTCAACCGCAAAGGAACGGAACGAACAGTTTTCACATTTTCAGTAATATTTTCACCGACCGTTCCATCGCCGCGAGTAGCGCCACGGACAAAGAGTCCATTTTCATAACGCAATGAAACAGAAAGCCCGTCAATTTTCAACTCACAGCAATAATCCACTGGATGACCAATCGCTTTTTGCACACGTTGATCAAAAGCAAACAATTCTTCCTTGTCAAATACATCATTTAAACTATAGAGTGGAATGTCATGCGTGACTTTCTCAAATCCTGCAAGAACACCACCACCGACCCTTTGAGTTGGTGAGTCTACGGTGATTAGTTCTGGATAATTTGCTTCGATTGCTACTAATTCTGCATAATGTTTATCGTAAACAGAATCTTCTACCGTTGGCTGATCTTCCACATAATATTCTCGGGACCAACGATTTAATTGTACACGCAATTCTTCTGCTCTTTTTGTTGCGTAATCAATCGTCATTTCTTGTGCCATCGTTTTCCCCCCACTATTAAACTTTTTCAATTGGTGCAAATGCCGCTAATAATCGCTTAACTCCTTGACCTTGAAATGCAACGTCTAATTCAAGATCTGTAGCTGTTCCATTTACTCGAACGACTGTCCCAACTCCCCATTTCTTATGCTTGACTTTGTCGCCAGCTTTCCAGCTATTGTTTTCGCCACCAGTCGCTGTTTTTGATGAAACAGTCGTCACTTGTGGCTGTTGATAACTAGGTGTAGTGGTTTTTGTCGTAAATGGAGAAATTTTCTTTGGTGTTGGTCGCATTCCTTGAATTTCCAATAAATCTTGGTCAATTTCGTCAATAAATCTTGAAGGACGATTGTATTGTGTTCGTCCATATAACGTTCTCGAAAAAGCATTGGTCAAGTATAAGACTTCTTCTGCTCTGGTAATTCCTACATAAGCTAAGCGACGTTCTTCTTCTAGTTCACTTTCTTCCATCAAAGCACGGGAAAGTGGAAAGACGCCTTCTTCTAGACCAATCAAAAAGACCACTGGAAATTCCAGACCTTTGGCCGCATGCAACGTCATTAAAGTTACTTGCGTCGTCTCTTCTTCTAAATTATCAATGTCTGAAACTAGCGCTAAATCATTCAAGAAAACCGTTAATTTTTCTTCAGGTGCATCTGCTGTTTCTTCATTCTGTTTTTCAAATTGTTTATCGAATTCTTGCGTAACACTTAAAAATTCTTCCAAGTTTTCTAGTCTAGCTTGTGCTTCTAGTGTATTTTGGATCTTCAAATCTTCTTGATAGCCACTGCGTTCCAAAACTTCTTTCGTTAAATCCGTAACAGATAAGTAAGGAACCATTTGTGTGACTTCATCAATCATCGCTCCAAATTCTGCTAATTGACGACCAGCTTTCCCACTAATATTTGCTAAGTCCACGTTTTGAGCTGCTTCTAACAATGCCCATTCATGAATTGAAGCAAATTGACGTAACTTATCAACTGAACCAGGACCAATTCCTCGCTTAGGCGAATTGACTACTCGTTCAAAGCTGATTGAGTCTTGCGGGTTGGCGATCACATTAAGATACGCCAAAATGTCTTTGATTTCTTTTCGATCATAGAATTTGTGTCCACCAACCATTTTATAAGGTATGTTGGCCTTTAATAGCGTTTCTTCCATTACACGTGATTGCGCATTTGTTCGGTAAAGAACTGCAAAGTCGCCATAATCTCGCCCGTTTTCACGCATTTCATGTTGCATTTTTTCAATGACAAAACGTGTTTCATCACGTTCATTATCGCCACGATAGTAGGTGATCTTAGCACCTTCTTGGTTTTCAGTCCAGAGATTTTTAGGTTTGCGGTTGGTATTGTTTTCAATCACTTGATTAGCAGCATCCAAAATTGTTTTGGTTGAACGATAATTTTGTTCCAATAAAATAACACTTGCATCAGGATAATCTTTTTCAAAGTCCAAAATATTTTGCATGTCTGCACCACGCCAGCCATAAATACTTTGGTCGGCATCTCCCACAACACATAAATTGCGGAAACGTCCTGCTAGTAAATTGACTAACGTGTACTGAGCATGGTTGGTATCTTGATATTCATCCACATGGATATATTGGAATTTATTTTGATAGTAAGTCAGGGAGTCTGGATGTTCATTGAACAAACGAATCGTATTCATAATCAAGTCATCAAAGTCCATACATTGATTGTATTGTAATTCTTTTTGATAAGCTTTATAACATTTAGCAGCAATTTCTTCATAATAGCTGCCTTGCATTTTTTCAAAGTCTTCAGGCATTTGTAAATTATTCTTGGCTTGAGAAACAGTTCCCAAAATTCCTCGAGGATCATATTTTTTAGGATCAATATTAAGCTCTTTTAAAATACGTTTCATCAAAGTAAGTTGTTCGGAAGAATCGATAATCGTAAAATTACGATTGTAACCAATAAAATCAACATCTCTTCTCAAAATGCGGACGCACATTGAGTGAAATGTTGAAACCCAGACATCTTCGCCACCAAATTCCAAAATTGCGTTCACACGCTCTTTCATTTCTTTCGCGGCTTTATTGGTAAAAGTAATCGCTAGGATATTCCAAGGATTCACTTCTTTTTCTTCAATTAAATAAGCAATTCGATGCGTAAGAACGCGGGTCTTTCCGCTTCCTGCACCTGCCATCAATAACAACGGCCCCTCGGTATGAAGAACAGCTTCTTTTTGGCGAGGATTCATCCCCTGTAATAATTCTTGCTTGGATGACATTCACAACATCCTTTCTTTTATCAATCTCATCAATTATAGCATTTTACCACTCTTCATTAAACCAGCTAGCTGAAAATCATCCGAATTTCTGAAACAATTTTTTCGTCTCTCGTCAGAACAAAGATTTCATGCTAAAGTAAAAGAAAGTGAGGGATAATTTTACGATGGAAAAACGATTTAAACGAATAACATTCGATGACACTCGAATTCTTTTTATTTTAAAAGGAATGCTTGTGGGTTTATTTGCTGGACTCGTGGTCAGTTTTTTTCGATTAGGGATTGAAACATTAAGCAAGAAGATTCAATTTTTTTATCAGCAAAGCCAGCAAACACCAAGCATTCTCATTGGCTTGTTTCTTTTTTCACTGGTTGCTGCTTTTTTAGTTGGTCAATTGATCAAGCATGAGCCTGCGATCAAAGGAAGCGGAATTCCCCAAGTGGAAGGTCAATTGCAAGGTGAACTAACTTATAATTGGTTTTCTGTTTTGTGGAAAAAAATGGTTGGCGGAATCTTTTCCGTCGGTTCCGGTCTATTCTTAGGGCGTGAAGGTCCTTCCATTCAATTAGGGGCAGCAGTCGGACAAGGTACGAGCCAACTTTTTCATTCTTCTAGCTCTGAAGAAAAAATTTTGATTTCAAGCGGCGCTAGCGCTGGCTTAGCCGCAGCATTTAATGCACCCGTTGCTGGATTGTTATTTGTCATTGAAGAAGTTCACCATTCATTTTCACCATTAGTTTGGCTCACTTCTTTTACTTCAGCAATTGTCGCAAACGCTGTTTCACTTTATTTTTTTGGACTGAAACCTGTACTTTATTTAGGGGCGTTGCCTTCTTTACCTTTTCATTATTATGGTGCTTTGATCATTTTAGGAATTATTTTAGGTCTTCTTGGTTTTATTTATCAAAAAACATTGCTCGCTTTGCCTCGATTTTACAAAAGAGTCCCCTTGCCTGAATATTATCA
This sequence comes from Enterococcus sp. DIV0176, assembly GCF_050528535.1. Classification (NCBI taxonomy): domain Bacteria; kingdom Bacillati; phylum Bacillota; class Bacilli; order Lactobacillales; family Enterococcaceae; genus Enterococcus; species Enterococcus sp. DIV0176. Next base: position 1,111,300 of record NZ_CP172879.1, on the reverse strand, counting down.
CGGACTCATTCCTTTTCTTTTGGTCTTACCAATCGGTTATTTATGGCCAACAATTTTGGGTGGTGGTAATCAAATCGTCGTGCAGTTAGGACAGCTAACGCCACCACTTCAAGGAATTATTTTACTATTAATCATTCGCTTTGTTTTCTCCATGATTTCGTATGGTGGTAGTTTACCAGGAGGAATTTTCTTACCCATTTTGACATTGGGCGCCCTAATTGGCAGTCTTTACGGAAAGTTGCTTGTTCTTTATTTTGGAATGGATCCTGTTTTTGTGAAAGATTTCGTTGTGATTGCTATGGCGGGTTACTTTACAGCCATTGGAAAAGCACCTCTGACTGCAATAATCCTCGTGACGGAAATGGTTGGCTCACTCAATCATTTGATGCCACTTGGCGTTGCCTCGTTGGTTGCCTATATCGTAAATGATTTATTGGGTGGACATCCGATTTATGAATCTTTGCTTGAAAGACTAGTTGACAATCAGCCAAAGCAATCATCTGGAAAGAAAACCACTTTTGATTTCCCTGTTACAGCTGAAAGTCAACTAGATGGCATCATGGTTCGCGATTTTAATTGGCCCAAAAACATGTTGCTTATTTCAATTTATCGAGGAAAAAAAGAATTGATTACTCATGGTGACACAGTAATGAAAGTTGGAGATATTCTGGTCATTTTGACAGATGAATCAAATATGGCATCAATCAAAAAAGAAATCCAACTAAAGTCTAGCTAGCATTTCAGCAAAAAAAAGAGTGGCTATGAATTTTCATTCATACTCACTCTTTTTTTATACCCATAGTTGAGACCAATTACTATAAAAACCAAAAGCATGCCAAGTACACTGAAAAAAACGTTTGACGAGTCACTTGTTTTTGGGAAGTATTCAATCGTTCTCGTTTCTGTTTGTAATACAGTCTCAATGTTTTTTTCGTTACCTTCTTCCTGTTCAGCCGGCAAACTTTCAGAATCCATACCAATTGATCCTTTGATTTTTAGTGTCGTATCCATAAGTTATCACCTGCGATCCCTTTCAACACCAAAGCGAAGTTGAAAAATTCTTTACGGTGCAGTCCAAGAAACAGCATCTAATTGTAAAGTTAAATCAAATGTTGGTGCACTTTTGGCAGCTGTGCTTGAAGATAAGACTCCTTGGTAACCAAATGTTGTTTCAGACGCTGAAGTACTTTCACCAGCTGAAGTTAGTTTTCCTTCATTGTTTGCTAATGTAAATAATCGAGCTGGCGTTGTCTCAAAATCTGTGACTGATCCACTTGAAATTAATGCTGTATCACTTGCTTCAGGCGATACGAATTTCAAACTTGAAATCTCTGAGATCGACTCACTGTTGGTTTTTTCAAATTTTGTAATCGTCACATCTACGGGACGACCCGAATTATTTTTGATTGTATATGTTGGCGATTCAATATTGGTACGACCACTGATGTTATAGAAAATCGTCGCGGTATCTAAAGTTACATTGATCCAATCTTCACTCTCTTCATCAATTGTTTCTGTTGGATCCGTATTATCCAATCCAATCGATCCATTCACTTTGATTTCTGCACTACCGTCACCAATCACATCTTGTGCTTGAACTGCAATGGGAACCAATCCCCCTACGAAACTTCCTACAATAAACAAACTAGCTAATCTTTTTTTCATTTTCTTCTTTCTCCTTTTCAATCATTCAACTGTTAATGTAATTCCAGCGGCAACTTGCCCCTTTTTTTCGTTTGTCTCTGGATCATACAAACTGAATAATGCAACTGACGGATACTCCCCCTTTGTTAATGTCTGCTCTAAGGTGACATCTTTTATTTCATACCCAGGTTGAATTGCCCCGGAAGTATAAACAAGTTTATTCGTATGCTTTTCTCGAATCTCAACATTGATTGGATAATTGTTTTGGATGGAATTTTTAATCATCAATTTTCCTTGTAATGTTTGTTCGTCAATTTTCGCTTCTGGCGAAATCATCAAATTAAATTTACTTCTATCTACGGCTTTTTGCGCAAGTTTTTTTAGCTCTTTGTCAGATATTTTTTGTGCGTCTTTTTCTGCAGGTAAAAACTCACCGCTGACAACCGTTGTCGTTTCTGGTTTCACTTGGAAATATTGACGATAAATGAACCAGCTTGCGAGTAGCACTCCCAAGACAATCAAGATAATCATTCGTCTTTTCCTTTTATTCGTTTCGGTCTTTTCGATCATTTTGACTCTCCTTGAGGTGTCAAACTATAAGTAAATGTATAGTTTGTATCATATTTTTTAAAAATCGGGCCTGAATACTCTCCTTTTAAATAGATACCAAGTGGCTCAGTTAAAAATGGTGCTATCGTTAAGGAATCGACAGTATTTTCTCCTACTATTAATGGTCCTAATATAGTGTCATTGGTAGCTGCCAACTGAAGTCGTAATTGGTTGCTTTCTCCTGCTGTTACTTGATCAACTAACGTAATTGGTGACTCTACAGAAAGATCTTGAACAGAATCAATAGTAAAATCAATGGGATAGTTGCTCTCGCTTAAAATTGGTTGAGCGGATTCCTTGGTGTCAAACGCACCCACTTCCCTCACTTGAAAAAGCAACTCCAAAGGAACCTCGACACTCAGCGGACTTTTTGCAATCTCCACCTCTTTTTCTACCCACAAACTTTCGCTAGCAAAAATTTGGAGTTCTGGGTCTTCATTGATTGTTCCAGAGATCTTTACATAGACATAATAAGAACCTGAGATTAACTCTTCCACATGCCACGTTGAACTTGCTGAAGTTTCACTTGTTACCATACCTTGCGTTTCATCTGTCGCGTCTTCAATTTCTTGTTGCGCCGTTTCATTCTTGATTTCATCACCTGTCCATAGGCGTTCTTTGCTTAATTTAAATGTGTTGTTGGTTAACGTTCGTTCAGAAGGATCGTAATCCTTAATCGTTGTTATTAAGTTACTTCTCCCAACATCTACATCTGAAAAACTTTCCCAATCTATTATTTTGATTTTTTTCTGGTAAATCGCTTGTTTTAGTGACGGATTTTCAAAATAATTATCTGCTAATGTTAAAGTGGATGCTCCTGCTACTTCTTTTTTCAATAACTCCTGAGATGCACTTAAATAATTGAACTGATAGCCTCCAATTTCACCAACATTTCCATCTAAACGATTAAACGTCACATTTTTATTGAATAATCCCGTCGTGGCAGTATTCTTAAATCGTAGCCAATTCGGTTCATTGACATTCATCGTAATCGCTCCAGATGAAGTGATTCTTCCACCACTCAGTACAGTCATTTGCGAATCTTTTTGTGCGTTGATTTCTGCGCTTGCAGAGCTAGTATTTGTGAAAGTGAGTGCCTTATTATCCGTTTGTGTATAGAAAAACTCTGCTCCTTTGCCAATAGTTAGAATCAATCCATTGGAACCATATGTGAAATACGTTTTACTTGAAGTAAAGTCCACTTCAGCATCTTCTTCAAGGGTTACTCGCATCTTTCTATCGCCAGAACCTCCTGTACCATAACCATAAAGCAAACTCGAGCTTGCACTTGTCTGATGGTCAATTGTTGTCTTTGATCCTTTGGCAAAGAACAGGTTGTACCCTTCCATAAACTCTTGACTATTGCTACCAACCTCACTCTTAAAATGATTCTCCCCCATCATCGTGAAAGTGGATTCTGTGTTCCACGTCAGCAGAGGTTGCGCACCAGTTTTTCCATAGTAATTCACGTTTTCTAATGTTGCATCAAATTGAATCGCAGACGAACCTCCTGCACCAATAATTCCATAATAGCTTTGATTGCCATATACGTTTCCTTTATCATCTGTCAAAGTCGAGCTCCCAAAATTCAGATTTTTTATTTTGACTTGTAAACCTGAAACTTTTATTCGATAGCCCACATTCGCTTCAGTGGTACTCGAGCTGTTTTCATATAGCATATAGTTTCCTTGACCATTAATTTCAACACTTTTGTAAATCTCAAATACATCTGCACCTGAATAAACAATATTTTCCGTTAAATTAAGATAGTAGGTTCCTGTACCAACATCATTTTTGATTGCTGTCAGTATGTCCTTCAACTCACCCACAGTCCCAGCAGTGTAAGGATTTGTGACCGTCCCTTCGCCTATTAACGCAAAAGGAATCAACTGATTTTTTGTTTCACTAGACGAAATAGTTTTCTCGGCACTACTTTCTACCTTATCAACTGTTTCATCTGACGTTTCTGCATTTATAATTTCATCATTTTTTAATTCAGATGAAGAATGACTTTGCTCCGCTACATTCAAAAGCGGTACCTCTGAACTACTTTCCGTCAAAGATACCACTTGCTCATCTGCATCTGTGGTTTTTTCCAGTTCATCTGCAGTTATTTCTTTTATCGGCATTGTATACAAACAAATTAACATCAGCCAACAAACCGTCCATTTTCCCCATCCCATATCCAGTTCTCCCATTTTATTTTAATTAATATATGCAAAAAATTAATTTTACATGATAATTTTCATCATTATAATGATATGATACTATTTGCATTTTACAAGGTCAAACATTTATCGGCTACTTTCCGTTATTTCTTTAAACAAAAAAACCTCTCATCACCCTCTCCAAGAAAGAGTGACAAGAAGTTTTCGTTATTTATCTATCTAAAATTAAGCTTCAACAGCTTCTGGTGCTTTTCTTAATAATCCATAAATCACACCTGAAACAACTGCACCAATTGCAATAAAGACTAGGTACAATACAGGATGACTAAGTAGGAAGACAACAAAAATTCCACCATGTGGTGCTAATAATTTGATACCAAAAGCGCCAACTAAACCACCAGTTAAAGCAGAACCTACGATGAAGCTTGGAATTGCACGAACTGGGTCAGCAGCAGCAAACGGAATTGAACCTTCTGTTACAAAGGATAGCCCCATCACAATGTTTGTTAAACCAGCATCTTGATCTGCTTTACTAAATTTATTTCTGAATAACACAGTTGCAACGAAAATTGCTAATGGTGGAACCATCCCACCTGCCATAACAGATGCCATAACGACACTACCACCAGTTGCGACAGTTGTTGCAAGCGTTGCTGTACCAAACACGTAAGCTGCTTTGTTGATTGGTCCACCAAGGTCAGCAGCCATCATTCCAGCTAACAAAGCCCCAAGTAACGCAGCATTTGAACCACTCATACTTGTCAAGAAACCATTCAATCCATCATTGATTGCTTTCATTGGCACATTGACCATCAACATCAAGAAACCAGTAATCAATAGTCCAAAGACTGGGTAGAATAAAATCGTTTTGATTCCATCCAATGATTTTGGTAAGTTCTTGAAAACTTTACGTAAGAAGACAATGACATAACCAGCCAAGAAACCACCAATCAATGCACCTAAGAAACCAGCTCCACCAGCATTAGCTAATGCGCCTGCAGCAAAACCAACAACCAATCCAGGGCGATCACCAATACTTGATGCAATAAACCCAGCTAAAACTGGCAACATGAAACCAAATGCCGCTTGTCCAATTTGGTTGAACCAGCTTGCCATTTGATTGTAATTCCCCAAGTTTGCCAATTGATCTTGTGGTACACCCATAAATTGGTCAATCATGAAGGAAAGTGCAATCGCAATCCCACCACCGATTACAAATGGAAGCATATGCGAAACACCGTTCATCAAATCTTTATAGATTCGTTGACCGATTGTTCCATCAGCATTTCCTTCATCTGATGAATCATTTTTACTATCGCCATGGAAAACAGGTGCATTTCCTTCAACAGCAAGATTGATTAATTCCTCTGATTTACGAATACCATCACTTACTGGACGGTTAACTAATTTTTTTCCATCAAAGCGATTCATCTCAACCTTTTTATCTGCTGCAACGATTACGCCATCTGCACGTGCAATATCTTCTGCAGTCAAACGATTTTTAATTCCTTCAGAACCATTTGTTTCAACTTTGATATCTACGCCCATCTCTTTTGCTTTTTTCTTCAAAGCATCTTCTGCCATGTACGTATGCGCGATTCCGGTTGGGCAAGCTGTCACAGCTACGACAAATTTTCGATCTGAATCAGTTAACGCTTCAATTTGTTGGGCAGCTTGTTCTGCTTTTTCTTCTGCTTCTTTTTCGTCCTCAGCTGTTTGGAAAAGTTCTTGCACTTCATCAGGTGTTTGAACTTCTTTTAGTTTTGCCACAAAATCCGGATTGATCAACAAACGTGATAATGCCGCTAAAGCTTGCAAGTGAGTATCATTTGCGCCTTCTGGAGCAGCAATCATGAAAAATAGATAAGTTGGTTGACCATCGAGTGCTTCATAGTCAACGCCAACCTTACTTTTTGCAAATAAAACTGTTGCTTCTTTAACTGCCGCATTTTTTGCATGCGGCATTGCAATTCCATCACCTAGACCTGTTGATGTTTGAGCTTCACGCGCCAAAATCCCTTGTTTATATGTGTCAATATCTGAAATACGGCCAGCATCATACATTTTTTGGACCATTTCATCAATAGCACCTGCTTTATCAGTTGCTTGCAAATCCATGATCATTGCTTCTTTGATCATCAAATCTTTAATATTCATGGTTATCCTCCTTAAAATTTAGTCGATTTTTGTAATTTCAACTTCAGGTAATAGTGAATCAATCATTTCACGAGAAGCTAAGTCATCAGAGAACGCTGTTGCACTTCCGCAAGCAACGCCCCATTTGAAAGCTTCGACTGCATCATGATGTTTGCTAAATGAGCCAATAAATCCAGCAATCATCGAATCTCCGGCACCAACTGAGTTTTTCAAAGGGCGTACTAAAACATTCGATTGGTAGGCACCTTCCTTAGTAAATAATAAGGCACCATCGCCAGCCATTGAGATTAATACATTTTGCGCACCTTCTGCCAATAACTTACGGCCATAAGGAATGATATCTTCAACTGATTCAAAAGTAGTTTGATACAACTCTGCTAACTCATGGTTATTTGGTTTGATTAATAATGGTTCTTTTGAAAGAGCATTTTTTAAATCCTCTCCCGTAGTATCAATCACAAAATCAGCACCTTTGTCACGGATGATTTCAATCAACTCTTGATAAAAACCTTTTCTAAGACTTGCAGGTGTACTTCCAGATAACACGACAATATCGCCTGCTTCAACCGTACTCAATGCTTGTTTCAATTCATTGATTTCTTCATTAGAGATAACTGGACCTAAGCCGTTAATTTCTGTTTCAGCATCTGATTTCAATTTGATATTGATACGTGTATCTTCATGGACTTTGGTAAACAAAGTATGAATTTGTTCTTTCTTCAACCAATCAGAGATAAATTCTCCGGTAAAGCCGCCTAGAAAGCCAAGAGCAGTTGAGTTTGAATCGATTCGTTTCAAGATACGAGAAACGTTGATTCCTTTGCCACCTGGTAATTTAAAATCTTCTGTCATGCGATTCAAGTCGCCTAATTTTAATCCATCCACACGAACAATAAAGTCAATTGATGGATTAAGTGTTACTGTGTAAATCATTGAATAGCCTCCTTAATTGTTGTCAGGTCACGATAATCTGCGACAAATTCTAATGGACAACGCTCGGTTACGATTGTGGCTGCCGCTAAAGGAGCAACAGAAGTAAAAGATAGCTTGTTAAACTTAGTTTGATCAATCAAGACAAATGCTTCTTCGGATTGTCTCATCGCAATTCGCTTAAGTGCTGCTTCTTCTGGGTCAGGGGTTGTAAATCCTTGAACCAAGTGCGCGCCGTTCATTCCCATAAACGCCTTGTTAAAATGAAATGCACTCAACTGTTCCACACTACTTGAACCCAATACCGCATTAGTAGATAGCTTGACTTGGCCGCCAAGGATAATCGTTGGTATTTGTAAATCAACTAAGTTAGCAGCATGCTTGACTGAATTGGTAACAACCGTCACATTTTTTCCTTGTAAAAACGGGATCATTTCCAACGTCGTTGAGCCAGCATCCAGATAGATGACATCATCTGGTTCAATCAAATCAGCGGCTAAACGAGCAATTTGTTGTTTTTCTTGAACGTTTTTGAGCGTTTTTTCACTCATCGCTTGTTCAAATCCTAAAAGCTGCTCTTTTTTTGCACCACCATGAATTCTTTCTAAAAAACCTTCGTTCTCCAACTCTTGCAAATCACGGCGAATAGTGGACTCAGATGCATCTAACAAGGTTACAAGATCTTGCGATTTAACAATTTTGTGTTGCTCTAACAAGTCTAAAATTTTCTGTCTGCGTTCTTCTGTAAGCATTTCCACAACCTCCTCACGACAAATATTAACATAATAATTATTTGCTTGCAACACAAAACATCCAAAAACAATCACTATACTTCTAAAACGTTCAATCAGCACATTTTTTGAAAAAAACCGAAAAAAAGAGAGTCATCCTACAGATAACTCTCCTAACGTTACTATTCTTTATTGGTCTTTCTTGGTATAAATTGCTTGAACTTTCACTTTTCTTGATAATCGGTAATACATACCCAAGCCAGAAAACATAATCAAAAAGCCAACCAACGAACGAATTGAGAAATTTGGAATAAATAAAACCAATGCAGCTAATACGACTGTCGGACCCATCACACGATAATATAATTTTTTATCCATTTTTTCCACCTCATGCTCTCTGTATAGTTGTTAATGCTTCTAATTTACGATAATCTAAGAAAACGACCCTTAAATGATTGTCCCCTTTTTTCAAATCAAAGAAGATGGTTCCTTTTTTCTTTTTCTGTCGGCTTATTTGGATATCTGTTAATTGCTGCTTCATTTCAGCAATTGGTAAATTCGCTAAAGCTTCAGGTGGTACATATAATCTCAAAACCACTTGATAATCTTGATACTTTTCATCTTGGACTTCTACTTCCAAATATTCACGAATGTAATAGCAATAGGCTTGAATTCCTTCGTCCATTGCGACAGTTGGATCAATCATTTTGTAACACATCATTTGCGCACGGTTTTCATCAACCCAAGGAAAATAAGCTTGCGCATTTAACGCTCCTTTTACACGACGTTCACGATACTGATTTTGTTCGATATCATAGCTTCTTGTGACAAAGAAAGTCGCAGCTTTTTTTGGTACAGGTTGCATATTTTGATTTTGATACTGGACGGACTGGATTACTCGATCAGTGTATGCATATTCAATAAATGGTTCTTTCAGTAAGCCAACACCGTTATCCCAAGCCAAGTGATCAAAACCTAACTGGTCACGATAATAAGCTTGAAAACGAAGATTCTCTTTTTTTCGCCAATTAAATGGATTTTTGTAAAGCTGGATCTTCAATACCTGATTCTCTAGTTCAGTAATACTTTCCACTTGCTGAACATCAAGAAAAATTGGTTTTGGAATAACTTTGAAGTAAGCCGCACTGTAATACATCTCCCAACAAGAAGTCAGGCACAAGCCGCGATAAAATAAATCATAGCCAGCAAAATGATTACAATCAACGATCACTTCACCTTCCTGCCCTTTCATCTTAGGAAGGCTACCAATTTCTTCTTGTGTCTCAAATAATGTTCGTCGCTCAATTTCTTTTGTATTATGTGTCAAGAATTCGCTATAGGCACGTAAATAAGCAAATACACCATGAGTTGCCATTTTCATACGAAGATAGTCATGAATCAATGCTTCTTTTTCATTAAAGACTTGTTTATCAATCACATTTTTAATTAATAGTTGCTGATTTTCATAATGAAAGCTGCATTCATTTTCTTCGTTTCCAACTACGAAAAAAATTTGTTCATTCTCTACCGCTAACTCCAATGCCAATTGAAATTTTTTCAAATGAAAGGATTCAGTTGCTTCATGAAAAGGTCGAAAAAATGTCGGCTGGATCAATAAACGAATAAGTATACCCCAATCAGTTATTTCTTGGATTTTGTCACGTTCCTCTAGGTGGTTCATCTGGATAGTCATCAATAGTTTTTCTTCGCCAAACATTTTTCTCACCTCTTTCAAATCTTTTTATAATCTAATTATAACTAACAAACGCCAAAAACCAAAATTTTTCGACTTCATAAAATATAGTAGATTTTTAAGAATTACATGGTACACTATCAATGAGGTGATAAAAATGGGACTAAAATTCGAACGTACAGATAATCTCGACAAACTTTTCGAGTCATTTGCAGTGGATCCAGAGAAAAAAGTAGCTTCTAACGAAGAGATCAACCGTTTTTTAAAACCAGAAACTCCTGACACAAAAAAAGCGAACAAAGCTGCTAAACCAAAGAAGTAAAAACAAAAAAGAAGCTATCGCTTTTTTTAGTCAATGGAAGTCGAAACAAAAGAAACTTATTTCTGACTGATTCGGTTTACATAAAGAAACGATTAAATGATAAAAACAGCATTCGTTGATTCAAAAAAGATGATTTCAATTTTCTGTTAGAAAATCGAAATCATCTTTTTATTCGGGTCCTATTTTTTTGTGCTCATTTTCTCTGAAGAAAGTTTCTTCTATTTTTAAAAAAATTGTCGCTCATCGTTCAAGATAAGAAAAATCCCAATCTTGAATTTTTTTGATTCTCTTCACTTTTTTTCCAATTGATTAATTTTTCTTTATTGTCCATCACTATATCTCCTCACCCATCTATTCATCTATTGAATAAAAACGATATAGCTAATTGATAGGAAAGTTTAGTCATCCTCGATACAGCGCCTATCCAAATCAGCTATATCGATGAGTGACCTCGAAGTAAGTTCCTATTTTTTCATGCCCTTTCTGACGATAAAAGAAATTTTATTTTTCTCAAACGTCTTCTCCTGCACTCTAATACAAAAGAATCAAAACAAAAAGAGTAGCTACCAGAATTTTGATACATGCTTCCTATACGATAAGTAAGATCAGCCAAAGAATTTGGCTTAAAAGACAGGCATTCATCTAAGGTATCTACGCTTACGAAGTGTCATTCATTCTGTTTTTTACGAAACGAATCGCTTACCAATTATTCTTATTGGAATGGCATTACCAAAGAAGAAGATAAGACTCGTTTGAATTGGCAACATCACAACTGCTTTGATTAAACGAACGGCCCAAAGTTTTCCATCCGTGAAAGGAATATCATACATTATGGACAGCCATAATGGTGTCAAAAACAGGCTAATAATCAAGGTGTTCACCAACACACAAAAAAAGGCATTTTTAAGTGTGACACTTTTTTTATAAAAGAAGAAACCATAGACACAGCCACCAATAAATGCGTTAAGTGTAAAGCCGATAAAGAATGGCGCTTTCCCTAACAAAGTATTTCCTATAATATCTGCAACAGACGCGCCTACGCCCGTCCAAAAAGGACCAAACAGAGACGCCATAACTACTTCGGGGATAAAATCAAAGGTTATTTTTATTAACTGTGTTTCAAAGCCAAATACTTGAGACAATAGAACCATCAGAGCAATTAGTAAACTAATGGTTGTCAGAGCGTGTACATTTAATTTATTCATTACGAGCATCTCCTCTAGAGCTGCTACACAAAAATTCATGCAGCGAATGCGAGGGCAAAACCGCGAATACTTATTCTTCGTTCATAGAGCAACATCCCATCTCTTATGACACTTAACGCTTTGTCCTCTACTCTGTTATTTTTTATTTAATGATGAGTATAACTTAGATAGTAGAATCCGGAAACAAATGCAGATCCGCCAACAATATTTCCTAAATAAACGGGAATAAAGTTCTGAATAAAGTCCAGCCAAGTCCCACTGCTTTCAAAAATGGCTGCTGGAATGACAAACGCATTTGCCACACTGTGTTGAAATCCAATGGCGACAAAAACCATCACCGGAAACCAGATCCCTAAAATTTTCCCAGCTGTATCCTTTGCTCCATAACCTAACCATAAAGCAAGACCCACAAACCAGTTACAGCCAATACCTGAAACAAAAGCTTGAAAAAATGAACTCTCTACTTTATGCTGGGCAACACTGATTACTTGTTCTTGAAAAACACCGGTGTGAGTTAACCCGACAAAGTGACCAAAAAAATAGGCGACAAAAATGGCACCCACAATATTCGCAAGTGTAATGACTCCCCAATTACTTATTAATTCCTTTAGTGTCACTTTTTTTGCAAAAAATGCACAGCTAACTGCCATCATATTTCCTGTGACTAATTCACCACCTGCTAATAAGATGACAATCAGTCCAACTGGAAACACACTTGCTCCCACCAGACTTGCAAGGCTTGGGAACTCAACAGAAATTGATGCAGATACACGAAAATATGCCAGATATCCCAATGAAATCATTGCACCCCCGATGAACCCCAAGATTAGCTTTGCTAAAAGAGTTTTTTCAATTTTTTGACTCCCCACCCGAATACTGTGTTGTAGAATTTCATTTGGATTTAACATCGACCTATCTCCTCAACCTTCAAAAACTGATTTTCCATTTTAATGATTCATTTATAATATATCTAATTCTTCAAAGTGACTTAGAATTTTAATGTCTTGCGAGACACTAACAAACGCTTTTGGATCAACTTCTTTCATGATTTTTGCTAAAAGCTCCATCTCATAAAAAGTAATGACTGTAATCAAAATTGTTTGGGCACGATAATCATAAGCTCCATATCCTTGGGGAATGACCGTAATTCCCCGCTTCAAAACCTTTTGTAATTCTGGGATGACGTGGTTTGGCTGTTGCGTAATCACCATAACTTGAACTTTTTGATGCTTGACATAGACTAAATCAGTTACCTTTCCACTGACAAAAATAGCAAGCAAACTATAAAATGCATAAGGCCAGCCAAACAGATAACCTGCAGTCAAAATAATTAGCCCGTTAATTCCCATTGAGATTGCACCAACACTTCGTCCAGTATGTTGTCTAAGTGTAATAATAAGTGCATCCATTCCTCCGGTAGCAATTCCATATTTCAACGCTAAACCTAAAGAAAATCCATTGATAACTCCACCAAAAATAGCACAAATGATGGGGTCATTCGTTAGCGAAACCGTTGGAACCATTGAAATAGCAAAAGAAGCAAAAGTTACAGAGATTACTGTAAAAAAGACAAATTTTTTATTTATCTTAACCCATGCTAAGATAAACATCGGAACATTCAACAAATAATAGATAACCGAAATAGACAACGTAAATCCTCCAGTTCGATCAAATAAAGTAGAAAGAATTTGCGCAATCCCAGTCAATCCGCCTGCATAAATATGTCCCGGTTGCCAAAAAAAGTTAAGGGCTATCGAATATAAGAATGCATAGATTAACGCGATAGTTACTTTTGTTACCAAATCTTGCCAAAACTTTTCTTGTTTTGCCTGAAACATGCTGCTACACTTCCTTCATTTCCTCATTGAAGACTTCACGTGCTTTATTTTCAACAAATGGCCATTTTTCAGATTCACCTAGCAAATACCTGCTGTTTTCTTTTGCTTTTGGTACTTCATATGTCAGCCTCCTCATTCAAGAATGCATTGCTGTAGGAAAACAAAAAGTGTAAACCAGTAGAGAAGACTGAAGCAACCTTTTCTTTCTACTGGTTCCACTCATCAATCTGGTTAATCAACTAGCTAAATTGAATAGCTAAATCTACTTCTTTTTCTACAGCAGATAATAAATCGCCATGAATCATGACTTCTGTTGCCTTGTTTAATTCCTCATACATTTCAATTTCTTTATCATGTTCAATAAATGCCACGAATTGGCGGAATGCTTGATAAGCAGCCTGTGTTCCTTTTCCTAGTTTGTCTTGATAACCGCGGATATCTATTGCCTGACAGGCCGCCATTATTTCAGTTGCTACCACACGTCTAGAATTCAGTAAGATTTCTGCGGCAGTTCGTGCAGCAGTTGTTCCCATACTAACAAAGTCTTCTTGATTTTCACAAGATGGGATAGAGTCTACACTTGCTGGATGTGCTAAGATTTTATTTTCAGAAACTAAGGAAGCACAAGCGTATTGCGTAATCATAAATCCGGAATTTAATCCAGGATATTTAACTAAGAACGAAGGGAGTTTACTTAGTTGTTTGTTTACTAATCGTTCCACACGACGTTCAGACACATTCCCTATTTCAGCTACGGCAATTCCTAGAAAATCAAATGGTTGCGCCATTGGTTCTCCGTGGAAATTCCCACCAGAAATTACTTTTCCATCACGTGTAATGATTGGATTATCGGTCACTGAGTTAATCTCAATTTCAACTTTCTCTTTCACATACGCGACAGAATCTTTACTAGCACCATGGATTTGTGGCATACAGCGTAAAGTATACGGATCTTGCACATGATCAGGGGTTGCCTCTGTGATATAACCACTTCCTTCAATCAACCGACGAATGTTTCTAGCAGTTGCTAACTGTCCGCTTTGTGGACGAATGGTGTGTAGGTCTTCTTCAAACGGGCTAGATATTCCTCCATGTACTTCTAAAGAAAGTGCTCCTGCAATATCTGAAAGTTTCAACAACTCGATTGAATCGTACGTTGCTAGCGCACCCACAGCCGTTAAAACAGTTGTTCCATTAATGAATGCAAGACCTTCTTTTGCACTCAATTGAATAATGGCTAATCCAGCCTTCTCCATTGCCACTTTACCTGGCAATAATTCTCCTTTGTAGTAAGCTTTTCCAAGACCGAGTAAAGGCATCACCATGTGTGCTAATGGCGCCAAATCTCCAGAAGCACCTAGTGAACCTTTTTCTGGGATAAATGGATGAACTCCTTTATTTAACATGGTCATCAGTGCTTTTACCGTACTTAATCGAATACCAGAATAGCCTTTCACAAGTGAATTCACGCGAATCAGCATGATTGCACGAACGACATCTTCTGCAAAAGGATCCCCAAAACCAGCAGCGTGTGTCCGAATAAGATTTTCTTGTAGCTGTGCTGTGTCTTCTTGGGAAATGCTCACATTACATAATGAACCGAACCCTGTATTTACCCCATATACCACTCTTTTTTCGGTTACGATGTCGTCAATGATTTTCCGAGAGCGGTTGACCGCTTCTTCTGCGCTTTCTGCGATGCTCACTTGGACATTTCTTCTTGCAACGGCAACCACATCTTCCAATGTCAAACTTTTACCATCTAAAATAATTGTTTCTTCATCCGCTTTCATGTCTAATATCCTCCAATTTTCATTCGCTTATATTCAACATTTCTACTCTGGTGTTGTTCCAGGTCTACTTCCTTTATTGATCACAAAATAGAGAAGACTGGCAACAATCACTCCGACTAACCCAGCAATTAGGTTGAATGGATTAGCTGCTGCTACCATCCAAATACTCACCGCAATGGAGATAACAGGGATAATCGGTCCTAGAGGTAGCTTAAAGGCTGGTACAGTATCCATCTTTTTCCGTCTAAGCCAAATCAGCGCCAAAGCTGTGGGAATATATTGGAAGAAACGGAAAACCACACTCAATTCAGCCAATTGTTCAAATGAACCACTTAATAAAAAGCCAATCGTAATTAACCCGGATACAATAATGGCGACAATCGGTGCTCCTTTAGCATTTTTCTTTGCAATAACTTTCGGCAATAATCCTTCGTCTGAAATGGAAGCACCATAACGTGGAATCATCAATGAATCCCCCATGTTTAATCCAGCAATAGAAATTAATGCCCCAATTGAAATAATCCATTTTCCTGCCGGACCTACCATTTCAACAAATGCATCCTGCACTGGAGCATTACTTTGAAGAATCCCTGTGCCTAACATCGCGATCGTTCCAGCAATAATCATAAAATACAAAATAGATACAATGCTAATTGATCCGATAATTGCCTTTGGTACATTTTTCTTCGCATTTCGCATTTCCCCTGCAACTACTGGCAAAGCTTCAAATCCAATAAATGCATAAAACACAGTTAGTGAAGTAGATGCCATCGCCTGAGACAAGGTCATATCAGGATTCAGTTGTAGAAAAGGTGTAAAGTTTCCAGCATTAATCCCATTTTTTATAAAGAAAATACTCATCAAAGTAAAGGCAATAATTGGAATTAATTTTGCAATAGTAATCGTGATTGTAAAAATCTTTGATGTTTTAATCCCCATACTGTTGATTATTGATAAAAAGATAATCAATAGCACACTTATCAGGGTATTTTGTCCCTCTAATGTTGGAAATGTTTGAATTAATAATTTCGAAAATCCTGCAGCCATCGCAGCCCAGGCAATGATTGTTACAAACCAGCCCAAAATTCCAACGTTAAATCCAACAAAATCACCAAAGGCTGCTTTTGTATATTGAAACGCCCCACCATTTTTACTAAAATACCCTGCTACTTCCGCAAAACAAACGGCAAGCATCAACACAAGTAATACGACAACGAGTATCGCTACTAGTGATGCTGGTCCTAAATCTTGATAGATCGTCCTTGGAAGTAAGAAAATTCCTGAACCAATGACCGCGTTAATTCCATATAATGTCGCACCGCTCAGGCTGAACTTTTCATTTTCTTCTCCCTTCGAAAATTCTTCTGGATCTTTAATGTCTGAAATTTCCGGAATCTGTTCCTCATTTTGCATGGTTTCCCTCCTCTTCTTAAAGCGCTTTCATTCGAATCTAATTGCAACTGACATAAATTAGTTTAACAACATCGTCCTTTGGTAACAGTTCTATCGCAGTTCGTTCTGTTATTCCAGTCAGCGCGAGACTATCAGATTGTTTCAAGAAATAAGTAACGTGCTTTATTTTTACTGTACATTGTTCGACACAATACAGATAACAATCTTTTTCTACTGAATATAGAGAATTATGTGTTTGAACACGCTTCATCTCCCCCTGCATGGATTTTTTATAAATTAAATTAAAGTCAACACATTTCCCCACACTTGTTGTAGAAAGTTCTCCGTCAAATTCGCCTACATCAAACGTTTCTAGTCGTACCGTTTGTTCACTATTCGTCAGTGTGACACTTCCTTCAAGTGGCATCAAAAGTCGGTTGTATCCAGGTAATACAGTAAACATAGAATACTGTTCCTCAATCGTGGCGCTGGAAATTCGATAATCAAATACTCTCCGCTGATAATTTGCCTCCGGGGGAAAGAGGAAAAGCTCGGTTGTTTTTCCTCCACTCCAAGTTGATTGATGATATTGGCTACTCCTAAAATGTTCTACATTCATCTTAGAATAGTCCAGAGATATTTCCTTCAGCATCTACGTCAATTCGTTCTGCTGCTGGTGATTTCGGTAGACCTGGCATTGTCATTACCGCACCTGTTAAAGCCACAATAAATCCTGCGCCAGCAGACACTTTTAGATTGCGAATAGTTACCGTGAAATCTTTAGGTGCTCCCAGCAGAGTCGCATCATCTGAGAAAGAATACTGCGTTTTTGCCATACAAATAGGATACTCAGTAAATCCAAGTTTTTCTAATTCCGCAAGTTCTTTTCGAGCGCTTGGTGCAAGTTCTATCCCTTTTCCACCATACACTCGTTGAACGATTTTCGTTAATTTTTCTTCTATTGAATCTGATAGATCATAAACATGACTAAAACTATTGGGTTTTTCTGCTAGTTCTATTACTTTATTTGCAAGATCAATGCCGCCTTCGCTACCTTTCGCCCAGACATCTGATAGTGTTACTTCAACGTTTCGTTCTTCGCAAGCTTTTTCGACAGCAGCTAACTCAGCATCCGTATCGGTAGGAAATTTATTGATTGCAACTACAACAGGCATACCATATACTTCTTGAATATTACTCAAATGTTTTTCCAGATTAGGAAGGCCTTTAAGAACGGCTTCTACGCTTTCTGTTCCTAAATCAGCTTTTTTCATTCCTCCATGCATTTTTAATGCACGAATCGTCGCAACTAAGACAACTGCGTCTGGTTTTAATTCGGCTAACCGACACTTGATATCAATAAATTTTTCTGCGCCTAAGTCTGCTCCAAATCCAGCCTCTGTTACTGCATAATCGGCATATTGCAATGCAAGCTTTGTAGCGAGAACACTGTTACAACCATGGGCAATATTCGCAAATGGTCCCCCATGAATAAATGCAGGTGAATGTTCAAGTGTTTGTACAATGTTTGGTTGGATTGCTTCTTTTAAAAGAGCAGTCATTGCCCCTTCTGCTTTTAAATCTCCTGCTGTGATAGGAGTTCCTTCAAAGCTATATGCAACAATGATTTTTTTTAGTTTTTCTTTTAAATCAGTAATGTTATTTGCTAAACATAGAACCGCCATAATTTCAGAGGCAACTGTAATATCGTAGCCATCTTCACGGGGAACACCATTAATTCTTCCCTGTAGACCATTCACAATATGACGTAGTTGTCGATCATTCATATCTACAACACGCTTCCAAGTAATTCTTCGGCTATCAATCCCTAATGCGTTACCTTGATGGATATGGTTATCTAGCAAAGCTGCCAGTAAATTATTAGCCGCACCAATTGCATGGAAATCGCCAGTAAAATGCAAGTTGATGTCTTCCATTGGCACTACTTGCGCATAGCCTCCCCCTGCTGCTCCACCTTTCACACCAAATACTGGTCCTAAAGAGGGCTCGCGTAACGCAATGGCTGCCTTCTTTCCAATTTTTGTTAGAGCATCAACTAACCCAACGGAAGTAGTTGTTTTTCCTTCACCAGCTGGCGTCGGTGTGATTGCTGTTACAAGAATTAGTTTCCCTCGTTTCGCTTTGTCTAAATTTTCTAGCTTGCTAACATTGATTTTTGCTTTGTAATCGCCATACAATGCGAGGCTTTCTTTAGGAATTCCAAGTTTTTCAGCAATGTCCGTAATTGGATTCATCTCAACTTGATTTGCAATTTCGATATCTGATAAGTTTGTCATTTTTCTCTTCCTTCCTAGCTAGACAATTTTTTCGATGGCAGTATAGATTTCATCTGCCAGACTCATTCCTTCACTTAACAATGCATTTCCTTTTTCTTTGTATCGAGTAACAAATGCTTCGTCTTTTACTCCTGAAAGATTGATTAAGACGTTTAACCAAGCCCCTTGCAATGCAGATTTCAAATTTAATGCTGCTACACCTAAGTCACTTGCTGCGTTTGTATTGGATTTTCCAATCAATTCTCTGGTGACTTTTAATGCTTCCACCGCAATTTCCATCATTTTGAAAGGCGTTTGTGTTGCACCTTCTAAAGCACGTTGCATCGTTTGCTTGCGTAGTTCTTTTTCTTCTTCTGTGTCTTTTGGCATCGTAAATACTGCCGACACTTTATTAAATGCCTCTGTATCTTCATCAATGGCGCGTACGAACGCAGATTGTAAACGAGTCGCTTCTTGTTGCGCTGCACTCATTTCTTCTGCAAATTCTGCATATTTCTTTTTTCCAATGGTTAATTCTGTCACCATTTTTGTTAGTGAAATACCCATTGCACCTGCAAGCGCTGATGCTGATCCACCTCCAGGAGCTGGTGCATCAGATCCTAAGACCGTTACAAATTCTTTTACTTTTTGATCAATTAATTTCATGCTCAGTCCTCCTAGTTTAGTAGATGATTTTCCAATACTTGTTTTTTATAATCAAATTCTTCAATTTGCAAATAGTATTCTGCGCAATCAATGAGTGCTTTTGCAGGAGTCAACCCAATAACTTCACTGCCAATAATATTGACGCCATATCTTTTTGCTTCAAAGCGAATCGTTTCAAATGCTCGATATAATGGCGTACCTTCATAATTCACCATATTCATGGAAACTTGCGCAATATTTCGGTCTTCCAACATCACACCAATTCCCTTACAATATTTAAATCCCCCGCCAGATCCACGAACAATCTTTGCAATTCTATTTGCGATAGCAATGTTATCGGTATCAAGATTTACATTAAATGCAACTAGTGGCATGCGTGCCCCTACAGCAGTAACTCCAGCAGTTGGATGTGGTTTTCGTTCACCAAAGTCAGGTGCCCACTCTTCTTCTAATAATTTCTCGGCCATTCCTTCGAATTGTCCTTTTCTTACTTTTGCTAAGTTTGTACGAGTAGGTGTACTTGCCGATTCTTCATACAAGAAGATTGGAATGTTCAACTCATCATTAATTCTTTTAGCTACTTTTTTTGAAATCTCAACACATTCTTCAGTTGTCACATCTTTAATTGGGACAAAAGGAACAACATCCGTTGCACCCATACGAGGATGCTCACCATGATGTTTGGTCATGTCAATGTTTTGACTCGCATACTTAACTAATTGAAAGGCAACTTCTTGAATCCCTTCTTCATCACCAACTAGGGTAAACACACTGCGATTATGACTTGCGTCCGATGAATAGTCCAAAAGAGTAACACCGTTGACACTTTTTGCAGTATTCACTAAGCCTTCAATTACTTTTTCGTCGCGACCTTCACTAAAATTTGGGATACACTCAATTAATTTTGCCATTTAAAACATCCTTTCTTTTTTCACTTTCGTCTTTTAACTTTCTTTTAATTACCAAAGTATAGACTTCCGTTTGCGCAGGTCATCACTCCCGCACAAAATAAAAACACGCAGTTTCTCATCACAGTTCTTGTTCTAAAAAATCAAGATTGCTACGTTAACAAGATCCATATTTTGTTAACGCTTTCATTTACGAATTTACCTTATCATGCTTATATGGGTTGGTCAACACGTATAAATAGCGTGATATCAGTCTTTTCTCATCATTCAACGACCATTTCATCCAAACTAATTCCGTTTCAAAAGATTCACTTATTTTTTTGAGGCAAATTATTTGACATTTTTTTGACTACTTTTTTTTACACTCAGAGTATTATTAGTGATTAAAAAGTAACTGACGCCCAACTGAAAAACTATTCATTCTCTAGATAATTTTGATAACATAGACAGTCTTTTTTTGTAAGGATAGAAAGTAACTGTTAAAACGAATGAAAATCATCTTAATTAAATAAATAGGAAGAAACAAACAGAAAATCTTCTTCTTTTTTAGATCGATATAAAATTTAATCAGTACATAGATTTTAGAACCATTTCCGATACTTTTGACGTTTAATTGATTCTAAAATGAGGAAAGTAAAACATAAATTAATTTTTTCTCATTAAATATTTTTCTAAATAGGAGGTTCAAAAGATGAATAAGTTCATTTTACTCGTGGATTTCGGAAGTACTTATACAAAGTTTACTGCAATAAACGTAACAACCATACAGGTAGTTGCTCATCTTAGCCTACCTACCTCTCATGAGCAAGGGATTATGACATGTTATCAAACAGGTGAAACCAGTTTGTTGCATCAACTTGGTTTGCCAATGTTTGATGATGTCTTTATTTGCTCCTCTGCGTGGGGTGGTTTTCGGATGATTGCTATTGGTTTAACTGAAAGTCTCACAGCAGAGGCAGCAAAACGTGCAGCACTTGGCGCTGGAACAAGAGTAGTCAAAACCTATCATTATAGACTGACAAAAGAGCAAGTAGAAGAGATGAATCAGCTAAATGCGGACATCATCCTTTTGTCAGGAGGAACAAATGGAGGAAATCAACAAATCATCTGTCATAATGCCAAAATGCTCCATCGCTATTTATCTTCAGGAACCATTTTAGTTGCAGGAAATGAAGCAGCAATTTCTGAAATTCGTTCGCTTTTAACTAATACGCATCTAACCATTTACTACACAAAAAATGTTATGCCTAAAGTAAATGTACTACAGGCAGAGCCTGTAAGAAAAATTGCAAGAGAGATTTTCTTAAAAAAAATCATTCACACAAACGGTATTGATTTAGTTGCAAAAAAAAGTCTGTTGCCCATTATTCCAACACCTACATCTGTTTTACTGGCTATCCAGTTATTAGCTGACGGTCTTCCAACTATAGAAGGAATTGGCCACACTTTAGTAGTCGACGTTGGTGGAGCAACTACAGATGTATTTAGTGTGGGAAATCCAGCAATTACAGATGATCAAACATTTTTTGAAGGTTTAGAAGAACCTTACTCAAAAAGAACTGTTGAAGGCGATCTAGGTATGCGTTATTCTTCAGAAAGTCTGATTGAAGCAGTTGGCTTTGAAGACTTCCAACGATTATTTTGCGGAGATAAACAAGCACTATACAGAAGTATTCAAAAAAGAATCGTCCAACCAACTTATCTTCCTGATACAAAGCAAGAGCAACAACTGGATGTACTATTGGCATCCAATGCTGTTGCTCTTTCAGTGAATCGACATGTTGGTACTCTGCGTGCCAGTCAAACACCTAACAGAACTATTTTCTATCAAAACGGAAAGGACTTACGAAATTTCCCAAATGTCATCGGAACTGGTGGCGTTCTAGTCCATCATCCACAACCTAAGCAGATTTTAAAGCACGCTTGTATCTCTGATAGGATTCATTTAAAGCCAATATCACCTAAGTTTTTTATTGATACACATTATTTATTTTCCGCACTTGGACTACTTTCTCAAAAATATCCAAAAGAAGCACTTCTCCTGTTAAAAAAGATGATAGTTCCATGCTAAAAATGACATTGAATAAAGAAAAAAGCCAAGGAGTACCTCTGCGTTCCTCGGCTCTTTTTTGTTTGGGCTTAACTTAGCATTCGTACAGGAAGTGCTGCCCTCTTCATTTTTGATTAGGACGATATCTTATCAAAAACAACTTCTCGTAAATAATGTAACTCATATTGATCTCGATAAGGACTAAGGTTTTCGACTGCTTTTTCGTAATAATACGTTTCTTCTCTCTCAAGTAACTTACTTAGATTCGGCTCCACCATCACCTGTGTATTTAACAAATGCTTGACGATTGCTTGATAAAAATATAAAATGCCCAAGTCTCTCGGATTCGTCATTTGTGTTTGAATTTCATTAAATCGTAGGAGAGCTTCAAAAACTGCATGATACTCACCTTCTAACAAATCAATTAGTGCAAGATAGACACTGAGTTGTGTCCTTTTCCAAGGAGAAGTCAGATTGACATACATTTCATTTGATCGTTGCAAATAGAGTCTGGCCTCTTTATAGTCTTGTGCAGCAAAAGCTGAAATACCCATATCTACATAAAAAATGACCAAACTGGTAACTAGGTTTGTTTCCTCACACAAAACAATGGCTTTTTTCTGATAAGAAATAGCCTGCTGGTAATTTTTCCGCAAACGTTCAATTTCTGCTAGATAATCATAGGACGCAGCGATATTGCTCGCATATTTTTCTCTGACTTCATCAGAAATAGTAAAAATTGTAATGGATTCATGAAACAATCGTTCAGCCACTTCTAGTTCACCCACCATTAAGTTATATAAACCTTTTAAACGCAATAAAATCCCGATTGATTCATGATCATTTGTCCTGATGGAAATAGACATTGCTAATTCTATATATTGTGCCATCTCACTTGCATTATCTGTCTGGATAAAATAATAGATCATTTGTCGATAAGCTTTCACCAGATAGCAATCATTGTGATATTCCCTTGCTTTTACAATCACCCGCTGAATGTTTTCTATTCCCCGAATATAATTCCCACGATTAATAAAGTAACGCCCCTCAAGATATAAATATTTCATTAACAATAGTTGATAGTCCTCTTGCTCACCATATAACTCTTCATTCTTTTTAAGTTGCTCACCAATTTGCTCAAATTTTTCAAATTCTTTTTGCCATTCGATTGGCTGAAGTTCAATCGCTATTTCGCTTCGTTCATTATAGATAGGAAAAAGTTCATGTTGAAACTTCAAAGACAACTCCAATTTCGATAATTCATAATCAAGAGATTTCAATTCTTGATTGGCATACTTATAATGATACGCAATCAATGCTAATAGCTCGTTGTCATTCGTCAACTTCCATTGTTGTTCAAATAAGGAAGCAATTTGTTCGTGAATGACACGAAGCTTTGTTGTTGATTGTTTTGAGTAAATATATTCTTGTAATTTTTTTTGCTTGAAACAAACACTGATTTTTCCAGAAAATACTCGTTCAATCAATAAATTTCGCTGTTGTAAATTTTCAATCGCCTGCGCAAGTTGCTCATGATTGGTTCGTAAAATAGTCGCTAGCATCGATAGCTCCGCTAACTCTCGAAAATAGGAAACAATTTCTAACACCTCTTCATCAAATGTTGAAAGCTGTGTCAGTGAAAATTCAAGTTCTTCTTGAATTTTTGGCGTAATATACGAAATTTTTGTCCCTATTCTAAGCTGTCGAACGTATTCCATTAAAAAAAGTGGATTTCCTTCTGATTCATTGTAGAGCCTGTCATAAAAATCATAACTAAATTTTTGATCTGGTATTTGCTTTTCAACAAAGGCTTTGACTGCTTCTCTAGGGAAAGGCTCTAATAAAATTTGTGTGAGTTTATCATAATGACTAACAGCATTGATAAAATCAGTAATTCGTTTGTGATGATCTGTCCGCAAGGTTAGAAGAAACATACAATCTTCATTGTGTAGTAACACACTTGTTAATAGTTGCAGACTTCGCTCGTCTATCCACTGTAAATTTTCTATTAAAAAGACCACAGAATGAAGCTTGGCAATTTTTTTAAGGATAACAAGCAAAAACTGAGAGAGGTAATTAATATCTGAATCATCCACTGATTCTTCAAATTTTGCACTCTGGTTGTCGATAAAACTAGGAAAAAATCGATAGCACATAGCACGCCAGGTTTCTTCTTTTACTATTTTTTCATCTAGTACAATTTGATCAATCTGATTGATAATCTCCCGCCACACTCTTAATGTAAAACTCTGTTCTGCTTGATAACAAGTCACCTTAATCAAGATTTTTGGTGCCGTATTGCTCAAAACAAGCTGACACAAAGCCGTCTTTCCAATACCATCATCTCCTTGAACAATGATTGATTGAAATGGCTGCTTATGAAAAAAACAGTCAAGGTTTGCTTCCAGCACTTCCACTTCCGCTGTTCTACCAAAAAAACGGTAATTTTTGACTTTTTTCTGTTCTTTTTTTCTTTTAACAATGGCTAACGTTTTTTCATAGATTGCTCGTGTTTCTTCACTTGGTTTAATTCCTAATTCTTCATCCAATATACTGGAAAGGTCATAATAAGTCTCAATAACTTTTCCATTTCTGTGACTATCCTGATAAAATTTCATCAACATTTGATAATTTCGCTCATCATACTCATCAATTGCAATTAATCGTCGAATGTTTTTCTCTACATCGATCAACTGGTTATTTTCAATATCTGTGGCGACTTTTTGATAGCAACTTTGAATGAATTTTTGTTCAAAATAATTGCGCATTTTTGTCACCCATAAATCAAATTCATCTGAATCTTTTAAGAAAAAACCTTTTAAAAACTCATCATGATATTCATCTAAGTGATTTACTGGATCTTGTAAAAAACGATCGACATCACTTGGTTGTACCAAAGCATCATTCAATTGCAGAATTGCTTTATTTGGAGAAACAATAAACTCCTCTTCTAATTCTTTGTTCGCCTGATAGATTGTGTTTCGAAGATTTTTTTTTGCACTTTTTTCTGATTTATTAGACCACAAAACTCCCGCAATTTCATCCCTACTAACTGAACCATTAAGGGCTAAATAATAAATAAGTGCGTTGATTTTTGAAAATGCAAAAAAGACGGGTTCATCATTTAAATAAATTTTAGGATTACCAAATAATTCACAACGTAATCGCTTCCCCATGTATTCACCTTCTCTCTTTTATTCTATGACTCGTTCTCAAAAACATAGACAAAAAATGTACATTGATTTTTTGCTATTATTTTACTTTCTCGTTCAAATAAAGAGATTACATAAAACACGAAAGGAATTTCACCTAAGATTACAGGTGCCTCCTTTCGTATACAAATCAGCTTAGTATGAAATTAATCAGACTCTTTGGCGTTCGTTGACCACTAACTCCCCATTTTTATATACTTGACTAACCAGATTAGTTGCAAAGAAGTACATTGGAAAATCAATGTTTGGCGCATCAAACACCGCGATATCTGCCTGTTTTCCTGTATCAAAGCTACCAATTTTTTCATTTCTGCAAACGGAGTATGCCGCATTAATCGTGACAGCATTGAATACTTGAATCGGTGTTAGTTTTAACTGAAAACAGCCTAATTGCATAATGAATTGTAAGTTTGCGGTTGGACAGCTTCCTGGATTACTATCAGTTGTTAATGTAATTGCCATGCCGCGTTCAATCATCTTTTTAGCGGGCGCATAAGTATCCTCCATCAGGCTAAAGGTCGTTCCAGGTAACAGATTTCCAATTACCTGTGCTTCGCTCAAACGATCGATGTCTTCATCTGTAATGACCATTAAATGTTCTGCGCTTACCGTATGCAAATCTGCAGCTACTTTAGAACCTCCAATTGATGCAATCTCATCAGCATGTATTCTTAGCTTAAAGCCCATCTTCTTGGCAGCACTAAGTAAACGATAAGATTGTTCCGCTGTAAACACATTTTTTTCGCAAAAGATATCACAAAACTCAGCCAGTGATTCTTCTTTGACTTTCGGTAACATTTCTTCGATCAGTAAATCGATGAATTCATCTGCTTGCCCTTTAAACTCAGGTGGAATAGCGTGTGCACCCATAAACGTTGAAACCAGGTCAATATCATGGTCAGTTTCTAATTCTTTTACCACGTTTAATTGACGTTTTTCAGTTTCCCAATCTAACCCATATCCACTCTTTGCTTCTACCGTCGTGACCCCATGAATAATCATTTCATCTAATAGACGAGTAGACTTTTGATATAATTCATCGAACGAAGCTGCTCGCGTTGAATTTACTGTGCTAAGAATCCCCCCACCTGCTGCAAGTATGTCAAGGTAAGGGACACCATTTAGTTTTTTTGAAAATTCGTTTTCTCTACTTCCACCATAAACTAAGTGAGTGTGACAATCAATTAGCCCTGGCGTAGCTAGTTTCTTATAGCAGTCAATGACTTCGGTCTCTTTTCCCATTAATTCTTCACGAGGACTCCCTGCTTTCACTTCGAGTATTTTCCCGTCCTTAATCGCTATATATCCGTCTTCAATAATCGTTGCCTCACTCATTTCTGCTCCTCGTAAAGGATGACCTTTATCAATCGGACAAAAAATTTGGCTAAAATTAATTAGAAGTTTATCTGCTTTCATTTCTATTCACTCCTTTTTTTCTTGCACCTTATATTTTATTAAATACTGTCAAATTTATGTCAAAACATTGAAAGCGCTTAACTATATTATATAATAGAAATTAAGTAAAGAGATAGACTGTTTATTGACTTTCTTATTTATACTAAAGATGCAGTCATCAAATCACAGTTTCTCTAAATTTCAAGTATTTTGTTAGGGAGGAAAAATAAATGGTAGAGTTAACAGAAGTTGAAGCATCAATGACCATCAAGTTAGATGATGTCTTACCAGAAAAAACAGTCTTTCAGGAAGGAATTCGTCGTGCGCCAGATCGTGGTTTTCGCTTAAGTAAAGATCAGACGATTCTTGCTTTAAAAAATGCATTACGTTATGTTCATCCTAAATATCATGATATTGTGATTCCCGAGTTTCTAGAAGAATTACGAACTCGTGGAAGAATCTATGGTTATCGGTGGTATCCAAAAGAAAGAATCTATGGAAAACCAATTGAAGAGTACAAAGGAAACTGCATTGCAGCAAAAGCAATGCAAGTAATGATTGATAACAACCTTGATTTTGAAGTTGCACTCTATCCTTATGAATTAGTTACTTATGGTGAAACAGGCCAAGTATGTTCAAACTGGATGCAGTATCAGCTAATCAAAAAATACTTAGAAGTTCTGACAGATGAACAAACGCTAGTCTTAGAATCAGGACATCCTCTTGGATTATTCAAATCAAAAAAAGATGCACCTCGTGTAATCATTACCAACGGTCTTTTGGTTGGAGAATATGATAACATCGATGATTGGGAAATTGCTGAAGAAATGGGTGTGACAAATTACGGACAAATGACTGCTGGCGGTTGGATGTACATTGGACCTCAAGGGATTGTTCATGGAACCTTTAATACACTTTTGAATGCTGGTCGATTAAAATTAGGCATTCCAGATAATGGAGATTTAGCTGGAAAATTATTTATTTCTTCTGGATTGGGTGGCATGAGTGGCGCACAAGGAAAAGCCGGAGAAATTGCCAATGCTGTTGCCATTATTGCTGAAGTAGATCGGTCTCGAATCGACACACGCTTAGAACAAGGTTGGATCAGTAATTTAGCTGAGACACCAGAACAAGCGATGCGTATTGCAAAAGAATACCTGGACAAAAAAGAGAAAACCTCTATTGCTTATCATGGAAATATTGTTGATTTACTTGAATACATTGATAAAGAAAATATTACTATCCATTTATTATCAGACCAGACTTCTTGTCATAACGTGTATGAAGGTGGCTATTGCCCTGCCGGAATTTCATTTGAAGAACGAACAGAATTATTAGGTTCAGATAAAGCACGATTCCATCAGCTTGTCGATGAAACACTTGCCCGTCATTATAATGTAATCAAATCTTTAGTAGCAAAAGGAACCTATTTCTTTGACTATGGAAATTCCTTTATGAAAGCTATTTACGACTCTGGCATTAAAGAAATCTCCAAAAATGGAATCGATGATAAAGACGGATTTATTTGGCCGTCTTACGTGGAGGATATCATGGGTCCTATGCTCTTTGACTATGGTTATGGTCCTTTCCGTTGGGTATGTTTAAGCGGAAACCATGAAGACTTGGTTGCTACAGATCAGGCAGCAATGGAAGTTATTGACCCAAATCGTCGCTACCAAGATCGTGATAACTACAACTGGATTCGTGATGCAGAAGAAAATCAATTAGTAGTAGGCACACAAGCGCGAATTCTCTATCAAGATTGTATGGGACGAGTAAATATCGCTTTAAAATTTAACGAAATGGTACGAGAGGGAAAAATAGGCCCAGTAATGCTTGGTCGGGACCATCATGATGTGTCGGGAACAGACTCCCCATTTAGAGAAACTTCAAATATCAAGGACGGCAGTAATATTTGTGCAGATATGGCAACTCAATGTTTTGCTGGGAATGCAGCACGAGGTATGACGCTGATTGCTTTGCATAACGGCGGCGGTGTAGGTATTGGAAAATCAATTAATGGCGGATTTGGTTTAGTTTTAGATGGGTCAAAAGAAACAGATGAAATCATCAAATCTGCGATTTCTTGGGACACAATGGGCGGAGTTGCACGCCGTAGCTGGGCAAGAAACGAGCATGCAATCGAAACCTCCATTGAATACAACAAGATGAATGCGGGTCAAGATCATATCACTATTCCTTACCTTTCCGAAGAAACAAAAGTAGCAAATGCAGTAGCCGAACTGTTTCGTTAAGTTCACTCTCTAATACTAAAAATAAACTCTATCAAAAAGGCATCTGGGAGAAAATTAAATTCCCAAATGCCTTTTTTGCTAAATTCAATTTAAAAAAAGACGATTGCAGTTGCTTTGCAATCGTCGGCTTATCTTTTTATCAATTATTTTTGGTGCAATTATGACACGAAGTAACCTGACTAATTCACTGATGTCACAGGTTTTTCTTTTTTATGCTTGATAGTCAATTGCATCTTCAATTGCTTTCCAAGCTTCATCTTTTCCTTTTTTCGTTACGGAAGAGAACAAAATAAATTGATCATTATGATCAAAATCCAGCGCCTTTTTGATTTCGCTCTCATGCTTGTTCCACTTTCCTCTTGGAATTTTGTCGGCTTTAGTTGCCACTACAATTACAGGAATATCATAATACTTTAGAAATTGATACATTTGAATATCTTCTTGTGATGGTTTATGTCGAACATCGACTAAGGACACAACTGCTCGCAATTGTTCACGTGTCGTTAAATAGGTCTCAATCATTTTTCCCCATTTCGCACGTTCCGTTTTCGAAACTTTCGCATAACCATATCCAGGTACATCAACAAAGTGTAACGCATTTTCAATCAAATAAAAATTTAACGTTTGGGTCTTCCCCGGCTTACCTGAAGTTCTAGCTAAGTTTTTTCGATCAATCAGTGTGTTGATAAATGAAGATTTTCCAACATTTGATCGTCCTGCTAGCGCAATTTCTGGTAATTGCGTTTCAGGATATTGTTTCGGAGCAACCGCGCTGATTATAATATCAGCTTGATGAACTTTCATAATTTCTCTCCTTTAAAAAAAGGCTGAGACATAGCTTGAAAGTTATGTCCCAACCTCTTTCGCATTATCCAGCTTTTTTCTCTGTATCTTTATAAATAATTGTCGGTTTGCCCGTCAATTCAGCTGCTTCTTTGGTGATAATCACTTTCTCGATGTTTTCGTCTGAAGGAATGTCAAACATTACATCCATCATGATTTCCTCAATGATTGAACGCAAGCCACGAGCACCAGTATTACGTTCAATTGCTTTGTTAGCAATTGCTTGTAGTGCTTCTGGTTCGAATTCTAGTTCAGTATCATCTAAAGAAAGAAGTTTTTGGTATTGTTTAACTAACGCATTCTTAGGTTCTGTCAAAATACGAACTAAATCAGACGTTGTTAATTTTTCTAACGCTGCCATTACAGGTAAACGGCCAATAAATTCTGGAATCAATCCAAATTTCAATAAATCTTCTGGAATGATGTGTTGCATCACACTTTCTTCATCAGAGATTTTTTGATTATTAGTACCAAAACCAATTGTTTTTTCGCCCATTCGGTTTTTTACAATCGTTTCGATTCCATCAAACGCACCGCCGACGATAAATAAGACATTCGTCGTGTCGATTTGGATAAATTCTTGATGCGGATGTTTACGTCCTCCTTGAGGTGGCACACTCGCAACTGTCCCTTCCAAAATTTTCAACAAGGCTTGTTGTACGCCTTCACCAGATACATCACGAGTAATCGAAACATTCTCGCTTTTACGCGCAATTTTATCAATTTCATCGATGTAAATGATTCCCTTTTCAGCACGTTCAACATTGTAATCAGCCGATTGTAATAGTTTTAATAAAATGTTTTCAACATCTTCTCCAACATAACCAGCTTCTGTTAAACTGGTTGCATCTGCGATAGCAAATGGCACATTCAATGTTTTAGCTAATGTTTGTGCAAGGAACGTTTTACCAGAACCCGTCGGACCAATTAAGCAAATATTACTTTTCTGTAGTTCTACATCTTCTGAAGTATCGCTTGCTTGTTGATTGACACGTTTATAGTGATTATAAACCGCAACTGCTAATGATCGTTTTGCGCGATCTTGCCCAATCACATAATCATTTAAGACATCAAGAATTTCTTGAGGTTTAGGTACTTCAGTGAATTCACGTACTGCTTCTTCATAAAATTCTTCGTCAATTATTTCTTTACATAGGTCGATACATTCATTACAGATGTAGACCCCAGGACCTGCTACGATTTTTTTTACTTCTTCTTGGGTCTTGCCGCAAAAAGAACAACGCACGGTCTCATTACCACTTGGATTATCATACATGGTCTTCACCCCTTAGCTTGCAAAAAATGCAAGAAACTATCAGCGACTTTGCAGTCTTCAATTATCATAACATAAAACAAAAAAAAGCAAAAGCACTGAAAATCAGCCTTTTTTGTAGCTTTTATTAAAAAAAGGAAAGCTGGGACATAATTTAAAAAACTAAATCAAGTCCCAGCCTTTCCAGTAAATTTTCACATTTTTGACCGATGGATCAAATCTGTTTCATCTTTAGTTATTACTTAGCTTCTGTTGCAGTTCCAGTAATCAAATCAATTGCTTTTTTCATTGTTACATCATGACTTAACATATCTTCAGTCAACACGCGTTTGATTTGTTCGATTGGCATATTGTAAGATTCAGCCAATTCGTTGATTTCTGCAGTGATTTCTTCTTCTGTTGCATCTAAGTTTTCAGCAGCAGCGATTGCTTCGATCACAAGGTTTGTTCTTGTACGCAAGTCAGCTTCGCCTTCAAATTGTTTATGCAAGTCTTCTTCTGTAGAACCAGTCAATTGGTAGTACATTTCAGGAGAGATTCCTTGACGTTGCATGTTGTTCAAGAATTCATCCATTGAACGGTGAACTTCGTCGTGAACCATTACGTGTGGTAATTCAACGATTTCAGCGTTATCAACAGCTAAACGAATAGCAGCTTCGTCTTTTGCGTCTTCAGCAGCTTTTTCTTTTGCTTCTGTTAATTCTTTACGAATTTTTTCTTTTAATTCTGCTAATGTTGACACTTCATCATCAACATCTTTTGCAAATTCATCGTCTAGTTCAGGAACTTCTTTTGATTTTACTTCGTGAACAGTTACTTTGAATGTTGCATCTTTACCAGCTAAGTCTTCTGCTTGGTATTCAGCAGGGAAAGTCACGTTTACATCTAAGCTGTCGCCTGATTTATGACCTACTAATTGTTCTTCGAATCCTGGGATAAATGAACCAGAACCTAATTCAAGTGAGTAGTTTTCACCTTTTCCACCTTCAAATGCTTCGTCACCAACGAATCCTTCGAAATCGATTACGACAGTGTCGCCGTCTTTTGCAGCTTCATCTTCTTGGATAACTAATTCTGCTTGTGCATCTTGTTCTTGTTTAAGACGTGCATCAACATCAGCATCCGTTACTTCACGGTCTTGTTTTTCAACAACTAAATCTTTGTATTGACCTAATTTAACTTCTGGTTTCACAGTTACTTCAGCAGTGATTGTCCAGTCTTGGCCTTTTTCCATGCTTTCAACGTCGATTTTTGGTTGAGATACTGGATCAATTCCAGCTTCTTTTACAGCAGCTTCATAAGCTTCTGGTAATACAGCGTTCAAGGCATCTTCATACAAAGCTTCTTCTCCGTACATACGGTTGAAGACTTGACGAGAAACTTTTCCTTTACGGAAACCAGGTACGTTTAAGTTTCCTTTAACTTTATTAAACGCAGCTGTTAGTCCTTTTTGGATTTCTGGTTGCGCAATCGTAAATGTTAAAACACCATCATTTGTGCCTTTTTTTTCAAATGTTGCAGTCATTTATTTCCCTCCGAGTTTTGAAATTCATTTTATACATCAAAAGCGTTTCATGCATACCATTAAATAGTACACTAACGCTTTAAAATTGTAAACATATTGAATAGTCTGAATCCCTGATTTTTACTAGTTTTTTTTCTTTTTTTTGACGATTTTTCATTCCTGTTCAAAGAAATTGTTGCATCAAATACAAGATTTTTTCTCGTTTGGCTAAAAACTTTTCTTCTTCCACTTCAGTGAAACCCATTTCTGTCGTTCCTTGATACACTTTAATCGTTTCCTCAAACCATTGCGTAGCTTCGCCAATATAAGTGTCAAAGATTGGGTACGTGATTGCCGCCTGCATCATGAATTCTTCCTTTAATCCCGCACTCAACAATGCGTCTTGATTTTCATAAGCTTGTGCTAACTTACTTAAACAGCGATAACTTTTTTGCTCGGCTGGTTTTGGTAACCCTTGTGGCACGACTTCAATCAGTTGCTCATCGATTGTTAAAAAAGCTACTGGTTTGCTTTCTCCAACTTGTACGAGAAGCTCTAAAAGTTTTGCACGCACAAATAAATGGATATCTGTACGAATCAATATTTTTTTCGTTGCTTGAATAAATTCATGATAGGGTAACTGCTCAAGTTCACTAATCAATGTTAATTGTTGCGTTGGCGACAGTTCAGCGATATTGGCTAATTTTTGATGCGTCTGACGTATTTTTTGCCTCGCTAATTGTCCTGAAAAATTTTCTGCTTGCTGGATTTTTTCAATCATTGCATGCTCAAAGTGCTCTGAAAAGTTAGTCGCTGCAATTAGTTTACGTGCATATAGCCAATCTTTTGCACCAATGAGTAAGTCAAAATAGAAAGTGGCAAATTCTTCTTGTTTCAGATATTCTGTTTCATGGATCACTGCTTGACTCAAAGCTTCTTGTTTTTCATCAAGCTCATACAAACAATAAACGAGTAAGCTGTTTGCTTCAAACGTTTGCTTTAATTCATACGCACGGGTAAATAATTCTTTTGCTTTTCCCAAATTCTGTTGCGCAAGCGCTTGTTGAGCGACACGCATTAAATTCTCATATTTTTCTGGAAAATCAACTGGTCCAACCATGTCACTCCTCCTAACCCTTTTCCATTTTAACAAAACAAAAAAAGCGTGACAATCAAAATCATAATCGGCATGAAAGAAAGAATTTTTGAAAAAAATTTTTTTGCTTTTTGGGCGGCTTTTGCTTAAATTTTCAAAAATATTGCTTTTATCTCACCGTTTAATCATAGCCACTAATCAAAAAAAGAGGCTGGAACATCTTTTTGTTCCAGCCTCGCTTCGTTCGTACGATTTTCAATCAAAATAACAAATTTTAGAAATTAAGCATTTATTTCTTGATTAAACGCTTTGATCAAATTAACTGTTACAACACTGGTATTTGAGAAGTAGTCACCCAAATGCTGTTTTTTCTGACTAAATATTGTTGGAATATAGCCAATAAACAATAAAGGAAACTTCAAAATAAATCGGCAAGCCGCTTCACGTACGAGAACAGTTGACCAACTCAATTCCATTTCATCAAAGCTGATGACCCGAATGCCGAAAATCATTTTTCCTAAGGTCTGACCATGATTTAATTTTGTCAATAAAACAAAGTAGCTTAAATAAATGACTAATCCTAACAAGCCATACACACTTAGGTAGGAATCATTGATTGACAACCACCCGAAATTACTTGCCACTCCAAGAGTTAAGCGTGTGATTGCACCAATACAGAGCAAATCAATTAAAAAGGCAAAGAAACGAATCCAAAATCCAGCGTAAAAATACGTTGGAAAGTCATTCAGTTCTTTCTTCTCTGTAGGAGTCTCTGTATATTGTTGCCATTCAGCTTGTTTTTCTTTGATTTGTTCTTCTGTCAATTCTTCTTTACGAAAAGAGTTCAGTACCTTTTGAGAAAATCCTTTATCTGGTCCAACAGCTGGTTGTGGATTTATTTTTGATTCATTTGCTGTAGCTGGTTGTTCATTTGTCGGTTGTTTTTCCGGAGTTTCTGCCATCTTATTCACCTCCGTAGTAATACATCGCTTTAGGAGATTCTGCCGTACCAAGGTTTTCTAAAACGGATAAAATTTGGCTTGTTTCAGAAGCCTTGATTCCTTGGAATTCTGCAAACTTCGAGCCAAACCAAGTATTCGCAAACCCAGTGCCAGAAGTGCTATATTCGATCAACTGTGCATTTTCTAGTTTCTGGTCTTTTCTCATTGCTGCTAGTGCTTCATCTGGAAATGCTAATTCGTCAACCAGACCATTTTCCTTCGCTTGCACGCCGTCATAAATTCGACCATCAGCGATTTTTTTCACTTCTGCTTCTGGCATGTCGCGTCCTTCGCTGACTACCGAAACAAATCGACCATAAGCACTATCAATGTAAGCTTGTAAGACAGCTTGATCCTCTGCTGTTTCCGGACGAGTGCTTGATCCCATATCTTTTAGCGCACCACTTTTGACTGTCGTGTCTTCTACACCAAGTTTTTCTAATAAACCTGAATAGTTTAAACCAGACATGATTACACCGATTGATCCAGTAATTGTTTCTTCTGTCGCATAAATTTTATCTGCATTAGCTGAAATATAGTACCCACCACTTGCGGCCATGCTTGTCATGCTAACATATAAAGGAATTTTGCGTTCGGTTTGGATTTTCTTTAGTTCTTTCGCAATTTCTGCACTTTCGTAAACGCCTCCTCCTGGAGAATTCACTTCTAAGAAAACGCCTTTAACCGTATCATCTTCTTCAATTTCTTTTAACTGTTTCATAAAACTGGCATGGTCGTAGCCTTCTGACGCGAAAATACCGGAAGAGCCACCACCTTGAATCGTTCCATCAACAGTTAATTTAACGATTTGCTCTGATTCATCACCCGGTTCAAGGACGTTTGCTGACAACTCATCTTCTCCATATAGTAATCGATTAAAACTATCTAACTGGATTTCATCACTTACAGGTCGTGTCATACCTGAAGCTACCATTGATACCACTAACAACCCTGTAGCAATTGCCACAGCAATCCATCTTTTTTTATTCATCTTTTTCTCCTTACTTTACAAGTTTAATATAGATTTTTAATTACGATTACTGTTTCTGTTGCTTCTTCTGCATTCATTTTTTCCGCTTTTTCTTCTAATGCGTAACCCGCAAATGCTTCATTCGTCAACTCATCATGAACAACAAACTTTTGTGCTTTTGCTACAGCTACCGCATCTGGCGCTAGCTCTTGGATACTGTCCCAACCAGTATCCAAGAAAATTTTTGTTTCATCTGTTACATCCGGCATCTCTTCTAGTGCCTTCAGTTGTTTTTTTAACTCACCCAACGTAAGAATTTCTATTTTGGCTTCCATCTTTTCCTCCTACAATTTAGACATTTATGATTGTTTCCATTGTACCGAACTACTGGAAAAGATGATAGTCAATTTTCGATAAAATTCTGGCAGTTCCTTCTCCAAAAATACATTTTAGATATATACCAATTTAACAAAAAAAGATTTTTATTGACAAATATGCCCAATAAAAGTTATTATTTTAAATGTTTCCAAAACTTTTTTGAAAAAGGAGAATAGTAGACCATTAAGGATAGCGCCAGATCTGGGTAACCAGATGACGAGGAAAGGGTTTATCGAAAGTTTCGGCGGGTGACCCTAGGGAGCTGCACTCTACAGAGTATGAAAAAAACGATTTGTGAGAATCGAACAAAAACATACTCATGCAGTTGGAAACATCAGACAAATTTATTGAAGAAAGTAGGATGTTTTTTTATGTGCGGAATTGTTGGAATGATTGGATTAGAAAATGTAACTCCTGGATTAGTAAACGGATTAGAAAAGTTAGAATATCGCGGCTATGACTCCGCCGGTATTTTTGTTGCAAATGACTCTGCTGATTATTTGATTAAGTCAAAAGGACGAATCCAAAATTTAAAGGATCGCTTAACGCCAGAAGTTGTTGGAACAATTGGCATTGGTCATACACGTTGGGCAACTCATGGAATACCTTCAGAGAAAAACGCCCATCCCCATACATCACAAAGTGGTCGTTTTGTTTTAGTTCACAATGGTGTGATCGAAAATTTTGAAGAACTAAAAGAAACTTATTTAGCTGACCATACATTGATTGGCGAAACAGATACAGAAATCATTGCACATTTAATTGAAGTATTTGCTAATAATGGATTGTCCACTAAAGAAGCCTTCTTAAAGACACTTCAGCTAACAAAAGGTTCTTATGCGTTTGGTTTAGTGGATCGCACAACTCCTGATGTCATCTATGTTGCCAAAAATAAAAGCCCTCTATTGATTGGGTTAGGCAACGGCTTTAACGTGATTGCCAGTGATGCAATGGCAATGCTAGCCCAAACGAAAACGTTTGTTGAAATCGAAGACCAAGAAATGGTTCTCATCACGGCAGATGACGTAACCATTCAAAATTTTCAAGGAGATGTCATCACTCGTGAGTCTTTTGAAGCACAAGTTGACGCTTCTGACATCGAAAAAGGAACCTATCCTTATTACATGCTCAAAGAAATTGATGAACAGCCAATCATCATGCGTAAAATTGCGCAAACTTATGTAACAGCTGAGAATCAGATTGCACTTGATCA
Organism: Enterococcus sp. DIV0176; assembly: GCF_050528535.1. Classification (NCBI taxonomy): domain Bacteria; kingdom Bacillati; phylum Bacillota; class Bacilli; order Lactobacillales; family Enterococcaceae; genus Enterococcus; species Enterococcus sp. DIV0176. Next base: position 1,073,778 of record NZ_CP172879.1, on the reverse strand, counting down.
AGAATTAGTAACAACACTCGCGGTCAGTGACCGCATTTATATCGTTGCTTGTGGTACCAGTTACCACGCAGGTCTTGCTGGAAAACAAGCTTTAGAAACATTGACAGGAATCCCGGTTGAAGTCCATTTAGCAAGTGAATTTGGTTACCATATGCCTTTGCTTTCTAAAAAACCATTTTTCATTTTTCTTAGTCAAAGTGGCGAGACCGCTGACAGTCGACAAGTATTAGTGAAAATCAATCAACTTGGGCTTCCTTCATTAACAATTACGAATGTAGCTGGATCTACGTTATCAAGAGAAGCTTCTTTCACTGTTTTATTACATGCTGGGCCAGAAATTGCTGTTGCTTCAACGAAAGCTTATACTGCTCAAATCGCTGTTTTAACATTATTAGCAAAAGCTGTCGGCGATCAAAACAAGAACATGCTTTCTTTGGATTTTGACGTAGCCCATGAACTAAGTTTAGCAGCAACTGCTATGGAAACGATCATCACTCAGAAAGAATATTTAGAACAACTAGCTACTGCCTACTTGAATGATACGCGAAACGCTTTTTATATTGGACGTGGCTCTGACTATTACGTTTCTCTTGAGGCAGCTTTGAAATTAAAAGAAATCAGCTACATCCAAGCAGAAGGTTTTGCTGCCGGAGAATTAAAACACGGAACGATTGCCTTAATCGAAGAAGGCACCCCAGTAATTGGGATTATTAGTGATCCTATCACTGGTGCTCACACTCGCGGAAATTTAAAAGAAGTTGAAAGCCGTGGTGCAAACACGTTAGTCATTTCAACAGAAGCGTTAGCAAAAGAAAATGATCAGTTGGTTTTACCAACCGTTCATCCGTTCTTCACGCCATTAACGACTGTTGTCCCTACTCAATTACTTGCTTACTATGCGACTTTGTTACGCGGGTTCGACGTTGACAAGCCACGTAACTTAGCAAAATCTGTAACCGTTGAATAAAATATTCTAATTCTAGTCTTCCCCAATCAATTCAAAAAAGAAGTAGCCGTGAGTTTTTCACGGCTACTTCTTTTTAATACACATGTACAAACCGAAAGACCATTTTGCGCATGGAATTTTATTTTTGGGCAGGAGTTTAGCAAGAAAAAGAGCCAAAGCAAAAATCCGCTTTAGCTCTTTATTTAATTAGTCAATACCAATTTCCGCTTTTACGACTGCAGCAATTTTATCAACATAATAATTTACTTTTTCATCCGTTGGTGCTTCTGCCATGACACGTAACAATGGTTCTGTTCCTGAAGGGCGAACTAAGATACGACCTTCCCCATTCATTTCAGCTTCTGCTTCATCAATAACTGCTTTGATTGCAGGAACATCCATTGCTCCATTTTTATCGCTGACACGAATATTCACTAATTTTTGTGGATAAATCGTTACTTCACCAGCAAGTTCTGATAATTTTTTGCCTGTTTGTTTCATGATATTCAACAATTGAATACCAGATAACATTCCATCACCAGTTGTATTGAAATCTAGGAAAATCATGTGACCCGATTGTTCCCCACCAAAGTTATAATCATTTTTACGCATTTCTTCCACTACGTAACGATCGCCAACTTGAGTAATCACATCTTTCAAACCGATTCCTTCAACCGCTTTGTGGAAACCTAAGTTACTCATAACCGTTGTTACGATTGTATCTTTTTTCAAGCGATTTTTTTCTGCTAAGTATTTTGCACAGATAAACATGATTTTATCACCATCAACAATATTTCCTAGTTCATCAACCGCAATGATTCGGTCACCATCGCCATCAAAAGCTAAACCAACATCTGCTCCTTTTTCAACAACCATCTCAGCTAATTTTTCTGGATGTGTTGAGCCAACGCCGTCGTTGATATTCAAGCCATCTGGTTTTGTTCCCATTGTGTAGAAATCGGTTTCCAAGTCTGCAAACAAACGATTGACAGAAGTTGCTGTTGCACCATTTGCTGCATCAACACAAACTGTTAGCCCAGACAAATCACCATTGATTGTTTGAACTAAAAATTGTGAATACTTCAATAATCCTTCTGGAAATTCTTCGACAGTTCCTAATCCCTCAGCAGAAGGTCTTGGTAGCTCATCAGTTGGTGCATCAAGCAATGCTTCGATTTCTAATTCTTGGTCATCCACCAATTTGAATCCATCTGCTCCAAAGAATTTGATTCCATTATCTTGTGCAGGATTGTGCGATGCAGAAATCATTACTCCAGCACTCGCTTTTTGTAAACGAGTCAAGTAAGCTACACCTGGTGTTGAGATAACGCCTAATTGAAAGACTTCGATCCCTACTGATAACAACCCTGCAACTAATGCAGATTCAAGCATTTGGCCAGAAATACGAGTATCACGACCAACTAAAACTCGAGGACGTTTCCCTTCAACTTCATGTTGACTTAAAACATAGCCTCCATAACGCCCTAATTTAAATGCTAATTCTGGTGTTAACTCTTTATTTGCTTCTCCACGGACACCGTCCGTTCCAAAATATTTACCCATAACGATTAACTTGCTCCTTTAACTTCATTTTCTAAGAAATTTTCCCATTCAATTGTTCGGTTTCATCCATTAGTTTTGAGTTGAATCAACTGTCTCGTTTATCGATTCTTCAGTACTCGTAGCTTGTGTATCTGAACTTGAAGACGAATTTGAAGTTGATGGTGTTGTCGTTCTCGTTGTATCCGTTCCAGATTGTGTTGTTGACGTACGATCTGCACTGCTTTCTGAACGTGAAGATGAACTTCTGTTGGTCGTCTCTTCTAACACCGGTGTGATTTCGACACTCACTTTTTTCGGTGAAACACTTAGCCCATCACTGACCGGAATCTCATACTCTCTCGTCAAACGATGTGTAATCCCTGACACGTCGATTGGAACGATGATACTATCTCCCAGTTGTTCCAATAACTCACTGGTTCCCGTTACTTCTGCTTCCAGTTTTGAAAAATTAAAGTCATAGCTTTTCACACCATCTGCACGAACACCTTGCTGTGTTCCATAAAGACGAACCGTTTTTGTCGGTTTGATTGCATCTGCTTGTACTCTTACATGCACTGGATCAGCAATGATGCTCAACGCTTCTCCCGCGCTATTTAAAGCTTGCACAGCTACATTACTATTGATACCATCATCTGTCACGTCCGACGCATTGACTTCAGCAACCACTTGGTTGATTTCTGCTAATGTTTTATCACCTGTCGTAATCGACACTTTTTTTGGTGTTTCTGAAACAGTGTCTAATTGATAACCAGAAGGTGTCGTTTCAGATGGCAAGATTGTTGTTACTTCAAAATCTTTTTCCACCCGTTTTTCGATTGTCACCGTGATTGTGCTTGGTTCAACTTTCGCATTCACTGCACTACTAAGATTTCTGACTCTTAGTGAAACTTCATGGGTTCCTTCGCTCAACTTAGTTAAATCTGCACTTAAACGGAACGTTCGCGTATCAACATTTGATTCCGCATTTAACTGAACACGATTAGCGCTAGTAAGTTTCACTTTTGCCGTACTTACAAATCCATGAATATAATATTTTTCAGAATCATAAGATAACTGAATTGGCACATCACTCACAGTTTGTGTATACGATTCAGAACCAGATAAGACACTTTGAGTTGATTGATTGTTTGCATTGAAATACAAAACGATACTAAACAATAAAGCAATAAACCCATAGAAAATACTGGTCCTTTTTTCTTTTGAGATCATTTACGACCCCCTCCCTTAGTCATGCCATCTAGGAAGGATTGAAGAACATTTTTTCTGTTCTTTGTTTTTTCATCTGCAATCAATTCACGACGCAAGATTGCTAAATATTCTTCTTGAGATAGACCAGTAATCAATTCGTTATCTAAAGTGATACTGACATCTCCTGTTTCTTCAGAGACAACGATCGTAATCGCATCACTGACTTCACTGATACCGACAGCTGCGCGGTGACGAGTCCCAAACTCTTTCGGGATCAACATACTTTCAGATAAAGGCAAATATGCGCTGGCCACTGCAATTTTACCGTCTTTTACAATAACGGCCCCATCATGAAGTGGCGTATTTGGAATGAAGATATTAATCAGTAATTCCCCCGTAATATCTGCATCTAACGCAATTCCAGTTTCAATATACTCATCTAATCCTGTATGACGTTCGATCGTGACCAATGCACCAATTTTTCGCTTGGACATATATTGGATCGCTTTATCGAATGACAAAATCATTTTTTCATCTTCTTGCTGTTCACTCTTCGTTTGCTTAAATAGTGAACTTCTTCCAAGATGCTCCAACCCGCGACGAATTTCAGGTTGGAAAATGACAACTGCTGCGATAACACCATAGGTAATGACTTGATTCATCAACCAGGATAGCGTATGAAGTCCAATTATTTCTGCTAAAATTCGAATCACGATAAAAATCGCAACCCCTTTTAGTAATTGAATGGCCTTCGTTCCTCTTAGCAGCTGGATCAGTTTGTACACCAAGTACCAGACAACCAGAATATCAAGTATGTTCACAAAAAAGTTTAGCGATAAAAAATCACCGGAAAGCATTTGCTGCCAATAATTCAAATTAAAAAGTTCCCCGATTTGAAATGACATAAAAAGCCTCTCTTCTCTTTTGAGATTTCTTTCCCATTATATCATATGTTTATTCTTTAAAGAGTTTTCTGCTTCGTTTTTCCAGATAAAATCACAATTTTTTCAAGAAAGTTACAATTTCTTTTTTCGTCAAAAAAAGACTTACTAAATTTTCACCTTCAAGGCGTCATTAGCAAGTCTTTCTTTTCATTATTCTTGTTCTTTACGACGTTTTGCACGTTCTTCACGCCGTTTTGCTCGTCGTTCTTGTGCTTCAAGATCAACAGGTCTTTCTTTTTTAACACGCTTCTCTTTTTGCTCTTTCTCAGGCGTATTCGAAGCGGGTTCAGGTTCTAACTTCGCTTTGATTTTTTCGAGTTCACCAGACATCAGTGCATAACTATAAAAGCGATTTTTTGCATCATGAACAGTTTTTTCAAATAGGTCTTTAGCCATTAACGGATTTGTATTTTCTAATGAAGAAAAACGAACTTGTTTACGCATAAATTCTGCCATCGTTGAAAAATCTGGCTTTTTATAGTCCAATGTCATTGGATTTTTTCCCTTTTCGAGTAAAGTCGGATTATAGCGATACAGTGACCAATAACCTGAAGATACAGCTTCTTTTGCTTCCTTGATTGATTCTTTCATCCCACCAAATAAGCCATGAGTGATACATGGTGTATATGCAATAATCAGAGATGGACCAGGGAATTTTTCGGCTTCTTCAAATGCTTTGATTGTTTGCATTTGGTTTGCACCCGACGCGATTTGCGCAACGTAAACATGATTATAAGTCATCGCCATTTTGCCTAAATCTTTTTTCGCTGCATATTTCCCACTGGCAGCAAATTTAGCAATCGCTGAAGCTGGTGTTGCTTTCGATGTTTGTCCACCAGTGTTGGAATAAACTTCATTGTCCAAAACCAAAATGTTGACATCTGCGCCACTGGCAATCACATGATCGATACCACCAAAACCAATATCGTATGCCCAACCATCGCCACCAATCATCCATTGGCTATTTTTTACAAATAAATCTTTTTCGCGATAAATCATTGCTAACTCTGGAACAGCTTCAAGTTCTGCTTCTATCGCGGCTTGAAGTTTTGCTGCCCGTTGTTGTGTGCCTTCACTATCAAACAAATGATTCAACCAATCTTCCATCAATAAACGTAATTCTGAAGAAACTTTTGGTAGCACTCCACTCATCGACTTCGCTAAAGCTTCACGTCTTGTTTGTGCAGCCAGTAACATCCCATAGCCAAACTCGGCATTATCTTCTAATAATGAATTTGACCAAGCTGGGCCTTGTCCACATTCATTTGTCGTATATGGTGAAGCAGGTGATGCTCCTCCCCAAATGGAAGAACAACCAGTTGCGTTAGCAATCATCATTCGATCCCCAAACATTTGAGTCAATAATTTCACATAAGGTGTTTCACCGCAACCAGAACAAGCACCTGAGAATTCTAATAATGGTTGATTGAACTGAGTTGATAACACAGTGTTTTTTCCTTTAACCGGGTTTTCTTTTTGACGTAATGTCATGGCAAACGCCCAATTCACTGCTTGTTCTTTTTGTTCTTCGTAAGGTTTCATTACTAACGCTTTTCCTTTTGCAGGACAAGCTTCCACACATAGTCCACAGCCTGTACAATCTTCCACAGAAACTTGGATTCGGTATTTCTGGCCATCAGCGCCTCGCATTTCACGAACGATGAACCCTTCTGGTGCTTCTTCCATCTCCTCTTCATCTGCCAAAAATGGGCGAATTGCTGCGTGCGGGCAAACAAAGGCACATTCATTACACATCGTGCAACGGTCACTGATCCATTCAGGCACCTCAAGCGCGACACCACGTTTTTCAACAGCACCTGTCCCAACAGGCATTTCGCCTGCTGTCATTCCATTTCTTACTAATGTTCCCACCGACAATTCATTGCCTTCTTGTGCGTTCACAGGTACGAGAATTTCTTCTACATAACTTGACTGTTTACGAGCGGCTTTTTGCGGTACTTCAAGCGTTTTCCAACTTTCTGGAACATCCACTTTGTGAAGAAGCTCGACTGTTCGATCAATGGCTTGTGTATTTTTTTCAACGATCGTCATTGATTTATGCCCATAACTTTTCAGCGCTTCTTCTTTTAAAATTGGCAAGACTTCTTCAAACTCAATAATATTAGCTAATTTAAAAAAGGCCGTTTCCATTGCTGTATTGATTCGCCGACCAAGTCCTACTTCTTGTGCAAGTTTCATTGCATTGATTGTATAAAACTGGATGTCATTTTGTGCTAAATATTTTTTTAATTTCGTTGGTAAATGTGTTTCAAGTTGCTCATCGCTCCAGATTGTATTCAATAGGAATGTTCCGCCAGGTTTCAATCCTTTAACCAAATCATAACTATGCAAGTAAGCTGGCGTATGGCATGCAATGAAATCAGCATGTTCAACTAGATAAGTCGAACGGATCGGCGTTTCACCAAAACGAAGATGCGAGACGGTCAAGCCACCTGATTTTTTTGAATCATAATGAAAATACCCCTGTGCATACTTATTCGTATGATCGCCAATGATTTTTATCGCAGATTTATTCGCACCAACTGTTCCATCTGAGCCAAATCCCCAGAATTTTGCTTGATAAGTTGTTGGGTTCGTTAAATCAAGTGTCTCACGTTTTTCAAGTGAAGTATACGTAACATCATCAACAATTCCGATTGTAAAGCGCGTTTTCATTTGCGATTTTTCTTTTTTTAATTCATCAAAGACGGTCACGATTTGATCAGGCGTAACATCTTTTGAACCCAAACCATATCGTCCACCAATAATTGTTGGACGTATTTCTGCGTCATACATTACGCTTTGAACGTCTAATAGTAATGGTTCTCCACCAGCTCCTGGTTCTTTGCTTCGATCAAGAACCGCAATTGATTTAACCGTACTTGGTAATTTTTCTAGCAAGTTTTTAACTGGGAATGGTCGATATAAATGAATATTCAAAAAGCCAACCTTACGACCATTTTTATTTAAATATTCGACTGTCTGTTCAATCGTCTGTGCAACAGATCCCATGGAAATAATGATTTCTTCTGCATCTTCTGCACCATGATACGTAACCAAATCATAATTAGTATTTCTCAACTGATTAATTTCTTGCATATATTTTTGAACGATTTCTGGAAGTTTATCATAATATTGGTTAATCGTTTCTCTTTGTTGAAAATGGATATCAGGATTTTGATTCGTTCCACTAACGGTTGGATGATTCGGGTTCATTGCCCTTTGACGGAATTTTGCTAATTTTTCTTGATTAATCAATGGCGCTAATTCATCATATTCCAACACTTCGATTTTTTGAATTTCATGACTCGTTCGAAAGCCATCAAAAAAATTCATAAAAGGAATTTCTGCTTCAATCGAGGCTAAGTGTGCGACTGGAGCTAAGTCCATTACTTCTTGGACACTACTTTCTGATAGCATCGCAAATCCCGTTTGTCTAGCGGCCATAACATCCCCATGATCGCCAAAAATATTTAAAGCATTAGTTGTCACTGCTCGACTTGCCACATGAAAAACGCTTGGCAATAATTCACCTGCTATTTTGTACATGTTTGGAATCATCAATAACAATCCTTGTGATGCTGTATAAGTAGTCGTCAAAGCACCTGTTTTTAAGGAGCCATGAACCACGCCAGCAGCGCCGGCTTCTGATTGCATTTCGACAACTTTAACTGGTTGACCAAATATATTTTTCTTTCCTGCTGCCGACCATTGATCGACTAATTCTGCCATTGTTGAACTTGGTGTAATTGGATAGATAGCAGCTAACTCGGTAAACGCATAGGAAATATATGCTGCGGCTGTGTTCCCATCCATGGTTTTCATTTTTCGCATTTATCATCATCCTTGTTCAGTTTCTCTCGAGTAATCTGCTTCATTATACCGTAAACTTGAGGGGAATAAAAATAAATTTCGAGCATTTATTCACATACTTTCATAAAACACTCTTTTAATAAGAAATATTTTGTGAAATCCTCCGAAAACAAAACGCTATCTTTTTTTATTTTGAATCGGTAAAATGTATTTGGAGGTGTTTCTATGGATATTTCAGTCATTGATGCAACAAAAACAAACGAAACAACAGGAATTTACTACGGAGATACCGCAGCGCCACAAACAACGATTGAGTTTCTCAATCTTGCTTGTCCTTATTGTAAAAAATGGTTTGAAGAATCTTTTTTGACACTTGACTCATTTGTACAAGAAGGAAAAGTCAATCGTCTAATTAAACTCTTTGATAAAGAAAAAGAAAGTTTACAACGCGGTAATGTCATGCATCATCACATTACTGCTAACGACGGCAAAAAAGCTTTAGCAGAAATCAAACAGATTTTTGAGATGCAAGACCAATGGAAAGAACTTTCTTTAGAAGAAGTTGCGCAATACGCAACGCAAGAATTAGGATTGACTTATCAACCAGATATGGAAATGGCAAAAGCAATCATTGACGAAGCAAATGCTGCGCATATTCAATTCGTCCCAACGATTATACTCGATCAAACTATTTTTGACGAAAGCATCACGTTAGACGAATTAACTTCTTTAATCAACTAATAAAAAAGGTGAACCAAAACGAATTCCGTCTTGGTTCACCTTTTTTATTAACAGTGATTCGCTCAATCAATGCGCTAATTGAGTCAATCACACAGCTTCTTCTCTTAGCTTCTCAGCAAAATCATTGATCTTTCGTATTCGATGATTGATGCCCGATTTTGAGATTGCTCCTGATGGAATCATCTCACCTAATTCTTTCAAACTGACTTCTGGATGTTGCAACCTTAATTCAGCAATTTCTTGCAGTTTTTCTGGTAGAGCATGTAAACCAACTCTTGCTTCAATGAATTCAATATTTTCAATCTGTTTAGATGCCGCATCAATCGTCTTATTTAAATTCGCCGTTTCACAATTAACCAAACGATTAACCGAGTTTCTCATGTCACGAACGATACGAACATCTTCAAAACGCAACATCGAATTTGTCGCACCAATCAACGTTAAAAAGTCAGCAATTTTTTCTGCTCCTTTTAAGTAGGAAATATAACCATTACGCCTTTCAAGTGTTCGTGCATGCAGGCCATAGTAATTCAACATGTCACAAATGTCTTGATTATGTTGTTCATAAATGGAAAAAATTTCCAAATGATAACGACTCGTCTCTGGATTGTTCACAGATCCAGATGCCATGAATGCACCACGTAAGTAAGAACGCATTTTCTGTGCATTTCCCATGATTTCATCAGACACATGACCATTAAACATCAAGCCATCCATAATATCTAAGTCCATCAATACGTTTTTCGTTCCTTGCTTCAAGCGAACGATATAAACATTATTCTTTTTTAATTTCATTTTTTTTCGAACAAGTAACTCACTTCGAACATTATAATGATCTTTTAAAAGAGAATAGATACGTCGGGCAATCGCAGCATTTTCTGTTTGAACATTTAAAATGAACTGCTGATTGACAATGCCTAAAGAGCCGTTCATTCGCAACAAAGCAGCAAGTTCTGCTTTTGCATGTTCACGATGAACTTCCAAACCAGTCAACTCTTTTTTTACATCAGATGCAAATGACATTCTATTCTCCTCCTTTCTTTCACAATCCTAATTTAATATTTCGATCCAAAAACTAACCGAAAAAGTTCTTCAACGACTTTTTCGCCGTCATGGAACACGCCACCATTTTTCAACTCCAAGAAATCAGTTGAAATAACGCGACAACCTTCATTTCTAAGCCCGTTGAAATCATGCTGAACCTGAACAAGGTATTCATCATAGATTTCAGGATCCATGTAATCTTCTGGTACCTTTTCTGTATTCACCAACACCGTATCAATAAATTTCTCCTGTAAGTGTTCGTGCAACACACGTATGTGATCCGCATCAGTGAAATGTTCCGTTTCACCTTTTTGCGTCATGATATTACAGATGTAAACAACTTCTGCTTTTGTTTTAACGATTGCTTCGCCGATTTCAGGAATAACTAAGTTGGGCAAGATACTCGTAAACAAACTTCCCGGACCAAGTACAACCATATCTGCTTCCGCAATAGCGTTCACAACTTTACGCGCTGCTTTTGCTACTTGATCGTCCGTCGTATTTCGCACAAAGACATGGTCAATCGTTTTACGATCTAACGCAATTTTTGATTCACCAACAGCTGTTGTTCCATCTTTAAATACAGCATGGAGCGTTAAAGGTGTTTCAGACGATGGATAAATATGCCCATCTACGTGCATCATTCTCGACAATAACTGAATCGCATCGTACGTACTACCTCTCATTTCTGAAACAGCCGCAATAATCAAGTTACCAATACTATGATTAGCTAAGAATTGATCCTCTTTCTTAAAACGATATTGAAAAATATCTTCATAAAACTGAGGCATATCAGAAAGTGCCACCAATACGTTTCGCAAATCACCAGGTGGTGCCATTGAAATTGATTCCCGAATTGCACCACTACTTCCTCCATCATCCGCCACTGTTACAATGGCCGTTAAGTCTGCGCCTTGATTTCGTAAACTTTTCAAGATAACTGGGAGACCCGTTCCACCCCCGACTACCACAATTTTTGGTTTTCTAATTCGATAGGTCTTCATATTCAAGAGCGATTCACCGTCTCTTTCCGCTTATCTTTGTCACGGTGCGTAACATTCACTTTATAATTTTCACTCAACGCTTTTGATAAACGTTCTGTTAAAGCAACTGAACGGTGTTGTCCGCCGGTACAACCAATTGCAACAGTCAAGCTGCTCTTTCCTTCTTTGACATATCCCGGCAAAACAGTCTCCAATAAATGAAGAAATTGACTATAAAAATCCTCTGTTTCAGTAAACGACATCACATAATCATAAACGGGTTGATCCATTCCAGTTAACGGGCGTAACTCTGGAATGTAATGAGGATTTGGCAAAAAACGCACATCCATCACAATATCTGAATCAATCGGTAACCCGTATTTGAATCCAAAAGAAACAAATTCAATTCGGAAGCCTTGATCTTCTTGCGTTTTGAATGTAGCAATGATTTTTTCTCTTAATTGGCGTGGCGTCATCGTTGTCGTATCGATAACAACGGATGCTTGCACCCTTAATTCATTTAAAATCGCACGTTCTTTACGGATTCCTTCAGTTACTAGGCCATCCATTGCCATCGGATGGGTACGACGAGTTTCTTTGTAGCGGGCTACTAATTCTTCATCTGAAGCATCTAAGAACAGAATCGAAGTATCAATGAAATCCGTATTGACAATTTCAATCAACATTTTTTGAATTTCTTCAAAGAATGAACGAGAACGTAAATCGACACCTAATGCCATTTTTGTTACCTTTCCAGATTCTTTGATTAGTTCCCAAAATTTAGGAATCAATCTTGGAGGCATGTTATCAATACAAAAGTATCCCATGTCCTCAAAACTTTGTATCGCCACAGTTTTTCCTGCGCCGCTCATTCCTGTAATAATTACGAGTTGTAAATTTTCAGCCATCTTCTCGAACCCCTCTCTAATTGTCATTTAAATTATATCATTCCGGGCGTATCATCGCTAGCTATATCTTTCCTATTTATGGAATTTTCATGGAAAAATAACCTGTTGTTACAAAAAACTTGGACCAAATACCACAAATGATGATACTTGCTCCAAGTTTTTCTATCGTTAACGATTCAATTAATTGTCGCTACTATTTAGCATTAGAAGATTGTTCCCGAAATTTTTCTGCTAGCTCAATTGTTCGATCAGCCAAAATTGATTGTGCATCAATCACTGGGTACGTATTATCAGAAGCAAATTCTTGCATCAATGATAATTCGGTACAACCCAAAATGATTTTTTCACAGTTTAGTTGTCCGACCGCTTCCTCTAAAATTTCATAGTACAAAGCTTCATTTAAATAGTCTGATTCTTTGATATCATGATAAATCAAATGATTGATTTTCGCTTGTAGTTTGTCATCAGGAGTCACTACGTCAAAGCCTAATTGTCTCACTTCACGCTCATAAATTCCTGCCTTCATGCTACCTTCTGTCCCTAAGATAGCTACTGAACCAGTCGTTTGTTGACGAACTAACTCGTTGGCTGCTTCTCTTGGCATATGCAAGATTGGGATATTTGTTGCTGCTTGTAGCTCATCAAAAAAATAATGTGCTGTATTACAAGTCAATACGATAAAGTTTGGCTGTAGTAGGTTTTGCTTTTCAATATCATCCAGCAAATAAGGAATTGGATTTTCCTTCTCACGATCTAAAATATAAGCAGTTCGATCCGGTACCGTTGCATGATTGAACAATACATAGTTTAGATATTCTTGGTCCCTAGTTGCATTCGTGCGGTGATTGATCAAGCGGACAAAACTCTCCGTTGCCATTGTTCCCATACCGCCCAAAATACTGAAAAAATTCTCCATGACTAGCCTTCTTTCACATGAAAATATTTTTTGAATCGAGGAATATAGTTATGGAACATATATTTCATTAGTACCCATCGTTTCAATGAACGATCGCCATCATAAAATACAGTTGTACCAAAACGTTTTTCCTGAATCATTTTTTCTGCAATTTTTTTATCTTCGTTCTCTCTAGCATATGTTAAAAAGATTTTTTTAGGTACGCCCAGCCATAGTTTTGCGTCTGCGGAATCTTTCGTACCATAAATAGTTTCTGTAAATGGTTCATGGAATACTCTGTCTTCTGTAACGAAGCGCGCTAAATTTAGCCCATTCAACGTAACAAAGAAGCTACTACGTCCTTGGCGTAAGTTAATTTCAAATAATTTGTATTCTCCATCGCGTGGATCATATTTCATATCAAAATTCGCAAAACCAGTATACTCGATTGTTTCCAAAAATTTCTTGATTGTCTGGTAAATTTTTTCATTGTAATCAGGCATGATTACGACATAATTACCGATTGATGCAGGTGTTGGATCTTCCAAAAGTGGATGTCCCAAACACATCATCCGAACCTGATGATTTTCATCAACATAGGCATTTAACACGCGCATATTGCTGTCATCTCCAGGAATGAAATCTTGAACAATCATTTCACTTGTATATCCGGCTTCGTAAATTCGTCCTAAAATCAAGTCAAATTCTTCACGATTATCGATAATAAATGCTTTTTTTCGTCCTTCAAATTGAATAGAAAGATACTCTACACTATTTGCTGGTTTTAACGCTACTGGAAACTCAAATGGCAAGTCTTGTTCCAAGCGGCCATTCACTAACATTGGTTCTCTAACAATCAATGTTTTGGGATAAGGAAGTTGATATTCTTCGCAAACTTCATAAAAGCTTACTTTATTAATTAATCGTTCGAATAATGAATAATCAATATACGGACAAATAAAGTATGCTGAAAGTTCTTCTTTATGTTGAGAAATCAACTCTGCATATCCATCTCCACAAGCAATCAACAAATATTTTTTACTTTGATCTGAATATTTTTCTTTTGCCAAGCGTAGCATCGTTTCAATAAAAACTGGATCCTTATCAAAACCTGGAATTACTTCGACACTCACGATGTTGCTGTAACGAGTTGGCGCAAGTTGGTTTGAAGCATATGCTTGACACACTTTACCATAAGCTTCATTAAATGAACGTGCCATACCATAGACGTTCATATCACTTCCTAATAATATAGGAACAAATTCTTCATTTACATTACTATTCATCACAATCTCTCACTTACTCATTAATCTACTGATTCTTTATTTAACTACACAAGGAATATCATACCATAAAGAAAAAAGCAATCAAAGGAAACTCCTCCGATTGCTCAATTCTTTTTTGAACGGATTGAACTTATAGGAAGTTTTTATCTATACCAATTCAGTGTAGAAAGAACTACCTTGTAATGTATTTTAGAAGATGCTATCTAAAAAAACAAGTGTTTTATCATCTTTTAAAGTTTTTTTAACCATATCACCATTTTTTAATTTTTAGACCTTTTCATTCATCACTTTTTCTAGGTATCGCCCAGTATAACTCTCTTTTACTTGGACAATATCTTCTGGTGTTCCAGTGGCTAAAATCGTTCCGCCACCATCACCACCTTCTGGTCCCAAATCAATGATGTAATCTGCCGTTTTGATGACATCTAAGTTATGCTCAATCACTAATACTGTATTTCCTGCATCCACTAGACGTTGCAAAACATCTAGTAAGCGTGCAATATCATCTGCATGTAGTCCAGTCGTTGGCTCATCAAGAATATAAAAATTCTTTCCGTTAGATATTTTATGCAGCTCACTGGCTAACTTCATCCGTTGTGCTTCCCCACCGGATAATGTTGTTGCCGGTTGCCCCATTGTAATATAACCCAAACCAACATCCACGATTGTCTTTAATTTACGATGAATCTTAGGAATATGTTGGAAGAATTCTACAGCATCTTCAACAGTCATTTCTAAAATATCAGCAATGTTTTTCCCTTTATAACGTACTTCCAATGTTTCAGAATTGTATCGTTTTCCATGACAAACTTCACAAGGAACATAGACATCCGGTAAGAAGTGCATCTCGATTTTGATGATTCCGTCGCCCCGACAAGCTTCACATCGGCCACCTTTTACGTTAAAACTAAAGCGCCCTTTTTTATAGCCACGCATTTTGGCTTCGTTTGTTTGTGCAAAAAGATCACGAACATCGTCAAAGACACTTGTATAGGTTGCTGGATTACTTCTTGGTGTCCGACCAATCGGGCTTTGATCGATATCAATGATTTTTTCAATCGTTTCATAGCCAGAAATCGTTTTGAATTTACCCGGTTTAGCTGAATTTCGATTTAATTTTTGTGCAAGAGCTTTTTTCAAAATACCATTAACTAAAGTACTTTTTCCAGAGCCAGAGACACCAGTAACTGCCACAAATTCTGCTAAAGGAAACTCCACGGTCACATTTTTCAAATTATTTTCTGCTGCTCCAGTAATTTTAATTGCTTCACCATTTCCTTGACGACGCGTTGTTGGCACAGCAATTTTCTTTTTCCCTGAAAGATATTGTCCTGTTAACGAATGAGGATCCTTCGCAACTTCCGCAGGTGTACCAGCTGCAACGATTTGTCCGCCTTGCTCACCCGCGCCTGGTCCTACATCAATCAGATAATCAGCTGCTCGCATGGTATCTTCATCATGTTCCACAACAATCAAGGTATTTCCTAAATCTCTCATTTTCTTCAATGAACCAATCAAACGATCATTATCACGTTGATGCAATCCAATCGATGGCTCATCCAAAATATACAGAACACCGGAAAGATTTGAGCCAATTTGGGTAGCTAAGCGAATACGTTGCGCTTCCCCACCAGATAGTGTTCCAGAAGCCCGACTCAAAGTTAAATATTCCAAGCCAACATTTTCTAAGAATGATAGTCGATCATTAACTTCTTTTAAAATTGGTTTAGCAATCATCGTTTCTTGTTCTGATAAAGTTAAATCAGAGAAGAAGTCAACTGCCTTTTTGATTGACAATTCATTTGTTTCGCCAATATTTGTTCCATTAATTTTGACAGACAATGCTTGCGGATTTAAACGTAATCCTTTACATGTTTGACAAGTTAATTCAGTCATATATTGACGCATTTGTTCTCTCGTAAAATCACTACTTGTTTCTTGGTAACGACGCGCGATATTCTTTAGTACGCCTTCAAAAGAAGCTTCAACATCACGCACACCACCAAAATCATTTTCGTAATGGAAATGGAATAATTCATCCGTCCCATTCAAAACAATTTCTTGATGCTCTGTTGGCAACTCATCAAACGGTGTGTTCATATCAATTCCATAGCTTTCACACGCTTGCGCCAACATTTGAGGATAGTATTGAGAACTAATTGGATTCCATGGAACAATTGCTCCTTCAGCCAAGGTCTTCGCACGATCAGGAATAACTAAATCTTGGTCGACTTCTAATTTCAAACCAAGTCCATCACAATCTGGACAAGCTCCAAATGGCGCATTGAATGAAAATAGTCGTGGTTCTAGTTCACCAACTGTAAAGCCACAATAAGGGCAAGAGTAATGTTCACTGAATAACATTTCTTCTTCACCAATCACATCAACCAAGGCATATCCATCTGCCAAACGTAATGCTGCTTCAAAAGAATCGAACAAACGTGAACGAATGCCCTCTTTTACCACAATTCGGTCAATAACAATCGCAATGTCATGTTTTTTATTCTTTTCTAGTTCAGGAGCCTCAGTAATATCAAAGGTATCGCCATCCACTCGTACACGAACGTAACCTTCTTTTTGGATTCGCTCAAATACTTTTTTATGTTGCCCTTTTTTCTTTGCAACAATTGGTGCTAAAATTTGGATTTTTGTCCGTTCTGGCAATTCCAATACTTGATCAACCATTTGTTCAACCGATTGACTGGTAATCTCAATGTGGTCGTTAGGACAGATTGGGTGTCCCACACGAGCAAAAAGCAAACGCAGATAATCATTGATTTCCGTTACTGTTCCTACCGTCGAACGAGGATTTTTACTTGTCGTTTTTTGGTCAATCGAAATCGCCGGACTTAAGCCATCGATACTATCAACATCTGGTTTATCCATTTGTCCCAAAAACTGACGAGCATAGGCTGAGAGACTTTCGACATAACGTCGTTGTCCCTCTGCATAAAGTGTATCGAAAGCTAATGAGCTTTTCCCAGAACCAGATAACCCTGTAATTACTACAAATTTATCTCTTGGAATTGTTACATCTACATTTTTTAAGTTGTGCGCTCTGGCGCCATGAATAATAATTTTATCGTTAGCCATCTCGTCCTCCTGCTCTTTACTCTGCTGCTTTCAATTCTAAAATCGTATCACGTAAATTAGCGGCAGTTTCAAAATCTAAAGCTTTCGCAGCATCTTTCATTTCTTTTTCTAATTTCATCAGTAAATCAGCTTTTTCTTTTCGACTCATTTCATTGTAAGAAACTTGAACGGTTCCTTTTGATTCATCTTTTGCCTCTTTCGTAATAGAAATCAAATCACGAATTTCTTTGATAATCGTTTTCGGTACGATCCCATGTTCTTCATTATAAGCTTCTTGAATCGAACGTCTCCGTGCCGTTTCATCCATTGCTGAACGCATGGAGTCCGTTATTTTATCAGCATACATAATTACTTTACCTTCTGAATTTCGCGCTGCACGTCCAATTGTTTGGACAAGTGAACGCTCACTTCTCAAGAAGCCCTCTTTATCAGCATCTAAAATGGCTACCAACGAAACTTCAGGGACATCTAATCCTTCACGCAATAAATTAATCCCAACTAAAACATCAAATTCACCTAAACGTAAGTCACGAATGATTTCTGTTCTCTCAAGTGTTTTGATATCACTGTGTAGATATTTAACTTTGATACCAAGCTCTTTAAAGTAATCCGTCAAGTCCTCAGACATTTTTTTCGTTAAGGTCGTCACAAAAACACGTTCGTTTTTCTCCACGCGTTCATTGATTTCACCAACCAAATCATCAATTTGTCCCATGATAGGGCGAACTTCAATCACTGGATCTAATAAACCGGTTGGACGAATAATTTGCTGGATCACTGTATCTGTTTGCTCATGTTCATAAGGTCCCGGTGTAGCTGAAACATAGATAATTTGATGGACATGTTGCTCAAATTCTTCTAATCTCAACGGCCGATTGTCAAGTGCTGAAGGCAAACGGAAACCATAATCAACCAACATTTGCTTTCTTGCTCGGTCACCGTTATACATCCCGCGAATTTGAGGCATCGTTACATGGGATTCATCGATGACAATCAAGAAATCTTCTGGAAAGAAATCAAGTAACGTATAAGGTGGCTCTCCTTCTTTTCGGCCATCCATATGACGCGAATAGTTTTCGATTCCTGAAGTGTAGCCCATCTCCAACATCATCTCAATATCATAATTTGTTCGTTGCTCCAATCGTTGTGCTTCTAATAACTGATTATCTTCTCGTAACACTTTTAAGCGCAACTCTAGTTCAGTTTTGATATTCGCAACGGCTTGTTCCATATGCTCATCATTTGTTACAAAGTGAGTAGCCGGAAAAATAGCGACATGTTCTGTTTCTCCAAGCACTTCGCCAGTTAATGCATCTACTTCACGAATCCGTTCGACTTCATCACCAAAAAATTCGACTCTCAAAGCACGTTCATCACGTGAAGCTGGAAAAATTTCCACCACGTCACCGCGCACTCGGAACCGACCACGCTGAAAGTCAATATCATTTCGTTCAAAATTAATCCCAACTAAATTACGAATCAATTGATTACGGTCAAGTTCTGCTCCTTGTCGAACCGAAACAACTTGCTTTTGATACTCAAAAGGTGAACCTAATCCGAAAATACAAGAAACAGATGCGATCACAATCGTATCGTTTCGCTCTAAAAGGGAACTCGTAGCCGAATGACGTAACTTATCAATTTCGTCATTGACACTTGAGTCCTTTTCAATATAAGTATCACTAGATGGAACATACGCTTCTGGCTGATAGTAATCATAATAGGAAACAAAATATTCAACCGCGTTTTTTGGAAAGAATTCTTTAAACTCTCCATATAATTGTCCAGCTAAAGTTTTATTATGTGCAATAATCAATGTTGGTTTATTTACTTCCTGGATCACATTGGAAATCGTATAGGTCTTCCCCGTACCGGTTGCACCTAATAAGATTTGCGCTTTTTTCCCACCAACAACACCATCAACTAATTGGCGTATCGCTTCAGGTTGATCCCCCGCTGGTTGGTACTTCGAGACAAGCTCAAATCGTTGAGAGGTATCTCTTTCAATCATTTTTCGTCCCCCTTTTCATTCATTCCTTTTCATTTTATGACTTGCAAAAAGAAAAGGAAAGCAAAGGCATTCCTTACTAAAAAATTATAACACACCGAACATACTTTCGCCACTTCTTTCCCTCGACTACAGATGTTATGTTTTATAACATTGATTGTTAGGTTTTGTCGCTTTTTTCATTTTTTTAAGCTTCAGAACTTGTCTGATTCATTACTTTTCCCCTATAATAAACAGATATTGAGAATTTAGGAGGTAATTATGAAAAGAAAGCATTTATTCTACTCGTTCATTTTCATAATGGTAGGATTTGTCACACTTGCAACTAGCAATCCTGCCCAAGCAGAAACAAAAAATACGG
The DNA here is from genome assembly GCF_050528535.1 of Enterococcus sp. DIV0176. Lineage (NCBI taxonomy): Bacteria > Bacillati > Bacillota > Bacilli > Lactobacillales > Enterococcaceae > Enterococcus > Enterococcus sp. DIV0176. The sequence goes on along the minus strand of NZ_CP172879.1, from coordinate 1,054,005 downwards.
AATCAAGCACCGCCGAGACGATGCAAATGATTCAACCCAAAAAAGACAAATACGTCGTTGCTAGCGACTCTGCCTTTGCACCATTCGAGTTTCAAAATACAGATGGCAAGTATGAAGGAATCGATGTTGAATTAATGAAACAGATTTCTGAGCTTCAAGGATTTAATATCCAAATGGACTACCGCGGTTTTTCTGCTGCTTTGCAAGCGTTAGAATCTGGTCAAGCTGATGGCATGATTGCTGGAATGACCGTCACAGATGAGCGTAAACAAAGTTACGACTTTTCTGACACTTATTTCGATAGCGGAATCCAGTTAGGTGTAAAACAAGGTGATACATCCATTAAAGCCTACAAAGATTTAAAAGGAAAAACAGTTGGTGCCAAAGTCGGAACCGAAAGTGCGGAATTTCTAAGTAATCACGAAGAAGAATATGGCTATAAAATCAAATACTTTGATGCTGCTGACCAACTATACGATGGGTTAAAAGTTGGTGCGATTGACGCAATAATGGATGACTATCCTGTCCTTGGTTATGCCATCAAACGAGGCCAAAAAATTGATACACCGATTGCAAAAGAATCTGGTGGTAAGTATGCCTTTGCAGTAAAAAAGGGTGAAAATCAAGAACTTTTAGCAATGTTCAATGAAGGTCTTAAAGAGTTAAAACGTACAGGAGCTTATGACAAAATCATCGACAAGTATGTAGCTACTTCAAATGAGTCAGCCGATTCAACCAAAGATGAATCAACAATCATTGGCTTGATCAAAAACAATTATAAACCACTATTACGCGGTTTCTGGATGACGATCGTACTTGCTTTGGTATCATTTGCTTTGGCATTAGTTGTTGGTGTCATTTTCGGCTTATTCAGCGCTTCACCAATTCGTGCGCTACGCACAATCGCAACCATTTACGTTGATGTGATTCGCGGAATTCCAATGATGGTACTTGCCTTCTTCATTTTCTTTGGCTTGCCTGGTATCGTTGGATTTACAATCCCTGATTTCATTGCCGGCGTTATTACATTGACATTAAACGCGAGTGCTTATATTGCAGAAATCGTTCGTGGCGGAATCAATGCTGTTCCTGTCGGACAAATGGAAGCTTCAAGAAGTTTAGGTTTATCTTATAATCGAACGATGCAAAAAATCATCTTGCCACAAGCAATTCGAATCATGCTCCCTTCATTCGTTAACCAGTTTGTTATCTCATTGAAGGATACAACAATCATCTCTGCAATTGGTGTTGTCGAATTACTTCAAGCTGGTAAAATTATCGTTGCCCGTACAACCCAAAGTACGTACGTTTACCTAATCATTGCAATCATGTATTTAGTTTTGATTACCGCTTTAACAAAATTAGCGAAAGTTTTAGAAAAGAAGGTGAAGTAAGATGTCAGAAAAAATCTTAGTTGAACATCTTGTAAAAAAATATGGTGACAATACTGTATTGAACGATATCAACGTCTCAATCAACGAAGGTGATGTCGTTTGTATCATTGGCCCTTCTGGTTCAGGAAAAAGTACTTTTCTGCGTTGTTTAAATCGTTTAGAAGAGCCAACTGACGGAGATATTATCATCGACGGCGCTCACTTAATGGATAAAAACACAAATATCAATCTCGTTCGTCAACATATCGGAATGGTGTTCCAACATTTCAATTTGTTCCCTCACCTTTCTGTTTTAGAAAATATTATTCTTGCGCCAATGGATTTGAAAAAGGAGTCTCGCGAAGAAGCAGAAAAGAAAGCAATCAAGCTATTAGATACAGTTGGCTTGGCTGACAAAAAAGATATGTCACCAGAAATGCTCTCCGGCGGACAAAAACAACGCGTTGCGATCGCCCGTGCATTAGCAATGAACCCAGACATCATGCTTTTTGACGAACCAACCTCTGCACTTGATCCAGAAATGGTCGGCGACGTTCTAAACGTCATGAAAAAACTTGCGAAGCAAGGAATGACCATGGTCATCGTTACTCACGAAATGGGATTTGCCAAAGAAGTTGCCAATCGTGTCATGTTCATTGACGGTGGAAACTTCCTTGAAGATGGAACGCCAGAACAAATTTTTGAAAATCCACAAAATGAACGTACAAAAGACTTTTTAGATAAAGTTTTAGATATTTAACAAAAGAACCTGAAACAGTTTCAAACCATGAAAAAGCATCGTCAAAATCTTGAATAAGATTTTGACGATGCTTTTTTGATTTGTATTTTAGAAGAGCCAATCGTCACTAAGCTCTTCTTTTATCCCTTTTACTATTCATTACTGAAGGAATGACGCGTTCATCGCAGTTCTTTTTTACTCAGCTTATTTCCAAAAGAGTTTACTACATTGAACGTATAAGTAATAAAACGGTGAAGCGACACATTTGTCAGCTTCACCGTTTTATTATTTACGCTTTTTTCCGCCAAAAGCGTCCTTCATTTTATCGAAAAAACCATCTTCTTGTTGTTCTTCGACTTTCATTCCACCTGCTTCAGCAAATGAGCGTAACGCTTCTTTTTGTTGTTCATTTAAGTTCTTCGGCGTAATCAGTTTCACTTTCACATGTTGGTCACCTGTTGCACCACCACGTAGTTTAGGCGCACCTTTTCCGCGAAGACGGAAGTTTGTTCCTGTTTGTGTTCCTGCTGGGATCTTTAACTTAACATCACCGTGAACAGTTGGAACTTGAACTTCATCTCCTAAAGCTGCTTGCACAAAACTCAATGGTAACTCGTAATAGATCTCTGAACCATCACGATCAAAAATATTACTTTCTTCAACACGGAAGACTACATATAAATCACCAAATGGCCCGCCGTTTTCACCTGCTTCACCTTGACCAGCTAAACGCATTTGTTGTCCTTCTTCGACACCGGCTGGTACATTCACTTTCACAGAGTGAGCTTTCTTTTCATGACCAGAGCCATGACAAGTTGGACATGGTTCTTTGATTTCTTTTCCGGTTCCATGACAAACATCACATGTTTGACGACTCATCACGCGACCTAATGGTGTTTGACGTTCAACATTGATTGTTCCTGAACCATGACATTTTTGACATGTAATTGGTTCCGTCCCAGGTTTTGCACCATTCCCATGACAAGTATGACAAACTTCTTCGCGGTTGTATTTGATTTCTTTTTCAATACCAAAAATTGCTTCCTCAAAACTCAAATCAACTGTGTATTGTAAATCAGCTCCTTGGCGAGGTGCCGTTGGATCAACTGAACGACCTCCGCCTCCGCCAAAGAAAGAATCAAAGATATCTTCAAAACCACCGAAGCCGCCTCCGCCTCCGGAGAATCCTCCAAAGCCACCGAAGCCGCCTCCGCCTCCAGCGCCATAGTTTGGATCTGTACCAGCGTGACCATATTGATCATACGCAGCCCGCTTTTGCGGATCACTTAAAATTTCATAAGCCTCAGACACTTCTTTAAATTTTTCTTCTGCATCTGCTTCTTTGTTAATATCAGGATGATATTTCTTAGAAAGTTTACGATAAGCTTTCTTTATTTCATCTTCTGAAGCCCCTTTTGAAATTCCTAGGACTTCATAATAATCACGTTTCGTTGCCATAGGCTTTCCTCCTATTGGTTCTAATACATCAAATTCACATCGCTTGTAATCATATCACATTTTAGTTGAAACCAAAACTGCTACTTGCATTCTTTCAAAAGAAAAAGACTGTGGCAAAAAGTCGAATCGACTTTCCCCATAGCCTTCTCTTTTTTACGAATAGGTAGACGTTTCAGAAAAGATGGCTTCAACTGAATTTACAGCTATCATCAAAGTCCAACTTTTCTGTTCTAGTCTACTCCTAGCACACTAGGGAACTAATTATTTGTCGTCGCCGTCGACTTCTTCAAAGTCAGCATCAACGACATCGTCTGCTCCGCCTTGTGCTGCTTCAGGATTTTCTTGCGCTTGTTGTTGTGCAGCTTGTTCATATAATTTAACTGTTAAGTTTTGAACGATTTCGTTCAAAGCATCACGTTTTGTTTTCATTTCTTCAATGTTATTTGCTTCAACTGCCGCTTTTAATTCATCGCGAGCTGTTTCTGCTTTTTGAACTTCTTCTGCGTCTACTTTACCTTCTAATTCTTTCAATGTTTTATCAACTGAGAATAATAAGGCATCTACATCATTGCGAAGATCAACTTCTTCTTTACGAGCTTTGTCAGCTTCTGCATTAGCTTCTGCATCTTTTACCATACGTTCGATTTCATCGTCTGATAAACCTGATGAAGATTTGATTGTGATTTTTTGTTCTTTTGAAGTGCCTAGATCTTTCGCTGATACATTGACGATCCCGTTTTTATCAATATCAAAAGTAACTTCGATTTGAGGGATACCACGTGGTGCTGCAGGAATATCAGTTAATTGGAATCTTCCTAGTGTTTTGTTATCAGCAGCCATTGGACGTTCACCTTGTAAAACATGAATATCTACAGCAGGTTGGTTATCAGCAGCTGTTGAGAATACTTGTGATTTACTTGTTGGGATTGTTGTATTACGATCAATCAACTTAGTGAAGACCCCACCCATTGTTTCGATACCTAATGATAATGGTGTTACGTCAAGTAAAACAACATCTTTTACATCACCAGTGATGACCCCACCTTGGATTGCTGCACCCATTGCAACGACTTCATCAGGGTTCACTGATTTATTTGGTTCTTTACCAGTTTCTTTTCTTACAGCTTCAACAACTGCAGGAATACGAGTTGAACCACCAACTAAGATTACTTCATCAATTTCAGATTGTGATAAACCAGCATCTTTTAATGCTTGGCGTACTGGAATTTTTGTACGTTCAACTAAGTCAGCTGTTAACTCATCAAATTTTGCACGAGTCAATGTCATTTCTAAATGCAAAGGTCCTGCTTCGCCAGCTGTGATAAATGGTAAGCTGATTTGAGTGCTTGAAACACCTGACAAATCTTTTTTCGCTTTTTCAGCAGCATCTTTCAAACGTTGTAAAGCCATTTTGTCTTGACCAAGGTCTACGCCGTTTTCTTTTTTGAATTCAGCAACCATGTAATCAATGATTTTGTTATCAAAGTCATCCCCACCTAAATGGTTGTCACCAGCTGTTGATAATACATCAAAGACACCATCACCTAATTCAAGGATTGATACGTCAAATGTACCACCACCAAGGTCAAATACTAAGATTTTTTCATCACGGTCTGTTTTGTCTAAGCCATAAGCTAAAGCTGCTGCTGTTGGTTCGTTGACAATACGTTCCACTTCCAAACCAGCAATTTTACCAGCATCTTTTGTTGCTTGACGTTGTGCATCGTTAAAGTATGCAGGAACAGTGATAACTGCTTTCTCAACTTTTTCACCTAAGTAATCTTCAGCAAAACCTTTGATATATTGAAGAATCATTGCAGAAATTTCTTGTGGTGTGTAAGATTTTCCTTCAACTTCTACTTTATACCCAGGTTCACCAATGTGACGTTTGATTGATGAAATTGTGTTTGGGTTGGTTACAGCTTGACGTTTTGCCACTTCACCAACTTGGATTTCACCATTTTTAAATGAAACAACAGATGGTGTTGTACGGTTTCCTTCTGGATTTGCGATAATTTTTGCTTCGTTTCCTTCTAATACAGCAACTGCAGAGTTTGTTGTACCTAAGTCAATACCAATAATTTTAGTCATATTAACGTCTCCTCATTAAATAAAATTTAGTTTATAGTTGCACGAATTACTGCGCGACAATGACCATTGTTGGTCTTAATACGCGATCGTGTAATTTATATCCTTCTTGCAAAACTTCCACAATCGTATCTGCCGGCACCTCATCAGATGCGGGAACAGTTTGGACTGCTTGGTGAAGCATTGGGTCAAATGTTTCGCCTTTTGCAGGGATTTTTTCAATTCCCTCTTCTTTCAAAGCAAAACGAACACCTTCTAATACCATTTCGACACCTTTTTTCAAGCTAGCACCTTGTTCATCTGAAACTTCTGTTGCTAGCGCTCGCTCTAGGTTATCAATTGAAGGTAATAATTTTTTAGCTAAATCTTGTGAACGATATTTTTGCAATTGTTCACGTTCATTTTTTCCGCGGTTTGCCATGTTGGCAATTTCAGCTCGGGCGCGTAGGAATTTATCTTCCATTTCTTCTAAGTCAGCTTTCAAGTTGACGATTTCAACATTTTCCACTTCAACTTCTGAAACACCTGAGTCTTCCGCAGCTTCTGTATCGACTTCCAAATCTTGCTGGATGTCTTTTAATTCTTTTTCTAATTCCTCTTGGTTTTCTTTCACGATACAGTCTTCCTTTCATTATTCAGTCAGCTGTCTTGATTGTTCATATTAAAAATCAGATTAGCTGCTATCAATTTTAGAAATGCGGACTTACAATCATGAGCCAGACAAATCAAGCAAACGATAGTAATCAGCCAGTCTATTCGCTAATTCTTTTCGATAGACATCGACCAACCCAAACATTCGTGAATACGGCATGCTTGTTGGTCCAAGTAAAGCAATTGTTCCTCGGCCATGTCCATCAATTTCATAACTTGCTTGAATCATGCTCATATTTTGTAGCAGATCATTCCCTAATTCAGAGCCAATCTTAATATGAATATTACTATCCATCGGAACAATCATTTGAGTAAGCTCGTCGGAATCCCTCATTAAAGAAAACATCGACTTAAACTGATTCAAATCTTGATGGGGTTCATAATCAAGCAGGTTCATTTGTCCACTCACATAAATCTTATCTTCAAATACTTGACCTAAAACAGCATCAAATAAGTAGGAGATACCTTCCGTTGATTGGAAATATTTATGTAAGATCATTGGGATCTCTGTTCGCAGTTTTTGATAAACCGTCATTAGCGGATCACCCACCAAGCGGTCGTTCACAAGCCGAACCATTTTTTCTAAATCTTGGCTCCCCAGGTTTGCTGGAAGAGTAAATACCTGGCTTTCAACATTGCCTTTATCCGTCACCACGATAGCAATAATTTGTCGATGGTTTAACGGTACGATTCGGAAACCAGTTAATCGGCGATCTTTCACTTCTGGTCCCAACGAGAATGTCGTATAGCTTGTCAGTTCAGATAAAATTTCAGCGGACTGACGAATGATTTCGTTAATCTCATGAAATTCTTTTCCTAAAGACTGCCTAATCACTTGCAAATCATCATTTGTTACACGAGTTGGTTTCAATAAATGATCCACATAGTAACGATATCCCGCCGCAGATGGAATCCGACCAGAGGAAGAATGAGTTTTTAACAGCAACCCGTCTTCTTCTAGCGCCTTCATATCGTTGCGAATCGTCGCTGAACTTGCTTCAATTCCCTCAGCCATTAGCGTTTTGGAACCAACGGGTACGCCACTACTCGTATAGTTTTGGATGATCAGACGCAAAATATCACTTTGACGCTGTGTTAACATCTTCCATCACCTCTCATTAGCACTCCTATCTTCTAAGTGCTAACCCACTTACTAATATAACAAGTCGTCTTCTTTCTGTCAAGAAAAACACATCACTTTTTAGCACTCTTCCACCCCGAGTGCTAACAATGAGTTTTATTCAAAAAAAAAGCGGGAAATCAATGTTTGTTTGACTTCTCGCTACGCAATTATTTGTGATTATCTTTTTATTTAACTAAATTTAAACATTTTTTATTCATTGATTTCTGTTTTTGGTAACAAAAATTTTTCAAAAACTTCGTTCCCTAAAAATGTACCTTTAGGGGTTAAATAAACTCTTTCTTCAGTGTTCACCAACAAGTCGTCTTTCACTAACGTATCTAACGTTGACTGGTAGAGTGACTCTATCGTTTGTTGATAACGATCATAAAAATGTTGTTTGTTGATCCCGGATTTTTTACGCAACCCCAAAAACAGCTCCTCTTCAATCTGATTGTTTCGTGATAACGTTTCTTTTTCTAAAATCGGTAAATTTCCTTCACGCAAGGGACGCAAATAATGCTGGATTGGCCCCTTGTTTCGATAACGTGTTTGATCAAGATACCCACTTGCCCCTGCACCAAACCCAAAATAATGGTCATTATTCCAGTACATTAGATTATGTTGTGATTCATGACCGGTCAATCCAAAATTACTAATTTCATATTGATGACGGCCATGTTGTTCCATTGCTTCAATCGTTTCCTCGAACATTTGCGTTTCTGTTTCTTGATCGGGTAACTCTAATCGACCTTGTCTTACCCAGTTCATGAACATTGTTTTATTTTCCAAAATCAACGAGTATAAAGAATAGTGCGGTAAATCTAGCGCTAATGCTTTTTCCAGTGTATCACGATAATTTTCAAGTGTTTGTCCAGGTAAAGCATAAATCAAATCAATGCTTACATTGGAAAAGTTTTCTGCTTCTAAAAATGACATTGTTTGGTATACATCTTCAGCAGTATGCTTTCTGCCAATTTTTTTTAACAAACGATTATCAAACGTTTGAACGCCCATAGATAAACGGTTCACACCATAGTTTTTCATGACTTGTAGTTTTTCTCGCGTTAAATCACCTGGATTCGCTTCAACAGTAAATTCCTTTCCAGTTCGAAAAGGTAAAATATCACGAGCGCCTGCTAGCAAACGATCTAATTGTTGTGCGGATAACGAAGTTGGTGTTCCCCCACCAACATATAATGTTTCTAAATCTTCTATAGGATGTTTCTCCATCATCAACTTCATCTCTTTTAGTAACATTTCAACATACTCATCAACTGGTTGGCCCTCTAAAAAAACTTTATTAAAATCACAGTAATAACAAATATGCTCACAAAATGGAATATGGATATACGCAGAAGTTTTATGTTCTGCGGAATTAGTTGTTTCATTCATTGACTTAAATTCTCCTTACGCCGAAAAGTCGTACCATTTTTCGACCTTCTTTTCGATCACTCATTTCGATCACTCATATAAAAGCATACTAACTGTATTTCATGAACAAATCCACTAAAAAATCCAAGAATTGACTTCTTGGATCACTTTTTCTTTCGTTGTACTAGACACTTGATTGTAAATTTCCAGTGTTGTTTTCATATTGGAATGACCCACTCGATCCATGATGGCTTTGATTGGGACGCCAGCTTCAGCCAAAAGAGAAATATGCGTGTAGCGAAAGGTATGCGTAGTAACATGTTTATTAAAATCAGGGTATTTTTCTCTTAAGATATCTTTGACACAGTTATTTATTCTTAAACAAAAATGTATTATTTCAGATGTTTGTTTTTTATTCAATACTTGTATTTTATTTTTTCATAATATGTTATCTTCGTGGTATACATTATTCTAACCATTCATTGTTGGATAGTGGACTTAGAATATTTTTCACATACGTTTATGTATAAACTTTTTCAATATAATCGACCCATCCCATTTCATCAAGCAATTCTAATGTATTTACGATTCTTCTTTTTTCATTTTCATCGTCAAACCCCTGATCATGATTTAATAGTAGACTAAAAATATTTTTTACCATTTTAGCTTGCATATCATCGCTATTAAAAATAATTTTATCAAGTTCACTTAAAAATAATTGGATATTTGTTTCATTTTTTCTCGTATAAGATAAAGACAGGCCATTGATAATAAAATTTTGTAAATCTCTTGAGTAATTTGAACTATCTAAATAAATTTTCATGTGCTGTATGCTTTCGACAAAATTAAACCTTATGTACTTATCTTCAAATAAAAATAAACAATTTGAAAATATAACAAGTTCGAATCTTCCCCATGTTTGTATCTTATCTAAATAGTTAATGATTTTTTTTGCAATTTTGCGTTGTTCATTTTTATCTAGTGCGTCACCTTTATACTCTCTAACTAAATAATATTGAGCATATAAACTGTAATAATAGAAATCTTTGGTATCAATATACATATCCAGAATTTCATTTGCAAAATTTATATCAAAAGGATTAAGGTACTTTTTCGATAATTCAACAGATACTTTCTTTTTACCTTCTAATTCTTTTTCATTCAATATGAATTCATATTCTTCTAAGCTAATATTTAGTCTTTTAAGATATTTCAATAAAATAGTAAAACTTATTTTAATTCCCCCATTTTCAAAAGAAGACAATGTATTTCTATGTGAAATCCCTTCAGCCAGCTTTTCTTGGGTAAAATTCCTTTCTTTTCGTAAAAGTTTCAATAGTTCATTGTGCTCCATACAAACCCCTCCCTTTTTGTAAAATTTTAAATCATTTTACTCTATTTAAAAATACTTTTTTGACGAATTACTATGCAAAATAATCTGATGAGAAATTTACTTATATAATTACTTTGCAAACAACCATTATATGAAGGAGGTTATTTTATGGAAACATATCCTGAATTATTACTCGACGGCGCTTGGCAAACAACTGGAGTTAAATAAATTTATATAAGAAAAGAGGATAAATAAAATGATGAGAAAAGGATTTATTGGTTTAGCCGCAACATCAATGTTAGGTTTTTCACTTCTAAGTAGTGCTAGTCTAGTTGTAAATGCAGATGATTTAGCTGTCGTAGATTCTAATGGTATTCAGCTTTCAAACATAGATTCTTTTACCTTAGATCTTAATTCACAACAACAACTTTTTATGAACAAATTAACTCATATATATCCATACTTCTATTTCAATCATAATCAGCTTGCTTTATCAATTGATTATGATACATTAAAAACAGAATATGGTTTTACTGATGATGATATCGTTACAATTGATTCCATGTTAAAAGCTCCAGCAATCTCTTGGGATAACGAAACTTCCAATATTCAATCCAGAATGTATGTTAAAGGGAGCAAAGTATATTTCACTCATGCTGATGTAGTTTCTGCTCTTTACTCAGCAGCTTTAATCGGACCGTCAGCTATTTATGCAGCAATAGTCGGGTTAGGAACCATTTCTCTCGGTCCAGTTGGAACTGCTATTGCGGGAGCAGTAGGGATTTTAGGCTTTCCAAGTTTGGCTGGGTTTACCTATCAAGTTATCCAAGCCGCCTCAAACGGACAAGGTGTTTATTTAGGAGTCGAAATGAATGGAATTTTTCCAAATATCGTCAGCGGTACATTTTAAAATAGATTGAGGGATTTTATTGAAGAATAGAAATTTGTTGGTCATAAGTATTATCTTAATCCTCGGCTCTAATATAGGTTTTGTCACCCTATCTGATCTTCCAAAATCTGTCTGGATTACACTTACTTTTATTGGTAGCTGCTTGTTTTTATACACTTGCATAAAACGTGGTCTAGCTAAAAAAAAAATACTCATTTTTACTTTTCTAATTGTCGCTACTTTTTTAGTATCAAATTTTTTTCTCGATAATTCTGCCTTACTGGTATATTTTGTTAATAGTTTAGTTGGTAGTCTGCTTATTTATTCATTAGAAAAAACATAATGGGTGCAACTACTTAAAAGACACAAACAACTTTACAGAAAATAGTCTATAAAGTTGTTTGTGTCTTTTATATGTTTCCATAATTGGAACATATCAATCAGTTTTTTATTTATCCAATCCCACTAATTTTCGTTGCTTACGATTTGCCTCATCTGCTATATAGTTCATCACTGTTTTAAATTCTTTCGCTGTGGCATTTTTGGATAGATCAGCAATACTCTTATTGTATTTTTTTACGATTTTTTGAACTTGTTCTTTCTCAGTCATGTAATTCCTCCGATGTTTTTATCTGTCTCTGCTTAACGTAGCCTTCAATTATTATCATAAGAATCACCTTCTTTAATCAACTTCATTTCTTTTTTTAAATTCCAAAAAGAAGCAATACCGACAATCATTCCAATCATACTCAAAAATGCCCAAAAATATCTTTTTTGAAGAAGTAAGATGACTGAGAAAATAGCCATGATAATCGAGCAAAATATGCCTATATTAATCAAACGATTGATTTTTTCTTTTGTCTTTTTACGCATCCAAGTATGCTCCTATTATGCTAAAATATAATGGTCGTTCTTTCCATCTGCTAAAATCCCCCCAACTGATGCACTAGCAATCGTACGTGCAGCATTGATCATCCTGCTTAATAAACCACTCAATCCGATACCTACTCTAGCTAAAATTTGTTTTTCAACCATTCTAGTAATATTTTTGCGATTATTTCTTAATAACGTTCTTACCGCTCCAAAATTGCTTGCAGCCGTCCATAATCCAATTGCTATTAACCCTACATCAATAACACCAGCAACAAAACCAGTTGAGTTCCACCAATTTTTCCCTACGCCTCGTATTCTTGGATTGAATCCAGTCATTGCTAAATACTAATTGATTGCTTGTTCCATTCTTAATTCATCTTCTACTATTAACAATAATTCTCCGTTTTCTTCCAATTTAGGTTGAACCTTCTCATAATCCTCTTTAATTTTTTCAATAACCACTTTAGAATTTTTCTTTTCTTCTACATAAAAAAGGATGTTTTTTCAGAGATAAAATTAGTGTCAATATTCTTAGTTTTCTCTAAATTTGATTTATTTGCTAAGCAACTACACTATCATTTGTAATAAATATAGATAAAACAAATGTAAACAAGACTACAATTAGTAAGTAGATGAATCCTTTTTTATAGCGTAATTCATTAGTAAAGCCTCCTAAATAAACTTTAAGACTATCTGATGTTATACTCAAAGATAGTTGTCAATTTCTTATCTACACGATTAAATCTTAGCTGATTTCTATTGCAGCATGTACTTTTTCTTCCACTTAATCTCGTATATCATCTTCTAAAAATTTTTTCAGCGAATGATATATCCTAAATATCGTGGGAATAAAAATAAGACTCAAAAAACAGACCACATATTTTTTTTGAATAAACGATGTAATACTCAACATGAAAAAAAAGAAAATAAGAAAAAGAAAAATTTTATTCGTTCTGATTAGAAATGCACTGAACTTCTTACTCATTTTACGCTAAAATATATCCATCTAGTCTTTTTCCATCTACATAGTCAATTCCCCACGCAACGGCGTAGCCAAGACTTATTCCAGACAGAGCACCAGCAACATCTAATCCAGCAGATAGCCAATTTCCAAGAGTGATTCCAACTTTAGTTCTTAGCTGTCTCTCGATTGACCGAGTAATATTTCTTCTATTTACTCTAATTATCTGTATTATTTGGTTCGCCGATCTAGCTCCCGCTCCAAACCCAAGAGCAATAAACGCGACGTCAATAACACCACCAATAAAGCTCCTACTATTCCACCAATTACGACCAAATCTTCTTAAATAGGAACTATACCCTACCGCTTTCAAGTACTCGGTTATTGCTGTATCCAATCTCATTTCATCTTCAGGCGTTAATAATATTTCTCCTTCTTCGTTAAATTTAGGTGGCACGTCTCCATACTCTTCCTTGATTTTCTCAAGAGCTAGTTCAGAATTCTTTTCTTCTTTCGAGTAATAAATTGCCAAGTCTTCATCATTAAAGTAGCTTTCACTATTCTGAGTTTCATCTAGAATCAACTCATTTGCCAAAACAACCACACTACCACTTGTTGCTACAACGGACAAAGCAAAACTTACTGCTATTACACGAACCCACACTTTCAAACCTAGATATTTCTTTTTCATTATGTATCCTCCAAAGTTAATATTTGTCTTATATGACAATAAAACTATAAATTGATAACATCGTTATTGACTAAAGACACCATAAAAAGTACTTTTATACTCATAATTGTCACTTATTTTATAGCTTATAAAAAAACATCAGATATCTTAAAATCACAACAATAATATGCTCACAAAATGGAATATGAATATACGCAGAAGTTTTATGTTCTGCGGAATTAGTTGTTTCATTCATTGAATTCTCTTTATTATGTATTAGTTTAAGCAATATACTAGAATCAAATTGATGGCTTAAAATAGGAAACCAAGAAAAATAAATTCTTTCTAACGTTTCATTGCTGACTCAATCTTAGACATGTCGGAGTCTGACACTTCCTTGTCTACATTTGAACGAACGATTTTTTCACCTTATATAATGAATGGATTCCCCAACAAAACATACCAAGCCAATCTTTCCAATTATAAATCTACTAATAAAAATCAACCTCTCTCCTGTCTCTACATTTCTCTACACTAAGTAACTAATTAATTTTTTGTTCACTTATTTACTCCTTTTGATTAACTCCACTTATATCAAAATCTACTATCAATCAACAACATCTTCATTCATCCTTTGTCTCTTTTTTACCTTATGATCAAAACATAAACTCCTTCTTTCAACATTTATTGTTGTTTTATGAAGACGGCTTAACTATAAATAGATGACAAAGTTATTGTTTAGTTTGCTCGTAAAAGTTCTATTGTTTTCCTAATTGTTTCATTAAAACAGGAAAAATGACAATATCCATGCTAGATAATTTATCAAAAACACCATTCATAACCTAAGTAAATTCAGACATTTGACACAAAATACTATCTGTTATGGTATACTTTTAATAACATAAATTTGGAGATGATTTTATGAAAAAAATGAGTCCTATTTTACTTTCTGCTGCCCTCGCCTTGCTTTTAGTTGGCTGCAGTCCTAAACAAAGCCATACTAAAAAAGCCGCAAACAAACCTAATTTATCAATAACAACTAAAAGCTCTGCCGCTTCTTCAAGTACAACAATCAGCACAACCAAAAATTCCAGTGCCTCAACAACAAGTAGTTCCTCTACTCAAGTCACTTCTCCTTCTCAGGTAGAGTCGCAAACAAGTGAACTAGCGGTTCCTAGCACTAGTGAGCAGCCACTAACTGACACAAGCTCTTCCCAAGTAACTCAAGTAGATCCACTAGCTGGTTATTCTGATTTGCAAATTGAGTACGCTCGTGTTTGGTTGACTTTCATGGGTGCTGCTATACCAGATGATTTCGAATTACATGTTCACCTTAGTCCAGCAGGTCAGCCGATTGATCCTTATGACAATGGAAGTCTTACTTATCCAACTGAAACAGTTACTCTTTCTGGAAAATATTCGTACCAAGGTCTTGTCGTTTATGCAAGTAATCACGATGGAACAGTTACACGTTACCCAACACCTTCTCACTGGCAAATGTCTGCGGATGAAGCGAGTGATCCAGAAGCGATTCGCGCATTAACACAAAACGTTCTTGATCAAGCAACCGTTGTCCCTATTCCAACCGGTGATTCAGAACAAGTAAAACGATTGATAGCTGTTACAGTGATTGATTAATGACTGTAAGGTAATCTTGAACTGATTTCCAACTATTTCTTGAACAACGAATCTACTTGTTTAAAAAACTATTACTGCACACAAGTATTTTCCATTCAATATTTAGTTGACATAATTTATTTCCTATACACATTCTTCTCACAAAAAACAACACAAGCAATCCTATCTAGGGATTACCTGTGTTGTTTTTTGCGTATCCTTCATTCGTACTTTCGTAAGCATGAACAATCATTTTCCTATTCATTCATTTCATCTGTTAAATCTTTTTTTGAAGTTGGTGGGCCTTTTCGATCTGGGCTTTTCCACGTGCCTGAACCTAAGCCTAGAATTGTTTTGATCGCTGGAATAAAAGTTGTCACAATCGTTAAGGCATTTATCATCCAATAAAGTAACATATATAATGGTGCAAAAAATAAATACTTGATTTTTCTTCCTTGGTCATCCAAGATGAGCGATGCTCCTAATTGAAAAATTCCTGAGATCATTTCAAAGCAGACAAAAAGAAAAGACAACGTAATCATGTGATAGATTCTTTCCGTGTTCCCTTCCAAAATAAACTTGACTAAACTCCACAAAAAAATCAAACTAGAGATCCAAAAGAAAAACGACCAAATGATACTGAACGTTTGGTCAATGAACATGACCGTGTGGCCAATATTTCTAAATGGGTGCAACACTATTTTTTTGAAATTCGTCAACCAAACTTCTGTTCCACCTTTAGCCCAGCGTTTTCTTTGGCGATAAAGCATCCTCAAAGATTCTGGAACCTCCATAAAAAACATGATTCGTGGAGCAAAAAGTGAAAGCCAACCATCCATTTGATGATCCCACGCAATGCTGATATCTTCCGTTGCTCGGTCTTGTCTAAATAATCCCACATCGATTAATGCGTCTTTTCGGTACATCGTGTTTGCACCACTATAAGCGTAGATACTGCCTAAAACGCCAATTTGTGTACGTTTTATGATTCCGACAATACTAGAAAATTCGACCGTTTGTGACTTTGCAATTAGTTTCGTTCTATTTTGCACATCCATATTGGCTGTAACTGCAGAAATATTTGTCGAATCTTGGCGAATAAAATAGTTGACGTACATGTTCAAAGAGTCGGGCTCCGGAACTGTATCTGCATCATTACTTAGAATCAATTTCCCTTTTGCAAACCCCATACCAATATTGAAAGCATGTGCTTTCCCCTTGTTCTTTTCAATTCGAATGACTCGTAGCTTGGAATATTTTTTTTGTAACCGAGCTAAAATTTCAGGTGTACTATCAGTAGAGCCATCATCTGTTACCAATACTTCATAATGTTTATAGTTTAGTTTAGTCATCAAGTACTCTATTGTATTTTCAATAACGATTTCTTCATTATGAGCAGGAACCATGATTGTAATGAATGGCTCAACCTCTACCGGGATATCATCCCACTCTGTTTGTTTATATTTAAAAAGAAAGGTATAACATAAAACACCGATAAACCAAGAAAATCCACCAATAATTGGATACGTAACTAGGACCAAAAACATGATCATTAAAATAATATCTAGTATATAATTACCAGTTTGAAAAAAAGTCATCATAGCTCCACATTGCCTTTCTTATAAAGGTTGCGTACAAAATCTGTATCTAAGTTTTGCTCTTCCTTTACGGAATAACTACACACTTCTTTGCGAACTGCTTCAGGACCAAATCGAACATCAAACGCTTCGTTTAGTAACTGACGACGTTTTTCCAATTGTTCTTCGTCATATTGAACCTTTTTCTGCAAAAGATTTTTGAAATGAAAATTATTTCGTATCGTCAATCCAATGTAAAAGATAGCAATCACAACAAACGTGACGCTCAAGAAAACAAATAGAAATTTTAAAGTCTGTAATTCATCTTTATAAACAACTAAATGGTTCTTCCATGCTTTTTCTGGCGATAAAACTGGTAGTAATAACCAAATAAAAGGTGATATCACACAAAGCCATCCCACAAGCGAAACAATCGTCTGAAAAATTTTCAATGGATAGTGTTTTTTCTCAAAATAAGCGTCAGTGACAAGCATTTGCTCTACTTCCTCTCGACTAATCTTCGGTTTCATGTTATCTCCCCCTCTTTCTTATCAGCTGATGCTGCGTTTCTTCTAGTCTGACGGTTTTTCAAACATTTAGCAACTTATTTACCTTCAATACGCGCTGCATTTTCACCAACAATCTGCGTAAAAATAAAAAGCCAAACATGTTCACTAAAAACATGCTTGACTTCTTTTTTATGAAAGCAACTGCATCAAAAATCCTGAGATAATCAAGACAATTGCTCCGCCTAAACGATTTCCCATTTGGGCAAACGCAATGAGTTCCATTCGATTCGCAGCAGAAAGTACCGCAACGTTACCGGTACCGCCCATTGAATTATTACATAACCCCGCAGTAATTGAAGATTCAATTGGATAAAGACCAAATAGTCGACCGACAAAACCAGATACTATTGAAATAACAATGACACTTGTTAAACAAAGTACAACAAACTGCCAAGTTAAGGCGGAAGCTAATACATTTAAATTCAAAAGCGCAATCCCGATACCAGCAAGAACAGCCGCAGTCAAGTTTTTCACAATTAAGTTATTGAACATAATAGCTGCATCCTCATAATATTCAGGCAAGATATTCGTAATTTTACAAATGACAACGATAATAATCATAAACGCATACGCATGAACTTTCGGAACAAAGTAATTACAAATTTGTCCAAGAATGAAAAAGGTGATTGAAATCATCAATCCTACACCCAATTGAGAAATATTCGGTTTCACTGTACGAGGTTTTCCATCACCAAGATCGCCTTTTTCCATCAATTTTCCATTCCCATTAATTTTAGGCATTGATTGTCCAGCGCGTGCCACTAAAGCTGCTCCGATAATGGCTAATACATTGGTCATTGCCGTTGCAGGAATCAAACGAGAAATAATCGACGAGGCATCCGTTCCTAAAACATTTGCATAAATGCTAGACAACGGAACCGCACCTGCACCAACACCACCAGCCATTGCAGGAAGTGACACATACAATACTGAATCAGCAAAGCCGTTGCCGATCAACATCCCTACCAAACCAACTGCAAAAAAGGAAGCGACCATTGAAATCAATGCCACTGGAATAAAACGGACAGAAGCTTTCATCAATAGATTACGATTCATTCCTAAAATACTACCAGTAATCAATGCAGCAATATAAAAATCCAAAAAACCCATATTATTGATAAAATTCTCAGTCGCGTGCACGACATATTCAGGTAAAATACCAAAAGTCGCGATAGCTGCTGAAGCAAAAATAGCAAAAACAGAGCCACCACCAAGATAACTTTTTACAATTGGAAGTTTTGAACCAATGAAATGAAATAAATTCCCTAAAATAACTAATACAGCAATTGGGCCAATCATGTTCGTCGGTAATTTTCCCAACGCCATTGCGACGATCAACACTGCAACCATAATTAAATACAAGGGCAAACTGATACCACTAATTTTTGTTGACCAAATGCTCGTCTTTTTTTCGTCTTCAACCGCTGAAACAGCTGTTGCTTTTTGTACCATACTTACAGATCCTTTCTCCTTTGGCAATCAATAAGAAAAGTAGAACCGTTTGGATGAACTGTCCGCTTTTCTTATTGTCTTGCACACAACTACTTCTAATTATTCAGCCGTTAATTCTGTGTACTCTGGTACCCATTTAGCATCTGCAACGGCTGCTTTGATATCTGAAATTTCTTCACGATTTAGCCCTTGCTCCACCACTGATTTGGCTACAGTTTCTGCAATGATTTGAGAAAACTCAGTAATTTTTGCAACAGGAGGTAAAATAGATGCTCCTGGTTGTGTCACATCAACGATTCCTCCCAAGGCACGACTTGCTTGAGAAATGATTTCTGCATTCACACGCGTTGCAGTTGAAGCAATCAAACCTAATCCAAGCCCTGGATACATCAATGCGTTGTTTGCTTGACCAATTTGGTAAGTTATACCTTGATAGTCAACGTCAGCAGCAGGAATCCCTGTTCCAACTAGTGCTTTTCCATCTGTCCAAGTAATCAAATCTTGCGCTTTTGCTTCAGCAAGCTTAGTTGGATTTGACAAAGGCATAATAATTGGACGTGCTGTATGAGCAGCCATTTCTTTAACAATTTCTTCAGTGAAAGCACCTGGTTGTGTTGATGTACCAATCATGATTGTTGGATGGATTGCTTTCACAACTGCAGTTAAATCTGTCAATTCTGATGCATTTTCAAATTCATCACGATTTCGTGCAAAAGGAATTTGTCCTGGAGTTAGTCCTTCTGTATCTGTAAATAGTAAACCTTGTTTATCTACTTGGTAAAAATGTTTACGTGCTTCTTCTGCTGGAACGCCTTGACGAATCATTTCATCTAAAAGAATATTTGCAATTCCAACACCGGCAGTCCCTGCACCAAAAGTTAAAATTGTTTGGTCTTTTAATGCTTCACCAGAAATATTCAAGCCACCTAACACACCAGCTAAAACAACAATTCCTGTTCCTTGAATATCATCGTTGAATGTTGTAATTTGATCTTCATACTTTTCTAAAATAGTTGCTGCATTTCCACGACCAAAATCTTCCCAATGCAATAGTAATTCGGGGAACAACTCAGTTGCCGCACTTACAAATTGATCAACAAATTGATAATAAGTTTCGCCTTCAACCCGTTTATGGCGATTGCCTAGATATAATGGGTCATTTAGTAATTCTTGGTTGTTTGTTCCAGCATCAAGAGATACCGGTAATACTTGTGCAGGATTGATTCCAGCTGCTGCAGTATAAACCATTAATTTTCCAATCGCAATATCTACACCATTAACTCCCCAGTCACCCATTCCTAAAATTCCTTCTGCATCAGTTACAACGATTAAGCGAATATCTCGGCCATCTGCAGCATTTTTCAGACTTGCTTTAATACTTTCTGGATCATCAATTGAAAGGAAAGCTGCATCTTGCGGTTTCAAGAAAATTTCATTATATTGTTCAATTGAGTCAGCGACTACTGGATCATAAACAACTGGCATAAACTCAACTAGATGTTCACCCATTAATTTGTAGAAAAGTGTACGATTTGTATTAAATAAGTTCATTAAGAAAATTCGTTTTTCTAAATCAGATGGTTTACTTAAGTATTGACCATAAGCTTGAACTGATTGTTGTTCTAATGTTTGAACGGTACTAGGAAGCATACCTGTAAGCCCGTATTTAGCGCGTTCCTCTTTCGTGAATGCTGTTCCTTTGTTTAAAAATGGATTGTTCAATAAATTTAATCCTGTAAGCATAAAAAATTCCTCCTAAGTTTTACTACATGCGAAAGTATAGTCGCCACTTTTAGCTATAGTCAAAACCACGGGTCATGATAAATTTTATTTATATGTAAACATAAAAAAAGTATGACAAGTCAATGCCATACTTTTTAGCTAACAAATGATTTTCAACTATGCGACTTCCAAAATATTTTGCGTCTGTTCAAAAATATGAAAGGCTATTTTTCTCAGTTGTTCTTTATTTTTTCGAAGCTGAACGCTTGGAACCACAACCTTATTCTCGGTGTTCCCAAACCAACTCCTCCATATAGCTTGCATCCACTTCAAAACATTAAAAGCTATTTTGAGTGTTTGGTCGCTATCTTATCGGAGCTAAGCGTTTTGTGCCACAACCTTATTCTCGGTGTTCACCAAGCAACTTCTCGAAATAACTCTCAACTGTACAAAAATATGAAAGGCTATTTTTCTCAGTTGTTCTTTACTTTTTAGAAGCTGAACGCTTGGCGCCACAACCTTATTCAAAACGTCCAAGTATTTCCCGCACCTCATCCGTCGTCTTCGTATTCATCAACCGCGCTCGCAAATCACCAGCACCTGGAAATCCTTTAACATAAATTTTGAAGAAACGATGCAATCCGACTATCGAACGTGGAACCAGCTCAGCATATTGATCTTGCAAATCTAATTGTAAATGCAACAAATCGAGCAGTTCTTTTGAAGAGTGTGCTCTAGGTTCCTTTTCAAAAGCATACGGATTTTTGAAGATTCCTCGACCAATCATCACTCCATCCACACCATACTTTTCAGCTAATTGAAGCCCAGTTTGGCGATCAGGAATATCTCCATTAATAGTAATTAGTGTTTGGGGTGCTACTCGGTCTCGAATGGCTAGCACTTGAGGAATCAAATCCCAGTGTGCATCCACTTTACTCATTTCTTCGCGAGTTCTTAAGTGAATTGACAGATTAGCAATATCTTGTGCTAAAACATGTGATAACCAATTTTCCATTTCTGCTATGTCTTTATACCCAAGTCTTGTTTTCACACTGACCGGTAGCCCACCAGCTTTTGCAGCTTCAATCAATTCTGCCGCAACTTCGGGACGTAAAATCAATCCACTCCCTTTACCATGACCAGCAACATTAGGAACTGGACATCCCATATTCAAATCAATTCCTTTAAAGCCCATTTCTGCCAAGCCAAGGCTCATCTCACGGAAAAATTCTGGTTTGTCTCCCCAAATATGGGCGACCATTGGCTGCTCATCTTCAGTAAAAGTCAAACGACCTCGAACACTTTGTCTACCATCTGGATGACAATAACTATCCGAATTAGTAAATTCTGTAAAGAAGACATCCGGTGCGCCTGCGGCTTGAACAACATGGCGAAAAACAACATCTGTCACATCTTCCATTGGTGCTAAAATAAAAAAGGGCTTTGGTAATTCTGCCCAAAAATTGTTCGTCATTACTTATCTCCGTTCTCTCTTCATTCCAATTTAAAAAAACATGCTTATTATACTAGGATTTTGAAAAAGAAGCAAAGGGAAGGACTCCAATCGTTTTTACTATTGCAGTTAACGAAATCTTCTAAAAAAATAAGAGAGTGTGACACAATTTTTTGCCACACTCCCTATTTATGAATAAAGATGTTCTAAAAGTAACTTATTAAATAATGTTACAACCCTCTTAACTTCTCTTTATTTTTTAAAATAGGCCGCTGTATCAGACTCATCTTTTTTTAGTTGTGCAATCAAGTCATCAACATCCGTAAACTTCACTTGATCGCGTAAAAACTCATTCCAACGAACAACCACATGTTCACCATATATATCTTGATTAAAATCTAAAATAAATAATTCAACAGTTAGCTCTCGGCCTTCGCCAAACGTATCATTATGACCAATGGATCCCATTGCTGGATACCAGTTGTCACCAACTTTGATTTCAGAGACATAGACACCTTCTCTAGGTAAATGAACAGTTCCTTTGACTTTGACATTTGCTGTAGGGAACCCTAACAAGCGCCCCCGAGCGTCACCATGAACCACGACACCTTCAATCTCGTATACACTCCCCAAAAGTTTGGTTACTTCTGTCACATTTCCTGCATCCAATAACTGACGAATACGTGTGGAGCTGATTTTCTCGCCATCTTCGACTTCTTTTTGAACAGTTACAACTTCAAAACGATTGTTTGCATATTCTGGAAGGTGTTCTACATCTGCAACATCTTTTGGTCCATAGGTATAATCAAACCCTGAAACAGCATATTTAGCGTGTAAACCAACAATGTATTGATCGACAAAATCTTGAGGTGCCAAGTGTGCAAATGCAGAAGTAAAATCAATTTCGTATAAGAAATCTACACCAAGTGCAGCCATTTTTTCTTCTTTTTGTTCAAGCGTAGTTAAATATTTAACACTTGCTGGATCAATCTTTTTAAACACGATTGAAGGATGTTGGTTGAACGTCATCAAAGCTAATTTCAATCCTTCTTGGTCAGCGATTTTCTTGCCTGTTTCGATTACTTTTTGATGGCCTAAATGTACCCCGTCAAAAAATCCTAAGACAAGTACTACTTCCTCTGCTGGAATTTGATTTTTTTGATAAGGGTGACGAATTTTGATAATTTCCATCAGTTATACCTCATTTCTTAACACTTTACTTGGTTTTAATTTATCTTTTTCCTTTGGATTAGGCTGGTAGATGCTAACAACTTGATTTTGATAAAACAAAGCAATTTCTTGATCTGGCATCGTTGGCAACCCAAACACGTTGTAATCTAAACGCATGCCATTCTTGACTTTTTGCCAAACAGCTTCACTGATATCTACTCGTGGAAACTTCTCAACGCCTGCTTCGATTGGTAATAAATACTCAGAAATAGTCCCGTTTTCCATATACTCAGCTACTTGCGCCAAAGTGATTGCTTGTTTTTGATTCATTCCTGCGCTTGCTGTTCTTGTCAAGTCAGACATGTGAGCAGGAAATCCTAGTTTTTTTCCCGTATCAACAGCAAGTGTTCGCACATAAGTTCCTTTTCCACAATCAACTTCAAAACGCCAAGATAACAAACCTTTTTCTTGATCCCAGTTTAATTCACTAGTGCGTTCAAAACGATAAATTTGGGCTTTTCTACTTGGACGCTCAACTGTTTCATTGTTGCGAGCATATTCATAAAGACGTTTGCCATTGACTTTCACCGCTGAATACATTGGCGGAATTTGCGTGATTTCTCCCAGAAAAGAGTCCATGATTTGATCGATCTTTTTTTCTGAGATTCGTTCTGTCACCGCTTGTTTTTCAACCACTTCGCCAGATTTATCTTCCGTTGTTGTACTGAAACCAAGTGTAATTTCACCTTGGTATGTTTTCCCAGAATCAGTTAAATATTCAATAACTTTTGTTGCTTTGCCAATACAAATTGGTAACACACCATCTACATCTGGATCTAGTGTTCCACCATGACCGATTTTTTTGGTATGTAATATTTTTCTTAATTTAAATACGCAGTCATGACTTGTCATCCCACGTTCTTTCCATAACGGTAATAGCCCTTCCATTTCTGCTCTCCATTTCTTTTTGATTCAACTGATTTATTATAACACAGCAAGAATAAATACTACATTTTTGAATTCAACTCCAACGATTTTTACATGTTGGATACAAAAACGTAATAAAATTCATCGGGGTGTAAATAGAATACATGTTATTCTTTTTTTATACAAAAGGAGGGATTAGATGGAAAATATTTTCTTCGCACCCTTTGATTGGTTATATGGGTGGCTTTCAGGCAAATAAACACGTCTTCCCCAAGACAAACGAAGAATTTTAAGCTTCGTGCATAAAAAAACGGCAAGTCTCATCATTTGAGGACTTGCCGTTTTTAATTTTTCCAATCATTTGCTTAATATGGGTTTCCACTAGGATCAGTTTCTTGCACTTCTCCTATCGGTGAAACTCGGAAAAAGGTCAATGTACCAGAACCTCCACGTTCACTTGCAGAAAGACTGTAAGCTTTAAAAAGATAATCGCCATCAATCATTTGCCAAAAGATAAAAGCAATATCTGAATCCTTATACTTTGGATATTTTTCGTAAATAGCATCTAGTGCTTGTTTTTGTTCTGGTGTAAAGGAAGGCATTTCACTCGTTGAGTTTGTTGCTGATGCATTTGTACTTTGACCTGTTGAACTCGCTGGTGTTGTCGTTACAGTTGAATTCGTTTCTTCAACAACTGTTTCTGTGTTTGAATCACTTGTTGCCGTTTCTGAGACAGTCTTTGTTGTTGTTGTTTCACTCGTTTGAACCGTCGATTGTGACGTTTTACTTGAAGTTACTTGCTCATTTTTCCCGCAAGAAGCAAGAAACAAAGTCATGCCAATCACACTTAACCCAATTATCTTTTTCATTATCGCCACATCCTTTTATTTTTTTATCAATCCAAAAGATACAAAAATTTCTAGAAAATCTCTTACCACATTCACCTCATTATAACAAAAAAACATTACCCAATAAATGGGTAATGTTTTGGTTAATTTCTCTATCAATTTGGTCAGCATTCAAAACAGCATAGCTTTAAAACTATGACGACAACAAAACAGAAGAACAGAATGTTTTGGAAGCATTCAAAACAGCATAGCTCTAAAACTCACTATCATTGAAGTAGCCATGACCATAGGTTTTGGAAGCATTCAAAACAGCATAGCTCTAAAACAGATATTAGGGTTATTATATATCTAGGACAGTTTTGGAAGCATTCAAAACAGCATAGCTCTAAAACAACTTAAATGCACCATATGCCTATAACGCAGTTTTGGAAGCATTCAAAACAGCATAGCTCTAAAACAAATTAATTAGACGTGCACAAAAATCTAATGTTTTGGAAGCATTCAAAACAGCATAGCTCTAAAACTTACCCTCGTTAGCTCTTTTGTTGTTCCATGTTTTGGAAGCATTCAAAACAGCATAGCTCTAAAACATACGTTGGGTCAGTCGTCCATGAGAACCAGTTTTGGAAGCATTCAAAACAGCATAGCTCTAAAACATCGTGTAAATGGCACGAATAAAACCAGTTGTTTTGGAAGCATTCAAAACAGCATAGCTCTAAAACCTCGGCTAAAAATTTTTGAGGTTCCGTAATCGCACTATTCGTTCATAGCAAAACTTCAGTTTGAATGCTCATCTAGCTTGAATATTTTTATTTCAAAGAGCGTCTTTTTGTTCATTATAACATAGGAACTACTTACCCAATAATTTTGCGAATAAATTTTTATTTTTTAATCTAAATAAAAAAGATTTCTAATCTTATAGCGACCCTCAAAAGTTAGACCAAAAATCTAACTTTTGAGGGTCGCTATTTTTATTTATTGTCAACGCTCATGATCATAGTCATAGATACCATTAGCATTGCTAAAGATTCAGCTTGATAAAAAACTTCCATTAGTAAAGTTAATCGAAAATTGCCAAGGATTTGTGCAAGATAGCTAACTTTTTTGTTTACTTCAAGTCGTCTGATTTAATCAACTGAACTTAGATAACATAATAGAAAAATAAGGTTGAGACAAAACTAAACATTCAGCCTTTCTTAACACCTTTTTTAATTTTAAAACTACCAAAAATCAACGTTTTCAAAAATGAGGTTTAAGTGGTTTTTCTATTTAGGATAGACCCAGCCTCTACAATAAATTAAAATTGTTGAATTTTTATATTGCTTTAATTGATTATTTTGAATTCTTATATGATGGGAAAACGTTAATTAATTTTTCATACTCCGTATTATTAATGTCATCAGTAATTGGTTTAATCTTTCCTTGTGATTCCATCAATTTCAATTTATTATAAATGGTAGCATAATCTCCTGTATTTCCACCTACAATAAATCGTCCATTGTAAAGATATCCTTTCGTTCCTTTATACATTCCATCTACAACTGTAAATTTAATCACTTCTTCTTCCTCCTCTGGTGTTGGTGATGTTGCAGTATCTTTAAATTGGTTATACCAATATCTTGCTTGTGTTTGCCGTTCTGGTTGATTTGGATTAGCTGGTCGTTCATAATAACGTATAAAAATATCGGCTAATGTTTCTGGCGTTTGGGTGCTTTGTGTAAATTGTTTAAAACTCATAGATGGGTGGTAAAATTGTTGTCCATTGGCTACTTCCCATTCTAATCGTTTACATTGTGAAATAACATCTTGATAAGGTAGATTATTTGCTGTCGCCCAATTAATATATTTTGTAGCTGGTGTCCATTGTACTAATCCATATCCACCACTCATATTACCTACATAATCACTTTCCCAGCGATCTGCAATAATTCCACTCTCACTCTGCATATTTCCTAAAAGTGCAGCTACTGATTCTTTTGTCCATTCATGTGAAGTCAGATAATCCCAAATTTGTTTTGCTGTTTCTCGTTGTCCCATGCTTTTTTCCTTTCTATCATACTTTGTATGATTACAAATATACGTCCCTAACTTTACTCTCGTTTTCCTTTATTTATTCCAAACTATATCTAATTGAGAATTTTTTCAGACCAATATACTGTGTTGTATACTCATATTTTAATTATTTTGAATTCTTATATGATGGGAAAACGTTAATTAATTTTTCATACTCCGCATTACTGATATCATCAGTAATTGGTTTAATCTTTCCTTGTGATTCCATCAATTTCAATTTATTATAAACGGTAGCATAGTCTCCTGTATTTCCACCTACAATGAATCGTCCATTGTAAAGATATCCTTTCGTTCCTTTATACATTCCATCTACAACTGTAAATTTAATCATTTCTTCTTCCTCCTCTGGTGTTAGATTATCTGTAGAATCACCTGATAGTAAAATTGGAATTGGATTTATCCATGTTCCATTGTCAATATCCCAGCTTCCTAAAGCTGTTCTCCAGTCTTGTTTTGTTATTCCTAAATGCAAATGTGTAGTTGTCAATTTCCCTAAAGCTTGACCTACTTTTACTTGGTTACCAGTTTTGACATACATCGTAGAACCAAATTCTTGATACATTACTTGATAGTCACCTATTTGCAGAACTATTGCATATTCTATTCCTTGACCAGCATAACCTGCAAAGATAACTTTTCCATCGTTTACTGATTTAAAATCGCCTGAGTACTTTGCTGAACCAAAATCATAACCATCGTGAAAATATCCCCTTCCACGCGGATACGAAGTGTTCCCGAATTGTTGTCCTTCTTCATAAGGTTTAAGTGAGCCGTCAAACGGAAGACGCCAAACCCCCATACACTTCATTCCCTTCCAAATAATATTAAAAGTATGTGCAACTTTTATAATTTTATTGTAGTCTGATTTGTTTGAGTAAAGAGTACGGTCTTCAATTCCAACCTAGACGTTTTGAACTTTATTTTAAGAGTTCAAAATCTATGCCTTTTACAGTAGATTCACTCAAACACGTCTCATAGGCTACAACAGTATTTTCTTTATTGGGTAGATATTTTGATTGAAAAATATCTACAAATTCTGTTGTTGAATCTGACAAAAGTTCTTCTACTGAACAGATCTTTTACTTCTTCTGATGTTACTTCAATTGTGATTATCGTTTTTCTCCTTTCTTATTATTCGCAAGCAAATTTAACAGCCATCCATAAAACTCCATTGACCAAATTAACACATGATGTTAAAATAAGCACATGGTTAAATAAGACATTAAAACATTTATTTAAAAGCTTTCTTAGTCGTTGGCTTTTAATAATCAGTAGTGTTTTTGTTGTCTTTTTAGTTATTAAACTTGTTTACAAGAATTATATTAACATCACTTGTTATATAAATCAACATATTTTAACATTTGATGTTAACTTTTTTTCTTGACGAAAGGAAGATTGTTATGACAACGTTAGAGAGGATAAAAGGTTTAGCAAAAAAACAGGGAAAATCATTAAATAAAATTGAAGAAGATCTAGGTTATGGGAAAAATGTCCTATACAGACTTAAAAACTCAAATCCATCGACAGAACGATTGCAAGAAATTGCAGATTACTTTGACGTTAGCGTTGATTATCTTTTGGATAGGGAGGAAAAAAAAAATATGTCTAACGCATCGTTAACATCCGATGACCTCAATAAACTTTTAGATAATGTAAAAAGCTTCGATGGGAAACCTATAACTGAAAATGATAAAGAAGCTGTACGCATATTTTTAGAAGGAAGATTGAGTAAGTAAGAGATTTTTTTTATGGAAAAAGTAAGTAAAAGAGCTACTCGTTAGCCATGGAATTGAGCCTATCGTGATGGAATTAGAAAGATGAACGAGGAAGAAAAAAACAAAAAAGAGTAACAAAACCTGATATACCAGGTTTGTTACTCTTTTTTTTAGTCCTTATTCAAATTACGCAACAGCTCGTCGATATGGTTACCATAGCCGACAGACTCATCTAATTCAAAGATTAGCTCAGGTGTCTTGTAAATGCTTAGGTTATGACCTAATTCACGACGAATGAGCCCACTTGCTTTACTCAAACCTTCTTGAGCTTTTTTCTTATCTGAAGCAAGATCAGATAAGATGCTGTAATAGATGGTTGCTTGTTGCAAATCACCTGTTACATGTACATCCGTGATCGTTACGTTTTCAACACGTGGATCACGAACCTTTTTACGTAAAATATCATTGACCTCTTTTAAAATTTCTTGACCGACTCGACGGTCACGATAGTTAGCCATAATGAGCGGCCTCCTTTATTTTTTTATTAGTCGTTTTTAACTTCTTCCATAATGAAGCCTTCAATGATGTCATCAACTTTGATGTCATTGAATTTTTCAATCATTGCGCCACATTCAAATCCCATTTTAACTTCTTTCACGTCATCTTTAAAACGTTTCAAGCTAGCTAATTGGCCTTCATAGATAACGATTCCGTCACGAATGACACGAACACCACTATCTCTACGAATAAATCCTTCAGTCACGTATGCACCAGCAATCGTTCCAACTTTTGAAACTTTGAAGGTTTCACGAATGATCATTTGACCAGTGATTTTTTCTTCAAATTCAGGATCAAGCATCCCTTTCATTGCTGTTTCGATTTCTTCGATTGCCTTATAAATGATTCGGTGTAAACGAATGTCTACTTCTTCCGAATCAGCTTGGCTCTTCGCTTGTGGTGTAGGACGAACGTTAAACCCGATGATGATTGCGTTACTTGCAGCAGCTAAGGTAACGTCACTTTCATTGATTGCACCAACAGCAGCATGCACGATTTTCACGCGAACGCCTTCGACATCAATTTTATTCAATGAAGCAGCTAAAGCTTCGGCAGAACCTTGTACGTCAGCTTTGATAATAACATTAACTTCTTTCAATTCGCCTTCTTTAAGACTTTCGAACAAGTTATCTAATGTTACACGGCTTGTAGCGGCACGGTGTTCAACAACTGCACGTTTGGCACGTTCTTCACCAGCTGCACGAGCTGTTTTTTCATCTTCAAAGACAACAAAGTGATCCCCAGCTTGTGGTACATCGTTCAATCCAGTGATTTCAACTGGTGTTGCTGGACCCGCATCTTTTTCACGTCGACCTAAGTCGCTGACCATCACACGAACACGTCCGTAAGTATTGCCGACAACGATTGGGTCTCCTACATGTAATGTTCCTTGTTGAACAAGTAAAGTAGTGATTGGTCCCTTACCTTTGTCTAAACGTGCTTCGATAACTGTACCGATTGCGCGTTGTGTTGGATCAGCTTTCAAGTCTTCTACTTCAGAAACTAATAGAATCATTTCTAATAGTTCTTCAATATTTTGACCAAATTTCGCTGAAATTTCAACGAAGATCGTATCTCCGCCCCACGCTTCAGGAATAAGTTCGTATTCACTTAATTCTTGCATAACGTGTTGTGGATTTGCGCCTGGTTTATCAATTTTGTTTACAGCAACGATGATTGGAACATTCGCAGCTTTCGCATGGTTGATGGCTTCAACCGTTTGTGGCATTACACCATCATCAGCAGCAACAACCAAGATTGTAATATCTGTGATACTTGCCCCACGAGCACGCATACTTGTAAAGGCCGCGTGACCTGGTGTATCCAAGAAAGTAATTGGTTTACCGTCGATGTCAATTTGGTAAGCACCGATATGCTGAGTGATTCCACCTGCTTCATCATTTGTTACACGTGAGTGACGCAAAGTATCTAATAAAGTTGTTTTACCATGGTCAACGTGTCCCATAATTGTGACAACCGGTGGACGTGAAACTAGATTTTCTTCATTCAATTCTTCTGGTTCAAAGAATTTGTCTAAATCTGCAATATCCACTTGTACTTTTTCTTGTGGTTCCATACCATAATCTGTTGCTAACAACTCGATTGTATCTTTATCAAGTGCTTGGTTTTGATTGACCATGACACCTAGCATAAATAGTTTTTTGATGATTTCTGCTGGTTCACGGTGAATTTTTTTCGCAATATCTGCAACGTTCATGCCTTCTGTATACTCTAGAACTTCTGGTAGTTCACGGAATTTACGTGGTGGCACAGCTGGTTTGTTTGACGTTTGTTGTTTCCCTTTTTTCCCTTTTTTGTTAAAACGATTGCGGTTATTATTGTTGAATTTTCCGCGATTGTTATTGTTGTTACGATTTTGATTTCCGCCTTGACGGTTTTGGTTATTTTGGTTGGATGATTTATTTTGTCCTTGATTCACTTGACCGCTCCCTTGACCGCGATCTTGATAGTTGCGGTTATTTTTATTTTTTTGTTGTGTTACATTTTTTGTATTTTCTTGAGTTTTATCATTTGGCTTTTGATTGACGGGTTTCTGGTTTGGCTTTTGTACAACTGGGTTTTTGAAAGCTTGCTGCAATTTATTCTCATCTTCGCGATTTAAAGTTCCCATATGGTTCTTTACGTCGATCCCTAAATTTTGGGCTTTTTCGACAATCACTTTACTTGATTGATTGAGCTCTTTTGCTAATTCATAGACTCTTTTTTTTCCCATGTAATCACCTTCCTAACCTTCAATTAGCTCCTTGATTTTTTTCGCAAACCCTGCATCTAAGACACCGAAGACTTTTCGTGGTTTTCCAATCATTTGCGTAATTTCAGCTTCTGAAAATAGCTCAAAACAAGGAACTTTGTAATAGGAACTTTTGTCTTTGATCTTTTTTCTTGTGTTATCACTAGCGTCAGTCGCAACAAACACTACTTTTGCCTTTTGGCGACGAATATCTGCAATGGTTAACTCTTCACCGGTTACTAACTTCCCAGCACGCATCGCAAGACCTAGTAAATTCATGACTTTTTGTCGATTTACTGTGTTCATTTTCCGAAAAGCTCTTTTCGGGCTTTCTGGTGCGTAACATAATCTAATAGTTCTTGATAAAATTCATCTGTTAGTTTTACATCGAGAACTCGATCGAGGATTTGCTTATCCCAAGCTTTTTGCACTTCTTCCGGCTCAATTGAGACATACGCTCCTCGTCCAGGCATTTTTCCAGTAGGATCAATTGAAACTTCCCCTTCTTTTGAACGGGTCACTCGAATCATTTCTTTTTTCGGTTTCATTTCACCCGAAACCACGGATTTGCGTAAAGGAATTTTCCTTTGTTTCATCTCGTTTGCCTCCTTACAATTAAGCTTCTTGATCTGTTGTCTCAGTTGTTTCAGTTTCTTCAAAAGCCATTGTTTCGTATTCATCAGCTGTTAGGTCTGATTCAACGATTGCTTCATCATGAAGCTCTTCAACTACTTCTTCTGAAACTTCTTCTTTTTGTGCTTGTTTTTCATAAAACTCAGCCATATCTGATTCAGATTTGATGTCGATTTTATGATTTGTTAATTTTGCAGCTAAGCGAGCGTTTTGCCCACGTTTACCGATTGCTAAAGATAATTGATAATCAGGTACCACTACTGTACAAGCTTTCGCATTTGTTTCGTCAAAAATGACATCCATTACTTGAGCTGGGTTCAATGCGTTCGCAATAAAAATTGCTGGATCTTCGTTCCATTCAACGATATCCATGTTTTCACCTTTTAGTTCGTTTACAATTGCTTGAACACGTTGGCCTTTAGGTCCTACGCACGTTCCAACAGCATCGATATTTGCATCATTTGAGCGAACAGCAACTTTGGAACGGTCCCCTGCTTCACGAGCAATGCTTACGATTTCAACTAATCCATCGTAAACTTCAGGTACTTCTTGTTCAAATAAGCGACGCAATAAGTCTGGATGACTACGGCTTACAAAAACTTGAGGACCTTTTGATGTGTTTTCAACACGTGAAACGTAGACTTTGATTCGGTCATGTGGTTGATAAAATTCGTTTGGCATTTGGTCTTGTTTAGACAAAACTGCTTCGATTTTACCTAAATTCACATAGATATAACGTTTATCCTGGCGCTCAACGATTCCTTGCATGATGTCTTTTTCGTATTCGCTGAATTCGTTATAAATAATTGTTCTTTCCGCTTCACGGACACGTTGCAAAATTACTTGTTTTGCTGTTTGTGCAGCAATTCGACCAAAGTCTTTAGGTGTAACTTCAAAACGGATTGTATCCCCTAATTCATATGCTGGGTTAATCAAAAGTGCGTCTTTTAACGATACTTCTAACTGAGAATCCATTACTTCTTCTGTAACTTCTTTCACCGCATAAACATGGATATTTCCTTTTTTCTGATCAAACTCTACTTCTACATTTTGGGCTTGTCCATAGTGACGTTTATAAGCAGAAACTAAAGCAGCTTCCAAAGCGTCGATCACGATTTCTTTTGAGATACCTTTTTCAGCTTCTAAAGCATCTAACGCGTTCAACATTTCTTTACTCATTATTTTGATTCCTCTCCGTAATTAAAATTGAATAGCTAAGCGAGCTTTCGCAATATTTTTACGTTCAATGGTTAGTTCCTTTTCGCGTGTTTTAATGCGAATTTTTAACGTTAGTTGCTCAGCATCAAATGATTGAAGAAAACCCTCGTATTGTTTTTCTCCATCAACAGGTTGATATAAAGACACATGGACGTAATCGCCTAGTGCTTTTTCATAATCTGCTTCTTTTTTCAATGGACGTTCTGCTCCAGGAGATGACACCTCTAGGAAATAGGCTTGAGGAATCGGATCTGGGTCTGCAGCATCTAGCTTCTCACTTAATTTTTCACTGACATAGACACATTCATCGATGTCAATTCCGCCTTCTTTGTCAATGAATACTCGTAAAAACCAGTTTTTGCCTTCTTTTGTAAACTCTACTTCTACAAGTTCAAAATTTTGTTCATCTAAAATCGGGGTCACCATTTCTGTGACTGTTTCAACGACGCTACTCAAAAATTTCGCCTCCTTAAAATTGGCTACGTAATTCCATTAAAAAGAGTGAGCGAAAATTCCGCTCACTCACAATTAGTATCATTACCAATGAAAACTATATCACAAATTTCATAAAATGACAAGTTTGCTGGTTATTTATTGCTTTCTTCAGCAACTCGATTCGTTTAAAATAAAGGCTTGCTAAATTTTTTTCTTTTTTGATTCATTTTTATTTCTTCATAAAAATTTTTCTCGTAAAAAAAATAAAGGCACCAACGATTAAACGTTGATGCCTCTTGTCTACCCTCTTGTTAAGAAAAATTGCCTATAACATATCAAACAATGATAATTGATTTTCATCTGGTAAATCTTTTAATACACCATTGTCGTCCATGTATTCAATCAATGTTTTAGAAACTTTTCCTCGTGTTGCTAAGTCTTCTTTCGATAAGAATGGACCATTTTTTCTTGCTTCTACGATTTGATTTGCCACGTTGGCTCCCAAACTAGGAACTGCGCGGAATGGTGCAATCAATGTATCACCATCAATCACGAAATTTGTAGCATCTGACTTATATAAATCAATCATTCCAAAATCATAGCCACGTTCCAGCATTTCATTTGCTAATTCAAGTACAGTTAACTGATTTTTTTCTTTCACTGAAGCCTCTAATCCCTTATCAGTGATTTCTTTCATCGCTTCTTTGACAGCTTCTTTTCCTTTACACATCGCAACTAAATTAAAGTCATCAGCACGAACAGAAAAATAAGCACAGTAATAAAGAATTGGAAAATAAACTTTAAAATATGCTACCCGTAAAGCCATCAACACGTAAGCTGCCGCATGGGCTTTCGGGAACATGTACTTGATTTTTGAACAAGAATCAATATACCAATCTGGCACGTTGTTTTCTTTCATTGCTGTCAAATACGTTTCTCTTAAATCATCAGGAATCTTCGTCCATAAACCTTTACGAACAGTTTCCATGATTTTAAATGCCATCCCACTATCTAAACCGGCATGGATCAAATAAACCATGATGTCATCCCGACAACCAATTACTTCAGCCAAGGTTGCATCCCCACGGCGAATCAGTTCTTCTGCATTTCCTAGCCAAACGTCCGTCCCATGAGATAGTCCAGAAATCTGTAACAACTCAGCAAATGTTGTTGGATGTGTTTCTTCAAGCATACCTCGAACAAAACGCGTTCCAAATTCAGGAATTCCTAAAGTACCCGTTTTTGAAAAAATCTGATCTTTATCGACGCCTAATACCTCTGGGCCGGCAAAAATCCGCATAACTTCCGGGTCATCTGTTGGAATTGTTTGTGGGTCAATTCCAGATAAATCTTGCAGCATCCGAATCACGGTCGGATCATCGTGTCCAAGAATATCAAGTTTCAATACGTTATCGTGAATGGAGTGGAAATCAAAGTGAGTTGTTTTCCATTCAGAGTTCTGGTCATCTGCCGGATACTGAATCGGTGTAAAATCATAAACATCCATGTAATCAGGGATTACAATAATCCCCCCTGGATGCTGTCCAGTTGTTCGTTTAACCCCAGTTGCGCCCTTAGCTAAACGATCGACCTCAGCACTACGAAATTGTAAATTGTGGTCGCGTTCATACCCTTTTACAAATCCATATGCCGTTTTGTCTGCGACCGTTCCGATGGTTCCAGCTCGGTAGACATATTCCTCACCAAATAAAACTTTCGTGTAGTTATGTGCTTCTGCTTGATAGTCACCTGAGAAGTTCAGATCAATATCGGGGACCTTATCACCATGAAAACCTAGGAATGTTTCAAATGGAATATCATGACCATCTTTATTTAAGCGCGCACCGCATTTTGGACATTTTTTTTCTGGCATATCAAAACCAGAACCATACGTGCCATCTTCAAAAAATTCCGAATACTGACAGTTAGGACAATAATAATGTGGCGCTAATGGATTAACTTCTGTGATTCCTGTCATGGTCGCTACAAAACTTGAACCAACAGATCCACGGGAACCAACCAAGTAACCATCTTCATTACTTTTATGCACAAGCTTTTGAGCAATCAAATAAATAACTGAAAACCCATTTCCGTTGATTGAGTTCAATTCTTTTTCCAAACGTTTTTGAATAATTTCTGGTAAAGGATCGCCGTACAATTCTTTCGCACGATTATAACTCAATTCGGTGATTTCATCTTCTGATCCAGGAATTTTTGGTGTATATAATTCATCTTTAACAGGGACGATTTCTTCACAGCTATCCGCAATTTTATTGGTGTTATCAACAACGATTTCTTTGGCAAGTTCTGCTCCCAAAAAGTTGAATGCCGTTAACATTTCATCCGTTGTTCTGAAATGAACATCTGGCAAACTATGACGGTTAAGGGGGTTTGCTCCACCCATCGAGTTGATCAAGATTTTTCGATAAATGCCATCTTCTTCATTTAAATAATGGACATCACCCGTAGCAACGACAACTTTATCTAACTTTTTACCAATATTGACTAGATTTCGAATGATTTCTTCTAAATCGTGTTCATTTTTCACTAATTCTTGCTCCAATAAAGGAGCGTAGACTGCTTTTGGCATAACTTCGATATAATCATAAAACTTCGCACGATTTTCTGCTTCTTCGACCCCTTTTTGCATCATTGCTTCAAAAATTTCACCTTTATCACAAGCAGAGCCAACCAAGAGATTTTCTCTAAATTTTTTCAACTGTGAACGAGGAATCCGGGGAACCCGCTCAAAATAATTGATATTTGACATTGAAATCAACTTGAACAAATCTTTTAGACCAGCTTGATTCTTCGCCAAAAGAGTTGCATGAAACGGTCTAGCTCGTTTATAAGAGTCGCCTTCACCAACATGATCGTTTAACTGATCGTGATAAAACATCTCATGATTTTCCATTGCCTCTTTGACAAAAATCCAGGCTAAATGACCTGTTGCCTCTGCATCAAAAATGGCGCGGTGATGTTGTTCTAAACTGACACCGAATTTTTTAGTCAATACACCTAACCCAAAACGTTTAAATTGAGGATATAAATAGCGTGCTAATTCTAACGTGTCAATAACAGGATTTTTTGCTTCTGGAATTCCGTAACGTGCATAACTTGTATTTAAGAAACCCATATCGAACGTCGCATTGTGGGCAACTAAGATTGAGCCTTCAGAAAATTCAAGAAACATTCTTAAAACTTCTTCTTCAGATTTTGAGCCGCGGACCATTTCATCTGTGATACCTGTTAAGTCCACCGTTGTTCTTGATAAACGATGACCGGGATCAATAAATTCATCAAAGCTTTCAATGACGTTTCCTTTATGCATCTTGACTGCAGCCAATTCAATAATCGTATCATATACAGCTGATAGACCAGTCGTTTCCACGTCAAAAACCACATAGGTCGCATCATTCAAAGAATCATGTGTATCATTATAAGCAATTGGAACACCGTCATCGACAACGTTTGCTTCTACGCCATATAAAATCTTGACTCCAGCCTTTTTCCCAGCGCTATGTGCTTCAGGAAACGATTGGGCTCCGCCGTGATCTGTAATAGCAATCGCTTTATGTCCCCATTTACCTGCTTGCGCAACAAAATCAGAGATACTATTCGTCGCATCCATCGTACTCATATTACTGTGTAAATGTAGTTCGACCCGCTTTTCCCCTTCAGGAGCGTAGTCTTTACGCGGTGCATGTTTAACTTCAACAATATCTTGCGCATTCATTACCAAATCACGCACAAATGTATCTTCTTGAATACTTCCGCGAACTTTTAGCCAGCTTCCCTTACTAATTGCATCGAAAACTTGTTCATCTTTTTCACCATTCGAGAACTTTTTGACAATGAAAGAAGAGGTATAGTCTGTGATTTTCAACGTCAAAATTTTCCGTTTGGAGCGTAATTCACGAACTTCTTTATCAAATACATACCCTTCCAAAATTACGCGGCGCTCTTCTTCAACGATGTCAATCATCGGTGTAACAGGGTCATCTGTTGGAATATTACGTCCAAGTTGAATTGGTCCTTCCAGAGCAGGTGCTTGTTCTTTCTTTTCTTTTTTCTTTTGTTCATGAACAAGGAGACTTTCTGCCGCTTGCTTCATGAAGGCTTCTGCTTGCTCTTGCTTACGTTCTTCAAAAAGTTCCAGCACGCGAGCCGCTTGCTCTTCATCGACTTCAGGTTCGATATGAAATTTAGGAAAGCCATAACTAAGATAAAGTTCTTCTACCAAAGGCAAATATTGTTGCTTCAAATAGGAAATGGCTCCTGTTTTATCCACTGGCAACACAATTTTTCTTTCTTTTAAAATTGGAACTTGTGTT
This sequence comes from Enterococcus sp. DIV0176, assembly GCF_050528535.1. NCBI lineage: Bacteria > Bacillati > Bacillota > Bacilli > Lactobacillales > Enterococcaceae > Enterococcus > Enterococcus sp. DIV0176. Next base: position 1,015,924 of record NZ_CP172879.1, on the reverse strand, counting down.
TTTAAGACTTGTTGGACTAATGGTGTATCACATTGTTGACTTTCTAAAGCTTGTGCCCAGTAATCTTGTAACAATCGTTCGTCAAATGTTTGATCTTTTGCTTTGATTATCAATTTGACCTGTGCGATTTCATTAAATGCTATTGTCAAATGTTGTAGGAATGAACGATAAAGCATGATTGGCAATATTTGAGAAAAATGAAGCGTAAATTCCCATAAACGTGATTTACGGTGCACAACAACACGTTCCATTTCGCCAGTAGAAATTAACGGATGATTTTTTTCTTCATCTTCTAGTTGAATTTGTTCTAACAGTTTTGCAAACAAATCTCGTTTTTCTGACAAAAAAATACGCCCTTTCTAGTTTATTTGTTTTGAGACAAATAATTTTTTTCAATACTATTTAGTATACTCGTTTTTCTTTTGATTTACATTAAAAAAATTCGAGAAAGACTTTGTCTCTCTCGAATTTCGAGGTTATTTGAATTATTCGCCTTGGTTTAAAAGAATTGGTAAAGTATTCGCAAGCTCTTCTTTGCGTACTTCCACCATTTCACCAGTCTTCTTGATTTTTACTTCAACGATTCCATCGACTGCTTTCTTACCAACCGTAATTCGAATTGGGCAACCAATCAAATCTGAATCTGCAAACTTAACTCCTGCACGTTCATTACGATCGTCAACTAATACTTCGTAGCCTGCTGCCATCATTGCTTGCTCAACTTCATTTGTTAAGTTTGTTTGATAGTCATCTTTTAAATTCATTTGAACAACATGTAGATCATAAGGAGCGATTCCTTTAGGCCAATTGATGCCATTTTCATCTGCATTTTGTTCAACGATTGCTGAAAGTAATCGGCTCACACCGATACCGTAACAACCCATAATCACAAATTTTTCACGGCCATTTTCGTCTAACACAGTTGCACCCATTGATTCACTATAACGAGTACCTAGTTTGAAAATGTGCCCAATTTCAATTCCTCTTGTAAATGCAAGAACACCATTATTATCTGGTGAAGGATCACCTTCTTGAACAAAACGTAAATCTTCATAAGAAAGAACAGAAAAATCGCGTTCTGGATTTACATTGATGTAATGGAAGCCAGTTTCATTTGCTCCAGCAATCGCATTTGCTAAATCTTGGACATGGCGATCTGCATAAACTTTTACTTCGTCCGCTAAGTTCACTGGACCAACAGAACCAAAATCAGCACCAAGATATTTTTGTGCATCTTCTTCTGCTGCTTCTTCTAAGAAATCAGCGCCTAAGAAGTTTTTCAATTTGACGTCATTGACTTCATGATCGCCACGAATCAATACCAATACAGGTTCTTCATCTGCAATGAATAAAACAGATTTGATGATTTTTTGTGGTTCTACATCAAAGAAACCTGCAACTTCTTCAATCGTTTTGACATCAGGTGTTGCTACTTTTTCTAATTCCAATTGTGTTTCATGTGACTTTTTAGGAACATAGTAGCTTGTTGCCATTTCCAAATTAGCTGCGTAGTCACTTTCTGTTGAATAACAAATCGTGTCTTCACCGATTTCAGAGATTGCCATAAATTCTTTGGAGTCTTTTCCGCCCATTGCGCCACCGTCTCCGATAATTGCACGGAAATCTAAACCACAACGTTTGAAAATCTCAGTATAAGCTTTTTCATAATCTTTATATGTTTCGTCTAAACTTTCTTCTGAAGCGTGGAAAGAATATGCATCTTTCATAATGAATTCCCGACCACGTAACAAGCCAAAACGAGGACGTTTTTCGTCACGATATTTTGATTGAATTTGATACAAGTTTAATGGCAATTTTTTGTATGAATTGATTTCATTACGAATCAATTCTGTAAATGTTTCTTCATGAGTTGGTCCCAAAATCATTTTACGATCATTGCGGTCATTCAAACGGTATAAGTTTGGACCATAAGTATCATAACGACCAGATTCTTGCCAAAGTTCTGCTGGAAGAATTGCGGGCATCAACATTTCAACTGCCCCAATTTTTTCAAATTCTTCACGCATGATTGTTTTCAATTTTTCTAACACACGATTTGCCAATGGCAAGTAAGAATAGATACCGGCAGATACTTGACGAACATAGCCAGCTCGCAATAGCATTTGATGACTTAGTACTTCAGCATCATTTGGTACTTCCCTCAGTGTTGGAATCAACATCTTTGATTGTCTCATTTTATATACTCCTTTAATCCTCAAAATAGTTATCGCTTGTTATTATACCCTATTTGTCAACTCTATTTAAAAAAAGAATCGTTGAATATCATTCCATGTCACTAAAACCATCAATAGCATCAAGAAACCAAACCCAATCAAAGTTAAGATTCCTTCTTTTTCTTGACTCAATGGTTTGCCACGTACACCTTCAATGACATTTAATACCAACTTACCGCCATCAAGTGCTGGAATTGGCAATAGATTCACAATCCCTAAGTTCATTGAAAGCATCGCCATTAGCCCAATAACAGTCATCATTCCTTGACTAGCTGCTTCAGAAGATAATTGGAACATCATCACTGGACCGCCTAGTTTATTCAAACTAAATCCTGTAAATAGTGATCCCAGCGCTTTGAAGATTTCTAATGAACTACTGAAAGCTTGTTTCGTTCCACCAACGATTTTATCAATAAAACCAGTTTTCATCGGTGCTTGTATACCAAGCTGTCCAACTTTTTGCCCATTTGATTCTACTGATTTAGGTGTCACTTCAATGTCTTGAACTTTTCCATCACGTTGAACTTCAAAATTCAATTTTTTTCCAGGGTTTGCAGTAATTTGACTTGTTAAATCAGTCCACGACGTGATTTTTTTATCATTAATACTTAGGATATGGTCATTTTCCTTTAAGCCAGCTACCTCGGCTGCACCATCAGGAAGTACTGCACCAATTTGATTCGTATTTGTTACCTGAATGCCTCCTTGCATGAATGCAAGCACAATGAACAAAAAAATCGCTAAAATAAAGTTATTCATCGGTCCAGCAAAGTTAGTTAACATACGTTGCCATAATTTTGCTGATTGAAACTGAACATCTCTTGGTGCAATTCGAATTTCTGTTCCATCTGCCTCAATAATTGTGGCATCATGATCTACTGGGTAAGTCACAGCCTCCGTATCATCGCCGTTAACAAAAGCTGTAATTGTCAGCTCGTCCTCTAGATCGTAACGAACAAGTTCCACTGGAATTCCATTCGTTAGTTGAACTTTTTTACTTAAGTTGATTTTCTCTACGATACCATCAGAATTGAGTGAAAGCGATAGTGGCATTCCTGGGGCCATCTCTGTCTCATCATCGCCGTTGCCTGCCATTCTTACATAACCACCAATCGGTAATAACCGAAGTGTATATGTCGTTCCATCTTTAGCTTGATGTCCATAAATTTTTGGACCCATACCAATTGCAAATTCTCGGACTAGGATTCCTGATCGTTTCGCAAAGAAGAAATGACCAAATTCGTGGACAATAACCAAAATACCAAAAACGATGATAAAAGTTAGAATCGTTTTCATAGTTTGCTTCTCCTTTATTTTTTTCTAGCATTTTTCTAATTTTTGTGAAGATAAACAACATAATTTTACCACAGTCTGACACAGACACCAATAGCTACCTTTAGGAAAACAAAAAAGAGCAGTGGCAACACCCACTACTCTTTTCATCATTTCAAAACAAAAATTTTTGATCCATCCAAAAGTGATTTTGGCTTTCTACTTTAAAATAAGTCTAAATTTCTCAAAAATTTAGAAAAGAATTTCCGACAGTTTATTTATTGAAGCTGAGTACTTCTTCTCACAAACTTTTTAAATCACACCAAATAATTGCATGATAGGAAATACAAATAATAGACTATCGAAACGGTCTAAAATTCCACCGTGACCTGGTAAAATATTTCCAGAATCTTTTACATCGTAATGACGTTTGATTGCTGATTCAACTAAATCACCAAATTGTCCAACAATTGAGAAGACAATTGTTAACAACAACATTACTAGTGTTCCATAATTGAAGTATTCCTTACCTGGGAATAACAAGAGATAAATCAATGCCACAACGATTGCACTTGCGATACCACCCAAAGCTCCTTCAATTGTTTTATTTGGTGAAATTGCTGGGATCAGTTTATGTTGACCAAAGCGACGACCAAACATATAGGCACCGATATCTGTTGCCCAGACAATGAATAGCCCAAATAATAACACAACTAAGCCTTCCGTTCGCGCATTCACGAAATTCTGGAATCCCATACCCACATACAAACTTACGACAACTGGAAATCCAGCTTCATCAATGGTATACGTATTTTTTGATACAACACTTGTTCCCAATAAAATCATTACAACAAAATAAAAAAGCGTAAATGTATTTGTATTTTCTGGTAAAAAGAAAAACCAACGTTCTTTTGGTAACACCAGAAAAACTGCACCTATTGCTGATAAGATTCCCTCAAAACTTAATAGCGTTAATCCTTTCATGCGAAACAGTTCGTAGACACCTACAACCGCTAGTAACGCCCCTAACAACTCAACAGCCATGCCGCCAACCCAAATGATTGGAATGAACAAGATTAAAGCTACGACAGCTGTGATCACTCGTTGTCTCATGATTGATCCTCCTCATTTTTATCCGATTTTTTAACGCCGCCAAAGCGACGGTCACGATTTTGATAAGAAGCAATTGCTTCCTTCAAATGATTGCCATCAAAATCTGGCCACAATGCTTTTGTAAAATAAAGCTCACTATAAGCAATTTGCCATAACAAGAAATTACTGATTCTTTCTTCCCCACTCGTCCGAATAACTAGTTCAGGATCACGAAGTTCATTCGGCAAGAAACCTGTCATCAAGTGATCAGCAATTTTTTCTTCGTCAATTGCTTCAACAGCTAATTCTTGATTACTGATTTCAGCCGCAATCTCTTTTACTGCCGTCACGATTTCCGCTCGGCTTCCATAATTCAACGCAAAATTCAACACCATTCCAGTGTTTTCTTTTGTCTGTTCAATTGCTCGGCGGACAGCATCTTGCGTGTGACTTGGAAGTACGTTTTCGTAACCCATTACGTGAACTTTTACATTCTCCTTGATAAGTTCTGGTACGAATGTGTCGAAAAAATCAACAGGCAACTGCATCAAAAAATTGACTTCATCTTTTGGTCGTTTCCAGTTTTCAGTCGAAAACGCATAAAGAGTCAATACTTTCACACCTAAACCTGATGCTACTTTTGTTACTTTTTTTACAGTTTCCATGCCTTCTTTGTGTCCTGCAACTCGAGGTAATCGGCGATTTTGTGCCCAACGACCGTTGCCATCCATAATGATGGCAACGTGTTGAGGAATCTTTCCCTCGGAGTTAAATTGAAACTCACTTTTTTCTTGAATATACTTGTTTTTTTGCGGAAAAAAACGTAACATTCTTTTTCCTCCTATGCTTAAAAATTCCCACTATCTTACACATTATAGCAATATCTCTTTGTATTTCCTATGAAATCATGATCTTTTCCAAAAAATTTGTTTGTTTTTTTGAAAATTTTTAAGTTTCCACCAAAAAAGGAGTAGCAAAATCAGTACTGATTTTGCTACTCCTTTTGAAAAAGCTAGGAAGATTAAACTTCTAATAATTCTTTTTCTTTTTCGCCAGCGATTTTATCTAGTTCTTTAATGCTGTCATCAGTCAAAGCTTGAACATCTTTTTCTAGTCCGCGCAAGTCATCTTCCGTAATGTCACCATTTTTTTGTTGTTTTTTGTATGCATCCATTGCATCACGACGAATATTACGAATAGCGATTTTTGCATTTTCAGACTCTTTTTTTACATCTTTCGCTAATTCTTTACGACGTTCTTCCGTTAATTGTGGAATAACTAAACGGATAACATTTCCATCATTCGTTGGGCTGATACCGATATCACTTGCCATGATTGCCTTCTCCACATCTTGAAGAATACTTTTATCAAAAGGCGTGATCATCAATACACGTGCTTCTGGAATTTGGATTGATGCCATTTGGTTCAATGGTGTTGGTGCACCGTAGTAATTAACTGTGATTCGGTCTAATAAACTTGCATTCGCGCGCCCAGCACGGATTTGTCCAAGTTCACGTTGTAAACTTTGCGCTGCTTTTTCCATTCTCTCTTTTGCTTCTGCCATAATTGCATCTGCCATTTTTATTTCCCCCTTACGGTAGTTCCAATATTTTCACCTAAAATTGCTCGGCGAATATTTCCATGTTCATTTAGATTGAAGACAACTAATGGGATATCATTATCCATACTTAATGAGCTTGCTGTTGAATCCATTACTTGCAATCCTTTAGCAATAACTTCCAAGTGAGTTAGTTCTTCAAACTTAACTGCATTTGCATCAATTTTTGGATCTGCAGAATAAACACCGTCTACATTGTTTTTAGCCATTAAAATAACATCAGCACCAATTTCAGCTGCGCGCAACGCTGCTGTTGTGTCTGTTGAGAAGTAAGGATTACCTGTACCACCAGCAAAAATAACAATTCTGCCTTTTTCTAAATGACGTTCTGCTTTACGACGAATGTATGGTTCTGCGATTTGACGCATTTCGATCGAAGTTTGTACACGTGTCGGTACACCAACGTTTTCTAATGTATCTTGTAAGGCTAAAGCGTTCATAACAGTCGCTAACATGCCCATGTAATCAGCTTGTGCACGTTCCATACCCATTTGAGCACCCGTTTGTCCGCGCCAGATGTTTCCGCCTCCTACAACGATTGCCATTTCAACGCCTAACTCGTGGACTTCTTTGATTTCTTGAATAATTTCTTTAATGACTGGAGGTTTAATCCCAAATCCTTCATCTCCAGCTAAAGCTTCACCACTTAATTTTAAGACTACACGTTGATATTTTGGTGTGACCATGTTCATTCCTCCAATGTTTTCTATTGCCATTTTACCATAATTAGTTGATTTAGCCATTAAATGCTTACATTTTTTGGCATTTGCCTAAAAAAAGGGAGCGCACAATAGTGTGCGTTCCCATCTGTTATTCAACAGAATTATTTTTTCACTTGGCTCATAACTTCTTCTACAAAGTTATCTTCACGTTTTTCGATACCTTCGCCAACTTCAAAACGAACAAATGATTGAACAGTTGCGCCTTTAGAAGCTACAAATTTTTCAACAGTCATGTCAGGATCTTTAACGAAAGGTTGGTCAACCAAAGCGATTTCTGCTTTGAATTTCTTCAAGCGGCCTTCCACCATTTTGTCAACGATGTTAGCAGGTTTACCTTCGTTTAGTGCTTGTTCAGTTAGAACAGTTTTTTCATGTTCTAATTCTTCAGCAGGAATTTGTGATTCGTTTACATAACGAGGATTGATAGCAGCAACGTGCATAGCAACGTCACGAGCAACTGAATCATCAGTTGTGCCATCTAAAACTGTCAATACAGCGATACGTCCACCCATGTGTAAGTAACCACCGAATGCAGCGTTATCTTCTTTTTCAACTACTTCAAAACGACGGAAGCTGATTTTTTCACCGATAACTTGTGTAGCTTCGATTAATTCAGATTCAATTGTGCCTTTTTCAGTTTTGATTTGCATTGCAGCTTCCATGTCAGCTGGTTTGTGTTCAGCAACTAATTCTGCAATTTCTTTTACTAAGTCTTGGAACATTTCGTTTTTAGAAACGAAGTCAGTTTCTGAGTTAACTTCAACGATTGCTGCAGTGTTCCCTTTAACAGCAACTGCTGCTAAACCTTCAGCTGCAATACGGTCATTTTTCTTAGCTGCTTTAGCCATTCCTTTTTCGCGTAAAAGATCAACTGCTTTTTCAATATCGCCTTCTACTTCTACTAATGCTTTTTTCGCATCCATCATACCTACGCCAGTCATGTCGCGTAGTTCTTTTACCATTTTAGCTGTAACGTCTGCCATTTTATAGTCCTCCTAAGTAGTGTTTTTCTTTAAAAAAAGCTGTTTCAAAGGAGAGTGAGGCTTGTCGCCTAGCCTTTGAAACAGCTCCATCATTCAAAAATTATTCTGCTGAAGAGTTGTCGCCTTCAACGACATCAACGATTTCTTCGATTGATGTTGCATTGTTTTCTGCTACAAAATCTTCTTCAACCACTTGGTCTTCACCTTGGTTTCCTTCGATAAATGCATCAGCCATTTTTGAAGTGATCAATTTAACGGCACGAATTGCATCGTCGTTTGAAGGGATTACTACGTCGATTTCATCTGGATCGCAGTTTGTATCAACCATAGCTACGATTGGGATATTTAATTTATGAGCTTCTTGAACAGCAATACGTTCTTTACGAGGGTCAACGATGTACATTACATCTGGGATTCTTGGCATATCAGCGATACCACCTAAGAATTTTTCAAGACGTTCGCGCTCTTTGTTCAAACCAGCAACTTCTTTTTTAGGTAGAACTTCAAAAGTTCCATCAGCTTCCATTGCATTGATTTGTTTCAAGCGGCTAATACGTTTTTGGATTGTATCCCAGTTAGTTAAAGTTCCACCTAACCAACGGTGGTTTACAAAGTATTGACCTGCACGAGTTGCTTCTTCTTTGATTGCTTCTTGTGCTTGTTTTTTAGTACCTACGAATAATGCTACGCCGCCTTCTTCAGCAACGTTTTTCATGTAGTCATAAGCTGCATCTACTAATTTAACTGTTTTTTGTAAGTCAATAATGTAGATACCGTTTCTTTCTGTGAAGATATATTTCTTCATTTTTGGGTTCCAGCGACGTGTTTGGTGACCAAAGTGTACGCCGGCTTCTAGTAATTGTTTCATAGAAATTACTGCCATTTTGTGTTTCCTCCAATTAGGTTTTTTATTTTCCTCTTCTTGTCTTCAAACTTGCCAGCAAACTTTTGCAAGCACCTACTGACAATCCAACAAAAATGTGGATTTATTGATGCAAAAAGCATCCTTAGTTATTATACAGATAAATTTTACCTATAGCAATAAGAAAAAGAGTTTTCTGCTCAACATTCATTAGTTTAACGGAACAATTTGTTTTTTTCAAGTAAAATTCTTATTTTCACTTGAATTTTCTGTTCACCATCTTCTCTAACTCTTTTGATTCAAAAAAGAAAATGCGGGTGGGCAATTTTAACTTTTTTTGTTATGATACGGATGAAATCTTTTGTAAAGGAGAAAACGATGCGAAAAGCCGACCGACATTTATTGATTAAACAAATTATTGAAGAGTTTCCCATTCGAACACAAGAAGATTTATTAACTAGATTAGGTGACTATCAGGTAACTGCAACGCAAGCAACAATTTCTCGCGACATCCGTGATTTGAAAATCGTTAAGGTACCTGATGCTGATGGTCTTCCCCGTTTTGTTTTATTTCATGGTGAAGACGATGACGAAACAAAAAATGAAGAAGAACAACGCTTAATTCGGATGATTGAAGAAATCGTACTAAAAGTCGAACGTGTCCACTTTTTGACAATTATCGGTACTTTACCAGACAATGCGCATTTATTTGCTTCCATTTTAGATGATATCAAGCCACCACACATGCTCAGCACGATTGCCGGATTTGACACGGTCATCGTCCTTTCTGAATCAGAAGAAGATGCAAAAAAAATTGAACTGTATTTTAAAGAGCACTTATTACATTGATAACTATAAAATAAAAAAAGCAACAGACTTCAAACTTTTCATTTGAGTCTGCTGCTTTTTATTTTTGTCTTTAACTAAACGGAATCCGTTTCAATTACATTTTGTCTGGTGCGTGTAAACCAAGTAAACGTAAATCTTCTTTTAATAGAACAGCTACTGCATAAACTAATGCTAAACGAGATTCTTTTTGACCATCATCAGCCAAAATCTTTGTATGTGCATAGTATTTGTTAAATGCTTGAGCTAATTTGATTGCATGTTTTGCAATAATTGAAGGCTCATATTTTTCACCAGCAGATAAAACAGTTTCTGGATATTTTTGAACCAACTTGATTACTTCCCAACTGCTATCATCATTTAGTGCATAATGTGCATCAGCTGATGGAACAAAGTTTGCTTTTTCTAGCAAGCTCATTGCACGAGCATGTGTGTATTGAACGTACGGACCTGTTTCACCTTCGAAACGTACAACCTCTTCTAAGTTGAAGTCAAATGTATTCAAACGATCATTTTTCAAATCATGGAAAATTACTGCACCAACCCCAACTTGTTTGGCAACAATGTCTTTGTTTTCCAAGTCTGGATTTTTTTCACTGATTTGTTCTTTTGCAGAATCGATTGCTTCGTTTAATACTTCTTCAAGTAAAACGATTTTCCCTTTACGTGTTGATAATTTTTTACCACCTTGAGTGATCAAGCCAAATGGGATGTGGTGCATTTCATCTGACCAGTCAAAACCAAGTTCTTTCAAGACAGCTTTTAATTGTTTGAAGTGATAACTTTGTTCATTCCCAACAACATATAGTGATTGGGCAAAATCATACGTACGTTTGCGGTAAAGTGCCGCAGCTAAGTCACGAGTGATATACAGTGTCGCGCCATCTGATTTTTTGATCAAAGCAGGATTTAAATCGTAACTAGCTAAATCAACGATTTCTGCACCTTTGTCTTCTTTTAATAGGTGTTTTTCTTCTAAAAGTTCAACGACTTCGTCCATCTTATCGTTATAGAATGCCTCACCGTTCAATGAATCAAAACGAACTTCTAATAAATCATAGATTTTATTGAATTCTTTCATTGATTCATCACGGAACCATTGCCATAATTCAATAGCTTCTGTGTCGCCTTCTTCTAAGCGTTTAAACCATGAACGTGCTTCATCATTTAATTCTGGCTCAGTTTCAGCTACTTCATGGAACTTCACGTAAAGACGCAATAATTCATTGATTGGCTCAGCTTTGACTGCTTCTTCTGACCCCCACTTTTTATAGGCAACGATCAATTTACCAAATTGAGTTCCCCAGTCACCTAAGTGATTGATTCGAATGGGTTGATACCCAATTTTTTCTAAAATAAACCCAATGGAGTTTCCAATAACTGTTGAACGTAGATGTCCCATTGAGATTGGTTTTGCAATATTTGGTGAGGACATGTCGATTGGTACTGTACCTTGATTGCCAATTGTGCTATCACCATAATGTGCTTGTTGTTCAACTACTGCTTCAAGTACAGCTTGACTGATTGCTTCTTTGTTCATAAAGAAGTTTAAATAAGGTCCAACAACTTCAATTTTTTCAAAGTTTTCTGGTGCAATTTTTTCAGCTAAATCTGCTGCAATCTGTTGTGGTGCTTTACGGTAGATTTTCGCCAATGAAAAAGCTGGAAAAGCGACGTCACCATGATCCGCTGATTTTGGATTTTCTAATAATTGTTGTACTTGTTCAAGTGTCAAGTCGTCTTTCACTACATCATAAACGGCTTTTGCAACTAAGTCTTTGTTATTCATCTAAGTTCCTCCTAAATTTTCCATGATTGTTGAAGACAATAAAAAAAGTCCCTAGCAATCACAATCACTGTGATTACTAGAGACGAGATTACCCGCGGTACCACTCCAGTTGTCTTATACATCAAGACCTACTCAATCTGCTATCGGTAGATGACCGTCCGCTTTGATTAACTCAAAGACAGAAATTCTCCAAGTGCGCTTCGTTGTGTCTTCTTCATTCGGCTCCCACCAATCATCCGAACTCGCTCAGCAAGAATCAGCACAAGTACTCTCTTGTTCAACAAATCATAAAAGTATTAAACTGCTTTGAATTATAGCAGAAAAAAACATTTCTGGCTAGCTCCTTTATAAAAAAAACTGCCCAGATGGTCTAAAGGAGAAGAAACTCCATCTGGGCAAGAATAGCTATAAATCATTTCGTTTACACGAAAGACTTAACAAATTAATCAGCAACAACAATCGTTCCTTCTTCAGAAGCTAGTAAGTTTTCAATGTTTTCTAAAGAAGTGATGATTGCTTTTGCATTTGGTCGAGCTTCTACAAATTGAATAGCTGCTTCAACTTTTGGCAGCATGCTACCAGGAGCAAATTGATCTTCACTGATATATTGTTTCATTTCTGAAATAGTTACAGTTTCCAATTTCTTTTGGTCCGGTTTTTGATAGTTCACATAAACATTGTCCACACCAGTTAAAACAATCAATAAATCGGCATCAATGATTTCTGCCAATTTTTCTGAAGCAAAGTCTTTATCGATTACCGCTTCGCGACCTTCTAAACCAGTGGCTGTTTCAACTACCGGAATACCACCGCCACCAACAGAAACAGTAACTACGCCTTGATCAACCAATGCTTCAATTACACGTGCTTCTTTGATTGAAATTGGTTTTGGCGAAGCAACTACTTTACGCCAACCACGACCAGCATCTTCCTTAAACGTTACGTTTGAATCTGCTTTCATTTGTGCAGTAGCTTCCTCTTCTGAATAGAACGGACCAATTGGTTTTGTTGGGTTTTTGAAAGACGGATCGTTTTCATCTACGATAACTTGCGTGACTAAAGATACAACATCTTTATCAATTCCTTTTTGTTTCAATACTTCACCCATTGCATTTTGTAACCAATAACCAATAGAACCTTCAGTCATTGCAACACAAGTGTCTAATGGCATCGCTGGTGTTTTTTCAGAATCAGCTGCTTGTTGTTGGATCAATAAGTTACCGACTTGTGGACCATTCCCATGAGAAATAATCAACTCGTCACCTTGTTCAATAAATTTTACTAAGTATTTTGCTGTTTCCATCAATGCTTCTTGTTGTGCTTTTGCACTTGCATCAGTTGATAAAATTGCGTTACCGCCTAAAGCGACAACAACTTTTCGATTTGCCATATTATTCGCCCTTTCTTCAGACAATGTTAATCAATGACAAAACGAGGCAGCAAGTACTTGCGTCCTCTGCCTCGTTTTGTACATGAGATGAATGTGGTTTATTAAACGCGAGGGATAAACAAGTTGCCTAATGTTGCAGCCATAATTGCTTTAATTGAGTGCATACGGTTTTCAGCTTGTTCAAATTGACGTGCATATTTGCTGCGGAAGACTTCATCAGTTACTTCCATTTCAGTAATACCGAAGCGTTCTTTCATTTGTTCACCATACACAGTGTTTGTGTCATGGAATGCTGGTAAGCAATGCAAGAAGATCAAGCGATCTGTGTTATGTGTTTTTTCAACCATTTCCATGTTGATTTGGTAAGGTTTCAACAATTTGATACGTTCTTCAAATTTGTCTTCTTCACCCATTGATACCCATACGTCTGAATAAAGTACGTCAACGCCGTCAACACCTTTATCAACATCGTCAGTAATCATTAGTTTTGCACCTGATTTAGCTGCAAAGCCTTCTGCTAATTTCACGATTTCTTCTTCTGGTTGTAGTTCTTTTGGTGCAACGATACGCATATTTGTTCCTAGAATAGCACCAGTTACTAATAATGAGTTTGCCATGTTGTTACGGCCATCACCACAGTAAGCAACAGTGATTCCTTCAACTTTTCCGAAGTTTTCTTGGATGGTTAAGAAATCGGCGATCATTTGTGTTGGATGCCATTCGTCAGTTAAACCATTCCAAACTGGAACACCTGAGAATTCAGCAAGTTCTTCAACCATTTTTTGGCTGAAGCCACGGAATTCAATACCGTCAAACATACTACCCAAGACTTTAGCTGTATCTTCTGTTGATTCTTTTTTACCTAATTGGATATCATTTGCACCTAAGTATTCTGGATGAGCGCCTAAGTCAACAGCTGCAGTTGTAAAAGCTGCACGTGTACGTGTAGAAGTTTTTTCAAATAATAAGGCAATGTTTTTGCCTTCTAAATAATGATGTGGAATTCCACGTTTTTTCAAATCTTTTAAATGTTGAGAGAAATCAATTAAATATTGTAACTCTTCTTTAGTAAAATCTTTTTCTGCTAATAAGCTTCTTCCTTGAAATACTGATTCTTTCATAATAAAACATTCTCCTTTAGTTTGTTTTTATAATTTAAGACGGAATTTCATTGATTTAAGAGGAAATTCCAGCGACAGCTGACAGTAGAGTAGGACCGTCGCTGGAATACTCAAACTTATTTCAAATCTTCACGTACAAGCGGTTGGCTCATGCAACGTGGACCACCACGGCCACGAGACAATTCACTTGAATTGATTTCCAACACTTTGATGCCGTAGCTTCTTAGTAATTCATTTGATACATAGTTACGGTTATAAGTGACAACCACACCTGGTGCAATAGCTAAAGTATTTGAGCCATCATTCCATTGTTCACGTGGAGCAACGATTGCATCGCCATTACCAGTTGGGATCAAGACTAGATCATCTAATCCTAAAGCATCTTTCAATGTTGCATGTAGATCATCAGAATGAGTGATCTTGATGTCATCACCATCTGGAACGATTGTAAAGACATCGATTTTTCCGTTTTTACTTTGAATAGCTGGATGAATTGTGAATTTATCATAGTCAACCATGGTAAACACTGTATCCAAATGCATCATGGCACGATTATTCGGAATCTTGATTGCTAGCACTTTTTCAAATCCTGAATTTTTAGCAAATAAGCGACGTGCCATTGTTTCCAAAGCTTTCGCGTTGGTTCTTTGTGAAATCCCTACTGCGACAACTTTGTCACTTAAGACTAATTCATCTCCGCCTTCAATGTGTTCAGTAGTATCACGATCTAACCAAACTTCAACACCTTTATTTGCAAAGCGTGGGTGATGGTTCAAAATATATTCCGTGAACATTGACTCACGACGACGTGCTTCAAAAGTCATACGGTTTACAGTCATCCCATTTCCGATTGATGCGGATGGATCTCTTGTAAAGTATAGGTTTGGCATTGGATCCATGTAGAATGGATATTCATCGTCTGCTGACAAGTCGTACAAACTGTTTGAACGAACTTCGATGTCTTTCGTACGAACACCTGCCATAATTTTATCTACCATTTCTTGTGTTTCCATTGATAGAAGGAACTCATGAAGACCATCTCTCACAGCATTTGATGCAATGTGCGATTCGTCTAACATTTTGTTTAGGAATTGCTCTTTCACATTGCCTGCATCAATTGCTTCTGCAGCGAGTTTTTCTAAATAAAGTGTTTCAACGCCTTCATTTTGTAACGTCTTAGCAAATAAGTCATGTTCCTCTTGAGCAATCGGAAGATACGGAATGTCATCAAATAATAGACGGTCCATAATATCTGGTGTCAAGTTTTCAACTTCCTGTCCAGGCCGTTTTAATAAAACGGTTTTTAACTTCCCTATTTCAGAGAAAACGTGAATTGGTTTATCCATGTTGTGTTGCCTCCTTCGTTTTGATTACATGTATAGAATACCGTCATTTTGTAACCCTTTTCATAATTTCTTTGCATTCAAAACGAGAGATTCTTCACGTTAATATTCCGTTATTAAATAATTAAACGTTTTTCTTCATTTTATTAAGTTTTATTCATTCTTTACAGACAAAAACACTCGAAAAAAAATATTTATTCATGAAAAAAATATTTCTGAATATAAAAAAATTATTGAATTAATAGCGTTGTTAGCGTTTACTTATGTATTAATTGCATTTTTTATGCAATATATTATAAACAAATCGCCTAATATTCATTTAAGCTGATTATTAATGAATATTTTTTCTTTAATAACAAAAAATTTTTTTACTCTACCAAAACTGCTTATAATTATCGTTATTTCTTTGTCTTTACAAATCAAGTGAAAAACGGGACAATAGTAATAGTGAAGAAATAAGGAGAGAGGTTTGACATGCGAATAACTAAAATTGATTACCATTTTTCCAAGTTAAGATACCAACCAGACTTCATGCATTTTACTGACGAAGAATTTCAATTGATTAAGGAACATACCGTCCTTCGTTCCTACAAAAAGGGCCAAATCCTTTTTGATGAAGGCGACGAGCGTCAACGCTTTTATATTTTAACGAAAGGACTCGTTCGTCTTGAACGCTATGATGAAAGTGCCACTTATTACTATTATGACTACGTAAATGCAAACACATTATTTCCTATGGCGGGAATTTTTGAAGCACAAGCTTACGCTTACACCGCACAAGCAATGACGGATATTGATACCTTTTACTTGCCTGTTAGCTTTTATGAAAAACTTGCGCGAAATAATTCTGAACAATTGATTGCACTTATCCATAAAATTTCAAAAGTTGTCGAGATGCACGAATTACGAATTCAAATTGGATTAACTTCCAGCGCCTTTGATCGAGTGAAGCAAAATTTATTTATTTTAAAAGAAGAACTTGGTGTTCCAACAGAAGATGGACACATTTGTATCCCCTACCCAATCACTTTAAAAGAGTTAGCTGTTAATAGCGGAACTACCAGAGAAACTGCTGGACAAGTCATCAAACAATTACGTGACAGCGGGTTACTTGATTATCGAAAAAAACAATTTACCTTTTGCAAAACAGCTGTAACTCCTGCATTGCGAGATGCTAATGAGTAAAAGAAAAAAGGAGATGCGACAAAATGTCGCCTCTCCTTTTTTCTAATAAGCGGTATTTTCAAAGAAACTTCTTCAGTAATAAGTCCTCTTTTCACAAAAATATGGAAAGCTGTTTTTAGAAAAGATTCCTTATTACTTAAAGCTAAACGTTTTGCGCCATAGGCTTATCCTCTGTGTTCAAGAAATAACTTCTTCAAAATAAGTCCAACTTACTCAAAAATTCGAGAAACAATTTCTGGTAATTTATCCTTATTTATTCGAGCTGGGCATTTCCTCTACAAACTCTTCTTTACCTAGCAAGCCGTTTTTACAAAACCAAGCTAGGATTTGCATTCAATTGCAAATCAGCAGCGGTTCCCTTTTGCCGTTCAACATGGGCTGCTGCCCCAATCATCGCTGCATTATCCCCACATAAACGCAGTGGTGGGATAATCAATTCAACTTCTGGCAATTCTTTCGCTAAAGCTGTCGCTAATCCTTCACGAAGCCCTTGATTAGCAGCAACGCCCCCAGCAACAACTAATTGTTTCACTGGAAATTCTTTACATGCTCGTAATGTTTTGGTCACTAGCACTTCAACAACACTTGCTTGAAAGCTAGCCGCTAAGTCATTTTTATCTAGCTCTTCCCCACGCTGTTCTGCATTATGAACTAAGTTGATGAACGCACTTTTCAATCCACTAAAACTAAAATCATAGTTTGCTTCATGGATCATCGCCCTTGGAAAATGATAATTATCTTTTCCATGATGCGCTAATTCATCAATTTCTTTTCCACTTGGATAACTTAACCCGAGGACGCGTCCAACTTTATCATACGCTTCACCAGCTGCATCATCCCGTGTTTCCCCAATAATTTCATAAGAACCATCTTCTTGCATATAAACCAGTTCCGTATGCCCACCACTAACTAGCAAGGCGATTAGCGGAAATTCAAACGGTTTAACAAAGCGTGCAGCATAGATATGACCTGCCATGTGATTAACGGGGACCAAAGGTAAGTTATTTGCCCATGCAAATGCTTTAGCAGCAGAAATACCAATTAATAAAGAACCAACTAATCCTGGTCCGTAAGTAACTGCGACCGCTGAAAGTTCAGCTACTGTTACCTCCGCTTCAGCCAAAGCTTCATCTATACAAAGTGTGATTTGTTCTACGTGGTGTCTACTAGCAACTTCTGGTACAACGCCACCAAATCGTTTATGACTATTTATTTGTGATGCGACAATATTCGACAAGATTTTCGTGCCATTTTCTACAACAGCAACACTTGTTTCGTCACAACTTGATTCAATCGCAAGAATCAATTCTCTATTCATTTCATCGTCTCCGTCTTTAACTTGGTACTCATAATAAAGGCATCTTCTACCGGTTGTTGGTAATAAGATTTACGAATACCCAATACTCGAAATTTTTCTGATTCATACAGACATTTTGCCCGTTCATTTGATTTACGAACTTCTAGAAAAACTTGAAACACATCATTTGCTTTTTCTTGCTGAATTAATGCTTTCAGTAATTGTCGTGCATGACCTTTTCCTTGTGAGGTTAAATTTACTGCAATATTGGTAATTTCAACTTCATCAACCACACGGCTAAAACCTAAGAAGCCAACGATTTCGTTTGCTTCAATCGCTATCAAATAATCTGTATGAGGTTGCTGTAAATCTGTTAAAAATTGTGTTTTTGTCCATGGTGAACCGTGTGTATATGCCTGATTACTAATAAACCAGAGTTTTTCTGCCAAGTCATTGTAATCAAATGCTGCTTTTTGATAAATCAACATTCTTCACTCTTTTTCTAAAATTTTTACCATATCTAAGGCATCTTCATTGTTTTCAGTATAATACCCTTTTTTGATGGTTCTTGATTGAAAGCCCAGCTTTCGGTACAACTTTTGCGCATCACGATTGCCTACGCGAACTTCTAACGAAAGAGTCTCACAGCGATTCATTATAGCAAACTTTTCTATTTCGTCAATTAAGAACGAGCCAATGCTTTTTCGCTGATAGCGAGACATCAAGGCGATATTTGTAATATGACAATCTGTTCCAATGATTCGTGAACCGATAAATCCCACTAATTCCTCATTAATAAAGACGCCCAGATACAAATGAACCAAAGGAGAACGAAATTCAGATAAAAATGCACTCCGCGTCCAAGGTAGTTCACCAAGGTAAACTTCTCGCTCGACTGTCAACAAGTCTTTGATGTCTGCTGTCGTCAATTGGCGTATTTGATAGGTATCTTGATTTACTTCTAGCTCTTTAGCAGGATAAAAAGACGATTCTCGGAACAAATGTTTCGTTAATTGCTTAAATTTTTTCAACATAGCTTTCGGCTCCAGGCGTATGAGTTTCTAGCCATTTTTCTTCAGCTTCTACCTTTTTCAAATACCGTGGTAAGAATGCTTGAACATCAGAGACAGGGACAGCTTGTGCTCCTAAATTTGCCAGCACAGTTCCATTTGGGATATCCCATTGAGGAATCAAATTGATTGTTACTTCTGGTAAAGCTTCGTTTAATTCTGTTTCAAATTTTTGGCAATCACTACCAACAAAATAAATTGATTGTTCAAGTGTTTTTAATTCTGTGAGTAGATCGACTAATGAGGAATGCTTGTCTTCAATCAATGTTTCTAGCTGATTTTCTTTCCATTGATAGGCGCCCGCATAAACATTTTTACGTCTCGCATCAAAGAGTGGCACAATCGCACCTTCCACATTCACACAGTTAGCTGCGACTGTTTTCAAACTAGAGATACCTACCAATTCTTTCTTTAGTGTATAGGCTAAAGTTTTCGCAGTCGTCACGCCTATTCTTAGACCAGTATATGAACCTGGTCCGTCAGAAACTGCGATACGATCAATCGCTGATGGCTCCAATTGTAGATCTGCAAATAATTGATCAATTGCTGGCATCAACGTAATGCTATGGTTTCGTTTGATGTTCGTTTGAATTTGTCCAAGAACTACATCGTTCTCCACGACACCTATAGCCAAAGTTTGGTTTGCTGTATCAATTCCTAATGTAATCATGTTTTGATTCCTTTCCATTAACTATCGTTTCTTATTGTAGCACATTTTTAGCGGAAACCTAATCTGAGATAACAACAAAAAAACTAGCGTAGCCTCATAAGAACCATAAGCAATGTCGTCTGATACAAGCATTGCTTGATAAGTAGGTTCTTACAAAAATTCCGCTAGTTTTGATCGGTATCATTTCACTTGATTGTTACGCTGATTCTCGCACAATCAAGTCTGTACCAACAACGATTTTTCTTGGAACGGGAGCTTCTGTCTGGATCAATTGTAAAATCGTTTCAACAGCAATCTCCCCTAACCATTCAGTATAAACTTTTATCGTTGATAATGCAGGCGTCACATATTTAGCTACGCTGCTGTCATTAAATCCGATAACTGCAATATCCTTAGGCACACGATAGCCACTCTCTTGAATCGCTTTTAATGCACCAATTGCTAATGCATCGTTTGCTGCAAATAGAGCATCTGGCTTTTCACTTGTTTCGGCTAAAAATTGTTTGATTGCTGAGTAACCTGCCTCAACCGAAAAATCAGCTTCGATTATGGCAAAGGGTTCTTGTTGCTCACTAACCATGATTTGTTCAAAAGCAAGTCTTCTTGGATCATTCAACAATTGCCGATTTTTTTTTGTATATTCTTTCCCCGTTAACATTGCGATTTTTTTAGCATTTAATGACAAAAAGTAATCAACAACTTTTTGGACACTTGAAAAAAAATCGACAGTTAATGAGTCAATCCCAACTGCGGTCCCATCAGAATCAACTAAAAGTAATTTTGGTTGAGATTTTTCTAACTCTGCCAGTTGTTGCAAGTCGAATTTTCCGACAGCAATCGTTCCGTCAACTTCACGTTCGCTAATGGAATCCCAAGTTTCCTTTAGCAAATCAACATTCAACTCTTCCGCTTTCTTCTCAATCCCAAGACGAATGGCTAAATAATATAAATCTTCGAGCTCTTCACTTTCATTATGCCATTGAATCAATCGCAAAGTTGCTTGATTAGCTGGAAGGTTTTTTTTATGTTTCGTATAGTTTAACTGTTCGGCTGCCTCGAAAACTTTCTGTTTAGTTGCTAAGCCTACGGAAAGTTCCGAATCATAATTCAATACTCTTGAAACAGTCGCAGGAGAAACACCTGCTAGCTGCGCGATATCTTTAATTGTTGCCATGATGTTTCCTCCTTCCTCACTGGATCAATTATAAATAATCAGTAAAGCGAGCAAATGCCGCTTGTCCTTCTTCTGTCCGCTTAAACACGCCTGCATCTTCTAACACACGTAAGAACACTTGACCAACAGCTTCCTGCACAATTTCAGTTACGTGATTTGCTGTGATTGTGTGAGCTGCCCGCAACTCGTCTGCCCATTCACGATGATAATCAGCTAAGTGGTTTTCTTCGTTTAACAAATATTTTTCCACTTCTTCAAGTTCCATTTTTAATCGTGGAGGTAACACGGCTAACCCCATCACTTCAATCAAGCCAATGTTTTCTTTTTTGATGTGCTGAACGTCTTTATGTGGGTGGAAAATCCCATCTGGATGTTCTTCAGATACATTATTGTCGCGCAACACTAAATCTAGTTCAAAGTAGTCATCTTTCCGACGCGCAATCGGAGTAATCGTGTGATGCGCTGTCCCATCGGCAGAATGCGCCAAAACTTCGACAGATGCATCCGAGTAACCTTGCCATTTTTCTAAAATGGTTGTTGCCGCATCTACAAGGAGTTCTTTGTCTGGTGATTGAAGGCGAATCACTGACATTGGCCACTTCACAATTCCTGCAATGACTTGTGGGTAATCAGTTAATTTGATTAAGCGTTCCATTGGTGCTTTCGCCATTGGAAATTCATGACGTCCAGCTTGGTAATGATCGTGAGATAAAATAGAACCACCTACAATTGGTAAATCGGCATTCGATCCCACAAAATAATGAGGCAATACCTCCGTAATTCGTAACAAGCGGCGGAAAGTATCTTGATTGATTTGCATCGGACGATGAATTTCTGACAAAATAATTGAATGCTCATTGTAATACGCATAAGGTGAATATTGGAATCCCCAGCTTTCGCCATCTAGGTTCATTCGAATGATCCGATGATTTGTTCTCGCAGGGTAATTTAAACGTCCTCGATACCCTTCATTCTCCATACAAAGCAAACATTTTGGATAGTCTACTTTCACTGCTTCTCGTTCCGCAGCAATTTGCTTTGGATCTTTTTCGGGTTTCGATAAGTTGATTGTAATTTCAAGGTCTCCGTAAGCAGTTTGTACTGGAAACTGGATATTTTTAGCAATTGAACGCGTTTTGATGTAATCGTTTTGCTGACTCAACTGGAAGAAATATTCTGTTGCTTCTTCTGGCGAGTTGGCATAGTGTTGTGCAAAAAAAGCATTAACAACAGACGGCGGCGGAGTCAAAAAATCCATTAGCTGTGCTTCAAACATTTCTTGTTCTGCAGCCAAATCTGAAATGACTTGATTGTCTTTCGCTACTTGGACTAATTCTGCCAGCAAATCCACTGCAGGTACTGTTACTGGACGTGGTGTGACTTCTCCCGTCAACGCTTCTTCACCTATCAAACTTAATAATCGATTTTGAAGATAAATTCGATCCATTTCCATGAAGCCACCGGAGCTAATCGAAAGCGTTGCAAAGTCACAAATTGTTTGACTGATAGACATTGTCACTTCTCCTATTCTTCATAGCCATGTGGATGACTTACATGCCAATCCCAAGCTGTTTTAATAATTGCTTTAACATCTGTATATGCTGGTTCCCAACCTAAGATCTCTTTTGCCTTTTGACTTGAAGCAACTAATGTACTTGGATCACCCGCACGACGAGGTGCAATTTTTGCTGGAATTTTTTTTCCAGTAACTTCGCGAGCTGCTTCAAGCATTTCTTTGACCGAATAACCATTGTTACTTCCCAAATTAAAGAAATTACTTTCATTTCCAGCTTTTAAATATTCTAAAGCTTTGATATGTGCAGCAATCAGGTCTTCTACTTGAACGTAATCACGAACGCAAGTCCCATCTGGTGTATCATAATCGTCACCATAAACTGCTAATTCTTCTCTTTGTCCTAATGCCACTTGTAAGATAATCGGTACTAAATGAGTCTCAGGTGTATGGTCTTCACCAATGCTTGCATCAGCCTTTGCACCTGCTACATTGAAATAGCGAAGAGCCACGTAACGCATTCCATACGCATTGTCACACCACTTCATCATTTTTTCCATCATCAATTTACTTTCCCCATAAGGATTTTTGGGATTAGTTGGTGTTTCTTCTGTAATTGGTGACATTTCGGGTTCACCGTATGTTGCTGCTGTTGATGAGAAAACAATTTGTTTTACATCAAATTCATGCATTACTTCAAGTAGGATTTGCATACCATAAACATTATTGTTGAAGTACATTAAAGGTTTTTCAACTGACTCACCTACTAAAGAACTTGCAGCAAAATGAATGACTCCTTCGATTGCTTCTTTTTCAAATACCGTTTGTAAAAATGCTTTATCTCGAATATCTCCTTCATAAAAACGTGCATCTGGGTGAACGGCTTGACGATGCCCTGTTAATAGATTATCAACAACCGCAACATCATACCCTTTTTGGATTAATTGATCGACTGCATGTGAGCCGATGTACCCCGCACCACCTAAAACTAAAATTGACATATTTAAACACTCCTTTATTGATAACTAACGCTCTTTTATCATCCATCCTTCATTGTACCAAAAGAACACGGAAGTTTCGAAACAGTTTTTAGTAATCACCAGCTTTTCCTATGATTTTATTTAGTAAATTTATAATAAAACATTTAGTAATTTTTTTCAATTGTTTTTGTAAAGGTTTCCAAATAAACGTCTAACTAGCCTTTTTTCTGTTTTTGTTTCATAATAGAGGTATCAAACAATTAAGAGGTGTTTTTAATGAAAAAATTTGTATCTGGATTATTAGTCGGAAGCTTAGCAACTGTTGCTGCTGTAGCAGGTGTTGTCGCTTCAGTTAAAAAAACTGTAATTGATCCAATCGATGAAAAAGAATCAATGATTGAAGAAAATCGTAAAAAAGCGATGCGTAAACGCGTTGCACGTTAATTAGTTATTTAAAAAAGGACAGCTAAGATGTCCAAGTCGCTTACGACTTGTTCATCTTAGCTGTCTTTTTTGTTTGTTTTCTCTTGTTTAGTTAACAAATGGCGAGCAATTGAATCTGCTTGCCTTAAATTCCAAGCATCTGTGTATGGACGTGCCACAGCAGCCGTCAACCAATCGACACCTTCTACTGGAATCCCATAACAATAAAAATTGGGAATCACTTTTCCATTTGCCCCTATAACTTGATTTGCATGGTTTACATCAATCGCACCTGAAAAATAATGTTCGTCAATTTCTGTTTTTTGATAAGAACGAATCAAACCATTTTTATTCAGACTTTGAATGACTGGATTTTTTGAATAGAACACACTATTAATCGGCAAATGAGCTTCAATCAAATAGCGACTATTGAGTTGCTTATTTTCTGTTTCAATCCAAAATCTTCCTCTGGCTCGTTTGATTTCAAACGGCGGTTTTGTAATATGGAAAATATCGGCATCTATCAGCGCAGCAAGCTCTTTGCTTCTTCTCAAAGGTGGACCAATGGTTAAAAAAGCATTCAGCGGTGTGAACCAAGACCACAATTGCTCACGATATTCTTCAACTGAAAAAATATCCCATGCGATTGCTTCACGAATTGGTTCACGCCAGTCTTTGATTGCATCTAAAGTTGAACTAAATGCACCTGTGTCATTTCCTTTTTCCGCCTCATTGATTTGCCATGCCAAAAAGGAACGAACCCCCTTTTCAAAATCATTAGGAAAAGCGGAAAGAGGATGTTCCAAGCTGTCCCATGACCAAATAAATGGTTCTAATTGCGGATAATTTGCCAAACATTCTTCTGTTGACTCTAGCAAAAACACTTGCTCAAATTCAACAGGATTGATTGCTAATTGTTGTTCCTCAATCGTTTTTTGATAATAAAATAATTCTACTTCTTTTTTGAACAAGTCAAAAAATCTTTTACCAGTCAATTCTCCTTTTCTCTGCCATTTTTTTAGATTTTCTGTTGTTAATAACTTGAGTCGAGCCATCGCGCCACCCTGTTTTTGGTTCTTGCCACGGGGATAATAGGGAACCCCACGACGTGACCCCGCGTAAATAACTGGCTCGTTTCCAGAAGGGTGATAAATAAACTGATTTTCTTTTTCTTCAAAACGTCCACCACGTCCAACTGTCAATAACCCAATATAGTCAAAAAATGCTAACCCTAATCCACGTAAAAGAATCGGTTCATTAGCAGGTATATCAACAACTAAAACGTCTGCTGGATTACTTGGCGGTTGATAAAACAAATCATGTTGCTGCGCATAATCAGCAAGATCAATTTCTTCATTCATCAACTCATTTTCCCAATGGCCACTTGCCAACACCAATTGATCCACAAAAAACGTTGTATCATCTGTCGCTAAGTAAAAACCAGACTCCACTCGTGAAACACTATCAACAAGTGCGGGAACGAAAGTAATCACATTGGGATATTCCTTTTTGAGTTCCGTGAAAAACCATTGCTGATACAAACCATAAAGGCAACGTGTTGCATGTTCATCTTTTCCTAACTGCTCCATTTCTGCGAGAAAAAAGGATTGCTTGTTCAATGATTGTTCCTCAACGAAAGAGGGGCCCTCTTTTTTTGCCCATTGATAAAGATTAGGACCTGCAGAAACAACACCATCAGTCGAAAGCGTTGCATCTGTAAACAATGTTACCTGTTGTGAAACCGAGTTCATTAATAGGTCTGTCGATTGATCCACTCGCCAAACTCTTCCACCGGGACCAACTACATCAAATAAGTAAATTTGAAGTGATTGATT
Organism: Enterococcus sp. DIV0176; assembly: GCF_050528535.1. Taxonomy (NCBI): domain Bacteria; kingdom Bacillati; phylum Bacillota; class Bacilli; order Lactobacillales; family Enterococcaceae; genus Enterococcus; species Enterococcus sp. DIV0176. Next base: position 990,505 of record NZ_CP172879.1, on the reverse strand, counting down.
CGTTTGATTGTTGCGCAAAATTCTTTCTAACATACTCAAGCCACGTGGACCTGCTCCGATAATGCCAATCTGCATCTTACACCTTCTCTTTATTTTAAACAGCTAGTTGTTGATCCAATCGTTTTTTCAACACTACTGCCTGATTTTCTGTTTCATCTTTTGCACCGTAGACAAGTGTCACTTGTTTTTCTTTTTGACAAATGGCCAGTAATTCTTGAAAAGCTTGGTGAGGAACTTCTTCATCTAACAATTCTTTTTGATAACGTTCAGAGAACTCAGGAAATTTTTCTGGGGTATGATTGTACCACTTTCTCAGCTCTGTGCTTGGCGCAACCTCTTTCAGCCATAAATCAAGTTTTGCTTCTGCTTTAGAAACACCTCTTGGCCAAATACGATCAACCAGAACCCGAAAACCATCTGTTTCTTCTGCTTTTTGATAAGCTCGCTTCAATTGAATCATGTTCTTTGCTCCTTTCCTTTCACTCTTTATTTTAGCGAAAAACACGCTAGAGTACAAAAATAAAAAAGGATCGAGTAACCAGCTTTCTGCTAGTTTCTCGATCCTTTAAGAAATAGTCAATTAAACTTTTTTACTTTTGATTTTACCAGACCAGCCATCATAGCCACCTTTTAAAATATAAAGTTCTTTAAAGCCTTCTTTACGTAATTTGTTAGCTGTTCGAATGCTCAAGCTTTTTCTTTGATCGTAAATATAGACAGGTTGGTCTTTACGAATTGAGCCTAAAGAATTTTTTAATACTGTATAAGGAATATTTCGTGCACCTAAAATATGGCCAGCATCAAAAACATCCTTTTCTCTGACATCAATGATTTGCGCTTTACGCATTCCTTCACGAAACTCTTCTTCTTCTAACATTTTTGCTGAACGTTTTGCCATGATACGTAAGTATGCTTCCCAAAATACAATCGCCAGAATAATTGCGATCAAAAAAATATTAATCCAAAAAAACATGAGTTGCCTCCATCTTTACGCAAATTTCAAGGCTAATGATGCAGCACCAATGACGCCTGCTTCATTACCAAGCTCTGCTAATTTAATTTTTGTTGATTCTCTTACTTGTGGGAAAGTGAATTCCATAAAGTATTTTTCCACACGACTACGCAAAAATTCGCCTGCTGCAGATACGCCGCCGCCTAAAACGATACTTGAAGGATTCAATGTATTTCCTAGGTTTCCGCATGCTAATCCTAGGTAGAAACAAACACGATCCACAACCATCAATGCAAAGGGATCGCCGCCTTCTGCTAATTCGAAGATGTCTTTACTTGTTACTTCTTCGCCATTATCAAGCATTGCTTTAAGTGTTGAATCACCTGCATATTCTTCCGCCAAGAAACGGCCCAAACGCACCACACCCGTTGCACTTGAAACAGTTTCTAAACAGCCACGTTTTCCACATGTACATTCAAAACCATTTGGATCAACTGTGATATGGCCAATTTCGCCACCGGCGCCAGCAGCACCATGTACAAGATTGCCAGCAGCAACGATTCCGCCACCAACACCAGTTCCCAATGTGACGAAAACAACATCAGGATCATTTTCTCCAGCACCTTTCCAGCGTTCACCTAGAGCAGCAACATTGGCATCATTATCAACTGCAAACTTAATTCCAGTACCTGCTTGGATTTGTTCTCTCACTGGTTGTAGTTCTGTCCAGTTCAAGTTATACGCGCCAATAACGGTTCCAGCTTCGCTATCGACACTTCCCGGAGTTCCCATACCAATACCGATAAAGTCTTCCACTTTCATGTTATATAAGTTTAAACGATGATTGATTGATTCAATGATTTCAGGGACAATATGTACACCCTCATCTAAAATATTGGTATCAATACTCCATTTTTGTTGAATTTCACCTTCTGGAGTCATAATTGCAAATTTTGCAGTCGTTCCACCTAAATCAATTCCAATAATTTTCTTGTCCATTACACGTTTCCTTTCTTTCGGCTTTCTTCTATTCGGTGCTCTCTTTTCAGAATGCGCCATGCCGTCATGTACGTATCATGATCAATCAAGCGATTGTCATATAACGTTCTTAATTCAATCGTCATCAACTCTATATCATAAATTCGTGAGCCGACATAGATGATGATGCCAAATTTTTTGAATAGCTGTTGTACGTCATACAAGCTTTCCATGTTAAAGCACTTCCTTCACATTATACAAGTAAACCATACTTTTTTAAACCCACTAACAAACAAATTACTAAAAGAAAAATAAAAATCATTCCAGAAATAATTCGTTGATGAATCGAAAAGTTTCCTCTTTGTTCGGGCAAACCCAAGATATTTCCTAACAGTAGTCCGCCGAGAACTCCGCCAACATGCCCCCAGATATCAACCGATGTATCAAATCCACCAAAGACTAAGCTTAAAACGATAAATAACGAGAACTGTCTCACCATCTGTGTAATTGCAGGGTTATTTCGAAAATGGAATCCTAAAATCACAAAAGCACCAAACATCCCAAATAAGGACGTACTCGCTCCTGCAGATAACACGCCTACTTGGTTCAACGCAAAACTAGCTAAATTACCAGCTACGCCACTCAATAAATAAATGAGGAAGAAACGCCAATGTCCGTAAATCGTTTCGATTTGCGAACCCATAAAGTAAAGTGTTACAGAGTTAACTGCAAAGTGCATCAGACCAAAATGAATAAAGATGGGAGTAATCAAGCGCCACCACTCATGATAGTATGCAAAGAAAGGACCATACATTCCGCCAAATGATTCTATTTTTAACTCTGGAAACAGGTACATCAATACAAATACAATTGTTTGAATCCCTAAAAAAATATAGGTCCAGATTGGTTTTTTCAACCAAAATTGAATTTTTCGTTTTTGTTGATAATCCATGAAAACCTCCTATTAGTAATAAAATTAATCAATAAACAATTGTTGAATTTTTTGATCAAATGATTCTGGCAACCACGCATCATTCAACTGTTCAGTAAAGACTAAGCTCGCTGTTTGGTTTGGATATTGCTGTAAATAGCGATCATAATAACCACCACCAAAACCAATTCGATAACCCGATTTCGTAAAGACCAAGCCAGGCACAATTAATAAATCGATTTGTTCAGGTAAAAAAAGGCGTGAATTTGTTGGCTCTAAGACACCAAAACTAGACCGTTCTAGCATCGTTTCATCTGTCAATTCATAAAAAGCCATTTGACGCTTTGGCAATGTTTTCGGAATCACGATTTGTTTATGCAGTTGCTTTGCATAGTGGATAACAGGTTCTGTTGCTACCTCGAATTCATTTGCTAAAGTTATCCCAATCGTTTGTGCGTTTTTAAATGCTGAACTCGAAAATAGTTTTTGATGGATCCGTCGTTCTTTTTCTACTTTTTCATTTGAAGCTAGTTCTTTTAATGTTTGAACGCCTGCTTGACGTAATTGTGCTTTTGTTTGATTCACTCCTCCAACCTACCTTCCTTGATAGCATGGTATCGAAAAATGAATAAAATAGCAATGCTGTTGCGAGGAAATAACGTTCATTTTCAAAAAGAAAAAGAGTTCAAGATGAATGCTTGAACTCTTCGTTTTAGATTTTTTGAAGGGAAAGGGTTGATATTGGACTCTCTATTCGCTACTTCCCGAATAGACAAAAAAATATTTTTGATTGTTGTTCATTTTTTCCGAAGCCCAACCTTTTGTGCCGCAACCTTTAAGCTTGCTTTTGAAACAATAAATAAAGAAAATACGGCGCACCGATTAACGCAATCAAAATTCCTGTCGGGATTTCACCACTTGGAAGGATGACACGTGCAATAATATCAGCTACGTTCACCAATAACGCCCCAAACAAACCACTTAGTACAAAAGTCCAATGGTTCTCTTTTTTAACAATTGTTTTTGCAACATGCGGCGCCAACAAACCGACAAAGGATAAACTACCTGCAACAGCAACACTAGCACAAGCTAATCCCACTGCCAGAATTAATAGCACCCGTTGACTTCTTCGGACATGTAACCCTAAACTCTGTGCACGTTCTTGTCCAAAAGAAAGTAGCCCAATCTGTTGACTATAATAAAAAGCAAGTGGCAAAAGAAAAACGGCCCATGGAAGCAATGCCCAAACATAAGGCCAACTAGCACCCCAAATAGATCCTGCCAACCAAGCATTTACAAAACCGTAATTTTCTTTTGAGATTTTGATCGTCACTAGCAAAGTCATCGCCGATAGCCCAGCGTTTACAGCAATTCCCGAAAGTAAAATTCGGTTCATTTTCAACATACCGCTTTTAGTATAGGAAGTAAGATACACACAAAGAGCAGCCAGCAAACCACCTAGACAAGCCGCAAAAGGTAATAGAAAAGTTGCTGCAGCTTGCGAAAAGAAACCTAAATAAAGCATGACGAAAAAGCCAGCTCCTGCATTGATTCCTAAAATGCTAGCATCTGCCAACTCATTTCTAGTAACTCCTTGCAGTAAGTACCCCGAAACACCCAAACACATTCCCGCCAAAAGACTAACTGCCAACCGTGGAAAACGAAATTCTTGTACGATTAGCTGTGTAACTGGCGACGCAGTTCCAGTAATCCCATCAATCACTTGTTGAATAGATAATAGTGGTGTCCCAATCATCAAGCTAAGTAAAACACTAATGAACAAGCAGAACAGCAAGAAGGTAATCAGCCATCGTAATTTTTTCATCCCTCTTCCCTCCTAACTTGAACAAGCAAGAATGGCACACCGATCAAAGCAATAATCAAGCCAAAAGGTGTTTCAAATGGTGGATTGATCATTCGTGCCACCAAATCTGCTACCATTACTAAGCATCCTCCCGCTAAAAAAGAACCAGGTAGAACGTAACGATAATCTGAACCTACTACCCCACGAATCAACGGTGGTACTAATAAACCAATAAATGAAACGGGTCCCACAAGTGCCACAGCAGTTGCAGATAAAATCGCCACCATTCCAAAAGAGATAAGGCGCGTTCTTCGTGGGTTTCCACCAAGTGCTACAGCATGTGATTCACTTAAATTAACCAAAGAGATTGATTTACCTAGCAAGCAAGCGCAAACTGAAGCAATTAAATAAACAGGTAATAAAACTGTCAATTGTCGCCAAGTGATATTCGCCGCTCCTCCAACAAACCAAAAAGCTAAGTCTTGTTGCAAATTAAATAATTGTGTTAGCGCTTGACTAATTGCAGTAAAGAATGAGCTAATCGCCACCCCTGCTAAAATTAGCTGAACTGGATTGATTCCCATTTTGGAAAATTTGAGAAAGCCAAACACCAAAATCGTCACTGCTAATGCCCCAACTAGAGAAATCAAAAACGTTTGAAAAGATGAAACAGCTGGTAAAAAAGCAAAGCTAATCGCCATAGCTAAAGAAGCGCCTGCATTGATTCCCAATAACCCAGAATCTGCCAATGGATTACGCGTCACACCTTGCATCAATGCACCGCTTAAAGCAAAGCTGCTGCCAACGACAAACGCACCTAACACTCGAGGTAATCGAATCGTTCGTAAAATTTGTTGTGCTTGATTCGCTGAATCAAATTGAACAACAGATAACCATAAGTCTTTCAACGTTACCTCTGCTACACCATTTGCGACAGCTAGTAAAAAAAGTATCATACTTACTACTATAAGCAGCCAAATAAAACGACTCTTCTTTCTACTCGTCATTGATTTACCTCCTGTCGTGAAAGTAAATCGTAAGTTAGAAAGACTGGCTTGTCAGAATCAGGCAAATGAACGATTTGTGCATCAATTTCAAAAATTTCTCGCATCCATTCTTTTGTAATTACTTCTTTTGGTGAACCTTCAACCAATAATTGACCAGCTTTCAATCCTAATAAATAATCTGAAAAACGAGATGCATGATTGATATCATGAATGGACATCAAAATCGTCGTTTGTTTTACGCGATTGATTTCTTCTAATAAATGTAGAATTTCTAATTGATGTGCGGGATCTAAAAAAGTAATTGGTTCATCTAAAATCAAAATGTCTGTTTCTTGCGCCAAAGCCATAGCAATCCACACACGTTGCGCTTGTCCACCTGACAGAGTAGCAATCTCTCGTGTTTTTAAAGTATCTAAGCTAGTTGCTTCTAGCGCCCATTGAATCGCTTCTTGGTCTTCTACAGTCAAACCACTAAATGGCTTTTGATAAGGATATCTACCATAAGAAACAATTTCTTCCACGGTCATTCCCAACGGATGATCACTACTTTGTGCCAGTAAAGCAATTTTTTGTGCCAATTCTTTTGAACTATATGTAGAAATTTCAGAACCATTCACAATAATTTTCCCCTTTTTCACAGGAAGGATTCGTGTGAAGCTTTTTAATAATGTCGATTTTCCGCTCCCATTTGGCCCAATCAAACTAGTAATCTTGCCTTCAGGAATTTTTACTGATAAGGCATCAATAATTTGCTTTTTGGGATACCCTGCTGCAATATCGACTGCTTCGATTTTTGCCATTTCACCCATCCTTTCGTTGAAAATCATTCTCAATTATGACGCTACTTCACAAATTCGTCAAGCACAAGTTTTCTTTAGCTTTCACTAAAAAATTGGTTGACAGTGCTTTAATTATCAGGAATAATAGCATCTGAGAATGATTCTCAATTATTCTAGGAGGAAGAAAATGAAACGAAAAGCAAAGTTTTTCACAATCTCAACGACTCTATTATTAATTGGTTTATTAGGAGCTTGCTCCACAGCAAATAAAACGACAGACACAACAAATTCGACAACTACAGCAAAAAGCAATGGCACGCACACCGTGACAGATACTTTAGGCAATAAAGTAACAATTCCCAATCAACCAAAACGGATTATTGGAAGCTACTTGGAAGATTATCTAATTGCACTAGATGAAAAACCTGTTGCGCAATGGACCGTTGGTAGTGGATCAATCCAGGATTATTTACAAGATGATCTGAAAGATATTCCAACGATTTCTTATGACTTACCTTACGAAAAAGTTTTAAGTTTTGAACCTGATTTACTTCTGATATCTTCTTCGGCAACTGTTGAAGGTGGAAAATATGAACAATACAGTAAAATTGCTCCTACTTATGTGGTTACAAATGGTAGCGATGTAACTTGGGAAGAGCAATTAAAAGATGTGGGTAAAGCTTTGGCAAAAGAAGACCAAGCAAAAGAAATCATCAGTGAATACCAAGCTTCTGCCAAAAAAATCAAAACGGAATTAGCCGATAAAATTGCTGGTAAAACAGCAGCTGTTTTATGGGTAACAAATAATTCTGCCTTTATGGTGAGCGAAAATCGCTCAAGTGGTCGTATTGTTTACGGCGATTTAGGTTTTGGTGTCCCTAGCTTGGTTAAAGAGATCTCTAAAGATGCTACTTCAGACTGGTCTGCTGTTTCTTCAGAAAAATTAGCTGAGTTAGATGCCGATTATTTAATTTTGGTCAACAGTGATCAAGGCGCTGCAATGTTTGAAGAACCTGCCTGGAAAAATCTGAAAGCAGTCAAAGAAAATCATTTGCTCGAATTTGGTCCAGAATCTAGTTGGTTGTACAACGGACCAATTGCTAGCCAAGAAATGTTGAACGATCTTGCTGAAAAATTAAACTAAAAACTTCTGAAACATTAAAGAGAGCGAGACAAAACTAAAATCCAGTCGTTCTTAACACATTTTCAATTAAAAAAGCCTAAAATCAGCGTTTTCAAAAACGAATTTCAGGCTTTTTTTCTATTTAGGCTAGTTTTGTCCCAAACTCTTTTATTAGTACCTTCGCTTAGTCTTTTCGCACCCATTTTTGGAAACGATGTGGGTAGCGATTTTCTTCATCTAAAATCCCCACGTGTTCTTCGGCTAACGTGAAATCGGAAAAGTCGATTTCACCAATATACGTGTCGCCTTCAAATTCTTCGTCAATCAATGTTCGCCATATAATACCTGTTTCTGGTAATAATTCTCGAAAAATTTGACTACCACCAGAAACATAAATATCTTCTGTTACTTGTTGACTGTAGGCTAACACTTCTTCAATTGAATGCATAACTTCCGCATTTTCTGCAACTTTGAGGTCTGGTCGGGTTGTTAAAACAATAATATGACGATAAGGCAGACTTAATTTTCCCATACCTTCATATGTTTTTCGTCCCATCACTAAAATTCGATCCATTGTATGCTCCCGAAAAAAACGCATATCATTTGGTAATTTCCACGGTAATAAACCATCTTTCCCAATCAAACCGTTACGATCTTGTGCCCACATTGAAATAAACAAATTATCCGCTCCTTTAGCTAACTTTCTCATTCTACCAAGAAGCATACACAATTTTTCGTAAAAAAACTACTCTCACTCTTTTGGAGTCCCCCATTGATCTGGGGTCGTAACAATTTTCAGTTGGATTTCTTGCGCGACTAAATAATGATAACTTCCGTCTTTCTCATCAAAAAGAAATCGTACAATTGCATCTTTCTGCTCAAAATGACCAATATTCTCGATTGGTTCTCCATGATAACTACCACTAACATCTGTTGCCACTAATTGGTCCAGTTCATTTTGAAAAGAAACTGCAGGTGCTTCAAGAATATCTGTTCCAAATTTAATCTTGGTGATCCATTCAATTGTAGCTCCATTGAGACTTTTTTTATCCGCCTTCACTACGACATTTTGTGTCAGTTGTGTTGGAATCAATTTTTGATTGAGCAACGTGATTGTTTCGACTAAGTGTTGACTCGATAATTCAAAATGTACCGTTTGAGTTGCTCGTACAAAACCAAATTTTGCTTTTGTTTGACGTAGTTCATACGTTCCAAACGGAAGATTCGTCAGCGTTAACGGTTCATTTAAAGCTAAGGCTAGTTGCTGAACCTGACCTGTTTGAGTATTAAATAATTCAAATGAACCTTCTTGGATTGGTTCACCATTGATTTTTTTCAGTTGGATAGTTAGTTGCGTCACTTTTTTTAGTGGCAACTGGCTAATCATCGGATTACTTTGGGGAAGTAACTCTTCGTGTATAGTTGATGAACTTGATTCGATCACCACTGTTTGATTGTCTTTTTCTGCTATGATTTCACTTGTTGTTGAACTCGCTGATCTAGTTGATTCCATTGTGAGCGAATTAGTCATTAATGAACTTGATTCTTGAGACTCTGCTTCTTTAAAATTATCATCAGATGTTTTGGGTGTTTCTGGTTCTTTTGCATTTTGCACTGGCACTTCTAACAACTGACTACCTTGAATCCAAATAGGTGTTTCCTTATCGATAATCTGATAACCAGTTGGGGCTTTTTCCTGGACTAATGTATATTTTCCAATTGGTAGCTTTGTAATTTCAAACATGCCTTGTTCATTTGTCAAAAGATTCTTTTTCAGAATTTTTCCAGAATCATCCATCAGATGAAAGCGACCACCAGATAATTTCTGTTTCACATCTGCTCGGTTGGTTAGCGTTACCTTCAAGCTACCCAAAATAGGCTGATTTTCCACGTTTAGTTGTTGCGTTAATTGCTCTTCTGTTATGGAAAAAGTCCTGTTTGTTGTCTTTTCATATCCTGTTGGCGTTGTTACTTGACTCACCTGATAAGTTCCAAGAGGAAGCTTTGGCACACTTGCTTTTCCATTCTCATCTGTCGTAATTGTTTCGATCAATTTTCCTGTTGTGACATCGTGAATCTCAAATTGGCCACCAGCAAGTGGTTGGTTCGTTTCTTGATCTGTCAACTGTAGATTGAACTGTCCTGTTACGATAGCTGGTTTGGTTACAAAAGAACGAACTTTTACTTTCTGATGATTGACATTCACACCTGTTGATCCACTGAATGCGACTGCATAATTTTCCTGTAGCGGCAAGACTTGTTTCCATGTCAGCCACCCCCGATTGGAATGAAAGCGAATCGTTAGTTCCTTGCTCATCGCATCATAATCAGCAACAAACGAATGGAATTGCCCATCAACATCTGCTGGCGCATCTTGATTGTTCGCTAAATATTGAACAGAGTCTTGAATCATAACTGTTGTAGGATTGGAGACTAAGAACGCACCAAATGGTTGATTTCTTCCTAAGATCCGTTCAACGTTTTCAGGTGGTTCCTCGTATTCTTCACTACGGTTCCAAAACGTGTCTAATTTAAATGCTTGAACGCCTGCTAATCCTAAAACACCGATACCATTCCCTGGTTTTCCGATGGCTGATGGCACATCCGTATGAAGCGCAAGCGCAACCCCATCTCCCCCACCTTCTACATCTGTTTTATCACCTAAATTTACTTCGGCTTCTAAATGAAAAGAGGTGGTAGCTGGTAATTTTTTGTTCAACGAAACATTTCCAGCTTGTAATCGCCTATTAGGTGTTAACGAAATAATTTCAGTTATTGGATCATAAGAAGCTGATCCTTGTAATGAAAAATAATCCTGCAAGTTTTCTGATTCTATAGCCAAGGGTTCATCATAAAGGTTTTCAGCTGCGAAAGCCGTGCAGCCAAAAACAGTTGAAGCAACCAGACTGGTCAAGAAAACAAGTTTTTTCATTCTTATCATTTTGCTTCACCCCCTATCGTAAATGCCAATTTTCTTGAATCTATTTGGTATTCTTTTGGTGCGTTTGTTTCTACAAAATAATACTCACCTTTCGTTAAGCCGTCGACAGCTAGTTGTCCATATTGATTCGTTTCAAGCTTTTTTCGTAACACTTTTTCATCTTGATAAAGTGTAAATGCTACGCCAGCAAGTGGCTCATTCTCGTCTGTGATTTTTGTTAATAAAATCGTATTTTCTTTTCGCTGATTGGTAAAAATCCGTTGAATGACTGTTTGATTTTCAATAACTAATTCGACTGTTTCTTCCGAAAGTTCGTAGCCAAGAGGAGCTTTCACTTGGCAGATTACATACTGGCCTTTTGCCAATTTAGTCAGCGAAACTTGTCCCGTTTCATCAGCAGTTAATTTCTGCGTTTCGCCATTTTCAGCTTTTGCTTCATAAACAGCTCCTGGAATTGCTTTTCCCGAAGACTGGTCGACAGTTAAAAGTTCTTTTGAATAGGTTTCTTTTTTCAAGGACTTGCGGTACATCGTGATAAAGGCTTTATTAGAGAGAACTTTTTGACCATCACCTAAATCAAGTTGTGCTTGATTTCCATAAACTTGTTTTTCTACTACAGATTGCGCGCTTGTCTGTCGATTTATTTTTTGCGTGGTGCTTGTAGCAGTCACTAATAAAAGCGGGCTGAACAAACTTACGGCCCCCAACATTAGCGAAACCCCTTGATAAATCGTGCGTTTCATTATTCTTGCCTCATTCCATAAACCAAGCTTCCACTCAATCGAGCCATTCGCTGGCCAATCAAGGTTTGACTTGCGCCTCCGCCTGAAGGTACCTGCGGATTCTTTTCCATAGCCGAAATTCGATTTTCCAGCATTGTCAATTCATTTCTTTTTATCCGGCGATGATTTTTAAAAACGACTGTCTCTCCGTTATTTTCCACCTGAATATCATTCACTAGGCTTTCTTTTGACAACTCAATTTTCTTGTCCCGGATTGGTTGATCGACCAGCCCACTCAAAATAACACTTTGATACAGACAAGTCGTCGCCAACATACCACTAACTATTAAGGATTTAACTTTCATTTTCATTCCTCACTTTAATTACCATCTCGCCAAACAACAACCAATCATGATCACTTGGTGGATTTTTCCAGATAATCTGCGGACAGTTCAACTTATCAATCAACAAATCACTAACATATAGTTGTGTCTGATTGTTGACCTTTTTTTGAACCACAATATTCAAGTTTTGAAAAGCTAAAATATTTTCCGCAATGAATTTTGTATACGCTGATCCTCTCGAAAAATCCACACAAACGTAAACTTTATCAGATAAATACTTTTGTGGAATAACCGAAATAATGGCGAAAATATAATCATAATACAGACTACCATTCGTCAATAATCCTTGATCGTAAATATCACTATTTTTTGCTAATTCAACAAATTTCTTAGCCACTTGATGAAATTGTGGATATAATTCAGCGAAGAAACGCTCTTGATCCTCTGAAATAAATGTCAGTCGAGAATGATTGGCAAATGCCAACTTAAAATTTGTTAGTTCCAAAACCTGCTGTAGTTCTACGATTTTTTCTGTTTTTCGTTCCGTTGATAAAACAAGCTTCAACGTTTGAAATAAATAATCGACCTGTAAGGTAGTCAACTCAGTTAAATTTTGGTTCCATCTGATTGTTTTTTGCTGTGTCGTTAGTGAAAGACATTCCTCGCTTAATAAAAAAACCAAAAGCCATAGTTGTTCATTTTCTTGTTTTTCTTCTGGAATCACAGTGATCTTTTGCAATTTATTTTGAACAAGTACAAGCAGTTGTCGAATTTCTTTTGCATAGACATCTTCAAATTCAATTTCAACTGTATTCACATAACTTCGTTTTGATAAGCGTAAGAGTGTAATGCTCAAAAACAATTCTAATTTAGCAATCCGAGTCATAATCATTTCTAAATTCAAGGTGTGGATGATTACCTCCAACACTTCATGTGTCTTTTGCCGAAGTGAAGACTCAAATGGTGATTCTAAGCCATTGAAAAAATAATAGTAAATATCAAAAATTTCTCGCCGAACCTTGGCTTCGTCTCCAACTAACGTTCCTTCATTGATTTGAATACCACCTGGTGCCAAAATATCTTCTAGTTCACTTTTGATCAGATATGCTTTTGAACGACTCAAAAAATGTTTTTGTGAAAACTTTTCTGGTGTGGATCCAAATTGAACCATTTCGTGAAAGAGCAAAAACAAATCAGATTGCTTCAAATAATAAAGTTGTAACTGCCGAATCACTTCATTGGAAAGGTCTGGAATATCGATCTCACCTTTCGATAATCGCACAACTTTGGCATTAGTTGCTGCAACTAATGCCTGTTCAAGTTCAGCAATATACTTATTCACTTTAAACTTTGAGATTCCTAGTAACTCAACTAACAGTTCAACTGAAGTGAATTGCCCCTTACGCATGTCAAATATGCGTAAGATATCGAGTTGGTACCGAGCTGAATCGCTGAGTAAATCTAATTTGTTAATCGTCATAACACCCTCCTGAATTTTCCTGCATCTTAATATAACGCTTTTTAGTTAACTCCTTTCTCTTTTTTGTTTGTACGAGAAACTCGCTAAGAAGTATCAGCTTCATTATTTTTTGCAATTTTTTTAATTTGTATCGTTATCTAGCCAATGTAATAATGTCGGCCAATTTTCTTTAGTGACTATCAATCGCGGCATGTCAGTAGTCAACGTTTCATTCGTAACAACACCAGTTTCTAAACTGAAGATACCCTTGATTTGATTTTGACTCATGTAGTCTGTTAGTCGTTTGTTTTTTGCCCCGTAAGGATAAGCAAAATAATCAGCTTGATACCCAAGTTCCTGTTTAAAGATTTCTTGACTTTTTTTATAGTCATCAATCATTGTTTTTTTTGGTAAGTTAGTCGACAATACGGGTTTTCCTTTTTCTTGATAATGTAAATCATTGGTATGCACGCCAAATGTGGCTAAGGGCGAAGCCGCCAACTTTTTTATCTGTGACCAACTGGCCATCTGCGAGCCAGAAAGATTATTTCCAGTCTCGCCTGTAATCACAAAAGCGGTGAAGGGGAACTTCTCTTTCTCTAAAACTGGAAAAGCGTTATTTGGTAACGTAACATCGATATCATCAAATGTAATCACCACATTTCGCCCAGTTAACTCTTTCTTTGCACGTTTTTCGAGTAATTGATCCATTGTTAAAACAGGTACTTTTCTTTCCTTTAAATCCTGCATTTGTTGAGTAAAATCACTCAATGGTACATTAAATTGATGAAGTTGGGTATTTTTTGACATTTTTGAAACTGCCTCAACCACAAAATTATCTGCTAGTACACGATGATAACATAAAACGATCACTCCATCTTCATCTGATAAAGGAGCATAAGAAAAACCAGTACTCACTTCACTTTCCACTAGTTGTTTTGTCTGGCTAAAAAGTAGAAAACTAACAACACCAATCAGACAAAAGCTCAATAAACTGGTAAGTAATCGGTTCACTCGTTTCATTGCGTACCTCCTGTTGTTTTCAGTGCGACGATTCCAATCAAAATTGGCACAATAAAAATCGCCAGTAAAGCAAAAATAAGATGCAAAATATCTGTTATTTGGGTCAACGGAAAGTCAACCAATAAAAAAATGGCGCCAATAGCATCAGAATAATAACCTAACAATGAACAAAACATCAAAAACAATAACGCTAAAAATAACCACCACGCAATCAATAAATACATTGTCGAAAGTAAATTACGCGTAAACATCTTTTTTCGAATAATCAAATGATCCATTTTATACACCTCGATCTGGACTTTCCCATTTTCCTTTACTTGTCTTCCCTGTGATTACAGCAAATTCCGAAGAAATTGCACTAATAAGATTGGTTAACCAATAAAACATCAAATAAACAGGAACAGTTAGTTTGTCTTGCAGTTTGAGCTGACTATCATTCTCATCGCCATTGGCACCAATCCAAAATAGTAAGATAGACAATAAAATGAACAAAACAACAACACCACCTGCGACATGTAATTCCTGTCGAAAATAAGTTGCAACGAGATAATTAAACGTGCTAAACACAAATGTCCAGCCCCAAAGATGGCTCAAAATCATTTCGCCGAGTAACAACTTATAGTTTAAATCGCCACCCCCCATGACCCATGAAAAATTCCCGAGAAGCACTTCCAATCCACCAATCGACCAACGTTTTCTTTGTTTCAATAAACTAAAATAACGTTCTGGGACTAAAATATAAGAAAGTGCGCGGCAGTTATATGTCACGCGCCAACCTGCGCGATGCAGTTTCCAAGTGACATCAATATCCTCCGTCATAACCTCGGGATTAAACCCACCAACCTCTTTTAAACTTGATACGCGATACATCACGATTACGCCTGAAACTGTCATGATTGCACCTAACATAAATGTTTGCGTGCGCTTGATTCCGTCAATGATTCCAACGTATTCCAACGTCTGTAATTTTCCTAACAAAGTTGAGCGATTACGTACCACCGGCTTCCCTGTCACCGCCCCAATTATCGAACTGCTCTCTAACTCTGCAGCTAAGATTTCCACTGAGTTTGGTGCCAACAAAGCATCTGCATCTAATACCAGCAAATACTTTCCACTAACCATTTCCAAAGCTGTATTCAGCGCAGTTGCTTTCCCGCCATTTTTTTGTTGGGCAAGAATTCTCAATTCTTTTTCTTTAGAAAATCCTTGTTTGATTTGTTCAAGGAGCATTAACGTATTATCTGTACTTTTATCATCAACCACAATGATTTCCAAGTTGGGATATGCAAGTTGTTCCAAAGCAGACATCGCTTCTTGAATCGTTTCTTCTTCATTGTAAGCAGATAAAACGATTGAAACTTTTGGATAACTTTTTAATGATTCTTGCTTGGTGTACTTGATTCTCGAAAAGTATGCGCCAACCGACCATAAAATAGACATCAGAATTGGATAACCAATCGTATAATAATCAATGAATTTTAGAAGAAACATGTTGGTCTTTCCTTTCTGCTGATTGTCCGCCCCGCAACTTTCGTCGTAGCCATTCGCTGCTCCGTTCAAATGGATAACTAAAAAGAACTGCTGCACTGAAACTAGTTAAGATGATTACAAAACCATAGGTCAAGCGCTGCTCCATCGTTGGCAACAACATTCTTGCAATCGGATAAACGAGTTGGTCTGTAACGTCTGACATCAGATAGATTCCAAGCGTCCATTGACTCAACTTTCTGATAGGCAATTGAAATCCTTTCGTTACTGGTATGCGCAAACAACACACAAAAATCAAAAAACTAACAATCAGTGGTTCAAAGCCGTTGTATTGATTCCCAGCAAAATCTTGATACGTTGTCTGATAATCAAGTATCACGTCTAAGACAAAGAATGCGAAAATAGCTATGAGTAAAAGTAACCAAGTTTTCTTAAACTTTTTAAACTGTTCTTGATATTCAAATAAATAGGCACCGATGAAATAATAGCCAATTGGATAAGCATCAATCCAAAAATCTGGAACCACTTTTCCGAATGAGTTCAACAAAGATGGCCCAAAAAATAAAAAAAGCGATACCCCAACAACATATCGATGGAAAAACTGATTCTGATTTGCTTGCCAAATCAAATTTAGTAAGGGAATCATCAAGTACAACCCTATATACATTTCCACATACCAAGAATAAGTATTGGTTGAATAATCCAAAATACCAAAAAGTGCATCAGTCAAACTCACGCCTTCATCCATCACAACCATTCTCAGCCAGCCAACTAAAGAAATGCTGACATACAAGAACAAAACAGGAAACAGATTCAATAAATAGGAAACAGAAAGTTTCTTACGATTCATCAAGAAACCTGTACACAATAAAAACAATGGCACAGCAGTTATTGTCACTTGCCTTGTCATCATCCAAAAAAGGGTAAGATTTGTTTGAATCGTTTGATCATAAAAACCACTATTTAATAAGAAATGAACAGCTACCACAAAAAAGGCAGCCATTGTTTTAATCAAGTCAATCGAATAATTCCGTTTCATAAGCACCTCCAAAAATAATTACAAAATGAATTATAACGAGTTTTTCATTTTGTTTTACTACCAAAACAAAATTGAAATCCATACTTTTTATTTCTATAAAAAAAATTTTGGATAATCGATTTTTTCGTAACTAAACAAGCCTAAAGTCAGAAACATTTCAAGTAATTTCTTGATTTAGCAAGCTTTCCAATCATTCATTTTACGTACGTTACTAAAAAGATTACAAAAAAGCGACTTTTGTCACAAATTGTCATGAACCTTTTACCTATGAAATATTTTTCCATGTTAAAGTAGTCCAAGTTGATCACAACAACAAAATTCGAACAACTCAAAAGGAGAAACTATTTTATATGAAATCACTTAAAACTGTACTATTAGGAACAACTCTGGCTGCCGGCGCTGCATTATTTATGGGAACAACAACACACGCAGACGAAGCGTACACTGTTCAATCAGGCGATTCATTATCAACTATTTCACAAAAATATGTTGGCGATAACTCCTTGATTAACCATATTGCTCAATCTAATTCAATTTCAGATATCAATCTGATTTTTGCAGGTCAAACATTAACTATTCCAACCTCAGAGCAAGGCTCAACAACAGATGTTGCACCTCAAACAGAAGCAGTTCAAGCTGAACCTGTTCAACAAGAGACAACGCAAGAAGTTGCTCAAGCACCTGTTCAAGAAACAGTTCAAGCAACTCCAGCAGTTGAAACAACAGAGGCAGTCGCTACTACTTCTAACTCTGCAAAAGAATGGATCGCACAAAGAGAATCAAGCGGTTCTTATACAGCAACTAACGGTCGCTACATCGGTCGTTACCAATTAGATTCATCATACTTGAACGGTGACTACTCAGCTGCCAATCAAGAACGTGTAGCAGACGCTTATGTTTCTTCACGTTATGGTTCTTGGGAAGCTGCTCAATCATTCTGGTTAGCAAACGGTTGGTACTAAGAAAAAAAGTCAAAACAAAAAACGGACAGCCCAGTGGGTGTCCGTTTTTTTATTTTGACAAATAACTTCATCATCCCTTTAATAAACCAATACTATTTAAATGGCTTTTTGCAAAAACCTCTTTGGACTCTTCCCTTTTTAAATAAACAAAGTCCAGTAGTTTGGAGATCGTATCATCATTTAAGTAATTTGAAATACCAATTGTCGGAATTGGATAGGTGTTACTTGTATACGTATCTGTCAGTAGACAATCATAGTTGGAAAAATTGGCACGATCGAGTTTTACATAAGGGTCAATAATATCAATTTTGATTTTATGCCGGAAATAAAATTCGATCTCTTCTTTAACCATTTTCATATGTTCATAAGTCGTATCTAACATCAATGCAGCGGTCACCGTGATAGTGGATTGGCGCACGCCCAAGCGTAAGCTTGCCCAAGAAGTCATCAATTCAAAAATGGCTTGGTGAACCATCTCATCTACTTTTCTTTGTTTGAAAAGCTCCACTTCTGAAAAAATCTGTTGAAACTTTTTATGTAAAAATTGTGCCAAGTCTGGGCTATCCGCTAAAATACCCTCAAAAAACTCTTTTTTCTTGTCATGCAAAATATAGGTTGGCCCGCAAATTTGAAATGTCGTCCAGTAAATATCACGAACGATTTTATCTCGGTAATCACACTCGACATGGTAGACCTTCGATAATTCATCAATGATTTCTTCGATTTTATTTTTGATTTTTAGTGGACTTAGTTCTTCATGTCCTTGTTTCACTCGAGAAGGATAAAATGGATAAAAATATTCTTGGAATAGTTGTTGTAATACATGACTCGTTAGTTCCAAGCCAAATATTGCTTTAAATTCCTCACACAAACTAGCTTCAACCATCAAGAATGAAAATCCATTAACTAATTTTTCTGTTTGAATCTCATGTTTTCTCTTCATCCGTTCAATACTAATTAGTAATTGAAACTTCAGGCGACTAAGAGAAAAATGCTGTTTGGAATTTGCAAAAACAATTGCAATATTTTCCTTCAAAAAGTCTTCGATCAAGCGATCAATCACTTGAACTTGCTCATAAGGAAATTTTTTTTCTGGGGAACCATACTTTTCCAGAAAGAAACAAGAGAAGAACGTACGAATTTTTTGTTCATCACCATTGATTTGTAACGCATTATCGATTCTTAACTCATAATTTTCCAAAGATTGGTTGATTTTCGATAACCAGCGTGTAATTTGTGATTCAGAAGTATACAATTGTTCACTCAAATCGATCTTTTTTAGATTATCTGCAAAAAAGATTTGTTCAAGTAAATCATATTCTGAACTTTCATTTAAAATAGCTGCATATATGTATGATTTCGGAATAGTTACATCTTTTTTTAAAAATATCCCCAGTTTAAATGAGGTCTCGATACTTAAAGGATAAATATACTTATTGATAATTGGAATATCTGTTCGAATCGTTTTTTCAGAATTCCCTGTTCGTTCGGCTAACTCCTCACTGGTCATCCATTCGGAATCCCACAAGGTTTCCAGAATTGCTAATTGTCGACTTAATCGACTATCTAGACAAGCTCTCATTATTACACCCCACTCTATAAATAAATATGTAACATTGTTCAATCCTGCGAACCACATGATTGAAAGATACCTTCACTTCAAATGGTTCCATAAAATAAGAAACCAGCAATTGAAAGGAACTTATGTTTATCAAGAATTGTTTACTTATTTCTACTTAACTATGTCCAAAAGGAACAAACTGCCTTTCCCTTTACAGATAAAAAATGTTGATTCTCCTGAAAATAGAGTCAGTAAAAAATAACAATCAAGCATCCAACCAGTTCTTAGTTCCTGTAGAATTATAATTGCTATAAAGCGTTTTACAAAATCAATTTTTACCGACTGCTAGGCTATACAACTGACTAAATCCATTTTTTCTCCCGCATAACAAATAGTCAAAATTACCCTTTATTTTTTCAAAAAATTCGTTATTCATTATTTGCTTTTCAAGCAACAAACCTTCTAATTGTAAGATCGGCACACCCCACTTAAAATTTTTTAGTAATCTTGCAAGCAAATCAGCATAATTATAAAGTTAACTTATATAGCGTTTTTTTCGAAACATTCGGAAAATCACCGTAAAAAATTATAGAAAGATTAAAATTATTATCTTTGCATGTGATTATTATAACAAAACAGAGTGAAAAATCAAATATTATAATTTAAAATTGTTATAAAAACAAAAAAATCGAGTAATAAGTCCCCTTATTACTCAATCAAATTCTGCTATGTATCGTCCTTTTATTCATCAGCCAATTTTTTCTTTTATTCTTTTATTTTTTAATAATATTCTCATAAATAAAAATGAACATTGAAGATTACCAACTTGCTGCCATCTTCTTTAATTTTTTTCGCATTCTCGCATCGTTCAGCTGTGTGATCAAGTCCTTTTGCATTCTTGTTTCTTGTAAATGGACACTTTTTTTATTCGAACGAACTTCCTGATACATCTGTCCTAATAACTCATACTGGTATTTTTTCTCATAAATTGAATAGTCTGGCAACAACTCGTGAAATTTGGTCATTGAAATTTTATTACTCATGTTTCTATTGATGTCATATTGAACATTACACGCATAAAGTTCAAAAACGAACAAGGTTTCTTTAAGAGAATATTGTGTAAGCAAACGATTCATTGATTGATTTTCTTCCCCTACAACTTGTAATTCTTCCATTGCTAAGTGAATTAAAAATAATAACTCCTTTTGTTCTTGAGATAACTGGTCGATATTTTTTTCAAATGAATTTTGCATCTTACTTCCCCCTCACTCATGAATAATTTTTTCTTTTTATGAACGGATGTTTTGGCCATTCTCCTTTCTGCATACGCCCTCAAAAAAAGCCGTGACAAAAACTTGTCACAGCCTTTTACAAAGTAGAAAGTATTTTCTTGCAGTGCATCAATCAAACTTGATCACTAAAAGAATTTCCACGAGACAAGCTTTTCTTCATTTTAACAGAAGCGAAAACTGATAACCTCGTTATTGTCCAACATGACCACTAACATTTGGCGAAGTACTTGAATCTTACATTTAGCCGTTAATAAATACTTGCAGATTCTTCGTCATTTTCTCTGCCAGAATCGTTGACTCAATATTTCTTAATTCAGCTAATGATTGTAAGTGACACCTTAAAATCGCCACGTAATCATCAACCTGTACTTTTCGATCTAATGCCCATTCAATGGCCGCCAAACCATCTGTTTCAATCAACAAGCGATCAAGTGGTACTTTTTTTGCTAATTCTTTCACTGCATTATTTCGCATCAAATCAATCCCAATGGTAAAATAGCAACCAAAGTCGATATAAGCTTTTTGAAGCGCCATGCTCGAATACCAATGGATCAAGTAACGATTGGGATATTTTTTGATCAATGATAAAATTTCTGCTTCGCATCCTTTTGTATGCAAAACAACTGGCTTTTGCCGTTCCATTGCATAAATTAGTTGTTGTTCAAAAATAGTAAGTTGGGTTGCCAGCGGCACTTCTGTCCACACACTATCTAATCCGATTTCACCAATTATATTCGCTTTTTCTAAATAAGGTAGAACGGCTTCAAATCGATATTGATCTGCCTTCCAAGGATGAACCCCAAAACTTAACAGTTGAAGGTCTCCCACTTTGGTTAATCGTTGGTTTTCTTCCCATTCTTCCGGCGAATCACAATTAAGAATCGTCAAAATCTGATATTTTTGTTGTCGCTGTGCTAATTCTGTACTTCCTGCCAAATGGCAATGTCCATCAATCAACATGTGTTTCACCTTCTAACAACTGATAGATGTTTTGCTTTAATGTTGCTTGTTCTCCAAGCCAGCTTCTTGTTCGATGCTTTTCTGGTAACTTGATATCTGCAATGATTCGCGCTGGCCGAGCAGACAGCACTATGATTCGATTGGATAAATAAATAGCTTCTTCGATATCATGGGTCACTAGTAACGTGGTTCTCGTTTTTTGTTTCGGTAGCTGAAGTAGCCAATCTTGCATCTGACTTCGAGTCATCGCATCCAACGCACCAAATGGCTCATCTAACAACAAGTAGTCAGCTGGGTTCATCATTGTTCGCAACAATGCAACTCGCTGTTTCATACCACCAGAAAGTTGCTCTGGTAAAAAACCACTATATTTTTTCAATCCAAATAATTGTAGTTCTTCCATTACTTTTTCTTGGTCAATTTTTTGATGATTGATTTTTTGATACAATGTAACATTTTGAAAAACACTAGCCCATGGTAATAATAAATCTTCTTGTGGCATGTAACTAAACGCTGTGTTTAATCCCATAATTGGCTCACCATCGACGAAAATCTCTCCTGAAGTTGGTGATATTACCCCAGTTAAAACTTTCAACAAGGTTGATTTACCAGCTCCACTTGGCGCAATGATTGATACAAAAGAATTCTTTTCAACAATAAGATCAATTTCTTTTAAAATCTCTAAGTTATCAATCGTTACAGTTAACTGATTGATTTCAATTGCCACATTTTTTCCTCCTATTGAATAAATTGGTTCGTGAATAATTCTTTTGCCTCTACTTTTTCTTTGATTAATCCATTCTCTTTCATGAAATCAGTATAGTTATCCCATACTTTTTCTTGCATCAATCCCCATTTTTCTGGCTCATCAGTATAGTTTTCTGAAACAAATGCTTGTGATTCTTCCAAGAAACTTAGTTCGTTGTCTGACGCGTACTTATGCAAAATTTTTGCACTTGCTTGTGGATGCTTAATTGCTTCTTGATAACCTTTTTTCGTTGCATCCATAAATTTTTGAACTACTTTTGGTTCCTGTGCAATCATTTTATCACTCGTAATGATAACAGGAGTATAATAATCTAAGCGTTCATCCAGTTCTCTTAACGGAAGATAGTTCAATTCAATTTTTGCTTCTTTTGCTTTAACCATATCCCAACCTTCAAAATACCATTGTAAGTCGACACCTTTTCCTAAAGCTTCGGGTCCTTCCCCGGTACTTCCAACAATCGTTAATTTAGAAAAATCTGCGTTATCGTGTTCCATGACTGCTTTTAATACTGCTTCTTCACTAGGACTTTGCCAACCTGCATAGGTTTTTCCCTCAAAGTCTTTTGGTTTCGTTATCCCGCTATCTTTTGCTGCAACAAATCCAGAAGTATTGTGCTTCATAATTGTCGCAATCGCCTTAACTGGAATAGCTTGTCCGTCAGCATGTGCATAGGTGATGTCTTCTTGATAGCTCACACCAAATTGTGCTTTGTCTGCGCCCACTAAGCCGATACTTGTCGAATCATCTCCTGGCTCAATGATGTTCACATTCAAGCCAGCATCTTTATAATAACCTTGTTCTTTTGCAACATAGATACCTGTATGATTTGTATTTGGTACATAGTCCAACACGAGAGTGACATCCGTTAACTTTTTTGTTGAATCCGTAGTACTTGTTTCTTGCTTATTTGCTCCGCATGCGGTAAATAATAACAAAGCTGGTACTAGCCATAACATTTTTTTCATTTTCTTCCTCTTCCTATCCTCTAGTATATAACCAATAATAATAACTTTTCTTCATGAGCACACTCAATCCATTAAGCAATAAACTAAGAACGATTACACAAAGAATTGCTGCAAAAACCTTGTCGATTTGATAACTGTTTTTTACACGGATCATGTAATAACCTAATCCGGACTGCGCACTTAACCATTCCCCAACGATTGCGCCACTAACACAATAAGTCGCTGCAACTTTTAGCCCAGAAAAGAAACCTGCAAGCCCTTCAGGAATTTTGAAGATTCGATAGATCTGTCCCCTACTGGCGCCCATTGTTCGTAAAAAAATAATTTGTTCCCTTGATGCTTTACTCAATGAATCCGCAAAAGAAACGACCATTGGGAAATAACTCATCAAAATAACTAAAATCACTTTCGGCGCCAGTCCAAAACCAAACCACAACGTGAGTAACGGTCCCAAAACCATAATTGGTAACGTTTGTGATACTACTAAAATGGGATAGATTGCGGTCTTTAGTAACTCATAAAAGTCCATCAATAATGCTGTAAAAAAGGCAATGATTCCTGCAATTACTAATCCTAACAGTGCCTCGCTCAAAGTCGTGAGTGAATGAAAAAACAGCGTCTGTCTATCAGCAAGCAGTGCTTGAAAAACGGCAATCGGACTAGGCAAAATAAAGGTTGGTGTCTGTAACAGCTGAACACTGACTTGCCAAATCAGTAGCAGAACACCGACACTGATTGCTGGATATAAATGTTTCTTCAATTGTTCACCTCCTAAATGAATCAAATTTAACACTGGAACAAAAAAACGCTTGTCTGTGGACGCAACATAGGTCCCACTTAAACAAGCGTTTGCTATGTTTCTCCCTTCACCAGTATTAACTGACAGGTTCAATGGGTCTAAGTTCACAACTTACTCTCATGCCGTTTACGACATCCCCAGAAACAAGTATTCATTTTTTTTAGTGTAGCATAACAAAATTGGTGCAACAAGCACTTCTGCTTAATTTATTCCTTTCCTATTTCAATAGATAAGGCAAATCACTAGCAAGTGTCGGATAGCCAAAAATCCATTGATCCACGATTTCCTTCGTCAACCGTTGATTGATTGCTATCGTTAGAAAATCAATCAGTTCATCTGCTTGCTCACTCAAAACACTTGCGCCAATCAAAAAGTTTTCTTTATTGAAACATAACTTTACTTTGGCTAATGGTTCATTCACTCGATGGTAGGTAAACCAGCTTGTCATTTCTTGAGTCACTGTTTCAACTTGCCTATCCTCTTCAATTTTCGTTGTTCCAACAGTCGCAATCTTTGGGCTACCATAAACAATTGTCGGAATGACAGGATAGTTGATTGTTTTTTGCTGTTGTTGTGTCACTTTTTGTGCAACGTATTGGCCTTCAAAAGTCGCAACAGGTGTTAATTTTGGCAACTGTTTTTCGATAACGTCTCCACAAGCAAAAATTTGTGGATTTGTTGTTTGAAGACACTCATTCACAATGATCCCCTTTTTCGTAAAATCGACATTGGCACGCTCTAAATGTAAAGATTCAACATTTGGCTGGCGACCTGTTGCGCAAAAAATCGCATCTGCTTCAAAGATTTCTTTTCCAGCAATCAACTGTAATTTCTCATTTTGGCGCGTGATTTTTTGTGCATCCACATCAAAAGCAAACTGGATGCCAGCTTTTTTCATTTGGACAATTGTCTCTTGAACCAACTCTTCATCAAATTCTTTTAGCGGTCGCTGATTGTGATGCACAATGGTCACTTCACTGCCAGCCGCACGAGCAATCGTTGCCAGTTCAAAGGAAACATAGCCTCCTCCAATAAAAATCAATTGTTTCGGTAGCTCAGCAAGCGCTAGAAAATCGGTACTTGTTTGCAAAAATTCCTTTCCTTCAATCGGTAAAATGGTCGGACGTTGTCCCGTTGCAAGCACAAAATGTTTTCCACGAAATGTCTTTCCCAGCACTTCAACTGTTTCTTCATCCAGAAAACTTGCTGTTCCAGTCAGATGATCAATTCCTGCCTGGCTTAATTCTTTTTGGCGATTTGCAGAAACAGGGTCCGTAAAAGTTCGTTTAAAAGACTGGAGTTCTTGCCAATTTAATGGCGGCACTTCAGAAAAGCCTTTTCCAAGTAATTGCTTGATCCGATTGCGTGCTTCCACCCCACCAATTAAGATTTTTTTAGGATCACAGCCGCGATTTGGACAAGTCCCACCCCATAAATTTTCTTCAATTACTAACACTTGCTGCTGCTTTGCTTTTAACTCGTAAGCGGCACTTAACCCTGCTACTCCTGAACCAATTACGATTGTGTCATACTCTTTCATCATTTTTTACTCCTTTCGACTTAAAAAGGCAAAGACATCTTGACCAGACAACTCCCCAACTAAAGTTCCTTGATTGAGGACTTGAACAATTGGTGCTTGGGCTAATTTCTCATAAACTTGAGTTAGCGGCGTCGTTAACTCAACCACAGGAACATTTTTATCTGTTATTTCTTTAGCATAAAAGCCTAACGCTATCAGTTCTTCTACCAAAATTTCTTTTTGGCTAGTTTCTTCAAAAAAGCTTTGAACAAACGCGTTATTCGGTTGCTTCAACAGTTTTTCTGGCGTATCACATTGAATCAATCGACCATCTTTCATAACACCAATTCGGTTTCCCAGTTTGACTGCTTCTTCCATATTGTGGGTAACAAAAACGACGGTCGTTCCTAATTCTTGATGTAAGGAAAGCACTAACTCTTGTAATGAAGTGCGTGAAAGAGGATCAAGAGCACTAAAAGGTTCATCCATTAAAATGATTTCTGGGTTCGCAGCAATTGCACGCAAAATCCCAATTCGTTGCTGTTCACCTCCAGATAATTCCCGAGGAAAACGGTCCCGATAATCCGCTGGAGAAAGCCCCACTTTTTCCAATAATTGGTCTACTTGTTGTTCCCGTTTTCCCTTTTCCCAACCTAACATCTCTGGAATCACTTCAATATTTTGCTTGACGGTCATGGTTGGAAACAACGCAATTTGTTGTAAAACATACCCCATTTTCCAACGTAATTTTTGTAAATTGTAACTAGTTAGTTTCTGACCTTTAAAATAAATCTCACCACTTGTTGGTTTAATCAAACCATTAATCATCTTCAACGTACTTGTTTTCCCACTACCAGAAGGACCAACTAACACAAAGATCTCACCTGGATGAACAACGAAGTCCAGTTGGTCAATCACAACTTTGTCAGCAAATTTTTTTTGAACTTGATGAAACTCGATGATTTCTGTCATTTTTCAGCCTCCTTGCTTAACCCAATCGTCACTAAAAAATCATGGGCAACTTGTGCTGGTTCTCTTTTTTCAACATTGACTTGGTAATTCATGTCAATCATTTCTTCTTCGGTGATCTTTCCACCAAGTTGATTCAAGGCACTCACGACTTCCGGATGTTTGTTAGCAAAATTTTCCTTCATCAAAGGCGCACCCTGATAAGGTGGAAATAGTTGGCGATCGTCTTTTAAAGCAACTAACCCATATTCTTTCAACTCGCTATCTGTCGAGTAAGCATCAATCACATTAACGTCGCCATTTTTGATTGCTTGGTAACGAAGACTTGGCTCCATACTTTGAACACTTGGAAACTCTAGATGATAAACTGATTGAATCCCCCGATAACCATCGTTACGATCAATAAATTCTAAGGTAAAACCTGCTTTGATCTGGTCATTCACTTTGATCAAATCCGAAATTGTTTCTAGCTGATTTGCTTTGGCAAAGGATTCTTTCACTGCTAATGCGTACGTGTTTTGATAAGCCATTGGCTGTAAGAAAGTCATTGCTTCTTGTTGATGGAGCAATTCCTTTGCTTGTTGATACGTATCTGTTTCTGACAACTTTGTTTCTTTCATTGCATCAGGAACTTTGACTAAGCTTTCTAAAACTGTTCCAGTAAATTCTGGATAAATATCAATTTGCTCATTCTGCAACGCGCTAAATAAAAAGCTCGTCTTTCCAAAATTTGGTTTTACTTCGACAGCAAGATCCGGATTTTTTTCTTCAATCAGTTCTTTATACATCTCAATCAAAATTTCTGGTTCTGAACCGAGTTTTCCTGCAATTACTACAGACTCTTCTTTCACAAAAAATGTTTGATATGCTGATATACCTCCAAGTACGCCAATCGTCAAGGCTAGCACAATCAAGGTGTATATTGGTCGAACACGTTGCAACAAACGAATCAAACTACTAAAAATAATAGCTAGCAATGCTGAACTAATTGCACCGATCAATGTTAACACAGGTGTGTTACGGTCAATTCCCAACAAGATAAACGTTCCTAAGCCACCTGCACCAATTAATGCCGCTAAAGTGGCTGTTCCGATGATCAAAACCAAAGCTGTACGAATACCCGAAATAATCACTGGTAACGCAATGGGTAATTCTACTTTAATCAAGCGACGTATCCGAGACATTCCAAAGGCAATTGCGGCCTCCTCAATTGATGGATCAATTTCAGTTAAACCGATATACGTATTTTGAAAAATAGGTAGTAACGCATAAATAACTAGAGCAATCAAGGCTGGAACTGTTCCAATTCCAACAAACGGAATCAATAAACCTAATAAAGCCAATGAAGGAATTGTCTGTAATACGCTAGTAATTTGTAATAAAACTTCTGCTAATTTTTTATGACTCACTGACCAAATTGCGAGAGGAATCGCAATCAAGGCTGCAATGAGCAACGCAAAAAAAGAAATCGATAAATGTTGGAACGTAGCCGTTAGCAATTCTGCTTTCCGTTCACTAAGAATTTGAATAAACTGATTCATTTGTCTCCTCTTTCTCAATTAATTTTTGTCATCTTTTAAGTATAAACCTCTCAAATACTTTCCCCAAATATGTTGCCTTACTACACCAAAAAGACCAGAAAAATCATAATGATCTTTCTGGTCTTTTTGTTTTAGCTAAAAAACAACAAAATGATGGGGAATTTTTAGGACTCTTCTGCCTCTGCAGTTCAGTCCAACAAATCAATAAGAAGAAAAACAGCCAATAAAGTGGAAATCTCGTGGGGGAGATAATTTTCTTTACTGGCTTGTTCCTTTACAATTATAGGTGAGCAGACTAAATTTTTGTGAGAAATGTAAAAAAAAGTTGTTTTCTGCGCATAACTGTTAAAAAACAAGACGTTTTTACTTTTTTGACAAAAAAATGCGTCATTTATTTTATGTTTTTTTGCCGTGACTTTTTTCACAAGTATAATTATTGGCATTATTGTTAAGTCATTGCTACCATAGATTCAACGGACGTCCGCTAATAGCAAAATAAGAAGCTAGGATGAGAGAGGAATCTTTGGGGGATTTCTTTCTTAACCTAACTTCTTTTTAATTTTTTTATTTCTTTTTACCATGTTGATATTCGTACCCACATTTTTCCTACAGAAATGCATTACTTGGCATCATAACTAGGTAAGGTTACTTCAACTTAATCATCAGATAAACTTTCTATAAAAAAATAACTCATTTCCATTATGTGCTCCTATGCTCTTTGACAATTTCCTACAAAGAACGATAAGATAAACGCTTAACTACGTTTTATGTACAAAGCTCTTTTTTTAATGACGTTTCTTACATAGTTAGTAAAAGATTGGTAACTACTTTGGATTGTTTTTATGACATTGTTCTTATCCCCAAAAAAGTTCGTTTCCTCTCGTCCAAGCAGGTAACCGATGAATGAAATACAGACTAGACATATCCCCAACCAAACCAATGCTGCCGAATGAACATCTGTTGTTTTTGGCAATTGTTCTCGCATACTGATCATCGTTTCCCCCAGTGGTCGTCTATAAATCGTTCCGTGCACAGTAAGTGATGCTTCGCTCCCCTGTGTGGCAAATGCTACTGGACTTATCAAGAAAATAGCTAACAGAAATGTCGTAACGATCATTAGCTTTTTCTGACTCATTTCATCCCCCCTTCGTTATGTGACGTAATTGCTTTCCCCGATTTAAATAATAACAAAATCTATTGCTTTAAATCTATTCAAATTTTACCGTCCCATCGGAAAATATCATTTTAAAAAAACAACGCTTCATACGCTTATTTTTTTATTTAAATTATTAATTCTGTTCCTGTTTCTTTCACACCATATAATGGCATAATTTCATTATCCACTTGATAGTAGATATTTTTTTCACGATTCATCATTAGTCCAACTAAGATTTCTTTCATTGTCAGCACGTTTTTTTGTTGATTAAAATGTAAAATCACTTCATTTTTTTGTGTGATTTCAATTGTTGTAACTGGCCGTTTATGATTTTTAGTCATTAAGAAAATCCCTTGATATTCTTTGCTTTGTGGTGGATTTGTCAATATAGTTAATAAGTCAGCAGCTCGCATAATCTTCTCCTTTATTTTTGTTTGCCTAAGAAAAAGTTTTCTGATGATAAAAAATTTCTTTTTACCCCTTGAAGAATTGATTCTATTTGTATAATATAGGGGTTGCTGAAAATTTTCAAACAGAAAAGGGGTTAGAGATGAAAAAACTACATTTATTTACAGACCTTGGTGGAATTATTTTAGGTGCTGGGATCTACGGGCTTGCTGTAACAGGAATCAATGTACCTTCAAAACTTGCTGATGGCGGGGTGACAGGTATTGCGTTACTGCTAAATAATCTTTTTGGATTTGCACCTTCAATCACTTCATTAGTCTTTAATTTACCATTATTACTGATCTCATTATTTATTTTTGGAAAACACGCATTTCTTCGTACGATTGTTGGAACATTTGCGTTGGTTTTCTTTTTACATTTATGGGAAAGTCTTCATATACAGTTTGCCGTTGGGAACTTGTTCATTAATAGTCTGATGACTGGTCTGCTTTCTGGAATCGGTTGTGGATTAGTTTTTCGCTTTGGGGGCAGTACGGGCGGAACGGATATTTTATATCAAGCAATTGAAAAATATTTTCATGTTAAAATCGGAAAGAGTCTTTTCTTGGTCACTTTTGTTATCTTAGTAGTGTCCCTTTTATATCTTGATCTTAGACACTTCTTATATACTTTACTGAGCTGTTCTGTTTTAGCTTATACGTTAAACAAAGTAAAATACGTCCAGCTTCCTGATTTCTTTCAATCAGCGAAAGATTCAATGGTGACTTTAGAAGAAACTACAACGCCTTTTGAAGAATTACCTGAATATCAAGAACCCATTTAATACAATTCTTTTATCAAATTTAAAGAGAGCTCGGAATGTACTGAATCTCAAAAGTTTGCTTTTTTAACCTAACTTTTGGATGCCCTACAGATATCCTAGCTCTCTTTTTATCTATTTAGTCAACAAAACCGCCAGTTAAGACCACTTTTCCTTGAACGTGCCCCTCTTCGACATCTTTTGTTGCCTCTTTCAAATGGGCGACAGAAATTCCTTGATAAATTTTACCCACATGACTATGAATTACTTTCTGCTCAATCAAAGTAGCAATTTCTGCTAAGATCTCCCCTTGTGTCTCAATTTTATAGTCAAAATCTGTTTTCGCAAACATGTACTCCCAGTCAAAACTAATTGATTGATTTTTCCATTCACCAATTGGCAGTGGCTGATTGACACCCACGATTGAACCTACTCGTCCTCCAGGCTGAACAAGCTCTGGTAGTTGCTGGAAATAAGGTAGCACATCATACAATACGGCCACATAATCGACTCGATTCGTCCCTAAAGAAATTAATTGTTCCTTTAAATCTTTGTGATAGTCTAAGGGATGATCCACGCCATTGTTACGAAGCCATTCAAAATTTTTAACACTGGCTGTTGCAAATACTTCAAGACCACTCCAGTTAGCAAGTTGAGTCAAAATGGAACCAACACCACCCCCACCATTGATGACTAATATTTTCTTTCCTACATTTGCTTTCGCTTGTGGTGTTAATTGAAATTTTTCAAATAATAATTCAAAAGCTGTCAAGCTAGTTAATGGTAATGCAGCTGCTTTTTCATCTGATAAAGAATTGGGTGCTTTAGCAACGATTCTTTCATCAACTAATTGAAACTCTTGATTACTTCCTGGACGTTTGCTGCTTCCTGCATAAAAAATGCGTTCGCCCACTTGAAACTTTTCAACAGCATCGCCTACTGCGAGGATTCGTCCAACTGCATCAAAACCTAAAACGGTTAATTGCTCTTTTTTTGCCGCCCCCTGACGAAGCTTCGTGTCAACTGGATTAACAGAAATCGCGTCAACTGCTACTAATAAATCGTGGCCAGTCGCAACAGGTAAAACGTCCATTATTTTGATGAAGCTATCTTTTTCTTCGATTGGTAATCCTTGATAAAAGCCAATTTTTTTCATTTGTTTTGTCATGATTTCCCCTACTTTCTAAAGGTTGTGGTTCAAACCGCTTAGCTCCGAACAGATAGCGAGCAAGCACTCAAAATAGCTTTTCATATTTTGAAGTGAGTGCAAGCTATTTCGAGGAGCTGCTTGGGGAACACCGCGGATAAGGTTGTGGCTTCAAGCGTTCAGATCCGAACAGATAGCGAGCAAGCACTCAAAATAGCTTTTCATATTTTGAAGTGAGTGCAAGCTATCTCGAGGAGCTGCTTGGGGAACACCGCGGATAAGGTTGTAGCTCACCTACATTCAAGTAATTGTAAACATCTAAGGTTATCGCATAAAATCCGTTCCGCCACCGACTAACAAACACTACCCAAACCACTTTCACAGATAGTTAACAAAACACAAAAAGAGCGATGATTTGCATCATTGCTCTTTTCATCATTTTCAATCATCCATTGTTATTGCTTGAAATAACTATTTTCTGTCAATGAATTGCCTTGATCTTCAATCAATCCATGAAGTGATCGTTCTAACACACCATGTGCTTTTTTTGTTTTAGTTGTCTTTTTATTTGTTGCCTTCATTTTTGTTTCTTCTTCACCTTTGTGAAAAGACTTGACCGTTTTATCCCCTTTTTTCTCTTGATACGGCGTTGGCTCAATATCAAATAGCAAGTACGCATCTTCTTCTTTTTTCATTGATTGAATCAAATCATTTTCCGTCACCTGTGTTTCTCTAGGGTCTGGAATAATGGATGCTGGAATAAATTTTGGTACAAAATAAGAACGCTCATGAGTGATGTTATTTGTTGTTGAAGATTTTGTATTACGTGTAGGTGATGTCACCTGTTGATTCGTTTGAACGTGATTTTTTTCACCAAAAAGCTGCTTCCGACCAGTCGATGTCGTCTTAGGCTGATAGTGCTTTCCATATTCTGGTAAATTCTCTTTATAATGTTCCAACTTTTCTTGACGTGGTGTACCTTTTGTCGTTCCACTCATCGTACGTCTTTGTTTTCGCTGGTGTGTCTGTTCTCGTTCGCTCTCATCAAAGTGAAACTCTTTTGTCCGACCATAACGCTGTTGCGGATGCTGATCTGTTTTGCTCATCAAATCATCGACACCATCAAATAAAACGCGATTAGACTCAGTACTTAATTTTACTCCAGTTTCATCATCATAAGCGGGAAAACGAAAATGCTTTCGCTTGATTTCTTTCATTTAACTCATCCTTTTCAAAACGGAACTTTTCTCAATCATAGCATAATTTCAACCATTTCAGTAATAATGCGCTGATAAATTTCAGAAATCATACGCTCTTTTTAAAGAAAACTTGTATTATTTGGTCGTTTCACGCAAAATAACTTCTGGAAAAAATCGCCGATACCCTTGACTTGCCCCTTTTTCATCAATTTTTTTCAACAGCATTTCACCACAAGCTTCTCCCATCCGAATAATATCTTGCTTCACCGTTGTTAACTTAGGAGAACTAATCTGATCTAAAAAGACGCCATCAAAGCCGATTACCCCATACTCTTCCGGAAGTTTCCCGCCAGCTTTCATAATCCCACGGACAACACCCAAAGCTAAACGATCTGAACTACAAACAAAACAAGTATTCTTATCAAATTCATCCCAATGCGTATCAATATATTCTTCCGTCTTTGTTGAATGATTGGGAAAACGAACGGTTTTTGTCGGCAAATTTTGTTCCTTCATAACGGCTAAGTATCCTGCTTCTCGGGCACGTTCAAAAGGCTCTGCCACATCCATTCCAATATAAACCACTGATTCATATCCTTTTGATAGAGCATATTCAGTTGCTTTCGTTGTGCCGTATTGATTATCACTATCTACATAATCATAGCCAAAATCATTTTCTCCAAATAAAACGACCGGCTTCTCCAGACGAGCAATCCAATCAAAATCTTTTTCACGCATTCCTGTAATGATGTAGCCGTCACAAGCACCCACATCGAAGCCACTCGTTGTCACTAACTGTAATGAATAATGTGCTCGACCAATTCGATTCGCGATTCCCATCAGCAAGTTCATATAGTACGGTTCTGTTGTGTCGATTTCTTCTAAAATAAACAATTTGATTACTTGTGATCGATTAGAAACAAGTGCTTTTGCCGCAATATTAGGGCGATAGTTCAATTCAGCCATCGCTGAAAAAACCAGTTCTTTCAGCTCATCAGTGACTTGTTCAGGATGATTGATAACCCTTGATACAGTCATCTTTGAAACATTTGCTAATTTTGCTACGTCTGCTAGAGTTGTCATAGCTCTACCTCTTTCTAACAAAAATTTCGCGAATACAGCTCACGATGAAGGACATAGACCAATTTATTTCAACTTCTATTATACCGAAATTCATCTCATTTTATAGTCAAGTTTCCATATCTTTTCTATCATTAAACAAAAAAGTCAAAAAAAAAGAGATTGGAATCAAAGAAATTTCCAACCTCATTTTTCTAAAGATAAGTACTTTGCTCAAAAAAGTCAGCTCTTTATTCAAAAATCCTCATTCTATTTTCACTACTAAATACTATTCTCTTACATCTTTCCTTCATGATTTTCTTTAATCAAACACTTGTAAAAAAATTCAGCAGCTTCTTCCATCAATGGAATTTCAACTAAATGACCTTGCTTTTCTGAAGAATGAAAAATAATTTGTCGTCCCGCTTTGGTCCATTGATTCGCCTTCACGAAATCAGCGGTTTGCTTGAAAGGAATTTTTTCATCTTCCTTTCCATGCCAGAAAAACAAAGGTCTTTCTGCTAAACGTTCAGGGCTTAAAGATAAATCATATCTTTCTACCCAAGAAATCAATTCAAAATAGTCCTTAGGTAAACGAAAGCCGAATTCTTTTGCACGGGCTTGAATTCCTTGTCCATAAGCAAGGGGCGCAGGAGAACCCATTAGACAGGCTCCTGCAATTAGCTTAGGATGCTGACTAAGTAATGCACAAGTAGTCATCCCTCCCATTGAAACACCACCTACAGCTATTTTTTCATGTAAAAGTCCACGTTTATCAAGATGTTCTATTAGTGTGTCAAATTCAAATAAATTACCATAAATACTATTCCAAAACGTATATGAAGGAATGGAGGATACCGGTTGTTTTCGCTCCCCATGATTCATTGCATCTGGCAAAATAACTCGAATCCCATATTGAGCAATCTTTCTGCCTTGTGTCAAAACTAATTCCTTACTTGTCTGCCAGCCGTGATAATAAATGACCACTGGGATTTTTGTCTGTTTTAGTTCCTCTAAAACAACTTCTAACACAGGAATTGCTTTCACATTACGTTTCATCATGATTGGGTTCATTTCGAGTCACCTAACTTAATTAAATTTATATGTTGAAAAAATAACCAGCTACTACTTAAAAATTGAAAAAAACTAACACTACCAAAAAGCAGTAAAGCTGGCCTTAAATACCATTGTGGAAATAAAAAAAGAGCAACGATTCCGATTATTCCTAAGATCAGAGTTAATAACGGATAAATCGAAAAACGAAGAAAACTCGCTACACCACCAAACATACTTCCAATAAAAAGTACTAAAAAGAAAATAACACTTATCAGGAAGTAATCAATAATGGATAACGGAAAGAACAGATTTTCTACCTCAAACGTTTCTTGAACAGCATAAACAGCTAAATACACACTAAAGATCATACTTAATAGATGGCTAACACAAATCAGTTGATTGATTTTTTTCATTGCATCACCTACTCACTGTCTTTATAATATAATTATAATCCTTTTTTAATTTATTTCAAATGAAGATACTTTAAATTTTTCCCAATTTTTGTTTTTTTTGCTATTGTAGAGAAGAAAGATATAGGAGGAGTGGTTTGATGGTTGATCCAAAAATGTTACTGATGATTTTTATTATCAATTTTGCGTATATTACGCTAAATACCCTACGATTTATGCTGACAATGAAAGGATATCGTTTAATTGCACCACTTGTTAGTATGGTTGAAATAATCATTTATATTATGGGACTTTCGCTGGTCCTTGATCGTTTAGATAATCCTTTAAATCTATTTGTTTACGCACTGGGCTATGCTGTGGGGATAAGTGTTGGCATCTTAATCGAAGATAAATTAGCGCTTGGCTACATCATGGTTACAACAATTTTACCAACGAATACTTCGGAAGATAAAAACCTTCCTCGAACTTTACGAGAAAATGGCTATGGTGTTACACAGACTTCTGCAATGGGGCTTGAAGGTGAACGTTTAGTTTTAGAAATTCTTTCCCCTCGTAAAAGTGAACGTGAACTATATAACTTGATTAAAACAGTTGAAGAACGTGCATTCATTATTTCCTACGAACCAAAATATATTTCTGGTGGATTTTGGACAAAAAAAGTTCGGAAACGTCAGAAAAATTAAGTTTTACTAATTGAAAAATCAAAAGTGTTTTCTCCTACCGGATCAGACAATATTACTTGTTTGAACCGGTTTATTTTTGTCTAAACCTCGACAAAAGCTCATTGTTTTGTTATGATAATATATGCAAACTATCATTTTCAGTATCGGAGAACAAGTTGAATGAATCGAAAAACAATGATTTATCTCCAATTAGCTTCGCTATTTGGACTCTCGGCAATCCTATTCTTTGCACTACATACCTTTTCTACAACTTCTGATGCACCAAATCATGCGCTGGGATGGCTCTTACTAGATTACTCAACGCTTAATACGCTAGACCAAAGCGCTGGTTTACTTATCTTATCTTCTTTATCATCGCTTCTGTTTGCAATCTTTTTTTCACGCTACGTCTACCTAGAAAAAACAGAAGCATTAGCAGAAGCTTCCTTTATTTTTATCGCACTAAAATTGTTTTCCTTTTTAGCTGTGTTACTGTACACCTTTAATCAAAATTCGCTGTTCTTTTTCATTTTAAATGGCTTGGTTGTCACCTTAGCAATTTTTTCTTTCTTTTTCTTCGCATTGGTTTTTAAAGAATTAAAATTAAGTCCTTTTTTCTGCTGGGTCTCACTCATTTGTTTTGGTTATAATTTCTTTGCCTTTTTGTTTCTGGCATTTGCACCAACAATTCAAACAACGATTATTCAAGATGTAAGTAATTGCTTTGATTTCTTATTTGTAATTTGTTTAGCATTTCTAATGTGGCAATATCAACGAAACAAATCCTATAAGTAAAAAGACAGACAAACGATTGAACGTTTGTCTGTCTTTTTTATTTTGCCTTGATATAAGAATACACCGTTAAACCAAGTGTTTTTTTCACTTCTTCGTAAATTCTTCTGTTAACAAAAGCAAGTTCCGATTCTGTTAAATCAACACTCTCAGTAAACTGGATGGCAGTCAACTCTTTTTTACTCTCAAGAACTGGTAACAGTAATTCAAACGTTGGTTCTGCTTGAATTGTCTTCGTTTGGATTAAGGATTCCAAAAAAATATTTGGACGACGATTTTTAAATTTATTTAATCGAACGCGCTCAATAATTACTTCTACTTGATCAAAATAATAGGATTCATTCACATCTCCCAGCAAAGTTGCTAATGAAAAGAAATCGGGGAACTGCGTAGGTTTATTTTTTTGAACGAAGAAATAATTAGCCAATGTTACTGGAAAATTTTCTGTAGTAGAAATCGAAACAAATTGATAGTCTTCATTTCCGGCAATTGTTTTTCGTGTCGTTTCCCCTTTTCCCTCATAACCATAAAAAGCCTGATTGTCTTCTTCAAAACAAGTGGACCAAAGTGTTTCTCCCACGATGAATTGTTGTTCCACTTGGGAAAATTTAGACAACTGTTCACTTAATCGTTGTACTTGATTAGCTATGATTTCTTGATAGCTAGCTTCATTTTCTGTAAAGATGGGAAAGTTTAACTTATACCTTCTTTCCTCACGCAGAATTAGTCCAGCTTCAATTAGTTGATCCAAAAAGTGTTCAAACTTTCGCTGAGGAAATACTTTTTTTAATTCTCTCAAAATGACCGGCTCAGGCTGTTCATTTAAATAAGTAATAACTGGTGAGAACAGCGGATCAGCCACCAATTTTTGATAAACTTTATTTTTTGGTGAATAAAAATAATTCATTTGCTCCCTCATTCCATTTAAATTTTATCTTTTATTCGTGATAAAAAAAGCTGAGTCGTAGTTTATACTCGACTCAGCTAGATCAGTAAATTAACTAAAAACTTCTGTTAATTGAGGAACAACTTGTTTTTTACGAGAAACAACACCTTTTAAAAATGCACGATTGTTTGTTAATTTTGTTTGGAATGCTGCTTCAACTTTTTCTTTGTCATCTCCAGCAACTAATAATTCTGAGTCGCTATCTAAAATATTTGTTACGACTAAGACAAACAAATCATAATCATTTGTAGTCATTTCTTCAGCCATTGCTGCTTCTAACTCAGTTTGACGATCCATTACTTCATTCAAATCAACCGTGTTAACTTGGGCAATGCGGACGTTTTTTTCACCCATTGGAAAACTTTTTGCATCTAAATCAAGCAAAGTTGCAGCTGATTTATCACTTAATTTTGTACCAGCTTTTAGCATTTCTAAACCATAAACATTTAGATCCACTTCTGCGATTTCTGCAAGTTCTTGCGCTGCTTTTTCGTCTTCTGGTGTAGAAGTTGGTGATTTGAATAGCAATGTATCAGAAACAATAGCAGAAAGCATGATTCCTGCTATTTCTTTTGGAATGCTTACTTGATTTTCTTTGTACATTTTTAAAACGATTGTACTTGTGCAACCTACTGGCTCTGCACGGTAGTATAAAGGATTAGCTGTTTCAAAATTTGCGATACGATGATGATCAACTACTGATAAAATCGTTACCTCAGCAATATCTGAAATACTTTGTTGAAATTCATTATGGTCAACCAACATGACAGCTGCATCTTCTGCTTTCGCTGACTCTACTACGCGAGGTGCCGCTAAACCAAATGATTCCAAGGCAAACTGTGTTTCTTCATTAGGCGTTCCTAATGCTACAGCTTCTGTTTGTTTGCCTAATTCATTTTGTAAATGTGAGAATGCAATCGCCGCTCCAATTGCATCGGTATCTGGATTTTGGTGTCCAAAAACTAAAATTTTTGACATGTCATTCGCTCCTTTGTTCTTTCTCCTATTTAATAATAGCAAAAAAACGGAAAAGAGCAATACTAACTTCCTTTTCCGTTTCAAAACTATCTAGTTAAATATCCTTGGTAATCTTCTGTATGCAGTAGTTGTTTTGCGTTTTCTACACGCTCTTTCGTTGGTGGTTCAATTCCATCCAGTGGGTATTTCAAGCCTAATGTTTCCCATTTATATCGACCCATAGTGTGGTAAGGAAGAATCTCCACCTTATCAACATTGTTCAACGTTTTAATAAACTCATCTAACCGAATCAGATACTCATCGTAGTCACTACGTTCAGGAACAAGGACGTGTCTAATCCAAACTGGTTTACCGATTTCTGACAAATATTTTGCCATTTCCAAAATATTTTGGTTCCCATTTGCTGTCAAAATCTTATGTTGATCGTTATCGATATGTTTGATATCAAATAATAACAAATCCGTGTATTCCATTAGTTCTTCAAATTTACTGAAAAACGGTTCTTCGCGGGAGAATGGTTTGCCACAGGTATCAATCGTTGTATGAACCCCTTGATCTTTTGCTTTTTTAAAAAGATCGATTAAAAAATCTAATTGCAGTAATGGCTCACCACCACTAATGGTAATACCACCTTTATCTCCCCAAAATTCTCGGTAAGCAAGTGCTTCATTTAACACATCGTCTGTTGTACGTTCAACACCACCGCCAATATTCCAAGTATCTGGATTATGACAAAATTGACAACGCATCCGACATCCTTGCATAAATGCGATAAAACGGATACCAGGGCCATCAACGGACCCAAAACTTTCAGTTGAGTGAATAAAACCTGTTACAGGTGTTGTCATAGACGTGTCCTCCTAATAATGACTTTTCGAGTAAAAAAAGGCGAATCGACTGAATCAGTCCATCCGCCTCCTTGACTTTTGTTACATTGATTCGTGCATTGTACGTGCAATTACATCGTTTTGTTGTTCGCGTGTTAACTTGATGAAGTTTACTGCATATCCAGAAACACGGATAGTTAATTGAGGATATTTTTCTGGATGTTCTTGGGCATCCAATAAAGTGTCACGGTTGAACACGTTGATATTCAAGTGGTGACCCATTTTCTTCGCATAACCATCAAGCATTGTTGCCAAGTTTTCTTCTTGCGTTTCTTCGTCGCGACCTAAAGCTTTAGGTACGATTGAGAATGTATTTGAAATACCATCTAATGAATATTCATATGGTAATTTTGCTACTGAAGACAAGCTTGCTAATGCTCCGTGTGTATCGCGACCATGCATTGGGTTAGCACCTGGTGCAAATGGTTCGCCTGCGCGACGGCCATCAGGTGTATTACCAGTTTTCTTACCATACACAACATTTGAAGTGATTGTAAGAATTGACGTTGTTGGTGTTGAATTACGATAAGTTTTGTTACGTTTAACTTTTGTCATGAATGTTTTTAATAATTGAATAGCAATTTCATCTACACGATCATCATTGTTACCATATTTAGGGTAGTCGCCTTCAATTTCGTAATCTTCAACAATTCCATTTTCATCGCGAACTGTACGAACAGTTGCATATTTGATTGCTGATAATGAGTCAACTGCTACTGAGAATCCAGCAATACCAGTTGCCATTGTACGCAAGATGTCTGTATCTTGTAAAGCCATTTCAATACGTTCGTATGAATATTTATCATGCATATAGTGAATGATATTCAATGTATTTACATATAATTCAGTAATCCAGTCCATCATAACGTCGTATTTTTCCATTACTTCATTGTAATCAAGAACTTCTGAAGTAATTGGTTGATATTTAGGTCCAACTTGTGCTTTTGATTTTTCATCAACCCCGCCGTTGATTGCGTATAACAATGTTTTCGCTAAGTTTGCACGAGCTCCAAAGAATTGCATTTGTTTACCGATTCGCATAGCTGATACACAACAAGCAATTCCGTAGTCATCGCCCCAATGTTTACGCATAACATCGTCATTTTCGTATTGGATAGCTGATGTTTGGATACTCATTTTAGCACAGAAAGTTTTAAAGTTATGTGGTAAACGAGTTGACCATAGAACAGTTAAGTTTGGTTCTGGAGCTGGTCCTAAGTTTGATAATGTGTGTAAGAAACGGAAACTATTTTTAGTTACCATGTGGCGTCCGTCTTCACCCATACCGGCGATTGATTCTGTAACCCAAGTTGGGTCACCTGAGAACAAAGCGTTGTAATCCGGTGTACGAGCAAATTTTACAAGACGTAGTTTCATAACGAAATGGTCAACGATTTCTTGTGCTTCTTCTTCAGTAATAACGCCATTTTGTAAATCACGTTCTATATAGATGTCTAAGAATGTTGATGTGCGTCCTAATGACATTGCCGCACCATTTTGTTCTTTGATTGCTGCTAAATATCCAAGGTATAACCATTGGAAAGCTTCTTTTGCATTTGTAGCAGGTTCTGAAATATCGAATCCGTAGATATTGCCGAGTTCTTTCAATTCGCTTAACGCACGAATTTGTTCGTTCAATTCTTCACGTTGACGAATAATATCATCTGACATGATACCAATACCACAGTTAGATAAATCAACTTGTTTTTCTTTAATCAAATAATCTACACCATAAAGTGCTACTCGACGATAGTCACCAATGATACGTCCACGTCCATAAGCATCTGGAAGACCAGTGATAACACCTGAACGACGTGCTGCACGAATTTCTGGTGTGTATGCGTCGAAAACGCCTTGGTTATGTGTTTTACGATAGTCACGGAAAATGTGAGAAACTTCTGAATCAATTTCAAATCCGTAAGCTTCAGCTGCTTGTTCAGACATTCTGATTCCACCAAATGGTTGTAAGCTGCGTTTGAATGGTTTTTCTGTTTGGAATCCAACAACCGTTTCCAAATCTTTGTTCAAGTAGCCTGGACCATGTGAAGTAATTGTAGATACAACTTTAGTATCCATATCTAATACGCCACCAGCTTCACGCTCTTGTGTGTTCAATTCCATTACTTGATCCCAAAGTTTTGTTGTTGCTTCTGTTGGGCCAGCTAAAAATTCGTCATTACCGTCATAAGGGGTATAGTTTTCTTGGATAAAATCTCTAACGTTTACTTCTTCTTTCCAGGTTTTTCCTTTAAATCCATTCCATTGCTCCATTGTATGGACCTCCTAAAAGTTTCTGTTTTATGTAACAGTTTTTACGTGATTAGTATAACACAGAGCGTCATCTTTGCAAGGGTTTTCTTGTTTTTTCTTTAACAATTTTTAGATTTTAATTGATGTATCTTTAAACAATGCTTTAATACCAAGCATTAGGCATTGTGAACACTTTCATCTTTTAATAAAAAAGTAAGATTTCTTCGATATTACAAATGAAAAAAGGAGCACGAACTGTACTACTACAGTTCGTGCTCTTTCAAGAAAAAATGATACAGTTATTCTTCGATTTTTGGGACGGGTGCTTCAAGTACAGCAATAATCTCTCCGCCTTGCTTTTCGTCCAACACAAATGAACCATTCGACGTACGATCACCAATTGGAAAATCAGTTGGATTAAATTCCACTTGTTTGCCCTTTTGATTCACGATTGTTAGCTCACGACTTGTTCCTTCAGACATATAAATAACTCGGTGAGGGTTTTTCTTTAGTTCTCTTAAAACTTGCACACCACGTTTTGCACGTGATGTTTGCGAGATTTCTTGTGCAAGCATTCGTTTGACGGCTCCTCTTTGTGTGACGATTACGATTGGTGTATCGCCTTCAGCAAAAACTAATAAGCCATTGATGACTGTGTCATCATCTTTCAGATTGATTGCCTTCACTCCTGCTGCTTTTGCACCGACGACTGGTACTTCAACTAGCGGATACCGTAAGCCAATCCCTTGATGCGTAACTAGAAAGACGTCTAAATCCGCTTGTCCTTCTTCCAAATAAACAGCTACCAACTCGTCCTCATCTTTTAGTTTCATTGAGCTGAGCGGACGACTCTTATACGTACGCCATGGTTCAAACTCAGTCATTCTAGTCTGTTTGATCATGCCATTTTTACTAATAAAGATAAAGGTTTGTTCTGGTTGGATTTTCGTATATGGGAACACTGCGATAATTGATTCATCCATTGATAAATTCAAAATCGTTTGTGAAATGTGCTCACCAACTTCCTTCCATTTTAGATCTGGTAACTCATGGACTGGACGATAGATCACATTCGCTTTGTTCGTCACAAACAAGACATGATCTAATGTACTTAATTCACCAGTATACAAAAGATAATCGCCTTCACGCATACCAATCTCTTCTGGCTTCGAAGCACTATAAGAACGCAAGCTGCTTCGTTTCACATAACCTTCACGCGTTACGCTAACGACTACGTCTTCTTGCGCAACCAACACTTTCGTATCAATTTTTATTTCTTCGATTTCATCTTCGATTTTTGTAATACGTTTCGTTGCATAATTTTTCTTCACTTCACGTAATTCTTTTTTCATCAATGAAAACAGCTCTTTGTCATCTGAAAGAATTTTATTTAGTTCCGTAATTTGCGCAATCAATTGTTCAGATTCTTTTTGAAGATCAGTAATATCGGTGTTTGTTAAACGGTAAAGTTGCAGCATCACGATTGCTTCTGCTTGTTCTTCAGTAAACTGAAAAACATCCACTAAGTTTTTCTTTGCATCACGTTTATCTTTACTTTCACGAATTGTCGTAATCACTTGATCTAAAATCGATAATGCTTTCATCAAGCCTTCCACAATGTGTTGACGTTTTTGTGCCTTTGCCAAATCATACTGGCTACGTTTCGTAATGACATCTTTTCTATGTCCGATATAACTGCTTAAGATATCTCTTAGCCCAACTTGATGTGGTGTCATATGATCAATGGCTACCATATTAAAGTTGTAGTTGATTTGTAGTTCCGTGTTTTTAAATAAGTAATTTAGGATCCCTTGTGCGTTTGCATCTTTTTTTAATTCCACAACAATTTGCAAACCTGTTCGATCACTCTCATCACGAACTTCAGCAATTCCATCTACTTTTTTATTTAAACGCACTTCATCAATTTTTTTCACAAGGGTTGCTTTATTCACTTCGTAAGGAATTTCTGAAATGACAATTTGTTCTTTGCTTCCTTTGATTGCTTCAATTTTGGTTTTAGAACGTAGAATCACTTTTCCCCGTCCGGTTTCAAAAGCTTTTTTGATTTCATCTTTTCCCTGCAAGATTCCTCCTGTTGGAAAATCAGGTCCTGGGATAAACTCCATTAGTTTATCTAAACTTGCATTAGGGTGGTCAATCAGATAGATAGTTCCATCAATGACTTCTCCTAAATTATGCGTTGGTATCTCGGTCGCATACCCTGCTGAGATACCAGTTGAACCATTCACCAATAAATTCGGATATCTAGCGGGTAAAACAGTTGGTTCTTTTTCAGTATCATCAAAGTTCCAAACCATATCAACCGTATCTTTTTCAATATCCGCTAACATTTCACCACTTAGTTTAGACAGACGCGCTTCTGTATAACGCATTGCCGCTGGAGGATCGCCGTCCATACTACCATTATTCCCGTGCATTTCAATCAGCACTTCTCGAAGCTTCCAGTCCTGGCTCATCCGAACCATTGCTTCATAGATACTACTGTCTCCATGTGGGTGATAGTTACCCATGATGTTTCCGACTGATTTCGCAGATTTACGGAATCCTTTATCATAGGTATTTCCATCTTTGTTCATTGCATATAAAATCCGACGTTGGACTGGCTTTAACCCGTCACGAATGTCGGGTAAAGCACGCTCTTGAATAATATATTTTGAATAACGTCCAAATCGGTCACCCATTACTTCTTCTAAGGTTAATTCTTGGATTTCTTGTCGATTTTCCATCAGGTGACCTCCTATTCTACATCAAACAACTGAATTGGCTTTTCAATCTCTTCATGCTCTTCATCTAATCGTTCGCTTGAAGTTGAAGCTGTCATTTCAGTGTCTTCTTTTTTATCTAAAATACTACCGTCTTCTTCCATTGTAAATTGGACGTGGCTTTCAATCCATTTTCTCCGAGGTTCAACTTTATCCCCCATTAATGTCGTCACACGTCGTTCTGCTTGTGCCGCATCATCAATTCGAACACGAATTAATGTCCGTGAAGTTGGATCCATCGTTGTTTCCCATAATTGGTCGGCATTCATTTCACCTAACCCTTTATACCGTTGCAATGAATAACCTTTCCCAACTTTTTTGATTTCTGCAGCTAATTCTTCATCTGTCCAAGCATATTCAACCACTTGCTTCTTCCCTTGGCCTTTTGAAACTTTGTATAAAGGTGGTAAAGCAATATAGATCTTTCCGGCTTCAATTAATGGTTTCATATAG
The DNA here is from genome assembly GCF_050528535.1 of Enterococcus sp. DIV0176. Lineage (NCBI taxonomy): Bacteria > Bacillati > Bacillota > Bacilli > Lactobacillales > Enterococcaceae > Enterococcus > Enterococcus sp. DIV0176. The sequence goes on along the minus strand of NZ_CP172879.1, from coordinate 945,593 downwards.
CGATAGAAGAAAGTTAACAATAGCACTTGGATATGCGCACCATCCGTATCTGCATCGGTCATGATAATGATCTTGTCGTAGTTACAATCTTCAACAGAAAATTCTGGTCCTACGCCTGCACCAATCGTATAAATCATGGTGTTGATTTCTTCATTTTTCAAAATGTCTTGCATTTTCGCTTTTTCTGTATTGATTACTTTTCCTCGAAGTGGCAAAATTGCTTGGAATTTACGATCTCGTCCTTGCTTGGCAGATCCGCCAGCAGAGTCTCCTTCGACTAGATAAAGCTCATTCTTTTTAGGATTACGCGATTGTGCAGGGGTCAATTTACCTGATAACAAAGATTCGCCTTTTTTGCGTTTTTTACCATTACGGCTTTCTTCTCGCGCTTTACGTGCAGCTTCTCGCGCTTCACGAGCCTTCACTGCTTTTCTGACCAACATTTGGCTCATTTCACTGTTTTCTTGTAAATAAAAGCCCATTTGTTCGCCAATGACATTATCAACGACTGTTCGAGCAACTGGCGTACCCAATTTTTCCTTGGTTTGACCTTCAAACTGTAATAAGTTTTCTGGTACACGAATTGATAAAACCGCCGCTAAGCCTTCACGAAAATCGCTACCTTCTAAGTTCTTATCTCGCTCTTTCAAAAGTCCAACTTTACGAGCGTACTCATTATAAGCTTTCGTCATCGCTGTTTTCATTCCTGCTTCATGCGTACCGCCATCTTTCGTCCGTACATTATTAACAAAAGACAAAATATTCTCCGAATAGCCATCATTGTATTGATAAGAAACTTCCACTTCGATACCGTCTTTTTCACCAGAAAAATAGACAACAGGTGTCAATGTATCTTTTTCTTCATTCAAGTATTCGACAAATTCTTTGATTCCTTCTTCATAATGAAAAACTTCTGTAACCTCTTCTTCATCGCGAAGATCACTTAACGTAATTCGAACGCCTTTCAAAAGAAAAGCGGACTCGCGCAAACGCTCTGATAATATCTCATATGAAAATTTCACTGTTGAAAAGATCGTATCATCCGGTAAGAAATGAACCGTGGTTCCATTTGCTTTTTTTGTTTTACCAAGTTTTTTTAATGTCCCCTGTGGCTTACCACCGTCTACAAATTTTTGTTGGTATTCAACACCATCACGAACAATAGTTACAGTCAACCATTTTGATAAGGCATTTACCACACTGGCACCGACACCATGCAGTCCACCAGAGGTCTTATAACCTCCTTGACCAAACTTTCCTCCAGCATGTAGCACTGTAAAAATCACTTCAACCGTTGGAATTCCTGAAGCATGCATTCCAACTGGCATTCCGCGACCGCTATCTACTACAGTGATACTGTTATCTTTATGTATCACTACATCAATTTCATTTCCATAGCCTGATAAAGCTTCATCGACTGCATTATCAACAATTTCATACACTAAATGATGTAAGCCTCGGCTATCAGTGGAACCGATATACATCCCTGGTCGTTTTCTAACTGCTTCCAATCCCTCAAGAACTTGGATAGAAGCATCATTATATTCATTGATTACTTTTTTTGCCAAGGCAAACGCTCCTTCAATAATACTTGCGGAATTTAAAAGACCGCATCGAACTAATCATACTAAAAAAAACTGCGAAAAAAAAGAGGTTGGGAAAAAATCAAGAGAAACAGTCACCCAACCTGCTTTTAATTAACACCTTTCGCACATTAAAACTTTATTTATTTGGTCGTTGCACTTGCTCAGACTAGTTATCGTCCATTTTAGCTAGTTCAATTTTTATACAACGATTCATCACGATATCTTTTCGACCGGCAGCTTGTAATAATTTTGCTGCCTCTTCATTTTCAATTCCTAATTGTGCCCAAAAAACTTTTGCATCTGTTTGCAAAAAGTCCTGTGCTACTTCAGGTAAAAATTCACCACGTCGAAAAATATCAACAATATCAATTGGTTCTGTAATCTCTGTCAGATGACCATAAACTTTTTCACCTAGTACTTCTTGTCCAGCCAAAATTGGATTCACAGGAAAAATTTGATATCCTTTTTCTTGTAATAACTTCGCGATTTGGTAACTTGTTCGTTCTGGTTTATTACTCAAACCGACAACAGCAATATTTTTTGCTGACTTTAAATAATCAAAAATTGTTTCTTGGGTTGGATTTTCAACTGCCATCCTACTCATTCCTTTCATTCGTGAATTTCGATTGTTCCTACTACTCATTCATGCTAAAATAAACATTAGTTTTCAACTTGAAAGAGGTAAAAAAAATGAAATTGATCTTATTACTTATTGTAGCATATCTTTTCGGTTCTATTCCTTCCGGCGTCTGGATTGGAAAAATCTTTTTCAACAAAGACATTCGCGCATATGGTAGTGGAAACACTGGAACGACCAATACCTTTCGTGTATTAGGCAAAAAAGCAGGAATCGTTGTCTTACTAATGGACATCTTAAAAGGAACACTGGCAACTTGTCTGCCAATTATTTTTCACATCACGACAATCAATCCACTTTGGTTTGGGGTCTGTGCAATCCTCGGTCATACTTTTCCGATTTTTGCAAAATTCAAAGGCGGAAAAGCAGTCGCAACCAGCGCCGGCATGCTCCTAGGTTTCAGTCCCATTTTCTTCGTCTACTCTGCAACAATTTTTGTCGTAAGTCTTTACTTCACCAGCATGGTAAGCTTAAGCAGTATGATCAGTGCTGTGTTGATTACTTTATCAACGATTTTCTTACCGTATATTGCACCGGTTATTTTACCTGAACATAATTGGCTGTTAACTATCATTGCTTTCTTAGTGTCATCCTTTATTTTTCTTCGTCACAAAGAAAACATTCAACGTATCAAAAACAAAACTGAAAGTCGAATTCCTTTTGGTTTAAATAGCAGCAAAAAAAAATAGTTTTTCTTTCTCAAAAAAAGTGAACTGCGACATTTGTCGTAGCTCACTTTTTTGTTTATTTCACGGTGATTGAGTATTTTGTTTGGAAAATTTCATGAGCACCTAATTGATTGATTCCCACTTTTTCCATCAGACTTCCATTACTATTCACCGTATCCGCAATCCCACACCAAGGTTCGATACAAACAAACGGCGCTTCTTTTGGATAAGGTGACCAAATACCAACGTAAGGCATATCTTTATAGCTTAATGTCACACTGTGGCGTGATTTTTCACTACGAATCGAATAGGCATTTAGTCCTTTCGTTTCAAAAACAAGTGCATCTTGGTCAAACAACTCACGATCTAATGCCAAGTTCGTATTTGTTTGCCCCAATGTTCGTTGATCTAAATCGATATAAGGTCCTGCCAATGGTAAACGTAATCTTGATTTTCTTGGCGAGAAGGCTAAATAAAAATCATCAAACGACAAGCCTTCTTCCAATGGTACATTAAACGCTGGATGCCCACCAATTGAAAAATACATTTCTTCTTCTCCAACATTTTCCACTTGGTAATGAACAGTTATTCCGTCGCCACCTAATTCATACGTGATGACTAATTCGAAATCAAACGGATAATTTTTTTTCGTTTCTGGTGTACTTTTCAACAGAAAACTTGCTTGCTCTGGTCCTTGCTCAATAACTTCAAAATCCATATCTCTTGCAAAACCATGTTGCCCCATCGAATACGTTTTCCCTTGATACATGTATTCGTCATTTTTCAAACGACCAACAAATGGGAAAAGAACCGGTGCATGACGTCCCCAAAATTCTGGATCCCCTTGCCAAATATATTCAAGATTATGCTCTTTTGATTGTAAGCTAATTAGTTCTGCTCCATGTTCAGCTATTTTAGCAATAAGCTGATCATTTTGAATAATTACGGTCATTGTGACTCCCCCATTTTTTGAAATTGCTACTGCCCTCAGTGAACTGAAAAATAAGATTCAGTTTAGTAGCTATGTTTTGCTAATTCTTCTTTAAAACGTGAATTAAGGACTTTTAAGTAGGTTCCTTTCATTCCCAAAGAACGTGATTCAATGATACCTGCAGACTCCAATTTGCGCAAAGCATTAACGATCACGGAACGAGTAATTCCGATTTCATCGGCAATATTTGACGCCGTCAAACGACCTTCGTCGCCATCAAGCGCATGGAAAATTGCTTGAACTGCTTTTAATTCACTGTAAGAAAGAGTATTGATTGCCATTTGCACAGCTGTGGCACTTCGCACATCTTCTTCAATGCTACGTGACTGTTGGTAAAGAATTTGCATTCCTACAACTGTTGCCCCATATTCCGCTAAAACTAAATCATCGTCAGTAAATGCTTGTTCCATTCGTGACAAAATAATTGTTCCTAAACGTTCTCCCGCACCAAAAATCGGTACGACTGTCGTTAAGCCAAATGGATATTTTTCTCTTGACTCTACTGGAAAAGCTGTAATTTCACTAGTGATTGGAATATTTGCTTCTGTCTTAACTAGTTGATCTACGGTATCTGTGTAAGAAAGTGGAAATTGTTTTTCAACGAACATAGTTTTCACACGTTCATTATTCACATCATGACGTTCATTATAACCAAGTAGCACGCCATCGCTACCAATGATATACGTATTACTGTCCAACACTCCACCTAGTGTCACTGCCATTTTGTCATATGGTAAATCAGCATCCATATCAAAGGTATTTTTTTGTTGTAAAAGTTTGTTGATCTTTCGGGTTTTCGTTAGCAAATCCGTCATAGTCGTCCTCCGATTCTTAAAGTATATAGCGGCTTAGATCTTCATTTTGTGCAATTGAAACCAATTTGTCATTGACATATGCTTCTGTAATCGTAATCTCACCCATCTGCATATCTGGTGCCTCAAATAATAAATCTTCTAATAATTTTTCCAAGATTGTGTGTAAACGGCGTGCACCGATGTTATCCGTGTCGCGATTCACATCAAAAGCAATTTGCGCGATTCGTTCGATTGCTTCCTTAGTAAACGTAACGGAAACATTCTCCGTTTCAATCAATGCAATATATTGTTTGATCAATGCATTATTAGGTTCTGTCAAAATTTTCACAAAATCTTCCGCTGACAAATCATCTAATTCGACGCGAATCGGGAAGCGTCCTTGTAATTCTGGAATCAAATCACTTGGTTTGGATAAATGAAAGGCACCTGAAGCAATAAATAAAATATGATCTGTTTGTAACGTACCATATTTCGTGTTGACTTGTGAGCCTTCAACAATTGGTAAAATGTCGCGTTGTACACCTTCTCGAGAAACTTCACCAGACTGTTGTGATTTTGAAGTCACTTTATCGATTTCATCGATAAAAATAATACCACTTGACTCAGCCAATTTGATTGCTTCGCTATGAATATCTGCATCTTTCACAAGTTTAGCAGATTCTTCACGAATTAAAATTTCGCGTGCTTCTTTTACTGTGACTGTTCTTTCTACTTTTTTAGTCGGTGTTAACGCGCCTAATGTCTCATTCAAATCAATGCCCATTTGTTCCAAGCCATTGTTCATCATTGGCGCGGACTTCTTTTGTTCTTCCACTTCGATTGTCACTTCACGCGTATCCAGCAAGCCTTTTTCCAATTGTTCCAAGACGGTGCGACGATTAACTCGAATGTCTTCGGTGATTTCTTCTTGTGGTTCAGCCTGTTGTGCAGAGGCATTGAACATGTTCATCATTTGTTCAAATTGGTTTGTTGATTGTTTTTGTTCCTTCTTGATACCAGGTACTAAAACTTTCACTAACCGTTTTTCAGCATTTTTCTTGGCTTTTGTATACACACGACTGTATTGTTCTTTCTCAACGATTTGAATCGCGTTTTCGACCAAGTCACGAACCATTGATTCTACATCTCGGCCAACGTAACCAACTTCTGTAAATTTAGTTGCTTCCACTTTGATGAATGGCGCATTGACGATTTTTGCAAGTCGACGAGCAATTTCTGTTTTCCCAACCCCTGTTGGCCCAATCATCAGCATATTTTTAGGGGTAATATCTTGTTGCATTTTTTCATCTAACTGGAGTCTACGGTAGCGGTTTCGTAAAGCGACAGCCACAGATTTTTTAGCTGCTTCTTGTCCCACGATGTATTGATCCAACTCACTCACGATTTGTCTTGGTGTTTGTCTTAATTCATTCATTCTAATCACCTCTTATAATTCTTCTACAATGATATTATGGTTTGTGAAGATACAAATATCCGCTGCGATGTTCAACGCATTTTCAGCAATCTCTTTTGCACTCATCTCATTTTGTGCATAATTTTTCATTGCACGTGCAGCGGCTAACGCAAAGTTTCCGCCAGAACCAATGGCTAAAATACCATCATCTGGTGTAATCACTTCACCTGTTCCAGAAACTAACAGCATTTCCTTATCATTCATAACAATCAACATTGCTTCTAATTTCTGCATGGATTGTTGTGTTCGCCATTCTTGTGCTAACTCAACAGCCGCACGTTGTAGATTGCCATTATATTCATTCAGTTTACCTTCAAATTTTTCTTCCAAAGTAAAGGCATCTGCTACGCTTCCAGCAAAACCAACAACAACTTCGTCATTATAAATTCTGCGAACTTTGCGAGCTGTTCCTTTCATAACAACAGATTCTCCCATTGTTACTTGACCGTCTCCAGCCATTGCAAATTTTCCGTCTTTTTCAACTGCACAAATCGTGGTTGAATGAAATTGTGATTCTACCATTTGTAGACCCTCCTAATAAAATAATATCCTTGCTACGCTCGTGGATGAAAAGAGCGATAGTTTTTTTGTAAACTTTCTTTCGTCACATGGGCATAAATCTGAGTTGTAGACAAATTCGCATGCCCTAATAATTCTTGAACTGTCCGCATATCTGCACCATTGTTCAATAAATGCGTTGCAAACGTATGACGCAACATATGAGGATGAATATCACTATCTAAACTACTTTTCTTGATTATCTGATTTAGTATATATTCGATTCCAGTTGGTGTAATTGGATCACCATGGTGGTTAACAAAAACAAAATCGTGCTCTTTATGGTATTTATTCATCAAGAACGAACGACTTTTTTCAAAATATTCTTGTAAAGCTTCTTGAGCAAAGGATCCCAGTGGCGCATATCTTTCTTTGTTTCCTTTTCCATGAATCAACATTACCTCTGCTTGAAAGTCGATGTCCTTAACCTTTAACCCACTACATTCACTTAAGCGGATACCAGAACCATATAAAACTTCTAGTACTGCTCGATCTCTGAAGTCCAACGGTTTATCCCCAGCAACGCTTTCAAACAAAGCCTGCATTTCATTTTCATAAAAAAAGCGCGGTAACCGAATATTTTTTTTCTTTAAATGGACATAAGAAAAAGGATTTTCCTCGATCAGTTCTTCTTTTAAAAGATATTGATAAAATGAACGCAAACTGGCAATTTTTCTGCTAATTGTGTTTCTACTGTATTCTTTATCTGATAAAAAACCTAAATAGACTCTCACATCTAAGTAATCAATACTCAACAAATTTTCCTCACCAGATTCTTTTAGAAAATCTTTGAAGTCATCAATATCTTCCTTGTATGCTTGACGCGTCTTATCCGAGTATCCTCGTTCAACAATCAAATAGCGTAGAAACTTTTCTTCCCAGCTTTGTTCTGCCATTTTTTCACCTTCCTTACAATCCCAGAAATAAATTTAGCATAGCCCTTATAAAAAAACAAATAAATTGTCAGAATTTAATCAATATTTCTAAGTTTGTTCACAATTCGCACAATTTTTCGTTTTGTTTTCATTTTTCTCGCTAATTTTTCAGTGAAGCATTCATTTTACGCGACAAAAAACTTAGTAAATTATGAATAGCTCAATCATAACTTACTAAGTCGCTTCGTTTTTTTTTATTTTGCAGGAATAAGCGAAGCTAATTCTGCAATCACTTTTTCATTAGCTGCTAATGCTCGGTTTGCTAATGCTTCATAACGTGATTTTTTATCACGAATTCGTTCAGGTAGTTCTGGGAACAACCCGTAGTTTGCATTCATTGGTTGGAAATGTTTTCCTTCGGCATGCGTGATATAGTACGCCATACTTCCAATCGCTGTTTCTTGTGGGAAGACAACAAGCTCTTCTTCTTTTGCAAGTCGTGCAGCATTGATTCCAGCTAACAACCCACTAGCTGCACTTTCCACGTACCCTTCAACACCAGTCATTTGACCTGCAAAAAATAAATCTTCGCGCTTCGCTGATTGGTAAGTTGGTTTCAATAATTCTGGTGAATTCATAAAACTATTACGATGCATGACACCATAACGTACAAAGTCAGCATTTTCCAAACCAGGAATCATGCGGAATACTCGTTTTTGCTCGCCCCATTTTAGGTGAGTTTGGAAGCCAACAATATTATAAAGAGAAGCAGCTGCATTATCTTGGCGCAATTGAATGACAGCATAAGGGCGTTTGCCCGTTTTGGGATCTTCTAGTCCAACTGGCTTCATTGGACCAAATAGCATCGTTTTAAATCCACGTTGTGCCATTACTTCAATTGGCATACAACCTTCAAAATATTTTTCTTTTTCAAATGCTTTTAATTCTGCGACTTCTGCATGAACCAACGCATCATGGAACGCAGTAAATTCTTCTTCTGTCATTGGACAGTTCAAGTAAGCTGCCTCACCTTTATCATAACGTGATTTCAAATATACTTTGTCCATGTCAATCGTTGATTTATCAATAATTGGTGCAGCAGCATCATAAAAATAAAAACCATCTGAACCATTAAATTCTTTGATTGCTTCTGCTAATGGATGAGAAGTTAACGGCCCGGTTGCGATAACAGTAATGCCTTCTGGTATTTTGGTTATTTCTTCATTGATAACCGTTACTAGTGGATGCTCTTTCACTTTTCGAGTAATCGTTTCTGAAAATGAATCTCGGTCAACTGCCAATGCGCCACCAGCAGGAACAGCTGTTTCGTCAGCCGAAGTAATCACTACGGAATTCAAGCGACGCATTTCTTCTTTCAATAGGCCAACAGCATTTGCTAAACTATTTCCTCTTAAAGAATTAGAACAGACTAATTCCGCAAAATTTTCAGTATGATGTGCTTCCGTCGATTTAACTGGACGCATTTCATATAGACGAACAGGAACTCCAGCTTGTGCAATTTGCCAAGCTGCTTCACTTCCGGCAAGGCCGGCACCAATTACATTTACAGTTTTCAAGTAAAAACCTCTTTTCGATTATTTTTGAACATCTTCTTCATAGTCGCCATTTACACAGACAACCTGTTTGCCACCTTTAACTTTCTTCTCAACCAAATATTGATCACATTTCGGACAATTTCTGCCTACTGGTTTATCCCAAGAAGTAAATTCGCAATCTGGGAAACGAGAACAACCATAAAAAATTCTGTTTTTCTTGGATTTACGTTCAATCACTTGGCCTTCATGACATACGGGACAAGTAACACCGATTTCTTTCACGATTGGTTTGGTATTACGACATTCTGGAAAATTACTACATGCGTAAAATTTACCATATTTTCCTAATTTAATCACCATTGGATGCCCACAGACATCGCAATCAAATCCAGCTGGTTCATCTTTGATTTGAATTTTTTCCATTTTTTCTTCTGCATTACTTAATTCTTTTTCAAAAGGTTTATAGAAACGATCAACTACTTGGACCCAAGCTTCTTTTCCTTCTTCCACTTTATCCAAGTCATTTTCCATTTCCGCTGTGAAATGGATATCAACGATTTGAGGGAAGAATTCAACAATTAATGAGTTAACGATTTCTCCTAGCTCCGTTGGTTCGAAACGTTTTTGTGTCAGTTTGACATAGTAGCGGCGTTGGATCGTATCCAATGTTGGCGCATAAGTTGATGGACGACCCACACCGTTTTCTTCTAATGCTCGAATAAGCGTTGCTTCACTAAATCTTGCTGGTGGTTGCGTAAAGTGTTGTTTGGGTTCGATGTCCACAGATTGAACAATGTCTCCCTCAATTAATTCAGGCAAGATGTTTTCTTTGTCTTCTTTACCATCATCGCGACCTTCAACATAAACTTGCATGAATCCTTTGAACTTGACCTTTGAACCATTGGCAATAAAGATGACACCGTTTTGGTCTAGAGTAACTTTCATTGTATCTAAAATCGCTGGTGTCATTTGACTGGCAACAAAACGTGACCAGATCAATGTATATAATTTTAATTGGTCTTTATCTAAATATTGTTTGATTTCATCAGGTGTGCGCAAAACACTAGTTGGTCTTACTGCTTCATGGGCATCTTGTGCGCCTTGAGCATTTTTTACCTTTTTATTTCCGTGAGCAGAGAATTCATCACCATATGTTTCTTGGATAAATGAAGCTGCTTCTGCTTTGGCTGTGTCAGCAATCCGCGTTGAGTCGGTACGCATGTAGGTAATCAAACCAACTGTTCCTTGTTTTCCCAATGCGATTCCTTCATATAGTTGTTGTGCAACCATCATTGTTTTTCTTGTGCGGAAATTTAATTTACGTGCAGCCTCTTGTTGTAAACTACTCGTAGTAAATGGATTGGCTGGATTTCTTTTACGTTCTTTCTTTTCAACTTTTTTCACTTCAAAGTCTTGGCCATCAATTCTAGCAGTGACTTCTTTCACAGCTTCTGCATCTGGTAATTTTTTCTTCTTGCCATCGATTCCCCAGAAGTTTGCTTTGAATTTCTTACGTGCCTTTTTAAAGTTTCCATCGATACTCCAGTATTCTTCTGGAATAAATTCGCGGATTTCTTGCTCACGATCAATGATAATTTTTAAAGCAATAGATTGAACGCGTCCTGCACTTAATCCTTTTTTCACTTTACGCCAAAGGATTGGACTAATCGAATAGCCAACTAATCGGTCTAATGCGCGGCGTGCTTGTTGTGCATCAACTAAATCCACATCGATTGAACGAGGTTCTTTAAACGCAGCTTTCACAGCATCTTTAGTGATTTCATTGAAAACAACACGATTTTTGTCTTCAAGATCTAATCCTAATAAATAGGCTAGATGCCAAGCAATCGCTTCTCCTTCTCTATCCGGGTCACTTGCGAGATAAACTTTCTGCGCTTTTTTAGCCGCAGATTTTAAACTTTTAATAACATCGCCTTTTCCTCGGATAGAAATATAATGAGGTTCATAATTATTTTCGACATCAATTCCCATTTTACTTTTTGGTAAATCACGAATATGGCCTACACTTGCCATTACTTTATAATTTCGGCCCAAATATTTTTCAATTGTTTTGGCCTTTGCTGGTGATTCTACAATCACTAAATATTTATATGCCATTCTTGAATGGACTCCTTTCATTGTCGAGTTCCTACTATATATACTTATACTAGAGGTTTCCTACAAATCGTAGCTAATCATATCCATTCAGAAATCGTTTGTCAAGGAAAGCAAATGGGAAATGTGATGTTATTCTTTCAATTCTGCTAAAATATCCTGTCCTGAAATCGTACAAATTGCCCCATCTTGAATGAGGTGATGACAGCCTTCAGAGTGTTCTGTTAAAACATTTCCAGGGACGGCAAAAACAGCCTTGCCTAAATCTAATGCTTGCTGTGCTGTTATTAGTGAGCCACTCTTTTTCCTTGCTTCGATTACACAAGTACCCAGTGATAAGGCAGCAATGATTCGATTTCTCATCGGAAAGCGGTGTCTCCTTGGTCCTGCTTCTGGCGGATATTCACTTAACAGCAAATGCTCCTCAGCAATTTTCCTTTGTAGTTGTTCATTTTCTCTTGGATAAAATTTTTTCAAGCCTGTTCCAACAACAGCAATCGTTCGTCCACCTTCTTTAATTGCCGCACAGTGACTATATGTATCAATTCCCTTGGCACAGCCACTCACAATCACGTAACCCTCAGCAATCACTGGACGTAAGAGCTGAAGAACTGTTTTCTTTGCAAGAACTGACGATCGTCTTCCTCCAACAACGCTCACCATTTTATACGTCAATAACGATAGGTCCCCTCGATAAAATAATAGAATGGGAGGATATGTCAAATTTAATAATTGTGAGGGATAGCATGGGTCCAAACAAGTAATATACTGTTGGTTTTGTTTGATTGTTTCCCAGTGATTTTCGACCTCCAACCAGCTTTGTCGAAACAGTTCACGATGAATCGTAATAGAGGCAATCTTACAAATCTCTTCTATTGTTAAGCGTACTTCTGGATTTGCCAATAAGTACTGAAGTATTTGCCACTTCCCCTGGCTACTAATCCCTTTTGCGTAAGTCAAACGTAATAAATATTCTTTTATTTTTTCCATAAAAAAATCACCTCTTGCTTTCTTTTTAATAAGATACGCAAAAGGTGTGTTTAAATTTTTATAAATATTTTTTGACTGGAGCAAATGTCCGACGATGAATTGGTGTAATTCCTTGTTTTTCCATACCAATCAAGTGTTCTTTTGTTCCATAGCCCGCATTGTGACCAAATCCATAGCCTGGATACAATTGGTCATAATCTGCCATCAAACGATCGCGATAAACTTTAGCAATGATGCTCGCTGCAGCAATCGAAACAGAGCGTGCATCTCCCTTGATTAGTTTTTCTTGTTGAATGGGCAAATCTAATTTCATCGCATCAATCAACAAGTAGGTTGGCTGGACAGTTAATTTTTCAACTGCTTGAATCATTGCCAACTTGCTTGCCTCATAAATGTTTACTTCATCGATCACTTTTTCGTCAACAATCCCGATTCCAATAGCCAAAGCTTTCTCTTGAATTTCCTGATAAAGTAATTCACGTTTTTTCTCAGATAGCTGCTTAGAGTCATTTAAGCCAAGAATTTCTTCATCTTTCGATAAGACAACTGCTGCTGCAACGACAGGGCCAGCTAATGGTCCACGACCAACTTCATCAATGCCAGCAATCCATTGATGACCATTGGCATATCCTTGTTTTTCAAAAACAAACATTTCTTGATACTTTTCTTTGATTTTAGCCTCTTTTTCAAGCCGCTTTGCTAAAGAGTTGAGTGCTTGTTGTACCCCTTTTCGCGGATCTTGCTTCAAATATTCAAGTGAAGGATCAGTCAAGGAAGTGATTGTTGTTAATTTTTCCTTAATGGCTTGAATCGACTCACTCATTCACTTCTTGCCCCATTTCTTCACAGCGATCTAACGTGTAGCGACCTAATCTGCCATCTCTGATTTCAAACACAACTAGTTCACTTCCACGAGCGTAATCATCTCTGAAGCCTCTTTTAGCCGTGACCGCCATCAAAATTTCTGGCGCAAGACCCTGCTCCTGCTCTTCTGTTAAATGGTAACGTTCTTGAATTCTTCCTGGGTAATAACGGGCAAAGAAGTCCAAGCCATAGATGGCCAAATCATCTAAGTGAAGTAATTGATCTTTGATTGCACCAGTCAATGCCAGCTTTTTCCCAATCTCTTCATCTTCAAACTTAGGCCAAAGAATTCCTGGTGTATCTAATAATTCTAGTTCCGTTCCATGACGTAACCATTGTTGCCCTTTCGTCACTCCAGGTTTATTCCCTGTTTGTGCAATTTTTTTTCCAACTAAGCGATTCATTAATGTCGATTTTCCAACGTTAGGGATTCCTAAAACCATTGCTCGAATTGCACGGGGTTTCAATCCTCGAGCAGCATCTCTTGCTCTTTTTTCTTTTAACACTTCTTTGGCGGTCGGAATCAGTCCCTTCACGCCCTTGTTTTCTTGTGCATTGATTGCTAATGCAGCGTGACCTTGTTTTTTGAAATATTCTTGCCACTGCTTTGTTTGTTGTGGATCAGCCAAATCAGCTTTATTTAATAAAACGATACGTGGTTTTTGTTGAATAATTTGATCGAGCATCGGGTTTCTTGATGACAACGGTAAACGCGCATCCACTAACTCAAAAACGATGTCAACGTATTTCATTTTTTCAGAAACTTCACGACGAGCTTTCGCCATGTGTCCTGGGAACCATTGAATGGTCATAGTTGTGTTTCCTCCTTGATATATCAATCTCACTGATTGGAACTCAAATAGAATGTGCTTTTTCATTCTGTTGTTCACAGTTTGATCACTTACAAGCTATTTTAGCATAAATTGAACTAAAAAAAAGAAAGCATCGTTTGTTTTCTTAGCGCCATGCCTTTCCAAAATTTATTTTACCAAGAAAAAAACGAAGCAGAATTTTTGACAGCGTTTTACAAACAGTAGATGATAAGAATATAGAAAGGGGTCGAAAAAAATGAGTACGATGGTTTTTGTCAATTTTCCAGTCAAAGATGTAAAGAAGTCAACGGAATTTTATACGAAACTCGGCTTTGAGCAAAATCAAGAATTTTCGACAGAACAAGCAAGCTCTATGGTATGGGATGATCACTTTTGGATTATGTTGTTGAATCATGAATTTTATCAAACATTTATCAACGAACGTAAAATTGCAGATGCACAGACAACCAGTGGCGCACTGATTGCTTTCAGTCTACCTAATGCAGAAGCAGTCAAAAAATTTGCCGAAACAGCAAAAGAAAATGGTGGGTCTTATTATCATGTGGACATGGGTATTCCAGAAGATCAAATGTTTGGCCTTGAAGTACAAGACCTAGATGGAAATATGTTAGAACCCTCTTGGATGGCAATGTAAAGCTAAAAAAGGATAAAAATAAACAAAAAGAAATCACTCCAACAATGTAACGTTGGAGTGATTTCTTTTCTTTGCTTTCAAATCATGTTTTTAAAGTTAGTCAACGATCACCTGCTTCTCTCCTTCTTTTGCTTCAAACACAATCCTTACTTTCTCCCCTCAATGTGTAAAATAAATTTTTGGTTTTCTGTCCCTGTCTTATTAAAGGTGATGATATTTCCACCATTTAGATTGCTTTTTTGAATATCCATTACATGTCCACTTTTTACGTTCTTCAAGAAAAATGCTTCGCCGTTGGTTTGACTACTTTCCCAAATCAGTTGCCACAGTGCACTATCGTTATTACTAACATTAGGTTTGACGCCAACCTTTTTATCACTATTTTCTAACAAACTATATGAAGTTTGTTTATAACTATGGATACTGTAAGCATTTTTCGCTGCATGATATTTTAAGTACCACTTTTGATTACTATTGCCATCATTGTTCCAACTCACAGCTACATTATGTGTTTCATCCCAATCAATAACTTTCCAATTATCCATTTTGCTTTGAATCGAAACAAGTATGTCATTGTAATTTTCTGGTATTTTTGTATTTAGATTAATGACTAGCTCGTTGTAAAAAAAGTCAAAATCTACAATTGTCTTTATATGGATAACTGTATTAGAACCATTTATGTATTGGCTTTTGTCAAATCGAATCGTGTAATAGCGTTTCCCATTTTTCTTTTCGCGAAGAATTCGTTTGCCATCCACTTGATACTGACCTCTTGGTCCACTGGACAAAGTCTGTACCTCACTTGGGTTCCCAAACTGGTAAAGTTCGTCTCCCATGTTAACATCAAATTCAATTGCATCTTCTGTTACTCTCATGCCCTCGACTCCCCACCCCTCAGTAAATGAGCTTACCATAATATTTCTAGTAATTGTATATTCCATTTGTTGGTTTTTCTCACTACTTTTTGCGTCAACTACTTGACTTGCTTCATTTGCGTGAACCATTACTTGAGGAAACAATAAAAATAAAGTAAAAAACAATCCAATCATCTTTTTCATTTTCTTTCTCCTTTTTTTAGTTTTTTTCTACCGACCAACTAAATGTTCAAGTAGCAAAAGAGGAGATACCTTACTTGCATCTTCTCTTTTAAATACAAATTTTTCAATTTTCCAGCTTATCCAGAAATTACTTTCTCCCCTCAATGTGTAAAATAAATTTTTGGTTTTCTGTCCCTGTCTTATTAAAGGTGATGATATTTCCACCATCTAGATTGCTTTTTTGAATATCCATTACATGTCCACTTTTTAGATTCTTCAAAAAGTAAGTTTTTCCATTTGTATGAGTGCTTTCCAAAATCAACTGCCAGAGTGCGCTATCATTATTGCTAACATTTGCTTGGACAACAACTGCGCCATTACTATTTTCTATTAAGCTATAAGTAGTTTGTTTATAGCTATGAATACTATACGCATTTTTCGCTTCATTATATTTGAGGTACCATTTTTGATTGTTATTGCCATTGTTGTGGTAGCTAATTGCTTTATTATGTGTTAAATCCCAATCAACGACCTTCCAAGGATCAATTTTACTTTGAATGGAAACCAGTAAGTCATTATAATTTTCTGGTATTTTTGTATCTAGCTTAATAATCAGCTCGTTGTACAAAAAGTCAAAATCTACAATTGACTTGATATGGATAACTGTATTAGAACCGTTTATGTATTGGTTTCTTTTAAATCGAAAGGTGTAGTAGTTTCGACCATTTTTCTTTTCACGAAGGATTCGTTCTCCATCTGTTTTATATTTACCTTCTGGTCCACTGGATAAAGTCTGTGTCTCTCGTACTTGATTACTATATTCTCCAAAATCCCACATATTAGCATCAAATTCAATTGCATAATTGGTTACTCTCATTCTTTCGACTTTCCAATCCTCGGTAAATGAACTTACCAAAATATTTCTAGTAATTTCATATTCCATTTGGTTATTTGCCATACTACTTGTTCCTACTGCTGTTTGTTCCATTTCATTTGCATTTACCATTGTTTGAGGAAGCAATAGGAACAAAGCAAAAAATACTACAATAATCTTTTTCATTTTCTTACTCCTTTTTTGTTTTATTATTTAACAAATTTTCTCGTCTTTCTTTTCAACTTTCACCTCCTCTAAAAAAGATAAGATAAAACAACAAAAAATTTTTTTATCCCTCTAAGAAAACGTTAACACACTCAGCTATCAGCTGTCAAAAAATAACTTTAGCTATATTTAAAAAAACAAAAAAAAGACAATTGATCTCATTCAATTGTCTTTTTGACTGATACTATTTCAAGCCATCAATTATTTGATCCATTTGATTTCACTTAAAGGATAGTACACCATACGTGCCTTACCCAAGATATCTTCACGAGAAATCGTACCAAAAGAACGACTGTCTTTTGAAATTCGTCGATTGTCCCCCATTACGAAATAATTATCTTCAGCTAATTTTTCTTCCCCAGTCAATCCTTGCAAGGTGAAATCGGTCGTATACGGTGCAGTCTCATGATCTGATTGGATATTTTTACTTAAAAATGGTTCTTTGATATCTTTTCCATTGATTTGTAATGTATCATTTTGGTAGCTGATCGTTTCACCTGGTAAGCCAATCACTCGTTTGATATAAATCGTGCCATCTGCCAATTGAAAAACGACGACATCAAATCGTTTGATCTCGGTAAATTTCTCCATCACCGTCATATTTCCTTGACTCAACGTATTTTCCATTGAATTTCCTTCAACCGGTACTGGAATAAAAAGAAAGCCACGTAAAATAAATGCCAGAAAAATCGAAATCAGTAAATATTTCACAGCTAACCAAAAACGATTCGTCCACTTCTGTTTTGTTGTCAACATTCATCCCTCATTTGTAGTTCTGCTTTTATTATAGAAAAATTTCAAACAAATTGCGACTAAGAGATGAAATTAATCTTTTTTTCAAAGACAAACAAAAGCTTAAGAAGCATGATTGTTTTCCAAATATTGTTCCCAAGCCGCATCAAATACATCCATGGAAGTTAAATAGTCCACATTCATTTCCAAATAATCAGAGAGTTCTTCATAGTCTGAACTATGTTTTGGAAATTGAATATCTTTTCCTGCTTCATTTGCAAATTCAGTCACTTGATCTAGCTGATTTGGTCCACGAAGAGTCATTAAATAATGGTAAAAACTTCGATTCACTGATGATTCCCCCAATTTTCCTCGACAAAAGCCGCTCTTCTTGCATGATTGCGTGCAAAGTTTTCTGGATTCTTTTTATAGTAGTCTTGATGATCAACTTCAGCCAAATAAAATGGCTGTGCTGGCTCAATGGTCGTCACAATTTTTTCTGTAAAACGACCACTCTCAGCTAAGCGTTGTTTGCTTTTTTCTGCAATCGTTTGTTGCTCTTTTGTTGAATAAAAAATGACAGGTCGATAACTACTTCCTCGGTCTTCAAACTGTCCAAACGCATCAGTTGGATCGGTTTGTTCCCAATAAAGCTCGACTAATTCTTGATAGGAAATCACTTGTGGATCATAAATGATTTCAACTGCTTCTGTATGGCCAGTTGTTTGGCTCTTCACTTGTTCATAGGTTGGATTAGCCAGTTGTCCGCCAGTATATCCTGACATAATTGAGTAGATACCTGGTAAACTGTCAAATGGCTGAATCATACACCAAAAGCAGCCACCTGCAAAAATTGCACGTTCCATCAAAGCCCTCCTTTTATTTATCTATTTTGATTTCACTTATTGATTTGAACTTTCTTTTGTTGTTTCTTCACTTGCGGGTAAGTATAGACTAAAACGAATATCATCGTCTACTAAATTTATTTTATCTGCTTTGATATACATGCCATTTTGCATTCTAAATTTATCTAGTCGAAGCATGACTGTTAAGTCTTTCGTATCAATCTCGACCCATTTAGGTAAATTATAATTACGTTTAACCATGTTCATCACATCTTTGATTGGCAAACTTAATGTGCCGATGGATAAACTTTTTGCTTTCAGCTGAACGTTTCCATTTTCCATAACATAAGGTTCAAAATAGAGATAAAAATTCACTGGAAAACCTAATACTTCAAACTGACCATTTAACATGGCTTCATTTTCTAAATAAAATTTATACTCAATGTCGCCTTCTTTTTGAAAATCACTTAAGAAAAAACTAATCAACTGATTGACTTTTTCTTTATTTGAATTAATTGTCAGGACTGGTTCGCCTTCGATTGCCGTAATTTCTGGCATGTTTTTGTACTCAGGTTGGCTCGAAAAAATTCGAACGCCTAGAAAAATGGTGATACCAACCACGACACCTAATAGAATCAAGAAAGCCATTCGCCAATAATTCGATGCTTGACTTTGTTTTTCGTTCAAGGGTTCTTTCACTTCTACTTCTGATTTCTTTGGATTTTCTGATTCTGTCATTTGTCACCCTCCTTTATCAGCCACTGTTCTTTGGTTGCAACTAATTTTTCTTTTACTGCATTTGCCATCAATTGATAGCCCAAGTTGTTTGGATGAAAATGATCCTCTTCATACAAAACATTATTTTTTATATCATTCAAGCTTTCTGCCATACTATCTGTTGTATTTGTTTGTTCTTCAGCTACACCAACTTTTTGATCTAACCCCTGATATAGTAAATCGTTGATTGGAATAAAATAGCAGTGATCCGTTTCTTTGACTATGGCTTCTGTTCCTTGATTCCAATTATCTACAATCGTTTGCATATCTGTGATTTCTGGAAAGTTCAAATAAAAAGGATTGTAAATACCTAGAACATAGATTGGCGCATTTGGGTTTAGCTCTCGAATCTCTGCTAAAAGTTCAGTCACATTTTCTTGATAGTTTTTTAAAGGTTTTTTAAAAGATCGTGTTGTTAACCCAAAAAAATTATTTTGAATCACCTTCATCAAATCATTTCCACCCACAGTCAATGTGATAATGTCAGCGGTCTTAATATTTGTTTGAATTGTTTCTTTTTCCTTCACTCGCTTAAGTATCTGGTCACTTCGTTCGCCATTGACACCATAATTTTCTGTTTCAACAGTCTTCAGCTGATAATCTTCTCGTAAATCATTTGCAACTAGCGGAACAAAACCACCTTGTTTGGTTTGGTCTCCCACTCCCTCGGTTAAAGAATCACCAATCGCTACATAATGAAGTTTACTTTTCATGTTCGACGTTTTTTTAGTCGCAACTGATGGCTTTACTAAGGGTTCTGCTTTCGGAATACTCAGTGATAATCCAGCGAAAACGATGACTGCAATGACGATTGGAATAAAAAATAATCCATATCTCTTGAGTAATTTCATTTTCTCACCTCTGTCTTCAATTGTGTCTAATCTTATCAAAAGTTATTTGAAAAAGGTAGTCTTTCGAAACAAATCATAGGAATTTATCTTTTTTTCAAAAAATGCACACAAAAAGAACTAGTGAAATGAACATGCCACTCAACTAGTTCTTTTCTTACTCTATAAGTTGTTAATCGACATAATACATGATCGCAAAAGCACCTTTACCCGCATGTGTAGCAATTACTGGATTTGTCTGTAAAACTGGGATATGCATTTCAGGAAATAGTTCTTGTAGACCTTCTTTGAACTCTAATGCTAATTCTTTTGCATCAGCGTGGGAGATCGCAATTTGATGAACATTAGGTAACTCTTTTAGTTCTTTTTTCAAACTATCAAACCATTTGTCAAAAGTTTTCTTTCCTCGGCCCTTGGCAACTGGAATCAAATCTCCATGAGTAAAATTCATGACCACACGAATATTCAACATACTTGACAGCAGCCCTGTCGCACGACTGATTCGTCCACCTTTGACTAAGTTATCTAAGGTAGCAATTCCAATATATAATTTGGTGTTGTCGCTAATTTTTTTGATTTCAGCTAAAATTTCAGTTGAAGATTTGCCTTCTTTTGCTAATTTTGCTGCTTGAATGACTTGGAAAGACAAACCTTGATCTGTTGTATCGCTATCAATAACTGTTACTTTACTTTTAGTTAAATTGCTCGCTTGACGCGCAGCTTCCACAGTTCCACTTAATCCTTTTGTCATGTGAATGGAAATAATTTCGCTACCATCTTTACCCAATTCATCATATAATGAAACAAATTCGCCAATTGGTGGTTGGCTCGTTTTTGGTAAAGCTTTAGCAGTAGACATCATCTGCATGAATGTTTCTCCATCTAACTGATCGTCATCAGGATACATAACGCCATCAATCATTACTGATAGTGGCATGACATGAATATTTAAAGTGTCTCGTACATCTTTTTCCATTGTACAAGAAGAATCTGTTACAATTTTTACATTTGTCATTGTTTTCTCACTCTTCCTTTAACAGCTGCCTTATTCATGTTAAACTTACATTCAAGGCAATTTCTTTTTTTAGTATAACAGACAAACAATGATTTTTCATTAAATACGTCAAACAAAGGAGCCGTTTTCATGGAAAAAACAAAATTTAGTCGCAGTTACTTGATTGTCAACGAAGTTTTTAATGCAATCACTCACGGAATTGGTGCTGGACTAAGTATCGCTGGCTTAGTCATTTTACTCGTCAAAGGCGCGCATCTTCATTCTCCCCTTCATGTTGTCACTTATGCGATTTACGGATCAATGATGATTCTTTTATTTTTAACTTCAACGTTGTTTCATTCATTGATTTTTACCAAAGCAAAAGGTGTTTTTCAGGTCTTTGATCATAGCTCCATTTTCCTATTGATTGCCGGAAGCTATACACCATTTTGCCTCCTAAGTGTTAAGGGTTGGCTAGGTTGGACGCTTTTTGGTTTGATTTGGGTATTCGCGATTGCAGGAATCGTCTATAAGTCACTAACCTTACACAAAAAGGAAACGGTATCAAAAGTTTCAACCTTTATTTATATCGTGATGGGTTGGCTTTGTTTGATTGCTGCAGTTCCCCTTTACCATTCACTAGGTTTAGTAGGAATTTCGCTAATGGTTTTAGGTGGACTTTCTTATACAGTGGGTGCCTTCTTCTATAGTTTGAAATCCGTTCGCTTCATGCACGTCGTATGGCACCTTTTTGTTATGTTAGGTGCAGGCTTTATGTACTTTTCTGTTTTATTTTTCACTTGATTTTTTAAAATAGGTAAAAAAAAAGAACTTTGCGCCTAATTCGCGTAAAGTTCTTTTTTTATGCGTACAAACAAAATTAAATTTGCTTGTCGACATTATTTTTCGTTTCGTTGGTACGTTTCAAATTGATGTGCATACGGATTGACGTCGTTCACTTCACCTGTGCTGACATTGATTAGTGACCAGTCTTCCCAATTAACGGCAGGAAAATAAGTATCACCCTCAAATGCGTGCTGAATCACGGTGCGATACAAT
Organism: Enterococcus sp. DIV0176; assembly: GCF_050528535.1. Lineage (NCBI taxonomy): Bacteria > Bacillati > Bacillota > Bacilli > Lactobacillales > Enterococcaceae > Enterococcus > Enterococcus sp. DIV0176. The sequence goes on along the minus strand of NZ_CP172879.1, from coordinate 923,627 downwards.
ATACTACAGTAAGGTAAAAATTCTTGGTAAATAGCAGCACCACCAGCGATAAAGACGATTCCGTCTGCTTCTTTTTCAAAAGCAAGGACTTCTTCTAACTCGTGCATGATGGTTACGCCCTCTGCTTGATAATTTTTATCATGCGTAAGGACAATTGTTTGGCGATTTGGCAATGGTCGACTGCCCATACCTTCAAACGTTTTTCTTCCCATTACTAAAATATTTGATTCAGTTGTTTGTTTAAAAAATTTCAAATCATTCGGTAATCGCCAAGGAAGTTGATCATTTTTACCAATCAATCCATTTTCATCTTGTGCCCAAATTGCAGCTAGCATCTTCTCATCCTTTCTTACACAGCAATCGGTGCTTTAATTGCTGGATGTGGTTGGTATCCTTCCAATTGGATATCATCCATTTCAAAATCGAATACAGATTGTTTTTCTGGATTCAGACTTAATGTTGGAAACTCACGTACTTCACGACTTAACTGTTCTTTCATTTGTTCTACGTGATTAGAATACAAATGCGCATCGCCTAGCGTATGAACAAACTCTCCGACTTCCAATCCTGTTTCATGTGCAATCAAATGAGTAAGCAACGCGTAGCTAGCAATGTTGAATGGAACACCTAAGAATACATCACCACTTCGTTGATATAATTGACAACTTAAACGACCTTCAAAGACGTAAAACTGAAACATGGTATGGCAAGGAGGTAACGCCATACTTGGAACATCTTCAGGATTCCACGCCGAAACAATTAAACGTCGAGAATCTGGTGTTGTTTTGATTGCTTCGATTACTTCTTTAATCTGATCAATAAAACGACCATCTTTTGTTTCCCAATGACGCCATTGGTACCCGTAAATATGACCTAAGTCGCCATATTCAGCTGCAAATTCTGGATCATTAATAATTTTTTCGCAAAATAGTTTACTTTGTTCTTGATAAAGTTCATTAAATGCTTCATCAACTAAGCTTCGATGACCAAAGTCTGTCATATCTGGACCAGTGTAGTCCTCACTTTTGATGTAGCGTTCAAACGCCCATTCATCCCAAATGTGATTATTATTTTCTAAAAGATAACGGATATTCGTATCTCCTTTTAAAAACCAGAGTAACTCACTTTTAATGAGACCAAATGGGACTCTTTTGGTTGTTAATAAAGGAAAGCCTTTTTGTAAATCAAAGCGCATTTGATAGCCGAAAGTACTAAGCGTACCTGTCCCTGTTCGATCACCTTTTTGGTTTCCTTCTTCTAACAACTTTTTTCCTAAATCAAGATAAGCTTGTTCCATTCATTCTCCTCCTAATTATCGGCCCACTCACTAAGATACTCCCAGCGAGCCATTTTTTCTTCCAGTTGTCCTTCTGTCAAACTCACTTCTTTTTGTAATTCTTGGAGACGTGTAAAGTCATCTCCTTGATGGTTCATTTCTTCTTGCAGTTCATCCAGTTTATTTTCCAACTCTGCGATATCATCTTCAATGGTTGCCCATTCTTTTTGTTCCATGTAAGAGAGCTTTTTCTTTTTGGCTTCGTCTTTTGGTGTAGCTTTTGGCTTTGCTTTAGCAATGACTACTTTATCTTCTTCTTTTTGCTTTTGTAAATAGTCAGACATATCTCCGTAAAAAAGCTCTTGCTTGCCGTTGCCTTGAAAAACAAGTAACTTATCGACTACTTTGTCTAAGAAATAACGATCATGGGACACAGTGATAACTGCACCTGGAAATGTTCGAAAATAATCTTCTAAAATAGTTAATGTTGCAATGTCTAAATCATTGGTTGGTTCATCTAATAATAAAACATTTGGCTGCTGAATCAAGAGTTTTAATAAATATAAACGTCGTTTTTCTCCACCAGAAAGTTTGCCGATTCGAGTACCGTGCATATACCGTGGGAATAAAAATCGTTCCAATAATTCGGCTACACCGATTTGAGCACCGTCAGCAGTTTTAACTTCTTCTGCAGCTTCTTGCAAATAAGAAATCATTCGTTGGTCTGGTGCCATTTCCTCGTTTTCCTGTGTGTAGTATGCTAATCGGACTGTTTCACCAATAGAATACGTGCCACTATCCAAAGTCATTCGCCCTGCCAAAATATTTAACAAGGTGGATTTTCCGGCGCCATTTTTCCCAGTAATTCCTAGTCGTTCTTTTGCTTGAATCAATAATTGTAAATCAGCTAATAAAATTTGGTTGTTAATGGAATAATAGCCATCTTTGATTTCTAAAACTTTTTTTCCAAGACGCTGTGTTGCGATGTTCAATTCAAGGTCCGCTTCTTGGTTTACCTGATACAAGTTTTCTTTTAAATCTTCAAAACGATTGATTCGGGCTTGCTGCTTTGTTCCTCGTGCTTGAACACCCGCGCGAATCCAAGAAAGTTCTTGCTTATATAGTCGTTTACGTTTTTCTTCTTGTTCGACTTCTACACGATCTCGCTCCGCTTTTTCTAGAACATAGGCTTCATAATTTCCTTTATATTCATGAAGCTCTCCAAATGCCAACTCAAAGATTCGATTCGTCACTCGATCTAAGAAATAACGATCATGGGTAACCATTAGCAATGCGCCACGATACTGTTTCAAATATGATTCAAGCCATTCAATTGCTGCATAATCCAAATGGTTTGTTGGTTCATCTAACAATAACAAATCTGGTTCATCAATCAAGACCTGAGCTAAGCTCACGCGTTTCTTTTGACCACCAGAAAGTGCGCCGATTTTTTTGTCTAATTCACTGATACCTAGTTTTTGCAAAATAATTTTTGCATTGGTATCTGTTGTCCAAGCGTCTTCTTTATTCATTGCTTCTTCCGCTTGTGCATACTGTTTTTGTGCGAGTGGATCATCCCCATTAGCACTTAAACGTAACAAAGCTTCTTCATAAGCACGTACCGTTCGAATGAGTGGACTTGTTCCTTGGAAAACTGCTTGTAGAACGGTTAAATCATCTGAAAAATCTGTTGATTGTGACAAATAGCCTATTCGATAATTCGTCGGATAAAAAACTGTTTGACGATCACCATCACCACTATCTATGCCGGCTAAGATATTTAAGAGACTGGTTTTACCAGTACCATTCGTTCCAATTAATCCAATCCGATCTTTTTCATGAATCAAAAAAGAAATTTGATTAAACAAATCTTTTTCGCCGTAAGTTTTTTTGAGGTCAGTTACTTTTAATTCTTTCAACTTGTCCCCTCCTTATCTCGGTTATTGTATCATAAAATCCATATGAATAATGAGACTTTTTCACTTAACTGTTTTCAAAAATAAAAAAGCAAACTTGAAACAAAAATCACCATGATTTTTCTTTCAAGCTTGCTTAATGCCATTACTTACATCAATTATTTGTCGTGAACCTGTTGCTTCAATTTTTTCGTTTGCAGCTCACGCTTTTTTCGACTATACGCAAATCGTAAAGGTGAAACATCAGCTGGTTTGTTCATTGTATAGGACTCTAAAAGATTGATATTTTTTCGATAATCATTCGCTGAAAAAGTCGTAATTTTTTCAGCAACTTCGTATTCATCAACAACTTTTCGTTCTAAATAGTAGCCTCGAAGCATTTTTTTCGTAAACAAAGTTTCTTGTTGAATCATCATCGTAGAGAAAAAGTTTTTCGACATCATACGCATTTCTTGCGCTTTTCTTTGTTCAATAAAAAATTGAATCATCACATCGCCATACACATCTGTTAAGTTATCCAAACTTTCGATGATTAATTGCGTGTTTTTATGATAAACATCTCTTACATCACTAATATCTTTTTTCGTAACAATTGTTTGTTGTTCTCTTTTACGACGTTCCCAAAACATTTTTGGATGTAAAATAATTCGAATCACTCGACGAACAAATAATAGCCAAAAACCGATGAATGAGAGAATCTCACCTGTGATTGAGCGTTCAAAACGTGATAAAAATCGTGAATAGAAACGATAACCATTGACTGTCAATTTTCCTGAACGATAGCTTTCATCTAAGCCATCTCGTTCAATCGATAAAATAAGTGCTTGGATTTCTTGCACTTCTTGTTTTTCATCTTCCGTTAAGTCTTCAAAGTACAGTTCTCGAATTCGCTCTTGATAATTTTCAATCACAGCTTCTGTTGCCAGATACTCTTTCGAATTTTTCGGTAATTCTTTTGCCTCTTGACGCAAACTTTCAACAACTTCTTCTAAAATCATCAGTGCGTTTAAATCTGTTCCATTTATTTCTTGTTCTTCAGTTAAAATTGGTAGTGCGAGTATCCCCACAACTAATGTAACCAAGATAACTCCTGCAGTTAAGAACAACAGCAATGATCGTTGGTGAAAGACCATTCCATTAATTGTTAGCGGCAAAATAAAAATCGTTGCTAAACTGACTGTTCCCTTAACTCCACCAAAGGTTAAAATTAAAATTTCGTTGAGTTCCTCTTTAAATCTGGTTAAGCCACCTTTAAATAAATAAAAAGCTGTAATTGAAACAAAACGAATAACAAATAACATAACTGAGATCAACAAAATGACAAGAATCAACATCCAGTTAGAATATAACCCATTTTCCCAAACAGGAGAAAAGACTTGCGTCAATTCAATTCCTAAGAAAATAAACACGAGTGCATTCAACGTAAATGTCACAGTTGTCCAAGTGCTATTGGATAAACTAGATAACTCCGCATCAAAAATCGTGATTTTCCGAAAACTGGATGCTTGTAATATTCCAGCAACGACCGCGGAAATAATTCCCGAAACACCAAAAACTTCTGCTAACACATAAGCTAAAAAGGGTAGCAAAAGTTCGATTAATAAATACCCTGTTACATCTCTAGCCGAAGCTTTTTCAATCATATTGATTACTTTTCGTTTAACCCAAACCAACAAGAAACCAACAAGTGCCCCACCCAAACTTGAGATCACTAGACTCACCCCTGCATTTACTGCAGAAAAAGAGCCTGTAATCAATGCAGCTAAAGCAAATTGGAAGGCTGTAACACCTGATGCGTCATTTAGCAATCCTTCGCCTTCTAAGATATGCATAGCTTTTTTGGGAATATTCACTCGTCCTGATAATGAACTAACGGCAACGGCATCTGTCGGGCCAAGTGCCGCACCAAAAGCAAAACAGGCAGCAAAGGGCAAACTTGGTAATAAAAATGACAGTGTCATCCCTACGCCAAGTAACGTCAAAATGACCCCACCAAAGGCTAAAAATAAAATCGTATCGAAATTTTTAAGAATCGACGTAACATCTGCTTTTTCACCTTCACGAAACAATAAAGGAGCAATAATCATCACCAGAAACAATTCTGGTTCAAAGCTGATGGATTCTCCCCATTCAGTTAGACCTAAAATAACTCCAAGAAATATTTGAATTAATGGTGCTGGTATTACCGGTAAGATGCGGCTGACTATATTTGATGCAGTAATCGTTACAGCAAAGATGATTACTAACTCAGCAAATTCCATGGCCCATCTCCTCTATTTTTTATTTTGTGCAAGTACCTTTAAAAATTGTTCCTTTTTTTTCAAAATCTTACTTTCGACAGCTTCAGCTTGTACTTCATTGCCATCTAATTCACACTGTACTCGTTTTGATTCTAAACGAAGTAATTCATGCTTCAAACGTTCCATTTGACGATACGTTAAAATATTTTTCTTTCGTAAATAGCAAAGAATCCGACGACGATCTTCCATCGAAAATGCCCCATAGCGATCATGCAACAGTCTTTTTTGTTTTTCAAAACTCTCTCTCATTTTTCAGATCTCCTATATACAAACTGCACATCTGATAGCAAAACTATGAACTCTTGTCTCTAAATTCAACTTTTGTTTTACTACTGCCCTGTTTGCTGTTTACAATGATTTTTCAAGACCCTATTCTATTCCAAAAGATGCAAGATAGCAAGTTTTCCGCAAAAAAATTAAAAAGTTTTTTCAGAAAACAAAAATGAAGTTTTCATTCCATTATACCAAGCAATTTTACAAGTAAACATAGCAAAAAATGTATTCATTTTTCGCCCCATTGTTATCGAGGAAAAAAACAAATACATTTTACTACTTTCTCTATTCGAAAAATTGACCGTAAACTTCTTCTACACGCTGTTCAGGATTGATTACGATGTACAAGCTTCCAGTTTGTTCACTAATTTTTGTTGATTGATATTGATTATCCAAACCTTCTGTTCCTTTGTCCATATAAGGGAAATAAACCATGTCAGGCGCACCATTACGATACAAAATTTCCATTCGTTCAATATCTTCATATTTTAACGCACGGCTAAACATACCCATTTCTAAGCCACCCAAGTTGATGTCATGAGTTGCAACTGAATCGCCTTCTTGAAAAATTTCGATTTTAAATCCAGCACATGGATGAATTTCAACAAATTCACTTCCATTGATTCGTCCAAAACTCGTTGTAATTTGTTTGATCCATAAGTCACCGATATGACGACGATCAATCGTCCAAGTTTCTCCATTACGGAAATAAAATTTTAGCGCTGTCATTTCTTTTTTCATAAAAAATCTCCTTCTTCCAAATAATAATCAGCATTGCACTACAAGTTTAGCATAACAAATGTAAGTGGTCACATTTTAAGTTCTAAAAATCAGTCAGAACATGGTGCGAACCAAAACTTTTTTCATGGTTCAAAAAAGATTGTACACGAAGTGCTCAGCTCCAACAAATAAGAATAAATTATCAGAAATTATTTCCTAAATTTTTGAATAATTTAGACTTATTTTGAAGTGGCTGCAAGCTATTTCGAGGAGTTACTTGGAGAACACCGTAGTTAAGGTTGTGGCGCAAAACGTTTAGCTCCAACAAGTTAACGAGCAAACATCAAATAGCTTTCAAACTTTTGAAGTGAACAGAGGCTAGATTAATAAGTTGTTTTGGAAACAACATCTGTTAGGACAAGAGGAGCTACAAAAATACTTTTTTGTCATGGTTCCTCTCTTCACACTCTAGTTACTTAGTTGCTCCTTCACGTAAGTCAATAATGCTTCCCGCTCATTTTTCACTACTTGGTTAATGACAGCCTCTTCTGCTGATTGTAGCGCCTCACTGACCCATTGACCCGGTTTTCGATCCATCGTAGCTAGTAAAATTTTTCCATCAATTGCTAATTCTCGTAACGATTTGATTGGAAGTTCTTGATAAGCTTGTCTCACTTTCGCAAGCTCAGGCATTTTCTCAAAGTAAACCATCAGCTCTTCTACTTGAACAGCTGCTGTTTCACCTAACTGATAAAGAGCTGTTGGCAACAATGGTCCTTCTTGACGTAAAGCCAAACCTTGAACCAGTGCCTGCACCTCTTTAATCATTTGATTGGAACACTTCCATTCTTTTAAAAAAGGTCGGACTGCTGAACCAGATAAATCCAATTGATTTAGCAATAGTGCCCATGCTTGGCTTTCTGTTTTCAAGGGGACTTCTGGCAAATCAGCCATTCGTAGTAATGCTTCCCCTTTTCCACTTAAACCAGGACAATAGATGTAACATTCGGTTTCGACAAATGCCCGCAAACCTGCTTGACGATTTTTTCCCAGTAACATTTTAACAAATTCGATATTGACTCGCTCCACTGAGATTTTTTCCAGCAAAGCATGATTTTCTTTGATTGCTTCAAGTGTTTCTGATTCTAATTCAAAGCCCAGTTGACTGACAAATCGTAGCCCACGCATCATTCGTAATGCATCTTCATGAAACCGTTCATGAGGATTTCCTACAGCTCGCAAAACATGATTATGCAAATCATCTAAACCATCAAAAAGGTCGATAATCTTTCCATCTTCTTTTAAAGCAAACGCATTGATAGTAAAATCACGTCGCTTTAGATCTTCTTCAAGCGAACGAACAAATTCGACTTTATCTGGGCGACGAAAATCTTGATAAGTTGATTCGGTTCGAAAGGTTGTGATTTCATATTGTTCCTCTTCTTCTAACACCAAAACAGTTCCGTGTTCAATACCGACATCAATCGTTCTTGGGAACAACGCTTTGATTTCTTGTGGAAACGCACTCGTTGCAATATCCACATCATGAATTTCCTGATGCAATAAAATGTCACGAACACTTCCGCCTACAAAGTAAGCTTCATACCCAGCATGTTCTAATTTTTGTAAAACTGGAATCGCTCGTTGGTACTCCAGCGGTAATTGTTCTAATTTCATTTTTTCTACCTCTTTAGTATTTCTCTTTGATTGGCTGTTTATCCTTCGTCGACTTGGCCATCTTTTCTCTCAAAACGATAGCGATCTCTTTGATTGAATTTTTCCATATTTTTCTCGAAAATTTCTGTCAAATCGATATCCAGTGAATTAGCCATAATCATTGTAACAAAAAGTACATCACCTAACTCTTGTGCGACAGAATTTTCTTTCTCTGTTTTCTTTTTCGCCTTTTCACCATAAGAGTGATTGACTTCTCGCGCAAGCTCACCGACTTCTTCTGTCAAGCGTGCCATTTGAGCTAATGGGGAAAAATAACCGACCTTGAATTGCTGGATATACTCATCCACTTCCATCTGCATACTTCTTAATGTCCGTTCTTTCTTCATAACGTTCCCCTTTCAAGACTATCCTAACAAAACTTTACAGCAAAACATAGCTAAGAGCAATTGTGAAAATGAAAATTCCATGCTACATTAAATATTGAATTGAAAAAATTTTCTAACTTTTTCAGCTATTTTTATCGAAAGCAGGGATCACATGACAGTATCAAAAACAATTAAAGAGGTTTTCTTTATTATTATCGGAACAAGTATCTACGCCTTTGGACTTGTCTATTTAAATATCGCCAACCACTTAGCTGAAGGTGGCGTTTCGGGGATTACTTTGATTTTACGCGCACTCTTTGGCATTGATCCCGCTTATACAACTTTGCTTATCAATATTCCGTTGATTCTCATTGGTGGAAAAATTCTTGGCAAACGTTCATTAGCATACACCATTTTAGGAACTGTTTCCTTATCAGTTGCTCTTTGGGTTTGGCAACGTGTTCCCATCGAAATCAATTTAGAGCATGATTTATTGATTGTTGCCTTATTAGCAGGTCTTATTGCTGGCGTGGGTAGCGGTTTGGTCTATCGGATGGGAGGAACGACTGGCGGTAGTGATATCATCGCACGTATTTTAGAAAAAAACTATGGTATTTCTATGGGGCGTTCATTACTCACTTTTGATATTATCGTGTTGCTTGCTTCATTAACTTATCTTGATTTGAAGCGAATGATGTACACCCTGATTGTTTCTTATGTGTTTAGTCGAGTAGTTGATTCAATTCTTGATGGTGGTTATTCTGCCAAAGGTCTATTAGTGGTTTCAAATAAAAGCGAAGAACTGGCGCCTTTATTGATGACTGGATTACAACGTGGCGTCACCTTTTTAAATGGTGAAGGTGGCTTTTCTGGTCATTCAAAAAAATTGATTTACTTAGTTGTTAGTTCCAGTGAATTGACCTCTGCCAAGCAAATCATTCATGAAATTGATGAACAAGCATTCATCTCAGTCATCAATGTTCATGAAGTTGCCGGTGAAGGTTTCACCTATTTGAGACCTCAAACCAAACGATTGAGATTCAGACAAAAAAAAGGGCTGTGACAAAAATATTGTCACAGCCCTTTCTTCTAAATAAACGGTGTTCCCAAACAACTCCTCCACATAGCTTTCATTCACTTCAAAATATGAAGAGCTATTTTGAGTGCTTGCTCGCTATCTTGTCAGAGCTGAACGTTTTGCGCCACAACCTTATTCACGGTGTTCCCCAAGCAGCTTCTTTGTCAATAAGTCCTCTTTTTATAAAAATAGAGAGAGCTATTTTTATGAAAAGTATCCTTATTGCTTGAAGCTAATCGCTTGAAGCCACAAACTCTTTGTTTAGCTAACACCATTTTTATTTGACGCTCTTTGTGCATCTGCTAAAATTTGACGATTGACTTCATCGGATAGTTTCAAAAACGCATCCTTATTTCCGTCTTCTAATGCTTGATCAATTTGTGCGTAAAGCATCTTTAACTGGGCCTCTTGCTCTTTTGCATGGAAGTACCTTTCGACTGCTTCTGTTTCTTCTTCTGCAATCGTTAAATCCCAAGTAGCAAAAGGATTTTCTTCTAAAATTGATAGATATTCACTCGTTTGCCAAGCGTCTTCAAAGAAACATTCCACATACAACGGTTCTGTTCGATTCAATCGAATTTCGTGAAAAATTTGATCTGTATCCGTAAACACTTTCCCTTTTAAAAACAATTTCATCGGTTCACCAGCTACAGACAGGTCACTGATTTGTAACCCACGGGTAGTTTGATCCGCCCCCTCAACAAAATGAACATTTTTCAAAATCGCTTCATGATTTGACAAGTAATTCAAAATCCAAAAAACTTCACGGCGACTAAATGAAACATGGTTCACCATCCACGTTAAAAAATTCTTTTTTTCCCGCACATTTATAAACATCTTGATCACCCCTTATGATAGATCATCTAGTAAAGACAGGGCCTCCATATCTCCAGGTTCATGATGTAAGTAATGTTTTAATAGTTCTTTTGCTTGATCCAGCTTTCCTTCTTCTCGTAAGAAAAATGCGTATTCTTTCAAGAAATCTGGTTCATGTTGCAACTCGTGGAAAGCCTGCTCGTAATGGAGCGCTGCGACAGCAAAATCTTCTAATTCATTATATGCATGAGCCAAATTCCATTCGGCATATGGATTTGCTGTTTCTTCCATTTGGTTGACTGCATTAATAACGTCTTCATAACGTTCTTCATTTAAATAAAGATTACTTAAAGTCAATAACGTATCATCTTGTTTTTCACCTAGTTCAAGAGCTTGCAATAATAATTTTTCTGCACTTTCTTTGTCACGCAAACGAAAAGCATTTTCAGAAGCCAAATGATACAATTCAACTTGATAAGGATTTTCTTTGATTCCTTCCTCCAATACCGTTTGTGCTTCTTCAATCAATTCTTCTTCCTGTAGCGCTTGTCCTAAATACAGATAAAGCGATTGGTACTGAGGATTAACTGTTCGTAGTTCTTGTAAGTAATTGATTGCTTGTTGGTTTTCTTTTAATTGTAAGTTTGTAAAAGCTAACTGGAACAATCGATCATCTGTGCGATCTTCCTCTAATGCTGCTTCTAATGGTTTGATTGCTGCCTCAAATTCGCCTTGCATGCTTAGTGATTGACCTAGACGCTCTTGCATCGAAATGCCAGAAATTTCTTTGATCTGGCTATTTAACAAGTTGTCATAAATGACAGCAGCTTCTTTAAAGCGATTCACTGAAAAATACAATTCTGCTAAAGCAAATTGAATCAAAGGTTCATCAGGAAGCAAACTAGCAGCTTCTTTTAACTTTGCTTCACTTACTTCTGGAATACCAATTACTTGATACAAATCAGCAATTGCCAATAACGCTTGCGGATAATAATCACTTTCTTTACTTACCTTTTCTAGATACGTAAATGCTTCGTCAATCTCATTATCTTCAATCGCAATTTCTGCTAATGGAATATTTAAGCCATCATTTTCAGGATATTGCGCTACAAGTTGTTCAAAAATTTGTTTTGCTTCTTCTAAAAAACCAATCGCTAACAATTCTTCACCCAATTCAGCTAAAACGTCTGCTGGATCTTCCTTTAACGCCTGTACAAGTAATAGTTGAGCCTGTGCTAAATCTTCTTCAGACAAGGCTTGTAACATTTTTTCACTGTATGTTTTCATTCAATTCCCTCTAATCTCATTGACAATCCTTTGATATCTTGTCATCATTTTCAACAATTCATTCTCATTTGGCGAATGGTATCCTTCTATTATACCAATTTTTTCTAAAACAAGAATCTTTTTGCTTTTTTCTGCTAAAATCAAGACATTTTCTAAATATTCAGCTTCAGATAACTGTTCCAGCCAATCAATTGGATAACCAAGATGCTTCAACCAAATAAAAAAATTTTTTAATTGAAAAGAAATCTCGTTACGCTCAATGTTCCAAACTAGTTGAAAAAGTAATCCTAAAAATTTTTTCATGCTTGCTGATAATAAATGTCCGTTTTCTGTTAGATAAAAAGCTTGCTCAAATAGTTTACCATAAGTTGCAAGATTTTCCGCCTCTTCCTGGTAAAAATGAATCATTTCTTCGAGCATCCCAGCAAAAGGCACGTTGTGTAATTTTTGCTGTGTTGAGTAATTTTTGTACAAGTTCTGTAAGAAACCATAATCACAAATCAATCCACAAACAACGAACGTCAAAAAGTCGATCTGTTTGCCTTCAACTTGGCGATCACTAATCGTTTGGTCAAAGAAAATTCGTTCTGGCAAATTTTCTGTTTCTAATACAGCCTGATAAGGCGACTGTAAAATGCTGCGTTTGTTTGTCAATGCTCCACCAAACGAACGGGCAGATACAGGAATCAACCAAAGTTTCGTTGAAAGGATCGTGTGTTTTTGAAAAAAACTAGCTAATTCCATAATCCCTTCATTTCCAAATCCAATCACGATCAGTCGTTGATTTTCCGGAAAACGTTTCACATAGTCTAAGAGATGCGCAAGCTCTGTTAAGTTATTGCATTGCGCACTATTCGTGCAAATATACCAATCAATATTCGCCTGATCCGCAAAGAATTGATTCATCTTTTCTGAAAACAAATCATAATAACGCTGATTCGTTAAGAACAAGATTGGTTCTCTGATAGCCAATGGTTTTAACAGACTGCTTAACGTTTCGCCGTAAGAAATCGTCGTGGTTTGATTAACCATGGAAAACGTAAGTTCCAACACGCATCCCCCCTTTTCTTTATTTTACCATTATTCAGGAAAATCCTGAAAAGAAAAGAAAACCAATACATCTTCTTCAACCCAAAAGAGAAACTTTTCACTCAAAAAATAATTAAATGAACCACACTAAATTATTTTTATGTATTTTACTACTAATAAAAGGAAGCCTCTTCAAAAGGAAAGTATGTTTAACGATGAAAAGAATAAAAAGATAGTTTTGATTCCGCAACTTTACTTGTTCACTGTTGTTTTTAGTAAGTTATGCTACCAAGAATAATTCTGAACATTCAGCAATCACAATTGAAATCATTTCAACAACTAAAATCATTTCGATAATAATTATCACAACTAACACTCGACTACAATCAATTTACCAAAAAAGTAAATCTCCAGAAAAGACTACCCAATAGGACTTAATCAAAACATTGTTGCAAAAATAATTAGATTATCTTGAATTATTAAAAGCCCCTCGTATTAAGCAATCTGTTCCAGCGTCTGCAAATGCTACAACTGCTGACTCAACTAGACTTCAAAGTGAAAAGCCTACCAATCCGCAACAAGTTCAGAAAAATATTGAAGCAACCCTCGGATGGTGAATAAAGCAATCCGTTGCTTTATAGTTCTATTTCGGTTTTTATTTTATGTTTATTAGCAAAACTTTATATTTACGGACTGTTAATTGAGGAATAAAATTAAACTTGAATGGAGGAGAAAAGAATGAAAACATGGCAAGTGATTGTGGGTGTATTGGCAGGAATTGTAGTGTTAGTTGGTGTTTTTATCTTGGGGTTACTCGCCTTCCCACTTCTAACATCAAAAGAAAAAACAGAACCATCCGTATCAACGCAAGAAATAGTCCAACAGACTGCTTCTTCAACCACTTCAAATGAAGGAATTACTGAAACAACCCAGCAAACGACACAGCTGCAACCAGAAAAACAAACATCAGCAGAGCAGCAAGTGCCAGAAGAAAAAGTTACAGTCGATCCAGTATTAGCAAAAGCACTAGCTACTAAAGCGATACCTTTAACAGAATTTACTTATAATCCTTATGATTTTGATTTAGACCAAGCTACGATTACAAATGGCACAGCTAAATGTATTGGGTGGATCCAAGCTGAAAATCCAGCTGGACTAATTGAAGTGGAATATCATTGTTTTGCTTGTGATAGCATCTGGACTGGGAAAAACTACACTTATGATTGGACGAATCAACAAGAAAGCGCTAGAATTACTAATTTCACAATCGTTGGGGAACCTTGTGAACATCAAAAAGCGTTAAAAAATAATGGATATATCAGTTGATAGCCTAAGTGAATCATTTTTATTTCTATGTAGAACGAGACGGGGACAAAAGTAAGTAGTTGTAAGAAAGCCTTGCTTTTTGGTCGCCGTCTATTCATGAAAAAGTGTCTGAAGCAGAATCATTTTGATTCGTGTTTCAGACACTTTTCTGTTTTATTTGATCAAAATTTATGAAAATAAATTTCCTCTGTCTGTTAAATTTCATAGTTTGTTTGTGTGTATTTTTATCGTTTTGGAATCGTTAAAACATATTCTTTGAAATCAACGTCTTTTGCACCGCCTACTGTATTACCATTAACATCATTAGTCAAACGAATTTTAACATAAGCTTTTTTACCAGTATGTTTAGTGATATCAAGACTCCCATCAAACCCCGGTCTATTGTCGCTTGATAACCCGTAAGCTGCGTTCACATCAGGACGATCAATATCTTTTGCTTTTTGACGGTCAATTTCTTGACCGTTTGTTGCATCCATCAAAAAAATAAAGCAGTAGTTAAATTTTTCTTTTCCTGCATGTGCCCAACCAGCTTCACGGAATGAGCCGACTGGATATTCAGTGAATTTTTCTAATTTTGCTGTCATACCATTAACCGTTTTTGCAGGGCTTTCAGCAATAATTTCATCATGTTCATTGTTTCCTTCACTACTTCCATCTGGCTGCAAAGCTGGATTATCATAATATTTTTTGATTTGAGTAATAAAGTAATCTTGCATTTTACCGGTAATTTCTGTTGGTACTGCAAAAGTCGAATCGTATCCGCAATGTTCCATCAAAGATCGCTTCGGACACTCAGTTGCTGAAAACTGATGATGACATTTGACCGTATCACGGCTTACTGGTAAGCCATAATAATGCAAGTCAATCGCAGCTTGCCAAAAAACATTTTGTTCTGCTTGTAAAAAAATGTCCTTCACTGTTTCACGATTCCCACGAACTTCATAACCTAAATAACTATTGTTCCCATCAGAATTTGCTACATGCCATGCGCGATTGTAAGTATCTTCTGTGCGAATAATTGTCTTTTCATCCACATAATAATGGGCAAATCCAGTTTCTAATTGTTTAGGCGTCATATTTGCCAAGCGATTCATTTCTTGTTCTGCTGTCGTGTTCGTCCAAGTGTTGTGGATGACAACGCCTTTTACACTCCCAGCCCGCTTACCTGCCACACCTCGGCAAACGGAATTATTAATAATTTTGACCATTATTTTTTTCCTCCATTCTCTTCCTCACCTTGTTTTTCTGATGTCTCTTTTAATTTACTAAAACGGTTTTTGACAAATTCTGGTACAGGAATTCCTAACTGTCCTAGATTTTCAATCACGGAAATGCCATAAACAGCAATATAAGAAAAGACAAATGCTGTTGCTACTCCTTCAAAACCCATAATTTTCAAATATGGGTAAGCAATTAGAACCAAGCCAACAACAAGCAGATGTTTTACAATCCCCATCAAACCTTTCGTACTATTCGTTTCTTTAACAAAAATCCCTTTGCAGATTCCCGTTACAATATCTGCAATCACAATCCAAACAAAAATTTGAATGTAGATGTTATTTAGTAATCCTCGGAATTCATTCCATAGTAATAAATTATCAATAATCAATCTGTTGCCACCTTTCTCTTGTTAAATTTCTGCGTAAAAAAGCGTACTCAATTGAACTCGTCTATCTTTTAAATTAAAATGCGTAACTAAAATCAACAGTCACAAAATCATTTACATTGTAGACTGCTTCTGAATTGTTTTCTAAATATAAATATCCATCCGTCTTTACTGTTAGACGAGTAATTACTGTTCTTCCTGAAATCGTTGTGCTGATGCCAGTCATATACTGCTGGATTTGTGGTGGAATAGGCAGTTTCAATAACTGCTTATTTGCTGCATCCACTCCTTTGACAGCACCTTTACAATAAATCCTAGAACCAATCAAAGAAAACGATACTTTGTTTGCAGATGAACTCGTGTACTCTGTGATTCCAGATAAAAATTGGAAAGGCATCGTTGTAATCGCGCTATCATTTGCAATATATCTGCTCTCAGTGTAAATCGAAGGATTTTCAATTTTATTGTCACTGACTGTAATATCTGTTGTTTGATTAGATGCGAGAACTGCTCGCTTAATCGCTATTGAATCACTGACAAAATTGTTAACAACTTGACACAAATTCGAACCAGCCCCAATAAGTATACTTTCCTCTTTATTCACAGTTGACGTATCTGTCAATGTGTTCGCGTATATCGCAATCATTTTTGCGTTATCGACTACATGGATTCCGTGAACGTCACATTTACTGATGATATTATTCACGAATTGCACATTACTAGAATAGATTTCAACCGCAGTTTCTTCTTTAACTGATTTTGATACATAAACACCACTCGCTTTGCACGATGTCACGACATTATTCGACACGACGCCTCTTGATGAACCAGAAACAGAAACGCCATTGTTTCCAACATCTGTTATAACGTTTGACGATACAGTAAAGTCTTCTGCTTTGTAAATAAAAATACCTGACCAGTTACCACCCTTACAAACGTTGTTAGAAATGTTTGCATTTTTTACTTTACCAGTGTTTTGCCCCCAAACAGTGATACTAGACACGTATTGTTCTACTGCCTGTGGTTGAATCACAACGTTGTTTACGATGATTATTTTGTCAATATCAACACTTTTATTCGTTTGAACACCGTTTGAATCTATAGTATCTTCTGGACGCTCAATAATTGTGTTGATAACGATGCCAGCAGCGCAATTATATAAACGATTATTTTCAATTAGTACGTTAGTCCAGTTGTAGCCGCGAATACCTGCGGTTAAACAATCATGTATTTCACAACTTGAAATCGTTATATTTTCGAAAGGCTTATCAACCACAGCCGAATGACTTTCTACTGCACGTCCCCACGATCCAAGTTCTGTTGATAAAAATTTACAACGATAAACCTGAATATTTTTCGGCGGTGTGCAGTCAAACGATTGATGACTTTCATACAAATCACCAAAAGCACCGATTTTATCAAGATCAAGTTGAATAGCGCCACGAAAATTTTTACCAGTAAAACCTTCAAAAATGCTGTCTTTAATAACTGCAGTATCTATTCCGTTTAATTCGACTGCGTGCCCGTTAACGATATTTTGAACGCGGACATTTTTGATTGTTATATTCTTTGCGTGTGCAAAAAAGAAGCATTGGCCGGAACTTTGATTGTTCGTGTAGAAATCCCATGTACCACCATCAATTGTGATATTCCCATTTCCTTCGTACTCATAAATCGGCGCATCACTTAATTCAAAATTGAGTGTGAAGTTTTTCGCGTGATAGCGAAGAAATGTCACATCATCACTGGCTTGTAAATGTGTGCCTTCCAACAAAATAAGTTCTTTAGTCAACTTATACTTTCCAGAAGGAAAAAACACTTTTGACTTTTGATCTTTGGCAAATCGAATAGCTTCTTGTATTGCATCAGTGTCATCGTTGACACCGTCAGCTAAAGCGCCAAACCATTTCACGTTTACACGATGTTCAGTAAATTCATTTTTCATTTTTTCCATAATGGTGTAGTCCCATTCACGAAATGAATTAAAAATACCCATTCTAGATAAAATGGTCCCACCAGGATCAATTGTTTCCAAAATTTCCCGATTCTGTTCAAGAAACTCTTTCCAGCTAGCTTTTCCATCTTCAATATATTGATTAAATAAACGATACAGTTCTTTAAACGTGAACCAATAATTTGAGTCTTTGAATGGCTCTGTGTAAATAGACTTCTCAACGGTATAATAAAATGAACGTGTACTGTACTGTTCTACCCACTCACCTGTCGACAATTCTTTTCTAAAACTAAAGTAAGCCTCATTTCGTCCAACCATTTGAAAAGCATTAGCTGATAAAGTATGTTTTAACGTGCCTTTTGAGCCGTCAAATTCTTTTACAGGCTCCTCCGAAACACCTTGTCCGGTAATTTTTTGTGCCATTAAACAAAAAAATGGCTGTAAACCTGTAAATGCTTTAACTTGGCCATTTTCAATAATTTTGACATCAAATACTTGTGTTTGATCATCTGCTTGTCGAACTCTAATCATATTTGTATAGTTGTTCTGTTCCGTTGTTGATAAAGTTACTTTATGCGTAATTTCTGCCAAATTGCCCACTCCTTCTTAACCTGTATTTTTGATTTTTTCACGGTACTCTCTAGTAACTATTTCACCGGCACAACAATGGAAGCAATCGCACTGGCACTAAAATATTCACGATCCAATTTTCCACAAATCATACCCAGCTCTGTATTTTGTTCATAAGTTTGGATTCGATTATTGTCTAATCCGCGTATCACACCCGTGTGCCCATAGGTATCATCAGCAAACCAAGTACCGACTCGTCCACCACGCGCCCAGTTGATAATTGCACCTACGACTAATTGATCGTAAGTCGGATTTTGAATGACTTTCCATCCAACTGCGTCCCAATCATAAGCAATCCCAATATCAGAAGCCGCAGAAGTATTTCCAATCACATGACTTAATCCATACTGTGTGCCTGCTCCTAAGCCACAGCCACCTAAATAACCCGAATATTCAGCAGATAAGCCATAGCATTGACCATTTCCAATTCGTTGATTCAATAGCGTTTCAAGATGTTTCAAGCCTTCTTCTCCAGTTGATTCACTAGCTTTTAAGTCTTTAAACTTGTTGTACCAATAAGTTGCTGCTTCAACACGTTCGCTCAACGCTTCTGCACCAGCGCGCTCATAGTTTTTCAAAAAGGCATAGGTTCCTGTATAAAGATCTTCAACATTTTTGAAAGCTTCGACACTAAGTGGGTTCACTGCTCCAATCCATTGGCCGTTATACATACACCACTCAATCAATCGTGCTTGGGCAGCAGAAGAGCGATAGTCTTGTGTAATCCTTGCGGCAGTTATCAATCGTTGAACATATTCACGACCATCCCAAGTTGCCGCACCAATTAACGGGTATGCAGACCCATCCCATTGTGTCCAACCATATGCTGGACCGCTGATTTGATCTGAATCTGGATTCATCGTTCCTCCAGTCTCACGACTAATATTACCTAAGATACTTGCAGCAGCAATTGGGCTATAGCCATTAGCCAAAGCAAATGCCCACCAATCCCATGCCCATTTTTCTGTATCTGTCGTCAGCTCTGCTGGATAACCTCCCGTACTTGTGCCCCCACCGGGGTTAGGTCCACCATTTTGACCTGGGATTACTTTTTGTCCATTAATGTACAGCTCCTTTGCGTCTAGTCGCCCATTTACTTGTACTTTCCCTTCAAACGTTACGTCGTTTTTAAAGACAACCTTTCCCTCACTAAACGTACCTTCTCCCAAAAGTTTGTACTTCCTCTTTTCGCCATTCGATTCTTTGGGAATCTGGAAAACAGCTCTTGAACTACCACTTTCATAAGCAGAATTAATGGAAAAAATCTGTCCCGGATACTGGATGACTGCAAATCCATTTGGTTTACCAGCTCCCGAAGTTCCTTCGATTTTACCTACAACTTCCCCCTCAACTGCCTTTTGCCAATTCTCATTCGTGTAATTTAAATCTTCTGGTGTTTCTTTGTAGTATTGAAATTCTAATGATCCTCTATCTAAAACGGCTTGGTAAGTCATATTTCGATGAGCCGATTTCAACATGACACCCTCCACAAGTACTCCATTCAAAATACCTGCACGAATAAAATTCGCATTGAATTGACCATCTAATGACCAAGCGGTTGTTGAAGGACCATTATGAACATCTTTGATTGTTTTCCATTGGCCTTGCTTACATTGCTTAAATGAAATTCCAGAATTATTTTCAATCATAAAATACTTCGAGTTAGGAATATTTTTCCCGTCCATATAAACCGTTTCATATACTTCACGGCTATTGCTAACCCCCGCTTCAATTCCATTTACCTGATAAACAGAGCCACCATTTTCTCCAGCACCACGCATGATATCATCTTGATATTTTCCGATTTCAGTCGATTGATAGAAGTTCATTTTCGTTGTTTCCAAATCAGATAAGTTAGTTGAAACTTTTGCTGACTGTTTTCTTGTATCTTTTGTTAAATTGTCACCTAATTCAACCGTTGTTTTTCCAGTTAAACGATTGATTTTCGTCTTATAGATTCGAGTGGCATAATGATACCCTTTGTCATATCTATGAATAGTTACCGTATTACCAATAACATCACCGTCTGTTACTTCTGCTCGAAATTGCGCCAATGGTCTAGCCGAATCCAGTAAAGTCAGATAAGTATTCTTTAACAATTCTTGTGGGTCATCAATATCGTCAAAAACAACAACCGTTTCTCGTTTATACATCTTTCCATTCTTTTGTGGGATACCAAATTTTTTTGTTGCTACAGGATCTTCAATGAAAACTTGCCCTTTAGGTTTATCTAATGGATCTCCGCTTGCTTTTTTCCATTCCACATTGGTAAAATCAAGTCGCTTTCCTTGGCCATTTCCAACATTTTCACCTTTTCCACGACCGATTATTGAAGTATAAATAGTGCTTTGATCGACTTCTTTAATCACAGTCAATGCTTTGCTGCCATAAGTAAATCGCGTATTAGAAAGTGAACCAATCTGCTGGTGTACTTCGATCCACTTATCTTTGATTCCATCCGCATCAAGCGTGCAGAAAAATAAAAACTCCATTCCGAAAGTTTGCAATTGCTTTAGTGCTTCTCGTACAGAAAGATAATCGAAAGTTACTGTAACCTTAGATAACTCTGGTTCGACATAACCCAGCCGCCAGTTTCCGTTAGTAAAAGCCAATAGCTCATTGAGTAAAGAAGTAATCGATTGATTCTTTGCTAGTACCCGGCTGATAATATACGAATCCAATTCATCCGGTGCAAAACCAATTCCAGTAAATTCAAGCGTTTCATTCGGATCACTTACTTTAGTAATTCGATACAATGAAAAAGACGATTCGCTTTCACGAACCGCCATAAATTGCGCGTTTGCAATTGTCTCATCAAATTTCGTTGTAACATAAAGCACGTCGTTCAATAATTCTTTTTTCTCTGCAGTAATTTCTTTTTCTTGAGAAACTTCAATTAAATTCTTCACATCTTTTCGTTTAATCAAATGCTGAAAGTTATCAAAAAAATAAACTGTCGAATTCAAATAGTCGCCCCCCTATAATAAATTTTTAGTGTTCCGTTACTGCTTTTTATCTCTTGCCCTTGTTCCAGACAAAAATTTTCAAAATCACTGTCCAGATCAATGATTGGTGTCCAGTCTGCTCCGTTTACTAATACACGTTGCTCAGCAAACTGAAAAACGATCTTATCACCGATTTGGATTGGTGCATCACTGATGCTAATGGTCTGTTTTCCATTAGTGATAGTAATTGATTGATTATTTGACAACACCGCTTCGATTTTACGTGGTGTCACCGGGAAAAAAGTTGGTATACCAACATAACCATCTGTCACAAATTCTTTCGTGTACTTTAATGGATCAACACAAAGAATTGTAAAACTAGAAATAACAGAGTTAGATTCACCACTGACTGTTTGGGCAGAAGTATAACGTCCATAATAATAGTAATCTAGCTCATCATAAAAACGGATCTCAACATCATTTGATCGATACAAGTGATTCAATAAGGTTTTAAACTTAAACTGCAAAGTTTCTGGATTACGATCCTCAAGTTTATACGTGATTTTCAGTTCTCGTACTGGAAGTGTCTGGTTCATCACAATTGCGCCCACTTGGATTGCTTGTTGTTCAATTTCTGTTGAAAGCATTTCTCTTCCCTCAACTTTTAACGTTTGGTAACCTTCAATTAGTTCTTCCAAAAAAATACCATCATAGCTCATGGCAGAAGTTGGAAGAAATTGTTCGAACATGTGCCAGCTCATCACGGTATCTTTAAATGAATATAATTTATTTTTCCATTCTTCCATTTTTCCCTCCTAAAATTCTAAATTCAATTCTGTGCCTTCTCCTAAAGCTTGTGAAATATCATCCACGAAAGCTCTAAAATTCTGTTTGCCCAATGTAATCGTAAATACTGCTGGCTTTGCGGAACCTGTAGAATTTATTCGATGTTCAACTTGTGTATTCATCTGACCGTTCGCTCGAGTTAATGTCGCTTCCAAATCTAAGTCGCGTACTGGTTGAAATCCATCGGCTAAATGATCCGCCATTGTTCCAATATTTTTTCGAACAGTATAGAAGCCATTGGTTAATCCTTGATTTAGTCCTGACATCATTGCTTGCCCTGCAGGAATCAAAATTTTACTGTCATAACTAACTGGGCCCTTATGTTTAACAATCCAATCTGCAATGCCAGTAACAAATTCTTTTCCTGCTTCCCAGGCTGCTTTTAAACCATTGATAAAGCCATCAATAATCGCTTTTCCTGCTTCTAAAAGATCGATTTCTGACAAGGAACCAAACAAATCTCGAATTCCTCCAATAATGCCATTGACAATCTCTTTCGCTGTTGCCATAAAGGTTGAAAAAGAAGATGTTACAAAATCACCAAAAGTACTGACAATTGACTGAATTCCCGCTAATACAGCATCCCAATCACCTTTAATTAAGGCTAATACGGTTTGAATGATTCCCGAAATAAAGCCCATAATAAAATGAATCGTATTTTGAATCTGATTAAACACACCACTGACTACTGACAAAATGACGGATAATACTGTTTTGAACACATTAGAAATGATTGCCCAAGCTGCTTGAACAATTACTTGTACTACCGTGCTCCATGCAGTCCAATATGCTTGAATTTGACTCAAAACAACTTGAACAACTAGTTGAATTGCAGCTAAAACAACAGTAAAAACATTCTGAATACTTGTCCATACGGTACTGACAACATTCATAATCGTCTCCTGATTTGTTTGCCACCAAGTTAAGAGCATCGCAAACATGGTCTGAACAAAAGTCGTGATCGTTGTGATTACTGGTTCCAAAAATGACTGGATTGCTGTCCAAGCAGTAATGATCGCTTGACGAAATGTTTCATTGGTGTTCCATAAATAGATCAATGTTGAAACTAAAGTCACGACAGCAGTGATAATAATTGCTATCCAGTTCGCATTCATTGCAGTCGTTAATAATTTCTGTGCAATCGTTGCACCTTCCGTAGCCTTTGTCCAAGCTTGATATGCAGTACCTAAACCAGCAATCTTATCCTGGATTCCAACAACTGTAGAATAAGTGGTTAAAACATCATCAAAACCCGCCATCGTTTCACCAAAGCCAGCCCCTTGTATCCCATTATTAACAGCACTTGTTGCCTCGGAAATTTTTCCAATCAGGTCTTGAAAACTTTCTACTTCCTTTGAAGAGGAACCAGCTAGATCCATTGTTGAAGCTTTACTAGTAAGCTGTTCAAATTGCTTGACCGTTTCCTTTAATGAATCAGTGACTGTGTTAATAACTGAATTAAGTGAGTCAAAACCAGAAAGATTACTTGTCATTGATTTGATTGCTTTGCTTGCCTTCTCAATGCCTGTATTCATTGCACCCAAAGATCCTTCACTAAAAGCTGCAAGAATACTTTCCGCTGTATAGTCTCCCATAAATAACCTCCTTTCTTAAGTATTTGCCTTTTTGACCAGATCCAAGAATTCTTGATTTTCACCTTGTGGTAGATAGCCAACAATTTTTTCTTGTAGTTTTTCATAATCAAAGAATGACTGAAATGTTGGATAAACAGGTACTTGTTTTTTCCCCTTTTTAGCCTGGGCTTGAACTTCATAATTTTTCCAGGCTGCAAGATGTAGAAAATATTCTTGATCCAATTGTCTTAACTGATATGCTTTTTGTCGTAACTGATATTCAGAAATCGTCATTCGATCAATTTCAAGAAAATCATTCATTTCTAAATAACGTAAACAGTTCAGTTGCACTTGCTGGTATATCTCAGTAAAATTTATTGGTTTGCTTGAATGCGTTCTAGCAACTGTAAGGTCTTGTTCTTCGTAAATTCCGACTTTTTTAGCTCTTCTAAGAGTTCTTCAAACAATACCTCAGACCCATTTTCCACGATATAATTTGCTAAATCGTCTTCACTAACCTTTGGTGTCTCGGTACTGTTTGCAACTTTTAGCATCTCAACTAACGTTTCGACATCTTTATTAAAAAAATTCGATAAAATACTTTCTAGGCCCATTTTCAAAGTTAAGCCATTTTCTGTTACCGAATAACGACGATTCATTTCCTTGATAAAACCATAGCCAAATACAAATTGGTAGTCTTTTTCTTTAATCACTAAGTTCATCTTGTCTCTCCTTTTTAATTCTGATATTCAATTGTTTTTGATAAAAAATGGATTGTGTTAGTCATGAAACCACACAATCCATCATTAGGTTAAACTGTTTCAGAAACAGTGTCCTTAAACGTATACTGAAGCACTTTTGCTTGGTCTTCAGATAACGTAGCATATCCTTCCTGACCAACACCGTTAACAGCGAAAGCTAAGCTTAGTTCCACATTATCTTCTGCTGTCGCATTTGGTGTAAATTCCGAAACATAAGCTTGATAATAAGTTGCTTTATATTTATCCGCGTCTTCACCAATTCCATTTTCTGCTTTGTTAATTTCCCAAATTTCAACAATTTCACCATCTAATAATGCTTTTTTCATCTCGTTGACATGTGTGTCTCCTTTGGCAACAATCGAAGTTGCAGAGAAATCATATTCAACGGGACTCAAAGTATGGACATTTCCATCTTTCGTCACAGTGGCTTCTGACTCACGGGTTAAGCCATTTTCGTGTTCCGTTTGAAACGCCATTTTCCATGCGGGTCCTTCACTTGATTTGCTTAATAAACGATAAAGCAAAATAACGTCAATTCCTTTTAGTGCTTCCATTTTTCTTCCTCCTGTTTTTGGTTCAAACAAAATAGCTCCATTTTTGACCATCTTATTTGAATTTTTTTGAAACAAAAAACATTAATCTAAGTAGAAATCACCACCTTATAATAACTTCAAGAAAATCTTTCAATTCTAGTTTAGTTTTCTTCATTTTTAAGAAGCAAGTTAGTTCATTCTGAAATGTTTATTTTCTTGATGATATTATTTTAGCCTGTTGACTATGAAAAAAATTCCTGAGTTTTTCCATAGTTACAAACCTAACTCATCTGCAACAGTTTCAAAAAATTCATTTCTTAGTTCATAAGCCTTACTTTTACTAATAAACAAACGTTGACTCATTCCTAGTAAATTAACTGTTGCATTTTTTTGTAAATAGAGTTTTTCAATAATTTCTCTCGTATTTTCATCCGCACGCGCCAAACAATCTTTCACTACGTCACGATTCCTTTCCAAATTCCAAAGTCGGCGATCCATCGCAATGGTGATGGCCATTCTTTCAGTTGCTATACTATGGCTTCCTTGACCACGAATCGAACTATTTAAATCAGCTTCTATGAATGGATGACGTAATTCTTCTTCTCTTTGTTTAATATACGCATCTGTTTGATAATAGTCGGATAAAATATCCTTAATATAATTAAATGTTGATTTTCGCAAAATACTTCACTCCTAACTAATTTTATATAGGTAAAAAATATAGTTTATTGTAAATTTCTCCTCTCACTATCTTCATAAAAAAATATAATTAACCAGATAAATCAAACTTACATTGACACAAATCCCAAAGTTCTATAAAATAAAAGTAACAAAACGACTCTTCTCATTCGTTTTGTGTTTCTATGAGTAATCTATAAATAATATTATCCCATTATTTTATAATTTACAATATTTTTATAAAAAAATATAAAAAAGGAGCTTTTACAATGATTTTATACGAAAGAGTTTCAGAACTTTCAAAAAAACAGGGAATCAGTTTAAACAAACTGGCAGAAGATATTGGATTATCTAAAAATGTGATTTATCAGTGGCGAACAAGTAGTCCAAAAGCTGAGACTCTTGAAAAAGTAGCAGAATATTTTCATGTTTCTGTAGATTATCTGCTTGGACGAACAGATACACCTGCTCTAGGAGATAAAATAAAACTACCTGAGGATCTCGACAAAATTCTAGACAATGTGAAAAGCTTTGATGGAAAACCAATGACTGATAATGACAGAGAGGCCATTCGCGCATTTTTAGAAGGACGAATGAGTAAGTAAGGAGTCTTTTTTATGAAAACAATAAAGGAGCTACTCGCTAGTCATGGAATTGAGCTAGTCGTAATGGAATTAGAAAAAAGAGGCTATTATTTTGATGAGTTGAAACTGATGGTCGTTAATCAAAATCAATCGGAAGAAAAACAAAAACAAGTGATTCTTCATGAACTCTATCACGCTCTTAATCATTCAGATTTTAACGCGTTATACACTAATCCTGTCTTCCATTCAAAAATGGAAAACGAAGCAAATACTTCGATGATTAATTATTTGATTCAAGAAAATGATGGTCAATTCAACTACACAAGTGTGCTAGAAGAATTTAATTTGGGGTTAGGTTGGGAATGTCACCTGAAATAAAAAAAGTCCGTGCTGTGAACACGGACTTCCACCTCATTTTTGAGATACTTACAACATAATTATATCAAAGAAATGGGGAGTTAAGAATGAGAAAAGTTATTTTGGGGTTATTATTTACATCATTATTTTTAGGAGCATGCGGAAATAAGCCTAACAGTGAGTCTAGTGCATCAAGCAGCACACAACAAGAGATTACAGAAAAGAGTAGTGAAACAAAGGCCACTTCTTCAAAAGTAGAAACTACAAGTGATTTTGTTGCAACTGCGTCAGAAGCAACTTTCGATGGCACTATGTTAAAAGGGAACTCTTATTCTATTAAGATTACCGATTATAAAGTTATCCAACCTGGTGAAGCTGGCAATGACTACGGGGAAAAACCAGTGATTGCTTTTTGGTTTGATACTTTAGTAAATCCTGATTATGATAATTCAGCACCGATTTCGCCCAACACTGCATGGATTCTAAATTTTAAAGCGATACAAGATAACGATCCAAATAAAGTAAATAAACTAACTATTGCAAGTTTGCCTGATGATAAATATTTACAAGATCAATCAGCTGAAATTAAACCCGGTGGCTCCATTTCAAGTGCAGTTGCCTATGAATTGACAGATACAGAAACGCCTGTAACTCTTACTGCTGAAAGTATGATGGGGGATAATTTTGGTAGTGCTGATTTTCCTGTAAAATAGCACAAAAAACACACCTTTCAAAGTAAAGGTATGTCTAAGATAAATAAACCTAGCATTATGCTTATTATAACATCAACAGGAGACGTTAAAAATTGTGTATGAAATTATTGATTGGCGCTTGAACTATTTTTAAGTATGTAGAAAGATATAAAAATCCTTATTCTGAAAAGGAAAAAAAGATTAGATTAAAAAACTTATGTGCAACTTAATGAGAAGAAAAAAGAAAAAATTCTGTTTCATGAAAAAATAAATCAGTAAGCTGTTTAGAAAGAAATGGTCTTTAATTATTTTGTACCCTTTTCGCCTCTTTCTCTTTATAGTATGTAAAAAAAGATAAAACCCATTAGAGCCCTAAAGCTCCAATGGGTTTTATTGCACAATTATTTAACTGCGTCTTTCAATGCTTTACCTGGTTTGAATGCAGGTACTTTGCTAGCTGGGATTTCGATTTCTTCACCAGTTTGTGGGTTACGACCTTTGCGAGCTGCGCGTTCGCGAACTTCGAAGTTACCAAAACCGATTAATTGAACTTTTTCGCCGTTAGCTAAAGCATCTTGAATAGTTGAAAATACAGCGTCTACAGCTGCAGTTGCGTCTTTTTTAGTTAAATCAGTAGCTGAAGCAACTTTTTCGATTAATTCTGCTTTGTTTGCCATGGATTAGATTCACCTCCTCAACAAGAGATATGATGTAAAACATCAACCAATTAAACAATCTGAGTGGTCCAGAATGTTTAATAGAAATATTGACTTACTTCAATATTCTGTTATCACGATATCATATAAACCGCTTAATGGCAAGGTTTTTACTGATTTTAACGTGCTTTTTTTGGTCATTAAAACGTAATAAAAGAAAGTACCTTTATCCTTTGAAAAAAAAGAATGACTATGGTAAAATGCCTATTTTCTTCTTCTTGGAATGATTCGAATCGAAGTTCCTTCAAAAGTAAATGCCTTACGAATTTGATTTTCTAAAAATCGTTCGTAAGAAAAATGCATTAATTCTTCTTCATTAACAAATACCACAAAGGTTGGCGGCTTAACAGCCACTTGTGTTGCATAAAAAATCTTCAAACGTTTGCCTTTATCTGTTGGTGTTGGATTGATTGCCACAGCATCCATGATGATGTCGTTCAACACTGCAGATGAAACACGTAGATTTTGATTCATGCTGACATCTTCAATCATTTCTGGCAGACGATTCAAACGTTGTTTCGTCACTGCAGAAACAAAAACAATCGGTGCGTAGTCAAGATAACGGAACTCATCGCGGATTTCTTGTTCAAAATCACGCATTGTGTTCGTTTCTTTCTTCACTAAGTCCCATTTATTCACCACAATGATGACTCCGCGACCTGCTTCGTGTGCATATCCCGCAACACGTTTATCTTGTTCACGAATTCCTTCTTCAGCATTTAAGACCATCAAAACGATATCTGAACGATCAATAGCGCGCATAGCACGCATAACACTGTATTTTTCAGTATTTTCATACACTTTCCCGCGTTTTCTCATACCTGCTGTATCAATCATCAAGAATTTTTGACCATTTTCTGATACAAAATGAGTATCGATTGCATCACGAGTTGTTCCTTCAATGTCCGAAACGATTACACGATCTTCGCCTAAAATTGCATTGATTAAAGAAGATTTACCGACGTTTGGACGACCAATTAAACTAAATTTAATTGTATCATCGTCTTCTTCTTCTGTATCAGTGGCAAAATATTTGACTGCTTCATCTAAAATATCACCAATTCCCAGACCATGACTCCCAGAAACAGGGTATGGATCTCCTAATCCTAATGCATAAAATTCATAAATATCATTACGCATTTCAGGATTATCTACTTTGTTAACTGCTAAGATAACAGGTTTATTACTGCGATATAAAATCTTTGCAACCATTTCATCCGCATCAGTGATACCTTCTCGTCCACTGACTACACAAATAATCACATCTGCTTCATCAATCGCGATTTCTGCTTGATGCTTGATTTGTTCCATAAATGGTTCGTCACCTAAATCAATCCCGCCTGTATCGATCACGCTGAATTCACGACCTAACCATTCGCCTTTTGCGTAAATACGATCACGAGTCACTCCTGGAGTATCTTCGACAATCGAGATACGCTCGCCAGCGATGCGGTTAAAAATCGTAGACTTACCGACGTTCGGACGGCCAACGATTGCAATTGTTGGATTTGCCATATTTTTTCCTCCTCACAAGTTTCCAATCCTACTTAGTTTAACGAATGAACCCCAAACTTTCAAGCTTAGTTATTCAATTCATCCAACTATTTTACATTTTTCTTGATTATCTGTAATCAATAAGGAAAAAAATAAGACCAAGACAAAAGCTTTCACTTTCGTCCCAGTCATAAACTGACGTTACTTAATTATTTATCTGATTCGTCGTCTGCTGTTTCTTCAACTTCTTCTTTTAAAGCATCACCTAAAATATCACCCATTGTGAATCCAGTATTTTCTTCTGGTAATTCATATGATTCAATATTTTTTGGTTCTTCTTCAGAAGCTGGTTTTTCTTCCAGTGCTTTGATACTTAAAGCAATACGATGTTCTTCTGGATGAACTTCTAACACTTTCACATCAATTGTTTGACCTTCTTGAAGTACTTCATGAGGTGTCGCAATATGTTTATGTGAAATTTGAGAGATATGAACAAGCCCTTCTACCCCAGGAAAAACTTCCACGAAAGCGCCAAAACTTGTTAGTCGTTTAACTGTGCCTTCTAAAACAGCTCCAACTGGTGCTTTGGCTTCAATGTCTGTCCAAGGTCCAGGCAATGTATCTTTGATTGATAGTGATACACGTTCTTGTTCAGGATTGATTGATAAAACTTTTACGTTTACTTCATCCCCAACAGCCAATGCATCACTTGGTTTTGCTACGTGACTGTGTGAAATTTCTGAAACGTGAACAAGTCCGTCGATTCCGCCTAAGTCAACAAAGGCACCAAAGTCAGTCAAGCGTGCAACACGCCCTTCAATGACATCACCTTCATGAATAGCAGTTAACACTTCTTTTTTCTTTTCTTCTTTTTCAGATTCAACTACTGCTTTATGAGAAAGGATCAAGCGATTTTCTGATGGTTCGATTTCAATAATCTTGAAGCTCAACGTTTGACCTTTATAATCTGAAAAATCAGCTACAAAGTGATCTTCAACCATTGATGCAGGTACAAATCCACGTACGCCAACATCAACAACTAAGCCACCTTTAACTACGTTTGTTACTGGTGCTTCGATAATTTTACCAGCTTGGAAGTCTTTTTCGATGTCTTCCCAAACTTTTTTTGCATCTAAACGGCGTTTTGATAATAAATAACTTCCGTTTTCTTTATCTTTACCAATTGTACTAATAACAACTAAGTCTAAAAGATCGCCTACATGAACAAGTTCATCAATGTCATCTACAGGTAATGTCGATAATTCTTTTGCTGGAACGACACCTTCAACGCCAGCACCTTCGATTCCAACAATTACTTGTTTGTCTTCAATAGCTAAAACTTCACCTTTAACTACATCGCCAACACTAACTTCTTGAACGCTCTTCATTGCATCTTCCATTGACTGATTGCTATCTGCTTGATTTTGATCAAATTCTGTCATAACACTTGTCCTCCTAACCAACATTATGCCGTAAATACGGTACTAATTTAAGTTTAATTGATTCTTAAAAAAAAATAAAGCGATTTCGCCCGGTTTATTTGAAAATTATTGACTTTCCGCCAATTTCATCGTTTTTTGTCAATTAATACTTACAGTTGGTAGCCTTTTTCAGAAACAACGTTTTTAATCATTGCTACCACTTCTAAAATAGATTTTCCAGTTGTATCAATTCGGACGGCATCTTCTGCTTGTTTCAACGGAGAAATTTCACGCGTTGAATCATAATGATCACGCTCTTGGATTTCTTTTGTTAGTGTTTCTAAGTCAGTTGGGATTCCTTTTTCTTGGTTTTCTTTATAACGGCGTTGTGCTCGTTCAGAAACACTCGCTACTAAAAAGATTTTGACCTCTGCATGTGGTAGTACGGCTGTCCCAATATCACGTCCGTCCATTACTACGCCACCGTTCTCACCAATTTGTTGTTGAATAGCAACCAGCTCTTCTCGAACTTTTCCATGCGCAGAAACCTCCGAAACAGCTTTCGTTACATCTGGTTGTCGAATTTCAGCTGTTACATCTTGTCCTGAAATAAACACATGTTGACCATCTGCTTGTTGTTGGAAAGAAATCGGATTTTCTTTAATCAAAGTAACTAATCCTGCTTCGTCAGCAAACGAAATTTGATGCTTGATTGCCAAATAAGTCACTGCTCGGTACATGGCTCCTGTATCTGTGTAAATATATTGAAAATCTTTTGCTAAAATTTTTGCTACAGTACTTTTGCCCGAAGAAGCCGGCCCATCAATTGCAATACTAATCTTTGTCATAAAAACGCTCCTCAAAAAAAAGCCGCAAAATGCGGCTCACATTATTTCACTCGTAATTCTTGTCCAGGATATAACATATAATTATTTGGATCCATTCCATTTAATTGGAATAGTTGATCAATGGTGATTCCAGCACGCTCAGCTACTTGTTTTGGTCCTTCACCTGCTTGAACAACTGTCGTTGAACCAGCTGCCACTTCTGTTGATGAAGAAGGCGTTGTTTCTGCTTCTTGTGCTACTGTTTCACTTGAAGCTGGTGGTGTAACTGGTGCAACTGAACTTGAAGTTTCAGGCTCAGTGATACTTGATTCTACTGTTTCAGAGCTTTGAACTGTTTCAGTAGTTGAAGAAACAGTTGTTGACTCTTCTTTTGAACTCATAGTTGAACTTTCAACGATTGATGAAGTTGTCGATGTTGAAGACGAACTTGCTGCATTATTACTTGAACCATTTCTAATCCAGAAGTAAGCACCTGCTGGGATTGCGATACAAAGTACTAATAAAAACAAAAAGAGTGACAAGAAAACAGTGTTTCCTTTCTTTTGCTGTCTTTGAGAGCTTCTTGAAGAATTTTCATCTTCTGTGTCATAAATTGGTTGCTCCCATGGTTCTTGTGTTTCGTTATTTTCTGATGATTGATGTCTATCTTTTCTGCTCACCTTTGCTACCTCCTAATTTCTTTCGTGAGTATTATACCATAGGAAAATGGGCCATGCCTAAAAAAATTACCCCTCCACGTTTTTTTTAAATAAATTTAGTAAAATCTCTTCCCAGTTATTCTCAAAATTACTTGTTCCTACTTTTGTTTCTGCAAAAAGGAGCCATGATGCTTCATCAATGTCACAACAATTTTGTGGTTTTTCTGTCAATTTTTCGCCAAAATAGTTCAAAATAAATTCTCTGCGACAAGTCGTTGCATGAATATAACGTAACATTTGATATAAACGAAACTGCTTCTCTTTTTCTTGAATCTTTAATTTTTCCATCCATTGATCTGGCTGATTTGTTTTTTTGACAATTTCTAGCCATTTTTGCTGAAGTTCGTCAAAGGGTTGTTCGATCTCTTGCTCATGTGCTAAATAAATTTCAAAACCTTGACGCTGCTCTTTCGCTAATTGATTAAAAAAATGATGAATCACTTCATCTCCTGTTTGATACAATAAAATTGCTGTACTTGGCTTCTGATCGCGGCCAGCACGTCCAATTTCTTGTACATAATTTTCCAGACTATCTGGTAAATCATAATGGATAATATAACGAATATCCGCTTTGTCTATCCCCATACCAAATGCGTTTGTTGCAATTAAAAATTGCAATTGATTTTGGGAAAATTGTTGCTGTAACTGGCGTCTTTGGCTTGCATCTAGACCACCGTGATAGTAGCCAATTGAAAAGCGACCACGCAATTCTGCATACAAACGCTCCACTTCTTTTTTAGTTGCACAGTAAATAATGGTTGCGCCATTGATTTCTTTCATAATGGCTTCTAGCTCAGCTGCCTTTTGAGTTGTTTCCCTTACAAATAGAGCGATATTTTCTCTGTTCACAGAATGCTTAACGATTTTGGGTTTGTTAGTAAATAACACAGTTTCAATATCTTGTTGAACTGCGCTTGTTGCTGTAGCTGTAAGTGCCAAAGTCACTGGAATCGCTAATTGTGTTCTTATTTCGCCCAAACGTTGATATTCTGGGCGAAAATCAACCCCCCATTGTGAAACACAATGTGCTTCATCAACCACAAAAAGACCGATTTTTTGTCTTTTTAATTGTGTTAATATTTCTGATTGCACTAACATTTCCGGGCTTAAAAATAAAAATTTGTATTGAGATAAATGCTCCATAACGTATTTCCGTTCTGAAAAAGTCAGTAAACTATTAAATGCTACAACTCTTTTTTCTCCCATTTTTTGCAACTGCATAACCTGATCTTCCATTAGCGATAGCAAGGGTGAAACCACAATGACCAAACCTTCCGATAGATAGCCAGTTAACTGGTAACATAAACTTTTCCCATTTCCAGTTGGCAAGACAGCTAGTACGTCGTCTTTATCCAGCAATGTTTGAATAATTTCTTCTTGGCCTGGACGAAAAGTTGAAAAGCCAAAATAACGTTTTAACTCAGCTGATAAGTTCATCTTTTTGGCCTCCTTTTAATGCTCGTATTTGATAAAAACGAAATTCACCATAATCAAGTGTACCTGTTTCATTTAACTCTTGGTAACGCCAAGTTTGAACAGGAGCTGTTTGACTAGCTAATAATTGGTTCGTCTCTTTTGAAATCAACTGATCAAACGGAAAGTCGTCTAAGAACAAGGCCCATTCAACTAGATGATCCGTGATTGTCCCCTTTTTCAAATGACGACGTGCCATAATTTCAGTAAGTGAATATCCTTCAAGAAAAAGTTGCCGTGTAACCAGCATACTTTGATTGTAATTTTGTGCCACAACAGGTAAAAGCAACTGAGCCAATAAGAAATCCGGAAACTGTTTCAATTGGCTCAAAAAAGCGTGAACAGCTTGCGCCTGTTGTAAATAAATTGTCGTTTCATCCTCGTTCGTCTCAATTAGCTGATAAGGCAGTAAACCGATTTGTTCAAAACCAGAAAACTGATTGGCTAATAAATTGGCCTGCTCTGTCGTTAGTTTGCTTAAACAAGCCGATAGCTCGTGATAAAAAGTATCAGCTAGCTGTTCTTTTGAACAATCGCTATGGGCTAGCCAGGATTTGATTCTAGTTGTATAAAATGGGCTAGTCTCTGCAGGTAAGTAATCTGACTGACTTACAGCTAAATATGAAACAACTTGAATTGCGAATTTTGTCAGTCGCCACACCTCTTCCCAGTTTCTACCGTAGAGGTCAAAATGTAATTCAGGATATAAGACATTCAATTTCTCTTGACGTTCTCTCCCTCTTGTTGTCAAGAAAACTTCATTTTCTTCAATTTGAATCAAGCCTGATGTTTCTAACTCAGTTAATCGTTGCTGGTAGGTTTCCTGAGTTAGTTCTGGTAAACTACTGTGAGCTGGCAACAATTCATTCAAGAAGCCAAAAATCAATACTGAAGTTGTTTTTTTACCTGTCAGTAATTGATAAAAAGAACTGACTCGCAACTTGTTTCTTGTAGGAAATAAAGATAGAATAAATGAAAGCATAGCAATTCTCCTTAAGTTAGGATGGTTAAAAATGTCACTATTATGTAAACTTGTACCCGAACGTTGTATTGCTTGCGGTCTTTGTCAAATTGAGGCCCCTGATATTTTTGATTACGATGAAGAAGGAATCGTGCTTTTTGCACAAGAACCAGAAGCACATCAACAATTTGTCACTGAAGCAGAAACTGAGTATGTAAAGAAAGCCTATCAGAAGTGTCCCGTTCGAGCAATACTATTGGAGGAACAAAACTAATTTGTCATTACTTCGGCAATTCAATTATGAGTTTCATAAGAAGAGTTGTCTATAAAATAGGATGAGCAAAGCTTCTGCTCAAAAAAAAACGTGAGTCCAATCAGAAACCGTCTGAAAAAATTAGCTCAATCGCTACTTTTTCAAGCTGTTTCGCTAGACTCACGTTTTTTACTTACTAGTGGTGAAAGGGATTACCAACCATTTTGCTTCAACCAATTTTCAATCGTATTTACAAGAGCGATTTGCTGGTCTTCGTTCGTAATTTCTGCTTCTCCATCTTTTTTCTGTTCACCATATGCACCAAATCCACTGTGGTTTCCACCATTAATCACCACATACTTTGTTTGTGCAGGTAAGTATTGTTTGGCCTCTTCATATGCTTCGTGATTTAATACTTGATCTTTTGATGCCGTAATTGAAAGTACCGGAATTTTCGACTGAGATAGTTCTCCTTTTTTGTCAGGATAACTTGCTAAGAAAAAAATGCCTTTATTCTTATCTGTTACATTTTGAGAAACATACCGACTACTCATTACCCCGCCAAGTGAATGTCCGCCAAAAACAAAGGTGCGATCAGGAAAATCCTCAATCACTTTTTCTGCACGATTTTTATCTAGTATCGCTAGATTGAGTGGCATTTTAACAATTGCCACATCGTAGCCAGTTTCAGAAAGTTTATTTGCCCAAACACTGTAACTTTCTGGCTCAACTAAAGCACCTGGATAAAAAATAATGATTGGATGTTGTTGTGCCAGTTTCTTTTTTGGACTTTTAAAAAAAAGATACTCCTTATTATCAATCGCTTTTTTACTGGTTGTTAATGCGGTTTGGCTTGGTTCATAAGTATTTTCTTTTAAATAATAATAGCTTCCAACACTAATCAAACCTAAAATAACCAATAAGCCTAAAAATATTTTTCCTAATTTTTTCAAGCAACCACCCTCCTTCAATCATCTTTTAATTTATTATACGTGTATTTCAAAAAAATGACGAAAGAAATTTCTTAATTGCTTCAAAAAAAGAGATGTGACAGCATCGTCACACCTCTTTGATTAAACCTTGTACAAAAAATTTTCTCTCATAGAATTAAGATGTTTCTATAAGATTACTCACAAGCTACTTATTTTGCACACAAGCGATAAACAGCTTCAGCATAAATTTCCATTGCTTTATACATGCTGCTTAATTCCCAACGTTCGTTGGCTTGGTGCATGAAATCTGGTGTATCAGGGAACATTGCTCCAAATGCCACACATTGATTCATTGTACGAGCAAAAGTTGCGCCACCTGAAACAAATGGTTCAGTCATGTCGCCAGTGATATCACGATAAGTTTGCAAAAGATTTTTTACTAGTTCACTATCTAGTGGCACGTATAGTGAATCTAAGAAATCAAAATCTTCATAAGTTAGTTCATATTTTTTAGCTGTTTCTGTTAGTTTTGCTACTAAATCATCTTTTTTAAATGTTACTGGAATACGCATGTCTACACCAATTTTTGTTTGTTCTGGTGTAATTTCTAAACTAGCAAAGTTCATTGTTAATTCGCCAGATTGTTCATCTTTCGTCTTTCCAACAACATTTTCACCCGTTGCGTTTTCTTTCACTAATTTACCTAAGAAATCAATTGGTGCAAAATTAAAGACTTCAGCTAAAGCCATAGACAAACGTGAAATAGCATTTACGCCTTCTGGTGCATCCTTCGCATGAATGCTTTTTCCAAGAACAATAATTGAGTCACCATGATCTTCAAAATCAAAACCAAGTTTGTTCAATGCTTCTTTCACTTCTTCTAATTTTTCACCAGCGTATGGTGCAGCATCAGGAACGACGTTTAATGCGCCACCTGCTTTCACAGAAAAATCAGATGTACCAGGACCTGTCAAATAGGCTTGTAGTAATCCTTTTTCAGCATAAATCAATGGGAATTCAGCATCCGGTGCAAAACCTTGTGTGATTCCTTCTTCTTTTTCATTGTATTTATCTAAGCAGCGCCATAAGTTTTCTTCATCTGTCCCAAAAATAAAGCGAATCCGTGTATTAAATTCAATTCCAGCATCCATCAATGATTTAACAGCATACATTGCCGCAATTGATGGTCCTTTATCATCTTGTGATCCACGTCCAATCAACCAGCCATCTTTTACAGTTGGATCAAACGGCTTTGTATCCCAATTTTTTTCATCCCCAGCAGGAACAACGTCCATGTGACACAAAATACCAAATAATTTATCACCAGAACCAACTTCTGAATAACCATAATAGCCGTCTGGGTCTTTAAATGTGCGGAAGCCTAATTCTTCACTGATTGCTAAAACCTTATCTAATGCTTCAACAACTTTTGTTCCGAAAGGATGGCCTTTCCCAGTATCCTCTTCATCTAATACAGAAGGGATTCTGATTAGTTCATTAAGTGATTGTAACGCTTGTTCATGATGTTCTTTTGTAACAAATTGTTTCATTCCACTTACCTCCTAATAAGATAAAAGACCCGATAGTTTGCCTACCGAGTCTTCTTAAAGCCAACTCAGTTAGCTTTGTTTACTTTATTATTTAATGATAGATGTTTCTAACTGTTTTGTCTAGGCAAAACTAAATCATTGCTGCAACACCGAGAATCACACAGATAGCTACAAATAAAATAGCAATCAGTTTACCTGTGAATTTCCACCAAACAGAGATGTCAAAACGAGCAATCGCAACAGCCCCCATAACAATAGCAGAAGTTGGTGTAATCAAGTTAACCAATCCAGAAGCAGATTGATAAGCAGTGATAACTAAGTCTTTACCTACACCAGCAAATTCACCCATTGGTCCCATAATTCCCATTGTAGCCGCAGCTAAACCTGATGTTGATGGAATCAAGAATGACATTGGGATATAGAAGATGAACGTAATAATGATGAACACGCTTGAAGATAATGTGCTCAATCCTTGTTCTCCCCAGTGTAAAATAGTATCAGTAATCAAACCATTGTTCATAACAACTTGGATACCACGAGCAACAGCAACAACGATTGCTACGCCGATCAAGTCTGATGCACCAGCTAGGAATTCTGAAATAAATTCAGATTCTTTCATGCCGTATGTGAATGCAACAACGATTGCCATAACTAAGAATAACATAGTGATTTCTGGGAAGTACCAGTCACCAAGTGGTAACATGTCAATCCCTAATACTGTACCAATTACAGGAAGTCCTGTTAACCAGTTTGTTAATGATTCAAAAATAGTAAAGTTTTCATTCAATGTTGTCCAAGGAATCAAACTGATGATCATGATACCAAACGTAATAAAGAATAAAATATTAACAGATTTTTGTTTGCTTGTAATTGTTTCTTGACGACCAATCGATTCGATATCGAAATGTTTCATGTCTTCTTGTCGTTGGCTATAAACCAAAGACTTGGTTGGATCTTTTTCGATTTTTGAAGCATAACGATAAACATAAACGATTGAAATGCCTAATAAAATCACAAACATCAAGAAACGTAAGCCAATTCCTTCACCCATTGAGATACCAACAGCTTGAGAAGCTACCCCTGTGGCAAACGGATTAACAGTTGATGCCAAACAGCCTACTTGCGAACCAACTAAAACGATTGCAACAGCTACTACAGTATCAAAACCAACCGCCATCATAACTGGAATTAGTAATGCATAAAAAGGAATTGTTTCTTCGGCCATTCCGTAAGTTGAACCACCTAAAGCGAATAAAATCATTAACACAGGAATCAACATTTTTTCTTTGCCTTTAAATTTCTTAACGACAGAAGCGATTCCGGCATCTAATGCACCCGTTTTATTGATAATTCCTAAAAATCCACCCACAATCAAGATAAAGAACGAAATCGGAATAGCAGCTGGTGTCGCACTTGTTAGCTCACCTGCTTCAACCCCCAACATCCCATTGATTGGTGCCATGAAAATATCCCAAAGACCTTGTGGATTTTGTTTTACTCGTTGATAAGATCCAGCAATGATGTTGCCTGCATCATCTACACTATAGTGACCAGCCGGAATAAACCAAGTAAGGACAGCGATAATTGCAATGATAATGAATAAGACCGTATACGCTGACGGCATCTGAAATTTTTTCTTTTTTTGTTCCATTTTCTTCTTCCTTTCCCTTTTTCATTTTTTAGAATCAAGTAACATTGGTTCTATCGTTATTTTATCAAAAAGAGCGGCAGAACAAAAATAATATCTCAAATAAATGATACTTTTTGTTCATAAAACCATTTATAATGACGAATCATTGCCTCCTTTCAGCTAAGATACTTCTTTCAAAGTAATTGTAGCCTGTCTTTTTGTTTTTCAAACAAACCTATTCGTCATTTAAAAAGAGAAGAATTTCACATTCGTTCATTACAAATTCATGTTTATGCATAAAAAAATAAAATACTCAATAACAACTAATAAAACGTTTACATTTGCGGTTTTATTGCATTTTTTTTCAAAAAAAAAGGACCAAAAAATTACTGGTCCTTTTGAATATACATTTTAAATCGTATGTCTTTGTTCTAAGGCATGCTGTTTACGACTTAACCAAGGTAATAACTTAGCGTGTAAAACTAAGAAAGCAGCACTAACGATAAATCCTTTGATTAAGTTAAACGG
Organism: Enterococcus sp. DIV0176; assembly: GCF_050528535.1. Classification (NCBI taxonomy): domain Bacteria; kingdom Bacillati; phylum Bacillota; class Bacilli; order Lactobacillales; family Enterococcaceae; genus Enterococcus; species Enterococcus sp. DIV0176. Next base: position 883,900 of record NZ_CP172879.1, on the reverse strand, counting down.
AACAATTCCAATCAATACATAATTAACCAACGGCATACCTAGCATTTGATTAGCATTCAATCCAAAAAACATAAGATATAATGGTGTAATAACAAAATAGTTTGCGATACTCATGAAAATTGTCATTGCTAAAGTTCCTGTGACAACACCTAAAATTTTGTTTCTATTCGCATGTTTTTTATTTTGTTTGAAGAAGTAGAAAATTGGTAACGTAAAAATTGTCGTTGCCAAAAAACTTGCAACATCACCAACTAAATTGTCTGGTGAAAATCCTGTTGTCACCAAATGTAAAAGTGAGCGTAAGAAAGCTGTTGCGACACCAGCTACCGGCCCGAATAAAAACATACTGATCAAGACAGGTATATCACTAAAATCAATTTTTAAAAAACTAAATGCTGGCATAATTGGAAAAGCAATAAATTGCAAAACCAATCCGATTGCAGCAAACATCGCTACCATGACCATTTTTTGTACCCGTGTGTTCTTCATTTGAAATCCTCCTGTTAGGACTCCTCTTCAGCGAACTATCCAACTAATTTTTCAAACAAAAAAACTCTACTTTCACAGGGAAAATAGAGTTAGAGTTATCTGATAAATGATTAGTCAAATAAGCTCTATCTTCTTTATCCAGACTTTACTGTCGGTATCGGAATTTCACCGATTCAGCTATTTCTTAGAGAAATAGGTCGTGGACTGTAACCACCGGTCGGGAATTGCACCCTGCCCCTGAAGACGAACCTTTTATATTATTTTGTTTACACTTACATTATACATAGCCTTGAAAAAAAAGCAACATTTAGTTCTTACAAAAAGTAAGCTTTCATTTTGAATGATTTAATAATGTACTGATTTCTTTTTTGTTTAACTCACGATACTCTCCTGGACGTAGCCCTTGAAGAGTCAGGTCACCATATTTTTCTCGTTTCAGTTTTTGTACGGGTAAGCCAACTGCCTGTAGCATGTTTTTTACTTGGTGATTACGTCCTTCATGAATTGTTAACTCAACAATACTGTGATTCGTTTTAGGATCAACTGACAAGATTTGAACTTTAGCAGGTGCCGTTCTTCGTCCTTCTAGTTTAATTCCTTTCGTTAAAGGAGATAGCACCGATTTTGTAGCGATCCCTTTTACTTTTGCAACATAGACTTTATCTACCTCATGCTTTGGATGCGTCAAACGTTGCGCAAATTCACCATCATTTGTTAATAGTAAAATACCAGATGTATCATAATCAAGGCGTCCTACAGGATAAATTCGTTCTTTTACCATCGGCAACAAGTCAGTAACCACTTTTCGGTTTTTATCATCTGATACTGCAGAAATGACCCCTTTTGGCTTATAAAGTAAATAGTAACCATATTCTTCTTGATAAACTGGCACTTCGTCTACTTCAACAACATCGTGTTTTCCAACTTTTACACCTAATTCTCGCACAACTGTGCCGTTGACTTTTACCCGACCAGCTAAAATAAATTCTTCTGCTTTTCTTCGAGAAGTAATTCCCGCATGCGCGATTACTTTTTGCAATCTTTCCATTACATTTTTTCTCCTTCGCTCACTCCATCAAAAAATAAATCCAATGATTCATCATCTTTTAACGCGTTTTCTAATTCTTGTGTATCTGGCAACTCAGTTAAATCTTTTAATCCAAAATAATCAAGGAAATAGCCAGTTGTTCCATACAAAATGGGACGACCAGGACCTTCCACCCGCCCTTTTTCTTCAATTAGCTTATGAGCAACCAATCGCTGAACGGGACCAGAAGCTTGGACACCTCTGATTTGTTCGATTTCTGTACGTGTAATTGGTTGTTTGTAAGCAATGATTGCTAACGTTTCAACTGCTGCTTGTGATAACGTATTTGATGATCCTTGCGCATATTTTTTTAAGAGTGGCGCTAATTCTTTCTTAGTTGTTAAGACGAAATGGTCTTCTGTTTCAAAAATGTGTAACGCTGAATCAAGAGTTGCTTGGTATTTTTTTTCTAAGGCTAAAATCAATTCAGCTAATTCTTGTTTATCAACATTCAATAAATAGCTTAGTTCTTCACTACCGATTCCTGCTTCGCCGGCCACAAAAAGGATAGCTTCTAGTTCACTTAATTTTGTCATTCGTTGTATCTCCTATTACTGGATAAAGCATGATTGAATCATAATTTTCAGCCTGCTCAGCAAAAATCTGTCCATTTTTCATCAGTTCAAGTAACGCTATGAAGGTCGTCACGACTTCTGCTTTTGTTGGTGCTTCAAAAAATGATTCAAATGTACAGCCCGCTTGACTGTTCACTAGCTTTTCCTTAATAAAACTCATACGTTCTTCGATTGTCGTGTCGTCTGGGGCAATCGTCTTTTCCACTTTTTGTGAAAATTGTTTGCGCTCCAAAATGGCTTGCATCGCCCGAAATAAATCGACTTTTTTTACTTGTCCACGTTTGAGAGGCAATTCTTTTTCTGCTAAGTCTTCTACCATCGTTGGCTCTTTTGAGTAATATAAACTACGTTCCTCAGCTTTTTCAACTAGTTTTTCTGCTGCATACTTGTACTTTCGATATTCTAAAAGTTGCGTAACCAATTCGTCTCGTGGATCTTCTTCCCACGTTAAATCATCTTCAATGGCGAGTTCCTGAACAGGCAATAATGTTTTACTTTTGATTGCCATCAATGTAGCTGCCATCACCAGGTATTCTCCCGCTAGCGCTAGCTCCATTGTTTTCATCGTATGAATATAGTTCATGTATTGCTCAGTAATTGTCGCAATTGGAATGTCATAAATATCAATTTCCATTTGCTGAATCAAATGAAGCAATAAATCCAGTGGTCCTTCAAAAATATCTAGTTTAATATTGATTTCAGTCAAATGATTCACTCTTTCTTCATTATGCTTCATTGCCATTTAGACAAGTAAGGTTTCGTAACCTCAGTTGCTAAAAAAGTCACTTCTGGATATTTTTCTTGAAGCTCATTTAGCATCAAGAATCCCATGTTTTCTCCTCGATAAGAAGGGTTCAACGAAATATCATGAATGACTAATTGATTCTTGTCGATCCATTCAATACCGATAATTCCTTGAATATTTGTCGAGTCTTCTGGTGTGAAGAAAAACAGTTCATAATCATTTTCTGCCTCATAAACATCGATTTCTTTTAACAAATCGGTTTGATCCGTCAATTTTTTATGAAAGCTTAATAAGCCCATTGCAATTTTTCGGTTCTCTTTTCGGTAATGTGTTAACATTGTTTCACCTTCCTCTGATTAAGCCCTTGGAAAATGCTGCTTGTAAACATCTGTCATTCTTTTCTTAGTGATATGTGTATAGATTTGTGTTGTTGAGATGTCTGCATGTCCCAATAGTTCTTGTACCGTCCGTAAGTCTGCTCCGTTTTCCAATAAATGTGTAGCAAAACTGTGACGTAAAGTATGTGGTGTGACATCTTTACGAATACCTGCTTGTTGTACTAATTGTTTTAAATTTTTCCAGATTCCTTGTCGAGAGAGTCCTTTTCCATGATTGTTTACAAATACATGTAGTTCGGAAGTATCCTTTACTAACAGAGGGCGCGCTTCATCCAAATAACGTTCTAACCATTGAATTGCATAGTCTCCTAAAGGAATGATTCGTTCTTTATCTCCCTTACCAATTGTTTGTAATAAGCCGAGGGAAAGATGAAGATCACCTAATTTTAGACTGATTAATTCACTGACCCGCATGCCAGTTGCATACATGACTTCCAAAATTGCTCGGTCGCGAATCCCTAATGTTTTGGATGTATCTGGTGTTTCAATCAATGTTTCGACTTCTTTAAGTGTCAATGTACTTGGTAATTTTTGCGCCTTCTTTGGTGTATCAATATGCTGCATAGGATCATGGTCTGTATAGCGTTCTTGTCGCAAAAACTGATGAAATCTTCTTAAGCTAGAAATCATTCGAGTAATCGTCGCAGTCGCCTTTTGTTCTTCATGTAGTTTTTCTAAATACTGAATAACTAGATAACGATCGACCATTTGCCAAGAGGTAATCTTCTTTTCTTCCATAAAATGCAAATATTGTTCCAAATCACGTTCATAACTTTTACGCGTATTGGCCGAGAGTCCACGTTCAATATTCAAATAATGAAGGTACTCACTTAGTTCTTCTTTCATACTATAACCCACCTCATGCTTTCTCTATCATATCAGATACACCCTTATTTCGATAGTCCATTTACGTTATCTGCACAAAGAAAAAGCCGTCTTTTAACAGACGGGCTACTTTTTCTTTTCGTTTTCTTGACAGTCGTGACAAATTCCATGAAAGGTCAAACGATGATCTTTCACTAAAAAATGATATCTTTTTTCAACAACTTGTTCGACTTCTCCTAAAAGATCTTCTTCAACTTCCTCGATAGCACCACAATTAAGACATAACAAGTGGTGATGAAAATGTTTCGCACCCTCTTTTCGTAAATCGTAGCGTGCTAATCCGTCATTGAAGCTCACTTTATCGACAATTTTTAAATCAGTTAGAATTTCTAATGTTCGGTAAACCGTTGCAAGACCAATTTCTGGACTTTTTTTCTTAACTAAAAAGAAAATCTCTTCAGCAGACAGATGCTCTTTTTCATTTTCTAAAAGTACGAGCAGTGTCGCCTCTCGCTGCGGAGTTAACTTAAAACCCGATTCATGTAATTGTTGTTTCGTTTTTTTCATTGCCAATATAGCATTCATCCATTAATTCAACTCCAACAATTTATAATAATTACAAATAAACAAATGATAATACTCCGTTAAATTATAATAATTATAAGCTAGTTAAGAAAAACATGCAAGATATTCTCAATTAGATTTTTCAATTAATTTTGTGACGCCATCTTCTTGTTTGATTAATCCTTGCTTCATCAGATTACCCATTGCACGTTTGAAGGCGCCTTTGCTGATTCCAAAAGTTTTCATGATATCTTCCGGATCTGATTTGTCGGTAAATGGTAATTGTTTTTCTGCTGAGCGCTCTAAAATTGTCAAAATCATTTGTGCATCATCACTGATGGCTTCATGCGCACGTGGTTTCAACGAAATATTCAAAACGCCGTCTGGTCGAACGCCTACAACACGACCGCTCACGTGTTCGCCTAATCGTGGCTCTTGATAACGTTCGGAAGGATGAATAAACGCCACATAAAAATCATCGGTTAAGACATACGTTCCTGCTAATTTCAAACGGTACGTTGTTCCAGAAATATCTTTATTTTTTAACTCTTCATTCCCATGTTTACTCAATGACTTAAAGATTTTTTCATCTGCGAGTTCACCCCAAATGCGATCTTTTGCATCCACCTTCAAGGCAATCATCAATCGATCCCCTTTTTTAGGCCACAATTCTGTCATCGTGGGTAACTCGTCTAAAGAAACAACAAAGTCTTTATCTGGTAAGCCAATATCAACAAAAGCACCTAGATCTCTTCTAGTTGCTGTTACGTTTCCAAAGGCATAATGACCAATGCGACTTTTAGGAATCAATGTTGTTAAACGATTTTCGTGTTTTTGATTTTGATAACCAAATCCTTCAACTGCTTCACCAATTTGATGCTCTCCTTCTGATTTGCTTAATCCAAAAGTTTGTCCGTTTTTTTGGACAAAATAATTTTTTTCATTTTCATCAATAATAATTCCTGTAAATATGTTTGCTAATAAATTATTCATTTCGATCTCCTTTTAATTGAAAGGCTTTGATTTCCCGTCACTTTTCTCTGCTATCATAACATACAGCTTTCACCAAGAACAATGTTCGAAGCAGTACTCCATAAAAAAACTTAGGCGAATCATTCATCCTGATTCGCCTAAGCCAGTCATCTGTTAGATTAGTAAGTTTTTTAATTACTTCCATTCCCGCCAAACCAACCTGTTTTACAGTTGATTGTTACGATATAAAATGGTAAGGCACTTTCCCCAATACCACTCATTAGAGATGATTTGGTTGAAGTCGCATAAAGATTATAATAGCCCTCACCATTTTTAATTTGCGCTTTTTCTAACTTATAGCCGCCTTCGACAATATAGCCTCGTTGAATACAAGTAGCAATGACACTTTCTCTCACTCCAGATGCCCAGTTCCACGCTGTATTAGAACTATCTGCTACATCACTTGCATTCGTTCCCATGATTGGTTGATTTGCTGTTGAACCTGAACCTACAGTAGTTGTACCAGAAGCTGTACTTGCTTTCGCGGCTTCTTGAGCTGCTTTTTCTGCTTGGGCGGCTGCTTGAGCCGCAGCGGCTTGCTCTTCTTTTGCCTTTTGCTCTGCTTCTTGTTTTGCTTTTTCTTCCGCAGCCTTTTTCTCAGCTGCTTGTTTTTCTTTTTCAGCTAATTGATGATCTACTTTTGTTAATTGTTGTTTGAACGGCTCGGCAAGTTCTTTGTTTACGATTTTATCAACCGCTTCTTTCGCTACTTTGTATTGATCCCGTGTAGCTGAATCAACAACTTTTTCATTTTGATACACAACTTTTATTTTTTCTTTAGCTGTTTCAATTTGCTCAAGTTGTTTTTTTGCCTCTTGTTGTGCTTTTTGAATAAGCGCTCCAAAAGCTGAATCATCTGTTTCAATTGCCTCGATTTTATCAGTATTTTTTAGTACTGGCTGTTCAACTAAATGATCATCTTCAATCACAGGTTCAGTAAACAAATCATTTACTTTTTTAATACTGATTATCTTTTCTTGAATGTCGTTGTATGTTTCATTTAATTTTTGATAATCTTTTGTAGAGTCAACTTCTTTTAACTCTTGCTTGATTTTTGGCAGGTCTTGATTCAAGTGGTCTGTACGAATGAACTCATTTGTATCATCAACATAAAAGCTAGCTAGTTCTTGTTTCATTTCAGAAACTTGCTTTTCTTGTCTGGCTACCTCAGCAATTCGCTCGGCTTCGACTTTTTGCTGATTGTCATAGTATGCCCAACCACCAACACCTAATAAAATAACTGCAGCTAATAAAAGATAAGGTCCTTTTTTAGCTTTTTTTGGTTGTTCAGTTGGTTGTTTTGTTTCTGACATTGTCGGTTCTGATTCTTTTTGAAAGGCTTCTTTATCTGTAGCGGATGTTACAGTTGGTTTTTCAAGCTTTTCAGGCTTCACAGTTGTTTGCTCAACCGTTTCTTTCGTTGATTGTTTCACTCCATCGGCATTTTTTTGAGAACTCATTTTCTCTTTTTTTACTTGAACTGGCACAGCTTTGTTTGCATTTTTTTTAGCAACTTTTAAGGATTCATCTTTTGTTGATTGTTTCTTAGAAACAACTGTTGGTTCTTCAGTTGCTTTTTCTACTGTTTTTTTCGCTTCGTCAACTTTAGATTTCTGGTCATCGACAACTTGCTCAACAGTTTTTTCTTTTGTTGCCAAATCTTCTGAATGTTCTATGTTTTTTTCTTTTTTGTCGTCACTCTTAGCAGAATCAGATACGATAGCTTCTGTGTCAGTACGGTTTTCTTCTTTGATATCTGCTACATCTTCTGCAATCTCAGGTGCCTGTTCAGCAGCAATCTTTTCGTGGATCATTTGCATTAATTCTTTTGATTGTTCTTCATCCACGTCTTCACGATGAGCCTGAATGTACGCTGCAAGAATTGACTGGTTATCTTCTTTTTCAACATTTTCTTTTAGCTGTGCAATGCGTTCTTGTTTTTCTTTTTCAACCGTTTCATCAATCGAAAGTTCTTGTTTCACTTTGGTTTCTTTTTGATTTTCTGGTTGGTTATCTTGATTTTTTTTCATAGATTTGACAACTTTCTCTTTCTTTTCTTCCAATTGTTCACCTGCAGTTTCTTTTACTGCTGTTTCTTCTGGGGTTTCAGACGTATCAAACAATTCCATAACTGATTCAAGTGGCAAATCTTTTAGCTCTGACCATTCGATTGGGTCATTTAACTCTGTATCTGGAAAATCTGGTTGATTATTTTCTTCAGGAATTTGTTCAAGAGATTGGTCTGTTGTTTCGACAACATCTCGTTCATTTTGAATGTGCTGATCATTTTCTTCAAGGCTAAAGCCGCAATCTGGACAAACTTTTTGGCCTTTAATTTTTTTTGATCCACATTTTGGACATTTTTTTTTCACTTAGTGATCGGCTCCTTTAACTAAGTTTAACGCTAACATTTAATCTATCACATTCTAGCCTATCAGCCAATAGTTTATCTTTACGATTTTCTAACAAATCAGTAAATCGAACGTTAAAAATAAGAGTTAAAAAAATTTTGTTAAGTACCAAAAAAATTTTTTCACACAAAAACAAGTTTTAGAAAGCAAAGATTATGTGAAAAAAATTATCCATTTGAACAACTAAAAAAAGCTGACACAAAACGAATTAACGTTTTGTGCCAGCTTTTTAGTTTTTATTCCAAGAAATCTTTTAATTGTTTTGAACGTGATGGATGGCGTAATTTTCTTAGTGCTTTTGCTTCAATCTGACGAATACGTTCACGCGTTACACCGAAAACTTTCCCAACTTCTTCTAAAGTTCTTGTTCGACCGTCATCTAAACCGAAGCGTAAACGCAACACGTTTTCTTCACGGTCAGTCAATGTATCCAATACATCTTCCAATTGTTCTTTTAATAATTCATAAGCCGCATGTTCAGCAGGGCTTGTAGCTTCTTGATCTTCAATGAAATCACCAAGATGTGAATCATCTTCTTCACCAATTGGTGTTTCTAATGAAACAGGCTCTTGCGCAATTTTTAAGATTTCGCGTACTTTTTCTGTAGGTAGGTCCATTTCTGCCCCAATTTCTTCAGGTGTTGGTTCTCTACCTAAGTCTTGAAGTAGTTGACGTTGGATACGAATCAATTTATTAATTGTTTCAACCATATGAACTGGAATACGAATTGTACGTGCTTGGTCAGCAATCGCACGTGTGATTGCTTGACGAATCCACCAAGTCGCATAAGTTGAGAATTTGAATCCTTTACGGTAATCAAATTTTTCAACGGCTTTCATTAAGCCCATATTTCCTTCTTGGATCAAATCTAAGAACTGCATACCACGACCCACATAACGTTTTGCAATACTTACAACTAAACGCAAGTTTGCTTCAGCTAAACGTTGTTTTGCTTCTTGGTCGCCTTCTTCGATTTTCAAGGCAAGTGCTACTTCTTCTTCAGCTGTTAAAAGGGAAACTCGGCCGATTTCTTTTAAATACATACGAACTGGATCGTTGATTTTTACACCAGTTGGTGCAGATAAATCTTCTGTTTTTGCTTTTTCAGCTTTTTTCTCACCACTTTTTAAACTGTGAATTGATGGATCACCATTTTCATCGACAACACTGATTCCAGCATCCTCAACTTTTTGAATTAGTTTGTCCATTTCTTCAGCACTCAATGTAAATGGTGTAGCAAGTTGGTTTGATAGATCATCATAGACAACTTGTCTTTTAGGTTTGTGTTCTTTGATGAAAGCTGTCACTGCTGCTTCATACTTTTTCTTATCTGTTACATTTGCCATAAAAGAAGGCCCCCTTCAAGTAGCTATTTGGCTTGTTTTAACTGTCTCGTTAAATTAATGATCTCGATTGTCAATTCTAATTCTAACTGTTTATTACCTGTACGTCTGGCTTCTTGCTGCAATTGTTTTTTTTCGATTATTTTATCAGCTAAGCCAGATTTACTGATAACAGCCAGTAAATCTTGAATTTCTCGCGTAGAGCTTTCTTCAGCGACTCGCAAATAGGCAATCTCCACCACTAAACGCCTAATTTTTTCATCTTGCAAAAAGTTTAAAAAATCTGCAAGGTTAAACTCTTCATATTGTGATAGATACGCATCAAACAAAAAATAGATTTCTGCGTACTCATCGTGGATAAATTGAAACTCTTGTTCTTTCAGCAAATTCCGAACAGAAATTTCTTTAAACACCCGATACAACAACATTTGCTCCGCTTTTTCGACTTGCGTCAGAGGTTGCTTTTGTTGCGGTAACTCCTGCTTGACCATTGGTATATTCGGCTCAGCAGTCCGTTGCTGTTCTTGGCGGTTTGCTCGTTTCAATTCACGCAATTGTTTTTGAATCGTTTCACGACTAACTTGAAATTCACTTGTCAGTTGTGAAAGATACATATCTTGCTCAATTGGCGAGACAACTTTACTTAATTCAATCAACACTTCTTGAAGATAATCTAACTTATCTTTTTCATTATCCAAATTCTTATTTTGCTTTAGATAGCGTGTTTTGAATGTAAAGACTGTTTCACGACCATGTTGAATCAATTCCTGAAAGGATGCTTCACCATACTTTCGCAAATATTCGTCTGGATCTAGCTTTTCTGGTACAACTACAATTGATAACTGTAATCGACTATTTTCACGTAGAAGTTCGATTCCACGATTGGTAGCCTCAAATCCTGCTTGGTCACCATCATAACAAAACACCAGGTCTTTCGTTAAGCGCTCCATTTGCTGGATTTGTTGAGCAGTTAAACTGGTTCCCATTGAAGCTAAACCATTTTTGATTCCGGCTTGCCAAGCTGCAATTACATCCATAAATCCTTCAAATAGTAGTATTTCACCAGTTTTTCGGATCTCGCTTCTTGCTTTATCCAAGTTAAATAAAACTTGACGCTTATTAAATAGTTCTGTCTCTGGACTATTTAAATACTTGGGTTGATCTTTTTCTTGACCTTTTTCTGGTGCTAACCACCGACCAGAAAAGCCAATCGTTCGACCTTGCGGATTGTTGATTGGAAACATGATGCGCTGATAAAAGCGATCAGAAAAATGACCATCATCATGCTTGATAAACAATCCAGAATGCTCAAAAACATCACTTGATAATGATTCATTATTGAACACTTGAACTAAAAATGAACGTTCATTTGGTGCAAAACCAATCTTAAACGCTTCAATTAATTCCATTGTTAACCCACGATTCAGTAAATAATCAAGTGCAGGCTGTCCAGCTTTCGTGTGTAGTAACATGTGGTGATAGACCTCTACAGCTTTTTCATGTGCTGTAAGTAACTTGCCCGTAGCTGAATTTGTTTCATCAGTAGCATACGTTTGTTGTTTCCATTGATCTGCTAAGGGAATTTGTTCAAATTCTGCAACTTTTACCACTGATTCTGGAAAAGTTAATCCTTCAAGTTCTTGAAGAAAAGTAAAGACATTTCCACCTTTCCCGCAACCAAAACAATGAAAAATCTGTTTGTCTTCAGCTACAGAAAACGAAGGTGTCTTCTCTTCGTGAAAGGGACAAAGTCCTAAATAATTTTTTCCAGATTTCTTTAATTGAACGTATTGTCCAATCACCTCAACGATATTCGTTTGACTCCGAATATTTTCAATCACTTCCTGAGGAATTCGCTGAACCATTGTTTTCACCCCCTCATTTGTATACTCCATAAAAATCGAGTAAATCTATCAGGAGAATAACCGGTAAAAAATCGCACCAACCGAAATCAGCGCGATTTTAAAGGACACAATTATACATGTTTGATTGTATCATATTCCTGTTCTTTTTCAAGTATAACGTTTTAAGAAGTTAATGAATTGTTTAAGCAAACTTATTCAACAGTTTTTCTTGAATATTGGCACGCCAATAAGCTAGACGAAGAACAATATTTATTGCCATGAGCCCAACGAATAAGCCAAGTTGATTTCCCACACCTAAATTCACTTCTAAAATGCCATGGAAAAGCATCGCTGCCACATAAATTCCAACAACCGTCGTAACAGCTAAGAAAATTCGTAATGGGTTGAAAGGATAACAAGCTTTGATTACAGCTAAACAACTAATTCCAATCAATAAATAATACATTAATGTTGTCGTTTCACCATTCGACCAATCCAATCGTTGTCCCAATAGATAAACTGTCACAACATTTAAGACAACTAAAAGTGCATTTGGTAATGCATTGATAAGCGCTGTTGGCAAGTAGCGATAATTGACTTTTCGTTTATCTTGCTCAAAAGATAAGAAGAAAGATGGGTATCCTTCAATTGCTAAGTCAATCAATGTGATTTGAATGGGAATGAATGGGAACCCAATCGCAGTAATCGCACATAAGATAGACAAGATGAAAGAATAAATTGTTTTGATAAAGAAAATTCCTGAAACCTTCGTCACATTGTTAACCACTCGACGACCTTCAAACAAAACTTCTGGCAACGTCGTGAAGTCCGAATCCAGTAAAACTAAGTTGGCGATTTGACGAGTTGCGCCATCACCTTCTGCCATTGCAATACTACAATCAGCTTCACGAAGTGCTAACACATCATTTACACCATCACCTGTCATCGCAACTGTTTTACCACTTTCCTTTAGCTCATTGACTAAGATTTTCTTTTGTTGAGGGCTTACTCGGCCAAAAACTGTATAGTCATGCGCAGCTTGTCGTACATCTTCTTCATTAATTAAATCAGAAAGATCAATATAGGCATCGTAATTCGGTAAACCTGCACGTCGCGCAATATTCGAAACGGTAAAAGGGTTGTCCCCAGAAATAACTTTTAGATCCACACCTTCTTCATGCAAGTAAGCTAATGTTTCTGGTGCATTTTTTCGAATAGGATCGTCAATTTCAAATAAAGCAATCGGATCAATACCGGTTGGTTTATCCTCTGATAATTTTTGATTAGGTGCAACACCTAGCATCAAGACACGATAGCCATTTGCTTGTGCGGACATTAGTCGATCTGGCAACTGATTTTCTGGAACTAATCGTTCTGGTGCCCCAACGTACACTACACCTAGTTCAGGAAATTCCATTGCTCCCCATTTTCGGTCAGAAGAGAACGCTAAGACTTCTTCTACTTGGTAACGATTGGAAACTGCAAAATAATTACGTAAAGCTTGCATCGTCACATTATTATCATTGCTTTCTGCTAAATAAGTACCAATAATTTCTGGAATTGCCTTTTCATAACGTACATCCAACGCCTCTACATGTTGGATACTCATTTTTCCTTCCGTAATGGTTCCCGTTTTATCTAAGCAAAGTGTATCGACATGGGCTAAGGTTTCAATTGCATACATGTCTTGAACAAGGATTCGTTTTTTTGCTAGCTTCGTAACTCCAGTTGTCAAAGCAATACTAATTAATAATACCAATCCCTTAGGCAACATTCCTAGTAACGCAGCGGCTGAAGCAACAACGGATAGTTTGATTGATGCATCTCTGATGAACAAGGCTTGTAGAAATAAAATAATCCCTAATGGAATAATGACAAAACTGGTAAATTTTGATACTTTTCTGATTGAGTCAACTAATTCAGACTGGATTTTCTTGTGCTTCTTAGCTTCGCTCGTCAAACGAACTGCATAGTTGTCTGCGCCAACGCGAATCACTTTTGCAAAGACTGAACCACTTGTTAAGAAACTTCCAGAAAGCAATTCTGCTCCAGCTTCCTTAATAATTAAATCTGATTCGCCCGTCAACAAAGCTTCATTTGCTTCTGCTCGACCACTCAACACTTCCAGGTCTGCAGGAATTTGCTCTCCCGCACCAATTTTTACTAAATCATCTAGTACAAGTTCTTTCGTCGAAATCGCTCGCTCTTTTCCATCTCGCACAACTGTTACTTCAGATTGAGAAACAATCGACAATTTGCGGACAAGATTTCTTGCATGAATTTCTTGGTAGATTCCGATAACGATATTCATGATAATGATTGCGATATAAGCCATGTTGGAATACGCACCAACTAATAGCAGGCAGACCCCAATTCCAAAGTTCAGGAAATTGAATAATGTCAGAATGTTATCGCTGAAAATTTGTCTAGTTGTTTTTGAAGCATCTTCTTGATAGTCATTTTGCTGACCTAAAGCCAGCTTTTGCCTAACTTCTTCCTGTGTTAGACCAATCATTTTTTTATTTTCCATTTTTCGCCAACTTTCAAAAATAATCACGTCTTTAAGTCTAGCGGTTTCCAGACTTAAAAACAACTTGTTTTTTAGGGTTCAAACAGATTCTCAACTAAAAAATTAAAGTCTGTCCCTCGAATCTGTCTAAATAAAATTCAGACAGATCGTGCGTTCATTTTTGCTTAATTAAACATTTCTTCATACGCTTGAATAATTTTTTCATTCATCGCAACAATATCCGCATAAAACATATTTCCACCATTATGGTAAAGGTAACCACCATTATATAAAACGGATTGGACTCGCCAATAACGATATTGTGTTTGCTCTTCATTTCCTAACAGTGGACTCAAAATTGTTTTAGAATATTTTTCAGCTAACTTAACTGTGTTTTCACCACCGTTTTCTTTTACATACGCAATATAATCCTTTCCAAAATTATACGCTTGAATCGCAGTCGCTAAATCACAACCTTGTTTTTTAGCTTCCGTTATCATTTCTGCCAGATAGCTTACACCTTGATTGATACTTTCTTGTGGGTTATCGATTACGTTAGCTTCCCCATGCGCACTTTCAGAACTCTGCATCAAATCTTTACCAGAACCTTTTGATTCCGTTAAAATGATTGCTTTGACTAAAGCTTCATAATTTTCCATTTGATATTTTTGCGTAGCTTCTGTTATTTCTGTTTGATAAGCTTCTACTTTTTTTACAGCTTGGTACGTCCGATTAGCAAAAAAGATTGCGCCTCCGACCAGCGCGAGCACTACTGTAAAAAAGAAAGCTTTCAGTATTGAAAATCTTTTTTTCTTCATCACACATCACCTAGTTATTTAGACATCTTTTTTTATCTTACTATTTCTTTTCAAGATTCGCCATTTCTTCCTTGTTTTCTGTAAATTACTTAATAAAAAATGAAATTTTCCAATAAAATTTGTCAACTTACAAAATTGATCGGTAAGTTTCAAGGAAAACAATTGTCTAAAAACAGAAAAAATCGTTATAATTTAAACAGTAGGTGATTATGTGGAAAAAGAAAAGAAATATGCAAAAATGGCAGATGGCAGTCAAATCTATTATGAAAAAAGTGGTAGTGGATTCCCTCTTTTTTTGCTTCACGGTAATGGTGGTAATGGAAACTTTTTTTCACAACAAGTACCGCTTTTTGAACAACACTTCACAGTTTATTTAATTGATAGTCGTGGGCAAGGAAACTCAACAAACGAATCAGCCAATTTGAGCTTCAACTTAATGGCGGAAGATCTAGCAACCATTTTAGCTTTGGAAAATATCCAACAAGTAGACATTTTAGGATTTAGTGATGGGGCAAATTTAGCTTTAGTTTTTGCAAGTTCCTATCCCAAAAATGTTCATCGCTTGATTTTAAACTCTGGAAACACCCTGGTTCAAGGTGTTCGTCTACTTCCATTGATTGGTAGCTATCTTCACTATGGCATTATTTGGATTACTTCCTTGTTTTGGCCAAAGTTGCGAAAAAAATTAGCAGTGATTTCTTTACTGTTACATAATGTTGGTTTGACTGAAACACAATTAAGTAATATTACGTGTCCAACACTGATTTTAGTTGGGAAAAAAGATGTGATTAAGCTCCAACACTCCCTTTTCTTGGCGAAAACTTTACCTAACGCCTCCTTTGTATTAGTAAAAGGAAGTGGCCATCAATTAGCGCGTCAGGATCCACAACGATTCAATCAAGAAGTACTCAAATTTTTAGAAGAATAGTAGGTGATTTATGTGTTAAAAACAGCCCTTCAATGGTTTAAAAATCATTTAGGACTATTTAAAACAATTTTTTTGATTTCTGTTGTTGTTATTATTTTTGGAGAACTCTTATCAATTGGTAAAACTTTATCTGTCGATCAGCTTGCTCAAACTTTCTCCGACATCCCAATTTGGAAAACATTTTTGATGTTCATCATCGGGCTACTTTGTGTCGCACCAATGATTGGTTACGATATAATTTTAAATCGTTTATTGGGTCAAAAATTATCTTGGAGTTATTTACTCGAAACTAGTTGGTTAATCAATTCGATTAACAATGTCGCTGGTTTTGGTGGTTTTGTAAGTATCGGTCTTCGTTCAGAACTTTACGGACAAAAAAAGGATGGAAGAAAAGTCATGCAGGCCCTCTCAAAAATTTTCTTATTTTTGATGGCAGGACTCTCTATCTATAGTTTGTTGTCATTTTTGCTGGTACTTTTTACGCCTGTCACTCCCTTTATCAAACAATATTGGATTTGGTTAATTGGCGGCGGATTATATTTCCCGGTTGTCTTGTTAGTCACTACCTTAAAGAAAGAAGGATACTTAGGTGGGTTGACTTGGAAGCTACGTGGGCAACTACTTCTTGTTTCTATTTTGGAATGGACAGGTGTATTGCTAAGTTTTCTTTCGGTCGGTTTTTTGATGGAGATTCCGATTGATTTATGGCAAACAATTCCTTTATTTATTGCAGCTTCTGTCATTGGGATTGTGTCAATGATTCCCGGTGAGATTGGAAGTTTCGATGTAATGATGATTCTTGGGTTATCAGCAATTGGAGTTCCTCGTGAAATTGTAGTAGTCTGGATCTTGCTCTTTCGGATTTTCTATTACTTTATTCCATTTTTATTAGGCATCGTCTTTTTCTTCAAAAATATTGGTGCCTCTTTCAATCAAAGATATTCTGGCATTCCTAGACAACTGGCAACAGAAATCGCGCACAAAATTGTTGTCGTTTTACTTTATTTTTCTGGAATCATGCTCGTATTATCTGCTACAATTCCACAAGCTTTTTCGGAGTTTCATTGGTTACATACTTTGAACCCCCTAAAATTCCATTTTATCATTCAATTTCCAAGCATTATTTTAGGTTTCTTACTATTGATTATGGGACGAGGAATCGCCGCGCGAGTCACTCGTGCCTATTTACCAACCATTATCATTGTAGGACTCGCTTTACTTTACGTTATTCTTGGTGATTTTACCTTAACTGGATCAATTTTCTTGACCTTATTATTAGTAATCATCATCGCTTCAAAAAATGAACTTTTCCGAGAACAATTAGTTTATTCTTGGGAATGGTTAACTGTCGATGGCTTGTTGATTGGCACATTAACTATTTTATATCTGGTGATTGGCGTCTATAATCTGCCAACCTTTCCACATCGGAAGCATCATTTTATTTCATTCTTTTTATTCCCATCTGAAAAAATTTGGCTTTCTGGTTTCTTAGCCATTGTTACCGTTAGCTTGATCATGATTCTCTTTGTTCACTTTTTACAAGGGAAAAAGAAATTAGTCGGTGAAGCTTTTGATGAAGAAAAAGCAAAAGCTGTACTTGTTAATTATGGAGGGAATTCTGATAGCCAACTGATTTTCTTGAAAGATAAACGAATGTTTACTTACGAAGCAAATGGTGAACCAACTGTATTATTACAGTTTGCTTCTTATAATAATAAATGTGTTGTTATGGGTGATCCTTCTGGGAAAAAGGAAGACTTTCCAAAAGCAATTGAAGCATTTATTACAGAAGCAGATCGTCTTGGCTACTTACCTGTTTTTTATGAGTCAAGTGAAGAACTTGTAATGATTCTCCATGATGTGGGCTATGATTTTATCAAAATGGGAGAAGAAGCGTATGTTGAGTTACCTGAATTCACAACTTCAGGTAAAAAGATGAAGGGCACGCGAGCAGTCATTAATCGAATCGAACGTGAAGGCTTCACATTCGAAGTCCTTTCTCCACCGTTTTCAGTAGAACAAATGCAAACATTTAAACAAATCTCAGATAACTGGCTTGGCAGCCGTAAAGAAAAAGGATTCTCTCTAGGTTTTTTTGCTGAAGATTATCTCCAACGCGGCCCCATCGCCGTTGTCCGAAATTCCGAACAAGAAATAGTTGCCTTTGCTAACATTATGCCAACTTATACTGATAATAAAGTTGGAACAATTGATTTGATGCGCTATGATCCAAAAAAAGCGCCTTCTGGTAGTATGGATTTCTTATTCATCCACCTATTCAATCATATGAAAGAACAAGATATTCAATGGTTCAACTTAGGAATGGCTCCCCTTTCAAATGTAGGAACGTCGAGAAAAAGTTTTCTTCAAGAACGAATTGCTTACTTGGTTTATGAATTTGGCTCCCACTTTTATTCTTTCCACGGATTACGTGAATACAAAGAAAAATATGCAACACATTGGACACCTCGATATACGCTTTATTCCCGAGATAGCTGGATTGCGTATGTCATGATTGCATTACTGATTATCGATAATGCTCCTGTCGAAAAAAATGGAAAAATGAATCCTTTACAAAAAGGCTTTAAAAAATGGTTTAAAAAATAGCAAAAAAAGGATTCCAGAAATCATTTCTGGAATCCTTTTTAATTGTAACAAATTGTTTTTCTCAAAGTTTTTATGCTTCAATTTCAGTAACGATACCTGAACCAACAGTACGTCCACCTTCACGAATTGAGAATGTTGTACCATTTTCAATTGCGACTGGGTGAATCAATTCTACGTCGATTGTTACGTTATCGCCTGGCATAACCATTTCTGTACCTTCTGGCAATACGATTGTACCTGTTACGTCCGTTGTACGGAAGTAGAATTGTGGGCGGTAGTTATTAAAGAATGGTGTGTGGCGTCCGCCTTCTTCTTTTGTCAACACGTAAACTTCTGCTTTGAATTTTGTATGTGGTGTGATTGAACCTGGTTTAGCAATTACTTGTCCACGTTCGATATCTTCACGTTGAATCCCACGAAGTAACACACCTACGTTATCTCCTGCTTCACCGTAATCAAGTGTTTTACGGAACATTTCAACACCCGTAACAACTGCCTTTTGCGTTTCTGGTTTGATACCAACGATTTCAATTTCATCACCAACACGAACGGCCCCGCGGTCAATACGACCTGATGCAACAGTACCACGACCAGTAATAGAGAAAACATCTTCCACTGGTAATAATAATGGTTTTTCAGTGTCGCGCTCTGGCGTTGGAATATATTCGTCAACTGTATCCATTAATTCCATGATTGCAGCTTCAGCATCTGGATCACCTTGCAAAGCTTTCAAAGCTGAGCCTTTGATTACAGGTGTATCATCACCTGGGAAACCATATTCACTTAATAGTTCACGAACTTCCATTTCAACTAAGTCAATTAATTCTTCATCATCAACTAAATCTGTTTTGTTTAAGAAAACGATTAGATATTTAACACCTACTTGGCGTGATAACAAAATGTGTTCACGAGTTTGAGGCATCGGGCCATCAGTAGCAGATACTACTAAGATTGCACCATCCATTTGAGCCGCACCGGTAATCATATTTTTTACGTAATCCGCATGTCCTGGTGCATCAATATGTGCATAGTGACGTTTTTCTGTTTCATACTCTACGTGCGCTGTATTGATTGTAATTCCACGTTCACGTTCTTCAGGAGCCGCATCGATACTTGCATAGTCTTGAGGATTTGCTAGGCCTTTTTTCCCTAATACTGTTGTGATTGCAGCAGTTAAAGTGGTTTTACCATGATCGACGTGTCCAATGGTACCAATGTTAACGTGTGGTTTACTTCTGTCATAATGTTCTTTTGCCATAATTTACAAACCTCCTAAATAATATAGATCACTGAAATTTTCAGCTCTCACGCTTTTATTATAGTCCTTTTTTTATAAAATAAAAACGAATATGTCCTCCTTACTTTTTGTAAGGTTGGAACTATGATTATTATACGTCAAAATTGGTCAAAGTCAACTAAGAACACTTTCGCTGAACTTCTCTCTTCTACGCTTACCTTTTGTATCCTTTTTATAAATAAAAATTAGTTTGAGCGGATTCAATAGACGAATCACAACTTTTCAGGAATAATAGAGAACAGAGGTGAAATAGATGAAAAAATTAATTGGACTAATTGCCCTACTAGCCGTCTTTCTCGGTGGCAGTCTGTTTGCTTATGATTATTTTTATGGTGGCGAAACTTACTACACTGAAATTACTACAAATGGGGAAAAGCATACTGAACTCTCTGATAACGGAGAATCTTATACCGCGTATACGTACAAACAAAACGCCTACAATAAAAATGGCGAAAAGAAACGAGTTACTTTGAACGAAATGCGGGAACGTCCTTTGAAATTAAATGCCTATTTAAAACTTAAGGTCAATCCACGTAAAGGCGTCATGAGTTGGGAAGAAGTCAAAGAAGCTGACGTTCCCAAAGAAGCTTTAGAAAAAATGGAATAATCCTCTTATATTCTCCAAACAAAAAGCAGTTCAGAAAAATTTATCTGAACTGCTTTTTTGTTTACCTTTTGTCTATTGTTTCTCGTTGATTGATCAAATTTTTATTACAATCGATTCAAGACTTCATCAACGTTTTTAATCATTACAGAAATTGTTCCATCTGGATTGTTCACAAATTCAATCAAATCTGGATTGCGATAGACATCTACTGGAACGATCAATTCAATTCCGTTAGATAATTTGAACTTTTGCTTGCCAAATTTTTTCTCTGAGATTTCTTGTACTTCTTTCACGGGAATTGCTTCTGGAACAAAGCCATGTTCCTGTACTTCCTCCTTAAAAGCCATCTTGGCAGAGATATTTTCCTTGAATACTTTTTCGGCAATCATTTCATGATCCAGACGACCTTTTTCCTCAATGGTATCGTAAACAGCTTCTTTCAGATCAGCAACCATATCAAATTCATCAGTCTCAAATTTCTTGCCTATTTGTTTCGCCACTTTTTGAATTACTTTGACGTTTTGCTCTAACGAAGGTGCTGGTACACTTTCAATCACTTTTTCTGAGAAATACCACTCTTTTTTTCCAGAAAACTCATATTTTTTCTCTAAGAGTTCATACGATAGCTCTTTCAGATTCACCGCAATTGCCTCATCTGCCTTTTGAGATTTAGAACCTAAGATTGCGCGGTTCAAGATTAATTTATTTTCAATCCCAGTTTCATCTGCGTCAACGAAATGGGTATACGATTCACGATAATTCACCTTTAATAGTGCCACATAAAGTTCTGTGTCTAGTTCATACAACACAACAAACACATCGGCACTTGGCGCCTCTTCACTTTCTTGATAGATTTCATACCAACGCGCCACGATTTCTTCACTGGCTACAATGAAATCTTCAGAAAAATGCTGGACGCTTTTGGCAAATTGGCTTTCTTCTGCTAAGTGACCTGTTTTGGTTTGTGCAGAAGAAATTTTTTGAATTTTTTTTTGTAAAAAATCACGAATGAAGTCCTTCGTTAAGTCTAATTCTTTTTGTGAAAAAACAGGTGAACCTGTTTCGCGATCAATAATATGCAAGATTGCCTTCTTTAAATAAATATCCATGAGCTCATTCCCTTCTTTTCTAGTTTACCGAAAAAACGAAAAAAAGCTAGCTTGGTCAAAAACATTTTTGTTCAAGTTTTCTTTTTCCTTTTTCTCGTGATAAAAATCAAAGCATGATGCCTTACTTTTTGTAAAAAGTGCGCTAAACTAGATAAAGGAAAAAAGAAATGGAGATGTGAACATGGAAAACTTAACAAGCACGTATCGTTTAGCAAATGGTTATGAAATCCCAGTCGTTGGTTTTGGTACTTGGCAAACACCTGATGGCGATGTAGCAGTTGCCTCTGTAAAAGAAGCATTAGCGGCAGGTTACCGTCATATTGATACAGCACAAGGCTATAAAAATGAAGAAAGTGTTGGTCAAGCAATCAAAGAAAGTGGTATTCCTAGAAAAGAAATTTTCTTAACAACAAAATTGTGGAATACCAATCATAGCTATGATTTAGTAATGTCTTCTTTTGAAGAGTCTTTAGAAAAACTACAAACAGACTATCTTGATCTTTTTCTTATCCACTGGCCAAATCCAATTACTTTCCGTGAAAATTGGGAAGAAGCAAATGCTGAAACTTGGCGTGCTTTTGAAGAATTATATGAAGCAGGAAAAATCAAAGCAATTGGTGTAAGTAATTTCTTGCCTCATCATTTAGATACTTTAGCAAAAACAGCGAAAATCATGCCAATGGTGAATCAAATTTTCTTAGCACCAGGTGAACTACAACCTGAAGTAGTTGACTATGCTCGACAACATGACATGATTCTTGAAGCTTACAGTCCTTTAGGAACAGGAAAAATCTTTGATGTTCCTGAAATGCAAGCAATTGCTGAAGCACATGGAAAAACAATTGCACAAATCTCATTACGCTGGTCTTTACAACACGGCTTTTTACCTTTACCTAAATCGGTCACACCAAGTAGAATCAAAGAGAACACAGAGTTATTTGACTTCGAATTGACTGAAACAGAAATGGCACAAATCGATTCATTAGATGGTGTCGTAGGTAAAGCCAAAAATCCTGATACAGCTGAATTTTAATTTAGTAGGTGATTGTATGAATCCCATTCAAAGGTTAGAAGCGTTACCTGAAGAAATTCTTCGGACATTTCATCCAGATTTTATCTTTTTGATTGAACCCGATAAAATCCAACACTTTCCAGCCAGAAATATGTCACATAATCAAAAAATCCACGAAGTCAAAAAGCGCTTGGATCATTCGTTGATGGTGACTCACTGGAACGAGCATGAAATTATCTACTCGCCGGAACTAACCGTTTTTGCGTTACTACCAAAAGAGTAAAAACAGCTTGGACAATCTCTTTGTCCAAGCCGTTTTTTTGTAACCATCTATCTTCTTCGTCATTCTTCTGAGCAGAACTTTTTTATTCGTTTTACCCGCTTAATCTTAAAAAAAACAAAAATTTTCGATAAAAATCAACAATTATTGGGTCATTATGCGTACTTACGCAAGTTTTTTCCTTTAAATCCTTTTCAATTGGCAAAATTTTTCTTATAATCGATAAGGTATGAGTGAAGGAGAGAAATCAAAAATATGAAGAAAAAACAAAAACAAAAATTATTAAATCAATTTCGTCCCTCTTTAGATGGAATTAGAAGTCAACTATTCAATTCATTAGAAGAAGAAAGTTTACGTCGTTACGGCTTACCTTTACAAGTAATGCTTGATCCAAAGAATCGTCAAATTTTAACAATTGGTTTGGCTGGAAATTCAAACGAATCAACTCGTATTAACGTACCAATTGATGAGAACTTTACGAGTGTGTTGAAACGCATTCGTTCTGGTGAACAAGATATCTTTGAACGTTTTCGTGATAACTTGTTGATTGAAATTGTTTCTTATTGGAACGATCAACGAATGAAAAACGATGAACCAACTGCAGAAGTTGTTTCAACTCCAGTCGCTCCTGTTGCTGAAGCGAAAGAAGTGAAAGAAGAAAAAACAGAAAAATCAGTTGCAACTGAAGAAGTCAACGCAGAACCTGTCACTGAGGAAGCATCAGCAACAACTTCTAACTTAACCTTTGATCAGTTTGCAGCCGCTGTTGCAGAATATCCAAAATTCTATGTTGAAAAAACAGCAGATGCTGCAATCGTTTTTGAAAAAACAGCAGATGAGCCACGCCAATTAGCTGAAATCTCAATGACTTCTGAAAACGAGTTTACAGTTGAAAAAGCACTTGAAAGAAAGTATAAAGTGAAATTAACGCTTGTACCATTAATTGAGCAATTTGCGGCAATGCCAATTGTTAATCGCTAATAATAAAAAAGATGACATCCATGCGTATGGCCCTTCCGTTAGACAAAAAATCTAACGGAAGGACAGACATGGGTGTCATCTTTTCTTATCTGATTACATTTATCACAAATTTTTGATTTGTTTTTCCTGTATACGGGTAAGTAATCAACTCACCGGATTGATTATGAACACTGTTTTTTACATCTAGGTAAAGATTACTTGCACAATTTTTCAAGTAGTATACCTTGTTCTTGCCATGTTCTCCTGCTGGAATAAGTTGCCATAATCCCCTGTTACTGTCGTCCGCACGTTCAATCACAACATTATATCGTGATGTATTATAAGGGGTAGTTGCTTGTCTTAGTGCAAGGTGACCATAGTCATATGTATGTATGCGATAGGCTTTTGTATTTGAATCGTACCACATTTGCCATTTTTGGTTACTTCCGTTTTTATTTGGATAAATAATACCCAAATCGTTGGCTTGGTTCCAGTCGACAATTTTATTTGTATCCAGTAAAGTTTGGATTGTTACAATCGAGCTATCGTATACTCCATAGTTCTCTGGATTTTTTAAAAGCCGTTGATTTAAATCAATAACACTATTCACTAACTCACTGCTCGGATAATCAGCTATTACGATCCCTGCATGTTTCACTTGGTTATTACGAATATAATCTACAACGAATGGATTCATTTTTCCTGCAAAGCCTTTAATTTGATAAAAGAAATTTGATGCACTTAAATAATTAATATATTTAATATTATCTGTTCCTCCACTCTTTGTGGATTTTACCAATTGTTGCTCAATTGCCCAGCGTTTATCTTCAGGATTCACTGGCTCCCAATAATCTTGAATATCAAATTGACTTGGATAGGAAATTCCAACACTATTTCCCAAAAAATTGCGTAAAATGACGATTTTCCCTCTCGTTTCGCCTAAAGTTGGATTACTATTTCCGTAATAAAAAAAATCTTTCCAACAACTATTTTTTAGGTATTTTTCATTTAAAACTTGATTGAATATCTGATCGTTTACTGAACTATTTTCTTGCTTCAGACGCATATAAACAACTTCACTTGGATTTTTTGTAAGAAAACTCGTTACTTGATTCAAAACATCGCCAAACATTTGATTCAAATAAAAACTACCATGATGCATCGCAAAAGAACCATTTGTTTCACACACACGCGCATCTAAAAAGCGGATTCCATTATTCAATTGTCTCGTGATATCAATACTTTGTGTCTTCACATACCCCAGTCCCACAGTGTCTTTGATAGCATGTGTTGCTGAATCGTGTGTTCCTGGAATTGACAGCTCTGAAAGGCGTGTATTATCTTTAAGTTCATTCATCCAGTATCTATTTTTTGCTCGACCTTCCCAATAAAAATCACTCATCTCAGCATTTACCGTTATTGCTGGTACTATACATCCCAAAAAAATTATTCCTACGAACAACATCTGCCATACTTTCTTTCTCATAGATTCTCTCCTTCATATTTATTTTTGTTACTTTTTTATTTTATCATCTATACATTTAATTAAAAAAGCGATAACTTAAGTAATGACAGTGTTTCAAAGAAAATAATATAATGTTATAAAAAATACAATCTATCTTATCTTAAGATATTAAAAAGCAAAAAAACTGAGACCATAAATTTGCCCCAGTTTTTGCCTATCTATCAAAAATAGTTTATTCAATTGATTTTATGTTGCTTGCTGAACATCAAGTAATATTTCTTTCGCAATTTCTTGGTTCATTTTTGCTTTACTTCTTAGTGCTTGCGCAACTTGCTCGATTTCGGCTCCTTTTGCACCAACAGTCATCGCTAATGTTCTTGCTTGAAGTGCCATGTGTCCTTTTTGGATACCATCAGTTACTAACGCACGTAACGCAGCCAGATTTTGAGCCAAACCAACGGCTGCAATTAGTTGTGCAAGTTCTTTTGCAGAATCGACTTTTAGTAGCTCAAAAGACGCTGCAGCTTTTGGTAATACCTTTGATGCACCACCAACACTTGCCACAGCTAACGGCAATGTGATTTCTCCAACCAAACCATCCTCAGTTAGACGCCATTGTGTCAAGCCTTCGTAGTGGCCATTTTTAGCAGCATAGGCATGGATAGCTGCGCCCGTTGCGCGAGTATCGTTACCTGTTGCTAAAATAACTGCATCGATTCCGTTCATGATTCCTTTGTTATGCGTTGCTGCACGGTAAGGATCTAATTTAGCATATTCTGCAGCTTGTTGGATTTTTTTAGCAATTTGTTCACCCATTTGACGATCAGCAGCTAACCGCTCAAATGGAATAATACAATGAGCGGTTGCCAAAGACTCAGTGGCTAAATTACTTAAAATACTAAACAAAATTTCTCTTTCTGGAAACCATTCACGAAGTTTTGTCGCCACACCTTCTAGAATAGCATTAACAATATTGGCACCCATCGCATCTTTCACATCAATCAAAAAATCAATTGATAAGTAAGCTTGGTCTTCTCCCTGAAATTCGCGACTTGCGATTTCACGAACTCCTCCACCACGTTTAACAATGGATGGATAGCTGTCATTTGCGCACAGAATCAATTCTTCTCTGCGTTCTTCAAGTGCTTGAATGATGTCCTGATACGCTTGTTGACCAGCTAAAACAATTTGCCCACGCATCAATCGTTGTGGTGTTTCTGCCTTGATATCTCCACATAATTTTGCACCATTACTGGCTGCTGCAATCACTGAGGGTTCTTCTGTAGCCATTGGAATCCATTTTTTAATCCCATTAATTTTAAAATGCTGTGCAACGCCTAAGGGAATTTCAACTTCACTGATTTGATTTTCAATCAAGTGATTCGCTATTTCTTCGGGTAATGTTTGTTGAGCAAGCAGGTCAGCAGTGTTTTCTGTTAGCTCACCTTCTTCAACTAATTGATTTCGACGTTGTGCTGGCGTCAACTGATAGAACTTTTTTTTTTGTAAAAATTGTTCTTCATTCCATTCTAGATTTGCTTCAAGTAACATCGCTAATCCTAGACCACCACCAATGCATAATGAAGCGACACCATAGCGTTCTTCTTCTCTTAATAGCCCATAGCCTAAAGTTGTCAAGATTCGAGCACCACTTGCACCGATTGGATGGCCTAAAGCAATGCTACCGCCATAAATATTGACTTTGTCACTTTCCAACTGCAGTTCCTGATTCACAACAAATGAAGAAGCTGCGAAGGCCTCGTTGATTTCAAATAAACCAATTTCTTCTAAAGGAATATCCGTTTTAGCCATCAAATGATTAATGGCAGTAATTGGCGCAATGCCCATCATTGATGGGTCGATACCGACTTCCGCTACTGCTTTGATTGTCGCCAAATAAGGAAGATCATTTGCGATAGCATATTCTTTTGAAGCCAAAATTAATACAGAGGCTCCATCATTTAATGGCGAGGCATTTCCTGCCGTTACTGTTCCATCCTCAGCAAATACGGTACGCAATGTTCCTAATTTTTCTACCGTACTGTTTCCGCGAACAGATTCATCTGTTGCTAACCAGTGCGTTTCCTCAACTTCAATTGGAATAATTTCTTCCTTAAAAACGCCTGCTTCTGTTGCTTTAGCTGCTTTAAGTTGTGAAGCAAGTGCATATTCATCTTGTTCTTTTCTAGTAATGTGATAATGTTGGGCAACATTTTCAGCTGTTAATCCCATATGCGTATTTGAAAAAGCATCGGTTAATCCATCATTGACCATGCTTGAAATTGGTTCACCATAACTATTTGTTTCAGATTCATAAGGTTGAAGCAAAGGTGCTCTGGACATACTTTCCGTCCCACCAGCGATAACGACTTGTGCTTCACCTAATTGAATCAATTGGCGTGCTAAAATAACTGCTTTCATTCCTGAACCACATACTTCATTGACTGTCATCGCGGGGACACTTGTAGGAATCCCACTGTTGATTGAAATTTGTCTAGCAACATTTTGGCCATTACCGGCTTGCAAAACATTTCCAAAAATGACTTGGTCAATTTGTTCTTTGTTGATACCAGTTTTTTTCAATAATTCTTTCGTAGTCAAAGTTCCTAATTCGACAGCAGAAAAACGGCTCAAGCTCCCACGGTATTTACCTATAGGGGTTCTTGCAGCATCTATAATTACGACTTCTTTCAAGTAAGCCACCTCCTACAAAAATATAACATTCTTTCAAGTAAAAACAAATAGCTCACTACTATCGACAGTTTTTTCCGCTTGAAAATTTTAACAATCCTTAAATATTATCTTTTTTATATTTCTTTTAAACATTTTGTGATACTTTATTAAAGTAAGTTTTAATTATGAGTGAAGAGGTGTTGAAATGAAAATCGGGATTGATCGTCTTTCCTTTTTTATTCCAAATTTATATTTAGACATGACAGAGCTAGCTGAGAGTCGTGGAGATGATCCTGCCAAATATCATATTGGTATTGGACAAGATCAAATGGCGGTTAACCGCGCAACAGAAGACATCATCACTTTAGGAGCGAATGCTGCTAGTAAATTAGTTACAGCTGAAGACCGTGAACAGATCGACATGGTCATCGTTGGAACAGAATCTGGTGTTGACCATTCAAAAGCCAGTGCCGTCATTATTCATCATTTATTAAAAATCCAACCATTTGCTCGTTCATTTGAAGTAAAGGAAGCTTGTTATGGAGGGACCGCTGCTTTACATATGGCAAAGGAATATGTCCGCAATCATCCTGAACGAAAAGTTTTAGTGATCGCTAGTGACATTGCTCGCTATGGTTTAGCAACTGGCGGAGAAGTTACTCAAGGGGTCGGAGCTGTAGCGATGATGGTCACTGCCAATCCAAGAATTCTTTCAATTGAAAATGATAGTGTCTTTTTAACAGAAGATATCTATGATTTTTGGCGCCCAGATTATAGTGAATTTCCTGTTGTTGATGGTCCATTATCAAATGCGACATACATCGAAGCTTTCCAAAAAGTTTGGCAACAACATAAAAAACAAACTGGTTTGACCTTAGAAGACTATCCAGCATTATGCTTCCACATCCCTTATACAAAAATGGGAAAAAAAGCGTTGCAAAGTGTTCTAGATGAAACAGATGAAGCAAATCAATCACGTTTGCTGACTCGTTATGATGAAAGTATCCAATACAGTCGTCGTGTTGGCAATTTATATACTGGTTCTCTTTACCTTGGCTTGATTTCCTTACTTGAAAATTCATCTGCTTTGCAAGCTGGTGATCGCGTTGGACTATTTAGTTATGGTTCTGGAGCAGTAAGTGAATTCTTCACGGGAATTTTAGAAGAAAATTACCAAGATTTTCTAGACAAAGAAGACCATCAAGCTTTATTTGATAACCGCCAACAAGTTTCTGTAGTAGAATATGAACAAATATTTAGTGAAACTCTGCCAGAACATGGCCAACATGCAGCATATAACAGTGACGTACCATTCTCAATTTATAAAGTAGAAAATGATATCCGTTACTATAAAGAAGCAGAATAAAAAGCAACTGCCCCGTACCAATCAACAAAAAATTGGTACGGGGCAGTTTTGTATTCAATCATGCGGATACGCTAAAATAATCAATTATCTTTTATTCTGATTACAAAAAGTACTATTCATTCTCACTAAGTTTTTGAGGACTAATCCCGTATCTGCCACAGAAGCACGCGATACGTTACTGTCGTTGTACTGATTTGTTCAGCTTTTTGGCTAAATAACTGTGAGATTTTTTTTTTCAGCTCAGCTGTCATCTCTGCTTCATAATATTCAGTTAACAGCTCTCGTGAAATCGTCTCTTTGATCTGATAAGTAAAATCTTTTTTCTTAACTGGAATTTCTTTACTCTGTAAAAATTTTTCTATTTGGTTACTAATGAAGGGTGTGGTGTTTGGATCTCTCACTGCTATACCTAATTCGTCATCTATAACTGTGAAAAGATCATCTTCTGATTGGATTACTCGTACCATGACACACCATTTTTTCGCTTTCTTCATTAGTTTTTCAACTTGTGTTGTTTGAGTAAAAGCTGGATTTGCCGCTGAAAAAATCACCTCGTACTGCTCTTTAGAATCTAAAAACTTAGCAAAAGTTTGTTTCTTGAACACCACATTTTCTGCTCCAGAACGTTTTGCCTTTTGTTGCGCGTATCGTAACATTGACGCTGAAAAATCAATTAACTCATACTTAGCAACCTGTTCAGCAAGTAATGGTAGATAACGACCTGATCCACCGGCAACATCTGCTAGTGATTCTGCGGGCAGTACAGATTCCTTGTATAAAAAGTCTACGATGTCCGCAACGATTGGCACTTGTGACTCTTCTTGAACTGCGTAGTATTCTTCTGCAAATTCGTCCCATGCTTCTTCATTCATTTCTTTCACCCTTAATTTCAAAAAAGAAGTATGCCAATCACTTAGCACACTTCTTTTTGTTTTTCTAGCTAACTACTCTATGACTAATCACTTGTTTATTCTTTTTCTTTTCCATTTTGAACATGAACAATAATTAGTTTTGTGATTTCCATTAAAAGAATGGTTACAAAAGCAATCCCTAAACAAATCAAGATTTCTGATACGCCAAAAGCTGTTGGAATAGAAAAGACTTCTTTTAGTCCCGGGATCATTGTTAAGCCAAACAAAGCACTACATACAACTACTGCAATCAAGACAACTTTATTGGCAAAGAAGCCTGCTTGAATTGCTGTTTGCGTATTTGAACGTGCAGGGAATGTTTGTAACGTACGACACCAAATCAATGTTGTAAATGACATTGCTACACCAAATTCAGGTGAATGCTGCATCCCTAACCATTGTGCAAAGATAACCGCAATCCCAATCAAGATCCCACGATAAGTCACTGAAACCAATGTTCTACCTGTAAAGATCCCTGTATTTGGATCTCTCGGCGGGCGACTCATGGTTGCAGGTTCTGCTTTTTCTGTTCCTAAAGCAATTGCAGGTAAAGAGTCATTTACTAAGTTGATGAAGAGCAGCTGCAATGCTGTGAATGGATTTGACCAGTCAGCAACCAATGCAAAGATGATTGCAATGATGGCACCTAAGTTTCCAGCAAATAGATAAGCAACAGCTTTTTTGATATTATCAAACACATTACGTCCAACTTCTACTGCACTAACAATTGAAGCAAAGTTATCATCTGTTAAGACCATTGCCGCTGCATCTTTGGCAACATCCGTACCAGTTCCCATAGCAATCCCAATGTCTGCTTGTTTCAATGCAGGAGCATCGTTGACACCATCACCAGTCATTGCAGAAATATGCCCCTTCGCTTGCCAAGCGCGAACAATTCGAATTTTATTTTCAGGAGAAACACGTGCGTAAACGGTCACGTTTTCTAAGATATTCATCAACTCATCTTCTGATAAAGCATCTAGTTCTGTACCAGTTAATGCTTGGTTTCCTTCTTCAAAAATACCGATTTCTTTTGCAATTGCAACAGCTGTTGTTTTATGGTCCCCAGTAATCATCACTGTTTTGATTCCCGCGCTACGAGCTTCTTCAACAGCTTGTGTTACTTCTTCTCTTGGAGGATCAATCATTGCTAAGATTCCGACTAAAATCAGATCATTTTCATCATCAAAAGTTAAGTCTAAGTTATCGATTGGACGATAAGCGAAAGCCAACACACGTAAAGCACGATTAGAAAAGGCTTCGTTTTGATTTTGGAAATTGGTCATCAATTCATCTGTCATTGGTACAACTTCACCATTCAACAAGACTTTTTTACTACGGTTAAAGACGATGTCTGGTCCACCTTTAACCAACAAATATTTTTCATTGTCAAATGTATGTGCAGTTGACATCAATTTACGATCTGAATCAAATGGCAGTTCTGCTTCACGAGGAAAGTTTGAACGGATTTCTTGATAAGGTTGATTTAATTTTTCACTAAAATCAATAAAAGCAACCTCAGTTGGATCACCTAGTTTTGTTCCGTCTTCACTGATTGACGCATCGTTTGCTAATACAGAGATTTCAATCAAGCGACGTTCATCATCAGACCATTTTTCTGGATTGTCTGTAAAGTCTCCGGAATTGCCATTTGCCAAGTAATAATCAACAACCGTCATTTTATTTTGAGTCAAAGTACCTGTTTTATCGGTACAGATAATACTTGTCGAACCTAATGTTTCTACTGCCGGTAACTTACGAATAATCGCATGACGTTTGGCCATCTTATTTGTTCCTAAAGATAACACGATTGTAACGATTGACTGCAACGCTTCTGGAATCGCAGCAACAGCAACGGCAACAGCAAACATCACCGCATTAACAATATCAGCAGTTAGGTCACCTGTACCTTCACCAAGGAAAATACGTAATAACTGGATGCCTAAAATCAGCAATGATAAAGCAAGAATTGCTAAACTTAACTTCTTACTAAATTTATCTAATCCACGTTGTAATGGCGTTGCTTGCTCTGTTGTACTTTCCAACAAACCAGCAACTTGACCAATCTCAGTGTTATTTGCAGTTGAAGTAACTAAGAATTTACCACGACCATATGTCACAATGGTTCCACTAAAAACCATATTTACACGATCACCAACTGGAACAGTATTTGTAATTTCAACAACTTCTTTTTCAGCTGCAGTCGATTCACCTGTCAACATACCTTCATCTACTTGTAATGAGCCAGCTTCTAATAAACGACCGTCAGCTGGAACGTAATCTCCTGCTTCCAGTAATACTAAATCGCCAACTACTAATTCTTTTGCTGGCACTGTTTTCTCTTTGCCATCACGAATGACGCGAGCGTCGGGTGCTGAAAGATTTTTTAATGCTTCTAATGAACCTTCTGCTTTTTTCGCTTGGACCACACTGATAACCGAGTTAAGCATCAATACCGCAAAAATAACGAAGAACTCAACATATTCGCCCATGATCATTTGAATAAGCGCAACAATCAGTAACACAATTACCATCGCATCTTTAAATGTTTCTAAGAACAACTTCCAAGTCGGCTTTTTCGGTGCTTCTTTCAATTGATTTAGTCCGTCTTTTTCCAGTTTTTCTTTTGCAAGCGTCGTGCTCAAACCATTATTTGAGCTGTTTGTTTGCTGCATCAACGAATCAATTGGTTCTTGATAAATCACTCGTTGTGCTTGTTCTTTGTTTTCCAAATTTCATCCCCCATTTAATCTTTTTGCTCCTAGTATTATTTGACTGAAAAAAAAGAGACCCAAGACAAATCAACATTTGTCTTAGGTCTCACCATTTCATACAATACCAGAAAACCAATTGGTTAACTTACTGTTGATATTATCGCAACGATTTGTTGCCGGTTACTCCCCTAAGGAGATATTCAACTGTACTAATATCCTATCGTATTAAATGACAAAAAGCAACTATTTTATTCAGTTTATTCAACTAATTCACTAGGTTTTCGTTGATTGAAGGCAGTTCTCCCACATAGGTTTATTTTTCGACTCATGTTATACTAACACTATTGAAATAAAGGAGGATAATTATTTGGTAGGATTTATTGTTTCAGCAATTTATTTAATTAATGCCGTTTTTGCATTGATAACTATTTTAATCAAGCCACGTGATGTCGCAGCAATTTGGGCTTGGCTACTTGTTCTGTTTGCATTACCTATTGTTGGATTTGTTCTGTATTTATTTTTTGGACGCGGTTTAACAGACAAGAAAAAATTCTATTTACGACAAAGCGACTTAAAGGAACTAGAGAATTTTCAAAATTTTCGTGATGATACCATCGAGCACTATGATTCTCAAACAAATGAAATCGAAAAACAAACCTATGTTGACTTTTTCTCATCCTTGAATCAGATGCCTTTAACTCGAAAAAACGGACTTACATTACTCACTGATGGACAAGAAAAGCTAACCTCTTTACTAAAAGATATTGAAGAAGCCCAACATTCTATCCACATTGAGTATTATGCATTTGTAACTGATGAGATTGGCAATCAGATTTTGCGTTTATTAGAAAAAAAAGCAGCGCAAGGAGTTCAAGTTCGCCTACTTTATGATGCGTTTGGCTCACACGGTACAAAAGCAAAAGATTTTAACCAACTAATCGCTAATGGTGGAGAAGCTCAAACCTTTCTAACTTCTCAAGAAGCCCTGCTTCGTTTTCGTTTAAATTACCATGACCATCGAAAAATCGTCGTAATCGATGGAAAAATTGGGTATACTGGTGGCTTCAACATTGCCGATCAGTATGTCTACACAACCAAGAAATTTGGTTATTGGCGCGATACTCATATTCGAATTTTCGGTGCTGCTGCTTCACTGCTTCAACTTCGCTTTTTAATGGACTGGAACGTTTCCGTTTCAGAAGAAAGAAAAGTTGGCTATCATTTGGATTATTTCTTTAAGAAAGTTGACGAAAATAATGAACAACATGGTAACGCTGACATTCAATTAGTTTCAAGTGGCCCAAATAATGAACGCGAACAAATCAAGTTAGCTTTTATCAAACTGATTACTTCAGCCAAAAAACGAATTTGGATTCAAACACCTTATCTCGTTCTTGATGAGAGTGTGATTGCTGCATTAAAAATTGCTGCTGCTTCAGGTGTCCATGTTAAAATCATGATTCCAAATAAACCCGATCATCCATTCATTTACCGTGCTACACAATATTATGCACGACAATTGATTAAGGAAAACATTGAAATTCTAGTTTATGAAGCTGGTTTTTTACACGCAAAAACATTGATTATGGACGATGAAATCTGCATGGTTGGTTCCGCCAACCAAGACATCCGTAGCTATCGTTTAAACTTTGAAACCAGTGCAGTCATTTATGATCATAAATTTTTAGAGCAACTTTCGAACAAGTTTCTTGAAGATGAAGAAAACTGTTCTGCTATGACAACAGAGACAGTCAAAGAAATGTCGACTTGGCTGTTATTCAAACAACAAATTTCCCGACTACTATCACCAATTTTATAAAAACGACGAAATAAAAAAAGCAATCCAACAAATTGACGTATCTTATTGTGAAGCCACTAATTGGCTCACCTTCGTCACTTGTTGTTGATTGCTTTTTTTACTCTTTATTTATTTTACTACTAACACATTGCATGACGCATGGTTCACCACGTATGCAGTAGTCGAGCCTACCAAAACACGTTCCACTGCATTTAACCCAGTTGACCCCATAATAATCAAGTCGATTGGTTCCTTTGACTCATTGAAGTTAGCAATAAGTGTCTTAGGATAGCCATAAAGGATATACGTTTCAATATCTGTCCACCCTTTTTCAATTGCTAAATTTCGATGAGCTTTCATTTGATTTTCTGCTACTTCATCGAGCTCTGCTTGTAAATTAGTTGTTACAAACGCAAAATCACCAAAATAATTCCCTGTTACTTCATTAACATATAAGATGTGCAAAGTTGCTTGGTTTCGTTTTGCAATCGCAATGGCTTCAAGAAATGCCTTTTCTGCTTTTTCTGAGCCATCAATTGCAACTAAAATATTTTGATATGTGTCCGTCATTGTAAACGCCTCCTTTTTCTTTAGTTTATCACTGTTTTTTTCTAGGGACAACCAATGTGGTCCTATTTAATCACCTAAATCAAAACGCAAAGTCATTTGTGTTGCTCCCTTTTCAACCATTTGACCTAGCAACGCAACCGTTCGATTGTAGCATTCTTCCGCAAGTTGTTGGTTGATTTTTTCTAAATAGTCGGTGCTAAAATTCTTTGTTGCTTGTGCATCAGCTAGCAACTGTTTATTTCTAAAAGAAGCCATACTTTCTTGTTCATAGTCAGCATAAATATCCGTAAAGCGGTCATAATCATAATCCCCAATCAATGCTGCCATGCAGAATAACCAATACGGATGATTAAAATCAAAACTAGTCGACGTGTCAGAATAACGTGCAGGTGTTTGTTCAACATTGGTATAAAAAGGAACCAGCACATTAAATGTATTAGGCCCAAATGCTAGCCATTGAATACCGGAGATTGATTTAGGAACATCATTTCGCAATTGTAAAATATGACATTGAATATTGCGATTGATGCCAATTGGACGGAAGCTTTTCTTTTGGTGATCTGTTCCCACGCCGTACGCATCAAATACAGTATCTTGATAATGTGAACTCAAAACAAATTTAATCTCCTCAACTGATATTTTTCGATTTGCATAGCAAATGAACGGCAAATCATCATCCATTGGATCTTGCACGATTTCTGGAGTGAAATATTTTTGGCCATACCAAGCACGTGGATTATTATAATGATGATCTTTGATTGTGGCACTCCCAAAAATGTGGCGCAAATTAAGTGCTTCCTCTGGATTAGGATTCAAGTGATTGTTTTCGATTAATTCAACTAAATCTTCAGAGCACATTGTATTTTCTGAATCAACCTCAAAAGTATCAATATTCATTCGGTTTGGTGCAATGACATACGCTTCATCAGGAATCTTGATTGCTGCCCAATGATGCCCGCCGATTGTTTCAAAGTACCAGATTTCGTCATTATCTGAAAACGCAAGGGCATTAGGCTCGTAAGTTCCATATTCTTCTAATAACTGACCTAGTCGTGTAACTCCTTCGCGGGCACTGGAGATATAAGGTAAGACAATCGTTAATAGATCTTCTTCACCAATTCCATTTTCTACATATGGATCAACACCTAAAATTCGTGAATTCGAAGTAATTGTTTCCGTTGCTGTCATCGCTACATTTGCTTGATTGATTCCTGCTTCACCCCAAATTCCGATTGAATCATCTGCATTTGGTGTGGCTGTGTATCGCAAAGGATTTTCAGGTAAGGGAATTGATACATGACTAATCTTAGACTCATAAATTTTAGGTTGAGATTCCGGTTGAACAACGATAAAACGTTTAGGTTCGATTGCTTTCTCACTGTCTTCATTTCGAGCAATCATTGTTGAACCATCGATGCTCGCCTTTTTACCAACTAAAATTGTTGTACATGAACTTTTTACTTTATTTCGCATGTTCTCCACTTCTTTCTCATTCGCTCTACTATTAGTCTACTGCGAATATTCCCAGAAGTGAAATGATACCCTAGCAAAAAATTAAACTGGAGGAAAATTTTGACATTTCCTCCAGCCTTTCACATTCATAATTTACTTCATTGCTTGGTTAATCAATCAAATCCATGATCATCAGCTACTTGTTTAAACCAATGACCAGATTTCTTGATGGTACGCGCCCCTTCTTTATCTAAATCAACAGAAATGAAGCCGTAACGATTCTTATATGCATTTGTCCATGACCAATTATCCATGCACGTCCACATATGATAGCCGACACAATTTGCTCCTTCTTCAATTGCTTGATGAACATATTTCAAATGATCTTTAACAAATTTGATACGATAATCATCTTCAATTATACCAAACTCATTAACAAATCGTTCTTCTCCTTCGACGCCCATACCGTTTTCTGAAATGAAACATTTGATATTACCATAGTTTTCTCGCGTATTCGTTAAAATATCATAGATTCCCTTTTCGTAAATTTCCCAACCACGATAGGGATTCATTTTTCTACCTGGCATTTCATAATTATCAAAGAAGTCTTCTGGCATTGGTGATACTACATTGACCAACGGTGTTTCTTTTGCTTTGATCCGTCGTGGTTGATAATAATTGATTCCTAACAAATCAACAGTATTGTCTTTTATCAATGTTAGATCCCCTGGAACAATTTCGGGAAGCAAGTTTAATTCTTTAATAATTGTAACTAGATCTTCTGGAAATTCTCCTTTGACAGCCGGATCCAAAAAGGAACGATTAAAAAACGCATCCGCAATTTTTGCTGCTTTGACATCTTCTGGATTAGCATTATCCTTTGGATAGCTTGGTGTCAAGTTTAAAATAATCCCGATTTCTCCTGATTGATTCAGTTGATGATAAGCTTGAATTGCCTTAGCACTCGCAATATTTTCATGATAACCAACTTGAATTGCTTCCTTCAAATTAATATGGTTTGGAAAATGAAACTGATACAAATACCCTCCCTCAACAGGTACGATTGGTTCATTATGCGTAAACCAGATTTTAACAATATCTCCAAATAGCTCAAAACAGGTTTTAGCATAGTTCGCATATGCATCCACTGTTTCTCGATTGAGCCAACCACCTTTTTCTTGCAAAGCTAAGGGCATATCAAAATGATATAAGTTTACAAATGGTTCAATACCATTTTCTCGTAATCCCTGAAAATATTCTCGATAAAAAGTGACCGCAGTTTGATTAATCTCTCCTGTTCCCTTTGGAATTAATCGACTCCATTGAATAGATGTTCTAAATGAATTATGGCCTGTTTCTTTCATCAATTGGATGTCTTCTTTGTATTTTGTATAAACCTGTGATGTTTTATCTGGGCCAACCTCATTAAAAAATTTTTCTGGTTCCTTTGTATACCAATAATCCCAAATGTTTTCACCTTTGCCGTCTCCAGCAATGCGTCCTTCTGTTTGTGGGCCGCTTGCAGCAGATCCCCACCAAAAGTTATTTGGAAAGTTATATTTTTTCATTTTAAAGGTCCTCGCTTTTTAGTTGATAACGCTATCTTATCTGAGGAATAAATAAAAATCAACACTTTTTATATAAATGACTAGACATTTATATAAATCGATGCTATATTTTGTTTGTAATCGATTGCAAAAAACTCAGAGGTGAAAAATATGAATGGATTTATGGACAAACTTTCCGAAAAAATCATGCCCTTAGCCAATCTCTTAGGGCAAAATCGTTACTTGACCGTTTTACGTGATGCTTTCATGCTTTCTTTTCCATTAACAATGTTTGGTTCAATTGTTGTAGTTATCAATAATCTTCCATTTTTCAATGATGCGACCAAAGGAACTTTATCTACTCTCTTTGGAAATGGACAAAATGCAACAATGAGTATCATGTCAGTATTTGTTACTTTTGGTATTGGCTATTATTTATCTAAATCTTATGACGTTGAAGGTATTTTTGGTGGAGCTGTTTCTTTTGCTAGCTTTTTGATTCTTACTCCGTTTGTTATGACTACAGCTGGTGGCGAGGAAGTTTCCGGTGTACTTACACTTGATCGACTTGGCGCCAAAGGAATGTTTATTGGCATGATTGCTGCCTTCTTAGCAGCGGAAATCTATTGTCGTATTACAAAACGTGGCTGGCAAATCAAAATGCCTGATGGTGTGCCACCTGCAGTTACGAAATCTTTTGCTGCTTTGATTCCTGCTGTTGTAACATTAACAGTCTTTTTATTTATCAACGCACTTGTGACTGGTATGTTCAATACTAACTTACACGATGTTGTTTACGAAGTAATCCAAAAACCTTTAACAGGACTTGGTAGTAGCTTGCCAGCAACTTTACTCGCTTTATTTTTTGTTCAATTTTTATGGTTCTTCGGGCTTCATGGACAAATCATCGTCAACTCAGTAATGGATCCAAT
Organism: Enterococcus sp. DIV0176; assembly: GCF_050528535.1. Taxonomy (NCBI): domain Bacteria; kingdom Bacillati; phylum Bacillota; class Bacilli; order Lactobacillales; family Enterococcaceae; genus Enterococcus; species Enterococcus sp. DIV0176. The sequence continues at coordinate 845,032 of NZ_CP172879.1, read as the reverse complement.
TTGGAATACTTTAATGTTAGATAACTTAGAAGCTTATCAAGCTGGTAAAGAACTTCCACACATTATTACAAAACCTTTTATGGAAACATTTACTGTTGGACTTGGTGGATCTGGAATGACTTTGGCCGTAGTTTTGATTATGGCTTTCTTCTTAAAGAAAAAACAGTACCGTGACGTTGGCCGACTTGCCCTTGCACCTGGTATTTTTAATGTCAATGAACCAGCTATTTTTGGCTTACCAATTGTTTTGAATGCAACAATTTTAATACCTTGGGTGATTGCACCACTTGTTGTGACCACATTGAACTATTTAGTAATGGCAGCTGGAATCGTTCCTCCTCCAACCGGTGTTTCTGTGCCATGGACTGTCCCAATCGTCGCTAGTGGTATTCTTGCAACTAATTCATGGTTGGGTGGTCTTTTACAAGTGATTGATTTCATTATTGTTGGACTAATTTGGTATCCGTTCCTGAAAGTTTTAGATAAACAACCCGTGACTGATATTTAAAACAACAAAATTAAGACCAAAGCATTGGATAGTGTCTAATGGATTTGGTCTTTTTCTTTTCACTTCTTTCTTCTAGTAGTTGTCCGTTGTTCCAACTTTCGCTATACTCAAAGAGAGGTGAATGTCGTGCCAAAATATGAAGATATAGCGAACACATTAAGAGATCGTATTCGCTCAAAAAAATACCCACCAGATAGTTTTTTACCAAATCAAACTGACCTAGTCAAAGAATTTGATGCTAGTCGTATGACAATCAAAAAAGCAATCAATATTCTCGCAATGGAAGGTCTCGTCTATTCCCAGAGAGGTTCTGGAACAAAAGTTTTGAACCATCCTTTTTTCAAAAAAGATACTTCTCCAGCCAATGAATACGAGGGGCTTAGTCATCAGATGGCGCGACGTCAGCAGTCATTAGCTAGTCAAGTTATCCAGTTCGACGTTGAATTTCCAAATGAACAAATACAAGAACATTTAATGATTCAGCCTGAACAACCTGTCTACAATATTCAACGATTACGAATTTTAGAAAATGAACCATATATATTAGAGCATACCTATATGCCTATCCATCTGGTTCCTGGTTTAAAACAAGAGCATTTGCTATCTTCTATCTATGATTATTTACATCAGTCGTTAAATATTTTCTTTGCTGGTGCCTACCGAACAATTTCTGCAGATAAAAGCACAGAATTTGATCAAAAATACTTGAATTGTTCTGCAACTGATCCTATTTTAGAAGTTCAACAAATTGTTTACTTAAAAGATGGTCAACCAATTGAATATTCAACAAGTCGTAATCGTTTTGATGTACGTAGCTATTCGATCTTAGATGTTCAATCAAACTAAAAACGGACCCAAGCTGGGTACCGTTTTTTTTCTTTTGCTAAAAGGACAGAATAATTGCATTATCTGCAGATTCTTACTATACTAGTGAAAATCAAACTTACTTTTTGTAAGTGTTTCTTGGAGGAACAATTATGGACACACAAATTAGAGGCTTACATCATGTTACAGCTATGACTTCCAGCGCAACCAAAATTTATCGTTTTTTTACTGATGTTTTGGGCTTGCGTTTGGCAAAGAAAACAGTTAATCAAGATGATATCGAGACGTATCATTTATATTTTACCGATGAAAATGGCGCACCTGGAACAGACATGACTTTTTTTGATTTTCCTTATCAATCTAAAGGTTCTAAAGGAACAAATAGTATTTCTCGCGTTTCTTTCCGTGTTTCTGACGACTCTGCCTTAAATTTTTGGCATGAACGTTTATCAGAGTATCAAGTTGCTCATTCAGATATTAAGGAACGTTTTGGTAAAAAATATTTAGAATTCGAAGACTTTGATAATCAATCCTATCAATTGATTTCAGATCAACAAAATCATGGAGTTGCTGCTGGTGTGCCTTGGACAAAAAGCAATGTCCCTACTCAATTTGCACTTATCGGACTTGGACCAGTTTTTGTTCGAGTCAGCCGACTAGAAAATATTGAGCAAATTCTCAAAACATTACTTGGATTTCATGAAACTGCTAAAGAAGGAAATTTCCATCAATTTGAAGTTGGCGAAGGAGGAAACGGCGCAACCATTATTGTTGAAGTTCGTAATGATTTACCTGATGCAATCGAAGGTTTTGGAAATATTCATCACCTTGCACTCCGAATTGCTGATAAGCAAGCTTTGCGCTACTGGATTCAACAAATTCAGCAAGTAGAATTGCCTGATTCTGGTTTTATTGATCGTTTTTATTTTCAATCTGAATATTTTTTAGCCTCTTCACATGTGCTTTTTGAATTGGCAACAGACGGTCCTGGTTTCTTTGAAGATGAAGAGAAAAATCATGCAGGGGAAAAGCTTTCTTTACCACCTGCTTTTGAAGAAAAACGTTTGGCCATCGAAGAGATCGTTAGACCTTTTGATACTAGCGATGCGAACATGCAACGTTAACAAAAATAATAACAACTCGAGGTGAGCAATATGAACTACATTTTTGAACAAGGAACAAAAAATGCAGCAAAATTTATTTTACTGCATGGTACAGGCGGAGATGAACATTCTTTACTCGAACTTGCGAGATTTATTGATCCAGATAGCTCAGTTTTATCGTTTCGCGGAAATATCCAAGAAAATGGAATGAACCGTTTCTTTAAGCGACATGGACTCAACCAATTCGATCTCAAAAATTTAGAAGAAGAAACAGATAACTTATTAAAGCAAATTAAAGAAATTAGTGTAGAAAAAAATATTCTGTTAGAAGACTGGATACTACTTGGTTACTCTAACGGAGCAAACATTGCTGCGCACCTATTACTAGAAAGAGAACACGGACTATCTAAGGGAATCTTTTTTCATCCTATGTCACTGGGTGTAAAGAATCACTCGATTGACGGTAAAGATAAAACAGTCTGGCTTTCTTATGGCAATGGGGATCCAATCGTTTCGAAAGAATCTTTTGATGAACTAGCTAATGCTTTTGAAAGTAACGGTAGCCTCACTTATGTCTATTCTTCAAATCAAGGTCATGAGTTAACAATGGCAGAACTAGAATCAGCTAAAGCATGGGTAAATAACTTATAATGCAAAAAAGAGACTGGCAACACTAAAGATACAGTTGTTCTTAACGAATCCTTCAATTAAAAAAACCTAAAATCCGCGTTTTCAAAAACGAATTTTAGGCTTTTTTTAGGATAATTTTGTCCTAGATGTCTTTATTTCATTAAATATAATAAATAAATATTTTCTATAAAAAAACACCAACATATTTTTTATGTTGGTGTTTCATTGATACCGGCGGCCGGGGTCGAACCGGCACGACCTCGCGGTCACTGGATTTTGAGTCCAGCGCGTCTGCCAATTCCGCCACGCCGGCATATTAAAACTTATTTTAAAATGAACTGGGGTAGCTGGATTCGAACCAACGCATGAGGGAGTCAAAGTCCCTTGCCTTACCGCTTGGCTATACCCCAATAAAAAAGGGCGAATGATGGGAATCGAACCCACGAGTGCCGGAGCCACAATCCGGTGCGTTAACCACTTCGCCACATCCGCCATCATACATATGTTATTTAATTCCCCAGTAAAAAACTAAGATGAAAACATCTTAGTAATACCGGCGGCCGGGGTCGAACCGGCACGCCCTCAACGGGCACTGGATTTTGAGTCCAGCGCGTCTGCCAATTCCGCCACGCCGGCATTTCGATAAATTGTACTAAGGCGGTAACCGGATTTGAACCGGTGATGAAGGTTTTGCAGACCTCTGCCTTACCACTTGGCTATACCGCCATTATACGATTATCAATCTATAAAATTTATAGAACTGGGGTAGCTGGATTCGAACCAACGCATGAGGGAGTCAAAGTCCCTTGCCTTACCGCTTGGCTATACCCCAATAAAAAAAGGGCGAATGATGGGAATCGAACCCACGAGTGCCGGAGCCACAATCCGGTGCGTTAACCACTTCGCCACATCCGCCATGGCAGGGGTAGCAGGAATTGAACCCACACTAACGGTTTTGGAGACCGCTGTTCTACCTTTAAACTATACCCCTATTAATAAAATGGAGGAGAGTGGATTCGAACCACTGAACCCTAAGGAACGGATTTACAGTCCGTCGCGTTTAGCCACTTCGCTACTCCTCCATGGTGGCGCGGGACAGAATCGAACTGCCGACACACGGAGCTTCAATCCGTTGCTCTACCAACTGAGCTACCGCGCCATATGAAATTACATCAATTGAATAAATAATGACGGTCCCGACGGGAATCGAACCCGCGATCTCCTGCGTGACAGGCAGGCATGTTAACCCCTACACCACGGAACCAGTTCATTATGGAGGTTAACGGGATCGAACCGCTGACCCTCTGCTTGTAAGGCAGATGCTCTCCCAGCTGAGCTAAACCTCCAAATTCAATTGTATGACCCGTACGGGATTCGAACCCGTGTTACCGCCGTGAAAGGGCGGTGTCTTAACCGCTTGACCAACGGGCCAGATATATTACTAACGGAGAGTAAGGGATTCGAACCCTTGAGACAGCGTTCACCATCTACATGATTTCCAATCATGCTCCTTCGGCCTCTCGGACAACTCTCCAGAGTGAAAGAAGCTCATTACTCTTTTCTCAAATTGAGAACTCCGGCAGTAGGACTCGAACCTACGACATCATGATTAACAGTCATGCGCTACTACCAACTGAGCTATGCCGGAATAACACCAGCGTGGCGACGTCCTACTCTCACAAGGGGCAACCCCTCACTACAATCGGCGCTAAGAAGCTTAACTTCTGTGTTCGGCATGGTTACAGGTGTATCCTTCTCGCTATCGCCACCACACTGTGGTGTTATCTTATTGAGTTTGCTTTTGCTCACTCAAAACTGGATTTGAAGTAATCTCAACTCTACCGAGTTTTTTTCTTTTACCATTCTTGGTTAAGTCCTCGATCGATTAGTATCAGTCCGCTCCATACATCACTGTACTTCCACTTCTGACCTATCTACCTGATCATCTCTCAGGGATCTTACTTTCTTAAAGAAATGGGAAATCTCATCTTGAGGTGGGCTTCACACTTAGATGCTTTCAGCGTTTATCCCTTCCCTACATAGCTACCCAGCAATGCCCTTGGCAGAACAACTGGTACACCAGCGGTAAGTCCATCCCGGTCCTCTCGTACTAAGGACAGCTCCTCTCAAATTTCCAACGCCCGCGACGGATAGGGACCGAACTGTCTCACGACGTTCTGAACCCAGCTCGCGTGCCGCTTTAATGGGCGAACAGCCCAACCCTTGGGACCGACTACAGCCCCAGGATGCGACGAGCCGACATCGAGGTGCCAAACCTCCCCGTCGATGTGGACTCTTGGGGGAGATAAGCCTGTTATCCCCAGGGTAGCTTTTATCCGTTGAGCGATGGCCCTTCCATGCGGAACCACCGGATCACTAAGCCCGACTTTCGTCCCTGCTCGACTTGTTGGTCTCGCAGTCAAGCTCCCTTCTGCCTTTACACTCTTCGAATGATTTCCAACCATTCTGAGGGAACCTTTGGGCGCCTCCGTTACCTTTTAGGAGGCGACCGCCCCAGTCAAACTGCCCATCTGACACTGTCTCCCACCACGATTAGTGGTGCGGGTTAGAGTGGCCATAACGCAGGGGTAGTATCCCACCAGCGCCTCCATCGAAACTAGCGTTCCGATTTCTACGGCTCCTACCTATCCTGTACATGCGGTACAGACACTCAATATCAAACTACAGTAAAGCTCCATGGGGTCTTTCCGTCCTGTCGCGGGTAACCTGCATCTTCACAGGTACTAAAATTTCACCGAGTCTCTCGTTGAGACAGTGCCCAAATCGTTACGCCTTTCGTGCGGGTCGGAACTTACCCGACAAGGAATTTCGCTACCTTAGGACCGTTATAGTTACGGCCGCCGTTTACTGGGGCTTCAATTCGTACCTTCGCTTACGCTAAGCACTCCTCTTAACCTTCCAGCACCGGGCAGGCGTCAGCCCCTATACTTCATCTTACGATTTTGCAGAGACCTGTGTTTTTGATAAACAGTCGCTTGGGCCTATTCACTGCGGCTGATCTGACGATCAGCACCCCTTCTCCCGAAGTTACGGGGTCATTTTGCCGAGTTCCTTAACGAGAGTTCTCTCGCTCACCTTAGGATTCTCTCCTCGACTACCTGTGTCGGTTTGCGGTACGGGCCATTGTTTTCTCACTAGAAGCTTTTCTTGGCAGTGTGACATCAGGAACTTCGGTACTATTATTTCCCTCCCCATCACAGCTTGTCCTTAAAAGATTAAGCATTTGACTCAACCTAAGACTTACTGCTTGGACAGACATTTCCAATCGTCTGCATTCCTTAGCCTCCTGCGTCCCTCCATTGCTCAAACAAAAACAACGGGTACAGGAATATCAACCTGTTATCCATCGCCTACGCCTTTCGGCCTCGGCTTAGGTCCCGACTAACCCTGGGCGGACGAGCCTTCCCCAGGAAACCTTAGTCATTCGGTGGACAGGATTCTCACCTGTCTTTCGCTACTCATACCGGCATTCTCACTTCTAAGCGCTCCAGCAGTCCTCACGATCTACCTTCAACGCCCTTAGAACGCTCTCCTACCATAACACCATAGGTGTTATCCACAGCTTCGGTAATATGTTTAGCCCCGGTACATTTTCGGCGCAGGGTCACTCGACTAGTGAGCTATTACGCACTCTTTAAATGGTGGCTGCTTCTGAGCCAACATCCTAGTTGTCTGTGCAACCCCACATCCTTTTCCACTTAACATATATTTTGGGACCTTAGCTGGTGGTCTGGGCTGTTTCCCTTTCGACTATGGATCTTATCACTCACAGTCTGACTCCCGGATATGAATGAATGGCATTCGGAGTTTATCTGAATTCGGTAACCCGAGATGGGCCCCTAGTCCAAACAGTGCTCTACCTCCATCATTCTCAATTCCGAGGCTAGCCCTAAAGCTATTTCGGAGAGAACCAGCTATCTCCAAGTTCGTTTGGAATTTCTCCGCTACCCACACCTCATCCCCGCACTTTTCAACGTACGTGGGTTCGGTCCTCCAGTGCGTTTTACCGCACCTTCAACCTGGACATGGGTAGATCACATGGTTTCGGGTCTACGACTACATACTCAAACGCCCTATTCAGACTCGCTTTCGCTACGGCTCCGTCTCTTCGACTTAACCTCGCATGCAATCGTAACTCGCCGGTTCATTCTACAAAAGGCACGCCATCACCCATTAACGGGCTTTGACTTGTTGTAGGCACACGGTTTCAGGTTCTATTTCACTCCCCTTCCGGGGTGCTTTTCACCTTTCCCTCACGGTACTGGTTCACTATCGGTCACTAGGGAGTATTTAGCCTTGGGAGATGGTCCTCCCGGATTCCGACGGAATTCCTCGTGTTCCGCCGTACTCAGGATCCTCCTAGGTGTCTTCCAAATTTCATCTACGGGGTTTTTACCCTCTTTGACTGACTTTTCCAAGTCATTCGATTATCTGAAAAAACTACCATATCGGAGTCCTACAACCCCAACAAGCAAGCTTGTTGGTTTGGGCTTTTCCCGTTTCGCTCGCCGCTACTCAGGGAATCGAATTTTCTTTCTCTTCCTGCAGGTACTTAGATGTTTCAGTTCTCTGCGTCTACCTCAAATATGCTATGTATTCACATATTTGTAACATCCTATAAAAGATGCTGGGTTCCCCCATTCGGAAATCTCTGGATCATAGCTTACGTACAGCTCCCCAAAGCATATCGGTGTTAGTCCCGTCCTTCATCGGCTCCTAGTGCCAAGGCATCCACCGTGCGCCCTTATTCACTTAACCTTATCAACCTTACGGTTGGGTTTTGACATCATTTCTAGCGATAGAAACTAGTCAAGAAAAATAAGCAATTGAACTTATTAAAAAACTCATTCAACGCGGTGTTCTCGGTTTGTTTTGATCTTACTTCAAATATCCAGTTTTCAATGAACAAAGTTAACAACAAATGTTGTTAATGGAGCCTAGCGGGATCGAACCGCTGACCTCCTGCGTGCAAAGCAGGCGCTCTCCCAGCTGAGCTAAGGCCCCGTATTTAAATGAAGAGAGTAAACCTCTCAAAACTGAACAAAGTAATGATGACAAACGTGTGTAGTCTCCGTAATATTCCTTAGAAAGGAGGTGATCCAGCCGCACCTTCCGATACGGCTACCTTGTTACGACTTCACCCCAATCATCTATCCCACCTTAGGCGGCTGGCTCCAAAAAGGTTACCTCACCGACTTCGGGTGTTACAAACTTTCGTGGTGTGACGGGCGGTGTGTACAAGGCCCGGGAACGTATTCACCGCGGCGTGCTGATCCGCGATTACTAGCGATTCCGGCTTCATGTAGGCGAGTTGCAGCCTACAATCCGAACTGAGAGAAGCTTTAAGAGATTAGCTTAGCCTCGCGACTTCGCGACTCGTTGTACTTCCCATTGTAGCACGTGTGTAGCCCAGGTCATAAGGGGCATGATGATTTGACGTCATCCCCACCTTCCTCCGGTTTGTCACCGGCAGTCTTGCTAGAGTGCCCAACTAAATGATGGCAACTAACAATAAGGGTTGCGCTCGTTGCGGGACTTAACCCAACATCTCACGACACGAGCTGACGACAACCATGCACCACCTGTCACTTTGCCCCCGAAGGGGAAGCTCTATCTCTAGAGTGGTCAAAGGATGTCAAGACCTGGTAAGGTTCTTCGCGTTGCTTCGAATTAAACCACATGCTCCACCGCTTGTGCGGGCCCCCGTCAATTCCTTTGAGTTTCAACCTTGCGGTCGTACTCCCCAGGCGGAGTGCTTAATGCGTTAGCTGCAGCACTGAAGGGCGGAAACCCTCCAACACTTAGCACTCATCGTTTACGGCGTGGACTACCAGGGTATCTAATCCTGTTTGCTCCCCACGCTTTCGAGCCTCAGCGTCAGTTACAGACCAGAGAGTCGCCTTCGCCACTGGTGTTCCTCCATATATCTACGCATTTCACCGCTACACATGGAATTCCACTCTCCTCTTCTGCACTCAAGTCTCCCAGTTTCCAATGACCCTCCCCGGTTGAGCCGGGGGCTTTCACATCAGACTTAAGAAACCGCCTGCGCTCGCTTTACGCCCAATAAATCCGGACAACGCTTGCCACCTACGTATTACCGCGGCTGCTGGCACGTAGTTAGCCGTGGCTTTCTGGTTAGATACCGTCAAGGGATGAACAGTTACTCTCATCCTTGTTCTTCTCTAACAACAGAGTTTTACGATCCGAAAACCTTCTTCACTCACGCGGCGTTGCTCGGTCAGACTTTCGTCCATTGCCGAAGATTCCCTACTGCTGCCTCCCGTAGGAGTTTGGGCCGTGTCTCAGTCCCAATGTGGCCGATCACCCTCTCAGGTCGGCTATGCATCGTGGCCTTGGTGAGCCGTTACCTCACCAACTAGCTAATGCACCGCGGGTCCATCCATCAGCGACACCCGAAAGCGCCTTTCAAATCAAAACCATGCGGTTTCGATTGTTATACGGTATTAGCACCTGTTTCCAAGTGTTATCCCCTTCTGATGGGCAGGTTACCCACGTGTTACTCACCCGTTCGCCACTCCTTTTCTTTCGGTGGAGCAAGCTCCGGTGAAAGAAAAAGCGTACGACTTGCATGTATTAGGCACGCCGCCAGCGTTCGTCCTGAGCCAGGATCAAACTCTCATAATAAAAGTTAGAACAATCTTTCGATTGTTAAGCTCAATTTGTTTGCTAGCATATTGCTTGCTGTTTAAAAATGTTTGTTGTCTTGAATTGAATCAAGACGCCCTACACATTTGGTTTGTCTTACTTTGTTCAGTTTTCAAAGGTCTATTCTTTTTTGTTTTAACAACTTTTATATCTTAACAGATTCTTTAGAAGTTGTCAACACTTTTTGTTTTTTAATTTTCCGCCGCTTTTTTTACGACTTGATAAGTTTATCATTCAGTTTGTTATTTGTCAACAATTTTTTTATTGAAATATCAAACTTTTGAAAGCTTATTACTTAAGCGACTTTGTTATTCTAACATGTCATTCTTTATTCGTCAACACTATTTTTTAAAGAAATTAATGTTGTTAGTAAGTAAAGAATTATTAGAGAACAAATAATAATATAGCAATCTATTTCTTAAATTGCAACAGAAATAATTACTTTTTTGAATAATATTTTTAAAAACGAATATTCAAAAAAAATGTTTCTTTTTTGTTCTATTTTTCCTGCTATTTTCTTGCTAAGTTTTACAAATTACTGCTTATAGTTCGTCCATCAAATACTTGTGTTCCCCCGCCTTGTAGCTATTTTCTATAAAAAAGGAAAAGACAAGCAAAACGAAATCGTTTTACTTGTCTTCAGATTTTACTATTGGGATGAATATTCGAAAAATCGTTCCTTGACCAACAACACTTTCAGCGATAATTCGCCCCTTATAACTTTCAACTAATTGCTTAGCGATAGACAGGCCGAGACCATTTCCACCTTTTGTGCGAGCTCTAGCTTTATCAACTCGATAAAACCGATTAAAGATTTTCTTCAAGTCTTCTTGTGGAATCCCCTCACCAAAATCTTGAATCGCAATCTCAAATTCACTTAACGTAGAAGAAATCGAAATATGCACTTCTTTTCTCGTCGTAGAGTATTTAACCGCATTATCAAGAATAATAATGATTAATTGTTCAAAATGATTACGGTAGATTTGCAAGATTACTTCTTTAGATAAATCATCATCCAAAGTGATTACATAGTCTGGATATAAGATCTTAAAGTTATTGTAAACTTGATAGGTAACTTCTTTTCCTTTTGTTGTTTCATTACCATAATGAATATCAACTTGTTCCGCCCTCGAAAGATCTAGCATTTCTTGAACAAGACTTTTCATACGGCTAATTTCTTGCATACTTGCGCTAAGAGACTCCTCTAAGATTTCAGGGTCATCTTTTCCCCAGCGGTTTAGCAAACTCAAATGACCTTCAATGATTGCTACTGGTGTTCGTAATTCATGGGACACGTCTTGAACAAATTGTTCTTGTTGCTCCATGTATAATCGCATCCGATCAAGCATTTCATTAAAGATCTCAGCTAAATCTGCTAATTCATCATTTGTATCAATTTCAGGCATATGAATATCTGACTGTGGATCTTTTCGGATAGTATCCATCGTATCTCGCAGAACTTTTAACGGCTTCAGGAAATAAGAAGATAGGAAAAACCCTAAGATACTACTTAGAATCAATGAAACGACTTCTAAAATAATCAGTGTTAACAATAATTTATTGCGTATATCATAAAAAGAGGACAGCTCATAGAAAGTTTGCGCATACCCAATTTTTTCACGGGTTCCTTTAGAATAGATTGGTTGAATAGATAAAAATCCTGTTCTCCCATCAATCGTAACGATCGTTGGAACTTTTCTGGTTGTTTGTAACAATGATTGACTATGCTGCTGCGTTTTAAATATCAGCTTTTCTTCTAAATTGTAGACGAATAAATCCAATGATGACTGACCAAGTTCTGCAATGAAGGAATCAATTTTCATTAAGTTCCCTTCGATATTCGTCGTTTGGTCGTCAATATTACTATCATTTGTAGTTGTATTAGTCAAATTTCGGTACGTATTGACTAAAGTCAGCTCTTCATCTGAGTTAGCTAACCGAGAGGCCACTTGTGAAATCGTTCGTTCCACATTGTTTCGTTCTTTAGCAACAATCAGATTGATTGAAGACTTATAAGTAATAACCGCAAAAATAGTAAAAACAACAAATATAAAGAAAGAACTTGCAAAGGCCCACTTGATAGTCAAGGAGGGACCTTTCAGTTCTCTTTTTTCCGATTTTTTCGGTTTGATCACGAGCGCATCACATAACCTGTTCCGCGGACAGTTTGGATATAGCTTTCCTCCCCAGGAACATCAATCTTATTGCGCAAGTAACGAATATATACATCGACAACATTCGTTTCGACTTCTGTTTCATAACCCCAAACTTTGTTTAATAGAACATCACGGGCTAATACTACATTGACGTTTTCCATCAACGTCAATAATAGCTCATACTCACGTTTGGTTAATTCAATTACTTCGTTTCCACGGCGTACCACACGATTTTCTTTTTCAATTGTTAGGTCGCGATAAGTAATTGTTGTTTGTTTTGCTACGTTTTTATCACCTTCGATATCAATTCGACGTAACAAAGCTCGCAAGCGGGCTAATAATTCTTCAATTGCAAATGGCTTAACAATGTAGTCATCTGCTCCATGGTCTAAACCTGATACGCGGTCAATCACTGAATCCCTAGCAGTCATCATGATGATTGGTGTGTTTTTTACTTGACGGACACGTCGACAAACTTCTAATCCATTTAACTCTGGTAACATCAAATCTAGTAAAATGGCATCCCATTCATTATTTAAAGCAGCGTCTAATCCTGTGCGGCCATTATAATGAACTTCAGCATTGTACCCTTCGTGCTTTAATTCCAACTCGACAAAGCGAGCTAAGTTCTTTTCATCTTCAATGATTAGAATATTACTCATCTATTATTTTATCCTTTCCCTCTACGCGATTTCTACAAACTCTATCATTATACCGATATTCTACTTAAAAATCTATAGTCATTCTATCATGAATAAACAATTTTAAAAAGAGCCGAAGTCTATTCGTAACAAATGACTTCAGCTCTATCATGATTTATCTAAATTTTCAGTTTTGCAAAGTCAAGAACTACTTACTCTTCATGATACCAAGAGTAGTGGAAGATTCCTTCTTTGTCCACACGTTCATAAGTGTGTGCACCAAAATAATCACGTTGTGCTTGAATAATGTTTGCTGGCAAGCGTTCTGCTCTATAAGAGTCAAAGTAAGAAATTGCTGAAGAGAACGTTGGCACCGGTACACCAGCTTGAACGGCTAAAGCAACTACATCTCTCACTGATTGTTGATATTTCTTTGTGATTTCAACAAAGTAATCATCTAACAATAAGTTTTCGATGTCTGGGTCTTTATCATATGCATCTGTGATCTTTTGTAAGAAACGAGCACGGATGATACATCCTGCACGCCAGATTTTAGCAATTTCGCCAAATGGCAAGTCCCAATCGTATTCTTTTGAAGCTACTCGTAGTTGTGCAAAGCCTTGAGCATAGCTCATAATTTTGCTAAAGTACAATGCTTCACGGATTTTCTCAACCAATTCTTTTTTGTCACCAGTATATTCAAAATTATTTGGATTTGACAAAATTTTACTTGCTTGGACACGTTCGTCTTTATAAGCAGAGATATAACGAGCAAATACAGATTCTGTGATCAATGGAAGTGGCACACCTAAGTCTAAAGCACTTTGACTTGTCCATTTACCAGTTCCTTTATTGCCAGCTGCATCAAGAATGACATCAACAATCGGTTTGCCTGTGCCTTCATCGTCTTTACGAGTCAAAATGTCAGCAGTGATCTCGATTAAGTAGCTATCAAGTTCCCCTTGATTCCATTCTTTGAAGATCTCAGCCATTTCATCAACTGATAGCCCAAGAATATTCTTCATTAAGTCATAAGACTCCGCAATCAATTGCATATCTCCATACTCAATTCCATTGTGAACCATTTTTACATAATGACCTGCACCATTTGGCCCAATATAAGTTACACATGGTGCGCCATCTTCTGCTTTAGCAGAAATTTGTTCTAAAATCGGTGCCACTAATTCGTAGGCTTCTTTTTGCCCACCAGGCATGATAGAAGGGCCTTTTAGCGCGCCTTCTTCTCCACCTGAAACACCAGTACCAATAAAGTTGATTCCAGAGTTTGCTAATTCTTCATTGCGACGAATTGTATCTTTGAAGAATGTATTTCCGCCATCGATCAAAATATCGCCTTTATCTAAATGAGGTAATAATTCTTGAATCGTTGCATCAGTAGCTGGTCCTGCTTTAACCATCAAAAGAATACGACGTGGTTTTTCAATTGAAGCAACAAAGTCTTCCATTGTATAAGTTGCTTTAAAGTTTTTATCTGGATGTTCTTCTACTACTTCTGTTGTTTTTGAACCAGTACGGTTAAATAGAGCGACTGAATAACCGCGGCTTTCAATATTTAAGGCTAAGTTTTTGCCCATAACGGCCATACCGACAACGCCGATTTGTTGTTTCGTCATATGAACTCCTCCTACATTTGGGGTTAATCCCCTAATCTCTCTCATTATAGCCTAACATTGGTGCAATGCAAACCAATGTGCAAAATATTTTGGCGATTCCGAGAAAAAAATAAACCCCAAGGCTCCATGGTTAGCCTTGAGGTTTTACATTTTCTAATTAAAATGTATTAAGCTTCTTTAGACATTACGTCCTTACCATCATAGTAACCACAATTTGTACATACGTGATGGCTTTTTTTCATTTCACCACAGTTAGGACATTCGTTTAAACCTTTGATTGTCAATTTGTAGTGTGTACGACGTTTTGCTTTTTTAGCTTTTGATGTTCTTCTAGCTGGTACTGCCATTTTGCTACACCTCCTTGTAAAGTCTTGCATCCATTTAGATACAATATATTCCAATCTTACTCGTTATCTTTATTCCTTTGATTCATCATCAAAAAATTCCGATAGTTTTGCAAGACGAGGATCTACTTTTGTCTCAGCTTCTTCCACTTTTCTGCGCTCATGTTCTGCTTCAGAAATAACTTCCCAATCTGCCCCTTTAGGTAGGTTGGTTTCGTCTGCTTCCTCTGCTTCAGTAAGCACACGCATTGGAATTGCCAATAAAATATTATCTTCGATTGACTCTGTCAAATCAAGCTGTGTGCCCTCAATCAACAAAATCTCATCAGCAGATAATTGTTCGTCTCGACTTTGATACTGTTCTACTGTCATGAATAATTCATCAACCGGAAAATCCATCACTAACTCAACAGGTTCAAGTGAACGTGTTGATGGGACAGTCAGAGTCGTTTGCACAGTGTAATGAACGATATAGCCTTTTTTATCAACGGAAACAAATCCTTCAACAGCCACTGGTGCAACATCGAGTATTAAATTATCGCGTTTCATTAAACCTGATTTTAAATCAAGTGTTTCATGAAATACTAATGGTGTCTCTTGATATTTTCGTAATTCTAGTAAAGACCATTTCATTTTTCATCACTCCTAAGCAACAAAAGCAATTATACAGGGCAAAAACGTCCTTGTCAATGAAATTTTCTTGACACCTTACAGTTCATAAAAAAACAGTACATTATTTGGAAAATCAGTTTTCTTTTTTCACTTTCCCAACAAAATTTTCCTTTTCTTTTTGGCTAAAGTTCGATTAAGACGTCTTTTAACAAATTGATTTCTTTTCTCAAAAATTTTTTTGGAATTTTTTCTGTTCAATCGAAATAACAAGTAATCGGTTACTGATTTCGCAAAATTTTTCAAATGTATCCATCTAAACGTTTCCTGCTAGCTTCGCAAAAGACTTCGTTGAACTTTCAGTTGCTATCAAGAAACGAATCCATTACAATAACTATTATTTATATGGATAAAGAGAGGAGCTAACACATGAACACACGAGATATTGAATACTATGTTCAATTAGTCAAACTAAAAAACTTTACAAAAGTTGCTAATCTATTTCATGTTAGCCAACCCACAATTACTTATGCTGTCCAACGGCTTGAAAAAGAATTAAACGCTGTTCTCATCGTCCGAGATCGCTCGCACAATGAACTATTGATCACACCAGCTGGTCACCAACTGTTTATCCACGCACAGTCCATTCTTCAAGAAATCACTCGTGCAAAAGCTGAGATTCAACAACTACAAACAAAAAAAATTCGTCTTGGCATGCCACCAATCATTGGAAATGAATATTTTCCAAAATTATCCGGTTACTTCATTAGGCAAAAGTTGATGAATCAATTAGAAATCATTGATGGTGGTTCCCGCGACTTGTACGGAATGATTCATCAAGGTCAAATTGATTTAGCTTTACTTGGTTCAACTCAGCCAATTGTTGATCAGTCCTTAGAGACACAGTTGCTCTTAGACAAACGGTTTATGATTGTTGTCTCACCAGAACATCCACTTGCCCAAAAAGAAGCTGTTTCGTTCAAAGAATTGATCAGCGAAGAATTTGTTTTATTGAACGAGCATTACGTCCATCCTACTGCTTTTTCAAAATTAGCAAAACAAGCACACATCGAACCAAAAATTGTGTATCAAAGCAATGATTTATCCATTTTAAAAAGTATGATTCGCGAACAAGTTGGTATAGGTTTTTTAACAGAAATTGCGATTCATCCAGAAGACCAGTTAGTTGTACTTCCACTAACTGACACTGTACAGCCACGCTTTCTGATTTCACTTGTCACGCGCACACAGCAATTGCCAACTGATTTACAGCAACAAGTTGTCCGCGTCATTAATGAATTTATTCAGACACAAAAAAACAGCCCCTCAGATTGAGGAGCTGCTTTTTTTATACTATCTAGCAAATTAGATAGCTGTTGTTTCGCCACGGTATACAATACCACGACGTGAATCAACAGTAATTAATTCACCATCAACGATTGTTGAAGTCGCGTCTTTTGCACCAACGATTACAGGAATATCTTGAGCGATACCTACAACTGCTGCGTGTGAAGTTAAGCCACCTTCTTCAACTACGACTGCTGCTGCTTTTTCAATAGCAGGCATATATTCTTTATCAGTTGTTGGAACAACTAATACCATGCCGTCTTTTGCTTTTTTAATTGCTTCTTCAGCAGATGAAGCAACTACTGCGTTTGCAACAACAGATTTTTGGCCAACGCCTTGAGCTTCTAATAATTTAGAACCAATCATTTGAATTTTCATTACGTTAGTTGTTCCACGTTCACCAACTGGTACACCAGCAGTGATCAAGATTAGATCGCCTTCTGAAGCAAAGCCTAATTCAACTGCTTTTTTAGCAGCTAATTCAAACATTTCATCAGTAGTTGTTGGTTTTTCAGTAACTGTTGGGTATACGCCCCAGTTTAACATCAAACCACGTTTTGTGCGTTCGTCAAATGTAACTGCCAAGATGTCAGCATCTGGACGGTATTTAGAAATCATTTTAGCTGTGTAACCAGACTCAGTTGCAGCAACGATTGTTTTAACACCTAAGTTTTTAGCAGCACGAGCTACTGACAAACCGATTGTTTCAGTAACATCAGTTTTGTCAAATTGATTGATTTGGAATGTACCTAATTCAGCTAAAGCTTTTTCAGCTTCTTGGTCAATACGAGCCATTGTTGAAACAGCTTCTACAGGGTAGTCACCATTTGCAGATTCACCTGATAACATTGTTGCGTCTGTACCATCAAATACAGCGTTGGCAACGTCAGATGCTTCGGCACGTGTTGGACGTGGGTTTTCTTGCATTGATTCTAACATTTGTGTAGCTGTAATAACTGGGATACCAGCAGCGTTACATTTTTTAATGATACGTTTTTGAACCATTGGTACTAATTCAGCTGGAATTTCAACACCCATGTCACCACGAGCAATCATAACACCATCAGAAACTTTGATGATTTCGTCGATGTTGTCGATACCTTCTTCAGATTCAATTTTAGGGAAAATTTGAACGTGTGTCATATTTTTTTCTTCTAAAATTTCACGAATATCTAAAACGTCTTGTGCTTTACGTACAAAACTTGCAGCGATAAAGTCGATGTCGTTATCTAAACCGAAACGGATATCGTCAGCATCTTTTTCTGTAATACCTGGTAAGCTGATTGATACGCCTGGTGCGTTAACACCTTTACGTGATCCTAGCATACCTGCATTTTTAACTACTACAACTAATTCACGGTTTGCTTCGTCTTTTTCAACGATTTCCATGTCAATAAGACCATCATCGAATAAGATGTGTCCACCAACGTGAACGTCTTCAAACAATCCAGGATAAGTTACAGCGATTTTTTCTTTTGAACCAACATGTTCAGGGTCCATAGAGATACGAGTTTGATCTCCAACTTCGAATTTGATATAGCCGGCACGGCCAAAATCAGCTTCTGTTGTTCCTTGAACTGTTGTACGGATTTCTGCACCTTTAGTATCTAAAAGGATACCTACATCTTTGCCTGTTTTTTTAACGGCTTCACGAACCATTACCATACGTGATAATTGTTCTTCATGATCTCCATGTGAGAAGTTAAAACGGAAGACATTTGCTCCAGATTCGATCAGTTTAGAAATAGTTTCTACTGAATTACTTGCTGGTCCTAATGTACTAACGATTTTGGTTTTTTTCATTTTACAAAACGCTCCCATTCAATTTTGTTTATTTAAAGCTTTACAGCTTAAATAGCTATTAATTATAGATAGTTCAGTTGAGTCAAACAAAGTTTGCTCTGGTCTTATTCATTCCTTTGATTAAATCAAATTAGAATGAAAGAGTATTGTTTAATTCGTACAATGATAAGTCTGGTTTATGTTTGTTGTTTTCCAAAGTGTCAATGATGTCAGAAGCAACAATATCATTGTCATGAATCCCAACACATAATCCGCCTTTACCTTGTTGTAATAATTCAACAGCATAAGCACCAAATTTACTTGCTAACACACGATCACGTGCGCTTGGTGCGCCCCCACGAACAACGTGTCCTAAGATAGATACACGAGTATGGTAGTCGCCGAATTCTGAAAGTTTTTCAGCAAATTCGTTTCCGCCCATTACACCTTCAGCCAAGATGATCAAGCAATGTTTTTTTCCACGATCGCGGCCTTCTTGGATTTTTTTAGCAACAGCAGCCATGTCAAAATCATGTTCTGGAATGATGATTTCATCAGCTCCGCCTGCAACACCTGACCATAAAGCGATATCGCCAGCGTTACGTCCCATTACTTCAATAACGAATGTACGAACGTGTGATGTAGCTGTGTCACGAATGCGGTCAATTGATTCAAGCACTGTATTAATTGCTGTATCAAAACCGATTGTGAAGTCTGTACCAGGAATATCATTATCGATTGTTCCAGGAATTCCCACTGCTGGGAAACCACGCTTAGTTAAAGCCATCGCTCCATGGTAAGAGCCATCGCCACCGATAACTACTAAACCTTCAATACCGAATTTTTTCAATTGTTCGATACCCTTTAATTGACCTTCTTCTGTAGCAAATTCTGGGTAACGAGCAGAGTACAAGAAAGTACCACCGCGTTGGATCTTATCACCAACGTCAGCAACGTCAAGACGACGAATATCTCCGGCAACTAATCCGGCAAATCCGTAGTTGATTCCATAAACTTCTAGACCTTCATAGATTCCTTTACGAACAACTGCGCGAATCGCTGCGTTCATTCCAGGTGCGTCTCCGCCACTGGTCAAAATTCCGATGCGTTTCATATAAACATTCACCTCATTAAAATACTTTATCCTAAGAAGACTTAGGCTATAACCATTTGTTTGCAATAACCACGTCTAACATTCTAACATTATTTTTCTAACTTGTCTTGATTAATAGCTAAAAAAATGAAAAAAAATGAAAGCACGTAGTATTTTTTACCGTAACTTATTTGAAAACAACATTTTCCTCTTGAAGTAAATAAGAAAGCTGTCCTCGCAGACTCTTACTCCCATCTACCCAGTTTTCCTCTGATAACACGATTTTCCGTTGTGTTTTTTCATAGTATAAAACAACTGGAATGTATCCGGGATGTTTCTGAAAAATTGTTTTCAATTGACGCATTGTTTCATGGTCTTCTTGTCCTTCTGTGATTCTTAAATAACAAGTTTGATCTGGAAAGTTTTTCTCAAATTCTTTCGCATCTGCAAATGTTTCGCCAATCAATTGTAATTCTTGGTTATAGCGACTTATTTCACTACGACCTTGTACAAACAGTACGTGATTCACTTCAAAAAGATTTCTGAATTGGCGATACAACTTAGGAAAAACAGTAACTGTTACTTCACCTGAGCTATCCGTTCCTTCCACGAAAGCCATTCTTTCTCCTTTTTTTGTCCGAATTTCACGAATATTTTTGATGTACAATAACAAACTTACTGTCTGCTGAGGCACAATTTCGGTAATCAATTGAACACGTTTAGCTAAACGCAATCGCTCATATCCTTCTGTTGGATGACCAGATAAATAAACACCAAGATATTCTTCTTCTAGTGTCAAACGTTCATCTAATGAATAATCTGCAATTTCTTCTTCCTTCAACGCCATGATTTCCATCAAGTCCAAACTGCCGCTACTGTATTGAACGTTTTGGATCTTTCCTTCTAAATCGAGCATGAGCTGCTTACGATTTTTTTCTAACTCATCGAATACACCTACAGCAACTAAAGGTTTCAGGATATCTTCTTTGAGCCATCGCTTATCTATACGAATCAAAAACTCATCGACAGATTTGAACGAACCATTTGTTTTTCTTTCATTGATAATCTCTTCTACAAAATCTCGCCGTACCCCTTTGATTGCTGTCAAACCAAAACGAATCAATTGCGAATTGACTAATTCAAACCCATAAGCACTTTGATTGATGGAAGGCGGACTCAGCGTTAACTTGTTCTTTCTAGCTTCAGCAAGGTATTCTTTAAGCTTAGCGGTATTGTGTCGCACAGCATTCATCAAACTAGTAAAGAATGCTCCTGGATAATGTGCTTTGAGATAAGCCATTTGAAACCCAACAAATGAATAAGCGAATGTATGTGAACGATTAAATCCATAATTAGCAAAACGCTCGATATAATCGTACACTTCAATTGCCTTTTCCTTAGAATATCCTTGCGCTAGTGAACCAGTTACAAAGTGTTCTCTTTCTCTATCAATAACTTCCTTTTTCTTCTTACTAATTGCACGTCGTAAAATATCTGCCTGACCTAAAGAAAATCCAGCCATCGTTGAAGCAATCTGCATGATTTGTTCCTGATACACAATAACTCCATAGGTATTTTCCAAAATTGGTTTTAATGCGTCATCCGGGTATTGAATAACCTCTTTCCCTTTTTTTCGTGCAATAAAGGTATCAATATTTTGCATAGGTCCAGGACGATACAAAGCGTTGACAGCAGCGATATCTTCAATATTTTCTGGTCCCAAACGCCGTAAAACATTTCGAATTCCTGCCGATTCAAATTGAAAGACGCCGGTTGTCTCCCCTTTTTGAAACAATCGGAAAGTTTTCGCATCATCCAGTGGTATCTGCTTAAGTTGAAGGTCGATTTTTTCTACACGTTTGATTGATTTAAGCGCATAATCAATAATTGATAAGTTCCGTAAACCTAAGAAATCCATTTTCAGCAATCCGATTTCTTCTACGGCATTCATAGTATATTGTGTTAAAAAAGCTTCGTCTGATCCCTGTTGTAAAGGAACTAGCTCTAATAGATTGCGGTCGCTCAATACCACCCCTGCCGCATGTGTCGATATGTGACGTGGCAGCCCTTCTAAAATGGTCGCTGTTTGAAACAGTAATTGATTTTTTTTATTTGCCTGCACCAATTCAACTAGTTTATTCGAAGTTTGGTAAGCTTGTGACAAGGTGATTTTTAA
Organism: Enterococcus sp. DIV0176; assembly: GCF_050528535.1. NCBI lineage: Bacteria > Bacillati > Bacillota > Bacilli > Lactobacillales > Enterococcaceae > Enterococcus > Enterococcus sp. DIV0176. The sequence continues at coordinate 823,494 of NZ_CP172879.1, read as the reverse complement.
TTGATTAGGGATCGCCTTTGACCAGCGATTTGCCTCACTTTGTGAAACACCAAATACTCGCGCAACGTCTCTTAATACCATTTTGGCAGCCATTGTTCCAAAAGTTGCAATCTGTGCCATATGATACTGCCCGTATTTTTCTCGGACATAATTCAAGACTTCTTCACGTTTATTATCAGGAATATCCAAGTCAATATCAGGCATTGTGTAACGTTCTGGATTTAAAAAACGTTCAAAGAGCAAATTATATTTCAAAGGATCCACATCTGTGATCGCCAAAACATAAGCAACTAATGAACCCGCAGCTGATCCACGACCCGCGCCAGTAACGATTTTTTGTTTGTGTGCAAAAGCCATCACATCCCACACGATTAAAAAGTAATCGTCAAATCCCATTTGATGAATAATTTTTAATTCATAGTCTAAACGTTGTTGATATTCTGGTGTCAAAGATTCTACTCTTTTTGATAACTGATTTTGACACAATTGTTTGAGGTATACCGCTGCCGATTCATCATTTGGTACTGGATAATGCGGTAGCAGTTTTTGATGAAATTGAAACTTAAAATTCACAGATTCAGCTAATTTTTGAGTTGTCTCAAGAACTTTGTACGTATATCGTTCATTAAATTTTTGAATCATCTTACTCTCTGATTCAAGAAAGTTTTTATTTTCTAGTTGACTACTATCTGCTAATTCTTCTGGCGAAATCTGTGTACCTTCTTTTATATGTTTCATTGTTTCCAATGCAAACAAATCTTCCTGATGCAAGCTTGCAATCGGATGTAATGCACACAGTTGTTCCTCTTCAGCTGACAGAAACTCGTACCATTCTTTAGAATCCGAAACGGTTTGGCCAGTTACACCCACATAAAAATCGTGGAAATGGACTTTTTCTTTTAGCATTTGCCAATGACTAGCAAACGTTTCTGCCGTGCCATAATCATTTGCAATCGAATGACTATCTGGCACAATCAAAATCAAGTGGTCCGTCTTCGTCCATGTGTTCAGTTCAATAGTACCTTCAATCATTTTTTTACTCGAAACATTCATCAATTGTTGGTAACCAATCTTGTCTTTTGCATAAACTAACAGTCCGTAGTCTTTGTCTTCAAAAGTGTACTCAAGATGTAGGCCAATAATTGGTTTGATTCCTTCTTTGACGCACTCTTGGTAAAATTCTGCGGCGCCGTACAAAACATCCTCATCAGTGATAGCTAAATAAGTGTATCCAAGTTTTTTAGCTTCACGAACATACTCTCGGATGCGAATTGTACTTTGTAACAAAGAATATGAAGTTCTCGTATACAGTTGTGGAAAAAACATCTTGCATTCCGCCTTTTTTTTCGTTAAAATTCACTATCGTTAGTACAATTAAGCATTGTACCTTGCTTTACATTCAAAAAAATTCTGTTAAAATTGGGATAGAAAAGAGGTGTTCTTCATGCGATATATTGTAACGTTATTTTGGTCCCTAGTTTTAGGACAAGTTGTTGGTTACATTGGTAGTGCCTTGACAAAAGGAACTTACGATTTTGCTTTGACAGCAATTATGTCACTAATTGCCGGTATCATTATCATCTTAATCGGTGCAGTTGCTCCAACAAAAAAAGAAGCCTCATCGCACTCATAGTAAATCAAAACAGATTGGGAAAGCAAGTTTTCCCAATCTGTTTTTTTGTCTACGATTCGTTTTTTTTAAAATTTACTACGTAAAACCTTTCTAAAATTAAAAAGCGAGAGTCCGATATTCGATAAGACAAAACAACTGGTTACCACAAACACCGCACTGTAACCAAATGAATGGGCAACAGTCGAACCGAGCATTGGTCCTAAAACCTGCCCAAAATTACTAAACATTTGATTGTAACTATACACTCGACTCACACCTTCTTGAGGCGTGATTTTGCTAATCAACGTATTAATCGAAGGCATCAATGCTCCAGTTGAAAAGCCCAAAATAAAACGTAAAATTCCTAACTGCAACGGTGTTTGAACGAATGCCATGGGAAGGTAACAACAAAACGATAAGACCAATCCAGCAAGCAACACTTTATGGTTACCGATTTTATCCCCTAGCTTCCCTAATTTGGGAGAAGACAGTACCGCTGAAACCCCAGCAACTGAAACGATCAACCCACTAATAAAGAGAACATTATTGATATCTCCGCTCAATTGGCGAATATACAACGTTAAGATTGGACTGATACTAGTCACACCAATTTGTAAAATCAATGTTGTGATAAATAGTCCCACTAAAATAGAGAAATGATCCATTTTTGAAAAAATTTCTTTTGTGCTGACTAAATCTTTCTTCTCAACTGGATGGAAATCCTCTTTTACTAGAAAAATTGTTAAGATTGTCGTTACTAAAAGTACTGCACCCGTAATAATAAAGACGTTCTCCATGCCAAACCATTGCGCTAACGCACCACCCATGGACGGACCAATCAAATTCCCTGCAATTGCTCCAGTCGAAAGTGTCCCTAATGCCCAACCACTTTTTTCCTTCGGCGCTTGTGATGCAATCATTGCTGTAGCATTTGGAATATACCCAGATAAAATTCCATTAAAGAAGCGCATAATTAACAGCCAATACACATTAGGAACAAAAGCCAGTGAGCCCATGGTGATTGTCATTCCCGCTGCCGCTCGAACCATCATAATTTTCCGCCCTTTTCGATCTGCTAAATTTCCCCAAACCGGTGCAACAATTGCTGCTGCAAAAGCAGTAACTGAAATCGCTAATCCAGAAAATAATTCAACCTGATCTTGAGGCGTCCCTAGTTGTTCGACGTAAACAGGAATAAACGGCATGACTAAACTAATACTTGCACCAGTGAAAAAACAACCAATCCATGCAATAATTAAATTCTTTCTCCATTTAATCCCCATTCATCATCCCTCTTTCATCTTTCTTCATCATACCTATTTTTAAAGCAACAAGCAACGAATGTGAAAGCAAAAACAAAAAAAGACAAAAAATTCTGACTTTTCTATTACTCAACTAAATAAAAAGACAAAAAGTATCGTCAACAGACGTACTCTTTGCCTTAAAAATTTTAACAGAGATATTTTTGATTGATTTGTTTCATTTACTTAACTAGTTTAGATTGTCGCTAAAATAATAAAGTTTAAGATAAATAAAATATCAACTACCCACAAAGCAAGCGATACTTCTTTTGCTTGTCCTTTAACTACCTTCACAATTGTATACATGATAAAACCAGCAGCAATCCCATAAGAAATGCTATAGCAAAGACCCATAAAAATTGAAGCAAAGAAAGCAGGTAAAGCTTCATCAAGATTCGCCCATTTGATATCTGCAAATGAAGCCATCATCATTACACCGACTAAAATCAAAGCAGACGCCGTTGCTTGTGCAGGAACAATAGCAATCAATGGAGAGAATAAACTGCTTAGTGCAAATAAGATTGCAACGACTACCGACGTTAAACCAGTTCGACCACCCGCACCAATTCCGGCAGCAGATTCGACATAAGTTGTTGTATTTGACGTACCAAAAATTGCACCAACTGAAGTTGCAATTGCATCAGCAAACAAAGCTTTATCCATTTTTGTTTTGAATCCTTTTCCATCTTCCAATGCATCCTCATCTTCTTTTGAGAAAATGCCTGTACGACGTCCCGTTCCGATAAATGTACCAATCGTGTCAAATGTATCTGATAAACTAAACGCAATGATTGTCATTAAAACTTGTGGAAGTCTTGAACTATCACTGAATAAAGATTGCATTCCCTCTGCTCCAAAAGCAGCACCAAAAGTTGTTCCTAATTCTTTAACTGAGTTTCCTAATGAATTAGCTTGCCAATCAATCGCTTGAAGATCGACCACACCCATCAATACACCTAAGATAGTTGTCACTACAATACCAATCAGCATTGCACCACGCACATTTTTAACTACTAAAATTGCTGTAATAACTAAACCAATAACTGCTAATAAAATGGGTGCATTATTGAAATTTGCTAAGGCTGGAACAATTCCACCATTAATTGTTACGTTTGTTGCCTTACCACCTTCAACTACAGAACTCGTGATTGCTGATTGATCCGCACTGAAAGAAAGGAACCCTGCATTTTTGATTCCCACATACGCAACGAAGATTCCAATACCGCCCCCAATGGCGTGTTGTAAACTTTCTGGAATTGCGTGAATAATCATTTTTCGAATTTTTGTTACTGTAATAAAAATATTAATCAACCCACAAATAAAGACCATTGCTAAAGCTTCTTGCCAAGAATAACCAAGACCAAACACGACAGTAAAAGTAAAGAAGGCATTCAAACCCATCCCTGGTGCTTGTGCGTAAGGAACATTCGCAAACAAGCCCATTACTAACGTCCCGATAACCGAAGCAATAATTGTTGCCAAGAAAACTGCTTGAAATGGCATTCCTGAAGCTGATAAAATCGTTGGGTTAACAAAAAGAATGTAGCTCATTGCAAAGAATGTTGTAACCCCCGCCATTATTTCTGTTGATACATTTGTTTTGTTTTCCTTCAATCCGAAAAACTTATCCATAAAAAATTCCACTCCCTGATTTTTTCTGATGAGGAAAGATAATAAATAAGACCAACAACTAATTTCCTCGAACAATTATTGATTATATCGTCGCTTCATTCGTTTTTCAACTAAAAAATGATATTTAAACATTAAAAAGCAAAAAACGTTCGTGTTTTGCTTCGTTCTTTCTAAAAAAGGGCGTTTTTCATTCTTCAGTTATTGATTTTCGCACTTGTTTATTGCGTCAAATATGCTAGACTAAAACAAATATCAGCTGAGAAAGGACTATCGCCATTGAATAAAAAGCTTATTGCCATTGATTTAGATGGGACTACTCTGAATCAAGACTCTTTAATTACAACCAAAACCGAACAAACCTTAAAAAAAGCCATTGCAGCAGGTCACTATGTTAGTATCGCTACTGGACGACCTTTTCGAATGAGTTATCAATTTTACCAACAGTTAGAATTAACTACCCCAATGGTTAACTTTAATGGGGCTCTTGTACACATTCCTAATCAACTTTGGAGTGGCGAAAAAGAATCACAAATCAATCGCGAGATCGCCTTTGAAATTGTTTCACAAAAAAAAGCATTGAATCTTGACTTCGTTGCCGCTGAAAACCGCGAAACTTTTTTTATTGATAGCTTAGATTTTTTCGATGAAAAAATCTTTGCTTCATCAAACCCGAGTGAAAAAAATCTGCTTTCTCCTCAAAACCTGACAACTAATCCAACTTCTTTGCTCGTTCGTACAGAAAAACAATTTGCAGAACAAGTTTCAAATGAATTGACCCGTCAATTTGGTAGTTATGTAGATGTCCGCACTTGGGGTGGACCAACAGCTATTTTAGAAATCGTTTCTAAAGGGATTGAAAAAGCAAAGGGTGTTCACCAAGTAGCCAATTATCTTGAAATCAAACAAGAAGACGTCATCGCATTTGGTGATGAGCACAATGATCTTGAATTATTGGAATATGCTGGTTGGGGCGTTGCAATGGCAAATGGCACCGATCAACTAAAAGGGATCGCTAATGACATTACAGAAAAAACGAACCAAGAGGATGGTCTAGCCGATCATCTAGAAAAATTACTTCAACTATAATTTGTATTTATTCTATAAGTAAGAAACAAAAAAAGCCTAAGACATTGATTGTCTTAGGCTTTTTTTTTGCAGTGAAAAACTAGCTCATTTAGAATAATTTCAAGCGTTTCATCCACGGAAACATACATTTTATCAATGAATTTTTCAGCTTTTTTCTTCTATAGAAATTAATCCTTTTTTCTTCTATCCTTCTTAGACAGTTACGTAATCAATTGGTTCTGCTTGAGGGATTGTTTCATCAATAAAGTAAACTTTGTACCAAGTTAAGAAACTAAAAATCGTCCAGATCTTACGTTGCTCTTCTTTGACTCCTTCATGATGATTGTTTAACAATTCCATGATTTTATCTTGGTCAAAAAATTCTTTTGCAAAATCTGCTTCAAATAAAGCTTTAACTTCTTGATAGCCATGTTCTTCTTTTAGCCAAGCTTTAATTGGCACAGGGAAACCTAATTTCACACGGTTTGACCATTCTTCTGGCAACTGTTTGTTTGCTGCTTGTCTGAAAATATCTTTCGTGTTGTTTTGGTTTAATAAATATTTGCTTGGAATTTGTTGTGCTAATTTCATCACTTCAATATCCAATAATGGCACACGAACTTCCAATGAACTTGCCATTGATAATTTGTCAGCTTTCAACAAAATATCTTTTGGCATCCATTGATGAAGGTCAACATATTGCATTTTATTGACTTCATCTTTGATTCCATCCGTTTTTTCGTAATGGACAGCCATAATTTCACTCACAGATGGTGCATCTTGATAAGTTGCTGTCAATAAATCAGCCGCTTCCTTTTCTTCAAAGACACGCGCATGACCAATGAAATACTCTTTAGCCGGCGCAAGTGATTCATATAAATGAATACGTCCGTGGAAGTTTTTCATTTTACCAATTTTGCGACCTAAACTATAACGCGTTCCTTTTGGCAATTTCTTCAACCCTTGCGCAATCACACGAATAAATTTTGAATTCGTATGGAAGCCATATGTTTGATAGCCAGCAAATAATTCATCTGCCCCTTCACCGGATTGAACTACACGGACACTTTGTGAAGCAAGGTTAGCTAGAAAATACAAAGGAACACAAGAAGGATTTGAATCTGGTTCATCCAAATGATATTGGATCAACGGAAATGCTTTGAATGACATATCTCCGTCGATAACCGCCGCAGTATTGTCTAAATCTAAAATCTCTGTTAATTTACGTGCTTCAATTGCTTCATTGTATGTTTTATCATCAAAACCAATTGAAAATGAATGATCTGGTTTTAAAACCGAAGTCACATAACTTGAGTCAACACCACTTGAAAGGAATGAACCAACTTCAACATCACTGATTGTATGTGCCTCAATCGAAGCTTTAACTGTTTCATCAATTTTGTCAATCCATTCTTGGCGAGAATGTGTACCTTTTGTTTCAAAATCAGCATCCCAGTATTCTTGAATGTCTAACTCACCGTTTTTATAAGTAAAATAATGGCCTTCAGGTAAACGGTACACATCTTTAAAGAATGTTTCGCCATTTAAAGGTGAGTATTGAAAAGTCATATAAGGTTTCAATGCTTCTTTATTTAACTCTTTTTGGAAATCAGGATGTGGTAAGAAACTTTTGATCTCTGAACCGAACATAAACGTACCATTCATTTGTGCATAGTAATAAGGTTTGATCCCAAAATGATCACGGGCACCAAAAAGTTCATTTTTTTCATTGTCCCAAATAGCAAAAGCAAACATTCCACGAATTTTTTGTAATAATTCTGTTCCCCATTCTTCATAACCATGAAGAAGAACTTCCGTGTCAGCGTGTGTGCGAAAAACATGTCCTGCGGCAAGTAATTCTTCTCGCAGTGGACGATAGTTATAAATCTCACCATTAAAGATAATGATTTTTGTTCCATCCTCATTATAAATAGGCTGTGTTCCGCCTTCTAAATCAATAATACTCAATCTTCTAAAACCTAAAGCAACGTGTTTATCGACATACTCACCAGAACTATTAGGTCCACGGTGTACAATGCGATCCATCATCGCGTTTACAACTGCACTCTTGTTATCTTTGTCATTAACAAAACCGACAATCCCGCACATTTAACTTTCACATCCTAATATAAATTACTTTTTCATTTTTTTATTTCATACTTTTCATCTTAACACACTCGAAAAGCGCTGACGAAAGGTTCTTCCCTAACAGTTTCGTCACATGAAAATAAGTTATGAAAACTTTTGAACATTTAATAAAAAGTTTTTCAATAACTAATTTAACATGTTTTCTTTTATGATGCTATCTTAATCCCTCATGCTTAAAAGAAATTTTGACTCTCTCATTTGTGCTATTCTATTTTTTAATTCCATAACTGCTAGAAAAGCGTTTTTTTTAACTTTTTTCACATTTTCATTCTATTAAACCTGCATTTATTCACAACTATTTTTGTTTAGTCGTTATGTGACAGCACAAAAAAAGATTGAGATATGAATACTCAATCTTGTTTTGTTTTAGTTTAAATAAGGAAGGTACAGGATTTGAACCTGCGCGCCGGTATTAGCCGGTTCGGCGGATTTCGAGTCCGCTGCATTACCACTCTGCCAACCTTCCGCGATTTCTATTTTTAATCTTTTCGCCCAAAATGTCAAGCAACATTTTCACAACTGATTCTTTACATTTAAAGTCACAAGAAAAAGGTTGCACGTAATCAAACGACTACGCCAACCTTTTTTATTTTTTTAGCGGATAACTTCTGGATTTTCTAAAGACAACACAGAGTCAATTGTTCTAGAAATCAAAGAAATGATTTGCTCTTCTGTTGGCTGCATAATGTTTGAAGACATCAATGAAGCTAACCCAGTTACGACTACCCAAGTACCCGTATGTAACGCATCTAAATATTCGTCAGATAAATGACTGTATTTTTCGTCTTTCTTTGCAGCTTCATAGAAATAATTATATGAAAAATCATGCATTTTTTTACCGTCGCCATGCTCATCGATATACAATGCCATGTACAGACTATGATGTTTTTTCGCAAAGTTGATATAATTCAAACCTAAATCAATAATTTTGTCACCAGTATGCTCGACAGGGAAAACTTCTTCTTTGAGTTGATCAAAAATAGAATCCAAAAGAGTATTCTTTAAGTCTTCCATGTTTTTAAACTCTAGATAAATAGGTTGTGTCGAAATTCCCATCTTCTTTGCAATGTTACGAGCAGTAAATCCTTTGAAGCCTTCTTTAGCAACAACTTCATATGCTGCTTTTAGAATTTGATCTTTGGTATAGACTTTTCTTCTCATAAAAACTCCCCCACTTTGTACTGCATATATGTTCTTTAATTGTAACCGATAATCATCCTTCTTTGCAAACATTTTACTCATAATTGTTATATTTAAAGCAAATTAAGCTAAACTATTTAATGAAATTCTAATAAGGAAATGTGTCTTCATCAAATTATGCATTCCCTTTCATTTTTTTAGTCTTCTTTTTTTCCTTATTTTTTCACTCTTTTTTTGTCAGCTATGGCGAAAACACAACTAATCACCAAATAAGGAAACTATCGTTATTTATATTTATTTTAAAAAAGAAATAGTTACTAAATAAATTTTTTCGATAAAAATTAAATAAGTCTTTAGTAGGATGCAATTTCTTCACAAATCTTTTATACTTACTTCGAACTTACAAAACTGTTTGAATAGTGTCATCTAAAAAAGTAGCGTGTTTGCCACTTTATCGCGTATAGTAACCTTAGATCAAAAAACTTCAAGGAGATGATTCAAAATGAGCGTTGCAGCATCAAGAAAACTTATCAACTTTATTTCAATTATCGGTTTAGGCGCGTCTATCGCACTAACTGTTTACTTTATCAATCTTGGAGTCTTCAAGGACATCAATGCATTGAGAGGTCTTGTTGGACACTCAGTTATTCTTGGACCTGTTATTTTCATTTTGATTCAAATTCTACAAGTAGTGATTCCAATCATCCCCGGTGGCATCAGTACCGCAGCCGGCGTTCTGATTTTTGGTCCTTATGCTGGTTTTGTTTATAACTATGTGGGAATTTGTATCGGATCGGTTATTATCTTCTTATTAGGTAGACGCTACGGAAAACCCTTCATTTTATCTTTAATCAGCGATAAAACTTACGATAAATATATTGGTTGGTTAGATAATCAAAGTCGGTTTGAGAAACTTTTTGCACTTGCAATTTTCCTACCAGTTGCGCCAGACGATGCGCTTTGTTTGATGGCTGGCTTAACAAATATTTCCGTAAAGAAATTTTCACTAATTATTTTCCTTGCTAAACCACTCTCTATTTTCTTATATAGTATGGCACTGATTTATGGTGGACAATACTTGACTGGTTTACTTGGTTAATTGGACAAAATAAATGAAGACATTCTGACACAGATTAGTGGTCTGACCTCTAACCTGTGTTTTTTTTATTTTTAAGATACAATAGAATTAGTAGGTGATAAAAATGAATTATTTAAAACATAGTTTAGGAAATGCTTGGGACTTTCTCAAAGGAACACAAAATTATTTTCGCGATGTTTTACTAATGCACGGCTTTATTTTATTTATTTGTCTGCCGTTATTGAATAGTACAACTCGTTTTATTTTACATCGTGGTGCAATTGATTATTTATCTTATGATAATATCGCCACCATTTTTTCTAAGCACCCTGGCGTACTAGGCTCGCTCTTTATCGTTTTGGTGCTGATTCTGCTTTTGGTCTATTTTGAATTCACTTTTTTATTGATTAGTGTTTACTTTATCAAAAAAAGAAAACCTGTGTCCTTAAAACAGCTACTTCGAATGACTGTCTTACAGCTAAAAAAGGTTCGTCCAGTTACGTTTCTCTTTTTCTTAGCTTATTTTCTACTGATTTTGCCGTTAAGCGGGTTAAGTTTTAACTCTGATTTATTATCAAAAATCAAAATCCCTTCATTTATTATGGATTTTATTTTTGAAAATCGGCTTGTGATTGTTAGTTTATTCATTTTAGTTTATCTTTTCTTAGCATACATCGGCATTCGGCTAATTTTTGCGTTACCAGAAATGATCTTACGCGACCGACCATTTCGCGAATCAATCCGAGAAAGTTGGCGACTTACGAAATCACGCTTCTTTGCGATTCTAGGTCAATTTATTATCATTGGTGGTAGTATCTTACTAATTTCCTCACTAGGTTATTTTCTGATTATCCTTTCACAAACGGCTGTTGAGAATTTTTTGCCTAATTATTCATTGATTAGTGCTGTTTTCGCAATGACGCTATTACAATTGATACTTCTGTTTAATATTGTTATGTCAACTGTTGGAATATTTTACATTATTGTTGACTTCATGGATGATGAAGGCTTCTTGCCAGAAATTCCTGAATGGTTCACTCCTGAGCCACCTTTACATCGATATTCCACCTTAAAGAATGCTGGTCTTGTTCTTTTTTGTGTTTTCTTTGGCGTTGGCGTTTGTTTGTATAATATGAATTATTTGACTTCTGCTGCACAGACTACCCCGTTAACTGTTTCTCATCGTGGCGTTAGCAATCAAAATGGTGTTCAAAACACGTTACCTGCGCTAGAAAAAACAAGTCAAACTTATCATCCTGATTACGTTGAGATGGATGTTCAAGAAACAAAAGATGGCCAATTCGTCGTGATGCACGATTTTAACTTGAAGAATTTAACTGGCGTCAATCAACTACCACAAAATTTAACCTTGAAAGAACTAGAAAAATTAACAGTCAAAGAAAATGGGCAAGCAGCACCACTTGTTTCTTTTGATAGTTATCTGGCAGCTGCTAAAAAATTAAATCAGAAATTATTGATTGAAATTAAAACAACGAAATATGACTCAAGCGATTTGGTTGAGCGCTTCACGGATAAATATCGGGCAGAAATTCTGGAACAACATCATATTTTACAGAGTTTGACTTATCAAACTGTCGAAGACTTAAAGAAAGTGGAGCCAAAGTTTTACGTTGGCTATATTTTACCGTTTAATATTGTGGGACCACCGATTACTTCTGCCGACTTTTTAACAATGGAATATAGCACCATCAATCGGAATTTTATTTCATCTGCCCATGCGGATGGTAAAAAAGTTTATGTCTGGACGGTCAACGACTCGGATGCAGTCAGTCGAATGATGTTCTATGGTGCAGATGGCATCATCACCGATCAGATGGGGATTTTAAACAAAGAAGTAAAATCACTTGATGACGAAATCACTTATTCAGATAAATTGCTTAACTTCGTACTAGGTGTCGGTTAAGCATCACTTATCAAAAAAAGGCAATCGCTAATTCGTTAGCGGTCGCCTTTTTTTATTTACTTATTCTCTTTTCGCGTCTTTAACAGCTCGAAAGATGGCTAAAATTGCGGGAATCGCTGAGACAATTGCGAGAAAAATTCCTAGTTTCCCTGAATTTCTTTTCTTTGTCATAACATCTTCTCCCTTCCTCTTTCCTTAAGTATAAAAAACTTTTGCAAATTTCTCAAAAGAAGTGATTGTTTACGACACCATCTCAACTGGTGCGTAAATATCTGTTAGCTTAACTAATACGCGAAACTGTTTCTCATCAATAACAAAATGATCACATTGCTCGTAGCTTTCAACTAAAACAACAGCTGTGTTGGTATAGGTATGTTCGATATAACCAATGACTTCATTAGTTACACCAATAGGTTTGCATATGTAAGACTTTCCCACTTCGATATTTAACATCAAAATTCACTCCTTCAATTATTATTTGTTTTATTTATAATAACAGAAAAGCAAATAAATGAAAACGTTTTATTTTATTTTTTTGTATTTTTTTCTTTAAACCAACAGGAATTCTTTCAGATTTTAAGTTATGCTATTTTTCATTTAATATCACTTAAATTTCATATTTTTTCGTCACGTAAGAAAGGTGACAAAACTGTTCTTTTTTAATTGCTTCACGTTCGTGCAGTTTTTTCTTTTTTTTCATACACTGAAGGAAAGGAGGGATAGACATGGTTCTCATTCAAGCAGTAATCTTTATTACCTTAACAATTGGTCTACTTATTGGATTAACAGAAGATCGTTGATTTCTTTCGTTTTAAATAAACCATTTTTTTATGGATACCTCTTAATTGCAAGAAAAATAAGTTGGTGCTAAACTATAAATGGGTTTGAAAATTTACAGAGAATTTAACTGAAAATTTCTCGAATTTTTCTCAATAATTGAAAGGGGGAACGAAACATGACTTTTAACAAAACAAATATGACTTATCGCGTAGCCTTTGACACTTCAACCAATCGTTTCATGGCAATTGACGCAAAAAATGAACACAATGTTGCTTTCGGTATTACAATCGAACAAGCTGTCCGAGCATTACATGAATCTAATTAAGGAGCTGGCCACCCCACATGACATCTAAATCATTCTCGGAAAAAAGCTAAAAGAGGTTTGCACATCTTAGACGATGCAAACCTCTTTTTGTTTTGCTCTATCAAATCATTTTGCTGTATTAAAAAAGAAGCTGCGACATATGCCACAACTTCTTTCCTTCACTAACATATTATAGACGTTCGTTCAATTCTTTTGCTAGGTCTTCAAAGCCAGGTTTGCCTAGTAGGGCGAACATGTTTTTCTTATAGGCTTCTACACCTGGTTGATCAAATGGGTTGATTCCGTTCAAGTAACCAGAAATTCCTACAGCTATTTCAAAGAAGTACATTGTATAACCTAAAGTGTAAGCATCCATTTCTGGAATTTTAACTAGTAAGTTAGGTACATCACCATCTGTATGTGCTAATAATGTTCCTTCAAAAGCTTTTGTGTTAACAAAGTCAACTTCTTTTCCTTGTAAGTAGCCTAAACCATCTAGGTCAGCTTCTTGTTCAGGAATAGTGATTGATTTACGAGGTTTTTCCACTTTAACGATTGTTTCAAAGATATTGCGACGACCTTCTTGAATATATTGACCTAATGAATGTAGATCAGTAGAGAAGTTTGCACTTGAAGGATAGATTCCTTTTTGGTCTTTTCCTTCAGATTCACCGAATAATTGTTTCCACCATTCTGAGAAATATTGCATTCCTGGTTCATAGTTGATCAACAATTCTGTCACTTTGCCTTTACGGTAAAGAATGTTACGCATCGCTGCATATTGATAAGCTTCGTTTTCTTCTAGTTTATCACTTGCATATTCTTTACTTGCATCAGCTGCACCTTTCATCAAGGCATCAATGTCTGCCCCACTAACAGCGATTGGTAGTAGACCAACAGCAGTTAATACAGAAAAACGTCCGCCGATATCATCAGGAATAACAAATGATTCCCAACCTTCAGCATCTGCTTCAACTTTTACTGCACCACGTGCTTTATCAGTTGTTGCATAAATACGTTTGTTTGCTTCTGCTTGACCATATTTTTTTACTAATAATTCTTTGAACACACGGAAAGCAATTGCTGGTTCTGTTGTTGTTCCTGATTTAGAAATAACATTAACAGAGAAATCACGATCGCCAATTACTTCGATCAAGTCAGCTAAGTAAGTTGAGCTGATTGAATTTCCTGCATAAAAAATTTGTGGTGCTTTACGTGTTTTACCATCTAATAAGTTATAGAAAGTATGGTTCAAGAAATCAATTGCAGCACGTGCACCTAGATATGAACCACCAATACCGATTACTACTAATACTTCTGAATCAGATTGGATTTTTTTAGCTGCTTCTTTGATACGTGCAAACTCTTCTTTATCATAATTTGTAGGTAAATCAATCCAGCCTAAGAAATCGCTGCCTGCGCCTGTACCTTCACGTAATAATTTGTCAGCCGCTGTTACTTGACTTTGCATGTAACCTAATTCATGTTCATTGACAAACGGTGCTACTTTTGAATAGTCAAAATGAATGTGTGCCATTTGTTCTCCTCCTTAAAAGTTCACTATACAGGTATACTTTACGTTTTTTTTACTTTTTTTTCAAGCAAATATCTACGAACCTTTCAATATTTACAAGAAAATTTCACATTTAGACCAATCCCTGTGCAGACATTGCTTCCGCAACCTTTGCAAAACCGGCAATGTTCGCACCAAGTAATAGATTTTTTTCTTCATCATACTCAGCAGCAGTTTGACGACATGTTTCATAAATTGTTTGCATGATTTCGTCTAATTGTTGATCTACTTGCTCACTTTCCCAAGTTAAACGTTGAGAGTTTTGGCTCATTTCTAAGGCAGAAACTGCAACTCCACCCGCATTTGCAGCTTTTCCTGGGCAATACCAAACTCCTGCATCATGAAAAACAGTGACAGCTTCTACTGTTGCTGGCATATTTGCCCCTTCTGCTACAATTTGTACGCCATTTTTTACTAAGATTTCTGCTAAGTCACCTGAGATTTCATTTTGTGTCGCACATGGCAAAGCAATAGCACATGCTTCTTCTAACGACCATACCGATTTTCCTTCATGATAAACAGCAGATGTCTTTTGAGCTGCATACTCAGTTAAACGTTGACGTTTTTTTTCTTTCACTTCTTTCAATAATTCTAAGTCAATACCTGTTGGATCATAAATAAAGCCACTTGAGTCGGAACAAGTCACCACTTTCGCTCCAAGTGCTTGCGCTTTTTCAATTGCATAGATTGCAACATTTCCGCTCCCAGATACAAAAACTGTTTTATCTGTAAATGAATCTTGCTCTTGAGCTAACAAGTGTTTAACAAAATAAACTAATCCATACCCCGTTGCTTCTGTACGAACTTTACTTCCCCAAAAATTCAAAGGTTTTCCTGTCAACACACCTGCATCATATTGTTTGATTCGTTTATATGCACCAAACAAATAACCAATTTCTCTTCCACCAACACCAATGTCGCCAGCAGGAACATCTAAAGAAGGCCCAATATGTTTTGAAAGCTCCAGCATGAAACTTTGACAAAAACGCATGATTTCACCGTCCGATTTTCCTTTAGGATCGAAATCACTACCACCTTTTCCGCCACCAATTGGAAGACCAGTCAGACTATTTTTAAAAATTTGTTCAAAAGCTAAGAATTTTAAAATACTCAAGTTAACACTTGGGTGAAATCTTAACCCACCTTTATATGGACCCAAGGCTGAATTGTATTGAATCCGATATCCTCGGTTCACACACCAATTCCCTTGATCATCTTGCCAAGGCACTCGGAATTGAATGATTCGTTCAGGTTCTACTAGAATTCCTAAAATATTTTGTTCGATGTATTCAGGATGGTTTTCTAAAAAATGCGTAACTGTTGGAAGTACTTCATCAATTGCTTGTAAAAATTCGACTTCTCCACGATCTTGTTGATGTAGTTTCTCTTGAATCGTTTGGACATATTTTTTTGCATTTGTCATTGTGTCACACTCCTTCGATTAGCTAATTTTTATTTTAGCTTATTTTCAGCCTCGGCTCAAAAATTTTTCTGCGTTTATTTTCGAAATATGCTACACTCACTTGTGAGGTGAAGCGAATGGAAACAAACTACGATGTAATCGTTGTTGGCGCTGGTACCAGTGGAATGATGGCAGCTATTAGTGCCGCAGAACAAGGTGCCAAGGTGCTATTAGTTGAAAAAAATAAAAAAGCTGGAAAAAAATTGCTAATGACTGGCGGTGGGCGTTGTAATGTCACAAACAATCGACCAGTGGAAGATTTAATCGCACATATTCCCGGAAACGGAAAATTTTTATATAGTACTTTTTCACAATTTGATAACTTTGATATCATGAACTTTTTTGAAACACAAGGCGTGCATTTAAAAGAAGAAGACCATGGCCGAATGTTTCCTGTTACAAATAAATCAAAAACAATCATTGAAGCGTTGATTACTCGTCTAAATGAACTTGGCGTCACACTCCTTTTTGGTACAAAAGTTGAAAAATTGGTACACAATAACGGACAAGTCTACGGCATTCGAACAGAATTTGAAGAATTCCAAGCCCCTTGTGTGATTTTAACAACAGGTGGACGAACTTATCCATCAACTGGCTCAACTGGAGATGGCTACAAAATGGTAAAAAAAGTTGGTCATACAATTACCCCATTATACGCGACGGAATCTCCCTTGATTTCCGAAGAACCTTTTATTCAAGAAAAAACATTACAAGGATTGTCTTTACAAGATATTTCTTTAAGTGTCTTGAATAAAAAGGGACGAGTAATTACTGAGCACATTATGGATTTACTTTTCACACACTTTGGCATTTCAGGGCCTGCTGCCTTACGTTGCTCAAGTTTTATCAATCAAGAATTAAAGAAAACGGGCGAGCCAGTTACAATTTCTCTAGATTGTTTCCCAACTCGATCAAGTCATGACCTGATCCGAGAACTAACTGCTAAGAGTCGTCAATCGAAAAAAACGTTGGTCAATACTTGGCACGGCTTTTTACCTGAACGACTACTAACTTTTTATTTAAGTCGTCTGAATTTGGAACAACAAACGGGTCAACAAACATCGGAGAAACAAATTCAAGACTTTGTCCAATTATGTAAAGAATTTCATCTCTTGATAAACAAAACTTTCCCGATAGAAAAATCTTTTGTAACTGGCGGTGGTGTTTCCTTAAAAGAAATTAATCCCAAGACCTTAGAAAGTAAACTGGTAGCTGGATTATATTTTGCGGGTGAATTACTCGATGTCAACGGCTATACTGGTGGCTTCAATATCACTGCGGCTTTTGCTACGGGTCATGTTTCTGGTATGAATGCCGGTCAACAAGCCCAGGCCATTTAAAATATTACTAGTCCAATTAAATTATTCATTGGTTACTTATAAAAAAAATCCCCTTCAAGTTAAACTGGATACTAACTTGAAGGGGATGTTTTTATGCTCTGATATCGACAAATTTTCCATTTGTCAGTTGGCAGATTGCTTGTGGAGCTAACTCCATCTGCAGTCCTCTTTTGCCAGCGGAAATAATGATTTGTTCATAATTTTCCGCAATTTGATCAAGATAAGTTGGAAATAGTTTTTTCATTCCGATTGGTGAACAGCCACCACGAATATAACCAGTAGTTGCTTCTAACTCACGTAAATGGAGCATTTCTACTTTTTTATTTCCAGAAACTTTTGCCAATTTCTTTAAATCTACTTCATTTTCTCCCGGAATGACAGCAACTAGTGGACCAGTTACGTTTCCTACAGCCACCAATGTTTTAAAAATTCGTTGCTCACTCCCAGGAATCTGTTCAAAAATCGTAGTTGCACCTAAATGATTTTCATCCCATTCATATTCGTGTTCTGTATACGCAATTTTTTTTTGCTCTACGAGTCGAATTGCATTTGTTTTGACTTGTTTTTTCTTTGCCATATTTCCACCTCATTGCAACAAGCATGATAAATTCAAATACCATTCATCGTTGGTTGATACGATTACTCATGCTAAACTCTTAATTATTTGTTGCAGTTCTTTCACAGGTAATTGTCCTGGGGCCGAAGCAGACGCTTTTGAAATTGCCCCAAAAGTAACTGCCGAACCTGTTAAGCATCCTGCTACTCTTGATAACTTACCCATTTCTCCCATTGAAACAGTAATCAACGGGATTGAAACAAACGCACTTGCTCGTTTAGTCAATTCAAGCAAGCGAAAAACATCTTGTTCTGTTTGTGGCATCATTGCTAATTTTCCAATGCTAGCTCCAAAATGTTCCATCATATTTAGCCGGTAAAGCAGAACAGGATCTGATGGTGTTTCTTTAAATTCATGATTGCTGATAATGATTGGAATTTGATGATCTTTGATGCGCTCAATCATTCCGCGTCCCAAGCTTTCAATCTGAAACAATTCAATGTCTACCATATCAACCAACTGTTCAGTCACAACTGTTTCATACAAATCATGATATTCTCTAATCGATAGATCTTGTTTTCCGCCCTCAGCTAGCGTGCGAAATGTAAAAAGCAACGGTAATCCTTGAAGCTCATGTCGAAGAAGGACTAGTGTTTCTAGAACCTTTTCTAATTGCAAGATTTCTTGATAAAAATCGACACGCCATTCCACTAAATCCGCGCCTGCCTCGCGCGCGAGACGTGCTTCACTTAAGATTTTTTCTTGGGTCACACCAGTTAATGGTGCACAAACTTTTGGTCGACCAGTACCGATTTGCAAATTTTTCACTTGGATCATCCGTAACGACTCCCTTCTTACATTTGATTGATTTTATAAACAAATACCTTTAAGTAATCTCCTTCTGGAAAAGCGTTTGTCGTTTGAAAATCATTTGGTAAGCGATAAAGTCCGATTTGTTGATAGGAGACACCTTTGGCAATGAACTCTTCTTCAATCATCTTTTGAAATTGCTGAATCGTGACATTCGCCGCATTTGTTGAAGCAATCAGCACCCCTTCATCTGCTAAAATTTCCAGACTGTCTTTGACCAATTCGCCATAGTTTTTTGCCACGCGGAAAACTTTCTTTTTGTTGCGGGCAAAACTAGGTGGGTCCAAAACAATGACATCATAAGTCAATTGTTTACGACTCGCATATTTAAAGTACTCAAAAACATCCATAACGATAATTTTTTGTTGTTCAAGATCTAAACCATTGACTTCAAACTGTTCCTGCGTTTTTTTCAGGCTCCGTTTTGCAAGATCCACGCTGGTTGTCTCAA
The DNA here is from genome assembly GCF_050528535.1 of Enterococcus sp. DIV0176. Taxonomy (NCBI): domain Bacteria; kingdom Bacillati; phylum Bacillota; class Bacilli; order Lactobacillales; family Enterococcaceae; genus Enterococcus; species Enterococcus sp. DIV0176. Next base: position 804,258 of record NZ_CP172879.1, on the reverse strand, counting down.
CAGCACCACCCATCGCAGCCGCAACTGAGAAAGCACCTGTATAGCTAAACATGTTTAGTACCGATTTTCCTAACGCTAATCCATCAACCAACGCTCCGCGAACTTCCTTTTGGTCTAAAAAGATTCCTGTCATCAAGCCTTCATTTAAATAGGTTGCAAACTGAACACCATTTTCTTTTACAATCAATGGCTCTGGTGCTTCTTTTCCATAAATAAACTGACTTTCTGGCAGACCCTGCGTATCAAAACGAATTTTTTCATACGCACCTAAAATTTCCGGATATGCTTTTTTAAATGCTTCAACTAATTTTTCTCGATGAAGGTACAGTGTTTGGTTATACCAAGAAAAGACAGCAAACTGGTCATAATAATCAATAATCAAACCACCCATGCCATCACCTTCACCATTGAACAAGCGAAAAGCATTTGTTAAGTCATCACTAAAATAAGTTGTGCGTTTTGCTTTTGCTACCACAAATTTTTTCTCAAAAAAAGTTGTATCAAATACTTCGTTGTCTCGGCTTAATACCCAACCAATTCCTTTGTTTTGCTTTCCTAAGTAGCCTTTTGCCACAAATTGATTTTGTTGATCTACTAAATCGATCCATTCCGTCGTTTCCACTTGCGTATCGACTAAATCTTCTTTTTGAATGAGCGGATAACCTTTTCTAAATTGAGTGCTCGCTCGTTTTTTTACTTTTATTTTCATTCATTCACCTGCTTTTACTTTCTCATCCTTCAGTATAACAAAAATCAAACAGCTTGTCTTAAGCCACAAACCTCTAAGAAAGCTTAAAGAATCCCTTAACCAACTGCCATAAATCATCGCTTAGAATTGACACTAAAATCTTCGACTAGTAAAATAGATTAGAATATATAAGTTGTGTACTATGGGTTTTATGACACTCTTATTCTTATTTTTTTGAGTGTAGAAAGGAAGATTACTTTGAAACGTATAAAAACGCCCGCTTTTTTAAATAAGCGGCTCGGATTTTTTTCTTTGTTAGCTGTTTTAGTCTGGCTAAAAACAATTTTCGCCTATTTGATTGATTTCAATTTAGGGATTGAAAGCGGAGTGCAATACTTTATCTTATTTATCAATCCAATTGCGACTACTTTGTTATTACTTGGGATTGCTTTGTATGTGAGACGGGCAAGAGCTTCGTATATCACGATGATGGTGATTTTTTTCTTACTCACTTTGTGGGTGTTTTCAAATGTCACTTACTATCGTGAATTTACAGACTTTATTACCATCAATACTATTTTAGGCGCTGGAAAAGTTGCTAGTGGTTTGGGCGAAAGTGCCATTCGCTTGTTCCGCCCTTACGATTTATTGTACTGGATTGATTTTATTATCTTAACGGTTTTATTAGTCACTAAAAAAATCAAAATGGATGAACGTCCTGTCCGGGCCCGTATGGCATTTGCGATTTCAACATTAGCAGTTATGATTTTTTCTGGAAATCTTTTCTTGGCTGAAGCTGATCGCCCAGAACTATTAACTAGAACATTCTCTCGTGATTATTTAGTTAAATATCTTGGTCTTAATGCTTTTATGGCTTACGATGGTTTCCAGACTTATCAAACCAACCAAGTTCGTGCGGAAGCAAGTCCTAACGATATGAAAGAAGTTGAAAGCTACGTTAAGGAACACTATGCTGAACCAAACGACGAGATGTTTGGTGTGGCAAAAGGTAGAAACGTTATCTATATCCATCTAGAAAGCTTCCAACAATTCCTGATTGATTACAAACTAAAAGATGAAGCAGGCGTTGAACACGAAGTAACTCCTTTCCTTAATAGCCTGTTTCACAGTAATAGTACGTATAGTTTCGATAACTTTTTCCATCAAGTCAAAGCTGGAAAAACCAGTGATGCTGAAACATTAATGGAAAACTCTCTCTTCGGATTAAACCAAGGATCACTCTTTACTCAATTGGGTGGAAAAAATACTTTCCAAGCTGCACCTGACATCTTGAGCCAAACACAAGATTATACTAGTGCTGTTTTCCACGGAAATTCTGGTACCTTCTGGAACAGAAATGAGACGTATAAAAATCTTGGTTATGATTATTTCTTTGATTCATCTTATTACGATGTAACCGATGAAAACTCATTCCAATACGGGTTGCATGATAAGCCATTCTTTGACCAGTCCGTTCAGTATTTAGAACATTTGCAACAGCCATTTTATTCAAAATTCATTGCTGTATCAAACCACTATCCTTATTCAAAATTTACTAATGAAGAAGCAGGATTCCCGATGGCAGCAACCAGTGATGAAACAATTAACGGCTACTTCGCAACTGCGAATTATCTGGATACAGCAGTCGAAGAATTCTTTAACTATTTGAAGTCAAGTGGACTATATGATAATTCTGTTATTGTTTTATATGGTGACCACTATGGTGTTTCCAATTCAAGAAACAAGACCTTAGCAGAACTACTTGGAAAATCAAGTGATACTTGGTCAAACTTTGATAACGCACAAATGCAACGTGTCCCTTACATGATTCATGTACCTGGTCAAACAAATGGCGGGATTAATCATACTTATGGAGGTCAAGTTGACGCGTTACCAACGTTACTTCACTTACTAGGTGTTGACACCAAAGATTATATCCAACTTGGACAAGATTTATTCTCTAAAGACCATGACCAAGTGGTAAGCTTCCGTGATGGCGATTTCGTTACACCAACTTACACTTACTACAGTGGTACGATTTATGATAACGCAACAGGTGAAGCCATTACCGATCCTTCCCCTGAAGTTCAAGCAAAAATTGATGCATGGAAAGTTGAGGTTTCAAAACAATTAGCTGTTTCTGATCAAATCAATAACGGTGATTTACTCCGTTTCTACACGAATAGCAATCTTGATCCAATTGACTCTGCCAACTATGATTACAAAAATGGTTTAGAAAAAATGACTGCTATTGAGAAAAAATTAGGTGATAAATCAACCAGCGTATTTAGTCAAAACGGTAATAAATCAACAACTAATCTTTATGAAACAAAAACGTACCAAGAAATAAATGGTACACCAACGACTGATACTTCTTCTTCAGAGGAATAAACGATTAAAAAGCGTGAGAAGCTAACTTCTCACGCTTTTTTGTACTCTCAAATAACAGCTTCTCACCTCTTTGCAGAATAACTCGCAATTTATCAAAAAGAATTTCATACTTTATTCATATTCATTTTTTATACTCTAATAGAGGTGAAAAGTATGAAAATAATCCGTTATGCTATTGCGCGTTTAGCATATTATAAAAAGCAAACAATTGTATATATTTTATTTTCAAGCTTCTTTGCTTTTTTGTTACTTATCTCTTTTAATTTATATAATTTACAAACTACTTTACACAAACAAATCCAAAACCGTTTAGCTATCTTTAGTTCAACTAGTCAAGAAGAAAAGATTCCACAATTAGATAGCGTTAGTCACTTCTATTCATCAGCTATTCTTGTCTTTGTGCTCTGCTTTGCGATTTGTTTTTTCTTCTTTTTTATCCATATTTTGAAACAAAATCGACAAGAATTGATGAACTGGCGTTTAACCGGATTTTCACAAAAAAAATTATTCTTCTTTGTTTACACTCAAATGTTTGTACCAATTACTGTTGCTTGCTTAGGTTTACTATTATGGAGTATCAGTTTCCAGCATCTTTACGAAACACTGTTACAAAGAATCAACCTAACTGTTCTTACCTTATTTAAGTTTCCTGACTTTTCTGTTCCTTCTTCAATTAGTGGATTAACCATTCCTATCAATCAAGAAGCATTTTTTCAGATTGATTTTACGAGTGATTTTTTACTTGTTGATACATTTAAAGGAATTGTTCAAACACTATTCACTTTGACTTTCGTTAGCTTATTTATAAGTATTTTGTCATTTATCTATTTTTCTCGAAGACTGCAAAAAGGGAGGTTCACCCACCATGGAGCAACCAAATAATACGACTCATTTCAATTGTCTAACTGTTATTCTTAGTTCTAAAGAAAAGCAACAACAACTACTTAATGAATGGAAAGAAAACTTGTTGCTAGATGACTCGCCAAACTACACAATTGTTCAAAAAAATTGGCCTGTCTTTCCTTATTTAAAGTTAAAGGATCATGTCTACCTAGACATTTCAAGTAAAGATATCAAGTCAACCAGTTCCACTTATCAATCACAATTAAAGCTGGATTCCTCTTGGGAAAAGCAGTCAGCAGATGACCTCTCTTTATTAGAAAAAATCAAACTGCAACTCTTACATTCTTTACTTGCTAAACGCACACAAATCATTGTAGAAGACGCATTTGACGACTTAACTATTGCAGAAACACAAGAATTGTTAGACATTCTTTGCTTACTAGCTCGTCAAAAAAATCAAACAATTCTGCTGTTCACCAACAATACGACTATTGCCCATAGTCCTTACATCGATCATTTAGAAGATGCTTCCTAAAGTATTTTTCTCACATATTTTACTCCACTATGCTTACTAATTGATGATCACTAAAAAAGCCAGATGCGGAAATTTCCACATCTGGCTTTTGGTTTAGTTTTCTTGAGACACTTCTTTGATTTCTACATCCGGAAGTCGGACAGTAAATGTTGTTCCTTTTCCTTCTTCACTTTCGACCTCAATTTTCCCTTTATGCAGACGAACTAGTTGTTGCACGATGGGTAAGCCGAGACCAGATTCACCATACTTAGTATTTTTTCTTGATGGATCAACCTTATAGTAGCGTTCCCAAATATTTTTCATCTGCTGTTCTGAGATACCGATTCCTGTATCTTTGATTTTAATAATCGTTTCAAGATAACCTTTTTCAATACTGATAGTAATTTGACCATTTTCAGTAAACTGAATCGCATTTTGAATGATATTTACCATAATCTGTACGAAACGATCATAGTCAGCATAAACATCAATTTCTTCCTGAGCTTCCAAAATCAGTGTATCTCCTGCTGCTTCTGCTTTTGCTTCAAGCTGTGTCACAAGATTTCTCAAGGTTTCTGTTCCATTGAATTTCTTGATGACCATCGTAATTTGGTCGGTCCGAATTTTCTCATAGTCCAGATTCTCATTGACTAATCGAATAAGGCGCTCCGTTTCATTTTTCATTAACTTGATTGCATTCTCTCGTTGATTTTCTGGAATCGCATCATAGGCAAGCCCCTCTAGCAATCCATTGATTGTCGTCAAAGGCGTGCGCATCTCATGTGCAGCATCTGCCATAAATTGGCGTCGCCGATTCTCTTGCTCTTCGATTTCTGCTTGCGACTCTTTAAGTGAATTCGTCATCTTATTGAAATCATCTGCAAGTTCGTCAAATTCATCTTTGTCATGAACAGGCAGTTGGACATCAAAATTCCCGTTAGTCACTTCTTTTGTTGCATTGCGTAAACGATTGATTCGCTTCACCTGAAAAGCAGCAAACACATAACTAGCAATAACTGCAACAATACTTGAAAAAATAAACCCCTTGAAAAGATTCAAGGTAACTGAACGCACGCTATTATCAATATTTCGTGCTGGTTGGCTCACAACCAAAGCACCGTAAAATTCATGATTCAAATTAAACGGAACTAATGCATAAGAAGTTGCTTGCTGTTGGCCTAAAATATTTTTATGATCGGTAAACTTTTGTTGCTTTCCGTTACGCAAGTTTTTCCATTGCTCCGGACTAATCGTGAAATCCAGCATTGAATCGTCTGTTGGATAAATAAGCCGCTCATTTTTGTCAATAAAAATAAAGTTAACATTCTGCTCCGTTAGCACTTGTTCAGTCAAAAGCAATGCATTTTGGAACGCCTGATCTTGACTCAGTTGCGGAAAATTCGCAGCATATGTTTGTGTCGTTTTTTCAACAGATTCAGCATAACCAAACAACTGTTGGTAATTATTTTCTTCAATCGTTTGCTTCGTTAATTGTGTAAATGAAACCCCGACAATCAAAATAATCATGGCAATCATACTACAAAAAGCAAGTAATTGTTGATAAAGATAGCGCATTAGGCAACACCAGAATCATCAAACTTATAGCCGACGCCCCAAACCGTTTGAATTACTTGTGGACCGACTTTCTCAATTTTTTGACGAAGTTTTTTGATATGTGCATCAACTGTTCGCTCATCACCAAAATATTGATAATCCCAAACTAATTCCAATAGCTGTTCTCTTGAAAAAACTTGACGTGGTTTTTTCGCTAAAGTAAATAAAAGATCAAATTCTTTTGGTGTCAAACCTTCAATCAATTGACCATCTAGATAAGCTTCACGAGTTTTGGTATTCATTTTGAAATGTTCTGTTTGAATGTCGAAATGACTATCTGATTCACTGGTTTCTTCTTTTGCATCGACAAGTTCGCTTCGACGGTGCAAGGCTTTCATTCGTGCAATCAAGGTCAGTGGACTAAACGGTTTCGTTACGTAGTCGTCTGCCCCCATTTCCAGACCAATAACTTGGTCGCTCTCTGAATCGCGTGCAGTCAACATAATGATAGGTACTGTGCTTGAGATTTTCCGAATCTCACGCCCAACAACCATGCCATCCATTGTTGGTAAATTCAAATCAAGTGTAATCATGTCCCAGTGTGCAGGATTTTCTAAGAAGGCGTCTAGCCCGTCTTTCCCATCATACTTGAACGTTGCCTCCCAGCCTTCATTCAAAAAAAACATCTGCATCATTTCAGAAACAGATTGGTTATCTTCAATCATTAAAATGTTCATAGTCATCCCCTCCGGATTTCTGGTCAAATTTCTGTAATTTTTTTTCCGTTAAAATAAAAATCGGCATAATTGGAAAAACTAATACCAGCATTTCAATTAAAAAGTAATTCGTGTTTCCTGTTACTTTTAATAAATAGCCAATCGCAGCCATTATCAAGCCGAAAATAATAAAGTATTTTCCACTAACTTTCTGGGCTAACTGCCAGAGTTCATCTGTTTTAGCAGCTAACGGTGAGTGGTATCCATACAATGGCAAATTTCCCTTGGAAGGAAATAAGCGAAAGAAAATACCAATAGTCGTTAAAGCAACTCCTACAACTAAAAAAATCATTGATTTCCTCCTAAAAAGTTCTCTTTCTAGTATACTCCAAATAGTCTTGCGAACCAATATATTCAATAATTCTTCATGAAAGGTTTGTCTTTTGTTCATTCTTTGTTAAGATAGGTTTATTGAAAAGATAAAGGAGTTTTTTTTGTGTCAAACTATCAAGCAATTACTTTTTTTGACCTAGATGGAACACTGCTGGATGCGCATTCAACAATCACCTCAGAAGTTGCATCTGCCATGAATGCCTTAAAAGAAAATCATGTCTTACCTGTCATTGCCACAGGTAGAACAGAAATTGAAATCCAAAAGATTATGCACGATGCTGGAATCACTTCAGCTGTTACCATGAATGGCTCTTATATTCGTGTGGATGGAAAAGAAATCCATTCCGAGCTTTTTTCAGAACAAGAATGTCAAAGAATGTATGAACATGTGCGGTTACAAGGCCACGAACTTTCGTACTACAATCACCAAAATATTTGGTGTACTGGCCACAATCAACTAATGATTGATGCCTATAATTTTATTCATTCTGAAGTGCCACCGATTGATCCTTTTGCCTTTCGTCAAAATCCAATCAACATGCTTTTGATTCTTTCACAAAGTGGCGATGAATATTATCATGAACAGTTTCCTGAACTAACTTTTTATCGAAACGGTCCTTATTCAATTGATACCGTGAAAAAAGGAATTTCTAAGGGTGCTGGCGTCAAACGATTAAAAGAAGAATTAGGATTGACCAATGTCCCAACTTTTGGATTTGGTGATGGTCCGAATGACTTCGCTCTGCTAGAAGCTTGCGACAATAAAATTGCAATGGGCAATGCCTACGATGGACTAAAAGAGTTGGCGACTTTCGTAACTAAGAAAAATACTGAAGGTGGCATCGTCCACGCATTGAAACATTTTGACTTAATTTAATTTTTTTAAAATAAAAAATCCGTAACGAATCTCAAAGCAGATACTACTGTTTTGAGATTTTTTTCTTTTTCTCTTAAGAAAAAACAACAGCAGTAAGAGTTCTCACCAACTAATTCAATCAGTCGGTGCCTATCAATATAAAAATCAAAAAAATTGACAAAAAAAAGGAAAAATCTTTTAATGGACATATCCACTTATGGAGATGTCTATTAAAATTTTATGAGGTGATCTTTATGAATGAAATAAATTTAAGTAAATATTTGGCTGCGATTTATCGCCAAACGAAAAAATCATGGAACCATCAAAATAGTTTTGACTTTTTAAGGGCAACACAAACAGATATTATTATGTTTGCTCTAAAAAATCCTCATCAAATCCAAAAAGATATTGCACGTCGGATGGCAATTGATCCAAGCTTATTAACAAAAGACTTGAAGTTTTTAGAAAAAGAAGGAATTATTACCCGCTCACTAAGCAATGAATCACGTGCCTATCATGTTGATTTAACTGATAAAGGGAAAAAAATTGCAGAACAACTTGGTAATGAAATGGAAGAATGGTGGATTTCGTTCTTTCACGCCCACCCAGAAATCAATCAAGCACAGTTTACTGAACAATTGAAACTCGTTTATGAAGCATTTAATGCTAATGAATAGTGAAACGCAAGGAGACCTGAATCGAAAATGGAAAAACAACTTTTAGTAAAAAACCGAAAATTGATCACTATCATTATCTTATCAGCAGCATTTATCAGTATGATGAGTCAAACAATGATGGTTACAGCGTTGCCTTTACTCAAAGACATCATGAAAGAATCATTAACTACTGTTCAATGGTTAACCACAGGCTACACCTTAATGGTTGGCGTTGTTACCCCACTAACTTCTAATGTTTATGAAAAATACTCAAGTCGTACAGTCTTTTTATCTTTGTTACTTGTCTTTTCTGTGGGGACGTCAATTGGAGCAATCGCACCCAATTTTTGGTTTTTATTATTAGGTAGACTATTACAAGCTGCAGCCGGTGGTTTTTTGATGGCTTTTCAAATGACTACTATGATGACAATCTACCCACCCAGCCAGCGTGGCATGATTATGGGCTTATCTACTTTTGTCATTGCTTTTGGCCCTGCTGTAGGTCCGACAGTTGCGGGGATCATTTTAAATTATTTAAATTGGCGTTACTTATTTATTAGTATCTTACCAATCATGCTCTTAATCCTTCTCATCAGTTTTTGGCGATTTCCTAATTATTCTCAACCAAAACCAGTCAAGATTGATTTTATTTCAGTCATCGAATCTTTCTTATCCATCTCTCTTATTATGCTAAGCATCACCATGATGAAAGGCCGACTGATTCTAGGGATTTTTCTTTTTATTCTTGGCTTTTTGATTGGCTGTCTTTTGTTGAAACGACAATTACGTATGAAAAAACCTTTAATCAATATCTATTTACTGAAACAACCCACTTTTGTAAAAATGACTGGCATTAGTATCCTGGCATACATCATTTTGGTTGGGTTAGGACAGCTGGTCTCCATCTTTGCCCAAATGCAGCTTTCAGTCGATAGCTTAACTGCTGGTCTTATCTTATTACCAGGAGCCATTTTGAACGCTTTTTCTTCGATTGTTGTTGGACGAATTTACGACAAGCATGGACCAAAGAAATTAATCATAACTGGCAGCTTTTTGATGCTCGTATCCTTTATTCCCTTCTTTCTTTCACGAGTAGAAATCAATTTAGCTTTGTTGTCCGTGACTTATGCGCTTTGTCTCTTAGGAATTGGATTAATTTTTTCACCGTCACTAACCGAAGCTTTTAAAGAAATTGAACCTTCACAAATCAGCCAAGCAACGGCTTTGAATAACACACTTCGTCAAATGTTTGCATCTATCGGAATTACGATCATGATCAGCATCGTGACAACTCCTTCATCAATGAATGTTGGGATTACTTGGGTAATGGCTTTGTGTATTGTTTTGACTATTGCTATTCCGCTTCTCCTATTCCGTTTAACATCAGAAAAAAAGTGACCATTTTATTCAAGAAAATGTTACTAAATCTCGAAGCAAGTAGTACAGCTTCGAGATTTTTTCATGAAACTAAAAATGATTCAGCGAATAAAATTGATTGAACCTTTCATTAACTCTTCTCGCATTTTAGTGCCAATACTTTTTTATTGAAAATGAATAAAAATGTGGTATACTATCTTTGTGCATAATGCATCTGTAACCCTTGTTACTTTACGGGGACGTTACGGATTCGACAGGCACAGTTTGAGCTTGAATTGCGTTTCGTAGGTTACGTCTACGTTAAAACGTTACAGTTAAATATAACTGCTAAAAACGAAAACTATTCTTACGCTTTAGCTGCCTAAAAACAGTTAGCGTAGATCCTCTCGGTATCGCCCATGTGCTCGAGTAAGGGTCCTAACTTTAGTGGGATACGTTTCAACTTTCCGTCTGTAAGTTGAAAAAGAGCTCATCAGACTAGCAATACAAAATGCCTGTCACTCGGCAAGTTGTAAAGCGAAACCTTAAATGAGTTGACTATGAACGTAGATTTTTAAGTGGCGATGTGTTTGGACGCGGGTTCGACTCCCGCCGTCTCCATATTTATATTGTTGAGACAAACAATAATCCGAAAAAACGTTGTTCAATCAACGTTTTTTTATTTTGGTCAAATAGAGAGAAGTAGCAAAACACAAACTTTTTGTATTCAAATCATAAACGAAGTGATAAATATACCACTTTAAAATGAGAAAATTCTACATCATCAAAAAATGAGTCCTTTTCTTGCTTAAAGTAAATGAATCTATATCTCAACAAAAAAACGTTATCTGAAGGCGTTCCATAAAGGAACATCTCCAGATAACGCACCGATAGAATCGTTTCATGCTTTATTAAAGTCTGAAACGTTCTACATTCTAAAAGAATCAATAGGCTCTAATAATAGAGTAATCAAGATTGTCAAAAATTACATTTTTTAGAATACTCATAGTAGCTAAATTAGGCTCCTATTCTTCAATTTAATATTGTATGAAATCAACAATTTGACCTGCTCTTTTTATTTTGTAACAGAAAATAGTTATACTTTCTTCTCACGCTTTTCCTTTTTATTCAATTAATCTATAAAAATTTTTCCATTCGAATATGCTCAACCGGCGCAATCGCCATCAAATACGTATCCCCATACGCAACGTAACCCATTTTTTCGTAAAATGACAGGGCACTTACGCGCGCTTCTAATTCGATTGTTTTCGCATGCTCTTTTTTCGCATAAAGTTCAAGATGACTGAGTAATTGTTTTCCCACACCTGCACTTTGCCTTTGCGAATCAACACATAGATACTCAACTTTCATTTTTGATTCATCTAACTTCTGACTAAGCACACCAACACCTAAAAGGAACTCATCATCAAATGCTCCAAGAATATATTGCTCCGCCTCGTGTGAAAAATCCTCTTCTTCAATCGTTAACCCCAACGGAACGCGCATGACTTTATTTCGCAAGTTTAACGTTTGTTGATATTTTTCTGAGTCGTACTCAATTTTTTGGATATCCATTTTCTTCATTCCTTTCAAATAATCATTAAAACTAGTTTCCAGTATAGCCATTCTTCAGTAACTTTTAAAGAGCAAATAAACATCTCAATCATTTTTTCAAAAAAAAAACCATTAAACACCTCCGCCAAGTGCTTAATGGTTTTGCTTACTGGATTAGGCAATTTCAATTAGACCATATTCTGATACTTCTTGACTACAAATTTCAGAATACTTAGCCATTACTTTTCCAGCTTTATCTTGAACTTCTGCATGATCGATACGATCATATTCTTCTACACAAAGAATCACTGAGTTCTCTAATTTTTTAATAATTTCGCCGGTCACTTTCTTTTTCAATCCAATCGCATGACATTCATAAATTTGTCCCAAAATGATTTCTTCTTTCTTCATAGTTAATCACCTTCTAATTATTTTATAATTCCATTGAAATTATATTAACATTAAAACCAAATGAAGAAAAATGATAACTTAAGTATTTTTATAATAAAAAAACTGATTAAATTAATTGCTGAATTTTAGCAACCATTTTAATCAGTCGAACTGTTTTTGTACTTAATATAAACTTAATTAGCAAGTAGAACTGTTTTAGCCGGCAATGTTTGTTCCAATAATGCCACGTATTGTTCTAAAAATTGTTTGTCGATTTCATCATAACCCGCGACTTTTCCGCAATCAATATCCAAAACACCTACTAATTTTCCGTCTTTAACTAAAGGAACAACGATTTCTGAACGTGCAGCTGAATCACAAGAAATATAATTTTCATGTTTTTTTACATCTGTGACAATTAATGTTTTTCTTTTTGCTGCTGACTCCCCACAAACGCCCTTACCTAGTTTAATTCTTGTACAAGAAACTCTTCCTTGAAACGGCCCAAGAATTAGTTCTTCTCCATCAAATAGATAGTATCCAGCAAAGACAGTTTCTGGTAACGCATCTGCTAAGAGTGCAGAAGAATTCGCAAGATTAGCTAACCAATTACTTTCAGCTTCAAGTAATCCTTTTTGTTGTAACAGTAAAAGCTCATACGCATCTCTTTTTTGTTTTTCTGACCACATCGTAACAACACACTCCTTTTATTCAGAAATTATAGCTCACTTATCCCTCCAATACCAGCTGTAATTTTAATGAGTAGCATTGGTAAAGCGATATCCACGACCATGAACCGTTTGGATATAGTTGACACTTCCTGCAACTTCTTCAATTTTCTTACGAATATTCTTGATGTGTGTGTCGATCACTCTTCCCGAACCTTCTTCGTTTCCTAGCAAAATCAACAACTCTTCACGAGAAAAAATTCGTAATGGATGATTCAGTAACAAGCCAAACAAACGATATTCTGATTTGGTTAAAGAAAGTTCTTTTTCATGTAACAAGATCACTTGCTTTTCTTCCAACACTTGAAATTTCTGGTAAACAGGCTGCGTATTATTTTTTAATTGTTTTTGCTTCAGCAATGCTGAACGTAGAGATTCTACTTTTGCCTTCATTAATTCAAAACTAACAGGCCAAGACCACAAAATGTTCACACCTTTTTGGAATAAGACAATTTTTTCTTTCTCTGAAAGTGGCTGAGTACAAGCGACAACTAATGGAAAACGATTCGTAACTGTTTCCGAAAGCTCTGTCAAGCGATCATCCGTAATAAGTAAAATATCTGCTGGTTCATTATGTAGCTTTGCCAGAGCAGATTGATAACTCACCTTTAGCTCTAACTGCTCTTTTTGCAATCGTTTCATTATAGGAAATACTGTTTTTTTATTTTTGGTAAATACTTTTATATGCATCTAATTCGCTCCTTTCTCTTCACTATTTTACGCAGTTTACTCAATCATACCTCTCTTTCACTCACGATCACTTATCAATTCGATTGAGTTTGTATCAATTATTTTGTAATTGTTTCAGTTATATTAAGTTTTTCTTTTTTTCGCTCAACGGATGAATCTTCACAACTTCCACACAACTCTGCCTTACAATACAAAATGTAAAAATTGAAATTGATAAAAAAGATGTTAGTGGGGAAACTATGATTAAGCTAAAAAAAATGGTCACATTTTCATTCGCGCTAAGTTTACTTTGTGCACCAATTGCCGCGCAAGCAGACACTTTAGACGACAAAATCAATGAACAAGATCAAAAAATTGAACAACTACAAAAAAATCAAACAGCTTCTGAACAAGAATTGGCAATCATTAAAGAAAATGTCAGCCAAATTGAAAAAGAAAGTTATAAGATTCTTCAACAAAAAAATACTGAAGAACAAACGTTAACTGACTTGATTCAAAAAATTGCTGATTTGAAAGAGAAAATCGCTAAACGTGAAGAACAAATTCAAAAACAAGCGCGGAATGTTCAAACGAATCAAAATGCCAGCGACATTTTGTCAGTGATGGCCGAATCTGATTCGATTAATGAAGCAATCACAAAAGCTTATGCTGTAACAAAATTAATCAGTGCAAACAAAGAAATCATGTCTGAACAACAAAAAGATCAAGCTGAATTAGAAACGCTTCAAAAGAAATCAGAAGAAAAGTTACACTCTTTGACTGAAACAACCAATGAATTGCAAGCTAAACAAGACGAGTTAACAAAGGCAAAATTAGATCAAGAAGTTAAAATCAATGAACTCTCCGCTAGTTTAGCTACTGAGAAAAAACAAAAAGAAAAATTTGAAAAACAAAAAGTTGAAGCAGAGAAAAAGCGTCAAGAGCAATTAAAAGCTTTGGCAAAACAACGTGCTGCTGAAGAAGCTGCTCGCAAAAAAGCAGAAGAAGACGCGCGCAAAGTCCAAGAGCAAAAACAAAAAGAACTAGCTGCAGCTGCTGAAAAGGAGCGCATTGCTAATGAAGAGCAAGCCCAAGCACTAGCGGTCCAAAAAGAACAAGAGCAAAAGTCTGATTCTTCAAACGAAATGAAAACAGAAACCAACACAGAAGACAGCTCACCCGTCAGTTCTGTTCCTGAAGTGCCTGAAGCAGACAACGTAACAAAACCAGAAGAAAATACTTCTGGATGGAGTGCGCCATTAAGTTCACTTGTGATTACAAGTCCTTTTGGTAATCGTGTTGATCCAACAGGTGCATCTGGTACATCTCATGACGGAATTGATTTAGCTGGAGCTTCTGGAACACCTGTTTTTGCAGCAAAAGCTGGAAAAGTTGTTGAAGCTGGCTATCACTGGTCTGCGGGAAATCACGTGATTATCCAACATGCCGATGGCTATTATTCTTATTATATGCATTTAAGCAGCTTCTCTACAACTGTTGGTGCCTCCGTTAATGCCGGAACACTTTTAGGCGGTATGGGAACAACAGGAAATTCAACTGGTGTTCACCTTCACTTCGGTATCTCAACAAGTTTATGGTCTAATTTTGTTGATCCGGCTCCACTATTAGGTATTTAAATTTAGAAAAAGCGCGAGACGACGTTCGCATTTTTCAAAAGAATTAGCTATTACGCTATTTTTTGAAAAATGATAACTTGTGTCTCACGCTTTTTTTGTATGTTGGAAATGAAAACTGGTTATTCTGCTGTTTGAATTTCTTCTGCCAAGTTAGCATAATCAATTTCTGTGTCAACAAATGTTGAATCATTGACTGGAAAATGTTGAACGAGTGATTCAATCCGACTACTTTCCACGATGCCATTTGCCAATTCAAAATCAATCACATGTCCGCCGAATGTCTTACTTTTGTCAATAAAATGTAAGTGAAAGCCGGCAGCTGCTACGCCTTGAAATAGTTCAGGAGTAAAGAAGCCAACTAATGTCCCTTCAACTTCTTCTTGGCGAAATTCTGGTTGATTTTGCGAAACTTCGACAAGCCGTTTGTAAGGTTTTTCTTGCTTTGGCATGATACGGATATGCACATTTTTAAATAATCCAGTAATTTTCACTGCAATAAATAAATTTTTTCCTGCTTCTTCTGCCAAAATTGTTTCTTTTAACACATCTCCTGTATGAGGCGTTGTGATTTCAACACTTTTATCCGCTGTAAAATCTGTTACAGCTGCATAAGGTGTTTTTTCCTCACCATTCAAACGTACAACCGAACCATCTGATCGACCTTGATAAGCAATCCCATCAACAACGATGACTTCCCCGTCTAACCCATGAAGTGTTCCTAGTCCTAACGTACCATGTTTCAAGATCTCAGCCATCTTTTCTGTTCCATCCATCAACCCAGCCATCAAGGCACCTAACGTTCCGTGTTGATATAAACTTGACTCTGTCATCTTATACACGTCCTTTTTCTTAATAGAATTGATCTGGTAAAATCGTTTCTCCGAGTTTTTCATTATCACGATAATCAATTGGAATATCAATGATTACAGGCCCTTCAGTAGCAAATCCGTCAGTTAAGGCTTGTTCTAGTTCACGAACATTTGTTGCACGAATTCCTTTTGCGCCAAAAGCTTCTGCATATTTGACAAAGTCAACTGGACCAAAGTCAACACCTGATGATCGTTGATATTTCATTTTTTCTTGGAATTCAACCATGTTATAGTGACCGTCATTCCAAACCAAGTGAACGATATTTAACTTTTTGCGTACAGCTGTTTCTAAGTCTTGTGCAGAAAACAGGAAGCCACCATCACCAGAAACTGAAACAATTTGTGTATTTGGACGAACTAATGCCGCAGAAATCGCCCATGGTAAAGCCACACCTAATGTTTGCATTCCATTACTAAATAGTAAGTGACGTGGTTCATAGCTTCTAAAGTGGCGTGCCATCCAGATATAGTGACTACCTACATCAACAGTAACTGTCATATCATCCGTAACTGCTGATTGCAGTGTATTGATGACTTCTAATGGATGTAAAATTCCTTCATCTTCTGTCTGTTCTACAACATCACGAGCGGTTAATTTTTCTTGTAACGAGTCAAGATATTCGTTAGCATCCACTGATACTTGTTGTGCTTCTAAAGAATCACTAAGTAGATCAAGTGTTGCTGCAATGTCACCAATCAATTCTCTTTCTGGTTGCATAAATGAGTCGATTTCAGCTGGTGTTTCATCGATGACGATGATTCTTGCATCTTTTTCTGCATTCCAGTTACGTGCTTCATATTCAATCGGATCGTAACCAATGGCGATTACTAAATCACTTCGTTTTAATAACATATCACCAGGTTGATTTCTAAATAACCCCACTCTTCCAAAGAAATGTGATTCTAACTGACGTGAGATGACCCCAGCAGCTTGGAATGTTTCAACAACTGGTAACGAAGTCTTTTCTACTAATTTGCGAATAGCTGTAGTTTCTTTTTCACTTGATCCGCGCATTCCTACCAATAAAACAGGAAGCTTGGCTTCGCGAATACGGTCAGCCAAGTAGTTGATATCATTTGCAGACGCAGATCCTAGTTGTGGGTCATTTAAGGGTTGGATTACATCACTTTTCACCGGCGCATCAACGACGTCCTGTGGGATACTGATAAAGCTTGCACCTTTCTTTGAACTTTTTGCCATACGATATGCATTGGCAATCACTTCTGAAATCGTTTCTGGATCTTGGATTTCAGCACTGTACTTCGTAATTGGTTTAAATAATGCTGCATTATCCATACTTTGATGCGTCAGTTTTAATAAGTCACTTCGCTTTACTTGTCCACCAATTGCTAAAACTGGATCACCTTCAGCAGTTGCTGTTACTAATCCAGTTGCTAGATTACTTGCACCAGGACCACTTGTTGCAATAACCACTCCAGGTTCACCAGTAATTCGGCCAATTGCTTGTGCCATAAATGCCGCATTTTGTTCATGACGTGTCACGATTAACTCTGGGCCTTGGTCTTCTAATTCATTGAATACCCCATCGATTTTTGCTCCAGGAATACCAAAGATATAATCTACGTGATGATTAATCAAGCTTTCTACTACAGCTCTAGAACCTTGTTTCATTTCTTTTTCCATCATACAACTTCCTTTAACAGCTTATTTTCTTTCTACTCAGATAATAAACAAGCAACATAAAGTAATACAGTTTATATATCTGTTACAAAAAATAGTATAGCATGCCTTGCAAGATTTGTTTAGTAATAAGCTAAATAAATTTCAAAAAAATAGTAACAGCTCACTCAATGTATATTCATCTACTATCTAGAAGAAAAAGGCTGATAAAGTGGCAGATTTTCTTTACCAGCTTTTTACAAGCCCCCGTTTCTTTTTTCTTTTAATTATTTTTAGCTAAAAAACATTCACGTAAAAAAATATTCCCCCCTAAAAAAAGCTCAATTTGCTTTCAAGACTGCTTTTATATTAAATAACAACGTTCTCTTCCTATCACGCGGTAATTTTAGAAATTTACTTTAAACATCATAGGCTTTAACTTTAGATGTGGTTGTCGGGGAGTTACCTCGACTGCTGCAAAAATATTTTATCAAGGGGAGAAAAGAAAAAATGAAGACAACAAAATGGAAAACGTTGCTAGCAGCTTCGATGGCAGGATTTACACTATTATCTTCTGCACCACTTCAAGCATTTGCAACGGAAACACAGGGAACTGCTGCTGGTTTAGTGATGGATGACACAGCAAACGTGATCAATGGATTAACAAATGCACACATGTGGTCAAATGACAATGGCAAGACATGGACCCGTGGGGAAAGTGGACATCTTTTCAAAGGAAAGCAAAAGGTTGTTGTTGCAAACTATGATGAACAAATTCTTAACACTGCCTATTGGACTGCACAAGCATATGCAGGTGGTGCTTATGTCATTTATAATAATGCACTGTGGACTAACTCTTATTGGGCAGAAGCTACTCAAGCTCCAGGATCTGCACCTATGTGGAAGAAAGTAAAAGATATCACTAAAGTCGGAACTTTTGACTTTAATATCTTCACTGGTTCTGCTGCTGATGATTACCAAAAAGCACAAGCAGAAACTGTTCAGAAACAGAAAAAAGTTATTGGCTATTTTGCGAACTGGCAAGGGTATAAAACAGACTACGAGCCAAATAACCCAGATTATAGCCCTACGACAGTAGATGGTAAGGGATATGATCCAGTTGATGTGCCATTTGATAAGATTACGCATGTGAACTACGGTTTTATGATTATTGACCCTACTACTGGAAAACTGACCTCAAAAGATCCTTGGGCTGATTATGCAGATGGTGGCGGTAGAAATTATATCGGTCAAATCAATGATTTAGCGGATGAGAATGATGTAACTTCAATGGTTTCAATTGGTGGTTGGAATAACTCAGTAGAAGATTTAGCATTTGATATCGTAACCAAAACACCGGAAAAGATGGATGAATTTACAACTGATATCGTTAACTTCGTGTTAAAACATGGCTTTGATGGCGTTGATATTGATTGGGAGTACCCAGACAATGAAGACCGCAAAACAAAATTTATCGCTTTGATGAAGCAATTACGTGAAAAATTAACGGTAGCAGGTAAAACAAATGATACATATTATCAATTAAGTATTGCCGTAACCGCTTCACATGAAAAAATGGAATTTATTGCACCTGAAACAGTTAATCAATACGTTGATAATTTCAATGTTATGACTTATGACTTCCGCGGTGGATTTGATACACAAACAGGGCATCACTCTGCGTTGTACGCAACAGAAACAGACAAAGACAAAAAGTTCAATGTATCTTCAGCAATGAAAGAATACAGCGAAACATACAATATACCTAAAAATAAATTAATGGTTGGGATGAGTTACTATTCTCGTGGGTTCGACAATGTTGAAACTGGTGAACTTGGTGCTCCAAGTGAGGGTGCTCCAATCGGCGGAACATGGGATGATCCAGACGCACCTGCAGGATTGATGCCTTGGTTCCAATTAAAAGAATTACAAGCAAAAGCTAACGAAGATCCGAATGACAACTTAGTTGCTAAGTGGGATGATCAAGCAAAAGCTCCTTACATTTACAATGCGGACACAAAAGAATTTTATTCTTATGATAATGTTCAATCTATTGAAGAAAAAGTGAACTGGACAATTGAAAACGAATACGGTGGCGCAATCGTTTGGGAACTTGGTTATGATACAACAGATGCGGAATTAGGTTCTATCGTGGACAATGTATTAACTTCTGAACCAACTGACCCGACTGACCCGACTGATCCTCCTGTTGAAGAAAATAAATTACTTGCTGTTGGTGTCAATGAACGAACACGAAAGACATATATCAACTTAAATCTAACGACTGAACAATTTAATAGTGAAGAACGTTTCGTTGTTTACTTGGATGGTAAATATTCATTTGAAACTTATAAAGGAAAAAGTTATTACAGCAATTCAACAAACTATGGCGAGAAGACTGGTGTTGCTAAAATCTTCGCTGGTTGGAAAGGTCAAAAAATTGAAGTATACAGCGCTCCAGGAAAACCTGGTCAAAGCACTGAAAACAAAAAGTTGTTGGAAACACTTGTTTTAGATAAAGATGTTGATTTAGGCATCGAAAAAATGAATGATGCTGTTAAAAAAATCAGTTATGACGGGAAAAATATTTATATTGATTTTGACAAAGAAGCATATAAAGGAAGTAATCGTTTCGTCGTTTGCCAAAATTATAAATATCTAGCAGAAACTTTTGAAAATAAAGCTTATTATAGCTCTATCTCTAAAGAAACCGAAGATACTATTCAAATCAAAATTAAAAAATCAGATTTGAAATCTGGGGATGTGCTTGAAGTAAGATTGAGTAGTGGCGTTCCAGGTGAAAACTCTAATACACTTAAGTCTTTAATGACATTTACTGTAAAATAGAATACACATTATGGTTACCAAAAAGAGCGAACAGTTTTTCACTGTTCGCTCTTTTTTTGTTAATCTATTTGGACCTGTATTTGTCAATCACTACACAAGTAATCAAATAGATTTGTGAAGCTATACCGATAAGGCCACTCACCCACATTTTATTCTCTCCATTTTTTTATTCAATGAAAAGGATGGACCTATTTTTTCACCAGCTAGAAATCAATTGAATTGAATTCTTTTACTTTTCATATGTATAGGGTTATTAAGCACTTTTTTATCTACTGAAGATAGATCTACCACTCTTTCAGAGTAACGGGGAAGTCATCAAAGAATTCTTTTTTTCAACGTGTAACTTCAGCTATGTTTGTAATTACTAGATTATTCAGTACTACTTTTTTACAACCGCTCTCTGCACTTCATCCTATTCAATAACTATGAAACACTAAAGGTGCTGGATATGAACAAAATTATGTCTTATCTTTACTCAACGTATTAGCTTAATGAAAAAGATGAACGATGTTAACCTCCATCTTTTACTACTTTAGTATAGCTGTTTTACTGAATTGTTTTTATCATTTATTTAATTTATTTTTTAAATTGTTGACAAAAAAACACCTTGGAAACAGCTACTATTAACTTAGTCATTTCGTCACCCAAAGCTTGTCTATTTTCACGGAAACAATTACAATTAAGCAGTAATGTAGAACGCATAGAAGAGTGGTGAAACAGACAATGGAACTATTTAATTTGCTAGAAAAAAATGGTAAAATCCAAATTTCGATCATTCATTATTTGTTAGATAAAAATTTAACGGCAGACATTCCTAAGTTACTGAATGATTTAACCATTACTTCTTTTCTTTTTAATAACAATGTTGAAGAGTTGACTTTTATCCTGAACGACTTAGAACTTGATTTAAGTCTTGAAGTCGATCACGAACAAAATCAAGTCACTTTAAAAAAAAGCAATCAAACAAGCTTGGATAAACTTTACTATTATTACTTGCAAGAATCAATCAAGTATCAGATTCTAAGGCATCTCTATTATCATTCGTCCTATTCTATCTATGAACTATCTCAAAAGTTTTTGATTAGCGAGGCCGCTGTTTACCGTCACATCACGGGACTAAATCAGTTGTTGGACGAATTTAATCTTAAAATTCGTCGAGGGAGAATAACTGGCGATGAATTACAAATTTGCTACTTTTTCTTTCAGTTGTTTTGGAACTCTGTCCCTTTAGAAGAGATACAAGGAAAAGAAAACGACCATAATAGTCTGTTGTTTGTCTCTTTTTTAGAGAAAAAATTAAAACAGCCTTTTGGTAGCACAACTCGGCTGAAATTATATCTTTGGATTCGAATCTTAAAGAAACGAACAAAAAAATTAAATAATCCTCCTTCAGTTGAGTCAATGACCATGCTGAGTGATGATTATCTTGATGATCCTGTCTACCAATTAGTTCGTGAATCTTATTTTTTATCTGTTAGTCCGTCAGCTGAGTTTCAGTTTGAGTACAAAGCGACTTATCTCTACTTGTTTATTTCTTCTCTATTCGTTATAGAACGCAGTAATCGTTTCTTGCTTCAGTCTGATGACTGGCCAACATTTAATACAAAAGTTATCGAGTTGAACAAAATGGTCGTTCAGCACGTAAAAACAGCTTATCAAATTGACTCGGCTGAAATTGATTCACGATTTATCCAAGAGTGGAAGTATTTCTTAACCCAGTTACACAGTACAATTGTTTATTTCAAAGGAAATATCACCTTTTTTGAAGAACAAATGCTATTTGATCGACTAGTTAATCAATCAATTTTTACGCCAAATTTTGAACTGGTTCAGCAAATTATTCAAGAAACCGAAGACATTCTCGGTTTTTCTCTGTTGGAAACGACAAAGCAATTAGTTACCCGAATTCACCTTTATTTTATCAATCAAATGCGACGCTTTTCTAAGTTGACGATTCAAATCGGTGTCTTTTGTAGTCGAGACAACTTACAAACAAATATCATGATGGAAAGTATCAAGAACGAGTTTGATACAAAATTTTACATCCATTGTGAAGAAGCTGAAGTTAAGAAAGACTACGACTTATTGATTTCAGACTCCGCTTTTGGAATACAACAATTTTCATTTAAAGATTTATATATCATCAATGACTTTAAAACCCAAGCGGATATCCAAGCTTTAACTCGTTTATTAAAAGACTATTCAAAGAAAGAAGGAATATAATTGAAGGTCATCGTTATCGGCGGCTCACACGCTGGGATTGCCGCTAGTAAATTTTTAAAAAAATTAGACCCAACAACTACAGTATGCCTAATCGAAAAATCAAACGTACTTGGCTTTATACCAAGCAGTATCAATTTAATTTTTAAAGGGTTGTTTTCAGCCGACGAAATGGAAAAAGGGGAAGTTGGTGACCAAGAAACCCTTGAAAACTTAGGAGTCCAGTTATTACTTGAAACAACCGTTACAAACATTGATTTGAAAAAGAAAGAAGTTTTTTATCAAGATAATGCAACTAAGCAAATTACTACAGAAACATTTGACAAACTGATTTTAGCCATGGGTTCCGATCGCTTTGCGCCATTGATTCCAGAATCAGAGGCGGTCCATTCAAGCATCATCACCTACAAAAGTCGCGCAAAAACCATTGAAGCTTATCAAAAAATCAACGACAGCAATCAAATAGCAATCGTTGGTGCTGGCTTAATTGGCCTGGAACTAGCTAGCAGTCTAGCTACAAAATCGACTAAAAAAATTACAATCATCGAGCAAATGAATCGCCCAGTATTTCGTTATTTTGATGAAGAAATCACTGATATTTTGCTACAACACATTCCTGAATCCATCGATTTACGATTATCAGAAAGTTTTAATCAATGTCAAACTGTCAAGATTGATGAACGTCAGCAATTAGAAGTTCAATTCTTCTCAGGACAAACCAAGCTGGTTGATGCTTGTGTCTTTGCCGTTAATCCCAAACCAGAAGTTGCCTTAGTTGAGGGTCTGGTGGATCTTGATTTCGATCAAACCATTTTAGTGAATGACTTTATGCAAACTTCTGATCCGGATGTCTATGCCATTGGTGATTTAATCAAACTGCCTTTTGGCTTCCATGGTGAACCAGCCTATCTCCCACTGATTGGTAATGCGCGAAAAACAGCACTTGTAGCTGCTAGTCATATTACTTTAGCAGATCCTAAACCAATTCCAGCCTCACAGCGATCGATTGGAACAGAAATTTTCGGCGTCTTTCTGGGTAGTTCTGGAATCACTCAAGACGAGGCTGATTTTTATGGATTAGAAACTTCGTCGATTACCAAAACTTATACACACTTTTCGAACTATCATCCAGTCAAAGATTTCTTTGTAACCTTCAAAGTGCTGTATGATACGAAAACGAAACAGTTATTCGGCGCTCAACTGATAAGTAATCAAAAAGATATGTTGGACCTACTCAATGTTTTGACGCAAATGATTGTCGATCAAACCAAGGTGGACGACCTTGTGTTTTCTGAACTTTATTACAATCCAAAGCTGTCGCCTTCAACTAATTTTTTGGCTGATCTAGGTTTAGAATCTTTACTCAAGTAAAAAAAGCAGTAACCCTAATCATTTTGTTTGGGGTTGCTGCTTTTTTGACAAGGTAAAACCTCCAAATAATACGTAATTAAATGAATATCAAACCTTCTAATAAAAAATAAAATACTAAAAAAACTGCCAACAAAGTTCAGACATCTGACTGTCCAACTTCGTTTGCAGTTTTTTGTATAGAATCTTATTTAGTTTCTGTTTCCGATTCTTCCTCTTTTTTCCTTCTCTTAAGAAGAATAATCCAGAAAATTCCTAGCAGGATTACTGCAAGGAGAATTCCAAAGACTAGATAAATCCACATTGGAATAGTTGCTTTCTTACCGGCATCAATCGTTGCTTCGTTGATTTCTTTCGCTTGTTTATCTGAAATTGTGAAGTTTTCATCAAAAATCCATTCATTGTCTTTCGCATCTGTCACACGCAGATGCAAGCTGTATTCACCCGCTGTTAATGGTTCTTTTTCCCAGTCAATTGCAAAACGATAGGTTGAGTTTGGTGCTAATTGCATATCATTGTCGTAAGTAACATGACGCACTTCTTTGTTCGTTTTACGATTTTTTACAGTTGCTTCATATTTTAAGTGACCATAAGCATCCATAGTTGGATTGTCTAAAATAGCTACAACACTCGTTTTTCCAAATGAAATAGCAGGTTCCACTTTTTTTAACGTTAACTTTCGTGGTACTTCTGTATCTGTTTCCGTTAATTTTAAACCTAAAATATAACCATAACTATTGACAATCCCTTTTTGGTCTTTAGCTGTTTCTTTCACTACTTGAATTGCTGCTAAAATTTGACCATCAAATTGGTCTTTTGGCATTGTCAAAGTAATCGGTACTTCTTTGCTACTCTTTTTAGGAACAGTTACTGTATCTGCTACTTTGGCAATCGAATCAATTGCGTAAGGATAATCATTTTTCTCTGATTCTTTTTTCTCATTGTAATCAATAAATCCTTGGCTATTTGTGTATGCTTGATTGATGTTGATTTTATACGTTGAATCCGCGTTGGAAGTATTGTTGATCTTCACGTGAATCGTTTGTTCTTGTGCTGGTTCCATTCGTAAATCAAAAAAGCTTTTTTCTTTGTCGATTTGGTTCTCTGGAATGACTGCTTGGATATCATAGCCGACTTCACCAGCATCTTCTTGTGCAAATGTTGGCAATGGTGCTGTCAAAAGCAAACTCAACAACAAAAGGAAACTACTTACTATCTTTCGCGACTTCTTTATTTGTTTGAACATTCTTGATTTCTCCTTATTTTAAACATTGAATAAAGAAGCCGCGCAAATGCGCAGCTCCTCGTCATTCGTTCATTTATTACTTGTTGTTACTAATTATTTTGCGTCTGCTGTGTTGTATAGTTGGTATTGGATGCTTCCAGCTAATGTATCACCTGCAACTAATACACGATCTGCATCAGTAAAACCGATTGACACATTGTCAACAGCTGTTTCAATCAAACCAGTGTTGTTTGCAGCTGTTTTAGTAGCTTCAGCTTTCGCTACGATTCCTTCAGCACCTGTTGCAGCAACTTCTGTTCCATTAATTTGGAATGAATCAACGGTAAATTCTTTTGAATCAGAAGAACGAGTTAATTTATTAGAAGCAACGTTGGCTTTAACAGACCATTCACGATCGATACGGTCATTGAAGACTTCGATTGTTTCATCTGTTAAATCAGCAGTCAAGTTATATGTTGCATTTTGTAGTTTTGATTCGAAGTTATAGGCAGCTGGTACTTTTTCCAAAGTTAACATTTTTTGATCTGGATCTGTTGGGTCAAGAGGATCTGTTGGATCGTCGTTATCAGTGATGACAACTTCTGTAGGTGTTTCACCTTTTTGATCGACTACTTCTTGTGCTTGAACACTTGTTGCTCCTAAAGTTGCTAATACCATTGCGCTTAATGTCATACTTACGATTTTTGTGTTTTTCATTTTAATAATCTCCTTTAAATTTGATTGTTATAAAAAATTAGTTATAAAAACTAATCTATTTCCGGTGTATTTAACAAAGTAACTAATTGTTTGCCAACAAACTCCCCAGTAGGTAAATCCGCTGGCAGTTCCAAATGAATCTTTTGTTTATCAATTTGATAATAGTACTCAGTTGATTGAGAAGAATAAGCTTCTAAGATTGTCCCAGCCTCATTTGGATCGGCAGCGATTTTCTGCGGTGTAGCCTGAACGACTTCACCGGATTGATTCGTGCTTAATTTTCCTCGTCCGAGTAATACTTTCACTTGGTATTCTTGACCGTTTGTAAATGTTGAAAGCTGATAGGTCAATTGCCAAGGGCTTTTTTTATTTTCCCGTTGGTCCCTGACAGCAATCAATAGGTCACTGGTTGCTTGAATCTCTTGTTCGTGAGCGGACTTTTGATAGGTTCCAAAAGTTGGCGCAGTCACTTTTTCTAACTTGATTGGGCTTTCCACAATCGTGACATTCATCGGTGTCTGATCTTCTTCTCCTAAAATTTCTTGAGCAAAAGCTGGAGTTGGGAGCAAAAGACAAAGTAGTAATCCGATGAAAAGAAACTCAATTCGTTTCTTCATCTTCGTCTCGCCTCCTTCTCAACCAGAAAACCAAGAACACCACTCCGATGAATAATGTGCCAATAAACGAAAGAATAAATACGCTAGTTTCGTTGGTCTTAGGCAGTAATGAATGATTATTATTTCCACCTATTACTCCAGGTTGTTCATTTTTTTCATTGACGATCCGAAAAGTGACTTGCTGTTCATCCATATCAAAGTTAGGTTGCTCACTGGCAAAAGTATCCAGACTGCTAAATAGAAAAAGTCCAAATACGATCATCAAGCTCTGAATGATTCTTTTTTTCATTCCTTCGCCCCCCTACTCTGGTACTTCTGTGTCGTAAAGGTTCCACTTCACGACAGCTTTACCACTGTAATCGCCGACACGCATATAATTATCACTTTGAAGTAAGACACCTTCTGATTCATTCCATGTTTTAGTCGTCATAAAGTCCGTTGGTGTCACGTCCCCTTTGCGCATAACAAGCACAGGGTCTGACATGATTGTTTGTTCGGCACTTGAGGCATCCTTTTTAAAGACGAAATCAAATGGTGCAGTAGCATCTGTCAACTCAGCCTGTACATATAATGACCAAGTTGAGGTATCTTCGCGACTGTCAAAGACACTGAGCGTCATTGGGTTCCCGCTATCCCTAGCCAAGGTTCCTTTTGATTCACTCGCTTTTCTTCCCGTCCAACTCAACATGTCTGGTGCAGTCTCAAAGGAAAGCTTTCCAGTAATATCTAATTTCAATTTCAACGTTTGAACTTCGTCGCCACGTTTCATGGTAATCGTATAATCGTTCACCCCTGGAACAATTTTATCTGCAGGAATATGCCAGCTATGGCTATTAAACTCGGTTGAACCTGTTGTGACAATTTGAGCGAACTCATTTGTTGCATCAGGATCATTTCGATTGATTGTGAAATTTAAAATATCACCATCATCTTCATCTTTCCAATAGAAAGTTAAATCATAACCATCCGCTACTTCTGAGCGATCTTTTGTTTCTGTTTTTTCAGTCACTACATTAGGTGTTTCCCAAGATAAAACTGTTGGGTGTTCCGGTTGTGGTACAACCCAGTAGGCTACTTCATCACTACTAAAGTTAGTAGCTGTATTGTTCCCAATTTCTGTTCCAGAAATCTGACTATCATGATATGTTTTTGTAGGTTCACCTTTGTTCTTCAATTTTGCTGTATAAGATAAGTTTAATTTTTGTTCAATAGATGTGAGTGGCTTTGGTACATTCAGTCCTTTATCTGCAAATGTAACAACAACATTTCCATTCTCATCAACAGTTGCTGTTCCATTAGTTGTTACACCATTGAACTCAGCTTTTACATTTGAAACGCCCTGACTAATGTTATATAAAGTCGGATCAATGAAAGAACTCCAAGTTTTAATGAAATAGCCTGCCTCAGTATCAGCTTTTAAAGTGAAGGTTGATTTCAAGGTTACTTCATTGCCGTAGTTAGCTGCGGGTAAATCTTTTGAATAGCTTTCACTATCGTTTTGATCGACTACGCTGGCACCTTCTGATTCAACATCATTAGTCACCTCTGCATCCATATCGACTGGAACTTGAGTAAAGACAAATTTTGTTTGACCACTAGATGCCCCATTTGCTGCGGTGAATCCCCAATAGGCTTTTCCTTCATTTGCGCTTAATTTCAGCTGTGCTTCAAGATCTGCATAAGGAATCGTTGTCGCATTTGTTTTGACACCTGTTACCGGATTTTCTAGATAATAAGAAAACTTTTGTGACGCTTTATCGAAATCATAACGAAATTCATACCACGTGGTATTTCGAACACCATCTAATGTTGTAAGACCTCGATGATTAATCATCGCTGTGTATCCATGAGCACCAATTCCTAAAAAACCAGTGTTCCACCAAGAACTTCCCCCCATAGAGATATAACCATTCGCTAAATCACCAGGATAAGCATACGCCATATGTGGGATGATTTTTGTGTCAGCCGATTGACCATCATAATTTGTGCCGTCACTTTCGTTCGCATCAGTATTACCATAAAGATCGAACTCAACTGCGACAGAATTTTTAATAGCAAAAACATTGGGTCTTTTACTATCTTCTTTTCCCCATGAATTTGTTCCACCATAAACACCTAAGTTTTGTCCATCACTCTTCGAATTGGCAGTGGTTAAAGCTTGACTTTTTGCAGGATCATTTTGCATAACAAAAGCAAATCCATCGGCTTGCTCAGTCCCGAAGTTCACATACGTTCTTCCGTGAAAGTCTTGATTAAAATCTAAACGATATTTATCGTTAGACCAAACACCGACAGCACGATTACTTCCTGAAAGAGAGATTTCATCATATGGCATTCCGTTGTTCTGATCAGATGAACCGGGTAAAATCACTTCTCCAGCAGAAATATTGGTACCATTAGGTCTACTTTTCGCAATCGTAGAAAAAATACCGTCTAACTTGATTGCTCCTTTTGGCACAATTGGATTTCCTGTCCCCAACGACGCACGTACCAAACCACTTCTCGCCGCAACTGCCGGTGCTACAGCACGCTGCGTTGCTGAACTAGAAGTGCTTTTCGTACTTTCAGATGTTTTCGTAGTCGATGAACTCATGGCTGATTCAGCAGAACTTGTCGTTTCAGTCGTTTCACTGGCAGTTTCTTCTGCTTCGCTTGTCGAGCTTTCAGTAGCTGTTGTCGCTTCTTCTGTTGTGTTCGTTTCCTCGCTGCTTGTTTCTTCTGTTGCCGTAAAAGAAAAATCATACGTTTCTTTCTGGTTCAATAAAACTTGTTCTTCCCCCTCATTTATCACTGGGGAAATTTTCAACGTGTAATCGAATTGCTGGGGAATTTTTTTCGTTTGGATCTCGAGTTGCATTGTTTGAGCTTGCTGATTATTTTCACCAATTTGATAAATACCATTTTTATCTGGTTGTACTTGTTGCTCTTTATCTGGTTGGTAAACACTAAGCACATCAGTAGGTTCAGTAACAGTGAAAGTCATTTGTCGATTCATTTCAGACGATGATTTTTCAATCAATACCGTCCAAACAAGATTACCAGATTCGACTTGTTCAACTTTTTGGAGCGAAACATTGCCAACTTGGTTCTGATTTTCTTGCGCACTCTCTGTTGCCACAGCCTGAACGATTTCTGGCGAAGCCAACATTGTCGGTGCAATGAATAGTGAAACTGTTGCTTGTAAGACCAACATTTTCGTAAACTTTTTCACTTTTTCTCCTCCCTTCTGCTCATTTTACTGTTTTGATTTTGTGCATAAACGAATTAAGCACACAGAACATTGTTTTATTCTATATGCTTAGTATATTTATTTTCTCTGTAAATTTTTATCAGATTTTTTTCGTTTTTTTTAAAAACGTGAGAGTTTTATTAGCAAAACGTTTCAAAAACAGCCTTAAAACGACTAACATAAAGTAAGAGGATGCTTCTTTCACTCATTGAAAATGAACGTATATCTGGTTTTCTTCACAAAAAAGACCAGGACACTTAATTTTTCCTAGTCTTTTTGATTGTACTTTGTTCACAACCTTAATCAAAGGAGTTTTCTAAATTAATTTGTTTAGCAGACTCTCAAGCAGCAGAAACAAATAATAACTACCTATTATTTTGGTCTATTTTCTATTCATAAGTAGGTATCACGAGTAAACTAGAGCATGATTAAAAATTTTATGAACTTCGTCCATAAATAAAAGGCACACAGATAACAAAATCTGCGTGCCTCTTCTTCTATTTGCAACCTTAGTCTACTGATTTCAGTGCTTCTAACATATCTACCCGTTTCAAACGACTATTAATTACAAATGCCAATATTGTTGTTACTACTGCGATAATTATTGTTGGGATAATAAAACTGATTGAAGATAACGCTGGATTAAACATCACATCATCAGGTGGTACGACATTGATAATGTATTGGTGGAGGAGTTCCCCAATTCCAAAACCTGTGATGATTCCTAAAATCGTAAGTAAAATCGTTTCACGATAAATATACAGTGTTACTTCTTTATCATAGAACCCTAGTACTTTAATTGTTGAAAGTTCCCGCATTCTTTCGGAAACATTGATGTTAGTCAAGTTGTAAAGAATAACAATCCCTAACAATGCAGCGACAACGATCAAAACTTTCATGATTTTATCTAGTGAATGAACAATCGTATCAATTTGGTTCATCAAAGTCGTATTTTGAACCACACCTGCGACACTATCTAAGTTAATAAATTTAGCTGCTTGTTCTTTAGTATTTTTAGTTGAAGGATTCTTCAAATTCACCAAATAAGCATTCGTTGCGAAATCTGTACCAAATAGATTTTCATAGCCAGCTTTACTTGTAAAAGCAAAGTGTCCCATGTACATTTCTGTAACCCCAGCAACTTTCATTTTTTTATCCTTTTGATTACTATCTTTAAAAGTAACTGTGTCACCAGTTTTGACATCTAGGAGTTTGGCAAGTCGCTCGGAAATAATCACCCCATCATCAGGTAAAGATAATTTATCGCCGCTTTTTCGATCAACTAAACTAATATAATCTGAAAAATCATTTGTACTTTCTGGGACAATTAATTTAATTTCTTGCGTATCTTTATTTGAACCCGCAACCTTTGTCAATTCTTCATAATGGATTGCTTTATTCTGCTTGATTTCAGAAGTACTTAATTGTTCATCAAGCGCTTGTTCTTGATCCTCTGGAACAAACTCATTTTGTGCCACAATCATATCATAATGAATAAGGCTGCCAAATTGGCGATCATTGATTCCACCAATCGAATGTTGGACGCTAAATCCGGCAAATAAGAGAGCAACCGCACCAGCAACACCAAAAATGGTCATCATCATTCGTTGCTTGTAACGGAAAATATTTCGAGCTGTTACTTTGTGAGTAAAACTCATTCGATTCCATAAAGGCTTGATTCTTTCCAATAAGATTTTTGATCCTGCGGAAGGTGGTTTAGGTAATAAAAGTTGTGCAGGATTTTCTTTTAGTTCTCTGGAAGCTACGACAAAAGCTGGAACGACCGAACTAATCAAAGCAAGTAGGATTGCTACGAATGAGATACCCCAATGAAAATGTAACTCGATTTTTGGAAGTGTAAAGCCAGAATGATACGCATTATAAACAATCAATGGCAATAATGTGTGCCCTAAAATAATCCCTAAAATGGTACCAGAAAGGCTGGAAGTCAAACCATAGAAAGTGAACTTTCTAATAACATCCTTATTTTCATACCCTAACGCTTTTAATGTCCCTGACTTGATCCGCTCTTCATCGACGAAACGTGCCATCGTCGTCAAAGTGACTAAGGCGGCTACAAAATAAAGGAAAATTGGAAACACATTGGCTAAAGAATCAACAATTTTTGAAATACTACCATAAATTCGATACCCTTCGCCACCAGGGATTTCCCGACGGCTGTTTAACGAATAAGTAGGTAAAGACAGATGGTCAACCATCTCTTGCGCTTTATCAAGTTTTTCTTGATTTTTGGCAATTTCTTTTTCTGCTTCTTCTTTTTTAGATTGGAATGTTTGATTTTTTTCTTCATATTCCTTTTGTTTTTTTGCTAGTTCACTTTTCGCATCAGCCAGCTGTTGTTCGCCTTCCTTTTGTTCTGTGGCTAATGTATCTTTTGCTGTCGTTAATTCTGTTTGTTTCGTTGCTAATTCATGCTTTGCTTGTACTAGTCGATCAACATTTTCTTGGTACTCTGCAGACTTTTTATCTAACATAGCCGCACCTTCGTACCATTCATTTAACCCAGCATAATAGGTTCCTAGATTTTGGTTGTAAGAAGCGATACCTGCATTGTATTGTTGCAAACCACTTTGATATTCGACTTCTTTTTCATTCAAATATGCTTCTTTTTGACTCAATGTTTCTTGTGCTGCCTGTAACTGTCCTTTTGCATTTGCTAAAGCCGCTTTTTGCTGTTCTATTTCAGCATTTGCTGCTGAAAGTTCTGCTGCTCCAGCATCTAATTGCTGTTTTGAAGTTGCTAATTGTTGTTCAGCCTCAGTTAATTTTTGATTGGCTTTGTCTAACTCCGCTTTTTTTGTATTTAAAGCTTGTTGCGTCGTTTCAATTTGTTGCATACCTGGCGTGTAAACTGTTTCTATGAAATGATTGTATGCTACTTGTGCTTGTGACAAGTTTGCATTGACATTATCAAGTTTGCTTTGTAATTCAGCTTGTTCTTCTTCTGTTAAATCAGGATTTTTTAAAGCTTGTTCTAGTTCATTTTTTGAATCCGTCAATTGATTCATTGTTGTAACATATTGTTGCTTCCCTGCTTCTAACTCCTGTTTCTTTGTGTCCAAGTCTGTTTGTGCTGTTTGAAGTTGTTGGACACCTGCTGTATATTCTTGTTTTTGCTGATTAAATTTGTTCAATGCCGTTTGATACTCATTATTTTTTGTGTCATATTCTTGTTGTTTAGTAGCTAGTGTTTGTTCAGCTTGCGTAATTTGAGCTTCTGCCACAGCCAATTTTGCTTGATTTTCATTGACTTGATTGTAGCCAGCAACAAGTTGTTCTTTCCCGCTTGCTAAAGCATTCGCAGCAATGGTCAATTGGTCATTAGCACTCGTCAAAGTTGAACGTGCTTGGCTCAGCTGTTGTTTTCCATTTTGAAGCTGTGTCCATTTTTCATTCAATGTTCCAGAACCATCAGCAAGCTGTGTTTGTGCTGTTGCTAACTGTTTTTCTCCTGCTTCAATTGATGCTTGCGCTGTCGTGATTTGTGACTCGCCATTTGTAATTTGTTCATTAGCATCGTTCACTTTAGTTGTTAGTTCTGTTTGTGCATCTTGAATTTGTTGCGTGCCATTGGCTAACTCACCTTTTGCATCTTTTAATTGTTGCTCGGTATCTTTCAACTGTTGTTTCGCTTGATTGATTTGTTTCTGACCATCATCAATTTGGCCTTGGTATTCCTTTTTGATTGTTGCTAAGCGGATTTCTGGTTGATCTTTTAAACGTTCGCTTAAATCATCCTTATGCTTTTGAAGCTTGTCTGTATAATTGTCAGAATAAGGATCCACTTTTTCTAAATTACGAAAAGTCATTCGTGCTAACATATAAATTTCAGAATCAAACGTTTTCTTAGGAACAATCGCGTACCCATTTAAGGAACCTGTTCCTGCTGTTGATACGCCTTGATTAATACTTGAAACGATTTCGCCGGAATAAATAAACCCGACAATCTTGAATTTATGCTCTTTTAAAATCGTTTGACCAGATACATCTTCTTTTTCGGTAAATTCGATCGTATCACCAAGTTTATATTGATCTGCATAACTATTGTCTAACGCGATTTCATTAGCTTTCTCAGGTAGTTTGCCACTTACCCGTTCATAATCAGAAATTTTTTCTCCCTTTGAAAAAATTCGAATACTTGTTTTTGTATCCTTAATGACCACATCTTTTAAATACCCATATTCAATCGAGCGAACACCAGTTGTTTGATCGATTGCTTTGACGTCATTGTCATCAATCCCCAATGTTCCAATCACAGTAAGATCAGAAACATTTAGTTCATTAAAGTAATTTTCTCCCGTTGATCGCATATTAGGTCCAGTAACTTTTAGCCCGACCAATGCAAATGAACCAATCAGCATCAGACCCATAATTGATAAAAAGCGAGCTTTGGATTTAGAAATTGATTTAAAAATATCTTTCCATAACATTTTTTTCATTCGATTCACCTACCACTCGATATCTGCAATTTTGCTTGGACGAGGATTAATATCAACACTTTTTACCGTTGCATCTCTCATTCGAATCACTCGGTCAGCAATCGGTGCGATCGCTGCGTTATGCGTCACGATGATAACTGTTGCGCCATTCACACGACTCATATCTTGCAAAATCTGTAACACTTGTTTTCCTGTTTGATAGTCAAGTGCCCCTGTAGGTTCATCACACAACAAAATTTTGGGATTTTTAGCAACCGCTCTGGCAATGGCTACCCGTTGTTGCTCACCACCTGATAGTTGTGCAGGAAAATTATCAATTCGTTCACCCAAACCAACTTCTTGCAAAACTTGAACTGGATCAGAAGCATCTTTAACGATTTCTGAAGCTAATTCAACATTTTCTTTTGCTGTTAAATTAGGAACCAAATTATAGAATTGAAAAACAAAACCAACATCTTCTCGACGATATTTCGTTAGTTGCTTCGCGGTATAATCAGAAATATCTTTTCCATCAATAATGATCTTCCCTTCATCGTTGGTATCCATTCCACCTAAAATATTCAACATCGTTGATTTTCCAGCACCAGAAGCACCCAAAATAATCGCTAATTCACCTTTTTCGACTTCAAAAGATACATCGTTATTTGCTATAATTTCCGTATTTCCCATATGGTAACGTTTATAGCTATTCATGACTTCTATATAACTCATAAACTCACTCCTTCTTATTACTCTAAATAAACATCGTGTTGATTTAATTACAGGTTGAGTATATAATCAAAGCAAAAGAAATACAATGAACACATTTTTTTATCTGTTCATTTAAGGAAAAAGGTCGTGTATCTAAATGAAAAGAAATACGCAAACAAAAGAAAAAATCAAAAAATCGTTTATCCAGCTCATTAACGAAAAAGGTTTTGAATCAATGACAGTAAGTGACATTGCAAAGCAGTCTCAGATCAACAGAGGAACTTTTTATCTTCATTACGTCGATAAATATGATCTAATGGAAAAATTAGAAATGGAGGCTATTTATGACCTCAAACAAATTTTGTTATTAGATACAAACCCTAAAAATTTGGAAGATCCTATCCAATTGATTCCTTATGAATCTATTTTGCACGCACTTATCTATATAAAAAATGATTTTGAGTTTATTCAGGCTTTAGCTAGTGAAGGTGGCGATCCACATTTTATGCAGATGGTCAAAGATATTTTAAATGAACTGGTTCTTTCAAAATTAGATAAGTCCAAAAGTCTTCAATTTTCTCGTAAAAATTTACCCGACGATTACGCGAAAGAAATTTTATTATCCAGTATTGTCGGCGTTGTCAATTTATGGATCAAAAAAGGTGGAGAAGAAACACCAGAACAAATCGCGACTATTATTACCAAAGCAAAAGAAATCTCCCCTTATGAACTTTTACTTTAGAGCCCAAGTCTCTTGAGAGTGAGATAAAACTGGAAAACCGGTCGTTCTCAGCACATTTTTCAATTTAAAAAACGTCCAAAATCAACGTTTTCAAAATGAATTTTAGGCGTTTTTTCTATTTTGGCTACTTTTTCCAGCCTAAAGATACTCTTTGTAAAAGCAGTGTCCAATTTAATACAAAAAAAGAGTCCTTGCTTAAGCAAGGACTCAGATTTGTCGAATAATAAATTAACGACGGATTTCTTTGATACGAGCAGCTTTTCCGTGTAATGCACGTAAGTAGTACAATTTTGCACGACGTACTTTACCATAACGAACTACTTCGATTTGAGCAACACGTGGTGTGTGTACTGGGAATGTACGTTCAACGCCCACTCCGTTAGAAATTTTACGAACTGTGTAAGTTTCGCTGATTCCAGCACCACGGCGTTTGATTACAACACCTTCAAATAACTGGATACGTTCGCGTGAACCTTCGACAACTTTCGCGTGAACACGTACAGTGTCACCAGGGCGGAAAGCTGGGATGTCAGAACGTAGTTGTTCTTTTGTTAATTCTTCGATTAATGGATTCATGTTTTCTTCTCCTTATTCCAAACATTCTTATGAGTGAACTCACAGCGGAACATCGTAATAGTTAAGTGCTTTGCACTCACCATAGAATATTATCACACTATCAAATGAGTGTAAAGTAAATTTTCATGACAAACAGTATTTTACTGTTCTGCCTCTTCTTGCTGGATTTCAGCTAAAAATTTCGCCATCTGCGGTGTTAGTTCTAAGTCAGCTAGTAGATCCGGGCGTCGTTGAACGGTTCGACGTAACGATTCTTTTAATTGCCACTCTTCAATCAGCTTATGATTACCATTCGTTAATACATCAGGGACTTTCATTCCTTTAAATTCAGCAGGTCTCGTGTACTGCGGATGCTCAAGTAAGCCAGTAGAATATGAATCTGTTTGCGCAGAAGTTTGATTTCCTAACACATCGGGAAGTAAGCGAACAGTGGCATCAATCATAACCATCGCTCCAAGTTCTCCCCCAGTCAAAACGTAATCACCCAACGAAACTTCGTCTGTTACCAAAGTTCGGATTCGTTCATCATATCCTTCATAATGACCACAAATAAATACTAACTGCTCTTCTTGCGAAAATTCTTCTGCCATCGCTTGATTAAATTGTTTACCAGCTGGGTCTAACAAAATCACTCGCTTCTTGACAGTTGGATTTGCTTCATCAATTGCTTTTAAATTGTCATAGATTGGTTGAACTTTCAATAACATTCCAGCTCCACCACCATAAGGGTAGTCATCGACTGTTTGGTGTTTGTTATCAGAATACTCACGAAAATTAGACACATTGATGTCTAGCAATCCTTTATCAACAGCTTTCCCAATAATTGATTCACCCATAGGACCTTCAAACATTTTAGGAAATAGGGTCAATACATCAATTTTCATCATCAATCAACCCTTCTGGAATTTCCACATGGACTACTCCATTAGCTACATCCACTTCCTTTACGACTGATGCAATATAGGGAAGCAACAAATCTTTTTTCTTTTCACGTTGAACTACCCAAACATCATTTGCTCCAGGAGAAAGGATTTCTTTCACTTTTCCAAGTTTTTCGCCAGCCTCATCCAAGACCTCTAAGCCGATGATCTCATGGTAATAAAATTCATTTTCTTCCAGCGCTGAAATTTCTTCTTTTGACACCTTTAAAATGCCGTCACGATATTTTTCGACATCATTGATTGATGGGTGTCCTTCAAAACTCAACAAATCAAAATTTTTGTGTTTACGATGACTTTTGATAGTCAATTCAACCGGTGCTTTTCCATCTTGGAACAAAGTTAGCTGTGCACCCTTTTGGTAACGTTCTTCAGGAAAGTCAGTCGTTGAAATAACACGAACTTCACCCTTTAAACCTTGAGTATTGACAATTTTTCCAACATTTAGATATTCAGTCACAATTTTTCCTCATTTCTTTTTTCTCTGCTTCATTTTAGCATGGGCGTTTAGTCAATTCTAGTTTTGTTTTTCAAAATGAATTCTTTTTTACTTTTATGTCAAAAAATAGAAAAATACGGGACATAGATTGAACTCATTTTGTGTTCTACCCACGTTTTACGTTTACGGTTGAATAAGGTAATCTTTGCGATAGAAACTTTTTAAGGCCATCATTCTTTCGTAGAAAGCAAAAAAAAAAACTGTTTCGAAAAAATTCGAAACAGTTTTTGATTATTCCTTATCATCAACGATATTTAAACGAACCTTTTTAGGCGCGTTAATTCGTACACCGTAAACGATAGTCCGAATTGCTTTGGCAACTCGTCCTTGTTTTCCAATGATACGACCAATATCTTCTGGTGCTACAGTTAGATTGTATTCATAAAAATCTTTCGATTCAACGACCTCTAACCGAACTTGATCAGGATGAGTGACTAACGGACGAACGATTGTTAAGACTAGCTCACTTAAATCTTTCATATCCGCTCACCTTATTTCTTTGAAAATTTAGCTTCGTGGTGTTTTTGCATAACGCCTTCTTTTGAAAGGATGTTACGAACTGTATCTGAAGGTTGTGCACCTTTTGATAACCAGTTAAGAACTAAGTCTTCTTTTAAAACTACTTCTGCAGGGTCTTTCAAAGGATTGTAAGTACCTACAGTTTCGATGAAACGTCCGTCACGAGGAGAACGTGAATCAGCTACTACAATACGGTAAAAAGGACTCTTTTTAGAACCCATACGTTTTAAACGAATTTTAACTGCCATTATTTATTTCCACCTCCATTGATTTATTCACAAGATGTAGTGTAACAGTTTTTTTTTACCCTGTAAAGCTTTTTTTCTTTACAGTCTCATAAATTCCTTTTTTTATTGATTATAGACATTTTTTTCGATTATTTTATTGGATCTTTAAATAGCAAGTGTTTTTATTTGCTCGTTTTACTTATTTTTTGTAAGATGGTTATGAAAGATAATTATTAGGAGGTTCTATTTATGACAAAAAAAATTGGCTTTTTTATTGGAAGTTTAAGAGAAGATTCTTATAACAAAAAGGTTGCTGAAGCTTTCGCAAGCTTACTACCTGAAGGCTATGAAAGTGTCTTTGTTAAAATTGATGATCTTCCTTTTTATAATGAAGATCTTGAAACACCAGAAAATGCACCGGAAGCTTGGACTCGTTTCCGTAACGAAGTAAAAGATTTAGATGGTGTTATTTTTGTTTCACCTGAATACAATCGTTCAATTCCGGCAGTCTTGAAAAACGCACTAGACGTTGGTTCTCGTCCTTATGGTCAAAGCGTTTGGGATACAAAACCTGGTTTAGTTGTTACTGCTTCTCCTGGTGGAATCGGTGGATTTGGTGCTAACCATATTATCCGTCAATCTTTAGTCTTCTTAAATGTGCCAACACTTCAACAACCAGAAGCTTACATTGGTAATATTGCAAACTTAGTTGGTGAAGATGGAAAAATCATTGATGGTACGATGAAATTCTTTGAAACAATTGTGAATGCGTATATTGACTTCTTGGAAAAATTGACGAAGTAAAACAAAGGTTGTGAAAGAAGTGTACAGCTCCAATAAATAAGAATAAATTTTCAGAAATTGCTTCTCAAATTTTTGTGAAATTTATTCTTATTTTGAAGGAGTTACTTCTTGAACACCGTGGATAAAGGTTGTGGCTCAAAGCGCTTAGCTCCGACAAGATAGCGAGCAGTCACTCAAAATAGCTCTTCATATTTTGAAGTGGATGCAAGCTATATCTAGGAGTTGCTTTGGGAGCACCGTGGATAAAGGTTGTCGCGCAAAGCGTTCAGCTTCAAGCAATTCAGCAAAAAAAGTTGTATGCCAAATAAAAATTTGGCATACAACTTTTTTATTTTTTTCGATAATGTAATTCAAGAAACTGACCAAATTGTTGTGCACCAACATATTCTAGTCTTTCTTCATAGTCACCGGGTTCAAACAAGCGAATTCCCTCACCGAGTAAGACTGGTGTGATTTGAATCCACCATTCATCAATCAACTGTTTTTCTAACAAAGGTTTAAGCAACGAGCCTCCACCAACAATCCAGATGTCCGAGCCAGATTCTTGTCGAAGGTTTTCTACAAACGAGGCAGGATCATCATTGATTACTGTCGCGTCTGGCAGAATCAATGATCGATTTCTCGAAAATACATAATTTTTCTTTTCCGGGTATAACAATTCTGTACCTAAAGATTTCTTAGCTTCCTCATACGTTTTCCGCCCCATAATCGTTGTATCAATTGTTTCATAAAATGCTTCATAAGTTGTTTCCTCACCTGCCGGCGTATCAAATAGCCATTGTAAATCATCTTCTTTTGTTGCCAGATAACCGTCCAAACTAATAGCTCCGTAAAAAACGATTTTTCGCATATGTCTCTCCTTCACTTCGGATTTTTATCAATCAATTGATTCGTCTTCTTGAATCGTTGATTGCTTTACTTCTGAATGTCTAAAGCAATCAATGACATGATCATTAATGATTCCAACTGCTTCTAAAAATGCATAAATCGTGGTACTACCGACAAATTTAAATCCCTGTTTCTTCAGTTCTTTAGTGATTTTATCAGATAGTTCACTCGTTGTCGGAATTTCTTCTTGTGTTTGATACATATGATTCACCACTTCACCATCAGAAAACGACCATAAAAAAGTAGCAAAGCTTCCGAATTCTTGTTGGATTTTTTGAACGGCCTTAGCATTATGAATAGCAGCTTCAACTTTTCTTCGATTACGAATAATTCCTTTATCTTGAAGCAAAGATTCTATTTTATTTTCGTCATATGCCGCCACTTTTTCTAAAGAAAAATGATCATACGCAGAATCAAAAGCTTCAGTTTTATTTAAAATCGTTTGCCAACTTAATCCTGCTTGGTTAATATCCAGCATTAGCTTGCGATAAAGTCGTTGATCATCATATTCCGGAACACCCCAAATCGTATCATGATACTCTTTCATTGATGTCGTGTTTTCTGCCCAAGAACATCGTTTCATTTTCCTTACCTCCACTTTTCTTCATTAACAAAAAAGCTATGACAACATTTCAATCAATCGTTTGTCATAGCTCAAATTCATTCAATTCAGCAATTGCTTATTTACGTTTTTTCTTTTTCTTCTTGTTTTTCTTAACCATGCGATTCATCGCCATTTTTCCAAGTTTTCCTTTGACTCCTGTACCAAACATTTGGTCCATTCCCGGAATATTCATGTCACCTTTCGACATTTGTTGCATCATTTTACGGGATTCCTTGAATTGTTTAATCATGCGGTTTACTTCTACTACACTATTTCCTGAGCCAGCAGCGATACGACGACGACGGCTAGGGTTCAACAAATCAGGATTTTCTCGCTCAGCAGGTGTCATTGAGTAGACCATTGCTTTTTTCCGTTCTACATCTTTTGGATCAACTTTTACGTTTTCAATCCCTGGTACTTGATTCATTCCTG
Organism: Enterococcus sp. DIV0176; assembly: GCF_050528535.1. Taxonomy (NCBI): domain Bacteria; kingdom Bacillati; phylum Bacillota; class Bacilli; order Lactobacillales; family Enterococcaceae; genus Enterococcus; species Enterococcus sp. DIV0176. Next base: position 763,221 of record NZ_CP172879.1, on the reverse strand, counting down.
GAATCATTTTAATTAGATCTTCTAATGGCCCCATTCCCATTACTTGATCCAGTTGTTCAATAAAATCATTGAAGTCAAAAGAATTTTCCCGCATTTTTTGGGCAAGTTCTTCCGCTTTTTTCTCGTCATAATCTTGTTGCGCTTTTTCGATCAGCGTCAGCATGTCACCCATACCCAAGATTCGGCTGGCCATACGATCTGGATGGAAGACTTCAAGATCTGTTAATTTTTCACCTGACCCAATAAATTTGATTGGTGCACCAGTTACTGAACGAATAGATAACGCTGCCCCACCTCTGGTATCTCCATCAAGTTTTGTAATAACAACCCCAGTAATACCTAGTTGTTGATTAAAACTGTCAGCTACGTTGACCGCATCTTGTCCAGTCATTGCATCAACAACCAAGAGAATTTCATTTGGTTGTGCAATTTCTTTGATTTGCTTCAACTCATCCATTAAGAGTTCATCAATGTGTAAACGACCAGCCGTATCAATCAAGACATAGTCATTTTTCTTTTCTTTGGCAACTTCCATTCCTTGACGAACGATTTCAACTGGACTGACATCTGTTCCCATATCAAAGACAGGCACATCTAATTGTTGTCCCAAGACTTTTAATTGGTCAATCGCTGCAGGTCGGTACACGTCTCCTGCAATCATCAATGGTCGTGCTTTTTCATTTTTCTTCAAAAAGTTCGCTAATTTCCCAGCAAAGGTCGTTTTACCAGCCCCCTGTAACCCGACCATCATAATAACAGTTGGGACTTTTGGTGACTTGATTAGTTCTGCTGTTTCGGAACCCAAGGTAATCGTTAATTCCTCATCAACAATTTTGACGATTTGTTGTGCTGGTGACAAGCTTTCAAGAACTTCTACTCCAACAGCACGCTCCCGCACACGTTTCGTGAAGTCTTTGACTACTTGTAAATTGACATCGGCTTCCAATAAAGCCAAGCGGATTTCCCGCATCATTTCCTTGACGTCAGCTTCTGATACTTTTCCTTTTTTTCTTAATTTTCCCATCGCCTGTTGCAGACGTTCTGTTAAGCTTTCAAATGCCATTTTTCTTCATTCCTTTAATTAGTTTCTAGTTTGTTACTCTTCGATGTCTTGAATTTGCTGGATAGAACCAATCAGTTCATTATCTTTTGGATAGTGCTCGGTGACATAAGTCATCAGTTGTTCCAAGGCTTGTTCACGCACGATGTAATTTGAAAAAAGATGCAGTTTTTTCTCGTAGTCTTCTAAAATTTTTCCAGTTCTCTTAATGTTATCATAAACTGCTTGTCGACTGACTTGATATTCTTCTGCAATTTCTCCAAGTGAAAAATCATCAGCATAATACAGTTCCATATAATTCATTTGTTTTTCAGTCAATAAGGTCGAGTAAAATTCAAAAAGTGCGTTCATTCGATTTGTTTTTTCAATTTCCATTCAACTCACCTCATTTATCTTCGTAATTTCTTGCTGTTGTGCTAACCAATCTTCATCAGATAGAACGCTCATCTTCTGTTGTAAAAAATAGGCAGTTGCTACGCCTACACCCTCTGTTAATGTACCAGAAAATGTACCGTCATATATTTGACTACTACCACAAGAAGGACTTTTTGCCTTCAAAATGAGTTGATCAATCTGTTGTTCTTTTAATTTTTGCCAAGCAAGAATTGCACCTGCCTGATATTCTTTTGTCACATCGACACCTTTGAAAGTTATGACTCTTGCTTTCCCATTCCAAACGTCAAACCCATCTCCGCCGACAATTTCTGCTGGATCTCGGGGAATCGGTAAGCCACCCAAAACTTCTGGGCAAACCATGATGGCTTCGTGTTTTTCAACCAATGCGACAAGTTGCGAAACAGCTTTTGGCTGCCCATCATAACGACATAACACACCGCCTAAGCAAGCACTGATACCAATCATTTGAATCGCTTCCTTTCCTTCCAACAAAGTGCCTAATTATTATACCATTTATTGAGTTGGTTACATAGCCCCTCCCCTTGATTCTATGCTAAAATAGGAAAGCATGAATATGTTTTAAAGGAGCGCTTATGAAAAAAATCTTAGTTGTTGATGATGAACCTTCCATCGTCACTTTATTAACCTTTAACCTAGAAAAAGAAGGCTATCAAGTTACCAGTGCAACGGATGGACGCGAGGGATTAGAACTTGCTTTAGATCAAGCCTTTGATTTTATTATTTTAGATGTGATGCTTCCTTCAATGGATGGCATGGAAATTACACAGAAGCTTCGCCAAGAAAAAAATGATACACCCATTTTGATGCTAACCGCTAAAGATGATCAGATTGATCGAATTTTAGGCTTAGAAATTGGTGCCGATGATTACCTAATTAAACCATTTAGCCCACGCGAAGTATTAGCTCGAATGAAAGCCATCTTTCGTCGAATGGAACCTCGAAGCAAGCCTACTGAGGAAGAAGAGCCAGAATATTTAACAGTTGGTCAAATCATCGCTAACTTAACTAATTTTCAAGTCACTGTTGACGGTCGTTTGATTGAACTGACTCCCAAAGAATTTGAATTGTTAGTTTACTTTATGAAACGAAAAGATCGCGTAATTGATCGAGACACCTTGCTCGAACGTATCTGGAATTTTGATTTTGCTGGTCAAAGTCGAATCGTCGATGTTCATGTCAGTCACCTGAGAGAAAAGATCGAACGTGATCCAAAACATCCTAAATATTTAGTAACTGTCCGTGGATTTGGGTACAAATTTCAGGAGCCTCGACTATGAAAAATTGGAAAATTTTCTCAAGACGTATCCTATTCTTGGTCGTTTTCCTAACAGTTTTTATTGGTAGTTGGCAACTGATTTCAAATTATTTTCAACAGCAAATTATTGAACAACAAGAAGAATACTTGACCAAGAAAGCACAACTATTAACGCGACAACTTACTTGGGCAAATCCTGACTCAATGGAAAACAAAGAAACCTTGACAGAATTTGTTCATCAATCTTCTGAACGAATCACGCTACTAGATGCTAATGGCAATGTTTTGTATGATACCAGTGATGATGACCTGACAGGTAGCCGTAACACTCGTCCCGAAATCAAAGCTGTCCTTGACGGTGGGCGATTGGGAAGTTCCTTACGTCAAAGTGTGACTTTAAATGAACAGCTTCTCTATGTCGCTTTACCGATTAAAGAAAATGGTCAATTAAAAGCCATGATCCGAATTGCCGAGCCAACAAGCGGATTTTTACCACGCACAGAAAATTTTCGTCGTTGGGTATTCTTGTTCTTTCTTCTTTTCTTTTGCATCCTTTCAGGAATGATCGCCTATTTTGCTTATCAGCGAAATGAACCTTTGCATACCGTACTACCTGTGTTGAAAAAAATGGTCAACGACCCCGAAGAAACAGAAGTCATTATGCAAACTTCAGATCAATGGGAAGAACTTTATCAAACAATCAACGCACTAAGCGAACAAATGAGTAATATGTATCGTGCTTACGCAACCACTGAAGAACAGTTGTACACGTTGCTGAACGAATTAATGATTGGCGTCTTTCTAATTGATTCCGAATCGCATTTACGTTTACTAAATCCTAAAATGCAGATGCATCTTGGGGTTACGACTTATCTGACCTCGCAACCTTATGCTGAGGTCATTCAAGAACCTCAGCTAATCCATTTGATTCATCAGGTTTCTGCTACGAATCCGTTAGTTCAGCAAGAAATCAAATTAAGTGAAGGCAATCAAACGTTGGACATCAGTTTACGTTACTTTATCAATGCAGATGGAACTGGACAAATTCTTGGCGTAGCTTATGATTTAACCAAAGTTCGTCGGCTCGAAAAAGTCCAGAAAGATTTTGTTGGAAATGTTTCTCATGAATTAAAAACGCCGGTTACTTCATTGATGGGCTTCACGGAAACACTTCTTGATGGTGCCAAAGATGATCCAGAAACATTAACTACTTTTTTAGAAATCATGCAAAAAGATGCTCGTCGTTTAGATCAGTTGATTCGCGAAATCATTCAGTTATCTAAAGATGGTGAAAATTTATATGAATCACAAACGATTTATCTAGAATCTTACTTTGAACAAATTATTCAAAGCTACCAACCCTTTATCAAACAGAAAAAATTAAGTGTTAAACTGCTGGGGAATAATGGCGCATTTACCATTCAGTCAGAAATTTTATACCCAATTATCAAAAACTTGATTGAAAATGCCATCCAATATTCAAAAGAAGGTGGCCAAATTATTATTCGTTATCGTGTAGATGATCACTTATGGTTTTCTGTCCAAGATTTTGGAATTGGGATTGATCAAGAAGACCAGGAACGAATTTTTGAACGTTTTTATCGCGTTGATAAAGCACGCAGCCGACACTCTGGAGGAACAGGTTTAGGTCTAGCAATCGTCAAAGACTATGTCAAATTATTACACGGCACGATTACTGTGGAAAGTCATCCCGGTGTGGGCTCCACTTTCGAAGTTACTTTATGAAGTGACTAACATGAAAAAAACAGCGACGAGAATCGATACGATTTTCGCCGCTGCTTTTTTTCATATTCTTATTTGATTTCTCCGTTAACATCACGTTCAACTTTCATTGATGTGATTGGTAGATAACCTAGATCTTTAACTGGTCCTTCTTGGACATCTTCACTTGTCATGTAATCCAAAAATTTTTGAACAGCTGCGTCTGGTTTTCCTTTTGTATACATATGCTCATATGCCCAGATTTTCCAGCTATTGTCTGCCACATTTTTTTCCTCTGGTTTCACATCATCCACGCTCAAAGCTTGAGTTGTTTCATCCAAGTAAGAAAAGGCAAGATAACTGATTGCTCCTGGTGTTTGTGCAACGATTTGGCGAACCGTTCCTGACGAATCCTGCTCTTGTGATTGCACAGGTGTTTCGTCATTCAATCCCCATTTTTCAAAAGTAGCACGAGTTCCACTACCATTTGCACGGTTAATCACTGTGACTTTTTGATCTTTTCCGCCAAGTTCTTTCCAGTTTGTGATTTTTCCTGTAAATAAATCAATCAATTCCTGTTGAGAAACATTTGTGACGCCAGTATCTTTATTGACGATTGGTGCCATTCCGACAACAGCCACTTTATGGTCAACCAATTTAGTTGCGTCGATTCCATCTTTTTCTTCTGCAAAAACATCTGAGTTTCCAATTGTCACGGCGCCGTCTGACACTTGGCTTAGCCCTGTGCCACTTCCGCCACCTTGAACAGAAATTTGATAATTTGAGTTTTCTTGGGTAAAGCTATCTTGTGCAGCATCAACTAATGGCTGCAATGCAGTTGAACCAACTGCTACAATTTTTACTTGTTCTGAACCTGCTTTATCTGATTGCGCAGTTGAGTCGGTACTTGTACCTGACGAACCACAACCTGCTAATAGGAAACCAATGATGCCTAAAGAATACCATAATTTTTTCATTCAAATACTCCTCTCTTAGTTACAAGTAAAGTGTAACAAGCTACTGTAAAGCTCAGATATGGATGTTGTAAACAATTCGTGAACTTCTGTAAATTTCCTGTAAAGTTCAAAGTATAAAATAAACTAAAAATAATTATGTTTATTATTTTACAAACAAAACGATAAAATGTTAATATAAACGCAAACAAGGAGGTTTTTATATGGAAACTGAATTACTTTATGAACAACAAGATTATCTAAATGGCTGGACAATTGAACATGAAACTTATCAGTGCCTTTATTGTGACGTAACTTTTCAATTTGAAAAAATTTATCCAGATTTGACTACGCCTAGCGCACTTCAAACCGCAAAAGGAGCGATCACACAACATCTTCGATTGGCACATGGTGGCCCCTTGCATGCCCTACTTCAATTATCTAGAGAATCGTTAGGGTTATCCGAAAGTCAATACGAAATCATCCAACTGTTTGAAAAAAATTTAAGCGACCCTGTAATCGCTCAGCGCCTAGGAATCTCCCCATCAACGGTAAGAAATCATCGATTCAAATTAAAAGAAAAAGAGCGCCAAGCCAAACGACTGACTGCTCTTATGAAGCTTTTACCAGCAAGTGGTCAAACATTCATTTCACCTCACACAGGTGCGCGAATGCTAGATGAACGATACAACATCACGCCCGCTGAACAGGAAAAAATCTTACAAACTTATTTAGATGATAATGACTTTATTCAAACTTTTCCAAGTAAAGAAAAAAGAAAAATCATTCTCTTAAATTATTTAACACAAAAATTTGATCCGAAAAAAAATTATTCCGAGCGTGCAATCAATGATATTTTGAAACAACACGTCGAAGATTTCGTTTCGACTCGCCGCTACTTAATTGAATATGGATTTATGCAACGTACAACTGATGGAAAAACATATTGGCTAAATCAATAAAACTTATCCTTTGTTGTCACCAACGTTAAAAGAGATGTGAGCAAATGTACGCCCAAAAACTTAGACTTTTTGGGTTCACTACAAAGCTCACATCTCTTTTTTAATTGCCTTTTAAACTTTATTTATACTGTTATTTGATCAAAAGAAAGCCAATTTTTAGAACAGTTTTCAATACTTTTTTAAATAGAAGAAACTATTTCTGGCGGTCTTGTCTTCTCAGTTCAACGAACAAATACATGATTACTGAAACAATAAATGACGCAGCCGCCAAATAAAATAATGGACGGATTGTCAAAAAATACATAGCGGAATAGTCGGATAAGTCTTTCAAGCCACTTTGACTAAGTCCTGTTGGCCCAATAATCATTCTTGGTAATAATGCAAACATCGACGTAAAAATCAACATACAAGAAAAGTAAATCAGCTTCCAATTATAATTATTAATCAGAGACCTTGGTATCAACAAACTAACACTCACTAGCAAATAAAAAATAGTTAATGTTGGAAAATTACGTGCTACTAAAAATCCGCTTCCCTGAATCAAACCTAACACCTCGGCTCCTTGAACGATTGCATTCACCCAAGTAAACGGAAGCAAAAGAAGTGGAAAAAACCAAAAAAATAAATAACTACGTCTACCCATGATTTTCTGTCTCATTTACTTCCTCCCCAAAATAAAAATTTCTTGCCTATCACTATACAATGTTCTCTCTAAAAAAATTAGGGGGAAAAACTTTTTTTTTAGAGATAAGGGAATGAGAGTTTATTCATTTAACCTACAAATTGTGTGATAAGGTTTGCTTAATGTTTTTTTTCTTTTTAAAATATAACTATACTAAAGGTTTTTAAACAAGTATAAGGAGGTTTTTAGTTATGTTAACAAAATACCTGTCAAAAATTTTTTTGCTGCTGTTCCTGATTCCATACTTGTATCTTGTGTTATTGCTTGATTTTCATTATCACTCGGTTTCCGGCTTCATTTTTCTGATCTTTCTCGCGATCCTTGGTGGATTTCTGATGAGGATCAAAGGACAAATGCGACTGCTACTTGTTGGAAATATCATTTCCACTATTGTTTCTTACATATATTCTTTAAAATTTTCTGACTGGCAACTTTTCTATCAACCTTTTGAACCGACACAGCTTGTACTTATTTTCGGGCTTCTTTATTTAGTTCCTCAAGCATTTGGCGCTTTTTGGGCAACTCTCTTTACATATTCGAAACAAAGTCGTAACCAGAAAATTTCACTTTCGACAATTAGAAAGAATTCACAAAAATAGTCTTTCATCTTCACCCTTTTTAATCCGCAAAAAAACAAGAGAGCTGCAACTAATTAGTTGCGACTCTCTTATTTTTTATCCTTCATGAATATAAATTTTCTTGATTAGCAATTTATCAAAAACAGGAGAATTTGCTTCTTGTTCCCCAATAATTTCTGCAATAACGGATTGGTCCTGTTGTCTTTTTCGTAATTGATAACTGATTTTTCCAGTTTCATTTAGTTCATCCAACATGGCAACGACACCGCCAAATCCTGTTTTCTTCGTGATAAAGCCAAGTGAAACCATTCGTTCATCTAAATTTTTTGCTACGATTGGCATTCCTGTGATGAGTACTTTTTGAAGTGTTTCTACCAACTCTTCCATTCCGGCTACCGTTGATGTCACAGGTGGTTCATTGGTTGTTGCTGCAGTTGTTTCAAATGATGGTTTTACCTCGGCAATCATCTCTGACATTTGCTGTTTGTTTGCTACTTTTTGTTCGCGTAGGTCATCTAATTCTTGAACTAATGCTTCATATTGTTCTTGAGTCAGCATAACACCTGCCACTTTTTCTCGGTTAAAAATATATACACCAGTCCCGGCTTCTCTTGCTTGAGCAAATACATCCATGGGGGATCGTTTGACTTCTGTAATTGAAGATGTTGGGACCTCTAATTTCTTTAATTCCAACGAAGTTCCCTCCTTTTTTATCAAGGTTATTATAGCATAGCACAGTAAATTTTGGTTTTATTCATCGAAGATTCTATAATTTTAGCGAAATCCATTCGTCAAGATCCTTTAACAGTTGTTCCACGCCAAGAGAAGAATGGTAAAAATAAGTTTTCTGTTCTTTAGAATAAGCTAACGGTGAAAAATGATCGGTAATAATCAAATCTGCATAATGTGGTGGTTTACTTCTCGTACACACATGAATAGACGTCCGTTTACGATGACGAAGCGCGGTATCCAAAATTCTAGCTAACCGTCTTGCTTCTTCATGGTCAAAACGAAAGAGTAAAACAATTTTTACAGAGGGTGGATGCACTTCTAAGTATCCGCGTTCTTGCATTGTTTTTAATAAATTTAGGCCCCAACTAACAGATGGATGCGTCAAGGCTTGTTGAATTGCTAATCGAAATTGATGAAGTTTTTCTTTTGCATTAGGAAAAGTATTCAATGTTTGTTGATACTCCTGAACTTCTTCGTCCGATAAACGTTCCTGGATTCCAATTGAATAACGCAACCACTCTTGATAAAGAACTTGCGTGATTCTTTGCTTGTTGAACGTTTCAAAATCACTATTTAACCAAAAAAATGAATCTAATTTTTCGGTAACAATTGTCAGCTTTCGATAGTCTTTCGTTTGTTCTAGTCGTTCCCAACGCTTTTTGGTAATCACATTACAACTTAATCTCACAATACACAGATAGTTTTTTTCTTTTACGGATAGCTTTTGTTCTTCTCGAAAAAGTAGTTCTGGAAACAATTCAAAAAACATCGTTTGGTTATCTCCTAAAATTTCCACTGAAGACAATCGTTTTCGTTGCTTTAACAAACGAATAAAAATTTCCGAAAAAGATTCTTCTCCATCATCAACAAAAAAATGTGGAAAATCTTTCAAAAAACTAAAGAGTAAGTAACGAACTTTCCTCTCTGAACCAAAAATCTGTCCTTTTTTATAAGAGAAAGAAAGGTGATACTCTCCCAACCATTTTCGCAAACGTTCTTGTGTTGGTCGATCATAATTTTCTTGATACTTTTCTTCCAAAATTAAATCTTTCAACAATCGAAATGATGCAGAATGAATCAAAAAATCAAATAGCAGATAAGGTTCACTGTATCCTAAACTATAAATCAGCCGTACCGACTTTTTCTGGTAAATCAGTTGTACAGGAAAATCAATTACCTCTAAACGCCTTAAATGTCGATCAATTGTCTTGACATCGACACCTAATTTTTCTGCAAGATCTGCTTTTTTCCAAGTCAGATCTTTCATTTGATTCATCAGCAAAAATAAATTTTGTGAATTTTTTGATAACAATTTTTGCCATTTCATATGTTTTGGTCCAGCCAAGCTACGATCCTCTACTTCTCTGTATGCTTTTTTCGCAGGGATATCACAAAATTTTGTGGAAAATCATTTTTTGGCTAAAACAGTTGCCTCCTTTTTTGCACACATCATTAGATCACTGAGAAGAGAAACCTGTCGTAATAAACTACGCAAAAAGCTTCAACAATTTTTTATTTTCTATTTATTTCATTAAAAACTCATTTATTTTTTAATTTAGATCGATAAAACATACTATTTTAAGCAAAACTGCTTTGCTTGTAGGAATGTACGGCTTCCTTTACAATGAAAGAAACAAGTTTTTTATGAGAAGGTGATGTGAAAAATGAATAAAAATAACGAAAATACAATACATGAAGTAAAAGAAAAAGTCGATCATTTAATAGCCGAGGTTCAAAAAGTCATCGTGGGAAAACAACAAATCATCGAATTAATGCTCGTTGCTCTGTTTTCTGGTGGACATCTTTTATTTGAAGATGTTCCTGGTGTCGGAAAAACATTACTTGTAAAAGCTTTGGCTAAAACAATACAAGGTGAGTTTAGTCGCGTTCAATTTACGCCAGACCTTTTACCGGGGGATATTTTGGGTTTTTCTTTTTATAATACAAAAACAAAGGAGTTCGAATTCCGTCCTGGACCGATTTTCACTACTATTTTATTAGCAGATGAAATTAATCGAACAACTCCACGAACTCAAGCAGCATTACTCGAAGCCATGGCAGAAAAACATATTACTATTGATAATCAAACTTATCCTTTAGATAATCATTTTTTCGTTTTAGCAACGCAAAACTCAATTGAATATGAAGGAACTTATCCGTTACCAGAAGCACAGCTTGATCGATTTTTATTCCGTTTACACATTGGTTATCCTTCTTTTGAAGAAGAACTGTCTTTATTATTGGAAACACAAGAACAGTCTTTAGCGACATTAAAAGTCATTTTCACCAAAGAGACCCTCACTTCTATCAAGCAAATTGTCTCAACAACGTATCTTGACCCTTCAGTCGCACGATACGCGCTAGAATTAGTCACTGCTACACGCAATCATCCAGCAATTAAATTGGGTATCAGTCCACGTGGTAGTTTAGCCTTTATTCAAGCGGCTAAATCCCACGCAGTCATCAAGGGGCGGACATATGTTGCACCAATAGATTTTCAAGTTCTCTTGCCATTTGTTTTTAAACATCGTCTATTATTTCATGATCGTTCGTTGACCGATGAAGAAATCGAGTTACTCTTAACAGAAATGCTCAAACAAATCCCAATTCCGGTAAAATAGTTATGAAAAAGTACTGGAATTACCTCATTAATAGCAGTATTTTTTTAATATATTTTTTATTTTTACTCTTCACGCTTTTATTTAATCAACAATTTGGCTGGTTTTTAGTCATTCTCTTTACCTTATACATTACTTTCAGTTGGCTTTCCTTAAGCAGACGACTATCAAAAATCGAGCTGGTTCTCACCGTTCCTACACTTGTTTATCGAGACAATTCAATAACAGTCAATGTTCGCATTGCTAAGTCACAAGTCCCAACACTTTTTTTACCACGCCTAACATTACATTTTCCAGAAGAATTTATACCAGAAGCACAGACTTTTTTGATGATTTCAAAAAAAGAACAACAACAATCAGTCATTTGGACGCCACAACAAAGAGGAATTTTTGAAACAATTTCAGTCCAATTCATCGCTTATGATTATTTAGGTTTATTTCGAAAAAGTAAAACAAAACAGATAATATTCACCCCCCTAGTCTTACCAAATAACACATTACCTGAAGCACAAAAATTAGCGCGCTTTTTGACACGTAAACAACAAAAAAACAACTTCTTACCTTCTCAAAATCTTGCTGGGATTCGAGAGCATCGTCAAGGCGATTCGTTAAAACAAATTGATTGGAAGCGTTCCGCTTACTATCAACAATGGCTTTCTCGTGAGTATGAGCCTGCTGTTCAACAAACTGACTTAATCTGTTTCTTTTGGGGAACGGCAACAAATTTTGAAAAAATGCTTGATTTATATTTTTCCTTTTTAGCTTCTTATGACCAGAAAACTTATCCAAATCAACTGATTTTTGCTAAACAGAAGTACCAAGGTACACAACCTTCTCCTGCTTTCTTTGCGCAGTTACGTGCTTTAGATGATTACCTACAACAACCAGACCTTAGTGTCCGTGATTTCAAGGAGATACTTCTGTTTGTTCCAGAACTCTCTCTAGCAGTCCATGAACAACTTTCAACTTGGAGAAAGCAAGCCATCAACGTTATCGTCATTTATTTTGAAAATAATCAACTATTTATACAAGATGGGAGTCAACGAAAGTTTCCATTAAAAAAACTTAGTTAGGAGGTGCTCAAGTTGAATCTTTCGGCGAAAAAATGGTGGCGGAGCTTTTACGCCTTCTTTCTATTAAGTGCAGGCGCTCCAACTTTTTTAACTGCGAATGATCTCACCACAAGTTTACCGTTGATTGCTACTATTGGTATCTTCTGTCTGATTATCCGACTGATTTCTTCTAAAATTATTCGAGTAGTTTTAGCTTTTTTTGCTATCTTGGTTAGCTTGTTTGTTTATTTTCCTCCAGCAACAGTCAGAAGTAATTGGTTTTTTGAGCTGACAAGCCAAATCCAATCCGAATTTAACGAATTAGTCACCAATCAGTTCCATTACTTTCCTGAATTGCCAGCATTCATTCTCATGTTATGTCTTGTTTATTTATTAGCTACTCTAACCATTGATTATGACTTATGGGCGCTTCCCTTTCTAGCACTGGTGCTTTATTTCATGATGTTAAGTATTTTCCGCGAATTTGATTTGTTAACTGAGTGTATTTTTATTGTTATCATTTTATTCAGTTATCTTTTCATTCGTCAGTTATCATTACTTCCAAAAAAGAGTAACCGATGGCTCTTCGTCTTCTTTGCTACGGTTATTTTGCTTGGCTCGCTGAGCATTAGTGCTTGGATTCCTACACGATTACCTGAAGTTACACAAATAATTGAAGCAAAGAGCGCTCCTGTCAGAGAATTCTTCAACAAACAAGGACTGTATGCCAGAATTCGTACATTTCAAGAAGCAGGACGTTCAAGAACTGGATTCAGTGAAAATGATGAAACTCTTGGGGGACCAATCTACGATCAAACGGACATCGTTTTTACGGCAGTTCAAGAATCTGGTCATTATTATAAAATCCAGAATAAAGGAGTCTATACTGGTACTGGTTGGACAGAAAATAGTCGAGATTCTTTTAAAATAAACGAGTTGCCACACCAATTACTCAATTATCCAGAAACAATCGTTGCTGAACCAACTACCCTTCAGTTGACAACAGAAGAACAGACTTTTCTTCCCTACTCTTATGGAAATTCTAGTCTTACGGCATTTCCATTAATGCAGGATAGTGCGTTATTTTTCTTACCAGATACTCAACGTTTTGTCTTAGATAAATCATCATCATTCACAGCGACATTCACTATTGCCAATCTTTCTTATACTTATGAGATGTTAGTCGATAGTGTTTTAACTGGTGCAGATCAAGCAGAACATCAAACAGAGCTTCAGCTACCAGAAAATTTACCAAAACGAATAACTTCTCTTGCTGAAGAAATAACAACTACCAAAACAACCTTACTCGATCAAGTTCTTGCAATCCAAGATTACTTGAAAAGTAGTGGCGAATTCCGTTATTCAAAAGTCGATACACCACACACACCTGCAAATCATGACTATGTCGATCACTTTTTATTTGATTCTAAAGTTGGTTATTGTGATAATTTTTCTTCGGCTATGGTAGTTTTACTGCGTACACTTGGTATCCCTGCACGCTGGACAAAAGGTTTTACTATGGGTTATCAAACAGGTAGCCACAGTAATGGGCTCAAGGAATACAGTATTTTAAATAGCAATGCTCACTCTTGGCCAGAAGTTTATTTTCCTGGCTTTGGCTGGTTACCTTTTGAACCCACACCAGCATTTGCAAACCCAGCAACTGCACAAAGTGAGCAGGAAACGACTCCCACAGCCGTTCCAGAAAGTCAGTCACAATCGTCAGCAGCCGAAACGACAGCAGTTTCCTCAACAACTGGTTCAGAGGCAATAACTTCAACAGAAGATAACCCTATTTTTTCTGATACAACAATCGCAGATAGGTCTTTATGGAAATTCGTCGTTTTCTTTCTATTCATATTTTTGCTCGTCCCATTACTCATTCCTTCCTTTCGTCAAAAAGTTCGTTGGCACATTTTTTATTACCAAGTGGCTTTTTTCGCTTCGGATAGTCAAAGAACCTATCAACAATTGCTAGCACATGTAGAAAAGCTATTTCCAAGACAACGTGCAGAAAGCTTACAGGACTACAGTTATCGTGTCGAAAAGGCGATTTCAATGTACCAACATTTAATCAAGCTAACCAAAAACTATGAAGAAACTATTTATGGACAAAATCAAGCGATGCATTTTGATAAAGAAACTTATCTGACTATTATTAAAACAATCAGTAAATCACTTCATTTCTTTTCTAAACGAAACTAAATTTTCATGCTACTAAAAGACAAGTGGCTTTCACTTGTTTTAGAAATTAGAAAGAGACTGGAACTTGATGAGTCCCAGCCTCTTTTTTATCTGATGTAATGGTCGAACTTTTCATTACGCAACTTGTTTATCGTAGCGTTCCACATTTTGTTTGATTGCGCCAATCATTTTCGCATCGTTGATTCCTGTCACGGTTTGGATCAGTTCCTCGATATTTTTTGTTTGCTTCATTTCATAAAGTTCGCAACTTTGTTCATCGTTTGGATCATAATAGTTAAAAATAATACCCATCGTCGCAGTCAAATGTGGTGAAACAATATCTCTTTCTTTTAATTCCAAGATTGGTCGAGTAAAGCGTTCTTGATTTCCTAATTTTCGTAAAGGTGTCCGCGCAACACGACTAATTGCATCGGAAATATATTTGTTTTGGAAACGTTGAATAATTTTTTCAATGTATTGCTCATGCTGCTTTTCATCAAAGCCCCACTTCGCAATCAACAGATTTCCTGTTTCATGCAACACAGATTTTAGTTGTGCGACAACTAACGCATCTTGCATTGCCTCATCAATCGTTTGATAGCCTAGCAAAGCACCCGTGTAAGCAGCTGTTGCATGTCCAGTGTTTACGCTGAATAGCTTGCGTTCAATATAAGGTTCTAACTCGGCTACATAAAGGACACCTTCCAATTCGATTGCTGTGTTTTTTCGTTCGTGATCTGCAATCACCCATTCTTTAAAAGGTTCAACTTGAACAAACAGCGGATCCTCATGTTTTTGTAACGGAACGATTCGGTCAACTGCTGCATTGGGGAAACCAATATACTTATCTAAAAAATCAACTTGTGATAAATGTTTACGAACTTCTTTTTCTAAAAATGCTGAACCACCAATCATATTTTCGCAAGCAATGATATCTAAAGGTGTTGTATTCTGTACTTTTTCTCGTTGCTCAATCCCTTTAGCAATCAATTCTGCGATAAAAGGCAAAATGTTGGGTCCAATCGCAGTTGTCACTAAGTCTGCTTCGCCAATCGCAGCAATTACGGCTTGAGGATTTTCTTGATTATTGATTCCAGAAACATGTTGGACTTCAATTCGTTTCTTTGACTCATCCGCAAGTTCGATAACATATCCGTTTCTTTCATTCAACGCATCAATGATTTCACGATTGACATCCACAAAAGTAATGTCAAAATCATTTTCTGCTAACACTTCACCGATAAATCCACGTCCGATATTTCCTGCTCCAAAATGTACTGCTTTCATCTTTCTCTCTCCTTATGCAATCGCTAAATTTTCACAAACCTCTTCTTTACTTAATGCATCTGCTAACTGAACAACGTTGTCAACATCACTACAATATAAGGCTATTTGTTGAACTAACGCTAAATGTTCTTCTCCGACACCTGCGATGCCGAATAACACAGTCGCAATTTTTTCCTCATTTTCTGTTCCAAAATTGACTCCCTCGGGTACTTGTACTACACAGATACCAGATTTCTTAACATATTTTTTTGCTGAATCTGTCCCATGAGGAATAGCAATAAAGTTTCCCATATAGACAGATAACATCTCATCACGTTGAATCATTGAGTCGATGTATGCTTCATCCACGCAGCCCGCCTCAACTAACTTTTCTCCGCAATAACGAATCGCTTCTTCTTTAGAAGCAAATGCTTGGTTTAATTCGATCATACTAAAATCTAGTGCTTTCATCGTTTTCTCCTTTTTTAAGCAGATTTTTTAAGCTGTTGCGCAATGGTTTCGTAATGTTTGATTTGAACCATGCTTTCAACTGGTAAGTGAAGAGCATTAGGTGCAAGCTCTTGAATTTCTTTCGTCAAATGTTCTTTAGCAAGTACCAATGAATGTTCATCATCAGCTAATTCATCAATCTTGATTTTTTTTAATGGAATTTGAATATCATTTTTTTGAAGCACTTCCTTTAAGACATTGATTCCCATCGTTGCCGATCCTGCTCGTTGGTCGTGGACAATCACGATTTTTTGGATTTTACTCATGTCTTGTGGTCCGATTTCGATTGATGGTTCGTCCATTAGTTCCCTAGTTTCGGTTGTTTCTTTTTGGCTTAATTGTTGGATTACCTCGTCATATCTCGGTGAATTCAAGAAGTTTTCAACTGCAACAAACTGTGCATGTGGTGCTTTTTGTTTTGCTCGTTCTTGCAATTCAACTTGGGTAATGATTAGCGTCCCTTCTTCATCTACTAACTGACTAATCGCTTGATTTGTCACGGCTTGTGGCAGACCAGCTTTCTGAACCATTTTTCTTAAAATTGAAGCTCCCATTGCACTTGAACCCATACCTGCATCACAGGCAAAAATAATTTTTTTAGTTGATGAAAATGCCTCTGGACGAATAGTCAAGCCTTTAGCAGTTTGTTTGGCTTGTTTCATTTCTTGAACCGATTGCTCAAAACTTTCTGATTCTTCTCGAGCATCTGCCTTTAAAATAACTACAGATATTGCAAATGAAACGATGGTTGCAACTCCAATACCTAATAACACTGGTAGATAAGAACTAAGTGGTGCCATTGCTAAAATAGCAACAATTGATCCGGGTGAAGCTGGCGCGCGTAGTCCTGCATCTAATAATTGGAAAATGAAACTTCCTGAAATTCCGCCTGCAATTACCGACAAGAACAAAAGCGGTTTCATCATGACGTATGGAAAATAGATTTCATGGATTCCACCTAAGAAGTGGATAATGATTGCACCGGGTGCAGAAGATTTTGCTGCGCCTTTGCCAAAGAAAGTAAAAGCTAATAACACACCTAAGCCAGGGCCAGGATTGGCTTCTAATAAGAACAAAATTGATTTGCCTGCTGTTGCGACTTGCTCTGTTCCAAGTGGTGTTAAAATGCCATGATTGATTGCATTATTCAAAAATAAAATTTTCGCTGGTTCGATAAAAATATTCGTAAGTGGAATTAAGTGCGCGTTTAAAATAACTTCTACACCTTGGGCCATCGCTTGTGTCAAGCCATCCACAACTGGACCAATCCCGGTAAAACCAACTAGAGCTAAACCAAAACCAATCAATCCTGCTGAAAAATTATTAACTAACATTTCAAATCCTGATTTAATTCGTGATTGAAATACCTGATCGAATTTTTTTATTGCATAACCGCCCAAAGGCCCCATAATCATCGCGCCAAGCATCATTGGAATATCTGTCCCCACGATGACGCCCATCGTTGCGATGGCTCCGACAACTGAGCCTCGATCACCTGCGATTACTTTTCCACCAGTGTAACCAATCAATAGCGGGATCAAGTAAGTCAGCATTGGACCAACCATTGTCGCAAATTGTTCATTCGGTAAATAGCCATCTGGAATAAATAAAGCTGTTAGGACACCCCATGCTATTAGTGCTCCAATGTTGGGCATCACCATACTAGACAAGGTACTTCCTAATTTTTGAACACGTGCTTTCAGTGAGACTTTTTCTTTGGTATTCATCGTCTGCTCCATTTTTTTAGCTCCTTTTCTTCTTTATGGCTTAATTGTATCCGCTTACTAAATACATAAATAGTCGTACTTTGGCACAAAGGTTTGTGCCAAAACATGGAGAGTATAAAAAAAAAGAGCACGACGATTGTCGTACTCTTTTTTCAAAATAAACGGTGTTCCAGAAGTAACTTCTTCCAAATAAGCTCAAATTACTTAAAAATTTGAGAAGCAATTTCTGGTAATTTTTTTATTTATTGGAGTTGAACACTTCTTTCACAGCCTTCTCCTCGGTGTTCCCAAAACAACTCCTCCATATAGCTTGCGTCATTTCAAAAGATGAAAAACTATTTTTGAGTGCCTACTCGCTATCTTGTCAGAGCTAAGCGTTTTGCGCCACAACCTTCGCCTCGGTGTTCCCCAAGCAACTTCTCGAAATAATTCATAACTGTCCAAAAACATGAAAAGCTATTTTTGTCAGTTGCTCATTATTTTTTCGAAGCTGAACGCTTGGCACCACAACCTTCTTTTACAGTTCACTAATATTCATTCATTTTAACTATAAATTTTCACTCAAACTTAGTGGTGTTTTTTTCCAAAATTGCTTGCACTTCTGACACAGTTTTCGCATCGCTTAACGCAATCACTTGTTCAATTTCCGCACAAAAAAATGCCAGTTCTTGTAACATTGGTAATTGCTGTTCCTTTTTGAAGGTAACCGCAAATAGAATTGTGGCAATTTTTGGCTCTTCTTTAGTTCCAAAGTTAACCCCGTCAGGCACTTGGATAAGTGAGATGCCTTCTTTAACTACCAGTTCTTCGTTGCCATGAGGTAGGGCAACAAAGTTACCAATATAAACGCTCATCAATTCTTGACGTTCGATCATTGATTCAGTGTACCCCGCTTTTACCCAGCCTTGGTTAGTTAACCATGCCCCAATATTTGTCAGCGCATCTTGCCAATCACTGAAAGTTTGATTCAATTGAATTCTTTCTGTGGCTAATTCCATTTTTGTCTCCTCTCCGTTTCTTTTTTCATTCCTTTACTTTTTCATCTCATCAATCAAAATTTTTGCCAACAATTGATAGACGATTGCTTGATTACCTGACTGAAAAATTTCTAAGTTCAAGTCATTCATAATCATTGCTGCACTGATTTTTCCTAGTAAGCGGCTATCTGTTTCCTCAATTGGTGAGGGAGCGAGCATTAGCATCATTCGTTCAAGCGTGATCGATTGCTTGTCCATTCCTTCAATTGTGATTGGTTGCTTCAACTCGAAGATACAAAAAACTGGAGCTGCCACTGCTGAACTAGATGTGTGAAACAAGCCCATAGTTGTTTTAGGAATCCCAATTGGTGATTGTTGATACCGTCGCATTAATTTTTCTTGGACGTCTTTTTCATCTGTAAGTAAATTCGTTGGTAAAAAAGAAAGAACCTGCTTTATAATCTCACTTAGTTTGTCTTCATTACTGATTTCTTGAATAAAAAAGCGAGAAAGTAACTGATTGATTTTTTCCATCACAGCTAAAGTTTGTTCGTATTGATCTGCTAAAATTGGCTCAGATGTAGTCGTTTTTTCTGCTGGCAAAGGATGAGCGCTTCTCACTTTTTGAAAAGCTTGTTTCAAACGTTTGATTTCATCTTCTAACAATAAGGGTGACACCAACAAATAATTTCCTGTGTATCCCGGTAAAACGGAAGTCGAAATGACCACATCATATGTTTTTTTAAGATTTACTTTTTTGATATCTGCAATCCGATAAAATTCCAGTTGACTAATCGAAGGAAAATACCGTTTCAAGCGCATTTCTAGCATACTAGTTGAGGCCAAACCACTTGGAGAAAAAGCGGCAATACGGATCGAACTTTCTTTTGGACTACGTTCAAGTGAACTAGCAAAATGTAAAACCATATAGGCAATTTCTTCATTGGATAACTGTTTTTCTTGAAAGACTTGATTAACTGCGGATCGAATGGCGGTAGTCAGTTCCTCGTATTGAACCATGATTTTTTCAAGAATCGGATTCGTCAACGTTTCTTCTTGCAAAATCGCTCGAGAAAATACCCCAGACAAATGTGTTAGTAACATTTTATAAAGACTTTCATCTTCATAAAAACGTACATCTGTTTCTTCGCTAACTAATGTAATCAGCTGTTTTACTAGATAAGCAAGCTGTGTATCAAAATGTTCATCAAAGAAATCTTTATCAAATGAATTAGAAAAATCATTCAACAAACTTGCAAAAAAGACAATTTCATTCACTGGATAAAGTTGTTGGCTTTCTTTTCCGATAATAGCAAAAAGTCGCTTGGCGATTTGTAAAAACTCTTTATTGGCTAAACCTAAATATGTTTCATTCGTCAAAAACTGATTTTTTTTCACCCGATCCATCGTCAGCGTCAATATCAAAATCAGATGCGCTAATTTGCGGTCACTCAGCTCATTTTTTTTGCCAATCAGCTCTTCACTAATCATCTTTCTCACTAAAAAAAAATTTTCTAACTGAATAAATTGAAAAAAATAATTTGAACTTTTTTGTTCTTTCATCAGATGAAACAATTCATATTCATTAATTTCCAATTCCAACACATTCGCCGCCAATAAACGTCGATATTTTTCTGGGCCAACGATTTCATATCCTTGGTTACGAACAATTTTTAAAGGCAAGTGTTCGATACTTGCTTCAAGTTGCTTGATATCTGCATAAAATGTTGTATTACTGACTAAATAAGTTTCCAAAAAATGTGCTAAACTCAACGGCTGTGCTGTCAATAAAATCGCTAATAAAATCGCATGTTGTCGCTCCAATGTCGAAAGCTCTTCGCCACCTTCATCATTGATTTCTGCTAATAGTTTCGACTTGGTTTCAGTTGTCGCATCAATCAAGAACGAACCACGTGTTACTTTTTTTAATTGCGCATCAACTGCTTTCAACGATAAAGCTAACTGATCTAGCTCACGATAAACTGTTCGCTTGCTAACTTTTAAGACCGTCATCATTCGATCTACGGACACTGGTGTGGAACTGTGTAACAACTCACTAATCAATTGTTTTTCCCTTGTGGACAAGTACATGCTCAACTCCTCCTTTCATCCATTGTTCATAGGTTGTTGTTAAAACGAAATGTTCAACTAAAACAATCTTGGAGAGTTCTGCTAACTGGGGATACTTGTGGAAGAAAGCAGTTGTAGCAACATAAATGGTTTCTTTTTCGCCTACTAACTGTTCAATTGGTAGCTTGCTAATGGAAAGTGAGCGTCCCTGTTTCTTCGCTAATTGTGCTAGGATCGTCATGCCCATCGTTTGTGAGCCTCGAATATTTTCAGCGTATAAAAACACGACCTTTTCAGTTTCGTTTCTGTCCATTTCTATGGCAATTTCTGCGGATTTCTCCATGTGAGTAGTTGTTAAAAGAAAGCTTTTAATCTTTGGTAAAGAATTCTCTACTTCCAAAAAGTGATCCAAGGAGAGAATTTGGCTATTTGGTGCTTGCTGTTGTGCGAGCACTGTCAGTTCACTTTGAACAATAATTAGTTGATCTGGTTGATCTTTGACTTGATAAATCGAAGCATAATCAACGCTTGCAGGTAAGTTTGCGACTTGTAGTTGTTTCTTTAATAGCGCAGCACCCATCGCACTTGAGCCCATTCCCGAATCACAAGCA
Organism: Enterococcus sp. DIV0176; assembly: GCF_050528535.1. NCBI lineage: Bacteria > Bacillati > Bacillota > Bacilli > Lactobacillales > Enterococcaceae > Enterococcus > Enterococcus sp. DIV0176. Next base: position 741,845 of record NZ_CP172879.1, on the reverse strand, counting down.
AAGATAATTTTTTTATTTTTCGCTAGTTGCATTTCTTCACGTTCCTCATCATTTGACTTTTCTTGTTCAACATTCACTGCTTCTTTCCTTAGTAAAAACAATGCACAACTAAACGTCACTAGAATACTCACTAAAATGCCAAAGCTAACGGCTAAAAGCTGATTTGTCGGCGTATTCGTCAAAATAACGATTAATGAGCCCGGTGAGACTGGCGCACTTAACCCTACATGCAATAACTGAAACAGAAAGGTTCCGCTAGCACCGCCCAAAATGACTGCCAATACAAGTTTTGGTTTGATTAATACAAAAGGGAAATAAATTTCATGGATACCACCAATAGCTTGGATCATTAGCGCACTCCCTGCATTGGTTTTGGTTTCTCTTCTTCCCTGAAAAAGAATCGCAAGCAACACACCAATCCCAGGCCCCGGATTCGCCTCCATCAAGAATAAAATCGATGAGTTTTCTTGTTGAGTAAATTCAATGCCAAGTGGTGTCAAAATTCCATGATTGATAATATTATTAAAAAACAATACTTTGAGTGGTTCCAACAAGACATGAGCTAACGTAAGCATTTTCATTTCCGTCAACCAAAGAATAGCTTGTGAAATCATTTGGCTAACCGAAGAAATGAGAGGCGTAATCACAATCATTCCCAGCAGACAACATACACCACCGATGATTCCTACAAGTAAATTATGAATCAACATCTCGTATCCAATCGTAAACTGTTCTTTAACTTTATTTTCAAAAAAATCATACACTTTTCCTGCTAACGTTCCCATAATCATGGCTCCCACAATTTGTGGCGCAGTTGAACCAACAATGATTCCTAGCGTAGCAATTGCGCCAACAATTGCTCCACGTTGATTTCCAGTAATTTTCCCACCTAGATAACCAATCAAAATCGGTAATAACAAATGAAGCATCCACTCGCTCACTTCATTCAGCCTCTGGGCTAATTCTCCAGAAAAATAAGGCGTTAGAAAAGAAAGAAATCCCCAAGCAATAAAAATACTTAGGTTTGGCATAATCAATTGGCTCAATTTATGTCCAAGTTTTCGTAGTCCCAAGCTTTTGGTCGTTATGTTTTCTACCAAGTGATTTTCCTCCCCACTTCCTTACACTTCAAGATGATCATCTGAAGAGTCACTATTAAAGTATAACAAAGAACCCAAAGCGTCCACAAAATTTTTATGTAGTTCACATCTAATCTATTCTTTTTTAGAAAACTTCTTGACATATAGTTAGGTACCGAACTATAATCGAAACAAGAAAATGATTCGGTACCTAACTAATTATTTTTGTATGAATGGAGGTTCTACAAATGAGTGAACTTTTACAAAAGTCGAAAAAGAAAATCCACGAAAGCCAAACACTTTCATTAAAAGAAATTGAAAAAGTAAAAATCGAGCTTGAAGCCAAAGCACGATTATTTCAAACAAGCTTTGGATTAATCAAAAAAGGAGTGATGGCCTAAGCTCATCACCCCTTGGTTTTATCTAACTTATTTGATTTTCAAAGTCAACGCGTTCAAAGCAACTACGACTGTGCTGAGTGACATCAAGACAGCACCAACAGCTGGGCTTAATAAAATACCAATTGGCGCTAAAATCCCGGCAGCCAAAGGAATTGCGATAATATTGTAGCCTGCTCCCCACCAAAGGTTTTGAATCATTTTTCTTCTTGTTTGTTTTGCTAAATCTAAGAAATGCAAAATATCATTGGGATTACTATTGGTTAAAACGACATCTGCTGAATCAATTGCCACATCTGTTCCGGCACCAATTGCCATACCGATTGTTGCACGAGCTAGACTTGGTGCATCATTGATCCCGTCACCAACCATAATGACTTTTTTACCTTGTTGCAAATAATTTTGCACGATTTTCTCTTTATCATCAGGCAACAATCCCGCATAAAAATCATCGATTCCTAAATAATGTGCTACTGCTTGAGCAGCACTTTCATTATCACCGGTCAACATGACTGGTGTGATTTTGCGATCTTTCAATGTTTGGATAAATTGTTTTGCTTCTGGTTTCACGACATCACCTAGTGCAATCATTGCCACCAATTGGTCTGCTAAAAGTAAAAAGCTAATCGTATTTCCTTGTTCTTGATAGCTATGGAGTAACTCTGGTTTTACAACGAAGCCAAGTCGTTTGATTTCTTTTTCATTCACGATTTTGACTTCCTGATTGTTCACCGTGCCAGCTAAGCCAACACCTGCTAAATTTTTCAAATTTTCAGCTTTAGCGGGTGTAATTTTTTGCTCTTGCAGATAGCTCATGATCCCGATTGCTAATGGATGGTTGGCATTTGCTTCTAGCGCACCAATCATTTCAAGTGCTTCCTGTTTCGTTACAGAATCAGTTAGCATTTCAACACCTGTGACCGTAAATTTTCCTTGCGTCAAGGTTCCGGTTTTATCTAACATGATGACATCCAAATCAGTGGCTTGTTCTAAAGCATTGCGATTTTTCAACAGCAAGCCGTTTTTTGCAGCAATTGATGTTGAACGAGCTACAACTAAAGGAATTGCCAAACCTAGTGCGTGGGGACACGCAATAATAAAGACCGTCACCATTCGTTCTAACGCGGTAGGTAAATCGGCTACAACTAGCCAAATAATAAATGCTAAGATCCCTGCAATCAACGCAACGTAAAACAACCACTTAGCAACCTTGTCTGATAAAGACTCTAATTTTGATTTTTCACTTTGTGCTTTACGAACCATTTCCATTACTTTCGCAAGGTATCCATTTTCACCTGTACCCGTAACTTTGATTTCAATCGTACCTTCACCATTGACTGATCCGCCAATTACGCGATCATCAACTTGTTTTTTGACTCCTTTTGATTCACCCGTAACAGCTGATTCATCGACAATCGTACTTCCTTTGATGATGATGCCATCTGTCGGCATTTTATCTCCTGAGCGTACGACTAGATGATCACCTTCATGAACTTCTTTCAAAGAAATTGTTTCTTCCGTCCCATCTTCCTTGATTCGCTTAACTGATTCAGGCAATAACTCTGCTAGCTTTTGCAACGCATTACTTGCATTTGAAACAGCATTCATCTCAATCCAATGGCCCAGTAACATAATGACGATTAAAGTAGCTAATTCCCAGAAAAAGTCCATCACATGTGCATGTGGGTTAACTAAATTCGCGATAAAAGAGTACAAACTATAAATATATGCAACAGAAATCCCCATTGCAATCAAGGTCATCATTGCCGGACTCTTTTGCTCCAATTCCATTTTGGCACCACTTAAAAATGGTTGACCACCATAAACAAAGAGAATCGTAGCTAAAACAAGGACAACCCATTCAGAACCAGGAAAGCTGATTTGAAAAGGCAGTTCCAAGCCCATCATTGGTGACAAAAGAATGATTGGAATAGCTAAAACAAGGGACAACCAAAATTTCTGCTTAAAATTCCCCATATGCATGGAGTGATCCATCCCACCCATATCGTGGTCATGCATATGTCCATGCATTGAATGATCCATTCCGCTCATATCATGTTCGTGATTCATTCCTTCATGCTTCGAGTGATCTATCCCACCCATATCATGGTCATGCATATGTCCATGCATTGAATGATCCATCCCACTCATGTCATGCTCGTGATTCATTCCTTCATGCTTCGAGTGATCCATTCCACTCATGTCATGCTGATGCTTTTGCTTGTCCATTTCTTGCTTTTCATGAGCCTCCTGACTCGCTGAATGCTGCTCATCGTGAGACATCTGATCCTGCATCATTTTTTCATGATCGTGTTTCGACAATTCATTCTGTTTTTCTGATTCTTTCATCTCGATCCCTTCTTCACTTCAATTATTTTTTCATTTTTCGATTCAAACTCAATGAATTAAGTAGCACACTGACTGAACTAAATGCCATCGCGCCACCAGCGATAATCGGATTCAACAAACCAAACGCAGCAAATGGAATCCCAATTGTATTGTAAACAAAAGCCCAAAAAAGATTTTGTTTGATTTTCTTCAACGTAGCACGAGATAGGTCAATCGTTTGCTCAACAGCCATTAAATTGCTATTCATCAAAGTAACATCAGCTGTTTCCATGGCAATATCCGTTCCACTTCCCATCGCTAAACCAACATCAGCTAAAGCAAGGGCTGGGGCATCATTGATTCCATCACCAACCATGCCGACTTTCTGACCCGTTTGTTGTAATCGTTGAACATAAGCGGCTTTCTCATCTGGCAGTACTTCCGCAAAAATATGATCTGAATCAAGACCTACTTGTTTACCAATCACATTAGCAGCAAGTTTGTTGTCACCCGTCACCATGTACACTTCGATTTTTTGTGCTTGAAGTTTTGCAATTGCTTGTTTTGCTTCTGGTTTTACTGCATCAGCTACTGCAATCAATCCTAAAACTTGCTTCTCATCAGCCAAATACATGACTGTTTTTCCTTCTCGTTCTAAGTGTAGCGCTTGTTCTTCCAATGACGCAACTGATAGGCTTAATTGAGCTAAGCGTTTTTTTGTCCCAGCAAAATATTCTTGCTGATTGATTCTCCCACTGATTCCGACGCCCGGATGTGCAGTAAATTCACTCACTTCATAAGGAGCAATCCCGTTTTTTTTGCTATAATCATTGATTGCTTTTGCTAAAGGATGCTCGGAAGCTTGTTCCAAACTATGAAAGAGTTTAACAACTTCTGTTGAACCAATCACATCAGTTACTTGAGGTGCTCCTTGTGTAATCGTTCCTGTTTTATCTAATAAAATACTCGTAAGTCCCGCCGCTTCTTCTAACGCTTCGCCGCCTTTAATCAAAATACCATTTCGTGCGCCGACACCTGTTCCAACCATAATTGCTGTTGGTGTTGCCAATCCTAAGGCACAAGGACAAGCAATCACTAAAACGGATACGCTGTGAATCAAAGCCAATTGCCAATCACCTGTAAGCCATCCAGTTAAAACCAACGTAAAGAAAGCAACAACTAAGACTACAGGTACAAAAATACCAGAAATACGGTCAGCAATTTGTTGAATTGGTGCCTTACTTCCTTGGGCATCTTCTACCATTTGGATGATTTGAGCTAACACGGTTTGACTACCGACTTGGGAAACTTGAATTTGTACTAGACCAGTCGTATTCACTGTTCCTCCAAAAACGGCGTCACCAAGATGTTTTTCCACCGGCAAACTTTCCCCTGTCAACATGCTTTCATCCATCGCACTACTTCCGTAAATGATTTTCCCATCTGTCGGAATTTGCTCACCAGGGCGAATCACTAAACAATCTCCCACTGTAACGTCTTCGATCGCAATCGTTTCTTCGACACCATCAACTAATTTCTGAGCTGTCTTCATCTGTAGCGACATCAATTGCTTGATAGCATCGCCTGTCTTGCTTTTGGCTGTATGCTCTAAATATTTTCCTAATAAAATCAAGGTGATGATCATACTGCTACTTTCAAAATACAAATCATTGGTTGTACTTGAAAAAAATCCGTTATAAATGCTTAATAGAAAAGCAGCAGTCGTTCCAAGAGCGACCAAAACATCCATGTTTGGTGCCTTGGTTTTCAGTGCATGATATGCACCTTGGTAAAAACGTGCACCCACGTAAAACTGGACGGGAAACGCCAGAAGCAGTTGGACCATTGGTTGATGGAAAAATTGAACAAGTACGCCATGATTTCCTAACATCATGGCAATCATTGATGCCATTAATGGAAAAGTTAAGAGTGCGCTTAAAAATAAATCTCGTTTCATTTTTCGTAAGTACGCTTTTTTTTCTTCAGCAATTTTTTGTTTGTGTTCTTCGTCATATAAAATTGCGCCGTACCCAATTTTTTCGACACTTTGAATCAATGCCTCAGAAGAAGTCTCAGCATATTTGACACTTGCTTTTTCCGTTGCTAAATTGACCGTTGCCGAAATCACTCCTGGTTGTTCTTTTAATTCTTTTTCCACTCGTGCAGAGCAATTTGCACAAGTCATACCAGTAATCACCAAGGTAGTCATTTGTGGTGTTTCAGTCATTCAATCACCTCTGCAGGATATCCTAGTGCTGTAATTTTTTCTTTGATTTGGTCTGATTGAATTTGACTTTCGTCGAATTTGACCATGCCCTTCGCTTTTTTCAGATTTACTTTTACCTTTTGAACACCTGGTAATGTTTGAAGTGTTTCTTCAACCTTTGCTACACAATGGCTACAGCTCATACCTTGAATTGAAAATTGTTGTTTCATCCTAAATTCCTCCTTATGATTTACACGTACATTGTCCGGGGATACAATTGCAAGCAATTGTTGCCACTGGTTCTTTTTGTTGCAACTGTTCCATAATTTTATCGATATCTGCTTGTGTCAAAGTGGCTTCTTCCACTAGGTCAGCAATCGTCTCACCAACTTTTTTTGCACAAATATGTGAAAATAAATTTTCTGTTGCGCTACGAACCGTTTCCATTTCAGAAACTGCCGGATGATAAATAAATTTTTTCCCCTCTTGCTGCGTCCACACAACTTCTTTTTTCACTAGTCGTCCCAGTAACGTTTTGACAGTAGCAGCTTTCCAGTCCATTGAATCCGCTAAAATTTGAGTGATCTCTTGCGCAGTCGTTTGGTTCAATGTCCAAATCACTCGCATTACTTCCCACTCAGAATCACTAATTTTAACAGGCATTTTCGTTTTTACCATTGCTTTCACCCCTCTTCGTTTACACTTGTAATCTTTAAAGACAAGCTTAGTTTACAACTGTAAACAAAAACTGTCAACTCTCTTTACTTCTTTTTTGCTCGATTAATTTTTGAAAGAAAATTTTTTGATCTCTTTTGCTTTTTAGAATGATTACTTGTAGTTCATTGGGTTGCTCCTGCAAAATTTGTTCTAGTCTCACTGCTTGGTTGTTGGGAAATCGCCAAATGTAGAGTAGAAAATCTAAGTATTCTCGATCAAATTTTTCCTGAAATGTTTTTGGCATATCTGGTCTAGAATCTGGATTATTTTTTCGTTTGATTGAACGAGAAATTACTCGAAACAAGGACAGTAGACGTGGTACTTTTAAGAGGATAAGTATGTCCGCATGTTGGAACCGTAAGTCACTTGTTCCTAAATAATTGCCATCCACGATCCAGTTTTCATTTGTGCGGATAAACTTTTCTTGCTCTGCCTGAAACCAAATTTGAGCTTCTTCGCTATAGTCTGTTTGATGCCACAAAAAATCCAGTGGCAATAAACTGGCTCCTGTTACTTGTTGAAGTTTCCGAGCAAATGTTGACTTCCCTGAACCAGAATTGCCCATGATCAAATAATTCATTGATAAATCCTCCCTCTCTATTTTCTTGATTTCATTCCTACTTATGAATATGTATAGTTTTTACGATACACAAAAAAATAGGATCTGACAAACTAATCACTAGTTAGCTTGTCAGACCCTATGGCAACTTATTCTTTCACTTTTATTACTTAATTACTGAATTATGCTTGTGGAATTGTTTCTGATACAGGAACTTCTTTGTTCTTATCACGACGTGCAATCGCAGGTAAGATCATTCCTAGTAAAATCAACACAATTGGTGTAATGATATTTGAAATCAATTGGAACCACCAAGCTTTTGGATCAGCTGCGTATTCGATTTTTGGAACCATACCTAAGATACAAGCAAATGCTGTAAATGCAAAACACCATGCACCGAAGATATAACCGATTTTAGGATTCTTAACAAATTTATACTCTGAAGTGAATTTTTTATATGCTTTATTCAACATCATGTAAGCCAAGAATACCCATAGATAACGCATTGGCATTACAACTGAGTTTAAGTTAGTCAACCATTTAACTAATTCATTCATGTCTTTGATACCGAAAATTGGTAGTAAGATAATGATACTTACTAAAATCCCTGTTAAGAAATAACCGTTGACCAAAGTCCCTTTACGATTACGTTTACGCAACCAGTTTGGTACGAACTCTGGATCAGCATCAGCTAACAAGATTTTTAGTGGCGCGTCAATTGAGAAGGCCAAAGCAGAAATTTGCCCAACCATATTTGTTAACGCATAGATAATCATTAGTGCATTTCCAATTCCATAGTAATTACCTAAAATTTGGAAGGCACTGTAAGCACCATTTGCCATTAAGTCTTTGGGAATATTGTCACTTGCAAATAGCATACCCATTGCAACTGAACCTAATACTGCACAAACACCAACCATTGCTGCTAAGAAAATCATTCCTTTTGGAAATTCTTTTGCAGGATTTCTTGTTGAGTTTACGTAAGGAGAGATTTTTTCTGCTCCACCTACTGCGAAAACTAACATTGAAACGGTTGTGAAGTAACTAAAATCAAATGTCGGAATATATGTTTTCACTTGATTCATATGTGGTGTAGCAAATTCCATTGTTGGATTGATGAATGGTGCTGTCACTGCTAGTAAGATGAATAGTAATGACATCACGAACATCGCAGTTCCTGCTAATCCACCGATTACTTTCAATGTTGATAATCCTTTAGTTGATAAGTATAAGAACGCTAGAAAGATTACTAATGAAATAATAGCAACTAATTGAACAGACATCGTATTCACGATATCTCCATTTCCTTGGACTGCCCAGCCAGCGGCAATCAAAATTGCTTGTGGTTTTTGTGCCAAATAAGGAATATGCACAACCCAATAAGTCCATGCAGCGTAATAAGCTAGTCGTTTATTGGAAGTTGTATTTTCAACCCAAGAGCTTACGCCACCTTTACTATCTTTAAATGTTGAACCTAATTGGCCAACAATCAAAGCATAAGGAATAAAATAGATTGCAAGAATCAATAGCCAAGAAGTAATAACGGAAATCCCTTGTTGTGCATAGTTATTCACAACATTTCCCATACCCCAGACCATATTGAATGCAATCAATGCAACTGTGAACCAGCGCAGTTGTTTGTCGTTCATTGTCTCTCTCCTTTGATATAAAGTATCTATTGCACCATGTAATAATAATCACTTTTTTTAACTGTCGCAATAGTTTGTTATTTTAAGTGTGCATTCTTTTATCATAAACACATCATTTTAAAATTATTTTTTCATCATAAAACCAGAAAAATATTTTTTGTTCAAAAAGTTTTCGTCTTATGATACTTGCAAGACATAATTTTCTGAAAAATGAAAATACATTTTTGTTTGCTGCGACTTCTTTTAAAATTACATGAAAAAAATCCAAGAGACCAGCAACAGTGATCTCTTGGATTCGAACATACGTTATTTTTTAGAGCGATAACAAAACTTTTTTACGCATATTTAATTTATCAATATTCATTTATTTAATTTTTTCACTCGCAAACATCTCATTGCATTCAAAACAGCAATCACCGTTACCCCGACATCTGCGAAAACAGCATCACCCATTGAGGCAAAGCCTAATGCACCAAGTAGTAAAACTAGAACTTTCACACCAATTGCAAAGACAATATTTTGTTTCACAATTCGTAATGTCTTACGAGCTACTCGCATCGCGTCTGCAATTTTTGAAGGTTCATCGTTCATGATTACAACATCAGCTGCTTCAATTGCCGCATCGCTTCCTAATCCGCCCATGGCGATTCCGACATCTGCTCTTGCTAAAACGGGAGCATCATTGATTCCGTCACCCACAAAAGCTACTTTGCCAGAACTTTTTGCAAGAATCATTTCTAATTTGTCAACTTTATCTTGAGGAAGCAATTCACTATAAACTTGATCAATTCCTACTTTTTCACCTACAGAATCAGCAATCTTTTTCGCATCACCTGTCAACATGACTGTTTCTTTGACGCCAGCTTTTCTCAACTTATTCATTGTTTCAATTGCATCCTCTTTTAGTGCGTCTGCAATCAATAGGAAGCCGACATATTTTTGGTCAATCGCAACATAAAGTAATGTTCCAACTTCTTCACTCGTAGAAAATGCAATTTGTTTACGCGCCATCAATTTCTGATTACCAACTAAAATATCATGAGCATCAATCACTGCTGAGATTCCCTCACCAGCAATTTCTTCTACTTGTTCACTCACCAATAAAGGACCTTGGTAAGCAGCCAAGACTGATTGAGCGATTGGATGTGTAGAATATTGTTCGGCACTCGCTACATATTGCATAAAAGTTGTTTGATCCATCGTTGTTTCAATTGTTTGAACTGAGAATTCACCTTTAGTTAACGTCCCCGTTTTGTCAAAAACGACTGTTTCTGTTTCTGCAAGTAGTTCAAGGTAGTTACTTCCTTTAACCAATACCCCAATCTTACTTGCGCCACCTATCCCGCCAAAGAAACTCAATGGGACAGAAATCACTAAAGCACAAGGACAAGAAATAACTAAGAACGTCAATGCTCGATAAATCCATTCAGAGAATACGGCACCAGGAACCACTAATGGTGGCACAATTGCTAACAATACCGCTAAAACAACTACGATTGGTGTATAGTAACGCGCAAATTTAGTGATGAAATTTTCGGCTGGTGCTTTCTTACTACTAGCATTTTCAACTAATTCCAATAACTTACTGATTGTTGATTCACCATAAGTTTTCTCAACACTCATTACGATAGGTTGATTTTTATTGATAAAACCGCTGAGAATCATTTCTCCACTCGTTACTTTTCGCGGAACAGATTCTCCAGTTAAGGCAGAAGTATCAACCATAGATTCACCTTCAATAATCTTTCCATCTAGTGGGACTCTTTCACCAGGCTTGATTAAGACTTGTTGTCCTAACTCAACTGCTTCTGGTGAAACATTCTTCCAGCCTTCAGAAGTTTGGACACGGGCTGTATCAGGGCGAATGGCCATCAGTTCACGAATAGATCTCCGTGATTGTTTGACCGCAAATCCTTGGAAATATTCACCTACTTGATAAAACAGCATTACAGCAACTGCTTCAGGATATTCGCCAATAATCATTGCACCAATTGTCGCAATCGCCATCAAAAAGTTTTCATCAAAAATCTGACCCTTGGTTATATTCATAACAGCTTTTTTTATTACATCAAAACCAATTAATCCATAAATAAGGAGATAACCAATTAGGCGAACAATACCAGTTGGCGAGAACCAAATCAAAAGGCCCATTCCTAATGCAGAGATAAGAATACGAAGCAAATCATTTCGACTATTATCATGCTCATGATTATGTCCGTCTCCGTCTTGATGATTATTTGTAATCTCACTAACCGCCACATCAGGTTCGATTTCTTTAATTGCTTGCTTCGTTTTCGTTTCAACTGTTGCTAAATCTGCTTCGTTTGCAACAATTCGCAACTTACCAGTAGTAAAGTTTACATTTGCTTCCTTCACACCTTCAATTGTCTGTACTTTTTTTTCAATTTTCATTGCGCAATTTGCACAATCTAAGCCATCTAATCGATAATCTTTATTCATTTTCTTTCCCTCCTTGCAATACACATGAATAACTCTTCATAAGTAATTATAAATGAATGTGCATTCATATGTCAACTGGAAGCCTTCTCTTTTTTTCTTTTATTTGACATTTTTCTTTTCTTGTCAAAAATAGCGGACAAAACGATTTCCGTTTTGTCCGCTATTTGATCGTTACTCAAAATAATAGTGATTACTTGGAACAATTTCTGCTCCAAATGGCATCAATGCCAAACGAGCTAATTTGAATGATTGCTTACCAAATGGGATTCCCACAATCGTAATGCACAAAATCAAGCCACTTACAACGTGTGTTAACGCCAAAGGGAGACCTGATACAATCAACCAAATCAAATTGACAATCAATGAAAAACCACTTTGATGATAAACGACTTCTTTTCCAAATGGAGCAAAAGATAGAGAAGCAAGTTTAAAACATTGTAACCCAATTGGGATTCCAACAATTGTTATACACCATAATACACCGGCGATCAGCCAGCCAAGTCCACCAACTAATCCACCAAAAATAAACCATAAAATATTTCCTAAACAGCTCATACTATTCTCCTTTGCCAAAGTTACTTGAATCTATTATCGCATAAAATGCCAAAAAGGAAGCATGAAAGTTTCGTCATGCTTCCTTTTTAAACTCTTTTTATTAAGTTGTGTTCTTATTTAAAGTGTTCCTAAAGCAACTTCCTCCCAGTAAGTCTAAATTTCACAAAAATATGGAAAACTATTTTTAGAAAAGCATCCTTATTGCTTGAAGCTAATCGCTTGGAACCACAACCTTTATGGATAAATACGGTTCAACAAACGAGGGAATGGGATTGCCTCACGCACATGATCAATTCCTGAAATCCAAGTAACCGTACGTTCTAGACCCAAACCAAAACCTGAATGAGGTACAGAGCCATATTTACGTAGGTCAAGGTACCAAGAATATTCATTTTCATCTAAGCCATGTTCACGAATTTGTTCTAGTAAAAATTCGTAATCAGTTGCACGTTCACTGCCTCCAATGATTTCGCCGTAACCTTCTGGCGCAATCATATCTGCACAAATCACAACATCTTCACGTGTAGGATGTGGTTTCATGTAGAAAGGTTTGATTGCTTTTGGATAGTTCAAAATGAAAACAGGTTGTTCAAATGAATTCGCAATAAACGTTTCGTGTGGTGAACCGAAGTCCTCGCCCCACTCAATATCATCAAATCCATTTTTCTTCAATAGTTCAATCGCATCATCATACGTGATACGTGGGAAAGGTAATTTAGTATAAGACTTCAAGACTTCTTTATCACGTTCCAGTACATCTAAAGCATAATCACAATTATCTAAGACACTTTGTACTAAGAAAGCCACATATTTTTCTTGGACTTCCAAGCTTTCTTCTTGATGAGTAAAGGCCATTTCTGGTTCAATCATCCAAAACTCAATTAAGTGACGACGTGTTTTTGATTTTTCTGCACGGAATGTTGGTCCAAATGAAAAGACTTTTCCAAATGCCATTGCAGCAGCTTCCATGTATAATTGACCACTTTGAGAAAGATACGCTTTTTGATCAAAATAGTTTGTTTCAAATAAGTCGGTTGTGCCTTCTGGTGCTGAACCAGTCAAAATTGGTGGATCAATTTTAACAAATTGATTCGCATTGAAAAATTCGTACGTTGCACGAATGATTTCATTTCTAATTTGCATAATTGCATGTTGACGTGATGAGCGCAACCATAAATGGCGGTGATCCATCAAAAAGTCTGTACCGTGTTCTTTCGGTGTGATTGGATAATCATGACTTTCACCAACAACTTCGATGTTAGTAATGCCAATTTCATACCCAAATTTTGAACGGCTATCTTCACGAATTTCACCAGTAACAGTGATTGCTGTTTCTTGATGTAAGTTCTTAGCTGTTTGGAAAACTTCTTCTGGTACCTCACTTTTGACAACTACGCCTTGGAAAAAGGCTGTTCCATCTCTTAGTTGAAGAAAGGCAATTTTTCCGCTTGAGCGCTTGTTAGCAACCCAAGCACCAATTGTCACAGTTTCTCCTACATGGTTTTTCGAATCAATAATTTGAATTTGTTCCACGAATGACTCTCCTTTTTTCTTCCTGTTTTACTTTCAGGATTCATTTTGACTTTTACTCTCAATAAATTGAGCAATCCTTAACACAGCTTCTTCAAGCGTTCCAAGATTTGTCGCATAGCTCAAACGAACATTTTCACTTGCACCAAATCCTTCACCCGTAACTAAAGCAACGCCTGTTTCTTCTAACAGATCTTCGACCCATTCTGTCACATTGCTATACCCACAAATAGTTAACGTTTCTTTCACATTAGGGAACAGATAGAAAGCGCCTTGCGGTTTCGCAAGTTTGACTCCTGGCAATGCTGCCACTAATGGATACAAACGGTTGAGACGTTCTTCAAACGCCTGACGCATTTCTTCTACCGTATCCTGTTCTCCTCTTAATGCCTCAACTGCAGCATACTGACTGACTGCTGTTGGATTGCTAGTCGATTGTGATGCAATCGTGATCATTCCGTCAATGATTGCTTGATTACCAACTGCATACCCGATCCGCCAACCAGTCATGGCATATGTTTTTGAAACACCATTGATGATAATTGTTTGTTCACGAATTGCTTCACCTAATGTGGCAATTGGAGTAAATTCATTGCCATTATAAACTAAACGACCATAAATATCATCTGCAACAATCAAAATATTATTTGCAACGGCCCATTTTCCAATCGCCAACAGTTCTTCTTTGGTGTAAATCATCCCTGTCGGATTAGACGGTGAATTAATAATCACCGCTTTCGTTTTCTCAGAACGAGCAGCCTCTAACTGCTCCACTGTCACTTTGAACTCATTTGCTTCTTCTCCACGAACAAAGACTGGGACACCTTCGGCTAATTTGACCTGCTCCCCATAACTTACCCAGTAAGGAACAGGGATAATTACTTCATCTGAGGGATCAAGAATTGTTTGAAAGAGCGTGTATAAGGCAAACTTTGCTCCGTCAGTAACAATGGTCTGTGAAGCTTGATAATCAAGTTGGTAATGCTGTTTTAAATAATCAACAATTGCTTGGCGCAACTCTGGAATTCCAGCAGTTGGTGTATAATAGCTTGCTTTCCCATTTTTGATTGCTTGGATTGCAGCTTCCTGAATATTCTCAGGTGTTGCAAAGTCTGGTTCACCTACTGTTAAGCTTAAGATATCTCTACCTTGGGCTTTCAGTGCTTTTGCTTTGGCTGCCGCTGCAAGTGTTACAGAAGGCTCTAAACGTTGTGCTCTCTTAGATAGCTCCATCCTTTTCATCCCTTCACAGTTAAATATTTTGAATGGTTTTCACTTCATCGCCTGATTCAAATGTAATAAGGTAATAACTTAATGAATTGTCCGTACCTTTAGCGACAACTTCCCAAACAGGCTGATCTTCAAAAATCCCTAGTGTTGCTTTTTCAATTACGGCTTCTGGATGTGCTTCTTGGATTTTTTGTTTGGCTTCTTCTTCTGTTAAACCTTTATTTTGATCCAAGATTTTCACCTTATCACCAGATTTTGGAATGACGACTACAATTTTTTGATTTTTGTCATTCGTCCCCATTAGTGAAAAATAAGTTTTTTCACGCGTATACCAGTAAAACTGATCGACATTTTCCAAATTCGCATATTTCTTTGCAAGAGCTGTTGCTTCTTTTTCCGCCTGTGCATAAGGGCGATTTGATCGCAAATAAAAAATCGAACTAAAGACGATTACTGCTAGTAAAAATACGATCAAACTAAGCAACACGCGATTAATGGTTCTTTCTCTTTTTGATTCTTTCTTCAAGGATCGTCGCTCCTTTATCTTCATTGCATTTCATTATACCAGATTTTTCTCTCAAAATAGGAAGATTACTTTGACTTTATTCTTCGTTTTTTGTTAAGAATTCACTGATTTCTTGGTAGATTACATCAATTGGTTCTTCTTGGACTTTTACTTTTTTCGGTAGAGAACGTAAAATTCTTCCACCATATCTTGCCGTTAACAACCGACGATCTAAAATCAATAACACACCACGATCAGTTTCAGTCCGAATCAGTCGTCCCAACGCTTGGCGTAATTTCAAAGCTGCTTTAGGCACTGATTCCTGATAAAAAGGATTGATTCCTTCTGATTCAAGATAGGCATTTCTAGCTTTTACCATTGGTCGTTTTGGATTATCAAAAGGTAGTCGTGTGACAACAACAATTTGGAGCGCATCTCCGGGCAAGTCGACACCCTCCCAAAAGCTATCAGCACCAAAAAGGACACTCATTTCTGACAACATGAATCGCTTCAATAATTTTTCGCGACTTCCACCAAATCCTTGTGCTAATATTTCTCTGCCTTGTTCCAGCATTCTCATATGCATTTTTTGATAGACTTGTTGCAAAATATCATGCGAGGTGAACAAGACTAAAATAGGTCGCTGTTCTCGTTTAATCAATCCCGTTAGTGTTTTGGTCAAGTATTCGATATATTCCTGACTTGTTACCTGATTCACTGCGGGTGCTTCTGTTGGCAAATAAATTCTGGCTTGGCTTTCATAATCATATGGTGAGGCAATTACTTTCAATGGTGTGCCTTCAATACCCAGTCGTTTTGAAAGATAATTCCGATCCGGTCCAATTTTCAAAGTACCACCAATGTAAAGAATGTGTTGATATCTTGGATACCAAACTGTTGTAGGTAATAACGCTGCTTGAAAATCATGTAGATGAAACATCAATTGCTGTGGACCAGTTCCAAGCACGACCCAGTGAATCAACTGTTCACGCCAATCTTCCAACCATTGCTCCATAAATTGTTGTTGCGTATCTAATTGGTCAAATAAAGCATACAAATTGGCTAGATCCAAGCGCATTTGATTTGACCAGCTTTCTTGAATGATTTCCAAACTTAATTTCAATTGTTCATGAAGCTGATAAATTTCCCGATAGAATAATTGCAGATGATCAATCGCAATCCCTGCCTCAAATGGTAATTCATCTAATAATTCTTTCGTTACCATGACCTCTTCTTGATGACTGTTTCCGTTTTGGTTCAACAACTCCGTCAGACCTTCTGCAATCGTGAACTGTGCCTCACATAAAGAAACTAATTCCTGCCGGTAAATCTGTAACCAACGAGTCACTTCATGATTATCTGGCAAATAACTGCTCATGCGATCAAACAATTGCCCTTCATCATTCAACTGCTGTACTTGTTTATAAAAATGTGCCACACTCAATCTTCGATCATTGATTTTCTCAGCAATTTCAGGCAAGTGATGCGCCTCATCAATCAACAAATAGGGGCTCTCAGGTAGTAATGGCTCTTTACGCAACGTTTCTTGGACTAAAAATGCATGATTAACAATCAAAAAATTACTTTGTTTTGCTTTTTTCAATAAAAAGCGAACAAAATCTTGTTCGTAAAATGGCTGGTTTGGTGCTAAAAAATGAACGCCACGATGAGCAATATCGTGGAAAAAGACATGGTTCAAATTCGTTAAATGTAATTCATCTAAATCACCGGTTTGTGTTTGTGTCAGCCAAACTAAAACCGACATTTGATACAATGCATATTGTTTTTGACTTGGTGCTTCGTTCAGTGTCGCTTTCAACCGTTGAAGATCAATATAATGACGAAAACTTTTGATGATTGTTGCTTGAATCGGCTGATCCAGTAATTGGTTTAGCAAAGGAATGTCTTTCTCGACGATTTGTTGCTGAAGGACTAGTGAAACAGTACTAATAATAGCTGGTTTCTCAGGTGTTGCCAAATAGCTTAGTGGTAACAAGTAGCCAATCGTTTTCCCCATTCCCGTCGCAGCTTCGATCATCAAGTTTTTTTGTTCCTCTTTTTTAGTGAAGTGATCATATACTGCATTCATCAAACGATTTTGTTCTTTACGATACATCAATGTTTCGCCAAACATTCGCTCTTTTGCCTGTTTTTTTCTTGGATAAGTTTGTTTACCGTAGTGAACCTGGGAAAACAGCTCCACTTGTTTCTTCTGTAGTGCAATCCCATCAATGATCTCAATCGAATCATCTAATGGCTGGACTTGCTGTTTCATCTCTTCAACAACACGTGCGATGAATCGGCTCGTATCCATCCCAGTGTATTTACTTAGTCGAACGATTTCTTCCAACGTAACTAATGGCAACTGACGCATGCGTTCTTCAATCAGTAAAAGGAGCTGACCAGTCACTTCCGCATCGCTGTCTGCCTGATGTGGATTTTCATGAATAAATCCTAAACTTTCAGATAAATCGCTCAAGCGAAAACTTGGTTCTGTTGGTAAAAAAATCTGCGCTAATTCAACCGTATCAATCCCCGGAATCTTTAATTCTGGAAGACCACACCGCATCAATTCTTGATTCAAAAATTTATAATCAAAGTAAATATTATGTGCGACAAATACTGTTTCTGCTAAGAGATTGTAAATCGTCGGTGCGACATCTTCAAAATAAGGCGCACGCTGGACGCGTTGGTTCGAAATTCCTGTTAAATGTTGGATTTGTTTTGAAATCTTTCGCCCCGGATTAATGTCGATCGAAAAGCGGGAAGTAATTCGACCAGCTTCAATCATGACGCAGCCAAATTGAATAATACGATCTTCTTTTGGGTTCGTCCCAGTCGTTTCAATATCGACGACTGCATAAGTTGTTGGTTTCAAAATAATTTCCTCTTCTCTTGCCGCTTCATTTACTTTTTTAGTACGGGTGTTTCTTTTGAAATTATACTACAAAGAAGAGGCTGCGACAAAAGTGTTTCACCTTAAAAAGAAAGAACGAACGTTCAAAAATGATTCACACTTTTTTTATCCACCTTTTCTCCCTTCTCAAAGATTTTTTTCCTTGCTGGCTAACTTTCGTAACAAAAAAAGGCTGAGAATTTTTATCCTAGCCTCTCCCTTTTATTTTTTCTGTAAAAAATTGAATCGTTACTGATTGGATCAAGAAAAAAGAATCAACTCTGACACAATAAAAAAGCTTGGAATAATTATCAAAAGATAACTACTCCAAGCTTTTGTTTAATTTATAGGTTAATTAAGCTTTAGTAACGTTAGTTGCTTGAGGTCCACGTTGACCTTCTTCAACATCAAAAGTTACTGCTTGGCCTTCTTCTAAAGTTTTGAATCCGTCGCCTTGGATAGCTGAGAAATGAACGAATACGTCGTTTCCGTTTTCTGCAGTGATAAATCCAAATCCTTTTTCTGAGTTAAACCATTTAACTGTACCTGTTTCCATAATAAAAATCCTCCTTGTGTTTCAAACACATATTTTGCAATTACTTGTATGGTGAATATCTGGAAGATGTTTATTTGAAACAAGCTACCATAATTACCGAACAGAAACTACGACTATTAATATACCATACATCTATTGGAATAGCTAGAATTTTAGAACATTTATTTAAAAAAACTCCATTTTTTTCACAATTCCCACCTTAAGTAGAACTCGAACAATTTTCTTTGAAGTTTTTTGATTATTAAGAAAGGAAACGGATACGCAAAAAAAAAGAACAAGAAGCCAGCGTAACGTCTGACTTCTTGTCCATAGTAAAAATAAGAGAAATAACACAGCAAGCCTTTTCTAATACTTAAAAGCAGGTCATTCTTAACTGTTCTTTGTGCACTATTTTCAGCCTTATTTTCGTGGTCAAATCAAAAATTCTTTTTGTTATCTATTAAAGTGGATGGGCTTCATTCGCGCCCTTTTTCTCGGTGTTCCCCAAGCAGCTTCTTCGACAATAAGTCTTTTTTTCATAAAAACATGAGTAGCTATTTTTAGAAAAAATTCCTTATTGCTTGAAGCTGAACGCTTGGAGCCACAACCTTTCTCTCGGTGTTCCCAAAACAACTCCTCCACATAGCTTTCATCCACTTCAAAACATGAGATGCTGTTTTGAATGGCTGCTCACTATCTTGTCGAAGCTAAACGTTTTGTGCTACAACCTTCCTTAATAGCGCAAAATTGCCACCAAACTCTTTTCATCTGGCGATTCTTTTTGATCTAAGATAAAGACTTGTCCACCAGTTTCAATGACATCATCCGCCAATTGATTTAAAACTTGACGGCGATCATATTCCGTTTCCGGATCTTCACCAAAGCCATCGACTAAATTAGAAGTTGCAATAAACAAATGCGAAATTTTACCTTCTTTCGCCGCTGGAACAATATCCACTAATTGATCAATGAATTTTTTATCCAACAATTTGTTATAACTTTCAGCTTCTTTATCTGCCAATTCTTTTGACAAACGTTGCGCGCCAACCTCAATATCTTTTAATGACAATTGCGCTGGTGAAGCTGAGACAGCAACATCTGAACGATAGTCTGGATTTTTTGCTACTTTTTTGAAAACAGCTTGATTTTCAGGTAAGGCAAATAAATAAATTGGCCATTTTTCTGGATTTTCAAATGTATCACGTAAATAATTATCTACCGCTTGATAATAGTTAATCCAATCGATTTTGACTTCTTCATCTTTCGTGCTGACTCCATGGAACGTCACACCTTCTTTTGAATTCCCTGCTTTACCACTCGTAATAAAGTTTAGATTCCCACCTGTTAACTCGTCGCCCAAAGCTGTTACGATATCTACTGGTGCATCTTCTGGTAATTCGATTTCTTTGATCAACTTGTTGCTTACTTCATACAACTTCATGGAATCGCGATTCAATCCTAATAAAAAATAAGAATAGTTGAATTGCGCATTTTTAATGATTGCCAATAAATAAGGTAAATCACTAACATAATATTGATCATCAACTGGAATACTTAAACGGTAAATATACGATTGCTCTTCATTTAAGACAACTGCCACACTTTTTGTGCCACTACGCCAAAATGAAGCATCATTTAGGATTTCCTCAATCTTTTCTTTAAATGGAGTCCACTCATGTTTTGAGTATTTTTTTTCAAAACGTTTTTTGGCTTCTTTCGCAAAATTTTTAAATTTGATTTGATCTTTTTCAACATCTTGATGTGAAACGTGTGTATTCAACATAATTGTTACAAACGGACCTTTTGCACCTTCTGAAGCTAATTGAGACAACAATTCTTTATCGATTTTTGTCATAAACGCATCCCTCCTAAAAAAATCATTCCTACATTTAAAGTCTACCACAACAATTTTTTTCAACCCAATAAAACGAATTGCAACCCGCAAGCGTTTTCTCATTTCTCAATAATTCATGTTTTGTTCACATTTAAACCATTCTTTCCTCTAAACTTCTCAGCAAATGATTCAAAATTTACTATTATGATTAAGTTATCAAATAGAAAAACTTCAAAAAATGGATTGATCACTAACTTAAATGAGGTGAAAAAGATGCAATTACTAATTATTTTTAGTTTATTGAGTATGATGAGCTTATTCGCATTTGTCGCTAGTCGTGTCGTTGAACTTGACCCACAACCAGTTAAAATACGTGTAAAAAACGATTGATTTCTACTATAATTTTGACTCTACGTCTCCTGATTTACTAACATCTAAAGTTTTTTTCAGAAACATTGAAAGTCCCCACACTCTCTGATAAAATTTTAATTTGTACGAAAAGAAATCGATAAGGAGACTGAATATGTCCATAAAAAAAACACGGTTAGTTGTTCTGCTTGCTAGCCTCATCTTATGTGTTGCCTCCCTTTTCCCCACATTAACTGTTAGGGCTGACGACACGTTTTCTGTTGGCGCCAAAGCGGCCTTTGCAATTGATGCCGAAACCGGCAAGATTTTGTATAACCAAGATGGTGATACACCGATGGGAATTGCCTCAGTCACAAAAATCATTGGTCTTTACATTATCCTTGACCAAGTTAAACAGGGAAAGCTTGCTTGGGATGATGAAGTATCCATTTCAGATTATGCGGAAGAATTAAGTGTTACACCAGATCTATCAAATGTGCCATTGCACAAGGAAAACACGTATACTGTCAAAGAACTTTTTGATTCTGCTGCAATCCAATCTGCTAACGCATCAATTGTTGCACTTGCTGAAAAAATTGCTGGTAGTGAACCTAAATTCGTTGAGTTGATGCAAACACAATTAAAAAAATGGGGGATCACAGATGCTACTTTAGTCAATGCTTCTGGACTAAATAATAGCTATTTGGGGGATAATCGCTACCCAGGAAGCTCTGAAACAGACGAAAATCAGCTTTCTGCACGTGATGTCGCTATTGTTGCTCGTCACCTGATTCTAGATTATCCGGAGATTTTAGAAGTCACAAGTACTGCGACTCAAATGTTTGGTGAAGATACGGTTTCCCCAGTTGAGATGGTTAACTGGAACTGGATGCTTCCGGGATTTATCAACCACAAAGAAGGCGTTGATGGATTAAAAACTGGAACAACTGATTTGGCCGGTGCCTGTTTTGTTGGTACGATCAAAAAAGATGATCGTCGTGTAATCACCGTTGTATTAAATGCTGATGGCCATGAAGAAAATCCAAGTGCTCGCTTTACTGCTACTGCAAACTTAATGGACTACTGCTATGACAACTGGTCAGAAAAAGAATTAGGTAAAGCTGGCGCAAGTATTCCAGACATGAAAACAATCGATGTTCTTGATGGTAAAGAACAAACTGTTCCAGTCGCACTTAAGTCACCAGTTAAAGTTTGGGTTCGTAATGACATGGATACAGGAAAGTTAACCATTACACCTACACTTGCAAAAGATTCATTAACCGATCAAAAAATTCAAGCACCTGCAGACAAAGGAACAAAAGTCGGTACTGCTACAATCACTTTAGCAGATGACAAACTTGGCTATTTAGATGAAAAAGATGCACCTGCAACTGATATCATCACAACTGCTAAAGTTGAAAAAGCGAATATTTTCGTTCTTGGTTGGCGACATGTCGCTGAATTCTTTACAAATCTTTTTTAATCCTAAGTAAAGTAATCTACAATTCATTAAGCGTGAGAAACGTTTGTCACACGACAACGGCTCTCACGCTTTTTTATTTCGCTCATTTTCTTTCAATTTTTTAGTTTTATTAAAAGCTTTTTTAGAGAAATTTCGTTATACTTAATGAATGAAAAAGGAGTTGAACTTATGAATTTAACCAGAGATCTAGCTTTTATGGCTCTCTATTTTTTAGGCATTGTTGGTATTTATTATTGGCGGAAAAAACAAAAAGATCCTGCACTTTTTTTCTATGGTAGTACATGGTCCTTTGGTGTATTACTGACTTACTTGATTGTATTAGAAATTTCCTATCACTCACTCTTTTTTATGATTCCCTTATTCTTTTTTAGTGTCTTTGCCTTTTTTTATTTTACGGAGAAAAGGCGACTACTGAATGGGTGGTTGTTTAATTTATTTCTGATCAGCTTCGGTATTTACTTAGTCATGCTTTTGTTTGAAACAGAGAATGTTTTCATTGGTGGATTGCTTGCACTGATTGCTATTCCCCTTCTTTTAATCCTGTTGTTTGGATTATATATATTGATTGTCGTTTTATTTTGGAATGGCATCGTGGTATTAAAAAAAGAATCACATTCACTAGCGAATTTGTTGACATTATTGCTTGGTGTTTTCTTAACCATCTTTTTGTTAACTGAACTTTTCTTACTTCAATATCTGCCACAGTGGGCAAACGTTTTATTCAGTGTTGTACCCATGATTTTATTCTACTTGTTTGTCGTATTTTATAATTTCTTGACGATTTCTGTTCTATATCAATTCAATCGTCCACGGTTCAACCAAGATTTCATCATCGTTTTAGGTGCTGGACTTTTGGGTGGTGAAAAAGTATCACCTTTACTTGGTCAACGAATTGATAAAGCAATTGCCTTTTATCGAGCGCAAGAGCGAGCAACACTTAATCCACCAAAATTATTGATGTCTGGCGGACAAGGAGCTGACGAGAAGTTGCCTGAAGCTGTTGCAATGAAAAATTACGCGTTGAAAAAAGGCATTCCGGAAGAACAGATTATTGTTGAAACAAATTCAACGACTACTTTAGAAAATATGCGTTTTTCTAAGGAAATCATGGATTGTTTAATGAAAGGCCCTTACCAAGCAATCTTCAGTTCAAATAACTATCATATTTTTCGTGCAGGACTTTATGCGCGACAAGCACAACTCAAAGCAAACGGAATTGGTTCAAAGACAGCTTTATATTATCTGCCAAATGCTTTTCTAAGAGAATACATTGCAATCTTGATGCTGAATAAAAAGCGCCATCTCATTATGTGTTCGTTGATTTTCGCTTTTGATTTGTTGCTAGTGTTGGTAACACTGTTTAGTTAGGTTGTGGCGCAAAACGGTTAGCTCCGACTAGATAATGAGCAGACACTCAAAATAGCTTTTCATATTTTGAAGTGGTTGCAAGCTATCTTGAGGAGTTGTTTTGGGAACACCGTGTATAAGGTTGTGGTGCCAAGCGTTCAGCTTCAAGCAATAAGGATATTTTTATGAAAAGAGGACTTATTGCCGAAGAAGTTGCTTGGGGAACACCGTGTATAAGGTTGTGGCGCGAAACGTTCAGCTCCGACTAGATAGTGAGCAGACACTCAAAATAGCTTTGCATATTTTGAAGTATCTGCAAGCTATATGGAGGAGTTGTTTTGGGAACACCGTGAATAAAGGGTTGTAGCTCCAAACCTTAATCACTCAACAAAAAATATCCACAAAACAAAAAGCAAGTCGAAGTCCGAACTGACCTCGACTTGCTTTTTTATTTTCTTTTATTGCGGAATGATTCAAGAACAGGTGTAAAAAAGATTCCCTTTTTTATACTAACCTGTTGTGCAGAATAAATACCATTGTTGCCAGAACACATAAAGCTAACTAGACAAATCAAAAAGAAATACACGGCTGCTTCACTACCAAACAATTCAACTCCCATAATAAAGCAAGCTATTGGTGTATTCGTCGCACCAGAAAACACACCAATGAAACCAAGTCCAGCTAAAAATGGAACAGAGACATGTAAGATTGGTGCCAAACTTGCACCTAATGTTGCACCAATTTCAAACAGGGGTGTAACTTCCCCACCTTGGAATCCAGCGCCCAAAGATAAAATAGTAAAACCCAGTTTTCCTAAAAAATCAAAGGGGTGCGCATTACCATTAAAAGCATCTTGCAGTAAAGGTAAACTTAAGCCAAGATAACGTTGTGTTTGCAAGACAACAGCTACCAAAACAACAATTGCTCCACCTATAAAGTTTCGTAAAACAGGATTCGTAAACCAATTAGCATAGACTTTTTTCAAAAAGACGATTGAACGACTAAATACCCAGCCACAAAGACCAAAGACGATTCCTGCCAACATCAATTTACCAAACAAACTACCACTCCACGCAGGAATTTCTCCCATCGGATAATGGACGTGAACAATTCCAAAACTTTCTGTCATGAGATTTGCAAAAATAGCTGCAAAAAAGCTTGGAAATAAAGCCTCTGTCCGAACTTTACCAATTGCTAAAACCTCTAAGCCAAACAAGGTTCCTGCCAAAGGTGTACCAAAAACAGAACTAAATCCTGCACTGATTCCACTGATAATCAAGATTTCTCGCTCTAACTGATTCAGTTTAAATACACGTGATAAGTTATCTGCTAATGCGCCCCCCATTTGAACAGCCGTTCCTTCACGACCAACTGATCCACCAAATAAGTGAGTCGTGATTGTTCCAAATAAAGTCAATGGAATCAATCGTAGCGGAACTCTTTCTTCCCCACCATTACCTTGATCGATAACTAAATTATTTCCACGACTTGAATTCCCACCATAATTTGTATATAAATAAGCAAAAATAGCACCACTTACGGGTAAAAGAAATAATAGCCACGTATGGGTCAAGCGCAAATTAGTTACAAACGTTAAACTGTTTAAGAAAAATGCTGAAAGGCTTCCCATTACCACTCCTAAAATGGCCGTAATCAGTAGCCACTTCAGCATATAGCCTCCTATTCTTAACACATTTGTTGTTTGTTTTTCCATTAAAACTCCTCCTAAAAAAAGACACCTACTAAAAAAGAGGACACTTATCCCGTTTTTTAGTAGGCGTCATTAGTTTATTGATAAACGTTTAAAGGCGAACACCATCACCTATTCACTTCATTTAAAAATATAGCATGATTTTCTGAAAATTACAATCAACTATCGTTCTTTTTTCACGCGGTGAACAAATTCATAAAATGGCTCAAGTTGTACCAATTGATGATTACACATATCGCTATCATGACAAATATAATTGCCTTTTTTTGTATAGGTACCGTCTGAACCAGACTTTGTCGTTGAAAGAAAGAGTGAAACATTCGATGTTTTCTGACAAATAGCACAAATTCCTTTTGTAATGGTTGGTGATAGACTGCCGTAATCTCCTTGGAGTTTTCCTTCTTCATAGTAAAGCAAATACTTTCTTTGACTTCCCGGATCGTTGAACCCTACATAAGTGTGTTCTCTAAGATCATATGCTGACCAGGTTGGTTGTTTCAGCTTTTTCACTTTCCGAAAAATTTTGTCAACTTGTTGCTTCGAAGGTTGCTCAAAAGGTATGACATAGGATTTCAGTTCTTCCAACGCACGCTCCGCTTTTGCTCGTGTTAGCGTGACATTCATTACGATTGCTAAAAAATCGGTGATCTCAGGTAATTCTTCCTGAATGACAGAATGAATTTTTTCAGTTGCTAATGCTTGAACTGTTTGAACCGTTTTCGGATCGTTCACAGAAGAATAAGCATTAAGTAATTGTTCTACTTCACGTTGAATAAAATAATATTGATATGGTTGGATTGTTTGTTTCATTTTAAGAGTCCTTTCTTCTTTCAAAAGTCATACTTTGAAGAAAAAAGTTGTTTCAACAAAGCATGTCGTTACTTGTTCAAACCCAACTCTTTTAAATAAGATACGTTAATGTGCATCTCATCATCACCCCCTTTAATGGTATTGATCTATGTACTTGCTTAAATGGTCATCTGTAAGTAAACACCAATTTCGCTTTTTCGTCAATCATTGCTTGTGATGTGTTCCTCTTCAAAGAAACATATCCAGATTCCTTCGACAGGTTTCAGACGCTCTCCACATTTTTGAACACATCGACTCTTTTCTCTTCCATACTCAAACTTCAGACAATAAAAAAGATGGACAAAACGTGCTTGCGTTCTGTTCCATCTTTTTGGCTAAAAAACATTTTTCGATGTTTGGCTACTGATCAATAGCTAAAAGTCTTTTTTGGTAACAATACTTGTACGAGTATTAGTTGTTTTGACTATTCTTATATTTTTCCTCTTGGATTTTCAACAAAATCTTGGTAAGATTCCCCCAATCGACGGGGCGAGGTGGATTTAACCAGACGACAACTTGTGGAGAACTTTCCCCATACAAATTATTCATGTTGGTAATAACTACATCTGTATAAGCTGATTGTTCATCATCAACGACCTCTACATTTAGATTGATATATAAACCTAAGTTTTTCTTGATGAATTGGTTATAAGCAGATCCATAAGAAAAATCGATACCGACTTTGACTGAGTCAGAAATCAACTGAACGGGTACATGATTGATGATTAACATCAAGTAATTAAAAAACAGAAATACTTTATCTCGAGATAGTTCTTTGTATTCTGCTGTCATTAAGTTAATGTAGTCCAACAAATAGAAATAAAATTCTGGATAATTTTGCCTAAAAAAATAAATGTTTATCGTAAATTCAGCAAATTTATTGATTGGATAACACAGCACATTAAAATGAATCTTACTTAATTCTCTGCGGATTGCTACGACTATTTCTTCAGTTAATGGTTTAAACCGTTTCTCAAAATTCTGAATAAAGTGATCATTTAATTTCTTAATCATTTCATCTTCATTCTTTTTAACATACTTCTGAATTAATTTATCATTAAGATACAACCAAATCAAAACCACGTAAACAAAATTTTTTGAGGCTGGTTCTAAAAGCTGTTCCATTTTTTCAACTTCAGCAGTTGAAAAGAAAGACAGGATATTCTGATTAATTTCTAGTGATTTTGATTTTTCCGCCAACAAATGAACAGAGAAATAATGAAATAGTTTTTTCTTTTCATAAACGGATAAAGAAAACTCCTGACTTAATAAACAAACAAATTCGCTAACCGTTTCAATCGTCGCATCCGGATATACTTTTTGATAAGGAATATCAGCAATCAAAAACAATTGATAATAGAAAATCGTAATATTTATTTTATTGCCATATAATCTTTTTTTGTCAAAAAAGATCTGATGTTTTTTCAACACTTTTTTGAGTTCTTGCAAGATTGTATAAGCTGAAGAATAGCTGATATGATGCTCATCTGCAAAAACTTCAAGGGTAGTGTAATCTTCTCGAAAAAATTCAATCAATAAATCCAAGTAGATTGACCGTTTGATGTAATTTGATAATAGGCAACCACTAGAATATTTTCCGTCAATTTCTAATGAAACTTCTGTCCCTGTTGTCTGGATTTTTAAATGCTGATTAAGCCCTAATGTCTCAATATCATAATTCAAGTTTTCAATCGTCTTTTTCAAAAGAAATGTCGACAAAGATAATTCTTCTTGAATTTTTAAGATTGGTTCTGACAAATTTGAGCTTTCTTCCAAATACTTAAGTAGGGAATAGCTTCGATGGTCCTCTTTGCTCAAAAAAAACTCATAATTCATTAGTAATCAGCTCTTTCTTCCATATATTGCTGTTCCCACTAATTCACCAATCAATTGGAAATAAAATAAATTTTCTGCTTCTGGGCCATCGTCTCCTGAACCACCGTTTTGTACTACATCTCTATTCAAATTGAATAGCTCTTTAGTTAAATAAATCTTTTCTTCTTTTTTCTTTTTGATTTTCTTTTGGGGTTTCTTTATCGGTGGTGAACTTGTTGTCGTGGAAGACTCGTGTGTTTCCTTTGGTTCTTCACTGCTTTCTTGTATTTCAGATGCGGGTTCAGAGCTGTTTTCAATCGAAACGATTGCTTCGTTTTCGTGTGTATTTTCTAGTGGCTGAACCTGTTGCGTTGGATTCGTTGGATCATAAATGGGTGACTGATTTTCATCTCCATACACGACATTTGTTGCTTTAAAAAGTGAGAGGATAATCGAGCTCCATAATAAAATGTTTTTATACTGATTCATCTTCATATATATCTCCAAATCACATAGCTCATTATAACTAAGATAAAAATCATTATTAAAATAGGTATTAAGCTATATTTTACAATACTTCTTTGTACTATTCGTTTATCTTGCGTTATGTGGTTCTTCACTTCTTGTATTGCTCCCGCTTTTTCCTGGCAAACGAACTCTGCTGTAACCACGATTCGCTTATCTGTTCTTTGCGGCTTATCACAAGTAATCAGTGTTAATCGCGGTGTTTGCGTATTTTGTAAAACACTGAGATCTGTTTCAGCTATTATTTTCGTTTCGATTACTCGGTACTGGAGACTTTCCGTCAAATAGCTCACGAAAATCGGGTCATCTACTTGCATATCCTTGATATTCCCCAATAATAGATCTGTCATGCTTAAATGATGTCCTAAAAGTACCATATTTTCATTTAATACGTCACGTTCGGGGTACATCGCCCCTACACCAAATAACATTTGCTGATTATTCAAACCAGCAAAAATAGGAATGTCTATTTTCTGACTAGGAATCATTAATTCACCAATACCTGAGCCAACCGTTTTGGAAGAAGCTGTTAAATAACTTTCGATTGTCGGTAATTCGATTCGCTCATTTTCTTTTGGTTCAGGTAAATCAGCTGTAATCGACACTACTGTTTTCTGAATTTTTACTAGCGTAACCGTATTTTTGATTAAAGGAAAACAAATCAAGCACAGCCCGATGATAAAAAGAAAATTGATAATAATTTTAAGCTTGTTCTTCCTCATTTTTTTTCTTTCTCCAAATCAACCAAAGTATTAGTAATAACACTAAGACCAATAAAAGGAGTCCAATCAAGATGTAAAGTAAGGTATTATCTTTTTTGATTGTGACATCCTTCGCATTTAATTGCTTAGCGACATCCCCAGCAATTGTAAAATCTTTTTCAAATTCCCAATGGTTGGTGTAGTTAACAGTCGTGTTCTCTTTTTCTCTAGTAAACTTTCCTGACTCATTTTCATTTCCAAATACAGTCATTTTTAGATGATACTCACCTGGTTCCAAGGCAGCACCACCTAGAGAAGTAGGAAAAGAAAAGTTGCTGTTTGGTGCAATCTGTAAATCTTCTTTATCTTCACGGTATAAAATTTCTGAGCGACCTTTTTTTGTAATTTCGGTTTGAATACTCACTTGGTTGATATACGTTTTTTGATCATTTTGGATATTCGCTAAAATGACATTTCTAGCATTGATTTGCCCAGGCTCAACCTCATGAAGAATTAAATTAGGTGCCACTTCATTTAAGTTTTGGCGCATCAGTAAAGCTACAACATAAGAATACTCATTTTTAATTGATAATCCTTGTTCATCTTTTTCCTTTTGTTTCTCTTCATCTTGAACTTCTTTAAATGTAATCCCACTAGCCAGTACGCCATCAAATGTTTCATTTGGCATCTTAACTTGGAAGGTAACGGTTTGATTACTATGAGGTTTCAAAGTAACTGTTTCTGGATAGTACACATAATCTTCCAGATTAAATGTTAGGCTACTATCTTTTTTTATCTCATTTTTTCCATATTCAACTACTACATTTGAATTAGTCGTAGCGCTATTTAGTGAAACATCAATTTTAACGTCTTTATCCGTATCATTTCGCAAATCAACGTTTAACTCTTCTTGTTGATTTGGCTCAAGCTGGATATCAAAATAAGTTTTTTCCTTATCAATTTGATTTTCAGGTGTTATCGGCGTAACCGCGAAATTGAATTCGCTGGCAGCTACCATCGTACTGATTGAAAAAATACTTAGAATAACTAGTACAATCGTGAACATTATTTGTTTTCGTTTCAATCAAACCACTCCTTTAACAATAGATAAGAGACGAGAGATAGCTCTCGCCTCTAAGTTGTATTAGTTTCCTGGTACGTCTGTTAATGTCCAAGTTAACTTAGTTGAATATTTTTCAGCATATTTTGTCGTTGAACCAGGAACACTCAACTCAATACTTTCGCCAGCTGTTGCAGCGGTTCCCCAAGTGTAAAGGTATGTTCCAGCACCATTCCCTACGCTAGCTGCCATAACATCAGATTGTGAACCATCTGCATTTAAAACGATTGTTTCTGGTCCAACTGGTTTGCCTGAATCAGAAGCTGTCACAACACTACCTTTTTTGAAGCTGATTGTTGCACCCGTTAATTCTTTTCCTGAAGTAGACATAAATTGACCTTCTTGGTTCACTTTTAATGACCAACCTGCTTCTGTTCCGCGATTATCAGTTACCTGTACATAGTTTGGTCCTTCTTTGACTTCTGTACTTGGGTTGCCCTCTTCATCAAATGCTCTATACTTTTGTGACGCAGCAAAGTATATTTGATCCTTAGAAGTAATTTTTTGTACTCCAAAGTCTAAGCTTGAAGCATAGTCAATTGACAATGGTCCGTTTGTTCCTGGATTTGGACCTTCTGGATCTGTTGGATCGATTGGATCGATTGGGTCTGTTGGATCTGTTGGATCTACTGGATCTGTTGGATCTGTATCAGGAACAAATTCTACGATTCCATTTGAAGTATAAACACCACCATCTTCTGCGGCAAATGTAGTTACTGGTACAGTTAATGCTCCTAAAATGATTGTTGACATAAATAATTTCGATAATTTTTTCATTTTTATTTCCCCATTCTTTTTCATTTTTATTTTTATTTTTTATTATGGTACATCAACAAGGGTCCATTGTAAGGTTCCCTCAAACGTTCCAATTCTTTGGTCTTCGACAGGAATACTTGCTTTGATTCCTTTTTGATTTTGGCTATCCAATAGTCCAGATAAATCACTTTCACCTTTTTGATTACTTTCAAAAACGGTGATTGCATCAGCACCGATTGCCATTGTATTTTCAGCAGTAACAAACGACAACACACCTGATAACTCATAACCATTGTTCATTAATGGCTGTGTTTGTTTTAATTGAACTTTCCAACTTCCTGCAGCTCGTTCATCCGTAACTTTCAAGTTGCCTACAGGTTGTCCAAAAGTATTTAACGTCATGCTTGAAATTTTGTGCATACCAAAATCAATCGTTGTCGGTGCTTCGTTAAAGAACAACTGTCCCTCTTTTTCATTCAGTGGTTGACTGATTGTTCCAGAAAAAGTTCCTGGTAAATTAGCTGATGTTCTCCAAGTATAAGTCGCAAGGGTTGTCCCTGAAGGTAGATTCCATTTGATTTTACCATCTTGATATGTTCCTGAATGACTGATGTCAAGAGGAGTAACTAGGTCATTCATTCGTCCTCTAACGACATTCTCAATCGTGAAATCTTTTAGTGGATAATAATCAACACTATCAAGTAATATCGTTTGATTTGTTGCCGAAAAAGTTGTTAATGTCGTAATCCCTCTCAACGGGCTAATATCTCGAACCTGATTATTTTCCATAAATAGTAAGGTCAGCTTTGTTAAACTTGCCAATGACTCGATCGTAGTAATTTTATTTGTTCGGATATACAGATTTCTCAAATTCGTGGCTGTCGAAATATCTGAGATATCGGAAACACTTTGATACATGACACTTAAATCCGTTAGATTCGGTTTATTTCTTAACCCTTTTAAATTTGTCAATTTATTACTTTCAACAAACACTTGCTCTAAAGTAGTTAAATTAAGCAAATTTTCCAACGTTGTAAGTTGATTTCCCTTACCATAAATGATTTTTAATTTATGAAGTGACTCCACTCCCTCTAAAGAAGCAATCTGGTTTTTTTGTGGTAACCCATCTTCATTTTGAAAACTTAATGTTGTTAGATTTGTTAATGTACTAATTGGTTTCAAGGAAGTAATTTTGTTGTTCTCAAAATATAGTCGTTCTAATGAAGTTATATGGCTTAGTGGCGTTAAATCAGTGATTTGATTATTTTTCAAAAAAATCACTTTTAATTTCGACATGCTACCATTTTGTAGTGGTGCTAAGCTCGTTACATTCATTGAATTTATCAATGAGAATTCTGCTAAGTTGTTTAAATGCTGGACACCTTCAATCGTACCGATTACTTTATTTTCTAAAATTATCGTATTGATTGTATTGAGCTCGGCTTGAGTAACTGTTGAAGAAACAGTTCTATTAAAAATACGTGCAATTTCGGCTGCGAAATTAGGATCAGGAAAAACAACACTAATTCGTTGACTTCCCACTATATTTTTCGTTTGAGGTTTTGATTCTTGCTCAACAGTAGAAGAAGTTTCTTCTGTTAACGTTTCTGTTGTTTGCTCAGTTGTTTGTTCAGTTTCTTGTTCGACAGTAGAAGAAGTTGTCTCTTCTATTGATGAGTCACTTGTTTTATCTACGCTTGTCTCAATCTGATTACTGGAAGAATCAGGAGCCAGCGACTCCGATACATTCGTATCTTCACTAAATGAGCTTTTCGTTCGTTCAGAGTTATCTGTATAAGATACTGAAGTAAATGTATTGGCAATAGGAGAGATATTGGTCGCTAATATGCCGCTTAACATAAGCGTTACTATTTTCCCTTTTAACATATCTCTTTCCTCCTAATCCTTAAATTCCCGGAACATCCGTTAACGTCCAAACTAATTTTGTTTGGTATTTAACTGCATCTTTAGGTGTTGCACCAGGTACAGCTAATTGGATAGCTTTTGTAATATTTACCTTTTGTGCATCACCATTCTCATCAACTTCGTTTACTTCTTCTACAGCGCCCCAATAAGTTGCCCAAGTTCCAGCGCCAGCGCCTGCTTTGGCCGTTGTTACAACAGATTCTTGCCCAGGTACTAAAGCAATGTTATCTTTTGCATCAGGAGCTACTACGTTTTGTGCATTACTGTTCACTGTTGGATCAGCTAAAGTAATTTGTGCACCCGTTAAAACATTATTCAATGTTTGCGTTGTCGAAGTTAATTGGGCGTCTTGTTTGACTGTCAACGTCCAACCACCATTTGTTCCACGATTGTCCGAAATCTGAACAAAGTTAGGTGTATCTTTTTGATTGCCTTGATAAGCTTGTGCTCTGGCAAAGTAAACTTGATCTTTATTAGAAATACGATTTTTACCGAAATCTAAACTAGAAGCATAGTCAATTGACAATGGTCCATTTGTTCCTGGATTTGGTCCATCTGGATCTGTTGGATCGATTGGATTTACTGGTTTTTCTGGATCTGGATTTTCTGGATCAAGTGGATCTGTTGGATCTAAATTAGGAATAAACTCTACGATTCCATTTGATTCATACTGTTTGTTTTCTGCTGCATATCCTTCGATAGATAGCGCCAAAAGACCAACAGTACTTAATGTTAACAAACCTGCTATTTGCTTTTTCATTCATACTCTCCTATTCAAAATTAGTTATTTGGCGTATTTTCCAAAGTCCAAACTAGTTTGGTTGAATACTGTTGCGCTAATTTAACAGACTTCCCTGGTACTGAAAGTTGTACAGCATCTTTATTTTCTTCTTCATTGGCACCGAAACGGTAAACCCATGTTCCAACACCAGTACCTTCTTTCGCGTTGATTGCAAGTGTGTTACTTGCTCCTGGTGTCAATGTTAATTCAGTGTTCACAGTTGTTGGTGTATATTTTTCATCCACTAAAGAAGCAGCTTGTCCCTTTGTAAATGCTAATTGTGCGCCAACTAACTCTTCACCTGATGCTGTTTTGAATTGTTCTGGTTGAGAAAGGCTTAGCTTCCATCCTGCCAATGTCCCTCTTTTATCGGTAACTTGGACATACGTTGGCTTTTTAGAGCCATCAGTCATTTCATCTGGTGCTGCGTAGTAAACTTTATCTGCTGTAGAAATTTTTTGTACACCAAATTTAAATTTTGAACCGTAATCAATGGATAATGAACCACCTGTCCCTGGTCCTGGAGGATCCACTGGATCTACAGGATCTGTTGGATCTGGATCTTCCGGATCGACTGGAGGTGTTACCTCTTCATCTCCTGCTTCAAAAGTGATGATTCCTTCCGTGTTATATTCTTTTGGAAATGTTTCCGCTGCAGATACTTGGATTGTATTTACCATAAATCCTAACAACACAGCTGTTGACATCAACGCGACTGCCTTTTTCATGATTGATTTTCCCCTTTTCTTTTTTCAATAAAAACAAAAACACTTATTCCGATTAACAGAATAACCCCCACTTGTGCAAAAACTGGATAAGTATAGTCCCCTGTACTTGGTAATACGACTTGGCCAGTTGATAAATAATTATTTGATCCACGTAAATAATTATTCGATCCGTCTAGCCAATTGGCTCCAGAATCATTCGAATCATTTTCGTACTCATACTTACCATAAAAACTAGTTTGTCCATTTGACTCATAATTTCGTTCTACTGCATTCGTTTTATTTGTGATCCCTACTGCACAAAAAACTAGAAGTAAAACAATTATAGTTTTTAAAATATTTTTCATACGCTACTCCTTTCTTCTAATCGTGATTCGGCTGAACTGGCCTTCAACCAACCTTAGTATAAAAAAATAAAAAAATTGTTTCATTCAAACTTTTTACTTAATCACCCAAAAAAAATATATAAACCGTTATGTAGCAATAGCTTTTAACGCTTACACACTTGAATTATTGTTATGTTTTTTATTTCGGGTTACCGTTAACAGTTATTATTTTGATTTGCCTTAACCAGTATTCAAGGGCAAAACTATTTTTTAACAGTTAACAAAAAAAAGTAAAACAAAACAGAACTCTGTTTCGTTTTACTTTCTCGTATACCTACTCCTATCGCCAAAAAAATAGGGCAACGATCAATTACGATCGCTGCCCTATGCTTTTTGTCTTAAATAGATTGTTCTTTTCCAAAATAATGTTGCCATTTTTGACGCATGCTACTAGTCATTGGTTGGGCAGCTTCTTTCACTGCACAATACTTATCAACAAATGTCACAATGTAGCTTTCTTTATATTTGGGTGGTGCAATGGTTGCTCCCCACATATGTTTCAAGATAATATCACGTTCTAAATCAGATAGTTCCGTGATTTTTTCTGCATTTTTCACAGCAATTCTTGGGTGTACATACGCATGTGAACCTTCATCAAATTTAGTCGTTCGCCAGTCGTAATAAAACAGATCATGTAAAAGCCCAGCTCTTGCTGTTGCCTTAGCATCCCCGCCCCATTTTTTCGCTAATAAATAACTATAGTAAGAAACACTAATGGAATGTTCCAATCGTGTTGAGTGGACATGTTGCGTGTAGTCGGCTAATTTTTTCACTGCATCTGTTTCCAAAAGATCTGCTACATAAGACATGTATTCTTCGTCTTCACGCCATTTTTCTGTCATATTTTCAATCTGCCACCTTTTGATTTTCGTTATTTCTGAAATTGACCATAGTATATCACCTGAAACGATAAGATTCTAGCTACTGAGCAGTAAAATAAGAAAGCTTAATAGTTCCTTAACTAAACTGCAAAGTGGTACAACAAGATACCTGTCGCCACACCTACGTTCAATGATTCAGCATTTCCACTCATTGGTATATAGATATTTTTATCTGTGAAGTTCAATAATTCTTGGCTAACTCCCTGTCCTTCATTTCCCATAATAATGGCAAAATTAGCCGGTTTTTCTACTTCATTCAACGCAGTTGCTGCTTCATTCAACTCTGTTCCATAAATCATAATCCCCTGCTCTTTTAGTTGCTGAACAGCAAGTGATAAGTCCATCTGGATAACAGGCAAATGATAATTACTGCCTTGCATACTTCTTAACACTTTCGTACTGTATAAATCAGCTGTTCCCTGGCCAAGCAACACGCCTGCTAAGCCAAAAGCGTCAGCTGTTCGAATCATCGTCCCCACATTTCCGGGATCTTGGACATTATCTAGCAACAACCAGCCACCCGAAAAAACTGGTGGTTCCATTGCTTCACGTGCTACAACAGCAAGGATTCCCTGTGGTGTTGGTAAATCAGATAAGGCTTGCATGACTTCATCTGTTACGAAAAATAATTCAATCTCAGCT
This sequence comes from Enterococcus sp. DIV0176, assembly GCF_050528535.1. Classification (NCBI taxonomy): domain Bacteria; kingdom Bacillati; phylum Bacillota; class Bacilli; order Lactobacillales; family Enterococcaceae; genus Enterococcus; species Enterococcus sp. DIV0176. The sequence continues at coordinate 705,368 of NZ_CP172879.1, read as the reverse complement.
AGTTTCTCTAGCCAAGTTTGCCATTCTCTTTGACCTTTTTGGGTAACATAAATTTCTTTGATGACAGCATTTGCAGCCACTGCCTCTTCAATCAAGTGAAAACCTTCTAAAAGATAAGCGCGATTTTCTTCGCGATATTTTTTCTTATGCAATTTTTTCAATTCTTTGATTCGTGGATTTTTTGCGGATTGAATTTCTTTCACCTTTTTCACCTCACTTGATTATAGCATGTATTCAAGGCTGTAACTTGTTTCTCTCATAAAAAATAGTTATCATAAGGATAAGAAAATGAAAGCGGGTGACAACTTATGCGTAAAGTCAAAATGAATGTCCAAGGTCGCGTCCAAGGTGTTGGTTTTCGTTACACAACAAAAATGGTTGCAGATCGTTTAGGAATTTATGGAACAGTAAAAAATGAAGAAGATGGTTCCGTTACAATAGAGGCCGCAGGCGAGGATGAACAAGTAGAAAGCTTCATTAAAGAGATCAAAGATTCACCCAGTCCTGCTGGTCGAGTGACCTATCTCGATTTACAAGACAATCCGTGGATGGATAACCGAACAAGTTTTGACGTCATCTACTAAGAACTTCATGAAAAAGGAAAAAACAGGTTTCTGATTTTCCTCTTTATTTTTTCTGTGTATTCTGGGGACAGTTTCCGAACATTTCTATGACTTTTCTATGAAGTTGATTGAATTATGAAATTTTTTTTAGTATAGTTAATTTTGTGTAAAAATTATGGAAGAGGAAGTATTTTATGAATAAATGGAAAAATTGGTTATTGGGATCTGGACTAGTTACTGTCCTACTTTTTTTATCCGGTTGTGTTCGAACTGACTCGCATGGAAATCCTGACACATCAGGTTTTGTCTATCGAGTTCTTGTTCATCCGATGGGGCAAGCAATTACCTATTTAGTAGAAAATTTTAATTGGTCTTATGGCTGGGCCGTTATTGTTTTGACTATTATCGTTCGGTTAGTAATCCTGCCTTTAGGTATTAGCCAATCGAAAAAAACAATGATCCAATCAGAAAAAATGCAAGCGTTAAAACCACAAGTATCAGCTGCACAAGAAAAGTTAAAAGCTGCTACGACTCGTGAAGAACAAGTCGCTGCACAAGCAGAGATGCAACAAGTCTATAAAGATAATGGGATGAGTATGACTGGTGGAATTGGTTGCTTACCCTTGCTAATCCAAATGCCTATCTTCTCAGCACTTTACTTTACTGCCCGTTATACTGAAGGAATCCGCGAATCAAGCTTTTACGGAATCGATCTTGGCTCACCAAGTTTAGTGTTAGTTGCTATCGCTGGTATTGCTTATTTGCTTCAAGGATATATCTCAACGATTGGTATTCCCGAAGAGCAAAAGAAAACCATGCGTACGATGCTGATTGTTTCACCAGCAATGATTGTCTTTATGTCAATTAGTGCACCAGCCGGCGTTACGCTGTACTGGGTAGTTGGTGGTATCTTTAGTTGTATTCAAACATTCATTACGAACGTTTTGATGAAGCCTCGTTTAAAAGCTCAAGTGGCTGAAGAATTGAAACAAAATCCGCCCAAGCAAGTCGTGACACCTCGAAAAGACGTCACACCTGCTGAAACGAAAAAAGCACCTAAACAAGTCAATACACAACAAAGAAATAATTCATCAAAAAAACGAAATGCTGGTAAACAAAACCGTAACTAAAATTTTTATTTCAAGCATTTTACTTTCAACAAGAAAAAGAGTGGCTGATCCTTCGATCAGCCACTCTTTTTCATGATGTATAATTTTATTCATCCTCTTCTTCATTCGTCAGTGCAATCATTTGATTAACAGAAACGATATTTTGCTGACCGGAAGTAATAAAATCAACAGGTGTATCAATCAATGTCCCATTGATAAACTCAATCACCATTGGCATATTCATCCCTGCATAAAGTTCAATCGCTGCGCCTTCCATAATCATACGAGAGATGATATTGCAGGGTGTCCCTCCCATTAAGTCACAAAAGACAACATAGGAGTCTAATTCATCTGTGACTTGTAAAAATTTTTCTTTAAAGTCTTCTACTCCATCTGATTCTAACAACGCCACCGTATGAATTGCTGTTTGTGGTCCCATAATCATTTCTGTACTTTTTTTCAAGGCTTCACATAATTGACCATGACTAATCAAAACTAACTCTTGACTCATTTCTTCCACCCCATTATTTTGAAATCACACCAAGGGCTGATAACGCAACACAGACAATCAAAACAATAAAGATAGCGCGTGTAGATGTCATATTTTTCTTACCTAACATCCAATACACACCACCAACGATTGCTGCTGGTAAAAGCTTAGGTAAGATCATATCAATATTATTTTGCATATTTAACGTCACATCACCAATGCTTGGTGCCCAAGAAAATTTTACATTGACCATCGTTGCTACTAAAGCGCCCACCATGAAGACACCGAGTAAAGTTGCTGCATCAGTTAACGCAGTGAGCCGCGATTGCATTGTTGTTACCAAGGAAATTCCTTCCTTATAGGCAAACTCCAATTGCTTCCAGCGAAAGACCATGACTGCAATTTGAGCCGCGATCCAAATAAAAACACCCGCTGGATTTCCATTGATTGCCATGTTCGCAGCCAATGCACCAAAAATAGTTGGAATAAGCGCTGCGAAGATCGAGTCACCAATTGCGGCAAAAGGTCCCATTAACCCAGCTTTCATCCCAGAAACGGTTTGTTTTGCTGCAATGCCTTCCTTCTCTTCAATTGCAAGGTCGATACCAGTTACAATCGTATTAAAGAAGTTTGACGTATTAAAAAACTGCGTATGCGTTTTCATTATTTCTTTTAATTCAGGTGTATCATCACCATAAATTTTACGAAGTTGAGGTAAAATCGTATACAAATAACCTGAACCTTGCATCCGTTCATAGTTCCAACCTAGTTGAAAGGTGAATAAGCTTCTTCGATTGATTTGTTTAAAATCTTCCTTTGTCAATTTATAATTAGATTTCGTCATCTTCGATTTCCCCCTCAGCTGATTCTACTTGCTCGCTTGCTACTGGTTTTTGATTGTGATTGTTCTGACCATTTTTATAACTAATTGCTGCTAATGCAAATCCAATCAAAGCAACAGCTAACATTGGTAATGAGTTAAACGTTCCTGGCATTTCTTTCACTACACTTGCGACACTTGTTCCAAGTAATTGAACGTTTGAGAAAAGTGTTGCTAACAATGCAGTAATCGTGAAACCTAAAACAAGATATGGAAAATGTTTCTTAACAGGTAGATAACGTAATAAGATAGCAAACCCAACTGCTGGCAAAACAGCTCCGGCTACAGACAAACCATCACCTAGCCATTTTAGGTCACCATTTAACACACCAACAACATTTTCAACTAAGCCGCCACCAAAAGCCAAAGCTAAGAAGACAGGAACTAATCGAGAAAGTGACCAAGGTAAGGCACCCATCAAGAAGTTTCGTTCAATTGCTTTATAATTCATTGTTTCAACATGTCGATCAATTCGATGTGCAAAATACGTATTTGCAAAGCGAGCTAAAATATCTAATTGGATCATCAAACTAGCTACCGGCACAGCAATTGCTGCAATCGCTTGCTCAGGATTCATTCCAAGCGAGATAGAGAATGCCGTCGCTAAAATCGTCCCTGAGTTTGCGTCAATCTTAGAGGCACCACCAAATGTCCCAACACCTAACACTGTTAACTGCATACTACCACCAATAATAAGACCGGATTGCAAGTCACCCATCACTAAACCTGCAAATAAACCTGCAAACACGGGTGCACTCATTGACGAATAAATTTGTAACTCATCTAAAATTTGATAGCCTGCGTATAATGATAATAATAAGATCTGCCACCATTGAATATCCATGAATTATTCCTCCTATTTTGTTAACAGACTCATAAAGTCTTCGGCTTTGTCACTTGGGACCATTTGGGCAATCAGGTGTACACCTTTGGCTGCCAACTGCTTAAATACGGACACATCTTCTTCTACAACATTGATTGACTTAGTAATCGATCGAGTTTCATCTGTTTGAGACATATTGCCAACATTGATTTCTGTTAAAGGAACGCCTAATTCAACTAACTTCAATAAACGATCTGGCTTCTTTGCAACAATCAGCAATCGTTGCGAATCATACTTTCCAGCTAAAATATTAGTTGCTGCTTTTTCTACTGGTAACACGCTTAACTTTACTCCGGCTGGTGTAGCAAGCTTTAGACCACTTTTTTCGATTGCATTCGTTGCTACCTCGTCGTCCACTACCATGATTCGCGTAATATTTAATTTTGTTGTCCACAAATTCGCTACTTGTCCATGAATCAGTCTGCCATCAATCCGTACGCCAATAATTGCCATTTTGCTTCGTTCCCTTCTATTTTTAAATATGTGATGTTACTATAAAAAGCAATCGAAACCGCTTACTTTTTCTTCAATTAAAATGAAACTGTTATGCTTTTTCATACCAAGGTGTCGCTGTTTGTTCCACAACTTCATTTAATTCCTCGATGTTTGCCCGACCAGTCGTTTGCAACCAATCAATTGCGCCTGCTCGACCACTCTCAACATAGGCTTTTACACCGTCTTTCCAAGTTGCTCGGCCACAAAGAACACCGTTAAAGTCTGAACCAGATTTGTGGGCAAAGACCAACGTTTCTTGGAATAATTTCGTTGACACTCCTGCACTTAAGAAAATAAATGGTAAATTCGTTGCTTCACTTTGCTCTTTAAAGAATTCTTGTGCTTCAACTTGTGTGTAGCATGTTTCGCTAGTAGCAAACCCCTCAACGTAATTCATATTGACAGGCACTTCGACTTTTAATACATCCACTTTATAGTTTGGCCGTGAAAATTCTTTCATCATCTCAATGACTTTATGGGGTTTGATTTTCGCATATTCAATTGAATTACTATCTGTAATTGTTGCATCATAAGAAACCAATTCTAAGTAAAAAGGACGATCCTCTCCTGCGCACTCACTTCCTAAACGTTCGACAAAAACATGTTTTACATGATTGATTGCTGGGTCTTCATCTACGTCATAATATAGTAAGAATTTAACAGCATCTGCTTGCGCTATTTTTAAACGTAAGGCAGACCAATCTTCGAGCAAATCAGGTAGACGCCCTGGTTTCGTCGCATCATACCCCGTTTTTTCATAAGCTAATAACAAGCCTGCTTGTTCGTCACGAGCGTTTGCCGCAGGTAAGCCATACTCTGGATCTAACAAAATAGCAGAAGCAAAAGGTGTCAGTTCACTTGAAACGAGGGTTTTAAATTCGCTGATTTGTTCTGCTGTCGCATCCATTCCTAGTGCATTCATCATTTTTTTCAGTGCACCACGTTGATCAATTGCTAATGCACTGATTTTCCCGGTTTCTGTGGATAATCGATTCATTGCTGCTTGTTTTTCTGTTGTCAAGTTCACTTATTTTCTCCTCTTTTCTTTAAATTCCTGGATAGTCGTGAATCGTTACTCCCTTAACAACACGATTAACGGTTCCGCTTGGTGAAGGAGTATCTGGGGTATTTCCGATTTTGATGGATGTCAACAATGCAATCAGTTGTGCAACTAAGATCATCGCTAAAGATAGGTACCCATCAGGCAAACGAATTTCAGTTGCTTCGATTTGGAAAGTTTGACCAGAATAGTTTATTTTTCCAGGTTGAGCAATCGCAATCGCTTGTTTCGCAATTTTATCTCCGTGAATTTCTTCTAAAATATCTAAATCATAGGTTCGTGTGTAAGGCTGATTGTTGACAAATACAAAGACGAGCGTTTCGTCATTTACAAATGATTTAGGTCCATGACGAAAACCCATGGAAGAATCAAAACTAGTAGCGACTTTTCCCGCAGTTAATTCTAAAATTTTAAGTTGTGCTTCTCTTGCCAAACCTGCTAAGCTACCTGATCCTAGATAAACAATTCTTTGAAAATCTGGCGAAATCAATTCCTTAATCTCAGTTGCTCTGTTTAAGATATCCTTACCCAGCGTTGATAAAACGGTTACATATTTTTCCTTTGTTTCATCCGTTGTTTGATCAAAAATCAGTAAGGCACTTAACATCATGCACGTAAAACTTCCAGTCATTGCAAAACCAGCATCATTTGATTTTTCAGGCATCAATAACAAAAAGTTGTTTGCATCTTTTTCTGCTGCTTTAGCCAAACTTCCCTCTGCTGCACAAGTAATCGTTAAATGAAAAATCGTCGAAACAACTTGATTTGCGAGCTTAACTGCCGCTAAACTTTCAGGGCTATTCCCACTGCGTGCAAACGATACAAGTAATGTGGGTTCGTCTGGAATTAAATAATCTTGTGGTGCAGCAACGATATCAGTTGTTCCAATACTTTGGAAAATAAACTTTTGTGTTTCACCATGTCCATTCAAATAAGGAACAATTGTATCTCCAACATATTGAGACGTTCCCGCTCCAGTGAAAATCACTCGGATACGTTTTCCATCTGCTGCTTCATCCATTTTTTCAAAAAATTCTTTGAGTTTTTCTTTTTTTTCCTTCATGATTGTAACGGTTTCTTGCCATAATTCTGGTTGCTGTTGAATTTCACTAGCCGTGATTGCTGCACCTAGCTCTTTTAACTTTGTTTTTTGTTCAAGCATTTGACTTCCTCCTTAATTACTACGTACGTGCCGAATTTTATAATGGAACTGATCTGCTCTGGCAACGCTGACTGTGTATTCGATAATTTCATTTTTATGATTGTACGTCGACCGAATCAAATGTAATACAGGTGCACTATCTGCGATACGTAATAAATCGGCGTCTTTCTTTTGAACGATGCTCGCATAAAATTCTTCATCTGCAAACTGGACGATTTGATTGTAGTCTTGTGAAAAAACATCATATAAGGGTTTACTTTCAAGTAACGGTAAATCTAAATTCATAAATAATTTAACTGGCAAGTAAGAACGTTCTACCATCAAGGGTTCTGCATCTGCCAATCGTAATCGTTTGATTTTAAACACTGGTTCACCAAGCATTATATTCAAAGCTTGGGCAATTTTCTTTGTTGCTTCGATTTGACGAAATTCTAAAATAACTGTCTTAGGTAATCTGCCTAATTCTTTCATTGCTTCTGTAAAACTGTATGCTCCAGCTAAGTTGGATGATTTCACAGATAGATCAGAGACAAATGTACCTTTACCATGGCGGCGATAAATGCAACCTAGTGTTTCTAATTCTTGTAAAGCTAAGCGAACAGTCGTGCGACTAACGCCGTAATGTTGACATAATTCTCGTTCAGATGGCAGTTGATCGTGTGCTGTCATCTGCGTTTCGATTCGATCTTTTAATACATCAACAAGTTGATAGTATAATGATTTTCCTTTGCTTGAGCTCTCCATTATTTTTTCCTTCCTCTAACTGGTTATAACCACATGACAAGAATAAAAATATTTCTCTATTTTGTCAAACCTTTTTTTTAAAAAAATTATACATTATCAGTATTATCAAGGATTTTTTTTCATTTCAGAAAAGTACCAGACTGATACCAGTTGATAAAATTATGACACTTATTGCTTGATAATGGCTTCTAATGCAAAAAAACTGAGACAAATTTCATTGTCTCAGTTCTAAATAAACTTATTTTTTTGAAAAAGTATGGGCCCGCTATCTCAATGAAACTGAACGTTTGGTGCCACAACCTTATTCACGGTGTTCCCCAAGCAACTCCTCAAAATAATTCATAACTGTCCAAAAACATGAAAAGCTATTTTTGTCAGTTGTTCATTATTTTTTTGGAGCTGAACGCTTGGCGCCACAACCTTATTCACGGTGTTCCCAAAACAACTCCTCCATATAGCTTACATTCACTTCAAAATATGGAAAGCTATTTTGTGTGTCTGCTCGCTATCTTGTTGGAGCTAAGCGTTTTGCGCCACAACCTTTATTCACGGTGTTCCCCAAGCAACTTCTTTGGCAATAGGTCCTCTTTTCTTAAAGTATGGAAAACTATTTTTAGAAAAGTATTCTTATTGCTTGAAGCTTAACGCTTGGTGCCACAATCTTATTTTGTCATAATCTTATCCAAGCTTGCCAAAGACAACGCCATAAATGCAATTTCTTTCAATTGCGTTAAACGGTTGGCACGTACTGCTTGATCTTCCGCCATAACCATTGTTTGATCAAAATATTCTTCAATCAATGGGCGCAATTGGACTAAGCTTTCATAGCTTTCACCTAATGTTTGTGTTGCAAAATTAGCTTTTAACTCATTCACAGCTTCATTCAATGCTGATTCTGCTTCATTTTCAAATAATGCGGGGTCTACTACACCAACTTCTGTTGTTTCTGCTTTTTTCGCTAAGTTGATGACACGTGTCAAAGCTTCCATAGATGGTTTGAAATCTGCATCATTCAAATGTTCTTTAAATAATTGTGCTGCGCTAAAGACTTTTGTTAAATCTTTTTGTTCCGCATTCAATACTGCGTCAATCACATCGTGACGAATTTCTTTAGTGACTAATAATTGGCGTAGACGTCCTTTGATAAATGAAAGAACTTCGCCTTGACCACTGGTTAAGTCAATTCCAAAACGTGTTAGATCTTTACTGATTTCTTCATCAATAACTTCTTGCAATTTAGCTAACGGGAAGCTCCATCCTTTTGATTCAACGATACGAACCACACCATAAGCTTGGCGGCGTAAAGCATATGGATCGTTTGATCCACTTGGTACCATTCCTACAGCAAAGAAAGAAAAGATACTATCTAACTTGTCTGCAACTGCTAAAACCGAACCAATAACTGATTCTGGTAGTTCACCTTCGCTTGAAATTGGCATGTAGTGTTCACGAATCGCTTTCGCAACTGCAGGTTTTTCACCTTCAAGTAACGCATATTTTTCACCCATGATTCCTTGCAGTTCAGGGAATTCACCGACCATATTCGTCACTAAATCAAATTTATAAATTTCGGCAGCTCGTTGAAGGTCTGTTAATTCTGATTCAGATAACCCAACTTCTTCCCCAATAATGCGGGCAGCGATTTGAACACGTTGCATTTTTTCATAAATGCTACCGATTTTTTCATGGAAAGTAACTGATTTCAGTTTTTCTACGTCTTCTGCGATTGAAACTTTCTTGTCTTCATTGTAGAAAAATTCAGCATCTTCTAAACGTGCAGTCAATACTTTTTGATTTCCTTTAATAACATTGTCTAATTTGACAGCATCTCCATTACGAGCGGAAATAAAGTGAGGTAATAACATTCCTTGGTCATTTCGAACTTCAAAGTAACGTTGATGCTCTTTCATTGAAGTTACCAAGACTTCTTCTGGTACAGAAAGATATTTTTCTTCAAAATCACCAGCAAAAACAGTTGGATATTCTACCAAGTTATTTACTTCTTCAAGCAACTCTGGATCAAGGTCAATTACCCAATGATTTTTTTCTGCTAGTTTTTGTGCTTGGCTAACAATCATTGCTTCTCTTTTTTGTGGTGAAGCAATCACAAACTGTTCATTCAATTTATCTTCATATTCTTTCGCATGGTCAAAAGTGATTGGTTCGCCTAAGAAACGATGTCCACGAGAAGTACGACCTGTTTCAACATCTAATACGCTAAATGGAATGACTTCATCATCTAACAACGCAACGATCCAATGAATTGGACGAATATATTCAAAATCAAAATTTGCCCAGTGCATTGTTACAGGGAAAGTTAAACTTTTAATTACATCTGCCAACCCAGCTAAAACTTCAATTGCAGGTTTTCCGTGCGTGTATTTTGTAACATAAACATATTCAACATCTTTTAATTCTCTAAAAGTAATATCAGCTGTTGTTAGTCCTTGCCCACGAACAAATCCTTCGGCTGCTTTTGACCAATTTCCATCAGCATCTAATGCAATTTTTTTTGCAGGTCCCTTGATTTCTTCTTCACTGTCTGCTTGGCGTTCAGGAACATTTACTACTTTGATTGCTAAACGACGCGGTGTTGAAAATGTTTCGATTGAATCATAAGTCAATTGATGTTCATCTAAAAATTTTGCTGTTTTTTCTTCTAGTTGCTTCATGCTTGGTGTTACTACATGAGCGGGCATTTCTTCTAGTCCAATTTCTAATAATAAGTCTTTTGCCATCTTATTCAGCCTCCTTAACTGTTTCTGGATTTGCTGTGTTTTTGTTCAATAGTGGGAACCCTAGTTTTTCACGTTCTGCAACAAAGATTTTTGCTACTGCACGAGCCATATTTCGGATTCGAGAAAGATAGCCAGCACGTTCTGTAACTGAAACAGCGCCACGTGCATCAAGTAGATTAAACGTATGGCTACATTTTAAGATGTAATCATATGCTGGATGAACAAGGTTTTCATCAATGCAGCGATTCGCTTCTTTTTCAAAACGATCAAAATTTTGTAACAATAATTCTTGGTCACTGACTTCAAACGAATATTTTGAGTGCTCATATTCAGGTTGTTTGAAAATCTCACCATATTTCACGCCTGCCGACCATTCAAGATCATAAACACTTTCCACTTCTTGGATATAAGAGGCTAAGCGTTCTAACCCATAAGTGATTTCTGAAGTCACTGGTTTACATGGTAAGCCACCTACTTGTTGGAAGTACGTAAATTGTGTGATTTCCATTCCATCTAACCAAACTTCCCAACCAACACCAGCACAACCCATTGAAGGATTTTCCCAGTTATCTTCAACGAAGCGAATATCGTGTTCTAGTGGGTCAACGCCTAATAAACGTAAACTTTCCAAATATAATTCTTGGATATTTTCTGGTGAAGGCTTCATCACGACTTGAAATTGATGATGCTGATACAAACGGTTTGGATTTTCACCGTAGCGACCATCTGCTGGACGACGTGAAGGTTCCACATAAGCCGCATTCCAAGGTTCTGGTCCAATGGCACGTAAAAATGTGTAAGGACTCATTGTTCCGGCACCTTTTTCTGTGTCATAGGCTTGCATCAGCATACAACCATTTGATGCCCAAAATTTTTGTAATGTTAAAATCATGTCTTGAACGCTTAATTTTTTACTCATAGTATAGTACCCCTTTCATTTCTTACAAAGCTTGCACGACTGGATAGAATGCGACGACTGAACCTGGAATCAATTTCACACGAACAACGTCTGTCTCAGCTAATTGTGCAGTAATTGAATAAATCGTTTCTTCTGGTCTGGTGGTAAAGCTTTCTTTCACTTGTTCTTGGTCATCAACAACACTGACTGCTAGTGCGACACTTGAAAGAACTTTGATTCGGTTTTCTTTAAACTCTGTTGCCGGAATTTCCATGTCAAATTGCATCTTGATTTCCTCCTAAAAATACAAAAAGTCCCTATGTCTGACTACAGACATAGGGACGAATAAATTCGCGGTTCCACCCTACTTCCGAATAAACATTCGGCAGCTTCGTTTCACGTACTCCCAAGCGCCACTTCAAAAATCGATTGTATTCGGCTCACACTCTCCCGAACTCGCTTTTACCCACGTATTTTTTACTCTTCTTGATCAACGTACTATTTTTATCTACGGTTAATAATAGCCGTTTCGTTACTCTTTTGTCAAATTTTTTTATTGACCAATTAAATTTCTTTTTTTCTCGGCTCACTCATGATCTGTAGGATCAGCTGACAAAGGTGACTCGGGTTCCTCAGCTACTTCTTCTTGCTCAGTAGCTGGGGCGTCACCTTTTTTCTCTAATGGTTTGAGCACATGCTCCCATGATTTCATTTGATCAATAAATTTTTTGCTTTTAAGATGAATCCCCACATATTCTTCATAAAGCTGATCAATCAATTGACGAATCGCTTGCTTCGTTTCTTCTTTTAAATGGATTCCGTTGATTCTCTCATAAGAAATAGCAGAAAACATACGTGCAAAATAAACAGCTCGAGGATCCGCGTGATACCTTCTTGGATCAAGGGACCAATGACGTTCGCAAATCACACCGCCATATTTTGAAGAATAATCAAATTTTCCTTGTGTTTCACCGCAAACCGCGCAATGCGTCCAAATCGGTGCAATCCCAAATCGTTGTAGGATTTGGATCTCAAAAATATTGGTGATGATTTCTGCATCGTCTCCTTGATTCATTCTTTCCAACGCTTGTTGCGTAAAATGAAAAAGATTCGGATCATATTGGTGATCTTCAATTGCTGCATCAACCAAACTTAACAAATAAGTCCCATAGCCACTCAAAAAAATATCTTCTTGAATTTTACGATAGGCATGAACATCTTTGACACTCGTGATAAAAGATAGACCCTCACTTTTAAAGGTGCCAATATAAACAGCTTGAGTAAACGGTCGAATAGCAGGTGCTAATGGCTGGTTTTGGCGATGGATACCTTTGACATAAAACATCATTTTCCCCGCTGATTCTGTAAAAATCTTGACCAATTTATCTTTTTCTTTATAGTTGCGACTAGAAATAATCAAGCCTTTTGATTCAACCAATTGACTCAATCGATTCCCCTCCTCAAAAAAAGAAATCTGGAAAAAGTATTGCTACCTGTCCAGATCCGTTTTTTTTTACTGATTTTAGTATTCGTCTTTACGGTAACCAAAGTCTTGGAGATAGACTTTTTTGTCACGCCAATCCTTTTGAACTTTTACCCAAAGTTCCAAGAAAACTTTATCACCGAGTAAACTTTCAATATCTTTACGTGCTTTTGTTCCGATTTGTTTCAACATTTTTCCGCCTTTGCCAATGATGATTCCTTTTTGGCTATCACGTTCAACAATGATCGTTGCTTGGATTTGAATTTTATCATTTTCATTACGTTTCATCGAATCAACAACGACTGCTACGGAATGAGGAACTTCGTCACGAGTCAATACCAGTACTTTTTCTCGAATCAATTCTGAAACAACAAAATATTCTGGATGATCTGTTATTTGATCTTCTGGGAAATATTGCGGACCCTCTGGCATTTCATCCACTAAAGTTTCCATCAAACGATCCACATTGTTTCCTTCAGTTGCAGAAATCGGCACTACTTGAGCAAATGGCATCTGTGAAGAATAATCTTCGATAATACTTAGCAACTCATCTGGATGGATGTTATCAATTTTATTGATAACTAGATAAACAGGTGAGGTTACATTTTTTAGTCGTTCAATAATAAAATCATCCCCACGGCCACGCTTTTGATCCGCACTAATCATAAATAATACAGCATCTACTTCTTTCAGTGCGCTGTAAGCTGCTTCGACCATGAAGTCACCTAAGCGATGTTTGGGTTTATGAATTCCTGGCGTATCAATAAAAATCAATTGTGCTTCTGGTGTCGTGTAGACTCCTTGGATTTTATTTCTAGTTGTTTGTGCTTTGTCACTCATGATGGCAATTTTTTGACCAACGATTCGATTCAAAAGTGTTGACTTACCAACGTTAGGGCGTCCAACAATGGCAACAAATCCTGATTTATGTTCTGGCATATTGTTTCTCCTTCTTCTTTAAAAAAATAATTGATAAATTTTGGGAACAAATAAAATCAAACCTACGATCACCGCAAAACAAGCCGTCAATAAAACCGCTCCCGCAGCCATGTCTTTAATTTTTTTCCCGATCGGGTGAAAATGAAAGTCCGTAAACATATCGACAACATTTTCAAAAACAGTATTTAAAATTTCAACGATCCACACTAAAAAAATAGCTAAAAACAGCCACAGCCATTCATTCTGACTAAGCTGAAAAATAACGCCAGCAATCAATGCAAAGATGCCGAACACAACATGAGTTTTCATGTTGCGTTCTTCATCAAAAACCGTTTTTACTCCTTGAATGGCAAATTCCACAGAAGTCATAAAATGTTTATTCTTCTCAACCTGTTTATCTTTTAAGTCCATAAGCATCCAAAATCTCTTTCTGTAACCCAAACATTTCTTTCTCGTCTTCAGGGGTCATGTGGTCATACCCGTTGATGTGTAAGAAACCATGTACTGCTAAGAAACCTAATTCGCGATCATATGAATGGCCATATGATTCTGCTTGTTCTGCAGCGCGTTCGATTGAGATCATAATGTCGCCAAGAACACGTGGCATTGGATTCTCTCCATCTTCAAAAATAACTGGGATCTCGTCTTCGCCTTCTTCTTCCAAAGCAAAACTAATGACGTCAGTTGGTGCATCTTTTCCTCGATAATCACGATTGATTACTTGGATCGCATCATTATCCATGAAAGTCACTGACATTTCAGTTTCTTCAGGCAATTTTAAATAATCGGCTGCAAACTGGAGTAGTTCGTCGATTTCTTGCATCTTCTCCTCAGGTACTTTGTTTGTTTCATCCATGAATGTAATATCCATTAGTCATCGCTTCTTTCTTTACTCACTTTTTAGATTATTCTTGTGTTTGTGCTTGCTCTTCTTTTAATTTTTCAGCTTCTGATTTCATTTTTGGATACTTGATTCGCGAGTGGAACGTACTACTTAATCCACTAATCAATGATTTCTCAACTTTGCGAATTTCTTTCAATGTTAACCCAGTCTCGTCTAGCTGACCATCTGAAATGCGTTCTGCAATCAAGTTATGAACAAATTGTTCGATTTTTTCACCTGTTGGATGATCCATTGCACGTACAGCTGCTTCACAGCTATCGGCAATATTGACAATCCCAGCTTCTCTTGTTTGTGGTTTTGGCCCCGGATAGCGGAACTGCTCCTCTGTTATTTCAGGGTTACGTTCCTTTGCTTTCACGTAAAAATACCGCATCAATGTCGTTCCGTGATGTTGGTTGCAAATGTCAATGACCATTTCAGGCATACCATATTCTTCTAAAATTTTAGCACCATCAGTCACATGACCAAAAATAATTTGTTTGCTATCTTCTGGCAACAGGAAATTATGTGGATTTTCAGCACCAGACGGTAGGTTTTCAACAAAAAAACTAGCATGTTTAATTTTACCAATATCATGATAGTAACAAGCCACTCGGGTTAATAGCGAGCGACCACCAATTTCTGCTACTGCATTTGCACTTAGATTAGCTACCATCATACTATGATGATACGTTCCCGGCGCTTCTTCTAATAGTTGTTTCAATAGTGGATGATTTGGGTTACTTAGTTCATTTAAGACAATCACACTATCATCTGTCACCATTAATTCAATGTAAGGATGCAAGCCCATCGTTAATAAGAAAGATAACAGTGCACCTGTTACACCACAAACTAAAGTCAACCAAGTTGTTCCATCACTAAAGCTCATACCTTGATAAACAATCAAGATGATATTCATCAACGTTGGGAAGATAATTACCCATAAAACCGCTGGTAATCCTTGTTCAGAAATCCGTTGACGACGAACGATTGTCCCCATCAAACCAGAAAACAGATACGAAACTAATAACACGGTTAAGGTATTTGTCCCAATAGAACCATAATAGATAAATAACGCTGTTACCGCTTGGAAAAGTGCTGCCATAATCCCGGCTCTTCGATTAAGGAAGAAATTTAAGACCAATGGGGTAAACGCCGCTGGGTAAAACAACGGGATATAAGTTGCTTGTTCCGTTTGGAATAATTGGAAAAATTTCATCATGATAATACTTAAAGACATTGCTGTTACATAAAACAACACATATTCCGTCCGTTTATCTGAATCTTGAAATTGCAATGAATTGTAAGTCAAAACAACAATTTGAAGCAACACGGCTAAAATCATTGCAACTAGCGGAAAAATCGAAGTTGTTTGATTGGTTAGTCCCAATAATTCTAATTTTTTCATTGCGGCTGCATCAATTTGATTTCCTTCGCGTACAATGATTTCTCCTTGAAAAATCATTACAGGCTGAACAGCTTCCCGTGCAGTAGCTTTCAGTTCTTCGGTCTTCTTCTCATTAAGAACATCATTCACTACGATTCCTTGATCCACCAAGTAGTTCAGTACTTGTTGTTGCGCAGAGGTAACATTGAGATATTGGATTTTATCCTGTGCCTCTTGCTTAAATGTGTCAACATCGCTTTCTCTTACTTGCTTACTCATTTGTTCATCGATTAATTTCAGACTTTCATCACGAACAGTCGACAATTCATCCTCTGTCATACCGAAAATGAGTGTATAAAAATTGCTAGGTAACTTTTGGTAAAACGCGACATCTTCTACGTTCACTGTTTCAAAATTCTTCTTCAGTGCTGCAATTCTTTCATCAATCGTTGGTTTAGGAATATTAGCATCGTCACTGGCCTTTTTGACTTTCTCATCATACGCCTTGTCGATTGTATCATTTGTTTTGTTAATCAAATCAAACAGTTGCTTGATTCGGTCATTTTGATCAGCTGCTAAATCTTGTTGATAGGTGTACTCTGGTGTGACTGCTTCGGCTGCCAATTTTCTCTTTTGCTCGGTCTCTTCTGTATTCTCAATCGTTTTGGTTGCACGAATACTTTCTTCAGCTACTTGTCCTTCTCTAAAATCGTTTGCTTTTTGTTTGACACTACTAAAAGTCACCCCACAAACGATCACAAAAAACACAGCTAACAGCAAGGGCAAAAACGCTTTTCCTAATTTTGCTTGCAGTTGCTGGATTGTTTTATTCAACATGTGCTTATCCTCCTAAGCAAAGCTTATTCTTGATGAAGATCGGCTTTTTCGTACGCTTGAATAATTTCAGCAACTACTGGATGTCGCACAACATCGCTGGCTTCGAAATTAACAAAATCAATTTTTTTGATTTGCTTCAACGTACGTTCAGCATGAACTAAGCCACTCATTGTCCCTCTTGGCAAGTCAATTTGACTAGTGTCTCCATTGACGATCATTTTCGATTGGTAACCAAGACGAGTCAAAAACATCTTCATTTGAGCCACAGTCGTATTTTGTGCCTCATCTAAAATAACAAATGCGTCATCCAATGTTCGACCACGCATGTACGCCAAAGGTGCAATTTCAATTACGCCTCGTTCCATTAAACGGTTCGTATGTTCCAACCCGAAGATTTGGTAAAGTGCATCATAAACAGGACGTAGATAAGGATCAACTTTTTCTTTCAGATCCCCGGGTAAAAAGCCCAGATTCTCCCCTGCTTCAACAGCTGGTCGAGTCAAAATAATCTTTTGGACTTCGCCTTTTTTTAATGCGGCAATTGCTAACACAACCGCTAAGAAAGTCTTTCCAGTTCCAGCAGGTCCAATACCAAAAACGACGTCATGATGTTTGACGGACTCAACGTATTTCTTTTGTCCACTATTTTTTACCCGGATAGGTTTACCATTTCTGTCTTTCACAATTTCTTCTTCATACATCTCGATGAAGTAATCTAAGGTGCCTTTTCGCCCCATATTTATCGCCGCTACCACATCTGGTGTACTGATATGGATTCCGCGTTTGATCAGTTCTTGTAGTGTGCGGATAACTGAACTAGCCAATTTCACTTGTTCATTTGTTCCGATTAGTTGAATTGTTTCACCACGCGTGTTGATAACGGTGTCGGTTGCATCTTCTATGAGTTTGATGTGTTTATCGTGCGCACCAAAAAGTAAGCTGGCATCGTCAGCCGCTGTTAATCTAATCTCTAAAGAAATGGACTCTTCTGTCAAAAATAGACATCTCCTTTATCTCTTTCATTTCTTGTCTATTTTACCACACTCATAGAAAACTATATAGCAAATAAAAAGCGGGGCGTTGACACACCTTTTTCTTCAAACTCAAACAACAGAAAAAAACCGCAAACATTTCTGTCTGCGGTTCAGATTACAAAATTAAGCTTGTAATAGTTCTTTTACGATTGCATTTACTTGATTTCCGTCTGCTTTTCCTTTGACTTTAGGCATGATAACTCCCATTACTTTGCCAAATTCTTTAACAGATGAAGCACCAGTTTGTGCAATAGCGTCTTGAACAAGTTGTCGAATTTCATCATCAGAAAGTTGTTCTGGCATATACTTTTCGACAATTACAATTTCGCCTTTTACTTTATCAGCTAAATCATCGCGTCCTGCCTGCTCAAACTCATGTAAAGAATCACGACGTTGTTTCATCTCACGAGACAACACTGTTAATTCTTCATCTTCCGTCAAGTCGTGGCCTACTTTGATTTGCTCGTTTTGTATTGATGACTTAATCATACGAATGACTTGCAAAGTTTCTTTCTCTTTTGCCTTCATCGCTGCTTTCATGTCATCGTTCAATCTACTTAGTAGTGACACACTACCAGCTCCAATTCATCAAAGAACTAGAATTTTTTGCGTTTTCTAGCTGCTTCAGATTTTTTCTTACGTTTCACGCTTGGTTTTTCGTAGAATTCACGTTTACGAGATTCTTGTAAAGTACCCGCTTTTGACACGGAACGTTTGAAGCGACGAAGAGCATCGTCAAGTGATTCGTTTTTGCGAACGACTGTTTTTGACATGTTAATTCCCTCCCTCCGAGCTTAAAAAGTAACCGTAGTGCTATTGAAATAATTATCCCAAAAAACAAACTGTCCTTTAAACATTATAGCTAATGCTCTTTTGACCGTCAAGGGATTCTTTCTTTTTTTTTGATTTATTAGTTGTTATTTTATTTTATCGAATCATTGACAATCTTCACAACGCCCAAAGATTTCAAATCGGTGACCTTCAATCGTGCACCCACCAAGTTGTTCTTCAAAATAGTTCATTGGGCACATATGGATTTCTTTCGTCTTCCCACATACAGTGCAGATAAAATGATGATGGTGACCGATTTCGCCCTGACAACAATGAAAGCGGAATTTCATTTCCCCATTCAAGTCGGTTTCTTCCAATAAATCAAGTTCAGCAAAATCATGCAAGTTGCGGTAAATCGTATCGTAACTTACACCTTTGAATGTTTCGTTCATATAGTCAAAGACTTCTTTAGCAGAGACATAGCGATTACGCTTTACCAAGTAAGTCAACAAAGCTTCTCTTTTTTTCGTGTATTTAAATCCGTTATTTTTGAGTGTTTCCAAAGATTGTTCAATTAATGTTTGCTTTTTCATTCCTCTTCCTCCAAATCAAAACGATTACGAAGTACGCATTCCAGAGTATGGTATAATAAAGCAAAAAAAAAAGCAAGTGAGGTTTTTCTTATGGCTTCAGATTCAACTGAATTAGTTACTTTTTTTGTCATCTCTGATTCTGCTGGTGAAACAGCAACCAAATTAGCACAAGCAACAATGGCTCAGTATCCAAGTGTCGAATTCAATTTATTTCGTCGAACATTTGTCACTGACAAAGAAACTTTACTCAATGCATTAAATGATGCCTTGACAGAACAAGCCATCGTTCTCCACACCTTGATCAATCAAGAATTGATCGACACAGCTCGAACATTTTGTGATGAAAACGAATTGTTCAGCTTTGATATCATGACGCCACCTGTAGCCGAAATCGAACGACGAACCGGGATTCAACCAACGCGTCAACCCGGCGCACTTCATTTGTTGAATGAAAACTATTTCAAACGCATCAAAGCAATGGAATTTGCAGTGAAATATGACGATGGTAAAGACCCTCGAGGATTTTTAGAAGCAGATGTTGTTTTGCTTGGCGTTTCTCGTACT
Source organism: Enterococcus sp. DIV0176 (assembly GCF_050528535.1). Lineage (NCBI taxonomy): Bacteria > Bacillati > Bacillota > Bacilli > Lactobacillales > Enterococcaceae > Enterococcus > Enterococcus sp. DIV0176. Next base: position 685,855 of record NZ_CP172879.1, on the reverse strand, counting down.
TCCAAAACACCTTTGAGTCTATTTTTAGCCAACAAAAATTTAAAGGTTGCAAATTTACCTTTGATTCCACAAGCACATATTCCAAAGCAATTGTGGGAAGTAGATCCTAAAAAAATTGTCGGTCTAACCAATGATCCCGATATTTTGAACAGTATTCGTAAGGAACGCATGCGCTCTTACGGGTTAAATCCAGATACTGCTTATTCTGATATTGAAAAGATTCGCGCGGAACTAGACTTCGCAAATGATCTTTATCAAAAACTGGGCTGTGTAGTAATCAATGTCGCCTCGCTTTCTATTGAAGAAACTGCTTCTCTGATTTTAAATGCACTTGAATTAGAAGACCACAGCTATTATGGAACAGAGTCTTCTGAAACTTCCGATTGATTCCCTGATTCTTATTTTAATTCGCACCAACGAAAAAGGTGAGCCCACATCCGATAACGGTTTGGGCTCACCTTTTTTCGAGCAAAATCATTTGGCTTTTATTTCTTAGACTGGATTACTGTTTCAAATACTTTTTGTTTTCTGACTTAGTCATGCTCCACATGCTTGACAGTCTGCTCTAAGATATCTAAAACATGGGAGTCATCCAGCACATATAAGATTGCTTTTCCTTCACGGCGAGAACGAACGATTTTATTTTCTCGGAGTAATCGCAGCTGATGCGAAACAGCTGATTGTTCCATTTCCACCGCTTGGCTGATAGCTGTCACATTTTGTTCACCATTTTTTAGATACAATAAAATTTTTAAACGTGTTGGATCGCTTAACATTTTAAATAGCTGACTGATCTTTTCAATTTTTGTTCCTTGAACCTCTGACAAAGGCTTCACCTCCAACTATCCAAAAAGACTGACTTCTAAAGTTTACCACTTTTTCCGTCAGTCTCAAATTCCTTAGTCTTTTGTAATTGCTTGGATGCTTGCTTCATAAGCTGCAATTTTTGCTTCAGCATCGTCTTGCGAGTTTCCTTTAACTCCAATGTAGAATTTGATCTTTGGTTCTGTACCAGAAGGTCGAATTGCTACCCAACCTTGTTCTTCTAACATATATTTCAAGACATCAGAAGGTGGTGTTGTTAATGCTTCAACATTTCCAGCTGCGTCTGTTCTTGTTAATTTCTTGAAGTCTTCTGTCTGCAATACTTTGGCACCTGCAAATTCAGTTGGTGCTTCTTGACGGAATTTCTCCATTAACGCTGCGATTTTAGCTGATCCTTCTTGACCACTCATGGTAACAGAAATCGTTTTTTCTGCATAGTAACCATACGTTTCAAAAATTGATTGTAACCCATCGTACAATGTTTTTCCTCGTTTCTTGTAAAAAGCAGCAACCTCTGCCAATAGAACTAATGCTTGGATTGCGTCTTTATCACGTACAAATGGTTTAACTAAATAGCCATAGCTTTCTTCAAAGCCAAACATAAATGTATGTGAATGGTCTTCTTCAAACTGTTGGATTTTTTCAGCAATAAATTTGAACCCAGTTAGCACATTGAACATCGTTGCACCATAGTTTTTTGCAATTGCAGTTGGTAATTCACTTGATACGATTGATTTCAACACCGCTGGATTCGCTGGCATCGTCTTTCTTGCTTGATGTGCTTCTAAGATGTATTGAATCATGATTGCGCCAAGTTGGTTTCCTGTTAATACTTCGTACGAACCATCAGGTAAACGAACGGCAGCACCAAGACGATCGGCATCTGGATCTGTTGCAATCAACAAATCAGCGCCTTCTTTTTCACCTAGACGGATTGCATATTCAAAAGCAGAATGTTCTTCCGGATTCGGAGATTTAACCGTTGTAAAATCAGGATCTGGAATGGCTTGTTCAGGTACCAAAACAAATTGCTCAAAACCAGCTTGTTTTAAGGCTTTTTCGCCTAACATTTTCCCGGTTCCGTGAAGAGGTGTATAAACCAATTTTAAGTCTTTACCCATTTCTTCAATCAATTCGTGGTCAATCGTTACAGCCTTCATTTCTGCTAAATAGGCGTTGTCTACTTCTTCGCCAATAATTGAAATCAGACCACTGTGTTCCACTTCTTCATCTGACATCACTTCGACTTTCAGCGGATTGCTAACTTCACGTACATATTTAGTCAATGCATCGGCATCTGCTGGTGGCATTTGTCCACCATCTTCACCATAAACTTTATAACCATTATAAGCAGCAGGATTATGAGAAGCCGTAATCATGATGCCAGTAAACGCATTCAAGTGACGAACAGCAAAAGATAATTCTGGTGTTGGTCGTAAACTTTCAAAAACAAAAGATGGAATATCGTGCTTGGCTAAGGTCTTCGCAGCCTCCATCGCAAATTCCGGTGATTGATGACGTGAGTCATATGCGATTGCTACACCACGACGTTTTGTTTCAGGATCTTGTGCATCCATAAAACGAGCGAGTCCTTCAGTTGCTTGGCGGACTGTGTAAATATTCATACGATTAATACCAGGGCCTAAAATACCACGCATTCCTGCTGTACCAAATCCTAAAGGCGCATAAAAAGCATCTTCTAATTGTTTAGAATCCTGACTCAATACAGTTAATTGCTGTTTTAAATTTTCTTCTAGGTTCACTTCATTTGCCCATTGTTCATAAACTTGTTCCCAAGACATGAAAATAACACCTCTTTCTAAAATATGAATTCTGTTTTAGTATAGCATTCACTAAGATTAGATGAAAGTCACAACGAGAAAAAATGATATCAGTTAGGATTTTCAATGGATAAATAAAAACAAAGCCCAACCAAAAATGAGGATACACTTTTGGTTGAGCTTTTTTATTTTGTTAACATAATAAGTTTATGCTTGTGTAGTGGATTCTGCTAAAGTTTCTAAATACTTGAACACTTGTTGCCCAGCAATCCCACCATCACCAACTGCTGTCGTGATTTGTCGTAAATCTTTTTCACGCACATCCCCTACAGCAAAAACACCTGGCATATTCGTTTTCATTTCTTGATCAGTTGGAATCCAACCAGCGGCATTGGTTAAGCCAGCTTGTTTGAACGGATCTGTTAGTGGATCAAGACCAACATAGATAAAGACACCGTCAGCTGCTAAAGCTACTTCATTCCCTGTTTTCACATTATGTGCTTTAACACCTGTTACCACCATTTCATTTCCAATGATTTCATCAACAACTGTGTCCCAAACAAATGAAATTTTTTCATTGGCAAAGGCACGCTCTTGAATAATTTTTTGTGCACGTAATTCATCACGACGATGAACGATCACAACTTCAGAAGCAAATTGCGTTAAGTAAATCGCTTCTTCAACTGCAGAATCTCCACCACCGATCACAACTAATCGTTTATTACGGAAAAACGCACCGTCACACACTGCACAGTAAGAAACGCCGCGACCTGCATACTCTTCTTCACCAGAAACACCAAGTTTACGGTGGACACAGCCAGTAGCAATGATGACTGTTTTTCCTTCATACGTTTTATCTTCACAGATGACTTCTTTGTACGTACCATGATCTCTGATATCTTGGACGATCCCATAGGCATTTTCTGTACCAAATTTTGAGACGCCTTCATACATTTTATACGCAAGATCAGGGCCCATAATTGACTCAAATCCTGGATAATTTTCGATTTCTGCTGTGTTATTCATTTGACCACCAGGCGCGCCTTGCTCAATCATCACAACTGATAAATTTGAGCGTGAAGCATACAAGGCAGCTGTCATTCCAGCAGGGCCTGCGCCAATGACAATTACATCATACATATGTACATTCCTCCGTTTAAAATCAAGTAAGCTTACTTTACAGCCAACATCAAAAAAAGTCTATTGTTCTGCTTACCTTTTCGAATATGTACATTATACTCGAACAAAAGGCGCAAAAACAATAGACTTTTCAGTTAATTATTCATTCGCTAAGTCTTCACCATTTGAGGCAATTACTTTTTTATACCAATCAAATGATTTTTTCTTCGTACGGGCTAACGTTCCTTCACCATAGTTATCTCGATCTACATAGATAAAGCCATAGCGTTTTTTCATTTCACCTGTTCCGGCTGATACTAAATCGATACAGCCCCAAGTCGTGTAGCCCAATAAATCTACTCCATCTAATTCAACAGCATCTTTCATTGCTTGGATATGAGCTGCTAAATAAGAAATGCGATAATCATCAACAACATACCCATTTTCATCAGGTTCATCTACCGCACCTAAGCCATTTTCAACAATAAAAAGTGGCTTTTGGTAACGATCATAGATATCATTCATTGTAATTCTTAACCCTAATGGATCAATTTGCCAACCCCATTCGCTTGCTTCTAAATAAGGGTTTTTAACAGAAGCAAAAATATTTCCTGCAGTTTGTTCTAATAATTTAGGATCTGTTGTCGATACACGAGAAGAGTAATAAGAGAAGGAAATAAAGTCCACCGTATGTTCTTTAAGTAAGTCCAAATCACCAGGTTCCATTTTTAATTCGATACCTTCACGTGCCATTTCTTTTAATGCGTAAGCAGGATATTCTCCACGTGACTGAACATCAATAAAGAAATAATTTTCGCGGTCTGCTTGGCGTGATGCCCACACATCCTCTGGCTTACATGTGTATGGATAATTTGCACCTGCGGCTAACATACAACCTACTTGGTTATTTGGATCCACTTCGTGCGCAATTTTTGTTGCAATTGCACTTGCTACTAATTCGTGATGTGCTGCTTGATATTTTACTTGTTCAACATTTTCGCCTTCTTCAAAAACAAGACCTGCGCCCATAAACGGTGCATGTAAAATCATATTGATTTCATTAAAAGTTAGCCAATATTTAACCAACCCTTTATAACGGTTAAAAATAACTCGGCATAGATTTTCATAGAAACCAACTACTTCACGTGAACGCCATGCTCCATATTCTTTAATCAAATGCATTGGGCAGTCAAAGTGAGTGATTGTCACTAGTGGTTCTATACCATGCTTTTGACATTCTTTAAACACATCTTCGTAAAATTTTAGTCCTTCTTCATTTGGCTCCTTTTCGTCACCCATTGGAAAAATCCGACTCCAAGCAATTGATAAACGATATGTTTTAAAGCCCATTTCTGCAAATAAGGCAATATCTTCTTTATAACGATGATACATATCAATTGCTACTTTTGCTGGATAAAAATGTTCTTCGTCAAATTCAAGCATTGATTTTTGACCTGTAATAACTGGAAAACGATCTTCACCAATTGGTACCACATCCACATTAGCTAGGCCACGTCCACCTTCATCGTAGCCACCCTCACATTGATTGGCAGCTGTTGCGCCACCCCATAAAAAATCTTTTCTAAAACCCATTTGTCTTTCCCCTTTTCTTTTCAACTATTCCATTCATCATCTTGTCTTCTTGTTCTCAGATCAGTTCAAAATGCTTGAATGCTAACCAAATGCCATCATTATCAACAGATTCCGTAATGTAATCAGCCATTTCTTTGATTTCTGGGCCACCATTCCCCATCGCTATCCCAGTGCCGCAATGCTCTAGCATCGGAATATCAACTTTCGCATCACCAAATGCGAAACTATTCTCTATAGCAATATGCAAATGAGTTAATAGTTCATCTACTGCTACTGCTTTGTTGATACCACTTAGTGCAATATCACCAAACAAAGCTGTTTCACCAGCGCCGCCCCAAGTACCAAGCTTATATTCTGGGAAGGTTGCTACTGCCTCTAAATAGTCTTCATAGCTATCCAAGATAAAACTGATTTTATTCACATCTTCTCGGTATAGGTCTGCGCCAAAGAGCATCTCTGGAAAAACTTCTCGAACAGTCGCCTGTCCTTTCCCTTTTCGTTGTGAATACTCTTGAATCGTCTTTTCACCACGGTCTTCAAAAAAGGCACTAGCGTACAGTCCGCTATTCGCTTCCAAATAAAATTCCAGACCCTTTTGCTTTAGCCAATCAACAATTTTAGTTGTGTCTTCCAAGGTCAAGGTCGCTTCTTTTAGCACTTTGTCTTCAAACTCAATATAGCTCCCATTACCGCCAATATACCCGTCAAAGCCAATATCCAATATATCTTGATACATCTCGGCTTTACTGCGACCCGTTACGGTAAAAACTAAATTTCCTTTTCTTCGTGTCTCTTGAATAGCTTTGATGGCTGACTCAGGCAAATCATTTTCGTAATTCACTAGCGTTCCATCTACATCTAAAAAGACAATTTTTTTCGTCATGACGATTCCCCTCAAACTTTCACTGCGTCTAACTCACGAGCTACTTCATCTTGTACCTCAATGCCTTCTTGTTTTAATCGTTCAATTGTTTCACTAAATTGTGGTAAATACTCTTGATGTGCAATAAACAGTTCATCCATGATTCGTTTCGCTGTTTCTCCTGAACGCACCAACGGATTGATTGTAAACGCTTGTAATGCCGTTCCATAGTCGCCAGTTACGGCAGCTTCAATGGTTAACAATTCCATATTTTTCATTACTTGTAACCAACCTCTTTCAGCTGGTGCTAATGAACCAAAGGCAACATTTCGCGCACCTTGAGCACCAACATAAGCAGTTACTTCTACGACACAATCTGCTGGCAGATCAGGAACAGCACCTTCATTTTTCGTGGAAACGACAATTTGAGTCTCTTTATTTCCATAAATTGAGGCAATCGTTTCACAAGCCGCATCTGAATAATAAGCGCCTCCGCGTTTTTGTAACTGCTCAGGTTTATGGTCAAGTTTTGGATCTTTGTAAAGCTCAAATAACTCTGCCTCTGTTTCTTTCACTTGTTGGGCACGAGTACCGATTGTCCGATATTCTTCCAGTGCATGAGCTAGCATTTCTTCTTCGCGATAATAATAACGGTGATAGCCACAAGGAACCATTTGCATTTGTTTTAATTGTTCTTTGAAAAATGGAATATCGAAAATGTTTTTTGGCAAACCATTATCTTCATCATAAAGTCGGTCAATCAGGCGATCTGTGATGTCTTTCCCCGTTTTATCTGCAACTTTATGCCAATGGAAATGATTTAAACCTGCAAATTTATAAATCAAATCTTCTTTCTTTTCACCCAGCATTTCTGGTTCAGTCATCATCGCCATAACAGGCACATTACATAAACCAATGACCCGATCCCATTTTCCATAACGAACAACTGCTTCCGTTACCATACCACTTGGATTCGCAAAATTGATGAGCCATGCATTCGGACATAAACGTTTCATGTCTTCAACCACAGACAAAATCACAGGAACGGTACGAAAAGCTTTAAACATCCCACCAGCGCCATTTGTTTCTTGACCAATCATGCCATAATAAGCAGGAATTCGTTCATCCTTCACACGTGCATCTAGTTGACCCACTCGAAATTGAGTTGTTACAAAATCGGCATCTTTTAACGCTTCTTCACGGTCAAGTGTCGCATAGATTTTCACATCATAAGGGGTTGCATCCCACATCCGTTGGGCCATTTTACTAACAATTTCTAGTTTTTCTTTCCCCGCTTCAACATCAACCAACCAAATTTCACGTATTGGTAATTCTTCATAGCGTTTGATAAAGCCTTCCATTAATTCAGGGGTGTAACTACTGCCGCCGCCAATCGTCGCAATCTTGATTCCTTTTGTCATGTGCTCACTCCTTCAATTTTGTTTACATCTTCATTATCATTTTTGTAAAATAAATTCTCAAGACACCTCCTTGATTTTGCAGAATCATTTACAAAAATCGAGGTTTTTTTTGGTTTATTTTGTAAATACCACTTTGTCTAGCGCTTAATATTTCTTAAACTTTACTGATTTCTCTATAGAATAATTTAAAAGCGTTTACAATCCATTCACAAAAAAGATATAATTCATGTAAAAAGGAGGCGTTCGATGCTTTTACGAGAAAAAATCAAACAAACTACTTTTTCACCTGCCGAAACACAAGTTGTTCACTTCCTCTTTGAGAACACGCAACAAGTTGCGCAACTGACGATTCAAGAAATTGCCAATCAATCTTTCGTTCATCCTTCAACTTTGATTCGCGTGGCAAAAAAACTGGAATTCAATGGCTGGCTTGAATTACGTGATACTTTTTTAGCTGAAGCTGAATATTTAGAAAGAAACTTTCAAGAAGTTGATGCCAATCTGCCTTTTACAGGTGAGGAAGGAATCATGACAATCGCAAACAAATTAGCTTCTTTGGAACAAACAACGATTCAAGATACGCTTTCATTGATTCATCATGATGACTTACAACAGGCAAAACAGTTACTACTCAAAGCAAAAAAAATCGTCATTTTTGCCAGCAATGCCAATACATTAATCTCCCAAGACTTCATTTTAAAAATGAAACGTATCAAAATGGATGTTCATATTGTTACCACATTTGGTGAATCATCTTATGAAGCGTATAACTGTGATGAAGACACATGTGCTTTACTGATTTCTTATACTGGTGAGAATCAGATGATTTTAAAAACCGCGCACATTTTACGCGAAAAAAATGTGCCAATTTTAGCTTTGACCAGCATCGGCGAGTGCAGTCTTTCCACTTTAAGTACCGTTGTCCTACGTTTGACAACTCGGGAACGACTCTATTCAAAAATTGGGAATTTTACAATCAATACGTCAATCTGCTATTTGCTAGATGTACTTTATGGCTGTGTCTTTGCTGAAAATTATCAACAAAACTTGAACCATCTGATCGCTGTTGGACAAAAAGTTGATAAACGTCCAATCAGCTCTGCGATCATGCAAGAGAACCACGGGGAAAACTTTCAAGTGAAGGATTCCTTTTTACCCAATTGATCCTTTACGCAAAAAATGTTTCTTTTTTGCAATAAAAAAGCAAGTAATGAATGGACCTGTTTAGGCCCTCTTCATTGCTTGCTTTATTTTTACTATTGGTTAACTGCTTTGTAGTTGATACATATCTGCATATAAACCGCCAATTTGTAACAGTTCTTCATGATTTCCTCGTTCAACAATTTTTCCCTTATCTAAAACTAAAATAAGTTCTGCATCACGAATGGTCGACAGTCGGTGAGCAATAGCGATTGTTGTTCGTCCTTGCCTCATTTTAGCCAAACCTTCTTGAATCAAACCCTCTGTTTCCGTGTCAATGTTTGCTGTCGCCTCATCCAACACAAGAATTTTAGGATCTGTCACAATCGTCCGTGCAAAAGTAATCAACTGGCGTTGCCCGCTGGAGTAACTCGCTCCTCGTTCAATCACTTTCGAATGATACCCTTTCGGCAAGTCATCAATAAATCGATTCGCTTGGACAAACTCAGCCGCTTCGCGAATTTGTTCATCTGTGATCTTGTCGTTAAACATTCGGATATTCCCAGCAATGTCGCCGTAGAATAAAAATGCGTCTTGGAGAACCAACCCCATTTTTTCTCGAAGTTCATTGATTGGATAAGATCGGATGTCACGATCATCAATCAAAATTTCACCTTCATAAAATTCATAAAAGCGCATCAAAACATTGATGATTGAGCTTTTCCCACTACCGGTATGCCCAACTAAAGCCACTGTTTCACCAGGATTTGCAACAAACGAAATATTATTTAAAACATTGTTTTTTCCATCATAAGAGAAACTAACATTTCTAAATTCGATTTTGCCATTGATAATTTCACCGCTGGCATGTTCCTCTTGTTGTGGCGCATATTCTGTCGTATCCATAATTTTTAAGATTCGACTTCCAGCAACGATTCCATCGGTAAAGACACTTAAAAAGTCCATCATTTGTGACATTGGATTAAAGAAACCTTGAACATATGTCGTAAACGCATAAATCAATCCCACTTCCACTGGAGAGTGTAGGGCATCGATCCCAAATAAAGTTAAGACAAGCGCAATCGCTAACGCATATAAAAAATTGATGATTGGACTCAACAAAATTGAATTCGTTTTGATCATCGCATAGCGAGTCGCCAAATAATCATCATTTACTTCTTCAAACTCATTGGCCAAACGAGCTTCTTGCCGAAATTGCTGAATGATTTTCATTCCAGAAATTGATTCATTTAACTTGGTATTCAACTGACTCAGTTTTTCACGCATGTTCCGATAAATCCGAGAACTGAATTTTTGATAATACCAAATAACTACACCTAAAATTGGTAAAAAGATTAATGTCCAAAGTGTAATTTTCACATTGATCTGAATCATTGCAACTAATGAAGAAATCACTGCAAAGATTCCCGTCAGAACCATCAAGAATACATACCAGAATTCAAATAATGTTTCCGTATCATTCGTGACACGCGACACGATTGAACCTGCTGGTGTCTGGTCAAAATAGCGCATACCTAATGTATGAAGCTTTTCAAATAGTTTTACCCGAATATGCTGGAAGGTCTTTAATGAAGCCATTGAATATAAATACCACTGGAAAAACCAGATAATACTTTTGACAATAACTCCGAATAAATACAACCCCGCAAAAAACAAGATGACTTGGGTTGTCGCTGATTGATTTGCTAAATGGTTATCCATAAACGACTGGATGATCCTTGGCAAAATGACATTAATAACAGATAAACCTAACGCAAATAAGATAGCCACAATGAATGTTTGCTTAAATGGTTTGGCAAAAACCAGCAATCGCTTGATAATCTGTTTCTGTTCTTTTAAAGGAATGGATTTGGTCCATTCCGATTGATAATTTTCGTCCATTACGCCTCACCTCCCTCAATTTTTGCTTCTAGTTGTTGCTTGTCCCACATTTGTTGATACCAGCCACCTAACGTTAATAGCTCCTCGTGTGTTCCACGTTCTACAATCTTTCCTTGATCGATAACTAAGATTTCTTTGGCATGCATCACACTGCTTAAGCGATGGGCAGCAATGATTGTCGTTTTTTCTTTACGATTCGACTTTAAATTTTGAAGAATCGCTTCTTCTGTTTTAGCATCGACAGCCGATAACGCATCATCTAAAATCAACAACTCTGGATTTTGAATTAATGCTCGTGCAATGGAAATTCGTTGCTTCTGTCCTCCTGACAAGGACACGCCACGTTCACCAACCAATGTGTCATACCCTTTTGGTAACTCTTTGATTTCATTATTAATAAATGCCATAGTTGCAGCTTTTTCTACTGCATCTTCTGGCAATGCTGGATTAGAAAAACGAATATTTTCACGAATCGTCATGGAGAATAAGAAATGATCCTGTGGAACATAGCCAATTGATTGCAATAAAGCATTCAAAGAGTACTCTTTGATATCCTTTCCACCAATCATCAATTTTCCTTGATATTGGTCGTACTCGCGCATCAAAAGTTTAAGAATCGTTGTTTTCCCAGCACCTGTTTTTCCTACAATCCCCAAAGTGTCCCCTTCATGAACTGTAAAATCAATTTTTTCTAATGCAGGTCCTTGTTCTTCAGGATAACTGAATGAATCAATTGCAACAGTCAACTCACCTTTGGCTGGTGTTTGAATGGCGCCTATTTGCTCAACAATATGCGTTTTCTCATGTAGTAGCTCGTTTACACGATCGTAAGAAGCATTTCCTCTTTCCAACACATTGAATAAACGTCCAATCGCAAACATTGGCCACACCAGCATCCCAATATAACTAATGAAAGAAACCAACTGGCCAATTGTAATCGTTCCTTCTAAAACATATTTTCCTCCAAGAATAATCGTCAAAACATAAGAAATACCAATAATCAGTGTAATAAATGGATCAAACAAGGCATCTAAAAAATTCACTCGTTTATTTTTTTCAATTGCCTCTGCAATCTTTGTTTCAAAATCCACCAAATCTTCTTGTTCTTGACCAAACGTTTTGATTACTTTGATCCCCGTGATACTTTCTTGTGTTTTATCATTAATCGATGAAAAGGCTTCTTGTGCTTCACGAAATCCATCATGAAGCTTGGTACCCAATACACGCGACGTTACAGCCAACAACGGTAACGGAATCAGTGCAATCAGCGTCAGTCGCCAATCAACAAATAAAATCATCGCAATGATTGTCGCACCTCCAGTGATTACTGAATCTGCAAAAGTCAAAATTCCTGCACCAGCCACATTTTGGATTGCATTTAAATCATTTGTTGCGTGTGCCATCAGGTCACCCGTTCGATATTTTTGATAAAAGAGGGTATCCATTTTAGTAAAGTGCTTGAATAAACGTTGACGCAACTCTTTCTCAAGTCGTGCGGCACTTCCCCAAATGTTCATACGCCAAATGTAACGAAAAAGATATTGAAGAACGGCTGCCACTAATAAGATGGCAATCCAAAAGGCAATCGTCGACAATGAAATTTTTTTATCTGCGATTTCATCAATGATTAGTCCGATGACTTTTGGTGGAACTAGTTGGACAAGTGCAACAATCATCAACGAGAATACGCCTACGAAATAATGCTTTTTTTCTTGTTTAAAAAACCAACCAAGTTTTCTAAAAATCGACATTTTATGCCTCCTTTGTTTTTTCTCAAGAGCATCCAGTTTTAATTATCTGAATTTTCTAACAACTGCAATCAAAAAAAGCAGGCTGAAAAAAATCAGCCCGCTTAACGTGTGTCATTTTGGAAGGAGAACCTATTTTTTGCCTTGGTTCTTCATTTGCTGCATCATCTGACGAATTTTCTTTTCAGATGGTTTTTGCCCCATTGACATCATCATTGATCGTAACATGTCCTCATTAACGGGAGGATTTTTTTCTAAATAGTCTTGCATATATTTGCGCGCAAAAAAGAATCCACCTATTGCGCCGATTAGTAACGCGATTACAGCGATAAGTACGACAATACCTGTTGATACCATGTAAATCTCTCCTTTCCTTTTCCGAATTGCTCTCAATAAAACATTTTACTAAAGATTTTATAAAAAGAAAAGCTGTTTTCTGAATAATGCGTAAAAAATTGGATAAAAATTCCTTGTACACCCATTTTCTTTCGGATTTTTCCCATTCTCCCCTAAGAAGGTGCGCCTTATTATTAATTTTAGGCTAACCGAATTTTTTTCTTGAATTTTATTTAATTAGGTGTAAAATGTAGTCGTAAAATCAAAACAGAAAGGTGGTTTGATTGTGGAAAATTCAAACCAACATAAACACCGTTTAATTGAACATACAAACGGCTTATCCTTGGCCGAAGTCAATGGTACAGTTGAAGTACCGAAGGGAAAAGGCTTTTTCAAAACTTTACTTGCTTATTCAGGTCCTGGCGCTTTAGTAGCTGTTGGCTATATGGATCCAGGTAACTGGTCAACTTCTATTACAGGTGGACAAAATTTTCAATATTTACTCATGTCAGTCATTTTAATGTCAAGTTTGATTGCCATGCTTCTTCAATACATGGCAGCCAAATTAGGTATTGTTAGCCAAATGGACTTAGCACAAGCCATTCGAGCTCGTACCAGTAAAACATTAGGTATTATCCTCTGGGTACTGACAGAATTAGCTATCATGGCAACTGATATTGCTGAAGTCATTGGTGCAGCAATTGCTCTGTATCTTCTCTTTGGAATTCCATTAGTCGTTGCTGTTTTCATTACTGTTTTTGATGTCTTCTTACTTTTATTGTTAACGAAAGTTGGTTTTCGAAAAATTGAGGCAATTGTTGTTTGCTTGATTTTCGTGATTTTATTCGTTTTCGTTTATCAAGTTGCTTTGTCTGATCCCGATTGGAAAGCTTTATTTGCAGGCTTCATTCCAAACAGTCACACTTTTGCTGACAGTCCTGCAATTGGTGGACAGACACCATTGACTGGTGCTTTAGGTATCATTGGAGCAACAGTGATGCCACACAATTTATATCTCCATTCAGCTGTTTCACAAACAAGAAAAATCAACCATGATGACAACGCAGATGTAGCTCGTGCAGTGCGTTTTACTACTTGGGATTCTAACATTCAATTATCCATGGCCTTTCTTGTTAACGCTCTTCTATTGATTATGGGTGTTGCTGTTTTCAAAACTGGAACTGTAGAAGACCCCTCTTTCTTTGGCCTTTATGAAGCCTTATCAAATCCGGCCACGATGAGTAATGGGATTTTGGGTGAAGTTGCAAAATCAGGAATCCTTTCTACTTTATTTGCGGTTGCCCTACTTGCTTCTGGTCAAAACTCAACGATTACGGGTACTTTGACTGGACAAGTTATTATGGAAGGTTTTATCCATATGCGTATTCCAGTTTGGTTGCGTCGTTTAGTAACTCGTTTACTTTCAGTTATTCCTGTTCTGATCTGTGTCATGTTAACTAGCGGAAAAAGTGCCATTGCTGAACATGAAGCATTAAATAATCTGATGAATGAATCACAAGTCTTCTTGGCTTTTGCTTTACCATTCTCAATGATTCCTTTATTGATGATGACTAATAGTCAAGTAGAAATGGGAAAACAATTCAAAAATTCATTCGTAATCAAAATTTTAGGTTGGTTTTCTGTCATTAGTCTGACTTATCTCAATTTACGAGGATTACCCGGACAAATCGAAAGTTTCTTTGGTAGCCAAGCAACGATTTCAGAAATCTCGTTGGCTGACAATATTGCCTATGCAATTATTGCGGCAGTCCTGTTATTGCTAGCTTGGACCATCATTGAATTGTATCAAGGAAACAAGAAACATGAACAATATCTAAAAGAAGTTATGCAAGAAGAAGGATAATAAGGCTGTGGTATAAAGCGTTCAGCTTCAAGCAATAAGGAAACTTTTCTAAAAATAGTTTCGCATATTTTTATGAAAGGTGGGCTTATTGCCGAAGAAGCTGCTTTAGGAACACCGTAAATGAGGTTGTAGCGCAAAGCGTTACAGTACAAAACATTTAGCTACGACCAAATTTCAACATCTTGAAATTTGTCACAATGCTTCATTTAAATCACAAAAAAGAATCCGCAAAAATCGTTTGATTTTGCGGATTCTTTTTGTTTCATACTATCTATTTTATAATTTTACAATTGAGTCTATACTTCTTCAAGTAGTTCTGGAAAGAGAGTTGGCTCAAATCTTTGTTCTTTGAACATTGCGATTTCTTTACCATACGGTGCATAAGCTTTCTTTTTATCTTTTCCAACGTAAGGTGTTTCTAAAATTTTTGATACATGTTCAAAGCGAGAATCGTGAACAATTGTGTTCAACGCATCAAAGCCAATCGTTCCAAAACCAATATTTGCATGACGATCTTTATGTGAGCCCTGTGGATTTTTAGAATCATTGATGTGCAACACTTTTAAGCGATCCAGCCCGATTACTCGATCAAATTCAGTCATTACACCATCAAAATCATTTTTCACATCGTATCCTGCATCATTTGTGTGACAAGTATCGAAAGTGACAGATAATTTTTCATTCAAAGTAACCCCATCCATAATTTTTGCAAGCTCTTCAAATGTGCGACCAATCTCTGTTCCTTTACCTGCCATCGTTTCTAAAGCAATCTGAGCAGTTTGGTCTTTCGTCAATACTTCATTCAATCCTTCGACAATGCGCGCAATTCCGGCTTCAGGGCCAGCACCAACATGTGCGCCTGGATGTAAAGTGATTTGAGTCGCACCTAATGCTTCAGCACGTTCGATTTCTTCTCTTAAAAATTGGATTGCAAAAGGAAACATTTCCGGCTTTATCGTATTTCCTAAATTAATGATATACGGTGCATGAACCACAATATTTGAAAGACCGTTTTCAGCCATAAACTCTTTTCCTGCAGGAATATTCATTTCGTCGATTGCTTTTCTTCTCGTATTCTGTGGTGCACCTGTATAGATCATAAAAGTTGAAGCGCCATAACTTGCTGCTTCTTCAGCTGCGCCTAAAAGCATTTTTTTCCCACTCATACTAACATGTGAGCCTAGTAACATGTATTTTCCCTCCTAATTTCCAGTCGTTTGCTCCAGATGATCGATCCCTTTTGAGCCCTTTTTTCATCTTAACCGAAACTGTACATAAAGAAAAGTTTAAGGATTGTTTGTTGGAGAAATTCTTCAAAATGATTGCTTATTTTCAATTAAAACTGGTAATTTTAACCTAAAAAATGCGTAGTCTGTTTTTTTGCCCGTTTTTTTGCTATAATTAGCGAAATAATTCAATAGTTGAGGTGACTCTTTTGCCACAAAAAGATATTAAAAAAAGGAAGAAACACGCCAACACTGAAAGATGGTTCATTCCTAAAATTATTTTTAGAGTTTTTCAGTCGTTAGCAGTCGTGATTGTCGTACTTTTATTACTAGCTGGTGCACTTGGTCTCGGGATTGGAGCTGGTTATTTTGCTTACCTTGTTGAAGACACCCAGACACCAACAAAAGAAGAATTGCAAGCTGACTTAGGCAATATCACAGAAACATCCAAACTTGTCTATTCAGATAACAGTGAGATTTCAACCATTCAAACAGATTTGATGCGAACAACCGTCGCTTCAGACAAGATTTCTCCCTTATTAAAAACAGCGATTATTAGTACAGAAGATGAGTATTTTGATGAACATGACGGCTTTGTACCTAAAGCAGTCTTACGTGCCTTAGTTTCTGAAGCTACTGGAATTGGTTCTTCTGGTGGATCAACGTTGACACAACAATTAGTTAAGCAACAAATTTTAACTGACGAAACAACATTTAAAAGAAAAGCCAATGAAATTTTACTTTCGGCACAAGTCGAGAAATATTTTTCTAAAGACGAGATTATTTCAACTTATTTGAATGTCTCTCCTTTTGGCCGAAATAACAAAGGACAAAACATCGCCGGTGTACAAGAAGCAGCGAAAGGGATTTTTGGGGTAGATGCAAAAGATGTTTCTTTACCACAGGCTGCCTTTATTGCTGGACTGCCACAAAGCCCAATTACTTATAGCCCTTACACTAATACTGGTGCTTTGAAAGAAGACGTTTCAGACGGACTTGACCGAAAAGATTTTGTTTTGTTTAGTATGTATCGTGAAAAGAAAATTACGAAAGATGAATACGAAGCGGCGAAAGCTTACGATTTGACCAAAGATTTCTTACCGCAGCAAATTGCTGAACAAAATGATCGGGGTTTTCTCTACTACACTGTTATGAACAACGCAACTGAAATCGTAACGAAGCAACTAGCCGAAAAAGACAATGCGGATCTTGCCGACAGCAAAACGTATGATGCTTACTATCAAAAAGCGCAACAAACGATTCAAAACAAAGGATATACAGTTCATTCAACCATTGATAAAGATATTTATGCAGCTATGCAAGATGCCGTTGCAAATTACGGTTATTTATTAGATGACGTTTCTGGTACTCGTGTCGAAACTGGGAATGTATTGATGGACAATCGAACGGGTCGGATTTATGGCTTCGTTGGCAGTCGTGATTACGCGCAAAGTCAAAATAATCATGCCTTTGATATGATGCGCCAAGCCGGTTCGTCAATCAAGCCAGTATTGGTTTATGGACCCGCGATTGATATGGGCTTAGTTGGTTCCGAATCACGAATTTCCAACTACACCACAACTTGGAAAGAAGGCGCAAACTCTGGTGAAGAGATCGTGAATGCGACAAATCAACATCTCAACACTTTCCAAACGATTCGGGAATCTTTAGATTGGTCAAATAACATACCTGCCTATCATTTATATCAAGATGTACTTGATTCAGGTGGCTCAAAGCAAGCTGCTTATGATAACTATTTAGCCAAAATGAATTATCCAAAAAATGATAATTGGGGTGTTGAATCTGCACCACTAGGAACTGTAGAAGTGACTACCCTTCAGCAAACAAATGGGTTTCAAACATTAGCTAATAATGGAGTTTACCAAGAAGGTTACCTAATCGACTCGATTACAGATAACGAAGGTAACGTTATTTACCAACATGAAGAAAAACCTGTTCGCGTCTATTCAGAAGCAGCCGCTTCAATTATGAATAACTTAATGCGTAGTGTATTAGATCAAAAAATCACTACACCATTTAAAGAAGTGATTACGAATTTAGATGGTACATTAGGAAATGCTGATTGGGTTGGGAAAACTGGTTCGACCAATGAATATCGTGATTCTTGGTTAATTGTTTCAACGCCATCAATTACAATTAGTAGTTGGTCGGGACACGATGATAACACGCCAATGGATAATCAGGCTGGAAAACGTTCCGCAAACTATTTAGCCTATTTAATTAACCGTGTCTATCAGACCAATCCAACTGTTTTTGCAACACAAGAAAAATTCGAACTTTCCTCTGATGTGAAAAAAGAAAAAGTGGCTTCCTTTACTGGTCAACTTCCTGGAAAAGTCACAGTCAATAAGCGTTCGATTCAAACACCAAGTAATACGGTTGAATCTCTTTGGGCAAAAAATGAACCAGAAAAGAGTACCTTTAAATTCGGTATTGGTGGAACAGATGACAATTATACTGATTATTGGAAGACAGCTTCTACTTATGCACGTACAACTTCCAAGACAAAAAATGCACGAAACAACAATGACTAAAAGAAAAGCCACGGCATATGCTGTGGCTTTTCTTTTGGTTCTATTTTCTTTTGGTCCTTATTTTTAATTCCTAACTACTGTGCTCTCAAAAGTGGGTGTTTTTTATGTTTGTTTACTATTTTTTGAGTGCTTGTTCGCTATCTTTTGAGTGCAGTGTTTTGTGCTACAAGCTTTATCCACGGTGTTCCCAAAGCAACTTCTTCGGCAATAAGTTCTCTTTTCTTAAAAATATGGGGAACTGTTTTTAGAAAAGCCTTCTTATTGCTTGAAGCTAAACGCTTAGCGCCACAACCTTATCCACGGTGTTCCCAAAGCAACTTCTTCGGCAATAAGTTCTCTTTTCTTAAAAATATGGGGAACTGTTTTTAGAAAAGCCTTCTTATTGCTTGAAGCTAAACGCTTGGCGCCACAACCTTATCCACGGTGTTCCCAAAACAACTCCTCCATATAGCTTGCATTCACTTCAAAATATGTAAAACTATTTTGAGTACTTGCTCGCTATCTTGTCGGAGTTAAGCGTTTTGCGCCACAACCTTTTATCAAAAAAGCCACGAACAATCAAAATGATTGCTCATGGCTACTTTTTCAATCAAAAATTATTTTGTTGAACCTTTTTCTTCAATTCCATAAGGTAAAACAATTGTTTTTTCTTCAACTTCTTCTTTGTTCATCATTTTTGTCAACAAACGCATTGAAACCGCACCAATATCATATAAAGGTTGTGTAATACTTGTCAAACGAGGACGAGCTACTTCAGTTAATAATGAGTTGTTGCTTGTGATGATCTCAAATTCTTCAGGAACTTTGATTCCTTTATCCAGCATGCCATCCAAGATACCAATTGCTAGTTCATCATCTGAAACATATACAGCAGTTGCTCCACTGTTATGGATACGATCAACTAATGACAAGCCATCTTTGAAGTTATAACTTGCTTCAAAAATCAGACCTTCACTATAAGGTAAGTTATTTTCTTTCAATGCATCTTTATAACCTTTCAAACGGTTTTGACCATTGATTGGGTCAATTAGTGCACCACTAACAAACGCGATTTTTTCGTTGCCGTTTTTTGCTAATTGATTCACTGCATCTTTTGTTGCAGAAGTATAATCAATGTTTACGCTACCTACTTGTTCATCTGGGTCAATTGAGCCCGCTAAAACAACTGGTGTTTTTGAGCGAGAAAATTCGCCACGGATTTCATCAGTAATATGATGTCCCATAAAAATTACACCATCAACTTGTTTTGCTAACAAGTTGTTTAGTACGTTTACTTCTTTTTGGTCATTACCATCTGAGTTAGCCAAAATAATATTGTATTTGTACATTGTCGCAACATCATCGATTCCTCGAGCCAATGAAGCGAAAAACATATTGCTGACATCAGGAATGATTACACCAACAGTAGTAGTTTTCTTGCTTGCTAATCCACGCGCAACAGCATTTGGTCGATAATCAAGACGATCGATTACTTCCAAAACTTTCTTTCGTGTCGCAGGTTTAACATTTGGGTTTCCGTTCACAACGCGTGAAACAGTTGCCATTGACACATTTGCTTCTCTAGCTACATCGTAGATAGTAATTGTTTGTTTTTCCATTTGTGTTCTCCCGTTCTTATTTATCTGATTTTTTCTGAAAATACGACTTACATTTCTAAATTAGAATATCAAATTATTTTATGGATTGCAACCGTTTTAACAGTGTTTTCATGAAAATTATGTTTTTCTTTCAATTTATCGGAATGGTCTTTCGAAAAATTTAATGTTACAATGATAAATAGTTTGAATTATCAGAAAGAAGGAAGCTAAATGAACAATGTAAAAATCAATGAATTGCGTCAATGGATGGCAAATAATCAGGTTGAGCTTGCTTATATCAGCGACCCTGGACACATCGCATATTTCTCAGGTTACGAAAGTGATCCACATGAACGTGTGCTTGCGTTATTTATTCCATTAGAACAAGACCCATTTTTATTCACACCAGCTTTAGAAGTTGATGATGCCAAAAATAGTGGTTGGACTTTTGATGTTCGCGGTTACCTTGATAGTGAAAACCCTTGGGAAATCATTGGCAAAGAAATTCGTACGCGTTATGGTCAACCCGGCAATGTTGGAATTGAAAAAAATGCTTTGACTGTTGAACGTTTTGATTATATGTCGGATATTTTATCTGGAACAGATTTCTTTACTGACTTGACTCCGGTTATTCAACGTTTACAATTGATCAAAACAGTGGAAGAAAAAGATAAATTAATTGCAGCTGGAAAATGGGCAGATGTTGCTTTTGAAATTGGATTTAAAGCAGTAAAGGAAGGCATTACAGAACAAGCAATCATTGCCGAAATTGAGTACCAATTGAAAAAACAAGGTGTTTCACAAATGTCTTTTGATACATTAGTTTTAGCTGGAAAAAATGCGGCTAGTCCTCATGGTGCACCAGGGAATACACAAGTTAAACCAAATGAACTTGTTCTATTTGATTTAGGTGTTGTTTGGGACGGTTACTGTAGTGATGCAACTCGAACAATTGCTTACAAAAAACCAACTGAATTCCAAGAAAAAATCTACAATATTACATTAGAAGCTCAACTAGCAGCTCATGATGCTGTTCGTCCTGGAATTACGGCTGGCGAATTAGATCAGATTGCTCGTGGTGTAATTGATAGCTATGGCTATGGTGAATACTTCAATCATCGTTTAGGACATGGGATTGGTACAACTGTTCATGAGTACCCATCTTTAGTCGAAGGAAATGATTTGGTTATTGAGGAAGGTATGTGTTTCTCTCTTGAACCAGGTATTTACATTCCTGAACAAGTGGGTGTGCGTATTGAAGATTGTGTTTATGTGACAAAAGATGGTTGTGTGCCATTTACAACAACACCAAAAGAATTGTTGATTTTGGAATAAGGTTGTGGCACCAAGCGATTGGCTTCAAGCAATAAGAAGGCTTTTCTAAAAATAGTTCCCCATATTTTTAAGAAAAGAGAACTTATTGTCGAAGAAGCTGCTTGGGGAACACCGTGTATGAGGTTGTAAAAGAAGTGCCCAACTTCAATAAATAAGAATAAATTTTCGGAAATTGCTTTTCAAATTTTTGTGAAATTTAGGCTTATTTTGAAGGAGTTACTTCTTGAACACCGTGGATAAGGTTGTGACACCAAGCGATTAGCTCCGAAAAGATAGCGAGCAGGCACTCAAAATAGCATTTCATATTTTGAAGTGAGTGTGAGCTATGTCGAGTAGAAACATAAAATAGCTTTCCATATTTTGAAGTGAATCTAAGCTATGTCGAGGAATTGCTTTGGGAACACCACGATATCTAGCAAAAAAGACGGGTCGGAATAATTTCCGATCCGTCTTTTTATCAGTGTAGCTTACTTTTCTTCTACAACTTTTTTAGCAGCATCTTTCACATCTTCTTTTGCCATGTCTGCTAAATCTTTTGTATCTTCAACGACAGGTTTTGCTTCTGCAACACCATCTTTCACTGTTTCCTTTGCTTGCACTGCAGAATCCTTCACATCTTCTGCAATATCTGCTGTTGTGTCTTTTGCAAGACTACCTAAATCTGCAGTTTGTTCTTTTAATTCATCTGCTGATTTTTTAAAACGATCAGATAAATCTGCTGATTGTTCTTTCAGATTCAATAAAATATCATCTGATTCATCGCTTGCTTGCTCCGCAGTTTGGTCAACTTTGTTTTTGATGTTGCCGGCTAACTCACCAGCTTGTTGTGAAAGATCAGCAGCCTTTTCTTTTGCAATATCCGTTAGCTCTGCAGATTTTTCTTTTGCAAGGTCAGTATAATCTGAAGCTGCGTCTAATAGATCATCTGCTTGTGCTGCTAAGTCATCGCGTAACTCTTTTCCTGATTTTGGTGCTAACAATAATGCTGCAACTGCCGCTGCTGTTCCACCAATCACTGCACCTAATAGAAATCCACCTTTTTTAGCCATATTTATTTTCCTCCTGTCTGTTCATTCTGTTTTTTATTTTTAAAAAATTTCATTGCTGTTCCACCGACTTTACCAGCAACTGTCGCTTGCGCAGTTGTTTTTCCTAAGCCGCCAACTTTTGTTACCAAATTTTTACTTGAAGAATTCAATTCTGAAACACTTTCACTTAAATCAGCTACAGCTGTAAACAATGGATCAATCGTTGCAACTTTTCCATTGACATCTTCAAGCAAATCATTACTCTTCACAAGTAGTCCCTCTACTTGTCTTGAAAGGATATCTACATCCTTTGTTACAACTGCAATCGTTGTATTCGCTTCTGCAACAGTCTTATCAACTTTTTCTAATGTTTTTGATACTTGCATCAAGATACGTACTAAAAACACGACTAACACTGCAAAAGCTATTGCTGCAATCAATCCTGCGATTTCTCCGCCTGTCATAATCAATCTCCTTCCCTTGCCTCTCCTCTTAAGAATAGCATTTACGTTTTTTTTAGACAAATAAAATACTACCAATTCTTACTTTTATCAAAAAAGAAAGCCTCAACTACCAGTAAACTATGAGTAGTTGAAGCTTTTTCTTACTTACGCAAAAGTAACTTATTTTTCTTTTGATTCAACTTTTTTTGTTTCTTTTGCTGGAGTTGCTAATGTTTTGCTCAACTCAATAATATATTCTTTTAATGGTGCACCGACTTCTGGATGTTTTAATCCATATTCAATACTTGTTTTCATAAACCCAAATTTGTCTCCTACATCAAAACGTTGACCAGTAAACTGACGAGCGAAGACACGTTGCGTTTTATTCAGCGTGTCAATTGCATCCGTTAATTGGATTTCATTTCCCGCACCAGGTTCTTGGTTTTCTAGCACTTCAAAAATTTCTGGAGTCAATAAGTAACGACCAATGATTGCTAAATCACTTGGTGCTTTGCTTGGATCTGGTTTTTCTACAAAATTTTTCACATTGTAAAGACCTTTTTCTAGCTCGCCACCAGGATTGATAATACCGTATTTTGATGTTTCTTCATGTGGGACTTCCATTACAGCAATGGTTGAAGCATGGGTTTCTTCGTAGTCATTGATTAGTTGTTGTGTTAATGGAATGTCGTCCTCCATGATGTCGTCACCAAGCATTACAACAAATGGTTCGTTCCCAATAAAAGCTTTTGCTTGCAAAACAGCATGTCCTAACCCTTTAGGATGAGATTGTCGGATAAAATGTAGATTGACATCTGTTGTTTCTTCAACCAATTTCAATAAATCATTTTTCCCTTTTTCACGAAGATTTGTTTCTAGTTCAATATTGGCATCAAAATGATCTTCGATTGGACGTTTAGCTTTTCCAGTAACAATCAAAATATCTTCAATTCCAGATTTCAATGCCTCTTCGACGATAAATTGAATCGTTGGTTTATCCACGATTGGTAACATTTCTTTTGCCATTGCTTTCGTAGCCGGTAAAAATCTTGTTCCTAATCCTGCTGCTGGAATAACTGCTTTTTTTACTTTCATGATTGACGACTCCTTTAAAAAATAGTTAATGAAAATTCATTTTCAACTTTTCCATCACGTAACATAATTTCTTTTGCTGCTTTTTTGATGTCTTTTCCCTCATAAAGGACTTCATAAATCGTTTGTGTTATTGGCATTTCCACGCCCATACTATTGGCCAATTCCATAGCTGCTTGCGTCGTATTAACGCCTTCGACTACCATTCCCATGTTTTCTAATACTTCGGGTAATTTTTGACCTTGCCCTAATAAATTGCCGGCACGCCAGTTACGAGAATGAACACTAGTCCCTGTGACAATCAAATCACCAACACCACTTAACCCAATGAAAGTTAAAGGGTTAGCACCCATTGCAACACCTAAGCGACTGATTTCAGCTAATCCTCTTGTCATGATTGCAGCTTTTGCATTATCACCAAAGCCTAGCCCATGAATTGCTCCTGTGCCGATTGCAATAATGTTTTTTAACGCTGCCCCCATCTCAACTCCAATGACGTCAGGGTTGGTGTAAATTCGGAAATAGTCATTCATAAATAATCGTTGGACATATTTTGCAGCTTCTGTATTCGTACTTGCTGCTGTAACTGTCGTAATATCATGGTTGGCTACTTCTTCAGCATGACTTGGACCAGATAAGACAACGACTGCTTTTCTTTGTTCCACTGGAATTTCTTCTAATAAGATTTCTGAAATACGCTTATGTGTCTTTTGTTCCAATCCTTTGCTGGCATGAATGATGACAGGTTTCGTATTCGGCGTCATTTTCATCACAACTTCTTGCGCTACAGAACGAATCGCTTTCGTTGGCACCACGAATAAAATAGCGTCTACGTCAGCTAAGGCTTCTGCCATTTCGGTAAACGCCCGAATAGCTGTTGCTAATTTCAGTTCTGGTAAATATCGTTGATTCGTATGCTTTGTGTTGATTTCAGCTACTTGTTCTGCTCGGTGTCCCCAGATTCTTACATCATGACCATTTTCTGCAAGCACTTGGGCTAGTGCCGTCCCCCATGAACCAGGACCTAACACTGCGATTTTTTGTTGCATTTAACCACTCCTTTGCACGGAACATTGTTTGCTTGATCATTAAATAATTGATTGATTATCACCAAAACTTCGATCATAATCTGTTAAATTTTTATCTTTTTTACGACGTAAAATGAATACGACGATGGTTCCAATAAATAGTACTGCTGAGAGTAACTGAGAAATGCGAATGATATTTAGGAAGTATAAGCTATCTGTTCGAAGCCCTTCGATAAAGAAACGTCCGAAACTATACCAGATAAGATATAAAAGAAAAACTTCTCCTTTTTTAAGCAAATGTGGTCGTTTTCTCAACACCAATAATAAGATGACGCCAAGCAAACTCCATACTGATTCGTAGAGAAAAGTCGGCTGGCGAAACGCGCCATCAATGTACATATTTTCAATAATAAACTGTGGTAAATGTAGACTTTCTAAAAAGCTACGAGTTGTTTCCGGCCCAAAAGCCTCATGATTCATAAAGTTTCCCCAACGACCAATGGCTTGTGCAAGCAACACGCTAGGCGCTGCAATGTCAAGAAAAGTCCACGGTGAGATAAAGTGATACTTGGTAAAGAAATACATCGTAAGTCCACCAGCAATCAATCCACCATAAATAGCTAACCCACCTGAGCGAATATTAAAAATCTGGATTGGGTCTGCAATATATTGAGGTAAATCAAAAAGAATATAATATAAACGAGCACCGATGATTGAAAGTGGTAATCCCCATAGCATAAAATCCGTCACGTCATCTGCTTTCATACCGACTCTGACTGCTTCTCTAGTGCTTAGCCACATGGCAATAATGATCCCTGAAACAATGATCAATGCATACCAATAAATAGGGATTCCGGCAAGCTCAAACGCTACTCGATTGATTTGTGCGAGCATTTTGTCACTCCTTATTTATTAATTTCCTGAATTTTCTTCGATTAAACGACTTAATCGTTCTTCAAATGTTTTTGTTGCGTCGAATCCCATTGTTTTCGCACGGAAGTTCATCGCAGCAACTTCAATGATGATAGCCACATTTCGTCCAGTCTTAACTGGAATTTTGATTTGTGGGATGCCGACTTCTGCAATTTCAACCGACGTATCCTCTGAGCCTAATCGATCATATTTCTTATCTTTCGCCCAAGCCTCTAAATAGACAGCCAGTTGGACTTGCATCGAACCACGTACCGCACTTGCACCAAATAAGTTCATGACATCGATGATGCCAATTCCACGAATCTCAATCAAATGCTCCAAGATTTTTGGCGGCTCACCAATCACGGTTAATTCATCTTGTTGATAAACATCCACTCGGTCATCTGCAATCAAACGGTGACCACGCTTGATCAATTCTAATGCTGTTTCACTTTTACCAATTCCGCTATCTCCTTGAATCAAGACACCTAGTCCATAGACATCAACTAAAACACCGTGGACACTTGTTCGTGGTGCTAATCGTCCGTCTAAATAGCT
The DNA here is from genome assembly GCF_050528535.1 of Enterococcus sp. DIV0176. NCBI lineage: Bacteria > Bacillati > Bacillota > Bacilli > Lactobacillales > Enterococcaceae > Enterococcus > Enterococcus sp. DIV0176. The sequence continues at coordinate 659,510 of NZ_CP172879.1, read as the reverse complement.
AGAAAGTTCTCCTAACAAACGTGATGTTGAAATTGGTGAGCGCAAGACAGCCATCCCATGTTCATTTGCAGCCTGAATCATTTCTTCTGGTGCAGATAAACCTCTGGAGATAATAAACGCGGGCATATCTTCGCTGCATAAACGTCGCATAATCATCAAACGTTCCTCTGGAATCATGCGCTCTGCAAAACTAATTTCTTTGCTTCCAAATAATTGAAGCCGATCATGTGAATAATAACTAAAATAACCAGTCAGTTCTAAGCCTGGACGTGAAATGTCACCTGTGACTATGACACGTTCTAAACTTTTTTCATCGCCGGTCACGATTTCTAAAGATAATTTTTCAACCAGTTGGCTAACTTTAACTACTTCTGCCATATTCATGCTACCTCATTTCTATTAGGGTGTTCGTTTTCATTTTATCATTGTCTACCCAAACTTACTACCAAATAAAAAAAACGGTTTATTTCTTTTTCAAATAAAAAAGATTGCAAGAAAAGTCTATTGAACTTTCCCTGCAATCTCTTTTTTCTCTTGCTGAATAAAGAAATGATGATTTTTTAGTTGGTGTCTTTTCGTAGTTACTGACGATTTAAATTATGCTCACTAACAACAACATTTACTAATGACATAACAATTGCTACTAGAAATGCTGCTCCAAATGATGCAAATCCAAAATTGGCTGCTCCAACAAAGAAGGAAGTCAATTTTAATATTGCTGCGTTCACTACAAAGCTAAACAATCCAAAAGTAACTAAGGTCAGCGGTAAAGATAAAATTGTTAAAATCGGTTTGACGAACATGTTTAACACCGATAAAACAAAACTTGCTAACACCGCTGTCCAAATGCTACTCACATGGATCATTTGGGGAAAAAGGACTGCTAGTGAAATGAATGTCAAAGTATTCACAACGATTCGTTGGAAATAAGACATTAGAAGTCACTCCAATCATCATCATCGATTTTTTCAGCTTCTTTGCGTTTATTCGTTTGTTCGCGATAATTATTTTTTTGGTAATATTCATTATTGTGACCATAGTTTGTACGAGAAGATTTACCAGACGGTATGATGACAGCTAGTAAAATGTACAAAATAATTGGACTGCCAAATGCAACAAGACTCAAAAAGACATACACCACACGAACAATTGTTGGATCAATACCAATAAACTCTGCAATTCCCGCAAGTGTACCGGTTAATACAATATTATCAGTTGATTTCGTTAATTTTTTTTTCATTCTATTTCACCTCTGTCCTATCTATTTTAATCGAAAATATTGGGAAACAAAAGTCTGTTCCACGTATTTTTTGGCGACTACACAGACTAGAATGAACAACCCAGAATAGCCCATTTTTTTGGGCTATCCTGTGTCCATCTCACATTTGTTTTTCTATTTAATAAGAGTTCCCTTACTCAGCATCTTTCAAAAAGATGTTTCCTGTTGTGGTTGATAATTGAACCTGGGCAATTCCTGTATCAGAAATACGGCGGAATTGTAACATTTGATTGGTTCTTTCTTTCTTTTCGCGGACAACATCATACTCACTCATGCGGCTATTGATACTGCCTAAGCTTGTTTTTGCATGTCCTTCGACACCTAATGTTTCCGGTAACGCTACTTTCACGTTTCCATTGACAGAGCTTGCTTCGACTTTTCTTAATGAGTTCTCTGTTAATGTCAAGCGAACATCCCCATTGACTAATGATACCGAAACATTTTCAGGCGTTGTTGCCATGGTGACTGTTCCGTTGACCGTTTCAATGATTGAGTCTAAAATTTGACCGCGATTCACGTCAATATTGCCATTGACTCCTTCAATTTCTAACATAGTTGCTGTCAAATCATTAATTAGGATATTTCCATTCGTTGATTTCGCATAAGTGTCTTTTGTTTCTAAACCTTTAATTGTGATATTTCCGTTAAGCAATTTGATTGCTACATGGTCGTATAAGCGTGTTGGTAAGTAGAAAACAAGGTCTGCTCGTACACGTTTATTCGGAATTTGGAAAGAAATGTGGTCTTCATTGACTTCAATTTGGCTTCTTTCTAAAAAGGCATCAAATGGTTCAGCTGTCATTTTTCCGTAGAGTTTGATTTTGGCTTCTACTTTGACATCTTCACTATCCCACGTTTTCAAAAGCACGTTTCCGTTTGCCGCTTTGATATCGATGATACTTGCTTCTGGTGCTTCATAGTAAAATTCATGTTCGAATTTCGTTGTTGCAATACCAGGAACACGTAAATTAACATCTTTCCATTCCATGTTGTCGTTCACAGAATCAGAAACCGTTTGGAACGTTTTCTTCAAGAACTTGCCTAATTGGCTACCCGCTTCAGACATTTTTTCGCCAACTTGGTTCAAGGTGTCTGTTGCTTGTTCTTTCCAATCATCTGGTAAGTCAAATTTTTCAGCAATTGAATCTTTCGTTTCTGACCATTGGTTTTTACGAATATCTTTTAATTCTGCTTCGAGCTTCAATTGTTGCTCAACTAGCTTATTGCCTTCTGCTTCTAACGTTTGGATTTCACTTTCCAACGCTTGACGTTGTTCAAGTTCTTCTGCGGTTAACTCATCTAGTTCTTCTTTTGTATTCAACTGCATCAATGCTTCCTGTTTGTCATTGCGTGCTTGTCGATTTTCTTGTAATTCAGCATTCACTTCATCTAAATGTGCAGATGCTTTGTTTGCTTCTGTTGCTAATTCATCAAGAATTTTTTCTAAGTTTTCTTGATCTTGTTTTTCTTTTTCCTTTGGATCCACTTCAGAATCAGTGAAGGTTTCCTCTGCATCATTTTCTAAATCATCCATCAATTGACTTACTTGATCTTTTTCTTTATGACTAGCAGTTACTTTGTCTGCTTCTTTTTTAATTGACTTTTCGTCTTTTTCAGTTGCCATACTTTCTAACAAATCTAAGCCTTCTTCAGTCGAAAGGATTCCTTTTTTTACTAAGTCTAAAATACGTTCTCTTTCTTTCATGGAAATTGCCTCCTTGAGCAAATATTGTTTGCAACTTTTCCTTACATCCATATTATGCCTTCATTTGAAGAAAATGTCATAGGACTTAAGATGTAACTTTTTCTCCACCTTCCGTCATTCCCTACTATTCTAATCATACTAAAAAAAGAGATTGGGAGAAAACAAAGTGCGTTTTCCCCCAATCTCTTAAAGGTAAGTTCATTTTTTATTGTTTGACACTAACTTTTTGGAACACTCGCTATCTTGTCAGAGCTAAACACTTTGCGTCACAAATTTTATCCACGGTGTTCCAAAGCATCTTCTTCGACAATAAGGCTGCTCTTCATAAAATATAGAAAGCTATTTTTAGAAAATCAGTCTTATTGCTTGAACCTGACCACTTTGCGCCACAACCTTATTCACGGTGTTCCCAAAGCAACTCCTCGACATAGCTCACACTCACTTCAAAATATGGAAAACTATTTTGAGTGCTCGTTCGCTATCTTTTCGGAGCTGACCGCTTTGCGCCACAACCTTTTTAAAAAATCTCATCATGGGTCGTATTCAATTCCGTAATCTTACCTGTTGCCAAGTAAACGATCCATTCACAAATATTTGTAACATAGTCACCAATACGCTCCAAGTAACTAGCAACATTCAAATAGTCTGTTCCGCTAATGACTGTTTCTGGATTTGCTTCCATGTTTTTGATTGTCGCATTGTAGATTCGATTGAAATACTCATTTACACGTTGATCCATGTTGGCAATTGTCCGAGCGTCTTTTTCGTCCGTTTTAACATAGGCAACCAACACATTATCAACCATTTTCTTCACATAGTCTGACATGTCCGAGATTTCTTTTTCGATTTCAGGAATTCTCGTTTGTCCTTTGACACGAATCGTTGATTTTGCAACAGATACCGCGTGATCCGCCATTCTTTCCAAATCAGAACTTGCTTTCATAACGGTAATAATCATGCGCAAGTCTGTCGTTACTGGTTGTTGCAGAGCAATCATTTCAAAGCTTTTCTTTTCTAAACGAATTTCCATATCATTGATATTTGTATCGTTTTCGATTACTTCTTGTGCCAGGGCTTTGTCATGCTTCACATAAGAGCGAACAGACTTATGCACCGCACTACTTACCATCATACCCATTTCATAAAATTGATTATGAAGATTTAATAATTCCTCTTCAAATTGCGTTCGTAGCATTTTATTTCCCCCTTATCCGAATCGTCCTGAGATGTAATCTTCTGTTTCTTGCTTTTCTGGATTCATAAAAATTTTCTTTGTATCATTGAATTCAATTAAATGACCATCTAAGAAGAAAGCTGTCTTATCTGAAATACGAGAAGCCTGTGACATGTTATGTGTGACCATAATCATCGTATAGTTCTCTTTCAATTCTAACAACATACTTTCAATTTTTCCAGTTGAAACAGGGTCAAGTGCACTTGTTGGTTCATCTAGTAAAATAATTTCTGGATTGACTGCTAAGACACGTGCGATACATACCCGTTGTTGCTGTCCACCTGATAAAGACAAAGCGCTCTTATGCAGTTTATCCTTCACATCATCCCAAACTGAAGCGGCTTTTAGACTTTCTTCAACTACTTGATCTAACACTTTTTTGTCTTTTTCGCCTTTTAGTTTCAATCCATAAATAACGTTCTCATAGATTGAAAAAGGAAAAGGATTAGGCTGTTGGAATACCATGCCGATTTCTTTGCGTAGTTCAACGGTATCAGTTTTAGGACCGTAAATATCTTTTCCTTTATACAGCACACTTCCGGTGATCGTTACACCAGGAATCAAGTCATTCATTCGATTCAATGAACGCAGGTAGGTTGACTTTCCACAACCTGAAGGACCAATCATCGCCGTAATCTCACCTTGGTTGATACTTAAGTCAATTCCTTTTAAAGCTTCTTTTTTTCCATAATATAAATGAAGATCTTTTGATGAAATAATTTCTTTTGTCATAATGAAGCCTCCGTTTTAACCAAAATGACCGGACACATAATCTTCGGTTGCTTGAATTTTCGGTCTAGTAAATATCTTCTTCGTTTGATCATATTCGATTACTTTTCCTAAGTAAAAGAATGCCGTGTAGTCACTGATACGCGCAGCCTGTTGCATGTTGTGTGTCACGATGATGATGGTAAAATCTTCTTTTAAGTTCACCAACGTTTCCTCAACTGTCCCAGTAGAAATAGGGTCCAATGCACTTGCTGGCTCATCCAGTAATAAAATATCTGGTTTCATTGCAATCGCACGAGCAATACATAAACGTTGTTGTTGCCCTCCTGACAAGGCTAAAGCACTTTTATCAAGGTTATCTTTGACCTGTTCCCACAGGGCAGCCTGTTTTAAACTAGTTTCAACGATTTCATCTAGCTTCTTTTTGTCTTTTTCACCATGTTGCTTCAAAGCAAACGTGATATTTTCATAAATTGATTTGCTAAATGGGTTCGGACGTTGGAACACCATACCGATTCGTTTACGCATTTCATAAACGTCGACTTGGGGTGCGTTGACATCAACATCCTTATACATGATTTTCCCAGTGATTTTTGTGTTTGCAATACCATCATTCATTCGATTCAACGAACGTAAATAAGTTGACTTCCCACAACCAGAAGGACCGATCAATGCAGTGATTTTATTTTTTTCAAATTCTAAGTCAACACCTTTGATTGCTTCGTTATCACCATACCAAACATGTAAATCTTCAGTGTGTAAAGCAATGTTCTTTTCAGGAGGCATCGTGATGATATTTGTATCATTCAAATTGTATTCTTTCATAGTTTCTTCTTCTCCTTAGGCTGAAGTCATTTTACGGTATAACCGTTTCCCAATCGCACGTGCCCCAAAGTTGAAGAGCAAGACTGCAATGATCAACACGGCAGATGCTCCGGCTGACACAGCAGCGCCATCTGGCATCGTTCCTTCAGTATTGATTTTCCAAATATGAACAGCCAATGTTTCCGCTTGGCGGAAGATACTAATCGGACTTGAAACACTTAGTGGATTCCAGTTACTAAAATCAAGAGCTGGCGCACTTTGTCCTGCTGTGTAAATCAAAGCAGCCGCTTCCCCAAAAATTCTTCCAGAACTTAAGATTACACCAGTTAGAATTCCAGGTGTTGCTTCTGGAACTACGACTTTTAAAACTGTTTCCCAACGTGATAAGCCCAAAGCTAAACCAGCTTCTCGTTGTGTGTAATGAACAGCTTGTAATGATTCTTCCACTGTTCTTGTCAAAAGTGGCAAATTAAAGACAGTCAACGCTAACGCACCAGACAAAATGGAAAAACCATATTGAAATTGAATAACGAAGACCAAGAAACCAAACAAACCAACTACGACAGAAGGTAATGAACTCAAAATTTCAATAGAAGTACGAACCACATCTGTCATCCAGTTCTTGCTTGCATACTCGGATAGATAAATTCCCGCACCAAGTGATAAAGGGAAACTAATAATCATTGTAATCAATAATAAATAAATCGAGTTGAATAATTGAATACCTACACCGCCACCTTCTTGATAAGCTTTTGATGGCTCAGTCAAGAAAGACCAAGAGATATGAGGAATTCCACGCACTAAAATATATAGTAACAAAGCAGCCAAAATCAAGACAATGATTCCAGAAACGGTATATAAAATACCAGTTGCGATTTTATCGGAACGTTTTGCATTCATATTATTTTAAGGCTCCCTTCTTACCAATCATGCGGATAACAATATTAAAGAATAATGACATCAATAATAGGATCAATGCTAAGGACCACAACACATTATTTTCAATCGTGCCCATGATCGTATTACCGATTCCCATTGTTAAAATCGAAGTCAAAGTTGAAGCTGGTGTTGTTAAGCTAGTTGGCATCAACGCTGCATTCCCGATCACCATTTGGATCGCCAAAGCTTCCCCGAAGGCACGTGCCATTCCGAAAACAACTGCTGTCAAAATTCCAGGTACAGCTGCTCTAAGAACTACCTTATAAATCGTTTGCCATCTCGTTGCTCCCAAAGCTAATGATGCTTCTCGGTAATGTCGAGGAACAGACTTCAATGCATCTACAGTCATCGTTGTTACTGTTGGCAAAATCATAACAAACAAGACAAATGTTCCGGCTAAGATTCCAAACCCTGTACCGCCAAAGACGTTACGAACAAACGGCACGATCACAGATAAACCGATAAAACCATAAACGACTGATGGAATACCAACTAACAGCTCAATTACTGGCTGTAAAATTTTTGTTCCGTTTTTCGGCGAAATTTCCGTCATGAAAACTGCAGCACCAATAGCAAATGGTGTTGCGATGATGGCAGATAAAAATGTCACGATAAATGAACCTGTGATCATTGGCAATGCCCCAACCATCGGTTTTCCATCTGGACCAACTTGACTTGGATTCCAACTCGTCCCAAATAAAAAGTCGAACACATTCACTTTGTCGACAAAGAAAGTCGCTAACCCTTTACTTGCAACAAAATAAAAAATAGCTAATACCACTAAAACAATTAAAGCGATACAAAGAAAACTAATAAATTTTCCACGTTGCTCCATTTTTGAACGCTTCGATTTTGTTAATAATACTTTTTTTACATCCTCCACAGATGACTCCCCCTTGCTCAGGTTTAACATACTTGTTCAGTGTACAAAACAAACATCAATTTGGTTTTAATAACATGTAAAAGTTTCGCTAAGTTTGTAAATTTTTTGTAAAGGTTATTCAGAAATGATATTTCCTTCCCAATCACGTTCCACTTTCATCTGTGAAACTGGAATATAGCCTAATTCGCCAACGATATTATTTTGAATTTCGTCTGAAAGAATATACGCTAAAAATTCATCCGTTAACTCCGTTGGTTTTCCTTTTGTATACATATGTTCATATGCCCAAATGGTCCATTCATTTGTTGTCACATTTTCATCTGTTGGTTCCACGCCATCGATTTTAAGCGTTGCTACTTCGTCTGTTACATAAGAAAAGGCAACATAACTGATTGCCCCCGGTGTGTCGGCAACAATTTGGCGAACCATGCCGCTTGAATCTTGTTCCTGTGCCTGGATTGCAGACTCACCATCCAATACCCATTTTTCAAACGTACTACGGGTTCCACTTCCAGAAGCTCGGTTTAAAATAACCACTGCTTGATCTTTTCCACCAAGTTCTTTCCAGTTTTTGATTTCACCAGTAAATAGTTTTTTTAACTCTTCCATGGAAATAGCTGAAACGCCCACTTTTTTATTCACAATCGGTGTTATTCCAACGACAGCAACCTTGTGATCTACTAAAGCTTTTGCATCAATCCCAGACTTTTCTTCTGCAAATAAGTCAGAGTTACCGATATCCACAGCACCAGATTGAACTTGAGATAATCCCGTTCCGCTACCGCCACCTTGGACATTAACAAATTTTCCAGGATTTTCTGTTTGATAGCTCTCTGCGACCGTTTCAACTAGCGGTTGTAATGCAGAAGAACCTACCGCTGTAATTGATTCCCCGCGATCAATCCATTTCGCACATCCAGATAAAAGAACGGCTAATCCCAATACTGGTAATAATAATTTTAATTTTTTCATTAAAAATCTCCTTTAGTCATAAAGTAATTTTATTCTAACATTTTCCTTGTTTATTGAAAATGAATCAAAATCATTAAATAACGAATTGATGAGTTATTCTTGATAAAATAAAAATAAAACTATCTCATTATTTTTGACTATGCTATACTATTTCTGAAATGTGTCTCTTGAATAAAGACTTGAGTGAACTTATTTCTTGCTTTCCCCAAAAAACAAGAAATACCCCAAAGTTCATGAAAGTAGATTGAGACGTTTTCTTCATTTCTGAGTTTATTCAGAAGTGACCCCGATAAAAAAGGACCTGGAACATAAATCAATGATTTATGCTTCAAGTCCTTTTTGCTTATTCTTCTTAAAGTAACGGTGAGACTAATCTCGCTAAGCCTTCTTTAAGTTTGATTACCGTTCCTCGATTTTCATAAATTTCTCTGGTTAATTGTTTCGATACATTTGAGTCATCAAAAAATGCTTTACGTACTTGCGAAGCCATTCGTTCATCATAAACTAGCGTATTGACTTCAAAATCCAAACGGAAAGAGCGAACATCAATATTTGCCGATCCAACTGAAACGACACCACCATCAATAATCATCGTCTTCGCATGAATAAACCCGTTCTCGTAGGTTTCAACGATTGCCCCATACTCAATCAGTTCTGCTGCAAAAGAATAAGTTGCCCAGTAAACCAATGGATGGTCAGGTTTATTGGGAATTTGCAAATGAACTTTGACGCCTGCCAGCAAAGCTAGCTTGAGTGCCTCATGAATCGAACCATCGGGAATATAATAAGGCGTCTGAATCAAAATTTCTCGTTTTGCTAAAGAAATCATTTTTAAATAGGTCATCTTGATCTGTTCGTGTTCCGAATCCGGCCCGCTGGTTACGATTTGAACAGCCATCTCCCCTGTTGAATCAATCATTGGGAAAAAATTGGGCGAATAGCTGACTTCATTTGTGTGTTGAGAATTCCAGTCCATCAAAAATCGATTTTGTAAACTGTAGACAGCTTCGCCATAAATTCTTAAATGATTATCACGCCAATAACCAAATTTTTTGACCAAACCTAAGTACTCATTCCCCACATTAAATCCACCTGTATACCCAATCTGTCCATCAATTACAACGATTTTTCGATGATTTCGATAATTGATTCGCGGATTGATGTATGGAACAAATAATGGAAAAAAGAATGCGACTTCTCCGCCGTTTTTCTTTAATTCATCAAAAAAACTTAGTGAAACCTGCGTCGATCCCCAAGCATCTAATAAAACCCGCACTTTTACGCCTCGTTGTGCTGCAACAATCAATGCATCTCGCAGTTCTACGCCTAAATCATCACTTCGATAAATATAATACTCAAGATGGATATGATTTTGTGCATGATTGATATCATCAATCAACGCATCAAATTTTTCACGACCATCTGTAAACAACGTAACTTCGTTTTGCGTCGTGTATAATGTTCCTTCTGAAACAGTCAACATATAAATCAGTTGCCTGACATCGGCTTGTCCTGTTGGTGGATGGGGATACAATCCACGTTTTAATGCTCGTTTATCTTCTTCAATTTCCAAATTCATCCCAATTTTTCCTTGCATCTTCAAATCAAAAATTTTGTCTTTTGAAATTCCCCTACCAAAAAAAATGTATAGAATAAATCCTAAAATCGGGATAAACATCAACACAAGTAACCAAGCCCATGTCTGTGCTGTTTCTCTTCTTTCACGAAACACAATGATTAACGATAATAAAATGTTCGCAATCAAAATGATCGTAAAAAAATTATCAACAATCACCTTCATGGATTCACCTCTTCATTTTCTAACCTCCTAAGCATAACCAAGTTTTTTTTTAAAGTAAAGAGAAAAAAGAACACGCTTCAATCCTCCATTTTTCAGTATTCTTTTCGACACAACAAAAAAACATTGCACCCACTTTTCATGAGTACAATGTTCTTTTACTTTGAATGATTGATTAAATTTTCAAGAATCGTCTCATTGAGATCGTCGATCCTAAAGAACCAATGATTACGCCGATACCAGTCATCAAAACATTGATTTTCCAAACAAAATCAGCTGGTTGCAACAAGGAATAGTTCGAGCGTAGTAACGATGGATTAACCAATTGGAAAATTTCACGATAACCAAATGTTAAAATCAACATTGGAATAATTGCTCCAATCAAACCGATCCAACCGCCTTCTAAGAAGAACGGCCAACGAATATAGCCATTTTTTGCTCCAACTAATCGCATAATTTGAATCTCTCTTTGACGAGATAAAATTGTAATTCGAATCGTGTTAGAGATCAAGAACATAGCAACAAATAATAGCAACGCTGCTGCTGCTAATCCCCATGTACGAACAGCTCCTGCAATTTCAAAGATTCGGTCTGAAGAAGTGCCACCGTAATCTGCTCGGTAAACGTTAGACAATTTTGCCGCTTCTTTTGAGACATCTTTGGTGTAAGAAGGTTCTGTTGCACTTACCACGTATACATCATATAAAGGATTGCTATCTCCTTCAAACAAATTCCATGAATCACCCATTGCTGCTTGGATTTTTTTCAATTCTTGGTCTTTACTTGAAAAAGATACTTTTTCAACATGGTCAAGCTTTTCTAATTCTGTTCCTAATTTTTTGATATCCGCCTCTTTTGTACCAATATCAACAAAAACTGAAACATCTACGTTTCCTTCAATATCTTGTGCAAGTTTAGTTGCATTCATAATAACAGCCATAAAAATACCAACAAGTGCTAAAGTGATTGTTACCGCACTAACTGAGGCAACAGTCATCCAACCGTTACGTTTCAAGCTTTTGATACTTTCTAATAAGTGGCGGAAAAAGGTTCTAATCATCGTATCCGTATTCCCCTTCCGCTTGGTCTCGAATAATTCGGCCGTTTTCAATGGCGATTACCCGATGACGAATTGTATTTACGATCGTACTGTTATGTGTTGCCATAACAACTGTCGTTCCTTGTGCATTGATGCGGTCAAGAAGTTTCATGATTTCCCATGAATTTTCAGGATCTAAGTTACCTGTTGGTTCATCTGCAATCAAAACCTTTGGTGTGTTTACAATCGCGCGCGCAATCGCAACACGTTGCTGTTCCCCACCAGATAATTCACTTGGAAAAACACGTACTTTATGTTTTAAACCAACTAAATCCAAAACTTCCATCACACGTTTTTTAATTTCACGTGGTTTACGACCAATTACTTGCATAGCGTAAGCTACATTTTCATAAACAGTCTTTCGCGGCAATAATTTATAGTCTTGGAAGACGATTCCAATTTCTCTGCGTAAATAAGGAACTTCACGATTTTTGATAGCCATCAAATCATGTCCTGCAATAGTCAATGTTCCTTTAGTTGCTTTTTCTTCTCGGTACATCAATTTGATAAATGTAGATTTTCCTGCTCCTGATGGTCCAACTACATAAACGAATTCTCCTTGATCGATAACGACCGAGAGATTGCGGATGGCAGTCGTACCATTGGAGTACTTCTTCATTACATCCTTCATTTCAATCATGGCATTCTCTCCATATCTTTTTCAGTCTTCAGCCATTATAGCATGGCAATGTTTCAAGTTGCTTGCAAAATTTTACAATTTTATGTCAATTAAATAATAATCCACTAATGTTATACCAGATGCATTTTTAAATAAGCATCAATAAATAAGTCTAAGTCACCGTCCATGACCGCTTGAACATTCCCAGTTTCTGCATTTGTGCGGTGATCTTTAACCATTGAATAAGGATGGAATACATAGGAACGGATCTGTGAACCCCAGCCAATTTCTTTTTGTTCACCACGTAAAGCTGCAGCTTCTTGTTCTTTTTTCTCTACTTCAAGTTGATAAAGCTTCGCCTTCAACATACCCATGGCTTGCTCTCTATTTTTTAACTGAGAACGTTGTGCTTGGCTTGCAACCACCGTTCCAGTTGGCATATGTGTGATTCGCACAGCAGACTCTGTTTTATTGATATGTTGTCCACCAGCTCCACTGGCACGGTACGTATCAATTTTTAAATCATCTGGATTGATCTCAATATCAATTGTCTCATCCAGTTCAGGCATGACATCTACCGAACAAAACGAAGTATGACGTCTTTTAGCTGAATCAAACGGTGAAATTCGAACTAAGCGGTGAACACCTTTTTCAGATTTCAAATAACCAAATGCATTATGCCCTTTGATTAACAAAGTGACGCTCTTGATTCCAGCTTCGTCTCCCGCTTGGTAATCCAAGATTTCCACTTGATACCCATGCTGTTCTGACCAACGTGTATACATGCGTAACAACATGCTGCCCCAATCTTGTGATTCCGTACCGCCTGCTCCAGGATGTAATTCCAGAATAGCATTGTTTCGATCATACGGTCCATCAAGTAACATGGCTAACTCATACGTATTCATTTTTTCATTTAATGCATGTAACCGTGTCTCCAGCTCCGTTTGCATTTCTGCATCTGGTTCTTCTTGTAATAACTCCGTCAAAAGTTCTAACTCTTCCAATTCACCTGCTAATGAATGAAATTGGTCGTAAGCTTCTTTATTCGCATTATTTTCATTAATTACTTGTTGCGCAGCAACACTGTCATCCCAAAAACCCGGTTCAGCCATTTTGTACTCAGCTTGTGCAATCGATTCTTCCAGCTGATCTAAGTCAAAGAGACCCCCTAAAGCTTGTGACCTTCTCTTGCATGTCAGCTAACAAATTACGAATCTCAAAAATTTCCATGTTTGCTTCCTTCTTTCTATGGACAATCGTTTTCGTCTTCTTTTCACTTCTTTTTCTAGTCTACCAGAATCTAAAGATAACAGAAAGAAGGTGAGACAAATTCTTTCTAAAAAGAACTTCTCTCACCAGCTTCTTTCTATTTAAAAATGATTATGCTTCATTTTTTCCGTGGCAGTTTTTATATTTCTTTCCACTTCCACAAGGGCAAGGATCATTTCGTCCAACTTTATTCACTTGAACTGGTTGTTTTTTTGCACTTGTATTGCTTTTTTCTTCCGCACTTGCTTCTGTGGCATGTGAAGCTTCACCTTGAGAAACTTGTTCTCGCTGAACATTTTGGCGAATTTCAGCTTTCATGAATAAACGAGTTACTTCATATTCAATTGCGCCGACCATATCTTCAAACATTTTGTATCCTTCTGTTTGATATTCAACTAACGGATTATTTTGTCCATACGCACGTAACCCAATTGATTGACGTAATTGATCCATTGCATCAATATGATCTGTCCATTTCGAATCAACCACACGTAAGATAACAACTTTTTCAAATTCTAAGAGTTGTTCTGGACCATTTAAATGGTTGGCTTTTGTATTAAACACGTCTTGTGCTAACTCATTTAAATAAACTTTCATTTCATCTGGTGTTTTTCCTTCAAGATCTTTCACGCTGATGCTGTCTTCGTGGACAATTGCATTCCCCGCAAAATCGACGATTCCTTCAAGGTTCCAGTTTTCTTTTTCTAGTTGTGTGTGTGCATCTACTACTCGACTAATTGTTCGTTTGACCATATTCATCAATGGTTGAGACAAACTATTTTCTTCCATGATTACATCTTGACGTTGTTTATAGATTACTTCACGTTGTTCACGCATCACATCGTCATATTGTAAGACATTTTTACGCGTATCATAGTTATTTCCTTCTACGCGTTTTTGAGCAGACTCAACTTGCTTCGTCAGCATTTTACTTTGGATAACCGCATCTTCATCCCCAATTTTCATCCGATCCAAGAAAGCTTTGATTCGTTCTGAACCAAAACGTTTCATCAAATCATCTTCTAATGAAAGATAAAATTGTGACATACCTGGGTCTCCTTGACGTCCAGCACGTCCACGTAACTGATTATCGATACGACGAGATTCATGACGTTCTGTACCAATAACAGCTAAACCACCTAATTCACGTACACCAAGACCTAGCTTGATATCTGTCCCACGACCAGCCATATTGGTAGCAATCGTAACTGCACCTTTTTGACCAGCATTCATAATAATTTCAGCTTCTTTAAAGTGATTTTTAGCATTCAATACTTCATGTGGAATCCGTTCACGGTTCAACATATCTGATAGTAATTCAGATGTTTCAACCGCAACTGTACCTACCAAGACTGGTTGTCCTTTACGATAACGGTCTTTGATATCCTGAACAACTGCGTGGAATTTACTTTCCAATGTTGGATAAAGTAAATCTGCACGGTCATCACGAATAACTGGGCGATTCGTTGGAATTTGAATAACTTGAATGTTATAGATTTCTCTGAATTCTTCTTCTTCTGTTTTCGCAGTACCAGTCATCCCAGAAAGTTTTTTGTACATACGGAAATAGTTTTGGAATGTGATTGAAGCCATTGTTTTTGTTTCGTCTTCGATTTCCACGCCTTCTTTTGCTTCGATTGCTTGGTGAAGCCCATCAGAGTAACGACGTCCATCCATGATACGACCAGTAAATTGGTCAACGATCATGACTTTTCCGTCTTGAACCACATAATCAATATCAAGTAACATGATGTAGTTAGCACGCAATGCTTGATCTAAGTGATGTGTCAAAGCAGTATTTTCAAGATCATATAAGTTTTCTAATCCAAAAGTTTCCTCTGCTTTTTCGATTCCCGCTTCAGTTAGCCCAATGGTTTTTGATTGAACATCGATTTTATAATCTTCTTCTTCCTTCAAACGTTTAACGAAGTTATCTGTTCTTGTGTATAAAGCAGTTGATTTTTCTGCTTGTCCTGAAATAATCAATGGTGTTCTTGCTTCATCAATCAAAATTGAATCCACTTCATCGACAATCGCATAGTTCAATGGTCGTTGAACCATTTGATTACGATAAACAACCATGTTGTCACGCAAATAGTCAAATCCTAATTCATTATTTGTACTATAAGTAATATCACAGTTATACGCGTCACGTTTTTCATCAGCTGATTTTGAATTGATATTCAAACCAACGCTAAGTCCCAAAAAGTTATAAAGTTCTCCCATTTCAGTTGAGTCACGGGTTGCTAAATATTCATTTACTGTTACAACGTGTACCCCTTCACCTGACAATGCATTTAAATACACTGGCATAGTCGCAGTTAACGTTTTACCTTCACCAGTACGCATTTCTGGAATGTTCCCATCATGAAGAACGATCCCACCCATCAATTGGACGTGATAAGGGTATAAGCCCAAGACACGTTTCGCTGCTTCGCGAACAACGGCGAACGCTTCTGGCAATAGTTGGTCCAAAGTTTCACCTTTTTGATATCTACCTTTAAATTCATCAGTTTTTGCTTGTAATTGCTCATCAGTTAAAGCTGCCATTTTATCAGCGTGTAATTCAACTTTTTTAGCAATGCTATCTAAACGTTTTAGTTCTTTTTTATCATTTTCAATGATTGAACGTATAAAATTGGCCATTCGTTGTATAATCTCCTTTTTCTGCAGTATCCATCTCGCTTATGTAGACTCTCCTATCCATTTTATCATTACTTATAGATAATTGAAATATCTTAGCTATATTATTCTCTGAACTTCTTTATTCTTAATAAAAATACAGCTTCTTTATGTAAAAAAACCCTTGTGGTATCTAATCAGACACCACAAGGGTTTAAAAAATAGTTATTTTTAGTCAGTTTCAATTAAACCGTATTTTCCATCTTTACGACGGTAAACGATACTTGTACCATTGGTTTCAGCATCTTCAAAGATAAAGAAGTTGTGTCCTAACATATTCATTTGTAAGACAGCTTCTTCACTATCCATTGGTTTCAATGACAAACGTTTTGTACGAACGATATCTAATTCAGATTCGTTTTCGCCTTCACCGTTTTCTTCATTGAATAATACTGCAGCACTTGCAGTATTCATGCCCGTTTCACGAGATTTGCGGTTGATTTTTGTTTTAAATTTGCGAATTTGACGTTCTAATTTATCAACAACCAAATCAATACTTGCATATAAATCTGGTGAAGTTTCTTCCGCACGTAATACAAGATAAGGTAATGGAATCGTTACTTCCACTTTTGCTGTTTTTTCAGTATAAACTTTTAAGTTTACATGGGCTGTAGCATCGGGTGCATCACTGAAATAACGTTCTAACTTGCCTACTTTTTTTTCAACATAGTCACGAATCGCTTCAGTTACTTCGATATTTTCGCCGCGTACATTATATCTAAACATAAAAATTACCCCTTTCGTCTACCACAATCAAGAAGGAGAAGGACCACTCTTTCCCTCTTCTTATTTATATTATATCGAACTCTAATCTATTTGCAAACTAAATCGCTACCAATTTCACGTATTTTTTAGTTTTTCTTTTATCGTGCTAAAGAAAACGTCCGAATTTTAGTTGGTTGATGCTCTGCAAGACAAGCCGCAGCATGAAATAACGTCTGTCCTGTTGTATACACATCATCAATCAATAAAATTTTACATTGCTTGATTTGCTCCGGCTCAACACCTAAAGCGAACGGCTGAGGCATTGCCAGTCTTTCTTCCCGAGAATGTTGTGTTTGAGTCGACTGATGTTTGACTCGTTCAAGCAATGACTGAAAAGTCACCCTAGCCTCGGTCAACATCTGACTCACTTGATTAAATCCACGTTGTGCCAACCGCTCATTTGATAATGGAATCGGACAAAAAAGATAATCCGGAAATCTTTTTGGTAAACTTTGCCACTGCTTTTCAAACGTTTTAGCCAAGCGAACATCTCCAATAAACTTGTATTGTTGGAACCAAGCTTGCATCGCTTCATCATATTGAAAAAAACTTCTATGGCAAAAATCATATGTCGGGTAACGATTTTTCCAGTAAAGACAATCCGTGCAAAATGTTTTTTGACTTTGTGCAAATTGTTTCTCACTCTCTAACAAACTTTTTTGGCAACCATCACAACTGTTTACTGTGGACAAAGGAGTAAATAGTTTGGCACATTGCCAACAAAGTTCACTCGATTTTTTCGGTTGAAGAAGTTCCTTAATGGTTAAATTTTTAATGATTGATTTTTGACAATAGCAGCATTTCATTGTAAGAGTTTCCCCGCTTTGTTCATCCTTTTGATTTCTTTCACCGCTTTTTTGATTGCACTCGTTTTTTCATGATAAAAGAAACAGACTTGACTATTACTGAATTCTCCCTTGCGATCAGCTCGACCAGCAATTTGGACCAATGAAGATTTCGTAAAAACTTCATGTTCTGCCCCTAAAACAATAACTGAAATATTTTCGAAGGTAACACCTCGTTCAAGAATCATAGTAGTTAAAAGCACATCATATTTTTGCTGCCGCATCGCTTGTACTTTCTCTGGACGCTTTTCATCTTTTGAAGATACAGATGAAATTTTAATTGTTGGTAACCACTCTGCTAATTTCATTTGCAACTCATTCATCAACTCAATACTTGGACAAAACAATAAGACATGATTTTTTTTTACTAGTTTTTGGATTGCTTTGATTAATGGTTCCATTTTTTTTCGTTTGTTTAAGCATCGGCGCCAATTATTCCAGAAAATGAGTCGAGGCTCAGGTAACAATCGTTGATGAAAACGCAGAGGTAAGTAATGAATCTGAAACGTTCGTTTGATTTCTTTTAACAGACGTTCATCCGGTGTTGCCGTCAAATAAATCAATTGTCCCTCAGGTTTCTTTGCTGTTTCTGTTGCATACCGAAGTCCTTGATCGATAACATAAGGAAACGCATCAATTTCATCAACCACTAGCAAATCAAACGCATGGTAAAAACGATACAACTGATGAGTCGTACAAATAACGAAGGAACTAAACGCATAGGGAATCTGCTGTTTGCCATGAAGTAAAATGATTTTTTCTTCTGGAAAAACTGCAGTAAAACGTAGCCATAGTTCCTGGCACACGTCCACCCGCGGTGAAGCAATCGCAACTCGTTTCCCAGTTGCTAGCAACAATTGCAGAAGTGGATACAGGATTTCTGTTTTACCAGCACCGGTCACTGCCCAGATTAAATGATGATCCGTTACCTGCGTAGTCAAACGATGAGCGATTTTGGCTTGTTCTGTCGTCAATGTTTTCTCCCAAGTAAAAACTATTTGGCGTGGAAACAGTGATGGCTGTTCAAACAGCCATAATTCTTGGGTCGTATCGTTTCGCCCCAAAAGCAAACAATGTGGGCAATAATAGTCTTCTTCATTTAGCTTGGCTTCTTGTTGCTGCGTAGTTCTTCCACATCGTTGACAAACAATCTGTTTATTTTGTTTTACTATACCTGCAATTCGTTGATAGGTGGCTTGGTTCAGTATTTCTTTTGGTAGTTGGGCGACTTCTCTCGTTAATAGTCGCCTTCCCCAAACTGTTTTATATGGCATTTTGCTTCCCTAAAAAAAGATACGCAAAAAAAGTGCGAGGCATTTTCAAAATGAAAAAACCTCACACTTTTTAATTCGTCAGTACTCTTTATTTATCACCAATTAATGTCAAAGCTTGTTGTAACACTTTTTCACCATTCATCATACCGTAATCAGCCATGTTGATGATATCTAATGGAATTCCTTTTGGCTCAACGCGCTTTTCAAAATCGCCTTTCATAAAACGAACTTGTGGGCCTAATAATAAAACATCAACGTCTTTGCTTGCTAAATGATTATCTGCATCAGAAGCTGATACTGCAAAGATGTCTGTATCTAACCCTTGTGCTTCCGCAGCCTTTTCCATTTTAGTTACTAATAAGCTCGTACTCATACCAGCTGAACAGACAAGCATAATTGTTTTTTTTGACATTGTTAATCTCCCCTTTTCTAAGCCAAGGAACGTAACCGCTTTCTCGTCCCTATGAACCTATTATAGCTAAAAGATAACAATTGTCAACGTTTTCTGAATGCGGTTAACTAATCGAATAACCAACTTGATTTTACTAATTGATTGAACACGATATATTCCTTTGCCAAATTAACAACAACAACTTCATACCCTGCATTCAACCAACCGTAAGCACCTTTTTCCGGATGACGGTAATCATTTGCCCACCAATCCGTAGTCTGTCTGGCAGACTTTGGAAGCCCACTGTTAGGAAATAACAACTCATCCATTTGAGTAAACGTCAAAGTAATTTGCGAACCACCATTATTTTTTATGTAGTGGGTTATAGCATCATATTTTTTCACACGTTCTTTCATTCCCAACTTCACCTACCTTTCCTTTATTATCGCATAGTCCAGCATTTGCGCAACCATTTCGGAAGTTGAAACATCAAAAGATTTTTCATATACTAAAGAAAGTAACTCTTCATTTGAAATGAGGTAAAACAATGATTGAACGTTATCTAACGGTCAAAGAAGATAGCCAAAGTGAAATTGAAATAAAAAAATCCCGATTTATTTGTTCCTTTAAACGCGTGACGACTGAAGAAGAAGCCAAAACGTTTATCCAAGCAGTCAAGAAGGAACACTGGAAAGCAAATCATAACTGTAGTGCTTTTGTCATTGGTGACAAAAGTGAGATTCAACGCAGTAGTGATGACGGAGAGCCAAGCGGAACAGCTGGCATCCCCATGCTTGAAGTTTTAAAAAAGAATGAACTCATCAATGTCGTTGCCGTTGTCACACGTTATTTTGGTGGTATCAAATTAGGTGCTGGTGGACTGATTCGTGCTTACACACAGGCTGTTTCTCACGGTCTAACTGAGGTTGGTATTGTTGAAGGTACCTTACAACAAGAACTCGCCGTTGCCATTACCTATCCTCAATTAGGAAAGTTAGAAAATTTTCTTGAGCTACAACAAGTGACTGTCAAGGAAACTCGTTATACTGATCAAGTAATTGTTGTTTGTATGGTTGATGAAACAGACATCTCACAGTTTAAAGCAACTGTCACTGAACTATTGAATGGACAAGTCACTTTTGAAAAAGGACCAATTTCTTATCACGAAAAACTCATCACACTAAATAAAAAATAAGCAAAAATAAAACAAGCTGAAACAACGAATTGTTTCAGCTTGTTTTATTTTTCTAGGTAAAATTCAAATCGGTTACCAACATATTGCGTACGTACGTATTCAAACGGTGTTCCTTCTTCAAAATAAGAAACTTGTCGTAATCGTAGAACTGCGTCCCCACGTTTGACTTCTAAGTATTCAGAAATCTGCTCTGAAGCTAACATAGCAGAAATCGTTTGGTTTGCATGCCCAATTTTCTTTCCACCTTTTTCTTCTAACGTTCGATACAAAGATTCTGTAATTTCTGATTTGCTATAGCCGTCAATGATTTTCTGTGGAATACTAGCAACTTCAAAACAGATTGGCACGTTATCTGCATAACGAATGCGCTCCATTCGAAGAATCACGTCCTCTTTCTCTAATTGTAATTTTTCCATCTCACTTGAACTAGGTGATGTTAAGAAATAAGAAACCGTTCGACTAGAAGGTACTCGATTTTGTGACTCCATAATTTCGGTGAAACTAGTTGTTCCAGACATTTTCTCTTGAACTTTTTCACGCGCAACATAAGTCCCAGAACCAATTTTTCTCTCTAAGATCCCTTCATCTGCTAAATTTTGGATTGCTTGGCGCAAAGTCATTCGACTCACATTAAATTTCACAGCCAATTCTCTTTCAGAGGGAAGGCGGTCACCGATTTTCCAGACCCCTTGTTCAATCTCATTTTTTAATTGATCATGAATTTGTATATATACGGGTAACTGATTTGACATCTGATTTCATCCTTCCTTTCGTTTTCTTTATTATAACTGGTATATACCTGATTCTCAACAAAAAAAGGATTTTCTCCGTTAGGTAATTGAAACCATTCAGCTTGTTTTCCTTAAGAAAAAGAGGAAAAAGTAAGTTTTAAACCTACTCTTTCCTCTTTTATTGTTGGTACAGTTAAGTTGTTTAGGAGATCGTTTCTTTTGCTAATGTTTTATTAGCTGTTGCCATCATTAAACGAATGCGATTTAATTGATTGACAATCGAAACGCCCGGATCATAATCAATCGCTGCAATATTTGCTTTAGGATATTGACGACGCAATTCTTTGATAACTCCTTTCCCAACTACGTGGTTAGGCAAACAGCCAAATGGTTGCATACAAACAATGTTATTCACATCATGCTTCAACAGTTCAATCATTTCTCCTGTTAAGAACCAACCTTCACCTGTCTGATTTCCAATGGACAAAATTTTACTTGCATCTTCTGCTAAGTCTTGAATTGACTGGATTCCATCAAATCGTTCTGATTTTCTCAAGGCTTTATCCATTGGTTTTTCAATCATTTCAATCATCCGAATCGCAAATTGCGCGAGCAACTTACTTTGTTTAGCCATCCCAAGATTTTCATATTTCCAAATTTGGTTGTATAAGGAATAGTTCATAAAACCAACAATATCAGGAACGACCGCTTCTGCACCTTCTGCTTCGAGTAAGCGAACAATATCGTTATTAGCAGTTGGAGAATACTTAACTAATATTTCTCCAACGACTCCGACTTTTGGCTTTTTCACATCAGAAATCGGTAAGGTATCAAATGCTTTGACAATTTTTTTCATATTGCTATTAAACAACGTTAAGGAGCCATTCCGAACATTTTTTTCAACTCGTTGTAGCCATTCTTCATGTAACCGATCAACTGTCCCTTTTTCTAACTCGTAAGGGCGCGTACGATAGACGACTCTTTCAAACAAATCACCATATAAAAAGGCAATCGCCAAACGTTTCAACATTGGAAACGTGAATTTAAATCCAGGGTTTGATTCAACCCCTTTGTTCCCCATTGAGACTGAAACAACTGGAATATTTCCAAATCCAGCATCATTCAACGCTTTTCTAAGTAATGGAATATAGTTTGTCGCACGACAGCCACCACCAGTTTGAGTCATCATCACACTTGTATTTTCCAAATCGTACTTACCACTTTCCAAGGCTTCCACTAGTTGACCAATGGAGATGATTGCTGGATAACACGCATCATTGTTCACGTATTTCAGTCCAACATTGATTGCTTCATTATCCTCTGCTGGTAAGCAGACAACATTGTAACCAGAAGCGTTTAACGCGACATCAACTAAGCCAGATTGGTGAATTGGACTAAGCATTGGCAACAATAAAGTATGCTTTTCTTTCATTTCTTTTGTAAAGACGATTTTTTCTGGTTCTTCAAATCGTTTGACTGGAACAAAATTTTGCTTGGCTCGTTCATTGACTGCTGCTTTTAAGGATCGTAACCGAATACGAATTGCTCCGAGGTTTGCACCTTCATCAATTTTTAGAACTGTATAGATTTTTCCATATTGCTCCATGATTTCTTCGACTTGGTCTGTTGTTACGGCATCTAAGCCACAACCAAATGAATTCAATTGAACTAATTCAAGATTTTTTGATTTTGCAACAACTCGTGCAGCCGCATATAGCCGTGAGTGGTACACCCATTGATTCACGACGCGTAAATTCCCAACGTCACCTAAATGAGAAATGCTGTCTTCTGTCAAGACATGGAAACCTTCTTGCGTAATTACTTCTGAGATTCCATGATTGATTTCTGGATCTAAATGATAGGGACGACCTGAGATAACAATTCCCCGCTCATTTTTTTGATTCAACATCAATAAGGTTTCTTCACCTTTTTTCTGAATATCTTCCTTAAACGTTGCTAATTCTTCATACCCATGATGCAACGCTTTCGCAATCTGTTCTTCCGAAAAATCAAAATCCGCAAAAGTTTGATGTAAGACTTTTGCTACTGCCGATTCGTTAGCTAAGTTGATAAATGGATTCCGATAATCAACTTTACCATCGCGAATGTCATCCACATTATTTTTAATAACATCTGGATAACTTTGGACAATGGGACAGTTGAAATGATTATCCGCTTCAGTTGATTCTTGTCGTTCAAAGACAACGCCTGGATAGAAAATTCGTGGAATACCTGCATCAATCATTGCTTGAATATGCCCGTGTGTGATTTTAGCTGGATAACACGCTGTGTCACTTGGAATTGTTTCCATTCCTTGCTCGTATAATTCTTTGTTTGAGCGTGGGGATAATTCTACTCTGAATCCTAAATCAGTGAAGAAAGTATGCCACAAAGGATAGTTTTCATACATATTTAAGACTCGAGGGATACCAATCACACCATTGACTGCTTCTTTCTTACGTAATGGACGGTATTTAAACAAACGACGATACTTATAATCGACTAGGTTAACTTTTTTATCTTCCTTCTTGATCTTGATTCGAGCGCCACGTTCACAGCGATTTCCCGTGATAAATTGGCGACCATCAGAAAATAACGTAACTGTTAACATACAGTTATTTTCACACAAACCGCAATGCGTAAATTCCTTTTCTGCAGTAAAGTGATCAAGCTCTTCTTCTGACAAAATGGTGCTTTCTTCACCTAACGCATAATTTTCCATGGCAATCAGCGCTGCTCCGTAAGCCCCCATCAGTCCAGCAATTGAGGGACGAACAACTTCGCGTCCACTAATCAATTCAAATGCGCGCAACACCGCTTCGTTATAAAAAGTTCCACCTTGGCAAACAATTTTTTCGCCAAGATCTTCTGGTCTACGAATCTTAATTACTTTATAAATAGCATTTTTGATAACAGAATAAGACAACCCAGCAGAAATATCTCCTACAGATGCACCTTCTTTTTGAACTTGCTTCACTTTCGAATTCATAAAGACTGTACAGCGAGAACCTAAATCAACTGGTGCTTTGGATTCCACTGCAGCTTTCGCAAAATCTCGTACATCATAATTCAATGATTTAGCAAATGTTTCAATAAATGAACCACAGCCAGAAGAGCAGGCTTCATTTAATTGGATTGAAGAAAGCACACCATCTTTGATCGTCATGGCTTTCATATCTTGACCACCAATATCTAAAATAAAATCAACACCAGGTTGGAAAAAATTTGCCGCTTTGTAATGCGCCATCGTTTCCACTTCACCAATATCAACTTTTAAAGCATTCTTGATCAATAATTCGCCATAACCTGTTGCTGCTGCTTTTCCGATAAAAACGTCTTCTGGTAATTGACTGTATAATTCTTTTAGCACTTTCATCGTTGTTTCTAAAGGCTGGCCTTCATTATTACCATAGAAAGAAAAGAGAATCTCGCCTTCTTCATTAATCAAGGTAACTTTTGTCGTTGTTGAACCTGCATCGATTCCTAAAAATGCTACACCATGATGTTCTGAAAGTAATTTTTCTGAAGCAGTCGCTTGTGCATGACGCTCGCGAAAAGCGGTCAAATCTGCCTCTTCTTCGAACAACGGAGCTAACGTAGTTGACGGGGTCAATTGTGCTTGATTACCATTTTCCAAAGCATCAAGTAAAGCCTCAATTGTCGTCACTCGTGCTTCTTCAGCGTAAAACGCGGCACCCATTGCCACAAATAACTGCGGATTTTCTGGAAAAATGACATTTTCTGGCGCAATGTCTAACGTTTCAACAAATCGTTTGCGTAATTCTGACATAAAGTACAGTGGACCACCTAAAAATGCCACTTTGCCTTTAATTTTTCGTCCAGCTGCCAATCCAGCAATTGTTTGATTTACTACAGCTTGAAAAATACTCGCTGCAATATCCGCTTTATCTGCTCCTTCATTGATCAATGGCTGTACATCCGTTTTAGCGAACACGCCACACCGTGAAGCAATCGGGTAGATTTGCCGATATTCCTTGGCTAGCTCATTCACACCATTTGAATCAGTTTTCAACAAAACAGCCATTTGGTCAATAAATGCACCTGTCCCGCCAGCACAGCTACCATTCATACGTTGTTCCAGTGCACCTTCAAAAAAAGTAATTTTCGCATCTTCTCCACCTAATTCAATCGCCACATCTGTTTCAGGAATTATTTCTTCGACCGTGCGTGTACACGCAATCACCTCCTGAACAAAAGGAATGTTCAATACATCGGCAAGTCCCATACCGCCTGATCCAGTAATTGCCATTGCAATTGGTTGGTTTTGAACCAAGGCTTGTGCTTCACGTAAAGTCTTAGCTGTTGCTTTCTTGACATCTGAATAATGACGTTCATATTTAGAAAAAATTGTTTGATTTCGTTCATCTAGTAATACTAATTTGACAGTCGTAGACCCAACGTCAATTCCCGCTCGTAAGTTCATCTGTTCTTCACCCTCCTCAAACAGACAGTTTGTTGATTATCTAACAAAGTGTCTGTTATACTACTTATGTATATTTTAGGAACAATTTATTGGTTTTGCAACTGGCAAACACCCCCTATTTGTGAGATAAGCAACAAACAAATCAAAAATGTCGAATAACAAGTGAGGAATTTTTTATGGTTAAGAAAATTGATCTTCGAGTGAAGCGAACACACAAAATGATTATCGAGGCATTTATTCGCTTGGTGGAAGAAAAAGGATATGATAACGTGACCGTGCAAGATATTGCCGATGAAGCAATGATTAATCGTGCGACCTTTTATGCTCATTTTAAAGACAAACAAGATCTCTACGAACAAATTTTTGAAATGGCGATCAACGCCTTTACCTCTGTGTTAGATTTGGAACAACTTGTTCATGGCAACCGGATCAAAGTCAAACAAATCATTGCTGCACTGACGAATATTTACAAAAATATCCAAGAAAGAAAAGCTTTCTTTTTGACTATCATGGACGGTTCATCCAACGAGCTTTTGCGTAAAAAACTAGAAGAACTTTTATACAATAAATACGCAAACATCTTCAATCGCTTAAAGATTACAGAAAATGAACTTGAAGTGCCTATCGATTTTATCATCGAATACATGACTTCCATCTTCATCGGAACTCTTCACTGGTGGATTACTAGTGACACGAACATGTCGGCAGAACAATTGGCTGCTTTAGTCGTAAAATTAGTAGGAAACGGTCACCTAACTGTATTAGGAATCGAAGTCGAAAGATAACAAAAAACTGCCAAGCCGCTTTTTTTAGCGTTTGGCAGTTTTTTGTTATTATTAGCGGTTTTTTGCTAACCATTTTTTCGTATGATTGGTTGGACGTTTTGACTTGATTTGGACTGCTTTTTTTGCATTTTTTGGAAGTCCGACTTCTACATCATATTTTCCGGATTTAACCAAATCATATATTTTCTCAGCAGTTTCATCGACTTTTTCTTTCCATTTCATTCTCTTCACCCTTTCCATTTAAGTGCCTAATTTAACTCTAGCCTAATTCTTCAAATACTTCAAGAAGCAAGACACTGTAAGCAAAAAAAAAAACGAGATAACAGAAACTGTTATCTCGTAAACGTCCATTTCATAACTGGGGTAGCTGGATTCGAACCAACGCATGAGGGAGTCAAAGTCCCTTGCCTTACCGCTTGGCTATACCCCAATAAAAAAATGGAGGAGAGTGGATTCGAACCACTGAACCCTAAGGAACGGATTTACAGTCCGTCGCGTTTAGCCACTTCGCTACTCCTCCGAAAGGTCTGTATCAACCTGACTTAGTTATAATACCTAATTTCACAGATTTTTGCAACCCTTTATTGAAAACTTTTTTGATATTTTTTTAGTCTTGTAAATTCCAATGGCGAATTACTGTTTCTATCGCATTTTCAAGACTTTTTTCTTTCCCAAAATCCTCTTCACCGAAAAATATTTCGAATTCTTTTGGGCCATATGCTAAAATTTCACCAATATTTTTTTTACCAATAAATAACTGAGTAACCTCATAATTTTTGCCATTAATTACTTTTTGGATTTCTTCTACTCGTACTTCAATATCTTTATTCTTTTTTGACATCATTCTCACCTCCCACCTATTTTAGCATACTCTCCACAATAAAATATACCCTGTTTACTCAACAGGGCATACAATCATTCTTTTGTTTCATTTCTTTTCGTTCTCATGCTTCTCTTTGACTTCGAGCATAGTAATTCGCAGCAGCGCCAACTAAATTTGCATCATTTCGATAGTCACATAATAAGATTTCTGGAACAAAATCGTGTAGATCCAACTTGTCCATTAATTTTTCAATACGTTGATTCAATTCGTCAATAAGTCCCTCTTTTGCAGATATCCCACCACCGAGCACAATCACTTCTGGATCAAATGAAAACTGAATACTGAACAGTCCTTTTGCCAAGTAATCATAAAATTTTTCCACTTCTTCTTGTGCAATCACATCACCTGATTCAGCCAGTTGAAATACTTCTTTTCCAGAATAGGTCATCTTGTCTAAACCTAAACGTTCACAATAACGCCAAGCCATCTGCACAGCAGTTCCTAAGCGGCTGAATGTTTGATCACCATCTAAAAACATCATCCCGAACTCGCCACCATAAAGATGAGCACCTTTGTTCATTTGTCCCTTCGTAAACATTGCACCACCAATTCCTGTCCCAATAACAACAAATGCAACATCTTGGTAATTGCGCGCTGCACCTTCATAAAATTCTGCCATTCCAGCACAATTCGCATCATTTTCAATGGTAATTGGTAATCCAAATAATTCTTCTAATTCTTTAAAAATATTAAATCCGTGAATATAAGGAATCGCACTAATTCCCTCAATAATTTGACGCTCACTGTTAACCACACCGGGAGCGCTGATACCAATGCCTTCAATTGCGTTTGTTTCAGCAAACGCTTGGTATGTTTCACTTAATTTTTGTTTCATTTCTTCCCAAGTACCAGGTGTTGGAAATTGGTTGGTTGCTTCTAACTGATGGCCATTCCAATAACCATATTTTACTGCCGAACCACCAAAATCAAATACAAGAATTCCCATAACTATTTTCGCTCCTTTTTGCTTCCTAAAAATATTGTAAAACAATCCTTATGTTTTTGAAAGCCTTTTCCGTAAATGGTTAGGGAATTCTAGCGAAGCGATTGAATCGTTCTGGCTAAGGTCACTTGATCTCTTAATCGAATACCTTCTTCATAAATGGGCTCTACATAGTTTTTGATAAAATAATCCTTTTCTCGGGAAATTTCGCTAAAGCCCTTCTTTTGATACAAATGTAAAGCAGCAGAAGTAATGCTGCCTGTACGAATGATGATTTGTGTTTGGCTATCTACCTCTTCAATGATTTGTCGGAATGCAGCTTCTAATAATAAGCCACCGATTCCTTTTCCCTGACTTTGTGGTGCTACTGCAACATTCATGATTTCAAATTCGTTTTTTGTTGCGACAAAAATCAAGACTCCTAGCGTTTCTCCATTATCTTTCCAAACAATTCCTTCTCCTTGCTCAAGATAAGCAAGAACTTTTTCTTTTTCAGGATCCGCATCCAATAGCAAATCCCAAGGAAGTTCATTTGGTTTTAATTGCTCGATCATCGGTAACCTTTCTCCTTTCAACGATAAAAAAAGAGTAAACTTTTCCCTTTTACTCTTTTCCTTCATAATCTGGCTGTTCTTTGTCGACTGTATTCCTTGTTAATTTAAAGTTCTTTGGCACATAGTCAATGCCCCCTCTTACAAAAGGATGACAACGTAAAATTCGTGCTGTTCCCATCAATGTTCCTTTCACAGCCCCATGTACTTGAATCGCACGGATCATGTAATTCGAACACGTTGGATAATACCGACAGCTCGGTGGAAATGCTGGCGAAATGAATCGTTGATAGCCTCTTACTAAATAAATCAGAAATTTTTTCATCTACTCTGCCTCACTAATCATTCTATGTAAAAAGGAGCTGCGACAAAAGTTTGCCACAACCCCTTAGATCTCAGTTAAAAAAGTCTCGAATATGAAGCCACAAATCAAGTTGGAAAACTCGGAAAGGATTTCCGCCACCGATTACGCCGTAACCAATCATTGTACCGGCAATAAAAAGAAGAAAAAGTAAGATGATTACAATTAAAATCTTCATCAAACTGACTAAAATATAACGATGGTTACTCATTCAAACACGTCCTTAAGCGATAGTTTGTGCAGTTTTTTCTGTTGGTGTTTGATCCATTTCAACACGTTCAACATTTGCACCAAGTTGTTGTAATTTCAAATGGAAATTATAATAGCCACGATCTAAATATTTCAAATTACGAACACGTGTCACACCATTTGCTTTTAATCCAGCTAAAATCAAGGCAGCAGCAGCACGTAGATCCGTAGCATATACTTCTGCACCTTGTAATTCATGTGCCCCTTCAATCATTGCAACATTCCCATCAATTTTAACGTGCGCATTCATACGACGCATTTCTTCTAAATGTTGGAAACGATTTTCAAAGACTGTTTCAGTTACGACACTTGTGCCTTCAGCAACCATTTGAATGGCTGTCATTTGTGCTTGCATATCTGTTGGAAAGCCAGGATGAGGCATTGTTTTCACGTCAGTTGGTAATACATGTTTTGGTCCAACAACACGAACGCCGCCTTCTTCATCTGTAATCGTCGCACCCATTTCTGTTAACTTAGAAATCAAAGGACGATTGTGTTCAGAGATTGCATCAGCAATTAAAACATTTCCTTCTGTCATTGCTGCGGCGACCATGAATGTTCCTGCTTCAATACGGTCTTGAACGATTGAATGTGTCACTGCATGTAAATGCTCAACACCTTCAATACGCATTGTTTCTGTACCAGCACCATAAATATTGGCACCCATTTTATTTAAGATATTTGCTAAGTCAACAATTTCGGGTTCACGAGCAACGTTTTCGATAATCGTCGTACCTTTTGCTTTCACAGCAGCCATCATGATATTTTGTGTTGCACCTACACTTGGAAAGTCTAGGTAGATAGTATTACCAATCAATTCATCAGCGATTGCTTCGATATAACCATTTTTTTGGATAATTTTTGCGCCTAGCGCTTGGAATCCTTTTAAATGCAAATCAATTGGGCGTTTGCCAATGGCACAGCCACCAGGCATTGCCACTTTTGCATGACCATTTCTGGCTAACAATGGGCCCATAACAACGATTGATGCGCGCATTTGACTAACATATTCATAAGGCGCTTCGATTTCTAATTGTCTTGACGCATTAAGTGTCACTTGATTTTGATCTTCATCAAAGTCAACATCTACATTCAAATGACGAATCACTTGATTCATTGTAAATACATCTGAAAGAATTGGAACATTTGTTAATGTTGTTGTTCCTTCTTCCGCTAATAAACTAGCAGCTAAAATTGGTAATACAGCATTTTTAGCTCCTTCAATTTTGACAGTTCCTGTTAATTGATTGCCACCTTGTACGATGATCTCTTCCATGTTGTTCCCCCCAAAAAAATTCCAATGAGCATACTCTTACTCAAAATCTTTTTTATTATAGCATTTCTTCTTTTAAAATAGTACCCTTTTTTGAAATTAGATACTAACAAAAAGATTCCGACATAACGCTATGATTTCTAGAAAAAAATTACTGGCAGTGTATCCTAAAAAAATTGAAAAAAAGACAATTACCATTCTGATTTGCGTAGTATTCTGCATATATTTAAAAAACGTTTCTGTACGCAAAGAACGCAAAGACCAAAAAGCTAAATAAATAAACGCTAAATGACTCACAATTCGAATAATCGCGTCAATTCCATAGACTTGCATCATAACGTCCTTTCTTGCATCTATTTACTGTAAACTCAATAAAACGATAATACCATAAATTTTCTAAAAGGAAAAATAACTGTGCCTTTTTTACATAAAATAAATGCAATTAAAAAAACTGTGCCAAAATCAAGGACTGACTTTGGCACAGTTTTTATCAAAAAATAAGTTCATTTGAATCTACGTGTGCTTAGAAACATTAATCCGATTGATTGCACGGTGTAATGCAACAGTTGCACGTTTCAATTCATTCGTATCTTCTTTTTGTTTTGCTTCTTCGATTTGGCGTTCTGCTCGTTGTTTTGCTCTTTCAGCACGAGAAACATCAATATCGCGCTCACGTTCCGCAGTATCTGCGACGATTGAAACTAGATTATCACGAACTTCCATGATTCCTCCGTTAACGGCAATCCAGTCAACGTGCGTATCAGAGTCCGTTCTTTTGATGCGAACTTCATCAATGGCTAAAGGAACGATAATTGGAGCATGTTTCGGTAAAATCCCCAATTCTCCAGCAGTTGTACGTGCAACGACAATTGCTGCATGGTGATCATAGACCAAGCCGTCAGGTGTTACCACATTAACTGTTAAAAATTGATCCATGGGGCACCCCTTTCTAGTAGCCTAGTTTTTTCGCTTTTTCAACGACATCTTCAATTCGACCTACGCTTCGGAAAGCTTCTTCAGGAAGATCGTCATATTTACCTTCCAAGATTTCACGGAAACCTTTAACTGTTTCTTCAACAGGAACGTATGATCCTGGAAGACCAGTAAATTGTTCTGCAACGTTAAAGTTTTGTGACAAGAAGAATTGAATTCGACGTGCACGAGAAACTAAAACTTTTTCTTGATCAGATAATTCATCCATCCCTAAGATTGCAATGATATCTTGCAATTCACGGTAACGTTGTAAAACGTGTTGGACTTCAGTAGCGACTTTATAGTGTTCTTCCCCAACGATTTCCGGTGCAAGTGCACTTGAAGATGATGCAAGTGGATCTACCGCTGGATAAATCCCTTGTTCAGTTAATTTACGTTCCAAGTTGGTCGTTGCATCTAAGTGAGCAAATGTTGTAGCTGGCGCAGGGTCAGTATAGTCATCGGCTGGTACATAGATTGCTTGGATGGAAGTGATTGAACCTTTTTTCGTTGAAGTAATACGTTCTTGTAATTGACCCATTTCTGTTGCTAAAGTTGGTTGGTAACCAACGGCAGAAGGCATACGGCCAAGTAAGGCAGATACTTCTGAACCAGCTTGTGTGAAACGGAAAATATTATCAATAAATAGTAATACGTCTTGACCTTCAACATCACGGAAGTATTCAGCAATTGTTAAACCAGTCAAGGCAACACGCATACGCGCACCTGGTGGCTCATTCATTTGTCCAAACACCATCGCTGTTTTTTCAATAACGCCAGAATCTTTCATTTCATAGTAAAGGTCGTTCCCTTCACGTGTACGTTCACCAACACCGGTAAACACAGAAATACCACCATGTTCTTGTGCGATATTGTGGATCAATTCTTGGATCAGTACGGTTTTACCAACACCGGCACCACCGAACAAACCAACTTTCCCACCTTTAAGGTAAGGAGCTAATAAGTCAATAACTTTGATCCCTGTTTCTAAAATCTCAGTACTTGTGCTTAATTCATCAAAATTAGGTGCTTTTTTATGAATTTCGCTTCTTTCAGCATCTTCTGGGAAAGGTTTTTCTAAATCAATTGTATCCCCTAATACGTTGAATACGCGACCTAATGTTTCTTTACCAACTGGAACAGAGATTGCTTTGCCTGTATCGACAACTTCCATCCCTCTTTGTAAACCGTCTGTTGATTCCATCGCAATCGTACGGATTACACCGTCACCTAGTTCTAGGGTTGCTTCAAGAACAACTTTTGATTTTTTCTCATCTTTTTTATAAACAACTAAAGCGTTGTTGATATCTGGTAAGGATTGGTCTAAAGAAAATTCCACGTCGACAACGGGACCGATTACTTGAACAATCTTGCCTGAACTCATCTTTTTTCCTCCAATCTCAATACTATTCTAGTGCCGAAGCTCCGGCAACAATTTCGGTAATTTCTTGGGTAATAGCCCCTTGTCTTGCACGGTTATAAGAAACCGTCAAGTCATCAATAATGTTTGCAGCATTATCAGTTGCTGTTTTCATTGCAGTCATGCCTGCTGCGTGTTCGGCAGTTTTAGCATCTACAATCGCACCATAAATCAAACTTTCAGCATATTGAGGCAATAATTGAGCTAAGATTTTTTCTTTTGAAGGTTCAAAAATATATTCTTGCTCAAAGCTTGTTGCTTCTTCTGGATCTAAATCTGAGATTGGTAACATCTTTTCTACACGAAATTGACTAGTTAATGAATTTATATGGTGGTTATAGCACACATATAATTCGTCAAAAACTTCATTTTGATACATTGTTGTAGCCATGTTTACGATTTTTCTAACTTCGTCAAAACTTGGTTGGTCAGATAAGTTACGTAATTCATACGCAAGGTCAATGCCACGAGCTTTGAAAAAGTCCGCGCCAGTACCACCAATTGCAATCATCACATACTCGTCGGATGATTGGTGATCTTCTTCCAAAATAGACATCGTTTGTTTCAAAATTGAACTATTATAACCGCCAACTAAACCACCGTCAGCTGTGATGACAATATAGCCTGTCTTTTTAACAGGGCGACTAATCAACATTGAGTTATAATTAATGTCATTATTTGTGTTTGAAGAAGCAATATCACTTAATTGGGTTGCTGTTAAATGCGTAACGATTTCTCTCACTTTGTTCGCGTAGACCTGAAACTTCTTAGATGAAGCTTCCGACTTCGTTAACTTTGAAGCAGAAACCATTTGCATGGCACGCGTAATTTGACTTGTTTTTTTCGTTGAAGCAATACGTGTCTTAATTTCATTTAGTGAAGCACCCATTCATCTCACCTCACTATGCATTTTGAATGGATTTCAATTTGTCTTCTGTCGAGGATGTACTACCTTTAGAAGCTAAGAAAATGTCTTTATATTCTTTGATTACGCTGTTCAACTCATCTTCTTCTGGAAGATCTTGTGTTGTACGGATAATTTCAAAGATATTTGGATGATTTGTATCCAAGTATTCAAATAATTCACTTTCAAAGTCAAGAATGCTATCCACTGGGATGCTGTCTAGGAAACCATGCGTCAATGCATATAAAATGACTACTTGTTTTTCTACAGCAAGTGGTGCATGTAATTTTTGTTTCAAGATTTCTACAGTACGACGACCACGATTTAATTTAGCTTGTGTCGCTGCATCCAAATCTGAACCAAATTGCGTAAATGCTTCAAGTTCACGGTAACTTGCTAAGTCAAGACGTAGCGTTCCGGCAACTTTTTTCATTGCTTTGATTTGTGCAGAACCACCAACACGGGATACAGATAACCCAGCATCAACGGCTGGACGTGTTCCTGCGTAGAACAAATCACTTTCTAAGAAAATTTGTCCATCAGTGATTGAAATAACATTTGTTGGAATATATGCAGAGATATCTCCTGCTTGTGTTTCAACGAATGGCAAAGCAGTCATTGAACCGCCACCTAATTCATCACTTAATTTTGCTGCGCGTTCTAGCAAACGTGAATGCAAGTAGAAAACATCCCCTGGATATGCTTCACGACCTGGCGGACGGCGTAGTAGTAGTGAAAGTTCACGATAAGCAACAGCTTGTTTTGATAAATCATCAAAGATAATCAAAACATGTTTGCCGTTATACATGAATTCTTCACCCATCGCTGTACCAGCATAAGGTGCAATGTAAAGTAATGGTGCTGGTTGAGAAGCACCCGCATTGACTACGATTGTATAGTCCATAGCGCCATATTTTTTCAATGTTTCAACTTGTGTACGTACAGTTGAATCTTTTTGTCCAATCGCAACGTAGATACAAATCATATCTTGCCCTTTTTGGTTGATAATTGTATCAATTGCAATGGATGTTTTACCTGTTTTACGGTCACCGATAACTAATTCACGTTGACCACGACCAATTGGTACTAAAGCATCGATTGCTTTTAGACCTGTTTGCATTGGTTCATTAACTGATTTACGTTGCATAACACCTGGTGCCATTGCTTCTACGGGACGAGCTTTATCGGTAACGATTTCTCCTAGTCCATCAATCGGTTGACCTAAAGGATTCACGACACGTCCAATCAAAGAATCTCCAACTGGAACTTCCATGATTTTACCTGTACGTTTTACTTTATCACCTTCACGAATGGATTCGAAATCACCAAGGATAATAATCCCTACATCATTTGATTCTAAGTTTTGCGCCATTCCGTATGAGCCGTTTGAAAATTCAAGCAACTCACCACTCATTGCATTTTCCAATCCATGCGCACGAGCAATCCCGTCACCGACGTATGTGACAGTACCAATTTCTTCAACTGAAAGCACGCTTTGATAATTTTCAATTTGTTCTTTAATCAAGGCACTAATTTCTTCTGCTTTGATGGCCATTCGATTCACCTACCTCTTTGTACTATCTATTTAATTGATTACGCATTGTTTCCAATTGCGTCCGAATGCTGCCGTCGATCACTCGATGGTCGGCTTCAACAATTGCGCCACCAAGAATAGAAGAATCAACGATTGTTTCTAATTCAACTGTTTGATAGTTCATTGTTTTTGCTACATTCTGTTCTAATTTTTTTAACTGTTCATCAGATAAAGGAACGGCAGTTTTTACTGTTCCAAGTAATAATCCATTATTCTCATTATAACGATGTTCATATTCGTCAATCATGAACAACAGATCATCCATCCGATTGTAATTGTAGACCACTTCTAAAAAGTTCTTAACAACACCGTCATAGCCACTAATCAACTTATCCATGATAAGTCGTTTTTCATGTGGTTCTAAACGAGCATCACTGAGCACTTCCCCTAATTCAGGGACTTTTTCATAAATTTTACGCAAGCTCAACAGTTCTTGATAGATTTCTTCACTCTTGTTTGAATCGATCGCCAGTTCAAACAAAGCTTTTCCATAGCGTCTACCGACAGTATATTTATCTAGTTTCATTTGAAGAACCTAGACCTTCGATATATTGGTTGATTAATGATTCATGCATTTCTGGAGATAATTCTTTATTCAAGATTTTTTCCGCAATTTGAAGTGAAAGATCAGCAACATCGTCTTTAACAGAGTTTAACGCATTGTCACGTTCTAACGTGATATCCGATTTAGCTTTGTTTTTTAGACGAATAACTTCATCTTGTGTATCCTTCAAAATATTTTGGCGGCTAAGTTCTCCACTTTCTTTCGCATTTTTAATAATTTCAGCTGCGTCAGAGCGAGAAGCTAACAATTGTTGTTCGCGTTCTTGTTCCATTTTCGCTGAGTTGATGCGAGATTGTTCTGCAGAATCTAAATCATTGGCGATCTTATCTTCACGTTTCTTCAAAATTTCACTAATTGGTCCCCAAGCAAAATGCTTTAAAAGAGCAAGTAGGATCAAAAATGAGCCGCTGACAACGATGATATTACCTAACATCGGATTGCCAACTTCTGCAATTGCCAATTGATTCAGCATAAGCTAGCCTTCCTTTCTTTGAGGTCTCTCTAGTTTCAATGAGAATAATATAGTACTTAACTTCTTTCTACATGAATACTAGAATTAAAGCGATAACCACACCAAGAATAGGAACAGCTTCAACTAAGGCTACCCCAATAAACATTGTTGTACGTAATTGACCAGACATTTCAGGTTGGCGAGCCATTGATTCGATTGTTTTTGAGATTACCTTACCATTACCATAACCGGCACCGATTGCTGCCCCTAAAATTGCGATTGCTGCTGCGATATAATTCATAATATTTTTTCCTCCTAAAATAAATAGTAAATTACTTAAATAAATATTACTCTTCTACTTCAATCTTATGGCTCATATAAACCATCGATAAAGTGACAAAGACAAATGCTTGGATGCTTCCGATAAACAATGAAAATGCAATCCAGATCATCTCTAATGGAATCGCTAATGGCAAGGATAGCCACCCTAGACTTGTCATCATTTTTGCAATCAAGGTTAGCAAAACTTCCCCCGCAAAAATATTCCCATAAAGACGTAAAGCAAGTGTTAATAAGTTTGTAAATTCTTCAATGATCTTCATTGGTAACATGAAACTATACGGTTTCAAGAATGAATTTACAAAATAGCCTTTCAACCCAAATCGTTTTACCCCAAACAAATGTGTAAGTAAAATCATCATAAATGCCAAGGTCAATGTCACAAATGGGTCAGCTGTTGGGCTTTTCCAAAGTGTCGTTTCATCTGGTAATACGATTTTTGTCATTAGACCGATATTATTTGCAATAAATACAAATAAGAATAAGGTAAATGCAAGTAAATGGAAATTACTTAGTTCTTTTCTAGGCAAGTTATCTGTAACGATTCCTCGACTAAAATCAATTACCCATTCAATCGCATTTTGTTTTCCAGTTGGTTTCATCTTTAAGTTACGCGTAAAGAAGTACACTAGAAAGAAAACGATTAGACAAGTCAATAACACCATCATACAAACAGTACCATCAAACCACACAGGTCCAATGTGGAACGTTAGCGAGCGTTCATCCAATTCATTTCACCTCTTTTCTCTTTTCCCTGAAATTCACATGAAATAACTTTCAAGTGCGCATTTGGTTTCTCTGAAAAAATCTGATCATAACCAATCGGTATCATACCACCATGAAACAGAAAATACAAAACATTTTCATGAAAATTAGACACTTTTTCGTTTCAGTCTAATTTGATGAAGTTTTCACTTAAATTATGATGGTGATTTTCTAGGAAAACCTTTAGTAATCGTGCTTTATCAGATTAAATGCTACCAAATTTTATCACTAAGTAAAAGTAAAAGCACCGAATATGCGAAAAAGGATATTGAAATTATCTGGAGAAATTTTTCAACGTCCGATCAATTTGACGATCGACATCTTTACGCTTCAAATCTTCTCGTTTGTCGTAGGACTTTTTCCCTTTAGCTAAACCAATCAAAACTTTGGCGTACCCATTCTTGATGTACACTTTTAATGGGACGATTGTTACCCCTGCATTTTTTGTTTCACCAACTAGTCGGGCAATTTGTTTTTTGTGCAAAAGTAGTTTGCGTGTCCGCAACGGATCGTGGTTAAAAATATTTCCCTGTTCATACGGACTGATGTGGACATTATATAGGAAGGCTTCGCCATTTCGAACACGTACGAATCCATCTTTTAGATTGATTCGGCTATTTCGAATCGATTTGATCTCAGTCCCTTGTAAAACCATGCCTGCTTCCATCGTGTCAATAATCGAGTAGTCATGGCGAGCCTTCTTATTTTGTGCAATTAATTTTCCCTCGCCTTTTGGCATTCTACTTCCCCCAAACTATCTTATTTTTTCTTTTTCTTAATTCCTTTATAGAAAGGTTTTTTACCACCTTTTCCTTTTTTCTTAGCAGGCTGGAAGTCATTTCTCTTCCCGCCTACTTTTTTATTTCGTGGAGCTGCTTTGCGTCCACGATTTTGATTTTGTTTGCCTGATGCTTTCCCTTTTTGCTTTGCTTTTGGTCGTTCAAGTTGAGGCACTTCTTCTGCCGAAACTAACTCAAAATCAACTGCTCGTTCTTCTGGACTTGCTTTGACTACTTTGACGCGGACCTTTTGCCCAATTTTAAATGTTAGCCCCGTTCGTTCGCCAACTAATGCTAAATGATTTTCAATAAAGTGGAAATAGTCTTGTTTCAAGTCATTGATGTGGATCAGACCTTCGATTGTATTAGGTAGCTCAATAAACAAACCGAATTTTACCACTGAGCTAATGATGCCATCAAACTCTTCCCCGACTTTATCCATCATGTATTCTGCTTTTTTCATTGCATCAACTTCACGTTCTGCTTCCACTGCTCGGCGTTCCATTTTTGAGCTGTGTTCAGCAATGTCTGGAAGTTCTGCAGACCAGATTGCTTGTTTTTCTTCACTACGATCTTCACCATAAGAACGAATCAAACGGTGAACAATCAAGTCTGGATAACGGCGAATTGGTGAAGTAAAGTGTGTGTAGTACTCTGCTGCTAAGCCATAATGACCGTAGTTTTCTTCTGAATAACGAGCTTGTTGCATGCTTCGTAACAACATCGTATTAATTACCGCAGATTCAGGCTTTTCTTCCACATCTTCGATTACTTTTTGCAAGTCTTTCGGCGTAATCGTACCTTTTGTCCCTCTAACTAGGATTCCTAATGCTGAAGCAAAGTCAAAGAAGCGTTGCATTTTTTCTTCCTTAGGTTGTTCATGAATTCGATAGATGAATGGTAAATGAAGATCATGATAATGTTGCGCCACTGTCTCATTGGCAGCAAGCATAAATGATTCAATCAAGCGTTCCCCTACACCACGTGTTCGCAGCAAAATATCCAATGGATGTCCTTCTGGATTCACTAACACTTTCGCTTCGCGATCTTCAAAAGAAATAGCCCCACGGCGAATCCGCATACTCTCTAAAATCTCGTGTAGTTCTTTCATGGCTTGAAACATTGGCACTAATTGTTTATAACGTTTCATTGTTTCAGGTTCTTCATCTTCTAAAATTTCATTCACGGCAGTATAAGTCATTCGTTCGGTTGTTTGAATAACACTTTGGAAAATCTCATGACTAACGACATGCCCACTTGAATCAATTTCCATTTCACAACTCATCGTCAATCTTGGCACATGTGGGTTTAATGAACAAATTCCGTTTGACAATCGTTGTGGAATCATTGGGATCACACGGTCAGTCAAATAGACACTTGTTCCACGATCATAAGCTTCTCGATCCAACTGGCTTCCTTGTGTTACATAATAAGAAACATCTGCAATATGAACGCCTAAAAAGTAATTTCCATTTGCTAGTTTGCGAACAGTTACTGCATCATCTAAGTCCTTTGCATCTTCACCATCAATCGTTACAATCAATTGATCCCGTAAATCACGTCGACCAACCAAATCTTTTTCATTGATATGATCAGGAACTTTATCTGCTTCTGCCACTACATCATCAGGAAATTTTGTTGGAATTCCGTTTGCTACAACGATTGATAAAATATCCATACCAGGGTCATTTTTATGGCCAATTACTTGTTTGACAATTCCTTCTAAACTAGTAGCATAGCCATTTTCTGGGTAATGGGTCAATTCTACAATCACGATACTTCCATCTACTGGGCGGATTCCTTCTGCAGCTGCATACACCTTAAACTTTGTTAATTTTTTATCTTTAGGGATCACGACACCATAAAGATCCGTTTCTGCTTCTTCCTCAGGTGAATAAGCAACGAACTCACCAACGAGTTGTGTTGTTCCACGTTTTCGGATTTCAACAATCTTTCCTTCAGCTCCTCGATCAAGTGCCGTATCTGCCGTTTTAATAATATCGATTGCTACAGTGTCTCCGTCCATTGCATAACCAGTTGATTCTTTCGGGATATAGATGTCATCTTCTTCGGGATCAATCGTTACAAAACCAAAGCCACGTTCATTGCCACGAAATGTTCCTTCAATCAATAATGGTTGTAATGGTAATTTCACTTTACCTTTCTTATTAAAAACGATGCTCTGCTCTCTTTCCATTTGTGCAATTGTTTGAACTAATAATTTAAAGTCTTCACTTTTTTGAAAGCCTAAGCCTTCTGCAATTTCTTCCATTGAAAAGCTTTTTTTACGGCTACTTTCCATAAAAAAAATAATTTTTTCTTTAATTGTTTTTTTTGTCATTTATTTTCCTCATTCCAGGGTAATTTCTCTAAAAATTCTAAGACATCTCGTTCTAACTCCCGCCGAGCGTTTCCAACCGTAATCACATGCTTACTGGTTGGATACCATTGAAGCGTTACTCGCTGTTTATTCAAACGACGAGCCGTTTCATAAACACCCATTGGATCAATCATTTCATCTTGACCTGCTTGAGCTAGGAACATTGGTGCTTGAATTTTTGACAGCTTTTCATTTGCATAAGCTGCTTGTTCTTGTATATCTGTTAATTGTTCCTTAACTAAGGGACGATAAATTTCAAGTTGTTGCTGAATTTCTGTTTCTGACAGTCCTGCGATATTCAATACTTGTTGTGCATAAATGAGAAAGTTTTCTGGTACATTCGTTTCTACTGGTGAAATTGGTGAACAGAAAAAGCCGCCTCCAATCACATTTTCTTCTTCAAGTAGTCTTGTCGCAAAAATACCACCCATAGACAAACCAAAAACAGCAATCTCATGAAAGCCATTTGCTTTTAAAAACGCGAGCGCTGCTTTCGCATCTTCCCACCAAGTTGTGGCGTCTTGATGTAAAATATCTTCTGGATTCAACGTTCCATGTCCCGAAAACATCGGTGCATAAACAGTATAATTTGCTTTTTCTAAAAAACGGCAAAGCATTCGGACATCGTTTGAGCTACCTGAATATGCGTGCAAAAGTAAAACAGCTTTCTCTCCATGCTCCGCATAAAATGATTTTGGTAAACTTCCTTTCAATTCAATCACCTCTCGCTCTTCATTTTAACATAGTTGCACTCAGAAACTTCTCGTTTTCACCTGCTCCACCAATAAAAAAAGCCCCTCGCAAATCGGCGAGAGGTTTCTTGATTAGTTTGAAGATAAAAACGCTAGGACAAATAATAAAATCATCCAAACGGCTCCCAGCACAGCAGTTGTTCGTTGCATCACGGCTTCAAAGCCACGTGCTTTTTGCTTCCCAAACAACTGATCCGCTCCACCAGTAAATGCGCTCGCTGCACTATTTTGTTTACTTGGCTGCATCATAATTGCGATAATCATGACGATTGATAAGGCAATTACGATTCCTAAAATTAAATTATACATACGCTTCAGCTCCTCCTTCTTTGAAAAATATCATCTCTTTAACTTTACCATAGAATGAAAATAAATTCAAAATAAGGTTATAAAAGAAGGTTGTAGCTTCAAGCTTCGAAAAAATAAAAAGCAACTGATAAAAGTATTTTTTCATATTTTTGAACAATTATAAATCATTTTGCGAAGTTGCTTTGGTGACACCGTGAATAAAATTATGGCGCAAAGCATCTCGTTCCTACAAACTAGTGAACAGTCTGATAAAATAGCTCCCATTACTTTATTGATCTATGGCTTGTTGCGAGAATTTTTTGGGAAACATCGAAAAACTTTATCTTCCAATGTTTCATCGCAAATAGCAATGTTTTCTTTCCAACGCTAGCTCCATACGTTTAGACTCCTCATGAAAATCGACTTTCAACAATCTATTCAAAAAAAAGAGTCACGTCAAACGTAACTCTTCTACTTGTTTCTATTTATTTGCGTAATACATCTCCATATTCAGGTTTTGTATCAAATTCTTTTTTAGCAAATGGGCATAGTGGAATAATTTTTTTACCTTCGCGACGAGCTAATTCAACACCGCTATTCACTAATTTTTCCGCTAATTTTTGTCCACGATAAGTAGGTTCGACAAATGTATGATCAATAATCATGATATCTGGTCCAGCATCAGACCAAGTCATTTCTCCAATTTCTTGTTGTTCATCATTGTATAAAGCAAAACGATTTTTTTCTTCTTTGATTTCCATTTTACACTTCATCCTTTCGAATAAACTTCAATGCGCCACTCGGACATGTTTGAATAACGCGACTACTTTCATCAGCACTTGCATTATCCGGCATGATCCACGGTCTGCGACCAACTTCAAAAACAGCTGCATTCCCACGAACACAATTTCCACTGTGGATACAAATCTCTTTGTTATAAAAAATGTCTATCTTTTCACCCGAATATTTTCGATAACCAGCTTCAAACAATTCTTCTTCGGTTGAAAAATGTTCATTGTTCACCTGTTGCCCCATCATACCACCCCTAAAATAACTTGCGTTTTTGTACAATTCATTCTAACAATCTCTCTTCAAACCAGCAACTATTTATCCTCGCAAACAGGAGTAATCAGATAAAGTATTCTTTTTTAATAAATCACACGTAACTACTCCGTCAGATTTTCAACTTGGAGTTCACTATAAATATAAATTGCTTATAGGAAACTTTGCGAATTTTTTTCTTCTATATTAATTAGTAGTTTGACAACTCATCATTCAAGAATGCAACACGATTTATTGCCCAGCTAAAATTCGTTCATTGATAAAAGAAAACACAACAGTCCAATAAGTCTTTGGCTCATTCAATACTGCCGCTAGATGCTCTGCATTTGGAACCAATAGTAATTCTTTTTCCCCCGCTGTTGCATTTTGCACAGTGTAAGCTGCTTCAACAGGCACAAAATAATCGTGTTCACCATGGATAATTAATAGTGGTAAATGATTACTACCTAGTTGGCGTGTAGCAGATGCTTGTTTCAAAGAATAACCAGCATATTTTTGGGCGTAAGAATTTGCATATCTCATAATCAACCACTTTGGAAATGAAGTT
This sequence comes from Enterococcus sp. DIV0176, assembly GCF_050528535.1. Taxonomy (NCBI): domain Bacteria; kingdom Bacillati; phylum Bacillota; class Bacilli; order Lactobacillales; family Enterococcaceae; genus Enterococcus; species Enterococcus sp. DIV0176. Next base: position 615,966 of record NZ_CP172879.1, on the reverse strand, counting down.
AACTTGCTTAGCATATAACGAAATTCTGCATAGACAGAAACATACCCGCTATCCAAGATAAAGCCTTTCACAGAAGAAGGCAGCTTCTCACCACTAGCCATCATAATCGTCGAAGCGCCCATTGAACCGCCATGCAAAACAATCGAAGCATCCGGATATTCTTTCATCAGCTGCTTGATCCAAGCAATCAAATCCAGACGATCCAACCAGCCCATTCCGATGATTTCTCCTTCACTTTCGCCATGGGCACGTAAATCTGGAATCAAAACATTAAACCCTTGTTCTGCATATTTTTTCCCAACAAAAGACATGTCACGCTTGCCCGTGCTTCGGTAATCATGGATACAAATCACCCAATTTTTTTGTCTTCGATCTGTAACAAACCATTTTCCCGTTAGTTTTAATCCATCGTGACTTTTGATTGTTTCTGTTACACCTGTTTGCCAAAAAGATTCTGCCGCTTCTTCTAGCTGTTGTCGTTTTGCTTCGACAATTTCAGTCGCTGCAGGATCCATTAAGAGGTGTCCTGTTGTTTCATACCAGTTATGACCTCGTTGTACACCAACCGTGATCAACTTTTTTGCATAAGAATAAGAAATAACATTAAAAATAATAGCAAGAATCACGATTACTAAAATAAAATACAACATAATAATCAATTAATCACCTCCACCACTCAGCTATCCTTGATTTTTCACTATGCGATCAATTAACCAAGACTGATTTTTTCTTTAAAGAAAATTCAAGTAAACTATATTTTTATTGTACCATTCTAATAAATAAAACTGTTGAATTTTTAAATACTTAACTTAAAAAAAGAGTGAAACAAAAGCAATAATCGCTAATCCGCCTTGTGTAATAATAATTTTTTTATCACTCGTTATGCTTCCATACAAAGCCACTAAAATAATATAGACTAGCAAAACCTTTGCTAACTCACTACCTGCGGAAGAAACATATGTCGCATAAAGCAATCCTACTCCAATCAATCCATTGTAAATTCCTTGATTCTTGAATAAAACATTTACTGACGGACGTGCTAATTCTTCTTTTGATAAATGAAACACTCGTCCAGTGGTTGCTGATGTCGTTGCGAACGTCTCTAAATACATAATATAAAAAAATTCGATTGCTACTAATGTGATGATGATCGTTGAAAAAAGATGCATGTTGTTCCTCTCCTTAGCTACTTATTGATGCTATTTATCATATAAAAATTCGACCAGCTTGTAAAACAATTAACTACCTAGTATTTTATGGACAAAAAAAAGACGTGGGGCAAGCCCCACGTCTAAAAATAGTTAATTAATAAAAATTATTTATTTTTCAAGTTGTAGAAAGATTTCAAACCTTTGTATTCAGCAACTTCACCAAGTTGGTCTTCGATACGTAATAATTGATTGTATTTAGCAATACGGTCAGTACGTGAAAGAGAACCAGTTTTGATTTGGCCAGCGTTTGTTGCAACAGCGATATCAGAGATTGTTGAATCTTCTGTTTCACCAGAACGGTGAGATACAACTGCAGTGTAACCAGCTTCTTTAGCCATTTCAATTGCTTCAAAAGTTTCTGTCAAAGTACCGATTTGGTTAACTTTGATAAGGATTGAGTTAGCAATTCCTTTTTCGATACCTTCAGCTAATTTTTGAGTGTTTGTTACGAACAAGTCGTCACCAACTAATTGAACTTTGTCGCCTAATACGTCAGTTAATTTCTTGAATCCGTCCCAGTCGTTTTCGTCTAGGCCATCTTCGATTGAGATGATTGGGTATTTAGAAACTAATTCTTCGTAGAATTTGATCATTTCGTCAGTTGTTTTTTCGCCTTCGCCTGAGTCAGCTAAAACGTAAACACCTTTTTCTTTGTCGTAGAATTCTGAAGAAGCAGCATCCATAGCAAGAACAACGTCTTTACCAGGTACATAGCCAGCTTTTTCGATAGCTTCGATAATAACTTCGAAACCTTCTTCATTTGAACCAAGGTTAGGAGCAAATCCGCCTTCGTCACCAACTGAAGTTGCTAATCCGCGACCTTTTAAGATTGCAGCTAAAGCGTGGAATACTTCAGCACCCATACGTAGAGCTTCTTTAAACGTTGGAGCTCCTACAGGCATAATCATGAATTCTTGGAAGTCGATTGAGTTATCAGCATGTGATCCACCATTGATGATGTTCATCATTGGAGTTGGTAATACTTTTGTATTAAATCCGCCTAGGTAGTGGTATAAAGGTACTTCTAGGTAGTCAGCAGCTGCACGAGCAACAGCAATAGATACACCTAAAATAGCGTTCGCACCTAATTTACCTTTGTTAGGAGTTCCGTCTAAAGCGATCATAGCTTTGTCGATAGCCATTTGGTCACGTACATCGTAGCCAATGATTGCTTCAGCAATGATGTTGTTTACGTTGTCAACAGCTTTAGTAACACCTTTACCACCGTAACGAGCTTTGTCGCCATCACGTAATTCAACTGCTTCGTATTCACCAGTTGAAGCACCTGAAGGAACCATTCCACGGCCAAAAGCTCCGCTTTCTGTGTATACTTCTACTTCGATTGTTGGGTTACCGCGTGAGTCTAAGATCTCGCGAGCGTAAACATCAGTAATAATTGACATGTTTTGTCTCTCCTTTGAGTTTGTTTTTATCCTAAGGGATTTCCCTCATATACGATTTTAGTTAATTTTGTGATGAAGTGCAAACATTTATTGCTTTTTTTCACAAATTTTCAAAAATTATTTTACAGCGTCTAATAAAGATAAGAATGAATCAGCTTCTAAGCTAGCTCCGCCAACTAAAGCACCATCAACGTTTTCTTTAGCCATGTATTCAGCGATGTTTTCTGGTTTAACAGAACCACCGTATTGGATACGTACAGCTTCTGAAACTTCTTTACCATATAATTTTTCAACTGTTTGACGAACAACGCCACAAATTTCATCAGCGATTTGTGCATCAGCAGATTTACCAGTACCGATTGCCCAGATTGGTTCATAAGCAATTACCATATTGCTTACTTGACCGTCTGTTAAGTCTTTAAGACCTTCAGTGATTTGACCTTCGATCCATTCAGCAGTTTTTCCTGCTTCATATGTTTCTAAAGTTTCACCACAACATAAGATAGGTGTCATGCCGTTTGCAAAAATGGCTTTTGCTTTTTTGTTGATATCTTCATCAGTTTCATGGAAGTATTCACGACGTTCTGAGTGACCAATGATGACATATTGAACACCAAGATCTGCTAATGCAGCTGGTGAAGTTTCACCAGTGAATGCACCTGAGTTTTCCCAGAAACAGTTTTGTGCAGAAATTTTTAGTTCAGTACCTTCAGCAGATGCCATTAATTCTTGTAAGAATAATGAAGGTGATCCGATAACAGAATCAACTACTTCATTTGAAGGGATTTTGTTTTTTACTGCTTCAGCAAATGCTTTTGCTTCTGATGCAGTTTTGTTCATTTTCCAGTTACCAGCGATGATTGGTTTACGCATGATGAACACACACTCCTTTTTCTTTTTCAAAACACAAGGCTAAGCGTACACTCTTTTCAAAGTGTACACCTAGATATAAGTGAATTATTTGTCGTTAATTGCTGCTAGACCAGGTAACTCTTTACCTTCTAACAATTCTAAACTTGCGCCCCCACCAGTTGAGATGTGAGTAAATTTGTCAGCAAAGCCAAGTTGTTCAGCTGCAGCTGCAGAATCCCCACCACCGATGATTGTAGTAGCATCTTCAAGGTTTGCGATTGCTTCACAAACTCCGATTGTACCATTAGCGAAGTTACTCATTTCGAACACACCCATTGGTCCGTTCCAAACAACAGTTTTCGCACCTTTTAATGTATCAGCAAATAATTTAACTGATGCAGGTCCGATATCTAAAGCCATCAATCCATCAGGAATGTCGCCTTCGATAACTTGAGTTTCTACGTCGTTTGAGAATTCTGGTGCACAAACGTTGTCGATTGGTAATACAAGTTTGTCGCCTGCTTTTTCAATCAATTCTTTTGCTAATTCGATTTTGTCAGATTCAACTAAAGAACTACCGATTTTCATTCCTTTTGCTGCGTAGAATGTATAAGTCATTCCGCCACCGATCAAGATTTTGTCAGCTTTTGGAATCAAGTTTTCGATAACGCCGATTTTGTCAGAAACTTTAGCGCCACCAAGGATTGCGATCATTGGGCGTTTTGGTTCTTCAACAGCTTCACCGATAAATTTGATTTCTTTGTCCATTAAGAATCCAGCAACTGTTGGAATACCAGTTGAAGCGATTCCTACGTTAGAAGCATGTGCGCGGTGAGCTGTACCGAAAGCATCGTTTACAAAAACATCACCTAATGAAGCCCAATATTTACCTAATTCTGGGTCATTTTTGCTTTCTTTTTTACCATCAACATCTTCAAAACGAGTGTTTTCAAAAACAACAACTTCGCCGTCTTTCATGTTGCTGATTGCGTCTTCTAATTCTTTTCCACGAGTTTCAGGTACGAAAGTAACTTCTTTACCTAATAATTCGCCTAAACGTTTAGCAACTGGTGCTAAAGATTTACCTGCTTTATCTTCTTCAGCTTTCACACGTCCTAGATGAGAGAAAAGGATTGCTTTTCCGCCTTGTTCAAGCACGTAGTTGATTGTTGGTAAAGCAGCTTTGATACGTGTATCATCAGTGATCACGCCATCTTTCAAAGGAACATTAAAGTCAACACGGACAAGAACTTTTTTATCTTTTAAGTCGATATCTTTTACTGTTTTCTTAGCCATTTTGTTTCCTCCTAAATAAACTTGTTATCAAAAAAAGCGGAGAAGCGCGATTGCTTCCCCGCTTTTAAGTGTACTTGTTTAAATTTACACTCGTACGTGTTTCTTATAGTTTAGCGAAGTATTCTAAAGTACGTACTAATTGTGCAGTGTAAGACATTTCGTTGTCGTACCAAGCAACAGTTTTAACTAATTGTTGGTCGCCTACTGTCATTACTTTAGTTTGAGTTGCATCAAACAATGAACCGAAAGTCATACCTACGATATCTGAAGAAACGATTTCGTCAGTGTTGTATCCGTAAGATTCGTTTGCAGCTTCTTTCATAGCTTCGTTAACTTCGTCAACTGTTACTTTTTCGTTAAGAACAGTTACTAATTCAGTTAATGAACCAGTTGGAACAGGAACACGTTGAGCAGCTCCGTCTAATTTACCGTTCAATTCAGGGATAACTAAGCCGATAGCTTTAGCAGCACCTGTTGAGTTAGGAACGATGTTTGCAGCAGCAGCGCGTGCACGGCGGAAGTCACCTTTAGGGTGTGGTCCGTCTAGAGTCATTTGGTCACCTGTGTAAGCATGGATAGTTGTCATTAATCCTTCAACAACACCAAATTTGTCGTTCAATGTTTTAGCCATAGGAGCTAAACAGTTAGTAGTACATGAAGCACCTGAGATAACTGTTTCTTTACCAGTTAATGTTTCGTGGTTAGTGTTATAAACGATTGTTGGAACATCGTCTCCACCAGGAGCAGAGATAACAACACGTTTAGCACCAGCTGTTAAATGTTTTTCAGCAGCTGCTTTAGAAGTGAAGAAACCAGTACATTCTAGAACGATGTCTACGCCTAGTTCGCCCCATGGTAATTCTTCAGGGTTACGGTTAGCTAAAACTTTAACTTCTTTACCGTTAACGTTGAAAGAACCTTCATGAACTTCAACTGTTCCGTTGAAACGTCCTTGAGTTGTGTCATATTTTAACAAGTGTGCTAACATTTTAGCATCTGTTAAGTCATTGATTGCTACTACTTCGATTCCATCTACATCTTGGATACGACGGAACGCTAGACGTCCGATACGTCCAAAACCATTAATACCTACTTTAACTGTCATTTAAGATTTCCTCCTTATGAAAATCAAAAAAATTTTTATTTTAAAGGGTTACCCCTTTTAAAATCTCATTTGCTGCGGCCTCATCTGTGATCAGCCACGTTTGTTTTGGTGCATTTTTCATATACGCTCGGATTGCTTTGGCTTTTGTTTTTCCGCCAGCAATCGCAAGGATGATTGGTACCTGTGTTAAATCTTTCAGTTCGATGCCGATTCTTGGAACCTTGTAAACAACTTCTCCATTTTCGTTAAAGAAATAACCAAAGGATTCCGCTACAGCATTCGCCTGCTTCAACATGATTAACTCTTCTTCAGTCATTTTTCGGCGGGCTGCCATATGCAACGCACGTCCAATACTATGAATAACACAATTTGCCTGACTTATCAAGTTTAACACTTCTTGAATAGATGGTTCATTGAGTAAAGAATTGTAGGTAGCTAAACTTAGTTGCTCTGGAACATACAATGCCCGATGATCCCCATTTGTGTTAGCTGCCATTCTGGCACTAACTGAATTCGCTTGTACGGTAACCGCCTCACCAATTCCCCCTCTTGCAGGAACAAACAAGTTATGTCGTTTCTTGTTTTCCAAATTCGTCAACTGTTCAGCAACCACAGCCATTGTGGTTCCTCCCATTACGGCAATGATATTTTCACCTTCTGGAAGTAATAAGTTCAAGGATTCGTTTAAAGCTTCACCAAAAGCATCTGTCACTTTTGATTGTGCGTCACTATTCCCCGAAACAACGATACAACGTTGATTACCAAAATACTCAGCCAGTTTTTTTTCTGTCTGATGCATTCCTAAAAGCTGATCCATGAAGTTTTCAAGACTTTGATAAACTTCCTCACCTTTCGTGGTCAACGTCATGCCACTTTTTGACGTATCGATTAGTTGAAGATTTTTCAAAAGATCTGTTTCTGTTCGCAAAACTCGCTCTGTTATCCCCATACTTTCAGATAAGCTACGTCGACCAATCGGCTGCATCCAATAAATATTACGTAAAATTTTATAGCGTTCTTGAAGAACTTCGATAATATCTGGTGCAACGGACTCAATCATTTTCAATTCATCTAGCATAGCGATCTCCTTAGTTGGACGATAAACGTCCAATGTAGACTCAAAACGACCCATGTACGACAAAAAAATAAAATTGATTGTTTTACTTTCTTTTTTATGAAAAGGAAAACCTCAACCTCACATGCGTTAGTCTAACAGTTTCTTCCTAACTTTTCAACTAAAAAAGACTAGAAAAGTAAAATACTTTTACTAGCCCTCTTTTTTTTATTTATCATACCGTTTTCTTTTTGATGAACTCGGGATTCCTAAAAGATCTCGATATTTTGCAACGGTTCTTCTAGAAATCACAACTTCTTCTTTTTTTAGAAGTTCGACTAACTTTTGATCCGATAATGGCTTTGCTTTATCTTCCAGATCAACTAACTCTTGTAGTTTTTTCTTTGCCATTTCTGTGGATAAATCTTCCGACCCAGTCGTATTGTTGTTTGCTATGCGGGTTGTAAAAAACTTTTTAAGTTCAAAAATGCCAAAAGTTGTTTCCAAATATTTTCCGTGAACAGCTCGACTCACAGTTGATTCATGGACATTGATTTCAGAAGCCACTTCTTTTAAGGTCAATGGTTTGATTGGTCGATTAACATCGGTGAAAAATTCTTTTTGGCGAGAAACGATTACTTGTGCCACTTTTAAAATAGTATCACCGCGTTGCATCATTGTTTTTTTTAGCCAATCAAATTCTTGCTTACGTTCTTTTAAATACGTAGCTGTTTCTTTGTCTGCTTTTTGATTCATTTGTTTGAAATAGGTTTCTTGAAAACGAATATTCGGCTGACTTGCTCGATTCGAAACTACCTGCACTTCGTTGTTGCTATGAACCAAAACCTTCACATCTGGAATGATATACAGTTCATTACTGTTGTCAAAGATCCTACCTGGACTTGGTGATAAAGTTTGAAGATAATCAAATATTTTTTGAACTTCACTAAGTTCGATTGAAAATTTTTGTGCGATGTCTTTCCATTTTCGTTGGACTAGTTCATCAAAGCATTCTTCCAAAACAATGTAAGCTAAAGCTGGAGCAAAATCATCTCTTTCAGTTTGTAGCATCAGACATTCTTGAAGATTTCTAGCACCTACACCTGCCGGCTCTAGTTGTTGAATTAACGTCAATGCATCTAATAGTTGGATTGCTGATGCACCCGTGTCTTCGGACGCATCGGCCAAATCAATTGTCAAAAAACCATTTAAATCAATGTATTCAATCAAATATAAAATCATTTTACGTAAAAATGTGTCACGATAATTCAAATGTACTTGATCGATCAATGATTCAAACAACGAGCCTTTTGTATCAGGAATTTGATTAAGATAGCTTGTCTCTTCTCCATCATAATTGTTACTTGTTTTTTTGTAGTCCGGTTGCCATTCAGGCTCGACTACTTCAACCAAAGGATTTTCTAGCGCCTGATTTTCAACAAAGGCTAATAATTCTTCACTATTATATTGGAGGATTTGGATTGATTGCTGCAATTGCTGAGTCATAGCCAATTTTTGCGTTTGTTGTTGTTTTTGTGAAAAATTCTGTTGAAATTTCATTTTTTTGCCTTATCCCCTTGTAAATTATTTTTTGGTTGGTTACAATTATGCCAGTGCTTGCGTCCTTAGTGTAGTGGATATCACGTAAGATTCCGGTTCTTGAGACGGGGGTTCGATTCCCTCAGGACGCGTTCAATAGCCATTTTAGCATAATTTAAACATCTTTGCTTTCTATTATTTAAAAGAAGTGAAGGATTCAGTTGGAATCCTTCACTTCTTTTTTGTGTATTTTTTTAGTTTGTGAATTGTCTATCTTTTTTTGAATGAGTTGGGGAAGATTGGCTTGTTTTAATTTTCTTTTTATAAAACATATATCACCTCTCAACTGCTAGTTTAAGGTGTTTTTTAAGCACATTTTATGGAGAATCCCTTAAATAAAAACAGCTTAGAATATTCCTCTTAATCCCTTTGTAATACACTAAGTGAATAATTACGGCTGTTAGACTGATATTTCCCAAAGCTTTATTATTTATTCATTTTACTTTTCCGACTATCATTAGTAAATAATCATAAAGAAAGCCCAAGAAAAAACTTTCTGGGCTCTGATTCCTCTATTCTTTTTTTAAATATGTAGGAGACTCTTTTTTCGATTTTATGGTTAGTCTAGCAACAAAAACAATCAGAAGGATTCCCAAGACAACAATATAAGGTATTAGTTTAAAAGTTATTTCTTCTAACCCTAAAAAATCAAATAATTTTTTCAGTAAATAATCACTCAAAAAAATGAAAAAAAGAGATTTTAACGTACCCCAATCTTTATTAATTGGTAGCAGTTCAATCATAATACTACCAACAATCAGTACTCTAAAATAAATTTCATTGAGAGTAAATGAATAATTTTCTTTCCAAATAAATTCTATGATTCCTATTGAAATAAATAGTACAAGAAATATTCCCATTATATATCTGGAATCCAGCTTTTTCATTATTTCTCCTTACTTACATTGTCTTATGTTGTGTTCCATAGAAAACCGTCTGTGAATCATTCCACATTTCTCGAACATATAATCCAATCCAACCATTTCCACTTGTATCTAATGCCGATGCGAGCGCTTCTCCAGTACTTAACCCTTTTGCTCCCATGTATCCAAGCAACCAATCAGCTGCTTTTAAAGTAATTCCAAAAACATTTGCTGTAAATGCCACTACTGCCGTTAAAGAAAGATCCGTAAGAAATGCAAAAAGATCTGCTCCTACTGCAAGATTAGTATATCTCCAAGGTGTATAATGATATCTTGGGCTGATACTAGATGTCTCATTAACATCGACGTTCTCATTTATTACAGCTAATGCAAAATGTTTGATTTGTGTATTATATTCGCCATTATATCCTTTAATTGTTTTTTCAACAATAACTTCTTTAGCTGTTCTTGTAACAGCTAAAACTTCTGAAGTTACAGGATTTGAAATTTCAGTAGCTAATACATTTTGATTTTCATCTACTAACTGACTGATTTTAGTAGCACCATCGTAAGAAATCTTTATACTAGAATTAAAGTCTTTATTAGCAATCGCCTTATTAAACAGCATAGAATCTGGTAAACTAGCATTTGTATCAACTTTTGTCCCAATTTCATCAGCAAAGACCTCATTACTTAACCCTACCACAGGTGAAACAAAAGTCGTTGCTAACATAAGAGTAGATACGGATAACACAACCATTTTTTTTGCATACATATACTTTACCTCCAATATTCTATTATATTATTTTAATTCCCCAACGTAGTAAGCGCTAACTATGTTAAAATTATTAAAACATAATTTTGTTTAACCCAACCAATAATTTAAGTTTTTTAATCATAAATGTTATATTTTGTAATTAAAAAACAACCAAAAATATTATTTATACATATATTTCACTCTTAAATGAATGTTTTTTCACTTCTTTTTATTGAAAAAAAACCAACCAGCCATTTCCCAGCTAGTTGGTCCTGATCTTTCTATACATTTCTACAATTAGAATGCATTGTTCTTCAAGCGAAAGATTCGTTACTCTGTTTTTTCAGAAAATTCTTCATTGTCATACTCTTCATCATCATCGTCGTCATCGTCTTCGATAATGCTCAAGTCTTCTTCAATGTTTCCTGGTAATACTTCTTCATCGTCACTATTGTCATCCGCACCGATTTCTTGTAAATCAGAGTTGTACGCCGCGATTTCTTCATCGTCGTCATCATCATCTTCAAATAGATCATCGTCATCTTCATCAGACAAGTCAGTATCTTCTGGATCATCATCGTTATAGTCGATTGCATCTTCATCATCATTGATAAAGGCATTCACTTTTTTGCGTTTGCGGCGACGAGGTTTATCTTCATCTTCTTCGTCAATTCCATGATTTACTTCTTCATCAATTGAATCAATTGCATACCATGAGCGCAAGCCCCAACGGTTGTCACCTAAAGAAATAAAGCTGCCGTCAATATTTAAGTCAGTATAAAACTGTGCTAATGAATCACGAATATCTCCATCTGTTTTGCCAAGATAGTTTTGGATTTGATTAACTAAATCAGAAAAATCCATCACATCACCATGTTGTTCTAAAATCGCATGTGCAACTTCGATCATTGATAATTCGTTTTTGTTTGCACCTTCAAATACACTAATTTCCAATCAGGACACGTCCTTTCACAGTCTATCCCTTATCATACAAAATCAACGATAAAAAATCAAACTTTTCTTTTAAATTATGCTGTAAAATCTAAGGTCAAATGATATTCACCTAGTTTTTCTTCGCCCATAAATAGATCGTAAGCAATCACAATATTTCCTGAGGCCGGTCGATCTTTTAAACTAACATGCAGTTCGTTGGTAAATGTTTGAATCAAAATCATTCCGTAAGGTGTCTTATAGGCTGTTTCTAAACGTTCTTTGTAGCCAAATTTTAGACGCATTCGCATTTCCCCAGCACGAATTAACTGAACATGACCATCAGGAATGATTTTGATCGTCACAGGAACTTCTTGTCCTGTTTCTTCTTGAACTTCTTTATACCGTATGTATAACGTATCACCAATTTTTACCATTTGACCCGTTAAATCAAAATAAAAGTCTTGCACTTCCCCTTGCTGTTTCACTTTTGTACGTAGTTTTATTGAAATCGGTGTTCCTTGTGATAAATCCATCTCGCATTCTCCTTTACTTCTCATAGGCTTATTGTTCCCAGTTTCTGCTATTTTGTCAACCAACTTGTATATTTTTTATCTTTTTGCTTTTTTCACCCTTCTTTAGCCGCTGTTAGTTCTTCTAATAAGAAGCGTACCTAAAAACTTCTGACTGTTTTTGAGGTATACTAGGAGAGAAATAAGGGAACTAACTGAACAAGGAGTTGATGAAATGAATCCTCCTATTTTATTGGATCAAGACATCTATCAAGGCAATGACTTTTCCCCTTTTGCATTGACCGATTTATTAACCGCTGAAACGAAGAAACAGCAACAAACATTTCTTCATTTCTGGCAATATAACAAAACAGTGATTTTTGGAATGAAAGATACCCGCACACCTTTCTTTACTGAAGGTGTTCAATCCATTCGCAAAGCGGGATATACGCCTGTCGTACGAAATTCAGGAGGCTTAGGTATCGTTTCTGATACTGGTATTTTGAATGTTTCCTTGCTATTTCCACAAACAGATGATAAAAAAATTTCAATTGATGATGGTTACGAACGAATGTTAGCTTTGACCAGAAAAGCTTTTCCTGAAGCAGCCATTGAAGCTTTTGAAATTTCTGACTCCTATTGTCCTGGAACGTATGATTTGAGTATCTCTGGGAAAAAATTTGCTGGAATTGCACAACGCCGAATCAAAAACGGGATTGCCGTCATGATGTATCTAAGCGTCAATGGGAATCAACAGGCACGCGGCGAATTGATGCGAAGCTTTTATCAAGTCTCACTAAAAGAAGCTTTTGGTACAGATGGCTATCCTGCTGTTAAACCAGAAAAAATGGCGAATCTTAGCGACCTTTTACAGCAACAATTGACCGTCTCTGAGGTTAAAATCCGCTTAGCAACTGCTTTTCAAAACCTTATGGGGCAATCTGTGCCTCTCATTCCCCTTTCTTCTACTGATTGGTTACAAAACTATATTTCAGCAGATGAATGGGAAACACAGCTAGCACGAATGGCTGACAGAAATTCTATCTTAAAGGAGCAACAGTATGACAATTCCTTATAAATACCAAGTTCTTCCTATTGAAAAGGTATTTCGTGATCCTGTCCATAATTATGTCCATGTACAGCATCAAGTTATTTTGGACTTAATCAACTCAAAAGAAGTCCAGCGACTACGACGCATTAAGCAATTAGGTACAGCTTCATTTACTTTTCATGGTGCAGAACACAGTCGCTTTACACATTCATTAGGTGTGTATGAAATTTCCCGACGAATTTGTGATATCTTTTCACGGAACTACTCGAAAGAAAAAATTGGTGAAAATGGCTGGGATGACAAAGAACGATTAGTTACGCTTTGCGCGGCACTTCTTCATGATGTCGGTCACGGTCCTTACTCACATACTTTTGAACATATTTTCCATACGGATCATGAAGCAATTACCGTAGAAATCATTACTTCACCAGAAACAGAAGTTTATCAAATCTTGAATCGAGTGGAAGATGGCTTTCCCGAAAAAGTTGCAAGTGTGATTCAAAAAACGTATCCCAATCCACAGGTTGTTCAAATGATTTCTAGTCAAATCGATGCCGATCGTATGGATTATTTATTGAGAGATGCTTATTACACAGGGACTGAATATGGAACTTTTGATTTGACTAGGATTTTACGAGTGATTCGTCCCTACGAAGGTGGTATCGCCTTTTCAATGAATGGGATGCACGCTGTGGAGGATTACATTGTTAGTCGTTACCAAATGTACGTTCAAGTTTATTTCCATCCAGTTTCTCGTGGAATGGAAGTCATTTTAGAACACCTACTTCATCGGGCACATGAACTTTATTTGGAAGACTCTGCTGCATTTGAAATGCATGCACAACTGTTGCTTCCTTTCTTGGCTGAATCATTTACGTTAGATGATTACTTGAAACTTGACGATGGCGTATTAGGGACTTATTTTACACAATGGACAGAAGCAACTGATCCGATTTTAAATGACTTAGCAAAACGATTTTTAAATCGAAAACCATTAAAATCTGCCACTTTTTCCGGTGATCGCAACTCACCACTAATCGAAGAACTCACTCTACTAGTTGAAAAAGTGGGCTACAATCCTGTGTACTACACCGCAATCAATTCTAGTTATGATTTACCTTATGATTTCTATCGTCCAGAGCAAAACCGACATCGTACCCAAATTGAGATTTTGAGAAATGACGGAACTTTGATAGAATTATCCAAGGTTAGCCAATTAGTTGCTGCTTTAGCTGGTCAAGAACAAGGTGACGAACGGTTCTTCTTCCCAAAAGAAATGGTTGATCCCACTTTGAGAAACCATTATGATCTCTTTGATGAAACATATCAAGAATTTGCCAGTCACATTCAAAATGGCGCACTAATTGAAAATAAGTAAGAAAAATGTTGGAGGAAATTATGTCTATCAAATTAATCGCTATCGACATCGATGGCACGTTGTTAAATGATCAACGTGAATTAACAACGGAAGTCAAAGAAGCAATTCAGCAAGCAGACAAACAAGGAGTAAACATTGTCTTATGTACAGGTCGTCCATTACCTGGTGTCAGAGAACAACTCGAAGCATTAGAATTATTCAAAGACACAGACTATGTCATCACTTATAATGGTGCTTTAGTTCAACAAACGAAAACAGGAAACATCATCGCGCGTCACGGATTGACTCACGAAGACTTTTTAGAAATCGAAGTGATGGCGCGTCGAGTTGGCAGCCACTTACACTCAATTGATGAAAAAGCAATCTACACACCAAACCGTGATATTAGCCCTTACTCTGTCCATGAGTCTGGCCTTGTAAACATGCCGTTGAAATATCGTACCCCTGAAGAAATGACACCTGACATGAATATTGTCAAAATGATGATGATCGACGAACCTGAAATTTTAGATGCAGCAATTGCGCGTCTTCCTCAAGAATTTCGTGATAAATATACAACGGTTAAAAGTGCACCTTTTTACTTTGAAGTCTTGAATAAAGAAGCCAATAAAGGAGCCGCAGTTGCAAACTTAGCACAACATCTTGGCATCACACAAGACGAAGTCATGGCAATTGGCGACAATGAAAATGATTTATCAATGATCGAATATGCTGGCCTTGGAGTAGCCATGGAAAATGCTTTAACCATCGTAAAAGAAGCAGCCAACGCACTAACAGCTTCAAATGAAGAACACGGCGTAGCTGAAGCAATCAAAAAATATGTGCTAAACTAAGCCAGCTGCATCACTTATTTGAGCAACTACTATTCCCAAAAAATTAGTAAGGTGAATCAGCAAAAAGGGCTGTGACAAATGGATTGTCACAGCCTTTTTTGCTGAATAAATGGCGTTCCTAAAGCAATTTCAAGTAATAAATCTACCCTTCCTAAAATTATGTGAAGTTGTTTTTAGAAACGACGTTCTTATTACTTGAAGTTAACTCCTTTGTGCCACAACTTTTTTACTTTCCTCAATGAATCACAAGCCAGAACTAAACTTTTAATAACCATCTGTTAAGTAAATCTTCTAAAATAGACGTTGAATTTTTAAACAACTTAATTCTGTACTTACGATTTTAATTTTTTGTTTCAATTTCTTGTTCAACTTTATATTTGTCCTCTAGCCATTTTTTAACCGCCCATTGATGGCTACCTCTCTTCAGCTTCACAATCGCATCCGCAGGAGTTACCCACCAAATACGATTTGTTGTTTCAGTAGGCTCCCCAATTTTTTCCCAGCTTTTAGCAACATAAAAATAACCAGGGTTGTAATAATAGGTCGCGCGGTAGTTGGAATAAAAATATTCATCTGCTTGTCCTAAGAAACAATCAATGACTACCGTGATACCAAGTTCTTCAATCATCTCACGAGCAATGGCTTCTTCTTTGGTTTCTTGTCCCTCGATTTCTCCGCCGGGTAGGAAAAATGCGCCATTTGGTGCCTCAACCAAAGCTATTTCTGTTTCTTTTTCTACAATGATATATGCAGCATAGCGTGTTTGATAGCTGGCTGACTGTTTCTTTTCTCCAAAAACTGGATAATCCATTCATTTTCCCACCTTTTTCTTTTTATTTTACATGAGAGTTTTCTCATGAACAAGCACCAATATTTATTTTTCTTGTTATTCTTTGCTATCATGAATAAAAAAGAAAGGAAGTTTTTATTTATGAAAATGGCACACACTTGCGTCCGCGTAAAAGACCTTGACGCATCTCTTGAATTTTATCAAACTGCGTTTGGCTTTGAAGAAAGTCGCCGTCGCGATTTTCCAGAAAATAAGTTCACTCTTGTTTACTTAACTTTGCCGGGAGATGATTACGAACTAGAATTGACGTACAACTATGATCATGAAGCATATGATCTAGGAAACGGTTATGGCCATATTGCAATTGCTGCAGATGACTTGGAAGCATTACATGAGAAACACCAAGCTGCTGGTTTAAATATAACTGACTTAAAAGGATTGCCGGGAACTGCTCCTTCTTATTACTTTGTTATCGATCCTGATGGTTATAAAATTGAAGTTATTCGTGGATAATCCACTCACTTAAAAAGAGCTAACCTAGATAGAAAAAACGCCTAAAATTCGTTTTGAAAACGTTGATTTTAGGCGTTTTTTTGAAATGTGTTAAGAACGATGGTTTTTTTATTTTTTCCCAGTTTCTTTTTTGTTCGGAGTATCGTCAAAAAAGCACTATTTTTATTTGACTTACCCAATCATCACACTTTCTTCTGGATATTTGATTTTTATTTCTTGCTGATGAACTTTTTTCATCAATGAAAAAGCAATCGTCAACACGCCAACGCGCCCAGTATACATCAATGCCATAATCAAAATTTTCCCAACAACTGATAAATCTGGCGTCAATCCCATTGTCAAACCAACCGTGCCAAAAGCAGAGAAGACCTCAAATGCGATATATTCAAGCCCCATTTTTTCTGGTACATATTCTGTAATTGATAAAATCATTACTGCCACCACACAAAGAGTCAGTGTTAAAAAAAATAAAGTCAACGCACGCAAAATAGTTGGTTGTCGTATCGTACGTCCAAAAATTTCAGCTCTTGTTCTCCCTTTAAACATTGAACGCATTTGCGCTAGCAACACACCCAAAGTGGTTGTTTTAAGTCCCCCCGCAGTTGAACCAGAAGTTCCACCGATGTACATCAAAAACATGGTTAGGATCAAACCAGCATGGCTCATCTTAGAATAATCAATCGACGAATAACCTGCCGTTCGAGGTGTCACGCTTAAAAAGAATGTATTAACTATCCGATTACTAAAATTGCCTTGTAAAAAGTTTGCTCCATTTTTTTCCGTAAAAAGAAAAACGAAAAAACTACCTACTAACAAAATACTCGTCATACTTAAAGCAATTTTTGAGTGTAAACTGATTTTTTTCGTTTGATGAAAGGTCAACAAGTCACGCCAAACAATGAACCCTAATCCACCAGCAATAATCAATATTGAAATCACGAGTAATAAATAATTATTTTCTTGATGTGCAACCAGGCTCTCGCCTAACAAATCAAATCCAGCATTACAAAAACTAGAAATAGCATGAAAAATACCATACCAGCTTCCCTTAATCCAACCAAATTCAGGAACAAACACGATTGATAATGCCACGGCACCTACTAGCTGGATTACTAAAGCAAACTTAAAAATATAAAGCATCAAATCGGTTACACCAGCCATTTTTTCTAAATTCAACGCTTCTTTTAACACAATACGTGTACTCAAACTAATCTTTTTTCGAGCAAGCGTGAAATATAAAATTGGCACCATCATAAAGCCTAATCCACCAATTTCAATTAAAATCAGCAAAACCAGTTGTCCCAAACCATTCCAATGTTCGACAGTATTTAAAGTAGTTAGTCCGGTAACACAAATCGCCGATGTCGCTGTAAACAGCGCATCCAGATAGTTGGTTGCCTCCCCACTTCGACTAAACAATGGCAGGGATAATAAGCTTCCTCCAGTAAAAATCAGCGCAAAGAAACCGAAAGCTAATAATTGTACCGCTGATAATTTTTGAAAAAGTTGAATCAATCGTGTCTTCAAGCAAGTTCACTGCCTTCCTGTTCGTCTTGTGCTAGTCCATTTTTGAGAAAAAGAGACTTGATTTTCATCAACTCTCTTTTTTCGCTCACGCAGAATTGTAGCTACTATGAATGGCTACTTCCCATATCCTTGATTTTGATTAAACGAGTAACTTCTGCACGTTCATTTTCTTCGAGTTTCATTTGAATGTAATAAATCGTTTCTTCCAACTGAGGAATCGTCATATACTCTAAAGCATTTACTCTTCGTCGTGTTTTTTCAATTTCGCTTGCCATCAACTGACACGTTTTTTCGATTTCCGTTAATGCCAACAGTTTAGGCAACACACTCGTAAATTGTTCAATTGCTTGATCTAGTTCTGCATTGGAGTTTAAATAGCCATATTCTAACGGCGCTTCTCCCAGTCGGTCATCATATTGAAAGTTCATCACAGGTACCTTGACGCTCATAATATTTTTTTCAGTCACTGCTAATTCCATCGTTTCGGCAGGTAGCACAAACAATTCTTCAATGAAGGCTTCATTGATTGATGCATTCGCAAGAACCACATTTGCCATGGCAGCCTGTAACTCAGCTTCCATTTCTTGACGAAGCTGATGATTTTTGCGAACGAATAGAATAAACTGACGCATCAATTCATCTTGCTTATCTTTCAGTAATTTGTGTCCACGAGTAGCCGTTGTTAACTGTTTTTTTAAACGAGTAAACTCCATACGCGTTGGATTCACCGTTAGTCTTGCCATTAGCGCACTTCCTTTTCAGGTAAATATTCCTCTAGCAACTCTTCTTTGATTCGCTTTAACTCTGTCCTTGGTAACATCGAAAGTAATTCCCAACCTAGGTCAAGGGTTTCAAAAATTGAGCGATTCGTGGTAAATCCTTGATTGATGTACTCTTCTTCAAAACGGTTCGCAAATTTTGCATAGATTTTATCCACATCAGACAACGCCGACTCACCTAATACGATTGCAAGTTCTTTCGCTTGCTTTCCTTGCGCATAAGCTGCAAATAATTGATTCATCGTAGCTGCGTGATCGACCCTTGTTTTGCCGGCACCCGTTCCTTTATCCTTTAGTCGAGATAAGGAAGGTAACACATCAATCGGTGGCTGAATCCCACTCTTATACAATTCTCGTGATAAAATAATCTGCCCTTCTGTGATATAACCTGTCAAATCAGGAATCGGATGCGTTTTGTCATCTTCTGGCATCGTCAAAATCGGAATCTGAGTGACAGAACCCTTTACGCCACGAATTCGACCAGCACGTTCAAATAACGTTGCTAGATTCGTGTATAGATACCCTGGATAGCCACGACGTCCTGGAACCTCTCGTCGTGCCGCAGAAATTTCGCGCAAAGCTTCCGCATAATTGGTCATGTCTGTCATAATGACCAAGACATGCATCCCTTTTTCATAAGCTAAATACTCTGCTGCTGTCAGTGCCATTCGTGGTGTAGCGATCCGCTCAATTGCAGGATCGTTAGCCAGATTCATAAACATGACACTTCGATCAATTGCACCCGTTTGACGAAAGTCTTCCATGAAAAATTCTGCTTCCTCAAATGTAATCCCAATTGCGGCAAAGACGACAGCAAAATCTTCCGCTTCATTCAGCACCGTTGCTTGTCGTGCAATTTGAGCGGCCAATTCTTTATGTGGGAGTCCTGAACCAGAGAATACAGGTAATTTTTGTCCTCTTACTAACGTATTCAAATGATCGATTGCTGAAATACCAGTTTGAATAAATTCATCGGGATAATCTCGTGCAACTGGATTGATAACTTCCCCATTAATATCGACTTTTTTCTCTGCCAAAATTTCTGGACCATGATCTTTCGGGCGACCTAGACCATCAAAGACTCTGCCAATCATGTCTTCAGAAACACCAAGTTCTAACGGATGCCCAAGAAATCGTACAGCAGAATCTCGCAGATTAATACCACTAGTTCCTTCAAAAATCTGAACCATTGCTTTGTCTTCTTGAACTTCTAACACTTGTCCTCGGCGAATTTCACCATTTTGCATACGAACTTCAATCAGCTCTTCGTACTTTACACCTGCTACTTTTTCTACCGCCATCAAAGGACCAACTACTTCACCAATCGTTTGGTATTCTTTAATCAACAGTCATTCCTCCTTCCACAATGATTTTTTGGATTGTTTCTTTCGTTTCAACCAATAGTGCATCAAGCTGCTGGATTTCAGTTTCTGGTATATATTTACTTCGTGCAATTCGGTCACGAAGGACAACCGTTCCTTCCATAATTTCAGTTAAATATGAACCTACAGACAGCGCACGACGCGCTTCTTGTCCAAACGTTAAAATCAGTTGCAACATTTTGAACTGTTTTTCTCTTGAAGTAAATGTATCAACATCATCAAAAGCATTTTGCTGAAGATAGTCTTCTCGAATTGACTTTGCAACTTCCAAAGTCAAACGATCATTATCAGAAAGTGAATCAATCCCAACTAAACGAACGATTTCATTTAATTGTTCTTCCTCTTTTAATATACGCATGCCTTCTGTAACCATTTTTGACCAGTCTGCTTGCAATACTTGATCCAAATATTGACCAACTTCCGTCGAATACAAAGAATAACTTTGCATCCAGTTGATTGATGGAAAATGACGACGTTGTGCTAGGTTAGCATCTAACCCCCAGAAAACTTTCACCACACGCAATGTATTCTGTGTCACAGGCTCAGAAATATCTCCACCTGAAGGAGAAACGGCACTGATGGCTGTAATGCTACCTTCTCGGGGCACTGAACCAAGAGTCATTACTCGCCCTGACCGCTCATAATATTCTGCTAAACGCGAGCCCAGATAAGCTGGATACCCCTCGTCTCCCGGCATTTCTTCCAATCTACCACTCATTTCTCGTAAAGCTTCCGCCCAACGAGAAGTAGAATCTGCCATGATTGCCACATCATAGCCCATATCACGGAAATACTCAGCAATTGTAATGCCTGTATAAATCGACGCTTCTCGTGCCGCAACTGGCATATTTGATGTGTTTGCAATTAAAACTGTACGTTCCATTATGGATTCACCAGTATTTGGATCAATCAATTCAGGAAATTCATTTAAGACATCCGTCATCTCGTTTCCACGCTCGCCACAACCAACATAAACAACCATATCAACATCTGCCCATTTAGCAATTTGATGCTGCACAACTGTTTTTCCAGCTCCAAATGGTCCGGGAACAGCTGCTGCTCCTCCCTTTGTCACTGGGAAGAAAGTATCAATCACTCGTTGTCCAGTAATCATAGGCGCTTCTGGGTTGCGTTTTTCCTTAATTGGTCGACTTCGTCTCACTGGCCATTTTTGCATCATCGTTAATTCTTGACTTCCTTGTTCAGTTTCAAGAACACATACAGCTTCATCAATCGTGAAATTTCCTGACGCTAATTGGCTGATTTTCCCACTGATTCCATTTGGAACCATGATTTTATGTTGGATTACTTTCGTTTCAGCCACAGTTCCAATTACATCCCCCGCAACGACAAACTCTCCTACCTCAGCTGTTGCTTCAAACCACCATTTTTTCTCATGATCTAAAGCTGGTAGTTGTACACCCCGACCTAAAAAATTACTTTGGGTGATTTCCATGAAGGTATCCAACGGGCGCTGGATACCATCAAACATTTGAGAAATAATTCCTGGTCCCAGTTCAACAGACAGTGCTTCGCCCGTTGAACGTACTGGTTCACCTGGTCCAATTCCTGATGTTTCTTCATAAACTTGGATTGAAGCGACATCACCACGCATTTCAATGATTTCGCCAATAACCCCAAGTTCTCCTACTAAACACATATCTTGAATGCTAGCATCACTCATATTTTCAGCCATAACAAGTGGTCCAGACACTTTGATAATTCTTCCAATTTGCAAATCATTCGCTCCTTTTCCCTACTATAAAATATTTTGACCTACGGCTTTTTCAACATTGTTTTGAATTTCAGTTAATCCAATCTTCTCTGTTCCTTGATAATTAGGAATCAATACGATTGCTGGTATCAGTTGTTCTTGGTAGCGAGCAATTACTTCTGGGATGGAAGTCGCACATTGTTCTGTGACATAGATTACACCATAGCCCTCTTTTGCCATTTGCTCCACGAGTCGACGTACATTCTGTGGATTTGTTTCAAAGTGAACATCAAAACCAACTAACTGAAAAGGTAAGACAGATGCCTTGTCACCAATTACACCAATTTTATGTCCCATAGACTGTCCTCACCCGCTCTCTGATTTGTTCTGTACTAAATTGGCTACGTTTACCAACTGCTAACAAACGCAAATTTTTTCCTTCTACTTCTTTTGCATTTAAAAAAGCAAGTAATGGTAATGGACCAAAAGCCTGTGTTTGCGCCTCTTGATAAAGGGAGGAAAGGTAATCATCCTTCAAACGTTCCAAAGTAATTAGATCAATTTCTGTTTCTTTTAGTGCAGGGCGAATAATTTCTGCATAATCAGTTGTTAATAAAAAGCGAGTATATGCTTCTAATTCTTGACCAACAAAAGACAAAAAGATTTCCTTTTCGATGCCACCCGCACTTGAAAGAACAGTTGTCATAAATCCTTTCGTTCGATTTTGACTCAGTCCACGTGCCATCGTTATAATATTTGTGAGATCAATCAATGCAATGATTTCCGTTAACAGTTCCTTGTACCCGAGTTTCTCGCCAAGTCGGCGCTGTTCTGTTAGAAAATGACGATCATAAATCACATCAATTCCCTGTAAAATAGTTGCCCCTTCAAAATAATCAAACACTTCACGGATACTGGCAAGTAATGTCTCCGGTAATTCAACAGAATCTTGTGTTCGAACCGCTTCTTTCATCATATCTAATGAATAGAAGCCGTCATCAATAAATAACTGATCCAGATTTTTGCCTGTTAGCTCTGCCTTGGTTAAAACTTTCAAGTTATGGAAAGTAAAGCGCATCGTATAAATCCAAAGAATCTCTGGTTCAGGAACTCGTTCCTTTAGCCATGCAAACAATTCACTTTGTTCCTTTGCTAAGTTTTGTTCCAATTCGTATTCAAATCCCTCATAAAGATAAGGTTGATAAATCGTCGTTTTCAATTGTTCGCCAAATGCGTCGATTGAAGGGGCTTGAATCAAACGCTCAAAATCTTCATTCGTCAATAATTCAAGCTCTCTCCCGCGAATCAAAGGATTTAATTCGTGATAGTTCATCGTTCCCCTCCTTAAGTAAACAATTGTTGTGCTAGCTCATACCCCATCGAGCCTCTTAACTCCGTCACTAACCGACTAAACAAAAAATTGTATTGAATTCCTTTACTGTCCAAGACAAAACCAGCTTCATTTGGGATTACCTTTGGATCTTTAACTAATGTAAAGGGCAGTTTTTGAGAGAAATCTTTTATTTGCTCTTCCGTAAAAATATCTGCCGATTTTTCACCTACGCGAAAGATTACTTCTCCTTTTAATGCCAATGGACTTAAAGCTGTCTGTACAAATGCGAGAACATCTTGTGGTTTCCACGCTTCCATTTTCTCAATTGCTTCATCAAATAACTTATCTAAAAAAGCTTGTTTTTGATTTAGCATATCTTGTCGAGCTTCGACTTGCTGACGATTTTCTAATTGACGATAGTGTCGCTCTAATGACTCGAGTTGCTTACGCTCTTGTTGCTGAAAAGTAGTCGTTACTTGTTCTGATTTTTGTTTGAACACTTGCTCAATCTTTTTACGTTCAGCTGTCTCAAAAGCAGCACGTTCATTTGCTGCGTCTTCATTTATTTGCTTAATGATTTGTTCAATGGCATCCATTGATTCTCCTCCTTTACGTTTACGCGTTTAAAACTAATAAGAAAGAAATCACGAAGCCTAAAATCGCATAGGTTTCAACCATCGCAGCAAAAATAATTCCTTTCGTTGCATGTTCCGGTTTTTTCGCTAAAATTTGAATACCTGCTGCCGCCACTTTACCTTGTGCAATACCAGAAAATAATCCTGTAAATGCAATTGGTAAAGATGCACCTAGATAGCTCATTCCTTGAACAACAGATAGGTCGCCACTCAAGTTGATGAAAATCAAGAAAGCAATTACGAAGCCGTAGAGTCCTTGCGTTCCTGGTAACAATTGTAAAATCAGTGCCTGACCAAATTTTTCTGGTTGGCTAGTTGTCAGTGCTGCTGCTGCTTCACCAGTCATTCCCACACCTTTAGCTGAACCAATTCCTGAAAAAATCGTAGCCACGCCCATCGCTAATACTGCAAAAACAATTCCACCGTTATTTGTAATTAAGTAATCCATCATTTGTTAAAACTCCTCCATTATTCACTTTTTTTGTTTTCGATGATTGATGTTGACATATTTTTCTGCGGTTTTAAGTGGTTGAAATGCTCGCCCACCACCTGTATAAAACTTGCCAAAAAATTCGACATATTGTAACCGAGCACCATGAACATATGCACTCAATAATGTTAAGAATAGATTTAATGCATGTAAGAGAACAATCAAAAACAAACCTGCACTAAATCGCGCTACTGGTGGCATAAATGCTACCAACATATTAAACGCGGCGGCGATACTTCCACCAGAAATCCCAAGTGCCATCAAACGAGTATAACTAACTAGGTCACCGATATAACTCGTTAATCCGTATAGATTGTATACGCCCTTGGCAGCCCCTTTCGCTTTCGAAGTAGACTGAATGATTGGAATAATCACAATACAAAGCGCCGATAAAATCGCAATACTGCCTCCAAGATACAAAAATTGTTTTTGTTTTAACACAACTGCTCCGACTACAGCTAAGACAATTCCGATTAAGATACCTTGCCATGCAAATCCTTCGCTAATCGCATTTAAGTACGCTTTTCTCTTCAAGTTTTCTTTTGCTGAAACAAATAGACCAACTAAGATTTGAATCAAACCAAAAATAACTGATAAAATCAAAATCGTATTAACATCTTCTGTTGTTGATAAAATAGGAAATGGTAGTGGTAGACCAAAGATTGTTTTTGGTAACGCCATGCCGAAAAATGAACTGTAAATCAAGCCCCAGATAATCGTTGGGATAGATAAAATCTCAAAAAACTTAACAAATCTTGTAAGTCCACGTGGTAAAGTGACCCATTTTTGTAATAAGATCGAACCAATCAATAACAATAACCCATACCCAACATCTGCGACCATCATACCGAAAAAGACAAGATAAAACGGCATGAACCATGGCGTTGGATCAACTTCTTCGTATTTTGGTAAACTATACATCTCTGTTAGTAATTCAAATGGCTCGACTAGTGGATGATTGGTTAATTTTGTTGGTACTTCCATTTGAATTTCTTCGACTGTTGGCGACTCAAATTGAACATGAACAGCCGAAGCTGGAAGTTTTTCTGCTAAAGCTGTCATCAAATCTTCCTTTGTATCTATTCCAATCCAGCCTTGTAAAACAATCAGTTGCTTTGAACGCACAAATTGTTGCTTGATTCTTTCACGTTCAATCAGCGCTAAGGTCACTTCTTCCACCCATTCAAATTCACGAATCTTTTCACGATACAAACCAATCTTGGCAGCTAGTTCCTTTTGGTTAGTTTGCACTTCTAGCATTTGCTGTTTGATTTTGGTTAAAGCTTTGCTTGGCACTTCATCATAGGGATAATTACACACCGTTAAGCCATGCCGACCTGCAAGTTCTGCTACCTGTTCCGCTGCGTCTTGCAAAGTAATATACGCCAAGTAAACAGATTTTGGTGTAGAATAAATCTCTTCCAAATAAACAGGTAATTGTGCTACAGCTGTTTGAAAAGGTTCCAAACTAGTTGTTCCCATACTTCCCAAAACTAGAACTGTCTTTTGACTATGAAAAGTTGCAGGAATCACATCCAAGTATTGCCAATTTGAAAGATATTCCTCTTCTTCCGTTAGTTCTTTACGTCGTTCACTTAGCTTCTGCCACTGTTTTTTTAATTCCAAGATTTCTTGTAATTTTTTCAAAAAATCAGCTTCTGAATAAGCAGCTTCTAATTCATGCAAAGAAAGTTCCGTTCGTTTTAAATGAACCAGCTTTTGTTGAGAATGACCATGATGCTCAATAAATTGAACCGCTTCACGAATTGATTGCAACCGTTGTTCTAATTCATGTTGACTCGTATTCTCAGTAAAAGTTTTGGTCTGTGGAAAGTAGGTATCGACCCAATGATTATTAGTCGTTTCTTGAAATAAATTGCGGAATTCAACTTGTTGAATTCCTTGGATAGCTTGTAAAACAGCTTCTTGGTTCTTCTGATCTGAAATGAGTGTGACTTTTTCCATCTTAGTGACGGACATATTCTTTCACCCTTTCAATAATTAGATCTATTGCATGTTCTTGATGTTCGTCATATTGTTCAGCTAGTGTTTGTTGAACCTGTTGGATTTCCTCATCTAACTGTTTTTGTTTGGTCTGAAGTGTTGCTTCTTTGATTTGTTTTTTCTCTGAAAGAAGTTGAGTCAATTCTTGCCTTTTTCTTTCCTCAATCACGTGAATCTCATCTTCTTTTTTCTTTGTTAACTGTTGCATCTCAGTACGCAAAACTTGCATCTGTTGTTCATTTTTTTCTTCCGCTTTACGAATCTGTTCCAAAATTTCTAACAAATCGTTCACATCCTTTCGATAAAAAAAAAGAGGTAACTGCCTTTCAAGTTCATTGAAAGCAGCTACCTCTAACGATATCTGTCTGGTAATCGAGCTACTTTCAACAACTGTTCTTCTCACCCCTTGAAGAACTTGATCCTTGAAAGCTTGCGCCCAACCTTTTTTATTTGAATTTGTCTTTCATTATAGCAAAATGAGGTAAATGTTCAACCATTTTCGGACGCTTTTTAATGGCGACTTACAAAAAAAGTCTAGCCAACCCTAATGGCATCAGGGTTTCAGTACCACAAAAAATTCAAAGTATTTCCACTTTTTTTCAAAAGTTGTTACAATCAGTTTAGTTACAGTCTGGAGGAACAACTATGCAACCTATTATTGGAATTGCCGGTAATCATTTAAATAAAGCAACAGATACTTTTCAAGGAAATGAAGTTACTTATACCCCACAAGGATTTGTTCAAGCAGTGAAACAAGCAGGTGGTTTACCACTCATCTTTCCCATACTTGAACCAAGCTACGCAGCTGCCTTTATCAGCCGTGTCGATAAATTATTATTAGCTGGGGGACAAGATATCAGCCCTCAATTATATCAGCAAGATCCACATCCAAAGCTACAAGAAACTAACTTGAACCGAGATCTTTTTGAACAAGCATTGATCAAAGAAGCAATCAAACAAAAGAAACCTATTTTTTCTGTTTGCCGTGGTACACAATTAGTGAATGTCGTACTAGGTGGAACCTTGTATCAGGATCTTTCCCTCTATCCCAATTGGGCAGTTAAACACGAACAACAACCAACTGTACCAACTTTTGCTACTCATGAAGTAAAGGTTTCTGCTAATAGTCTACTTGGTTCTTTGTTACCAGAATCTTATTTTGTCAATTCCTACCATCATCAAGCGATCAAAGATTTAGCTCCTTCATTGAAAGCAATCGCCATTGCAAATGACGGAATCATTGAGGCAGTCGAGAGTAAAAATCCCGAAGAAAAAATTTTTGGTGTTCAATGGCACCCTGAGTTGACACACCAAGTCAATCCACTGGATCAAAGTCTCTTCGATTACTTTGTCAATAAACTATAAAAAGAGGTTGTGGCGCAATGCGTTTAGCTCCGAAAAAATAATGAGCAACTGACAAAAATAGCATGCCATATTTTTAGGCAGTTACGAATTATTTCGAGGAGTTGCTTGGGGAACACCGTGAATAAGGTTGTGGCGCAAAGCGTTTAGCTTCAAGCAATAAGAATGCTTTTTTTAAAATAGTTTTCCATATTTTAAGAAAAGAGGACTTATTGCCGAAGGAGTTGCTTTGGGAACACCGTTTGTTAGAAAAAGGAGATGTGACAAGACTTTTGTCACATCTCCTTTTTCTAATTAATTCAATTATCTGGTTGGATAAATCTCTAGTAATTGATGTAGATGATTAATCTCTCGTTGAAGGACTCTTCCCTTAGTCGTAGTTCGATTTAAACGACGCGGCAACTGTTGATCAATCACCTTTTTAACATAGGTTCCCTCATCTGTCTGCGCTAATTGCTGTTCGATTGACACAAAGGGATAATGAGTGACTAACTGGAAACCATAAGAATTCAAAAGTAGTGAATAGCCAGCAATCCCCGTTGTTTTCTGATACGCTTTAGACAGTCCTCCATCAATCACAAAAACAGTTCCCTCCGCTTTGACTGGTGACTCACCTTTACAAACTTTCACAGGAGTATGACCATTGATAATCACTGAGCCAGTCGATTTTATACCAAATGAGGACAAGACCTTTTGGCTAAACCATAACTCATTTCTCAAACGATAGTAGGCGTTACTTTTTTCCACATGGGTCTGTGTTTCTTCTAAAAAATAGCGTTCAAAGGTTGCCATTTTACTTTTTCCAAATAAAGGTGAAACCCGCCCACTCCAAGCATACCAAATATAATCCGTTGCTAAATCTTCACCAGAATCTGGTGTTTTTGCACTTTCACGAATTTTTTCTTCAAAAAATGTTAACAGCTCAACTCCTCCAACAACTTGCTCTTGCTCTAACGCTAAAAAGTTTCCCTTTTCATCCACTGGAATACACCCATGGAATAACAAATGGTCATTGTAAACGAGATACATCGCTCCTTTTTCCAATAAAAATTCCATGTGGTTCTTCATTCGTAGCGAGTGCTGAAAGGAATACATCAAACTATCAATTATTTGCTCCTCTTCTTTTGTCAATTGTTCAGGTGTTTCAGGGGAAATTGTTTGAAAGCAGGCACCTTTAATCGAATAGCTTGCTCCTTCTAAAGTAATTATTTCTTTTTCATAATCAATTTTGTGTAGAAGTTGGCGCTCGTCCATTTCAAATTCTGGTCTTCGCATGAGCAACTGCTCTTCAACTTTAAATTGCATAATCGCTAATGCTTGATGAACTTGTTCCAATTCACTTTGTTCAGAATCGGTCATAGTTTCGCTGTTTTTTGGTGTAAACACAGCATTTTTTTTATACGTTTGATGGGCAAACGAAAATAATGGTCGTAAATTAATCGCGTATTCTTTTTCTAACTCAAACAAATAATTATAGCGTGTTGCAATACGCAGTAAAGTCAACAAGCAAGCTTTTGAACCATAAAATGCACCTAACCATAAAATATCATGATTTCCCCACTGAATATCAATTGATGATTGTGTCATCAATCGATCCATCACTTTCGCCGCTTGTGTTCCGCGATCAAAAATATCACCAACAATGTGTAAATGATCGATCACTAACGTTTGAATCGTTAACGCAAGTTTTTCTAAAAAACGATCGACTTCTCCTAACCGTACAAGTTGTTCAATCACTTTTTGTGCGTAAGCTTTCTTTCCTTGTAACCGATTATCTAAGTACAAAAGTTCTTCGATAATATAGCTGTATTCTTTAGGTAAACTTTTTCTAACTTTAGACCGAGTATATTTAACTGAGGTAAATCCCAAGAGATCAATCAACTGTACGACTAGTTGTTCCTTTTCTTGTTGAGCGTACCAAGCTGTTCGTTGCACATATTCTGGGTAAGCAACAAACAAAGTTAACTGATTTCTTTCCTCTTCCGATAATTGATTTTCAAATAATTCGCGAACTTTTTCCTTCAAGTTTCCTGAACCAATTCGCAAAATATGATCGAAAGCCGGAAATTCACCATGAATATCGCTTAAAAATAATTCCGTTCCTTTAGGCAATTGTAAAATCGCTTCTAAATTAATGATTTCAGTTAAAACTGCTTCGGTCGTTGGAAACTTTTCTGACAATAATTCTAAATACGGATCCATCAATGACCCTCCTTAATCGGTATAGTTCATATTCTATTACCAATAAACTTTTTAAACAAGTTTAAAACAATCAAAATAGATAAAAACAAATAATTGGTCTATCCAAAAAAAAGACTCAGACAAAACTGTCTGAGTCTTTGACTTAAATTCAGTTAGAAAGAGATGAACTGCTTTTTCTCACAAACGCAGTTTACCCTTTTTTCCGTTCATTTCTCATAATCGAAATTGATTGTTTCAATGAACTCCAAATGCCACCTTCACTATAAACAAGAACATTCGATTTATACATGTTTGCTGAAACGACTGTTAAGAAGAAAGTAATCAAGAGTAAGAGAATCAACGAAATCCATGCACCACCCAATCCCACTGTATCATTCGCCAAACGAATTGGCATAACATAAGAAGAAAGGAACGGGATATAAGAAGTAATCCGAATCACAATATTATTAGGATCTGATGCGCCAAGAATCAATCCCAAAAGATAACCACCTAATGAAAGATAAGTTACAGGTAGAATAGCTTTTGCGGTATCCTCTGCTTTATTGACCAATGAGCCACATAAAGCTGCCAACACAGAGAAAATCAGAATCCCTAAAATCATGAACGCTAATGAGAACCACAAGAATGGACCGAAGATATTCGTCAAAGAAATACCTGCCAAAATTTCTTTGACCATGTCCATATTCTTAAATTGTTGATATCCTACTCCAAAGATAACGCCATATAAGCCCATCTGTGTCAAAGCGACCAACAAAACACCGGTTAATTTCCCATAAAAATGTTTTTGTGCTGTCGTACTAGACAAAATAACTTCCATGATTCTTGTCCCTTTTTCCGACGCAATTTCTTGAGCAATGATTTGTGCATACGTCAAAATGATAATAAATAGCGTAATAGTGACCACATAACTTACCACATATTGCACAAGGGAATTATCTTCCCCAATAGTCATCTTCCCTTGGTCATCAAAGCTGACTTTTTGTCTATCCAATCCAGCCATCTCACTTAAACTTGCCACTTCTTGTGCAGAAAGCCCAAGTTGACTAGCACGAACAGTTGATTGAATACCTGTCAATTGTTGTTGAATCAACAATTGAGTACTTTGTCCCAGTGAATTTTCACTGTATAAAGTTCCTTTGACTTCATTATTAGCCATTGTAACGACTAGATAGGCATCAATTTTTTCATCTTCAAGTTGCTTTTGTGCTGATTTTTCAGAATCTACTTTTTCAAAACTAAATTCATCTGATTTTAGTTGGCTCATCTGTTCACTCAGTTGAGGATTCTCTGATAAAATACCGATTTTATTTACTTCACTATTATTCTGTGCAAAGTTCCCCGCCACATACATGATTCCCATCATAATAAATGGAACCAGAATCATCACTAGAAAGGAAATTGATTTTACATTTTTTAAATAAACATCTTTTGTAATAATCCAAAATTTACGCATCGAACTCACCTGCCTTCAGTTTGAAAATTTCTTCAAGAGTTGGCGGCTGTTGATTAAACATTGGGATATAGCCAAATTGTGTTGCACGAGTAAAGATTTCTTTACCTGCCTCGGGGTCTGACAACGTAATTTCAAGTGAATCATCTTCACGCGAAACGACTTTTTCAACACCTTCAACTTCAGCAACTTCAGCTTGTGTTAAATCTGATTCTAAAAATATTTTTGTTCGACCAAAAGACTCACGAATTTCATGAACCTTACCATCAAGTACCATTTTCCCATTTCGCAACATAATCAAATGATCGCAGATTTTCTCCACGTTATCCATATTATGACTGGAAAAGATAACACATGATCCTTTTGCTTTCAGCTCAAGAATACCATCTTTCAGTAGTTCTGCATTCACTGGATCCAGTCCGCTAAATGGTTCATCTAAAATAATCAGTTTTGGTTCATGAATCAATGTAGCAATCAATTGAACCTTTTGCTGGTTCCCTTTAGACAAAGACTTTACCTTATCTGTTTTCTTTCCTTTAACTTGAAACTTTTCCATCCAAAAATCAATCTTGGGCTCAATCTCTTTTCGTGTTTTCCCACGTAACTCTGCAAAATAAATCAATTGATCTTGAATCGTAACTTTTGGATAAAGCCCACGTTCTTCAGGCAAATACCCAATAATATCATATTCTTTTTCCCCTAATGGTTTACCATTCCACAAAATTTCTCCTTGATCTTGAGTCAAGAAATCCAAAATCAAACGAAACGTAGTTGTTTTTCCTGCACCATTTTGTCCAATCAACCCCATGATTTTTCCATCTGGTATTCGAAAAGATACATGGTCAACTGCAGTATAGTCGCCAAATGTCTTAACTAAATCTGTAACCTCTAACATCACTTCACTCCTTTTCTTCCCTAAACTGTTGCTCTTCATTTCATTCATAAAAATAGTTGAAACAGATACAAAAAGAGACAAGCTTTCTTGACTTAAAGATATTGGTCAAAAAAAACTTGTTTCAATCCATTTTTTCTTTATATAAAAAATAATAGGACACTTTACAAGGTTTGTAAAGTGTCCCTAACTTAGTTTTGACTTAGCTTATCGTGTACATTTTGTGCAACATTCTTTGGTAGACCAATTGCTTGCAAGTCTTCAATTGATGCTGCAGTGATATTTTTTAAAGACTTGAACTCCTTAAGCAAGGCCTTCTTTCGCTTAGGTCCAAGCCCATCAATTCCATCCAAACGAGAAGCAAAGCTGTTTTTGCTACGTAATTGACGATGAAACGTGATCGCAAACCGATGCACTTCGTCTTGAATCCGTTGAAGTAAAAAGAATTCTTGAGAATTACGTTCTAAAGGAATCACCGAAAGTTCAGGACCAAATAAAAGCTCACTTGTTTTATGTTTATCATTTTTTGCCAGCCCAGCAATCGGGATATCGACACCCAACTGATTTGCTAGCACTTCTCTGGCAACATCAACTTGCCCTTTACCACCATCAATCAAAATTAAATCGGGGAGTGGTAAGCCTTCTTTTAACACGCGAGAATAACGGCGATAAATCACTTCTTTCATCGATGCATAATCATCTGGACCTTGAACTGTTTTGATTTTATATTTTCGATACTCCTTTTTGGCAGGTTTTCCATCAATAAATACAACCATAGCCGAAACGGGTGATGTTCCCATAATATTTGAGTTATCAAACGCTTCGATACGAATCGGTGTTGGAATGTTCATTGCATTTCCTAATTTTTCTACGGCACCAATTGTTCGTTCTTGTTTTCGAACAATGAGATCAAAACGCTCATTTAATGCCACTCGAGCATTCTTATTGGCTAATTCAACCAATTTTTTCTTTTCTCCTCTTTGCGGTTGCAAAACTTTAGTTGAAAGTAGGGCTTCCACACTTGGCTTATCAATCGTATCTGGAATGAGCACTTCTTGTGGAATGAAGTGTTCATTTTCTTGATAAAATTGCCCGATATAAGTTAAGAAATCTTCTTCAGGTTCATTATAAAAAGGGAACATGGAAACATCACGTTCAATCAACTTTCCTTGACGAACAAAAAACACTTGTACACACATCCAGCCTTTATCAACAGCATAACCAAAAACATCACGATTCTTCAAGTCAGTATTTGTCATTTTTTGGCGGGTCATCACGGTATCAATTGCCCGAATTTGATCACGATACTCCGCAGCTTTTTCAAATTCCATATTTTCAGCTGCTACTTCCATTTTTTGTTGAATCTCTGTCTCAATCGCTACATAGTCGCCACCTAAAAATCGTTTAACTTCGTCCACAATTTCTGTGTAAACAGCTGGATCAACATGGAAGAAATAAGGACATAAACATTGTCCTAGATGATAATACAAGCAAGGTTCCTTTGTCTGACTTGGTTTACATTTACGTAGTGGAAACAATCGATCTAAAATTTTTTTTGTTTCATTAGCCGCACCAACATCTGGATAGGGACCAAAATACGTTGCTTTATCTTTGAGAACTTTTCGGGTAATGACCAAACGTGGATACTTTTCATTTGTGATTTTAATAAAAGGATACGTTTTGTCATCCTTTAGCATAATATTATATTTAGGATCATTTTTCTTGATCAAATTAATTTCTAAAAGTAATGCTTCAATATTTGATTCTGTAACGATATATTCAAAGTCTTCAATTTCACTGACTAATCGTTCTGTTTTTGTATTATGACTACCAGTAAAATATGAACGAACTCGATTTTTCAAAATTTTTGCTTTACCAACATAAATGATCGTCCCGTTCTTATCTTTCATTAAGTAACAGCCCGGTTGATCAGGAAGCAAAGCTAATTTGTTCTTAATTCTTTCGTTCATCGGGTACTCCCCTCTTCGTTATTCTTTTATTTATTATAACATGGTTGTCAAGAACAAAAGTTCCCCTTCTATTAATTAACGTCAAAAAGAAGAGGTCGACTAGTTGCCGACCTCTCGCAATTGCGCTCTTTGATTTTTATTTTTTATAGGTATTGGTCAACCATTTGACGCAATTGTTCTTTTGAATGAACACCAACAGCTTTTTCGACTACTTGACCATCTTTTTTCAAAAGTAAAGTTGGAATGCTCATGATTCCGAATTGTTGTGGTGTTTCAGGATTTTCATCTACATCCATTTTTACAATACGAAATTCGTCTTCATCATATTCTTCTTGTAATTGTTCCAAAATTGGTGCTTGCATTCGACAAGGGCCACACCATGTTGCCCAAAAATCGATTAAAACTAATCCTTTATCTGTTTCTTGGCTAAATGTTTGATCTGTAATTTCACGTGACATAAAAAAGACCTCCGTTTTTATTAATCTCTGGCTAGTATAACACCTTCAACTCAATCCATCGAACAATTTGCTTACCATTAGTAAGTCTTACTTAAATTTCACAATCGTTGCACCATTTCCACCTTGATTTGCAGGTGCAAATTCAAAACTTTTCACACTACGATGATTTTTCAAATACTCAGTGATTCCCTGACGTAACGCGCCAGTTCCTTTTCCATGAACAATCGTCACTTGTGGGTAGCCGGCTAAAATCGCCGAATCTAAGTATTGATCTACTTCATTTAGTGCCTCTTCATAACGTTTCCCACGCAAATCTAATTGATTCGCCACATGGCTACTTGATTCAGAACGAACAGCATGAACCACTCGTTGTTTTGGTTCTTTTTCAGGTGCTACTGGTGTTAAGTCATCTTCTGACACATTCATTTTCAAAATACCAATTTGAACTTGCCATTGATTCCCATTTTTCTTCAACAAAGTTCCTCTTTGACCATAAGTAGTGACTAAAACTTCATCTCCTACTTTTAAGATTTTTTGTTGTTTTGCTTTTTTTAACACTTTATTTTTTCTAAGAGTCTCTTCTTGATGTAAGTCAGCTAATTGTGATTTGGCATCAATCAGCTGGTGCTCTTTCACGTTCGTTCGACCGATTTGTTGCTGCATTTTGCGAATGTCAGCAATAATTTTTTCTGCCTTTTCCTCTGCTTCTGAAACCACTTCGTTCGCTTTTTTCTTTGCTTTTTCTAATTCCTTTTCGCGTTCTTCAAAGAAATAGCTATATGCTTCTTTCAAGTTTGCTTGAAGTGCTTCCGCTTCTTCAACATAATGACGCATCTCTAAATATTCTGTTTCAGCCATTTTTCGACGCGTTTCTAAATCAGAAATCATTTCGTTTAAATCTTGGCTTTCGTCGTCGATTAGTTGTTTTGCTTCATCAATTACTTCTTGTGCTAACCCCAACCGGCTGGAAATTTCAAAAGCGTTACTTCGTCCTGGAACACCAATCAATAAATGATAGGTTGGACTCAAGGTATCAACGTTGAATTCCATACTAGCATTAATGGTGTTCGCTCGATTATACCCATAAATTTTTAATTCAGGATAATGAGTCGTTGCCATAACGTAAGCCGATTTTTTACCCAAGTCATCCAAGATGGCAATCGCAAGGGCCGCACCTTCTTGTGGATCTGTTCCAGCACCTAACTCATCAAAAAGCACTAAACTTTTTTCATTTACTTTTGACAAGATTTCTACCGTGTTTGTCATATGAGAAGAAAAAGTAGAAAGACTTTGTTCAATTGATTGTTCGTCTCCAATATCCGCAAAAACTTCTTTAAAAATACCGATTTGGCTTTCCTCATCAACTGGAATTGGAAGACCTGCCTGTCCCATTAATTGAAGTAATCCAAGTGTTTTCAACGTGATTGTTTTCCCACCAGTATTTGGTCCAGTGATAACAATTGCCTGATACCCCTCACCAATGGAAATGTCATTTGGCACCACTTTTTCTTGATCGATTAAAGGATGACGTGCTTGCTTCAAGACAACATAGTTTTCTTCGCTGATCGTTGGCACGATTGCTTTGATTTCTTTCCCAAATCGAGCCTTTGCATTCATCAAGTCCATCTGTCCGATAACATACGCATTATGAATGATTTCTTGTCGATGTGGGACTAATTCTGCAGATAATTCACTTAAGATTCGTTGCACTTCATTTCGTTCTGCAATCTGATATTGACGTAAACGATTATTCAAATCCACAATTTGTTTTGGTTCAACAAATAACGTTTGCCCCGAAGCACTTTGGTCATGTACAACACCGCCAAAAACACCGCGGTACTCTTGCTTAACAGGAATAACATAACGATCATTACGCATAGTAATAATTGCATCGCTTAGATATTTCGCATTTTTCCCACGTACGATGCTATCCAATTGTTCACGAACCGTTTGTTCACTGCGACGAATATTTTGACGAATAATTTTTAATTCTGGCGAAGCATCATCTGTTACTCGCCCATCTTCATCAATTGCCTCCTTTAGTCGACGACTCAAAACAGGGATCGTAACTAATTGCTCCGCCCACATGTATAAACGATTAAACTCTATCTCACTGTCTTTTAAATCGTCGATAAAACGAGCTAATTCACTTGTTGTAGATAACACTCGAGAAACTTGCGCCAGTTCCACGCCATTTAAGTCAGCGCCAATTTCAATCCGTTTCATATGCGGACGAATATTTTCTAGTTTAGGGATTGGAATCCCTCCGCGTAATCGTTGCACTTTTAACCCGTCTTCTGTTTCCTGAAGAGCATTGGTAATCTTTTGCAATTGATTGTCTGGAACTAGTCGAGCAAGTTCTTCTTTTCCTTGGGCCGTCACGACAAATTGTTGGATCATCTGTTTTACTTTTTCAAATTCTAATGTTTCTAAAATTCGTTTATTCATTTTTTCACCTACTTCACTTTAACTATAAAAAGGAGTCTGGGATCAAACAAAAACCCCAGACTTTTTACATTTTTCAACTCACATACTACTAACTACATTAAAAACTCGTAATTTTCTTATCACTTTAAGAATGGTTCTTGTACCACAATCTTTTTCTCGAAATAACTCAGAATTGTTCAAAACTATGCATGCTGTTTTAGGGAAATTTTTATTGATGTAAGCTGAACGCCTTGCGCTACAACCTTATTTACGGTGTTCAAGAAGTAACTCCTGCAAAATAAGCCCAAATTACTCAAAAATTTGAGAAGCAATTTCTGGTAATTTATTCTTATTTATTGGAGCTGGGCACTTCTTTTACAACCTCATACACGGTGTTCTCAAAGCAGCTCCTTCGGCAATAAATCCCCTTTTCTTAAAATATGGAAAACTATTTTTAGAAAAGCATTCTTATTGCTTGAAGCTAAGCGCTTTGCGCCACAACCTTATCCACGGTGTTCCCAAAGCAACTCCTCGATATAGCTTGCAGTCACTTCAAAATATGAAGAACTATTTGAAGTGACTACTCGCTATCTTGTCGGAGTTAACGCTTTGCGCCACAACCTTATCCAATCACCCTCGTAATCCACAAATCATAAATTTTATTCGTTAATATTGGTGTGTTTTCAACAATATATCGAGCAAGTCCGCTACTTCTAAATTGGTTTTGGATAAAATCTGAAGGGACAAATGAAAGTAAACTCAACAGCAAGAAAATCATGACAAAAGTTACGACAACTGACAAAAGACCACCAGCTAGCCAATCAACTTGTTTCAGCACAGGCAAGTACGTTAAGCTGTGTACAAAGATACCAACAAATCGAGTAATCAACCAACCAGCCATTAAAATAAGAAGAAATGCGATACCTGCATAAAATGCTTGATCTAAACTAAAAGAAATCGTTTGATCGAAAAAGACCAAATCCGATGTTGGCGTTACGGCCGGATAAGGAATGTATAGTTCCAAATGATTCGCTAACTGCTTATAAAAATGTTGTGCGACAAGAAAAGATACCAAATAGCCAACAGTATAGACAACTTGTAAAGCAAATCCTCTTTTCGCACCAGAAAAAAAGGCAATCAGTAAAAAAATAATAATCAATAGACTTAGCATGCCATGTTCCTTTCTCTTCTAGCTTTAGTCAAAAAACTTTGTTTGATTAAGTAGCAGATTTCTGCTTGATTTGGCCTTTACGCTTCTCATTCAAAATCTGTTGTGCTTCAACATGATTTTTGATTTCACGATCAGGTTGACCATTTTCTTTCAAAACTTCACGTGCTTCGTTCTCGATGGCTTCCATCCGTTTCACACGATTTTCTAGTTCAGTAAACTTAATCATTTTTTTCTTTAATTGCGCGACTTCTTCATTTAATTCCAAGAGTTGCTCTTGTTTTTTCAACTGATCCGAAAGCGCGTTGACCGCCATTAAAATTGCGGCTTGTTCATTATCCATTTGTGGCGATAATTGTTTTAGCTCCATCAATTGGTCATTCACTAATTTTGTAACGATATCCATATGATGCTTCGTTTCGCGACCAATAATCGTATACGTCTGATTAGCAATCACTGCTTTATAGCGTGTTTTTTCATGCGCCATACGAACCATTTCCTTCCCATAATAAAATTCCTATATAGTGTACCACGAAGTTTTTATACGTGTGTACTTCGCACATTTTTCTTAAACATACTTTACTATTATATGATAAACTTTGAAAAAATGCTATGTCCCATCAGTGACACCTTGATTCTGCCAAACGAATCATACTATCATGATCACAGCAAATAATGGAGGCCTAAAATGAGTAATGTAATAATCAAAGTTTCTGAAGCAAAAATGAATGAAATGAAAGCTGCTTACCAAATAAACTTGCTTCAAAAAAAAATGCCCTATACAACTTTTTCTGCTAAAAAAAATGGTACTACAATCACTGCCTATACATCTGGAAAAGTAATGTTTCAAGGCGCCAATGCCGAACAAGAAGCAAGTCGCTGGGGAGTCACGAATACATCCTCACCTACAAAAAAGGTGAATGCAAAAAATTCTGCTTCACTGCCTAATAATATTAGTCAGCTTTCTGTTCTAGGTAGTGATGAGGTGGGTAATGGAAGCTACTTTGGTCCTGTTACTGTCTGCGCTGCTTACGTTGATCGAGAGCACTTAAAAACCTTGAAAAATTTAGGAGTTAGAGATTCAAAAGAACTGAAAGATACTCAAATCATTCAATTAGCAAAAGTTTTAAAGGAAACGATTCCTTATCAATTGTTAGTACTTACACCAAAAAAATACAATGAAATACAACCTGAATATAATGCTGTTAGGATGAAGGTTGCTTTGCATAATCAAGCAATTCATTTACTTTTACAAAAAATTTCGCCAACAAAGCCTGAAGCAATTTTAATTGATCAATTTACCCCTGAAGCAAATTTCAAAAAGTATGCACGACTAGAAAAAAATAAAATTCAAGAAAAACTTTATTTTGTGACAAAGGGTGAACAATATCATCTAGCAGTTGCTGCAGCTTCTATCATCAGCCGTGCAAGTTTTTTAGAAGAACTTGATAAAGCTTCTGCTGAACTTGGAATAACTTTACCATCTGGTGCAGGCACAAAATCAGATACAGTTGCAGCAACCATCTTAAAAAAGGGTGGTCTACCACTACTCGCCAATTATGCGAAGCTGCATTTTGCTAATACGCAAAAAGCACAAAAACTCATTTGATTATCCTTTTAAAATGTTGAAAAAATACTGAACAAACAAAGATCCCCGCAATGACTACTTTTAACTAAGCAGCCTTTTGCGGGGACAACATTGAAACTTTAGAATAAAAAGAACGAAATAGATTGAATTTCTAAAATATAGATAAGATAAGATAAAAACAAATCAATTTCCTTGTAGTCTTCTACTGACTTAACAAGAATTTTTGATTTTTACATAATATTAGCATTTCGAATATGAACAGAAACGAAGACTCATTTATCAATTCGTTTCTTATCAAAAGGAGGAAAGTAATCATGGGTGATTTAATCGTCAAGATAGGCGTGTTATCAGAAATGCTGTTTGCCTTTCTGATAATTGTGTTAGTGATTCTAACATTGGTACTCGTTATCAAAAAGCTAACAAAAAAATAAATAAAAATCGAAGATCTTAACCTACACATCTAAATACATGATTCGTTCACCATTTTCTGGATCATACCTTTGACTATCAACAAATCCAAAACGTTGATAATAAGGTATGATTTTTTCATTTTCGTCATGCACACTTAAATAAATTTGTTCAACGGCATATTGTTCTTTCATCAAATGAATGAGTAAAGGCAAAAATAAACTGCCATATGCTTTTCCCTGCGAGTTCGCTTCAATCATCAATCGGTCTAACCACATAGCCTGTTCCTTTTTAGCACCAATCATCGAAAAACCAACAAGTTTCTTACCGTCATACATGGCTAATGGTCGCCACCCCAGTGATACATCATAGGCTGCTTCCAGCAAAGATGTGGCATTCGTTTCAATAAAATTTACTTGATTATCTGAAACAGACAACGCAATAACGTCCCGCCAATTAGACTCGTCAACATCTTTAAGTAATAAGTTCATCCAAACACTCCTTCACAAAAAATATTTCCTTTTGCAATTATTATAGCTACTGAATTTTTCACCTCTTCTTAAAGCGAGTTTCTGATGCTTACTTTAAGTATAAGCTATTTGAGCTTAATGCTACATATCTTGCTAGATAACAATGTTCAGAAAACTAGTATTTAACATTTGTGAAAGTTCATCCTTTGTTTCTCACTGATATTTTCCACCTTGAGATCGAGTGTAAAAAATTGGCTACAACAATTGAGAAAAGCATAAAATCCAGATCATATCTGTTAAGTTATGATTTGGATTTTATGCTGTTGACGTATTCAATTAATCACTATCTTTTTGCACATTCATTACAATGTGGCTATATTTCTCGCAATACGTCACTTTGTAATTTATAAAAATTTCTTTGATCATATTGATTATCTCCTGCTTTTCTTTTGCTTTGAATTTAAAGCCAATCTTATGTCCAAGAGATTCTTGTTTTTTATTTTTATTCGCAAAAGGCAAGATAATATCGACATTCCCATCAAATGTTTGTGTAAACAGAAATATGTTTTCATATAGATTTCGAAGTTCTATGTCAGATAAAAATTCAGCAAATCCATTACAAGAAATAATTAAATGATCATATTGCCCGAGCGTGGCCCTTGGATATTTTTCCAAAAAATCAAAAATAGAAATATTTTCTCTTGTTATAAAATGATTCAAACCAAATAATTTTTCTGCTAATAGTTGATTATTCTTCAACCATTTTGAATCAATGTCAATATTTAGACTTTCATAAGGTTTATTAAAGCAATTATTTGTTAAGTCGTTGATTCTATGTATTAGGCGCTCAATCTCAAGGCTATCAAAACCTGCCCCTGAACCAATATCAAGAAAGAAAAAAGATTCATTCTTTTCTATGTACTCTTTGATTTTTTGCCTTATTCCTTTTTGGATTTGTTGTCTCCTCCAAACAAGTGGTGGAGCGGCAACCTCTAACATTTTTTTGTCTACTTTTTTCCCAAAAAAACCCGACTGTGGTGTATTAAGTAAAACATAAAAAGTAACTTCTTCTGTTCCTGGACGTCGTGACATGATATTAGCTAAAGGACTCAACTTTGTTAGCACTTCACCCAAAAATGTTAATGTATAAGGAGATGACGGTAGATTTTTACTTTTAAAACTACTTAGAAACAATTCTTCCTGATTTATTTTGTAGTAGAAAGAATCATTTTTTATTTCTATAAATTCCCATACCGTTGGTTCTTGCTTCACAATCTCCCAAGCGTCCTCGAACTTCAGCAAACTTTGATTAGTCATAGTTTTTCTTCTCCTCATTTTTTATTTAAAGTCATTGTGGCAGTAGATAATTGTATCATGAAAGGGGACTCTCTCTAAACTTTTCTAAAAAAACCGATATCATCTGTCTATCAAACCTATTGTTCCTAATAAGTAAGATGAACAAAAATTATAGCGTATAACAATTATGAAGTATCACCTTTTACGTGAATGACAAATTTTGTAAAAACCAAAAGCAAAGCTACTTCAAAATAGAAAACATATAAAAAGAATAACAACACTTGTAGATTTATCCAAGGCACAATTTTTGTCTAAGGATATACAAAAACTGAAGAAACGATTAAGCAGCTTTTGACAGATATAAAAAAACAGCATCCGATAGATCTCATATCAAAACTTGAAAAATCATACATACGATACTTATTTTTCTCACAATAAATCTAATCCTATAGTAAATGTGTACTCCTGTTGATTTTTTATGAAAAAATAAACAAAGGCTTCAGATATCTTTTTTAAAACGAAGATAACTAAAGTCTTTGTTTACAGTCTAAATCAAACGCGCGACGAATCAGTTTATATTTGATTTTTATTTATTGATAATTGTTATTCACTAAAATAAGCAAGTAATGAATTTGTCAAACTTTCTGCAAATTTTTCTTGGTAATCATCCGTTACTAATTCAGCCAAGTCAGAATCATTATTCATATACCCCATCTCCACCAAGATGGCTGGTTGAAGATTTTCTCGCAACACTTGATAGTTGCCATACATGATTCCTCGAGAATTCAGAGGCAACTCAGAAAAGCCATCAGCAATTGTTTGTGCAAGCTCCTCATTTTTCTCATAATAATAATAAGTAGTGATTCCTGTTGCTTCGTTCGCAATTTCTGTTGAATCAGCGTGCAAACTGATAAAGACATCAGCTGATTTTTCTTTGCTGAAGGTACAAATGTCACCAAGTTGGATAAATTCATCTGTCGTATGGGTCAAATAAACAGTTGCTCCCTCCGCCTCTAAAGCTGCTTTTAGTTTTTTAGCTGTACTCAGCGTGAGTGTCTTTTCTTCCGTCTGTTCGTCATTGCTCAATGCGCCGACATCATCTCCACCGTGTCCAGGATCAAGTACAATCACTGCGTCAGACAAACTAGCTGGTTGATTTTGTGTTTTCTGCACAAGCATTGTTCCATCTGTCTTGGCTAAATAACCCGTTGTCCCTGCATTCGTTTTTATTTGATAGCTGTCGTCTGTTTCGGAAAGATATTCCGTTAGTTCCCCACCATTAATCGTTGCAAGTTTTATCGTTAATTCTTTATCGGCATATAACGTACTATCTTCTTTACCAATTTTGATTTGCTGTCGTGTTTCATGACTACTTGTCGTTGTGCTGGTTGCTTTTATCTCAGTTGTTTGGGTGCTTCCTGTTTGTTCAGCTGTTGTCTTTTGTTCAAAGATTCCCAAATGATTTGTAGCAATGAACAAGACACCCACCACTAAAAATAAGCCACATATTTTTTTCATCTTCTCACTCACCTCGTTACAGATAGTGTAAGAAGTGAAGCTTAAAGGGAACTTAAATGTTCAATGATTGGTTTGCTAATAAATTTCCTTTGATTTTTTGTAAAATAAAAAGTTGTTCCTAGAACAGGAACAACTTTGGACTATTCTTCTTCTGCCATGAATGAAGCCGAATCCCGCGATAGCAGAAGAAGCAAAGGGATGATTACATATTGTTTCATTCAATTTATTTATTTGGAACTAAGCTACTGCCTTAAGACGGACTTAACATTTGTAAATCATGTATTAGTAAGTCCCTTCTTCTCCTTGAGAAGTTAAAATTAGTGGGCCGTCTTTAGTGATTGCCAAACTATGCTCGTATTGACAACTTAAACTACCATCTAGAGTTTTTGCTTCCCAGCCATTAGGCATCATCTTCATCCGCCAATCACCAACATTTACCATGGGTTCAATGGTGATAATCATTCCTTCTCTCAGGCGGATACCTTTTCCAGCTTCACCATAATGTGCAAAGAAAGGTTCTTCATGAATACTAGGACCAATTCCGTGAGCAATAAAATCTCGTACGACACTGTATCCTTTAGCTTCTACATAGGTCTGGATTGCATGACCAATATCTCCAGTTCGTTTCCCAACTTGTGCTTGTTCAATTCCTAAATAGAGAGCTTTTTTGGTTACTTCCATCAAATTGTCAACTTCAGGTGTACTTGTTCCCACGACGTAAGCCCAGCAAGAATCAGAAATGCCACCTTTTAAGTCAATACACATATCAACTTTCACTAAATCGCCTGATTTTAAGACCTGTTTTTTTGGAAAGCCGTGGCAAATTTCATCATTGATGCTAATGCACGTAGCATATTCGTAACCTTCAAATCCAATTTGAGCGGCAATTCCGCCATGAGTTTCAATGTAATTACGTACAAAAACTTCAATGTCCCAACTGGTAATTCCAGGCTGAATAAAGTCTCGTAAGTGGATATGAACGTCTGCTAATAAT
Source organism: Enterococcus sp. DIV0176 (assembly GCF_050528535.1). Taxonomy (NCBI): domain Bacteria; kingdom Bacillati; phylum Bacillota; class Bacilli; order Lactobacillales; family Enterococcaceae; genus Enterococcus; species Enterococcus sp. DIV0176. Next base: position 571,752 of record NZ_CP172879.1, on the reverse strand, counting down.
GATCCAGATTGAGTCATCAAGTCAATCTCTCTTTTGGATTTTAGTGTAATCATCTTGTACTCCTTATTTTAAATTTTTCATAGTATATCATTGTTTTGGATGCAATATTTGAGAGGCCTGAACGAATATTAACGGTAAACCATACATAATGCCTTGACATACATTGGGAAGTATAACAACAAATAAATGAATACACAAACAATCATAGACTACAAAAAAACTAATCTGATTCCATTCATGAATGTTGCTTACAGTACAACAGACACTAACCTATGGAATAACAACAACTTGAGAAGGGAAAAAACTACAGATATCACTAAATCAAGCTAAAGATCAAAAGAATGTCCTTCAGATTGGCATTCAAAAAAGAAGAAAAAGAGCAGAACCCTTATATAATAAGGATTCTGCTCTTTAAAAGGACTATTCTTCTTCTTCCGCCATGAATGTATTGAAAACTTCTTCAATCATATCCCATTCAGCATCTGTTTCAATTTGTTGCAATTCGCCTTCTGTACCATCTTCGTTTTCGATGTAAGCATAAGCTTGTAACTCAACATCTTCATCTTCAGAAGCCCCAGCTGGGTATAATAGTACGTAGTTACGACCGAATTCTTCTTGCCCATCAACAGTCAATAAGATTTCGTAAAGTGTTTCGTTTCCTTGATCATCAACTAATGTGATGTGCTCATGTCCTTCATGGTCATGATCGTGTGAATGATTATGTTCTGTCATATCAATTCCTCTTTTCGTTTTCTAAAATAGTTGTTTACCCGAGCCGTCAAGATAGTTTTGTAAAATCATGACTGCGGCTAATTTATCAATTACTTTTTTTCTTTTTGCTCGTGACGTATTTGCCTGTTCCACTAACATGCGTTCAGCTTGAACTGTTGTTAGCCGTTCATCTTGAAATTCGACCGGTAAAGAAAATAGTTCTTTGATTTTTTCTCCATAAGCCATGGAAGCTTCTGCTCTTGGTCCGATTGAGTTATTCATGTTTTTGGGCAATCCTACAACAAATCGATCGACTTCATATTCAGCGACCAATTCTTTTAGACGGTCAAAACCAAATTCACCAGCTGCCTCATCAATTCGAATAATTTCTACACCTTGGGCAGTCCAACCGAATGGATCACTTACTGCGATACCAACTGTTTTTGAGCCAACGTCTAAGCCCATTACTCTCATAAATTCACTCCATGATTTGAAAGATAATCTTTCACGATTACTTCCATAATTTCGTCGCGCTCATGACGTCTGATTAAATTTCGTGCGTCACGATAACGAGGAATGTAGGCCGGGTCTCCAGAAAGTAAATAGCCAACAATCTGGTTAATAGGATTGTAGCCCTTTTCTTCCAAAGCCCGATAAACGATTGCTAATGTTTCACCGACTTCTTTTTTGCGATTATCATCAAAATCAAAACGTACGGTTTCATCTGTAAAACCCATGATTCTACACCTCTTTCCCGCAAGGTATTTATTCTACCTTATCCACATTCATTTTACTAGAAGAACGCTCAAACTACAAATAAATCTTATGTACTTTTTTCAGTAATAATAAAACATTTAACAATTGGAAATTTACCATTTGTTTTTTGTTTCTTTTTTTTATTTGTACAAGCTTCTTTAATAAAACATTCGTTGTTCATTATACGTTATTTTAGATAAAATGTACGTTTTTCTGTTTCAAATAAAAAAAGTGATGGCAAAGTACAAAAAATCATTCTGGAGAGTTTGTACTTTACCATCATTTTACTTATTTTTTACTCTTAACAGCTTGACCTGTTTGGTAATTGATTGTGTAACCGTCTTGAACGTTGTAAATAAAAACATTGAACTTCAACTTAGAGTCTTCGATACTTTGCGCTTCTAATTGAACACCGCGTGCTACTAACTCACTATCTTCAAAGTAAGGTGTCACTCGATAACGCACGTGATGATTTGTTTCTTTGATGTATGCAGCAATATCATTTTCATGCGCCAACATATAAGGTGTGTTTAGCGAACGAGTCCCTGTCATCAAATTTTTGATGTTATTATTTTGACCAGTTAGCTGAAAACCAATTAAGTGACTACGATTGTACAACCATTGACCATCAGTTAGTTTTTTTTGCTTCCATCCAGTTGGATTTACGTAAAGAGGTTCTCTTTTTTCTGTTGGAAATAACTCTTTTCCTAACATCGCATTTGCTGAACCTACTCGATTTAAACGATCAACCTCAGAATATTTTTCCCAAACACCGTTGGCCAAACTAAAATCTGATTGAGAAAAATCAGGCTGATTATTATTGATTTCTATTTCTTGATGCTTACCATCGTATTCAGGAACATCTGCTAACTTTGCTGCTTGTGGTGCTGAATCGAAAATTGCAGTAATCTGTTGAAAGATATCCGAATCGTTTTGCGTTGTCGAAATCCCAAAAGCTCCGGCTAAAATTGCGATGACAACACCCATAATAGTCTTAGTGGTTTTCTTACTCATCTATCTACTCCTCTTCTTGCCAATTCTTCTAAACTTTAACATATGTTCCCCTTTTTAGAAACTCCCTTTTTATCTTCAATCAAAAAAGAACGTGCAGTTATCGTCTATACGACAATAAAAGCACGTCCTTTGTATAAAAGCGGGTGACGAGAATCGAACTCGCGACATCAGCTTGGGAAGCTGGGATTTTACCACTAAACTACACCCGCATGACTAAAAAAAGTATACGCCTCTTTTTTTCATTGCTCAAGTGTTTTTTCATTCAGTTTTTTACTTCATTTCTGTTTTTTGTAGTAGAATGAAAACAACAAATGAACTATTGGAGAAGATGGTATGTCGGAAAAAGAATTGAATTTATTACTTGATACTTGTTTACTTGCAGGTAAAATCATGATGGAAAGCAACGCCGAAATGTACCGAGTAGAAGATACAATGAGTCGAATTGCTCTAGCTTCTGGCAATTATCGTTTAGTTAGTTATGTCACACAAACAGGATTGTTTATTGGACTTGATCGAACTTCAACTATTCGAATGGAACAAATTACCAATCGTTCCATCAATCTTGAAAAAGTAGTAAAGGTCAATGATCTATCTCGACGATACGTAGCTAAGGAATTAACATTGACTGAACTCTACGATGCCTTACAAGGCATTTATAAAGAGCGTTTCTTTTTTCCTGTTTGGTTACAAATTTTTAGCGCAGCTATCATCAGTGCAACTATTATGGTTTTATTTGGTGGCGAATTAGCTGACCTTCCCATTGCATTACTCATTGGTGGCATAGGATACGCCATTTATTTATATAGCTTGAAATTTTTCAGAATAAAATTTCTTTCAGAATTTTTTTCTTCTTTATTTATTGGATTAGCGGCTATTCTTAGTGTTCGACTAAATATCGGAATCAATCAAGATTTGATTATTATCGGTTGTGTCATGCCGTTAGTACCTGGGGTTCAAATTACCAATGCCATTCGCGATTTGTTAGCTGGCCATTACCTTTCAGGTGTATCTCGCGGAACAGAAGCTATGATGACAGCCACTATGATTGGCTTTGCCATTGCTTTTATCTTTCAACTTTTTTAATCGAAAAGGAGCTTACCCATGTGGACGATACTGATACAATTTTCTTTTAGTTTTTTAGCAACAGCCGCGTTTGCTATTATCACAAATGTGCCACGAAGCGCATTGGCTTGGTGTGGTTTTTCTGGCGCACTTGGCTGGATGATCTACTGGGTCACGATTACCTTTGGTGGTAATGCTGCATTTGGCTCCTTACTTGGTTCACTGGGAGTCGCCTTTATTAGCGATGTTTTTTCAAAAAAATTCAAGATGCCGGTCACAATTTTTAATATTCCTGGAATGGTTCCATTGGTTCCTGGGGGGCTAGCTTATCAAGCTGTCCGCAATTTAGTCACTGGTTCTTATCAAGACGCGATTACATACGCGGTACAAGCAATTATGATTGCTGGTGCAATTGCTTTAGGACTAGTTTTATCTGAGGTTTTTAATCACAATATTCGAAACTTTAAATTAAAGCGTGAATCTATGATTAGCAAACGTAAAAAGAAATTCCTGACAAAAAAATAAAGAAAACGTCGAGCGTAACTGGGCTCGACGTTTTCTTTTGCTTTAATCCTTTACACTTGTTTTTTAGTGTTAGGCGCTTTATGCCATGACTTTGTCTATAATGTTCAAGCAGTAATTCTTCAAAATAAAGTCAAATTACGCAAGAATGGGAGAAGTCATTTCTAGTTTTTTTCTTTTTAGAGTGGAATAATCCTTTCATATTCCTTCCCTAAAAAGAACGATAGACATACTGATTTTTTGGCGCGGTCACTTTTTTCGCTGTCGTCACATGTACGGTCGGAATATCCCGCTTGAATGGCTGGTAATATTCAGACTGAATCACACCTTCCACATGATACCATTCATCATTTTTGACCGTGGTTCCTTCTGGCATCTGCGTCAATAACCCAAAAACACCTGAGTCTGCTACACAGTGAATGATGCCAAAACGGAATAAGAAAATATCTTGTTTTTCTTTATCTGGCGTCTGATAAACAAACCCATCATAGCTAATTGTTTTCCCAATAAATTCACTTGGATAATTATAGATCAGCTCCATAATCTCCAAATAATTTTCATCTGTGATTTGAATAGTTTGTTTATCTCCATATTTTGCTTTTAACTCGTTCATCTGTTCTTGATAATCAGACTGATTGAAATAAATACTTGTATCAGGTTTCAGATATTGCGTCTGCATTTCCGGATCACCCACAGATTCTTTACTAACAGGAAAATTAAATCCTTTTGCTTCAACAATCGTGGTATCCAAACTAACCGTTGGAAACAATGTTCCTACTAGGATTGGTAAAGCTAGTAGTACATAAGCAACCAAACGCTGGCTTGGTTTTGTCAATCCGTGGTCATGATCGTGATGCTCATCTGTTCCTTTTTCTGGTTCATTTTTTCCCCATAAATAGAGTTGAACTAATGCTAGTACTGCAGATAAAATCATCGAAAGGATTGCTAAATACCGATAATGAACATTGATATACTGGTCTAACTTGCCAGAAACTTGTAAATACATCATCAGTTCAAAATAACCTGATAAAATTAAAAAACGGATCATCACTTTCCCTCCTAGATGAGTAATGTATAACCTATAACAACCACTGCAATGACACAAATCAATGCAAAGATAAATTGACTTTTAAAGTAACGCTTCATCATCAACAAGTTTTTGATATCCACCATTGGTCCAAAAACTAAAAAAGCGACGACAGGTGCTGTCCCAAATAAACTTAATAGGGAAGAACCGATAAATGCATCTGCTTCAGAACATAACGACATCGTAAATGCTAATAACAACATGATGACAATTGCTAAGATTTTAGTTGATCCTAAAGTCAACATTACTCGTGTTGGTAAATAAGTTTGCATCGCTGCCGCAATCAGTCCACCAATGATCAAATAGCGACCTGTATCAAAAAATTCATCAATCGCATGAGTCAAAACATGCCATACTTGCTGACCTAATCGATGGATGTTGGCAAATCTTTTTTCTTTCATCTTCTGGTCTTCAATCGGCAACTCATGATGATGATGTGAATGTTTTTGCTGTTCATTTAAGTGATTTTGAATCAATTTTTCTTTCAAAACAGATTCCTTTTGAAAATAAGCCAACCAAATGCCTACTACTAGGGCAACCAAAAAAGCACCTAGTACACGCCAGCCCGCCATTTTCCAAGAATTGCCAAATGCGATATAAGTTGAAAAGATCACCACTGGATTGATAATCGGTGCAGTCAACATAAAAGCAAACGCAGTTGGTACGGGAACATCTTTTTTTACAAATTGATGGACGATTGGCACAATGCCACACTCACATGAAGGAAAAAAGAATCCTAATCCAGAGCCAACTAAAATAGATAAAAATTTATTTTTAGGAAGCCAACGTCGAACACGTTCCGGCGTCAAAAAAACTTGTAATGCTCCCGAAATGATGCAACCTAATAAAACGAACGGTAATGCTTCGATAACGATGGATAAAAAAATCGTGCTCATTTGCAAAACCGAATTGGGTATCCAAGAAAACATACTGTCTCTCCTTCTAATACAACGTCATTTGCCAAAATAATATACGCTTTTCCTTAAAAAATTACAAGTTAAGAAAAAAAGTTTACTATTCTCTTATCTTTTAGTTTGTTTTTTGTAAAAGCAACTTGATTGACAATTCACTCATTCCCAACTACATTAGTCACAGAAAATAAAAAAGAGAAACGAGGTCGTTTGAATGAAGAAAACAACTCAGCTAGCAGAAGCATTACAACTCATCGACACGGAAGACACGGTTGTCCTTTTTCTTTCCATGCCTCATTGTAGTGTCTGTCATGCAATTGAACCACGTTTACAGAAGTTGCTCACTTCATTCGATATTCCTGCCTTGCATTTGGATGCTCACGAAATTCCTGAGGTTGCTAGCACATTTGAAGTTTTGACTGTCCCAGTGATTTTGATTTTTCACAAAGGAAAAGAGATTGCACGTCAAGCACGTTTCATTGACTTAGAAAAAATCGAGTTCCTTTTAACTCAAATAACCCATACTACTGACGCACTAAACTATGAAGAAATTTTCAACACAAAAAAGGGATAATGACAAGAATAGCTCAAATAGAAAAACCGCCTAAAATTCGTTTTTATAAACGATTATTTTAGGCGGTTTTAAATTGAGAAACGTTTTATTTTTAGTTCTACCATAGGTTCTTTTTTATGAATAAGCGGTGTTCCCAAAACAACTCCTTGAAATAATTCACAACTGTCCAAAAATATGAAAGGTTATTTTTGTCAGTTACTCATTATTTTGTCAGAGCTGACCGTTTTGCGCCACAACCTTTTCAGCGGTGTTTCCAAAGCCACTCCTCCATATAACTTACATTCACTTCAAACTATGGAAAGCTATTTTTAGTGTCTGCTCGCTATCTTGTCGGAACTAAACGCTTTGCGCCACAACCTTCTTTAGCTTATTCTTCATCCATTGTGTTTAAAGTTGCATCTGAATGCAAGAAATAAATCAATGTCTGTAATTCGTTTGTTAAGTCAACATTTTGAATCAAAACATCTGCTGGCGCGTTTAATCGCGCAGAGGTAAAGTTGAGAATCCCTTTGATTCCTGCTTCAGTTAAACGGTTTACTACTTCTTGCGCTTTTGAAGCTGGGATAGTCAAAATAGCTACTTCGATTTGTTGGATCTTGATTTGTTCCATCATATCATCCATTGGATAGACAGGGATTCCATCAACAATTCTTCCAACGATTTCTTCATTGACATCAAAAGCACAGCTAACACGTATACTATTACTTTGATGGAATTTATATTTTAACAAGGCGCTTCCAAGATTTCCGACACCAATCAAGGCAACGTTTGTTAGTTGATCATCATTTAGCGTTTTAGCAAAGAAGTGCATTAAATCTTCCACGTCATACCCATAGCCACGTTTTCCTAGTTCTCCAAAATAAGAAAAGTCACGTCGAATAGTTGCACTGTCGACTTGGACTGCCTCACTTAATTCAGTTGAAGAAACTTTTTTCTTTCCAGCATTATTTAAAATTCTCAAATAACGATAATATAAGGGCAAACGCTTTGCTGTTGCCTTTGGAATTATATGATCTTTCACTTGCTTACCTCCACGAGTTTCTAATTTTTCTTTGATTTACCCATCATAGCAGTATCTATAGGAAAAAATCAATTTGATTGCTCGGATATTGTGAATTTTTACTCTTTATTCATCTTTTTATCATTGTCGCTAATCTCGCAGTCTTAATGAATTTATGGTAGACTACAAGTTGAAAATTACTTTTTATTCCTAGAAGAATTCACAAAGTAGAAAAGAGGATTCGATGATTTTATTACAAGCCAACCAAGTCGCCCGCCATTTTGGTGCGGACGTTTTGTTTCAAAATATTCATTTAGAAATCAGCACTGGCGCACGAATTGCCTTAGTTGGTCGCAATGGTGCTGGAAAATCAACATTACTAAAAATAATTGCAGGTCTAGAAGCTCCGGATCAAGGCGCGATTACCAAAAATAAAACAGCTACACTCGGTTACTTAGCGCAAGATACCGGTTTGTCTTCTAATGAAACCGTCTGGAACGAAATGCTAAAAGCTTTTGCAGAAGTTCGCAAAATGGAACAACGCATGCGCGAACTAGAGATTGCAATCAGTGAAGGAGTCCCTGAAACACCTGCTTACGACTCTTTTTTAAAAGAATATGATCGATTACAACACGAATTTTCCGACAAAAACGGCTATGGTTATGAAAACGAAATTCGTTCCGTCTTGCATGGATTCAAATTTGATCCTTCTTTTTATGAACAAACAATCGATACTTTATCAGGTGGCCAACGAACCCGTCTTGCACTAGCTCGGATGCTTTTGCAACATCCAGACATCTTGATTCTCGATGAACCAACTAACCACCTGGACATTGAAACACTTTCATGGTTAGAAAATTATTTACAAGGCTACACAGGTGCTTTACTAATTGTCTCACATGACCGTTATTTTCTTGACAAAGTTGTCACTGAAGTATACGAGCTTAGCCGTCAAAAGATGCGTCATTACAAAGGAAATTATTCCAAATATCTTGACCTAAAAGCGGAACAACTTGCAAGTGATTGGAAAGCATACGAAAAACAACAAACAGAAATTCACAAACTGGAAGACTTTGTTGCGCGGAATCTTGTGCGAGCATCAACAACTAAGCGTGCCCAGAGCCGTCGGAAAGCGCTAGAAAAAATGGACCGCCTAGATCGTCCTCAAGGGGATGAAAAGCAAGCGCATTTTCTTTTCCACGCAGAAAAACCTTCTGGAAATGTTGTCTTACAAGTGGAAGATGCTGCAATTGGCTACGACGGTGAAGTATTATCCGAGCCAATTAATTTAGATGTTCGTCGTCAAGAAGCGATTGCTCTCGTTGGACCAAATGGAATCGGGAAGTCAACTTTGCTTAAATCAATTATTCATCAGCTGCCGTTTATTCGAGGAAATCAGCACCTTGGAACGAATGTAACAATTGGTTACTATGACCAAGGACAAGCAGACTTACACACAAATAAAACAATTTTGGCAGAATTATGGGATGAGCATCCTACTTTACCGGAAAAAGAAATTCGTAGTGCGCTAGGAGCTTTTTTGTTTTCTGGCGAAGATGTTGAAAAAACGATTCCGTTATTAAGTGGTGGCGAAAAAGCACGAGTTGCGTTAGCCAAACTAGCGATGAATCAAGAAAACTTTTTAATTCTTGATGAACCAACAAACCACTTGGACATTGATAATAAAGAAGTTCTAGAAAATGCTCTGATAGATTACGATGGTACCCTGCTCTTTGTTTCTCATGACCGTTACTTTATCAATCGCATCGCAACAAAGGTTGTTGAGTTATCTGAAAATGGTAGCAAGATGTATCTTGGCGACTATGATTATTATTTGGAAAAGAAACAGGAAGAAGAAGAAATTGCAGAACTCTTGGCAAAAGAAGAACAAACAGAAGTCGTTGAAACACCCACTAGCAAATCAAATTACTATCAAAGTAAAGAACAACAAAAATTAATGCGTAGTTTAAGTCGAAAAATTACGCAAGTCGAAGAAGAAATGGCACAATTGGACGAAACAATTGCACAGCTAGAGGCCGAAATGGTTCGTCCTGATGTTCTTGACGATCATGTAAAATTAAACGACTTGAACCAGCAGTTGGAAAATGCGCGAGTTGAGCAAGAAGAAAAGCTAGTTGATTGGGAAAACTTGAGTATTGAGTTGGAAGAGTATGAATAAGGTTGTGGCGCAAAACGTTTAGCTCCGAAAAGATAGCGAACAGGCACTCAAAATAGCTTTTCATATTTTGAAGTGAATGTAAGCTATATGGAGGAGTTGTTTTGGGAACACCGTGAATAAGGTTGCGACGCAAAACGTTTAGCTCCGACAAGATAGCGAACAGGCACTCAAAATAGCTTTTCATATTTTGAAGTGAATGTAAGCTATATGGAGGAGTTGTTTTGGGAACACCGTGAATAAGGTTGCGGCGCAAAACGTTTAGCTCCGACAAGATAGTGAACAGGCACTCAAAATAGCTTTTCATATTTTCGAACAGTTATGAATTATTTCGAGGAATTGCTTTGGGAACACTATAGCTAAAGTTGTGACACACAACATTAAGCTGACACAAAAATTAAAAATCTTCACCACAAAATAAAACAATTATTTACTTGTCAAAAAAGCATGTAGCGACTTTTTTTCGTCTCACATGCTTTTTTCTTTTTGCTCATTTCCATTACTTGCTTTGCTTCCGGCACAATTCTTTGCTGGATTACAAATAAAATAGTACTATTCAAATTAGAAAAGGAGTTGTTTTTATGAAATTTGTAGTCATTGGTGGCGTTGCTGGCGGTCCTTCCTTTGCAACTCGCTTACGCCGATTAAATGAAGAACATGAAATTGTGATTTATGAACGAGGTGAACACATTTCCTATGCTAGTTGTGCACTTCCTTATTATCTCGGACAAGTAATTGATGATCGTGATTCATTGATCGAGCGGACACCTGAAATTTTAAAAGTTAAAAACAATATTGATGTCTTTACAAAACACGAAGTCACAAAGATTGACCCAGATAAAAAAGAGTTGACCATCCATGACTTAACAACTGGCCAAGTCAGCCAAACAAATTATGATTATCTAATTATTTCTGCGGGGGCTCGTCCTACTTTACCGTCAATCCCTGGTGCAGACCAAGCCGAAAATGGTTTTGTTTTGCGTAGTGTGACTGACGCCGACAAAATCCAATCCTTCATTCAAAACAATGCTCCGAAAAATGTTTTAGTTTTAGGTGCTGGAGTCATGGGATTGGAACTAGCTGAAAACTTTAAGCATCGCGGTATGGAAGTGACTTTAGTCGACCAGCTAGATCAAGTTGCTTTTCCTTACGATCATGAGATTGCCGATTTAGTCTATGATAAACTAATTGAACAAGGCTTAACGGTTCATTTAAATACGCACATCAATGAAATTCGACAACAAGGAAGCGAAGTCGACTTATCAGATGGAGATCTTCTGCATCCCGACATGATTTTATTTGCCACTGGTGTAGCACCAAATAATGAAATCATTCAGTCTGCTGGTATTTCAATGAATGAGCATGGCCAAATTATCGTTGATAATCAATTAAAAACAAATCTTCCTGATATCTTTGCCATTGGTGATATTATCGAAACAACTAGTGTTATTACGCATCAGCCAACACCAAGCATGTTGTCAAGTGCGGCAAATCGGCAAGGCCATCTACTAGCAGATATCGTAAATGGTGCGCCATTTACGTATCGTGGATATATTGGTGCAGGTGTAGCAAAAATTTTTAACTATACTGCAAGTTATGTTGGTCTTACTGAACACCAATTAAAAGACGCAGGTATCACTAACTATAAAACAATTTTCATTACACCTTTTGATCATGCTAATTTTTATCCAGGTGCTACTCGACTAAATCTCAAACTGATTTTTGAAGAAGAAACTGGTAAAATTTTGGGTGGGCAGGCAGTTGGTGAACATGGTGTCGATAAACGAATTGGGGAATTATCTGTTGCCATTACAGGAAACTTAACTGTCTTTGATTTACCAGATCTTGAGTTGCCCTACTCTCCACCTTATTCAACTACTAGAGATCCATTGAATATCGCTGGTTACGTTGCAATCAATCAACTGAATAATACAGTGGAAACAATCAAAGCAAGTGAATTAACCCAAGAAGAATTAAAAAATGGTTTCTTCTTAGATATCCGCGAAACAGATAAGCCAAAATCTGGTAGTATCGAAGCAACCAAAAATATTCCGATGAACGAATTGCGTGATCGAATTGATGAAATTCCTAAAGATCGACAAGTCTTTCTTACTTTTAGAAAAGGGTTGAATACGTATACTTCTGCTCGAATTTTGGCAGGTTTTGGTATTAAGGCAATGATGATTGAGGAATAAGGTTGTGGCGCTAAGCGTTCAGCTCCGACATGATAGCAAGCAGTCACTTAAAATAGCTCTTCATATTTTGAAGTGACTGTAAGCTATATGGAGGAGTTGCTTTGGGAACACCGCGGATAAAGCTTGTGATACAAAACACCTAACTGCCACCAACTAGACAACATTGCAACAAATGAATGATAAAAGAAGCATCGTGCTTGGTTACAGTGCACGATGCTTCTTACTTCGGATGAGATAAAAATAAATGATATTCTTTTTGCTCTAAAATTGGAACAACTCATCTTGTAAGGAAACTTTTTGTTTTTCTTTCAAAATTTTCCCCTTAGTCATTCCCGGAAAAACAACCATAAGTGTAGCCTCTTTTTGTGCTTTTTCTAATTGTGGAAGATCGATAATAGCCAACAATGTTCCAGCCTTTACTTTCTGGTCTTTGGTTACTTGAATTGAAAAAGGTTTACCTTTTAATTCCACAGTATCTATTCCCATATGGATCAATAATTTCTCACCTGTTTTACATGCAATCGTGAGTGCATGAAGCGTTGGAAAAATACTCTCCACGCGTCCTTCAACCGGTGCGTAAACCTTACCATCATGTTGTTTTATGGCATAGCCTTCACCCATCATTTTTGAAGAGAAAACTTCATCATCAACCTCTTCTAATGGGATAACATAGCCGTTCGCAACAGACTTCAACATCTTCTTCGTTTTAAAAAAAAGCATTCTTTCATCTCCTAAACTAATTCTGGCCAGTATTCTTTGTTCGCTTCAATCATTTCATCCAAAACTTTTTTCGCAACTCTGGCATTAGGAACTGTTTGATTTAGTGTAAATGCCTGTAATGCTTTTTGATATGAACCTTCAAAATAAGCGTCAACTAATAGTTTTTCTGCTGCTACTTGTGCTTCCATCATACCTTTATGAAAATCACAAATTGGTTCTCTCAAGGAAATGGGTTCCACACCTGTTGCTCCGACATAAGCAGGAACTTCTACCACGGCGTCCGGGCGTAAATTAGGAATAGCACCTTGATTCGGAACAATCAACATAAAACGTCGGCGCTCATCGTTTAGTAAAGAGGTTGCCATGTCAACGATATATTGACCATGTTCACCAAAGTTAAAGTTTAAAACATCTTTGGTCACACCATTCCGAATTTTTTTCGCCATTTCTTTGGTATTTTTTTCTCGCCCTTCCATCACCATATTAGCACGAGTATAGTTTTTGTCAGAATGCTCAATAACCATATCCGGATATAAATAATACTCTAAATAATTATTCGGAATATTTTGTGGAAAGTTCTTTGTAATTACAGACATCATACTAAATGCTTCTTGCCATGTTTGATCTCCAGCATTAAAGTCTGCAACCTGCATTTCCTGACCGTTCAGCTTTTTGATGATTTCAGGCATAACATCACGCTTCAATTTCTTGTCATAAATAGCTGTGTACCAACCAAAATGGTTTAATCCATAATATGTCGGAATCCAGTTTTTACGATCATACCCATAGTTGATCGCAATTGTTTCTTCAATTGAGATTGTCATATCACAAGCATTAATCATTTTCGCTTTTGGATAGCGTCGACGAACAGCCTCCGAAACAATTGATTCAGGATTCGTATAATTCAAAATCCATGCTTCAGGTGCATATTTCTGTACATATCCTACGATTTCCAAGAGCCCGCTCATTGAACGCATCCCGTAAGCAAAGCCACCCAAACCACAAGTTTCTTGACCAACCAAACCATGACTCAAAGGAATTTTTTCATCTTTTTCACGCATTTTCAGACCACCAACTCGAATTTGCGAGAAAATGAAGTCGCAACCAGTAAAAGCTACTTCTGGATCTTCTGTTGATGAGATTACGACATCTGAAAAACCTTCTTTCTCCAACATATACTGAATAATCAAGTACATGTCCTCATTTCTTTGTGCATCAATGTCATACAACCGAATTTCTGAGAGTGGTAAGCGTTCTGAATTATTTAATACTGCTTGAATGATTCCTGGTGTATAAGTGCTACCTCCACCAGCAATTGTAATAATTTGTTTTTTTGTCATATTTTTCTTCCTTTCTATTGCTCTAATAATTTATTGAATTCCGCCATTACATACGTAACCTCTAGCCCAATAATGACTTGATAATTTTTTTCTGTTGGTTTTATCAAACCACTGATGCCCAACTGTTTGATACGTTGTTCATCAACGATTTCTGGTTTTTCCACTTCAACTCTTAAACGTGTGTTGCAACTAAACGCATCAGAAATATTTTCGGAACCACCAAAAGCTTGCAACATTTTTTTTGCCATGTATTCATAATTTTTACTTGCTAAAACCAACTCATTTTCCTCAGTTACTGCCTCAGCGCCATATTCCGTTGCCACTTCTCTTCCTAAAGTTGGAATGTCCCGTTTCTTGATTAAATAATAAAAAGTAAAATAGTATAATCCAAAAAATACGAGGCCAACTGGAAGAATCAAAATCGCATTCGTCGCAATCTTAAAATTGATTAGATAGTCTACGATACAAGCACCAAATGTAAAACCAATCCTAATATTCAACAAGTAGCAAACCATTCCAGCCAAACCAGCAAATACCGCATGAACAACGTATAGCATTGGTGAAATAAACATAAAACTAAATTCTACTGGTTCTGTGATATTCGAGATAAAAGAAGTAGCTGCTCCACTCCCCATGATCCCTTTCACCATCTTTTTATTTTCTTTAAACGCAGCTCGATAAATAGCTAAACAAATCGCTGGTACCCCAAACATCATAACCACAAAAAATCCAGATAAAAACAAGCCTGCTTGTGGGTCACCATTGATAAAACGGGTCATTTCTCCTCGAAAAACCTCGCCATTGGGCGCAGTATAACTACCTAGATCATAATAGACATACGTATTAAGCACGTGGTGCAGTCCAAAAGGAATCAGTAGCCGATTCAAGAACATGAAAATTCCAACACCCAAAGCACCCATGTTAACTAATAATCGTGCAAAACTGTCGATTCCCGCTTGTGCAAATGGCCATAAAATGCCAAAAATAACTGCAGTGATCGTCTGAAAAATCATAACCATCGTCAATGGAAATTTTTCACCAGCAAAATAAGAAAACACCATTGGTAAGCGTTGCTCTTTAAACCGGTTATACGTCCAAGCCGCAACCAAACCAGAAATAATCCCTCCAAATATCCCCATGTTGACTGCCGGATTCATGATTTCCAATCCTTTTTTCAACGTTGCAATTGCCAAGAAACCTGTAAGTGCTGGAATCCCTTTGTCTTTCGTCTTCGCAAATCCAATCGTTACCCCAATTGCGAATAGAATATCCAAATTTCCAAACACAGCATTTCCGGCAGCCCCAATCACTGGGATATTTAACATATCATCAGCTGAGAGACGCATGATTAATCCAGCTAACGGCATTGCAGCTACCGGTAACAGCATTGCTCTACCAAGTTTTTGTACGCTTTCTTTAAAATTTTGCAACTTTTTCTCCCCCTTATCTATAATTCTTTGTACGTGATTTGTTCAATCAATTCATCTTCTTTCACTTGTTTCGCAAAAGCTGAGTGAATTAAAAATTCAACTTGATTGACTCGTGGATAAATAAAACTTGATCCATTTAACAGCAACTGGTCAATATAAGCTGTGTGACACATGATTTCAACAGTTTTTTCTTCACGTAAAATTTCTAGTAGTCCTTCTAAATACTCTTCCACTGAACAATTAATCTGACGTTTTTCTACAATCATTTCTCCAACATCATCAAAATGTGGTTCAAAATAATCAACGTGCCGAACTTCTGCTCTTTTTTCAAAGTTTCCACGAACAGGTAACCCATATTTTTTTGCTAATGCCACAACAACTTCCTGATTCATTCCAAAAGTATGCGTATGATGATGACTATCTAAATGAGTCGGAATGATTCCAGCGTGATAAACCTTTTGAATTTGTGCATTCCATTCCTCATATAACTGGTCACCATCTATTTCAAAAGGCCGTTGATAAAAAGCTAATTTTTTGAAGTTTGCTCCATCCATCAAACTATCTACATTTTTCAAAAGTGGTTCTCCACATGTCAACGTTAAATGAACGCCAACCCCTAAATCTGGTAATTCTTTTTTCAACTTTACTGCGTGATCAAATCCTGGCATATTTGCCATTAAAGTTGTTGAAGTTAGAATCCCTTGCTGATGAGCATCAACAATTCCATAATTTACGCCATTGCTATAACCAAAATCATCTGAATTAATTATTACTTTTCCCATTTCTTCCTTCCTTTCTTTTTCACTAAAAATAGACGCAACCTCATGACCACAAAAAATTTTGTGTTTCAAAAGGTTACGCCTACCTGATAGTTACGCCCTAATTATTGAATTCTTGCTAAATGGATTGCGAGATAAGTCACTTCATTTTCTTGAACGTTTAAATGAAACTTTTCTTCAATCATTTTTTTGATTGCAAAAGCGACTCGATATGGCTCGCTTTCCTTAAAAGCATTACTAAAAAAACCAATATTTTTACTTGAAGAATCTTCTTGATAAACTAACCGTTTTGCCAAAAATTTGATATGGATCATCATCCGGGAATAGATCAAGGAGTCTGTATCAAAGCGATAGCCATAAATTTCTTCCAATGCCAAGCTGATTTCTTTGGTCATTTCCAATATTTTCAAGCTATTAAAACTATTGGGCTCACCCAATTCCGCATTGATAATATGCATTGTAATAAACCCAACTTCATTAGCACCTAATTGTGTCCCATACCGTTGATTGATAAGAGCAACGACTTCTTTTGCTGTTTCATATTCATCAGGATAAAGCAACTTCATCTCAGGCAACATAATAGCTGTTACTTGACTATCTTCCTTTTGTCTTTGGATTGCAAAATAAATATGATCTGTCAACGCGATATAAATATTTGAATCCAGCTGAGATGAGATATTTTTTGAAATAAATTGAATCACCTCTTCAGAAAACTCAATAAATTCGATTGGAATCTGAGCAGCCATTTCCGTAAACATCTTCGTTTTTTCTTTAGAATCTAAAGTAAAAAATTTATCTGCAACAGTCGGATCAAATAGTTCATTGACAGAAGTAGAAAAACCTATTCCTTTTCCCATCGCAACTTTCTCTATTCCTTCATCATCAATTAGCACCACATTATGATTGATTTTTTTTACAACTTTCATTGCTGCACGGATCCTCTCTAAAGAATAATTTTATGTGATCTACTATTAAAACAACAAAAAACGACCTAAGAAAAGTACTTTTCCTAGGTCGTGCCTAATTTAATAGTTGCACCCTCTTTATTTATACGCCCAATATAGCAAATAAAGAAAACGCTGTCAATGTTTTTTTAACCACTCTCATTATGAAACCAGTTTTCTAGCAAAATAGCAAAAAAACGACCGCGGTGGGTAGCCGCGGCCTTAGGAGTTATTTTTACTTGAGGAGTAAAAATGAAAAAGTATAGGGTTGTTTGTTGGTATGTATTTATAATAGAACTTAATTGTGAAGAAATTATGATTGAAACCTTGTCTTTTTTTTGGATTTGTTTAAGAAAAAGTAAACATCCTCCCTATGCAAAAAAATAGCTAACTCAACAGATCAAGTAGCATTGCAAAAACAGCGCTCCTAAGAAATAAAAAAGATACAGTCTCTCTAGCTACCGTATTAAATCAATTGTTTGCCATTTACTATCACTCACCTCTACATGCTTTGATAGGTTTCTCATTTTATATGTACGCTGTCTAATTGAATGATATTTATTTTTACATCAAGAGTATCACGATTTTAATGAAATTAATGAGTGTCAACATCAGCTATTTATTAACAAGAAAAAACTTGAACTGAGCGCCACAAAAAAGGCTCGTTAGTCATTCACTAACCAGCCTCTAAGCCTTTACAAACTGCTAGAAAATTTCTACAACGTAAAAATTCAAAGCACACTTCACAAAAAATAATGATGTTATGCTAAATAATCAAGAATAATTGATTGGTAGTTATCAATCATCGCTAAATAATTATCAATTTCAACATACTCATTCACTTGATGTGGCAAGGTTGGTACTCCTGGCCCAAATACAACAAAATCAAATGGCTGTCTTGCTTTGGTAAACTCAGCTGCATCAGTTGTTCCGGCAGCACCAAATAATGGTAATGGCTCTTCAAACTGTTTTTGAATACTATGGATCAAAGAAGACTTGGGATTCGCTTTTACCGGAATTTTATTGAAATCAATTGTTAATTTAAGTTGATATTCATTCCCTTGGTTCAAGACATCGACAATCTTTTGCAACGTTTCAATGACTTTATCATTTGAAAATTCTGGAATCGAACGAATATTTCCTTGTAGCTGTGCATAACTAGGGATGCTGTTAACCTGATTCCCTCCGTTAATAATTGTTACGTTATGAATCGTCCGACCTAAAACAGGATTTTCAACTATTTCTGCAATGCACTTCATCTCTGCATTAACTTTTGTCATGAATTCATTCAAGTGATCAATTGCATTATATCCTTCTTGTGGCATAGAACTATGTGCTTCTTTACCGTAAGATGCGACAGTATAATTGATTGAACCCATATGAGTATACAGCAAATTGTAATTGGTTGGTTCACCAATAATCAATCCATTCAAGTCGTCGACATAGCCTGCTTTGGTTAATTGTTCACTACCTAGTTCCCCTACTTCTTCACCCACCGTAGCTAATAATTTGATTTTTCCATTAAATGGTTTTCCAGTTTCCTTTAACTCGATCATCGCAAGAACCATTGCTGCAAGTCCACTCTTCATATCTGTTGCTCCACGACCGTATAACCGATTTCCTTCAATTTTTGCTTCAAAGGGTGGATAAGTCCAAACAGCTTCATCACCTACAGAAACAACATCCATATGCCCTGATAAACCTAGAACTTTTCCTGCATTGCCACTTTGGTAAGTAGCAACTAAATTATCTCGTCCTTTAGCATAAGAAACTATCTCGCTTTTCATTCCATGCTCAGCCAAAAGTTTTTTCAAATAGGATGCTACCTCAGCTTCATTGCCATTCACTGATTTAATACGAATAAGGTCTTGCAAAATGGAAATTTTTTCTTCTTTTTTCATCTGACTCTCTCCCATCCCATTTTCTTTTATCCACATTGTATCACAATTCATTTTTTAAACTTCCATTGCAAATGCTTCGAAAAATTTATGTTAGAACCCATTTTTATTGTGGAAAAAAAAGAAAAAAGCGCCTAAAAAGACGCTTTTGGTAGAACATCTAATGTCCAAATTTTTATTATTTTTTGACAGCACTACTGAAAAGTAAAATAAAATTTATTATAAGCCAGCCAATGATAAAAACATCTACTAGATGCATGTTATTGAAATGAAAAACTAACCAATAGATTGCTAATAAAAAATTCACAAGGCTAACTAAAATAGTTGTTTTGCTATTTATTTTCTTCAGAACTAGCACCTCCACTCAAGTATTAACTTCATCCATCTGTTAAAAACTGTTCTAGTTTGTTTTTATTGATACTTAAATTTATTGTACAGTATTTTTGATTCTTTTTATTAACATAAAATTTTAGTTCAAGAATAATAATGTAGTTTTTTTACATTAAAATCTATTAACGCAACTAACTATACACAACATTATTAATGTTTTTATCCTAAAGAAATCGAGTTCATAATTAAGCACACTTAGTCCAAATTAAAAAGTAATGATTAAAAGTATAAACCTCTCCATCGTCGCTGTTCAACTACATACACTCGTCTCAAAGAACATCAAATACTCCCACGCGAACTTCTTCATGTTTATTATTCGGAGAAAACCAAATATCGTTCCATTCCACCATAATACATTCAAAATCTGTTCTTATTTCATAATCTTCTCTTGAATTATAATAAATATCTAAAACAATATAAACATCATCTCCAACTATCCTTTTAAACATATCAATTTTTTCGTTTGTCACGTTCGATACAAATTTAGGATTGCTTGCAGATTCAGCAAGCTCACCCATTAATTCAGGTAAATTCTCTTTAGCTGTTTTATACGTGAAAACTACTTTAATCTTTTTTTCTCTACCTCGTTAAATTTAGTGTTCCTAATTCTAACACCTATCTGGTTATTTATATCGACGGTTTACTTTATAGACTCGACTATCTTTCCCAACATATCAATATTTTTCTATGGTAGAAAATTGATAAACCCAAACTGGTAATAGACTAACCTTTTTCGCCGTATGTTTACCTACATTTCATCGCTACTGTGACAACAAATTCACGAGGTTTCAAAAAATTTTATGGTATGTTCTATATTTTTAGCTTCCTTATCTCCATACAAGATTTGCTCTATTTCACCATTTTTTATAAAAATAACCGCAGGAATACTTTCAACACCTAATTTATTATAATATTTTCTGAAATCATCAACATCGTTTTTATTGCCAGTAGTAT
The DNA here is from genome assembly GCF_050528535.1 of Enterococcus sp. DIV0176. Lineage (NCBI taxonomy): Bacteria > Bacillati > Bacillota > Bacilli > Lactobacillales > Enterococcaceae > Enterococcus > Enterococcus sp. DIV0176. The sequence goes on along the minus strand of NZ_CP172879.1, from coordinate 551,289 downwards.
CTAGGTAATTAATTTCTAATTTTTCTTTTTCCAAATAAGAAATCAACTTAGGTTTGTATAGTATACAATCTGGACAATTTTCTCTGCCAACGTAAATAATACTATTTCCCTTACTATTGATGATAGAGTCTATATCTTGAACTGTAGTTGTCTTTAGAGGTTCTTGTTGAAGTCTTGATAATTGAGCCGAGCCTAACACAAGTGTCCCCATTGCTAACAATGATATTACCAAATAAAGGGCTTTTTTATTTTTTTTAGCATAAACTATTCCAAAAATTATGAAAGTTAAACAAGTATATAAAAGTAATATTTGCCAAAAAAAGATTTGTGTGAAATGTATTTCTAATGAATTTTCAGAGCCGTTTGCGACTCCCGCTATGGTTAACATGTTCAATGGTACCTGAAAACTTGTTCCGTTTAAAAAACTATTTACTCCATTTGGAATTATCAAAGCAACTAGAATTAAAAATGTTGCAAAAAATGAAATACCACTATATTTAAAGATGTCAAGAATTGTTTTTTTCATAGTCGTTCTTTCTCCCATTTAGTATTAAATATATGATTTGTTATGATAAAGCCACTAACAATAAAAATTGTTAATAACGTAATTTGGACAATATTAGAATAGCTATTAAAGCGATTGATTAAATATGTAATCGGAAATAAGCCAAGCACGCAAACCATTATAAGGCTAATTTGCGATAATGGATTTTCTTTACTATTTATTTATCAAAAAAATTCTCCTTACCCTTTTAAAAAAATAACAAACACCAATAAACTACTCTTTGAATGGTCGCACTAAAAAACAAACATATTTTTATCACCTCATTGTTTTGTTCTTCACATGTGCTATTCTATTATAGTAACTAAGAAAAAAGAATTTAAATTATGGTCAAAATTTTCACATCATAAAAAATAAAATAACGGAGAGTCTATGGAAATTCATGAGCTACTAAGAAAACTTCGGGTAGAAAGAGGAATTTATCAAAAAGAGCTATCAGAAGGAATAACGACTAGAGAAACGTTTGTAAAATATGAAAATGGCAAAACAAAGATTCCATTTTTTGTTTTAATTGAATTATTGGAAAGAATGAATCTAAGCTTAGATGAATTTGTTTTTTATTTAGACAAAGATAGCGTAAGAGAAAAGAATTGGCGTTTAAAGAAATTAATAAAGAAAATCAGAGAAGATAAACCAAATTCCCAACGTACGTTACGAACACTTCGAGAAAAAGTTAGAAAGACAAACAATATTGTAGATATCAGAAATTACTTAGTTGTTAAGACGATTGATTGGTATCAACTAGCAGATAGTGAAAGAAAACTAAATAATTCTGACAAAAAATATTTAGCCGAGTTAAAAAAATATTTGGAAGTTGTTGATGAGTGGGGCCGATTTGAAATGGCAACCTTTACTACGCTTTTATTTATTTTTGAAACAAATTACATAAACGGTAGATTATCAGGCGTTGAAAAAAAAATAGAAAAACATAAGGATTATGAGATTTTTCATTCCATATTGATTGGTATGTATAACAATGCCTTTTTATTAATGCTCGAACGTAAAGAAACTACTTTAGCAAAAAAATATTTAGAGAAGATGACTGACGTTCGTCACAAACTTCTATTTTTTGGCGATACAGAAGTTTACTGTAATTTTTATAAATTACTTTTTAAACATTTAACGGAAGAATCTGGACGAGTAAATGAGTTAATAGAGTATTTTGAAGGATTAAAAATGATAGGTTCTCATAGCCTATCTAAACGCTTCAAAGTTGACTTAAGGAAATTTGAACTTATTTACAATACTACACCAATAATTTTTGTGGATTAATCATTGAAAGTGAATAGTAAAATAGGATCGATTACTGTGAATTTAAACAGTTACGCTAGTTACTAAGTACGTATAAAAGCTTTGAAACAACAAAAATGAATTAAAAGAAGATAATGAATGTCCGAGTGGAAATAAATTCTGTTAAAATCAACAAAACTAATGAGCTGAAAGGTACTAAAATATACTGCATTTTGAGTTGAACTAAGCAATTGGATGCCAGAGAAGAACTAAAGCTAAAAATTTAGAGACTTTAGTTCTGTTTATTAAGTCTGTATTTCTGTCTTAAGGTTCCCCGCCAACTGATACATAAAAAAGCTGTAACGATATTTGCTACAATCTTTTCAGAGAGAATCAATTCAACTTTGATTATTGTTTTTTTATTTATCGAACTATCCCCTACATCATAGCCTTTTTAGCCACTTTTCTCTGGTAGAAAACTGTGATAGAAAAAATAAAATAACACAAAAAAGCGCCTAAAAAGACGCTTTTGGTAGAAAATTGGAAAACTGAGCTTTTAAAAGCACGTAAACAAAGGCTTTTGAGCCTTGAGTTTTCGCCAGTTTTACTGAGTTTTGTCATCATTTGCGATACATCTTGAATTCCAAAAATAAATCATTGTAGATACCCAAATATTTCGGACCAAGATTTTCATAGACTTCTAGATGAGCAATCGTTTCATCTGATGGATAGAATTGTTCATCCCCGGAAATTTCTTTTGGTAATAATTTTTCTGCTGCAGCATTCGGTGTTGAATAGCCAATATATTCTGCATTTTGTGCTGCATTTTCTGGTTTAAGCATAAAATTGATAAAATCGTACGCGCCTTCCGTATTCTTTGCGGTCTTTGGCATCACAATGTTATCAAACCATAAGTTTGAACCTTCTGTGGGAATAACATAATGCAAATGGTCGTTTTCTGACATCATGTCGGCTGCTTCTCCTGAGAAAGTTACAGCAACGGATGCTTCTTCATTAATCATGTACATTTTGATTTCATCCGCTACGATTGCTTTGACATTTGGGGTTAGCTGATTTAATTTGTCTGCAGCTTCTTGTAACTCTGAAAGATTTTTACTATTCAAGGAATAACCCAAACTATTTAAAGAAAGTCCCATCACTTCTCTGGCACCATCAATCAACATCAAGCTATCTTTCACTTCTGGTCGCCATAAATCGTCCCAATGTTGCATTTGTCCTGCATTTAAAAACTTATCATTGTAAACAATCCCCAAAGTTCCCCAAAAATAAGGAACCGAGTATTTATTTCCTTCATCAAAAGCCAAATTTAAAAATCGTGGATTGAGATTGTTCAACCCTGTGATTTTGGAGTGATCCAGTGGCAACAGTAATTCTTCCTTAATCATTTTTTGAATCATGTATTCACTTGGAATCGCGATATCGTAATTCGTTCCACCTTGTTGGATTTTCGTAAACATCGCTTCATTTGAGTCAAATGTTTCGTAGTTGACTTTATAACCATATTCTTTTTCAAATTTAGTCAACAAACTAGGATCGATATAGTCGCCCCAGTTGTAAATCGTTAAAATTTTGGCATTGGTCATGCCACTTGATTTTTCCAATTGATGAACGCCGAATAACAAAACAACAATAATCATCACGATACCAAAAAATAAGGATTGCAAGTTTTTCATTGTAGTTTTGCCACCTCCTCACGTACTCGACGATTTTTTTTACCTCGTTTGGGACTATTTTCTTTACTAATAAAATAATAGCCAATCACTAGAATCATCGAGAACAAGAAAACGAGCGCACTCAACGCATTGATTTCTAAGCTAATTCCTTGGCGTGCACGAGAATAAATCTCTACTGATAAGGTAGTAAACCCATTCCCTGTAACAAAGAAGGTCACAGCAAAATCATCTAATGAATAGGTAAACGCCATGAAATACCCCGCAATGATTCCCGGAGAAAGAAAAGGTAAAATGATATTTTTTACTACCTGAAAATTATTTGCGCCTAAATCGCGTGCGGCATCAACCATCGAATCGTTCATTTCTTGTAACTTTGGTAGCACCATCAGTACCACAATCGGAATACTAAACGCAATATGCGAAAGTAACACGCTTTGGAATCCTAAACCAAAGCCCAGTAAAGTGAAAAAAATCAAAAAACTGGCACCAATAATTACATCTGGTGAAACCAATAAAATATTATTCATACTCAACAAAGCTGTGCGTGAACTTCTTTTTTTCGTGTAATAGATCCCCATTGCACCAAACGTCCCGATAATCGTAGCTAACAATGCAGATAAAAAGGCAAGCATGAATGTATTTAATACAATAATAATCAAACGCGTGTCTTCAAAAACTGCTTGGTAATTTTCCCAAGTAAAGCCAGTAAAACTTGTCATAGAGCCGCCATCATTAAAGGAGTAGAAAATCAAATAAAAGATTGGCAAATACAACAATAAAAAAACAATGGCTAGATAAACATATGACCACTTGAATTTTTTCATCAAGATCGCCCTCCTTTTTTCTTCTCACCGGTTAAAAGCATGACCACGAACATCGCAATAATCAAAATAACACCGATCGTCGAACCCATTCCCCAATTTTGGGTGACCAAAAAGTGTTGCTCAATTGCTGTCCCCAAAGTGATCACACGGTTTCCTCCAATCAGTCGCGTTAACATGAATAAAGAAAGTGAAGGAATAAAGACTGCTTGGACCCCACTTTTCACACCATTTAAAGATAAAGGAAAAATCACGCGACGAAATGTTTCTAGATTATTTGCACCTAAATCACGGCTCGCACTAATTAACGATGGATTCAACTCTTCTAGCGCGTTAAAAATTGGCATGATCATAAAGGGAATCTCAATATAAGTCGCAACAAATAAGAAACTCACATCGGTAAATAAAATTTGTTTCGTGCCAATACCAATGAAGTCAAAAAACTGATTGATACTTCCATTGATGCTAAAAATACCAATAAATGCATAAGCTTTCAGCAGTAAGTTGACCCACGTTGGCAAAATAATCAGCATCAGCCACAATTGTTTATGTTTCAATTTGGTCAAAAAATAAGCTGTTGGATAACTAATTAGTAACGCAAAAACTGTAATCAAAAACGCATACCAGACAGAGTTAAAGGTCATCCAAAGATACGTTCCTGAGGTAAAGTACGTAGCGTAGTTGGCTAAGGTGAAGTGCCCATTCATGTCAAAAAACGATTGATAAATAATCATGATAACTGGCGCAATTACAAATAATCCTAGCCACAACATATAAGGGACTGAATAAATTCTCCGCATTGTTTTCATTACACAGCCCCCTTACTCTTCATAGCTTTCTAATCGTGCATCAAAGTCTTCCTCTGATTCGTTGAAACGCATAACATGGATATCTTCTGGTTCAAAAGAAAGACCTACTTTACTTCCTTCTTTGGCTTTCTTCGTTGAATGAACCATCCATTCATTGTGTTGTTCATCAAAACAAATAATTTCATAGTGTACGCCACGGAACAGCTGTGTGTCTACGGTAACAACTAATTTTCCTTTGTCTGGTGTCGTAATATTCAAATCTTCTGGGCGTAAAACGACTTCAACTGGTTCATTGGGACGCATTCCACCATCTACACACTCAAATTGTTTCCCAACAAATTCGACTAAGTTGTCCTCAATCATCACACCATCAACAATATTACTTTCTCCAACAAAATCAGCAACAAAATGATTAATCGGCTCATCATAAATGTCCACTGGTGTACCACTTTGAACAATTTTGCCTTTATTCATAACAAAAATTTCGTCACTCATTGCCAAAGCTTCTTCTTGATCATGTGTTACAAAAATAAAAGTGATTCCTAAACGTTGTTGCAATTCACGTAATTCATATTGCATATCTGTTCGTAGTTTTAAATCCAAAGCAGATAATGGCTCATCAAGTAACAAGACTTTTGGCTCATTAACAATGGCGCGTGCGATCGCAACACGCTGTCTTTGTCCTCCAGACATTTCACTGATTTCTCTCGTTTCGTACCCAGGAAGCTGAACCATTCTTAACGCATCCGTCACTTTTTTTCGAATTTCATTTTTAGGCATTTTTTTAATTTGTAATCCAAAAGCAACATTATCAAATACGTTCATATGAGGAAATAACGCATAGTCTTGAAAAACCGTATTTACTTGACGTTTGTTTGCGGGAAGATCGTTCAGTCGTTTCCCTTCAAAATAAATATCTCCTTCAGTAGCTTCCGTAAAACCAGCGATAATTCGTAAAATCGTTGTTTTCCCACATCCCGAAGGCCCTAACAACGTATAAAATTTCCCTTGCTCAATTTCAAAACTAACCTTTTTTAAAATTGTTTCATCGTCATAGCGTTTCACTACTCGATCAAACGCAATAATTGGGTTCCCCACTTCTTCATACCTCCAATTTATAAATACGATTTTGTCGCAACAATCAATACTTTCGTCTTGGTCGTCAAATGATTTCTCAACTGATGTTGCTTTGTCGCTTGATAATAAACAGATTGACCTGCTTTTGCAAAATAACTCTTCTCACCTAAGGTTAACTCTAACTCCCCTTCTAACACAAAAATAAACGTTTCGGATAAAGAAGGTTCAAATGTCTTATACTCACCAGCTGACTCAAACGTCAAGAGAACTGGTTCCATTTCTTTTTCATTTGAATCAGAAACTAACCATTCTAATTCATAACCGTTTTCTTCATCAAAATAAATCGTATGATCTTCTGCTGAATAAACGATTTGCAAACTTGATGCTTCTTGGCGGAAAAATTCTTCTGGTGAGACACCCAAGACTTCAAGTATGGAAAAAAAAGTTTCCATTGATGGCGAACTTAAGTCTCTTTCTAATTGAGAAATATAGCCTTTTGATAAATCTGTCCGCTCGCCAAGTTCTTCTTGTGTCAAGTTCTTTTGAATTCGTAAATTTCGTAACTTTTCCCCGATTTCCATTTTTTCCTCCGTCAGAAGTTTTCTAATAGTAAACTTAAAGTTTACAATCACCTGTATTAGTATACGAATTTTGACAAAAAACGCAACCCTTTCTGTTTATTTTTTTGGAGAAAAAAGAATGCGGGAAAAAAATAATTTTACAACTACAGCATAGAAAATTTTTTTCAGAATGCATTCCTCATTTTTTATAAAAAGCTTAGAGAAAGAACTCCAAAAAAAATGATGCGTTTATGGTATGATATAAGAAAATTTTGAGGGAGGTTTCATTTTATTATGGAAACTTTTAAAGCTTTTCAAGTAACAAAGGATCCAACATTTCAAGCAAAGATTATTGAACAAGAACCCATTGAACTAGCAGACAATGAAGTACTTGTTGAAGTCGCTTATTCAGATGTTAATTATAAAGATGCTTTGGCTAGTAGCGAATCTGGAAATGTGATTCGGACTTACCCGATGACGCCTGGCATTGATTTAGCTGGAACTGTTATCAAAAGTTCAACTGAACAATTCTCGCCCGGTGAAAAAGTTTTAGTTACTGGTTACGGACTAGGTGTTACTCACCCCGGTGGTTACAGTCAATATCAAGCGGTTCCAAGTGAATGGCTAGTTAAGTTACCTGAACGATTAAGTACACGTCAAGCAATGATTTTAGGAACAGCTGGATTTACTGCTGCTCTTGCAGTAAATGCGTTGTTAGAACAAGGAATGAAACCAACGAATCACGTATTAGTTACCGGTGCTTCAGGTGGCGTGGGTAGTGTGGCAATCGCTTTGCTGCATAAATTAGGTTTTACAACTATCACTGCTTTTTCTCGAAAAACAACTGCTGAATCTTGGCTAACAAAATTAGGCGCAACACAGGTTATTCAGCCTACAACTTTTTTACCAGAAAAAACAAAACCGTTAGCGAAACAAACAGTTGATTACGTGATTGACACGGTTGGTGGCGCTCAATTGAGTCAACTTTTGCCTTTGATTTCTTATAATGGTGCGGCTGCGCTGTGTGGCAATGCTAGCGGAATTGAATTGAATACGACCGTCTTACCTTTTATTTTGCGAAATATTCAGTTGATTGGAATCGACTCCGTTAATGTTCCCCATGAACAACGAGAAAAAATTTGGCAATCCTTGGCAGAACTAGCAATTACAGATGACTTGCTGGTCACAGAAATTTCACTTACCCAATTACCAGAAACGATTGCTCAATTATTAGCTGGAACACATCAAGGAAGAACTTTAGTTCATGTAGGTGAAAAAGAATGAACATTTTAATAACTGCTGGTGGCACTACGGAAAAAATTGATCAAGTACGTGCGATAACCAATCATTCGACTGGTCGACTAGGCAAACAAATTGCAGATGCTTTTTCGAACAATCCCGAAGCAATCATTGATTATGTCACTACCAAAAACAGTGTGTTACCTGAACCAAGTGACGCGATTCATCTCCATATGATTGAATCGACCCATGATTTATTAACGATTTTAGAAACATTGTTGCAAGCAAAAACCTATGACGCAATCATCCATAGTATGGCCGTCAGTGATTTCACTCCAAGCCTCAGTTTGTCAAAAGAGCATTTTATCGAAAGTTTTGGTACAAATAAAGTAACTGAAACTTCTTTTGATAACTGGTTGACTCAAACAAAGCAAGCTGACGGCAACTCTGTCAAAAAAATTTCTTCTGACACAGATCAATTAGTCATTGTTTTAGAAAAAACACCTAAAATTATTAGTTATTTGCGGGATTGGCAACCTACTGCGTGTATTGTTGGGTTTAAGCTACTTGTGGATGTCTCAAAAGAACACTTACTAAAGATTGCACAACAGAGCTTGGTGAAAAATCAAACTGATTTTATTTTAGCCAATGACTTAACCGAAATTTCACAAGAACATCATCATGGATACTTACTCGCAGCAGATGGAACCATTGCTGAAGCTTTTACGAAAAAAGAAATTGCAGACCTGATTGTCGCAAATGTTCAAAAAAATAGAGGAGATGATTAAATGAAAACTGTTCTACTTGGCATTTCTGGAAGTATCTCTGCCTATAAAAGTGCAGATATCACTAACCAATTAATGAAGTTAGGTTATCAAGTCGAAGTCATCATGACTGAAAGTAGTACCCATTTCATTACACCATTAACTTTACAATCTTTAGCCAAACATCCAATCCATACAGATGTCATGCAAGAAGCAAATCCTAAAGTAATCAACCATATTGAACTAGCAAAACAAGCTGACCTTTTTTTAGTTGCTCCGGCAACAGCGAATATCATCGGCAAGCTAGCAAATGGAATTGCAGATGATCTATTGTCTACTGTTGCACTTGCTTTGCCTGAAAAAACACCTAAATTGATTGCGCCAGCCATGAATACAACGATGTACACAAATCCAATCAATCAGCGAAACTTAGCTACTTTGAAATCCGTTGGTTATCAAGAAATCGAACCAAGAGAATCGCTACTAGCTTGTGGTGACTTTGGTAAAGGTGCCTTGGCAGAAGTCCAAATAATTATTGATCAAGTGTTATTACATTTGAATCAGCGAACAACGTAGAGGAGGAAAAGTGATGAAAAACACTAAAAATTTCACTTTAACCGCAATGTTTTTAGCCATTCTGATTTTATTAGCAGTCACACCACTTGGATTTATTCCGATTGGCCCAATCAACGCAACAACGATGCACATCCCAGTCATTATTGCTTCAATTGTTTTAGGACCAAGATTGGGTGCATTCCTTGGTGGCGTTTTTGGCTTCATCAGCTTAATTCGTAGCACAATTATTCAAACACCACTTTCCTTTGTGTTTTCACCTTTAGTCCCTGTAATTGGTACTACTCAAGGTAGCTGGAAGGCATTGTTAGTTGTGTTTATTCCACGAATTTTGATTGGAATCGTTCCCTATTTTGTTTATATGGGATTCAAACGTTTTTCTAAGAGAAACACTTCGCCTGTCGCATTATTTATCGCAGGATTAGCCGGTTCACTTACAAATACGATTTTAGTAATGAATTTGATTTATTTTTTATTCCAACAAGATTATGCGCAAGTAATTGGTGCGAATACCAATGCAGTCTATTCAGCGATTCTGGCTGTGATCTTTACTAGTGGTGTTCCTGAGGCAATTGTTGCGGGACTCGCTACTGCTGGTGTAGCAAGTGTATTGCTTAAATTGGTTAAGACGAACCCTACGCAAGAATTGTAGACAAAGGTTGTGGTTCCAAGCGTTCAGCTTCGAAAAAATAATGAGCAACTGACAAAAATAGCTTTCCATATTTTTGGACAGTTATGAATTATTTCGAGAAGTTGCTTGGGGAACACCGTGATTAAGGTTGTGGCTCCAAACGTTCAGCTTCAAAAACGATCACCCTGAATGGTTAGTCTAGCTTTTCTCACATTCATTAAACAAAATAAAGCAATAAAAAAGAAAGCCTTCCCAAACATTTACTTATGTTTAGGAAGGCTTATGCTATAATCAAATTTGACAGTGAAGTTGAATGACGGTGGTTACTTTTCGAAAGGTGGTGGTGCTTATGAATGTAAGTACTGGACGCTACGAAAGGAGTAACCTTTTTGTCCGCATAGGAAACAATTCAAATCATTCTCGGCTTTGGTATGTTTACCATCGCATTGATTGGTTTGATTGTGGCTGTGCTTAAAAACGACAAAAAGAAATAGCCGTCACTTTAGCGAGACGACTAGCTATTTCTTTTTGATATAGGAATGTCTTTGCCACCGTCTTTAGCGGTGAAACTCAAAGATGATTAACTTTACTCCCATTTTTTTATTGTTCATTATGTATTTGATTTTTAATAGTTACTTTCCAAATAGTCGAAAACTATTTTCTTCGATTATTTTTATAGTATTTTATAAACAGCAATATTACTACAAAAACAGTCGAAAAGATCAGAAAATTTCTCATCGGAAACATATACGTAAACTCCTATCAGCTATCTTATAATCATTACATTATCAGATAGCACATTGTGTTTGTGAATCAAGGCTACAAATGGGAAATTCTGCTGTTAACGTCAGTCGAACACCACCTTTTGTTCTACCTTTATTAATCATAGCTTTAATGTCAGCCTGTCCTTGATTACAACGATTACTTAATATCCCAGCTCCAATAATAACACCGACGACAGCCCCCATAACTCCACCAATTACCGCTCCATAGGCTGCCCCATTCACAGCAAATCCTACAGCGGCACCGCCTAAATAATCTCTTAAGTTTGCTAAACCTGCCTTAGTGGTTGCGTACTCATTAATACCACCATTCACAAATTTTTCTGACCATCCATTACCTAATGGTACTATATAATCACCTAGAGTTTGAACTGCATAGCACATTTTGACTTCAGCACCATCATATTTTACTATAAGTGATTGAATCAAGTCTATCGTTTTTTGTGATTCTTCGTGAAAAGCTATTTGTTCTTTCATTTCTGGACTATTGATTTCATTAACAAATGCTTTGTACAAATTATTTGAGTCAAGTATGGTTATCTTCTCTGGTTGAAACATTTTATTTGTTTCTATACTATCATCATTTTCTGAAGCATAGATAACTTGAGAAGTACCTGGGGCTAATATACTCAGTAGCAACATACAAGACAACATCGTAATAATTAGTTTAACTTTTTTCATTTTAACACTCCCCTATATTTTTTGTAAACGTTTACAAAAAATATTATAGCATACAGCTATTACTTCTATAATTAAATAACTCACATTATAAGGTAATATTTCATAGTCAGAAAGAATTAAATTACGCAGAGAGGATACTGAAAATTTGCTAGACTTTATATAAATATCAGTTTATTAGTTTGTTGGCTCCAAATTAAGTCTAGACTAACATTCTTAGACTATTCAACTCATTTTCTACTTTGATATATTATCTTTCTTTTTCATTCCCTTCCAAGGGTTAACACTGAACATTTAAATAACTTCGTGTTACTATGGGTGCGAAAGAAATTGAACTGAAAGGAAGATTCCTATGAACATTTTTGTTGTCGGTGCCAATGGTCAAATTGGTCGCCATTTAATCGAAGACCTTGCAAAGACTGACCACCAAGTTACTGCTGGTGTTCGTAATGTTGCCAAACAATCACTCGTTGAAGCAAATAACGTTACTTACGTTTCATTTGATTTGACTTGGACAGTAGAAGAAATGAGCAACACTTTTAAAGAAATCGATACAGTTATTTTTGCAGCTGGCTCTCAAGGAAAGAACTTATTACAAGTCGACCTTGACGGTGCAATCAAAACTATTCGTGCAGCAGAACAAGCTGCAGTGAAACGTTACCTGATGATTAGTGCTGTTTTTGCAGATAATCCAGCAAACTGGCCCGATTCAATGATCGACTACTACATTACAAAACATTATGCTGATGAGTGGTTGAAAAATCAAACGACTTTAGATTATGTGATTATTCAACCAGTTACTTTGACCAACGAAGAAAAAGTTTCACACATTCAATTAACTGCGCCTGGTGAACAAGCTGCTAAAACAATCAGTCGGCAAACAGTTGCTGCATTTTTAAGCCAATTAGTAGATACTTCCGCTTTTTCGCGAAAGACAATTGTTCTTTCTGAAGGAACTGAGGAAATTGCAAAGACACTAGCTAAATAGCAAAAAAATAAAGGTATGGCGAGTAGTTGCCATACCTTTATTTTTTATTTCATAAGTGTTAATTCATAAATTGGATCATAGGTGATACTTGCACCGTCATTTACGAAATCATTACTTGATCCTAGTAATACTTTGTTCACTTCATAAATAGATTGCGCAGAATTGATTTTTTCTAGGACTGAATTTTTTATTGGTCCTTCTTCACTTACTCGGTTCCAATGATGAATCGCAATATTTTTCGCTTGTTCTAAAGTAAATCCTTTTGCTTGCAAAATAGCCGTTTTTGTCCATAAAAAGTTTGACGGCACAACATGATTCAAATCATCTTCATTATATGTTCGCCCATCTCGATCCAAAGCATATAAAAACATTCCATATAATTGATGGTCTGCGGTAAATTTTGCTACTTTGTAGATATTACTTGTTTCATAAGGTTCTTTTGTGTCGTACCAACGGTTGTTGTCTTGCTCTTCAGGAAATGTCAAACCTGGCATAAAGCGCTCTTTTTCAATGACATTGGTATAATCATTGATTGCGCGTTGTGTTCGTGTGTCATCCGAGCCGTACTGTTGGTATCCTAAATAAGTGAAACTTGATGCAACATTTTGTAAAGGTGCCAAGTTGGAACCATTTGTGTCGTAAACAAAAACGGTCCCATTATTCGCTAGTGGCCCAATGTATTTCGCTAATGCTTTGATTACACCATCTGAAAGAGCAATGTCTGTGGCGCTTGGGAAAGTTTCCATATCAATATCAAGCCCATCAATACCATAAGCGCGTACATGTTCATCTAGTAATTGATTCGCATACGCATCAAATTCTTGTTCTGTTGGAAACGAACCAGCATAAGGGACTTTTAGCAATTCTGAATAATCAATTGCCTTGGTCAATTTCACACCGCGTGCATGCAGGTTAGGTACATAATGTTCTTTCAATTCCTTAAAAAAAGGTGCTGCTTTTTCTTCTTCCCCTTTTGGTACATAACTAAAGATGTTTACAATGTCGATCCCATAAGGAATGTCATCCATTGTCAGCCAATTTTCATCAGGTAAACTAGTGTTGACACCGTGCATCGTTTTATCGCGCCAAGCTCGATAGTAAACCATCGTCTGTGTTGAATGTTCTTGTTCTTGTCCATGAACTGTTACAGGAATAAAAAGTGTCATAGCAAAAAAAACGAGTGCAGCAAATCCAAACTTCATTTTCTTCATTTTGTTTTCTCCTCTTTTTCTGTAAAACATTCCGTCAAGCAGCATTTAACTATTCATTTTCCACCTAAATTCAAATAGTGAAAAACCAACCCACAATACGTCATATTCGCCCAAGAAAACCATTCTCTCGTATAATTCTCGGGATTATCCACATCAACTCCCTCATGACACTGCAAAGTTCCAGCGTCGTTTTTAGCAATTTGATCAATTTTTTCTTCAACAAAGTTACGATTCGTTGAAGTCAAGCCTTCCATCGCAAGTGAAATTGGCCAGACATAGTTTGGTGGTGTATGTGGACTGCCAATTCCTGCCAAGTAGGTTCCAGAATAATAATAAGGATTTTCTTTACTTAAAATTTTCTGGCGTGTTGTTTGATAAAGCGGATTGTCTTCTTTCATGTAACCTAAAAACGGTAAAGATAATAAGCTAGGAACATTTGCATCATCCATAAATAAATGATTTCCTAAACCATCTACCTCATATGCATAATAACTTTCACCATTTTCGTCATTTAAAATAGCAAATTGTTGGACACCTTTTGAGATGTCTTCTTGTAATTTCTGGATTTTTTGACGTAATACTTCTTGGTCTTCTTTCGGTTTCACTGCTAATAATTCCAGCAATTGATCCAAGATAACTAGAATAAATAGATTTCCTGGAACAAAGTAACCATAAGTGCATGCATCATCACTTGGACGGAAGCCACTCCAGACCATTCCAGTATAATTTATCGGTGTTCCTCTTCCTTCTCTCGCTAAAGTATCTGATGGCGGACAATTTGTACGTTGGAAAAGATAATCTGATGATTCATGGTGCTGTTCCGTAATAAAAGTGTCAATTGCCAACTCAGCGACCGCCCAAAAATCAGGAGTCAAATGTGCTTCATAACCCGTTTTTTTGTAGAGATGAAACGCTAAGAAAAATGGCGCACATAATGAATCAATTTCAAATTTTCTTTCCCAAACTAATGGCGAAATTGGAATATTCGACGTGTCATTACTGTAATGACCACCACCAACTTCTTTGTTAAACGCATTAGAATAAGGATCATGTTTGATATACGTTAATTGTTGCTTCAATACGCCATGAATCAATTGTTTGATTGTCGGGACCTCATGGACGATTTCTAAATATGGCAAGACTTGAAAAGTTGAATCTCTTAGCCACATGGCAGGAATATCACCTGTAGCAACAAAGATTTCGCCATTTTCTCTCACAGAAACCGTATTCGTAATTGTATCAACGAGTGCATGTTGAAATAACTTTGTTGCTTTTGCATCTTTTAAATTGATAGTCATTGCATATTGTTGGATTTCATTGATTAAGTCTGTTTGATTGATCACGTCACTACTCCATTTCTTTTTGATTGAAAAAAATGCCATACGTTCGAATTTCACCTGGCTTGAAAGCACTCATCGGTAAAGTAGTCACATTTTCGCTTACCGAATCAATTACTTTCCCTTCCAAGTTCAGTAATTTTACTTCAGTAGGTGCATCAAAAGAGAGTTTACCTGGTGCTGTTTGTGCTACATCTGTTGGATTATACAAACGTAATTCAATCCCTGTTCCATCAATCGTTGCTTGAAGACTACTAAACACAACTGTCAGTTCATCGATGGTTACTTTTCCACGTGGGTCTTCAATAAGTGATTTTGGATTGACTGGGAAATATTGGATTGGTGTTGTAAAACGATTCAGTTCCTGTGTCTGATAGTCAAGTGCTTCTTGTGTTGTTTCTAAATAGTTGGTTTGTAACTTCTGGCTATCGAAAAATTCATCTAAAACAAGGCTGCCTTCGAACACAACTGTACCTACTAATTGGCTATCTGGTGTTGGAACAACTTTTGTTTGAAGTCCAGAGGCATCTCCGGGTCTTCGCAATGTATCTGGACGTCCCAAGTAACCCACACCACGGAAAACAGTGATTGCTAATTGCTGCCTTTCGCCATCGATTACTTGAAAATCTTTCGTACCTCTAGTTAAAAATGACCAGCTTTCTTTTTCATCATGGAGATTGGCAAGATGTAACATTGGTCGCATACTTGTCGGTTCTTCTTTATACCCGATTTCTTTCCAATCAGGTAAATGTTTTTCTTCTATTGGACGTTTTATTATGCCAAATGGTGTATCACTTGTAGAAACCACGGCCTTTGTTTTTGTTGCAATCATCAAACGTAAGCGATGATCAAGCACTTGATTATCCAGTGTTAGATGCACATCAATCAAGTTCGTTTGCTTATTGCATTCCAGAACCATCGTATAGCTGACTGTTCCATCTGTTACTTGTTCTTTTCGTGAACATAGGTCAAAAGGTAAGGCCCATTCTCCCTCAATCGTCATTCGACTAATCAAGTCCCCTTGCTCAACCATTGCTTGGTTATGCTGTGAAAAATCAAGTTTTAAGAACCAATCATTAAACGCTGGCGAATAATCATACGTGTCCCCTTCATCGCCACTGTCTTCAAACCATAAGAAATCATGGTACCATTTCTTCAATTCTTTTGAATAAAGGTTCAGTTTTCCCTCTTTCAATTGGATAACATACCAGTCATTTTCTAACTCCGTTGCTTTTGTGAGCTGTGGTACACTTGCAGTTGTTTCTTCGACCGTAAAACAAAGCCAGCCCATTGAAGGTAATGTACACTCGATTGCTACTTCACTTACATAATAATGTTCATCACTCATTGCCTCAGGATCTCTTCTCAAGAGTGCGGCATTTTCTCGTTTTTGACTTAACAGTTCAACTTCAACCGGTTGTCCCTTTTGATCGACTAATGAAAAAGTAGCTGTTTTAGTTGAAAGTGCTACTTTACGAATTGTTGTTAACTCAAAGGGTAACGGATTCCAAAGAAAAACTTGATTGTCTTGTCCGTGATTTAAAGAAATACTTAGTTTCCGCAATAAATAGTCAACACAAGACTGAGCTTCTTGCAATCCATTAACCCCACGCAAATAAATGTCTTGATTCGTTTTATCGCTATTACAACCGCCTGCGCTATCATGAGCTTGTCCTCTAGCAACGATTTTCCATAGACTGGTAATCAGTCCTTGTTTAACAGGAATACCGTGATTTGCTGCTACGACAGATAGTGGTTCTAATTGGTAAGTCAAGCTACGTTCTAATCGATCATAAACCTGTTTCAAATCATATCTAGAAGAATAAATGCCACGATGAATTTTTGAATCAGATGGTTCAATAAATTCTCCAGAAAGTTCAGGCAGTTTTTCTGATTCGTTTTCTAAAGATTTAAAGAAAACCGGATAGTTGCTTTCAATGAATCGAGTAGCTTCTTCACTTTCTTGATTGGCTAAACTGATTCGTTGTTTCAAATCAAAGTCAACTGCTCGTTGGTCGCCACCAACAGGTAACAAATGGGTCTCACTCGGTGTCTGTGTACTGATTTTTTCTGCAAGCTCATCAAATTGATTTTGCTCAACCAATTCCACACCAGCATAGTAACCATTTTTAATATTAGCTGTTAGGACTTTTGAACCATCATTACTTGACCAGTAAAAATAACGGGCATTCGCTTCTCTTGGCATTCCTCGCCAAAATAATGCATGAGAAATATCAAATCCTTGATAAATTTTGGGCATATCTTGTCCTTGTCCAAAAGAATCTGGAAGATAACCAACTCGCATCACGCCACCTAGTGCTTTTGCTTCTGTAATTCCGATTTTTAGATTACGAACAATTGATTCACCTGAGGTAGTCATTTCATCAATTTGTGTAAACCATGGCCCAATAAATAAACGTCCTGCTGTCACAAATTTTTTGATTTCTACTTCTTTTTCTGGAAATAAAGCTAAATAATCTTCGATGATCGACATTTGACCATCTAACGTATAATAATCTAACTGATTCGTTTCTAAAGCTTCCAAAACTTCATCCATATGGAAAATAAATTGAACGCGTGCTTCTTGACGGGTAAAATACCATTCAAAATCCCAATGGGTATGTGCGACGGTGTAAATGTCTTTCATGCGTGCCACTCCTCTATTCTTCTACAATTCATGTTATTATTCAGCTGAATGCGCCATTAATTGATCGGCTGCTCGTTCTTGTCGTTGATTCAAAATGACAAAAGGTGCATACATAATGATGTCTAAGACAACCAATACAAAAGTCAAGATTACTGGACTGATATGGAATGCGCCTAAGACCCAAGTGCTAATAAAAATTGGTTCATTTCCTGAATTCAAAACAACTAATGGTACGACCCAGCCAAGTGAAGTCACCACATAGGCAATTACTGCATTGACAATTGGTACAACAATCCACGGAATAAACATCAATGGATTTAAAACAATTGGTAATCCGAAAATAACTGGTTCATTAATACCAAAGCATCCAGGAATCAATGCTAATTTAGCAACTTCTCGTTCTTTCTCACCTTTTCTCGTAAAAATCAGCATGGCGATGATCAAGCCAAAGGTTGCCCCTGAACCACCAATCATTGCATAGACATTCGTCATTGTGTTTGGTGCAATTGAAATGCCAGCAAAACTTTGTGTTTCTGCAAATTTGGCAACATTTTCTAAGAAAACTGGTAACCAAAATGCGGAAACAACTCCCCAAACAATATTAAAACCATGTAATCCTAAGAACCATAAAATTTGTTGTAATAAAATGACAATAATGATTGCAGGCAATCCTGTTCCAACAGTCAACAGTGGTTTAATCAATACTTCAGAAATCATTTGTAACAATGAAACATATCCTAATGATTGGATTACAATGCGAAGAACACCAAAAATCAATAATACTTCACTGATTGGAATCAATGAGAAGAAGGAATCAAAAACATTTTGTGGGACATTTCCAGGCATCTTGATTGTAAATTTGCTTCGTGTAAACCGAGCAAATAAAGCAACGGCAATCATTCCAACAATCAACGCAGTAAACATTCCTTCATAACTGAAGAAAGAAGAAGCAAATCCTTCGATAATTTCCGCCTTAGAGTCGAGATAATTCACATTATTTGGTACCATTACAAAGTAAGCAGACAACGCAAGTAATGTTGCAATAATCGGATTTAAACGTTCATTTTTTTCTTTATGTTTTAGTTCAATTGCATATGAATAAGCTGAAGAAAAAACAACAATAATAGCAACGATTCCTAATGTAGCATTTCCTAAGTAACCAAATAAATTACTGATATTTGTTAAAATCGCATTATCGATTCCTTGATTTTTAATCAATGCATCGATCTGCATTTTAATTAAATTTGAAAATGAGCCAACAACAGTAAACGGGATGGTGCGGACAAACGCATTTTTTACAGCTTGTAAAATAGTATTGCCTTCAACCCAAGCTGAAACTTTTAACAATGGTTCTTGAAGTTTTTGTACATCAAATTTCATAGTAATACTCCCTTTTCTACTTTTTAGAGAAAACGTTTTCTGATTTAATTATATACAACTAAGATAATTTGTAAACATTTAATTTTATAATTATATATACAAATTATCTATTTTATATTAAAATGTGTATACAAATAATAAAAAGTGAGGTTTACAAATTGTATAAATACCGTGAAATTTATTCAGATATCAAGCGTGATATTCTAACAAATCATTATCGTGCTGGGACTTTATTGCCTACCCAAGAATTTTTTGCAGAAAAATATGATGTTTCTCGTATTACGTTAAAAAAAGCACTATCTTTATTAGAAAACGAGGGATTAATATTTAGTAAGCAAGGATCTGGTACATATATTCGCCCAACAATTGAAAATAATACAAGTGAATTACTCCCTTTAGATCTGCCAGTTGGGGTAACTTACTCTCATCGTGATCAAGAAATCAAAAGTAATATTTTATTTTTTGATGCGCGTTTGCCTACAGAAGAAGAACAGCAAAATTTATCTTTAAATAAAACAGACCCTGTCTATGAATTTAAGCGTGTCCGTTTATTGAATGGTCAGTATTATAGTTTTGAACATGTTGTTATGCCTGTTGCAATCGCACCTATCACCGAAGAAATACTGCAAGGATCTGTCTATGATTATCTAGGGCATGAAGCCAAGTTGCAGCTGGTTGATGCGCGTCGAATTGTTTATGCAGACCAAGCAAATGAAGAAGTTAGTGCCTCTTTAGGAATCAAAAAAAATGATGCTGTATTGGTGATTGAGCAAATTGGTTACGATCAAAAAGGACGAGCATTTGAATTTTCAAAATCCTATTTTATTAGCAATCAAAGTAAGTTTGTTTTGGATGTACATTTAAAAAAATTGTGAAAGAAGTGTCCAGTCCCGATAAATAAGAATAAATTACCAGAAATTGCTGCTCACATTTTTGAATAGTTTAGACTTATTTTGAAGGAGTTACTTCTTGAACATCGTAAAAAAGGTTGTGGCGCAAAGTGGTTAGCTTCAAGTAATAAGGAATCTTTTCTAAAAATAGCTTTCTATATTTTTATGAAAAGAGGACTTATTACCGAAGAAGCTACTTTGGGAACACCGTGAATAAGGTTGTGGCGCAAAGTGATTAGCTTCAAGTAATAAGGAATCTTTTCTAAAAATAGCTTTCTATATTTTTATGAAAAGAGGACTTATTACCGAAGAAGCTACTTTGGGAACACCGTGAATAAGGTTGTGGCGCAAAACGTTCATCTCCGAAAAAATAATGAGCAACTGACAAAAATAGTTTTTATATTTTTAGACAGTTATGAGTTATTTCGAGGAGTTGTTTTGGGAACACCGTAAAAGGTTGTGGCGCAAAGTGGTTAGCTTCAAGTAATAAGGAATCTTTTATAAAAATAGCTTTCTATATTTTTATAAAAAGAGGACTTATTACCGAAGAAGCTACTTCGGGAACACCGTAAAAGGTTGTGGCGCAAACTGCTTAGCTCCGAACAGATAGCGAGCCGTTACTCTAAATAGCTATCCACACATACTTAGTTATAAGACCTGTAAAAAATAAACGGAACTGGGGCAAAAGTCGCCTAAATAGAAAAAACGCCTAAAATTCGTTTTTGAAAACGTTGATTTTAGGCGTTTTTTAAATTAAAAAATGTGTTAAGAACAACTGGATTTTTAGGTTTATCCCAGTCTCGTTTGTCCTACTGATTACTAGATTATAAAAAAACATTTTAAACAAAAAAGCTTGGGGCAACTGCTACCCCAAGCTCATTTTTAATTTTCAGAAACAAATTTAGCTGCTTGTTGACCAGCTTGACGTCCAAAAATAATAATTTCTGCTACTGAATTTCCACCAATTCGGTTATCTCCATGTAAGCCACCAGTTACTTCACCAGCTGCATATAAACCTTTAATTGGTTCATTATCTGCATTTAATACTTCTGTATTGGTATTAATTTTCACACCACCCATTGTATAGTGGATTCCTGGTGCGATTTTGATTGCATAATATTTTGGTTTTGATAGGTCATTATCCATTGCAGTTGTACGATTAAATTGTGTGTCATTTTTATCTGCTACTTCACTATTCCAAGTGTTAACTGTATTTGCTAATGTTTCTTCAGGAACGTTGATTGCTTTGGCTAACTCTTCAATGCTGTCACCAGCTGTAACATAGCCTTTTTCATCATAGAAATCAATTGCTTTCGCGCGGTCGCGTACACCTTGGTCAAAAATCAAGTAAGCTGATTTGTCTGGTAAAGCAGTAATTGCTGCTGATACTTTATCACGAGTATCCATTTCATTTACAAAACGTTCACCATCGTTATTGACAAGAATTGCACCCTCACCACGGACAACTTCGCCAATCAAAACACCTTTATCTTGCTGAACAGTTGGATGAATCTGAATTTTATCCATATCCACTGCTTGTCCGCCAAGTTTTTCAATCATCTTGATTCCATCACCAGTTGAACCTTCTTGGTTAGTTGTTACATAGCCTTTTAGGTCTGGACGATATTCTTCAATCAACTCTTTACTTGCACCAAAACCACCAGTTGTTACGACAATTGCTTTTCCAGTGATTTCTTTTGGTTTTTCGCCTTGCACTTGAACAGTTACTTCATTCACTGTACCGTCATTTTTCTTGATATCTGTTACGTCTGTGTTTACAAAAATTGGAATCTCACGTTCATGAACGTTTTTCAAAAGACCTTCAACTAAGTACCCACCAATTGCAGAACCATCAGATGGACGATGTGTACGTTTTTCACTCATTCCACCAGTAATCGTTAAGTTATCTAAAGTAATACCATTTGTGTCTAACCAATCAATAGCGTCTGCTGAATGATCAACAAAGTAGCGTAACATTTCTTTGTCGTTCGTTCCTCCGCCACCTTTTAATGTTTCTTCATAAAACGCATCATTTGAATCTGTAATGCCATCTGCTTTTTGGAATTTTGTTTCAGAGGCATTCATTCCGCTTGAAGATTTTGAAGTATTTCCGCCCGCAACTGGCATTTTTTCTAAAATCACGGGATTTAGACCAGCATCTTTTGCCTCAATTGCAGCAGTCATTCCAGCTCCACCAGCACCAACAATCACTAGATCATAGGAATCTTTCATTTCTTTTGGATCAGTATATGCTTGCTCAGATGCACCAGAAGACACATCTGTTGTCTCTTTTGTACTTGAGTTTGATGATTCTTTTGAAGCTGAATTATCTGATGAACAGGCGCTCATCGTGATAACAGATGTAACAATAAATAAACTTGCTAATAATTTTTTCATTTTTTTCCTCCTTTTTCCCAAAGCCTATTATAAGTGAATAAAATCACAATAACAACTGCTATGAGAAAAATTTAAAAGTCATCTAAAAAAATCAGACACTACCAAGTATTTGATAAATAAAAACATAACATAATTTTTAATCGACAAAAAAAGTTGTGACAATCGTCACAACTTTTTTTGAAGTCTTCATCAGGTAATTACTCAAACAGATAATAAACTATTTTTTTGGTTATTCTTATTTACTCGAAGATGGATGCTTGAAGCCACAACCTTATCCACGGTGTTCCCCAAGCAGCTTCTCTCAATAATTCATAACTGTCCAAAAATATGAAAAGCTATTTTTGTCAGTTTCTCATTATTTTTTCGAAGCTGAGCGCTTGGAGCCACAACCTTCTTTTAAAATTTTGTTAAATTTTTTTCTGGAGCCAATTCACCAATGATTCGAACTTCCGTTTCTAAGTTTACATCAAACGTTTCTTTGATTACTTGCTGAATATGGCCAATCAATTCCACATAGTCTGTTGCTGTTGCATGATCAATATTGACAATAAATCCTGCATGCTTTTCAGAAATTTGTGCGCCGCCCCATTTTAAGCCTTGCAAGCCAGCTTCTTGGATTAATTGCCCAGTGTAATGCCCAACAGGACGTTTAAACACACTACCACAAGAAGGGTACTCAAGTGGTTGTTTAGACTGACGCAGTTCAGTTAGTTCATCCATTCGCGCTTTGATTTGTGGGTAATCCCCTTTTTTCAATTGAAAACGTGCTTCTAACACGATTGCCTTCATTTTTTGGATTTCGCTATGACGGTAAGAGAAATTCATTTCTTCATTAGTCAATGTTTGCATCGTTCCATCTTCAAGCAAAACATCTACTTCTGCAAATACATCCTTGATTTCACCATCATAAGCTCCGGCGTTCATATAAACAGCGCCACCGATACTTCCTGGAATTCCACAAGCAAATTCAAAACCTGTTAATGATTCTGCCAAAGCTGCGTAAGTTGTATCAATTAGTTTCGCACCCGCTTCTGCTACAACAACCATATCTTCTACATGAACAGCATTCATTTCAGTCAACATAATAACTACGCCACGAATTCCGCCATCACGAACGATCAAATTACTAGCATTTCCTAAAACCATCCAAGGAATTTGGTTTACTCTGCAATAATCAACGATTTCTTTGACTTCTTCTTTTCTCTTTGGAAAAGCAAGAACATCTGCTGGTCCACCAGTCTTGGTAAATGTATAATTCATCAACGGTTCATCTAAGAGCAAAGTTATCTCTGGTAAGTGCTTCATTACTTCTTCTTTATTCACTGAGGATTTTCCTTTCTATTAAAACATCCACATTATTCTATCACGCTTAAAACAAAGTTACTACCCTCGATGTTAAAGCAAGTGACGAAGCTGTGTCCGAATCATTTGTTCACAAAGTTCATGACTCTGATAAACCCCTGTTTGTTTTAACTGTTGATTGTTCGGTTGCGTGTGTTGGATCTGTTCAAAAAATGCCATAATCATTGGTTCAAATCCGCGTTTTTCTAAAGTGTTCGTCCAATCCCCAAACTCCTTTTGGCGTGTTTGTCCCTCCTGTTGAATCGTCATCTGTGTCAGATTACGAACTTCGTACGTCCCTTGTTCACTTGTTACTTGATACTGTTCTGTATTCGCACCACTTCTCAAGTCCATTGTTAAAATAGCCGTTTGATTCGCCGTTTCGAGATGCAACACAGCAAGTTCTAAGTAGTCATTCTTTTCAATAATTTTACTGTTCACTTGGGTAATTGGTTCATCCAATAAATAAACAGCTGTATCGACTAAATGTAAAAAGAGATCATACACAACAAATTCAGTTGTTTCTTGAGCAGCTATCCGATTTTTTTGTAATTGGATCAGACGTTTATTTGGCAATTGCTTCAATTCTTCAACCATTGGCGCAAAACGGCGATTAAACCCAATCATCAGCACAACCTGATGTTTTTTTGCCAAGGCTTGTAACTCAGCTACTTCATGCAACGAAGTACTTAATGGTTTGTCAATAAACACATGGATTCCCTGTTCTAAACATCTTTTTGCGAGTTCATAATGAACTTTTGTTGCTGCGTGAATCATACATGCTTCGATTTTTTCTGCAATCAATTCATCAATCGTTTCATACAAATGAGAAAATCCATACATCTCTTTGATTCTTTTTTTAGTTTGTTCATTTCTAGTTGCAAAATAAAAGGTCAATGTTCCTTGATTTTTTGCATAAGTTGGTAGATATGCTTTTTCTGCAATGTTGCCAACACCGATTACGCCAATCTTCATTTGTTCTCCTCCAATAACGGTTTCTTAACTCAATCTTACACTATTTTTCATTTCGATAAAATTGAAGTACAATGAGAACAGAAAAAAAGACGTACTTAAAGTAAAAAGGAGTGTCTATTTTGAAACTTATCTCTTGGAATGTTAACGGCCTTAGAGCGATTATGAAGAAAAATTTTATGGAGGTCTTTCATGAACTAGATGCAGATTTCTTTTGTTTACAAGAAACTAAATTACAAGAAGGACAAATTGAGTTAGACTTACCTGGTTATCATCAATATTGGAATTATGCAGTCAAAAAAGGTTATTCAGGTACCGCCATTTTTGCTAAGGAAGAGGCTCTATCTGTTTCTTACGGTATGGGCATTGATGAACACGATCAAGAAGGTCGTTTGATTACATTGGAATACCCAAACTTCTTCTTAGTTACCTGTTACACGCCCAACTCACAAAGCGAATTAAAGCGATTAGCTTATCGACTTGAATGGGAAAAATCTTTTGAAAATTACTTAAATGAGTTAAACAAACAAAAACCAGTAATTATTTGTGGTGATCTAAATGTGGCACATGAACAAATCGACTTAAAAAATTGGAAAACAAATCAAAAAAATGCTGGCTTTACCATTGAAGAGCGAACTGCCTTTTCACACTTACTTGCTACAGGATTTACTGATACTTTCCGTCATTTTTACCCAACGCAAGAAGGTATTTATTCTTGGTGGAGCTATCGCTTTAATGCACGGAAAAATAATGCTGGCTGGCGCATTGACTATTTTTTAACAAGTCGTTCTTTGGATAGCAACTTAATCGATGCCAAAATCCACACTGAAATTTTCGGTAGTGATCATTGCCCAGTTGAATTAGACTTAAAAATGTAAAGATTTATTTTGATTACTAGAAACAGTTTATTTTTCGACAATCTATGTTAGAATACTTTTTAAAAAGGAGGTTTTATGAAAATGAACTTCGTTGCAATGGACTTTGAAACGGCTAACCATCAACCATATAGTGCTTGTTCGTTGGCATTAGTGATGGTCCAAAATAGTCAAATCGTTGATGAATATTATACCTTGATCCAGCCTGAAACACCTTTTTTCTGGCGTAATGTTCAAATTCATGGGATTCATCAAGAAGATGTGCGAAATGCACCAAAATTTCCAGAGGTTTGGTCAACTATTCAAAATTATTTTCAACAAAATCGGCTGATTGTTGCACATAATGCCGCTTTTGATACTAAAGTTTTAGCTGGCTGCTTAGACTACTATCAGCTAGCTCAACCAAATTATTTATCATTATGTACAGTAAAAAGTAGTCGCAAACTATTTCCAGAATTCCCTAACCACAAACTCAATACGGTTTGTGAGAATCTCTCTATCTCACTAGATCATCATCACGATGCGCTAGAAGATAGTCGAGCTTGTGCTGAAATCTTGCTTTATCAAGAAAAGCATTTTGGGACGGAGCCACTTAAGAAATTGGTTACTTTGAAGTAAGGTTGTGGCGTCAAGCGTTCAGCTCTGAAAAAATAAAGAATAACTGACAAAAATAGCTACTTATGTTTTTGGACAGTTATGAATTATTTCGAGGAGTTGCTTGGGGAACACCGTGGATAAAGGTTGTGGCGCCAAGCGTTCAGTCCAACAAGCTAGCGAACAGTCACTCAAAATAGCTTTTGATATTTTGAACTACCACAATCAAAACAAACAATTTTTTAACACTTAAAGACAAAAAAAGAGGCACGGTTTATAGTGTACATCGAAAGTTAGACCAGAATAGCTAACTTTTGGGGCACACTATGAGCCGTTCCTCTTTTTAATTCCCTAATCATTTTACTAGAAACACATCTTATACTTATAAATTCAAATAACTCATTTGATACACATCTAAAAATTCACCCGTATCACTTCGCGCACCTCTTGGCATCGTTGATTCAATTTTAAAACCCAATTTTTGATATAAATGTACTGCGCGTTCATTTCGAACTTGAACTTGTAACTCCAAGCGAAAAATTTCTTCACTGTTCTTTGCCCAATCAATAATTTCTTCAATCAGCAATGTTCCTAAACCAAAGCCCCAATACTCTTTTAGTAAACTAATTCCAATTTCTCCGATGTGAGCGATTCGGTATTCACTAGTAGCTTTTACGGAAGCTGTCCCAACAATTTTATCCCCAACTAAAGCAACCAATAGCAAATTATTCGCACTTTCAGCCAAATAACCTAATTCTAAAGCAAGTCCTTCTGGGGACAATTGCAAGCCTTCTTCATCCATCACTAAAAATTCTGTTTCGCTGCCAACTTGTTTACTCATTGTCAAAATTTCTTGGGCATCTTCTGGAGCAGCTTCACGGATTACCACACTAATTTCCTCAGCCATTGATTTCTTCCCATCCATTTCGTATTCTTTTTTCAAAATCTGCTCCTTGACTGCCATATGCGCGGAACTTCACATAGCGTTTATCCAAATCTGTATCACTTTTTTCTAAAATCAGTTCCAAATAATCTTCTGGTACAGCCTCTTCCAGTAGATTTCCCC
Source organism: Enterococcus sp. DIV0176 (assembly GCF_050528535.1). NCBI lineage: Bacteria > Bacillati > Bacillota > Bacilli > Lactobacillales > Enterococcaceae > Enterococcus > Enterococcus sp. DIV0176. The sequence goes on along the minus strand of NZ_CP172879.1, from coordinate 524,171 downwards.
ATTCAACAACAGAAAGCCCGTCACCTTCAAAATACTCATCTAATCCCAAGTCAGCACCACTTGCTGCCACGCGATAGATATCCATGTGATATAACGGTAAGCGTCCTTGTCCATACTCGCGAATAATCGTATAGGTTGGGCTTTTAATCATTTGATCGATGCCTAATCCTAGAGCAATTCCCTTGGTCATCGTCGTTTTTCCAGCACCAAGATCACCAGTTAGTATTAAATTGTCGCCTGCTTCAGCAACTTGCCCAATTACCTTCGCAAGTTTTTCTGTCATGTCTAATCCTGTTAATTCAATCATTTTTGGTTCACTACTTTCTATGATTCGTCCTGTTTCTATGTGCAAGTATAACGTGGAACAACCGATTTTTAAAGAAAAAATAAGAGTGTCGACCGAAGCCATACACTCTTACTAAAAATCAACTTTTCAAAAATAAAACGTTTGTTGGTTTATTTGTTGGAGATGACCGCTTGAAGCTAACCACCTTGCGCCACAACCTTATTCACGGTGTTCCCCAAGCAACTCCTCGAAATAATTCATAACTGTCCAAAAACATAAGCAGCTATTTTTGTCAGTTATTCTTTATTTTTTCAGAGCTGAACGCTTGACGCCACAACCTTATTAGTCCATCAAAGTTTGTGCTGCCGTAATAATTGACAATTTATAAACATCTTCTTCATTTGCCCCACGTGACAAATCAGAAACTGGCTTGTTTAGACCTTGTAAGATTGGACCAATTGCTTCAAAGTTACCAAAACGTTGCGCAATTTTATAGCCAATGTTTCCAGATTGAAGCTCTGGGAATACAAAAACAGTTGCTTGGCCTGCTACATCTGAATTAGGTGCTTTCAATTGTGCAACTGCTGGCACATATGAAGCATCAAATTGTAATTCACCATCAATCATGTATTGAGGTGCTAATTGTTTCGCAATTTTTGTTGCTTCTACAACTTTATCTACTTCAGCTGCTTTTGCAGAACCTTTTGTTGAAAAACTCATCAACGCAACTTTTGGCTCGATGTCGAATAATTCAGCTGTCTTAGCTGAGTCAACAGCGATTTCAGCTAATTCTTGCGCCGTTGGATTGACATTGATTGCACAGTCAGAAAAGACATATTTTTCTTGATCTCTTCCGCGAACCATAATCATCGCACCACTTGTACGACTCACACCAGGTTTTGTCTTGATGATTTGTAAAGCTGGACGAACTGTATCACCAGTCGAGTGAATAGCACCAGAAACCATGCCATCAGCAATCCCCATATAAGTCAACATTGTACCAAAATAGTTGACATCTTTTAAAATTTCTTGTGCTTGTTCTTTGGATGCCTTTCCATTACGACGTTCAACAAAAGCATCAACCATTTCATCCCATTGTGCATAATTAGCAGGGTCAATGACTGTAAATCCTGAAGCTTTAATCCCACGCGCATGGGCTGCATTTTTGATTTCTTCTGGGTTACCAATCAAAATTGGTTCCATCAATTCTTCTGCTTTCAAACGAGCAGCAGCGCCCAAAATTCTTGCATCAGTTGCTTCTGGAAAAACGATTTTAATACCACGACGAACAATTTTAAATCTTAAATTATCAAACAATTCCACGAGATGACCTCCAGATATTTTATATACCCAATCATACACTATTCTCAAAAAAAAGAACAGTTTATTTTATCTGTATTAGTCATAAATGCTATAAAAATGAAGTTTTTCACATAGATGCAATTCTGCACTATAACAGGAAAGCGCTGTTTTATTACACTGTTTCAGGCAGTTGCCATTCAATTGGTGTTTCGCCTAAAGCCACCAATGCATCGTTTGCTTTCGAAAATGGTTTCGAGCCAAAAAAACCACGATGTGCTGACAGCGGACTTGGATGTGGTGAAGCCAAAATGACATGGCGACTGCGATCAATCATTTTGATTTTTTCTTGAGCTGGTTTGCCCCATAAAATAAAAACGATTGGCTGTTCCCGCTCATTTAATTTTTCAATGATTCGATCTGTTAATTGTTCCCAGCCTTTTCCACGATGTGAATACGCTTGTCCTTCTCGAACAGTCAAAACAGTATTTAACAATAAAACGCCTTGCTTTGCCCAAGAAACCAGATTTCCATGTTGTACTGGCACGATGCCCAAATCTGACTGCATTTCTTTATAAATGTTCACAAGTGACGGTGGTGTCTTCACACCCGGTTGCACCGAAAACGATAAGCCATGTGCTTGATTCACACCATGATAAGGATCTTGACCCAGAATGACTACTTTGACTTTGTCATAGGGCGTTAATTCTAATGCTTCATAAATATGATACATATCGGGATGTATCTTTTGTGTTTGATATTCTGTTTTTAAAAATTCACGTAAAGATTGATAATAAGGTTTTTCAAATTCATCTGCTAAGATTTCTTGCCAGCTATTATGAATGATTTTTTTCAAAATCCTTCACCTCCTTTTCAAAGGATAACCTACAAATTATTCTTAAACAAGGGACAATCTTCCTCGCGTTGCCTCCTTAATATGGTAAACTAAGAAGAAGAATTAGAAAGGAACGGTAAACAATTATGATCAAACTAATTGCATCCGACATGGATGGTACATTATTAGATTCACACATGAGCGTGACACCGGAAAACGCCGAAGCGATTCGCTTTGCTACACAAGCTGGAATCGAATTTATGGTAGCTACTGGTCGTAATTATCAAGAAGCGCGTGCCGCTTTAGATGAAGTTGGTATCGATTGTGCGATGATTACTTTAAACGGTGCACAAGTTTTTGACAAAGAAGGCAATTCTCTTTTTACAGTTGCCATCCCTCACCAAGAAGCAGCGCTTGTACTAGATATTTTAGATCAAAATAAAATCTATTATGAAGTTTCAACCAACAAAGGCTTGTATTCTGAAAGCCAAGCAAAAAGAATAGAAAGCTTTGCCTCCATGGTTGCTACACATTTACCACATTTGACTTACAAAATGGCCATCGCAATGGCTTCAGCAAATTTAGAATTACTTCATATTAATTACATTGATAGTATTCGTGATCTTTTGCAACAAGACGAGGAAATTGAAGTTTTGAAAATTATTTGTTTCCATAATGAAGGGCCAAGTGTTCTCGGTCCTGTCGGCAAACAAATTGATGAACTTGGTAATCTAACAGTTACTTCTTCTGGTCAAAATAATATTGAAGTCAACCATAAAAATGCTCAAAAAGGAATTGCTGTCGCACACGTTGCAAACGACCGTGGCATTTCTTTAGATGACGTCATGACTATTGGAGATAATTTCAATGATGTCAGTATGTTGCAGGTAGCAGGTGTAAGCTTTGCTATGGGGAATGCAGAAATTGACGTGAAAGAATATGCAAAATACACAACTGCGACGAATTTAGAATCTGGCGTTGGCAAGGCAATTTTACGTGCAATTGCTGAAGACTTATAGTTTTTAGTTAGAAAAGAGGGATAACGATGTCAGAATTTTTCGTTCAAGAAAAACAGCTTAGTCGTGCGACTCGGACAATCGTTAAAAACGAGGATGGTCAATCACTTTTCTTAATGGTTGGTCGTTGGGGAACGAAAGGCGATGCACTTTCGCTTTATTCAATGAATGGAAAACTCGTTGCGCACATCAAGCAAATCAGCCTGACATTTGGTACTCGCTTTGAACTTTACAAAGATTTTGAAAAAGTTGGCACCATGCAAAAGATTTTTAATTGGCCAGGTGATTTTTATTATATTCGTCACCTTCATTGGACAGTTCAAGGGGATATTTACAATCACCGTTACCACATCCATCATTTCAATCAGCCGATTATGGCGATGAACAAAGCCACTTTGTTTACTGGTGACTACTATGTACTAGATGTGACCAAAGATGAAGATGCGCCACTTTGCATTTGTATTGCTGCTGTTTTGGATTATTGGCTCTACCACAAAAACAAAAATAAGGAACATCCACTTGATTTTCGATTGGATCTGAATTAACGCCTCTCAACAAATAAAAAGCTCTCTCAAAAGTTAACCTTTTTGGGAGAGCTTTTTTAGTGATGATCTGATTAGCCAGAGAAACAGCTTAAAAAAAAATAATTCACCTATTCTACTAAGGATGAAGCTAAAAATGAAGAAAGGTCCAGCAATGATCACTTCGCTGAACCAAGCGTTAATGGCTATTGGAATAAGTTTGGGTTTGATGGAAGTGTAAATAGAATTGGGCATTACTCTATTTGTGATCAACACAAAAAAAGTATAGCAAAACATGCAACGAAATACTTTTTTTATTTTCGCTTTTAGTTTAAAAAAATAAAAAATAGCTATCATTTTTGCTCAAAAAAATACATTTATTATTCTACAATTTCATCTGCTAGTTGATTTTTAATGTAGTTTTCCACAGCCAAAACAAAAAAAGTTGACAACTCTCCCTTATTTAGTTAGCATACTAACTAAATATCATTTATCGATTATTTTATTGAAGGAGGCCTCACTTAAATGGATACTGGCTATTTATTAATGAATATTTCAAAGCAATTAAAATACAATTTAAATCAAGTACTGAATAAAAAAGGAATTACTGTTCAACAATGGGCAGTAATCCAACAACTCTCTCTCAAAGATGAACGGACTGCTGTCTTATTATCAGAAGCATTGGATATGGACAAACCCACTATTTCCGGAATCATCAAACGACTAGAAAAGAAAAGATTAGTTATCAAAACGGAGAATCCTTCAGATCTTCGCTCTCAGTTGATTTCATTGACCGATAGTGGGCATGAAATTTTAGGTGAATGCCAAGCAATTAGCGAACAGATTCTTGCAAACTATTTAACAGTTTTATCAACAGATGAGCAAACAACCTTGAATGTTTTACTAACAAAAATAAATCAGGAAAACAATCAAATAGAAAAGAGGAACGTATAGTGGATCATATACTTGTTATCGGTGGTACAGGAAATATTGGTTATCCTTTGATTGAAATTTTAGCAACAAATGATCAAATCAAACTCACAGTAGGCGTTCATACTGTTTCAAAGGTTCAAGAAGCATTTCAACATTTTCAACAGTTAACACTTGTCCCATTTGACTTTCTAGACCCAAAAACTTTTCCTAAAGCTTTTAAAGGTGTGAATAAAGTCTTCTTTATTCGGCCACCACAGTTATCTAAACCAAAAGAAGACATGGCACCTTTTCTAGCATATGCCAAACAACAAACTATCGAGCAAATCGTTTTCGTTTCTTTAATTGGAGTTGAAAAAAATCCGATGACTCCTCATCATAAAATTGAAAAAATGATCCGTGAAGCAAAAATACCTTATACTTTTATTCGTCCTAGCTTCTTCATGCAAAATTTAAATACAACGCATCAAAATGATATCAAGAACAACCATGATTTGTTTATTCCAGCAGGACATTCAAAAACAAGTTTTATTGATACCAGAGATATTGGTGAGGTAGCTGCTGTTTGTTTAACAAATTCAGCTTACTTGAACCAAGAGTTAGAACTTACTGGAGCAAGCGCACTAACTTATGACGAGATAGCTGAAGTGATGACAACGATTTTGGACACGAAAATTACTTACAGCAAGCCAACTTTATTTAACTTTCGTCGGGTGATGATTCAACGTGGTATACCAAAAGACTACGTCAATGTTATGGTAATGCTTTATCTGATTACTCAATTAGGTAATGCTAAAAAGGTGACAAATACAATTGAACAAGTATTACATCGGCCACCACGAACCATTCAAGAATATGTCCGAGATTATAAACATGATTTTATTCGTGAATCCCACGAGTAATTTAGTTGTTGTTGAACCAAAATAATCGTAAAAAAAACAGTCTCCAAACTTAAGCAAAAGACCTCAAGTGAAGGTATATACTTTGCTTTTTACTTATGATGGACTAAATAGGCATTCGCCAATTCAAAATTTCAAGTTATGCATGAATAACTAATTCTTTAACAGAAAATCTTGCCATTTCGTAACATTAAGCGCCCCAAAACAGCTGTTTTGAGGCGCTTAATTGTTTTTCATTTTTTATTGGCTAACCCTTAGTCTATCTACAAACAACTGTTATATTGTCTTTTGCATATGCTCATATTGATGCCCGCTGATTTCCGTTTCTTCAACGACTTCAAATCCATGACGCTCATATAATTTTTTTGCTTGTGGATTTTGTTGATCGACGCTCAAACCGATGATTGTTCGGTTCGCTTTTTCTGCTAACATCGGTAACGCTTCTAATAGTTTAGAGCCAATTCCTTTTCCTCTAAATTTTTCAGAAACAGAAATCGTATCCAGATACCATTCATTAGGTAAGGTTTCTTTATCTATAAATAAATATTGGTCACGTGGAAGTTCATGTTTTTCTAAAATATCAGCTAACGGTAAATCAATCATGGGTTCTTCTTCGTCCGTATAGCCAAAGGCAACACCTGCCACTTTTCCATCTATTTCTTCAACGATCCCACGAGTATAGCTATAACGATAGTCCGGATCAGCAATTGCATCAGTTAAAACCTCAATTGTTTTTTGCTCGCCAAAGGTTTGAACAAATGGTAATTCCATATCTTTTAAAATGACCAAAATCAACGGTGCAATTTCAGGTCCGTCTTCTTTTCTTGCAAAACGAATCATGTTTATTCTCTCTCCTTTTCTTGCCATTGTAGCATTTGGAAAAAGAAAGTGCAAAATTCGTTATTTTAAATAATTTTCAATTTTTTGAGTAACAAAGTAACCGTGAGAGACTCGTTTTGCTGCTTCTTCACGGCAATATGGACAAACAATTGGTACTTCTTTATCCACGTGTTCAACAACATTTCTAACTTCATGATACGCAAATTTTTTACCACAATGTGGGCACACCATCTTTTCCATAATCTCAACTTCCTTTCGGTTTTCACACCTTTAGATTACTCTTATATACAAAAAAAGAGAAGTGATAACCTTCTCTTTCTGGACTATGCTGATATTAAAAATTGCTGGATTTTTTTCTCGGCTAAAAGATGGATATTGTAGTAAAGTTTCCCTTCTTTTTCGAGAATTTCCCAAGCATGGACTTTTGCCCGCTTGTTTCCAGAAACAGCAATCGCTTCTTTCATAGCAACTTGCGGTTTCTTAGCTTTACGCAGCTTTTTCGTCTCCAATTGTGTCTGATTTTGCTTTTTTTGTTGGCTGATAGCTTTGGTCGTCGTTTTTCCCGTCGTTGGATTGACAACAACTTCATGCTCTTTATCTACAAATAAATAACTATAAGCTGAACTAGCAGTTTTCTTAACTTCATCAGGTAAAAAAAAGCCAATGCTTGTCACTTTCTGACTGTGTGCTTCCTCTTCAAAAATTGAAATTGCTTCTTCCAGAGAAATTTGATAATCTTGCTCACTCAAATCATCTGGTTGAAAAGTTGCATTTAACAAGCCCATTCCACCCGCAACGCCAACAAACACTAAAGCAGCCAAAGTAAGAACGATTTTTTTCATTTGCCTACTCCCTTTTCCCAATTTTTTTCAGTATACCAAGACTCTGTTTTTGGAAAAATCGAAGCAAGTGAAAAAGAAGTGACAGTTTTGTTATCTATTCATGTAATTCAAGTGGTAAGCCATCTGGATCAAAGAAAAAAGTCATTTTTTCACCTGTAAAAGTATCTTTTCTAATTGGCTCTGTCTCAATACCCATTTGCTGAAGTTCAGCTACAACTTCTTCAATCTGATCGACTTTAAAAGCTAAGTGGCGCAACCCACAAGCTTCTGGATAGTTTGGTCTTGCTGGTGCAGAAGCAATGCCAAAAATCTCCAATTCAGCCTCTCCTAGTCTTAAGTCTAGTTTGTAATCATCTCTGTCTGTGCGATAGTTCTCACGAATTACTTCAAAGCCTAGTTTTTCGACATAAAACTCTCGCGATTTTTGATAATCAGAAACAATGATTGCTACATGGTGGATGGTTGATAAATTCATTCTTTTTCCCTTTCTTAACTCAAAAAAATTTATTGGTACAATCTTTAGAACTCTGATGATTTAATCCGGTTGTCATGAACACAAACTCCTCGCTTCTTAATTAAATTACTGCTAAGATATAGATATTTTAAGGAGGATAAAATGAAAAAATTACTAAAAATACTTTTATCAATATTCGCAATTCTTGCACTTATTATAGCAGGCTATGTTGGTTACGTGTATCTAAGCTATCACCGAGAAGCTGACAACCAGGATCTTACTATTCAGTCAAGTAGTTCAGCCAAAGATCTCCAGACAGCTCAAGACTATCAAATCATGACCTATAATATTGGTTATGCGGCCTATCCGCCCGATTATAGTTTTTTTATGGATGGCGGCACTGAGTCACGAGCATTTAGTAAACAAAATGTTAAACATAACTTACAGGAAATCCAAGGTGTTATCCAAGAACACCAACCAGACTTTGCCTTCTTTCAAGAAGTTGACAAGAAAGCAACTCGTTCATATAACATTGATGAAGTTGCCACTCTTTCACAAAATTTTAGTGACTATTCATCTGTTTATGGTCAAAATTATAACTCGGCTTATCTTTTTTATCCAATCACACAACCAATTGGTAAATCACAATCTGGGTTGGTCACTTTTAGTAAAGGAACGATTGCTGAAAGTACACGCTATTCTTTACCCATCGAAACTGGGTTCAATAAGTTTTTTGACTTAGACCGTGCATTTACGGTAAGTAAGATTCCTGTTGCAAATGGCAGATTTCTTTCACTTTATAATTTACATCTCTCTGCTTATACAAAAGATCCTGCGATTCAAAAAGCACAAATCAAAAAATTAGTCGCACAAATCAAAAAAGATCAAGCAGAAAAAAATTATATCATTGTAGGTGGTGATTATAATCACACTCTGTTGCCGGATAGCGAGAAAATTTTTGGCGAAACAAAAGAAGATTTGAGTTGGACGCATGCGTTTCCTGAAGAACTTTTACCGAAAGGCATGCACATCGTTCGAAAAGATTTAGCAGAAAAAGCAGTTCCTTCTGTACGCAATTTAAACGAAGCTTATCAACCAGACAAAACTTTCGTCACGTTAATTGATGGATTTTTGGTTTCTGATAATCTTTCAATTAAAGATATTCAAGTAATTGATACGAAATTTGCTTATTCAGATCATAATCCGGTTCAGATGACATTCTCTCTACAATGAAAAAGAAAAGCCAAAAGTCAGGTAATTGACTAATGGCTTTTTTGTTTGATTTACGCTTTGAAATCTTTTCTGTTTTTTGCAGAAATTTGAAATAAAAATATCATAACACAGATTTTTTTAAATTGTAAGACTAGATTTTATCATTTAAAAGCATACAATAGATTGTGGTAAAAAAATCTAGAGACACTACATTTTGTGTCTAAAGGAGTTCTTATACATGAAATCATATTTTCATTTTCTAGCTCATCAGCTAAAAGGTTGGCCTCAACAAAATTATTATCTTTTCTTTTTTAGTCTGGGTTGTCAAATCATGACACTCGTAAATAGCCCCATTACTTGGCTGTCGATTGTTGCTTTTATCGGGACTAATTTAGGTGTTTTATGTATTTTATCGATCAACGCTGCGAAATCTGTTAATGGTGTTTTGGGCATTTTATCTGCTATGTGTTTCATCATTGTCGGCTTTTCAGCTAAAAATTATTTAAGTATAGGTGAACAAATTGCTTATATGGTAACTTTGGATATTCCCGTTTTATTAAGTAAAGAATGGAATCACAATATGGCTTCAAAAATTCGTAAATTTACTGGTAAAAGTTGGTTCATCGCAATTATCGGTACTATTCTTGTTTATTTTGTTTCAGGTTTCTTGATTGGTCGTTATACTGATGATCCTCGTCCTTGGATTGATGCGATTGCCTTTTCAATCAGTCTTTCAGCTGGTATCATCAGCTTCTTGCGATACAACAATCAATATTATTGGTGGTTAGCATCTGGTTTGGCTCAAATGGTTCTTTGGTATGTATCATTTACACATGGTTCTGCGAGTCTAGCAATGTTTGTTAACAGCTCTGTTTATTTGCTAAACGATGTATTGGCCTTCACCGTTTCTCCTTGGTACAACCAGAAAGAACGTGAAAGAATGCAAAAAATGGAAGAAGAATATTATCAGACACATCAACACGCGTAAGGTTGTGGCACAAAGCGTTTAGCTCCGACAAGATAGCGAGCAGGCTCTCAAAATAGCTTTTTATATTTTGAAGTGAATGCAAGTTATCTTGAGGAGTTGCTTTGGGAACACCGTGAATAAGGTTGTGGCGCAAAACGTTTAGCTCCGAACAGATAATGAGCAAACACTCAAAATAGCTTTTCATATTTTGAAGTGAATGCAAGTTATCTTGAGGAGTTGCTTTGGGAACACCGTGAATAAGGTTGTGGCGCAAAACGTTCAGCTCTGACAAAATAATGAGCAACTGGCAAAAAATAGTTTTTCATGTTTTTGGACAGTTGTGAATTATTTCGAGGAGTTGCTTTGGGAACACCGTGAATAAGGTTGTGACGCAAAATGGTTAGCTTCAACCAATAAGGAAATTTTTCTAAAAATAGTTTAGAAAAGAAATTCTTATTAGCGAAGGTTGTATCAAGAACAGCTTAAAGCAACGAACAAAAAACTACTGTGACTTTTCGTCACAGTAGTTTTTTTATAGCAATTCTTTCAATAGTGCTTTAACTTCTGGCTTTTCTAAATAAAGAGAGTGTTCTAATTTTTGATAATAATCTAACGCTGTTTTTTGTTCTTCTGAAAAGACATACTGCCGTTGTTCAAAATCAACAATCACTTCGGCTACTTTTTTGCCATGAAGTGAGTGAGCAAGGCTTTGCCATTCTTGTTCAGTCAGCTTTTTACTAGTTGATTTGACTTCAATGCTCGACAGTTGCTCACTCGTATTTTCTCGGCGTAAGGCTTTTAAAAATCCATTACGGATAACTCTCGGCAAACTATCAAAAAAGCCTTCTGTAAAACCATAATAGGCATATTTTTCCCAAATCAAGATGTAAATAGCCGGTTGGATAAAACGTTGTTGTTGTGCGCGCACCTTCGCTTCAGTCAACTGATGCGTCGGCTGTTCTCGATTGAACGAACGTAATTCAGCAATCAATAAGTAAAAATAACTGCTTGGTAATTTTTCCTTTGTATCCACCAAGACAGCTTGCCAATCTTTTCGTAAAAATGCACGGTAATTTGTCAAAAATTCTTCAACGTTCCTCGTTAACTCTTCTGTAAAATCTTCAAATAATTCCTTCTTTGCTCGACTTTTCTTTGGCTGATCAGCAATCTGCTCACTGATTTTTTGGATTTCATGTTCTATTGCCTGATAATCTGCTAAGTAAATGGGCATCTGAGCTTGTCGAAAATCTGCTACTCGTTTAGCCAAATGAACGTCTGGTAAATACGGTCGTTTCAATCGTCGGTTATGGTACAAAGAAAAAAGATATTCTTGCCATAACACTTCAGGAAATTCGATATTTTGTTGTTTTAACCATAATAGTTCATCCAATGCTAAATCAACTTGTGTCATCCCTTGATGGATTGAATTTGCAATTGCTGGTGAAACATGCAGATGCTCGGCAAAGTGATTGATTCCTAGTTTTAGAATTTTCCCTGTTTTTGGAGATTTAACGATGTATTGAACCTTTAATTCTCGTCCACAATCGCAATACAACTTTTCTTGTCTTCGAGAAGTTCGAAAAAAAGGGTTGATTTTAAAGTCAGCAAATACCCAATCCGTAGCAGCCAAATAATTTTCTTCCATAAAACGTGAATTGATTAAGTAACGACGGTATTTATCAACTAATTTGCGTTGTGGCTTCGTCAACCGTTCATAAATTTCAAAGCGTTGATTGCTGGTATATTGTTTTGATACTTTAATTGGATAACTTTTCTTATTTAGTTCTTTGGGAAACCATTCTTCAAATACTGCTTTCCATTCTTCCATAACGTTTCCCTCCTAAAAAAAGAAGCTGGGATCTAACGAGTCGTTAGTTGCCAGCCTCTACTATTTGATTGCTAATTATTAGTGAGTTGTACCTGCATTACCAGAAATATCTTGTTCATTTTCAATTGCAGCTTCGACCGCATACGTTAGTGAATCGGCAATATCAGCTAATGACATAGATGCTGTACCCACTGGACGTTCGATTACTTGATCAGGTGAAAACGGCACATGGATAAAGCCACCACGAATTGTTGGAAATTCTGTATGAAGGACATGTAATAAACGATACATGATATCATTGCAGACAAATGTTCCTGCAGTATAAGAAATATATGCTGGCAGTCCATGATCGTGAACATTTTTAGTCATTGCTTTGATTGGCAACGTAGTGAAATAAGCAGCTGGTCCATCTTCTTCCAATGCCGTATCAAACGGTTGGTTTCCTTCATTATCAGGAATACGTGCTTCTGCTAGATTGATTGCTACTCGTTCAAATGAAACAGCTGAGCGACCTCCTGCTTGTCCAACACAAATGACAATTTCCGGTTGATGCTCTTTGATTGCTTCTCTGACTACTTGGCTACTTTTTCCAAAAACAGTTGGTACTTCTAGTTTGATAATCTCAGCTCCCGCAATTTCTGCAGGCATTTTTTTTACAGCTTCATAAGCTGGATTTACTTTGTCGCCACCAAATGGATCAAAACCTGTTACTAATACTTTCATCTTTTGTTCCTCCTAATTATTTAAATAAAATCATATAAGCAATTTGGAAAACTAACATAAATAAAGCAATAAATAATTGATTTTTGATTACGCCATACTTGTCTTTCATTTCTAACATAGCGACTGGAACAATATTAAAGTTTGCAGCCATCGGTGTCAAGAGCGTTCCACAAAAACCACAAGTTAAAGCAACCATTCCAATCAGCGCTGGATTTGCTCCTTGACTAAAGACAAACGGTGCGCCAATCCCAACAGTCATGACTGTAATTGCTGCGAAGGCATTCCCCATAATTACTGTGAAGACAACCATTCCCACTGCATAGATAATAATCCCAATATTCACGTTTCCTTCAGGAACAATTGTACCAACAGCATTTGAAATCACCGTTCCTACTCCTGCACTGGTAAACACAGCGCCCAATGAAGCAAGTAGCATTGGTAACATACTCAACGGACCAACTGTTCCTAACATATCAGCTGCGTCGTCTAAGAACGTTGTAGGCTGATTGTCGCGGGAAAAGAACATCAAAATCGCCATCGCTGCAAAGACACCAACTCCAACTCCAACTAAAGCACCTAATTTGGTGAATAAGGCAAACAAAATTGCAAATACCCCAATACTTAACGCTGGAATAAAAATCTTCATGCCTAGTTTGCTTGACATTTTTTCCATATATTCTTTTGAAGGCAAACGACTATCACCCTTGCTCACCCTTTTTGCAATTGCTGGAATCGTCATAGCAAAAATCAAGATACCACTTACTAGTGGTGGCAACCATCGGCCGGCTGCAATCACCACACCTAACGTTGCCCAAAAAAAGGCTGAGCCATAACGATGTGGATTCGTTTTATCAAGTAGATTTCGTAGTCCTGTATAAACTAAGACTAGACCCATGATGATATATAAAATTTCAAGTAATTTATCACTTAATAAAATATCAGGATTCGTAAAAAAATTCATCTTATTGCTCCTTTTCTTGAGAATAATATTTCTTTGCTAATTTCTTTTCTTTTAAATAGAAATAAATACTAGAAACAACTAATGCAGTCAGTGCCACTGGTACTTCAACCAGCGCTAACTGTCCTAAGGTCACTTCATAACCTAAGTCTTTCAATGTTGACTGTACCAGCAAGGCGCCCGCACCACCGATAAATAAAACTTGTCCAAAGAACCAACAAATATTTTCCATAGCAGATGCCATCCCTTTAAGCTCTTCCTCATGTTCTGGATGAACTTTCAGTCCTTTTGATTCAACTGTGCCTAATGCCATTGGTAAAATAATTGGACGAACAAATCCTGCAACGCCCCCAAAGCTCACATTAAACGCAGCAAAAATCATCCGGAAAACTCCATAGATATCGATAATCATGCCAGCTGAAACTTTTTTGAATCGTTGAATCAAAGTCGCAGCAGACTCTTTCAATCCATTTCTTTCTAACGTTCCTGTTGCTAACATGATAATAATAAAGATAGCCATGCCTCGATTATTTACAAAGCTGGTACCCAATAACTCAAGCATGCCATTAATCCCTAGCCCACCTGTTAAAGCAGTTACGACTAAAGCAACCATCACAATCAAAATTGAATCTAATTTTAGTGCAAAACCAATAATAACAATTAAAACGCCTAAAAGGCTTAGATAATTCTCCATTTGTTTTCCTCCCCCAAATGACAAGATATTTTTTAATTATAAAACAAATTTGAATGAAAATATAGTTGAAATCGAATGAAAAGACATCAATGTGCGAAAATTCTGTCAATTAATCGACAAAATAAAAAAACACTGTAATCAGTCATCCAGCGATTACAGTATTTTTTACGACAGCGTTAACGTACAAAATAGAAGATAACATAAATGATCCAGAGGTGAATAGGATAAAAAAGATAGAAGAAATATTTGTTCCACTTGCTATTAGTCCCACCTAATTGACCATTGTATAATGCAATTAATGGAATAACTGTCACCATCATAAACTCGTTATCAAAAGTTAAATAATCATACAAACTTTGATTCACTGGCGTCTGCATGTAACTAGAAATAGCTAGGGCAAGTAAAATCATGGTATAAACAAAAATCCCAATTAACAATTTGTTTCTTTGTCCCTCTTCTTTGAAAGCAAACATCAGCAACATCATTGGAATCAGATAGATGCCTCCTTCTGATGCTGCTGTAAGCACCAATAAAATCAAAAATGTCAGGATCAACATAATTTTTTGTCCCACACTACTTTGTTTCATCGTAGCTAGCACCCACATCATACAAAATAAAAGAAATAGCGTAAGAAAAATATTGTGCGGGCCTAAAAATAAAAAGTAATCAGGCTGATGTGTCAAAGGATTGATATAGGCTCCCGTCAGCAACTGGTAAACCACATTACCGATTGCCGTAACGAATGCAGCCAACCCCAAACGCTTTGCATATTTTGCTCGACTTCGCGTGTGTCTAAATCCTTCTACTAATAAAAAAACAAATAAAGGTGCAACAAATCTCCCTAACCATGCTACCCATGAAGGAAAACCTAGCTGTGACCCAAAATAACTATTCACATGATCCACAACCATAAAAGCAATCGCTAACCACTTTAATTGAAAACTATTTATTCCTTTAAAATTCACTCTTAAACCCTCAACTTTTTCATTATTTAATAACATTTCTTTAGTATACTAATTCGCAATAAACAAAACCATTTTAAGAGTAACTATTCCTCTTACAATTTTGTTGGATAGTGTTTTTTTATCTTTAGAAATGCCAACCTATTTAAAATGTGCTATACTGACTCTATTAATCGAATACAAAGCTGCCACCGGGTAGCATATGAGGATAATCATTCCGTTAGGTCTTTGAAGGAATGGTTCTCCTCTTTTTTGTGTTCAAAATTTTAGAAAGGAGCATTTGGCTATGGCATGGTTAGAATTAATTGTAGCAGGAGTTCTAGAAGTATTTTGGTCAACAATGATGAAATGGAGTGATGGCTTTTCAAAAGTTAATTATTCGATTTATACGATTATTGGTATGATTGCCAGTTTCTATTTTTTATCAAAAGCGATCAAACACTTACCAATGAGTTTATCTTACCCTATCTGGACAGGGATTGGTGCCCTAGGTTCCGTTATCATTGGAGTTGTCTTATTCCATGACAAACTGAATACAGCAACTTGGCTTTTTGTCGGACTTTTGTTGATTAGCATCGTTGGTATCAAAATGACAAGTGGCCATTAAACAAGAATAAAAAATGAATTGGGTCGATTTGCGTATGTTACGTCAAAAAATAGCTGTCATTTTCACTGATTTGGATTACGCTGTTAATAGATGTACGAGCAAATCGGCTTTTTTAAAAAGAAAACAGAACAACTATTTAAAAAATATTATCAACTAAAAGGAGAGCACCAGCTTATGAATAAACAATTTTTTACTGGATCTAAGATTTCTTATGAAACAGACTTATTTCAGAAACATTTTAGTGCGTATTCCAATTACCTATATGACCAGAATTTTATTTGGTTAAAAAAAGAACCTTCTATTGATGAATTAGCTGCTATTGAAGAGAACTTTATGGAAAACTGGATGAACGATGCACCTATGTTTAAATTTAACTTCACCCCTTCTGATTCTTTTTTAGCTCATTTAGAGACGCAAGGATTCTCTACAGAAAAAATGTTGATTTTTACTATTCCAAGTAATCAGTTAGCCTCAACAAGCTTCCCCAAATTTGAGATTTCAAAGGTACATACAGCTACACTCACTGAATTTTTAAATAGCAAATTTACGCAAGACCTTATCTACGGTGAAGAATTTGCAAAAATCAATCAACACTTTCTCCTAACTTTATTTAAAGAGGACATCTTAGATCTATTTATTGCTTCAACAAATCAAGCGGTGATTGGCTTTGCGACGGTCATTAAGCATCCAACAAATATTGAAATTTATGATATTTATACTGCGCCAGACTTTAGAAATCAAACAGTTGCTAAATCATTACAACAATATGTAGCGAATTTTTATCAAGATACGACTATCGTTGTTGTTGCTGACTATTCCGATACGCCAAAAGAAATGTACAAAAAGCTTGGCTATAAAATTAGTGGCTTATTTTATCAAGCACAAAAATGAACCATTGTTCCTTCTAGTTGACCTTGATAGGCTGTTGGTGCCAATTTATTATAAATAGGGACCTTGATATACATAAAAAGATAGCTTCAATTTCCGAAGGTTTGGAAATTAAAGCTATCTTTTTTACTAATAACTATTTTATTTACTTTAAAGAACTTGCAATCAACTACACATGCAGTTTTCCTGTTCCAAATAGGATTAAAGCTACGACTCCTACTAAAGTGACCAAAATCAATAAGAAGCGATCGATTTTCACATGATCGACTGGCTGTTCCTGCTCTTTTCTAGCTTGCAGATAGAAGTAAATACCTGGCAAGAAAAGAACCAAGACAAGCATTACTTCGTTAAAGGCAACCACAAACATTGCCCAAACTTGGAAGGCACTGGCTAACAGGCCAATCAAAAACTGTCCCCATTCACGACGTTGATAGGATAATTTCATTTGATACAATCCGAGAAATAACCACGTAAAGAAAATCGCTGCCGTTCCCAAAGTATACGCAAAGTTATACGCACTGTCTGTAAATAAAAGTGATAACAAGAACACATTTGTACACAACGTTGTTAAAATAATCGCGAAGGTTGGTGCGCCTTGTGCATTCACCTTACTCCAACTTTTTGGTAACAAACCATCTTGTGCCATATTGCGCATCGTTTCTACTGGTAAAATCGTCCATGAAAGCCACACACCAAATAACGAAATGATCAAACCTCCGTTAATTACTACTGCGCCCCATTTACCAACCATTTTTTCAAATACATACCCCATAGCCGGTTGTGTCTGAATCGATTGAAGTTCTTTCATTGGCATCGTTCCATACGGAAGCATAGAAACTAACACGTAAATCAAAATCAAGCCAAGAATCCCTAAAATCGTTGCTTTTCCAACATCTGATTTTTTCTTTGCACGCGAACCAACAACTGATGCACCTTCAATTCCAACAAATACCCAGAGCATCACCATAATACAACTTAAAATTTGACTCGAAAATGGAACAACTTGTCCATTGGCTGTTAAAATAATATCACTTGAAAAGTTTGCAATAAATTGTTGAATCGAGAATGTGCTGATTGCTACCACAATGAATAAAAAGAGTGGTACTAATTTACAAATCGTCACGATTGCATTCACAATACTTGCATTTTCTACTCCGCGATTGACTAACCAAGCATATCCCCAAAGTAAAAGAGTACTCATTATCACAGAAGGAATATTTTGACCACCAGCAAACACTGGGAAAAAATACCCCAATGCACTCATCAGCAACGTTGCAAAAGCAACATTTCCTAACCAACAAGTCAGCCAATAGCCCCAACCACTGATAAATCCTGCAAATCGACCAAATCCCGCTTCAGCATAACTAAAGATTCCGCCCTCTAAATCCGGACGTTTTTTGTTTAAATTGTTAATAGACAAAGATAACATCAACATTGCCGAGCCGACAAGTAACCAACTAAAGAGCGCTGCACCTCCTGCTGAACCAGAGATGTCTGTCATGATACCGAAAACGCCACCTCCAATAGCTGAACCAATGACCATGGCTGCTAGTGGAATTAGCCCAATCCCTTTTTTCTGTCGCTCTATCTCATTCATGCAAGTATCCTCCAAATAAAAAACCGCTTTTATCAAATTATAACAAACCACTGTTGCTTTTACCCTTTTCACTAAAACTCTCACAAAATTATTATTTTATACATTTTTTTCTAATTATTCACAAAACACCGTATAAACATTCGCCTTTTTCCTTCTGTCGTTTCCTTAAAAACATGCTATACTAAACAGACGAATAGGAGGAACTCAAATGAACATTTTATATATATCAATCTCTGGTAACACGCGTGCTTTTGCTCATCATCTGATGGAATACTCCCAAGAACAGCATCAAGCAGATAACACTTTACCTGAAATCACGCTAAAAGAAATCCATGAAAATAGTGATTTTGAACAAGAAACTGAACCCTTCTTCACATTTGTTCCGACTTATTTGGAAGGTGGCAACGGAATTGATAATGGTGATACTGAAATTCTGACTGAAACCATGCGTGAATATCTGGATTTTCAAAATAATTATCAATTTTGTTTAGGTGTTGTTGGTAGTGGCAATAAAAATTTCAACAACCAGTATTGCTTAACTGCTAAACAATATGCGCAACAATTTGGTTTTCCTTTCTTAGCTGATTATGAATTACGTGGTACGCCAACTGATGTGGCACAAATTTATCAAACATTGACTCAAGTGTTTAACGACAATCAATAAACAAAAACATTGGTTAATATAAAAATCTTAACCAATTAACGATAAAAATGAATCGGGGCCTGGGACAAAACCAGTAAATGGCCTACCAAAATCAAAAACACGTTGAGCTTGGGACATAAGTCCTAAGAACCATCAAACAGACGACCGAAAATCGTAAAAAGGATTTTCAGCCGTCTGTTTTTGAAATTATTGGAAGAATCTTCCTTGATTGTGGGCATGTTCAATCTATATTTTCTTAAATTTACTGCCATTAACGCAAAGCCAATCTCATTGTTTGTCTGCTGTTTTCCTCGAACAGAGAACCGAGTAAAACCTAAACAAGCCTTCAAATGTCCGAAAGCTGGTTCAACGTCAATTTTTCGTTGACGATAGATTTTACCAGTTTTTTCTTCTGAAAGTAGCTGTTGAATCGTTGCTTTAAAGTATTCCCGGTTCATGTTCTTTTTAATCTTACGCTTCTTGTCACTCTTTGCTTTTTACACTGGCTTTGAAGAAGACAATTCGAACAGTCTTCACATTCATACTGTTTTAACTATCGTTTAAAGTCATCTTTATCTGTACGAATAGAGTAATTGCGAAACCTCCTTTTTCATCCATTAGGACAAAGAAACGTATCATCTAATTCTTGATACGACCAGTTTGCAGGAAGAAATGGGTCTTGTTTGAATTTTTTCTTTTGTTCTTTATGATACATCAAATAGGTAATGAGTGGTGTCCGCCCATGGGCTTCTAAAATGGCTTGATAGTTTTCTTCTCCTCCGTAACCGGCATCTGCGACAATGTAGGTTGGTAGTTCAAAGAAACGCTCTTTTAAAGTAGTTAAAAAAGGACGCAGTGTTCGTGTATCTGTTGGATTTGAGAAAAGCTCATAGCCTAAAATATACTGACTGTTTGTGGCGATTTGAAGATTGTAGCCAGCTTTCAACTGACCATTTTTCATGTGATCCTCCTTCATGCGCGTAAACGTAGCATCTAGGTCGGTTCTAGAATAACTATTTCGGTTTCCTAGAATTTGTCTATGTCTTTGATAGGCAAGTTTTCTTTGAAATCATGAAATAGTTTTCTGATTTTTTTGGGGATTTTTCGTTTCGAACGCAACTGTTTTCGAGTCACGCCATCTTCTTGTTCGATTTTTTCTGTCAATTTATCGACAACAGGAGTAAGGTGTTCCTCAATCTTACTTAATCAGTTGAATTCCTTTGTGGACTCGCGCTCAATTTCAGGAATAACTTGATTTTTTACCAATTCATCATAAAGAAAAGCTGATTTTTCAGTAAGCCTTTTCTCAAAGTTATCAATTTATTTTCTCCAAACAAAGGTGTATTTATCGGCAGTGGCTTCAATCTTTGTCCCATCGATAAAAATGACTTTTTCATCAATCAGTTGTTCCTTGACCAATTGGCTACGGAACTGAACGAAGTACTCTCGAAGGAGTGTGTTCACCAAAGGATTCATACGGAACCGATTAATTGTTCGATAACTAGGCTGATAACTTTGCGTAAGCCGCATCATGCGAATACTGTCTTTCGTCAATGCTTCAATCTTTCGACCAGAAAACACGGATTGTGCGTAGGCACATAAAATCATCTTCATCATCATTTTTTGATGATAGGAAGACGGCCCCATTTGAGGATGAAAAGGAATGAAACGCTCTTCAGGAATACTTTCAATTAACTCATCAATAGCGAACGCAATATCATTTTTTTCTAACTGAAAACTAAAATCTAGAGGAGGAACGACTTGATTTGTGGTATAACTTTAAACATAAGAACGCCTCACTTTTTATTTGTTTAGTCACTTTTATTTTAGCAATGGTGTTTTTATTTTAATATAAAAAATAATCCAGATGCCAATCAGTTTGACTGGCATCTGGATTTTTGTTAGAACTTACGTCCCAAGCTCTTTTTGTTATACGTAGAAGCGAGATAACTCGATCTATGTATTATTCTCTTTGTAGTTCTTTTGGAATAGATAAAATATACTTGATGTAATCCCAAAGCTAAATGCTAAAAAGTATACTTCTCTAATTAAAGCTACGATCATCAATATAACGAAAAGATATTGAAGACGTTTTAATCTTGCTTTCGTATTTCTTTTAGATTCCATAGAAATAATCATCGAATCCTACCGCAGCTGGAACTCCTGCAGCAGCAGCGATTCCTGCTCTCCACCACCATCTATTTGATTTATAGCTTGCAGCTGATAGGCCAAAGCGTTTATGCGCCTCGCTTGCTGCCCAGTGACCAGCTGCATAACCAAATCCTACAATTGCAATTAATTCTAACACATCATCAAGTCCGAATATACGGGCATTATGGTTACGGTTTAATAAATTGTCAATTTGTTTTAATTGATCTGCGGTTGGTGTAAAATTTTGTGTTTTATCAATAGAATTCAACTCCTTGTCTGTGAGACCAAATTGTTCTTTTAAATCTGAACTGGTTGACGCTGGTACTGTCTGTTCGTCTATGCTGTGATTTTCTGCAGCGAAAGTTGTCAATGGTGTTAGGCTGGTGCTTAGTGTTAAAATAGTAGTTAAAACAATGCTCGTTTTTAAAAAAATTGATTTTTTCATCTGTATCGCTCCTTATGCGTTTTTTATAAAGTAATTGGGATCACTCAATAAGTATTGCGTAATATCGGGAAATAATCTGTCAAAATCACTTTGCAAACCTTTGAAATTTAATATTGGAGGGCAATTTATGGAAGAAAAACTGAGGAATTTAAGGAAAGCAGCCGGCTATACGCAAGAAGGACTAGCTACCAAAATTAATGTCTCGAGACAAACCATTTCTAATTGGGAAAGAGGTTACTCTATTCCAGATACAGAAAACTTAAAGATAATTAGTAAATTCTATGAAGTTCCAATTAGTTATTTTATAGATGATTCCGTTGAGATGCTTCAATCTACTCCGGAAGAGAACGGTGCCATAAACAATCAAAATTTTTATTTTCTATTGTTGGTAGCAATTGCTTCTTTCTTTACTCCATTAGCAGCATTTATTTTGATATATTTAACTTTGGAGTTTAAAAAGAGGCTAAAATTGAAAATATATCACAGTTTTTTATATTTGGGAGTATTCCTTTCTGTTTTAAATATATTGGTTATTCTTGCAGTTGGGGTTGATTTGATTTTTTTTTAGTTTTTTCTTTACCGTACTTGTCATAATGTGAAAGCAGATATGCTGATAAAGTATTATGGATATCAACCAAAAATAATCTGGCTAAATTACTAAATTATGTTCCTGTTATTGACAACAATGGTCTTCGCGGAAATCCTCATGAGGGGTTTGTTGGAGAAATTCAGGGCGGCGACTTAGTATTGGGAGTAGGTGTTGAGCCTGTAGCTGATGTAGCTAATCATGCAAGTGTTATTACAGGATTTGACAAGAATACTATTTTTGTAAATGATCCTTATGGGTACAAAAATAGAAAAGTACCACGTAAGATTTTTGAGCAAATATTTACTAGTTTAGGAAGTCAGTCTCTTTATTTAGTCTAAGCTGATTATACAGTTGCATCTCTTCTTGATACCAGCGCAGATAATACTATTCAATGGCTACATAATGCATGATTTAAATTTTGTGAATGAAGGAAGAAGGCTTACACACACTTAGAAAACTCGTAGCAGCTTATCAGCCATCATAATCAACCAACAGACGATTCTCATAAAATTAATTTTCCCCAATAACCTACCAATATATTTGGTCCATAAAAACCACAATGGTTGGATTTTACTATCAAAGAGGTTTTAATGCTGCAGGAAAAGTCGTAGCAACAAGATATAAGACAGAATAATTGGATTGAGGTCTAAAATGTTAAATGAATATAATAAATTCAAAAAACGTCACCCATATCTTAATTTGATAATAGTTTTTATTATTGCTAGTTTAGTAGGTATTTTGATTGAATATATTATCAACGGAGATTTCATTGGTTCTGGATTGTACACTGCTCTATTTTTAATGATCATTTATTTACTAAAAGAATGGTTTGAACAGAACAATACAAATAGAAAAAATTAGCTCAACAAAAGAAAGCAAAACATATTTGACTCCTAAATTATTTTTAGTTCTATATGCTAATTGGGGGTCACCAGAGAAAAAAGTGTCGAAAGTTTGCCTGCTGCATTCATCTATTCTTTATCATTATCAGCAGGAAAAGATATGTCTGAAATATATAACGATTTACTACATATTCAGGCTCAAAAAAGGTAGTCTATTCAAGGAAAATACCGCAAAAAAGAGAGACTAGACTCGTAATCTCTCTTCATAATTTTTATTAAGTGTATAGTATCCTAAATAGAAAATACTTAAATCGATAAAATTTTATAATGTAAATACGACAATGAAGTAACGGGAAGATTACTAACAAATTACAATTTTCAAAACTACTAGATTTCTGTTCTGTGTGTTGTTAGAATGAAAGCGTAAAAAGAAAAAACTCTTATATTACTATAAGAGTGTGTCTTGGCAATTTATTTAGTAAAATAGAAAGAGTTTTTCTTTTAGTTGCTAAGTTTTCATGAAGGTCTTTTTCTAATAGAAAATAGTGTTTGTAAAAGCATAACAAGATATTTAAAATTTTCATGGTAGTAAATAGATTTTAATTCTGACCAGATAGTTTTTAAAGCCGGGAAGCATTCTAAAACTGTCTGGTTGTATTCTACAAAAATATAAGTAATAGTTACAGCTAATACTGCAATAAAAAGTAATTGCAAAGCATTATTTTGTTTTTTCATAAATTTTCCTTTCGCCAAGATCACTACACGACTAACATCGCTACACTATAATAACGTGATAAAATATTTCATAGGTAAAATAAATGTATCAAATATTTCAAATACACCAATTATGTAATAATTGGTGTATTTTTTGTAATGTTTATTTATATGAGTCCTCGTATTCTGGCAAAGTCCACTACATATAGAAAAAGTTTTATTTTTTCATTTGCTAATCCTAATCAAATAATTTTTTTTTAACCTATTCTTAGTGTTTCTCACATCTTACTCACTAAAATTATCACATCAGGACCTCCATTACCGATTTTTAAAATAATTTATATCAAATTTTTCATTAAAATATGCAATACCAATACTGAAACTTCTATTTTTCACCTCTTCTTTGTTCCCTAGTTTTATTAGTAATCCCATACTTCATTCTATATCTTCTGAAAGTCCAACAGGGTATACCCTATTGGACTAAAACCATTGTAAAATATCTTCATAATAAAACTCATAGACAAAAATAAAATTACGAATCAAAAGCTGAAAATAATTAACTTTTGATTGAAGTCAAGTTATAACTTACTCCTCATCCCAATGAGGATCGATTGCATCTTGTCCACATTGTAAAAGAAATAGTGTACATGCTTGGCAATAGTATTCACCATCGTCAAAAAAATCTCTATCTAATTCACTTTTTTTAAATTCATTGCCACATTCTTGACATGTAAATTTTTCCATTTAAATCATTCCTTTTTATTAGATATCATATTTATAGACGTTAATAACCATACTCTACTGAGTTAATTTTCCAAATTGAATCTTCCTTATTTAAAGTGACAACCAATGCAGGTCTTCCTCCAATACTTGTTAAGCCTAAAGGATTAATGCCAGGATTCTCAAATGACACTGATAAATTTTCATATTTATGATCATTCAACTGTAAAGATTGGGCTAATTGGTCATTGTCTTTATTTTCTACTTTATTTTTTAAAAGTTCTGAATCAAAAGAATATGAGTTTTTGTATCCAGTAGGACCATTTTCGATAGAATTATTAGTTATTTCCATTTTTGCAACGTTTTCTCCTTCTGAATCCACATAAGCTACATTCCAACTTTGGCCATCAAATACTACAGTCTTTCTATCAATATATGCATTAACGTATCCTTCATCATTAGTTTTAACTTCTGACCAATACGACGCTTTATACTGAGCCAAGAAGAAAAATTCTAATGGATATTGAAGTTCTGTACGACTATTCATTTGTTCAAAGCTGTCTTTAATATTTTTCAATGCAACCCCAGTAAAATATTTTTTTAGCCCAATTTCTTTATCCAAATTATTAAATACAATTTGTTTATTTTCTTCGATTTGTTTTTTTTGTGTAAATGGTCCATGTGAACTACTTTCAACAGCAAATTGATACTGAAATTCTTCAGTCGTACTATCTATGATCTTATCCTTATCAGTAGCATTAAATAGTTCATTCATTCTTTCAGAGGCGTTCATTTCTCTTTCTTTATTCGTTATCTCTATATCTTCTTTTGCTGTAAAAGGATCACTTACCTTATCTTGTGTAATAGTAATATTTTTTGACATAGTTGTTTCTTGACTATGTTCATCATCATTTTTATTAGAGTCAGTACAACCTCCTAACGCTAAAATCGTAATCCCTATACCCAACAACTTAAATACTTTTTGCATTTATTATTCTCCTCTTTGCTAGTTTTAATTACTAAATTATAGTTGCTACAACGGTCTTAGTAGTCCTGATGCAACAGCTTCTCTTGTACTAGAAAATAAGTTCTTTACATCTCCATCGTGTACTATTCCCTGATTCCATCTCTCTCTAAAATAATAGATAGTAAGTTTAAGTTGCTCTTTCACATGCGTTTTATTACTGGTCATTTGAAACTCTTCAAATGATTTAAATTGATCAAAATAGTTTAAAAATGCTTCAAAAATAAGTTCATCATCAAAAAACGTATCAACTACAATAGAAAAATTCCCACTACAAAAGAAAAATTCATTCATCAATTTTAATAAATAAAATTGATCTTTTGTTACATCAAAAAAATTTGCAGAAAGTCTTTTTGGTTTAGCAGGTTCTTCTCTATCATATTGAGAAGCTGTGTGTAAATTTTTTATATAATTTCCCGCAATAGCCACTAAAAAATCAGTTACCCTCACGCCAGCATTATTTTTAGAGTTAACATTTTCGTGAATAGAATTAAATGAAAATTTTTCAAAATAGCTGCTTTTAATACCATTATCTAGATAAAGATCTATATCTTTAGGATTTACTCGATTGTTTAATTCATTATCAGTTAGCCATAAATCCATGGCATACGCAACCTTATTCCAGTCAAAGGCAATTTTTTCTGGTGGATTAACAATGAAATGCTTTGTTTTCTTTATAGTAGAGATAAGTTTTTTATATTCTACTAGTTGCCCCTGCATACGTTTATTTTTTTTATTGGCATCAACTAGACTTTGCATATCTCGTTGTATTTTATTTAGAAGATCTTTACTAGTACAATTCAAGTCTAAAATTGATTTGATTACTTCTTCTGAAGCTTCTATATTTAAATATTTTGTTAGTGAATACTTTGTAAGATATGCATTACTTATCATTCTTTTTTCCTCTAATAAATATATCCATTCCAACAACCTGCTATCAAAGATAATTGACATTTTATTAACAGAAAATAATAGATTCATACTTTTATATTTGATTAATAACTCAAATAATTTCGTATAAAACTCAACGTCTTTTCTTCTTAAAGAAGTAACACCATATTTAAATCTTCCTTTTAGAATTCTACTCCCTTTCAACTCTATGTCGGGATTTTGTAATGTTTGTAAGTAAGATTTTTCTAACTCAATAAACTCTTCAGTAAATTTATCCATATCTTTGTCGATATACCAAGCATTAGCAACATATCCATGCATAATATCTGTCCCGTATGCTAGCTTCTCTTTTGTGTTAAATGGAGACGATATTTTAAAATTTTCTTGTGGTCCTTTTTCATCAACAAATAATTTTCCCATAACCAAACTCCTTGATCATAATAGTTTACAAATTCAACAAGTATCCCCTGGTAGATAAATAAATTTTGGTAATAGCATCTAGCTAACAAATTTTTGATTAAGTATTCCATAATATCTTTTACTAAGTCTAAATTCATCTAAAATTAGCTCTGTTTCCACACCAATTTCTTGCAAAATAAAATATTCAATAATTAAATCTAAAACTTTTGTTGCCTTAGAAAGATTTTCTTTTTCAAACATTGGTTTATACATTTCTTTATTGCTACTACCATGAGTTAAGTAATTTCTAGTATTTACACAAGCTCTTGTAAATTTGGTCTTGGAGTCTGATAAATTCTTATTTTCAAATTTTATAATTTCCCCTAAAAAATCGCTAGGCAACTTATTTATGCTTTCTTTAATTCGCATTGAAAGGGTCCCTTCTTCAGTGTGATTAATTCTCTTCCCAAAATATTGTTTTATTATAGGTTCTTTCGAACTAAGTAAGTCTAATAGCTCCACCCTAATATCCTCTATATCCTCAGGTATTTCTTTTTTTTCTTCAATAAATACTCTATGGAAAACTTCAATATTCCTACACGCATTTAAAAACTTGGTTTCTATAAAAGAACCTACTTGTAGATCACCCACAAATGTTTGAATAACTGGTTTTACTTTTGAATAATTATCAAACCAATTGACGAGTAAAGATTCTAAATTTTTTGAGATATATGAGTATGGAATCATTTTACTAGAAGCTGTTATACGTTCCGGCATCTTACTTATCTGATTAACATATAGTCGATATTTATCTGGCGCTTTTTTATCTGTCATATAAATTGTTTCTCCATATTCAAATTCAAAAAATTTAAACGGAGCATTCTGACTAAATACAAAATAAAAAAATTGTACAATACGATAAACTTCATAATATATCTCCCCAAGATTTTTAGGTTCATCAAATATAAGTTTATAATATTGTTCTGTTTTTAAATTCCAGTTTTTATATATTCTATTAGTGTTAATAGAATATACTTCTTCTAAATTTGCTTTTATGTTTTCTATCCTATAAGTGTTAGGCAAAACTTTTTCATTTTGTATAGGTATTTTGGCCTTTGAACTTTCAATCTGATTCCAAAGTGGCATATCCATCCATTCATTTAAGTTAAAAAAACTGAAACTTGCTGTTTTTATTTTTTTTAAATCACTTAACAATAAATGCTTCTTTCCTACAATTATTTTTTGAGCTATCACAGTTTGAGTAGTAATAGAATTACATGTGAAGCTGTTAATCCTACATCCTATTAAAGTAACATATTCATCATTGCTAGAAATGCCATATAAAACTGAAATTTCCTCAAATTCAAACATTGAACTATTTATCAGATTCAACTCGATAGCAGTTGAATCTAACGGGTCATATTTCAACGTTCCTCCCATCGTTTTCTCAAAGTCAACACTAGTTGACCAAAGACCTTCTATCATAAAACTATCAAACATAGTCGGATTTTTTTCTTTGACCATACTCGCTACCTCCTATAAATTATTGTAAATATTATGCTGCCCAACCAATTTTTTCTAAATCTGTTTCTTTCATTTTATCCTAAAAAGCATAAATCTACCTATTCAAAATAAAAAACCTGAAAATATCTCTTTCAGGTTTCCCAAAAAATTGCCCTATATTTCCATAAACGATAAAGAGTTATAAAACAAGGCTAATTATTTTTCTCTGTAACTCATAGATATTGCAGTAGGTGTCTTGTCAAAGCCGCCTACATAATAGTAAATGGGTGTATTTCCAATAGCTATTTTTTTATTAGCTAACACATAATGTTCATAATTCCAGTTCGTAACAGCTAATCCAGAAACGTAAGTAAACACCAGATAAGTCATTTTGGGTGACTCAGGTACCTGTTTTAACTCTACTCTGTGTACTGTGTCAAAACCAATTCCTTTAAAATCTATACAAAAAATTTCATCCCGAATTGTCGGATGACTTTGTATTTCTTCATGACTAAGCTGTATCATATCTTCATCTGTTAGTTTTTTCCTTCTAAAAAAATTGAACACTAACATTCGCTCCTTAATTACGTTTAATTTTCATCAAAATTGTTCTTACCATGCTTCTTTTTAATCCCCAAAGCAACCAATGCAATAATTTGAAATACCAGGTTATAGCCAATCAGCTATACTCTGTTGGACTCTAAAATAAGTAAGTAACTAACTGAACCTAATTAAATGAAGAGATTTGATTATTCAAATTTTGGATGTAAAATTATAAAACTTAATATCTAAATCATCAGTGAAATAAGTTTTAACAGTGTTAACTGCGCACTCACTTTCCTCTTCTGCATATTTAATAGCCCATTTATAAATTATGTCCCACAATTCCAACTCATCAACTGTCAAAGTATCCCCGTCCATAATACTTAATGTGTATTTTGTAAAACCCATTAGCAAATCAGCTAGTTGAATCATGTATTCATCCTCAGATTTTGCGAATTCAAATGTTTTCACATTTTCGTAATTGTTTATCAGTACCCTATCGCCTATAGGAATCATCTTTAAATCTTCTCCGTTTGAAAAAGTTAATTTTGCCATATCTTTAAATGTCTGAAAATAGCCCCTTAGTTCATCGTGCACAATAGCTATTTCAGCGTTTTTCCCAACAAAATTGACATTTTGAAAAATATCTCGAGCAAAAGGCGCTGTTAAAGCTAAACTAGTCTTAATTTCCCCGTTATCAGATACTGTCTCAAACTCATCAATCATTTGATAGAGATTGTATTCACTCAAACTACTAGTTATGTCAGAAAAAAAACTGATTTCACAATCACTTAATAATTTTATAAGTTGGTATTTTATAATTTTCATATGTTCTATACTGGTTGTACCATTTTTTACGAGCATAGAAAAATTATCTAGTACACCGTTGTCATGATTATATAAAGTTTGCTAAAGAGGTTTTAACTTTAAATTCAGAAATGAAGCTGACATCGAGTCTAGGGTTGTATTCTGGATCAAAAAATGTTTCAACTAACTTAATAGAGAGCAAAAATTTTTTATCTGCTATCCATATAAAAGGAATCACTGAATCCTGTTTTAATACATTTGTTAATATATCTACTACTGCTCTCCTTCCTTTCAAGTTTTTTATTATTTTACTAGATTTTAATTCCTTATTACTTTGTCTTTGAAGACCATTCATCCAATTTAAATATAATTTGTTTATATTCTCTAATTGGTGTTCAGCAATTAAAAATCCTCCGTATATAAAGTATGGTTGTGACAGATCTAACCAGTTTGCTCCAGTGTTCCCGCTTTCATCAATGTAAAATATTTTTTTCATGTAACATCCTCATTTTAATAGTTTTTTATTATCATATATTACTTTAAATCTGACGTGTAACCTATTTTTCCCTCTTGAGTATGAGATACACCTCATGCTAAATAGTTAGGAAAACTTAGACCATTTAAATAGAACAATGACAGCTAAAAATCCCCGCTAATTGTATACGTCAATTTTATTTTTTTCATAAAGCACATATTTCAAGATATTTCCCTCACGTTCCTGGACATGGACAGCAATCGGATGATAGTTCTCGTGAAGCCAAGGCGTACCAAAATTATTCACATCATCATTCAAATCAAGACCAGCAACAACGTAGTCGGTCTTCTTTTCTTCTACATATTTATTTTGTTGATCCATACTTTCTTGATAAACTTCGTAAGGGATATTGACATTCATAAAATACTTGACGCTCGGAACAATATTGGGGATTACAGAAAATCCATAATCAACAAAGCGATAGTTTAGCAGAGTCACATCTTCCTTGCCTTTTAAGTATTTAGCAAATTCTAACTGCGCTGGTACTTTTGCATTTGGCTTTGTATTTGCAGCATTTTTTATTTGAATGCTTGGTCGATTAGTAAAAAAGCGCATATCTCTAAAAGTATCATTTGAAATAACCATCAATAGGATTGCAAAAATAATGCCCCCTGGTATTAAAAATTTACTTACTTCAGGCCGTTGCAATTTATATCGAATTACTAAATTTTTCAACAATAAACAAAAACCCAAAAATCCTACTAATAATATGGTTAAGTCCAACAAGAGATAATAGTTCAATGGAATTCCACCATAAAAAACAAAAAAGTTAGTGCATAAAAACATAAACAGCCACAACACTTTAAAACGAGTTTGCTTAAAGATTGCCTTTGTAAATAAAAGGTAGACAGACCCAATCATCAAGACAGCTAAACTAATTTTGTTTGGCCACATCAAAGTAAAAAATATCTTTAATGTATTAAAAAAGCGGCTAACTATATTTACATTATTTCCCTGGTCAACTAATTGTGGATACAACACCATATTGAATTTGAAATAAACAAAATACATTTCATGTAACGCATGGTTGACTAAAAAATAGATGATAATTGGAATGCTGACTAACAAAAATCCCAGCAAGCTACAAATCACTGCTTTAAGTAACTGCTGATAATCTTTCCTTACTAGATAATAGATTCCAAAAAAGAGAAAAAAGGCAATCCACGGACTGATCATAGTATATTTTATCCAAAATACACATCCCATCAGTAAGCCTTGAATGAAATATTGCTTCCCTTTTATTCTTTCATCCGTATTAGAGATAGATATGATTAAATATAAAAGCCCTAGCACAAAAGGAAAAGCAAACTCTTCTGCACTATCTCCTGCACGAAAATAATCCTTATTTAGCAAGATTATTGGTGATAAACAAGTAACTGCAAAGGCTATTTTCTCTGAGAAATAATAATTACAAATTTTAAAAAATAAAATCATCGAAATGGCAAACGAAATACTTTCTAATAGATAAACACCGAAAAAAGAAGTTGTACTCAACTTGTAAGCCATCGCATGAATGAAATACAAGAGTATCCCTTTTTGTTCAAATAGATCTTTATACGGCACTTGCCCATGAGCGATTCCTTTACCGACTGAGAAAAAAGCATTGGCATCTACCCAGTCATTTATGAAGTAGAGCGGAGAAGATTTGGAAAATATCAGCATGATTAAAAAACTGAATACAGTCAGAAATACAGAGTATTTTCTTTCCCATAATTTATGATTCTCGATTTTGAATAGTATTGTCATTATTCCCCTTTCATAGCCCGCTACCTTTCTTGATTCATAGAAAAAAGAGGAGTTTTTTAACTCCTCGTAATGCAGGTAAAGGATCTATTTTTTTCTTATTCTTGCACTTCTAAAAAAACCTTCCGTATCATTTTTAATTATATCTCAAAAACTTTGTGCTATTTAAAACAATCTAAAAAAATTTATTTTTGAGCATAATTGTGAATACGCCATGACTTGTCCATTTTATACAAAAAATGCAACGGTTATCTAAAAAATAAGGATACAGATAACTTTCAATCAATTTTAGCTTTAATAGTCCAGAATTTTGTCATGTTTACAGTGACATGATTGCATTAGGAAAAATTGATAATCGCGAGTCAACTGATAAAGAAATTCCAGAAGCAATTAAAAAATTCCTTTATTGGGGAATTGCTATTCCAAAAAATGAAGCAACAAAAAAAAACCCTCGTTTTAAAGGGTTATTTTTCTTGTTTTGGAAGCGTTCAATACAACATAGCTCTAAAACTTTGCAATAAATTGCAAAATTTCGTAATCACACTATTTTCCCATAGCAATACTTCAGTCTGAATGCTTATTTAACAATTTTTTTATCCAATTGGACAACCACCATTGTCTCTTACTGTCCCTTTATAAATCCCTACATACCACATTTTACCTGTAGAAAAATCTTTTTCATAAGACCATGATTGAAGGGTTAATTGACCACAATAAACTCCGTCATTATAAATAATTGTATTTGTTAGGCCACCTAAAGTAGCTGATTTTTTAGTATAATGAATTACTTTACTACCAAAAGGTACTATAGATACCGAGGAAGTAGTTACAGGCGTCGTTTCAACATCTGCACTTACAGAATTAGAAAAAGATACAATCCCTCCTAATGCAATTAATGAACATAAAGCAATTTTAAATCGTTTCATTGTGATTTCCTCCTTATTTTTACTATTTGTTGACAATCGTATCTAATCTCGATGGAATTGGTAAAGGAAGGGAATTATGATAAAAATAGCCCTCATAGTAACCAGTTGTACCATAGTGACTTGGCAATTCTCTGTACTTACTTAACCACCCTCGATAAGCTCCACTTTGAAAGAACGCTAATTGTGGTGCTGGGCTTCCTGTCTTTACCCAACCGCTTGTCCAGTATCTAGTTAAAGTTGCATATGGAGATATGTTATCTAAACCGTTTTCTTTCAAGTCGAAAATATCAAGGATTTCAACAGGATTAGTGACAATAGTTTCTGGATCCATAGAAGTTTCTTCTGCTTTAACCTCTTGGCTAGTAAGTGACACAACAATTGAACTCAAACAAACTAAACACCATAAAATAACATTTTTCTTCATAAGTCACCTCTTATTTTTATTTGGTACAATTTAAATATAAATATATCATTAAAAAAAAGAAAATAATATCATTGTTTTTTTAAAAAAATAAAATAAAAACAAAAAACGTCTTTTTATCAACTTGTTTTTTTGAATTTCCATTAATTTTTATTTTGAAAAAATAATAAAATAACTTAAAACATGAAATTAATGCGATTTATAACAAGCTATTTTCATAATATAAGGACTCTTGTTAAAATTACATAACAACAAAATGTACAAATTCTCTTCCACGCGATATTTTTTGTATATATTACTTATATAGTCTGTATAAAAAAAGTGTTATTGATTGTTTTTATTTTTTATTATGCTAGGATATAATAAAGGAGTGACTTAATTATGAAAAATAAAAACATTGTTATTTTTATATCTTTATTAGCTTTCTTTATTGTTTCACTAAGCGCATGTAAGTCTGAAAAAAACAGCAAAATAGAAAATGCTGAGTTGAACCAAGTAACTAATGGCGGGACTCTACAAAGTAGAGGTAGTTACAAACTAAAAGATGGAACCCTTCAAATCTTCAAAGAACTCCAAACGGTTAAAGATATCAATCAAGATCCCTCTGATTTAATTATTTCTGACAATGAAAGAGAAGAAATAATTAAATTATTGGACAATGAGCTTTCAGAAGAAGATAAACAGACGGATCAAAATGAACTATTTCAAACATACGAGAAAGAAATAAAAAAAGCATATGTCCAAGTTGATAAAAAAAAGGAAAAGACAGTTATTTATGCTGACGATTATAAAAAAGAATTTACCTGGCTAGATGATCAAGGTAACCGACTTGTCGATTCCAATAAAATTGAATATAGTTTTACTAAGGAATAACAGTCCTACTGTTCTATAGCTATACTTTTAAATAGGTAATGCTACAAAAATGAAAAACACGTTGCCAAAATCTTTCTTAAGATTTTGGCAACGTGTTTTTGGTTAGCTATTTTAAGCGAGTGGGAATCTAAGTTCTTCTTTTTGTTGTATTTCTTGATATTCCAGCCTAACTCATTTTTACTCCTTGATGTCCTCTAATCAGGAATCGAGTGAAGCCTAAATGACTCAAAAATTCAAGAAGTAATTCCTGGTAATTTATTCTTATTTATTGGAGCTGAGTATTTCTTTCACAACTTTATATACGGTGTTCCCAAAGCAACTTCTTCGGCAATAAGTCCTCTTTTCTTAAAATATGGAAAACTATTTTTAGAAAAGCATTTTTATTACTTGAAGCTGATCGCTTTGCGCCACAACCTTTTTCACGGTGTTCCCAAAGCAACTCCTCAAGATAGTTTGCATCCACTTCAAAATATGGAAAGCTATTTTGAGTGCCTGCTCACTATCTTTTCGGAGCTAACCGCTTTGCGCCACAACCTGTTTTACACAGTTTTCACATCCATCACAGCCGTCTTAGCCTTCATTTCGCCTGTTTTTTCCAAAACAAAATTTTCTACATGATCCATATTAGTTAAAAGAACCATCATTGACGTTTCTTTTCCAGCAGCCTTGATTGCATCAAGATCTGCATTTGCTACCAATGTATCAGTCGTAACTTTTTGTCCCTCTGTCACCTTCACGTCAAAGGGCGCACCGCCAAGATCAACAGTATTAATCCCCATATGAAGTAATACTTCGATACCATTTTGTGTCGTGATACCAATTGCATGTTTTGTTGGAAAGACAGATTGAACTGTACCAGCAACTGGAGAATAAATTTGTCCGTTTGTTGGTTCAACGAAAAATCCTTCACCCATCATTTTTTGCGCAAATACAGGATCACTTGCTTCTTCTAATGACATTACTGTTCCATCAGCAACAGCTGTTAAGACAACTTCATTGGTTGTTGCTACATTGTCACTTGTTTCGTCTGCTAACGCTTCTTTTTCTAATTGTTCTTTCGGAATTCCGAAGAAGAATGTTGCCACAAATCCACCTGCGTAAGCTGCAAGTAAACCTAGAACATAGCCCCACCATTTACCATCTGAAATTAATGGAATCAATGCCGCACCTGAAGGACCAATAGCAATCGCACCAACATTACCAATCATTCCGATCACTGCCCCACCGATACCACCACCAATACATGCGGTGATAAATGGACGGCCAAGAGGTAATGTCACACCATAAATCAATGGTTCACCAATTCCTAAAATACCAACTGGTAAAGCGCCCTTAATCATTTCTGTCAATTCTTTATCTTTTTTGCAACG
Source organism: Enterococcus sp. DIV0176 (assembly GCF_050528535.1). Lineage (NCBI taxonomy): Bacteria > Bacillati > Bacillota > Bacilli > Lactobacillales > Enterococcaceae > Enterococcus > Enterococcus sp. DIV0176. The sequence continues at coordinate 488,674 of NZ_CP172879.1, read as the reverse complement.
AATCCATAAAGCTAGCGCTGCACCAACTTGCCCTGCACCTGCCATCGCAAGAATCGGAAGCAATAGTGTGCGACCTGTTTCATCAATCATTTGAACATGAATAGGTGTCAAAATTTGGTGCAATCCAAACATAACCATTGGCAAGAATAATGTTCCTAAAACAAACCCTGCAAATGCTCCGCCGACATTTAGCACCCAATCGATTCCGCCAACCATGCCGTCTGAAATAAAGCCAGCTAATGGCATAATCAAGAAGATTTCCACTAAACCAATTGTAATTAGAGATAACGTTGGTGTCACGATAATATCAATTGAATCCGGTATCACTTTGTGCAATTTCTTTTCTACTATTGAAAGTAACCAAACAGCAAAGATTACGCCAAGAATCCCACCTTGACCAGCTGCCAAAGCTTCACCAGTAAATAAATTTTTCAATGGTGCTTCTGGATTCATTCCCGTTAGCATCACAACGGCACCAATTACCCCACCAAGAGTTGGTGTAGCACCGAAAACTTGTGCTGCGTTAATCCCTGTGTAGATAACTAAGTAACTGAACATTCCGTTTTTCAGGATATTCATTACATCGATATATTGTTGCCAAGTTGCTGCATCAAGATTTCCTGCTGTGACTAAGTTAGCTAATACAGCGGCAATCCCCGCAACAATCCCTGTACCAACAAAAGCTGGAATCATCGGAACAAAGATATTAGAAATATCTTTTAAGATTGATTTGATTTTTGATGGTTTTTGTTTTGATTTTTGAGCTGCTTTCATTGCTTGTGCTCGTTCATTTACCAAATCCTTACCAGAATTGGCTGAGTGTTCTGCTGTCCCATGTTCCGGCAATTTTTCGCCTAGTTTTACACCCGCAAGATCAACCATTTGCTGTGCAACTTTGTTTACTTTCCCCGGGCCGATAATCACTTGTAGTTGTTCATCTTCAACAACACCCAGGACACCTGGAATCGCTTTTAATTTTTCTGTGTCAACTAGTTCGTCATTTTTGATTTTCATTCGTACACGTGTCATGCAGTGGACAATGCTCTCAACATTGTCCATCCCACCAGCTTCTTCATAAATGCGTTTTGCTAATTCTTCTAAAGTCAATTCATTTTTAGCCATCAGTCGCTCCCCCTTATAAGGTTCCTTTTACAAAACCATTTGCTTCAACCAATTTATCCTGTGCAGTTTCTTTATCACTATTTGTTAAAATCATAACAATTGCTAATTTCACATTTTGCTCTGCTTCATTAAAGTATCGCTCAGCTGTTTCATAGTCAACCTCTGTTGCTTGCATGATGATTCGTTTTGAACGTTCCACTAATTTTTCGTTGGTTGGTTTAACATCGACCATCAAATTATTAAAGACCTTTCCAATACCAATCATGCTGATTGTTGAAATCATATTCAAAATCAATTTTTGAGCTGTACCAGACTTCAGGCGAGTTGAACCAGTCAAAAATTCTGGGCCTGCATCAACTTCGATTGGGAAATCAGCATGTTTACTGATTTCAGCATTTTTATTGCAAGAAATCGTTGCGGTCACTGCACCAATTGAGCGAGCATAATCTAAGCCGCCAATAACATATGGTGTACGTCCGCTTGCGGCAATTCCGATGACCATGTCATTTTTTGTTAAATTTAAATGAATCAAGTCTTCTTCTCCAAGCTCGAATGAATCTTCTGCACCTTCAACAGCTACAGTCATTGCTGCCTCGCCACCTGCGATTAAGCCAATCACCATTTCTGGCTCAACGCCAAATGTTGGTACACACTCTGCTGCATCTAGTACGCCCAAACGACCACTTGTGCCTGCGCCCATGTAAATCAAACGTCCACCTTTTTTAAATGAGTCAATCGTGTGCGCAATTACTGGTTCAATACTTCCTAGTTCTTTTGCAACTGCCTCTGCGACTTTTTGGTCTTCACGATTCATCAACTCAACAGCTTGTGTTACACTCATCTCGTCTAGTCCAAATGTTTCTTGATTTCTACGTTCCGTTGTTAAGTTATCTAAATTAATTTTGCTCATCTTTTCTTCCCTCTTTACGAATTAGTTGATAGTTGACGCCTGCATGAATTTGGTGAATCAATGGTAAGTCTTCTGTAACCACTTGAGCCACGACATTCACTTTTTCATCAGCTGGTAAATTTCTTTTGGTTAATTGAATCTCACCCATATAACGAAGATAGTTTTCATTGTCGATCGTAATGCTCCCGACCGTTCGTTCAATCGTTTGCTTAGGTGAAATTTGTGGAATTTTTTTAAATCGTGCATCAGCACTTCGAATGACATCTCTCGCCTCATCTTGGCGATTGACATGCGTGCCTAAGACTAATTCAATCAATTCCTCATCAAGTACTTCTACTTGTAATGAAATCATTCGGTTATTTTGATAGGTTGCGAATTGTTGCTGTACTCTTTCTGACAAACCTGCATCACCAATGTAAATCAAATCAGTTTTACACTCGGCTAACTCTAGCGCTGCTGCTAATGGATGGACACCACGATGTTTTTCTAAAGTAGGTAACCCTTGATATAACGGGCCTCTTAAATCAGCGTCACCAGCAACAAATCCTTGAATTGTAAAGCCCTGATCCGCTAACCATTGATTTTTTTCTTGATACCATGACTTGGCTAAGCCAGTTTCTGGACGTGGATAGTAATTGTGCCACGCTTCAAGATTAGAAAAATCCGCTTGATATTTTTTCAACTCACTAATATCTTCTGGTGTAATCGTGCTAGCATTTAAACTAATTTTCAGCTGATGTGACCAAACAGCAATCTGTTTGTTAGACAATTCATAGTCCATTCGTAAGCCCGTCACGCCGATTTCTTTTAGTGGCGTTAAATCGGTCAACGAAAACCCAGCTCGTTTCAACGCATCTCCTGAAATATCAACCATTAATTCGAGCTGATTTTTTTTTGCTTCTTCGCCCAGTTCTCTTAGTCGTCCTTGATAAGCACTGACATCATCTTCTGGAATATGCATCGAAGTAAAGATGCCAATAAAACCACTAGTTGCCATTTTATGAATATACGCTTTTTTTTGTGGAGTTAATGGCTCATTCATGAATATTGAAAACCCAAACATGTTCATCCCTCGCTTTATGTATCCGTCTTCATTTCTATGAACAGAGTATAACGCTTAAGAAATGAAATTTCAACACTTTTATAAAAATAATTAAATTTTATTTCTTAGATAGATAAAAAAATAGCGTGACTCTGACCTGGTCACGCCATTTTCAATCATTTAGTTATAAGATAATAGTTCAGTATTTTCTACAAAAAAATCAAAAAAGGTTTCGTTTGGCATTGGCGTAAAATACGCATTGATTGCCCGAATCAACGCATTGTGGCAGACCAACAAATAAGTATTTTCTTCATCTGCTAGACATTCCTGTAAAACTGGCACAACACGCGCATACATGTCAAAGAGTGACTCACCTTCTGGAAATCGTACCCCAAATTCTAAACGTGCTTCTTGAAATATCGTTTCATGGCTAGGCATGCCATCATATGCACCAAAATCCATTTCCATCAAACGTGGGTCAGCCGTCAACGGTAACTCCACTTTATCTGCAACAGCTTGTGCAGTATCTTTTGCTCGTTGTAATGGCGAATGAATAATTTTAGTTACTGGTACCTCGAGTGTCGCAACTTTTTCTGCTAATGCGACTGCTTGCTGTCTACCTTTCTCAGTTAAAGGAACATCTGCTCGTCCGCAAACAAGACCTTGAACATTCCAAGTAGTTTCTCCGTGCCTAGTTACATATAACATGTCATAAAACTCCCTTTGCTCTTCATCTTTGATTTTTATAAACTACCTACAACATACCAAAAGCTTTCATCAACGTCCACCTTTCAAGAAAGCAAGAACTAGTTGACTGGCGTTAAAGTAATCACTTGATTTGCGACTTTCTTCAAGAAAGTTTGATCATGTTCAACAAAAAGCATCGCTGGCTTGACCGTAAGCAATAGTTGTTCTAATTGCTTTTGATTGAATACATCCAAATAATTCAATGGTTCATCCCAAATATATAATTCAGCAGGTTGTGCTAATGATTTAGCTAGCTCAACTTTTTTTCGTTGTCCCATACTCATTTGTTCAATTTTATTATGAAAAACTTCACGTTCCATTCCCAGTTTCCGCAAATTGTTCAAGAAAGCTTGATAGTCTACTTGATTTTTTTCAGCAAAATCACTAAGCGTTCCACGATTGTCTTCATAATTTTGGCGAACATAACTAATTCGGAGATTCTGAGGATAGCCCACTTTTCCTTCGGCTATTCCTTGAAATTGATTTAGCAAGTAGTAAATTACTGAAGATTTTCCAGCACCATTTTGACCAGCTAATGCAACTCGTTCTCCTTGCTCAACCGTAAAATTAATTTTTTCAAACAATGGTGACTCATAGCTCAATTGCAACTCTTCTACACTCAACAAGCGTTTATGATAAGAAGGCTGATAATTCATTGTCAACGCATCAATATATTCAATATCCTTTAACAATTTTTCTTTCTCCCCAATCTGGGTTTCCATTCGATTAACAATGGCCTTGGAGCGTTTCATCGTTCGAGCAGCGTCTGCACCAATTGCTCCGAGGTTTTTTCGGCGATCTTCAGTATCAACAAATCCGACACGTTTCTTCGTTTTATCGCCTTCACGCGAACGAGACCATTCTGCTTTTTCTGCAGCTGTTTTCTTCAACCGACTAACTTCTTTTTTGATTTTTTCATTCTGCGCTAGTTCAAATTCATCACGAAGACGTTTTTGTTCTTCATAAACAGTAAAGTTTCCTTGATAGAGTTCTAACTGTGTTTTTTCAATTGCTAATACATGATCCACCACTTCATCGATAAACGCCCGATCGTGGCTAACTACAATAAATCCTTGTTGTTTCTTCTTCAAGTATTTTGCTACTTGTTGCCGACCAGCTAAGTCTAAATGATTGGTTGGCTCATCAATCAAAGGAAAACGGGCTTCGTCCACAAATAACAATGCCAATAAAACTTTTGTTTTTTCGCCACCAGAAAGAGTATCAAACGGACGCCATAAGATCTCCGGATTTGTTTCCATCAAGTTCAACTCGCGTTCAATTTCCCAAATCTCAAAATCAGTTACATCATTCAAGACATAATAAGTCAAGCGACTGGTGTCTTGTGTTTTTTGCGGAAAATAGACAAATTCTTGTTGATGGACGATTTGTCCTTGATAAGGTAATTGGTTTTGTAAAATTGTTAAGAGTGTTGTTTTACCACGACCATTTCGGCCAATCAATCCCAGTTTCCATTGTGTATCAAAGTTTAAGTTTGCTTCATTAAAAATAGTTGTTTCTTGGTTATCATAACCAAAAGTCAGTTGTTTTATTTCGATTTTAGACATCAATAATTCACCTCGTAAAAAAAGACCAGTCCTATTTTCAGAACTGGTCACAAAGGTACGGGCGCAAAAAAAGACCCCTCCATTGAAAAACTAGCCAATTCTGAAAATCTGCACACTGCTCCCTTGTTTCATCAAGGTACAGTCTGAATGCAGCTTCAATCAATTGACTTATTTTTTCAATGCACGGATCCCTCACTTTGGTTTATTTGTCTATTACGTTAACACAGATTTAAAATTTTTGTCAATCAAAAAAATTAACGACGGATAAGTTGACAAATATTTCCCGCCAAAATAGCAATATTTTCCATTGTTCGTTCATGCTCCATTGCCTCACGTAATCGAATTGGTCCTAATTGAATACTAAAAACTGCTGGCAAATAGTTGGTTAATTCCCCTAAATCGGGCTGGCGACTGCCGCAAAAAGCAATAATCGGTTTCTTGTATTTTTTCGCTAACATGGCTACACCATAAGGAACCTTTCCATGGATTGTTTGCTGATCGATTTTCCCTTCACCCGTCACAATCCAGTCTGCTTGTTTTACTTTTGCTTCTAGTTCGATCATTTGGCTAATCAATTCAAAGCCATTAATCATCTGTGCCCCAAGTAAAAATAACGCACCACCTATGCCACCAGCTGCTCCACTTCCCGGAATTTTTTCAAGGTCAATTTGATATTCTTTGGACCATTGTTTCGCTAGTTTTTTTGCCTGTTTCTCTAAAAAATCGATTGTTTCAGGTGATGCTCCTTTTTGTTTACCGAATAATTTTGCTGCTCCTTTTTCGCCAGTATACGGGCTAGTTACATCCGCAGCAATTCGTAATTTTGTATGAGAAAAGTGGGCTTTACTTGCCTGAAAATTGACTTTTTCCGTTGTCAGTAATGGGTTGCCATCCTTTACGCCTTCAAGCTTTGCACCTAAAGATTGCAGTAAGCCCAACCCGCCATCCGAACAACCACTTCCACCTAGTGTAACGATAATTTCATCAACTCGTTGTGCTAACGCATCCTTAATTATTTCTCCTAATGCAAAACTAGAAGCTAAACGAATTGTTTGATCTGTTGCTTGTTCCAGTAAATCAATACCAATCACTTCAGCAGACTCAATCACTGCGATTTTTTTTCCCTGCCACTGGGTAATCAAATAGTGACTTTCATGTTTTCTAAATAACAAGTCTCCCCCAGAAAATTTTTGCCATTTTCCACCTAATGAATAGAACAAAGCTTGTGCTGTCCCTTCTCCGCCATCTGCAATGGGGACGTTTATTAACTGGTCAGTTGAATGAACGGCTTGCCAGCCACGAGCAACCGCTTGATTTAATTCAAATGAAGTCGCGCTTCCCTTAAAGGAATCAATTGCAACCAAAATATTCATTTACTTCGCCTCCTGACATACTTTTTTTAGATTCTCTTTCTTTCAGTTAGACACTTTTCTTCGTTTTTATCAAACAAAACAATCCTAATTTTTGCTTTTTTTCTATATACTAGAATAGAACGGTTTTAAGAAACGAATTTTAAAGGAGAGAACTGACATGAAAATTGCTATCGCTGGTGCAGGCGCAATGGGTAGCCGAATCGGACTAATGCTTCATCAAAGTGGGAATGACGTGATTTTGATTGATCATTGGCCCGAACATATTGAAGCTATTCGAGAACATGGCTTGGTTGCAGACTTCAATGGAGAAGAAGTTGTTGCCAAAATTCCTATTTATTCACCTGAAGAATTGATTGAAAGTCAAACACAAGTTGATTTGATCGTTGCATTAACTAAAGCAAATCAATTAGACGACATGTTCCACGCAATCCAATCAATTATTACTGAAAAGACCCATGTTCTTTGTTTATTGAATGGTTTAGGACATGAAGATGTGTTAGAAAAATATGTTCCTAAGAAAAACATTTTATTTGGTATCACAATGTGGACTGCCGGTTTGGATGGACCAGGGAAAGTAACCTTATTGGGAAATGGTGAAATCGAATTAGAAAATCTTGAACCTGAGGGCGAAACTTTTGCGCATGAAGTCGTTCGTGTTTTTGACGAAGCAAACCTAAATCCGGTCTATAGTCGAAATGTTCGTTATTCGATTTGGCGCAAAGCTTGTGTCAACGGTACACTAAATGGCTTATGTACGATTTTAGACTGCAACATCGCTGGCTTTGGGGAACAACCCGTCGCAAATGAGATTGTTGAAACAATTGTTGCAGAATTTGCTGCTGTTGCTGCTGAAGAAGGGATTCAGCTTGACCAACCAGAAGTCAACGAGCACATTGCAGCAACTTATGATCCTGCAAATATCGGTCTTCATTACCCTTCAATGTATCAAGACTTAATCAAAAATCATCGTTTGACTGAAATTGATTATATAAATGGTGCTGTTTGGCGCAAAGGACAAAAATATGGTATTCAAACACCTTATTGTGCTTTCTTAACGCAACTCGTTCATGCAAAAGAAGGCCTTTTGGGGGCAAAATAGAAAAAAGAGCTGTGACATCAGTTGATTTTGTCGCAGCTCTTTTCTATTTTTACTTTATTCATAAAAAATCTATACAAACTTTGGAATAAGCTAACTTTTAGATTTACTCAAAGTAGCTACATTGTTATTATTTATTTGAAGTCTTACTTCATTCGGTTCATCATAATCTGAATACTCAAAATACCAAATCAGTTTACCATTTTCTGAAGAGCTATTTAATAATTTGTGTTCGTTCACTTTTCCCTTTTTTACTGAAACAAGTTTTATATCTGTTGTGTTTTTAGCAAACTCAAAAGGATCTATTTCTACTCTAAACATCGTTGGAAAAGCTTGCCCTTTTACTAACTCACCGTTTTCTACTATCGTTCCCGTATATCTTATTTCCGGAAAATTTTCTACATTTCTTGTACTCAGCGGTAACTCCCATTTCCCTTCAGTTGTTACAGTTTCTACATGTGAAAATCCCTGCTTAACTTTTTTAGTATTTCCTTGAATCGTTCCTGTGATTTTAGTAATTTCTATCTTCTGCTTATCCTCTGCAGCTAAAAATTCAGTCTGATAATTATTTAAAAAATAAGTAATTTCTAAAGTCCTATTTTTTTTATCAAAAAATTGATTTTGAGTGTATGCCCCTACCATAGAGCCGTCATTCGTGTCATTGGAAAATAATATATTACTCTTGTCTTTGACTGAAAATCCTAAACTGTAATAGTTAATCTCAGGTGAGAGTAACTTTGAATTTTTAGGAAAACTAATACTAAAATGTAGACCTATTTGCTTTTTACCCATATATGATTCTTCTAAACTAATCTTTATTTCCTTACTTTGCGAGTGACTGTTGTCAGCAACAATAAAATTTTCTTCTCTCAATTTTTCGGACGAGAATGAGCCAAATTTCAAGTAATTTATGGCTTGTGTTATCGGAGAAATTCCAATAATTATTGACAAGGTGATTAGCAAAACTACACTTAACATAATCTTTTTGGTAAATCTATGTTTGATACCTTTACTAAGCTTGATTTTTGAATAAGCTACATCTACTTTATGTCTTACCAAAAAAGGAATTTCTATATCCTCTTTTTTCAAATTTTCCAATTTCTTTTCAAATTTCTGACTCATTAGATTTTATTCTCCTTTCAAATACTCTCTTTTTAGCAACTCTTTTCCCCTATAAATACGTGATTTAACAGTTCCTAATGGCTCATCTATAATTGTGCTGATTTCTTTATAAGAAAATCCGCTATAGTAATAAAGTAATAATGGTGTTTTATAAATTGGATTCAATTCTGTAATTAAATCACCCAACTTATCATTTTCAGTATTTTCTGTCGTAAATTTTTCATATGAATAATCTGGATCGTGAAACGAATATACATTATTTTTCTTTAGTATTTTATAGCATTCGTTAATCAAAATTTTGGTAATCCATGAATAAAAATATTTGGGCTGTCGCAACCCATTTATCTTTTTAAATGCAATGAGCATCGTCTCTTGTAAGGCATCTGCTGAATCTTCTATGTTCAAGTAACGTTTAGCAACCCCATATAATACTATTTCGTATTGCTTAACCAATTGTACAAATGCTTCTCCATCACCTTTTTGTGCTTTCTTTACTAACCAAGTTTCCTTTAACAACTAACATTCACCTTCCCTTTATGTACACACTATATTAGAGGAAATAAAGTAGCTAAAAGTTCCACAAATAAAAAAACAATCTATGACAAATTTATCATAGATTGCTTAATCGTATTGTGGCTTAGTTGCCGAATTTAATCAACATTTCCAACCCAATAATATGTTCCGTTTTGAGGATTATGATTAAAGTAGCACTGTGTGCCATTTAAGTATAAATAAGCATTCTTGTTTATTAATGTTCCTTCAGCAAATCCTGAATCTAGTGTGTTCCAAGCTTGTGTCTCAGTTCCGATTACTCCACCATCATTATGAGATTCCCAACGTAATAATGGTCCTGCAGAATTTATTGCTTTGAATAAATATCCTGCAAATCGCCAACCACTTCCTGAAAAGTAATCTGATGTGTAACTTGCTCCATAAGAAAGACCTCTAACTGTTGAAGGTGGGGTAGCTCTTCTTGGTTGAAGATTGAGGGGAGCAACAAAATCATCTGATTCTAGCACTTGGTCCATTTTATCTTTTAATTTCCCCCATGTAGTAGCACTGGAATCTGTCTCACTATTGTAATAAGCAACTACTTCACCTGTGATAGCAGAAGTTTCAATCATTTCTCCATGAAGAAATCCACCATCAGGTATCAGTAGGATACTTGCATCATCAGAATATCTATTATAGATTTCTTCTTGAGTGACAGGACCCGATAATGGTTTACCAATTCTTTCAGCTGCATGAACATCCTTACTTACACTCATACATAATCCAACACTTGCAAATATGGAAAGTAATAAAAACTTAGTCCATTTCATAACCATCCTTCTTCCTATTGTTATCGTTATTATAAATCTCAAAAGCAAGCGCTTACTATATTTATATGATAACTCTTATCCTTTCATTAAAAAACATTATTAATGTTTTTTAATGAAAATAAACCAACTTTTAAATAATCCTGCTATTATGTGTCTTTTTGCACCAATAACTCTTAAAATTTTTCTTATGTTAGTTGTTAAAAATAGTTATTTTCAATCTATAAAAATAGATTGACATCCTTTTTTTATTCATCAACCACAACACTTTTTATTAATTAGTGAAACTGATACTCTATACAACTAGTAATAAAAACTTGTAGTTACAATACATCAAGATAGATATTTTCTTATCCCAAATTTATTTGCTCTTTCACGTCATTTGCAATGAAAAATAGAAAATAGTCAATAAAAGCAGTCTTATTACTAAACTGTCGCTATAAATTTTTTTCAGGCAACCAATTAATTTTATAACTAATAAAGTTTCTAAAAAGGAGCTAAAAAAGATTTTATCCTGTAGTGTTCTCTTACTGAATGAAAAAGCAAGTTCTACTAACTTTAAAAAAAGAAATTACGACTTATATATATTTAAGTCGTAATTTCTTTTTATTTTCACCCTAAGTATCAGCTATTTGTAGTTGTCCTCACTTTTTCAACCTTGCCAGCAAATCTGCCCGGTACTCATAGCGCTCAAAAAGTAGTTCATCAGTAGCCAAGAAGCGCTTAGCCCAGTTTGGCGCATCAAAGAAATCAAGAATTTCTGGCGAAACTGACTGATAGGGCTGGTTAAGAAATTCGGGTAATTCATCCAAAGATCGTTGCGACAATAAAAAGATATTATCTGGATGGTAACATTGATAATCAAAAATCACATCGTTTCCAGTCACCAATTTCTTCTGGAAGTACATGGATTCAAATGTCCGCAATGTTACGCCCTGTTGTCCTGCACGAAGCAACTCTAAAATTCCCCGGCTTTTTGCCACTAATCTCAAATATTCCGAGTAACTTAAATAGCCAACTTGTTCGTTACCTCTCAATGGTAAAATAAAATAATTAGTCGTTACACCTCTTGCTGAAAAATCTGCTCGGTACTGTTCAGCAAGATTCTTTCGTCCATTATCAGTCGCACCAAAAAATAAATCTGTTGTGATTTGTTCCTTGGGTAGTTGGACATTTGTAGAATAGAAGGAGCTATTGTGCTTCAAACCTAACTCATGTGCTTCCAACGCATCAAAATGATAAACTTCATCAATCGCTGAATCCTTTTGTACTTGTTCCAATAATTCATAATGTTCTTTTTTAAAGTGATTCCAAAAGAAAACAACTATTTTTGCCTGAGTCAACGAACGAACTTGAGCAGCCATCGCCACTTCAAATCCAAAATCCAAAAAAATAATCAGTTGATATTGGCGAAAATTTGCAGCATTCATTCGTAAAAACTGTTCATCAAATAAGTCTTTTCCAGAAATCACTTCGAATGAGTCGATGAAAGGAAAAAAATATAAGTTTTTATCTTTTGCGACGAGTAAAATTTCATGAGTATCAGCCATTTCATTCTCCTCACTTTCCCATAAAGAATTTTCCTAATCATAGCTCTTATAGAAATAGAAAAGCGAATATTATGCTCTGAATGAATAAAATTAGTCTCTCTTTTTGTCAATTCTTTTCGTTTCTATCTTTCAATTTTATGACGATTTGATTAAAGTATCCAAAAAATTTTTTAGAATAGTTGAAATTGTCAGAATATTTGGTATTATTAAGCAACGTTATTTTTTATTCATGAAACACGTACAGAAAAGAGGTTGCTTATGGAAAATACAAAACTAAAAAAACAAATGAGTTCGCGTCACATTACGATGCTAGCATTAGGTGGCGCGATTGGTGCAGGTTTATTTAAAGGGAGTGGTGAAGCAATTAGCATCGCAGGTCCCTCCGTCTTATTAGCATTTGCTATTGGCGGCATCGTTTTATTTATTGTTATGACTGGATTAGGAAAACTTGTTTTAGATGGTGAGAACCAGCATGGCCTTTCTGGATTGATCCGCCCTTATCTTGGTGACCACTCTGCTGACTTTATTGATTGGGTTTACTGGTCATTATGGATGATCAACATTATTGCAGAAGCTGTAGCAGCTGCATCTTTTTTACAGCTTTGGTTTCCTAATATCCCTGCGTGGATCTTCGTGTTGATTTTAGCAGTCCTCACAACACTGATTAATCTCTATTCCGTGAGACTTTTTGCTGAGACAGAATATTGGTTAGCTTTTGCTAAAATCAGTGTAATTATTGCACTTATTCTTTTTGGTCTTTATTTAGTTGGACAACAGATGTTTGGCCATGGCGTTTTTCCCACCTTACAACAAATGACAAATCATGGTGGCTTTGCACCGCATGGAATGAAAGGAATCATTAATTCTTTGTTAGTCGTAATTTATTCTTACGGTGGTTCTGAACTGATTGCGATTACAGTTAGTGAAGCAGATGATCCTAAAAAAGCTATTCCTAAAGCAGTCAAAGGTGTGATGGGACGAATCGTTTCCTTCTATATTATTCCTTTGTTTTTACTTTTGATTATTTTCCCTTGGAACACACTGGCTAACAGTAACGTGAGTCCTTTCGTAATGGTTTTTGAAAAAATGAATATTCCATTTGCTGCGGATATTGTCAATTTTGTCATTGTTCTAGCTTTGTTTTCTTCCATCAATTCAGGTGTCTATGCTGCTTCGCGCACGCTGTTTTTCCGATTGAAAGATAAGAAAGGAGCTGCAAAAACCTTTGCAGTCCTAAATAAACATCAAGTACCTCAACGCTCAGTTTTCTTTTGCACCAGTGTTCTTTACCTTGGTGTCATCCTTTCTTACTTTGTCGGTGATGAGTTATTTGGTTATCTAGCAGGTTCACTTTCTTATACCGTATTAGTTATTTGGTTGATGATTGTTTCTGCTGCTTTTGTTCTTTCACTAAAGAAAGGTACTTTGTTCGATAAAAGTCTCAACCTATTTGCGCTAATTGCATTGTCTTTAATTTTCATTGGTATTTTAATGACCAATATACTTGGTGTTACTTTATTGACTGCTTTACTTTACCTAATTATCTTCTTTAGTTATCGAAAACCCAAAGAACCCTTCGCCTTATCTGATCAGTCCTAGCAAAAAAGAGAGGTGACAAAATTTTGTCACCTCTCTTTTTTCTAATTACTAGTGTTCAAGAAGCAATTCCTCAATAGAGCTTGCATCCATTTCAAAACATGGAAAACTATTTTAATGATTGCTATCTTGTCGGAATTAGGCGTTTTGCGCCACAACCTTATCCACGGTGTTCCCAAAGCAACTCCTCGAAATAATTCATAACTGTCCAAAAACATAAATAGCTATTTTTGTCAGTTATTCTTTATTTTTTCAGAGCTGAACGCTTGGAGCCACAACCTTATTCACGGTGTTCCCAAAACAACTCCTCGAAATAACTTACAACTGTCTAAAATATGAAATGCTATTTTTATCAGTTGCTCATTATTTTTTCGGAGCTGAACGTTTTGCGCCACAACCTTACTAGACAATTAGAGGGTAAAATCAATGATGTTTGATTTTACCCTCTAATCTTATTTTTACAGCATATTTTTCCTGTTTTTAAATACGCCGCTATTATTCAGAAACTAATTCTGATTCATCTTCTGATTCAATTTTTGAAATACCTAAACCAGTGAAAGCACTCACCATTGAAAAGACTGGTGATAACAAACTAAAGAAAACAAATGGTAAGTACGTTAATGTTGGAACACCAAATGTACTTGCTACGAAACTACCAGCAATCCCCCAAGGAACTAAGTAGTTAATAACTGTACCACCATCTTCCAGTGTTCGTCCTAGAACAGTTGGATCAAGTCCAGCCTTTTTGAACGTGTCTTTAAATGCATTTCCTGGCAAAATGACTGACAAGAATTGTTCACCAATGAAAACGTTGACCCCGATACTTGTTAACAATGTTGTAAAAATTAACTTTGGTGTGCTGGTCATCCGCTTAGAAACAACATCCATCACAGTTGAAATCAACCCAAACTCAATTAGCAAACCACCTAGTGATAAAGTCAAGATAATCAATGCAACGGTCGGCATCATACTTTCGATTCCTCCACGACTTAGTAACGCATCAATTTGTTCATTTCCAGTATTTGCCACAAATCCTGATTCAATTACAGAAGCTAATTGGTTCACAGACGTCTGCGGGTTTTGAATAAAAATCATTCCGACTGCTACAGCAATATTCAATAAAATAGTTAAGATGGCTGGTACCTTTCTCCATGCACATACTAACATCAAAACAAGTGGAATCAATGACCAAAATGAAATTGTAAAATTGGCTTCTAACGTATTTGTGACTTCACGGATAGCTGAAAGACTTGCACCTTTATCCGTGTGGCCTAAGAACATGAATAAGAAAAACGAAAGTACGAATGCCGGAACAGTTGACCACATCATATGTTTGATATGTTTAAATAAATCTGCATCGACAATCGCTGCTGCCAAGTTCGTTGACTCTGACAACGGAGACATCTTATCTCCAAAGACAGAACCAGAAACAATGGCACCCACTACCAAAGCTGGACTTAAACCTAACGTTGTTCCGATACCGAAAAAGGCAATACCAATTGTTGACATAACTGTAAAAGCACTACCAACTGCACTCCCTACAATCGCACAAACAACAAAGACAGATGGGACAAACCATTGGACACTAATCAAATCAAACCCAATCACCATCAAGGTTGGGATAATTCCCGCTTGAATCCAAACTGCGATCAATGAACCAACTAAAATAAAAATAAAAATTGGAATAATTCCTGGTTTGATTCCATTAATAATTCCCTCATGCAACCATTCAGAAGGGTATTTCTTTACAACAGCGTAAACCATGACCATCCCGATAGCTGCTAAAATAGCAATATTTGGTGAGATTTTCAATCCCACTACCCCAACTGCAATGCTCAATACGACGACTGCTAATACTAATGTTGCTTCTACAAAACTCGGATTTGCTTTTTTCTCCATGATAATTTCTCCTTTTTTAGTTAAAAATATTAGGTACTAAAAAAGAAATAATATCGAATCATCCCGCCACAATTCATTTTGGCTTCCCCCTCTGGCTAAAAATAAAAAGACCCGTTTTCAACTAAGGACGAATTGCTCCGCGGTACCACCTTAATTAAAAACAGATCTGTTTTTCACTTTAAATAACATATTTTATTTTTTGAACTTTTCATGTAATTCGTTAGCATGGCTTGATCGGTTCGCAGCAACCACCGACTTTCTGAACAAAACACCTCTGCTACTACTGTTGAAAAGATGACTTTCATGAAGTTTACATCCTCAACAAATATTTGTCAACAAAAAAATCTGATTTATTTTTCTGTGCTCAAAATAAAAGATAACATTTTAGAAAGAAGATCCCTGTTCTTTCTTCTTAGCAAGCTGTTCTTGATGCTCTTTTTTGATTGTGGTTAATGTTTCTGGTTGTTGAAGCAAATCAAGTGCTGTTTTTGCCAAAAGCTCTGCTGCAATCGCAATTGATGCTAGTCCCTTTTCGCTTCTTGCTGCTGCTTTGAATTCAGTCGAATGACCTGCAATATACGTATCAGAGATGGAGACAGTTGGTTGAATCGTCGGGATTACCTGACTAACATTTCCAACATCAGATGAACCTAGACTTGTACGCTGTTGAGTTTCAATTTCTTCGTCTGGAATACCAAGTTCTTGAAGATGTTCAAAAAAGAGTTCATCAAACGCTGGGGTGACAACCACATCATCGACTGCATTTTGGAACAACCCAAATTCATAAGAGGTACCTGTACTGAGTGCCGCACCTTTCACAATGTTTTCAACTTTTTGAGATACTTCGTCCAACGTTTCACGGTTAGCTGCCCGCAAGTAGAAACGTCCAGCCGCATATTCAGGGATGACATTAGCAGCAACTCCACCGTCGGTAATAATACCATGGATATTGACATCCTTTGGTAAATGCAAGCGTAATCCGTTAATCCCATTGAACACTTGAATTAATGCTTCAAGTGCATTGATTCCTTTTTCCGGTGCTCCTGCAGCATGGGAGGCAACTCCATAAAATTTGATATCTACTGGATCATTTGCTAAAGATTCTGTGGTTTTTCCATAACGATAGGCTGGGTGAACGCAAAGAGCTGCATCCACGTCTTCAAAAAATCCTTCGCGAACAAAACTTCCCTTCGCTGAGCCATTTTCACCACCTTCTTCACCAGGCGTACCATAGACTCGAATCTCCCCACCAAATTCATTGGTCCATTCCTTCACTGCGCTAGCCGCTAATACTGAATACGTTCCAAATAAATTGTGCCCACATGCGTGCCCAATGCCCGGTAATGCGTCAAACTCGGCTAAAAAAACGAGGGTTGGACCAGGTTTTCCTGAAGCATAACGAGCGTCAAAACCTGTTCGATGACCCGCGACTTCTTTTTCAACAGTAAACCCTTCTTTTTCCAGCTGTTTAATCAATGCCTCTGAGGAGAAAAATTCATAGTTACTGACTTCTGGATGATCGTGGATCGTTAATGCTAACTCTTGATATTCTGGCAATCTTTCAGCAATAAATTCTTTTACAGATGTTGTCGTTTGTGTTGTACTCATAAAAAATTCCTCCCTTAGTTTTGGCTGATTTATTTACGTCCAAATGTTTCCCATGCAGGAACGCTTGAACCTTTTGATGTTTTTTCGATTACTTTAGCTGTATCTTCTGTTTGATATGCGTCGACAATTTTTTGATATGTTTTATTTTTTTCATCTTCTTTTCTTGCAACAATGATGTTGACATAAGGACGAGCATTTTCATCGACAGGTTCTAAGAAAATTGCATCGCTCGTTGGATTAAATCCTGCATCGACTGCGACACCACTATTAATGACGGAAATATCTACATCAGATAATGCACGTGCTGTTTGTGAAGCATCCAATTCAGAAATCACTAGATTTTTCTTGTTTTCAGTAATATCCGAAACAGTTGGTGCTGGTCCTTTTGAGTCATCTACTTTGATTAAGCCAGCCGTTTGTAATAACAATAAGGCACGGCCACCATTAGTCACATCATTAGGAATGGCAACCTTTGCACCATCTTTCAGCTCTGTTATTTTTTTGAGTGAATTTGAGTAAATACCTAATGGCGCATTGACTGTATTTCCAATGGAAACTAAATCTGTTCCATGTTCTTCATTGTAGTTATCTAAAAAGAACTGATGTTGAAAAGCATTCAAATCGACTGAGCCATCTGCTAATGCCGCATTTGGTTGGTTGTAGTCGGTAAATTTAACATATTCCAAATTGATATTTTCTTTTTTCAAGCGATCTTTCACGTCATCCCAAACATCTGTATCTTCACCAATCACACCTAGTTTAACGGTTGTTTCTTTTGATTTATCAGTGGTTTCAGCTGATCCTTTACTACATCCTGCTAACCAAACCACGGCAATAAGTGCAACTGCTACTAAACGAATAATTTTTTTCATCTCTTTTTCCCCCAATTAATGACTAATTTTTTTTATAATTTGATTACTAATAAATTGACTTAAAAATACCAAAAGTAAAATCAATAAGGTCGCAACAATCGTGACATCTGTTTGGAATCGATTGTACCCTCGAGAAATAGCTAAATTTCCTAATCCTCCGGCACCGACCGCGCCTGCCATCGTGGTCAAACCAATTACATTGATAATCGTCAAAGCAGATACTCTGACAATTCCTGGTAATCCTTCTAATAAATAAACTCGTACGATAATTCCAAATGGGCTCGTTCCCATTGATTCTGCTGCTTCGATTACTCCAGGATCAACTTCTAACAATGCATTTTCAATTTGCCTAGCAAAAAATGGTACGACGCCCACAATCAGTGGAACTAATGCTGCTTTGGCACCGATTGTCGTCCCAACAAAAAAGCGAGTAGTAAGTGCTAAAAGCGACAATAAAATAATAAACGGTATCGAACGAATAATATTGATTGCTTTATCTAAAATTTCATAGAATAACCGATGTGCTAATAATCCATTTGGGCGAGTCACAACTAGAATCACACCAAGCGCAATTCCAATAATTCCAGAAATTAATGCCGTCCAAAATGACATATATAGCGTCTGCTTCGTTGCTTCAATAAATTCATCAGGAATCGCAGAAGCATTTGGTAAATATGTTTCTAGGAATTTGGTCATGTTATCTTCCCCCTTCAATCACTTTTATTTGTTCATTACGTTCACTCTTCTTCAATACTTGAACTGTCACACCTTGTTCAAATAAAAAGTCTAAAGCTTTTTGTCGTTGATTTAATTCACCCGCCAAAGTCACAATCAAACTCCCCAGCGGGACATCTTGAAGCAATTCAATGTTTCCGTAAAGAATGTTGGTCGTTACTTGATATTTACTGTAAAGTTGGGCGATTAGTGGCTCATTGGTTCGCTCTCCAACGTAAGACAGTTCCACTAGCCATTTATCATTGGTTTGCTCAGCAAAATCCGGATAAGCAGTAATTGTTTCTAGCGCCTGATCGATATGTGTTGCTGTTCGGATAAAATCTTTTGTTAATGCTTGTTTCGGACGACTAAATATCTGAATACTACTTCCTTGTTCAATAATTTTTCCCTCCTCCATCACCGCTACTTTGTTGCAAACTTCTTTGACTACTTGCATTTCATGAGTAATCAGCACGATGGTCAAGCCTAATTTTTGATTTAGTTGTTTCAATAAAGCTAAAATTTGAAGCGTCGTTTTTGGATCCAAAGCGCTAGTTGCCTCATCACATAATAAAATTTCAGGATCATTGGCTAAAGCTCGGGCAATTGCCACGCGTTGTTTTTGCCCGCCGGATAATTGATTTGGATACGCATTAGCTTTATCTGAAAGACCTACCAAATCCAATAATTCAGTCACTTTTTGTTGACGTTCCTGTTTAGATTTCCCTGTGTATTTCAATGAAAAATCAACGTTATCAAAAATTGACCGACTGTTCATCAAATTAAAATGTTGAAAAATCATTCCGATCTTTCTTCTTTTTTCACGTAACTTTTTTGGTGAGAGCTTGGTTAGTTCCACATCGTTGATCCAAACTTCACCATCACTTGGTGGTTGAAGTAAATTGATTACTCGAACCAATGTACTTTTCCCGGCTCCAGAATAACCAACAATTCCAAAAACATCTCCCTCATCAATCGTTAGATTCACAGAATCTACTGCGCGAATCTCCTGCCCCTTTTGTTGAAAGGTGACAGATATATTTCGTAAATCAATCATTCTTTCTCCTCCCTTATCGATACTAAAAAAAGCATCCTCAAGCAAACGACTAGTGTCATTTACTTGAGGACGCCTTTTTGCGTGTTACCACCTCATGTTCGAACTGTACTCACGCACAATTCCTCTTCAAGTACAAACATACTCTAGCGTGCTATCGGACGCAGCCGTCACCGCCTTACAAATTGCTCGGAGTGAATCGCTCAATGGCCATTTTCCAAAAGTTTAATCTTACTTCTTCTCAGCATTTCGAAGCTCTCTGTTAAAGACTTTACCAATGTACTTACCATTTCATCGCGAAAAATATATAAAAAAAAGTCCTTTTACTAGCAAATGCTAGTAAAAGGACGACGTATCGTGTTACCACCTTTATTCGGAAGTTTCCTTCCCTCAGCCCAACGTCTCATCTGTAATGAGAGATTGGTGTTCGTTTTAACGGTCGAACGAATCCGAATTTGCCTACTTATCGACAAATTTTTCTCCAAGGCCATTTTCAACTTTTCTTATACTGAACTCTTTTCACCAGCCAGAGTCTCTCTACGCAGTCTCCAAGTTTACTTTCCTTTTCATCGAAAAATTATTTGGTTGTTGACGATTAATTTACAGGATGAACAAATGAAAGTCAAGCATAAAATTTATTCTTTTTTTCTAAGAATTTTTTGCTGTTTTTTTATTCACAAAATCAATAACAATTTTCAAATCTTTTCCTTGTTCGATAATTTGCAAGTTTTCTTTGTCTTTTTCCGAATAATTTCGTTCAAAACTTGAGTCAGGTATCAGAAATACGCCCATGCCTGCGCGAGAAGCTGAAGTTGCACCCACTAATGAATCTTCGACTGCAAAAGCCTCATCTGCTACTAATCCAGTTCGTTCCAATGCTGTTAAATAAGGAACCGGTGAAGGCTTATTTTCAGATACTTCATCCCCAAAAGTAAACGTATCAAAATAGTCCATTAATTCAAACTGATTTAAAATGGCTGTTGCTCTTTCAGTAACAGTTGTCGTTGCTAAGCCAAGTTTAAAATTCTGTTCTTTTAAATAACTCAGTACTTCTTTCGCATATGGTTTAAGCTGGATTTCTCCGGTCGTTAGTTTTTCATAAAAAAATTTTTCCCGTTTTGCTCGTACTTCTTGTACTTTTTCTGGGCTGCCAGCTAATTGGACTAAAATATCAAAACTTTGTTTCCAATTCTTTCCACCCCAAGTATTAACGATTTCTTGTGGAATCTCGATCCCAAATTGTGCAAAGCCCCAGACCCAACCATCACGATAAGCTCTTTCACTATCAACTAATAGTCCATCTAAATCAAATATTGCGCCTTTCATTTCCCCACGGTTCCTTTCAAAAAACAATATCCTTAGTTTAGCATGATTCAGTTATAAAATCATCGACTGCATGGAAGTTTCACGAAAATTATTTTATTTTTTTCATTCCAAATCAAAAAAGAGACAGAGCGCCTATGCACTCTGTCTCTAAGTAGTTATTTTCTGACATTTTTTACTTGTTTGATGTTTGCAAAGCAACTTTGTTCTTCTTGAAGTTTCTGCTCGAACACCTAACGCTTAGTTGCCGTAAAAACCGATTCCTTCGTAGCGCCAACCTAATTTCACTAAGTAATCTCTTTCTTTTGTACTCATTGTGTAATGATGCGTTCCTGTTTGTTCATTTGGATTGAACAGACGCAAGATCGCTTTTGAACCGCCAGAGTAAAAACTTAGTCCTTCATAACGCCAGCCTAGTTTTTTCAAGAAATTGATTTCTGACTGGGCTGCCGTATAATGATGGTCGCCACTGTTTGGATTATACATCCGATACACTTTTGTTCCGCTGTTTGGTGCTAACCAAGCCACACCTTCATATTTCCAACCAATTTTTGGTAAAGAATTTTTTTCACCCTCATTTAGAGAATACAAATGTTCACCAGTATTTGGGTTGTATAAACGATACATTGGTGATGTAGGTACTTGAGGTTGACTGTCATACTGCGTTAAATTATAGGTTTCGATTACACTGTTTAAAGTTGTTGCATAGTTTGGTGCTGTCGCATAACGTCCCGTTAACCAGGCTGTCGCATCTTTGTAAGATTTTGTGTTACTTTTCCATGCGCCCGAATAATAATAAACGCCAGATTGGAATGAAGTTGTTTTTAAAATGTGAACATTATCTTCTAGAGATTGTTTATAGGATGGATATTTTCTAAACGCAGCATTTACTGTAATCCATTGACCATTAACAAACTCTGCTGTTGGAAAAGTTACCGATTGTCCATTATAGCTACCTTTAATTCCAAATAAATTATAATTTGGTGCAGAAGCTAATTGACTCTTTCCCCAACCACTTTCCACAATCGCTTGAGCAATCATGACAGAAGCATACAAATCATTTTGGCTTGCTAGCGTTCTTGCAGAGGGAGCCACGCTGTCAATGAATTGCTGTTGTGTATTTGATGATGAACGTGCAAAGCGTGAAGCAATAGAAACTTCAAATTGTGAAAGGTCTGTTTGCGTTGTGTGAACAAGTACCTCTCCGTCATCCAACTGATTCTCCACTGTTTCTGTAGCCTTTGTTGCTTCTGTTGCTTCCGTAGATTGTTCCTCTGATTCAGGAGCTGTTTCTTCCACTGCTGAACCAGTTGCTTCTGTTATTTCGCTTGATTCTACAGCAGTTGCCTCTGTTGTACTAATAGTCGAGCTATTTTGTGTCTCAAGTGCACTCTCTTGTGTTTCAGTTCCAGCTATTTGATTCTCATATGTGCTAACTGTTGATTGCGCAATTGCTTCATTGCCTGTGCCAACTTCATCTGCAAAACTCACAGGAGCAGCAGTTGAAACGATTCCGCCTAGTACCATCACACTAAGTAAAAAATTCGTTTTTTTCATTTTTTCTCCTTTATTCCTCATATTTTTTATTGGATGTATGTATCACCTATCTTTTATTTTAACAAAAAAACATATCCGCCTTAAGGGAAATTTAAAAATGACACATTCCAGTAATGTTTTGTAACTTGATTGAAACTAAAAAACACAAGCAAATGCAGAAGACTTTTCTTGAGAAAATTACTCCGCATGCTTGTGCTTTTCTTAACCTTTAAATTACAACAGTTCACCAAATTTGTGGATATAATATTTTTTAACTACCGTAACCAGTGTTAAATAAGCTAAAACTGTTACGATCAACCAAACCCAATAACTACCTGGTAATGGCATCAAACCTAGCTCTGCACCAAAACTTGTGAATGGTAAAACAGAACCAACAGCAATGCCTAACGTAGTAATTGCTGTCATAGCAAAGGTTGCGTTGCTTTGGATAAATGGTAATTTTGGTGTGCGTAACGCATGTAATACTAACGTTTGTGACCAAAGTGATTCCACAAACCAACCTGCATGGAACAACGCAATAAATGCTACTTGTTGTGTGCCATTCAACGTGTGGAAATCTCCTCCAATAACCGCTGGACAAATAACAAAGTACATCAATAAATACGTTGTAATATCAAAGACAGAACTTGTTGGACCAAAATACACCATAAACTTGCCAATACTTGAAGCTTCCCATTTTTTAGGTTTTACTAAATATTCTGGATCCATTTTATCCCATGGTAAGGAAATGCAAGACACATCATAAATCAAATTCAAGAATAAAATTTGTAAAGGCAACATTGGCAAGAATGGCAAAAAGGTGCTGGCTATCAAAACGGAAAACATGTTTCCAAAGTTTGAACTAGCTGTCGCTTTGATATATTTCATGATATTTCCGAATGTTTCCCGACCCGCTAATAGTCCACGCTCTAAAATCATCAAATCTTTTTCTAATAAGATGACATCTGCTGATTCTTTTGCAATATCGACAGCTGTATCAACCGAAATACCGATATCGGCCACTTTCATCGCAGGAGCATCATTGATTCCATCTCCCAAGAACCCAACTGTGTGTCCATTATTTCTAAGAGCTGTTGTTAGGCGTGCTTTTTGTTGTGGATTTAGTTTTACAAAAACATCATTTTCATCAACAACCTGTGAAAGTTGGTGATCATCCATAGAAGCAATTTTTTCTCCGGTGATTAGCTCATCGATTTCTAAGCCAACTTGACGACAAACAGAACGTGTTACTAATTCGTTATCTCCAGTCAACACTTTAACAGCCACTCCGTGATCTTTCAATGCTTGCAATGCTTGTTTCGTTGTTTCTTTTGGTGGATCAAGGAACGCTAAGTAACCAATCAACACCATGTCTGATTCATCTTTGACTGAGAATTCTCCAACTACACTAGGATTTGTTTTTTGGGCTACACCAATTACACGTAATCCATCTTCATTAAGCGCTGTTACCTTTTCTAAAACTTCCTGTTTTCTTTCCTTCGTTAAAGGTGTAACTTCTCCTTCTAAGTCAATAAACTTAGAAATGCTCAACATTTCTTCAATCGCGCCTTTGGTAATCATTTGTGTCTTGCCTGTCACATCTTCTACGACGACACTCATGCGACGACGTTCAAAATCAAATGGAATCTCATCTATTTTTCTGTAACGCGTGTTGGTTGTATCAAGGGTTTCTTCAGCTTCGTCAATAATCGCGACATCAAGTAAATTTTTCAAACCTGTTTGATAATAACTGTTTAAATACGCATGGCGTAATACCCGATCGTCTTCAGCGCCTTCACAATTCATGTGGTATTCTAAGATAATTTTATCTTGAGTTAACGTTCCTGTTTTATCAGTACATAAAACATCAATTGCGCCAAAGTTTTGAATCGCACTCAAATTTTTGATAACTGTCCCTTTTTTTGCCATCACACTAGCGCCTTTAACCAAGTTCGTCGTAACAATCATTGGTAACATTTCTGGCGTTAGACCGACTGCAACAGACAATCCAAATAAGAAAGCTTCTAGCCAATCTCCTTTAGTTAATCCATTAATGACAATCACTGTGGGTGCCATCAAAGCCATGAACTTGATCAATAACATAGATGTTTTATGGATACCTAATTCAAAGTTGGATTTAATTGGTTTTTCAGATAACGTTTGTGCTACATGACCAAACAAAGTTTGATTTCCCACAGCTACGATAATTCCTGTGGCACTTCCGCTAATTACATTACTTCCCATAAACGCTAGGTTTTCATAGCTTGTTTCATTCTTATTCCCATCTATCGCAACTACGGCATTCTTTTCAACAGGATAGCTTTCACCCGTCAAAGCTGCTTGAGAAATAAATAAATCTTTTGCAGAAAGCAATCGTATATCTGCCGGAATCATATCGCCTGCAGATAATCGAACCAAGTCACCACAGACGATTTCTTCCATTGGAATCTCTTGGTATTTGCCTTGACGTTTTACTGCAGCGGTCACTTTTACTAATGATTTTAATTTTTCAGCTGCTTGGTTTGAACGAACTGATTGAATCAAAGTCATTGTGCCACTCACAATTACCATACTAAAAATAATAATTACACCGAATAAATCCTTCTCACCTGGAGCTGGTAGTAAATATTCTGTAATAAACGAAATAATCCCTAAAGCAATCAATACTAAGGTAAATGGTGTAATATAAGCCTTCAACACTTCAATTAAAAAAGGTGTTTTCTTTCCATATGAAATCGTGTTATCTCCATAGACTTCTTTTGATTGTTCGATTTGTTCTGTGCTCATTCCTTTTTCACTGCTATGGAACAAGTCAAATAATGCACGTTCGCTTTTTTGTGCAAAATTTGCATATAATTTTTGTGTATCTTTCTTTTTTTCCATTGTATTCTCTCCCTTGTATCAGAAAAACAAACTTTTACAATTTTGTTTTTCGTATTTTTTGGGTCAAGAGAGAAGCATTTTTACATAAGTGGGCTGAAAACAGATAGATAATAGTTTCAGCAAACTTTTACTTTTCTCTAATCCCCTCGGTTTCGGTAAACTGTCATCCATTTGTTCTCATCTCCTTTATGCTTTCATAAATCTGTTCTTTTTCCTTACAAAAATTCACTCGTACTTGTCGCATCAATGTCCCAACAAAAATCAGCTCCCTTACTTTGCCGGATTACTAAAATTTAAACTGTTAGGTTGGCAACAAAAAAACCTTCCACCAAAAACTCAGCGAAAGGTTGAAATAAGCACAGCAAAAAGAAGCTATTTCGATCTCATCGTTGAGTTTTGACACTATACAACGTAAAAAGCAAATACCTCTGCCTTTAGCTACCTTATGAAAAGCCTTAGATCGACAATTCCTGTTCTACCCATTGGCGTCTCTCGACATTTTTGGGCAGTAGCCTGTGTTTGTATAGGAGCCTCACCTAACAAATCTTATTTAGTTTTCCAGTGGTTACTGTAACAACGATTTACAGAAATGTCAAATCTATTTCTCAAATTTTTCCTTTTCCCCTAAATAAAGCGTATTCATTTTTTAATTTATTTAACAAAAAAAACTTTTTTTCGAATTTCATTTGTCATAAAAGCTTTCCATTACTATAATAAAATTATAGTAATGGACAAAAGGAGTGATCTTTATGGAACACACGCTTGTGATTATCAAACCAGATGGTGTCCGTCGACATCTAATTGGCCGCATTATTCAACGATTTGAAGAAAAAGGGCTAACAATCGTTGACATGAAACTAGCAACAATGACTCCAGAACTTGCCAAAGAACACTATCAACACTTAGCTGGTCGTAGCTTTTTTCAAGAGTTAATCGACTACATGATCTCTGGACCTGTTGTTTATCTTGTACTAGAGGGCGATGATGTCATTGATATCGTCCGGAAAATGGTTGGCGCAACCAAGGCTGTGGATGCACTGCCCGGAACGATTCGCGGAGATTTTGCAGTTCCTGGAACAGCAAACATTATCCATGCTTCTGATTCTCGTGATGCTTCAAAAAATGAGATTGCTCGATTCTTCCCACCAACACATTATCAATATGAACAGGAAGCTGTGCTAGAAAGCAGCAGTTTACCATCTTAAAACACGCTATCAAAAGCTAGGATATTCTACTTCTAGCTTTTTTTATTTTTCCACAACTAACTGCTGATTGGCGTCATTCAACAATGCTTTTTCTCCAATAAAAATCCATTAAAATGACTTCTCAAAATAATCTATGTAAGTAACATTTTCTTAAATAATTGCGCCCTCCTACAGTTAGTCGATCATTGTTCTTCTGATAACTTGAACCTATTGTAAAATATAAAGTACAATTTTGAGGGCCTGTTCACTATCTTCTCTGGGCTAAGTATTTTGCATCACAACCTTCTTCTAGATGTCCTCAAAATAATTCATAACTGTCCAAAAACATGAAAAGCTATTTTTGTCAGTTGCTCATTATTTTTTTGGAGCTGACCGCTTGGAGCCACAACCTTTTTTATGGCAAAAGCACACGAAATTGCTCTTCCAACTGCCTACGTTGCTCTCTCCCCAAGCTATACTCCAAAACAGAAAACAGTTGATTGCATTCATCCTCATCAATCAACTCACCCAATCCAACAAGAATCAGTTGTTTTTGATAATTCATCATTAATGTTTCGTAAATAATTAAGTTCTTAGCTTTGGCTGCAAGGCTTCTTGCTAAATCATCATTGACATTTCGCGCTTTTTTAAATCGTTTTTTCGCAATGTAATGCGTAGTCAAGTTTAACAAAAACAAATCCATATACTGATCAGGATTATTTGTCAGAGAAAAATTCCGCATTCTTTTCTTGATTTTCACATAATTACTTTCGATGAAAGACTCGCTAAATAAAAAGGGTAATTCAGCTAGAATCGTCATCTCAAATTGGCTGTATTCTTGTATTCGCATAAAGTAATCCTCAATTTTTTTACATTCATAGCGTAAAAATTCAAACTGCAGTTCTTTTTGGAGTTGACTATCTGTTTTTAAAAACATGTGGATATTCAAAACTAAGTAATATAAATCTCCTGTTTGCTTGAACCGTTTTCGATTGTTCCCTACTTCCTTGTACGGATCAAAATTTTCTTCTTGTACCTTACTAAGCAGGCGTCTGGTTCTTTTGCTTTTTGTTGGTTCTTCCAATCTATGTCGCAACACTTCATACTCTGCCAAAGAAACGTTTAG
The DNA here is from genome assembly GCF_050528535.1 of Enterococcus sp. DIV0176. Classification (NCBI taxonomy): domain Bacteria; kingdom Bacillati; phylum Bacillota; class Bacilli; order Lactobacillales; family Enterococcaceae; genus Enterococcus; species Enterococcus sp. DIV0176. Next base: position 461,033 of record NZ_CP172879.1, on the reverse strand, counting down.
GCGAGCCAAGATTGCTTGTAATGTCGTAAATGCGATTTTTCTCACTGTTCCTTTTTCCAGACCTACTAATGATGTCTTTGAACAAATCCCCTCCGCTAACTCAGCTTGAGTTAATTTTTTACTGATCCGAAGGCTCCTAATCAATTTCCCGTCATGCATCGCTTTGTTCCTCCTCAAATTATTATTCTGTCGGTTAAATGAATGACCAACAGGTTTAGCAATTTTTCTGGTGCGTATAATGAAAAAATCACTAGGTTCACTATTTACATACGTAAAAAAGGAAAAAAATATCAAAACATAAAAAAAACTTCTGAAAAACAAAAATTTGTTTTTCAGAAGTTTAAAGTAGCTGATTCAATTCCCAGTAGAATCTGTAATTTTTGGATATAGGTTCTTAGTCGTTTTATTTCCATTTTTTGAATAAACACTGGTTGAAGCTTTTCCTTTTTGCTGTTCAATTGTTTCATTTTTTTCTGCTTCTTTTTGATAATCAATTTTTTGTGGATCAACTGTTGTAAATCCATCTGGCACATAAAAACGTAATAAGTTTTCTTGATTCAATTTATCTGACAAGCTTAAAGTTTTCTTCACTTTGTCTTGATCTTTCGTGATTTCTTTTTGAATACCCAGAGCTTCAGTATCTAGAATTTGCTCTGATTTATTATCATACGTTTTATTCCCCAAAACAGTGTAATTTGGAGTAACAAAATTACCATTTCTAAAAGCAACTACTTGGTCATGTTTAGCAGACAATAAATCTGTTCCAAAATGAACATAATTTTTATCATCTACACCGACCAAATGAAGTAGCGTTGGCAAAACATCAATCTCGCCACCATATGCGTGACTGACTTTCCCGTTTGTGTATCCAGGAATGTGAAGCATCAATGGCACTCGTTGCATCTGTGCATCATCGAATTCGCTCCAAGTCTTCTCATCTTTGCCTAATACTGTAGCTAAATCTTTGTTATCTGAATTTGAAATCCCAAAATGATCACCATAAATAACAAACATTGAATTTTGATAAATACCTGAGGCTTTCAAATAAGTGAAAAATTGTTCCAATGATTGGTCAAGATAATGGGCTGTTCGCACATAATTATCAACTGTACTGTTACCAGTATTTAAACCTGGAAAATCAAAATTCTTATCATCAGTATAATAAGGCGTGTGATTGGTTACAGATAAGAATTTTGTATAAAACGGCTGTTGCAAATGTTCAAGATAGCCGACTGATTCACTGAATAAATTTTTGTCTAAAATACCATAGCCTAAAGTTTCGTCCGCTTCTTCAAAGTAAGAACGGTCAAAGAAATTATCATAACCCAAGTTTTTGTACACATGATCTCGATTCCAAAAACTAGCAACATTTCCGTGGAACACGGCACTTGTGTAGCCTTGGCTTTGCTTTAAAATAGCTGGTGCAGCTTGAAAAACATTATCAGAACCTAGTTCAGTAAATAACGACCCTTGTGGTAAACCAAATGTGCCCGTTTCTAGCATATTTTCAGCATCACTCGTTTTTCCTTGGCCTACTTCATGAAAGAAATTATCAAAACTAATTGTTGCTTGATTATCAAAAATACTATTAAGAAAAGGTGTTACTTCTTGACCATCAACCTTCATATTGATCAAAAATTGTTGAAAGCTTTCCAAATGGAGCACAATAATATTTTTCCCTTTTGCTATTCCAAACATACTTTTATCTGGTTCTGCGTAATGCTCTTTCGTATAATCTAAGACCTCAGTGATTCCGTTGCTACTTGCATGCGCGCGAACACTGCTTGTCATTCCCGTTTTGATGCCATCGTAAATCGTATATGCATCAATTCCTAGATACTTCACAATATAAGAACGATCGAAAGTTCGTTGTAACAGTTGAGGACGGTTCGCTTCACTCAACGCTAAGTTTCCAGAAAAAATAAACACAGCCAAACAACTTATTGCAATCGCCATTGGTTTCTTAACTGGTTGACTTTTAATGGGTACATTTTTGACAATTACCCAAATGAGCAAACCAAGAAAGACCAGAATATCCAACCAATATAAAATATCGTGAGGTTTCATTAAAGAAAACGAACTTCCTGACAGTCCTTGTGACACTTTCGAAAAACCTAAAACTGATTTAACTGTAATAAAATCAGTAAATTCTCGATAAAAAATAATATTGCAATATAAAAGAGCTGTATTCAAAATATCTAAAAACAATAGTAGAAATAGCGCTGGCTTTGTTTTTTTTACATACAAAGATAGTCCAAATAATAACAGCGTCGTTGCAACTGGATTAATCCATAAAATAAATGTTTGAATGATTCCCTCGACACCCAAGGAAAAATCAATATAGTAGGCTAAAAGAGTTTTTAACCAAAAAAATACACCTGCCAAAATAACAATAAACAAACGATTTTGACACCACTTTTTGATTGGAGTCACGATTATCACTTCTCTCTATTCGCTTTTGTCGTACATTTTGAACTTAAAAAATGAGAATAAGCTAAAAGACTATTTTTTTTAATAAATTTTTATATTTTAAGATAGTTTAACAAAAGCTACTGTATCACCTTTATCTGCCGAAATAAAGCCACATTTTTCATAAAAATGACGTATAGCTGGCGCCTCTTCCGTCAGTAATACTTTTTGACGAACTGCTTGATATTTCAACAAAATTTGCTGCATCAGTTCAAACCCGATTCCTTGATTTTGAACTACTTTTTTGACTAAGATATCTTGAATATAAATAATCGTTAGCCCATCGCCCACAACACGAATCAACCCAACTAGTTCGTCCTCTTTCCACGCAGTGATAACGGATAAGGAATGTTGAACGGCTTGCTGTAGTTGCTCGATATCTTTCGTATAGGCTGTCCAGCCAGCGTCTTCATATAACCCTAATAATTGCTGTTGTGTTAGTTTTTTCGTTGCACGATAAGAAATCATTTTCTCCCTCTTTTCCAAAAAAAAGCTGTGACAATTGTCACAACTTTTCTTTCACTATTTTTGATCACTGGCTCGTCCCAGAAAGATGACTACTTGTGGATGAACTTTCAGACGAATTTGTTGCCGGTGGTGCAGTCGTTGAGTCAATTGTTGTTTTCGGATGACTGGAATCACTTGTTTTCGTTGGCGTATTTGTCTTTTTCCATTCCGCTAAGCGACTGGCCACGACTTTTTTATCTACTTTGTCAGAGTACCCTTTTGTTACTTTTCCATTTTTTAATCGGGCTAGCTTCTCTCCCGAATTTGATAACAGTAAAACGGTCAGTCGTTTATCTTTAAATTGATATTGTCTCAAGGAAATCGCACTTAAAACATCGTCGATATTTGTAAACTGGTTGTCTTCTTTTCCTTTTGGTAAATAAATCACTAATTCGCCTTGATCATAGTCGGCTTCAAATTTATAGTCCTCCCACCAATAAGTTGAGAATTCTTTTCTAAATTTATCTACTGATTCTTTGCTTGCAACGATTTTTTCCGTTTTTGTATGAACTATTTCTGTTGTGATTCGTCCAGAAATCGTTACAGATAGAATAAGCAAAAGGAAAAAACCAATTAACCAAAAGAGAAGAACAGGACGCTTCTTTCTCATACCTTCTTCCACTCCTATTTGAATTTACCTGTTCTATTATATACAAAAAATGAAATCTAAAGGTAAAAAACCTGTAAAAAAACAATAAATAACTAGCTGCTTTTTTTAATAAACAAACTATCGTTGAAAAGACAACTTGACTATAAAATTTCATAGTAATCAATAACACTTTTTTCTAGCGAAAAAAAACTGTGCTTAAATCTTTACGTGATTTAAACACAGTTTTTATTTTATTTTTAATGATCTGAGTAAAATTTAAAAAATTTTGCTCACGCTAATTACGCATCAAATCCATTTTGGTCAGAAACTTGCTTGAACCAATGACCTGATTTTTTAATTGTACGCTCACCATCTTTAGCTAAATTAACTGAAATAAAACCATAACGATTTTTATAAGCGTTCGTCCAAGACCAGTTATCCATGCATGTCCACATATGATACCCTAAACAATTGGCTCCTTCTTGAATTGCTTGATGCACATATTTCAAGTGATCTGTTACAAATTCAATTCGATAGTCATCGTGAATCATCCCATCTTCTTGAATAAATCTTGCTTCATCTTCAACACCCATTCCGTTTTCAGAGATGAAACAGTCAATATTTCCGTAATTGTCACGAACGTTGATCAAGATATCATAAATCCCTTTTTCATAGATTTCCCATCCACGGTAAGGATTCATCTTTCTGCCAGGCATTTCATAGTTATCAAAGAAGTCTTCAGGCATTGGCGAAAGAGCTTTGTCAATTGGTGTTTCCTTTGCTTTGATTCGACGTGGTTGGTAATAATTGATTCCTAAAATATCAACCGTATTTTCTTTGATGATTTCCTTGTCACCCTCTTTGATTTCAGGTAACAAATCTAAGCCTTTTAATACCTCAATCAGTTCTTTCGGAAACTCGCCCTTAACTGCTGGATCAAGGAATGAGCGATTAAAGAACGCATCTGCTAATTTTGCTGCCTTGACATCTTCCGGGTTATTTTCATCACGTGGATAACTAGGTGTTAAATTCAAAATAATCCCAATTTTTCCAGATAAGTCTAGAGAATGATATGCTTTGATTGCAAGCGCAGACGACAAAGCTTCGTGATATCCAACTTGAACAGCATGTTTCATATTTGCTTCTTCTGGATAGTGCCAACGATACAAGTAACCAGCTTCAACAGGAACGATTGGTTCGTTATGAGTAAACCATTTTTTGATTTTTTGTCCAAATAGTTCAAAGCAAATCGTTGCATAGCGTTCATAAGCTTCAACTGTTTCACGATTTAACCAGCCACCTTTTTCTTGAAGGTACATTGGCATGTCAAAGTGATACAAATTTACAAACGGTTCGATACCATTTTCGATTAATTCGTCAAAATAACTATTATAAAAATCAACCGCTTTTTGATTTACTTCACCAGATTCATCTGGTAACAAACGACTCCATTGAATCGATGTACGGAAAGAATTATGTCCAGTTTGTTTCATTAACTGTACATCTTCTTTGTACTTGGTATAAACTTGTGATGTTTTACCTGGACCTACTTCATCAAAAAATTTTTCTGGCTCTTGTGCATACCAATAATCAAAAATATTATCACCTTTGCCATCATTTGCTACGCGTCCTTCTGTTTGTGGGCCGCTTGCTGCTGAACCCCACCAGAAATTTTCAGGAAATTGATACTTTGTCATCTTCTCGTCCTCTTTTTTAGTTATTTTGTTTCATTCCATAAATTTTATTTTCTAAAAGAATCGTTTGACCACTTGTATGCTGGTTTTCCATTCTTTCAATCAAACGTTTCCCACACAATTCACCAATTGTCACAGCGGGTTGTTGAATGATGATTCGTTCAGGAAGTACCGTCTGTAACTCATCTAAGTAGTCGTAGTGCGCAAAATAAATCTCTTGATCAATTTGTTGATCACTTTTGTTAAAATATTCTAGTGCTCCAATAGACATGTTATAGTTACAAACAAATAAAGCTGTTATGTTTTTGGCTAATAATTCTTTCGCACCATAAAAGCCACTCAATCGTGAGTAATCACCCGTGTAAACGTCAATAGTTATTTCTTTTTCGCTGTATTTCTTGGCTTCCAATGCCCCGGCTAATCGCTCTCTAGCCACATATTCTGTTTGTGGCGCTGCGATAACACCAATTGACTGATGTCCCATCGCAATCATCTGCTCAATCGTTTCGCGGACACTTTTGCGATCATTAACCAAAATCGAATCGACATTTTCCAACTGATTAGGCGTATTTAAAGAAATGATCGGAATCGTTAGCTCTACTAATTTTTCCATTCCTGGCCAAGTTTCATCTGCTTCAAAAAGAATCAGTCCATCAATTGAGTGCGAAAGTAGATAGTCGATTTTTTGCGAAACTAATTGCGCTTCACCATTAAAACAACTTAAAAATAAACTATACCCGTTTTCTTCCATCAATGCTTCAATACTTGCTACGATATCCGCACTTAGTCGACTCGACAAATTATTCATTAACAGTCCGACTGAAAAGCTTCGATTATTCTTTAACCCTTTAGCAATAATATTTTCTTTGTAATTCAGTTGATCGATTGCCGTAGCGATTTTTTCCATATTGGCTACTTTTAGTGTTTGACCATTCAGGTAACGTGAGACACTACCTGTAGAAACGCCTGCTAATTTGGCTACTTCACGAATTGAACTCAACTTGTTCACCTCTTTTTTTAGTGAAGTATCTTTAGTTGCTCACCGATTTTTGAACCGGTTCAAAAATAATATAACAAACACTTTTCCAAGTTGCAACTACTTTTTAAGCGTTTTCCTTAAAAAGATTTTTACAATCCTTAGTTTCCTGTTGTTCATTCAAATGGTATAATTTCTTTATCCTATTAGACGGAGGCAGGATTTTGAAGAAACTATTAGCTATATTTACTCTAGGACTGGTACTTTTTACCTTAACTGGCTGTAATATGCTGGGTGGATCAAACCAATCAACAAACGAAACCACCGAATCTTCTACGCTTAAAGCAGAAAAAACTGATATTTCAAATAGTGTTTATTCTTTGAAAATGCGTAAGAACATGAATTTAGTTAGTGGGAAAATTACGTTTACCGATGATAAGATGGAATGGTTGCGTACCTATAACGAAGACAGTACGACTTCTTCTGAGACCAGTGAGAACATTACCTTAACTTCCATTAAAATTGACACAAAAGGTGACAGTTATACAATTACTGGAATGGCAGACAAAAAAGAAGTTTCCGTTGTCTTTACTAAAATTGGTAACTATCAGATAAAAGATGAAGATGGTAACGTTTATAGTATTTAAACAATTGTGATCCAGTACATGATTTGAGACTAGGACAAAACGAAAAATCCAGTCGTTCTTCACACGTTTTTCAATTTAAAAAAGCCTAAAATCAACGTTTTCAAAAACGAATTTTAGGCTTTTTTTCTATTTAAGCTCCTTTTGCCCCAGTCCTTTTTTTATGTAATAAACAAAAAGACTCAGAACACGTTAAATTCTCTTAATTTTTCTCCCTATTTTCTTTTTTTCTGTTATATTGGGAAAGTTAGATTGGTTACTAAGGAGAAAAAAATGAATATATTTGATAGTCATGACTATTGTACATGCACCAGCAATAAAAACATCCATACGGAATTTAGCGATCAAGGAAGTTTAAGCATTTGTGATAACTGCCATAAACTGATTCAAGATTCGTTTAAATCCTTTGATGCTTATGTTACAGATAACATTCAAGCAGTGAGCAGTAAGCCACATTAATTGCATTAAAAGGCGCCGTGATTTTCTCACGACGCCTTTTTTATTTATCCTAATTCTTGCCCTTTTGCTAAGTTGTTATCTGTGTAATAACTTCCAGCAGGCGCTTTTTCTAATTCAACTAATTTTTGCTTAATTTGTTCAATTACTTCTTTCGCATGCTCTGGTTCTTCGACAAAGTCAAATTGATCTCCATCAATTTGGATTTTTGGACAAACATCAAAGTTCTCATACCATTGATCATAACGTTCATTCAATTGTTGATAATAATTGTACAATGTTTCATCGCTTTCTAATTGTTCATAATCACGACCACGTTTTTTGATTCGGCTTAGCATCGTGTCTAAAGAAACTTTGATATGAACCATTAGATCAGGACGTTTTTTAGGCGCCACATCATCTAACTCGTTTAACATCGTATCTAATAAATTATCATACTGCTGTACTTCGATATCCGTCACACGACCAAGATCTGCATTTAGATGAAACAATAAACTATCTTCATAAATTGAACGATCAAGAACATTATCATCATTGATCAATGCGTTTTTCATCGCTAAAAATCGTTTGTTCAAAAAGAAGATTTGTAATAAAAATGCATACTGTTCTGGATTTGAATAAAAAAGTGGTAATACTTCATTATCCTCTACACTTTCATAAAATGGTTTTGAACGGATCTCTGTTGCAAGCATATCTGTTAAGCTACTCTTTCCTGCGCCAATCGTTCCTGAAATTAAAATCACTGACATACAACCCTTCCTTTTCTATAAATACTCACCAATATATGCATGTTTCGGCATTTTTTCAAAATCATATTGCTGAATTTCTCTATCATTTTTTAAATAAGCATGAAGACTTTCTGTAACCATCAAATTCACTGGTACTGTCTCTTCTTGGAAAATAATTATTGGTTTGTTCAACATTGTCGCAACACCTAGCTCATATGCGGTGCCAGGATCAATCGTTTGATTTTCAAAATCCAAAATAGCTACTACAGCTTGCGCATCGGTTACTTCCGTCATATCTCGTTGATACACTTCTTGTGCCCAGCCTGCGCTAAACATTTCATAATCGCTCTCTTGGTGATGTCGTGGCGAATAGAAAGTCGAAACGGTAGTATTGTCTTCTAATGCTTGCTCGATTCGTTGAATACGTTCAACTTGTTCCTCTGAAAAAAATGGTCCTGCTAAATAAATTTGGCTCATCAATAAATCTCCTTCACTAAAGGACGATTTTCTTGATGCGTCCCTTTTAATAAATCAACTAATTTTAATGGGTTATTTGAAAAAACAACTTGATCAAGCCATTTCTCATCCATAAACCCTTCTTTGGCAAAATTCTTCAACAACTGCTCCAGTCCTGTATAATACCCACCAATATCCAGAATCCCAATTGGTTTTTCTGGCACTAATCCGATCGCAATCCATGAAAGTAGCTGAGAAAACTCTTCTAATGTACCCAAACCTCCTGGAAACACTAAGACAGCATCGCCTTCACTAAATAATAACTCTTTACGCTCATCAATTGTTTCTGTTGCAATGAACGTCGTTACTTCTTCAGCTGGCGTTTCTGCTTCAAATAAACCAGTTGGATAGATTCCAGTTACTTTTCCTTCATTTTCGAGCACAGTTTGGCTGATGATCCCCATGATTCCAGCATTTGAACCACCATAAACGAGCTCTATTTCTTCTTGTGCTATATATTTTCCTAACGTTTGGGCAATAAATTTGTAGCTTTCTTTTTCGCCAAAACGGGAACCGCAAAAAACAGTTAATTTCAAAAAAACACTTCCTCACTTTAAAATCTATCTTCATTCTACTCGTGTTTTTTTAAAAGAAAAGACTAGATTTTGTGCATTTTTAGTGGTATACAATAAAAAAACACTATATATAGTGATTTACCCCTAAAACTTTTATTTCTTATTTTTTCATGAAAAATCAATAAAAATAACAGATACCTAAATAATTGAAATGACTTTCTTTCCCATTGGCTTATTTATTATCTTATGTGAAAGAATAACACATTTTTTTCAACCGCTTGTTCATTTGCTTCTTCAACTTGGTTCAAACATTTTCTTCATTTTTTTCAAAAATTTTTTTATTTGTTATGTTTCACTAAGTAAGAATGTTTCGCGAAACACAAAAAAGAGGTTGGAAAATTTTCCAGACCTCTTTCATCTTTTCTTCGAAAAATGAACTACACATTCTTTTTTTCAAATCCATTTTTATTTTGCTTTTTACTATCGTTGGATCATCGGATTAGTAAAAATATCACTCGCATCATCACTACTAGAAGAAAATTCTGTCACCACGGCGCCAGTCTCCCCTGCTTGAAACCAATGTTTGATATTTGGTTCAATCGTATACTGATCACCTGGTCGTAAAACAATCTCTTTCCTCACTGTATAAGTTGCTTGATTATTTTCAGGTAATTCGCATGATAGGACTTCAGGTTCCTCTCCTTCAACATACAAATAGACGATTCCTTTTCGACACCGAAATGTTTCTCTTTTACCAAGATCATTTTTTCTTGGTGGGTGTCGATGTTCAGGACATGTTTGATAGGGTAGCAAAGCTAGTTCTTTTCCACAATAGCGTTCATTGTTTTCATATACAAATAAGTTCAGTCCTTCGACCTCGATAGCACCTAAGCCAAAATCAACAAATTCAATGGTCTCTAGTTCTTCATCTGTAAAAATCATTCCTGAATCCAAAAATAGCTGTTTTACTTTTGTTTGATAGTCCATGACTGTTCTCCTCAATTGATTGTTAGATCATCCCAAGAAATTTCTTCTTCTGCTTTTTCGACCACAACAACTTCTGCATTTGGATCTACACGTTTCTTCAAAACTAAAATCGTTACAGCCGTTGCAAACGAACCAATCATTAATGCACCTATGAATGCCCAAGGTCTGGTCATCGTAGCAACAGCAAACATCCCTGAAGCAGGAATATGGCTGTCTGCTCCCCACAGCATACTTAGTCCACCGCCAATTCCACCGCCAACACCAGTAGCAATAACATTGCGGACCAAGTCATTCAATACAATAGGAAAACAGCCTTCGGTGATTTGACAAATTCCCATCGGAAACGCAGTTTTTAGCGTTTCGATTTCTTGACGATTAAAAATTTCTTTTTGAATGATCTTTCCTAGGAAAAATGCCATCGTCAAACCAAAAGGCGTTACCATTGATGCCAAAATCAGTACAGTGACCGGTTCATAGATTCCCTCTGAGAATAAAGCAAAGACAAAAGCAAAGACAACTTTATTGATTGCGCCCCCGTAATCAATCGCAGAAAGCACACCAATTACTGCACCGTATAAAAAGAGTGAAGAAGTATCCAATCCAGTCAAATAGTTCGTAATCAAGTTTGTAAACCAATTGATTGGCGTCCCAATTACATAGTACATGACCAGCCCGGCAATCAATGAACTAAGAAACGGTAAAACCAGAGTCGGCATCAAACCTTCCATCCATTTAGGTACTTTGATTCCAGCTGTTAAGAGAACCACGATGATCCCCGAAACGTACCCACCAAGCATTCCCCCTAGAAACCCTGCGCCAATTCCTTTTGCAACCATCCCAATAATTAAACCAGGAGCAATCCCCGGCTTGTCGGCAATGGAGTAAGAAATCGCACAAGAAACAATCATTGGCAACAAACCTAATCCATAATTTCCCATTGAAGTCAACGTATCTGCAAATGCGAATCCCTCAGAAAAAGTCTCAATTGCAACACCATCTAACATGTTTCCAATTGCTAATAAAAAACCTGAAGCAACAACGATTGGTAAAAAAAATGAAATTGCAGTCATCAAATGTTTTTTGATGCCTAAAGTCTTGATTTTATCCATTTTGTCCTCCTGAAATTTATTTGAGCATTTCTTCTAGCTTTTCCATCAATTTATTTGGTGATTTAACAACCAAGCTTGTAGGCACGTCCACGATACGTTTTCCCGTAAATCGACTACGCCCGCTAACTTTGATATCCGCAGCAATCAATACCATATCAGCAGCTTGAATATCGCTGGATAATAAAGCATCTTGCGTACCAGCTAGGCCTTGTGTTTCCACATGGATCTCATGTCCGCGTGCCTTAGCAGCTTGAAGTAGTTTTTCTTGGGCGATGTAAGTATGCGCAATTCCCGCTGTACATGCAGCAATTCCAACAATCTTCATGGATTGATCTCCTCCTATTTCGATGTAGTGTAGTATTTTGCCTTATCGTCAGCTTTAAATAAATGAATTTTTTGTAATGCAACTTCTTTTGTCGCTTCCATACATGGTGGGAACAGCACATTTGGTTCACGAATTTCCAGATTTCCTTCATTTAAGATTTCACGTAGTTTTTCTGCGAAAACAATTTTGATGTCGCTAGAAATATTGATTTTATTGACACCCATCACTACAGCTTTTGAAATTTCATCATCCGGATTGCTTGAACCACCATGCAAAACCAATGGGACATCAGTCAGATATTCAATCTCTTCTAAAATATCTAAGCGCAACTCTGGATCAACATCTTTTGGATAAATCCCATGCGCTGTTCCGATTGCCACAGCTAAGCTATCGACACCCGTTTCTTCAATAAACTTCTGCGCAACTTTTGGGTCCGTATAAATAATTTCGCTAACGCCACCTTCAACTGTGTTCCCTGTGTCACCAATCGTTCCTAACTCTGCTTCGACCGAGACGTCCACTGCATGGGCTGCTTCTACGACTTTTTGAGAAATTGCGATATTTTCTTCAAAAGAATGATGAGACGCATCAATCATTACAGACGTAAACCCTAATTGGATCGCGTGAATAACCTGCTCAAAATTTGCTCCATGGTCTAAATGAATACAAACGGGAATCGTTACTTTTTCTGCTAAATATTTAACTTGTGAAACAAAACTATCTGTTAAAAAACGTAGTTCCTCTGGGTGAATCGCAATCATAACTGGCGCTTTTGCTTCCTCACACGCCTCCATCACTGCATTCAATAACTGACCTGAACCTGCATTGAATGCTGGTACTGCGAACCCTTTTTCTTTTGCCACTGCTAAAATTTCTTTTCCTGTTACTAACATATTAATCGACACTCCTTTTTTATTGGTTAATCATTAATTGATATAAAGCTTCAACTGTATCTACTTCTTTTAATTCATGAATAAATTCATTATCTGCAAGCAAAGTTGCAATTTTTTGTAATAGCCGCAGATGTTTAAGATTGGCATCTTCCGCTTTTACTGCAAATAAAAGAACAACTTTGACATCTTGATCATCGAGCGTTTCCCAAGGAATTGGTTGTGCTAAAGTAGCGATGAGAATTACGGTTTGATTCACGGTAGTGGACTTACCATGCGGTATCGCAATTCCCTGTCCGATACCAGTTGCGCCTTCTGATTCTCGCTGATAGACATCTGTTAAAAATATTTCTGAGCTTGCTACGTACCCTTTGCGTTCTAATAAATTGGCTAGTTCTTTCAGAATCTGGCCTTTGGTCGTTGCTTTCGAATCTACAACAAGTAAGTCTTTATGAATAATTTCCTGAATATCAAGTGCTTCCAACCAATCATCCTCCTAAAAAAAATAGACCTGACTCATTCCAAACATTGGAATGGGTCAAGCCTGCCAGACAGTAACTCCCCTAGTTATCCTATTGATATCTTTTGGTACATACATTCCACATTCTTTGGTTCGACGAGATCACCGACCTTCTTACCAAATCCAATTCCTCGTCGAATGAGTACCCACTCTCCCTTCTTTGATCTTGCAACGACTGCATTATGATTCAATATCAAAATCACTTGCACCTGCATGCCTCCTTTTTATGACAGAAACAGCCACATTGAAATGTGCCTTCATAAATTAATACGCGGACTTTATTTCAAACGATGAAAAAAGGCAATAAAATCACAAAAAATCTTCGCTCCTACAATTATGTAGCACAAACGATGCCACTTTTTAGTAGTTTTTGTCTCTTACGCGTATTTTAAGACAAAAGAAAAGGTATCGAACACAATCTGTCCAATACCTTTCAGCATAGCAAATAAACCGAATACATCCTCTAGAAAATTTCTCTAAAAAACTAGATTTATACTTCCAGATTCGTTACAATGAACGAGGTTGATGCATTGCGTTGACTATGGCAAACTTGATTGGTCCGTTTGGTTGACTGATTCAAGGCCTCAGCATTTGGCTGCCACCATTTGCTGAGGTGCCTTTTTTATTTGGCTGTTTCTATCTGCCACTTATGATACTGATAGCGTATCCAGTAGTCAAGAAAAACATAAAAACTACAAAAAACTGGGGTGTTTTTTTACCAAAAATGCGTAAATTATTTTTTTCAATAAACATTGAATGTTCAAGCTTTGTAAATAGTATAGAATAATCTAATTATAGATATCTTTGTTATAAAAAAGAAATAACTAACCCTTCAACTGATTGAGAGGTTAGTTATTTTTTGCTTAGTCTTCAACTTTTTCAAATAATCCTCGGCTGATCATTCCATCCATCAAGAAGTAAAACTTATCTTGACTCATTTTTTGCTTAGGATCTTTAAAAATATTCACGGCTTTCAGACCGTTAGCTGTGGTAATCGACATTTTTACTGTTTGGATATCCTTTGATACGGTTACCTTTAACTTAAAACCTTCTTTACTTTGTGGAGTTGCATCTAAAGGGCGGATCAATTGGTAATTTCCCCCATTTGTTTCAATAAAGCCATTATCTCTCAGTGTATATCGTTTTGCGCTTGGCGCTAAACGATAACTAGTTTCTGCACCAAGAACTGTCGCTGTTTTTTCAAATGCCACGTTCTTCACCTCGATAAAATTATTTTCTATCTTAATTATAAAAGTTTCCAATTTAATTTACTAGCTTCTTTGGCAAAAGTTTTATAAAAGCACAAAGAAAAAAGGACGGGCAAACGAAATCACGTTTGCCCGTCCTTTTTTCATTTTTCTAAAATTGAAAGCAATTGTTCGATAAAATGTTGAATCTCTTCTTCTGTGTTCCCAAACCCAAAGCTAATTCGAATTGATTCTTTTAGAATTGGTGTGTCTTCACCATACATTGCTTCTAACACGTGGGAAGGTTCAATATTTCCTGCTGTACATGCTGATCCTGTTGAAATAGCAATTCCTCTAAGATCCAATTTCATGAGTAATAAATCATTCGTCACACCAGGTAATCTTAAATTCAAAACATGAGGTAATTTATTCGCTAAATCACCATTCACTTGATACTCAATTCCGTGATCTTCCAGCGCTGTTAAAATCATTTGTTGGAATTTTTGGTATTTCTCACTTCTAGCTTGACGTTCTTCTTCATCTAAAATCGTTGCAGCTGTTGCCATACCCCAGATACCTGCTAGATTTTCTGTTCCTGCGCGTCGTTTTTCTTCTTGTTCCCCACCTAAAAGTAGGGCTGGAATCACCACACCGTCACGTTTGTACAAGAACCCAACACCTTTTGGTCCATTGATTTTATGTGCAGAAACACTCAACAAATCAAGGCCCAAAGCTTCCGGACGAATCGTTTGGTTTCCGTAGGCTTGGACAGCGTCGGTGTGAAAATACGCAGGATGCTCTGCCAATAATTCACCGATTTCCTTGATAGGCATTAAATTTCCAATTTCATTATTTCCATACATAATCGAAACTAAAATCGTATCTTCACGCAATGCTTGTTGAAAGTCAGCGATTGAAAGATTCCCATTTTCATCAACAGGTAAATAAGTGACTTCAAACCCTTGCGTTTCCAAATATTTCATCGTATTCAATACTGCAGGATGTTCGATTGCAGTGGTAATCAGATGTTTGCCTTCACTTTGTCTTGCAAAAGCTGTTTCAAGAATTGCTGTATTATCGCCTTCAGTTCCACCACTATTAAAAATAATTTCATGCGATTTCACCTGTAATGTATCAGCAATCATTTGACGTGCTGTTTCAAGTTTTTCATGTGCTACTCTTCCGAATCCATGAATGCTTGAAGGATTTCCAAATGTTTCATTCATAATATCAGTCATTGCTTTGATTACTTGAGGATGCATTGGTGTCGTCGCCGCATGATCCAAATAAATTTTTTCCACCTTATTTCATCCTTTCCACTTATAACTAGGCACATTCTAGCACAGAATAGCTTACTTACCAAAAATAACTCCTTCATTCCTCAGAAAAAAGTAAGCAACTTGCTGAGTAAAAAAAACGAATAGCTCCTCTCACAACTTGAGGAAACTACTCGCTATTCTCACTTTTTGATTAGCAACCTTTCGATTGGTTAGTCAAAAGCTTTTTCTTCTAACTTGAATAATGGACTCATCGGTGTGTTTTCGTGAATTCGTTTCACAGCTTCACCCATCAGTTCAGAACAAGTAATAATCGTCAAGTTTTCTGGATGGAATTCGTCCTTTGTCCAAACAGAATCAGTGATACAGATATCTTTGATTGGTGCTCCGTCTAGAATGGATTTTGCAGGTACTGAAAGTAACCCATGAGAGGCACAAGCATAAACATCTTTCGCACCATTTTCTTTCAAGACATTTGCAGCGCGTGCAAATGTAGCACCTGTGTTTAAGATATCATCTACCATAATGCATGTTTTCCCTTCAACATCACCAATCACATAGCCGCTATCTAAGTCAGCATCATCTGCGTGATCAACGATTGCCAAAGTACTATCTAAGTATTCAGAAAGACTACGCGCACGTTGGACTCCACTATTTTTTGGCGACACAACAACGATGTCATCACCTGTTAAGCCAAGTTCGCGATAGTAATGTGCAAAAAGTGGCATCGTGAATAAATTATCTACAGGAATATCAAAGAATCCTTGTACTTGAACCGTGTGTAAATCCAATGTTAAAACACGTGTTGCTCCAGCTTCTTCAATTAAATTAGCAATCAGTTTTGCTGTAATTGGTTCATGAGGCTTCGCTGTACGGTCTTGACGCGCATATCCATAATAAGGCAAAACAACGTTAATCGTTTTAGCACTTGCACGTTTCATTGCATCAATCATTATCAATAGTTCCATATAATAATCATTCACCGGCGCATTCGTTGATTGAACGATGTAAACATGATCGCCACGAATACTTTCTTCAATATTGATTGCGATTTCGCCATCACTAAATTGTTTTACCACACTTTTTCCTAGTTCTGTCCCAAACACTTTTGCAATTTTTTCAGCTAATGGACGATTTCCATTCAAGCTAAAAATTTTCAGCGTGTCATCCTGATACTTTTTACTCATGTAGGCCTCCCTAAAACTTCTATTCCACGTTAGTTTAACATACTTTCAACATATTTTCTGGTAATTTCAGCAAATTGTTACGAAAGTGAAACAGTTCCATTTGTCCAGCTTACTGGAATGATTTTTTTCGCATTTCCCCAATTATCATGTACCTTGTAATAACGTTCTCCTGTTGTTGATTCAAAATATGCGTAAGCCACCACCCAATGATTTCCGTAGGTACTTCCTAATCCTTTCAACAAACCAACTAACACTGGTTTTCCTTGCCGAATTCGTTTGGTTGCACGTTGCCATGACCCAAGCAAGGTTCCTCTAGCGCGCTGCGCTTCTCCCATTGCTTTTAAAAATCGAGAGAGTCCCTGACTAACTTGTAACGGGATTGTCGGCATTCCTAGTGGTTGGATATAGGCACGTAACAAATCAATTAGTACAGATTCATCTGGACTATCTTTGACACGAATTCGTTCCGGCAATGTGAACTCTTGTCGGTAATCTTGATAATAAGCTAACAAAACTGCCGTCGCGTAAGTGCCACATAAGTAGCCAGATGGCGTTTTCCAGTTCTGGTACTTTTCAAAACGTTCTTCTGGCAAACCAACCCACTGCTCTTTCATCATTTGATTGGTTGTTTCAGCTAAAGAAAACTCTTTCATTTCTGATTTCAGTTGTCTTCGCCTCCTTTTTTTCATTATAATAGATGCCAACTAAAAAACAAATGACTTTGATTTTTCATTTCTCACAAAAAAACCGACAAACACCATAGTATTTGTTTAAAAAAACTTTTTGTTAGATAATGAATTCACGAGAAAAAAGGAGTGACTGATGAATGAATAAAGAACGATTGAAACAAGATTTCTTTGAAGCAGTCAATGAAGACTGGCTAAAGACAGCAAAAATTCCTGCTGATAAACCTGCTACAGGTGGATTTCAAGATTTAGTTGAAGGAATCGACCAGCTTTTGATGGGCGAAGTAGACAACTTACTCGCACATCCCGAAAAAGTTTCTTCCAAAAAAATGAAAAACTTTCTAGCCTACTATCAGCTAGCAAATGATTACTCCAAACGAAACGACTTAGGCGCAACACCGCTTTTACCTTTATTGGAAAAAATCGAAGCCATCAATTCTTATTCTGATTTAAATGCGTTGTTTCCTGACTGGACACTGGAAGGATTTGCATTGCCATTCACAGTTGATGTTGATGCAGATATGAAAAACGCGCAAACAAATGCTTATTTTGCTTATTCACCTTCTTTATTTCTACCCGACAAAACGTATTACACACCTGAACATCCAAACGGCGCACAGCTTTTATCTGTATTCTTTGACATGATGGTTCAGTTATTAGAGCTTACTGGTAAAGAAAGACAGCATGCTGAATCAATCGTGGAACAAGCCATTCAATTTGACAAACTGATTGCTCCACATGTTAAGAGTGCGGAAGAAAATGCAGATTATAGCAAAATGTATAACCCAAAATCATTTGAAACTTTTGTCGGTTACAGCGAAAAATTAGACCTAGAAAAATTAACGATTGGTTTGATTGGGACACAACCAGATAAAGTAATTGTAACGGATCCCGTTTACTTTGAACATTTGGATGAATTACTAACCGATGCGCATTTTTCATTATTGAAGAGCTGGTTATTTGTTAAAACCGTTCGTTCGTTGAGTGGTTATCTTTCCGAAGACTTTCGACAAATCGGCAGCATCTATTCCCGTACACTTTCTGGTGCTGATGAAGCGATGCCACAAAAGAAAGCAGCCTTCTATTTAGCTTCTGGTCAATTCGATCAAGTCGTAGGTGATTATTACGGCAAAAAATATTTTGGTGAAGCGGCTAAAAAAGATGTTGAACAAATGGTACAAAAGATGATTGCTGTTTATCAAAAACGATTAGAAGAAAACAATTGGCTTAGTGATGAAACACGCGAAAAAGCCATTATTAAATTAAACAAATTAGGTATTCAAGTTGGTTATCCTGAGAAAATCCCAGCGATTTTTGATCAATTCCAAACAGTATCCTCTGAAGAAGGAGGCTCTTTACTTTCAAATGCCTTCGATTTTAGTAAAAAAGTACTGATTGACCGTTTCAGCAAATGGAACAAACCTGTTGATCGAACAGAATGGGAAATGAGTGCTGACACAGTCAATGCTTATTATCATCCATTTAGAAATATCATTGTTTTCCCAGCAGCAATTTTACAAGCACCTTTTTACAGTTTGGATCAATCGAGCTCTGCAAACTTTGGTGGAATTGGTGCTGTCATCGCACACGAAATCTCACATGCTTTTGATAATAACGGCGCACTTTTTGATGAGTATGGGAATTTAAACAACTGGTGGACAGATGAAGACTTAGCTCATTTCCAAGAAAAAGCAAAAGCCATGATTGCAGAGTTTGATGGAATTGAATTTGCAGAAGGTACCGTAAACGGAAAACTAACTGTTTCAGAAAACATCGCAGATGCAGGTGGGCTAAGCTGTGCCTTGGAAGCGGCTAAAGGTGAACCAGATCTTTCATTAGAAGCTTTCTTTGTTAACTGGGCAACCATTTGGCGCACCAAAGCAAAAAAAGAATACCAACAACTACTATTGCAAGTGGATGTTCATGCGCCAGCAAAGCTTCGCGCAAATATCCAACCACAAAATTTAGAAGAATTCTACACTACGTTTGATGTTACTCCAGATGATGCTATGTATCGTGTACCAGAAAAGCGTGTGCATATTTGGTAACATAGTGCACTAAAATTTCTGACTTTTGACTATTGATCACAAAAGAACTATCAAAAATGAGGACTGATAAATCAGCCCTCATTTTTTATTCCTATTTTTCTCTTGGTGAACATAATTTTTTCATTATCCATTCAAAGCTGAATATTTTTTTACAACCTCTATCTACGGTCTTCCTCAAGTAATTCCTCGAAATAAACTCATAACTGTTCCAAAATAGGAAAGGCTATTTTGTCAGTTGCTCATTATTTTTTCGGGGCTGAACACTTGAAGCCACAACCTCTATTTACGGTGTTCACAAAACAACTCCTCAAGATAGCTTGCATCCCCTACAAAATATGAGGAGCTATTTTGAGTGTCTGCCCACTATCTAGTCGGATCTGAACGTTTTGAGCCACAACCTTTATCCACGGTGTTCCCCAAGCAACTTCTTCGGCAATAAATCCTCTTTTCATAAAAATATGAGAAACTATTTTTAGAAAAGCATCCTTATTGCTTGAAGCTAAACGCTTGGAGCCACAACCTCTATCCACGGTGTTCCCAAGGCAGCTTCTTCGGCAATAAGTCCTTCTTTCATAAAAACATGAGGAACTGTTTTTAGAAAGAAATTCTTATTGCTTGAAGCTAAACGCCTTGTGCCACAACCTTTTAGACAATCGTTGCTCCCAACGTATTTTCAAAATGTCTGAGCGCCCATTCATGCCCCATTTCATCAAAGCTTGCCACAGCATCCTTGTAAATAAATAAGTTATAACCCAAATTATACGCATCAACAGCCGTATGCAAGACGCAAATATCTGTGCAAACACCTGTTAAATATAAGTCTGTAATCTTTCTTTCTCGCAAGCGAATATCTAAGTCTGTTCCACTAAAAGCAGAATAATGTCTTTTATCGATCCAGTAAATGTTTTCTTGTTCTTGGTATTTTTGATAAAGTGGCGCTAACGTCCCAAATAATTCTCGACCATCAGTTCCAATTACGTTATGAGGTGGAAACAAACGATTCTCTGGATGAAATACATCTTTTGGATCATGGGCATCAATTGCGAATACCACATATTCATTTTCCTCAATAAATTCACGGGTATGTGCTGTAATTGCTGTTTCAATTGCTTGTCCCGCAGCACCCGTCGTCAATTTCCCATCAGTTGCAACGAAGTCATTTGTATAATCAATTGACACTAATGCTTTCATGTGTTTCCTCCTTAAACGAGATGTTTAACAAATTGGATAACCATTTCTGCTGAACGTTTACCTGCATCTTCAATAAACTCATCGAATGTTTGTGTCGCTGAGTGATCTGCTGTATCGCTCATTGCGCGTACAATCAAGAATGGAATATTGAATTGACGTGCCGTTTGTCCTACAGCTGCCCCTTCCATCTCACAAGCCAATGCTTCTGGGAAGTTCGTCAAGATTTCTTGTACTTTTTTTGGAGAATCTACGAATGTATCACCTGTTACAATCAAGCCTTCTTTTACATTTAAGTTGGTTGCGTTTGCTGCCTTCACCATTTCCGAACGTAAATAAGTACTTGCTTCATAATAAAGTGGCATTCCTGGTAATTGACCTGGTTCATAGCCAAATCCCGTTGCGTCTGCATCAAAATAGGCAACTTTATCTGAAACAACAATATCACCAACAGCTAAGCCTTCACCAATGCCACCGGCAGAACCAGTATTGATAACCATATTCACACCGTATTGTTGAATCAGTAAACTAGTTGTAATAGATGCCAATACTTTACCGATACCTGAGCGAACAACGATAACTTCATGTTTTCCCAGTGAGCCAGAAATGAATAATGCTCCTGCACGTTCCCAAGACAAAGGTTCACTTAAATTTTCTCGCAAAATTTTTACTTCTTCTTCCATTGCTCCGATAATACCGATTTTCATAAAAATTCCTTCTCTCTTAAATAAATATGATTGCCAAAATAACAACACAAAGCAACAAGATCACAATCGCTAATGCTTTCATCAAAAAAACATTCCACTTATGTGTTTTTTCTCGTTCACTTGTTCGAGTCTTCGTTACCTTTTGTTTCTTTTTACTTTCTTTACGATAAAAATTTGAGCTGTTAGCCGACTCTGGCTCACTCTGATTGTTTACCTGATAGTTGGTTTCATCAACTGGTTCTCTCAGTTGCTCTTCTTGTCGTTTTCGTAATTCTGAACGCGTAATCAGCGGTCCTTTGGCCATCAGCCGATCCCTCTACTTTCCTTTAGACAATAACGCCCAATACTGAATCGCAAAAATGGTTTTTGCATCGCAAATGACGCCTTCAGTCATTGCTTGTTTCGCCTCTGCCATTGTTAGCGCATAAAGTTCTAATACTTCATCTTCATCTTGCGCTAATGGATTCACAACTTTTTCTATGTTTGTTGCGTGATACACATGCAACAATTCATTAGCAAAACCTGGTGATAAATACATCGAGGTGATGTGGGTCATATCTTGTGCACGGTAGCCAGTTTCCTCTTCCAATTCTCTGCGTGCAGTTAATTCAGGTTCTTGTCCTTCTCCCGGATCAATTTTCCCAGCAGGAATTTCTAAAATCACTTTTTCTAGTGGTTTTCTAAACTGTTTGACTAACAATAAACGTTCTTGTTCATCAAAGGCGATGATTCCTACGCCACCCGGATGAAAAACTAATTCACGCTGAGCTATTTTTCCATCAGGTAAACGAACTTCATCTAAAGCGACATCAATAATTTTTCCATGAAAAATTTCTTTACGCGTCATTGTTTTTTCTTCAAATTGGTCATAATTCAGCATCCTGTTTCCTGCTTTCTTTTGTAATAATAACTGCTTTTTTTTATTTTTTCAATTTTCCTAGAAACTCCTTACTAGTTTACCATAGAAAAACCTTAGAATTTTCCTAAAATATGAAAATCCATCCTTAGCCCGATACTCTTTCTTAAGCTGGATATGCTAAAATAAAAGATGTAAACGGGAAATAAATCGAAACATCGATAGATACTCAATGGAAAGAATAATCTGGAGGGCATATTATGAAAAAACGAAAATGGCCATGGATTTTAGGAATCGGACTAATTCTGCTATTTGTTTCAAGCAGCGGAGATTCTTCGCTAATTAGTAGCTCAATCATTTTAGCCGGAATTTTATTGGTCTTATGGAAGCTATTTGGTTCTGGAAAAAATAAAAAACGTTCAAAAGAAATTCCTGAACTATCAGATGATTTAAAAGTTCACTATACAGAAGTTGGTATGACGCCAAGCGAAATTAATTTTTTTCGAGAAACAATGAATCACACAAAAACGCAAATCAATCGACTTCAAGTAAACTTAAATCAAACAGCAAAACTTAAAGCAATTGACCTACGTCACGACACCGTCAAAGCAGCCAAAGCACTCTTTAAAGAATTGGTCAAAGAGCCACATCGCTTACATGATGCTAGTCACTTTCTTTATACACATCTGCCAAACCTCATTGATTTGACGGATAAATATATCGAAATTAATAATCATGAAATCAAAAATAAGCAGACTTATGCAAAATTAGAAGAAAGTGCGCAGATCATCGATCAGGTTGCTAGCTTGATTGCGCAAGACTATCAACAATTTGTATCAGATGATTTAGATGACCTAGATTTAGAGATATCAGTTGCGAAACAAAACTTAAAACGTGATAATAGAAGAGAAGAAGACTAATCTTTTCTGAGTCACTCGAATAGTCAGCTAATGACTCGAAGCAGTTGCCGCTTTTTCGGTGTGCTTCGAGTTATTTTCAAACTTAGCTGTCAATTTCCGTCTCTCGGATTTTTTATACCATTTACCACAAGCCCTAAGGAGGAACTCAGATGGACAATAACAAGCCAAATGAACTAAAAAATGTTACACCTGTAGATAGTACGTTAGATGACCTATTAAACAATCCTTTTTCAACACCGACAGATACATTAACTCAAACGCAACAAGCAGAAATCAATGCTTTACAAGAGCAACAAGTCGCAACACGCTTGATTGATAAATTACCCCCAGAACGCCAGGAACAAGCAAAACAACTAGCTGGAAAGATTGATGCCACCGATGCACAATCAGTCATCAGTTATGGCTCTGCTGCGCAAACCAAACTAAGTGAATTTTCACAATCAATGCTGAATCATGTACAAGTACAAGACATTGGACCAGTTGGGGATTCTTTAACAGAATTGATGTATCGTTTACAAGAAGCAAATCCAGATGAGCTACGCGCTGGTGAAGGAAATATTTTCCAACGTGTTTTTGGTAAAGTAAAGCAATCTATTTATGAAGTAACTGCAAAATACCAAAAAATTGGTGCACAAATCGACAAAATTGCTGTTAAATTAGATAAAGAAAAAGATGGCCTACTAAAAGATAATTTAATGCTTGAACAGCTTTATCAAAAAAATAAAGACTATTTTGATGCGCTAAACATTTATATTGCCGCTGGGGAACTAAAAATGGAAGAGTTACAAACAACGACTATTCCTGAAGCAATGAAGAAAGCAGAAGAAACCGGCGATCAAATGGATGTCCAAATTGCTAACGACTACACCCAATTTTTAGATCGTTTAGATAAGCGTACCCACGATTTACGTTTAGCAAGACAAATCACGATTCAACAAGCACCACAAATTCGGCTGATTCAGAATACCAACCAAGCACTAGCAGAAAAAATTCAAGCTTCGGTTGCGACAGCGATTCCTTTATGGAAAAACCAAGTTGTCATTGCGTTGACGTTGCTTCGTCAAAAAGATGCTGTCACTGCGCAACGTCAAGTTTCTGAAACAACCAATGACTTGCTGAAGAAAAACTCAGAAATGTTGAAAATTTCTGCTATTGAAACGGCGAAAGAAAACGAACGAGGAATTGTGGACATCGAAACACTACAAAAAACACAAAATGATCTCGTTGAAACAATCCAAGAAACTTTACGTATCCAACAAGAAGGTAAAGAAAAACGTCGCCATGCAGAACTTGAACTATCAAATATGGAAGAAGACTTGAAACAAAAATTACTTGATTTAACACAATAAAGTGACTAAAAAGGTTGTGGCACAAGGCGTTTAGCTTCAAGCAATAAGAATTTCTTTCTAAAAACAGTTCCTCATGTTTTTATGAAAGAAGGACTTATTGCCGAAGAAGCTGCCTTGGGAACACCGTGGATAAAGGTTATGGCTCCAAGCGGTCAGCTCCGAAAAATAAAAAGTAACTGGCAAAAATAGCTTTTCATATTTTTGATCAGTTACAGATTATTTCGAGGAGTTGCTTGGGGAACACCGTAGATAGAGGTTGTGGCTCCAAGCGGTCAGCTCCGAAAAATAAAAAGTAACTGGCAAAAATAGCTTTTCATATTTTTGGTCAGTTACAGATTATTTCGAGGAGTTGCTTGGGGAACACCGTGGATAGAGGTTGTGGCTCCATTAGCATCAATAAATAAGCCCAGAATTACTTCTGAAACACCATTTCTTTGAAAAAAAGGGGTTGTGACAAAATCATTGTCACAACCCCTTTTTCATTGTCATTTATTCAATTATTACTCGCCTTGTTGTTGATTCATAACGCTATTTTTATACCCGTAAGTAAAGTAGATAAGCAAGCCAATCACCATAACGATTGCAAAAACGATCCACGTAATCGCCTGTAAACGTAACATCAATACCACGCAAGTCAAAATAGAAATCACCGGTAGAACTGGTACAAACGGCACTTTGAATTCTCCCGCTTTTGGTTGACCAAATTGCTTTCTTAATTTCAACAATCCTAAACTTACCAGAATCAAGTAAGTTAACGCTGTGATATTAGTTAATTCAGCTAAAATATCAAGTGGAAATGCCCCAGCAAAAAAGACTGCTACCACACCGGCTGTATAAGTTGCTTTTTTAGGTGTCCGATGTTTTTCGTCAATCTCCGTCATGTATTTTGGCAACAAACCATCTTTACTAATCGCAAATAACAATCTGGCTAAAGAATACATCATTGAAATCGTCACTGTTAATAACGTCAGTATCGCTCCGACTGCAATAATTGCCCCGACTGTATCATGGCCTACATAACGCATCGCAAACGCTACTGGATCACTCACACCTAATTCTGTAAATGGTACAATTCCTGTTAAAATCAACGTCACTACAATATATAAAACTGTCGCAATTAAAATCGAACCAATAATTCCTCTTGGAACATCTTTTTGTGGATTTTTCACTTCCTCAGCTGCCATTGCTACCGCATCAAAACCTAGAAAGGCAAAAAAGACTAGTGCCGCCCCATCTAACACACCTGAAAAACCAAATGGCGTAAACGGTGTCCAATTTGCAGGTTTTACAAAAAAGATTCCTACAACAATAAATAAAGCAATAATTCCAAATTTAACAAATACCATTACATTATTTAAACGCAAAGCTTTCTTTGCTTCCAATGAAACGATATAAGTTACAAACACAACAACTAAGATCGCAATTAGATCCAGATACGTACCCTTTCCAGGATTATATCCTCCGGTTAATGCTGTCGGTAATTCCACACCCAGACTAGCCAAAAATCCTTGAACATATCCAGACCAACCAGATGCAACTGATGATACAGCTAGTAAAAATTCGCCTATCAGCAACCAACCAGTCAACCATGCAATGAATTCCCCAAATACGACGTACAGATACGCATATGGCCCACCAAGTATTGGTACGCGTGATGCAAATTCAGCAAAACTTAGTCCTGATAGAATAACAACAACTGCCGCTAGAACGAACGAAAGTGACAGTGCTGGGCCTGCATTTTGATTGGCCGCAACTCCTGTCACTACAAATATTCCGGTTCCGATGATTGCACCAATACCTAGCATAATCAAATCCGTTGTTTTTAATTCTTTTTTCATACCACTCGTTTGATTGAGCTCGATCTTTTTCTTACGAAATAAATCCATTGAAGTTCCTCCCCATTTTAGGTTGGAAAACAGTAATTAAACTGTTTTCATATACCCTAAAAGGATACCACCTAAAATGACTAGAAGGCAACCAACAATCACGTAAACCATTTCTTTTTTGGTTTTGTGTTCGCCTAAAATGAAAATACCACCTAAAGTTGAGATGATGATTCCCATTTGTGATAAAGAAAACCCTACTGCTAAGCCTAGTGATTTAACTGTTAACAACATACAAATATTACCGATTCCCCAAAGTAAGCCAGAAATCATGTTTTTCCAAACAAATTGATCGATTTTAACTTTTTTAAAGGCAAAGAAACTTGCACCTAAAATCATCCCAACACTTTGTGGCAAGATAATTGACCATGCGTCAAGATGTGCCCAAGTAATGATAATCGTGTAGACGCCATAACCTAATGTTGAATAGATTAATGCTCTAAAACCCTTTCCAAAATCAAGCATTTTATTATCCGTGTTTACTTTTCCGTCCTCATCTTGGCGGGCAGTCAAATAAGCACCGCTTACAAGTAACGCTAAAGCAATAAAACCGTAAATAAAATCTTTTGTTTGCGTCCATTCATGGAAGAACACCGCGCCCGCAATCGTATTCAAAATCAATTGAAAACCAGTTGATAATGGCAAGCCAACAGATACACCCATAAATTTCATTCCATGGAATTGACCGTTTTGACCAACGCTCCACGCTAAACCAGATAAAAATCCGATCAAGAAAATCCAAGGGGTAATTACTGGATTTACTACAAAAAATAAGACTAAAGAAAACAAGAATGCACCTATGGTCATTCCTAAAGTTTGTTGATTGGCATCGCCACCAATTTTTCCGCTGACTAAGCCGATACTTCCCCAAGCAAGCATAGGGATTAATGCTATTAATATTTCCATAACTTTTCTCCTTTTATTTCACATGTAAAGAAACTTATCAGGGAAAACGTTAACAACACAAGCAAATTTTTTCTTTTCTAACGATTTTCTAACGTTCTTCATTGTAGAAATTTAAGGTTGGAAATAAAATAGTCATCGTTGTACCATGATTTTGGATTGAATCCGCGGTTAATTTCAGACCTAATTTTTCTGCCAGATTCTTTGCTAAATACAGACCTAAACCTGTTGAATGCTGCTGCGTCAAGCGGCCATTGACACCTGTGAAGCCCTTGTCAAAAATTCGTTTTACATCTTCAGTAGGGATACCAATTCCAGAATCTTTCACCGCTAAAGTTACTCCCTGAGCTGTTGTTTCGATTAAAATCATGATTTCTCCATGATTTGGTGTGTATTTGATTGCATTACTTAATAATTGTTTGAAAATAAATGCAACCCATTTCGCATCGGTTAATACCACGGCATCCTCGCCAATAATCTCATAACGGATTTGTTTTTGAATAAAATAATTGGCTTGACTGCGAATCACAGGTTGGATAATTCCTTTTAAGCTATACTCTTGGATTAAATAATCTCTCGAAAAACTATCTAAGCGTGCGTAGTATAACACTTGCTCAACATACTCATCAATTTTTGACAGCTCATTTTCTAATAACATATACTTTTTATCATCAATATCAAATTCAACCGAACGCACCAACAATTCTGAAGCTGCTAAAGGCACTTTGATTTCATGCACCCATGAATCAATGTAATCTTTTTGATCCTGTTGATTACTGATTGCTTGCTGCATCAGTTCTTGATGTTCTCGAATCAGTTGATTGATATATTCTTCAACTAGCTTCTCTTCTTCTGTATGACCGCCCTCTAAGTAACTTTGCAAAGGAGAATGTTCTTTCACGTTTGCCAAATGTGCCCACCAGCGACGTTTTCCGAGGTAACCACCTAATAAATAAAATGCTAAAAAAACACTTTGGATAACAGTCAGATAAGCAATCGTTTCCCAATCAACTACGATATTAGGCGCTAACCACATAACGAAAGCTGTCAATATCATGAAAAAAAGCCAGCCTAAAATTAAAGACCATTGATCTTTTAAATACCTAAAAAAATTCATTGGCTATTGTCCGCCCTTTCTAAGGAACAATATATCCTTGTCCAACTTTTGTTTCAATGTAGCCCATGATTCCGGCTTGTTCGATTTTTCTTCGCAAGCGATTGATATTCACGGTCAACGTATTGTCATCAACAAAACGTTCATCATCCCACAAAGCGCGCAATAACTTTTCACGACTTAAAATTTTCCCATGTTGCTTCATTAAAATAAATAATAATCGATATTCATTTTTACTTAGATCAATGATTTCTCCGTCAATTTCCATACTGCCATTATCAACGTTTAACGTGATGCCATTATGACTCATCATTTCACTAGACAGTTCCGTATAATTGTAAGATCGACGCAATAGCGCGTTGATCTTAGCAATCAACACGTCCACTTGAAATGGTTTGGTTACAAAATCATCTGCTCCCATATTCATTGCCATAATCATATCCATATTCGTATTACGGCTTGAGATAAAAATAATTGGTACTTTTGATACTTCGCGAATTTTTTGACACCAGTAATAACCATCGAAAACTGGAAGATTGATATCTAATAAAACTAATTGCGGTGCTTCTTCTTCAAAATCCGAAAAAACTTGATTAAAATCAGTTGTTCCAAACGTTTCAAATTGCCACTTTTCTAACTCTTCCATAATTAGCTGACGAATGACTTCTTCGTCTTCGACTACCATGATTTTTGCCATCGACTAATCCTCCCACTTTCTCTTCTTGCATCTACAATAGCAAACCCCACAGCCCATGACAACTGTGGTTTCCGTTTCTTTATAATTGATTATAAATGTTTGAACGATTAAAAAACAAAAAAACGTAAAAACTGACAGCTAAGTCAGCTCTTACGTTCAAATATTCTTTCATTAATACTATTAAACAAGGTCTACTTGTACTTCGATATTTCCCTTAGTTGCTTTTGAATAAGGGCAAAATTCATGTGCATCATCAACTA
The DNA here is from genome assembly GCF_050528535.1 of Enterococcus sp. DIV0176. Taxonomy (NCBI): domain Bacteria; kingdom Bacillati; phylum Bacillota; class Bacilli; order Lactobacillales; family Enterococcaceae; genus Enterococcus; species Enterococcus sp. DIV0176. The sequence goes on along the minus strand of NZ_CP172879.1, from coordinate 431,846 downwards.
ATTTTCGTGCTTCTTCTTCACTAACACCTTCCACATGAGCTTCTAGAACAACACCAATTTGGTAGCCACCATCATCTAATGTGTAAAGTGAAACGCGTGCTTTAACTGTTGAATCAGCATCTAAGCCTGCTTCTTTGACCATGTGCTGTAATGCACCATTAAAACATGAAGCATATCCCGCTGCAAATAATTGTTCAGGATTTGTTCCCTCCGCATGGATTCCTGGTGGTGTGATCTTCATGTGCATTGAACCATTTGGTGCTTCGACTGAGCCTTCTCGCCCGCCATGGTTAATCATCGCTGTTTCGTATAATTTTTTCATTGTACTACTCCTTTCGACTTTCTTACTACACTTCTAGTGTAAGCCTATTGGAGACGTTTATTCAAAGAATCTGCTCATTCAAATGCTAAAATGCCATCTTCAACTAGTTTACCAAAAAACATAAAAATACCACTTGTAAATAACAACGTCATGTTTGTTCCAAAATAAATAGCTAATTTTTCTAGATAATCCTTAATTTTATTGATTTTAAGATACATATATACTAAAAAATTTACTCCATACACCAACACAGTCAAAAAAATAATCATACCCGTCATCATTTTTTCCTCCTCCATTACCAGAAAACGAACAAACTTCCCCACCTTTTGACTTCTTTCTTGCCCTAACTCAGATAGATCTTCCAGCCACTCAAGCTCGCTTTTAGAACGCTTTCATAAATAAGTCCTGCAAATAACTACCAAAAATTCAAGTTCACAATCTTTGTGTCAAAAACAGTTCTAGCTATTACTACTACTTATTATTTGACTTTGGCGTTATTCGCGCATACTTTCTAATTTTTCGGCGAATGCTTGTGCTTCACTTTCTGAACGACAAACGACGATAAATGTATCAAAGCCTGCAATTGTCGCTGCAACTTCTGGATAAGCAACTTCATCCAACCAGTTTGTTACCACATCTGCTCCATTTTTTTCAGTTAACACAACAACCATAAATTGGACTGTCTCAATTCGTAAAACTTCTCGCTTAACGGCAGAGCGCAAACGTTGCTCATTTAACGAAACGGATGGTTGACTAAAAAGAGAATAACGAACACGTTGCTCTTCGTCTTGAACCTTAATCACTTTCATTTCACGAATATCACGAGAAATTGTTGCTTGAGTTGCACTAACACCCGATTCCTCTAATCGTGCAAGCAACTCTTCTTGCGTGCTAATTGGATATTCTGTAATTATTTGGCGAATCAATGCCTGTCGTTGACTTTTTTTCATCCTGGACACCTCTCTCATCCATAATTATAACAAACTTACTCAATCATTTGCGTGTTTACTTTAGAAATTACTTCTGATTCGCCTATTTTTTTGCAATGCGCACACGTAAAATTGTTTTTCGTTTTTCTGGTGCCACTCTTCTAGGATCACTTAGATAGATTTCTTTATGCTCTTTGGATACTCGATAATAGCCTTCTTCTTCAAGAAAAGCGGTTAATTTTTCAAAACTCTCCTGCTCCTCATCATAAGAACCAATGTGTAAAATTTGTCCAACTACCCCTTCTTCAATCGCCTCGAATTGTAATTGTGTAAGCAAATCTTCGGGAATTTTTTTTGCCGAACGCTCAATTGCAAGCTGGGCAATCTCTGGTGTCACGAAATCAGGTTGTTTAATCATCAATTGATAAGCAAAATGGTCTTTTAGCATCACTTTTTCCTGCAAATACTTTTCTTGTAATCCCCATTGACCTTCTAATGGATAGACAGTATAGGGTTGATAACCAGGAATGTTCCAATTATTTTTCGGTGACATTTTAATTGCATAACTCACTGGATATAATGTCCCAATACGTCGTTGGAAATCTTCTTGGTTTGGATCTCCTACACCTTTAATTGTGAAAAAATTTTGTTCAGGCAATTCTAAAATCTGTGGTTTTTTTGTTACCCGATAGCCTGGTTCAGCTTTACGCCATTCAATTTTATCCATTTTGTTTTTCTCCTACCCTTGCTTTATGTATTTACGATTTTTTTGATTTGTTTCCATTTTCACACTCCATTCAATCATAACCTTTTTGAGGATCCTTGACTAATCTTATTGACATAAAATTTGAGTCTATGCTAAAATAATCCCAGCAAACAATCGTACAGATAACACGTAAATGCGTGTCGAGAGAGAGGCGGTTTCTATTTTTTAATAGAAATCTTCTCTCTTTTTTTGCGAAATTTTTAAGAGGTGAAATGTATGACAAAACAAAAAGAACTACTACTTGTTCCCGCAGTGATTGCAACTGGTATTATGTCCTTCGCAGGTGTTCTGATTGAAACTGCGATGAACGTAACTTTTCCAACGCTGATTACTCAATTTGATTTGACAACGGCTCAAGTCCAATGGGTAACAACGATTTACTTATTGATGATTTCAATCATCGTGCCGTTATCAACCTATTTAAACCGCAATTTTAGTATTCGAAAATTATTTTTATTTTCAAATTTTCTGTTTCTTGCTGGTATCTTAGTTGATTTTTTCTCACCAACTTTCATGATTCTCCTAATGGGGCGCCTATTACAAGGGATTGCGACTGGTATCGCGCTTCCATTGATGTTTCATATCATTTTGACGTATGCCCCCATGAATCGCCGTGGTACGATGATTGGTGTCGGAACATTGACTACTGCAATTGCTCCGGCTATTGGACCAACTTATGGTGGAATTTTGACCTCCGCTTTTACTTGGAATCACATTTTTCTATTCCTTGTACCAGTTTTACTGATTTCATTAGTGATTGGTCTATTCTCCATCCCAGAAACAAGTGTAGAAAAAGGTGGCCACTTAGATTTTCTTAGCGTACTAGGTTTATGTTTACTTTTCAGCGGTGCTTTAACCTTCCTGAGCACGATTGGTCAGCTAATTAGTTGGCTTGCTTTGATTATCGCAATCATTGGTTTCTTTTTATTCTATCAACGTTCGAAAACAATCGAGCAACCATTGATTCGCTTATCAATTTTATCTAACAAAACCTTCCGATTATTTCTATTTAGTTTCTTAATTTATCAATTTCTATTACTTGGTGTTTCATTTGTCCTACCAAATTTCATTCAAATCGTTCAGGGAGATACTGCCTTTATCGCTGGTTTGTCCATGCTTCCGGGAGCCGCAATCGGTGCGATTTTATCTCCATTCTCTGGAAAATTACTCGACCAACATGGACCTAAAAAACCAATCTTAGTTGGTTTGATCTTATCCTTCATTGGTTGGTTGGCGCTCGTTCTATTGATTGGTCATGCTTCTTTGATTTGGTTAGTGGCTTGTCATGTTTTCTACATGATTGGTATCGGACTTTCCTACAGCAATATGATGACTACTGGGATGAACGCCTTAAGCGAAGAGTTACAAGGAGATGGAAATGCGCTATTCAACACTCTTCAACAATTCTCTGGTGCGATTGCTACATCACTGGTAGCAATCATTATCAACCTTGTACAAGACCATTCCACTTTGAATTATGAAGCAGCTACTACTTTAGGTTCAAAAGCAGCACTCGGTGTTTTACTTGTCTTGCTGATTATCAGCTTTGCTCAATTCATGCCTTACTATTTAAATAAAAAATAAAATTAAACGAAAGAAGATGGGTGTTTGCATCCATCTTCTTTTTGTGTAAGAATGAGAACGAAAAAGGAGGCTCTTTTATGGAAAAAATTGCCATTATTGGCGGTGGAATCATCGGTATGACCCTCGCAAATTACTTAGATACAACAAAATTCGAGGTCACTTTATTCGATGACGCTACTGGTCAAGCAACAAAAGCCAGTGCAGGAATAATTTCTCCTTGGCTTTCCAAAAGACGGAACAAACAGTGGTATCAACTAGCAAAAGATGGTGCTGCTTTCTTCGATAAATTGATTCAAGATTTTCAACTGGATTCAACCATTTATGATCGTTCAGGAACTCTTTTATTACGTCCTCAAGAAGACTTAATTTCACTTGCAGAATTAGCGGAGGAACGCAAAAAGGAAGCACCAGAAATCGGTGATATCGAACTACTAACACCAACTCAAACGGCCACTAAACTTGAACTGCTTAAACCAGCACCTTCACTTCATATCAGTGGTGGAGGAAAACTTGACGGCAAAGCTTATTTAACGCAACTAGCAAAACGATTAACCCATCAGCAAGTGGCAATTATCAATGATTGCGTTTCGTTTCAACCAAAAGGTGATGCATGGTTGATTCAAGGCGATTTTGGTGAAAAACTAGTTGATCGAATCATTCTTACTCCGGGTCCCGCATTAAAACCTTTGCTGGAAACAATTGGCTATACAGTTGATATTCGACCTCAAAAAGGACAATTATTAGTTTTTGACTCTCCATATCAACACAGTAGCGAATGGCCCGTAGCGATGCTTGATGGTGAAGCTGATTTTATTCCGTTCATGTCTGGTAAAATTTTGATTGGTGCCACGCATGAAAACGACGGTGGTTGGGACTTAGCTCCTACTAAAACAGCTTATGAAATGCTTACTACTCACACGAAACAATTTTTAGCAAAACCGGAGCAACTAAACGATTGGCACTATCATTTTCGTGTGGGTACTCGTGCATATACGTCTGATTTTTCACCATTTTTCGGTTCGGTTCCAGATGATCCCACCTTATTAGTTGCAAGCGGGCTAGGTTCCTCTGGTTTAACAACAGGTCCTTATATCGGGTATTTGTTAGCGGACTACCTAAACACGGGAAATTGGCAGAAAAAAAATTATCAAAAAGAAATAAAAACTTACATCTCGAAGTCAGTTAGTTGAGTGTGAGTTAAAAAAAGAGCGGACATCTGTCTCGCTCTTTTTTGTTCTTCTTGTTCACTTGATAGGTCAATCAATCATTAATTTACCCCAAAAAATTTGTTAAAATCATCTCTTTCTCCTATACTGCAAACCAATATGTTGTCTGCTCTCAAAAGATGACTGTTTGATTTCCACAAGCTCTCTTTATTTCTTCAACTTTTTCAATAATCGTTCCAAATATTCCGTTGCTTCAGCAGGAAGTTCATGGTATCCCTCTAAAAGCTCTGCTTGTTCTTGCAGAAATTGATTTCTTGAACTCAACCGCTGATACAAACGTTCTTGATAAGTTACCTCATTAAATCGCTCAGAAAATCCAGCTATCGGTAAATAAGACAATTCTGTTAACTTTCCTAGTGGCAGAAATTGCACTTGTTTTTTAGCAATAGCCTCTACACTTTTCAACGTGATTTCAGGTGTAATTTTTTTTTGGTCAAAAAATCCTGTATTTAAAATATAGCAATCGGTGTTTTGTTGCTCAAACAGCTCTTTAAAAGCTTGATAGTCTTCAGCTAATGGATATACTCTAAATGGATTAGCGTATGGAACGAAGACTAGCTGATCCACTTCTTCTTGATTTCGAATGTTTTCTGCACTTGACCGTTTTGTTGCTAATGTTGCACCGAAAATTGCGGCTAAGATAGGATCATTCATTTTAACAACCGGCGGAAAAATATCATCTTTCATAATCCAAAAAACTGCGTCGATTTTATCATCCAAATGATCTACACGATTTGGCGTAACAAATCGTGATTTGATTGCCCGACCATTGCCATTACGAATATCTTCAGTCACCAATACTTTTTTCCCAGAGTCATTCAGCGTCACCCCCACATTTTGACAGGTTAAAAATGATGCAATTGTTGGATCATCTGAAGCATAGTCTTGTGTTTTATCAAAGTAGGCTGGCTCAAGTGCCGTGGTTGATCCTTTTGTTTTTGAGATGACAAACGCATCATCATGCAGCACAGTTACTACATCATCTGCGCGTTTTGCTAACGTAATCGTTGACTTTCCAGAACCAGATAAGCCAAAAACGGCCATCGTGTAATGATGTGATGGAAATTGATATTGCTTCAGTCCTCCATGACACGCAATGAAACCATTTCGATTTGCTAGCGCCCAAGCAAGAGTCAGCGTTGCTTTTTTTAGCTCACCAAAGTAACGTAGTCCCAAAACAGCTGCTACATTATGCACAGCATCAATCAATACCAAGCCATCAGGAAACGCTGGGTTTTGCCATTCTGGATCAGCAAAGATGTACAAGTCGCCCTCATGATATGTTTGCGAATGCTGATACTCGTTTTCAATTTCTGCTGTTAACGCTTGAAAGTTCAATAAATACGAGTATAGATTATTCTCAAAACCTTCAGGAATCAGCACATGTGCTTTAACTGAAAATTCCTGGTCCAACCCAACAATGACTTCACCATGATAAAACTGACGTGTTCTACTTTGATAAATTGCTTCCCGTAAAATTTTTTCATACTTCACCTGGTTAATCTCTGGTTCACCGATTACCCTACGTGCTGCCGCAGTTCGACCAACAATTTCACCATCATTAAAAACTAAAACTTTGCTATCTTTTGGAAGTTTTAACTCTTCTGTGTGAGAGACAGCTAAATCTGTCACGATCGTCCCAGGACTACTAGCTGCTAACTGATATGCTTGTGCTAAATGCTCGATCACTTGTACATTATTTCCATAAAATGCTGTTTCAATTATTACTCGAATACTCGAAAATAAGCTGCTCTTTGAGTTGATTGCTGCTTGTGGATATCCCGTTATCGTACTCATCCGCTCACCTTCCTTTTTTAAATCAAAAATAGAAAACGCTTTATAACTATTATATCTCAGCACTATTTTTTTGTCTTACGGCATCCCTCATCCGCTCCTCTACACAATTAGATATGCAAGAATAGCAATTATTTTTTTGAAAAACAAAAAAACCAAGAAAATCACTCGAAAGTAATTTCCTTGGCTTCAACTATTTTGGTTTCAGTTGATTACTCGACTTAGTACCAGCCGTTTGATAACCAGAATGCTTTAGCAGCATCCCATGAACCGTAGCGTGATGATACATATTCATCAGCAACACGTTCTTGGTTAGCAGCTGAGTAGTCACCATTTAAGTATGATGAATCTAATTGGTAACGTCCGATGTAACGTCCGTTAGTAGCTGTATAAGAACCGCTTGATTCTCTTTGAGCGATCCATTCTTTTGCATCACTTGTTGAAGCTGCAGGAGCTGCTGGTGTTGCAACTACTGGTTCAACAGTTTCAACTGGTGCAACGTATGTATATTGTTGAGTTGCTTGTTCAGTTGCTGCTGTTTCTTGTTTAGTTTCAGTTTTTACTTCTGCTTTAGTTGAAACTTCGCCTGATGTTGGGATAGTTAATTCTTCACCAACGTAGATACGGTTAATATCAGAAATAGAATTTTTTTCTGCAATTGTGTTAATTAAAGAATTGTCACCTGCAAATTGTTGTGAAATTGTAGATAAAGTGTCACCTGATTTGACTGTATAAGTTTCGTCAGCATGAGCTTCTGTAGCTCCCACAAACATTGCAGCACCTGCAGCAAAAGTTGTTCCTAAAACGATCTTCTTCATTGAATTCATATATTAAACTCCCTCATGTCCTCTTAGTTTCTTTCAACGTCATTAACTTTAACATTTGAAAATATTTCATAGGTAAAAGAATGATGACATTTGATGACAAAATGACATTTTTTTTAATATTTGTAACATTTCACTAGTCTGCCCTCTCAGACTAAAGTCGTAGAAACCGTTGGTATCAAAGAAGAAAACATTTTCATCAACCCGTGTGTTTTTTCACAAAAACTCGACATTTTGTAACATTACAACGAAAATTTTAGAAGAAAAATGCATTTTTTTTTGCTAAAATAACGAATTTCAGTCAAAAAACAACAAAAACAGCAAAAAAGTCAGTAATTGTTACAACAATTACTGACTAAAAATGAATGAATTAGCAAAAATTAGGCAAATCCTTGCACTTTTGAGCTATTTCTGTTTTTTTCTCTGCTTCGTTTGTAAAATTTCGATTGCTTTTTCAAATTCTAGCTTCGCTTCTTCATCTGTTTCTTTCGCCAATGAGTCTTGCAGAACTGTTAACCATTCTTCTGGAGCTTTCGCACCCAAACGTCCGATTGCCCAAGCGGCCGTTCCACGAATCACTGGACGGACATCTTTGAGACAAGCAGCAATCTCCGGTAATGAGTCTCGATCACCGAGGTTTGCTAAGGCAATCAATGCATTTCGTTGAAGTGGCTTTTTCCCACGCCACGAACCAGCTAGATGACCAAATTGTTGCTTAAATTCTTTATTAGAAATAGAAAGCATTGGTTTTAGTTTAGGGTATACTTCATCAACTTTTGGCTCCATCTCCTCATGGAAATGAAAATCTTTCCCTTTATTATATGGGCAAACTAGCTGACAGATATCACAACCATAAATGACATTACGCATCTTTTTTCGATACTCTTCTGGCATCAACCCTTTTGTCTGGGTCTGATAAGACAAGCATCTTTGGGCATTCATTCGCCCATCTCCAAGCAGCGCTTTCGTCGGACAGCCGTCGATACAACGAGTACAATCTCCACAACCAAACATACCTGGTTCATCCGGTTCAAAAACAATATTTGTAACAATTTCACCTAAATAAACAAAAGAACCAAACTCTTCCGTAATCAGCAGACCATTGCGTCCAATAAAACCTAAGCCAGCTCGCTGTGCGACTGCTACATCAATCAACTCTCCTGTGTCTACTTGTGGAGCAAAGCGCCACTCTTCCTCTGCTTGCCACTGTTTTCCGCGTGTTGTAATAAATTCAATCAAACGATTTAAACGATCTCGCAGAATATCATGATAATCGATTCCCCAAGAAGCGCGGGCAAATTGCCCTCTTTTTTCATCTTTTGGGATTTCCTCATGAATTTTTGTGGGATATGCCAATGCAATTGAAATAATAGATTGAGGTTGATCAAATGTTTTTTCTGGATAAAGTCGTTCTTCAATTACTGGATGCTCAAAACCAGAAGTGTGCCCTGCGGCTTTTTGTTCTTCCAGTGATTCTCTCAAGTGATCAAAAGGCTCCGCAGTCGTGAACCCGATTTTATCAATACCCAAGCGTTTACTTTCGCGAATGATTTCTTCCTTTAAAGTCATAAATTTCCTCGCTTATTTCATTTTTCTTCTATATTAAGTAATAGATTATTGGTAGCAAGATTACCGGCTATATAATCCATAATATAATTTTTCTTTTTTTAATTGGACGAACTCAATTTGTTGATCAGCGACTTTCTTTTCCTTTAGCCAACGATTACGAGTAACAAAAACTTCCCAATAATTCGTTGAGATTAGCTTTTTTTTGTCATCCAATGCTTGGAAGAAGTTCCAAGAGACTGGTTTTGTATTCAACAATTGATGTAAACGTACTTGCTCTGTTTGAGGAAGTTCTGATAAATCTCGAGAGTATAACACATCTTCATGTAAGTTTTTTTGTTGCGTATAAGTAAATGTTTGTGGTATTTTTCCTGGTCGTGCTACTAACATCAACTGGTTATAATAGCTATTCATTAACTTACTGTGTGCAATAAATGAACTCTTATAATACGCTGCTTGGATTTTCTGAATAACATTTTCAGTACCAATGACAGAAAAAAGTGCTGGCCAAGCTTTCGTTTGAACTTCTTGATTTTGCTTGACTAAGACTCCTGGTATAAATCCAACTGCAGAAATGAAAACAAAGTAACCAATTCCGGCCGTTTCATCTAGTGGCTGAAACTCATCAAAAATCCACTTTCCAATGTAACGTTCTGGTTCAACTGCGTCATCTGTTGCATTCGCTATGAATAATTTTGCCATCTCGGTTTCAAGAAATTGAAGGTCTTGGTCTTTTTTAGTTGCTTCTTGTTGGTCAAGCAAACGAAAGACGTCTTCTTTAATTTGATGCTTATCTTTACGTGTGAAATTCATAGCTACACCTCTCCTTCTTACCCTTAACTATAACGGAAATCGAAAGAAAAAAACATTATTACACTAAAAAAACGCGAAAAAAAATTATGATCCAAAGTAACTAGCTCATTGAATTAAAAAAGAACTTTTCGAAGATGTTTTTTCTTTTTTCGAATAACTATCTGTCATTGATACTTCCTTTTGCTATCCATATACGAAAACAGAAAAAGGTTGAACTAAAACAAAAGAATGTTTTAGTTCAACCTTTTGGATAATGAATTTATTTTGATAACCCATCATGAATTGCTTCAATATTCCATTTCATCATTCCATAGTAAGAATCACCTGTTTCACCTGATTTGGCTACTGAATCTGTAAATAACTTTTCAGCGATAGGAACACCGGTTTCTTTCGATACACGTTCCATGCTCCGAGGATCGACACTCGACTCTACAAACAAACCAGGGACTTTTGACGCTTTGACTTGGTCAATAATTGCAGACATTTGATCGGGTGTTCCTTGACTTTCCGTATTGATTTCCCAAATGTAAGCAGCTGGTAATTGATACGCTTTTGAAAAATATTTAAATGCACCTTCACTGGTGACTAGTAACTTTTTCTCCTCACTGATCGTAGCAAATGACTCTTTTGCTTGTTGATCCAATGATTCAAGTTTTTTACGGTATTCTTGACTGTTTTTTTCATAAACTTCTTTATTCTCAGGATCTTTTTCGCTCAAAATTCGAGTGATTTCTTCAACATATTTGATTCCATTAGACACATCCAGCCATGCATGCGGGTCTGCCTGTGTTTCTTGACCAGCACTTGTTAAATAAAGGGGCTCTACTTCACGACTAACGGCAAAATAATCTTCATCTTCGACTTTTTTAGCAGTTTCCATCAAATTATTGAACCAACCATTCCCTGTTTCCAAATTCAGTCCATTATACAAGATAACTTTTGCATCACTAGCTTTTTTGATGTCTTCTGGTAAAACTTCATACTCATGTGGATCAGTTCCCACGGGCACGATACTATGAATCGTTACCTTGTCTTTTCCAACTTCTTTTGCCATGTCTGCCAGAATTGAATTTGTCGCAACAACAGTTAGTTTTCCATCTTTCGTTTGTTCTGATTTCTCGCTCTTTGTTGAGCAACCTACTAGGAAAATTCCTAGTGCGAATAACAAGATTAGTAATTTAGATTTCTTCATTTGTTTGCTCCTTTCTTTGAAACAAAATGCCTTTTGTTGGTGAAAATAAAAATGCTAGGGCAAAAAACACAGCTGATGCCAACACGATCGTTGCCCCTGAAGGTAAGTTATAACTGTAACTGAAAAATACACCCACGATTGCGCTCAACACACCAAAACTCGCAGATAAAGCAATCATTATAGATAAACGATTCGTTAACAAGTAGGCTGTTGCAGCTGGTGTAATCAACATGGCAATCACCAAGATTGTTCCAACTGTTTGGAGACTCACTACAGCAACTAAAGTTAAGAAGAACATCAATGCGTAATGAATAAATGTTGTGTTTAACCCATAGGCTTTTGCCATCATTGGATCAAAAGAAGTAATTTTCAATTCCTTATAAAAAATGAAAATAAATAATAAGACAACAGCACTAACGATTGCCGTGAGATATAAATCACTCTCACGAACAGCTAGAACATTACCAAATAGAATATGATAAAGATCAGTTGCACTTTGAGCAAAAGAGATAAGAATGATTCCTAATGCAAAAAATGAACTAAAAACAATCCCGATTGCCGTATCATTTTTTAAGCGACTCTTTTGTGTGACAAAACCAATCAATGCAGCAGTCAGCACACCAAAAGCAGTTGCGCCCAAAATATAACTAAACCCAAACATATAAGAAATTGCCACTCCGGGTAAAACTGCATGAGAAATTGCATCCCCCATCAGAGACATTCCGCGTAAAATAATAAATGAACCGATCACTCCTGAAGCTAATCCGACTAAAATAGATGTAATCAATGCATATTGTAAAAATTGATAATTGAATACCCCCTCAACAAATGACTGAATCATGCTTGTTCCCCCTTTACCAACTGACCAATTACTTCACCATAAGCTAACTGCAGATTATTTGAAGTAAAAGTTTCTTGAACCGTCCCAGCTGCAATCAGCTCACGATTTAATAAAATTACTTCATCAAAGTATTCAGTTACTTTATGCAAATCATGATGAACAATCAAAATTGTTTTGCCTTCTGCACGCAATTCTTGTAAAATCGAAAAAATCTTTTTCTCACTAACAGCATCGATTCCCACAAAGGGTTCATCTAAAAAGATCCATTCCGCACCCTGTGTCAATGCCCGTGCAATAAACACTCGTTGTAATTGACCACCAGATAGTTCACTGATTTGTCGATTAGCAAATTTTTCCATTCCGACTTTGACTAGCGCCTGTGTTGCTCGTTCTTTCTCCAGTTTTCCTGGTCTTTTTCCAATCCTTAGCGAAGGATACGTTCCAAGTAATACCACACCAAAAACATCAATTGGAAAAGATAGATCCATTGCACTTCGTTGTTCAACGTAAGCAATTTTTTTCCGAACCTCTTTTACAGATTGACCTGAAAACGTCACCGTACCAGAAGATTTGGGAATTAATTCTAACAAAGACTTCATAAAAGTTGATTTCCCCGCACCATTCGGTCCAATAATTCCTGTCATTTTTTCTGATTGAATCGTTAAAGATATATTTTTTAAAGCGATCTTTCCTTGGTACGCAACGGAAAGATTCTCTACGCTGATTGTTGGTTTCGCCATCCTAAGCACTCCTTTTTAGGTTTACCTAACTTTTTATTTAAAGATAGTTTAACTCATTAAGAAAACATTTTCAACAAAAAACTTTGCAATTAAATTAAATTTCTTCTCGCGTTTTTTGAATCCTTTCTGTAAAATCACATCAAGAGATTAATTTAATAACTGTTTTTATTTATCAATAATTTATTTTTTTGACTGATAAATTTAATCAAATGTGTTGGCTTATTCTCTAAATTATGAAAGGAGTTTTTGTATGGAAGAAGGAAAATTAAATCGAAGTCTTAGCGCACGTCATATTCGAATGATCGCGTTGGGAGGAACAATTGGCGTTGGATTGTTTATGGGTGCCTCTTCAACCATTCGCTGGACTGGTCCCTCTGTAATGATTGCCTATGCTGTTGCTGGCTTGTTTTTATACTTGATTATGCGTGCATTAGGCGAGATGCTTTACGTTGACCCTTCTACAGGTTCATTTGCTAATTACGCGAGTGATTACATCCATCCAGTTGCTGGTTACTTAACTGCTTGGAGCAATATCTTTCAGTATGTCGTAGTTGGAATTAGTGAAGTCATTGCCGTTGGCGAGTATATGAATTATTGGTGGCCAAATTTGCCAACCATCATTCCTGGTATCGCTGTGATACTTTTCTTGATGTTAGCTAACTTGTTTTCAGTAAAAGCCTTCGGTGAATTAGAATTTTGGTTTTCGATGATCAAAGTCGTAACGATCATTTTGATGATTGTGGCTGGTTTAGGCGTTATCTTCTTTGGCTTTGGCAATCATGGTCAACCTATTGGTATTTCAAATCTTTGGAAAAATGGTGGCTTCTTTACCGGTGGCGTGAAAGGTTTCTTTTTTGCTTTATCCATCGTGATAGCTTCTTATCAAGGAATTGAGTTAATCGGGATGACTGCTGGTGAAGCAAAAAATCCACAAAAAACAATCGTTGAAGCTGTTCAATCTACCATTGGACGCATTCTTATTTTTTATATTGGTGCTATTTTTATTATCGTAAGTATTTATCCATGGAATCAGCTTGGTGAAATCGGGTCCCCATTTGTTCAAACATTCGCGAAAATTGGGATTACTTTTGCCGCTGGATTGATTAACTTTGTGGTAATCACTGCTGCCTTATCTGGCTGTAACTCTGGTATTTTCAGCGCCAGTCGCATGATTTACACATTGGCAGTTAATGGAAAAATGTCGAAGCGTTTCTTAAAACTATCTCGTCATGGTGTTCCATTTTATCCCGTTGTTGCCATTTCAGGAGGTATCTTGATTGGTTTGGTCATCAATTATTTGCTACCAATGTTTGTTACTCACTCTGAAAATATTTTTGTCTTTGTTTATAGTTCAAGTATTTTACCAGGAATGATTCCTTGGATTGTCATTTTAATCAGTGAAATCAAATTCCGTAAAATCCACGCTGAACAAATGACAAAACATCCATTCAAAATGCCATTATCCCCTTACACCAATTATTTAACTTTAGCATTTTTAGCTATTATTCTTTGTTTCATGTTTATTAACCCTGAAACAAGAATTTCCTTGCTTATTGGGTTAGCCTTCTTGTTTTTAATGACGATTCATTACTTTCTTCGCGAAAAACGCTTGAAGAAAGCTTAAACAACAAAAAAACTGCGAGTCTGTTCTACTCTTGGAAAGGGGACCTTTCTAGAGTTAGTAACATCTCGCAGTTTTTTATTGCTTATTGCAATTGAAGTACAGCACCAGGCGTTAAGAAATAATCATCCATCGTCATTCCATTCAATGCTAAGATTGTTTCGACTGGTACACCTGTACGTTGTGCAACTTGATTGGGGCCTTCACCAGCTAATACAACAGTTGTTGCAGATTGATTCGTTGTAGTTTCTGACGTATCAGTCATTTGATTACTTGTTGTTTCAGCCGTTTGTTCGGTAGTTGAAGTCATTGTTTCTTCTGAGGTTGAACTACTTGTTTCCTGTTTGTTTGCTTCTTCAGCTTGCAGCGCACTACTCGTTCGTAAATAAATATCTGATATTTTTGCTACTTCAGTTGTGTATTTACTTGATAGCTGGTCAACCAAAGAATTAATATCGACAGTTGAGGAACTATCTGCTTGATGTGCAGCTTTTAATTTGCTGATTCCTTCATTTGAAATTGCTTGTAGTGCTAATGCTTTCTGATTAGCAATCGAAGATAATCCTGCAACCCCATTTTGATTTGATTGAATTTCTGTTTGATATTCATCAATCAATATTGGTGTTTGTTCAGTCAACTTCTCTGAGTAAGTCGTCAAAATCGTTTGTAGTTCATCTGCTGACTCTTTATCTGTGCTACTCGTTTCTGTTGATGATTTTGTTGAACTATCGGTTGTTTTTGTCGCTTTTTTACTTTGTTTTTTCTTCGCTTTTTTTTCATTTTTTTGCGTTGAAGAAACAGTTGTTTCAGGTGTTTCTTTGGCACTAGAAGTTGATTTTCCGAACTGCGTCAATCCCCAGACTGAGCCGCCAATCACCAAGACTGCTACCAAACAGGCACCAATAATCAACAATCTTTTTTGCATTCGTTGCTTTTGCTGACGCCTTCTAGACATCCGAACATTTTCATCTCGTTCATTTTTGTTTTTCAATAAGTTCACCACCAATAATTTATGTTAAAAATAGTGTTATGCCTTATCCTCATTGTAACAAATAACAATAGTTATGCACATTTTTTTCTTAAAATTTTCTAATCCTTTTTACCACTCACGATGATTCCATGATTTTCCATCAATTTCTCCCTGCAGTTGAGCGATGCGCTCGTCGCTTTCTTTGACTAATTTTTTCAATTCAAATAACAAAGCAGCATCCTCATAATGAACATTTTTTTCATTCAGCTCGTCAATTTGTTGCTGTAACCACTCACTACTCATTCATTTTCCTCCTTTAATTCACCCAGTGTGAAGGTCAAGTCTTCGATCATCTCCTGTTGTTCTTTTAAGCCATCTAGGAGATAGGATTTTTGCGGTTCTGAAAAATGCGTATTTTTTTCTATTTGTTCAAGAAACCAGTTGATTCGCTGAACAAGACTTGGTTTTCCAGTTAAAGAAAGATATTGCTGATAAGCAATTAAGCGTTCAAATCGTATCTCCGAAGTCTGATACATAAATTGTGCTAATACGAATGGAGGCAAATAATTCATTTGAAATTTGTGTGCAATTCGTTGATATGGTCGCAAAAATTCAGACAGCGTGAACTCTTCTTTTCCGCCTGCTTGATATTCTTTTTCTGCAACGCCAGTCGTTACTACAACACCAAAATCTTTTCCTTTTAGCACTTTACTTGCTTTAGCCAACACTGTGTCTTGCCATATTTTTAAATGTGCAGGTGCGCTATACCAATAAAGAGGAAATTGGAAAATGATTCGCTCGTGCGTTGCTAACAACGCTAATTCGTCATTTTGGTTGATTTCTCCGGCTGGATAGACAGATTCTAAATGATGCCATGTAATCGAAAGCGATTGAGATGCCTCTTTAAAAAATTGTTGATTCAATGATTCTTGAAGATTGGGATGGCTGACAATTACTAAGGTCTTCATCACGATTACGTCCTTTCTTCTTCGTACTGTTTCATAGTTTAGCATAACAAATAGACTTAGTTGATCATTATGCCTCAGCTTCAGCAAGACGTTTTTTACCCCACTCTTTTTTGATAGGTATATAATAAAATTATTAAAGCAAAGAGGCGAGAAATATGAAAACTGTAACAGCAAAAGAAATAGAAGATTATTTAACCAATCGTTTGGGTGGAATTAGCGTAATTGACATCCATATTGAATTTCCAAACGATCTTCAAGCATTTCATATTGAAGGTGAAAATGACTACTATCTCTTACAAGATGCCCAAAAAATGTATCATTTACTTGATGGGAAACGTGAGGAAAAATTAGTAGGAGAAGATCCCGAAAAATTTTTAGCGCATGTCATTCAACTAATTACCAATGAAGATACCACTGTCACTTACTAATCATTTAAGCTTGAAAATGATTTTCTCCTTATAAAAAAGTGCCGCAAAGACCTGAACAGATCTTTGCGGCACTTTTTTATTTCATTATTTTGAGGCACGTTTGATATAAGAACCTTCAGTTGTATTGATTTCTAATAACTCATCTACTTCAACAAAGTCAGGAACGTTGACAACTAAGCCAGTTTCCATTGTTGCTGGTTTACCTGAACCAGTTACTGTTGCACCTTTGATTGAAGGTTGTGTTTCAACAACACGTAAAACAACAGTTGTTGGTAATTGCACACCGATTACTTCGCTGCCGAAAAATTGAATTTTTACTTCCATATTTTCTAGGATGTATTTCATTTCTTCTTCAACTGTTTCAACAGGAATCTCATATTGTTCATATGTTTCTAGATCCATGAAGAACGCTGTGTCATCCATTGTATACAAGTATTGAACAGCTTTTGTATCAATGTGTGCTTTTTCAAATTTTTCTTCTGGGCGGAAAGTTGTATCATATGTTGCACCAGAACGAACATCTTTTAGTTTCATACGCATAACTGTATTTCCTTTACCAGGTTTGTGGTGACTTGCGTCTAAAACTTTAATTAATTTTCCATCTTGTACAAATGTCATACCGGCTTTTAAATCGCTTGCTGAAATCATTTAAATTGCTCCTTTTTTGTTTATCATCATCTTTTTTATTGTATCAAACAACAGTGGATAAGACTAGCAAATCTTCATTTTTATCTAGCAACACTTCTTCATTTGATTCTGTGATTCACTTTATCATGCACTCTATCCAATTATTCCTATCACTAAAAATCACCGAATACTTTGACTCTGACATTTTTTCATGCTATTTTTGATAAAAATATTACTGGAGGAACAGACATGATGAACACACAAAGTAACTTCAATCAATTGATTACTTGTTGTTGTATGGTGCAAAAAAGCAGCATACTATTTGCCGTGTCTATTAATTGCCCTTCATAATTTACGTGTACTCTCTGGAAAAGCACGAATAATTTATGATATCTAGGAGCTGATTTAATAGTCAGCTCCTTTTTTTATCGAATTTTTAGGAGGAAGCTATGATATTAACAACGATTCATGATTATATTGGTAAGACACCTTTATTTGAGTTTACGCATGATGCTTATGAAATACCAAAAGATTCAAAAATCTATGCGAAACTTGAATATTTGAATCCTGGAGGTAGCGTTAAAGATCGACTTGGTTTTTATTTGATTGAACAAGGTTTGAAAACTGGCAAGATCAACCAAGACACAACGATCATTGAGCCAACCGCTGGCAATACCGGAATTGGTTTAGCCTTAGCTGCTTTAAACTACCATTTAAAAACTATTTTTGTAGTACCAGAAAAGTTTAGTATTGAAAAACAACAACTTATGAAGGCACTAGGTGCAGAAATCATTCATACCCCTACTTCATTTGGAATGGTCGGTGCTATCAAAAAAAGTCAGGAGTTAGCAGCCAAATTAGAAAATGTTTATCTCCCAAAACAATTTGAAAATCCTGACAATCCAGCAACTTATTATCACACACTTGGACCAGAGTTGATTGACGAACTGGCAGGAAAAATAGATAGTTTCGTGGCTGGAATTGGTAGTGGTGGAACTTTTTCTGGCACAGCAAGTTATCTTAAAGAACAGATAAGTGATATTCGACTAATTGGTGTTGAACCCGAAGGCTCTATTTTGAATGGTGGCAAAGCAGCTTCTCATGAAATTGAAGGAATTGGTGTAGAATTTATTCCTCCGTTTATTGAGTCTTTGCCTATTACTCGTTTTGAAACTATCTCAGATGAGGAAGGATTCTATTACACGCGTGCTTTAGCTAAAAATCAAGGATTATTAGTTGGTAGTTCAAGTGGTGCCGCTTTTGCAGCATCCCTCAAAGAAGTGCAACAATTGCCTGCAGGAAGCACAATCGTAACCATCTTCCCTGATGCAAGTGATCGTTATCTGTCAAAAAATATTTATTTATAGGAGGAATAAAAATGCATATTCAAACAAAATTAATTCATGGTGGTATTAGTGAAGATCCAACAACGGGTGCTGTTAGTGTTCCAATTTATCAAACCTCAACTTACCGGCAAAACGGTGTTGGTCAACCAAAAAAATACGAGTATTCTCGTTCAGGTAATCCAACCCGATTTGCATTAGAAGAACTAATTGCAGACCTTGAAGGTGGAATCCAAGGCTTTGCTTTCTCATCAGGATTGGCAGGAATCCATACAGTTTTATCACTGTTTGAACCTGGTGACCATATCTTACTCGGTGATGATGTTTATGGCGGAACTTTTCGATTAGTTGATAAAGTATTTTCTAAAATCGGTTTAGAATACACAATTATTGATACAAGTGATCTTAAACAAATTGAGCAAGCGATTCAACCAAACACAAAGGCACTTTATCTTGAAACACCAAGTAATCCACTCCTTAAAATTACTGATCTAAAAACTAGTCTTGCCATCGCAAAAAAACATAATCTATTAACAATCGTTGACAATACATTTGCGACACCTTATTTCCAACAGCCATTGGCACTTGGCGCAGATATCATTGTTCACAGTGGTACGAAATATCTTGGTGGACACAGTGATGTTGTTGCTGGTTTAGTCACCACTAATAAAGCAGACTTAGCGGAAAAAATTGGCTTTTTACAAAATGCGATGGGTGCAGTCTTAGGCCCTCAGGATAGTTGGCTAATCCAACGTGGGATCAAAACGCTAAGTGTGCGAATGGAAGCACATCAAAAAAATGCTTTAGCAGTAGCAACTTTTCTTGAGAATCATCCAGCTGTTGAAACTGTTTATTATCCTGGACTAACAAGTCATCCAAACTATCAGATTGCAAAAACACAAATGAGTGGTTTTAGTGGTATGGTCTCTTTTGACTTAAAAGAAGATGCAAAAGCAGTACCTTTTGTTGAATCATTAAAATTATTTATTCTAGCAGAAAGCTTAGGTGGCGTAGAAAGTCTAGTTGAGGTTCCTTCGATTATGACTCATGCTTCTATTCCAAAAGATAAACGTGAAAAAGCAGGAATCAAAGATGGGTTGATTCGTCTTTCTGTAGGTATCGAACATATAGATGATTTATTAGCAGACTTAACCCAAGCCTTAGATAAAATGGAAAGTACTAAATAAATTTCTTCATTTATAGAAATAAGGTTAAAAATCAAAGATGTACCTATAACTTATTCTAAATAAATGTTAGAATTTAGCTATCACTACTGAACAAAAAATGAATCGAGGTAACTTACATGAAAATGAATGTTGAAAGTTTCAATCTAGACCACACAAAAGTAAAAGCACCTTATATCCGTGTTGCTGATCGCAAAACTGGTGAAAATGGTGACATGATCATTAAATATGATGTCCGCTTCAAACAACCAAACAAAGAGCATATGGAGATGCCAAGCTTACATTCACTTGAACATTTAACAGCTGAACTAATTCGTAATCATGCTGACTACATTGTGGATTGGTCGCCGATGGGCTGCCAAACAGGTTTTTACCTAACTGTGCTGAATCATGAAAGTTATGACGATGTACTAGATGTTTTAGAAAAAACAATGAAGGACGTTCTTGAAGCTACTGAAGTACCCGCAAGCAATGAAACACAATGTGGTTGGGCTGCAAGTCACACTTTAGAGGGTGCGCAAGCACTAGCACGTGAATTCTTAGCAAAACGCGATGAATGGTCTGACGTCTTTGCATAATTTAACTAAAAAAACTGAGAGCTTTTAAACAAGCTTCTCAGTTTTTTTGTTCTATAATAAGTGTGTACTTACTCAATTAGTAAAGGAGAATTTTTATGACAGTTTATGATTTTGATGCAACTTTGGAAAATGGAACTACTTACTCTCTAAACGACTACCAGAATCATCCAATGATTATCGTTAATACTGCAACCAAATGTGGACTTGCTCCACAATTTGAGCAGCTTGAACAACTTTACACTACCTATAAAGAAAAAGGATTAGTCGTTTTAGGCTTTCCTTCCAACCAATTTAAACAAGAACTGGATTCTGCTGAAGAAGCGGCGCAAGCTTGTCGAACTACTTATGGTGTTTCATTTCCAATGCATCAATTAGTCGAATTAAATGGAGCAGCTGCTGATCCTTTATTCGCCTATTTGAAGGAAAATGCACCTGGTACAATGACTAACGCAATTAAATGGAATTTCACCAAATTTTTAATTGATAAAGATGGAACTGTCATCAAACGCTTTGCACCACAGACTTCTCCTGAAAAGATGATTGATGATATCGAAAAGCTTCTTGCTGAATAGTAAAAAGAATACAAAAAAACAGATGAGCTTAATCACTCATCTGTTTTTTACCGTTGCGTGGCGACGTCCTACTCTCACAAGGGGCAACCCCTCACTACAATCGGCGCTAAGAAGCTTAACTTCTGTGTTCGGCATGGTTACAGGTGTATCCTTCTCGCTATCGCCACCACACTGTGGTGTTATCTTATTGAGTTTGCTTTTTGCTCACTCAAAACTGGATTTGAAGTAATCTCAACTCTACCGAGTTTTTTTCTTTTACCATTCTTGGTTAAGTCCTCGATCGATTAGTATCAGTCCGCTCCATACATCACTGTACTTCCACTTCTGACCTATCTACCTGATCATCTCTCAGGGATCTTACTTTCTTAAAGAAATGGGAAATCTCATCTTGAGGTGGGCTTCACACTTAGATGCTTTCAGCGTTTATCCCTTCCCTACATAGCTACCCAGCAATGCCCTTGGCAGAACAACTGGTACACCAGCGGTAAGTCCATCCCGGTCCTCTCGTACTAAGGACAGCTCCTCTCAAATTTCCAACGCCCGCGACGGATAGGGACCGAACTGTCTCACGACGTTCTGAACCCAGCTCGCGTGCCGCTTTAATGGGCGAACAGCCCAACCCTTGGGACCGACTACAGCCCCAGGATGCGACGAGCCGACATCGAGGTGCCAAACCTCCCCGTCGATGTGGACTCTTGGGGGAGATAAGCCTGTTATCCCCAGGGTAGCTTTTATCCGTTGAGCGATGGCCCTTCCATGCGGAACCACCGGATCACTAAGCCCGACTTTCGTCCCTGCTCGACTTGTTGGTCTCGCAGTCAAGCTCCCTTCTGCCTTTACACTCTTCGAATGATTTCCAACCATTCTGAGGGAACCTTTGGGCGCCTCCGTTACCTTTTAGGAGGCGACCGCCCCAGTCAAACTGCCCATCTGACACTGTCTCCCACCACGATTAGTGGTGCGGGTTAGAGTGGCCATAACGCAGGGGTAGTATCCCACCAGCGCCTCCATCGAAACTAGCGTTCCGATTTCTACGGCTCCTACCTATCCTGTACATGCGGTACAGACACTCAATATCAAACTACAGTAAAGCTCCATGGGGTCTTTCCGTCCTGTCGCGGGTAACCTGCATCTTCACAGGTACTAAAATTTCACCGAGTCTCTCGTTGAGACAGTGCCCAAATCGTTACGCCTTTCGTGCGGGTCGGAACTTACCCGACAAGGAATTTCGCTACCTTAGGACCGTTATAGTTACGGCCGCCGTTTACTGGGGCTTCAATTCGTACCTTCGCTTACGCTAAGCACTCCTCTTAACCTTCCAGCACCGGGCAGGCGTCAGCCCCTATACTTCATCTTACGATTTTGCAGAGACCTGTGTTTTTGATAAACAGTCGCTTGGGCCTATTCACTGCGGCTGATCTGACGATCAGCACCCCTTCTCCCGAAGTTACGGGGTCATTTTGCCGAGTTCCTTAACGAGAGTTCTCTCGCTCACCTTAGGATTCTCTCCTCGACTACCTGTGTCGGTTTGCGGTACGGGCCGTTGTTTTCTCACTAGAAGCTTTTCTTGGCAGTGTGACATCAGGAACTTCGGTACTATTATTTCCCTCCCCATCACAGCTTGTCCTTAAAAGATTAAGCATTTGACTCAACCTAAGACTTACTGCTTGGACAGACATTTCCAATCGTCTGCATTCCTTAGCCTCCTGCGTCCCTCCATTGCTCAAACAAAAACAACGGGTACAGGAATATCAACCTGTTATCCATCGCCTACGCCTTTCGGCCTCGGCTTAGGTCCCGACTAACCCTGGGCGGACGAGCCTTCCCCAGGAAACCTTAGTCATTCGGTGGACAGGATTCTCACCTGTCTTTCGCTACTCATACCGGCATTCTCACTTCTAAGCGCTCCAGCAGTCCTCACGATCTACCTTCAACGCCCTTAGAACGCTCTCCTACCATAACACCATAGGTGTTATCCACAGCTTCGGTAATATGTTTAGCCCCGGTACATTTTCGGCGCAGGGTCACTCGACTAGTGAGCTATTACGCACTCTTTAAATGGTGGCTGCTTCTGAGCCAACATCCTAGTTGTCTGTGCAACCCCACATCCTTTTCCACTTAACATATATTTTGGGACCTTAGCTGGTGGTCTGGGCTGTTTCCCTTTCGACTATGGATCTTATCACTCACAGTCTGACTCCCGGATATGAATGAATGGCATTCGGAGTTTATCTGAATTCGGTAACCCGAGATGGGCCCCTAGTCCAAACAGTGCTCTACCTCCATCATTCTCAATTCCGAGGCTAGCCCTAAAGCTATTTCGGAGAGAACCAGCTATCTCCAAGTTCGTTTGGAATTTCTCCGCTACCCACACCTCATCCCCGCACTTTTCAACGTACGTGGGTTCGGTCCTCCAGTGCGTTTTACCGCACCTTCAACCTGGACATGGGTAGATCACATGGTTTCGGGTCTACGACTACATACTCAAACGCCCTATTCAGACTCGCTTTCGCTACGGCTCCGTCTCTTCGACTTAACCTCGCATGCAATCGTAACTCGCCGGTTCATTCTACAAAAGGCACGCCATCACCCATTAACGGGCTTTGACTTGTTGTAGGCACACGGTTTCAGGTTCTATTTCACTCCCCTTCCGGGGTGCTTTTCACCTTTCCCTCACGGTACTGGTTCACTATCGGTCACTAGGGAGTATTTAGCCTTGGGAGATGGTCCTCCCGGATTCCGACGGAATTCCTCGTGTTCCGCCGTACTCAGGATCCTCCTAGGTGTCTTCCAAATTTCATCTACGGGGTTTTTACCCTCTTTGACTGACTTTTCCAAGTCATTCGACTATCTGAAAAAACTACCATATCGGAGTCCTACAACCCCAACAAGCAAGCTTGTTGGTTTGGGCTTTTCCCGTTTCGCTCGCCGCTACTCAGGGAATCGAATTTTCTTTCTCTTCCTGCAGGTACTTAGATGTTTCAGTTCTCTGCGTCTACCTCAAATATGCTATGTATTCACATATTTGTAACATCCTATAAAAGATGCTGGGTTCCCCCATTCGGAAATCTCTGGATCATAGCTTACGTACAGCTCCCCAAAGCATATCGGTGTTAGTCCCGTCCTTCATCGGCTCCTAGTGCCAAGGCATCCACCGTGCGCCCTTATTCACTTAACCTTATCAACCTTACGGTTGGGTTTTGACATCATTTCTAGCGATAGAAACTAGTCAAGAAAAATAAGCAATTGAACTTATTAAAAAACTCATTCAACGCGGTGTTCTCGGTTTGTTTTGATCTTACTTCAAATATCCAGTTTTCAATGAACAAAGTGTTTTGAGAGTAAACCTCTCAAAACTGAACAAAGTAATGATGACAAACGTGTGTAGTCTCCGTAATATTCCTTAGAAAGGAGGTGATCCAGCCGCACCTTCCGATACGGCTACCTTGTTACGACTTCACCCCAATCATCTATCCCACCTTAGGCGGCTGGCTCCAAAAAGGTTACCTCACCGACTTCGGGTGTTACAAACTTTCGTGGTGTGACGGGCGGTGTGTACAAGGCCCGGGAACGTATTCACCGCGGCGTGCTGATCCGCGATTACTAGCGATTCCGGCTTCATGTAGGCGAGTTGCAGCCTACAATCCGAACTGAGAGAAGCTTTAAGAGATTAGCTTAGCCTCGCGACTTCGCGACTCGTTGTACTTCCCATTGTAGCACGTGTGTAGCCCAGGTCATAAGGGGCATGATGATTTGACGTCATCCCCACCTTCCTCCGGTTTGTCACCGGCAGTCTTGCTAGAGTGCCCAACTAAATGATGGCAACTAACAATAAGGGTTGCGCTCGTTGCGGGACTTAACCCAACATCTCACGACACGAGCTGACGACAACCATGCACCACCTGTCACTTTGCCCCCGAAGGGGAAGCTCTATCTCTAGAGTGGTCAAAGGATGTCAAGACCTGGTAAGGTTCTTCGCGTTGCTTCGAATTAAACCACATGCTCCACCGCTTGTGCGGGCCCCCGTCAATTCCTTTGAGTTTCAACCTTGCGGTCGTACTCCCCAGGCGGAGTGCTTAATGCGTTAGCTGCAGCACTGAAGGGCGGAAACCCTCCAACACTTAGCACTCATCGTTTACGGCGTGGACTACCAGGGTATCTAATCCTGTTTGCTCCCCACGCTTTCGAGCCTCAGCGTCAGTTACAGACCAGAGAGTCGCCTTCGCCACTGGTGTTCCTCCATATATCTACGCATTTCACCGCTACACATGGAATTCCACTCTCCTCTTCTGCACTCAAGTCTCCCAGTTTCCAATGACCCTCCCCGGTTGAGCCGGGGGCTTTCACATCAGACTTAAGAAACCGCCTGCGCTCGCTTTACGCCCAATAAATCCGGACAACGCTTGCCACCTACGTATTACCGCGGCTGCTGGCACGTAGTTAGCCGTGGCTTTCTGGTTAGATACCGTCAAGGGATGAACAGTTACTCTCATCCTTGTTCTTCTCTAACAACAGAGTTTTACGATCCGAAAACCTTCTTCACTCACGCGGCGTTGCTCGGTCAGACTTTCGTCCATTGCCGAAGATTCCCTACTGCTGCCTCCCGTAGGAGTTTGGGCCGTGTCTCAGTCCCAATGTGGCCGATCACCCTCTCAGGTCGGCTATGCATCGTGGCCTTGGTGAGCCGTTACCTCACCAACTAGCTAATGCACCGCGGGTCCATCCATCAGCGACACCCGAAAGCGCCTTTCAAATCAAAACCATGCGGTTTCGATTGTTATACGGTATTAGCACCTGTTTCCAAGTGTTATCCCCTTCTGATGGGCAGGTTACCCACGTGTTACTCACCCGTTCGCCACTCCTTTTCTTTCGGTGGAGCAAGCTCCGGTGAAAGAAAAAGCGTACGACTTGCATGTATTAGGCACGCCGCCAGCGTTCGTCCTGAGCCAGGATCAAACTCTCATAATAAAAGTTAGAACAATCTTTCGATTGTTAAGCTCAATTTGTTTGCTAGCATATTGCTTGCTGTTTAAAAATGTTTGTTGTCTTGAATTGAATCAAGACGCCCTACACATTTGGTTTGTCTTACTTTGTTCAGTTTTCAAAGGTCTACTTGAATTGCCGTAGCAACTTTTATATCATATCAGAGCGACGTTTGAATGTCAACTCTTTTTTACAAAAAGTTTTTTTGATTTCGTTTGAGAAATCTTTCAGCAACTCATTTATCATATCGCATCGTTTGTTATTTGTCAAGAACTTTTTTGAAGTTTTTCTTGATGAAATCAAGCTTCATAAGCAGTCCTTTTTAAACGACTTAGTTATCTTATCATGTGATAATCCACATGTCAACAACTATTTTTCATGTTATTTACGAAAGTTTCATGAATGTTACTTTCGCAACAACGGGAATAAATATATCATGTAATTTTTTACCTGTCAATAAGTATCAATATATTTTTTTAACCAAAGATAAAGATCTTGATATACCACCTTTTGATTGATTTCATTAAGTAATTCGTGGCGTGCTTCTTCATATAGCAAAAGTGTTAATTGACTAGTAGTATATTCTTTCACTACTTGGACAAAAGTTTGAACACCACGGCCATTCGCACCTACTGGATCCTTCGCTCCCGAAACAACTAACATTGGAAGATGATCTGGAATCCGTTGTACTTCATCACGGCTACAAGCTTGTCTAACTAATCGGAATAGCTCTTTATAAGAAGACGCTGTAAAAATAAATTGCGTTCTAGGGTCCAGTAAATACTTATCCACCTCTATTTCATCACGCGTAAGCCAATCTTTTGAAGTTCTTGCAGGTTCAAATTGTCGATTAAACCCGCCAAATGCTAATTGATCTAGAAATTTTGAACGATACATTGCTCCGCGAATAGTGACGATTGTCGAAGCCATTAATTCAGCAACTGTCATCTCTTTGGGATTGTGCCACCCAGTCCCCATAATAATTACACCGGAAAAATTCGTCTCAAACTGTGCCAAATAATTTCTTACCAAAAAAGAACCCATACTATGACCAAAAATAAAATGTGGGAGTGTTGGATATTGTTCACTAATTTTTTCATTTACTGTATGAATATCTGAAAGTAAGAGTTCTGAACCATTTTCATCTGCAAAATGGCCAAAATGTTCCTTTGATTGAATAGACTGGCCGTGTCCCAAGTGGTCATGCCCTACCACAATAATCCCATTTTTATTAAGATAATCAGCGAATAGATCATAACGTTCGATAAATTCAACCATCCCATGAACAATCTGTAAAGTGGCTACGGGCTGTTGCTCAGGATACCAACAGCTTACTTCCACCATAGTCTTTCCATCAGCAGATAGAAACTGTACTTGCTTTTTCATATTAAAAACGCCTCGCTTTTTTCTTTTATTCTATATAACGTTACTCAGATAGCGTTACTTACTATTTTATCTTAGCAATCATGGTTAACTAATCAACAGTTAACTATAAAGATACCTTAAAGTGATTGCAAGCGTTGTTCCTTACCTCTATATAACATTCAATAATATTCAATTTTAGAAACATCAAAAAAGAGTAGACACGATTACGTCCTACTCTTCACTCAAATTTATTCATGAACAACTAACTGTTCTAATAATTGTTCATCATAGCCAATAAATAAAACATCATCAATAATAATCAGCGGACGTCTCAAGACTTCTGTGTGCTCTCTACAAAGTGAAATCAACTGAGAATTTTGTAAATTTGATAGATCCACCTGCATTTTGAGAAATGCTTCGGACCAAGTAGCAAACAATTGAGTTGCTTGGACTTCTTTAAAGCTACATAGTTCTTTGGCGTCCTGTATACTCAATGCTGTTTTTTCTAAGTCAATAAATTGATAAGCTAAACGATGATTTTCTAACCACTTTTTAGCTTTCAAACAAGTCAAGCAATCTTTTGATCCAAATACTTTTATTCTCACAGGACCTCCCTCTTTCTTTTAATTGGCTAAGAGTTCAACGTGCCATAATTTTGCAAATAAATCAGATTTCGTTCAACACAACGAATTTTTCTAGGAACAAATGAGCGAATTTCATCCTCATTAAAACCAATCAGAATTCTCTTTTCATCAATTAAGATAGGGCGACGAATCAGCGAAGGGTACTCTTTAAACAAAACAATCATTTGTTTAAGCGTTAATTCATTGAAATCCAAACACAATTTTTCATAAATTTTTGACCGAGTGGAAATAATATCCTCAACCCCGCCTTCAGTTGCTGCTAGAATTTCTTTAATCTCTTCTTCAAGTAACGGATCGACAAAAATGTTTTTTTCTTCAAACTCAAGTTGATTCGTTTGCAACCATGCTCTAGCCTTACGACAAGAAGTACAACTAGGTGAGGTATATACTTTTATCATTTTCTCACTCCTCTTTAATTATAATCCCATTTTAACTGAATTATTTCAAAAAGACCAATCATTCGCTAAGTGAACTAAAAAAATTGTGCCACAATTATCAATTGCGGCACAATTTTTTAGTTATTTCCTGAGTTGAATACCAGACTCTTTAATAAAACGAGATGGCTTTAATTGCCGAGTTCCTTTCATTTGCGGTACACACAAATACAGGCGATTTCGAGCTCTGGTCATCGCCACATAAAATAAGCGGCGTTCTTCTTCAATCGTTGTCACAGGTTCTATCTTGATTTGTTCCGACGACACGGCTCCTTTTTCTGCAGCGCCGTTATGTGGCAACGCGCCTTCGTTACAGCCAATCAAGAAAACATTTCTGTAACTCAATCCTTTACTTTTATGAATACTTTGAATACATAACGCATCTAGCTTTCCTTGTCGATAAGCAATCAATCGTGTTTTCAGTTGCTTTGCTTGCGATTGAATTGATTTTTCTAACTCTATCAATTGCAACAATGTCGGTTGTTTTTTGATTTCTTCTATTAACCAATCGCGCTCACTTTGTTCGAGTTCTTTTTTTGCTCGCGGAAGATTCATGAATAATTGCCAAAACTGGTACATGTTTTTTCTTGGTTGCTGCGTAAATCCTTGTAATTCTTTTACTAATTGCTCAATTTCTTTTTGCCGTGATTTTAATGAGGGTTTCATCTGAACAATGTACGCAGTTAGGTCGGTATCTGACTGTTTTTGAGAGAAGAAACGATCACATTCCGACTTTTTCAAATAACAGTTAATCATGATTTGTCTCAAAATTTGTTGGTAACTTTGCTCTTTTTTCTGACTAGTTGTTGCTCTGTGCCAGTCAAGAAATCTTCTATATAACTGTTGAAAGTTTCGTACACCAAAAATTCCTTCATATGGTGCATCTGCTTCAAGGACAAACGGAATGTCCGTTTGCAAAAGATTCTGTACCAATCTTTGTGTTTGCGAAAGTGAACGGTACAAAATAATAGATTCTTTGTATTTACCTTTCTGTTTGATAAATGTTTGAACCTGGCGAATCACCCACTGGCTTTCTGCTTGAAGATCCTTAAAAGAAATTGCCTCCATAACACCTGCTTCTTTTTGTGCAGGAATCATAGCTTTGGGAATACGATCCCCCTTATTGTAGCTAATCAATCGGTTTGCGCCTTGAACAATTGCGGCACGAGAACGGTAATTCGTTAGTAAGAAGAGTGTTTCAGTCGGATATTCTTGTTCAAATTCTTTGATGTAGGCTGGCTCTGATCCACGAAAACCATAAATACTTTGATCGTCATCTCCGACTACGACTAGCTTGATGTTTGTTCCTTTAGTAATCAATTTTACGACCGCCCATTGCAGAGGATTCGTATCTTGAAACTCATCAATAAATAAAAAATCATATTTCTTGCCAACAAACTGTCGAACATTTTCGTCAAGTAAAGCTTCTTTTAGATTTTGCAAAATATCATTAAAATCAGCCAGATGTTGTTGCTGTTTTAACTCCTTTAGCTCCGTCATCAACAGACCGATGCGTTCAGAAAGTGGTTGATTTGCATTTTTTTCTATTCCATCAAACTTTTCTTTCACCAAATGGATAATTTCTTCTTGCGATAGATTCATGTTTTGCCAATAATCTAAACGCGCTGGCAAATTTTTCTCACCATACTGATCAAAAGAATAAAGATTATATTTACGAATCAATTGCTGTAAAATCGCTCCAATTTTTTGACCAGAATCTTTTGAAAAGTCTCCATGAATACCTTGCATTGCAATGTCTGGGAATTCCTTACAAATTTCATTATAAAGACGAAAGAAAATACTATGGAATGTTCCGATATGTACCGCTGTTTTATGTTGGCTAAAATTATCCACTCTTTTTTTCAATTCATTCGCTGCGTTCCGCGTAAACGTAATCATCAAAATTCGCTGCTCGGCAACTTGTTTTTGTGTCATTAAGTAGACGGCTTTTGCACAAATCGTTTGCGTCTTACCGCTACCAGCGCCAGCAATAATACGAAGATTTTTTTCCATGTCATACGTAATTGCAGCTTTTTGTTCTTGGTTAAACTGATTATAAGAGCGTTTTTCCATCATTTTAAAAAACGAATCATCCACTCTTTCAGCTGGCTGATCTTCTTCAATTAATCCTGGTGCTTCCCCATAAGCAGCCTCATAACTAGCAATTATCTCTTCTTGTAATCGAAAGATTTGTTGAAGTTTGTGATATCTGTTCTTCCAAGACTTCAGCTCATTTTTTAACCGCAACATTTCCTTTTCATTTAGCTGAGTAATCAGTGCCACCAACTTTCTTTTTCAAAATTTTCTTATTTATCGTGTCATTCTTGTTTTCTTTATACTACCAGACCTTTATTGAAAATGAAACGCCGTTATCCAATCACTTTGTTTCAGAAAACTTATCATGTTTTTCGGAAAATTATGCTAAGATAGAGGAAACTACATCAGTAAAATAATAATTGAAGGTGGAAAAATCATGCGTACTTCGTTTCACGAGGATCGTACTATCGGACTGTTACTAACATTTATCGGCGGTGCAATGGATAGTTATACTTACATTCATTACGATGTCTTTGCTTCTGCACAAACTGGTAATATTATTCTGGCAATTATTCAAGCCTTTGATGGCGAATGGATTAGCTTTGGAAAAAAAGTGCTATCAACTCTTTTCTTTTTTCTTGGTATTTTATTGACCAAGTTTTTGATTGATTATTTTCGAAAGCGGGAAAAACATTTTTGGCGATTATTTGTTCTTTACTACGAAGCCCTGATTTTTTTCCTCGTTAGCTTAAGAATAATCAACATTCATCCCTCACTTGTAACAGTTTTGATTGCTTTTACAGCTGCAATCCAATGGGTGTCATTCGATAAAATCAATGGACGTGCCTATACAAATCTTTTTACAACCGGAAATTTGAAAGGTGTGGCAACCAATCTTTATGATTTTTTGATTTCAAAAGAAAAATCTGATTTTGATCAATTTTTTCACTTCCTCACAGTTGTACTAGCATTCATTTTAGGCGCTATCGTTTCTGTTTTTTGTTATCATTTATTTGGTGCTCAAGCTATTTTATTAGTGTCGTTTCTCTTTTTGGCAATGGCACTCAGCCAAACATTCCAGCTTTGGCGCTTTTTCAGAACCAATAAATATCCACTTTGATCAATTGGACTACAATAATTAATTCAAAAGGACGCAACAAAGAAAAAACATCTTTGTCGCGTCCTTTTTCTTATTTATTTTTTGTAAGAAAAAATTCCCTTTGCTTCTGGAACTGTGGTTGTATACCGAATTTTTTCTTTCATTGCTGTCTCGCTCATCTCTTTAGCTTGTGCTTTAATTGTTTGAACGATTTGTTCGCCACATTCTGGTTCTGCCACAAAATCATAACGATCTCCGTCAATCACAAGCTTTGGACAGACATCAAACGCATCAAACCATTCCTCATAACGGCGATTTAATTCTTGATAATAAGAAAACAACTCAGGATTTTGTTCGATTTGTTCATATTCTCGTCCGCGCTTTTTGATACGCTCAAGCATTGTTTCAAAAGAAACTCGAATATAAACTAATAAATCAGGCTTCTTCTGCGGCGCGATGTCTTCTAGTTCATTTAACATCGTTTCAAGTAATCCTTGATATTGCTCGACTTCTACCTGTGACACTCGGCCCAAATCTGCGTTTAAATGAAACAGTAAACTGTCTTCGTAAATAGATCGATCTAACACGTTATCATCATGACAAAATGCATCTTTAATTGCTAAAAAACGTTTATTTAAAAAGAAAATTTGTAATAAAAAAGTGTACTTTTCTGGGTTTGAGTAGAACAAAGGCAAGACTTCGTTGTCCTCAACATTTTCATAAAATGGCTTAGTGTCTAAGTTTTGCGCTAACATTTCTGTTAATGTACTTTTCCCAGCTCCGATAGTTCCCGCAACAATAATCACAATTATCGGCATCCTTCCTTTTATAAATTCTGCTTCTCATTTTACCACAAAAAAAGACTGAACTTTTCAATAGTTAATAACAATTTTTCTGCTATTTTTTGAAAGGTTAGTCTTTTTAATTATTAATTACAAAATTGAACTATTGGAAAACAACTAGTTCCTGTTTACTTAGTTATTTTCGATTAAAGCGTTCGATTTGCGAACAATCAGTTGCCATTGTAGATTATCGGCTGTTTCTGTTTCATCTGTTGCACATTTCGTTACGCGAATCATTACACTATTTTCATATATTTTTTCGATTTTCCCTTTGACTGGTGATTCAAACAAATCCGAATGAAATTCATAAGTTTCGCCTACTTCAAATAATTGTTCATTTTCCATAAGAATACCTCCATCACCTTTTATCAGGTTAGTACTTTTTTAACATAGAAATAAAAAATTAGTACACACACTCAAAAAAAGCATTTCTCACATCAAAACTGTGAACTTTTTTCACAAATTTCACAAGATCTAGTAATTATACATAACAGTTAAATGAAATCGGACAGTTATGAGCTGAAACATACATTTTTTGAGTGAACCGTTTTTGTTCACTTTTTTTTATTACACTTTTAACTAAGAGTTTTCAGCTATTTTTGGTACACCGTGGGGAAAAAGAATCTCTGACTAAGCAATAATCCTTAAAATTTAGATGATGGTTTCTCACGATAAACATTAGACTTCAGCTACAATCTAACGTTCAGGTCTCTAACTAACCGAACTGGAATGAACATAAAAAAAATAGCGTTCATTTACTGAAACATTGTTTGATACCTAGCAATTTATTTTAAGTGAAGGAGTATTGATATGATTCCGATTTATATTTGCGAAAAAGACCCACGGCAATTAGAAATTATCACAACTGTCATAAAAAATCAGATCACTCTTGAAGACCTCAACAGTCAAGTTGCTGTTTCTTCAACTGATCCAAATGAACTTCTTGAAATTGCCCGTCGTCGAACTGCTGATTTCGGTATTTATTTTTTGGATACGGAAATCCAAAGCCATGAATTAACCGGCATTACGCTTGGAAAAGAAATTCGTCAAATGGATCCATTAGGCAAGATTATTTATGTGACGGCTAACTCTGACTTCTCTTTAGAAATTCTAAAAAATCGAATTGAACCAACCGATTATATTTTGAAAGAAGATGTCTTTGAGTTAAAAGACCGTTTAGAACACATCTTAAGTAAAATCGTTCTTAACTT
This sequence comes from Enterococcus sp. DIV0176, assembly GCF_050528535.1. Classification (NCBI taxonomy): domain Bacteria; kingdom Bacillati; phylum Bacillota; class Bacilli; order Lactobacillales; family Enterococcaceae; genus Enterococcus; species Enterococcus sp. DIV0176. The sequence continues at coordinate 398,343 of NZ_CP172879.1, read as the reverse complement.
TCATAATTCTCAACCCCAAAAGGACATCTTTAAGCTAGAATTCAACGGAGAAATCAAATTTCTCCCACTAGACGAGATTCAATATTTTTCCACATCAGCAGTTACACCACATAAACTTGAAGTACACATGACTCATGCTCATCTTCAGTTCTACGATAAAATCAAAGATATTGAGAAAAAAAATAATTACTTTATTCGTTGCCACAAGTCATACGTTATTAACAAACTAAATATTCGGACTATTGATAAGAAAAAAAGAGAAGTCACTTTAGCAAACGGTGAAACAGTCCCCATCTCGATTCGCGGCTTAAAAAAAATTATTTCATAACAAACTTACTCCTCAACTCGTTAGCATTTTACTAATCGATTGAGGATTTTTTTTAATATCAGATTTCTTCCATATTTAGTTTGTTTCATTTTCTTTTTCGGTTAACTTCTGACTATAATAAAAACAAAAGAAAGAAAAGGAGGAAAAAAATTGAACAAAAAATCGAACGCTCGACTGATTCAATTTTTAGGGGGAAAAACTTCGTATTACGTACTGGGCTTGTTAGTAATGCTTGCCTTAGTCATTTATGTGTTTTGGCAAGTTGCCTTTATCTTTAAACCTTTAGGAGTTATTTTTGCAGCATCATTACCACCTGTACTATTTGCACTTATTTTGTATTATTTACTGGATCCAATTATTCGGCGTTTAAGTAAATGGATGTCACGTAATATTGCTGTTATTTTGGTGTATGTCTTGATTTTTGCCGTGATTGGTTTAGGAAGTGTCTGGTTTGCACCCTTTCTACAACAGCAAGCAACCGAGTTATTTGACAGCTTACCAAACTTATTTAATGATTTTCAAGAAGGTGTCAGAAATATTTTAGAACACACACCTTTTGCTAATAAATTCAATGAATTCTTCTCTTCAATTGATAATTTTACAGACCAAGCAACATCTTTCATTGGTAATTACTGGGAAAGTGGAGCGCAAAGTATCAGTAATCTGTTCTCTGCCGTAACAACTACTTTTATTACTCTGTTTACTGGTCCTATCGTTGCCTTTTTCTTGCTTCAAAATCCACATGGTTTCTACCAATCAGTATTAAAAATCGTTCCACCGGCATTTCGAAAGGATTTCCAAGAATTGACTAAAATCGCTAACCAACAATTAGGTGCATTTTTGAAAGGACAAATTATTTCTTCGTTTATTTTAGGAGCTATTTACTGGGTCACATTTTTACTCATTGGAATTGATTTTGCTAGCATCCTAGCTATTGCTGCTGGTGTGTTATGTATCATTCCATATATTGGACCATTCATTGCCTTCTTTCCTGGACTTTTTATCGCCTTCCAAGATTCAACTTTTATGGTCGTAAAATTTGTCCTTGTTTGGTTCATAGTCCAGTTGCTTCATGGTGACCTAGTCATTCCGCGTGTGATTGGGAACCGACTACAAGTTCATCCTATAACGATTTTGATTGTGCTGCTCGTTATGGGTGACTTACTTGGAATAATGGGTGTGATCTTTGGTATCCCAATCTATACTTTACTAAAATTACTGGTTGTCTTTGCTTTTAAAAAATTCAAGCAACGTTACAATAAGTATTACGGTGATAAAGGTGAATACGAAGAAGCTGATTTTTCAGAAGATGATTATTTTGATTGATATTTATTTGATAAAAAGAATTCCTACTCAATGAACAATTGAGTAGGAATTCTTTTTTATTTCACAAGTAATGCAATCGCTTGATACGGTTTAAGCGTTAATTCTTTGCTTACGACTGTATCAGAATAGTTATCAATCAGTCTTTCGCCTTCAACAAATTCTTCTGGAAGATCAACTGTGGTTGTTTCTTCATAAAAGTTTGTTAGAACAAGTAATTTTTGTCCCTCATAAGATCGTAAGAAGGCATAAACTTGTGGATGTTCTGGTGCGTAGGCTTGATAATCTCCTTCAGAAATTACTTGGTGTGTTTTGCGTAGCTGAATCAAGTGTTGATAATAGGCAAAAATTGATTGGTCTTTCTCATTTTTTGCTGCCTCAACATTGATCTCAGGATAACTGGCTCCCACCTTCAGCCATGGTGTTCCTGTAGTAAAACCTGCATGTTCTTCATCGGTCCACTGCATCGGTGTTCGTGAATTATCACGAGATTTAGCTTGGATTCTACGAAAGGCTTCCTGAGCTGACAAGCCTTTTTCCACTAACATTTGATAAGCATTTTTACTTTCAATATCAACATAATCAGCCATAGACGTAAACGCCGGATCAATCATTCCGATTTCTTCCCCCATATAAATATAAGGTGTTCCACGATTAAGATGAATCAATGTCGCTAACATCTCTGCTCCTTGTTTTCGGTAACGGTCTACTGACACAAAACGATTCAAAGCTCGTGGTTGATCGTGGTTATTTAAAAACCAAGCATTCCAACCATTTCCTTTACTCATCTCTTCTCCCCACGTATGGAACAAACGTTTTAATTCTTCAAAATCAAAAGCCGGAGTTGTCCACTTATCTCCATTTTCATAATCCACTTTTAAATGATGGAAATTAAAAGTCATTGTTAGCTCATGTCGACTTGGTTCAGTGTATAAGATACAATTTTCAACAGTAGTCGCACTCATCTCACCAACTGTGATAATCTCTGGATCTCGTCCAAAAGTTTCTTGATTCAACCATTTTAAGTAATCATGAGTGACTGGTTTGTCAGTATATTCAGGTTTTCCATCATTCACTGGATTGTCTTTCAGAACTTCATCCTTTCCAATCACATTGATGACATCAAAACGAAATCCTTTCACACCTTTTTCCATCCAGAAACGCACAACTTTAAACAGCTCTTCGCGAACTGCTGGATTACGCCAATTCAAATCCGCTTGCGTAATATCGTATAGATGCAAATAATATTTTCCTGTTTCTCCAAACGGTGCCCATGCATTCCCACCAAATTTTGAAACCCAGTCAGTTGGTTCATCACGGATATAAAAGAAATCTTGATAATATTTATCCCCCGCTAGTGCTTTTTGAAACCATTCATGTTCAATCGATACATGATTCAAAACCATATCAAGCATAAACTCAATCTGATAATCTTTTCCTTCTTTGATTAACGCTTCAAATTCTTCCATCGTCCCAAACAATGGATCAATAGCTAAATAATCTGAAATATCATAGCCATTATCTTTTTGTGGACTAGGATAAACTGGATTTAACCAAACCATATCTATACCCAGCTCACGTAAATAAGGTAATTTCTCTCGAATACCATTCAAGTCGCCAATTCCATCATGATCCGTATCATTAAATGATTTTGGATAAATTTGATAAATGACTTTTTCTTTAAATGACATATACTCTCCTCCATTAAATTATTCGTCTCCAAACTTATATATACAAGTTGCTCAAAATTATTATAGCTGAAAAGGAAGCGTTTGTAAAACTTACTTGACTATTTTCGACTAACTGCCTGCCTCATCCTAGTTCAAAAAATTTTTCTTTTTTAAAATCAATCTGAATCTACTTTTATCGAATGATTTCGTTTACTTCTTTAACATTTCATGGGAAAATAGCCACAAGATTTAGATAGGAGTATGGAAAGTCATGGTGAAAAAAAAAGTAACAATTAAAGATGTTGCACATCATTCCGGTGTCTCGATTGCCACTGTTTCGCAAATTTTAAATGGCAACGAAGATAAATTTAGTTCAAAGACGGTCGAAAAAGTCCTAGCTGCCAAAAATGAACTTGGTTACCAAGCCGATTATTTTGCGCGTCAAATGATTACGAAAGAAACAAAAACAATTGGTGTACTTGTTCCTGATATTACGAATCCTTTTTTCAATCTACTCATGCGAGGGATCGAAGAAATTTTATATCAACAACATTTCGTTACCATTCTTTGTAATGCCGACTCCAATCAACAAAAAGAAGTCCAGTATCTTTCAGAACTAACACGCCGTGGTGTAGATGGATTTATCATCGCTTCTTCTGCAATCTCGACTCAGGCAATCAAGGAAGATTTGCAACAACAAGGGCGTCCATTTATTGTCTTGGATCAAAAGAAAGCAGAAGATTTTAGTGACTCAGTGCGCACAGATGATTTTCGTGGAGGCTACTTAGCTGGTACACACTTGTTCTCTTTAAGACATCAACAAGTTGCCCTCGTTTATCCAGAGAATCCACCAGCAAATGTTCAAGAAAGAATCGAAGGGTTTAAATCAGCAGCAGATGCTTATCAAATTGACTACAATCAACTGCTTCTCATCCCGACAGCTTTTTCCAAACAAGGTGGTTACCAAATAACTAACCAAATCGTTGCTTCTGAAGCAACCGCCATTTTTGCTTTAAATGACGAATTAGCATTTGGCTTGTATCGCGGGCTAGAAGAATTAGGAAAAAAAATACCCGATGATTATAGTATTATTGGTTATGATAATGTAGATATGTCTGAGTATGTAAAACCAAAACTTACGACAATTGCTCAACCAATCTTCGAGTTAGGACAAGAAGCAGCGAAACTTTTATTAGAACGTATTCAGCATCCCGAAAAAAAACAAGAAGAGAAACTACTGCCAGTCCATTTAGAAAAAAGATTTTCAACAGCACCCTTGAAATAGCTTTCAAGGTGTGCTATATTTTAGCCAAGTTATTAAAACGTTTTAATAAAACGTTTTAATTTATTTTCTTGCAAGGAAAAATCTCATTGACTTTTTGGAGGTTCAAAAATGAACGCGGTTACAGTTATTGGCAGTATCAATATGGATACGACTTTACGTTTAACAAAAATGCCTAAACCAGGCGAAACACTACACACAAGTGACATCTTCCATTCAGGCGGAGGAAAAGGTGCAAATCAAGCTGTTGCAGCAAAACGTTCTGGTGCAAACACAGCTTTTATCGGTGCAGTTGGCGATGATAATGAAGGGGCTACTCTACTTGATTTATTGGCAAAGGAACAAATCGACATCTCTGGCATTTCTACAATTGCTGACACTGCAACTGGTCAAGCAATGATTATGGTTGACGATGCTGGCGAAAATAGTATTTTGATCCATGCTGGTGCAAATAATGCTTTTCATGAAGCAGAAGTTCAACAACAAAAAGCGCTGATTGAAAACAGTGATTTCCTAATTGCACAGTTTGAAAGTAGTTTAGATGCAACCTTGGCTGCTTTTACCCTTGCCAAAAAAGCTGGGAAGAAAACGATTTTGAATCCTGCACCAGCTCTTGAAACAATCCCAACAGAACTACTTGCACAAACAGATGTCATTATTCCAAATGAAACTGAAACAGAAATTATTACTGGAATTGAAGTAACAGATGAAGCAAGTTTATTCCAAGCTGCTACTGCTCTTCACCAACTTGGAATTGAAACAGTGATTATTACTTTAGGAAGCAAAGGTGCCTTCTACCACACTGCAACTGAACATGGTATTGTCCCTGCTTTTAAAGTAAAAGCAGTTGATACTACCGCTGCCGGAGATACATTCATTGGTGCCTTAAGTAGCCAATTGAATCCAGATTTTAGTAACTTACCAGAGGCAATTCGTTACGGCAATCTTGCTTCTTCTGTCGCTGTTCAAAGTTATGGTGCACAACCATCAATCCCACATCGTACAGACTTAACATTTGAATAACATGAACACATACATTTAATAAAAAAGGATGGATCTTGATATGAAAAAAAGTAAAGTTATCAATTCAGATATTTCTAGAGTTATTTCACAAATGGGACACTTTGACAAACTAAGTATTGGTGATGCTGGCATGCCCGTACCTTTTGGAACTGAAAAAATTGATCTTGCTGTCACGAATGGTGTACCTAGTTTTATGACTGTTTTAGAAAATGTCTTAGAAGAACTAGAAGTCCAATCAATTGAACTGGCAGAAGAAATAAAGGCAATGAATCCTAATGTACTAGAGCAAATCAAACAATTGATGCCTGAAACGCCTATCACTTTTATTCCTCATGAGGAAATGAAACAAGACTTAACGAATTGCCATGCGTTTATCCGCACAGGTGAAATGACGCCTTATGCAAATATTATTTTGGTGAGTGGAGTGGTTTTCTAATGGAAAAAATCATTCAACCAGAACAACTTTTATTGTCGGAACAAGTTCAGCTTTTGCTTACTCAACTAGGTGGAAAAAATAATATTGAATCGATTACCCCTTGTGCAACCCGATTGCGTATCCAGTTAAAGAAACAACCTGCGACTGAGTCAAATGAAATCATCCAACAAATTCCTGATGTAAAATATTTCATTCTTTTAGATAAATACGCAGAAGTCATCATGGAACAAGGATTAAGTGAAACGTATAAAGCCTTGAGCCAACAGTTGGATCAATCAGCAACCAAAGAAAAGTTGAACCCCATCGAAAAATTATTTGGCTTGATTTCTGAAATATTTACACCAATCATCCCGCTTTTTGCTGGTTCAGGAATTTTAAAAGGATTAGTTGTATTAGCAACAACACTTGGTTGGTTAAGTGAGACCAGCGGGACTTACCATATCTTAGCCGCTGCTTCCAATGCTGTCTTTTATTTCTTACCTATTTTTCTAGCATTTTCTGCAGCCAAAACATTTAAAGTCAACGGCTATATTGCAGGTGTCATTGCAGCTGCTTTGATTGAGCCAAATTTGACTGGTCTTTTGACAAGTGGAGGGAAAGCTTCAACTGATTTTCTAGGTATTCCCGTGGTACTAATGCAATATACATCTACAGTGATGCCAGCTATTTTAGGGATTTTCTTTTACTCTTTTGTAGAAAAATTTCTAAAAAAATATATTCGTGAAAGTATGCAATTAGTTTTTGTTCCCTTGCTTTCTTTAGTGATTACAGTCCCATTGACCTTAATGGTATTTGGCCCCGCAGGTGTGTACTTGGGTGAAGGATTAGCTGCTGTCATTACTTGGATGATGGACATTAACGGACCAATTAGTGGCGCAATTATTGCCGGTGGCTGGAATATCTTGGTGATTTTCGGTATTCAGTGGGCTGTCAACCCAGTCATGATTAGCAACATTTCAAGTTTTGGCTTTGACCGCATCGTTCCATTAACTGGAGCAGCAAATTTTGGAATGGCTGGAGCAGCTTTAGGTGTGTTTCTAAAAAGTAAACAGTCAAGAACACGCTCGATTTCTGGCTCAGCTTTTGCTTCTATTTTATTAGCCGGAGTCACTGAACCAACTGTTTACGGCATTGCAATTCCTTTGAAAAAACCTTTTGTAGCTGCTTGTATCGGTGCTGCAGCTGGTGGCGCAGTCATGGGCTTTGCGAAAGTAAAAGCAATCGCTTTTGTCTTTGGTAGCTTGACCACTCTTCCTGCATTTATTTCAAGTACATTTTGGTGGTACGTCATCGGACTTGCTGTCAGCTTAGTAGTTGCAATGATTACTACCTTAGTTAGCGGGTTTGATGAAACTTTAATGCCCCAAGAATAATCTTTCCTCCAAACAATGAGTTTTCTCACTGTTTGGAGTTTTTTTTATTTTTTACGTCCCTTTATTTAACTAATTTTTTGTCGAACTGCTCATCTTCTGGTACAATTGGATAGAGTATGCGTATCTTATTTTGAACCACACTCTTTCCCCAACAAAGTAAGAACGATACCCAAAAATTTAAGCCAGACAACTTTTACTCGTAACTATGCCAGCTACTCTGTCAGAAAAGTAGGTTCTTTCATTAAAAAATGGCGAACCACTTTACCAGTTAAAGAGTATTTTATGAACTACTTGGATATGAGCAAAAAAAAATGAAAAGGACTAGATGACTATGAAGAATAATAAGGCGATTCGCCTGTTAGCGGCTACGTGGCTCATTGCTCCGACTATCTTATCTACTCAGTCCGTTTTTGCAACAGAAGAACCGCAAGTTGCAACGGCCGAAAGTTCAGTCGTAGCCTCGGAACAACCCGAGACCAGCACGTCAGACACGACAACTTCTACTGACTCTTCCTCTCAACCAGAGAGCGAAACACCAGCAGAAGCTACTTACACAGCAACAATTAATCCAGCATTGATTGGCAAGATTACTATTACAACAATGGATGGTCAGCCTTTAACTATCAATGGTGGTGTCTTAACTGGGTTAACAGAAGGAACACAATTGAACTACACGATTACACCAGATGCTGGCGAACAAGTTGCATCTGTTCAAATTGATGGTGTTCAAACCGTTGATTACACAAATCAAACATTTGTTGTTGGCGCAGCCAACTTAGTAATCAATGCAACCTTTGAAGCCCTTCCTGATTCTTCAACAGAAGAATCAACAGAACCTTCGACTGCTCCAAGTGAAGGTACAGACAATACTTCAGATAGCACTACTGAAAATACCTCGGACAGCTCAACAGCTCCGACAGAAGACAGTACAACTCCTGATTCAAGCACTACAGAAAGCAGTAGTACAACAGACTCTTCTGATAAAGGTAATACATCAAATTCAAGCACTAATAAACCATCGAAGCCTGCTGGATCAACGAATAATTCACAAAAAGGTTCATCTAAACCAAGCACTGGGAATCATTCTTCAACAAACAATCAGCGACCTTCAACAAATGTAACACAACCAAAGACAGAAAGTCCTTCTGCTTCGACTTCTGACTTTGTCACAAAAACACCAACAGATGCCGTTTTACCAGCGAATACGACAAGCGTTCAGCAGGCCATCGTCAAAGAAGCATACAAATATCTTGGAAGTCCTTATGTTTGGGGAGCAAAAGGCGCTTCAACTTTTGATTGTTCTGGGCTAGCTTATTACGTGTATATGCAAGCTACTGGTCATTATATTGGTGGCTGGACAGGTGAACAACAATACGCTGGTACTCAAATTCCAGTTAGCCAAGCACAACCTGGTGACTTGTTATTCTGGGGACCATCTTCTGGTGTGACACATCACGTAGCAATCTATATTGGTAATGGACAATACATTCACGCCCCTCAACCAGGCGATCATGTTCGTATTACTTCCATTGCTGATTACACACCTGACTTTGCCGTCCGGGTGAACTTAGCTGGTTTGCCAGTAGCATCTGGATCATTAGCTAATTCTATTGGTTCCTCTGCTTTAGATAATCTAGGTGATTTTTCATTTTCTAAAAATCAATCAACTGATGATTTCTTAAAGGAAATTGCTGATTTTGCTCAAGAGATTGGACAAAAAGAAGGCATCTACGCTTCAGTAATGATGGCACAGGCTATTCTAGAAAGTGGTTCAGGAAATAGCTTATTGTCTAGCGAACCAAATTATAATCTTTTTGGAATCAAAGGCGATTTTGAAGGTTCAAGTGTTTCCTTTAACACACTTGAGCAAGACGAAGCTGGGCAGAGCTACCAAATCAAAGCGCAGTTCCGTAAATATCCTTCTTACAAAGAAAGCTTGGAAGACTATGCTGATTTAATCAAAAATGGTTTATCTGGAAATAAAGATTTCTATAAGCCAATTTGGAAATCTGAAGCTAAATCTTACGAAGATGCGACGAAATATCTTGAAGGTCGCTACGCAACAGATAAGCAGTATTCGAAAAAATTAAATGCGATCATCAAAGCGTATGATTTAACAAAATATGATGAAGCCAAAGAAGAACCAATTAAGACACAAACAAAATCAACAGAACAACTTCTAACGGTTCCAACTGTTTGGAAAAAGAATCATTTAACGTTTAGTGATGTGCTAGATTTACCTATCATTAAATCGAACATCAATTCACCCGCTTTCCTTTCTGGGTTGAAAGTCGCAAATGTTTGGGAGTTATGGTATCACTTCACTGTGAACCAGATTCCAGAAACACAAACGTTAACAGTTAAATCAAATGAATTACCAATGGTTAGTTTTTTAAGTTTAAACAAATCCTTTTGGTTAGACTTTCCACTTTTTAAATAAAGTAAAAGTGAGGTTGTAAAAGAAGTGCCCAGCTCTAATAAATAAAAACAAATTATCAGAAATTGTTCTTCAAATTTTTGAGTAATTTGGGCTTATTTTGAAGGAGTTGCTTCTTGAACACCGAGGGTAAGGTTGTGGCTCAAAGCGTCTAGCTCCGACAAGATAGCGAGCAAGCACTCAAAATAGATTTCCATATTTTGAAGTGGTTGCAAACTATCTTGAGGAGTTGCTTTGGGAACACCGAGAATAAGGTTGTGGCTCAAAGCGTCTAGCTCCGACAAGATAGCGAGCAAGCACTCAAAATAGATTTCCATATTTTGAAGTGGTTGCAAACTATCTTGAGGAGTTGCTTTGGGAACACCGAGAATAAGGTTGTGGCTTTAAACGTTAAGCTTCAAACAATTCGGAAAGAGGGGCTGTGACAATACGCTTGTCACAGCCCCTCCCTTTTTATATTTTCTTTCGCTTATTTGATCTTCTGTGCGCCATCCCCAATATGAGCAACATAGAAATCAGGTGCATAACCAATTTTTTCTAGATAAGTTTCTTTGACTTTTTCTTCAAATACAGGGATAGCTTCTTCTTTTACTAATGCAATCGCGCATCCGCCAAAACCTGCTCCCGTCATTCTAGCACCCAATACACCCGTTTGCGCTTGAGCTGCTTGAACTAAAGTATCCAACTCGATGCCAGTTACTTCATAGTCACGTTGCAATGAATCATGCGAGGCATTCAACAGTTGCCCAAATAAAACTAAATCACCCGCTACTAAAGCATCTTTTGCTTTCAATGTCCGTTGATTTTCTGTCACTGCGTGTTTGGCACGCTTTGTTAAAATAGCATCCCCAATCGCTTCACTGTAGCTTCGGAATGTTTCTTCATCTAATTCCCCTAATGATTGGATATCGACAACTGTTTGTAGGCGTTTCAATGCCTCTTCACACTCACCACGGCGCTCATTATATTTCGAGTCTGCTAGTTCGCGACGTTTGTTCGTATTCATGATTACAATTGCGTAGTCTCCTAATTCGGTTGGCACCATTTCATAGACTAAGGTATTCGTATCTAATAAAATAGCCTGTTCTTTTTGACCAAAACCAATTGCAAATTGATCCATAATTCCTGAATTGACTCCAATAAATTCATTTTCAACTTTTTGACCGATTTTAACCAATTCTAAACGACTAATTGGTAAATCATACAAATCCTCTAACATTACTCCTACTAGCAGTTCCAATGAAGCGCTACTTGATAAACCAGCACCATTGGGAATCGTTCCTTCAATCACAAGTTCAAAACCATGAGTAATCGGATAGCCTGCTTCTTGGACTTTTAGAATAAATCCTTTGACATAGTTTGCCCAGTTATCCTCTTTTGTATAATTTAAGTTATCCAAAGAAAAAGTAATCAAACCAACTTCTTCAAAGTTTAGCGAGTAAACTTTCACTTGATTGTCTTCTCTTGGCGCTGCTACACCATAAGTTCCATACGTAATTGATGCTGGAAACACATGTCCCCCATTGTAATCCGTATGTTCTCCAATCAAATTGATTCGACCTGGAGCAAAAAATGCACTGGTTGTTTTTTCCCCAAATAATTTATGAAATGCTGCTGTTACTTCAGCTATTTTTTCCATCTGATATCCCTCATTCATCTATTTTTTTATTTGATATTCTGTCACAAACTCACGTGCCTGGTTAGGTAAAAGCGTAATGTCGCCAAAGCTTTCAAATCGTTCTGATCCAGGAGCTTCTTGCGTTTCAAAGGTGATTCCGCCATGATTCACTAGTTTGTCTCCGCGCATAACTGGTGCATCATCACCAAAATTTGCGGTAAACAAGACAATGCTTCCTACATTGGTTGCAACTTGGATCGCAACCTTTTTATCTGGACTTGTTAATTTTGCTACTTGATTCATTTGTCCTGTTTTCTGTAAGAAAAACGGATGATCCATCCCGCCAACCATTTTGGCTTGTGGAAAATCACTAATAAAAACATCTGAAAGGACTTTTGGCGTTGTAAAATCGAATGCTGTCCCTTTGACCGGTGCGACTTCCCCTTTTGGAATCAAATCTTTTTGTAAAGGAGCAAAAAATTGACTTGCTAACCATAATTCATGCTGATCGATTGGTTCAGTTACATCTCCTGTTAGATTAAAATACACATGATTGGTTGGATTAAATAAAGTCAATTGATCGCTAATTCCGCGAATACTTATTCGCCAAACATCATCATTTGTTAAAGTATAGCGTGCTTCCACGTCTAAATTACCCGGAAAACCATTTTCTTGATTAGGACTTGTTAAATAGAAAATAACTGAAGCTTCATTTTCACCTTTGATAATCGTGTATGGCCAATTTTTCTTTTCAAAGCTAGGATCTCCACCATGTAAACAATGTCCTGTTTCTTCACTGACTTTTGCCTGATACTCTTGATTGTCTAGATAAAATTTTCCCTTAGCGATTCGACCAGCTGTTCGACCAATTGTTGCACCGATATACGCGTCTTTCGAAAGATATTCTTCTGCATGATCAAATCCTAGGATCAATTCACGTTTTGTTCCATCAATTAGCGTCTGTAAATGAACGATTCGTGCGCCAAAATCAGTAACAGCCAATTCTGTTTTTTGATCATTGATTAATGTAATCAAATGGGAATCATTTCCAAATTCTTGCTCTTTGATTTGCATACTGTCGCCCTCTTTTCATTCCATAGTTGATTATTTCTCATTCATTATATCAAGTAATCGCTTTCTTTTTATTACTATCATGTGATACAAATTTAACTTTTTGTTGCATTTTTTTCCGAGTAAGCGTACCTTGAAGAAAAGGGGCTGAGCAGATGGAACAAACTGTATTTTTACGAAAAGAACATCATTTTTTATCAAGTGAACTTTACTTTAATTTTTGTGGATTTTCTAAAACCATGCCTTTCCACTCTTTTGGACCAGCTATCCGACAACATTTTGTTCTACATATCATCTTGGATGGTGAGGGTGTGTACTCGGTCAATCAGCAAAAGTATCATTTAAAAAAAGGAGATTTATTTCTCATTCGTCCAGGCGATCAAACTTTTTATCGCTCTGATGTAACCAATCCTTGGGTCTACGCTTGGCTTTCCTTTGGTGGAAAAGAAGCAGAGGAATTGATTAAGCATTCCCCTTTTAAAGAAAATGAGTATACGTTTCGCTCAAATCAGTTAGTTGACTATAGTCAATTGATTTTAGCTTGTTTTGATTATGCGCCAGACACGCTACTAAATGAAATCAAATTGAATGAGTTGTTGTATCGCTTTTTTGAAAAATTACTAGTAGATGGTGGAAAAAATCACTTAAGTACACCTCAAAATATTTCACGTTTAACGATTGAAGCAATCGAATACATTCAAGCCCATGCAACAGAGGAACTCACTATCCAAGAAGTTGCTGACGCATTATCGGTCAACCGTAGCCACCTCTCCCGTACCTTCCATGAAAATATTGGGGTAAGTGTCAAAGAATGGTTATTAGGTATCCGAATCAATCGTGCTGCTTTTTTATTGTTGATGTCAGATGATTCCGTTGAAAATATTGCTTTTCAGTCCGGCTTTCATAGCTTAGTTGTCTTTAGCCGAATCTTTAAAAAAAAGACTGGTGAAACGCCAACTGCTTATCGAAAACGAGCTAGTCAGAAACAGCACACCAATCTTTCACTGGAATCTATTATGGAATTATTAGAACAGCAAGCAATTGTAGGACGTGCAACATGATTTTTTTGTAAAAAAAACAAAGATATACACAAAAAGTAGTTGTTCCGTTTTTTTTAGGTCAGAAAGCAGATCCGCAAAAAATAGAGGACTAAAATGCGCGCGCATTTTAGTCCTCTTCCTGTTTTTTATGCTTTCTTTTTCAATACGATTCCCGTATACAACCATGTCGTTATTACATAATAAACAAAGTATAAGACAAAGAAAATTGTAAATGGCAACCACAAATTATCGTAAGGATCACTCATCAATAATTTGAACATTTGTAAGCCGAATAGGACGTGAACAACACCTAAAAGTCCTGGTGCTAAGAATAAGACACCAATTTCTCGGCGAATCGATTGTGTTAGTAACCCTTGACGTGTACCAATTTTTTGTAACATTTCATAACGCACTTGATCGCTCTTACTTCCAGAAAGAATCTTGAACATCAAACAACTTGCTAACATTGTCAAGAAAGCTAAGCCTAAGAAGAAGCCCATAAATTCAAATCCTGAAAACATACCGTTAAACGTATTGTAAACATCTGCTTTTTGCGTAAAGCTGTAGTCAACGTTTTTTAGTTCTTCATTATTTGCTTTATTTTCCGCTACCAGTTTTTCAAGGTTACTCAATTGCTTGTCAAAATCTGTTACTTGAATAAGTTGTAAAGTCGTTTCAGGTAAATTCAACTGACTGAATTCTTCTTGTGAAACCAATTTTATTTCTTTTGGTTGCTGTTCAGGCAACTCATACTCCCGTAAACTATCTTGTAAAGTAAGCTCTTGAGCCAATTGTGTTGCTGTAATTTCTTTGTTCTTTGGTTTGATATTTCTATCGCCATTCATTCCTTCTTTCACAATAAATGGCGTTTGCTCAAATTGTTCAGAAAGATAGTAAATGGTTTGTTCATCTTCTTTTTGCGTATAAGAAGCATTCACTTTAGGATCTAGTTTTGCAACCTCTTGTTGATCAATTTTTTGCGCGTTGTTCAACACGACATCATAAACAGTAAAGCTATTTGTCATTTTTGAAATTTCATTTTTGAAGCCCAAACCGACAGTGAGCGCACCTAATGCTAAAGCAAACAACATTGCTACCATCGAAAGCATTTGTGTATATTCGCGAATTCGAAAACTTAACTGTGATAAAGTAAAATTATTCAGCTTTCTTAATGCGATACCATCTGCTTTTTTCAGTAATGATAAACAGAAGATAATGACCGAATGGAAAATAAAATACGTCCCTAAAACAATCGTAACCAAAGCAATGACGATTCCAAACAACTGGAATTTTTCTAAGTTTTGCATCATGTAATAGCCACATGTTAAGCTGGCAATCCCCAACACAACTTCAAGGAAAAATAAAAACTTATGTTGCTTCATTTGTGTCGGAGTTTGATCCGCACGAATCAATGTTAAGATTGGTTTTTTAACGATTGAAAATGCATTAACAATGGCTGCTAATAAAAATAAAATAGAGAAGAACACAATCGTAATCAACAATCCATGAACGCTAAATGGTGAAAAATGAGAGATTTTTATATTTAATTGTTGGACTAATAAATGACTAACAATACTAGTCAATCCCACCCCAACAACTGAGCCAACCAATGTTGCCAAAATCCCCACAATAAAGGTTTCTGAAAAAATCATTTGCGCAATTTTTCGACCCTTAGCACCTAGCATCATAAACATCGCATAATCTTTTTGACGCATCGTCATCAAAAATGAATTAGCATACAGGATATAGACAAAAGTGATAATACTCAATAATACTGAACCTAGTCGAAAGATAATAACTGTTGATGAAATCGTTGAATTACTTGTTAGAAAGGCTTCATTACTTGCCATTGACTCAAACATGTAAAAAATTGCTGATGCCATAACTAATCCTGAAAATAGGACAAGATAATCTCGCAAGCGACTCTTAATACCAGTAAGTGATAGTTTCCAAAGCATATTCTCTCCCCCTTACTGTTCCAAATTTCCTAGGATAGTTAAAATTTGACGATAAAATACTTCACGACTTTGATCGCCTCGTTTAACTTCTTGATGGATTCCGCCATCTTTGATAAATAAAATTCGTTGACAATAACTTGCTGAAAAAGGATCATGTGTTACGAGTAAAATAGAAACGTTATCTTTTTGGTTCAATTCATCCATTGTATCTAATAGATCCCGCGCACTCTTGGAATCTAACGCTCCGGTTGGCTCGTCACCTAATAGAATCGTTGGTTGGGTAATCAATGCTCTAGCAGCCGCTACACGTTGTTTTTGTCCACCAGAAATAGCTGAAGGATAGCTGTCTAAAATATGGCTGATTGATAAACGTTCTGCAATTTGTTTGACTCTTTGCTTGATTTCTTTTGGACGAACACCTTGCAAAGATAATGGTACTGCAATATTTTCTTGTGCTGTTAAGTTTTCCAATAAATTGAAGTCTTGGAAAATGAATCCAATTTCTTTGGCACGAAAATCAGCTAGTTGATTCCCTTTTAAAGTAGTTACGTCTTTTTGATTGATTCGAATGTGACCATCTGTTGGTTTATCTAAAGTAGATAAAATATTTAACAAAGTTGATTTACCAGAACCAGATGCTCCCATGATTCCGATAAATTCACCTTTTTCTACTGAAAATGAAATGCCATCTAAAGCTGTTGTTTTCTTTTCATTATTTTTTCCATATACTTTTGTTACATCTTGAATTTCAACAATTTTTTCCATTTTTACGCCTACCCTTTAGTTAATTTTTCTTGTGCTGCTTTAGGTATTGCTGATTTTTCAACTTCTTCATAACCAGTTACACCTTTATTTTTATTCCAGACTACTTTAAGATACGCATTTTTTCGCAACGGACGTGTTTGCATGCCCTCAAATTCTAAATCTTTTTCTGCACCTTCTTTGTTAAAGCCCGGCAAAGTATATTGATACGTAATTACCTCTTGATTTTGGCTATCTTTTTGAACTAATTTTTCACCATTTGTCGTAATTTGTACATAATAGTCATCGCCACCTAAAACTACGGCATCCGCTATTTTCAAACCAGCGACTCCGATACCAGCGACAATCAATAAGCCAATCAGAAATTTTTTCATCATTTTGCCCTCTCTTTTAACTTGATGAACTAAGTATAGAAAAAAAGAAACGAACATGCCTTAGATTCCTCTATCAGTCATCTTTCAATATTGTTAGCACGTGTCAAAGAAGGCCTTTCGACCTGATAATGAACTTTCTTCAAATAAAAGAGAGTGAGGCAAACCGCCCCACTCTCTTTTTTTTTTACTTTCAATCATTGTTTATTTTCGGTCAGTTAAATCCCCTGTGTTAATCACCGGCTGCGTTCCTTTATCCGTAATAATCGAGACTAACAAGTTATTGATTAGTTGAACTTTTCGGTCATCCGTAAAGTTGATTTCTTGACCCGCTTCAATTTGTTCCAGTGCCATTTGAGTCATTGTTACCGCACCTTCAACGATTGTCTGACGTGCAGAAAGAATTGCTTTTGCTTGCTGTCTTTGCAACATGGCACTCGCAATTTCAGTCGCATAAGCTAAATGATTCAATCGTGCTTCGATGACTTCAACTCCGGCAACAGCTAGACGTTCTTGAAGTTCTGTTGCTAATTTATCTGAAACTTCGGTCGTATTTCCACGTAAAGTAATATCAGTATCATTGAAAGTATCATATGGATATTGACTTGCAATATGACGAACAGCTGTTTCACTTTGGATTTCCACAAAGTCTTGATAATAAGCAACATCAAACAAAGCTTTCGCCGTATCGACTACTTTAAAAACGACAACAGCAGAAATCTCAATTGGATTTCCATCTAAGTCATTTACTTTTAAAACAGAACTGTTAAAATTTCGAACTTTAAGTGATACGTTGATTTTATTGGTTAACGGAACCGTTAGAAAAAAACCATTCTCTTTAATTGTTCCTAAATAATTACCAAAAAGTAAAATAGCTTTTGATTGATTTGGACTGACCACAGTTGCTGAACTAACTAATAAACAAGCAATTCCCCACAAAATAACACTCATAATTATTAACGCTGGACTAGTTGCTACCGTTCCAAAATAGAATAAAATGGCACCCATGATTGCTAAAACAATGACACCAACTAAGCCAATATACCCATTGATATAGAGTGCTTTTTTCTCATTCATTTTCAAAATCTCTCCTCCTTCTGCACAATAGCATCAACTTTCTTTACTGACTATTCCGTTATTCTCAGTCTTGCTAATGCACCTTCTAATTCCAAATCTTTATCTTCGCTGATGAACCACCCTGTTGAGTGCGTTCCGCCAGCAGCTTTCGGCAAATACTCCAATCGAGTTCTGACCCAGTGTTTTTGTTCTGTAAAGTAATCTTCAACTAAAATTTCCAAATCCATTCCCGCATTAAGAACAATATTTTTTCGGACAGACTTAAAAATAAAGCGTTCTTTACTAGCATCATATTGTAAAACACCAGTATCCGTGATTGGCAAAGAGTAATAATCCATCTCCTTTTTCACTTTCATTAAATGGCGAAACATTTCATTATGTACTTGTTCTAACTGACGGCCTTCTGAATTTTTGGGATACTCAATCGCTACTTTTTCATTGTCATCATCATAATACAATTCGTTCAATGATTTTAATTGCGCGTGTAACTCAAGCATTTTTTCTCGTAGTTGTTCTCGCTGAACATCTTCTGTTTTCATTTTCCCCACCCTAATTCTTTTGCTAAGTTTCAACATCTCATTTGTCTATACCTATCTTACTATAAGAAAACAACTTAAGCGAAACAAAAAATGATATTGAAACAAAAAAACTGTCTCAATACCATTTTTCGGAAATTCTATTCAGTTTCATCTTCCATATGGCTATCCATGTGATCCATATGATCCCCCACATCGCCCATGTCATCCATTTCGTCCATCTGTTCACTCATCGAATTTTGGTATTTTTCATCCATCCATTCAATAAATGTATCTTTACCTTCAATCGTTAGTCCTTTTTTCGAATTTCCTTTTTCAAAAGAAGAGCCTTCACGTGTTTCATTGTTTACTTGGAAAGTTGAATCTCCCGCAAGTGTCAATTGATACCCAGGAACATCGACGTCATTCAATCGAACAGAACCATTTTTAGCAACAATCGTACTTGAGTCTGTCAACGCACTGTCATAAAAGTAAAAATTACTTCCCTCACCAGTAAAGTTTCCTTTTTTAGCCTTTAATCGACTGAAATCAACAGAGCTAAATCGGTCTTTGACTGTCACTGAATCTGTTTTTAAACCAATAAAACTCAACCAGCTATCTGAATATGAGTCAACCGCTAAATTTTTAGTTGTAATATCTGTCATCGTTAAGCGATTATTGCTGCTTTCAATCGTAATATCACTTAATGAGATTTCTTTTGGTACCGTAATTGTTATTTCTGGATGAGTATCTTCTAAACTAATTTGCATTGGATATTCTTGTTTTCCTTTTGCTCGAATCGACAGAGTTTGATCTTTGAGAACAACTTTTGGTTCATCCGACTTTTCATATTGCGTCGTAACTTCAAAATCCAATCCTTGTCTGATATTGATCTCTTGATTTTCTGCTTGGATAACTAAGTTTTTGATTTCATTCGCCTTAAATTTTTCCGTATGTTCTTTCATATCCAATAGTTTAGGTCCATTTTCCCAAACGATTGTTTTTTGTGCTCCTGCAGTGTACGTTCCTGCTACCAGAATTCCACCAAATAACATAAAACCTGTACCAATCAATAAAAAGTGTTTTAGTTTCATTTTACTCACCTCTCATTCCCATCATGTGTTGGATGAAGACCACGTCTAGTAACAAACCGACGTCCGACCCATTTAACAAAACGCATAATCAACTGGGCTAACCATTTTGTTAATCTCACTAAAATCGGAGTGAAAAAGATGGCTGCACCAGTCGCAAACAAACCTAGTCCAACGAAGAATAAGCCACTGACAATCGATTGTCCCAAAACCATCAGTCCTGCTAACGTCATAACCACACCTACTCCTAAAATCACAATACAAACAACATAGATACTAAAAATAACTGCGAATAATGCGATGATCAAACCAACCAATACAGCAACAAATAACAATGCTAATGGAATCAAGATTGGCGATGCAAATAATCCAAGTACAATTAACCAAATCAAACGCATTTGTCTTTTTGGACTACTTTGTTGTACCTCTTCTTGCCCTAAATCATCTGCTTCCGAAAAATAATTGATTTTTAACTTCAACGCAAACTGTTTAGGTGTACCATATTCTTCTAAAATTTCATCAACTGTCTTACCTGAATCCAAAAAATATTCTTCGTAATATTGGATCAAATCAAAACGGTCAGCTTCAGGAATTTCTTGAAGTTCATTTAAGACCTCACTTAAGTATTCATTCATGTCTATTATCCTCCAATAACCGATCTAAAGAGTCTCGAAAAACAATCCATTCATCAATAATTTCTTCCAAATGTGTATGTCCGATTGGTGTTAAACGATAATATCTTCGATTTCGACCTTCGAATGGTTCATCATAGGTTTCTAGATACCCTTCTTGTTTCAACCTTCTTAACACGGGATACATGGTAGATTCACTAATTGATAAACTTTCTTGCACAATTTTTGTTAGTGCGTATCCATACATATCTTCTCGGCTTAATGCTGCTAACACAGTTCCATCAAGAAGAACCGTTGGAATTTGAATATGCATAGCGCCACCTTCTTTTACAATATTTTTAATTCCACTATATTGTATCAGATATAATATAGTTAAGACAATAGATTATAAAGTTTATTTTAGAAAAACAACATCCGAGCACAGAAGAATCTTGCTCTCAAGAAATATAGTGATACACATTTCTTCATTCGTCATGTAACTTCTTGATCACAAGAAATTGTCTACAAAAAAATTTTTCAAGAGACCACCTTCAAAGCTACATTACAAAATTGAAAGTGGTTTATGCTAGCTTTTAATGGTACGGTCGAAATGAGCATTTATTTATAACTACTTAGTTGAAGAGGAAGCATAAAAAATGAATTATTCTCTAGTTCCTAATTCACTTCCTGCCTTCACTAAAAAATTTGGAGGACATTATTCCGTGAAAAAAACAAGCTTATTCCTACCTATCTTCATCAGCCTGTTCTTCTTGGCTGCCTGTACAACGAATCCCGAAAACCAAACAGCTATTAGTTTCAAAGGTGGAACTATCTCAGAAAAAGACATTTTTAATCATTTAAAAAAAATTCAAGGAGCTGATGCAGCTGTTCAGCAGTTAGTTGTTTATCAAATATTTGACAATAAGTATGGGGCTACCTTATCTACCAAAGAAATTGACGCTGAATTTGATAAAACGAAAGACAGTTTAGGTGACTATTTTGAAGCACAGCTAAAGCAAGCTGGCTTTACTGAGAAAACATTTAAAGAAGAAATTAGACAACAATTGGCATACAAAAAAGGACTAGAAAAAAATGTCGAACTAAAAGATGAGGATCTACAAGAATTGTGGGCGTCCTTCCATCCAGAAGTAAAAACGCAACTTATTCAGTTACGTAGTGAAACGGATGCCAACGAAGTGAAAAAGGCTTTAGCTGCTGACGGAGATTTTTCTGAATTAGCAAAAGAAAAATCCATAGAACCAAATGTAAAAAACGATGAAGGAAAAAAGACCTTTGACTCCGGAACCGAAACGATTGCAAACGAAGTAAAGGATGCAAGCTTCAAGTTAAAAGACGGTGAAGTCTCAAATCTAATTACGGCAACCAATCCAAAAACAATGGCAAAAGAATATTACCTTGTTAAAATGCTTAAAAATCAAGACAAAGGAACTGACAAAAGCCACTATTTAGATGAGTTAAAAGAAATCGGAACAAAAGCTAAATTAGCTGATCCTGAATTTATCAAAGCAACAATCAGCAAAGAGTTAAAAAATGCTAATGTCAAAATTAAAGATAAAGACTTTGAAAATAGCTTACAGTCATTCACAAAAGAAGTACCTGATAAAGAAGAAACAACAGCTACAAAAAAATAAACAGTCTTAACATTCAAGAATTGATTTCCGTATACAACAACGCACTGAAAACAATTACTTTTAGTTTTTCAACTAAAGATTTCTTGTAAAAAAGGGTCGTGACAAAATTTATGTCACGACCCTTTTTACGAATAAACGTTATTCTCAGAGCAACTCCTTCGGAAATAACTCAAACCAGCTCAAAAATAGGTGAAACTCTTTTCGGATAGTCCTTCTTATTTCTTGGAAATAACTATCTTTATCGCGGTCTTCAATAACACTATGTAAGACAGCAACAAGTTCAGCAATAAAAAAATAATCAGCCACTCTATGTTCGCGGTTGAGGACTGGTTCCTTTTTTATTTTGGTTAGCCAAGCTAAGATGCCAAAAATGATTGTCGCGATGAATACACAAAAACCGACGATTAGCTCTAAAGCTGATTCAACTGGTAAAAAAGTATTTCCTTTCTCTGAATCAAGGAAATACGCACCTTTGCTTCTTCTCACTTTTGATTGGCTAGCCACCGGCACAAACTCTAGTTTCATCTGATAGGATGTGTGTAGAATTGAGGACACTTAACTTTAAAATAAGTTAGATTTGTTATAGTTGCGCTCTCTTACTGTAATTGTTTATTGATTTTAGATTTAGATTTTAGAGAAGTGGCAAAATGATATTCGTCCACAACCAACTAAGTGGCATCACTACAATCATCGCTGGAATCATATCAGCAACTGGAAACATCTTGACATGGATCATTCGAAAACCCGTCGCAAGCATCAAGAAGCCACCGCAAGCCTTGAAATCCAAAATCATTGCTGGCGTGGTCATCGGGAAAATGAATTTTGCTAATAAAAACAAAGCATAAAAAATAATAAATTGTGGTATTGCAACGACGGAAACTACAAATCCTAAATTACAAGCAAAAATCGTTGCTGTAAAAAAATCTAAAACTGATTTTGAAATCAAAATCGTATTATCTCCGGTCATTCCTGAATCAATACTTCCGTAAATCCCCATCCCACTTGCACAAAACAATACAATCACCGTGACTAACGTGTTAATGAACTCTTCATGAGATAAACCCAAATTTTCACTAGGAAATAACTTTGAAATTGGCTTTTGCATCAGATTTGCACCTTGATCGATTCGCTCGCCCAGATGAATGACTAGCCCAATCACTGTTCCAATCACTAAAGCAAAAATGACAGGTGGCATATTTTTCATCGGACCCATCGAATAAATTCCCATTCCCATTGAACAGACACCAAATACCATCATCAATTGTGTTTTAAATCGATTACTTAGCTTCTCTCCTAAAAAACCTCCAAACAGTCCGCCAAAAAAGACTGTTCCGACGTTGATCAATACTCCAGTTGGCATAAAAAAACTCCCTTCGACTTTAACGCTCTTCATTTACCTTTTTTCAAAAAAGCGTTCCTTTTCGCTGCATTTTTTAGTCTATCAAAGTTTTTTTATTCAACCAATTCAAATTTCATGTTAAAGTATTCGTAAACAGAATAGTTAGGAGAGGATTCCTTGAATATTCAAAAACTTGTTGTCTTTCTTGATCTAACAAAAACATTAAGCTTTACTAAAACAGCAGAACACCTTTTCACGACACAAGGAACCATTTCCAAACAAATCATTGCTTTAGAAAAAGAACTGGACGTTCAACTCTTTGATCGTACACATCGAAAAATCGAGTTAACTGAAGCCGCTAAACTCCTTCTACCATATGCAAAAAAAATTGTCGAACAATATCAAGAGATGAACGATGTACTAGAAACGCATACAAAAAAGCAAAATCTTTCTTTAAGCATTTTAACCATACCTACTATGACTCATTATGCTGGCTTTCGTCACATCACCCAATTTTTGAAACTTCATCCAGAATTTTCAATTCAACTTAAAGAGGTTGAAAGTGCAGAAGTCCCCTATTATTCAACTGAGCAAACTGACTCAATTATTTTTGGTCGAAATTTTCATGAGCCACCGGCAAATTTTGAATGGCTTCCAACCGAAAAAGATTATTTTGTTGCCGTACTTCCAGCTCATCATCCTTTAGCACAAGCTAAAAAATTAAATTTGCGCGAACTAAAAGACGAATCCTTTTTATTACTCGGACAACAGACCAATCTTTATCAGCCCGTAATTGATCTTTGCCACGAAGTTGGGTTTGAGCCTAACATTGTCTATAACGGTTCTCGAATGGACTTGATTCTCAACATGATCGCAAACGATATGGGCATCTCGATTGTGATGGAAAAAACGGTTAATTATCTATTAAAGGAAGATACAGTACTCGTTCCCATCACACCAAACAGAGAAAGTTTTCTGGCATTTGCTAGAAAACAAGGTGAACATTCTTTAGCCTCAAATACGTTTTGGAAATACTTAAAACAAAATATACAGCTTCTTAGAAGTTAACTTTCTTGTTCAACTTCTAAAAAACTGTATAAAATAATGTATCTTTTCTTCGCTTCTCTGATATAAAAAATCATGAGGAGCTTTTTTGGTTAACTCTTTTGTACCATGTGCGCTATCTGTTCGGAGCTAAGCATTTTGTGCCACAACCTTCTGTGTTGCCAAAGTAGTTCCCTTGGCAATAAATCCTCTTTTCATAAAAATAGAGAGAGCTATTTTTAGAAAAGCATTCTTATTACTTGAAGCTAAACGCTTTGCGCCACAACATTTTTCTCGGTATTCTCCAAACGTATCATCACCGTTGTCCCCACATTTTCAATACTGCTATAATCAATCCGACCCTGATGCAATTCTAAAATTTTCTTTACTAGTGAAAGACCCAAACCATTCCCTGCATTTTGATGGCTCGTATCACCTTGATAGAACTTATCAAAAATTTTTGTCACGGTTCCTTCATTCATTCCAATCCCAGAATCTGTCACTTCTAGCACGACTTCTTCCTTTGTTTGCGCTAGTTTTACTGAAATTTTGCCAGTAGGAAGATTATATTTGATAGCATTATCCATAATATTTAGCCAAACTTGATACAAGAGTTCTTCATTTCCAAAATACTTCACTTTTTCCATTTGGATATCCAACTGCAACTGTTCCTTTTCCCATTTTGGTTGTAAAAATAAAATCACTTCTCGAATTTGTTCGTCCAAACGAAATTCTTTTTTCTCCATCAATGTATGTTGGTTTTCTAGCTTATTTAATTTCAAAACATTTTCTGTTAATTGCGAAAGTTGTGTGATTCCTTCGATGATTCGTTGTAAAAATACCTGTCGTTCCTCACCTGAGAGGTCAGGATTTTGTAATAATTGGACATATCCTTGAATGGTTGACAAAGGCGTCTTGAATTCATGTGAAACATTGGAAACAAAATCATTACGTAAAGTTTCGATACTATTTAATTCTTGTACCATCACATTAAAATCTTGATACAATTGCTGAACTTCTGCTACTTTTTGTTGTTCATTCATCTGAATTGTAAAATCACCCTTTGCTACTTGGCTCATGTTTTTTCGTAGTTCACTAATCGGATACAAGATCCCTCTACCAACAAAAGCAGAAATCCCTGTACCAACTACTGCACTAAAGCCAGCTAAAACCATGATTGGATACAACGTTGGCCGTTCTGTCGGTGTCCAAGAGCGTTGATTTGCCAGTAAATAAACTAATCCTACAAAACAAGCAAGTGTCACTAAAATAGACAAAAAGACAATCAATGCAAAATAAATCCAGAGCTGAGAAAATATTTTTTTCTTCATTTTTTGATAACCGCCTTATATCCGAGTCCACGAATCGTCACAATTTGAAAATCTTGGTTGTTCTCAAAACGCGTACGCAAACGTTTCACATGAACATCGATCGTTCGTTCCTCCGTATTCGTGTCAATCCCCCAAATCTCATCCATTAGTTGTTGGCGCGTAAAGATTTTATTAGGATAGGATAACAATTTATACAATAATAAAAATTCTTTCTGCGGTAAAATCATTGCATCCTCTTTGCATGTCACCTCGTATGTTTCTTGGTCTAAACAAGTCTCGCCAATTATCAGACGTTGACTATGATTGATTTTTGCTCGACGTAATAAAGCCTCTACCCGCAAAACCATTTCATTGACATCCACTGGTTTCGTCATGTAATCATCTGCACCCAAATGAAACCCACGTTTCTTATCCTCAAAGGCATGCTTTGCAGTAATAATTAATACAGGCGTTTCAATATTACTTCCTCGTAAAGTATCCAATAGTGTATAGCCATCCATCGCTGGCATCATCACATCGGTAATAATCAAATCAACATGATTATTTTCAAGTTTTCTCAGCGCATCTTCGCCATTAAATGCGAGGATCACAGAAAATCCAGCTCGTTTTAACACCGATTGATACAATAATTGTAAATTTTCATCGTCTTCAACAACTAAAAGTCGGTTCATTACGCTTTTCCTCATTTTTCTAAAAAATTTCTTGAATGTTTCACTCAGTTCATATTCAGTTAACATTCATTCATTATACTTCTACTATCATTCTGTTATAGTTGTTATTATACAGAATATTTTTAATGAGAGAAGGATGAAGATGCTACAACTAAAAGATATTAAAAAGTATTATAAAGTTGGTGAAACGACAACTAAAGCATTAGACGGCGTTTCCGTTGCTTTTAGACAAAAAGAATTCGTCGCGATTCTCGGTCCAAGTGGTTCTGGAAAAACGACTATGTTGAACGTTATCGGTGGATTAGATAATTATGATTCAGGCGACATGGTCATCAACGGAAAATCAACAAAAGATTTCAAAGATAGTGACTGGGATGCCTACCGTAACAATTCGATTGGTTTTGTTTTCCAAAGTTATAACTTGATTGGACATTTAGGAATTATTGAAAATGTCGAACTTGGGATGACTTTAAGTGGCGTTCCTAAAGAAGAAAAACGAAAAAAAGCAGAAGATGCTTTGGTTCGCGTTGGCCTTTCTGCCCACATGCACAAAAAACCAAATCAACTTTCTGGTGGTCAAATGCAACGTGTAGCAATTGCCCGTGCTTTAGCAAATAATCCTGATATTTTATTATGTGATGAACCAACTGGGGCGCTAGATACCGAAACAAGTATCCAAATTATGGAATTGATTCGAGAACTTTCTAAAGAAAAATTAGTCATCATGGTCACACACAACCCTGAACTAGCTAATCAATACGCTGATCGAATCATTGAATTTTCAGATGGAAAAATTTTGGCAGACTCTCATCCACATATTGAGCGACCAAAAAATGATCAATTCAATTTGCGCCGAACAAAAATGAGTTTTTGGACAGCCCTAAAACTTTCTTTCAATAATATCCGAACAAAAAAAGGGCGAACATTTTTGACCTCTTTTGCATCAAGTATTGGGATTATTGGGATTGCGATCGTCTTAGCCTTGTCTACTGGCTTCCAAAAACAAATTGATAGTACACAATCAGAAACAATGTCAAAATTCCCAATTACGATTTCAAAAGTTACAACTAGTCAAACAAATAACTCTGCCGCACTTGGCGCAAGTAAAGCTGACTATCCAAACAAAAAAACAATCACCGCAAAAACTAGCGATGAAGATAAAGCTCAACACACAAATAAAATTGATCAAAAATACGTCGATTATGTAAATGATATTGATCCTGATCTAAGCAATAACATTGGTTTTACTCGCTCAACAGGAATTAATTTGCTTCGTGAAATTGATGGAAAAGCTCAACCAGTAAGCTTCTCAAATGCGAACCCTGACAACGATGGACTTTCTTTCTCAAGTACGATGGCTTCCATGACTGGCGTTGGTGTCTCAACTTTCCCAACACAATTAGCAGCTGATAAAGGAAACTTTTTAAAAGACAACTATTCCCTACTTGCGGGTAATTATCCAAGTGCAGCAACTGATGTCGTTCTGATCGTTGATGGAAACAATAATACAAATATCAACGCACTTAAAAATCTTGGTTTTGATGTGAAAGAAGATCAAAAATTTGATTTTGATCAAATTATTGGCACAACATTAAAACTAGTGAACAACAATGATTACTACTCACAATTGCCAACTGGAACATTTATTCCGAATTCTGACTATGAAAAAATGTACAATGACTCAACAGAAGGATTAAAAATCGCGGGTATTTTACGTGTGAAATCTTCTTCAACAATGAATCTTTTATCTCCAGGTATTGCTTACAGCGACCAGCTAACAACACAAATCGTGAACAACAACAAGGATTCTGAAATCGTTAAAGCACAACGAGACAGTGATACAAATGTGATGACCACTGAAAAACTAGATGCCTCTGCCAAAGAAACATTTATTAGTTATCTTGGTGGCGACAGCTTACCATCAAGTATTATGATTTATCCAAATAACTTTGAAGACAAAGATAAAGTTCTTAATTATCTAGATGACTACAACAAAGGGAAATCAGAAGAAGATAAAATCATCTATTCTGACCTTGCGGGTACGATGACTGAATTAACTGGCGGATTGATGGATGCCATCACTTATGTATTAGTCGCTTTTGCAGGAATTTCATTGGTTACAAGCATGATTATGATTAGTATCATCACCTATACTTCAGTAATTGAACGAACAAAAGAAATCGGTGTGTTAAAAGCCCTGGGTGCTCGTAAAAAAGATATTACTCGAGTCTTTGATGCCGAAACTTGTATCTTAGGGATTTCTTCTGGTATTTTAGGAATCTTGATTGCTTGGTTAGCTACATTCCCAATCAACAGTATCTTGTATAGCATGACTGATTTGAAAAATGTTGCTCAACTAAACCCTGTTCACGCATTGATTTTAGTAGTTGTTTCAACTATTTTAACAATGCTTGGCGGACACATTCCAGCTCGTATGGCAGCTAAAAAAGATGCTGCTATTGCTTTACGCGCTGAATAACCAACTTATATTTACAACCAAAAAAGCAGTTGAAATTAGCGCTGATTTCAACTGCTTTTTTTATTTGTTTTTCAACTATTCACAGCTTTGGAATACTATCTTGTCCCTTATGCCAAAGTTCTTCTGCAGTGTAGCGATCGGTTTCATTCAACACAACCGTTCCATCTGGTCGAATTTCAGCTTTGCTCCCAATCCACATATTTGTCGTTGTTCCTAAAAGGTTTTTACGTACCCCTTTGCTGTTTAGTTTGAAAGCATCTCCGAGATCTTCAACCCAGTGTGATTTTAGGTATTTGGTCTGACCATTCTCAAAATCTACTTTCAAAATATTGGCTACATTTTCCACTTTGATTGCTTTCGGTATCTGTTCTTCCATTACTACTCCTCCAATCTTTTTTCAGATATCCCCCACACCGCAAAAAAAGAAAGCGCTATCTTAAACTAGTTTAACACGTTAGAAATCTTCCTACAATCACTCAAAAAAATAGACTAGAACCTTTACAGGTCCCAGCCTATTTTTTAAACAGTTGGTCAAACAACTGTTTTTGTCATTTATTTTTTTTCACTTCTTGAATCAATTTGGCAAATGCTTCTTGTTGATAAGCAGCTGTCAATTTCTTGGTTAGCGCTTCTTGCTCAGATTGATTCATTTGTGGATTATTCATCATCGCTTGTTTCAAGCCGTCCTGAACATAAGCTTTTGCTTCACTTTCCATGGTACCTTGACGTTCTTTGGAAAGTTTAGCTAATTTTTCTGCTTGATCTGTACTTAAAGTAATCCAGTCTTTTGGTAATTTAAACGTATTGACGCGTTTGTCAAATTCGTGATTATTATCTGCTAAATTAAACCAAAATTTATAATGGTCGTTCTTGTATACCCAGTAAGTCGTTTTTGTGACTTTTTCAGCAGCTCCAGTGGTTGTTTCTACTTTGTTCGTTACATTGTCTGTTCCAGTAGCTGTTGGTTTTTTCTGACTGTCTTTGGTTTTATACAAGTAGATTTTTTCAGTGCCATCACCAAGTTCTTTATAAAGTAGCAGATTGGCACCCGAATCAGCACTAGAAACAATTTTTTTCGTTGTTGTTTCCGTCACTCTTTCCATTCCAAAATGGTTAGAAACATTCGCTACAATCAATCCTAAAGCTCCAACAAAAACGGCACCAAAGATTAATGAAAGGACTGTTTGCCATGCTTTTTTGGCAAAAACATTAACCAAAGCAAAGGCAAGTAAACTAATAATTAAAACACCAATTATCATGCTTGATCCCCCTTCACTGAAAGTTCTTTAAGTGGTTCTTTTTTCTTTAAGAAGAAAGCAATGACAAAACCAATGATTCCAAAAATAATCGCAACAACAAACGCAGCATGATAGCCAGATAAAGTTGCATTGATTGCTTGATCTTTATAAGCCAACGGTGTTGCTTTTAATATTTCTTTGTCAGGTAAATTATCTTTTGTAACATTGGTCAAGACACTAATCAAAATCGCTGTCCCAATAGAACTTGCAATTTGACGGAATGTATTATTAACTGCCGTACCATGGCTAATCAAATTATTTGGTAAAGCATTCATTCCTGAAGTTGTAACTGGCATCATAACCATTGAAATACCAAACATCCGAATCGCATATAAAATCACGATATAAACAATTGGTGTTGTTTCTGTTAAAAATGCAAATGGTGCAGTGGCAGCAGTTAAAATAAACATACCCGTGATGGCTAAGCGTTTCGCACCATGCTTATCAAAAATCATCCCTGTGATTGGCATCATCGCTCCCATGATCAATGCACCTGGAAGTAGCATCAATCCTGAGTGGAAGGCTGATTCTCCACGAATATTTTGAATATATAATGGAACAACCATTTCAGCACCAACCATCGCCATGTTCGTTACACCAGCTAAAATGGCTGCAATGGTGAAAGTTGCTGATTTAAAGACACGAAGCTCTAAGAATGGATGTTCTAGACGTAACTGACGTAATGAGAATAAGATAATAAAAATTATCCCAACAATCAAGAAACCAATTACTTGGACACTTCCCCAACCTTCATTACCTACACTAGAAAATCCATAAAGCAAACTACCAAATCCAATTGTTGATAGAATTGCTGAAAGTATATCAATACTTGGATTAGATAACGGAATTACGCTCTTCATCAAGAAGATTGCCAAGACTAAAACCAAAAGAACGATTGGAATAATCATTCCAAATAAATCACGCCATTGGTAATTATCAATGATATAACCGGATAATGTTGGTCCTAATGCTGGTGCAAGTCCAATAACAATTCCAGACATCCCCATGGCCGAACCTCTTTTTTCTGGCGGGAATATCGATAACATAATATTTTGCAATAATGGCATTGAAACACCAACACCTGCAGCTTGGATTAAGCGACCAATCAACAATGTTGAAAAGTTAGGTGCGATATAACAAGTAATCGTTCCAATTAAAAACACAGTCATCGCTGAAAGGTATAAGCTTCTTGAGCTGAACTTGTTAATCAGCCAAGCTGTAATTGGGATCATGATCCCATTCACTAATAAGAATCCGGTTGTTAGCCACTGTACATCGGAAGCTGTAATATCAAAAGCTTTCATCAATGTAGGAAAAGCTGTTGTCAACAGCGTTTGATTCAAAACGGTACAAAAGGTACCAATTAGTAAAACAACCACTAATAATGAGCGGTTATATGGTTTGCCGTAAATATCTACGGGCTGTTTTTTACTCATGTGTCTCCTTCTTTCTAATTATTTTTGCGAAATCACTAGAATACTTTATTCCTAATCAGATAATTTGTCAACCTGCTTGACACGAAAGTCAACAAAAGTATAATTAAGGAAAGAAGAAGGTCAAAAGGAGTGACAAAAATGATTTATAACCACCTCAAAGAACTATTAAAAAATGATCATTTACTTGTTGGTATTAGTGAACTTAGTGAACTTGTTGGTGTTTCTCCACGTCAATTGCGTTATTGGGAAACGAAAGGTTTTATTCAATCTGTCGAAACCGATTCCACTGGGCCAAGAAAATATCGTTTGCCTACAGTTGATAAGGTTGAAATTATCAAACAATACTTAGATGAAGGATATACTTTGACGAAAGCTGTTGAAAAAGCAACTGCTCATATTCAAAAAATGCATCATGTTCGTAAAGTTTTTTCAAAATGTATCAAAGAAATCGAATTATTCGATCAACGTTATACAGCGATTTCATTTGGGGATTTCAAAGAAGATGACTCTCAAATTTATATTATCCATGATGATGAAACAGATGAATTAACGTACAAAATCGTCCCTGTAGCTGAAAACGTAGACATTAAAGAACTAATTAGAGAAGCTTAGTCTTCGATCGCTCAAAATAAATTTCAAAAATTTGAAACACTCATTTTCTTCTTCAACTCAATTTATTTTGAGCACAATTAAGTGAGTGGTTCTTTTTTTTGCTTTTTTATTCTTCTTCCACATTCTCATCGTCAAATGCACGCAATTCATGACTTATCACCTTTGTCTGACCATAAACTTGTTGATAAATCGAATAAATTTTTTGATAGGTTCGAACATTTTCGGTGATTGGTGTTGCTACTTTGTGATAACTCACAAAGCTTTTTGCACAAATTTCCAGTGAGTCAAACCAACCAACACCCACTGCTGCAATCATTGCAGCACCCATACTTGGTCCTTCTTCAACAGCCAAGGCAAAAATTTCTGCATCAAAAACATCCGCTTGAATCTGTGCCCATTCTTTATTTTTAGCACCTCCTCCCACAGAAATAATTTCAGTGAACGTTTTTCGTAGCATTTTTTCAAGCAATACCTGAACATCTTTCAAGGAAAAAGTAACACCTTCTATCACCGCACGCATAAAATGTGGAAATGTATGCTTCGTATCAATCCCTAAAAAGCTCCCTCTAATTTGTCCATCTGGATAAGGTACCCTTTCTCCAACAATATATGGAGTAAAGAGCAACCCATTTGCTCCTGGCAAAACCTTTTCAATTCCTGATAAAGCTTCTGGAAAGCTCTTCTCTTGAGCAAACGTCTGTTTCATCCACTGCAAACTATACCCTGCCGCTAAAGTAACACCCATCAAATAACAGCTAGCAGGAACTGCATGATTGAACCAATGAAGCTCCCCAGTGACTGGTTCCTGCCCCTCTCCACAAGTCAGAAATACGCCCGACGTACCAATACTTACTAAGCCTTTTTCTGAGGAAAAAATCCCCGCACTTAACGCTGCACAAGCGTTGTCCGCCGCGCCAGCCATAACTTTTACTTTTGGACTAATCTTTACATCGCCTAAAGACTCGGGCAACAACGTCCCAACACACTTTAATGATTCGACTAATGGTGGAAAATATGTGAATGGAATGTCAAAACTTTTTGCCACTTCTTCTGACCAAACTTGTCGTTCGAGATCCAGTAACAAGGTTCCTGCTGCATCTGAAAAATCTATGTGCATTTTTCCAGTTAATCGATATCTAAGATAATCTTTTGGTAATAAAATATGGCGAACTCTCGACCAGATTTCTGGTTCATTTTTCTTTACCCATAATAGTTTTGGAAGGGTGAATCCCTCCAGAACTTGATTTTTCGTAATTTCTAAAAGCTGTTCCCCCAGTTTGTCCTTAATCTGTTCACATTCTCGGCTTGTGCGAACATCATTCCACAAGATAGCTGGACGCAATACCTGCTTCTTTTCATCTAATAATACTAAGCTGTGCATTTGTCCTGAAAAACTTATTCCCTTTAGGTTTTCGCTAAAATTTGCTACTTCTGCTACAAACTTCCTTAACACTTTTTGTAACGCAATGAACCAATCATCTGGATTTTGTTCACTCCAACCAGTCTGCTTCTGAAAAAATGAATAATGCTCACTCGCACAAGTGATTACCTTGCCAGCTTTATTTGTCACAATTCCCTTTAACGAACTCGTTCCTAAATCAATCCCTACCACATATTCCATCAAAAACACTCCATTCTTTATTCTCTCTAACTGACAACTTTCGATCCCCTTCATCATGTAGTTACGTCTTTTTTTATTTTTGTGTGTCAAAAAGTAAATTTTTTTACAAAAAAATGCTGGAACAAATAATGTGCCCATCACTTGTCCCAGCTTTTTATTTTGATTTTATTCGACGATAAATTTTCGCTTACCAATTGCTAACTGTTTAACTCTTTTTCTTCTACTAATGAATAACATAGCTGATTCCTTCTTCTTTTTCACACCAAACTTAATCCTGCCGTCGTTATGGGAGACATCTACTAATTGATATTGTCCACCTGGCAATTGCTTAAATTCTACCCGTCCAAATGGATCACTCGTTGCTTCAACAGGTTCTCCCTCTCTAAAAACGAGTCGTCCTTTTTGCATTAAACGAAAAGTAGTTTCTGTTATTGGCACCTCAGACGTATCAAGCACAGTAAAAGAAAAATCAAATATTTTTTTACTCAATTGATGGTGATAAACTAAACGGTAAGCTAAATAAATTAAGGCTAACGTGGCAACAAGCACACCAACCAGAATCAAAACATACCGTAAAACTCGCCATTGATTTCCTTTTGATTCAGTTGCCTGCACTGCTTCGTTGTAAGGAATGCGGTACCCCGTCACTAATAAACGATGGGAATTAACCATATAAGGTGTACAAGTTAACAATGTAACCAGATCTCTGCCTTCTTGAATCGTTAAGGACGAAGTATCATCTGGCATTACCACTTCAATCGCATCGACTTGATAAGCTAATTTTTTGTCTAAGACAGTTAAGATAAACTGATCACCAATTTTTAATTCTTCTAAATCAGTAAAAAACAAGCGATTGGGTAAGCCTGAATGTGCGGAAATAACCGAATGTGTTGACTTTCCGCCGGTAGGAAAAGAGGTTCCCTGTAAAACTCCTGCACCAATTTCTAAAACATCAGTAGTTGTTTCATCGTAAAGTGGCAAATTGATGTTGATTTTAGGAATATTGATACTGCCAATCAATTCGGCTTGCGTGCTCTCTACCTTTTTTTCATCTTTAAAAGGATCTGCACCAGGATTGAGCCCGTTTTTTTGTAAACGTTCGTTCTCCGCTGTCATTTTTTGTTGTAAGGCATTCGTTTCTTCGACAGATTTCTTTTGCGCCTGTTCAATTCTCTTTTGATCAATCAATCCATTCAAAGAATCAACATAAAAAGGGTAGAGGGCTATCAGCAACCCAACGAGAATCAACAATAACATCGTTATTTTCAGGAATAGCTTTTTTATATTTTGTTTTCTTTGAGTTGGCTTTTCATTTTTCATACACACGCCTCCTTTGGTACCCTTTTCATTTATCATTACATAGTTAATAACCTTTTTCAACAATAGACAGTTGTTTCAATTTCTTTTCGAAATTCTTGCCTCCATTTTCAATTGGTTTTATCATAGAACTAATTCATTCAATTGAAAGGAGATTTCCCTTTGAAAAAAATCAGACCTTTTATGGTGATTGGCTTGATTGCGTTTATTTTTATTCTTCCACATTTGTTCACACACCAACTGATTCTTGGTGCAGATGCTTCGTTTCATTATAATCGCTTTTATGAAACAGCTCAGCAAATTAAAAACCATAATTTTCATTACTTTATTTCCGTTTACGGATTCCAACAAAGCGGCCGGATTGTCAACGCTGTTTACGGGCCATTTTTTGCTTATTTTCAAGGATTACTTGTACTGATTTCTGGAAGTTGGTTCCATTATCAGATAGTTTCTAATTTTATTTTGTATTTGATCGCTGGTTGCTCTATGATTACTTTGTTGAAGTATGCAAAAATAGCGGATTTGATTGCTGTACCAACTGCTGTCATTTTTATGAGTACTTATTCTATACAGTATTGGACAATCAATCAAGGATTTACTAGCTGGGGAACAGCCTTTTTGCCTTTATGTTTACTACCAATCGTTGATTTTATCGTTAATAAAAAGTTTCCTTTGAAAAAAGTAGCTGTTTCCATAGCTTTAATGACTCAGATTCATTTACTTTCAACTATCATGCTTATTTTAATGTACGTGCCTTTTTATGTAGCTTTCTTTTTTTCGCAAACCGATCGAGGAAGTCAATTACTACAACTTGGAAAATCAATTTTACTTTACTTTCTTCTCACTGCGAATATCTGGGTTAGTCTACTAATTGTGTACTCTGGAAATGACATTTTAGCACCGTTCGTTAATAAAAACATGAGTGAAAAGGCAATTAATCTCGGTGGAAATTATTGGTTACACTATCCAAGAATATTTCCTATTATTTTAGCTATAGGTGTTCTGTTACTAGTTTTATTCCGAAAAAAGTTAACTTTCTTTGATAAATTACTCTTTGGAACAAGTTTGTTTTTCTTGTTACTCTCAACCAGTCTGGTACCTTGGACGACCCTGATAACAAAGGGTGTCCCTTTTATTCGTTTGATCCAATTCCCTTTTCGTTTTTTCGTGCCCTTCACGGTACTGTTCTTACTACTCCTTGCATTGGTCTTCAGCCATTGGCATTCCCAAAAATGGTTAAAGGTAATCGGTGTATCTTTGGTAATTATTTGTACTGTTCAAACTATTCAGACACTCTCTAGTCACTTAGCCCAGTGGGAACAAACAAAATTTGTCAGCAGACATACTTATTTATTTGAAGACCAAGCTACCACGAGGAAAAC
Source organism: Enterococcus sp. DIV0176 (assembly GCF_050528535.1). Classification (NCBI taxonomy): domain Bacteria; kingdom Bacillati; phylum Bacillota; class Bacilli; order Lactobacillales; family Enterococcaceae; genus Enterococcus; species Enterococcus sp. DIV0176. The sequence continues at coordinate 362,175 of NZ_CP172879.1, read as the reverse complement.
ATTTTTTAATAAAGATTTAGAAACTAGTTTATTTGCTTTTCAAAAAACAACGCCAGATTATCTACCAATCTATCAAGAAACTAGTGCAAATAAATATGACCGTTATAGTCAAGACATTCTAGATAATGAAACAAAATATATCAAGAGCTATTCCGACGGTGCTTTAACTGTTACGTGGAAAAACACGGGTACCCAAACAGTAAAACTGCCAATTATTGTCTACGATCGAACAAAATTAGTTCGAAATGGCCATACAATTACAGACTATCAATTAACTGATATTGGTACGCCAATCATTAAGCAACACAAAGGAATCAATAAAGTAACAGTTCATTACTCACCACCGTTTTATTTTTATTTTTCTTTCGTTGTCTCCCTTGTTACTTGGGGAATCTTATTATTGTTTTTTGGGTATCAAGTATATAAATCCTTCCGCAAAAGCAAATAAACAGTTAGGAAATTTTTTTAAATAAGAAACTATTCTCATGTATAACAACTGAATCAAAAAACACCCCTATGATAGCTGACATTCTCAGCTATCATAGGGGTGTTTTGAATCAATCGTCTAATTTTATGCCAAGTAAAACGACGTTTAATCCTGTAAAAAGCCAGTCATTTTATAGGTGGCGAAATAAGTAAACCACTACTTCATTTTCTTCGTCTCCTTCCCAAAGCAAATAAAACTGCAATAATAATCAAAATGATTCCTGCTACGACCAATTCAATATAAACATTTTCTCCAAAGGACGCGATGGATTGTTTCCCTTCACTCTCAATCAAGTTTTCTTTACTAGATGAGGGATAACTAGCCGAACTTTCTTCCACCTTGCTCTCTTCAGATGACTCATTAATCGTTTCTTCTGTTTCCGGAACATAAAATTTCACTTTACCTTTTGTATCCGTAGCAACCAATAGATTATGCATTCACTACTCCCTCCTTCCAATTTATGAAAGCTTCCTCTCATTCAAAGCCTTACCAGTTTTTTATCTTTTGACTACTGCAAAACCTCCACTTAAAATAAAACGTTATTGTTTAACGTAGACAAACTTCTTTTAAAACGATAAAAAGTCCTTTAACCTATGACTCAACTAAACCAACCTGAAATGCTCACTACTCACAGTTACTCTATGTCCTTCGAGAGCATTTTTTTTGCATACATATTCTATTTTATGTATTAAATTTACCATACACACGAAGAAAGAAATATCTTTATGCTCATAGATTATTCTTAGTTTTATACTCTAAAAACAACGTCTTAAAGCTAGCTCTGCGAAAAAAACAACGCACAAAAAAACTACCGACCAAAGGTTTCTAGTCAGTAGTTTATTTGTTATTGTTTCTTGTTTCATTTCATCAACGCGTGTGCTGCTTAAAATTTAGTAATTTCTATTTCAACACCAAAATGATCACTAACAACTGGCGCATTTTTACCATCAAATACGACTTGGTGTGCGTCAACAATACTAGTTGCCGGAACAAAAATATAATCAATTCTTAGTTTCCGAGTATTTTCTTTCCAACCATCAATGGCTTGCTCTACCGTTGCTTCACCGCTCTTTACTTTTGCTATAGAATAGCTATCTCTTAGAGCAAGTGGACTTTTTTCAACGAGTGAGTAGCCTGCTTCTTGCGCTGGATTATTAAAATCACCAAGTAAGAAAAGGGGGTTAGTTTCTGTTAATAATCGTTTTTCTAACTGATGCCATTCGAAAGCAAAGCCAGAATTTTCATCCTGCCACCAAGAAAAGTGAGTACTTACGACACAAATTTCTTTTCCTTGGAATAACGTATTGCCAATCAGTAGTTTTCTCGTTCGATAATCTTGATAATTACTTGTTTCAGACACAACAATTGCTTCACTTGTCAAAGGATTTTTTGAAAGCAGAGCATTTCCTTCTTCATAAATATCATAGCCAATATGACTCATGTCCCAGCTCCAATAATAGGTCCGCCCTTTCATTGCCAACTTTTTGACTAAACAATAAGCAAAGTTATCTTCATGAATACTTTTTTGCCCACTTACTGGGCAAAAACCAATAAGCTCACTTTGAGAAACAATAACTGAATCCACTAATTGATTCACTTCTTGTAATGCAATCACCTCATAATCAGCTTCGATAATTTTCTCAACTAATTGTTGTAACTTTCGTTCAGCCTCTTTTTCTAGCCAGCTATGTGTATTTAGTGTGAGCAAATTCATTTGTCTGACTCCTTTTTTATTTCACAGATTTTCCCTTTAAATATGGATAGTTCCAACCACTTCATTCGCTTGAACATTTCCAAAACGTGGGATTTCTAACGTTTCAATTTTATCACTGTTAGTAAAAACTACCATAATTGTTTTTTCTTTACCCGCTTTTTCGACAACAGCTAGATCCATCGATGCAAGTTTTGTTCCTGCAGTAACTGTTTGTCCTTCTTTAACAAAAACTTCAAAAGCTGTTTCCGTTAATTCAACTGTATCAATCCCCATATGAATTAAGATTTCAATGCCGTCTGTTGTCTGCAAGCCCATTGCGTGTTTGCTTGGGAATATACTAATGACTTTCGCATCAACTGGTGCTACAACAGTTTCTTGTGCTGGAATAATAGCTAATCCTTCACCCATCATTTTTTGAGAAAATACAGGATCATCAACATCTTCTAGCGCAATCAGTTCTCCTGTTGCTACCGCATGAATCGCTTGCTCTTTGCCTAAAAAAGTCGTTTGTTCTTCTGTTGAACTTACTAGATTATTTTTTGGTAAAGGAATAGTTGCACCAGATTGTAACAAATCTTCAATATCAGATTTCAAAACATCTGCTTTTGGTCCATAAACGGCTTGCACTCCATTGTCTTTTACAATCAATCCCATTGCTCCAGCACGTTTCCAAGCATCTTCTGCTCCGACCTTTTCGCGATCATTGACACTCACACGTAAACGAGTCATACATGCGTCTACTTCACTAATATTTTCTTTACCACCTAACAAATGAATGATTTGAATAACTTGTTCGCTTGCTACACCTTCACTTGTAGTTGCCGTTTCCGTTACTTCCCCGCCGTCATTGTCATAATTTCCATTACGTCCAGGTGTCGCAAAATTGAATTTTTTGATTAAAAAGTTTGCTAAGAAATAAGTTCCTACACCAAACACTACGACACACAGAACAAAGTTAAGTAGATCGCCACCTAATCCTGCCTTGATCGCTAATGGTGTCCGTGTCAATAACTCAATATTCCCAAAAGAATGTACTCGTAATGGCAAGATATCTGCCATTGCAAAAGCTGCCCCTTGGATAAAAGAATACACAATATATAAAGGCATTGCTGCAAACATAAACATGAACTCAAGTGGCTCTGTCACACCTGTCAAGAAAACTGCCAATGCTGCTGAGAAATACATTGATTTATATTTTGAGCGTTTGTCAGCATCCACATTACGATACATTGCCAAAGCCAAGCCCATTAAAATACCAGACGAACCAATCATTTGTCCGACTTTAAAACGTGCAGGTGTCCAATTTTCTAATACAAAAGCATATTGTGATGTGTCACCAGCACCTTTAAGGTTGACTAAGTCCGTTGCCCAAGCAAGCCATAATGGATCTTGACCAAATACTTGAGTTCCAGCTTGTGCACCAGATAAAATTTCATACGTTCCGCCCAATTGTGTGTAATTGATTGGAATCGTTAACATATGATGCAAACCAAAAGGTAAAAGTAATCTTTCAAGTGTTCCGTATAAGAATGGTGCTAAAATTGGCGCACTATCTTGTGATTGAGCAATCCATAGACCAAAGTTATTAATCCCTGCTTGGATATTTGGCCACACAATAGCAAGAATCAAAGCAACAATTGTAGACCATAAGATTACAACAAATGGGACAAAACGTTTCCCATTGAAAAATGATAATGCATCAGGTAATTTTCGATAATTGTAATATTTATTGTAAGCCATCGCACCAACAAATCCGGCGATAATCCCAACAAAAACCCCCATATTTAAAGCAGGCGATTCTAAAACACTAGTGAAGAAACCTTTAACCATGATTTTTGTACCAAATAAGGTATGAGTAAATGCCTCTTCATTCGCCAACATATCAGTAGTAACACCAAAAATTGCTCCAGTGATTCGATTGATTAATACAAATGAAATCCCTGCAGCAAATGCACCGCCTGCACGATCTTTTGCCCAACTACCTCCAATAGCTAATGCAAATAAAAGATGTAGATTTCCAATAATTGCCCAACCAATACTCTCAACTACACCACCAGTTGTAACTAGTGGTGCAAAATCTGGATTGATTAGTGGTAGTGACTTCCCAATACTAATCATTAACCCTGCAGCTGGCATCACTGCAACAACAACCATCAATGCTTTTCCGAATTTTTGCCAAAACTCAAAACTAAATAATTTCTTCATGTTCTCTCTCCTTTGCGCAATCGGTTTCGCTACATTGCCATTATAGCTTGGGTTTTATTTTTTGTAAATGCTTTATTTTTAATCAGTGCCAAAAAAATTTTTCCTACTTCTATTAGTCTCTTTCCCTGCTAATCACATTATTTTTTCAAAATAACCGTAAACGCTCAGTATTCCGTGCTTTTCTCTTACTCCGTTTAAAATAAAAAGATTTCTTGAATTATTTTTATTGACTAACGCAATCGGTTGCGTTTATTATGGACGTATCAATATGAATTATCTAGGAGGCAAACCATGAAACAAATCAAACGTCTTTTTCAAATCGACCCATGGAAAATCAAAACGAATCAACTAAACAAAAATGAACTACGTCTACAAGAGTCCCTTACTAGTATCGGAAATGGTTACATGGGTATGCGTGGCAACTTTGAAGAAAGCTATTCTGGCGACCATCACCAAGGAACATATCTTGCAGGGGTTTGGTATCCGGACAAAACGCGAGTTGGTTGGTGGAAAAACGGCTACCCAGAATATTTCGGTAAAGTAATCAACGCCGTGAATTTTATCGCAATGGATCTACTGATTGATGACCAACCAATCGACTTAGCGACACACCAGCCAGAAGATTTTTATCTAGAATTAGATATGAAGAACGGGCTACTATCACGTCAATTTACGATCACTACTGACACAAATAAAGTACGCTTTTCTTTCGAACGTTTTCTAAGTATATCTAAAAAAGAAGCTGCGTTTATTCACTTGACTGTTGAAATGCTTGAAGGCACAGGTACAATCAAGCTTCGTTCAAAATTAGACGGAGATGTTCAAAATGAAGACAGTAATTATGAAGAACATTTTTGGTTGCCAATAGCAGTCGGTTCAAAAGAAGCGATTGGCTATTTAACTACCGAAACAATCCCTAATAACTTTGGAATTGAAACTTTCACTGTAACTTCTGCCATGCGTCATTTAATTGATGGTGAGCTAGCTTTACCAACATATGAAGAAACTGAATTGACTTTATCAGCAACATTCACCAAAACATTACAAGCTGGCGAATCGTTCACTATTGATAAAGAAGTCATTGTTTTAACCAGTCGCGATGTCGAAAAAGAAAAACAAGTTCAACGAGCAATCGAGATGCTTACTCAGCTTGATCAAACCTATGCACAAGAAAAATCAGATCAAACAGCAGCATGGGCAAAACGTTGGGAACTGGCTGACGTTGTCATCAAAGGTGATGATGAAGCACAGCAAGGAATCCGTTTCAATCTTTTCCAACTATTTTCAACTTATTATGGAGAAGATCAACGATTGAACATCGGACCAAAAGGATTTACTGGTGAAAAATATGGTGGTGCAACTTATTGGGACACTGAAGCTTACGCTGTACCACTTTATTTAGCTTTAGCTAAACCAGAAGTAACAAAAAACCTTTTGAAATATCGTCACAACCAATTGCCACAAGCTATTCACAACGCGCAACAGCAAGGATTAAAAGGCGCACTTTATCCAATGGTTACCTTCACAGGTGTCGAATGCCACAATGAGTGGGAAATCACTTTCGAAGAAATCCATCGAAATGGCGCGATTGCTTATGCTATTTATAACTATACAAATTATACTGGCGATCAAGAATACTTGAAAAAAGAGGGCTTAGAAGTCTTAGCTGAAATCGCACGTTTTTGGGCAGATCGCGTTCACTTCTCAAAACGACAAAATAAATACATGATTCATGGAGTTACTGGACCAAACGAATATGAAAACAATATCAATAACAACTGGTACACGAACACGATTGCTGCTTGGGTCTTACGTTACACAGCTGAAAAGTATTCTGAGTTCAAAAAAGAAGCGACTGCAACGATTTCTGACGAAGAGTTAGCGAAATGGACAGAAATCGCCACAAACATGTACTTCCCGACAGATCAAGAATTAGGAATTTTTGTACAACATGATACTTTCTTAGACAAGGATCTACAACCAGTAACAGCCCTTTCTCCAAATGACTTACCTTTGAATCAACATTGGTCTTGGGATAAAATTTTACGTTCTTGCTTCATCAAGCAGGCAGATGTTTTACAAGGAATCTATTTCTTCAATGATCAATTCACAACTGAAGAGAAACGTCGTAATTTTGATTTTTATGAGCCAATGACCGTTCATGAGTCATCTCTTTCTCCAAGCATCCATGCCATTTTGGCTGCAGAATTGGGGATGGAAGATAAAGCAGTTGAAATGTACCAACGTACTGCACGTTTAGATCTGGATAATTATAATAATGATACCGAAGACGGGCTTCACATTACTTCAATGACCGGCAGTTGGTTAGCGATCGTTCAAGGTTTTGCGCAAATGAAAACAGACCACGAAACATTAAGTTTTGCACCATTTTTGCCTAAAACTTGGGAAGCCTATTCTTTCCATATCAATTATCGGAATCGTTTGATCTCTGTTGTTGTTGATAACAATCAAGTCACTTTCACTTTACTAGAAGGTGAACCGTTAACTTTCGTTGTCTATAACAAAACCTATGAATTAGCAAATACACTATCTCTATCACTTAGAAAGGAAGATGAAAATGTTTAAGGGCGTTTTATTTGACCTAGACGGTGTTATTACTGATACAGCTGAGTATCACTACCACGCTTGGAAAAAACTTGGTGAAGAAATCGGTATTTCAATTGATCGCTCATTCAACGAGCAGTTAAAAGGTGTTAGCCGTGAAGACTCTTTATCTTTAATGCTACGTTATGGAAACAAAGAGAACGATTTTACAGCTGAAGAATTTGCTGAGCTGGCTCAAAGAAAAAACGATTATTACTTGGAAATGATTCAAGCAATTACGCCCAAAGACGTTTATCCGGGAATTTTAGAACTACTAACAGACTTGAAAACAGCGAAGATTAAAATCGCTCTTGCTTCAGCAAGTAAAAACGGGCCTTTCTTACTTCAAAAAATGAACTTAACTTCTTATTTCGACGCAATCGCAGATCCTGAGAAAATTGCTCATGGTAAGCCAGCACCAGATATTTTTTTGCTGGCTGCTAAAGAAGTAGGCTTAACAACAAAAGAATGTCTTGGTATTGAAGATGCGCGAGCTGGAATCCAAGCAATTGTGGCGAGTGGCGCTCAACCCGTGGGCGTTGGTCAAAAGAAAGACCTGGGTGAAAATATTCCAATCGTTTCTGACACAACCGAATTAACACTAGCTTACCTTAAAGAAGTGTGGCGAGAACATGAATAAACCGAACATCCGCGTTACACCAATTACTCACAATTTAAAAAAAATCACTTTGAAGAACGACTTTTTAACAGTCGTTCTTCTCAATTATGGCGCTCGTCTTCATCAAATATTTGCACCTGACAAAGAAGGAAACGTTGAAAACATCTTGTTAAGTTATGATAACTACGAAGATGTTTTAGCTGATAAAAGTTTTTTTGGTGCAACTGTCGGTCCTGTCGCGGGGAGAATCCGCGACGGCAAATGGAAAAATCACCAACTTGAAAAAAACAATAGCACACATCACATTCACGGCGGAACAAATGGCTGGTCTTTTCAATATTGGGACATCGAAATTTTTGAAGAACCTGATGCAATCGGCGTGGTCTTTTATTTAAAAGATACTTTTTCTGGTTACCCAGGCCCAATAAAAGCTACCGTAACGTATCGTTTACAGAATAATCAGCTTGAAATGACCACGAAAACAACCAGTAACGTGACCACCATTACTAATCCAACCAACCATGCTTATTTCAATCTTTCAGGTAATGGACAAAGAGATATTTTAACGCATTCTTTGACGCTAAACACCTTAGGAATGTTGGAGTTAGATTCTGACAAATTACCCACAGGAAATTTACTCGAAGAAAGCGACTTATGTATAAACTTCAAGAAAAAAAATTCGCTAAAACAAATTCTCGATGCTTACCCAGTTGGTTTGGATGATGTTTTTTTATTACGTTATCCTAAAGTAACTAAACCTCCACTTCTTCTAGAAGAAAAGCAATCAGGTAGACAGATGGCTGTAGCAACTTCTAACAAAAGTGTGGTATTATTTTCTACGACTGGTTTTCATGCTGATTTTAAATTGAATGGTCAGAAAATGCATTCAAACTACGGATTAGCTATTGAACCACAGGAAGTACCCGACATCGTTCACTTTCCAGAATGGGGATCTATTACACTACATCCTGGTCAAGAACGCGTTACCCAAACAATTTATCAATTTATGACTACCTCATAGTTACAAGAAAGGCGTGGCAAAATAATGGCTATCACTGTAAAAGATGTCGCAAAAAAAGCAGGCGTTGCTACTTCAACCGTTTCGCGTGTAATCAACGATCACCCAAGCATCTCGGAAACAACCAAGAAAAAAGTCCGTAAAGTGATGGATGACCTTGGCTATGTTCCAAACATGACTGCCAGAAATCTCGGAAAGCGGACATCCAATGCCGTTGGTGTTATTTTGCCCCCACTGGATTCTAAAGAAAGACTTGGCAATCCGTTCTATCTTGAAATTATGGAAGCAATTAATGACGAAGCTCGGCTTTATGACATGACAACAGCGATTGCAACAGCTAAAAGTTTTGAGCTTTTGCTCGAGAACGTCAAACGCATGCACCTCCAAAAGCAAGTTGATGGCTTCATTCTCGTTTATTCAGATAGCGCTGATCCAGTGATTGAGTATTTATACGAGAACCAGATTCCGTTTACCTTGATTGGACAACCTTATCAACATGAAAATAATATTGTTTATGTCGATAACGACAATCAACTACTTGGAAAACAAGCAACCGAATTTTTAATCCAAAATGGGCATAAAAATATCTTATTTGTCACAAATACTACGCATGAAAGTTTATACTTTGAGCGGTATTTTGGTTACCAAAAAGCGCTGATGCTTAATCAATTCCCCACTTTCCCTAGCGTCGTCTTGGAAAAGCCAGAAGACTATCTGACTTTTAATGATACGTTAGCGAAAACAGACGCGACTGCCTTGGTTGTCATTGATGATATTTTTGCACTGCGTACCATGCAGCTTGCAGAAATGTATGGCTACTCTATTCCTGATGATTTGTCAGTAGTGAGCTTTAATAATTCGATTTTTTCAACATTAACGCACCCTTACCTAACAAGTATTGATATCGATATTTCAGAATTAGGTAGAATGGCTATGCAGAAGCTAAGAGAGATCATCCATGATGAATTAAGCAGTGGCGTTCGCATGGTAATCCCTCATAAATTAATTAAACGAGAAACAGTCATTCCATTGGCTGAATAACCAAATAATTGAACAAAATAAAAAGCGTTAGGACATCCATCCTAACGCTTTTTGAGACTGCGACAAAACTACCAGCCGTTCTTAACACCTTTTTCAATTTAAAGAACGCCTAAAATTAACGTTTTCAAAAACAAATTTTAGGCTTTTTCTATTTGGGCTCCTTTTTCCCCAGCCCCCTTTTTTTCTGTTCAATAACAGTTGATTTCTTTTAGTTAGACGATTAACGCAAGAAACTTTATACTGTTAGATAGAACGATTGTGAAAATCAAGGAGTGTTTACATGGAAAACGAAGAAAAAAGAGAAAAAATTATTGGGCACATCGGGCGTGTTGCATCGGTTCTTTCTGTGATGATGTACGTTTCCTATATCCCACAAATCATGGATAATCTAGCTGGTTCAAAGGGAAATCCTATCCAACCTCTAGTAGCAATGGTCAACTGTATTATTTGGACCATTTACGGTACGTTCAAAAAAGAAAAGGACTGGCCTATCATCGTTGCCAATGTTCCAGGAATCTTTCTAGGTGCTATCACTTTCTTTACTTCACTATAACAAAGAAATGATTCAGTTCTTATTTAGCTATCTGTTCAACAAAAATAATCGGCATCCAGGACAATACATGTCCTAAATGCCGATTATTTTTATTTTTTCAATTTAATTCTCTTATTCAAAAGAAACCCAATTGCTATTGTAAATATTGGTGCAAACAACGGAAAATAAGCAAACGGTAGGTACTGTAACGCACTGACTTTCATCGTGCCCATAATAAACGTACCGCTAACTCCCCATGGAACTAAAGAATTGACCGCAGCACCCGCATCAGCTAACGTGCGTGTCAAATAGGTCTTACGTAAACCAGTTTGCTCAAACGACTCTTTAAAGGTCTCTCCCGGTAAAATAATCGATAGATATTGTTCACCGACAATCAAATTAATCCCGATGCTGCTTAACGCTGTGAAGCCAATCAAACGTGAAGGTCGATCCATTTTCTCGCGCAGCGTTTGAACGATCGTCCCAACGATTTCATACTTGATTAGCAATCCACCTAATGCCAAAGCTAACAAAATCAAACTGGCAGAACCAAGCATACTCATAATTCCTCCTCGAGAAAGCAATGTATTCAACTTTTCATCTGAGGTTTGAGCAAGATAACCATTCATCAAGATATCAGCGACTTTTTGAATCGTTATTTTTTGATGGATAAATGCCAAGACAACTGCTGCTGAAGAACCAACTAATAAAGTTGGAATAGCTGGAATTTTTTTAATTGCACCACCAAATAAAATAACTAGTGGAATCAACGTCCAAGGAGAGATCCAAAAACTCGCCTGCATCTTATCAATCATTCCAGTAATATTTGATAAATCTGCCGAATGGCTGTTTTGGCCTAACAATGTATACAAGATTAAGGACACAATAAACGCTGGCAAATCCGTATAGCGCATCGCTGCAATGTGGTCAAATAGATTTACCCCACCAATTCCTGCCGCTAAATTTGTCGTATCAGATAGTGGTGAACAGTTGTTTCCAAGGAATGCCCCAGAGACCACAGCCCCTGTTGTCATTGCGTCAGAAAATCCTAACAAATGACCAATCCCCAAGAAAGCAATTCCGATAGTTGAAATCGTCGTAAACGAACTTCCTACTGTAATCCCCACAATTGTACAAACCAAAAACGCCGTAGGTAAAAAGAAACGGATAGAAATCAATTGGAAGCCATAAACCATAATTGTTGGGATTGTCCCTGCTAAAATCCATGAGGCAACTAACACACCAATCAACAAAAAAATCAAAATTGGAATGATTCCCGGTGTGATTCCTTGCACGATTCCTGCATGGATGTCATCCCAAGAAAAGCCTCTGATTTTACCATAAAATAACAAACCCATAAAAACGATTAAGATGGGAATATGTGGTGTCAAATGAAACCCAATAATCAAAACGCCTAATATTGCTAATAGTACCACCAACACAGCGATACTTTCTTTTATCGAACTTTTTTTATTCACTTGTTCTCACTTCTCCATTATTTTTTTCATGAAAAAAGTCCCACCTCGAAAATATTATTCTCTTGGTAGGACAATCTGGATTAGTGACTATGTGTCACTTGATCAGAGTATTCATCTAAATTTTCTTCTAAACTTGCTTCAACTGCAGTATTCCAAGAATCTTTCTTGAAATGATTGATGATCAATGGGATTACAAACATAACAACTGCGATAGCTGTTACAAGTAATGCATCCCCCATTGTTGCTGTTCCTAATGTAGCAAAAACAACGACAACGATTGAGAAAATCAACATACAACTAACAACCCAAGCAAAGAAGTTTCCTGACTTACCAATACGATAAGGTCGGTTCAATTCTGGATGTTTTTTTCTCATTTCAAGTAAAGAAATAGCAATCAACACATAAACAATACAATAAATAACTGTAGTTGCGTTTGTTAATGTCAAGAAAACAGCACTAACATCATCCATTACACCATAAAGAAGTGCAAACAATGAAATAACAATAGATTGTGTTAACACGACATTTTTAGAAACACCATATTTGTTTTCTTTGTGGAAACCAAATTTTGGTGGTAAAAAGCCTTCTCTGGCCACTTGGATGATTGTTTTTGATGGTCCAGTAACCCAAGCAGATAATTGTAACAACACACCAATAAAGACCATGAAGCTAAAAATATTTCCGATTACTTCTGGTAAACCTAAAATTTGGCAATCAATCAAGATTGGTTGTGTGATGTTTGCCAACTCCATTTTTCCATTTGGAACAACGTTAGCAACTAACATCGCATTGATGACATTCAATAAAACTAGACCAATCAAGGCAATGAATACACCTTTCGTATAGTTTTTCGTTGCATCTTTTAAGCGAGGCATATAAACCGAGCTCATTTCAATCCCTACAAAAATAAAAGTGATACCAGCTAGATATTTTAATGATTCCACGTGTTCTAAGTCTGGGAAAGCTTTTGACCAAGAAAATGCACCTAGATAGCCGTTTGAAACCAAACCAACTTTAAATGCTGCCAATAAACCAAGCACAAACATAATGACAACGGGAATATATACACCTAACCAAACACCGATATTTCCGCCGACTTTTGCCATATCAAATTTTAAATTCAATAAAGTAATAACCCAATAAATAACTAGAATACAAGCTAATACGAACCAATGATTATTTCCTAGTTCAACATTCCCAAACGTATTTCCAAGCAATGGGCCTAATGTTGAAGCAACCATTACCATACCAGGGAACATTTGAACCCATAGCAACCAAGCAACGACAAATCCCCATTTACTACCCAAAGCTGTTTTTACCCATAACTGTGGGCCGCCTTCTTGAGGAAGCATCGTTGAAAGTTCACCAGAAACCATTGAGATCGGACCAGCAAAGAATAAAACTGCAAAAATCGAATAAAAAATTAACGTCCAACCTACTGCTGCCAAAGTCGGAATACTTCGGACTGTAGCACACAATGCCATTGTCAGACCAATAAAGGTTCCAAGACCCATCTTACTTACTTTAGATTCACTCACGGTTGACACTCTCCTTGATTTGTTGGATAAAATAGTGTCTTTGAAGCAATCTAAGTTTGGCAATAAACAAAAGTAATTCCATCGATTCAAAGTTCGGTTTCATGCTTCAGCCTATCGCTTAAACGACAATGCTCCAAAGACGACCTCAAAACTAAGAAATGGAGAAGTGAAGTCTGGGCAATCATTCCCAGACTTCTCCTACCTTCACGAAATAAACGGGTACTCCATCTCGATTAACTTATTTTGCTTCGCTTGCCAATAATTGGTCTGCGTAGATTTTTTCCAATTTTTCTTGAAGAGCAGCTTTAATTTTTTCAGCATATTCTTCAAAGTTTTCTGCTTTATTCATATATGGTGTCATTACACTTGCGCGTAAAACTGTTACTTTTCCAGCACGGTTCCATTCTTCATCTGAGAAGCCTAGTTGGTTCACAAATTGTAATGGGCTGTTACCGTAATCAGGAATAGCAAAATCAGTATGTGAAGTTAAGAACTCATTTCCATAGATGCTACCTTTCACATATGAAGAGTAGTCATACACGTCATGGTTTAATTTATTCATAGAAACTAGATCATCATTTCCTTTTTCTTTGAACACATAATCAACCATGTTGAAATCTGGATAAGTTAATGGATGAACTTCGATTTCTTTATCGCCAACTTTAAATGACAAGTTGTTTAGGAAATTGAAGAAACGATGTGCCCCTTCAATTGATGCACCCATTAATTTTCCGTAACCAGTTACGTTTAAAGGTAATACATGGTGAGCAGCCCAAACACTAGCAGCAGTTGCCCCAGCTTTTGAACCTTCAAGAATGTACGCACCAAGTAAAGCAGGAATATCTGCTCCTTTTTCAAATACGTAAGTAGCAAAGTAAGAAATAACGTCTCTCATGCGGATATCTTTAATAACGATTCCACCAGCTGAATAAGGTACATAACCCATTTTATGTGGGTCAATTGTTACAGATTCAGCTTCAGAAATTGCTTCATATGCATGATGAACTTCTTCTAAAAGATAATTTTTGTTTTCAGTAAAGACATGATGTTTCGCATGAACATCTTTTAATTCTTCAAAAGGAATAAAGTTGTTGTCTTCGTCTAAGAAAATTGCGCGACCATATCCACCGTAAGCAGCATCTACGTGCAAGTAGAAGTAAATTCCTTCTTTTTCTAAGACACGACGCAAAGCAACGATTTTATCAATGCTATCAATTGCGCCTTCTTCAGTTGAACCAACAACTCCGACTACACCTAAGATTGGTGTTTTTTCAGCAGCTAATTCACGAACGATTTTTTCTAATTCGTTAATATCCATGCGATAGTTATGATCCACTGGTACTGGAATAACTTGGTCTAACCCAACACCGATGATATCGGCTGCTTTTAGCCATGAATAGTGTTTTGTTTGTGGCACTAACCATTTACCTAATTTTGTTAAATGTTTACCACTACGTGCTGAATGAGCTTTGATATCATCAATTTTTTCTGGAACACTATCTAACAGATTCATGATTTCCTCTGTTGACATGTTCATTAATTCCCAATCGCTCTTACCAGCAACTAATTCAGGTGTTACTTCTTGCATCGCAAGAGGTAAAGATTTGATATTACGAGCATACCAAAGACCTTCTAAGTTTGCTAAAGAACCATCGGCAACAATGTGTCCCCAGCCATCTTCATAGCTCATTAATTTTGCAAATTCATGTCCTACTTCTTCTTCCATTTGACTTGTTGCTGGAGAAGATTCGTAGGCAACGTTATTACCATTCCATAACATTGCGAAATTGTACGCTAGTAAAGATGGCATTAATGTTTCAGAGTTCATGTGTCCCCAATAACGTCCGGCATTGTGCCAAGGAACAGAATGGGTACGCATACGTGCTGAAATTTCTGATAAAACGTCTTTCGTTTTATTTACAGTGTGCTCGAAACTAGCACTACTTTTTTCTTCCGGCGTAATAATAGGCATGTCTTGAGGCATGTAGTTTTGACGCCATCCTAAATGTTCATCAACTAACTCATTTAACAAAGCTTTATAGATTTGGCCGTTCTCCGCTTTGTCACCAATGAATAGTGCATTCAGGTTTAGATCATTTGACAATGATTCACTCATGTGAAACCCTCCTAAAAAAATATTTAAATTTTGTCGTGCCCTACATTACACCTGTTCTTTAATTCTGTAAACTAAAAATAAGTCGATTTTATAATCATTTTCTAATAATATGTAATTGAACGAATTGTATGTGATTTTAAAAAAATTTAAAAAAAGGAGGGAATTTACAAAAGTAAATTCCCTCTTAAAGATTGTATTAACGACAACCGTCGTTCCCTTTTAGGATGGGTTTCAAAAGTTTGAATCTTGTAATAGAGCTTACCTTTTTCAAGGCAAAAAATTACTAAATTCTAATCAACTACTTTGGCCAAAAAGTAATTTTTCTTACCTTTTCGAATAACCACAAACTTACCATCGAATTCATCTGATGGATTTACGACAAAATTTAAATCGGTAACACGGTCACCGTTAATACTAATAGCTCCGTTTGAAACATCTTCGCGTGCTTGACGTTTTGATGGTTCAATTTTTGTTGAAACAAGTAGTTCCACGATATTTTCAGGTGTGCTTGAAATGTCAACGTTTGGCATTTTACCAAAGCCTTGCGCGATTTCTTCAGCATTTAGTTCTTTAATGTTTCCAGAGAACAAAGCTGCTGTTATTTTTTGCGCTTCTTCCAAGTCTTCTTTACTATGAACAAAAGCAGTTACTTCTTCTGCTAAACGTCTTTGTGCTTCACGTTTTTCAGGTTCCGTTTCAACTTTTTTAGCTAAGTCATCGATTTCTTCTTCTGTTAAGAATGTGAAGAATTTCAAGTATTTCACAACGTCACGATCATCTTGGTTTAACCAGAATTGGTAGAATTCAAATGGTGATGTTTTCTTAGGATCTAGCCAGATTGCTCCACCAGCTGTTTTCCCGAATTTTGTTCCGTCTGCTTTTAGCATCAATGGAATTGTTAGTCCAAAGGCTTCTGCATCAGGACCTTCTAGTTTACGGATTAAGTCTAAACCAGCAGTGATATTTCCCCATTGGTCAGCGCCACCGATTTGTAATTGCACATCAAATGTTTTGTGTAAGTGCAAGAAATCAATTGATTGAAGGATTTGGTAAGTGAATTCAGTAAATGAAATCCCTACTTCTAAACGACTTGCAACGATATCTTTTGCCAACATTGTGTTAATGTTGAAGTTTTTACCGTAGTCTCTCAAAAATTCTAGTAAAGAAATGTTTGATAACCAGTCGTAGTTATTTACAAATGTGATGTTTGCATCTGCGCCAAATAATTTACCCATTTGTGCTGAAAGTGCATCCACATTGTGTTGTACTTGTTCCATTGTTTGTAAAACACGTTCTGTTTGTCGTCCGCTTGGATCACCAATTGTTCCTGTTCCGCCACCAATAAGAATATATGGATGATGGCCTGCCAATTGAAATCTTTTCATCATCATAAAGGGAATCAAATGTCCGATATGCATAGAATCGCCTGTCGGATCAACGCCACAATAAAGTGAAATACTCTTCTCTTCAACGAGTTCGCGAAGTCTTTCTTCGTTTGTTTGTTGATTAATGGCATCACGCCAAGTTAATTCATCAATAATATTCATTATATTGACCTCCGTATAGTTTTTTATGAAAGCAGGAACCTGCTAGCATTCGTAAAATTAGTAAAACTTTTTTGAGTGAACAAAAAAAGTCCCTTGACTAATAACTAGTCAAGGGACGAAAATTCGCGGTACCACCCAAATTATATGTTCTTCAAGAACATATCTCTCAAACATTTAACGCTGTCGCGTGACAAAAACTGTCAAAGACTCCTGAAATGTAATTCGTTTTAAGGCTTGTACTAGTTCGCAGCAACCACTAGCTTTCTGAAACATCGACCTTAATCACTACTTCGTTTCGTTCTTCGTCTTGTTATCTATTAACATGTGTCTATCATAGAGCCCGTTTTTTTCTTTGTCAACACAAAACAAATATTTTTTTATTAAATAACAAAAAACATTAATAATTATGATGAGTAAAATCACATTCGAGCAGTTTTTTGAATAATTTTATAACATATCATTTTTTTCGTCAGAATTGATGATAAAAATAGCTGATTTTCTCATAAATCAGCGTATCACTTTCACTTCTTTCCTGTCTTCGTTACAATAAAAGAAACAAAGTTATTCTATTATTTGAGTAAAAGTGTAAAGGTAGGGGTATACGTTAATGGAACAAAAACAAAAAAAGATTCTTGGAGTCACTGCTGGTATAACAGTGCTAATTTCAATCTTCAGCCTATTTTTGATTATTCATGCAACTTCTAATGAAAAGTCAGCTTCTTCAACCACGGCTGAACAATCAACCGAAAGCCAACCAGCAGCTGTCAATTCCGATGATAAAAAACTGAGTGAAGCACAACAACTAGTCAAAAGTTATCACTATGATGAAGCGATCAAGCAACTAGCTGACGCTCATTCCGATGAAGCGAAGGCGTTCCTTCAAACCATCAAAAAAGAAAAAGAACAATTAGTCAAATGGGATGACCCAACAAAAATTTCTCATTTGTTTTTCCATAGCTTGATTGTTGATCCAGCTAAAGCATTCCAGTCACAACAAGCACAAGGCTATAAGGAATATATGGTCACAATTCCTGAGTTCAACAAAACGATTGAACAGCTTTATAAAAATAATTATGTTTTAGTAAATTTACCCGACTTAGTTACGATTGATGATCAAGGAAATGTTTCCTTTGTAGGTGTTTCTTTGCCTAAAGACAAAAAGCCACTCGTCCTTTCAGAAGATGATGTCAGCTACTATGAATACATGAAAGATTCAGGTTTTCCTGACAAATTGGTCATTGATAAGGACAAAGTGAAAAATGTGTATGTTAATAATAAAAAAGAACAAATCGGTGATTTTGATATGGTTCCCTTAATCGATACATTTGTTGAAGAACATCCTGATTTTTCTTATCAAGGAGCTAAGGGAACACTCGCATTAACTGGCTACAATGGTGTGCTTGGTTATCGAACATCAAAATCAGAATATGGAGATAACGAGAAAACAAATACAGAAATCAAAAAAGCGAAAAAAGTTGCTGAACAATTGAAAAAAGATGGCTGGACGTTCGCTTCTCATACTTGGGGGCATCTGAATATGACGGATGCTTCCCTAGAAGATGTGAAACGCGACAATGAACTTTGGCAAAACGAAGTCGCTCCAATCTTAGGAAAAACAACCATGTTGATTTATCCTTTTGGCGCAGATATCAGCGATTGGCACGACTATACAGCTGAAAATCAAAAATTTGATTACTTAAAATCACAAGGTTTTTCAATTTTCTGTAATGTCGATGCCTCTACTCCTTCTTGGGGACAATTAGGTGCAAACTATTACCGACAAGCACGGATCAATATTGACGGCATTCGCTTTGAATCTGAACTTTCGGGTCAAAATAATGTCTTAGAGCAGTTCATCAACGTGCCTTCTGTTGTTGATAAACAAGCTCGTGGGTTAAGCTAATAGAAGCATTCATCCAAAGAGAGTCAGAAAAAAGAAACATCAAGAAATAAATTTTTTCAAAGTAACAACTTTTTCTCACTCTGTCACAAATAAGAGTGTGGGACAAAACTAGATAGCCAGTCATTCTCAACAAATTTCCACAAAAAAAAGCCTAAAATCAACGTTTTCAAAAACGAATTTTAGGCTTTTTTCTATTTAGGCTACTTTTATCCCAGCCTCTACGAATAAATGGTGTTCCCAAAGCAGCTTCTTCGGCTATAAGTCTTTTTTTCACAAAAATACGAGAAACTATTTCTAGAAAAAATCCTTATTGCTTGAAGCTATTTACTTTGAGCCACACCCTTTTTTTATTTTGCTTCTACTTTTCCGATTACTTCATTTCCATGAACAGAAGTCACCGTGTCTACTATGACTGTTTCAATTGCTTCTCCGTTTGTGAAAACAACAATCATATCGGTTTTTTTCTCATTCACTGCTAACATGGCTAGATCCACTTCTGCAATCAATTGTCCGCGCGCAATGTGCTGACCTTCCTCAACATAGATCGTAAACGGTTCTCCTTTTAAGTCAACCGTGTTGATTCCCATGTGAAGCAGCACTTCGATACCACTATCCGTCTTGATACCAACAGCATGTTTCGTTGGGAAAATACTTGCAATCGTTCCAGAAACCGGTGCAAAAATTTCTCCTGAAGTTGGGATAACCGCAAAGCCATCTCCCATCATTTTTTCAGAAAAAACCGCATCTGCAACTTCACTAATTGGAATCAATTTCCCATTTGCTACAGCGTACAGCTCATTTGTTTTTGCAACTTCCTTATCAACTGGCGTTTCATCCTCAAATGATTGTTTTGGTACGTTCATCCTCTTAGCTGGTGCTGATTGTCCATGTAGTTTACCCATTTCATCAGCAACAAATTGTACCTCAGTTCCAACAATAACTTGAATATTTGTATCATCAATTACTTTAACTCCTGGAACACCGGTTGCTTTGATTTTTTCTTGATTCACTTGATCAGTATCTTTTACTTGTAAACGTAAGCGGGTGGTACAATTATCAATTACTCGAACATTGTCACTACCACCAAGTGCTGTATAAATTTCAGTTGCTAGGTGTGAAAACTTGTCTTCTCCGGTGGCAACTTCTGGTGTTTCCTCTCCAGTTCCCACTTCTCTTCCCGGAGTCATCAAATTGAACTTTTGAATAGCAAATCGGAACCCAAAATAATAAATAACTGCAAACGCAGCACCTTGAACAAGCAACATCAAAGGTTGATTTGCGACTGGGTTTTTCAATGACAAAAAATAGTCAACAAAACCTGCACTGAAGGCAAAGCCTGCCGTCCAATGGAAAAAGGCACTAACTGCCAATGAGATTCCCGTAAAAATAGCATGCAAAACATACAACGGCCAAGCAACAAACATAAATGAAAATTCTAATGGTTCCGTTACGCCAGTAAAAAATGAAGCAAAGCCTGCTGCAAGCATCAGGGAAGCCGTTTGTTTTTTCTTTTCAGGACGAGCACTTTGATAAATAGCTAACGCTCCAGCTGGTAAGCCAAACATCATCACAGGGAAAAATCCTGCTTGATACATCCCCGTTTGTCCAACAATTGCTTTGCCAGTATCCAACGCTTGTTGTCCGGCCAAGAAGTTTCCAATGTCATTAATTCCAGCTACATCAAACCAAAAAACCGAATTCAACGCATGGTGTAATCCAGTAGGAATCAATAAACGGTTAAACAAACCATATACGCCGGCGCCAATGAATCCTAAACCAGAAATCCCTTTACCAAATGCAACTAACACATCATATACACTAGGCCAAATGAATAATAAAATAGCCGAAACCACCAACATTCCTAATGCTGACATAATTGGAACCAACCGTTTCCCACTGAAAAATGATAAAGCCATTGGTAACTTGACTTGACTAAAACGATTGTACATTTCAGCAGCCACTAAACCAGCTACGATTCCCACAAAAACATTGTTATCCATACTATTGAACGCTGGATTGACGTCAGCAAGATTGGTTAAGCCCAACAATCCTTGAACAGAAAGCGGAGCTAAAACAGTTTGTGGAACTAAATAAGCAACTAAACCAGCTAAAGCAGCCGAGCCATCCTTATCTTTAGACATTCCTAACGCTAACCCAACAGCAAATAATAGAGCCAAATGATTTAAAATAGCTAAACCAGCATTCATCAAAAAAGTTGTTCCCGCGTTACTGATCCCCATTCCTACGATCCAATTCGCAATCCCAACTAAAAGTGATGCCGCTGGCAAAACTGCAACGGGTAGCATTAGCGAGCGACCCATCCTTTGCATATATGCTTTCATTCTCTTCCTCCCCCAAAAAAACAGACCATTTATTTCCCTTATCTAGTCCAAATTATTATTGATTTTCATTCTCGGAAAGTTTTCATGAAAAATAAAAAATCAACAAAAGAAAGTATACCACTCCAAATAAAAAAAAGCATGAAAATTTCACCAAACAAGAAAGATGCTCCTCATCCAGCTATTTTCACACTTAAAAATAGACTTATATTCGATTGTAAAAATAAAAACGCGCAAAACCAATCTATACCAATTTCAATTGTTAGGCGAGATTCCTTTTAATAATAACTCTGTCCACTCCGCTGTGTAAGGTAATAATTTACTGTAAATAGCAGGTTTAGAAATCCCTTCGATCATTGCTTGAAAGTACAGCAACAAAAATTCATCTGAGTATTTCAAGTCCACTTTTCCTTCTTTTCGTCCACGATGAAAAAGGTCTAGCATCATGTTTAAACTCTCTTTCGTATATTCGTCCATCATTTCTGAAAATTGTTGGTTATTTCTTTTCGTATAATAAGCCATTAAATCAAGATAAAATTGTTGATCTACTCGTTTTAAGTAATCGATCTTATTTTCACTCATCTTGATTAAAGTTTCTTCAAACGAAAGATTTTGTTCCATAATTCGTTTTGCTGAATCTTTTAACTCATCCATAAACTCAAAGAATACTTGATAAATTAACGCTTCTTTGTTTCCAAAGTACTTAAAAACTGTTGCTTTACTAACAGATGTCCTAGCAATTACTTCATCAATCGTTAAACCTGCCAACCCATTTTCAGAGTTGATTATATCGAATGTTGCTTCAACAATTTGTTTCTTTTTTTCTTCTGTTCTTTTTTCAAAACCATTCATTCTACCAACCTCTTTTTAAACTTTACTATCAGAAATAGTTCATTTTTATAATTAAAGGCATTATACACCCAAAAAATTAAACCAACAATAGTATTTTAGTTTTATTTGCGCAATGATTTTTATTGACAGTGAAAAATAAAAGGAATATCATCAGTGACAAGATTCACTACAGTTAACCAAACATGAACCTGTAGTTGAATGTGAAAGGAGTGACTTGGGGATGTCAGAAGTTGTTAAGGTACAGCATTTACAAAAAAAGTTTGGAAAATTCGAAGCACTAAAAGACGTGTCTTTTTCTGTGAACGCTGGTGAAGTTGTTGGTTTTATCGGCCCAAACGGGGCAGGAAAATCAACAACTATCAAAACATTGTTAGGAATCATTCGTAAAGATGGCGGACAAGCTGAAATTTTCGGCAAAGATGTATTTAAAGAGAGTCTTGTCATTCACGAACGTCTCTCGTATGTTCCAGGAGATGTTGCTTTATGGGGAAGTTTGACTGGTGGCGAAATCATTGACTTGTTTATGAAATTACATGGAAATGGGAACAAAGAAAAACGTGATGAGTTGATTAAACGTTTTGAATTAGATCCTAAGAAAAAAGCCAAAAATTATTCAAAGGGGAACCGCCAAAAAGTTGGATTGATTGCTGCATTATCCGTAGATTCTGATTTGTATCTGTTTGACGAACCAACTTCAGGTCTTGATCCGTTAATGGAAGCAGTATTTCAAGAAGAGGTCGAAAAAATCAAACGTGCTGGGAAAGCAATCTTGCTTTCTTCACACATTCTCAGTGAAGTGGAACGCTTGGCAGATAAGATTGTTATTATCCGGCAAGGAACAGTTGTCGAAGAAGGTTCGTTAGCCGAATTAAGACACTTGACTCGCTCAACAATCACTATTGAAACACAAGGCGATGTCGCAACTCTTGCAAGTTTGTCTGGTGTTCACGACTTTGTTCAAAAAGAAAATCAAGCACATTTTTCTGCGGATACTGAACAACTCAATGAAATTTTACTTGCCGCTACAAAATTAGGAGTGAAGAAGTTTGAGTCTGTCCCACCAACACTCGAAGACTTATTTATGCGTCATTATGAAAATTAAGTCACAGGGAGGTTTTTTATTATGAACGAACGTTTTTCACGTTGGTCTGTTCTTTTCTTGCAGTACCTCAAGCGTGATTGGAAAAAAATAAGTTTTTGGGTCATTGGTTTGGGTTTATTTTCTGGTGCTTATGTTCCAGCCTTCGAAGAGATTGCAAAAGGAAATGGTCTAACAGGAATGTATGAAACGATGCAAAACCCTGCGATGATTTCAATGGTCGGACCTTCACCTGTCCATTCAGCAGCTGACTATACACTAGGTGCGATGTACGCAAACGAAATGTTACTTTTCTGTGGGTTATTTGCAGCTGTGCTATCCATTTTACACGTGGTCGGCCATACAAGAAAAGAAGAAGATCTTGGCTTAGCAGAATTGATTCGTTCCTTCAGAGTTGGTCGACAAGCCAATTCATTTGCTGTTTTAGCTGAAACTTTGTTAATCAATTTGTTACTAGCAGGACTCACTGGTGGAATTATGATTGCCTTTCAAGCTTCTTCTATAACAGTGGAAGGATCCTTGCTGTTCGGTTTTTCCGTGGGAGCTGCTGGTTTTTTAGGTGGTGTGATTGCTTTATTCTTTGCTCAACTCATGCCGGTTTCTTCAAGCGCGACTGGCACATCACTTTCACTATTAGGTCTGATGTACTTAATGAGAGCCTGGACTGACGTTAGCAAAAGTGATTTGTCCATGCTTAATCCTTTAGGTTGGACCTATTTAACGTATCCTTTTACTAAAAATAACTGGATTCCACTCCTTTACCTCCTTTTGTTTAGTATAGTAATCAGCGTTGGTGCTGGTTTATTAGAAGAACATCGTGATTTGAATTCTGGTTATTTTCCAGAAAGTGAGGGACCTGCAAGAGCCAAATGCTCGTTATTATCCGTTCCCGGTCTGTTTTTCCGTCTAAATCGAGGAGTCATTATCAGTTGGCTCGTAGCTTTTACTGTCATGGGTGCTGCTTATGGTTCGATTTATGGCGATATGCAAGATTTTTTAGAAAGTAATGAGTTAATGAAACAAATGTTTATGCAATCAGGTTCCTCTATAGAAGAATCATTTACTAGCACGATTATGATGGTCTTAATTTGCCTTTCGGCCATTTTGCCAATTGCGTTAACGAATAAATTATTCTCAGAAGAAACTCGCGGGCACCTGGATCAATTGTTTTCAACTAAGACTTCTCGTAATACATTTTATTGGACTACAATTATTTTGTCTGTGATTGCCGGCGTGTTAGCAACTTTGTTGAGCGCGGGCTCTCTCGGGGTAACAGCATTGTCAGTGATGACTGCCACATCACCAATGACACTAGCTACTTTTTTAGCAGCTGGGTTTAATCTTTTTCCGACAATTTTGTTTTTCATTGGGTTAGCTGGATTGTTCTTAGGTTGGGCACCCAAACTCGGCAAAATTAGTTACATCTATTTAGGTTATTCGTTCATGCTGAATTACTTCGGCGGAATTTTAAATTTGCCTGATTGGTTTGCCAAAACGGCCATCCAAAGTTGGTTTCCTAAGATGCCAGTGGAAACATTTTATTTTTCAACGTTTAGCACAATAATGGTCATTAGTATAGGTATGATTTGCTTAGGTGCCCTTGGCTATCGTCAAAGAGATTTGATTGTCGATTAAAAAGAGGATGAATCCAAACCATCAGTTTGGATTCATCCTCTCTTTGACATTCTAATAATAGTTACAGTTCTTCTAATCCCTCGATGTCAGTCAGTTCAATGACTCGACCTTTTCGTTGAATTAGTTGTTGTTTTTCCAACAACTTGAATTTTCTGGATAATGTTTCAGGGGTAGTTCCCAAAAAAGCAGCTAACTCTTTCATTTTCATCGGGAGGTTTAATTGAACATTTTCTTCTACTTGAAACAGGTCAAGCAAATACGTGGCTAAGCGTTCTTCCACTTTTTCCATCATCAAAAATTGTGTTTGTTGCTCAATCTTCGCCATTTTTTCTGCATTAATTTCTAACAACTTTAAGCTTAATTCTGGATAATGAAGTAACAAATTTGAAAAATCTCGTTGTCTTAACAAGCAAATTTCTGTGGGCTCCAATGCTTCAGCAAATAAGGAGTCATTAGGAACACCAAACAATTGGCTTTCTCCTTCATAACTTCCTGGCAAAGAAACACGCAACAACTGCTCCTTTCCACTAGAAGAAAGCTGGTACACTTTCAACTTTCCTTGAGCGACAATCACTAATTGAGCCTCGTCAGCTGGTGAAAAGATTTGTTCACCTTTCTTAAACTTTCGGTGGCTCACTAATTCATGGATTTTTTGTTGTTCTGCTTCTGCCAGATGATTGAATAATGGTACGACTGAGACACACAAATGTTGATGTTCCACGTAACTCCCTCCTTATTCTTCCTCCATTAACCCTTCTCGAATATCATTTCCTAAATAACTTTGCCAAGTATACAATTGGTGATTAAGCCAAGCATATAATCCTTTGAGCCATTCTGCTAATCCATATTTATTTTCTTTTTCTGCTAAAACAATTCCACGAGTAACAAATAAATTTTGAGTTGCAAAATCAGCGACCATCTCGGTCAACATTTTTTCAGGAGATTCATATTTCAGCTGACCACTTTCCTTAATCATTGTATAACCGACAAATTCCATAGTCGTTGTTGGAATGAGTTCCCCTTCATCTAATACCAATTGACTTAATTCGTCAAACAACTCATCTTCTTTCGCGATGATTGTTGGTAACTTGGTTTCTAAATAACTACGTTGGTTACCTTTAAGGTACGCTTTTATCTGTTTAAGTTTTGTACGATGAATAACTAAGTTAGACAGAATATGACTAATCATTGCTGCAGCAGTTGGCGTATGATGATCTTGTTCACTTTGAAGTTTTTCTTGTTCATATTTTTGAATTGAATTCATCTTAAGCTAACTCCTTTACTTTCATTCCTTCGACATCATAACCTAACGCTTCGATTTTCTTGCTTAAATCTTCTGGTTGAATGTCCTTTTCATTTATTTCAACTTTTACTTTGCTGGCATTAAACAAAACTTTTACTTTTTCAACACCAGTTTGTTGACTAAGTCCTTGTTCGATTTTTTGCATACAAGATGGACAAGTCAGTGTTCCTAATTGGATAATTACTTTTTTCATGATAAATCCTCCCTTTCACTACATCTCTAGTTTAATTCCTCTGTTTCTTTAAATAATTGATTTCTATCAAGTTTTTTCTTTTTTTGCCGATAAGATAATAAACGCATACCATTAAAAACGACTAGTAGAATACTTAATTCATGAAATAACATACCACTCGCCATATAGACATAGCCGAAAATCAATCCGATTAGTAAGAATAAAACTGTTCCTAACGCAATCCCAATATTTTCTTTCATATTCAAAACTGATTTTTTGGTTAAATCAAACGCATAAAGCAATTTTTTAAAATCAGACTGCATCAACACAATATCGGAAGTTTCCACCGCAACATCTGTCCCGTTCCCCATTGCAATTCCAATATCTGCAATCGCTAAAGAAGGGCTGTCATTGATTCCATCACCAACAAAAGCAACTACTTGACCCTCTTTTTGTATTTTTTTGATATAGTTTGCTTTTTCTTCTGGTAATAGGTTTCCATGTATTTCCGACAGACCGATTTCTTTTCCTATGCTTTCAGCAGTCAGTTGATTATCACCAGATAACATCACGAGCCGTTTGATCCCTTTTTCTTGCAGTTTCTGTAAAGTTTCTTTGACGCCCTCACGAAGTTGATCCTTGATTCCAATCAATAAGACGACCTCATTTTTTGTTGCCACAAATACTAAAGAATTACCTTCTTGTTGTAGTCGTTGCTCGTCTGCTTCAACCTCTGACAGAGAGATAGCTTGATCGCTTAACAATTGGCGATTACCTATAAATAGTTTTTCTCCTGCTACTGTCGCGATAATTCCTTTTCCTTTGATTACAGTGGTATTTGTTACTTGGTACTGTTCAATATTTCCCATCTGTTTTTCCACATACTTTACAATTGCCTGTCCCAAAGGATGATCTGATTCTTGCTCGATTCTAGCGACGAATGGCAGAACATTCGTCGCTGATTGACCATAAGACTTAACACTTGAAACACTTGGTTTTCCATTAGTTAACGTTCCTGTTTTATCGAAAACCATGGTATCTACTCGGCTAAACACTTGCATTACTTCGCTACCTTTGACCAGCACACCGTTTTTTGCACCGTTCCCAATTCCAGCAACATTGGAGACAGGAACACCTATGATTAACGCTCCTGGGCATCCTAAAACTAAAATTGTGATTGCCAAACGAATATCTTTAGAAAACACCCCAATTAAAAGTGCAAGAATCAACACAAACGGTGTGTAGTATGTTGCAAATCGGTCAATAAATCGTTCAGTTGTTGATTTAGCATCTTGTGCTTCTTCAACTAGTTCAATAATTTTCCCAAAAGTTGTCTCTTCACCGACTCGCATTGCCTGTACTTTTAATGTTCCATTTTCTAAAATTGTTCCAGCAAACACTTGATCCTTGGCTTTTTTTGCTACTCGCTGCGCTTCACCGGTAACGCTTGATTCATCAATTGAGCCTTCACCTTCTATAACTACCCCATCTACTGGAACTTGGGCACCAGTTTTAACTAATAACAAATCATCTTCCTCGACCTCATCAATCGGAATCTTTTCCACCGTGTCTTCAAAAAATTTCCAAGCTGTCGTCGGGGCTAATTGAACAAGACTTTGAATAGCAGAACGTGTTTTTTCCAATGTTTTTTGTTCAAGAAAATGACCAAATAAAAACAAGAATGCAACAATCGCAGCTTCATTATACTCACCAATCGCAAACGCACCAAAAATCGCAATTGTTACTAACAGATCAATACTGATAACTTTCACTTTAATTGCTTGGTATGCTTGAAGTCCAATTGGTAAAATCCCAAAAAGAGCCGAAATCGCCATACTTAAACGATACCCTTCTTGATACGAAAAAAATTTAGCAACAAGCGCTAAAAAGATGAAACTCCCACTAATTACCATCAATTGTTTTTTATGACTTAAAATTATTTTTTGACTATTCATTCTAACTCCTCCTTTACTTTTCAATAACAGAATAATCAAAAGAGAAGCGAAAAACATTGATAGCTATCAAGAAAACAAAAAAGGTTGCAATGAGCGGTCACACTCATTACAACCTTTTATCCTTAGCTTTAGTCCAATAATCTTTTTTGTCCTTCAAGTGACTGGATTGGTGTCACATCTTGGGTTACTTCTAAACAACCAAGATAGTCGTCTGCTTCGTTTCTTAACGCAAAATAGCGAATATAGATTTTTTTCCCACGCATATCAATCCAAAACTCGGCTTCAGAACGGGCACCTGAACGAAAATCATCTAAGATTTGCTGCACAATATGCATGCTCTTTGGTGGATGACAATTTACTACTTCTCGCCCAATCACTGACGTCGTTCGTGGAAAAACACGTTCTTTTCCTTCAGAGAAAAAGCGTACTCGATCGTCGTTATCCACAAAGGTTAAATCAACGGGTAGAACTTGAAACATTGCAATCATTTGTTCCAGTTTTAACGTTCCTGTTGGTAGGACAATTGGCTCAGAAACTTCTTTCATTTCGGCTTTGTCTTGTTTTTCTACAAATACTGGTACGCTATCCGTTTCGTTCAACAAGCTTTCGGCAATTCCGTCTGTGGTTGCTTTTGCTTGTTGGATTGCCAACTGACGAGCTGGTTCGCGTTCGCTTTCTTTTTCCAATGCCTCTTGGCTTGGTTTCCAAGGAAGCGGTTCTGGAATAAAGGCAAAACCAATATCAAAACTATCTGCTGCGATTTTTTCCCAATCAGATAAACTAAACACATCCAGCGTCATCGGCGCCATGATTTCTTCTTCTTTAAAAATCATTTCCTCGATTTCGTTTTTCGTTTCTTCCCATTTGGTAGCAATGGGGTTATAAGCTGCTCGTTCGTCTCCCGCTAGCTGAATCAAAGCTTTTACCATGTCGCGAATATCATCATCCACGCCCCACATCACTTTGGGTGGTGCTGAGATTCCATATTTTTCCATGTAAGAAAAAATCAATGTTTCTTTACGTGCATAATGCTTATCAATTTGTCTTAGATCCTTGAGCGCTTTAAGCAGTCGTTCTTTTTGTGTCCAATCGCCTGCTTTGATTTTTAACAATAAGTCATCAATTTCATCTGTTAACAAAGATTGTAACACTTGATTTTCTAACTTCAGCGTATGGATAGGATGCCCGGGTTGTTCATGCTCCAAATTCGATCGATGAATCTCATTAATTGATCCCTTAAATACTGCCGCATGAATGTTACATAATCGTTGGATTTCTTGTGGATTTAAGCCACTCTGAATCAATGCTTTTTCAGCTGCTGTGATTTCTGTCACATCCACTCCGTCAAACTCTTGATTGAACAATTCTTTCGCTGCTTCAAACGAACCACCTTCATGTAACAACGTTAAAATTTCTACAATGCGTTCTTGTCGTTGCTGTCTTGTTCGCTCCATCACTCTACTCCTTTCACAATAAATCCATTTTCTTCAAATAATCCGATCACTTTTTCTAAAGGAATTTTTTTCATTTTTGCACCTTTAGGAATCGTCATATAACGACCCGCTGTTTGTAACATTCCTGGTTTTGCAATTGCTTCAAAACCTAATCTATACATCAATTCCTTTACTTCGGGGTAAAGGGAAACTAGTTCAAACAAAGACTTTGATAAATCCAATTCTTTCATTGACATCCTCCTTTTTAATCATGAATGCTCGCTTATTATACGCCTCTTTACTATTATTTTCATTCAAAATTAATACACTTTTTCACAAGCCTTGCTAGAAAAGACAGGGACAGGTTTATTTTTTTAATGCAAAATACAAAGGTGCTAACTCTTTTAACGCTTTGCTTGTTTCTGCTACAAGATTTTCTACTGGAGCCTCTGTTTCAAAAAACAAGCGACCAATCTGAAACGAACGATTCCCCATTGCTTCTCTCAATTTTTCTTGCCCTTTCGAATCTGCTAAATAGGTAGCCAAAGGTAAGTGATCCTCCAACTCGTGTTCCACTTGAGGCCAAATGTAATAGTGTTCTATCGCAACTTGT
Source organism: Enterococcus sp. DIV0176 (assembly GCF_050528535.1). NCBI lineage: Bacteria > Bacillati > Bacillota > Bacilli > Lactobacillales > Enterococcaceae > Enterococcus > Enterococcus sp. DIV0176. The sequence goes on along the minus strand of NZ_CP172879.1, from coordinate 331,972 downwards.
TTGCTCCATTCTGGTAATGCAGCTAGCAACTCATTGTATTCTTCCACTCCACCACTTCGCTCTTCACTTTTATACTGTTGAAACATCAAATAAACTTGAAATTGTTTTTTATTTAATAACACAGCCAAGCATGCATTTTCTCGCTGGCGATCTTCGCTGCGGTAAGCACTCCAAAAATGACTTCGTAAATTCCAGCCATTCGTCCAACTTTCAATTTTGGGTTTTTGCATCCCATATTCTACAGGTAACGCTGTTGCAACTTCTAACTGTAACGTTTTCCACTTTTGCCACTGTTTTTTATAATCTGCTTTGATTTCTTCGATTTCTTGTGTTGAATACTGTTCTTTTAATTGCTTGAAAGTATATATTTCTCGATCAAATAATTGAAAATCAGCTTGATTCAATTCCATGTGCGCACCTCTTTCTGTTACCAGTTTTATTGTAAACAGCTCGAGTCAAAGTTGCAATTTTTACTTATATTTTCAACACTTCCGCTGAAAAAGAGCGCTTTATTAAAAAATTTGCTATACTTTTGCTAAGAAAGGAGTGATCGAATTGATTACAACAACTACAAATAGTGTTGAAGGAACAACAATCGAGGCTTATAAAGGAATCGTGTTTGGTGAAGTAATTACTGGTATCAACGTGTTTAAAGATATCGGTGCAGGATTACGAAATGTATTTGGCGGACGCTCAAAAAGCTACGAAGATGAGCTATTACAAGCTCGAGAAGAAGCGCTAGCTGAAATGGCACGTCGCGCGGAATCCCTTGGTGCTAACGCCATCATTGGTGTAAAAATGGACTATGAGGTTCTTGGTAGTGACAACGGTATGTTAATGGTTACTTGTAGCGGAACTGCTGTAGCTACCCGATAAACAGCTTTTCTACAAGTTAGAACGAGACAAAAGCATCGCTTCTCAAAAGAACGACTATTTTTGAGAAAGCGATGCTTTTATTCTGTTTCTAAAAATGAATGGATGTGCTATAAAAAAACATCCAGGACTATTTTAAAGTCAAGTTTTTTTTCTGACGAACATGGTATACTAACAAACGACAGTAGAGTTTATGACGGTGGCTATCCAATTAAAAGTGAGGGGGGATGCGTATGTGCGTACTTCCAAAATCCAGAGAGAGGAGAAGCCTTTTTGCCTGTTGAATCAGCTTTGGAGCTAATGATCGGTTTCGGTTCGTTAATCGCAACGATCATTTTTGGCATCCTAGCAGTAGTCAACCAAGACAAAAAAAAATAACCGTCTACTGCTTCTAACCAGGACGATTATTTTCTAAGATTATTACTGGTCACCGTCTTAAACGGTGCTGTTAGGGAGTTGTTGACGCAACTCCTTTTTCTATACTTATTTTAGCATATTTTCGTTTAAAACACTAGAAACAATTTTTTCCTACTTAGCCTAACTAAAGCTATTCAGGCTCTTTTTTTCATTAAAATAGCTGTGAAACTAACCAATCCTAATCCTAAAACAGCTAACCCAATTGATTGTTCGTCATTCGTTTTAGGTAACTCTTTTACCGTAGAGCTAGCTGCTAAAGGTTCCACACTTTGTTTCGTGTCTGCCGCATAAACTTCTTGGTTTTCTACGTTAGAACCAGCTGAGTGTAAAATAGACTTGATTCGACCGATACTTGACTCAAGATCTGTTTTCTTTGCCTTTGCGTCTTCAATCGCCGCTTGTGCATCTTGAATTTTCGCATCAATTTCAGCACTCGCTGTTTCAATATCTGATTGTGTATTGGTTAAAGTAGTAGATGCGTCTGTCCCCAATGAATGAATTTGTTCTTGAATCTCTTTGGCTTTTTGAATTTTTCCGTCAATATCTTTTTGTGTCGCATCAGCAATTTCTTGTGCATGCGCTAAATTTTGTTCCAATTGTTCATGATTTTTTTGTGCGTTCTCTTTTAGTTCAGTCAAATCTTGATGAATTGTTTCTTGATTTTCTTTCAATTGATTCTTAGCATCTTCTAAAGACTGTTCGATTTCTTTTCGTCGTTCTTCCAACTTTTGAAACCAATCAAGGTCGAATCGCTGTGTTGAAGATTCTGTATTTTCGATTTCATCAGAAGTGATCATTGATTCTGTTGACTCATTTGGTTGTGTTGCTGATTGTGACTCACTCGTTGTCACCGTGTCCTCGATACTTGTCGAGCTAGTTGCTTGTGTTATTCCCGTTGTTTCTGCTAAGACTGGTTGTGCTAAAAAAAACAATCCCGAAGCAGTAACGGTCACTGCTAGACTTGTAACAAATTTTTTCATGCCTGGATCCCGTCCTTATTCTTCAATATTCGTTTTAGTATAAAACAAATCAAGAAAAAGAAACATAAACATTCGAAGGAATCTGTCTAATAAAACCAAGTTACTAGCAATCCACTCTTACACTATTATCAAATTGAGTAGCTATCAGCTAACTGTTTATTTAAATCACTAATTAAAATCATTTACTGAGATCATTTACTGAAATCACATGCCAAAGAAAAGCAGTCACTAAATTCTATCATTCAGTTCCATCTAAACCAGACGATCTGGCCAAGCTGAAGTTCCCCCCATTACATTGATAACATCAAATCCTTGTGAAGCTAACCAATTACAAGCAGTTGCTGAACGTCCGCCTGATTGGCAGATGACATAATACGTCTTCTCTTTTTTCAACTGTGAGCTGGCAGCTTCTAGCTCACTTAACGGAAATGATTCCGCGTTTGGCACATGCCCCATTTGATACTCAACTGATTCACGGACATCAATAACAGGTATACTTTTCTTTTTTGTTTCTTGATAAAATTCTGCTGGACCAATACTTCTATACATAACTAATCTCCTCTGGTAACACCATTTTATACAGTGCAAACGCACCGTCTAAATTTTTCACTTTAAAGCCTGCTTGTTTCAAAATACGCTCCGCAAGATAACTACGCAATCCACTATGACAACTCACAATATATTCTTTGCCTTGATTCAACTCACCTAAACGCTCTCTCAAATCATTTAGTGGAATAGTGATTGCTTCTTTAAATTTCCCGTTTTCTAGCTCATTTTCATCGCGCACATCTAAAAGAATTTTCCCGTTTTCTAGCTCTGTTGCAAGTTCGTGCCACTGAATAGTTTCACTCACTCCTTCCGCGATATTCATCGCCGCATATCCTAATAAATTCACTGGATCTTTTGCCGAACCAAACGGTGGCGCGTACGTAAATTCTAATTCAGGTAGATCAAAAATCGTCAGTTGTCCTTTGATTGCTGTTGCCAAAATATCTAGACGCTTATCAACTCCTGCAACACCCACACCTTGCGCACCATAAATTTCACCAGTCATTGGATTAAAAATTAATTTTAACAACAACTCAGTTGCACCAGGATAATAAGAAGCATGACTTTTTCCAAGCACATGTGTCACTTGCACTGGCAATCCAGCTGCTTTCGCACTTTTTTCGCTCAAGCCAGTTGAACCTGCAGCTAAATCAAACGTTCGAACAATCGCTGTTCCAATACTTCCTTGATTCGTTCTCGGCAACCCAGCAATAACATCAGCAACTTGACGCCCTTGACGATTGGCTGGAGAAGCTAACGAAATCAGTGCATCTTCACCAGTAATTTGCTGTTTGACTACGATTGCATCACCCACAGCATAAATCGCAGGGTTGCTTGTTTGATAGTTTTCATTCACAACGATTCCGCCACGTAAGCCCAGTTTTAATCCAGCATTTTCAGCCAACGTACTTTCTGGTTGAACACCCACTGATAAAATCGTCAAATCAGAAGCTAACGTTTCACCATTTGCTAAACGAAGTTTCTTCCCTTTTTCTTCAAACCCTACAACTGATTGACTTGTTAAAACTGCTACACCTTGTTTAATTAATTCTTGTTGGACATAGACTGCCATCTCTTCGTCAAGCGTTGGTAAGACGTGTGGCGCCTGCTCTACAATCGTGACTTGCAGTCCACTCTTTTGTAAATTTTCTGCCATCTCTAAACCGATAAAACCAGCACCAACAACAACCGCTTTTTGAGGTTTCGCTTCCAATGCACGCATTACTCGGTCAATATCAGGTACATTTCTGATTGAAAAAACATTTTCAGCTGTTGAAATTCCCGAAATATTAGGAACAAATGGTTTTGCCCCTGGAGATAGAATCAGTGCATCATATTCAACCGTTTCTTTCTGTCCATTTGCTACCACTTCTACCTGCTTCTCTTCTGGAGAAATGTTCACTACTTCATGATTTGGTCGGACATCTAAGCGAAAACGAGCAGCCAATGCTTCTGGTGTTTGAACCAATAACTTTTCTCGCTCATCAATTTCTCCTGAAACAAAGTAAGGTAATCCACAGTTTGCAAACGAAACAAATGGCCCCTTTTCAAATACGATAATCTCTGCATCTTCCATCAAACGTCTTAATCTCGTAGCAGCAGACATCCCACCAGCTACACCACCGATAATAACAATCTTCATTTTACTTTCCTCTCACTTTCGTTCCACGCCATTGATTCATACCACCACGAACATTCACAGCAGAATAGCCCGCTTTTCTTAACTTCTTAACAGCTTGTTTACTCCGCATACCAGATTGACAAATCACATAAACCGTTTCTTCTTGATTTCCGCGATAATTATTGATTTGCGCTAAAGGAAGATTTTTGGCTTGTCGAATATGCCCCCCTCGGTATTCAGAACTTGTCCGAACATCAACAATTTTAGGATTAGTTGGTAATTTTTCAGCCAATTCTTGCGTAGTGATTGTCGGAATAACCTTAAAAAATGAAAACATTCCTTTCCCTCTTTTCTTTTTTAGAAATATACCTCATGGGGTATATTTAACAGAAGTATTTCAAAACTGTCAAGAAAAACAATTTTGTTAACTTTGAAAAAAAGATTTTTATTTGCAAAAAATACCTACCTGAGGTATATTTCATTTATTATCATCAAAGGAGGACGTCACATTGGAAAACGAAACCAAAGAAACCAAAAAAATCATGAATCGTCTCAAACGAACCGAAGGACAAATCCGTGGCATTCAAAAAATGATTGAAAATGAACAAGAGTGCATTGACGTCATCACTCAGCTAACCGCCGTCCGTTCAAGTATTGATCGGGTGATGGGAATGATTGTTGCCGACAATCTTAAAAATTGTTTTGAAAACCCTGAAACCAATCCTGAAGAACAGTCAAAAAAACTAGAACAAGCAATCAATATGATTATTAAAAAATAAAGATTGTTGGTTCCTCTCCACAAAAAAAGGCTATGACAATATTTTGTCACAGCCTTTTCTTCCGAATAAATAGTGTTCCCAAAGCAGTTTCTTCGACAATAAGTCCTCTCTTCTTAAAAATATGGAAAGCTATTTTTAGAAAAGCATCCTTATTGCTTGAAGCTTGACGCTTTGCGCCACAACCTTTATTCACGGTGTTCCCAAAGCAACTTCTTCGGCAATAAGTCTTCTCTTCTTAAAAATATGGAAAGCTATTTTTAGAAAAGCATCCTTATTGCTTGAAGCTTGACGCTTTGCGCCACAACCTTCTCATAAAACATTCAGTTAAGTTTAGTCGAACGTAACATTTTTCGATACTCTAAGGCATATAGAACAAACGACAACATCAAGCATATAGCAATTACACCGAAGATTACACTTACCCACGTTTCCGCCAATTGAGGGAATACTAATAAGATTATCATCCCTAAATAAATCACTGCTGTCGCCAATTTGCCATACCATTTGGCTCCACTTAATTTTACCCCATGTTTCAGTCCAATTATTCCTGCAATCATCATAAAGCCTTCTTTGATCACAAATAACCCCAGCAATAACCAGATCCATGGTCGATACCATGCCATTGATAAAATCAATACAAATTGAGTAAGTTTATCAGACAAAGGATCTAATAATTTCCCTAATTCAGTAATTTGGTTGAAACGGCGCGCGATATAACCATCCAAAAAATCAGTTAATCCTGAGACAGCAATCACTAACCCTGCCAAATAAAAGGAACGTTGCCAAACAAAATAAAGATATACCGGCAACAAAACGATTCGAAAAAGCGAAAGCCCATTGGGAATTGTTTTGATTTCTTCTCGCCAATTTTGCGTAATTTTCATCTGTTAACAACTCCTTTATCAAAACTTGTTCCATTTTATTTTAACTTAAGCTCTACTAAAACACTACCGTAGTGGATTACGCTTCTTAGTGATAGTAACTATCTGTTTCTTTTTTCTTTTGATGCTGTCGCGTACGCATTTCTTTCAGCAACTCTTTATGCGCCTTTTTTGATCCTCTTTCTAAATCACGTTGTTTTTTTCTCGTTTTAAAATCAATAAACAAACTATCTAAATCGTAACCTTCAGGATATAGTTCACTTGCACTTCGTCTGAACTGCACACGTTGACGAAGAACTGCTATCTTTTCGTTGTTGAAATAAATCATTACTTTTTCTGAACCGTCATCTTCAAATACTAGTCCCTCTTTTTGATGTTCTGTTAGCCATACACGATCCCCTTTTTCAAAATGCCGTTTAGCTAATTCGTTCTTTTTATTCTCAAAGATTTGACCCAAATCAGCAAAGTCTTTTTTCTTTGTTTGATACGTTTTTTGTTGGATATACGTTTGTGCTTGATCGATCAGTTTGGAAGACATCTTCATTTTTTTCGCAATCCACAACGCTTGGCTATCCCCTGTTTCACCTACTTGTAATAAGTATTTCGGTTGTAAAGCATCTCTATCAAATGCCATCGCTGCAGGAATAAAATCTTCATGCTCCTTAGCAAACTTTTTGATTTCACCATAATGGGTCGTCGCAACTAACAAGGCACCTTGCTCATACATTGTTTCCATAATCGCAACAGCTAGTGCCGCACCCTCATTTGGTTCTGTTCCACTGCCAATTTCATCAAGTAAAACTAACGTATTTCTGTTCACCCTTTTTAGAATTTCTGCAATGTTTTGCATATGACCTGAGAAAGTACTCAACGCATTTTCTAAATTTTGTTGATCGCCAATGTCTACGAATAATTCATCGAAAATAGCAAGTTCGGTTCCTTCTTGTGCTGGAACTTGCAAACCAAACATCGCCATCAATGTAAATAATCCTACTGTTTTTAATACAACTGTTTTCCCACCAGCATTCGCGCCTGTAATCACCAATCCACGATAATCAATTCCTAACTCAAAGTCTAATGGTACTGCATTTTCAGCTAAGAAAGGATGTTTTCCTTGCTTGATTGAAATTCGTTCTGACTTATTGACGCGTGGCGTGATTCCTTGTAATTCACGGCTATACTTCGCGCGGGCAAAAATGATATCTAACGCTGTAATTGTTTCAATAATCAAACTGATTGCTTGCTCTTCTTCTGCTAGTAACCCGGTTAGTTCAGCTAACACTTGGTATTCTTCCGCAATTTCTTCTGCTTTCAGCAACTGGTACTGCTCGTTTGACTTAGCGATAACCGTGGGTTCGATAAAAACAGTCGTTCCTTTATTTGATTGTTCAATAATCGTTCCTGAAAATTTATTTTTATAACTTGCCTTGATTGGAATCGTGTAATGCTCACCCTTTTGAACAATCATTGCCTCTTGAATCATTTCTTTATGATTCGGATGCCGTAAAATTTTTAGTAAGCGTTCTTGAATTTCTTTTTCTAAATTCTGTAATTGTTTTCGTACTTTTCTTAAATTTCGTGAAGCGTCATCGCTTACTTGTTGATTAGTTATTTTTTGATAAATCATTTCTTCAACTGGCAATAAATCTGGCAAATGATTACTATACACATGTAAAGTGGGTGTTTGATATTGATTTTTCTCAAAAAACTTCGTAATCATTCGACTACTTCTCAAAAAATCAGCATATTCAACCAAGTCTGCGGGTGCTAAAATCAAGCCTTTTTTTACTTGATCTGTTAAATAACCAATTCGACTAAGTCCCATAAATGGTACATGTTGGTTACTTTCTAAAATCATTCGTGCTTCTTTTGTCTCCATTTGCCAAACCTGAACAGTTTGCAAATTTGTTTGAACAGTTGTTTGTTCAATTCGCTCCTTGGTGTATTGCCCAATCGCACGTTTTTTTACTTCTTCTTTGATTTCATTAAATTGTAGTTTTTCAATCATTTGATTATTCATATTCTCTCCTTTTCTGCGAAGAGATACCCGTCTCAAAATAAATAAACACCTAGAAACATTTCATTGCACAAAATAAACACTTACTTCAAGTCCTTTTCAAAACTCATTGGAGCAACGCAACCCACATTCGCTTATGACGTCTTTTTTCGTACAAAAAAAGGACGCAACACAGCTTAGAAGTTGTGTCCCATCCTTAAAAGGTCAAAAAGTATGTTCTTCTGACAGGTATCACTCATAAGCACACCAAATAAACCACTAGTGGTTCATTGGTTATTCAACTTACTAATTAGATACCTGCTACACTCACAAAAATTCCCCATTCATCTAGGTTTATTTATTTTCTACTTAAATATAGCAAGCGAATTTTAGTTTGTCAATTTTATGCATCAATCTGTGGATTTCTGCCAGTGATTCTGACTTGAATTCCATTTGGATCAAAAAGAATCAATTGTCCTTCTTCATTTTTTTCATAGTCGATTGTTTTTGTTTTCCAATGTTTCTCTAGACGAGTCAATTCAGCTAGTGGTACTTCAAACGTATAGTAATTTAAGCCAAGATCATTGGGCTCCATCGCTGGGATATGTGTACCTAACCAAATGTTGCTACCAATATGATGATGATAAGAACCTGCCGCAAAAAATTTTGCTTGGTTACCAAAATCATTTTTCAAACTCAACCCGAGCACTTCTGTAAAAAATGTTTGTGTTTGGTCTAAATCACTAACTTTTAAATGAACATGACCTACAATCGTCCCCTTAGGAAAGCCTTGCCAGTGCCGGCTAGCTGCTTCCAGTACACCATCGCCATCCAACTCTTCCGTTACTCCGACGATTTCACCATCTTCTTTAATCGTCCATTCACTCATCGGTTTATCTCGATAAACTTCGATGCCATTTCCTTCGGGATCAGTTAGATACAATGCTTCGCTATACCCATGGTCACTAGCACCCGCAATCGGCGCTTCGATTTGTAAATAGTGAAGTAAAGCATCACCCAACGCTTCTCGTGTAGGTAATAAAAACGCGACATGATATAACCCAGTTTTTCGAGTAACGGGTAATGGATTTTCGATTTTGGTTAAAATCAATAGCGCTTGATCTTTCACGCCCAAAACACTTTGATTTTCTGTTGATTCAAGTAACGTTAATCCGATGACACGTTCATAGAAATCAGTCATTTTTACTAAGTTTGAAACATTTAATGCAACTACTCCGATGTGTGCCGTAGCTGTTAATTGAAAATCTGGTATTAAAATTGCCATCGCACTTTCCTCTTTTTCTATTTATTTGATTACATCCAGTATACAACTTACTTTTTGTAAGTTAAAATAAAATGCTTGTCCGCAAAAAAAGTGTGAGGCAAATTTTCACCTCACACTGATAAAGATTCACGATTTAATTTGTCTAATAATCAAACCATCAATGAAAAGACACCGACAGCTACGATGGCACCAACAACTGGTCCAAGAACTGGTACCCAAGAATACGCCCAGTCCGAAGTTCCTTTATTACCAATTGGTAACACGGCGTGAGCAATACGCGGACCCAAGTCACGAGCTGGATTGATTGCATATCCCGTAGGTCCACCAAGTGATAGACCGATTGCTAAAATCAAGCCTCCAACAGCAAATACGTTCGTTCCAGCAGCAAATGTATTTTCACCAAATGCTAGTAGACCTAAAACTAAAACAAAGGTCCCAATCAACTCTGTAATAAAGTTTGCAGGATAATTTCTAATTGCTGGTCCAGTGGCAAACGTTCCTAAAATAGCACCTTGATCTTTCGTTGCTTCCCAATGTGGTAAGTAAGATAGCCATACCAATACTGCACCAAGAAATGCACCTAACATTTGAGCAATAATGAATGGAAAAACAAGATTCCAACCGATTGCACCTGTCATCGCCATTGCAATACTAACTGCAGGGTTTAAGTGGGCTGGTCCCATAAACCCAGAAATATAAACAGCCATCGTTACTGCCATCCCCCAGCCTAAGGCAATGACGATCCAACCAGACGCTTGTGCTTTACTCTTGTTCAAGTTAACAGCTGCACAGACACCATCACCAAGTAATACTAAAATCAACGTACCAATAAACTCTCCCATGATTTGGGTCATTTCTGCGCTCATTTATTCTCCTCCTTTAATTCACGTAAATCTGACTCATCGACCAATTGATTGAAGCGACTTGTTTCTTGTTCTTTTTCTTCTTCAGACCAGTTGAAATAAGTAGCAATTGCGTCAATCACAGGTTGTTTTAATTCATCTAACTGATCGCGTTCAAACAACATATGGTTTGTTCGACGGATGAAGTAATCACCTGGTGTTAAAACCATTTCATTTTCTAACCCATAACGTAACCGAGCAGATTCTGCCAAACTCAACCCAGCGTATGGTGTCATTTCTTTAGCTAATTCAAAGATTCGTTTAGCATTCGTCCCATAAAAATCAGCGATATAACGTGCATCTTCTTCAGACAAGCCAGCTTCCACACCGCTTTTTGCTAATTCTTCGACTGTTTCTTCTAGTTTTGTTGGATCAAAATCGCCACCGGAAATAGCATAGGTTTTTGAATCAATTTCTTTGAAGGTCAAGTCATATTTTTCTTGTAATAGTTTGCGAATCAAGGTCAATGCCCCTTCAGACATCTTGCGGTAATCGGTAATTTTCCCACCTGACAAAGTTACTAATCCATCTGGTTCGATTTCAAGAGAACTTCCTCGAGAAATGGCAGATGGTGCTAAATCTTTTTCGCCACGACTATTTTCTAAATGATTCAAGACATCTTCGACTTCAATTCGAGAAAGTTGATTTTCTTTAAATTGAGTTACTGCATCAATCACTTGATTAAAACTTTTATCTGAGATGGAACCATTATCGCCACCATTGTAATCTGAACCAGAATTACCAATCAATAATGGACGCAATCCCGCCCAGCTTGCTTCAATATCATCTAAAGTAATCGCTGCTTCTGGATAACGATGATTGATAACATCTAAAAGATAGTCAACATCTTCTTGTGTTACTTTTGGATCAGTATATTCTCCTTGATAATCCGTATCTGTTGTTCCAAAATACGTTTTGTTTTCACGAGGAATAGCGAAGACCATTCGACCATCTTGCTTGCCAGTATCAAAGTAAGTTGGTTGTGGTACTGGTAATTTCTTGCTATCAACAACTAGATGAATCCCTTTTGTCGGACGCATTTTTGGTACAACTGCCCGAGAGAAATTCATATTACGAACTTTATCGACCCAAGGCCCACTTGTATTGATTACAACTTTTGCTTTGATTTCAACTACTTCGTCGGTCAATAAATCTCTTGCTTTAACGCCAACGATTTGATTTCCTTCATACAAAAAGCCAACCGCTTTCATTTTACTTACCAAGTAAGCACCATCTTCAGCTGCTTTTTTGATGTTGTCAATGACTAATCGTGCATCATTGTTACGAAAATCAAGGTACACGCCCGCACCTAACAACCCCTCTTTTTTCAAAAATGGTTCACGTTTTAAAACTTCATCTGGCGTCAATGTATAATTTTCATACTTTGTCCCAATCACATTAGCCAAACGATCGTATAAATCCATAGCAATTTTGACAGAAAACATATTGAAAGTCGTTGCACCTTCATCTTCATAAATAGGTAGTAGCATTGGATCTGGCTTAGGAATGTGTGGTGCAATCTGCTGGACCACAGCACGTTCAGTAACTGTGTCTGCTACAACTTCGACATCAAAATTTTTCAAATAACGAATTCCACCATGAACTAGTTTAGTTGAACGTGAAGAAGTTCCTTCAGCAAAATCTTGCATTTCGATTAAACCAGTCTTCATGCCAGCCGCAGCAGCTTGCACTGCTACCCCAGCACCAGTAATCCCACCACCAATGATGAGTAAATCCAACTCTTCTTTTTGCATTGCTTGAATACTTGCTTGTCGTGTTTTCTTTGAGAACATGGTTTTTCCTCCCTTATTCAAATACGCGTGTTGCTTCTACAGCTTTTTTCCAGCCACTGTAAAGTTTCTCACGTCTTGGTTCTTCCATTTGAACCTCAAACATTTTTCCAGCTTCGTAAAATTCACGAATTTCATCCATATCTTTCCAATAACCTACTGCTAAACCTGCCAAGAAAGCTGCTCCTAAAGCAGTGGTTTCCAAGTTTTCAGCTCGTTGGATTGGTGTGTTCAAAATATCTGTTTGAAATTGCATTAAATACTCATTGTTAGCAGCTCCACCATCTACTTTTAATACTGGAATTTGAATGCCCGTATCTGCCTGCATTGTTTCAATGATGTCACGCACTTGGTAAGCAATTCCTTGTAATGTTGCTTTAATGATATCTTCTTTCGTCGTCCCACGAGTAATCCCAAACATTGCTCCACGTGCGGCTTGATCCCAATAAGGGGCACCTAGACCTACAAATGCTGGAACAACATAGACTTCATCATCACTTGTTGAACGTCTTGCCGCTTCCTCTGAGTCACTTGCTTTTTGCATCATCTGTAACCCATCGCGTAGCCATTGGATAGAAGAACCTGCCACAAAAATACTTCCTTCTAACGCATAGTACACTTTGCCATTGATCCCATAACCAATCGTGGTTAATAAATTATTTTTTGATAATTGCGGCGTTTCTCCAGTGTTCATGACAATAAATGAACCTGTACCATACGTATTTTTTACCATCCCAGGTTCAAATGCCATCTGACCAAATAATGCTGCTTGTTGGTCGCCAGCCATTCCTGAAATTGGTGCTTCACTACCATAAAAATGATAGCCTTGTGTATGACCATAAACTTCTGAATTTGACGTTGCTTTTGGTAGCATTGCACGAGGAATGTTCAACAAATCAAGAATCTCTTGATCCCATTCTAAGTTATGAATATTAAACAACATCGTTCTGCTGGCGTTTGAATAGTCTGTTACGTGGGCTTGTCCATCCGTCAACTTCCAAACCAACCATGAGTCAATTGTTCCAAAAAGTAATTCGCCTTTTTCTGCACGCTCTTGCGCACCCTCCACATGGTCTAAAATCCAACGAATTTTAGTAGCCGAGAAGTAAGCATCAATCACTAATCCTGTTTTTTCATGGAAGAATTTTTGATAACCTTCTTCTTTCAATTGATTCGCAATATCTGCTGATTGACGAGATTGCCAAACAATTGCGTGATAAATTGGTCGTCCTGTATCTTTTTCCCAAATAACTGTCGTTTCACGTTGATTCGTAATACCAATCCCAGCGATTTGATTGGGTTTGATTCCTGATTCAATAAATGCTCCTGCAATCACTGATTGAACTGAGTTCCAAATTTCATTTGCATCGTGCTCTACCCAACCATCTTGAGGAAAATGTTGAGTGAACTCTTTTTGCGAACTGCCGATGTGTCTTCCCTTTTTGTCAAAGATGATCGCTCGTGAGCTCGTTGTTCCTTGATCAATGGCCATAATGTAAGTTGATTCTGTCATTGTTATCCCTCCATTTTTTGCAAACGCTTTCTTTAACTGAACTAATCATACAATGTATTTAAAAAAAGAAACTGCCAAAAATTGATTTTTTTGAATTATTTTTGACAGTTTTCTTTCAACCCCTTGATACATCTGGTTTTCAAAGATATTAATTTTTTTCTTTTTTGTAGCGTTCAATTTGTTTTTTCAATCGCACAATGTCATAACTAGAAGCAAATTCAGAAAGATAATACCGATTCTCTTCCTTATTGATTTGATTAAACGTTATGATAAGATCGTATTTTTTCCCTTCTTGATACGATTCTACCTGAACACCGCTGATTCCCTTAAGCTCGCTCAATAAAAATTGTTGGAAAGCAATGCGGTAAATCGGTAACGTTGTCAAATCAATCCCGATAACTACCAATTTAGCAATATAAAAATCAATCATCATCAGAACGCTGGCATATAAAATCATTAAGTTATCCAACGTTTGAGCATCAAACTTTTTCGCAGGTAACTGCTTGATTGCTGTTTCTTTTAGTTGTTCCAATAACTTGCTTAAAGAATGACCAAGCATTTTTTTCTGCTGTTCGAGCAAATGTTTACGATCATAAATCGTTAATTTACCATAAAAGAAATATAATTCATTGTTGATTTGCGAGAGTTGATACCCCACAGCCTTTTCTTCACTGATTTTTAATCTCCTTGGACGGTAATGCCATAACATTGTTTCTCGAATGTATGTATCCAAAACCGCAGTTGGTAATTTTTTGCTTCGGGTTAACTCATATTGGTAAAAAGTCTCCTCTTCTAAAATAGAAAAAGAAACAAAAAAACTATAAAACATCAGTGTTTCATATGCACTTAAATCCGCTGCTAATCGACTCAAATATAAAATCAAGATCGAGTCAACTGCTTGATATAGCCGGTCCTCTTGATACAGCTTTTTCTTTTCCCGCAAAGTTGAAAAAGTAGTTTTTTCGCTCACCAATCGCTTCTTCGTAATTCCAACCCAACAAGCTAGTTGGGCAGTCGAAAATGCGGAAAAACTAGTTTCTAACACATTTTCCAACCCTAAAATAATGGTCTTTTTATCTGGTGTATTTTGAAGATAAAGTGGACGTTGTTCTTCAGGAATAAATTGGAATAATTCGTAATAAAAATACCGTACTTGGAGTTCTTCTCCGTAAAGTTGACCATTCTTTATCTGGATTCCAAACTCTTTCAATAATAGATTTAATTCTTTAATTTTACGAAAAACAGACGACTCACTGATAGAAAAAGCCGTTGCTAATTGAACGATTGAAGCTTGCTGATGTTCCAATAAATATGTCAGTAATTTATATTTCAAGCTATCTTGTAAAAGATGTAACACAATTTGTTCCAAACTTACTGTTTCATCCAAAGACAAGATTACTTGATAATCGGTTCGAACAACTTCTACTTTTTTTTGCATACTTAAACCAATCAGTTCAATTTCTTCCAAGTAGGAATCAAAGGATGACTTGGACAAATCCACCTCATGACGTAACTCATTCAAGGATGCCTGTCCACCTCGCAAGACCAACTGACGTAAAATTGTTACTTGTAGTTGCTCCTTCTTTTCTAGTAATTCTTCAATCCTCATAGGAAGATCCACTCATCTCTGTCAAAATCGTTTCTGGAGTCCGGTATTCTGGTTGGAAAAATAACTCATGCGCTTCCAGTTGTTGTAGCGTCCACTGCTGCTCAATCGCAATCGTCAATAAATCCAATAATCGGAAAACCGATGATTTACTTTGAAGTTGTGCACCAATCAGCTGATCCGTCTCTTGATCAACTAATAACTGAAGATAAATCTTTTCATTATTCGTCAGCGAAACACGATGTTCTTGATTGATTTTCCGAACTTTTCTTGCATAAAAAAATCGTTCACTTTCCGTTAAGCCTACACTGCCAACAAAGTGACCAAACCATTTATTACCAACGGGTCGGTAGGTGCCCACATCTTTCGTCGGTTTGCCGCTGATTGTTTGACTAACTACTTGTGCTGTTCGAATGGCATTGTTCACTAGCGAAACATACATTTTTTCTTGTGTTGGTCGAAAGGTTACTTGGATGGCATCGCCAATAGCATACACATCTTTTCGTGAAGTTCGTAAATAGTCGTCTACCCAAATCGTTCCATCATCATTCAGCTTGATAGTCTCTGCCCACAAACGGTTATCTGGGCGCGTATGATTCGCTAATAAAACTACATCATAACGAGCTTTGCGTTTTTCAGATTCTAAAATAGCACCATTTTTATCGGCTAAAACTTGGACTTGTTCATTCAAGAAAAGCTGTATGCCGCTTTTTGTCATCTCATTCAGGATTGGCTCTGTCATTTGTTCATCAAGATAACGAAACAAAATCTGGTTGCGGCTTTCATAAAGATCAACTTTCTTCCCTAGAGTTGTTAAGTCTTCTGCTAATTCCACACCCACTTGGCCGCCCCCAACCACCGCTACTTTATCCGCTTGTGCGAGCACTGTTTCCAGCTCAGTAAAATTGGTTCCACTCTTAACTGAATAAATATGCTGTGCCTCAGCCTCGTCCAATCGTTTAAAGCTTTGTGCTGAACCCGTCGCAATAATCAATTGGTCAAAAGGCACCTTTTCGCCGTTGTCTAATAACACTTCGTTTTCAACTAATCCAATCGCTGACTTTTGTGTCAATACATTGATTCGACTAGTTTCTTCAAGTCTTTCTTTTGTTATCCAGTGACTTTGTTTTTTATCAACGATTTGTTTCGTCAAAAGCAGATGAAAGCTACTTGGGATAAAACCGATTTCATTTTGTTTTTCGATCAAATAGATTTCTGCTTGTGGACACGCTTCGTTAAGTAATTGAGCTGCGCGGATTCCTGCGAATGAACCACCAATGATTACAATCTTCATCTATGTTCTCCTTTTCTGATCTTCCTATTTGCAGAATAGCATTTCAACCAAAATGTTTCAAAAATATCACTCTTCTTAACGATTTTTTCTTAAAAACAACAAAAAAACTCAGAAAAAAAGAATCCTTCTCTCCCTCAGGTGAGTTCGTCTCTTTTACTAAGTTTTCTTGTGTGTGTTTGAATTGTAAATGAATTGGAGCGAATTTATGTAAAGTTTCTGATCAAGAATTATTACTTAAGCAAAAACTTCCAATGATTTGAACCACGCCGGTTGCATTTGTTAGCTACTCTTTCTTTTCACGAAAAAAATGATTCAAGCATCTTAATTTTCGTTATTTGAAGTTACAAAACAATTGTATACCTTTGTTGAAAAAATCATGTGTGCATATCATATGATGCTTTGGATTATTTGTCAAAAATCTATACCTATTTTTTCATAATAAGTTGTCAATAAAGACAGACAGCTCACTAAAATTATTGGAACTGCCTGACTTTTATCGTTTATTTCTTGTCAAACCTTTAACACAAACGCTTCATAAGGACGCATCGTCACTTCCCCAACAGGTACCTCAGTCAATTCATAGTTGGTTAAAATAATTTCTTTACTTTTTGGAACTGAAAGTGTCTGACTTTGTTCAGATAAATTGCATGCAATCAGCCATTTTTCATCACCTAAACTACGTAAATAAGCAAAAATCTCTGTGGATGTTTGCACTAATTCATACTCCCCCCACACAATAACGTCATGTTCTTTTCGTAAAGCAATCAATTGCTGATAGGTATAAAAAATCGAACTCGAATCTGTTAATGCTTGTTCCACATTGATCACTTGATAGTTTGGATTCACATGTAACCATGGTGTTCCTGTAGTGAACCCACCGTTTGGACTGTCGTCCCATTGCATGGGGGTACGTGCGTTATCTCGTCCTTTTGTATTGATTGACCGAATAATTTCTTCTTTGGTATAGCCTTTTTCAATTCGTTCATGATACATATTGATGGTTTCAATGTCTTCTGCTTCTGAAATGTCAGAAATCGGATAATTCGTCATTCCAATTTCTTCTCCTTGATAAATATACGGCGTCCCTTTCATCATGTGCAAAAGAATCGCAAACATTTTGGCACTCTCTACTCGATACTGTTGGTCGTTTCCCCATCTTGAAACGATTCGCGGCAAATCATGGTTATTCCAAAATAAACTATTCCATCCTTCGTTTCCTAAAGAAGTTTGCCATTTTGACAATACTTCCTTCAATTTGGTTAAATCTAATGGTGCTAAATCCCATTTTTCTTTTCCTGCTTGTTGGTCTAAGCCAACATGTTCAAATTGGAAAACCATAGATAGTTCATTTCGCTTTGGATCAGAATATCGCTTCGCAATTTCTGGCGTGGCACCCCATGTTTCGCCAACCGTTAAGAGATCTTTTCCACCAAACGTTTCAGTATTCATTTCCTGTAAATATTCATGAAGTCTTGGTCCATTTCCTGTAATTTCTTGATCTGGAAGTTTGCCTATCAAGTCAATCACGTCCATTCGGAATCCGCCGACGCCTTTCTCAATCCAAAAATTCATCATGTCATAGACTTCTTGACGGACTTTTTCATTTTCCCAGTTTAAATCCGGTTGTTTTTTACTAAATAAATGCAAGAAATATTGTCCTGATGCCTCATCAAATTCCCAAGCAGAACCACTAAAAGTAGAACGCAGCTCATTAGGCACCTGACCGGCAACAGGGTCACGCCAAATGTAGTAATCACGATAAGGATTTTCTGGACTCTTGCGTGCTTCAACAAACCAAGCATGTTCATCTGAGGTATGATTGACTACCAAATCCATAATGATTCGGATATTTCTCTTTCTTCCTTTTGCAATCAATTCTTCCATATCCGTCATCGTGCCAAATTCACTCATGATTTCTTCGTAATTACTGATGTCGTACCCATTATCGTCGTTCGGTGATTGATAAACAGGTGAAAGCCAGATAGCATCAATCCCTAAATTTTCTAAATAATCTAATCGCCGAATGATTCCTTGTAAATCGCCAACTCCATCTCCATTTGTATCTTGAAAACTACGTGGATAAATTTGATAAACGACTGCGCGTTGCCACCACTGTTCACTCATATTCATTCCTCCTGCACATTTACTAAAGCAAAAAAGAAATCGCTTACGTTTTTGTTCAACTAAATTAGCTTTTTCCCTTTAAATCTTGTTGATTGAATTGTAGCGTGACTAAATCAAATAGTAAATAGACCGTTTCTTGTCGTTTTTCATTAAAAAAACCAAAAAGCCTTTCACAACAATCACTAGAAAGAATATTCGTGATGAATGTTAACGATAACAATTTTTGAATCAATTAACATCTCTTCACAACACAAAAAAATCCAGAGGACTTCTCCTCTGGATTACTTCTCTCTACCAAGATCACTTGGTGAAAAAGCTAGATGTTATTTAGTTAAATACATCATTTTATTCAGCGACTGTTACGTCACCAGTTACTGATGCACCATCTTCATCTAAAACAGCAGAATCTTTATATTCTTGTTTTTCAAATGTGATGTTTCCGTCAACTTTCGCACCGTTTAAAACAAAGCCGTTTGCTTTTACTTCGATGTTTCCTTTAACTGTTCCGTGAACGATGTTGAAGTTTTCTGATTCAACGATCAATGTTGGAACTGTTACTGTATATTCATCTGTTACTGTATGTTTATCATCTTGTGCATACAAAGCAAATTTACGGTAGATATCGTTACTTGCTTCACCTTTATCGTGGAATTCACCAGCAACGGTTACGTCGTTATCAAATGTAACGTCTGCAGTGGTTGCAACGATCCAGTTACCGTCAGCACCTAATGCTTTTTCTAAGTCGCTTGCTTTATCACTTACTGATGCACCTGAAACTACTTCTGTTGTTGAAGCAGTGCTTGAAGAAGATGCTGCTGTTCCTTTATCTGAATCTGAGCCACAAGCTGTTAAAAACATTCCTGCTGCTGCCAAAGTTACGACTGTTGTTGCTAATTTTGTGTGTTTCATGATGTTACCTCCAATTGTTGTGAGTTAGTTTTACTCATCACAATTTTACTAATAAAACGCCTACAAATCAATAAATTGTATCTTTTCTTCTGTTTTAATTAAGAAAAAAGCCTATCTGTAAGTTATTTCACTTACAAATAGACCATGATTTATCTGCTAATTCACATTTAAAATCCACATAAAGCCAATAAAAACAAAGAATAATAAATACATGATAGGCGAAACTTCTTTTCCACGTTTGGCAGCAATCATTGTGATTGGATAGAAAATAAATCCTAACGCAATCCCATCAGAGATACTGTAAGTTAATGGCATACCAATCAAAATCAAGAAAGAAGGAATCGCAATTTCCATTTTTCCCCATTCAATTTGGCGAAGTGACTGAGCCATCAGTACACCTACAATAATCAATGCTGGTGCCGTAACTTGTGGTGTTACGATTGCTAATAAAGGTGAGAAGAACAAACCTAGCAAGAAAAATCCACCCGTTGTAATAGCAGTCAAACCAGAGCGTCCGCCCACGGCAATCCCTGCGGAAGATTCTACATAGGCGCCAACTGGCGAAGTTCCTAACAATGAGCCAGCTAACATTGCTGTTGAATCAGCTGCCAACGCTTTACCAACTCGAGGCATTTTGTTCTCTCGCATGAAGCCTGCTTGATTGGCTAAACCAACTAAAGTTCCGGCTGTATCAAAGAAAGTAACTAATAAGAAAGTTAAGACAACGACCCACATTTGTAGAGAATTAATGTCACCAATGTGTTTCAGAGCAACCAAAAATGTTGGTTTCAAGCTTGGTGCAGCTGAAATGATTTGTGTTGGCATTTGGATCAAACCAGTAACTAAACCAAGTAATGTGGTTCCAATCATCCCAATAAAAATTCCACCTGGAACACGACGAACCAATAGAATAGCTGTCACTACCAAACCAAATATAGTCAACCAAGTAGATCCCACGTTCAACGGTCCTAAGCCTACCAATGTTGATTCATTTGCTACAATAATTCCACCTTCACTTAAACCTAAGAAAGCAATAAATAAACCAATTCCCCCAGAAATCGCATACTTTAAATCTGCTGGAATCGCATCAATAATCATCTCACGTAATTTAAAAATCGTAATGATTATAAAAATCAACGAAGCTACAAATACCCCTGCTAGTGCTGTTTCCCAAGGAATACCCATTCCCAAACAAACAGAATAAGCAAAGAACGCATTAATTCCTAGTGCTGGTGCAGTTGCTATCGGATAACGTGCTAAAACGCCCATTAAAATACAGCCCAGCGCACTTGCTAAGGCCGTTGCTGTAAAGACCGCTCCTTCATCCATACCAGAAGCACCCAATACAGTTGGATTAACAAATAAAATATACGCCATCGAAATAAACGTAGTAAAACCAGCTAACACCTCACGTTTGACCGTAGTATTTAGCTTTTCTAGCTCGAAGTAGGAAAGTATTTTTTCCTTCATCTGACATCCTCCTAAAAATCCGAACATTAAAAAATAAGTCCGCAAAAAAATGATTAAACACTAAAACAACGTGTTTAATCATATAATAATTAGCAACATAAGTAAACCAAAATTTAGAATAATCAGCAAAACACGAACATTTTCCAGCCTAAGCTTTCATTTAAGACGATCATACTAACATTAGTTTTTTTATTGAATAACCGTTTCAGGGTTTTCAGCTGTTAACGTACTTCTTTTTCCAGTTATGTTGAACGTTTTCTCCGTTAATTCTTTCAAAGCTTCCATTGCTTGTGCGCCACGAAATGCCTGCGCTTCATTGATTGACTCAATCACCAAGACTGCCTTTGTGGTTTCTTCCGTCAGCATCGTTCGCTGTGCTTCACGCCAATTCAAACACCGACAAATTGCGCCCTCTTCATCAAAATAAATTAGTTCTTCTGGTAAAGCCGGCGCATCATCTAGTGCACCCAAAGGCAAAAATTTTTCGCCACCAACTGCTTTTCCCAGTTGTAAATGACCTTTGATTTTTTCTAGATCTTCGCCCCCACATGGCACACCATATTCTAAAGAAATACTGTTGTAGCAGTCCACTAATGGATTGATTGGCAAAAATTTGCGGCCTTGGCTAACTCGCTTTAATAAAGCTTCAATTGATGAACGTGCGCCTTTTTTAGTTTTGAATTTCGTAAAAGCTTTACGCCACTGTGCAATCACTTCATTTTGACTAAATGGCTCCTCCGTTAGATAAACTTGTGCTTTTTTCGCCGCTTGATCCAGTAACTGAGTAAATCCCGGTTCATTGGACAGATCAACCTGATTATTCATTCCTTCAATAACTAGTAGTTCAATCGTCGCCTCCGGAAAAACTTCCCAAAATGTTGTATCAACTATCACCTTTTTCATTTCACTTTTCATCCTCTCCAAGAAGTTCTTTGACAAAGATATAATCTGTTTGTGCATCATCACCCATATAAAAAATATGTTCACTAAAATGAGTAAATCCCCATTTATCATAAAAAGCTAATGCTGTTTTATTGTGTTCCCAAACACCTAACCAAATTTTTTCTTTCTTTTTTTCCTTCGCTTTAGCAATCGCTAGTTCCATCAAACGATTTCCTAGGCCCATACGTTTAAACTGTTTTCGCACATAAATGCGTTCAATTTCTAAAAAGATTGCTGGCATCTCTTCTGATTGTTGTTCATCAATATTAATTTTTAGATAAGCTGCTGGGATATCGGACACCATTAATAAATAAAATTCCGAACCAATCGTAGTTAATTCTCGACGTAACTTATCGATTTCATAAGCTTCTTCCAAATAAGTCGCCATATTTTCTGCTGTATTGAATTCTCCAAATGTGTCTACATACGTTTCAATGCTGATTGTTTGTAGTTGTTGTGCATCGTCTTCTGTTAGTTTTTTTAGCGTTATTTCTTCCATATAAAATAAGATTTCCTTTCAATAAATTCGTTTATTTCCTTTTTTTACAAAATTCCAATCATCACTTACGTTTGCACTCACTTTTTCTAATAAAGTTTTCAGTTGTTGTGCTTCCTCTTCTGTAATCCCTTGTAACGCAA
Organism: Enterococcus sp. DIV0176; assembly: GCF_050528535.1. NCBI lineage: Bacteria > Bacillati > Bacillota > Bacilli > Lactobacillales > Enterococcaceae > Enterococcus > Enterococcus sp. DIV0176. The sequence continues at coordinate 309,402 of NZ_CP172879.1, read as the reverse complement.
CTTGATTTGAATGCTCATTTTCTCGAATGATCAAAGGATAAACAGTTTTTCCTTTACTTGTTGGGTAAAGATGTCTTATTTTTCTATTTTCTTGATCTTGCTCTTTCTTGATCATCCCGTTTTTTTCCAATTTTTTAATGGCACGAGCAGTTGTTGTCCGATCTACTTTGATCATTTCTGCTAATTTTTCCTGAATAATTCCGGGATTTTCACAAATTCGAACCAGGTAAAGATACTGCCCACGTGTCAAATCAACTTCTTTGAATTCAATATTACTGATTGAGTCCAATGCTCGAGCAATCACACCAATATCTCGAAGAATCTCTACCAATTAAACCCCTCTTTTCACTTATTTATTTTCTAGTTTACTCTTATTTGTTGTAAATGCAACAATTTATTTTGATTAACTAAGAGCCAAATCAATCCGCTCATCTGCTAATTGATTTGACTCAATGGTTTGAATTACTTCACTCAAAATAAGTGTTCTCTTGTTGCTGCAAATACGCTAGTTGTTCTCTCGTTGTTCGTTTTACCGACAGTTTAGGTAAGCTATCTAATGCAAAAAAAGCCATATTTGAAGTTTCGTTATTTTCAACAAAAGAACCTTTGATAATCGAGCAACTAAAAATCAGTTTATAATATTGATAGACTTGCGGAATATCTTTTCTCAAATTCGTATCAAAAACACCTAATAAATCATTCACTTGAACAATTAATCCGGTTTCTTCTAATACTTCTTTTTGAATATTTTCTTTTGGAGACAAACCTACTTCGGCATAACCACCTGGTAACGCCCATTCTTTTGTTTTTTTGTCTTCAACCAGCAACACTTTAGCTTCTTCCTTAATATACGCGCGAACATCAACTTTAGGTGTCGGGTATCCTTCATTTCTTTCTGTTAATTGAGCTAGCTCGTCAACGGACTCCTTCCCCACCTTGCTCAGTAGCTCCAAAGAAAGCTTCTTTAACTCTTGATACCGCTCTTTGTCAAATTCATCTTTTCCATAGTACAATCCTGCTTCAGCAATCGCTAATAGCCTGCGATACATCTCTAAATCATTCATACTTCTTTTCTCCTTCCAAAAAATACAATCACTTACTCTCAGTCTAACGCAATCGTTTACGCTTAACTAAATGTTTCAATTTTCTTGACAAAACTTTAGAGAAAATTTCCAAGTATTTATTTTGACACACAAGTAGAAACTCAATAAGTTTTCTGCTATGCTTAGTGGCACATCAAGAAAGGAGAAAAAGGATGAACGGACAATTAGATTATAAAACAGCCATTAAAGATACTTTGCCTACTGTTTTTGGGTATATCGGCATTGGCATTGCATTCGGTGTCGTTGGACACGCTGCTGGTCTTCATTTATTCGTTATTTTCATGCTCTCAGCTTTTGTTTACGCAGGTTCTGCACAATTCATCACTGTCAGCATGCTAACTGTTTCAAGCCCTGTATTATCAATTATTTTATCCACTTTTCTAGTCAACTCACGTATGATCTTAATGAGTACAACCTTAGCAAATTATTTGAAAGAAAATACATTAGCACAAAATATGATGCTAGGAACACTACTAACAGATGAAAGTTTTGCGTTGGGAATGAACAAATTGAATTTTAGTAAAGGAAAGCTGTCATTTGAGTGGCTCAATACAGCAAATATTATTTCTTATTTAACATGGGTTGGAGCAACAATGATTGGTGCTCTGATGGGTAACTTTATTAACGATCCCAAACAACTCGGACTTGATTTTGCAATTGTTGCGATGTTTATTGGCCTGCTTTATCTTCAGGTAATCTCAGATCGGACATTACCTCTTTCTCTGCAATTTTCCGTTATTCTATTTACACTCGTATTAATCGTTCTTGGATTAATCTTTATACCAAGTAATTTATTAATTATTGTGGTAACACTTTTAGGCTGTGGATTTGGGGTGATGATGAAACATGTATTCTACTAGTTATCTTTTTTTTACTATTTTAGGTTGCGGCTTAGCGACTTGGTTATCACGAGTCTTACCTTTTCTTTTTATTAAGCGAATGAACTTTTCCCAACCCGTAGCAGAATTTTTGAGCTTCGTACCAATCGTTATCATGTCTGCCTTATGGTTCAATAGTTTATTCATTCAAAACCTGGGACATCTTCCAAGCATTGACTGGGAAAACTTACTTGCTTCCTTGCCAACAGTAATCAGTGCAATCATTTCTAAAAACTTACTAGTAATTGTCATCGTAGGGATGATCTCTTTAGCAGCTCTTCGATTTTTCATTTTATAATAAGCAAAAAAATCCTGCAATCACAGTAAAAAACACTGTATTTGTAGGATTTTTTGTATTAATTTTTATGAATTTTATGAAACTGTCCCTAATATGATTATCGTAAAAATCAGAAATACAATCACAAGAGCAAACTTTACGCTAGAAACGATCAACCTGCAACTCAAACAACAAATGAAGTTTATTTAAAAGTCTCAAGTCTCCCTACTTTGAATCTGTACTCGTTACTTCTCTGATTATATCAAGTATTTTCCAGTGACATCGTATCTTTATCTATTCTCGGTGAACATTATGTATATAGTAGAGAGGATCATCCTATCAAGCTCATGAATCATGAGTTTTTGTAGCAAAAAAACTTAAAGTAATTAACAAAATTTCACAGTTTCTAGTATTCCTCTCAGATTTGTGCCAAAAATATTCTTTGTACCTATTCAAGACAGTATAGCTCTAAAGCATTATTGTATGGAATATTCAAAAGATATTTCTTCAAAATATTGCCTTTTTTTAATATCTTCTTTAGTTTCAACTATTTTTATATCAATCTTGTGTTTCCCTTTTTTCAAAAACTGACTATTTTTGTCTTCATCCAAATAAAAACCAAATTCCAGTTTAGTGGCACCAGTTGGTTGCTGGACCTCTTCGCCATCCAAATAAAGACCAGTATAATAATCGAAAGGCAAATAATCAAAGATAAAACAGATTTCATTTGAGTCTAACTTATTCAGGTTAATCATTTTTCCCAAATCTCTTTTATTTGAATCAATAATTTTGAACTGGATTGAACTGTCATTTACCTCTTCATCACTTGTAGTGGTACTTTCAACCTTATTTTGTAGTAGATTTTCTGTACGTTTAGCGTCTACGAAAAGAAACCCTACGACAAGGATAGTTATTATTATGAGTGTAACAACAACCTTTTTCATAAATACTTCCTTTACACTTTTTTTGCCTATCTATTTGCTAAGTAGCGGTGTAAATAATTCAGCATTAGCACCTAGGAACTGGAAATCGCTTCGTCCTAGCGTGTCACTCTTTCCGACATCTTCTTTACTTGTTTGTGCTATAACCCTCACCACTGGATTTCCTTCAAAATTTTTTGCATCTTCAATCATTGTTATTTTTCCATTTGTTACATCTTTTTTTATTTGATCGTATGAATGTGTACTGCTTGCTTTCAGAAACAGATGAGTTTGTCCGTCAAACAGCATAGCTCTAAAACAGTGGATTATGAACTACTTTCAAAATAGTCGTTTTGGAAGCATTCAAAACAACATAGCTCTAAAACTTTACCCTTGTCTGTTCAAAAGCTGAGTGAGTTTTGGAAGCATTCAAAACAACATAGCTCTAAAACCAAACTCTTTACGTATCTCTAAAGCACGTAGTTTTGGAAGCATTCAAAACAACATAGCTCTAAAACCTCGGCTCAAATTTTTGAGGTTCCGTAATCGCACTATTCGCCCATAGCAAGGCTTCAGCCTGAATGCTTCATTGGTTTGATTTACTTGTCAAAGAACGAAAAAATTAGTCCTATCTGTTATCTTCTTGCCAAAAAATAATCTTGGTCTAGAATTTGTTGTGCAACTCCCTCAACTGGTCGAGGTTCTAAAAATAATACATCTACATTGTATAAAGAAATATGGTCAATTAATGTTTGTAATTCTGTCGTGGTTAAATAAGAACAAGCATTCACGAATACCAATAGCTTCTTTTTCACTAGATAACGATATACTTGGATTACTTCAATCATTTTTTCTAAAATGGTATCACTTTTCGTTTCAATCCGTATTCCTAAGCACTTAAATATCTCCATGAGGGTCAACTCATCTTCTTCAAGATCTAGCGCATGTTCTAACAATTCGTGTTGCATCACTTTGGCAATTTCCATCGACAAACGATCAATTTTGGTTTTGATTTCTGGCTTTTCATTCAACTGATTTTCTAAATCTGCATAAATAAATTTCAATGTTGCAGGTGAATTTACTTCATACCCCAAGATATCTGTTATCAAAATCAGTTCAGATTCTTTGAGATTTTTTTGATTTTTATCAAACAATTTTAGTTCGCTCATCTCATCATAGCGATAAAACTGTTCAACGGTACGTGCGTAAGTCTTTACATCTTCAACTACTAAAATCGTTGATAAATTTAATTTTAACGATTCATCAAGTAGCTTAAAGTTCAGATTCATCATATGCTTCTCCTAAAAAAACGACCCTTGCATCCGAATTTCCAATGCAAGTATCCTGTTCTCCTGTCAAATAGATCATTCGTGCAAATTGTTTTTCCGTAACCGTCAAAATTGTTACCAATCCCTTTTTAGGATTATGTTGCTTCAAGCGATTGATCATAGCAGTATTGGCAGTGTTATTCAGCAAAATCTTACTATAAACAGAAAATTGGTGCATAATAAAACCTTCACTAAGCAAGAATTTCCGAAATCGCCGATAAATTTTTCTTTCTTCTGCAGTTTCTGTCGGCATGTCGAACATCAAAATCATTCTCATATAACGATAGCTCATATCCTAAAATTAGGCGCCCCTTCTATCTCTTTATTTAGTGATTTCACTACTTTTTTCGTATAATCACTGATGATATTGGTCAAAAACATTTTTTTGTTATGATAAGGATAGTTGTTCGTAAACAAATCAAATAGCGATCGCTTGATTACTTGAAATTCCTGATGTCGATTTTCATAAACGATGTGATCAACTAACGGTCGAAATGGTTCCATAAAATCACTTGCTAAGTTGAAATCATTGAACTGATTCGCATGCTTTAATCCAAATTGCGTCATGCAACCTGTTTGAACAACCTCTCTTGCAAACATACTCAATAATAACGTGTAGCCATAATTCAACCCGGCATTGATTGCATTGTCCGCCTCACGTGTAAACTCTTTACCAAACAAGGCATTGAAATAGATTCTTGCGGCATGGCCTTCGCGATTACTTGGATCAAAAATTTCTAACTCGCTTTGCAAGTTGAGGAGTGAAGCTGCTTTCTCTTGAAGATCAAAGCCAGTTAGCAACTGACTTTGATTCAAGATTTTTTGTGAAATGATTTCGGTCCAAATTTCCGCTTTTCTGTTTTCTTCCCATTCCAACTGCCGAGCTAATTGTAAACTGCTATCATGACGTGCATAGAAAGATAACAATTTACCAATAGGCAAACGTTTATCATCGCAAAAAAGAATCAGAATATTTTCATCAATCAAACGTTTAATTAACATGGTAGTTAACGTAATGTCTGTTGTTTCCAGTAAGAGAACATCAATTTCAGACAGATGGATCAATTCTTGTCGATCATATGTCCGAAAAACTAGATGATTGTTTTTGTAAGTCAATTTAGAATGCGTATTTACTACTACTGTCCGCCAACCCATTAACTCAGACCAACCTTCTTTGAGTCTCGTATAATCCTGTAATTGATTGGTTAATAAATGTTGCATCAACTATTTCTGCCGTATTTTTATATCTTCTACGTGGAATAGTCTCACCAAAGAATTTGAAATCGGCTGGTGCGCCTTGTTTATTTAATTGAAGTAACTGAATAAATGAAGAAGCTAGTTCTCTCATATCAGCATCCTGATTCTTTTCATATAAATCACGGACTTTTTTCTGATTTTTTCCCGCATCAATATATTGTTCAGTGAACTGTAAAATTGCTTCTAGTAATTCAGCAAATTCGTGGCGATGCTCGTTCAAATACTCCAAACTTTTACCACTAGAATCGCTCACGTGTTTCGCATGATATAGCAATTCAATCAGATGCACTGGCAAGACCATTTGATTGCCTTTTTGTGATTCCTCCGCACTTGCCAATAGGCGGCGGCGACCATCAGTAAATTGATATAAAGAATATTTTGGTAGCTTCAATTGAACTTTGGGATGGATAAAGCCTTTTTCTTCTAAGAAGGCGACTTCGTCTTGTTCAAACGCTTGACGTTCTAAAATTTTGATTCCGACTAATTGTTGGACAACTTTTGCAGCTTTTCCTTTTTCATGAGTAATAATAACAGAATACGCCACTGTTGGACTGTCAACCCCGCCATAATTGACAGGTGCCCAATTGTTTTTTCTAGCAATCAATTTTTTCGAAGGTCCTTTAGGTAAGATTGATTCTTTCGTAAACGCACCTGTTTGTATTTCAACTTTCTTTACAATATTCATTTGATGATAGTTCATCACTTTTTTGATTGTCTTGATGTCTCTTTGACGATTCCAAAGGACTTCGCCCGTTTCGGTATTCGTTAACGCCTCATCGTTTGTAAAAAATTTCATGATATTTGAATAGGTTTCTTTTTTAGCTGTGGCTTTGTTAAGGGCACGAATCGAAACTTTTTGGTATTCACCATAAACAAATTCAGGCTCAAGTTTCGGATAAACTTTCAATAAAGCTTGAGCAATAACCCCATTCAAGTAAGCATCTTGTGCATGGTGATAATCATTAAGTTCACGAATTTTATATAACGAAAAGTCTTTTCGAAACTGGCTTGCTAAAGCAGATTTTAACGTAATCACACGAACTGGTTTTTCGGATGATTGTTCATTGTTATATTTTTGATGTAAAATCTGGGCTACATTTTTCGTGATTTGGCGTGTCTCAACTAACTGACGTTGAATGAAATGTGCTTTGTCCTCTTCAGTCAAACCGCCGTTGGTTGCTTTCGTCAAATAACTAAATTTCTTTTTACTGATTAGACCAGAAGCCAAAAGTCTTTCCCAAGTAGGTCGCATTTTTTTTACTACGTTTTCAACAGGTACCGTGTTTGATTTTCCACGATTCATGCTAGAGGTAGTCAACACGCGGTTGTCGATTGAATCATCTTTGACGAAACTTTGAGGAATAATGTGATCGATATCATAGGAAGATAAGTTGTTAATGTCTAACTCATTGCCGGTATACATATCACGCCCATTTTGCAGATAATACAAGAACAAACGATCATTTCTTAGTAAATTAGCGTCTTTGCTAATCGGTTCATCTTCCAAAATACTACTACCTAATTTTTTGATGGATTCTTCTAAATATTTCATGCGCGCTTTCGAAGCACGATTTCCCTGAGCAGTTGTTTGGTTTTCTCTCGCCATTTCTACAACAATATTTGTTGGTAATTCTCCCATGATATCAATGATTTCTTCCACGATTTTTAAGCTTTGTAAAATACCTTTTTTGATCGCGGGGCTACCTGCTAGTTCCTGTACGATTTCTTCTGTGCTCTTGTCATTATCAAAAGCTATTTTTTCGATTTCTTCTTTAAAAGATAGATTTTCATCGTTAATTAGTTGCATAAAGTTACGGTTACGATTTTTCGGTAGATCATCATCATCAATTAAATAATCGAGAATCGTTTTCTGTGTTTTTTGGTCAACAATACCATGAATCAGTTTGGCAGATAAACGTCCCCAGCCTTTGTAATGTTTACGTTCCAATTGCTTTTGTTCTTCTTCAGTCAATATGTTGGAGAACTTTTCTAATTGTTTACGGCGCATTTTACGATCTTCAAAGACAGTCAATATTTTCACGATTTGTTCAAATTGTTGTTCATGTTCTGGTTGCTCAAATAACTCTGGGCGGATCCCCAGTTTGATTAAATCATGATATGTCCCCAGACCTGCATTAAAAGATTTTTCGATTCCTTCAACCTTTGGATTTTCAATGCCATACTCATTTTTCAGAAAAGCCTCTAGCATTTCTTTTTTGACTTTTCGTTGTTGTTTAAATAACTCATTGACGATTTGCCGTTTCTCTTTACTCGAAAAATTTTGTGCACGCCCGTTATCATCAATGTATCTCACCTTAGTCAATTCATTGTAAACAGTAAATGTTTCATATAACAGACTATGCTTAGGCAAGACTTTTTCCATTGGCAAATAAGAGTCGCTGTTTGTCATCCGTTCCACAAAGTCCGTTGCTGATTTTTCAATATCTACTTTTTCATTCAGATTCCAAGGTGTGATTTTCCCCGTTTCTTTTCGCGTTAGCCAAGCAAACTGTCCCTTTTCTTTAGCCAACGGACCTACATAGTAAGGAATTCTAAATGTCATGAGCTGACTAATTTTTTCTTCATCCAAAAATGAATAATAGGATTTTTGATTTTTGATAATTGCTTTTAATTCTTCTAAATGAAGTTGATAAGGAATCACACCGTTATCAAAAGTTCTTTGTTTGCGCAAAAAATCCTCCTGCTCCATTTTTGCTAAGAAACCTTCCGCGCCTGTCGCTTTCGCCAACGTTTTTTTCAAATATTTGTAAAATGCTTCTTGTGTCTCGTTGCCATCGATATACCCTGCGTACCCAGCTACTTTTTTATTTTTAAATAGATCATCATATTCGTCTGGTAAGTTTTCACGAACAAATCGCTTCAATGTTTTTAGATCTTCTTTGTGATCTGTAAAACGCACAACCATACTACTTGATAATTTGGCACGTGTCGTAGCATCCGTTACTTTCAAAATATTGGCTAGCGAAATCGCATCATAGACACTTTTTGCTGCATCAAATACACTACGGAAATCCTCACCTATCTCAGCAAGTAACGTTTCCAAATTTTCTTCATACTCTTCTTTTGAAAATTGGATTTTAGCGTCTTCATTCAACGAAAATGTTTTTTTGACATTTCCTTGATTTCCAACAATCATTTTGATAAATTGAGCAAAGTCTCCTGTACTTTTTTCTTCAGGAAATAAACTTAAAATCAGTTCTGCTCGCTTCATGCGAGAGATTTTTTGCTCGGCAATCCCGTCTAAATCGACCGTTAAGTCCAATGCTTTTTCAACGTTGAATGTTTCATTATAGACTTTAATAAACTGTTCAAACGTCCCAGAAACAGAAGAATTTTCTGTATTCAGCTCCCCTTCAATCAAAAAGTGTCCTCTGAATTTAATGATGTGCGCTAGTGCAAGATAAACCAAACGTAGATCTGCTTGCTCAGAGGAATTGGCTAAATGCTCACGTAAATGATAAATCGTCGGAAACTGTTCATGATAAGCTACTTCTTCTGCTACATTTCCAAAAATCGGGTGACGTTCATTTTCTTTTTCATCTATGATAGAAAAGCTCTCATCCAAACGAGCAAAGAAATTCGCATCAACTTGATTCATTCCTTCATCAAATATTGTACGCAAATATTGAATTCGTTGACGGCGTCGAGCGATTCTTCGGCGAGTCGTTCGTTTCAACCGGCGTCCTTCAGCTGTTTCACCCTGCTCAAATAAGCGAACACCCCAAAAATTTTTTTTGACTGCTTTTTTTTGTGTATTACCCGAAATTTTCATTTTTCGTTTTATCAACTCATAATCTTCTGTCAGTACTGCCCACCCGACACTCGCTGTTCCAATATCAAGGCCAATCGTGTAATTTTTCTTCATCTTTACCCCTCCCGGATTTTCTTCTGTAACGATCCTTGTAAAAAATAAAAAGAATATTTCTGTTGTGTATTCTCGAATATGTGATAAAATATATTTGTTGGTAGCATTCAAAACAACATAGCGAGTTAAAATAAGGCTTAGTCCGTAAACAAACTTTGGCACTGTATTCGGTGCTTTTTTTGTACTCTTTTTTAAAACATTTTGTTGTTTTTTAGAACAGACACTTGCTACTTAACCATTTTAAATTATACCACTACCCACTACACAAGCAAGCCTTTTCAATGGATATACAATTGACTATCCATCTTGTTAAAATAAGAACAAAAAAATAAAAACAAAACCTTTATTGAATTTAAAATAACTTTAAACAAACGATTATATAGTTATTTTTATTCAGCTCAAAAAAGTGAGCCAAAACAGAAAAATGTTTTGGCTCACTTTTTTTGATTTCATAGGTTCAAGTAATTCGTCTTGGACTTACACCAAAAGAAACTTCCACTCGTGAAAATAATTCAACCATCTTCATTTATTTCATCTATTAGCTGGTTTCCTTTACGTGCTATTCATTCTTCATTTTCAGAAGGATGAATAGCACCCAACTCTTCATTCAAGAAATAAGAAATAATCGTGCGAATCCCTACTAATGCCGCTAGTTGAAAAATATCTTTCAACGTTGGTTTGATGATTGACTCGATGATTCCAGCAGAAATAATAATTTCTAAGCTTAGAAGAATGTAGCCACCTAACATTTTTTTAACTTCGGTATTCTTTTTGATTTTTGCTTGCTTGTTTAATTGCTTATCAAATGAAAAATAGAAGAAATCTTTTGCAGATAATACCGCTCCCCACAACAACAATAAGATAGCAAAAAAGTTAAATCCTAAAACGAGGTATTGTGCATAAGATAAGAATTGTTCACTCAACATATCCTTCATCCTTCACTCCCCCTTGCTCGTTTTTTTTATCTGAAATTTCCCTGTTCAAGAAATAAGAAATCACTGTTCGAATGATAACCATCACAGCCAACTTCAAAATGTCTGCCCAAGTTGGTCGAATAATCGATTCAACGATATCCGCTACAACTAACACTTCTAAACTCAATAAAATATAACTAGCCAACAATTTTCTAACTTCTGCATTGCGTTGATTTCTTTGTGCATAACTTTTTCTTATTGAGTGAAACTGAAACAGCGTTTTAAGCACCAAAAATATTCCCACGATCAAAATTAAAATGGAAAAAATATTTAAAATAAAAATAGCCCATTCTAAATAGAAAACAAACGTTTCATCAAACATCGCTTATCACACCTCTTCCATTCTCCATAACTTTATTGTAAAGAATGCAAGAGGTCTCGTCCAATCAAAACAAAAAAGAATTCTTTTTCATATTGCTTTGATAAATTAGACAGACAACAAAACTTGTCAAAAAATCTTTTTTTCAGCACGCGTATCATTTGGTTGTTTCAAAAATTGGGTCTATCATTTAAAGCATAAGAAGGATGTCACGAGAAATAAAGGAGGATTTTCTTATGAACAAAAAACTAATAAAATTAAGCATTGGTTTAGGTGTACTAGCAATTGGCGCACTGATCGTTGGAAAGAAAACTGGTTTCTTTGAAGACGATAGTCATTTATATGACGAATATGAATCAATCTAGTCGTCCAATCATCATTTAATAGTTGCCAAAGCCAAGTACTGGAGGAAGAATCACAATGAAAAAAAGTAAAGCAATCATGATCGGGGCAGGCATTGCCAATATGGCTGCTGCTGTGTATTTAATTCAAGAAGGAAAATGGCAAGGAAATCAAATCACCTTTTACTCATTAGATGACCATGGTGCAAATGATGGGGCACCGACAGACACTGTCACAGATGAATACTGGAATAAAAATCATCCGATGGAAAACACAAAAGGGTATATCGCTCGTGGTGGTCGAATGCTCAACTATCGAACTTATGTTGACTTGATGGATTTGCTCAGCCGAATTCCATCTGCAACAGAGCCAGGGATGACTGCAGCCGAAGACACGCGCGATTTCGATGCCAAGCATCGGACATATGATAAAGCACGTCTGTTAGAAGGCGGAAAAGGAATTATTGATGGTGGAAAATTAGGATTCAACAATAAAGATCGCTTGCTCTTAACAAAACTAATTTCGATGCCTGATTCAGAAGAAGAAAAATTAGACAACGTGACAATTGCTGAATACTTCAAGGACTCTCCTCATTTCTTTGAAACGAATTTCTGGTTCATGTGGGAAACAACTTTTGCTTTCCGTACTCAAAGTTCTGCTCAAGAGCTTCGTCGTTACATGCACCAAATGATTTATGAATTTACTCAAATCGAACATTTAGTAGGGGTCAATCGTACTCGCTACAATCAATACGAAAGTATTATGTTACCACTAATCAATTATTTAAAAGATCAAGGTTGTCAAATTATCTTAAATCGTTTAGTCACTGATTGGGAATTCAAAGAAACACCTATGCAAGATGAAATCACTGTGACTGGTTTAGAAATGATCAATACAGAAACAAACGAAAAAGAACATGTCATTGTTGACGACGATACAGCTGTTATCTTTACTAATGGATCAATCACTGACTCAGCAACTTTGGGCGATTACGAAACACCTGCTGCCGAAAATATGGACTATGGTGCCGCTTCAAGTTTATGGAAAAAAGCAAGTGAACGTTTCTATAATCTAGGAAATCCTGATAAATTTTTCGCTGATCGAGACACTAGTGAATGGGTCAGCTTTACTTTAACAACCAAAAATCATTTGTTGTTGAATGAAATTGCAAGAATCACAACTCAAGAACCTGGCAATGCATTAAATTCATTTATTTCAACAACGCCAATCACACCTTTAGGACATAAAGATGTCAATATGTCGATCGTGGTTCATCATCAACCACACTTTACTTCACAAAAACCAAACGAAACGGTTATTTGGGGCTACTTCCTTTACCCACGTCGTCACGGTGAATTTGTGAATAAGCCTTACATTGAAATGACTGGTCGAGAAATGCTGCAAGAACTGATTGGACAACTCTCAAAAGTTGACCCTGGTCCAGTAAATATCAGAGAAAAAGAAGAAGAAATTTTTGCTAGTGTTATTAATAACATTCCAGTGTATATGCCCTATGCTTCTGCATTGTTCAATAATCGTGCAAAAACAGATCGACCAAAAGTTATTCCACAACATTCAACAAATCTTGCCTTTACAGGTGAATTTGTCGAACAACCTTATCAAATGATTTTTACAGAACAAAGTGCTGTTCGTTCTGGTGAGATTGCCGCGTTCCATTTTGCTGGAATCCCAATGTCACGTCTTGTCAAAACACCACGTTATGATAAAGACATACCAACACTTGCAAGAGCAGCGAAAAAAATGTTTGAATAAATGTTGTTTTCCTGTAGCAACCAATAAATCAATGAGAGACTAGGAAACTGTAAGATCCTAGCCTCTCATTTTTTATGCTTTTAAAACCCATCTTCAAACTTCAAAGATACTTTATAAAACGTTTCTGGCTTTTTGTTGCTTGATAGCCTAACTTTTCATAAAATTGATGAGCACCCATCCTCTCTTCACCAGAATTCAGTCGAACTCCCGCATACTTCCGCCGCCTTCCTTCTTGTTCCAATGCAGTCATCAATAAAGTTGCAATTCCTTGATGTCGTGCTCTTTTTGCTACAGCTAAGCCTAAGACATTGAACATCGTTTCCGAATACAATGTCGCATACACTTCTGCGTGAACATAGCCGACTACTTCTTCATTCGAGTCTTCGAAAACGACCAAAAAATGATGCAATGAATCTTGCTGAAATTCTCTGATTTTTTCTTGAACACGTTGTTTGTCTAATTCATAGCCCAGATCATCAGCATTGATTGTAGCTAATGCCGCAGCATCTTTTACTAATACCTCACGTAGCATCTTACTCACCAACTTTCATCATAAAAAACTAGCGTACCTTAATTCACTTTTCGATTCATTCTGCCATTAATTGTACCACCAATAAACATTTGACTTAAGCATATACCTTTTACAACACGTAGATGCGTTCCCATGATACACGGGTCAGTATGAATGTTTATCCACGAGTTTCTACTAACAAAGTTGTTTGTCTTTGTAATCAGATTATGCTTAACTGAAAGAAAGACCAAACTAAACAAAGTAGGTGCATTATGAAAGAGAACTATCTTGATTTTATTCAATCCGGAAAGATGTACAACGATTTAGCTGACACACTGATTCAGACTCGCCAAACAACAATGCGGGCACTTCTGACTTACAACAACCTCTACGGGACAGATGAACCTGCCAGAAAAAAGATTCTATCTGACTTACTTGGTTCTGTTGGAGAATCTGCTTTTTTCGAACTAGGATTTCGTTGCGAATTTGGCAAACACATTCATATTGGTGAACGTTTTTATAGCAATTTTGACTGTATCTTACTAGATGGTGCAGAAATTCGAATTGGCGATGACGTCTTATTTGGACCACGTGTTGGGATTTTTACTACCAATCACGCAATTGACCCAGAAGAACGAGCAGCTGGTGCCTGCTATGCGAAACCAGTTTCAATTGGCAACAAAGTTTGGCTAGGCGCAAACGTTACGGTGAATCAAGGCGTGACCATTGGCGAAAATACAATTATCGGCTCTGGCAGTGTCGTTACAAAAGATATTCCCGCAAACGTCATTGCTGTTGGAAATCCCTGTCGCATACTGCGAACAATTACTGAAGCAGATAAAACAGATTATTTCTCCACACTCATGACTCCCTAATTTTACTTTTGTTTCTGATTCATAAATAGATACGAAAAAAAGACTGAATTTTCCCAGTCTTTTTTTGTTTTTATTTATGATATTCTTTCGTTTTCTTCCACAAAATAAATTGCTTATTTTGTTTTTTCAGACGATAGTTGCCAAAACGCTTCACTTTCAACACAAAAACTAACTTCTTGTAATTGTTGATGCTCGCTTTTACAATCTGTTCGTTTGATTTCTCTTTGATGATTACTTTATAGCGTCCCCCTGGCAATTGTTCAAATAAAACGCGTCCCTGCGCATCACTGTTTTGTTGAACAGGTTGTCCCTGTGCATCCATGATTATTTGTTGATTCCAATCGGTAAGATACACAGGTTGATTTTCTTTTGGTTGGCCGTCTACAAAAAGTGAAAATGCTAAGGAATAATAAAAATCCTTACTTTTTATCTGATTCCATTTTAGCCAACACCAACGACTAACACTAGCCAAAAGAACCAAGCAGATCAGCCCAAGTAAAATAAACCTGCTGATATGATACGTTGCTACTCGCTTTTCCGCTGATTGCGCCTGCTGTTCCTCATAAGGAATCCGTTTACTTGTAACTAATAAACGATGCGTATTTATCCCATAAGGCGTGCATGTCAATAAAGTCACTAAATCTTCATTTTCTTTGATAGCTAAGGCATCCACGTCAGTTGGTAAAACAACCGTGAGTTGACTAACTTCATATGCTAGTTTTTTGCCCAGCGTTTCAATATAAAATTGATCGCCGATTTTTAATTGCTCTAAGTCGGTAAACAATCTTTTCTCGGGCAAACCACTGTGTCCCGTAATCACTGCGTGTGTACTTTTCCCACCAATTGGATAGGACGTTCCCTGCAGTAAAGTCGCTCCTTTTTCCAGAAACAATTCGTTCGTCTGATCAAAAATTGGCAGACTAACGTTGATTTTAGGAATATAGATGCTTCCAATTAAATGATTATTCAATTGTTGGTTTTGTTTTCCCTCTTTCTTTTGGAAACTCTTTGAGAAATAATCCTCTAATTTTTCAGAACCAATCAGCAAGCCTTGTTCGCGTTGCTGTTGATTTACTTTTGCCATACTGCTTAGCCGTTTTTTTTGTTCTTCTTCTCCTTTTTGGCGAACTTCTCGTTGGTAAGTTTGTAGCCTAGCTTGGTCAATTACATTGTTCAACGAATCAACAACAAATGGATACAAGAAAATAAAGAAACCAATCAAAAACAACGTCAAAGCACTGCCCTTTAAAAACAGACCTAGCGGCTCTTCTTGCGCTTGATTTTTTTCTCTTTTTGTCAGTTTCTTCATTATCTCTCACCTCTTTCGCCAACGTTTGATTAATTAAAAAATGGGCAACGACAACTTTAACATCAGTTATCATCGCCCACTCTTCATGTCCTTAAATTTCTGTTGGTTTTTTTAATTTACGATAGCCACCATAAGCAGCTAGCATTAAGAATGAACCAATTAGCAAGAACAGATAAATTCCGTTTCCACCAGTTGAAGGTAAAGCACCTTTTTTCGTATTAGGAACTTCTACATCAGTTGGTTGCCCAATTTCTTCAAAACCGTTATAGCTTCCAAGTTCTACCGTAAACTCTGTAAACGCAGCAGCCCCAGCTGGTAATGCGTAGCCGTCAGCAGCTTTCACTTCTTTCATGTAATAAGTGCCATACTCTAATCCTTGGACTTCAAATTTCCCAGTGTCTACCAAAGAAACAAACTTAGTGGCACCTGTTTGATCGTCAACCCATTCAACGCTATCTGCATCGTTCTGATAACTACTTAGGGCAGCCCCATCTTTATAGAAAACAGCATATTTTTCTTTTGCTGCATCCCATAACTCAAACTCTGCTCCCCCAAGTTTCGCTTTACTTGATGCATCATACTTTTCAAATTGACGGCCACCTGTCACTACTTTTTCTGGTGGCACCAC
The DNA here is from genome assembly GCF_050528535.1 of Enterococcus sp. DIV0176. Classification (NCBI taxonomy): domain Bacteria; kingdom Bacillati; phylum Bacillota; class Bacilli; order Lactobacillales; family Enterococcaceae; genus Enterococcus; species Enterococcus sp. DIV0176. Next base: position 293,022 of record NZ_CP172879.1, on the reverse strand, counting down.
ATCTTCTGAGTAGTCATACGCATCACCGCGTCCAATATTGATTGTTGCCGAATTATCTTGAAGAACATCAGGCGTGATTGTTGCTGTAAGTTTCATCGCATAGTTGACAGTTAGTTGTCCCCCACGCGCAGCAGCAAGTTTAGCCAATGTAGTTGTGTTAGCTGTACCATCTTTTTCTGTTAAGATTGTTAATTTGAATCCATTGTCTACTTCTTCCAATGTATAATCTTCATTTAAAGTTAGCTCTGTCGTCCCCGCTGTCACAACCATTTCTTGATCAAAGTAAGTTAAGCCAGCAGTTGGTTTATCTTCAATGATAAAGTGATTGATTACTGGTGTGCTGTCATCATTTACTGAGTCAATAAAATAAGGAATCGGAGCAGTAATCGTATAATTGATTACATGTCCTTTTTCTAAATCCGCGTAAGAAATTGTCGACCCATCGCTTAATTCGATTTCTTGTAATTCAAAAGGATCAATATTCATGACTTTACTAGACTCTTGTGTTTCATTTTTTGGATATAAATGAATATCATCATTATATGTGTCTAACCATTGCCCTGGATTATTTGTATTCGGCATCATCACTGGCATTAAAACGACCATTGGTGTTGCCACTTTGGCAATAGCAGCTGGCGAATATGTTTCTAAAAACAGATACGCTTTATCCCGTTTTTCACCTGTTGTTTCTGTAACTTCTAATTCACTAAATTCAGCTACACCCACGCCAGTCGTCGTGACAGTTTTTTCAGCTGTCAACTGGTAATCTTGGAACCATTCACTCGTAAGGTCAGTTTGAATCAATTGGATTGCTTCTGCTGAGGTCATTCCATCATCTGCTTCAACTGTTGTTGGATTGTCTTTTAGCAAATCATAATAGACATCTGTGACATCAAACAGACTAAAGTCGACACCTGGTAACGGATCACCACCAAAATCATTATCCTCGAGTCCATTGTTAGGTACTTCAGCAGGCAGTGATGAGAAACTACGTTTATGTAGCGTAATCGTTACTTCCTCTGGTTTCGTTTCTACTTCTGCTGCATCAACACTAGTCCCAAATCCTTGAAACAGTGGGGCAAGCATCCCCATAATCGTTAGTACTTTCCAAAATTTTTTCATTTTTTCCTCCTATGAACCTTTTTTAGTTGTTTTTTGTCTTCGCAAGTAATACCCAACGCCTACCAGAATCATGACGCCAAGCAAAAACGCCCCTGTCTTAACTGCACCTGTTTGTGGAAACTTACTGAATGGCGGTTTATTCCCAATATTCGTCGGTTCTTCTGAATCTTTTGTAGGTGTTTTTTGTCGTTCATTATAAACGCGCGGTGTTGCACTTTCTTTTGCCTCCTCAGGTACTTTTCCTGAATGCAGTTCCAACATTTTTTGCCCAGCAACAGTTACAAAGGTTTCGTTTCCTTCATCATCAACCCATGAAGCAGGAATTTTCACCTCGATTTTTTTACTTTCTTCGTTAATCTCATACCCTTCAACACTCTGAACTTCTTCAAAATAATAAGTATTCGGCGCTAGAAGCAAACCATCTGTGTCGACTAACCCATTGTCTTTTGACTGATATTTACGAATATTTTCGTCTGTTAATGGCTCATTATTCTTTGCTTTCTCCCACTTGCTGTTAAAGCTTTTAGTAGAATCAGCTGTCAGATAAAGTTTTTCCCCATCTTCGAGTTTATACAGGACAAATTTTGCTCCTGCTAATGGAGTACCTTCTCCATTTGTCCCCTTTGTTCGGCCATATTTAAAGAAATAAGGATCTCGTAAATAGCCAATGTTTTTGGGATATAAATGAATTTCTTGTAGTTCTTTCGCTGTGTCCATTGGATCCATAATTGGTAAAACAACGGCTAGAGGAGTAGTCAATGTATCTTTAGCCAGATTCGTTCCACTCCCCGTATCTGTCTCTTGTTCAACAAACAAATACACCGCATCTTGGGCGTTACTCTTTCGCGGAAGACGAATTCTGCCGATTCCTCCGCCATACTTTCCATTTGTTTCACCTTCATCTTGTGTTTGAATGGTGCCAACCAATGGAATTGCTTCTTTTTCAATCAATGTATCAATCTGTTGGAAACTGTAGCCCGCCATGGTTTGCACAAATTGTTTTGCTGTCCCATTATTTGCTTTACCATAGTATTCGGTCAGATCATACACCTGAAATTTTGCTCCATTCAATGGCGTTGTTTGTGTGATGACATCTACATCCGTCGTCTTCTTATCAATTTCTTTGCCATCATTTTCATACATCTCAAAATTTTCCTGACTGTAATCCACATCACGAATGATGCGCTTATGCAAAATAATCTCAACTTCATCATTAGTTTGTGCCTGAACGATTGTCATCGGAATGAAAAGAAAAGAAAGAGTCGTTAGTATCACACCAGCTAGATTTAACAGTTTGCGACTCATTTTAATCCCTTCTTTCTTTTGTTTTGATAATAGAAGTAACTTCCACCAACTATTCCAGCCAAGCCAACTAAAATTGCTGAGATCAGCATAAAGATTTGCCTACCTTGACCGCCTGTAGCTGGAAGTGGATTTTCCGTATCATTACCTACCTCAACTGACAACGCAATTCTCTCGTTATCAATCAATTCATAAGTAAGTTCCTTTGTTTCAGCCGGAGAGCTTGCATCCATTGTCGGATAATAAGCTATTTCTGCTTTCAAACTTCCCTTTTCCTTTCCAGGAATGACTTTTGAATCCCCATCTAGCGCTGCTTGTTCTCGGTAACTAATGGTTAACAAGAAATAGCCCGGCAATTTTCGATAACCTTCTGGTGCCTCTGTTTCAATAATTCGATAATTACCAGCTGTTAACTCTTTGGCAACAAAAGTGGCTAAGTCATCTTCATTCACCACCAAACCATCTTCAATTAACTCAAAACCATCTTCTAGCTGCTTTTCAATACTAAAACTTGCACCTTCCAATTTTCGCTTGGTTACACTGTCTAATTTTTCCAGTGTCAAATCTATTGGAGCTAAGTCATTCGTTAAAGTTAATTCTAAAATATCGTCAATCATTTGGTAGCCAGTTGGGGATTGAGCTGACTCTTCATCAAGATTTATTCCATCAACAATAAAATTACCTTCTTCATTAACTTCAAATTGAAAGACTTTATTGGATAATTGATAGCCACTTGGTGCAACGCTTTCTGTAACTGTGTATTCACCTGGCATCAATCTCAGCGGTATATCATAGTCTAAATCAGCATATTTTTCAGTATGGTAACGATAGGCGTAGAAATAACCGATACCATCCGCTTGTCGTTCCGTGTTTGGCTCTAACGGATTCCCTGTATAGGCACGGTAAGCAGGGAAAGATGCATCATTTTCTTTTGTAATCGTAAATCCTGCACCATTTAACAGCTGATCATTCGCATCTAATTTTTTCACGCGGACTTCTCGATATAAGAAGGTATTTTCAACCTCAAATTCGATCCACAACGTATTATCAGTTTCATCAACGGTATAAGACAAGAATGTCCAATCTGCTGCATTTATTTGTTTTAATCGGATCCGATCATTATTTTGGATCTGTAATAACCAGTCCTCTTCTTCCACTGGGTCTTGATACCCCGCGGGATTTTTTGTTTCAACAACTCGATATTCTACATATTGATAACCATCGCCAGAATGAACAAAGCTGCCTGATTTGGCTAAAGAATAGACTTTTTTTTGTCCATTTCCGTCTAACACATACGTTCCGGTGTCATCAATCTCGTAAAAAGTCAACGTTCCTTTAGTAGCATCTTTACTTTCGCCAGAAACGCCTTTTGCCACAGGCTTCCCTTGAAGTTCCCCCGAACCATTCGTTTCATAAAGAGAAAATTCAGCGCCATCGATTGCTAATCGACTTTCTTTGGCTACCTTTTTCAAGTTTAGTTGAACAGGTTTGTACTCATTTTTCATTTCTAACTGTACAAATAGTTCGGCAAAGTCCGTTTCTGATTCGTTTTTCTTCTGAACGACTGATAATTTATGATGACTTCCTTCAAAATAAGAATCAGGATCATCACCTTCGGTATCATTGATTTCGCTTACTCGGTTACCTGAAGTCCCTGCCACAGTTAATTCGTAATGACCTAATGATTCACCAGGTTTTGCGATATGTTTTTTGATTTGGAACTTTAAGGCTTCTTCTACTAGTTCATACCTTTCAGGTCCGTCAATTTCCTTCACCCAATAAACATCACTAGTAGCGTCTTCTCCATCACTTAGTACATCAATCTTCGTATTAAAGATAGCTTGTCCATTATCTGTCGTTCGACTTTGCTCAATTAAATTAGCTTCAGACAAGCTCGGATCTGCATCATATAAGCCAAACAACACACCTGCTAATGGCTGTCCATCTTCTCCAGTTTTCTTAATCTGTAGATTACGGTCAGGATGTTCAAAACGAATCGACGGTGCCGGGAAAAACATTTTCCCTGACTCAACATCATTCTCGTAATCCTCTTGGTTTTGGATATAGGCTAAGTTATTGACGGTGTAGAAATTCCCATCTTGGGCACCACCATCTAGTTTCACTTGATACTTGATTCGTACCATTTCGCCTTCACCCAACGAAATTGGTGAAAATTTATAGGCATGATTATCTCGTCCTTGATAACTAGTCGGCATTGCTACAACATCAGCTGGCCTTTGTCCATGCTTTTCCTCATCCCATAGTTCCGGTGCTTGATAGCGAACGCTACCTTCCGAGTTATTATCAAGATGATAATAGTTGATTTCAGCCGATGTTCCGCCATTAAATAAGGAAACATTAAAACCAGTTTCATCATACAAAGTTGCTTGACGAATTGTTTTTGTAAATGTTGAAGAAATCGATTCTAGCGCTGTAACAATATCTTGTTTATTGCTTGCATTGTAATAGTACGAGGTCCCGTCGTCTTTGGAATCAGCAATATTTTGTAACACATTCCGACCAATCGCATCCAATCGTTGACGGCCACTAACAGAACCATCGATTCCTAGACCAATCGTGAAAATATTCGGTGGGTCAGTCATCTTATTTTTTAACCAGTGATGATAAGCCACTGTGTTAATTGCTGCCGCTTTTTCATCTGAATTCTCATTTCCTGCTGTGCTGTTATTGGCTGAACCATCGCCAACCCAAAGCGATGTACTTTCATTATCTTTAACCTCACCACCAGTGTATCGATTGCCAGATGGTCGATTAAAATCACTTGGATAAGTCAGCGGTCCAACAAAACCTGCACCTGATGTATTTCCAGAATAGGTTTCAAAATTTTTGAAAGGTTCAATATTATCCACTGTTGTCGTGACGACCTTACTTGACATAACATTGCCATTATTTTTAACTGGTCCGTAACTATACGTTGGAATACCATCTCCAATAACGATTAAGATTTTTTCTGGATTCCTCTCGTTACCACCGTTATTTGCGTATAAAACTTCATAGCCTTTTCTTAGTCCCAATGAAAGAGGTGTTCCGCCACTGGGTAGTTTGTATAACGCATTGTTACTCGCTTGGTTAGTTAGCCTACTAATATCATTTGTCATTGCTGTTACATTCGAATTGATTCCCGCTTTGCCATTGGAATAAAAATTGACCATTCCGATTCGTGCATCCATTGTTGGGTTGGACAGTAGATTCTGACTGAGTTCTTCAACGGCTTCTACTAAAGCATTATTTTTTGACTGGTTATTATTTGTACCCGTGGTTTCATTCATACTTGCTGATTTGTCTAATACGAAAACAACATCTACCGGTTGAACATCACGGTTTTCTCCACCAATCACATCAAGATAAACGTTGTATAATGTGGTATTGTCTTCTGGGTTTATCTCACTACTAGTGCTTTCTTGCAAAACAGGTTCTACCCATTTTTTAATATAAGCACCACTATAGTCTAAATAACTATTTGCAAATGTTCGATCATTTCCCCACAGTTGAACTGTCGGTGCGCGTGTATCTGTTTCGCCAGTTCCTGCTGTTGAACCATTGTCAGTTGCATAGTTATAATTACGCCAATTGGCTCCGCCACTTTGATATTCTTCATCTGAAATTGGTTCGTCATTGCCATTCTCGTATAGTTCACCTTTATCACCAGTATATGTAGCAGATTCTTGTCCACCAGCTAATACTTTCGTATAATCATTTGTTGCAAAATATGGGTAACGGTGTTGTGTATTTCCGTTTGTTGGATAAATATATTTGTAAGGATCATTTGTTGCTGTGGGGCCAAGTCTTTCAAGGATACCCGCAAACAGCGGACTTTGATTTCTAACCAATGGTGTTCCTTGACTTTCTACTTCACTTGTTTCGTTGGGTTGTTCTGTGGTGTTTGTTTTTTCAGCATCTTCATTTTGGACGCTTTCATCTGTGGTGTTTTGTGTTGCGTTGTCTTCTGTTTTACTTGTTTCTATTTCTTTATCTGTTTCTTTTACTTCTTCATCGGCGCTTTCTTCTTGCACTTTTTCATCTACGACAACTTGCAAGGGAAGTTCCCCATCTGTGATTTCTGTCCCTTTTTCTGTCTCGAAAGTCAGCGTCCCGCTCTTTGCTTCTGTCGAATAAACCTTTCCAACATACCAAGTTTCACCTGAAATTTCTTCTGTCTTCAAATCTGTACCTTCTGAATCATAAGAAGAAAGTCCCTGTCCGCGAACATTTTTTACCGTGCCAATCCCAGCAGCTGCTGTATCAATTGCTAGTCGAATCCGTCCTTCATTCGTGCTGGCCTTTTTTTCAAATTGAATCGTCCATTCTAAGGCATTTTCTTTTTCAATATAACCTCCTTCCACCTTTGCGTAATCTTCATCTAATAACACTTCCAAGTCTATTTCTGCTTCTTCTTGCACGGTTTGTTTCTCTGCTGTCTGAGCTTCAGCAAATACCTGTTGTGCACTCACAGCTGTTTCGATATAAGGTGCAAGAATCATCCCAACTGCAATTAAAGGCATCATCCACTTAGAAACAACTTTCACTATCAATCACCCTTCCTTCCACTTATCAAAAGTTCATTATCTAACAATCAATCTAATCATAATCTAATATTTACAATTAGATTATACTTTACTCTCTAATCAAAAACAAATGAAAGTTCATTGTTTTTTAATTTTTATTTGTCAATAGCTATGTATCAGGGCTTTATACTAACGATAAATAATTATCCTTTTATGAAATTAAAATGATAGAAAATTTTGAAAACTTTTTTATAACACGTATTATTTTCACAATACGTGGCTAATTACACACTAATTTGTTTTTTATGAACTATTTCAAGCTATTAGCGGACACAAAAAAGAGGTTGCGACTAACGTCACAACCTCACTGCTTTCAAGCTTGTCCATTCTTAACCGAACAGCTAATTTTCTTTTTATTGCGCTACTTTACGTTGTTCTTGTACTGTTGCAACTTTTACGAATGGCAAGTAAATCAAGACTGAAAGAAGCAAGTTAACCGCAGCTAACACTCCGCCTGCCATACTCTTAGTTGCCAAGATCCCACCGATAACTGGTGGTGTTACCCATGGAGGCATAACTGTTGCTGCCGGAACGATTCCTGTTAGTGTGGCGAAGTAAGCAACACTAACTAAAATCATTGGAGTCAAGATAAACGGAATAAACATAATCGGGTTCAATACGATTGGTAAACCAAACATTGTTGGTTCATTGATATTAAAGATACCTGGTGCAATTGATAAGTTTGTTACGACCATATAAGGTTTGTTTTTACGACCAACCAAGTAAATAGCTAATAACAAACCTAATGTAGCACCTGTACCACCTAAGTTAACGAAACTATCAAAGAATGGTTTATTAACAATAAAAGGTGCATCATGTCCTGCAGCAATTGCTTTCACATTTGCTTCGATTGCAGGTGCATTGATTGTTTGCATCAACGGGTCAACCATGTTTGCCCCATGTAACCCGAAGAACCATAAGAATGGTGTAATAAATGCTAATAATAATGCTGATGGATATGAGTTTGCAAGTCCCATAAATGGTTCTTGAACTAATGTGTAAAATGCACCTACAATATCAGCTACGCCAAATGCAGCAAAGATTGCAGCAATTAGTGCAAAGAATGAAATAGTAATCATTGCAGGTAATAATGAAGCAAATGCTTTTGCAACTGCTGGCGGAACACCGTCAGGCATTTTAATAATTAATTTTTCATTTCCACTTAATCGAACAAAAATTTCTGTTGAGACGATCCCAACAATAATTGCAATAAATAAACCAGTTGAGCTCATGCCCAATGCTCCGCCTAAAGCGAAGAATGATCCTAATGAAATAACACCGGCAGACACACCGTCTTTTTTATACCCATTCGCTAAATGATAAGCTAACAAGAAAGCAATCAGTACTGAAAGGATTGCGAATGTTCCGTTCCAAGCTGCGCCACCGAAACCTTTCCATGCTTCTCCACCAAAAATTGAATTCATCAACTCTTGGAATCCAGGGATTGGCAAGTTATTAATCATAACTGCTAACGCTCCCAGAATCATTAACGGCATACTTACCATAAATGAATCACGAATGGCAACCAAATGTCGTTGAGCACCAATTTTTGATGCTACAGGTATAAAATGTTTCTCCATAAATGCAACAAATCTATCCATCTTTCCTACCTCTTTCTTTTACCCCTTTACGCGTCGATTCGACGGTATAAATCAATAATTTCTTTTGCTAAATCAGTAAATGCAATTGATGTCATCAAGTGATCTTGACTATGAACAGTCAATAATGTAACGTCCACATGATTGCCTTGTGCTTCTTGTGTAAGCATTTCTGTTTGTGAATGATGTGCTTGCACTAAAGATTCTTCTGCATCTTTGATTTTTGCATCTGCTAATTCAAAGTCGCCACTTTTTGCAGCAGCAATCGCTTCCATTGCATCGCTTTTTGCGTTTCCGCCAAACATGATCAAGCCCATGATTGCCTCAAGATTTTTTTGATCTTCCATTGTTCTTCATCCCCTCTATTTTCTATTCAAGTTTTTATTGGTTAATTAAGTTTTCCGCTTGTTCTAAAACTTTTGCACCGTTCATCATGCCGTAGTCTTGCATATTGATTACGTCTAAAGGAATTCCTTTTGGTGCAAGTTTTTCTTCAAATTGATTTTTCATAAAACGAACTTGTGGGCCTAAAAGTAAAACGTCTACATTTTTATCTTCTAGATGACGATCAGCATCAGATGCTGATACAGCAAAGATATCTGCTTCTACACCTTTTTCTTCAGCCACTTTTTGCATTTTCGTTACTAATAGACTAGTACTCATTCCTGCTGAGCAGACAAGCATAATTGTTTTCTTTTCCATTTAGAACACATCCTTTTCTCTTACTTACACTTTTATATAATGCAAGTACCGTGCCAAAAATAAAAGCGCTTTACAGCACTACTCTATCAAGGGTTACAGCCACAAACCGTTCGTGCGCACACTAATAAATAAAAATACACAAGTTATTATTAGTGTGCAGTGTTTTCGGTTTCATACGTGATTTCTGTGCAAAAAAAGAGCGTGAAACAGTTTTCTTTCGATCAACTGCTTCACACTTTAATTATTTTTGATTACTAAATTGATTGTACACTACTCATTTCTTATAGCCATAGAGATTTAATTTTCCAGACAAGTACTCTCCAAGATAGATTTCATTGATTTTCTGGTACCCATTTTGTTGAATTTGCTCTTCTAACCAAGCCTCATCTTTTTTGATCAATTCCAACACATCTTCATTAGATTGACCATCAACGATAATTGGATAGCGGATGTTTTCATCCCCAAATTCAATCAGTGTCAATTGGCCGTTTTGTTCCAAGACAGCACGTTTTACATTTTCTACTTCGTAAATGCCATTTGCTCGAAGCTTAAACATCAATTCATTGGCTGAGATTCCATTTTTCAAACATTCATTCACATCAACGACACCATTTTGAATCAAGGTAATCGGTCGACCATCCACCACTCGTTTCACATAGCGGTTGTGTTCTTTAGCAAATTTGAGAACTAATACTAGTAACGTCCAGATAATCAGCACCAGTACAAATTGCAATACAGTAATTGAGTCATTATAGATAACACCGCCAATAATTCCACCCAATACATAATTTTGAACCTGATCCATTGCTGAAGAAGGAGCCAAGTTTCCTTTTCCCATCAAATTAATTTGAATAATCAAACAAATGATACCTAACGCAAATTTAATAATAATTGGTGTATAAAACTGCATATTTTTTTCTCCTTACTCATTGATGATTTTAATCTCTGGATTAGTAACATATGCTCGTTCTAGCGTATAAGATGTCTGGTCACCGCTTAAGTTGACTTTATAAAAATCATCTGCGATTTTCACAATGATTCCGTCTACCAATTGTGTGGAATTGACCAAGATCTCTTCTTTCGCTAAGTTTTTTTCTTTTGAAATTTGTTCCACTAGGTTAACCATTTGAGAAGATTGGGAGTGTCTACTTTGGTTCACTTGATAATCCGAATACTGAACGCCAGAAACAAACAATAAGAATAAGAAAAAGATAATGCTAAGATCTCGATACTTCGTTTGAATTCGATGTCGTAAATACAAACTAAAAACTACGACCAATAGAATCAATGAACCAAAAATAAAAAAATATTTTACATAATCATTTAAGTTCGTTTGTGCTTCCAAATAGGTGATGCTATAAAAAGTCATACAATTCCCCTCGCTCATATCTGTTCAAACTGAAAAAATTTCAGTTCTACTTTTCTCAAAAATGGCAGTCGTCATTCATAAAATAAGTCAATCCGACTGAAATAGACAATCAAAACACGACTCATATTTGAAACAGCATACAGCTCACGCAATTTTCGTCGTTGAGCTACACGTTAGTCAAAGTAAGTCTGAAATACTGGTTGAAACTCCGCATGGCTTTCTTGATTAGCCGACCATTTCTGCAGACGAATTGGCGACTGTTTTGAAGCTACCTGAGTAATTAACCCATACAAACCATAAATCGGTTCATTTTCACCAGCCAACCAACAATCTGCTCCTAAGATATCTGCTGTTAATTGGCACAAAACAGCTGACTCAAAAAAACCACCACTGACTGCTAAGTTACTTGGTTCATTCACCATTTCATGGAGTCGCTTAACGTTGAACAGTACCCCTTCAATCACTGCTCGAACCATCTCAGCTCGGCGGTGATGAATCGTTAAACCTTTAAATTCCGCTGTTTGATTGGCTTTCCAAAGTGGAGCTCGCTCACCGTTGATATAGGGGAAGAAACGTAATCCCTTGGCACCGATTGGCGATTGTGCTAAATAGTCCGGAATCTTTTCATAGAATTGTACGGGGTCATCTGCAAAGACTTGGCTTGCCCACTCAAGTACTTTCCCACCGTTATTTGATGGCGCACCAATCACATAAATATTTTCAGCTAGATAGTAGCAAAAGTTTTGACGCTGCCAATCCAAAACTGGTGTACTAGTTATTTCTCGAACAGCAGCACTCGTACCAATGGTCAAACTTGCTGACAATCCGTTTGCCAGATAACCACCATAAGCCGCTAAACAACCATCACTTGCCCCTGCAAAAACTTGTACGCCAGGTAAAAAGTGTAGCTCGTCAGCCAGTTCTCTTTTGATTAAATATGAAGTAGTTGGTTCTACTAACTGGCCTAATTGATCCGTGCTGATACCAAGGTAACCTAAGATTTCTTTATCCCATTGACGTTTGGCTAAATTCAATAAACCTGTAGCAGACGCCGTAGACAAATCAATTGTTGAAACACCAGTGAAAAAGCCCATGAGCAATTCCTTCAGACCCAACCATTTCGTATTTTCAGGATACATTTTTCTTTTCTTAAAATAGAGAATTTTGGCAAAAGGTGTCATTTCATGAATCGGTGTACCTGTTTTTTGATAAAAACGTTCGGCTTCATTCGCCTGCTTGAAGACCGCTATCGCTTCTTTGCTTTGAGTGTCAGACCAAATAAAGACTTGTTCAAATTCACCAGCAACCACAGGCATACAACTGTGCATCGCCACGCTAAAACTGATTTTTGTGATTCGCTGTTTTAATGAGCGAGGTATTTCTCGCAATTCATTTTGGATAATCGCTAAAATTTCAGAAGCTTTTTGATAACGGACACCCCCAGATTCGCTGTAAGTTTCCAATGGTACACGATGATAAAAAATGGTTTCTCCTTGAGCGATTGCACCAAATTTGATTGCAGTGGTTCCGATGTCAATACCTAAAAATATATTAGTCATTTTTTATTCTTCCTTCTTGTGTCTTTCTGAATTGTTTTCCTCAACTTTTTGATGTACTCGAGAAAGATTACTTAATCGCTTTTCTTGATGTTTTAAATGAATATATCCCCAGCTAACTATGACCAGAGCACCAAGCATATTTACGATGCAATCTTTCATCGTATCAATCAGTGCCTCATGCCCACTTAAAATCTCGCCTTCGCCTGTCATAAATTTTTGCATGTTAGTCCCTAATAAATGATCCGCTAAAAATTCATAGACTTCCCAAAGCAACCCGACTGTTGTTGCAAAGCAAAAGGCAAACAAGCTAATAAAAAATGGACTTAATTGAAGCGCTACTCGTTTACTTCGATTTAAATAAGCGACAATAATAAACCCTAGCGAACCCAGCATTGCCGCGCTAAATCCATGTAAGATCATATCCCAAAATGGTATTTTATAGTAGAAATTGCGTACCTCACCCAAATAAATTGCACAAAACAAAAAAAGAAAGAAAAGAATTTCCATCGTATCAGGAATCTCAATATCAAATTTCTGTTCTACTTGCCTTGGTAAAAAAATAATAATCATTCCTGCCACACATTGCAAAATCATCAACACATAATCACTTTTGACATGTTCGTACTCAGTTGTCGATGTTCCAGATGGCGTTTGAATCATCATGATAATGGCATATATAGTAGAAATTGCTAGTAAAATAAAGACTAAATAAAAAATAATCTTTTTCTTGTCCAACCAGTTTTTTTTCATAACAAGCTCCTTTGCTCATCTGGTTCTTCCGATGAGTCTTTTCCCTTATAAACATGATACAATAAGTGGATAGAAAATAGGAAATAACTAAGAGGTGAATCTAGTGAATAGTGAAAAATCATATACTCAGATCAAACAACTCATTGAACAAGAAACCAATCAAGCAGGCAAAAGCTTCACTGTTGGAAAGTTCACAGGCATTGGCTGGCTATTTATCCAACATTCGCCAGAAGAACCCGCTTCACCACTAATTGCAGTCAAGCAATACGCAAAAACAGTGAATATTTATGTACCCATTGATGAAAATGAACCGCCATTGGTTGAACAATATGCTCAGATCTTTGGCAAAAGCAATTTGGGTAAGACATGTATTCGGATCTCTTCTTTAACACCAACTCGTTTAGATGCTCTAAAAGCATTAGTCCAAAAGATCAAAAGAGAAGCTGAACAAAGCGCGTAACTACGCTTTGTCCAGCTTCTCTTTTTCTATTTTAAACTGGCAAAATCAACAACTTGATACTCTGTTGTTTCAAACCATTTTTTTAACTCAGAGGAAGTCAATGTTTCTAAATCTTGACAACGTGGCAAGGTTAATGTGCTGTGGTCTAAAACGTATTGATCTAAGAAACCAGGGTGAAGATGTAATTCAATCACTGTTTCTTCTGGTAATGCTTGGTAACCAAACGCATCGTCTGCAAAGTCACTAAGCTTCGTTCCACGATTGAGTACCGTCATCAATTTATCAAAATCAGGAATTTCTGCCAGTTGATAGGGCAATTTTTTTGGTGGTTGGTATCCATAAAATAAATTGGCATGGATGCCATATTTTTCAGCCAATTCAAATAAAGCTTGTCCAACTGCTTGATCGCCAACAGAATGTGTTTCCATGTGCACTGGGAATTCACCAAGTAATTCCTTAAAATGTAAGATTTGTGCTTCCATTTCTTGTTTGATTTCATGATAGTTAAACGTCAACGTTCCACCATTTTTGTAATGACTTGAAGAGAGGAATAGCCCCTTTTCATCCACTAAACTAGGAATTTTTTTCGCATCTGTCACTGGTTTTCCTAAAGTAAAGTTGATATGCAGATTGATTTCAACCGTTGGATCAATTGCTTGGATCAACGTAACTCCAGCTTTAGCTTCAGGCATATTCACCATTAACGAAGTACTCCTAACGATTCCTTCTTCCACACTTTTGGCAATTCCTAAATTAATAGCCTCTGACATTCCTAAGTCATCTGCATTTAAAATAAATTTTCTCATCATTCAGCCTTCCTTTTCACTTACTTCGTTTGAATCAGATGATTTTTATCTGTTAATGAAATCTTGACTTCTGGATAATCAAGTGTGTTTGTTAAAACGACTGCTGTTGTCGTATCGTAATCAGCTAATTGACTGAAATCCACTTGTCCAATGACTTGTCCTGCAGTTACTCGATCACCTTGTTTAACCTGCCAAGAAAAACCTTTTCCATTTAATTCTACTGTATTGAGACCAATATGGATTAATAATTGCTTACCATCATCAGCAGTGAACCCAATCGCATGTTTTGTTTGAGCCACTAGCTCTACAACACCGCTAACAGATGCATATACCGTACCCTCACTTGGTTTGATTGCAAAACCTTCGCCCATGCTTTTTGAAGAAAATACTGGATCATTGATTTCTGAAATCGGCAAGTACTCTCCATTTAAAGGTGCTACTACTAAGTTAGCTTCACTTAAGTTAGTAGATGCAACTGGTTCTGCAGAAATTATTTTCTGTTCTTCTTCACTAATTGAGACTGTTTTCATTTGCTTACGCATCCACAAAGCAGTAGCTACTAGCGCCACGAAGAATGACACACCATTCGCTAATAATTGTGCACTAAAATTATTTCCAGGTCCTACAAACATTGAGAATGTAAAAATATTGGCTACTGGGGTAAAAGAATAAGCTTTGGTTTCAAAAAAGCCACTGATTGCGCCGCCAAGTGCTGCAGAAATCGAACCAATAATAAATGGCATTTTATACTTCAAGTTAATCCCATAAATGGCAGGCTCTGTGATCCCAAAAAAGCCTGATAATGAAGCAGAGGCAGCAATTTCTTTATCTTTTCCTTTTCTTAAAAATAGCCACGCGCCAACTACAGCACCAAATTGACCAAATACACCGTTAGAACCAATTGGTAAAATCGTATCTGCACCAGTGTTTTGAATATTGATTAACGCAATTGGTAAAATTCCCCAATGTAAACCAACCATCACTAATAATTGGAACAAGCCACCTAATAATGCACCCGCTAAAATCGGACTAAACGCATACACGCTAAAGTATGCTGTACCAATCAAATTGGCGATTCCATTTCCTAAAGGACCGATCAAAGCAAAGACTGCAATTCCGGTAATGATGATTGTAAAGAAAGGAACAAATACTGTGTGAGTGACTTTAGGCAAAACTTTTTTGACACCACGTTCGATATAGCTTTGTGCCCAAATTGCTAAAATCGTTGGAACAACAGCACCACCATAAGTTTTGAAACTAATCGTTAATCCCAGCAATGACGCACTATCTAAAATACTAGCATCTGTTAATGGATAGATCATTGCCGCTGCGATTGCCAACGCTATAAATTGATTTGTCTTAAATCGATTGGCTGCTGTTACTGCGATAAACAAGGGTAATAATGTGAAGACACCAGATGCTAAGATACTTAACAATTGATATAGTCCGCTATCTGCCGGCAAAATATTGTACATGGAAAGTGGAATCAAAAATCCTTTTAAAATCCCCGCTGCTGCCAACACACCAATATATGGGGTGAAGATAGCTGAAATTGTCGCAAACAATTCATCGTACCATGTTTGTTTCTCTTTTGGCTCATTTACTTGTTTCTCCGCATCTTCTGGTAATAGTTTCACTAATTCATCAAAGACATCCACCACGTCACTTCCAATTACTACTTGATGTTGTCCACCAGACTCGACATATTGAATCACACCAGGTACTTCTTTGATTTCTTCTTTTTCAACTTTTTGTCCATTGTTTAAATAAAAACGTAGGCGTGTCGCGCAGTGTGTTAGTGATGAAACATTTTCTTTTCCTCCCACTGCTTCTAAAATTGCTTGTGCTCTTTGTCGATCGTCCATTTCTTTTTCCTCCTTAAAAATTGTTCGTAAAAAACAAAAAACCAAAAAAACTAGCCCTCTTCAATCAAAAGAGAGTCGTTTTTTTGGTTATGCCTGGTCGAACCAGTTACACTCAAATTTCACTTATTTTTTTGATGTGGATTAGCAGATAAAGCAAATCTTCTTCGTCCAACGTCCAACCGTAAGACTCCTGCAAATAATGCTCGATTTTCTTTACGCACTGCGCTTCTTGCACATATTGTGCACGCAGTGTTTGATACAATTCATTTTTTCGATACTCAGTTGTCTCATGGTTAAGTTTCCTAGCAATAAAATATTTAAGATGCGTCACAAAACGTAAATAGTAGAATGAATCTTCTGGGAACTCTTTATGAAAATGATACGTAATAATATTGTTCACATCACTGATAATTTTAATGTAAGGATCTACTTTTTCCCGCTCACCAAGACTTGCTTGACTATTGATAAAATGTAAGGCGTAGGCGTGTGCTTCTTGTCTAGGAATTTGTTTACCTGTCTCTTCCGCCAAATAGTTCACCGCCCAATTTCCCAGCTCAAATTCTTTCGGGAAAAACTTTTCGATTTCAATTCGAAACGGTGCACTTAAAGAAATTCCTTGGTCCAAACGTTGCAACATGTAGTTCGTGTGATCCGCAACATTTAAAAACAAAAGATCTGTCGTTGGTAACTGGAGTTCTTGCTCAGCTTTTTTGACAATTTGATGAGAGTAGTTCATGACTTCTAGCGGAAACTGAGCCAAGTTAATCCCATTTAAATTGGAATCATTTAATTGATATACTTTTTCGACTTCATCTTCTGCAATCGTTTTAGGAAATTTTCCAAAGCCAATTCCCACTTCTGCAACAATAACTTCTTTGCCATCTTTCATCGCTAATGCAAAATTGTTGTTGATACTCTTGATGATCTCCAACTCGCCACCTCCAATCTAAGACAATAAAAAAGCCAACATTAATACACTGCTCCCACAGTCTATTACATGCTGGTTGATGCCTGGTCGGACCAGTAACACGCCTTTTATGTGAACATCATAACGGTAACTTCTTCAAAAGTCAATGATAAATGTAACCGTTTTTCGTTTTTATTACAAATGTTATACAATTTTCCTTATTTTTCTATCGAAAACAAGAAAAATTCTGTTATTACAAATACGCATCACTTATACAAGAGCAAGGGTTGAACCTCCTACTGTTTCTAGTCAGTAAAAAGTTCAACCCTTGCTCTTTTTATTCTTTACTGAAGTAAACGAACAAATTAAGGCAGCCGCAATCAGTTGTTCCTAATTTGTTGCGTTAAGGAAATCATCTCGAGTAATCCTTGTGCCACGTTTGCCCCATTATTTCCAGCTTTTGTGCCTGAACGTTCAATTGCTTGTTCAATTGTTTCTGTCGTCAGAACACCGAACATAACTGGAATTTCTGATGCTAAACCAACTTGTGCCACACCTTTTGCTACTTCATTACTAACCAATTCGTAATGAGTCGTTGCTCCACGAATCACCGCCCCAAGAGTCAACACACCATCATATTGATTCGTTGCAACGATTTTTTTGGTCATAAAGGGAATTTCAAAGGCTCCTGGAACCCAATAAACATCAATATTTTCTTCTTCTACGCCGTGACGAACCAAGCTGTCAATTGCCCCGCTTAGTAGTTTTGATGTAATAAATTCGTTAAATCGTCCAATAACAATCCCAATTTTTTTCGTTTGTCCATGAAAGTTTCCTTCAAAAGTATGCATTGTTTTCTCCATTCTCAAATTGATAGTAAGTGATGAAATCTTGTTTTTTTCGTTTGTAGATACGTATAGTTTTCTTTTTCTGGCGGGATCTCAAGCGGCACGCGTTTAACGACCTCAATTCCTTGTTCCATCAACTGTGTCACTTTTTCTGGATTATTCGTCAATAATTCGATTCTCTGAATACCCGTTTTCTTTAACATTTCTACCGCAAATTGGTACGTTCGCTCATCTGGCTCAAATCCTAAAGCAAGATTCGCATCATAAGTATCAATACCTGTTTCTTGTAGTTGATAAGCCAATAATTTATTTTTTAAACCAATGCCTCTGCCTTCTTGACGTAAATAAAGAATAGCGCCTGTTCCTCTTTCCGAAATCATCCTCATAGCTTCATGAAGCTGGTCGCCACAGTCACAACGGTGGGAACCAAATACATCGCCAGTCAAACATTCAGAATGAATACGCACGAGTAAAGGTTCTTCACTCTTTCGCACATCACCTTTTGTTAGCAATAAATGTTCTTCACCAGCGTTGTCCTCAAACAAAGTTAATTCAAAGTCACCGTATGCTGTAGGTAGTTGAACAGTTGGTCGTTGCTCTTCCAAATATTGTTTCAACTCTTCGACAGTAATAAGTGGCATCTGCCAGCTATGCGCCAAAACTTTTAGTTGCTCCAAACGTGCCATTGTTCCATCTTCATTTAAAATCTCACATATATAGGCAGCTTCTGATTGATTGGTTAATTTTGCTAAATCAAGTGCAGCTTCCGTGTGTCCTCTTCGCTTCAAGACGCCGCCTTCCTTGCCTATCAACGGAAAAATGTGGCCCGGTTGATGGAACATCGTAGCTTTCGTTGTTGTTTGCCCTAAAGCTTTGATCGTCTTTGCTCGATCGTAAGCAGAAATACCAGTTACCGTTGTTTCATAATCAACACTGATCGTAAATGCCGTACCAAATGGATCGGTATTTTTTTGGACCATCTCCGTTAACTGTAGCTGCTTGGCACGTTGAAGAGAGATTGGCGCACAAATGAGTCCTCGAGCAAATTTAGTCATAAAATTAATTTTTTCTGGTGATACTAAGTTTGCAATCCCAACTAAATCTCCTTCTGCCTCCCGACTTTCATCATCTGCTACGATAATTAAGTTTCCTTTTCGTAATTCTAGTAAAGCTTCTTCAATTTTTTTATGGTTCATCTCTCTTGTCCTTCTTTCACCACTTAAGAATTCCTTGTGCCTTTACATACTTGCCTAGTAAGTCAGTTTCAACATTGACCAACTGTCCTTGAACCAGTTTTCCTAAATTCGTTTGTTCTTTTGAGTGTGGAATCAAGCTAACCGAAAAGGTCTGCTCGGTCACTGCTGTAACAGTTAAACTAACACCATTGATTGCAATCGATCCTTGCGGGATAATTTCACCTTTAAAAGTACCCGGTAATCCGAAAACAAAAACAAAGGCATTTTCTTGCATTCTTTTTTGTAGCAAACGAGTCGTACCATCTACGTGCCCGGTTACCAAGTGTCCTTCTAGTCGTCCATTATAAGGCAATGCGCGTTCCAAATTGACCGGATCTCCGACTTTCATTTGCGAAAAAGTCGTTCGCTGATACGTTTCTGGCATCATTTCCACACAGAATCGTTGATTGTTGATTGCAATAGCCGTTAGACATGTACCATTGATAGCCATACTGTCTCCAATTCGATAATTGTCTAACAATTGTTCAGACGCTTCGCAAGTAAGTTCGATTGTGTGTCCATGTCGTGTAATCTTAGTCACTTTTCCCTGCTCTTGAATCAATCCAGTAAACATTTTATACTCTGCTCCCCACGATTTTTATTGTGTTGTCTAACGCTTGGATTGTGACATTGTTCAATTCTGTTACTTTTTCAACATGTCGACTAGAGGACATACTCGCAACACTATCACCACCTAAAATTTTAGGTGCAACGTAAGTAATCAGCTCTTCCCAACACGCACTTGCCAAAAAAGCATCATGGATTTTTGCACCACCTTCAACATACACAGATTGGATCAGTCGTTCTCCTAATTTTGTTAATACCTCGGAAATCAAAACTTTCGGCAGATAAATTACCTCAACATGTTCCGGTAATGTCCGACAAATTTCAGACTGTTCTGTAAAAATCAAAACTGGCGCTGTTTCATCTTGAAAAACAGCAAGATTTTCGTGTTCGAACACCCTTCCTCGTCGATCTAAGATTACTCGATAAAACGGAAAATCGTTTATCGCACTTGTTAACTTGGGATTGTCAGTCAAAATAGTTTGACTTCCTACCAAAATTGCTTGGTAATTCGCCCTTTCTTCGCGAACTTTTTGCACCACATATTCACTTGTTAATCTGGTTCGTTGGTTCAATAATGCTAACTTTCCATCTAATGATATTGCTTGTTTTAGCGCAACAAATGGCCGCTTCTTTTCAAAAAAATAATTGTAATGTCTGTTTAAATTTCGAACCTCTTCTTCTAACACACCAACTAAAACATGAATCCCATGATCTCGTAGTTTTTTTATCCCCTGACCAGACACTATAGGATTAGGGTCTACTTGTCCGACTACTACTTGCCTGATTCCAGCAGCAATAATTGCCTCTGTACAAGGTGGTTGTTTTCCGTGATGGTCACAAGGTTCTAGAGTGACATAAATTGTTGAATTGAGTAGTTTTTCGGGAGTATCGCATAAATAATCAATTGCTACTTTTTCCGCATGCGCATCGCCATATGCTAAATGTGCGCCGACTGCTAGGACTTGATTGCCTTTCACAATGACTGCACCGACTAAAGGGTTCGTAAATGTTTTCCCACGCCCTTTTTCCGCTGCTAGAATCGCTTTTTTCATAAATCGTTCATGCAAATGAATTCCTCCTTTCCAAACAAAAAAGCCCCGTGTAATTACACGAGGCTCATAGTCAAAATAAACTCAAAGAAGCACGACAAAAAAAGGGACACTTTTCCCGTCATTTTTTCGATAAGTTTTTCTTCTCCCATCCAGACTTTAACTGTCGGTTCTAGATTTTCACTAGATCAACCGCAAACTATTGCGGGTCACGGACTTCAAGTTAGACTTGTCACCGTCGGTCGGGAATTACACCCTGCCCCGAAGAAACATATTCAATTAACAAAAAAAGCATAACGTTCAAAAAAAAGAATGTCAACTGCTTTTTTCTTGTGCTTGATTAGCAACTTGCTTCAATCCATCGGAAAATGTTTGTGTCGCTTCCGGTAATTCAATGGTGTGATTCCCTTGATTTTTTTGAATGAACGTACAAAGTAACTGGCCTCAACATAACCTAATTGATCGCTAATTTCGCTGATTGTTAAATCTGTTGTCCTCAATAATTGTTCCGCCCAATAGATTTTTAATTTCGCATAAATTTGACTGAAAGGTTCTCCAAACTCTTCTTTCAACTGTCGGCTTAAGTAGCTTGGACTCAAATTCGTTACATCGGCTAACATATTTAGATCGACATGACTTCCTTTATTAGCAAAAATCAGATCAATTGCAGGTTGCAGCATTTTATTTTTGGCTAGATACCTATCTTTTTCTGTCCCTAATTGGTTTTCCAATAAAGATTGACGAATGTCTGCTTGCACTGTTTTTAAATCAACTGATTGATCCGGTACTTCTGCTTTTTTTGAAATGCGGAGTGTCTGCTTATACGCTTTGATTAAATAATCTTTTTTGATTGCTTCCGTTACGATGTATTCGCTTAAACTTTCTAACATTACAGCTGTTCTCTGCAAATCAGCCAAGGTAAACTGGGGATATTGTTCAAATAATTCGTGATGTTCTTCTTTAAATGCTTCCAATCTTTCTTGGTCTTCTACTTGTAAAACTTGTTCTAACTTTTCTTGTCCATCTATTAGCAGAACTTCTCCAGCCATGATTGCACCAACATATTGATTATCAACCATAATTGGGATTGCCATATCAACAATATTAAAATGGCAACGGTAAATAAACGGCTCTCCTGTTCGAACAGCTTCCAGACCTCCTCTTGAATCACATTTTTCACAATAAACAGCCAATTCAGGGTGATTACGTACTAACTGGCAAAAAGGTTGAACTTGGCTGTGTTTCGTAATTGGTCTACCCCGATAATCTACTAAAATAATGGCCAAATGTGTAGCGAGGGCTAGACTTTCTTGAACTTTTTCCCATTTATCTAAATCTAAAACTTGTTCGATATCAAATAAAGTTGTGCTCATTTTCTCACCTCTAGTTAGTAGTATAGGACGATTTTCTAAAAATGACAAAATAATCCTATTTCACAAAATACTTCAACACATTCTCGAAAGAAAGCGGTATCAAAGTTCAATGATTCTTTGATGATAACGCTTTATGCTATAATAGTAAACGATAACAAGGAGGAACTACTGATGAGAAAAGCACTAATTTTACCAACCAAATATGTACAAGGTGAAGATGAATTACTGAACTTAGGTTACTTCGTATCGACTTTTGGGTCTTCTGCATTACTGATTGCAAACCCGGCTGATGTGGATCGTATTCGACCACAACTAGATGCTACCGCAGAGAAATTTGGTGTATCATTTATTGAAGGCGGTTTCAGTGGTGAAGTCACTCGAGCAGAAACAAAACGATTGCAACAAGTAGCTAAAGAACAACACACTGATTGCATTATTGGTTTAGGTGGCGGAAAAGCGATTGATGCTTCAAAAGTTGTAGCTGAGGGTGAAAAATTAATTATTGTTCCAACAATTGCAGCACAAGATGCGCCAACCTCTCACTCGGCTGTTTTGTACCATGAAGACGGTTCATTTGACGACTATGCTTACTTTAAACAAAGTCCAAGCGTTGTCTTAGTGGATACAAAAGTGGTGGCAAAAGCACCTACTCGTTTCTTGGTTGCTGGTATGGGTGACGCATTATCAACTTATTTTGAAGCACGTGCAACGCATGATTCTTATTCCCGCGTTAACGCAAGTTTGCCAATGGGTTCAAGAGAAGGATTAACTCCTCCGGCTAGTGGCACTTATGCTGCCTTAGCGATGGCAAAATTATGTTGGGAACATTTACAAGAAGACGGCTTGAATGCAAAAATTGCTTGTGATGCGAATTTAGTGACTGAATCATTGAGTAAAATTGTCGAAACAAATATTTTGTTATCTGGTTTAGGATTTGAAAGTGGTGGTTTAGCTGCAGCTCATGCCATTCATAACGGAATGACTGTTTTACCTGGTGCACATAGTTACCTTCATGGTGAAAAAGTTGCTTTTGCCACCTTAACTCAGTTAGTTCTGGAAGATGCAAAAACGGAAGAAATGAATGACGTCATGGACTTCATGGCTTCTGTTGGATTGCCATTGACGCTAGCTGATCTAGGTGTGGATCACATTACTTATGAAGAAGCACTTGAAGTAGCAAAAATCGCTTGCATTCCTGAAGAATCCATTCATTCAATGCCGTTCCCAATTGTTGTCGAAGATGTCGCAAACGCTCTAATCGTCGCTGATCGAATTGGACAAGCCTACAAAGATAGAATGCGTAACTAAAAAGGAGTTTTTTGGAATGAAAAAAAGTATCTTACTCGTTTCTCATAGTCAAATGATTACAGATGGGCTCAAAGAAATGATTGAGCAAATGGGCAAAAGTGAGAATGTCGTGCTCTTTTCCCTGGGTGGAACTTCTGACGGAGAATTAGGTAGCGATCCAACCAAAATTGTAGATGCAATCAATGAAGCAACTGATAGTGATATCTTTTTTGTCTTCGCTGATCTTGGCAGTGCTGTCTTAAGTGCTGAACTTGCATATGATTTATTAGAACCAGAACAACAAGAAAAATATGTGTTAGTTGATGCCCCCTTAGTTGAAGGAGCATTCGCAGCTGGAATCACAGCAAGTGTTTCTGACGATCCCGACCATATTGTCAATGAAGCAAAGCAGGCAGCAAAGAAAGGTTGGAAATAAAATGAAGAAAATCATTAATGAACCACAAAATATTATCGAAGAAATGCTTGAAGGAATGGTAAAAAGTTATTCAACACTTGTTCATCGCGTCGATGATTCCAGAGTAATTGCTAAAAATCAAACAGAGAATGCACAAGTCGGATTAGTTTCTGGTGGCGGAAGCGGACATGAGCCTGCACATGCTGGTTTTGTCGGTGACGGAATGTTAAGTGCAGCGGTTTTAGGTGATGTCTTCACTTCTCCTACACCAGATCAAATCGAACGCGCTATCGAAGCAACCAACCAAGGCAAAGGTGTTTTATTGATTGTTAAAAATTATACTGGTGACATCTTGAACTTTGAAATGGCAAAAGACTTAGCCGAAATGAACGACATTCCAACAGAAATCGTTGTTGTTGATGACGATATTGCTGTAGAAGACAGCACTTATACCGCTGGAAAGCGTGGTGTTGCCGGAACAGTTCTTGTTCATAAAATCTTAGGTGACGCTGCACGAAGTGGCGCTTCTTTAGCAGAATTAAAAGAGCTCGGTGAAAAGGTTGTCCAAGCAACCAAAACGATTGGCGTTGCTTTAGCAGCGGCAACTGTCCCTGAAGTTGGAAAACCTGGTTTTACTTTAGCAGAAGATGAAATCGAATTCGGCGTTGGTATTCATGGAGAGCCAGGATATCGTCGCGAAAAATTACAACCTTCAAAACAATTAGCACAAGAATTAGTTGAAAAATTAGTTCAGGCTTATCCAGAAACGCCAAAAAAAGTTGGTGTCTTGGTCAATGGTATGGGTGGCACTCCTTTAATGGAACAATTTGTCTTTATAAATGATGTGTTAACTTTACTTGCGGCTAAAGATATTGACGTTGATTTCCACAAGGTTGGGAACTATATGACCTCTATTGATATGCAAGGTCTTTCTCTAACATTAATTGATTTGACGACACCAGCTTGGACGGAAGCTTTAACAAGTCCAGTTACAACCATTTCATGGGGCTAACTTAAGAAAATGTTTGACTAAAGGAGAATGACAATGGATTTAACAGTCGAAAAAATACAAGCATGGTTGAATGATTTTTCTCAAGAAATCGAACAAAATAAACACATGCTTAGTGAATTAGATACGCCAATTGGTGATGGTGACCATGGAAACAATATGGCTCGTGGCATGGCAGCTTATCAAGAAGCATTTGCTGCACAACAACCAAAAACCATTACTGATACATTTAAAATCTTAGCTATGTCTTTGATTTCAAAAGTTGGTGGAGCTTCTGGTCCGTTGTATGGTACGGCATTCATGAATTTTGCCAAAGCAACAAAAGAAGTTACTGCCATTACGAATGAAGAACAGTTAGGCGAACTTGTACAAGAAGGATTGAGCGGAATCCAATTACGTGGAAAAGCCAATGTAGATGATAAAACAATGGTCGATGTTTGGGCCCCTGTAGCTGAAATACTCAAAAAAAATCAACCTTTAACAGTGGAAGAAATCACAGCTGCCAAAGAACATACAAAAGAGTTACAAGCCAAAAAAGGACGCGCTTCTTACCTTGGTGAGCGTTCTATTGGCCATATTGATCCGGGTGCTGCTTCCAGCGCTATTTTGTTCCAAACGTTATTACCTTATCTTAACTAGAAAGAAGCAACTGACATGAAAACAAATTATGATTTTATGATGCCTAGCGTCAATTTCTTTGGTCCTGGGGTCATTGCCAAAATTGGTGAACGTGCAAAATTGTTAGGCATGAACAATATTTTGATTGTAACTGATTCTTTTTTACATCATTTAGAAGATGGACCTGTCAAACAAACAGAAGAAAGCTTACGATTAGCTGGGATTTCTTATACTATTTTTGACGGTGTCGAGCCAAATCCTAAAATTCGTAACGTTCAAGCCGGAGCTGCGATGTATCAAGAAAATAATTGTGATAGTATCATCACTGTTGGTGGTGGTTCTGCCCATGATTGTGGTAAAGGAATTGGGATTGCCCTGACAAATGGTGAAGATCTTGCAAAATTAGCTGGAATCGAAACGTTGACCCAACCATTACCACCACTGATGGCCGTGAATACCACCGCTGGAACAGCTTCTGAAATTACACGACATGCCGTGCTAACAAACGAAGATACACATTTGAAATTTGTCATTGTTTCGTGGCGAAATGTACCTTTAGTTTCTTTCAATGATCCATTGTTGATGCTTGATGTTCCAAGTAAATTAACAGCAGCTACTGGAATGGACGCTTTGTGTCACTGTGTAGAATCTTACGTTTCAGAAAATCGTAATCCAATTACAGATGCTCAAGCAATTCAAGGAATGAAATTGATTGGCCAATATTTACGTCGAGCAGTTGCGAATGGTCATGATGTTGAAGCACGTACCAATATGGCTTATGCTTCTTTACTTGCCGGAATGGCATTCAACAATGCCGACCTAGGTTACGTTCATGCGATGGCACATCAATTAGGTGGTCAATATGATGCCCCACATGGCGTTTGCTGCGCTGTGTTAATGCCGACTGTTGAACGTTGGAATATGATTGCTAGTCCTGAACGCTTTGCTGATATTGCTACTTTCTTAGGAGAAAACATTACTGGATTATCTCCAATGGAAGCAGCTGAAAAGGGAATTCATGCACTCGAAAGAATTTCTGAAGATGTTGGTATCCCAACAAATATCAAATCAATTGGGGCAGACCCAAAAGATTTTGAATTGATGGCTGAAAATGCGTTAAAAGACGGCAACGCCTTTTCAAATCCACGCAAAGGTACAAAGTCAGACATCGTTGAATTATTCACCCGTTCTTACGAAGCCTAATTTTTACTTAACAGAGAAAAAAGGATGAAGCAAAACGAAATAACGTTTTGCCTCATCCTTTTTCGTGCATAAAATTGATTAATTCAAAACAACTTTTTCTAACAATTCACCAGATTGATGCGTGCCATCCAACCTTTTTTCACCATGAAGTGTCACTACGCGCTCCATGTTCAAGATGATGACCATGACTATTGTTGATTTTTTTTGCGTGCGAATATAATCTAAATCCATCTTTGCAATTTTTGTTTTACTTGAAACTTTATCTCCAGCTTGAACAAATAGCTCAAATCCTTCGCCATTCAACGAAACTGTGTCGATTCCCATATGAACCAAAATTTCCACGCCATTAGTTGTTTTGATTCCAATCGCATGTTTAGAAGGAAAAATTGTGGTAACAACTCCGGATACTGGCGCATAAATTTCACCATTGATCGGCTCAATAGCAAATCCATCTCCCATCATTTTTGTCGAGAATACTTCATCGGGAACATCCTCTAAAGGTACATAAGCACCTTGGGCTACCGCATGTAAATCAACTTCATTGGTTACAAAATCTTCTGTTTCTTCTTTTGGTACAAGTAGATATGTCACTAGAAACGAAGAAACTAAAGCAATCAAAATGCCTAGCACTGCAAAAATAAAATATTGCCCAATGTAGGCCGGCAAACTAAAAATACTCGACAAAATATAACCATAAATTCTAACCCCAAAAAAGCTAATGAATGCTGAAGCTAAGGCACTACCAATCGTAGCCGCAGCAAAAGCTTTCTTATACTTCGATAAAATACCAAATAGCGCTGGTTCAGTGATTCCTAAAATACCTGAAATTGCTGAAGATAAGACAAGTGTTTTTTCTTCTTTTGTCGTTACCTTGGTATAAATTGCTGCAGTTGCACCAGTGATTGCCATGTTCGCCATAAACATCATTGGCATCAACATATCATAGCCTTGATTTGCAAAATTTTGTAACGCAATCGGGGTCATTGCATGATGAAGCCCCGTAAATATCGCGATTGGGCGAATTGCGCCAACGACAATTCCAGCTAAGATCGGTGATATTGCAAATAGCCCTTCTACCCCACTTGCCAATAAGTTTCCTAGAAAAATACTGATGGGTCCAATGACCGTTAACGAAAGTATTCCTGCAATAAATAATGACAACGTTGGCGTGAAAACAGTTCGTAACACTTGCGGTAGAACTTTGTCGACCCAACGATAAATATAACTTAATGCTAATACGGCAAAAATAATTGGAATAACTGTTCCAGCATAATTAAATACAGGAACTGGAACTAAGCCAAATAATAAGAATTGAGAGACTTCTCCTTGTGCAACAGCTGCCGTCATAGTTGGAAATTGCATAGCTGCTGCAATCGCAATTGCTAAATACTGATTCGTTTGAAAAATTTTCGCAGCAGATGCTGCTACAAAAAATGGCAGGAAAGTAAACACACCGCTTGCAATCATATCAATAACCAAATAGGAATCTGTTTGATTTGAAAGTACATTCAATGCTACCAATCCAGCCATCAGTCCCTTGATCATCCCAGCACCAGCAATCGCCGGCACCAGCGGACCAAAAACTCCAGAAACCGTATCCATAAACAATGATACAAGTCCCTTCTTTTCACCTGAATCAACTATCCGTGTTTCCTCCAACCCTAATTCCTTTGCCAATGGACGAAAATAGTCTGCGACATCCGTTCCAATAACTACTTGTAGTTGGTCGCTCTGATACTTTGTCCCAACCACATGTGGAATTTTTTCTAACGCCTCATAATCAACTGCTTCAACTTTTTTTAAGTTAAATCGTAAGCGTGTCATACAGTGCCAAGCATTATTAACATTCTCTTTTCCACCAACAGCTTCAATGATTGCTTGTGAAGTTTCTTTATGATTCATTTCTCGCTCCTCCTTGTTTGCGTTTACACGAGCTATATTAGCATGGAGACATCTCGTTGTAAAACCAGTCCTATTATACAAATAACTAACAAAAAACTTTATTTAACAACATTTCCAAACAAAAAAAATGATAATTGGACTGATTTTTAAAGATATACGACCTTTTTTTTAGGCCAAATTGACAGCGCTATAAATGACATGTTTTACTAACTACGAAGCACAAGATTATTTTCTATAGGAGTGAATATAATGACACCAACAATTATTACGAACATAAAAAGTTTTGCGATCAAACCAGATCGGCATAATTTATTAGTGGTCAAAGTTGAAACAAATAAGGGCGTTTTTGGCTTAGGTTGTGGTACTTTTCAGTTCCGCCCACTAGCTGTCAAAACTGTTGTGGATGACTACCTCAAACCTCTGCTTATAGGGCGAGATGCAAATCAAATTGAAGATCTTTGGCAAATGATGAACGTTAATTCTTATTGGCGAAATGGTCCAATTACTAATAATGCAATTTCAGGCGTTGACATGGCTTTATGGGATATCAAAGCAAAGTTAGCAGATATGCCACTCTATCAACTACTAGGCGGAAAAGCACGCACGGCAATTCCCGCATACACACATGCAGTTGCTGATAATATTGACGATTTATTCAGTGAAATCGATCGTTTCTTGTCTGATGGATACCAGTATATTCGTTGCCAATTAGGTTTTTATGGAGGTAATCCAAAAAATTTGCAAACACCTGAAAATCCAATCGCTGGTTCTTATTTCAATCAAGAAGAATACATGGATACCACACTAAAAATGTTTGCTACCATTCAACAAAAATATGGTCATCAATTTCAGATGCTTCATGATGTTCATGAACGTCTTCATCCAAATCAGGCGATTCGTTTTGCAAAGGCTGCTGAACCTTATCATTTATTTTTCCTAGAAGACCTTTTGCCTCCTAATCAAAATGAATGGCTTACACAACTCAGAAATCAAGCTTCTACACCTATTGCTACTGGGGAACTATTTAATAATCCAATGGAGTGGCAAGAACTTGTACGAAATCGAATGATCGACTATCTGCGTGCACACGTTTCTCAGATTGGTGGAATTACACCTGCACTAAAATTAGCTCATTTTTGTGATGCAATGGGAATTCGTATTGCTTGGCATACTCCATCAGATATCACACCAATTGGCTTAGCTGTAAATACACATTTAAATATTCATCTTCATAATGCTGCTATCCAAGAAAATATTGATGTGCCAAAAAATACGCAACAGCTTTTTGGGCATATTCCTCAACCTAAAAATGGTTTCTTCTATCCAATTGAAGAAGTCGGCATTGGTGTTACATTTAATGAAGAACTAGCGGCTGAATTTCCGGTTGTTTATCGACCGCATGAATGGACACAAAGTAGGACGCCAGATGGGGCAATTGTTACGCCGTGAGAAAGGTTGTGAGAGAAGTGCTTAGCTCCAATAAATAAGAAAAAATTACCAGAAATTGCTTCCCAAATTTTTGAGTAATTTAGGCTTATTTGGAAGGAGTTACTTCCTGAACACCGAGGAAAAGGCTGTGGAGCAAAACGCTCAGCTCCGACAAGATAGTGAGCAGGCACTCAAAATAGCTCCTCATATTTTGTAGTGAATGCAAACTATCTTGTCAGAGTTGTTTTGGGAACACCGTGAATAAGGTTGCAGCATAAAGCGGTTAGATTTGAAAAAAACAAGTACCAACAAAAAAATTCAAGATATACACTAAGAGGCAAAGACAATTCAACTGATTGTCCTTGCCTCTTTCTCATTAACTCATCAATCAATTCTTGATTGATGAATCATTC
Organism: Enterococcus sp. DIV0176; assembly: GCF_050528535.1. Classification (NCBI taxonomy): domain Bacteria; kingdom Bacillati; phylum Bacillota; class Bacilli; order Lactobacillales; family Enterococcaceae; genus Enterococcus; species Enterococcus sp. DIV0176. The sequence goes on along the minus strand of NZ_CP172879.1, from coordinate 262,649 downwards.
GATCAAATGGACGAATATAGGTAACCGAGTAATCAATAGCTGTAATCTCACTATATTCAAAAATCCGACCGTCAGCCAATAAAGCTCGATTTTTGATTTGCATTGCTGGTGTTCCTCTTCTAACCATTAAAACTTCTGATTGTGCCTTTGTTAAAGTCACTGGTGTGTAGTTACTAATATAATGTGAAATTCGGTATCCTTCTCTTTCAACAAAGCGTTGAATCGAATGTTCGACTACTTCTTTTGTTACTTTAGGGAACAATTTAACTGGCAACAATGATTTTTCTAGTTGCTCAATTTTATAGTTCACTAATCGAATTCGCGAAAATGACCAGATTTCTTCTCCAACTTCTAATTGAAATAGTTGACACTCTTCACTACTTGCTAAACGTTTTTCTAACGTCAACATTTTAGACTCTATTCGATCATAAGGCGTGCGTGTCAAAGAATTAAATATCAATGGGTTCTTAACCCATTTTTCGTGAACAAAGATTCCTGACCCTTGAACGACGCGCACAATTCCAATCTCCTCTAAGCTTTTGATTGCTTGTTGAATCGTAAAACGAGATACTTGGTATTTTTGTGCGAGTGTTCGTTGGGCAGGCAACTTACCATCCTTGAACTCTTCTTGATAAATTTTACTCAGCAAATCTTGAACAATAAATTCCTTTTTTTTCATAAAAAAACTCCTCATCTATAAATGATGACAACTCATGATAAGCAGACCTATCTTTCATTTTTCCCAGTTATTTCTTCTAGTATAGCAAATATTCACACGTTTTATTATTCATCAAAAAAAGGCTACGACAAAAGTCGCAACCTTTTTTAGTTACATGAGTTGATTCAAAGTGACTCTTCTATATAGATATAACTTACATTTACTACAAAGCATTGGAAGTTACTTTGAGTGCCTGCTCATTATCTAGTCGGAGCTAAATGTTTTGCGCCACAGCCTCTATTTACGGTGTTCAAGAAGTAACTCCTTCAAAATAAGTCTAACTTTCACAAAAATTTGAAAAGCAATTTCTGAAAATTTATTCTTATTTTTTGGAGCTAGGCACTTCTTTCACAACCTCTATCCACGGTGTTCCCAAAGCAGCTCCTTCGGCAATAAGTCCTCTTTTCTTAAAATATGGAAAACTATTTTTAGAAAAGCATTCTTATTGCTTGAAGCTAAACGCTTTGCGCCATAACCTTATTCACGGTGTTCCCAAAGCAACTTCTCGAAATAACTCACAACTGGTCAAAAATATGAAAAACTATTTTTGGCAGTTGCTCTTTATTCTTTCGAAGCGAACCGCTTTGCGCCACAACCTCTATTTACTCGTTACCGTCCCAATAATTTCGTTCACTTCACCATCTTGGCCAGTTGTTACTGAGAATGTATCGATTTTATCTGGATTTGTAAAGACAACGATCATGTCAGCTTCTTTACCACTTGCCTTCAAACTTGCTAGATTGACTTTTGCAAGCATTTGTCCACGTCCCACTTGTTGTCCTTCTTTAACAAAGACAGTGAATGGTTCACCATTTAATTGAACAGTATCGATTCCCATGTGAACTAAGACTTCAATTCCAGAGTCAGTTACTAAACCAATCGCATGTTTTGTAGGAAAGACACTTGTCACTTTCCCAGCAACTGGCGCAAAAATTTCGCCTGATTCAGGAATAACTGCAAAACCGTCACCCATCATTTTTTGTGAGAACACTTCGTCACCGACTTCAGTGATTGGAATCACTTTCCCAGTAGCTACAGCATATACATCTTGTGTTTGTGGTCCTTCTGGTTTGCTGATTTCTTCGGTAACTACTACTGTCCCAGCTGACTGGCTGACAGGACTTCCATGTAATTTACTCATTTCATCTGCTACAAATTGAACCTCTGTTCCAACAATAACTTGGATATTTTGATCATCAATTACTTTCAATCCCGGAACACCAGTTGCTTTGATTTTTGATTGATCAACTTGTTTTGTATCTTTCACTTGTAAACGAAGACGTGTTGTACAGTTATCAATTGATGTCACATTGCTTGCTCCACCAAGAGCCGCATAGATGCTATCTGCTAAAGCAGAAAACTTATCGTTACCAGTTGCTAAATCAGGCGTTTCTTCACCTGTACCTTCTTCGCGGCCTGGTGTCATCAAGTTAAATTTCTTGATAACAAACATAAAGGTAACATAGTAAACGACAGCCATAACCAAACCTAGTAAAATCAACATGTATGGTTTATTCGCAATTGGTACGCGTAAACTCAAGAAGAAATCAATAAAACCAGCACTAAAGTTAAATCCTGCTGTCCAATGGAAAAGTGCTGCTACAAACATTGAAATACCTGTTAAAGCTGCATGAACAACATACAGTGGCCAAGCAACAAACATAAATGAAAATTCCAGTGGTTCAGTAACACCAGTAAAGAATGAAGCAAATGCAGCTGCTAACATCAATGAAGCTGTTTGTTTTTTCTTCTCTGGACGAGCACATTGATAAATGGCTAACGCACCTGCTGGCAATCCAAACATCATTACTGGGAAGAACCCAGCTTGATACATTCCTGTAATTCCTTTTGTTCCTTCACTTGCCCAGAATTTACCAATATCATCAATTCCTGCAAGGTTGAACCAGAACACATTGTTCAACGCATGATGCAAACCTGTTGGGATCAATAGACGGTTAAAGAAACCATATAGTCCAGCACCGACTGCTCCCATTCCAGAAATCAATTCACCAAATGAAACAAGCGTATTGTAAACTGGTGGCCAAATAAAAATCAATAATGCCGAAATCAAAGTCATTACACCAGCAGTTACAATGGGAACTGCGCGCTTCCCGCTAAAGAAAGATAAAGCCATTGGCAATTTTACTTTACTAAAACGATTGTACATTGCTGCGGCAACTAGCCCAGCCAAAATCCCAATAAAGACATTTTTGTTGTTAATTGCGCCAAACGCAATGTTTACTTGTTCAACATCAACTTTTGTGAACAATGCAACTGATGCACTACTTACCAAAGTCATCGGTGTCAAGAAAGCAACCAACCCTGCCAAAGCTGAAGAACCATCTTTGTCTTTCGACATTCCTAATGCCAAGCCGACCGCGAACAACAATCCTAAATTATCTAAAATCGTACTACCAGCTTTAATTAAAAAAGCCGCCAAAATATTATTGCCACCCCAACCACTTGGGTCAATCCAATAACCAATCCCCATGAACAAAGCTGCTACAGGTAATGTTGCAACTGGCAACATCAATGAGCGACCCATTCTTTGCATATAAGCTTTCATCTTTTTCTCTCCCTAATTTTTAATCACAAACAGCGCTACGTAAGCGTTCAATGTGGATTGCTAAGTATCCCATTTCCTCACTCGTAATCGACATTTGATATTGTTTAAGTAATAAAACACGAATTTTTTTCGTCATTTCATAACTTGCTATATATTTTTTCTTGACCATTTTTAAAATATCTTCATCCAAAACAGCGTACTGCTGGTTCTTATAACGTTGTAATAATAATCTCAAGTGATTTGCTAAACGCGTGTAGCTCAAAGACATCTCTTGAGTATGCAAATCAACCTCAAGCTCTGCTTCGATTAAACGAATCACATCTGAAATAATTGTCACCTCTCGAATACTTCGATGATTGTTCAATTGATTTCTGCGACTCGAATGAATATGAATGGCAATATAGCCTGCCTGATCGTAAGTAAATGGCACATCTAACGTTTTCGTCAAATGTTCTACTGCCCATTGTGCAATTTGAAATTCTTCAGCGTACAAAACTTCGATTTCTCGTAATAGTTTGTTACGAATCACGATACCATTTTTCATATTTTCGGCAGCAAATGCGATATGGTCTGTTAATGCAATCAAAATATGTTCATTCAACGGCTCCATTAAAATCGTTTCTGCATGCTGAATGATTTCCTCAGCTGCAAATAAATATTTTTCATCAATTTGATTCAATAAGTTTTGCAAACGAAGTTGTCCTTCCGGTTCCATGACAAAGAGGCGCTCGATGTCCTTCATAAAAATAAGGTCATTTCGTTTCTTCTCAAAGCTGATTCCTTTTCCAATTGCAACTTTTTCTTGTCCGTCATCGTCTACCAACACAGCATTCTGATTAAAGATTTTTTTGATTTTCATAATGAGTTCCTTTTCTGCAGAAATAGGTTTTTGATTTCACAACTAACAATCATTTTCCAGAAATTTTTTGGCCTAAAGAATTTCCAGACAAAAGAAAAGCATGGAAAAATCACCTGGAAAATTGCTCTCCCACGTCATCTTTCCATGCCTAGTATGATCTAGTCACATGAAATCAATATTGTTAACAATTAAATTGTATAGACCAAATAGTATTTTGTCAACCGCTTTCTTTATTTTTTTATTTTTTGCGTTTGACAGTTGCTTTAACTTAACTCTGGCCAGAACTCTTTGTTTGCTTCGTGAAGCTCATCTAAAACTTTTTTACCCACTGTATAGTTAGGAATTGTTTTATTTAACATAACTGCTTCTAATGCTGTTTGATACGAACCTGACAAAGCTGCATCGACTGTCATTTTTTCGTAAGCTTTTTGCATCTCCATCAGTCCTTTTTGGAAAGTTGGTATGTGTCCGACGGTAATTGTTTCTGCCCCCATACTTCCCACATATGCTGGAACTTCGATTACTGCTTCTGGATCAAAATTTGCGATTGAGCCCTGATTTTTTTTGTTGACCGTAAAGCGTTCGCGCGTATTGTGGATAATCGCATAGGCAATATCCACAATATAATTTCCGTGGACACCCGCGTGTAAGCTTGAATCTTTGGCACTGCCATTAGCAATCACACGCCGACATTCTTCGTAAATTCGTTTTTCACGACCTTGCATTACGTAATCGCCACGAGTAAACGAAGGATCATCATGCACAATCATTTCGTCTGGTGTTAAATAATACTGCAAGTAGCAATTTGGGAAATATTCTGGGAACCGTTTGAATAAACTAATCATCTGACGATAGGTATCGATCCAATATTGATCTTCTTTCGTTTCATCATTTGATTGTAATAATGTATCGATTTTACCAGAAAGAACGTCTTCTCTTAAGATTGGTAAAAGGTCTGTTCCTGTCTCATCAATAATATTCGTCCACCAACCAAAATGATTCATTCCAAAATATTTAAAGGTTAAGTCACGTAAATCTTTATTGAAATATTTAGCTATCGCACCTTCAATTGAAATCGGCATATCACAAATACACAATACATTTGCATCAGGAAATTCTCGATAGATTGCTTCTGACAAAATGGCTTCTGGATTTGTGTAATTGAGAATCCACGCCTTTGGACAAATTTCTTTTACCTTTCGAATAATTTCTAACACTGCTGGAATCACACGCATAGCAAATGAAAATCCACCTAGTCCACAAGTTTCTTGCCCAACAACACCATTGTTAAGACAAATTTTTTCATCAATTGCACGTTGTTTGTTCAAGCCTGGTCTAATTTGCATGAATAAGAAATCAGCATCAACTAATGCTTCATCAATGTTTGTTGTATAACTAACTGCCACTTTTGAACCTAGTTCTTGATAGTACATTTTCGTATATTGGCCAAGTAGTGACACTCTTTCTTCATCAATATCATATAAAACTAATTCACTTAGATTCAATTCTTCTGCACGTTTTCGTAAAACTTCTAAAATTCCTGGTGACTGTGTTGATCCTCCACCAATCATTACAAATTTATTTCCCACTGTTGTTTTCCTCCATTTATCTTAATTATTCATTTCTTTTAGATGAGTCAGATACGCTTCTACTTTTTCCCGTTCTTCTTCTACACCCATCCCAATAATAATCTGGATATGCTTTCCTTTATCCACAATACCTGACGCCTTCACTTTTTGTTTCAGTAAGTCGATGTCAACTTTTTGTTCATCTTTTACATCTACTCGTAGACGCGTATAGCAGTTAACGATGCTTTCAATATTTTCCGCACCGCCTAAACCAGCAACAATTGTTTGTGTTTGCGGCTCAAATTCGCTATCGATACCTGTTGTAACAACTGTTTCATCAAGTGCCGCAAGTTGAGCTTCACTTTTCTCGCGTCCTAAAGTCGGAATATCTAAACGAACAATCAATTGCTTAAATACGACATATTCTAAGACAGCCGTTGCAAGAAACATAATTGGAATCAAGTACTGATGACCTAGCCGACTTGGAAATGCAAAGCTGTTGATAATCATATTGATGCCTGTATCAAATTGGATATTGATACCCACTAAATTTGTAAAAAATAAGCTTAGTCCGTAAACAACTGAATGTGCTAACCATAAAACAGGTGACAAGAATAAAAATAAAAATTCTAATGGTTCAGTCACACCCGCTAAAAATGCCGTTGTAACCATTGGAATTAAAATAGCTGCAACTTTTTTACGATTCTCGATTCTAGCTGTTTTCCAAATAGCAAAAGCAATCCCAATAGGCAATGAAATCGAACCAAAATTAGATAGATAACCAATAGATGGATGCATTGATGTGATTTGACTAGCATTCCCCAATTCCGCCAGCCAAATATTGTAAGCTCCTTCATAAACTTGACCTGCAATTTCGGCGCTTCCCCCTAATGGTGTATAAAAAATCGGCATCCATAAGAAATGATGTAATCCAAGTGGTAGCAATAAACGATTTAAGAAACCATAAAAGAAAAATCCGGCTGAGCCAGCAGTTGTTGTTGCCTTAACTAAGCTTTCAACACCGAAATTAATCATTGGCCAAACATAAGTAATACCCATTGCAAACAAAATCGTAACAAAGACAATCAATAAGTAAACAGACTTTGTCCCAGAGTAAGGTGAAAGATACCGGTGCAACTTAATCTCACCAAATCGATTCACCATCCAGCCAACCATCACTCCTAATGAGATTCCTAAAAAGACCCCCATGTCTGTGACTTGAATCCCGAAGACCATTCCTTGACCAGTTCCATAAAGACCTTGTTCACCTGCGGTTGCCAAACGATCAGTTATTGTTAACCATGAATTATTTGCGTATAAGAAAAGCAAGTAAGTAATAATTCCTAAAATGGCGGCATCCGTTTTGAACTTTGGTTTTGCTAAAGCTGCAGCAATCCCCACACAAAAAATCGCACTTAGCTGGCCAATCATACCTGAAGACAAAATATTAAATACAAAATTCCCGACATCTTTGGTGAAAGTTGGCATCATCTCAAGTTTTAAGATTGCACAGACAGACAAAATAATCCCTGTAACAGCCATGAACATCACTGGTTGGATAATTGCTTTAGAAAAAACACTAGCCGACTTCATAACTTTCTCTTTCATTCTATTTCTCCTTTTTTAGTTTGGCTTTATGCTACTAAGCTACTTGCTAATGATTGACAATCAAGCGACCTGCTGAGATCTCTTGATAATTACACAACGTGATCTCTTGCTCATCCAATAAATTTTTTAATTGTTCAGCACACAAAATGGCAACTTCTTTGGTTCGTTGAAGATGAAAACTTGAGCCAAAGTATAACGACTCATCAACAAATGCTGGATGAACCATCAATTCAGTCACCTCATCATCTTCTACTTGTTCCACTACTGATTGGATCTCGGCCAAACAAGCAGCCATATTTTCAGCAAATGATTGATTCAAATCACGAATCGAAGGATAATTCATCAAATCAAGAAATCCACTAATATTTTTTTGATAAGGTAAGTTGATTTGTTTTTCCAAATCAAATGCGTTTCGAAAGCATAGCTGGTATTTTTCAGCAATTCGTTGCGTAATCGCTAAATTTTCTGGGAATGTATGCACATGATGATGGCTATCTAAATGGGTTAGTTTCAAACCATTTTCCAACAAGTAATCGATTTGACTTGACCATTCATGGAAAATCTCTTCTTCTTTCATAAGCGGACGATTTTTTTTATAATCTTCCAAATGATAAAATTGCCCTTCTTCATTTGTTAATGACGTTGCAGGTGTCAATGGTTGCCCGCAAGTCAATACAAGATGCCCACCTACGCCAAGTCCCTGATTCTCTTTTGCAAGCTGAATCGCTCCGTCTCTTCCTGACATGTTCGCCATCAAAGTAGTCGAAGTTAATACCCCATCTTGATAGGCTTTGATAATTCCTGCGTTGACAGCTGCAGAATAACCAAAATCATCTGCATTGATAATTACTTTTTTCATGCTTAACCTTCTTTCATCAAAGAAAATAGATTCATACAATTGTATTTGCTTTCTTTATAGCCATAGTATAGTATCTTAATAAAGCGCATACAATGCTTATTTAACAGGTTGGCTCCGTTTTCACACACTGAAAATATTTTCAAGAGAGGAACTATTCAATGACAAAAATTTATTATCTTAATCGTTTATTCCCAAATAACTCATTTCATTCAGACGATGAACGAATGATTGAAAAAATTGTCGAAGCAATCCATAGTGATGAAAACTTAGATATTCGCAATATTGCCAAGATCAATTACACCTCGCCTTCCTCAATCAGCCGCCTAGCCAAACGAGCAGGATTTAATAATTTCAAAGAACTTATTTTTTTTCTTTCCAATAAGTTTTCTGCCTCTTCAGTCAATCAAATTGAAGAACTTTCGTTTGTCACAACTAATCATGAGTGGGAAAAAATTGATTGTTACTTCAATGAAGCTTTTTCTGAGAGAAAGATCTATCTGTTTGGCGAGGGATTTTGCCAGTTTCTCGTTGATTATACTTACCGAAAATTATTACTAAAAAAAATTTATGCAATCGACTTAGAGGGAGTGGAAATTAGCCTCGTTACTGACGAAACCCCACATACCTTGATTACTTTTTCTCAATCTGGTGAAAATCAAAATGGTTTAATCAAAATGAACGAGTGCAAAAATTACGGTGGACATGTTATCACGATTACGGCTAACGAAAACAGCAGTTATGCCAAAAAAGGAGATCTCTCATTTCTAGTCGAAAGTGGTACTGTTGACTCTGGGCCAGAAAATCAACAACTAAATTATTTTTTCGGTAATGCTTTAAATTTGATTGAGTATCTGATTGCTCGTTATGCCAATTGATAACACTACTAAATTTGCTATTGTTTCTATTCACTTGTTAAATCAACGCATCGATTTTTACCAATCAGCGATGCAAAAAAAGGACGCTAATTTTGTACCCACTTCCAAAACATTAGATTTTTAATCTATTTTTTTGGGCGGTACATTCCTCGCGTCCTTTTTCTGATATTATTTATTATTTTATAAGCCTCACCATTTCCCGTAGAAAAAACAAAATTTCCTTTGGTCTTTTTAGTCAATCATTTCCCATTGACTTCTCCAAGCGCCAGTGTGAATAGGACTACATTCAAGGTAGCCTAGGTTATTTTCTATATGGATTACTTGTGTCGGTTTCCAACGATTCACGAACCGAGTGTAATTACCGACGGTTTCTTTTTTCCACTGTGCACTGTAATACGTTTCTGGCACTACGCCGTGTTCTACATAACCTTTTTGGTGCTCATTGTGTAACAACTCATTTGTCCTTGCATTTTTAATCAGAAAATACTCACCTTTAGGAATCATTTGCCACTTTTCAAGATTTTCGTTTGTCGTAGACAGAATCACCTTATCTGATTCCGTAGCCAAACTAAGAAATTCACCTGTCTCACGATTTTTAATTCCTTGTTTTGGTATATCATAGCCCGCATCTTTTTTATAAACCCGTACATAATCAATCGCCCATTCTTTAGGATAGACCTCATTGTGTTTTCCTGATCCTGCATCTGTGTATATATTTAAAATCATCCCCATTGGATAATCTGGTGCTTGATTAATTGTCCTGAACAATTGACCATCAAAATAAAATTTCAGTGAACCAGGTTCCCATTCCATACCATACGTATGAAATTCATTAGTTAAGCTATCTACTCCAACTGCTCCTGGAACAACAGCTTCTGCACCGCCAATTGTTGCTGTCGTGCTATCTGTCCACGATCTTGAAAAGAAAGGATCATTCCAACCATATGTGCATACTTGCCATAAGCCTTTCTGGCGATTGTCTTCTGTAACGTTCTTTGTTCCAACTGGTCGCTGAACATTTTTACTGTAATCAAAAAAAGTTTCAATAATATCAATTTCGCCTGTTTCTTTTGAATTTTCCCAATCATTCGTGTCATTTTGCATACCAACTAACCACCATGCCTGATGGCCGCCACCACTACTATTTGATAATTTTGCTCGAATTTCAAAATAACCATACGTTGTCGCATACCCACCAGTTTTCTCATCCCCCAACATTTCATTTTCAGGTGAGATAGGAGACATTAGCTTCTTGCTGCCACTAAAATTATGAATCCAGTTTTTATTAAATGATTGAATTGCACTGGATTTGACACCTGTTGTTCCGTATCCATAATTATCCTTGTCTAGTGTTGGTGCCCAAGCTTTTTGATCTGGTTGAATAGACTCAATCAATTTTCCTTCTTCAAAACGATAATTTGCTTTGGCATCATCCGGATTATCTGCCCAATGTTCCAAATACTTATCGCTCCATTTTGATTGATCCAAAGTTGGTCCATTAAATTCATCATGAAAATCTAGGGTATATCCATTTTTTTCTGGAATTTGTTCCTCTGCTGCTACCACTTTTTCTAAACTCAATCCAACACTTACCACAGCCAATACACAAAATAACTTTTTCATAAAAGAAACCCCTTTCATCTTTATTCAACCAAAGTGTAGCACAGCTTTTTAGCGACTTGATTGTGATTTGTTATCATGAATCTATTTTTATATTTTGAAAATAGATTCAAGTTAACAAGGGGCGTTTCATTCAACCCAAAATAAAAAATACGATGCTCATAAGCATCGTATTTTTTATTAAACATTTAGTCAAAAATTATAGAAAAACTATATTTTTCGTTTTTCTACTATAGAATAGCTGAGTGTTCATCGGTATAAATAGTATCATCATTTGTACCAATAATTGGATCATGAATAATATCCCACATCGCACCAGCATATTTCAGTTGCGTAATTACTTGGTATCCAGCAGGGGCATCCGCAATAGGTAATTGAGGATACTGTGCTAAAAGTTGACCATAATCAATTGTGATATGTGCATCTACACCACCTGAACCAATCCAAAATGAACTTGGTGCCTTAATAATCAATCGATCAGCATAGATTTCACAATTCGCAGCAGTGATTTTTTCTTCAGCACCCATTCCTAAAATACCTGTAACTGAGATTTTTCCACTAATTCCTGAAATAAAACTTGGTACAGAAGCAGCATATTTAAATTCTTTAGGTAATTTGATTGTTAAAGCTGCCTCATCACCGTCAACGAAACCAAAATCTTCTGAATGATAATGTAAAGTCAAGCTACCAGTTCCGGGTACACCTTCAATATAAGGAGTCATCATTCCTTCTAAAGTACCTTTGGCAATACCAATAAGCGTTCTGGAATTTGTTGCTACGCGATCATGCGTATTTACTTGATTTTCAGTAGATGATACTACATCTGCAAAAGAGTTAACACTTCCTAAATTAGTTGCTAACAGTGTCGCACCTACTAACATAGTTGTTAAAATTTTTTTGTCCATTCTATTCTCTCCTTAATGTTTATATTATTATTGGGTAAATATTTTTTATATAATATTTATAAGTACTACTAAATGACGAATAAATATATTTCTCTAATAACATATTTTGTATTAAAAAATTAAAAATACTTGCATACCACCAATAAATGACGATTCCTACGTTGACTTTAAGTGAAAAGCGAAACATGATGATAGAGATAATCGTAGTTATAGCGATACTCAACCATTTTTCTTTTCTTGTACCTATTTTAGTTGCATTCAAGCACCCTACCACTAAAAGTATGACTAAATAAATCATTGGAGCTACTATAGTCGCGTCTGGTTTTGAGACATTAAACCACAAATAAGGATAGTCTTTCATTTTGTGCAGTGCATTTAAAAATGTTGCGATGATTACACCCTCAAAGACTATAGATGCAAAACTAAGCAAAGTACTTCCATTCCTCGAACAAGAATATACAACATTTAACTTCTCTAGATTCTCTAGTTTTGTACTTGTTGATTTCTGATATTGTGCTTGATTCTCTTTTATTATTTTTTTTAATAATTTATTTTTGTACCTGTAAACTCGGGTAGGTATCGTCAATGTTTTGACAAAAAAAGTGGTAATAAATATGGAAACAAGCGGCCCTAAATACTGATTAAGCCATTCTAAAATTGAGAATAAGATCAACATATCATCACTCACTCTAAACAACTAGATTTAAAATATCAGGATTGATTTTGATACTTTTGATTTCAACAGGTAATTCCGAGCTAAATTGCCGCACATATTTCAAAACATCTTTTTTGTAACAAGTAAACTCTACACGATTTTCAGATAAATCAAAATCAAATAAATCTACTTTGTTTTTAGCAAAGTATTCTCCCAATAATTCAATTTTTGTTTGTGGATAAGTTACCGTTACTTGAATAGGTTTCTTACTTTCTTCACTGGTTAGTAAGTTTTCTTCATAAAAAACTAGCTTTCCTTTATTGATCAACAATACTTTATCTGCCAATGACTCAATCAATTGCCAGTCATGGGTAGAAACAATCATACTCACTTTTTTTTGTTTTAATTCCTTAAATAGATTTACAAATTTAAACACTGTCTCTTCGTCTACTCCTGAAGTAGGCTCATCTAAAATTAAAAATTTAGGATCAAACAATAATGCTTGAGCTAAACTTAGTTTTTTTTTCATACCAAATGAGTAGTTTTTGATTAAGAGTCTATCCGGAACTTCCAAATTAACACGTTTAAATAAATCTACTATTTCGCTTTTTCTTATTTTTTTTCCTTTGAGAGAAGCCATATATTTCATAAAATGTGGACCAGTAATTTGATTGTACAAAGCATCTGTATCAGGCATATAGCCAATAGAATCATATTTATTCTTTGGTATATCAATTTCGCCACTAGTAGCATTTGAAACTTGGGCTACTATTTCTAATAATGTAGACTTTCCCGAACCGTTTTTGCCATTGATCATGACGATTTCACCATCAGCTATTTCAAAATTTATATTTTTTAGTAAATGATGCTTTGAAATAGATTTATTTATATTTTTAATTTCTATTTTAGGGTTCAAGATTACACTTCCTTTTTGTTAAATATGATTACAACGAATAATAAAAGAATAAAAGAAAGAATATATGGAATCATAATATAGATGCCACCCTTTAATAGATAAAAATATGGAAATATATACTGGAAGTACTTGACTAACATATTAGATGACTCTGTCACATAAAGACCTATTGTTGGGAATAGTATCCCTACAAAAAGTCCCATAAAATTGCTAAAATTTTCTTTCTTTATTAGTACAGACAATAGCATAACAATTGAAATAAAATAGGAAACCGCACTACACAGCATCCACAGTATATAAAAACTAAATGTGACCCCTAAAATGCTTAACATACTGATATTTATCAGCATGCACATTGTCCAAAAAAAGAAAATCCCTAAAAATTTACCTACAATAAATTCCTCGCGAGAAACTTTAGATAGTATAAATTTCAATGTTCCATCAGCTATTTCTTTATTTAACACACTGTGAGAAAATATAGAGATCAACAGATAACCTAAAATAAAGAAAATAATACGTAACCCTGCGTAAGCTTTTGGAATACCATCAATTGATAATTGACTAGTCAGCATATTCGATATATTATAATTAAAAAGGGCTATTAAGATTACTAATAGTATCATTTTTATATTAATTGCTAAATTTCTAAATTCCTCTTTTGCTACTGCAAACATATAATTTCTCCTTTATTTTATGAGCGTATGTTTGATCCAACAGAGCAGGGAAGAAGCTAAAATTAAGCTAACCCTAGCAAACTTGCAATTTGATTAAGTACAGAAATTGAACATGTTGTTAATAGTTCAATAACGGCTTCCAATCCTTTTTGCACTGCTTTTCCCATGTCAGATCCTACTAATGTGTCGATTAGTGTTCGAAATGGTAATGGCAATGTATTCCAAGAACTCATCAAGTAAAGACCAATTTTAGTAATAAATGCTGTCATTTTCTCATCTCCTATAATTTTGATTAGCTAGATAACAATTAAGCTAGTCCTAGTAAATTTGCAATTTGGTTAAGTACAGAAATTGAACATGTTGTTAATAGTTCAATAACGGCTTCCAATCCTTTTTGCACTGCTTTTCCCATGTCAGATCCTACTAATGTGTCGATTAGTGTTCGAAATGGTAATGGCAATGTATTCCAAGAACTCATCAAATAAAGACCAATTTTAGTAATAAATGCTGTCATTTTCTCATCTCCTATAATTTTGATTAGCTAGATAACAATTAAGCTAGTCCTAGTAAATTTGCAATTTGGTTAAGTACAGAAATTGAACATGTTGTTAATAGTTCAATAACGGCTTCCAATCCTTTTTGCACTGCTTTTCCCATGTCAGATCCTACTAATGTGTCGATTAGTGTTCGAAATGGTAATGGCAATGTATTCCAAGAACTCATCAAGTAAAGACCAATTTTAGTAATAAATGCTGTCATTTTCTCACCTCCTATGATTTTATTTCTTCCCTGCTCTGTTGAATCAAAGAATACTTTTTATTACTTTTTAAGAATAACCTTTTCTGTTAACATTTGTTTATTTTGTACAAAATAATGACACGCCTGATTTTAGTGAATACTATTACTATTCATCAAAAACCTTATGTTTTTTGATAGTACTGCTTTCTGTTAAAAGCATTCCAATCCTCTCTATGACCGATTTGGTCGTTAACTCCATATATTGTTCATCGAACATAGATAAAATCTCTATGTAATAAGTGATTTCAATTATGTTCGTCTTAGTCTTGTCTCTTCTACGTACATATATTTCTTTTAGGATCCTTTCTATAACTAATTCATAGAAATTTCTACCCGATCTACTATCTCGTTCAATTAGTGCTAAACATTCTGGAATAATTTCAAACAACTTATATTTCAAACAAACGATAACCAAGTTTATGATATTTTTATTTGATGAATATCTGTAATTTTTATATTTTGTATATTGTTTTAATTTTTTTAAAACATAGTTCTTTTTATGGTTGATATATTCCTTAGGAAAAATAAATAAAATAGTACAGAACATCTGAAGTTCAAATGCCCCCCAAGTTTCACACTTGTTTAAATAAGCCATTAATTCCACTACATACTTCTCATCTTTTTTTTCTAATTTAGAAAAATCACAATTTTCACTTAATAAATTTTTTGAATAAACGTACATGTACACATAAAAAATATCTTGACTCTCTAAATATTTCTTTTCTAAAACTTTTATAAAAATTCTTAGTTTGTGTATGTTTCCTTCGATATTTACTTGTTCAAAATAATTACTTACAGTTTGTTTATCATTTATTCTATTTGAGTTTGTTAGAAACAAGAATTCATTAATATCAACATTTAATCTATCCAAGTAAGAAACAATAACCTCAAATGAGGGTCTAGATATCCCTGCTTCAAAATTTGCCAAAGTTGTTCTAGACGTTATCCCATCAGTTAACTGTTTTTGTGTGATTCCTCGCTCCAAACGCATAGTTTTTATTAATTCCCCATACTTCAAAAGAACACCTCGCAATCTTAATAAATCGCTAAATAAATTCATTTTAAATAAAAGAACACTTTAAGGTTATAAAAATATCAAAAAAACACTTCAAAAAAACATAATTATATATATATTATTACATCTTATCCCTCCTCAAATAAAATTATATGTATATATTTCAAAAATAAAAAATATTTCATAAGATAGTATTTTTTTATCTTAAGTGTCATTTTTTCTATTTATAATAAATAAAACGCTTATTAAATCCGCTTTCAAAGCGTTTTTTATTATTTTTCACGACTATATAATTTGATAATATCTAAAGATGAACTTTGATATAAAACTTTTATCATTTTCATTTCAAATGAAATCCATTTCTTTTATTGTTTGTTTTGAAATAATATTCAATAGTTAAAAAATAACTATTTATAAATAATAAAAAAACCGAAGTGACTAATCACTTCGGAAATATCAAGCGTTTAATGTACCCTCTCAGTTTCGACCAACTATTTAACCCCTGAAAATTTTAGTTGATTCTTTTTATTAACAACTAGCTCAAATATAATACACTTCATCAAGAAATAGTCCTTGCGCCGGCACTGTTTCTCCCGCACTTTTCCGCACTTTTTGTTCAAAAATCTCATCAATGGCAGCCACTGGCATCTTTCCTGCACCAATCTCTAACAATGTGCCCATCATAATTCGAACCATTTTATATAAAAAACCATTACCAACAAAAGTAAAGTGAAGCATACTTCCATCTTTTTCAATCGTAATTTTTTCAACCGTTCTTGTTGTAGATTTCTTGCTCTTTTTCAAGGCAGAAAAACCAATAAAATCATGTGTACCTACTAATCGTTTGCAAGCCTCGTTCATCGCATCCAGATTTAACTCTTGTGGAACATAAAAGCTGTGATAACGTTCAAAAGCTGTTGGAATTGGGTTATTCCAAACATAATAGCTGTACTTTTTCCCACTTGCGTTGTAACGAGCGTGGAATCTTTCTGGCACTTCTTCAACCTTCTTAACGACAATATCACCAGGTAAGAAACGATTCAAAAATTCACACATAGCCAAACAATCCATTGTTGACTCTGTCTTAAAATTAGCAATCTGTCCTCTCGCATGTGCACCAGCGTCTGTACGCCCTGAGCCAATAATCTCAATGGTTTCACCTGTCATTTGTTTTAACACAGCTTCAATTTTACCTTGAATCGTTTTATCTGAATCACCAAGACGTTGCCAGCCAAGATAGCGACGTCCATCATACTCAATTGTTAGTTTGATATTTCTCATGTGTCTGCTCCTCTTATTATGAATGATGCGTTGTGAATGACGCAATTTCGTTTCTTAACTCATCGCTCATTATACCAAAGATCATTGCTCATATTAAAAAAAGGAACTGTTTTCTACTAACAACTTTTTCGCGCCAATAAAAAACAATCAGAAACAACGAATTGAGCGCTGTCCTGATTGTTTTATTGTTTTTATTTTACAGAAGCACTCGAAACTGCATCTACTGCAGTTTCATCGTGTGTGCTGGCGCTGGTTACTGCATCTGTTTTTTCATCATGAACAGATGCACTTGAAACCGCATCTTCATTTCCAACAAGTTGTTGACCCGTTTGTTGTAAATACCACTCAATGATTGGTTTGAAATCAAGAATGTATTCATTGATTCCAGCATACTCTCCATTTTCATCATGCATTGCTTGGTAATTATGCACAATATATTTTTCTGGCACTTGTTTTGGTACATGAACACGTACCGCATCTGTTGCTCCGCTTCGCAGTTGTTGAATTACCCACTCTACATTTTTATACGATTTTTCTGGGTGACAGTTGGCTAATGGATTCCCTACCTGACCGGGCACACGAGCAGCTAACATCTCTTTCGCTTCTTGGCGCAAATTATAATATAAAAATTGGTTATTATTATCTGCAAAAGTTAATTCCATCGGCATCGAATCTAAAAAGTAATTGATTTGATCCACTGTCAATAACCCACGATTTAATTTGACGTAAGTATTTCCAGAAACGGCACCGACTGCTTTAGAAGCTTTTTCCAACCAATGATCATCTGACATATCAACATCGGGTATTGTCGTAGCAATTGTTCCTGTCGCATGCAAATCTTCTGGTGGAAGCTTTTTAGGCCCTGCTAAGGTAGACACGACTTTAATGAATTTTACAAAACTTGCTAATGTACTGCCTAAAAAGTCAACAGTTCGTGGATCAATCAAGCGACCTTCTTGGTCAAATGCTTCTTTTGCTTTTCCCAATAAAAATTCATTTCCGGGCATCACTAATGCATTCACACCTGGTGCGTCCAAAATTTGGCGCAAGTGTAATTGCGCGCGTGAAGTTCCTTGATCGTAGTAAGAAGCACCCACAACCATTACAGGTTTATTTTCAAGTGGATGGATTTTAAATGATAGCCACTCAAGTACACTTTTCAACCCTGCTGGAACCGTATGATTGTGTTCTGGCGTAGCAATAATTACCCCATCAGCCATTAAGATTTTGCGATTTAGCTGTTGAATAGCAGGACTATTTGTTTGATCATCATCTTGATTGAACAGAGGCAAATCTTTGATTTCAATGATTTCTAAATTAAATAGTTCATGATATTGTTTTTGAATAAATGTTAATAATTTGCGGTTATATGAAAGTTCAGCTGCTGATCCGACGATACCTATTAATTTCATCTTTGTTTGCTCCCCTCGATTAAATCGTTTCCCATGAAAAGTTTTCGGCTTCACGTTTATTTGCTTGGTGCGCATGTTGCAATTGACTAGTGATTGTGACAAAGAGCAAGAAATCTTTGAATAGTTCACGTAATTTTGCGACTTGTTCTTCATCAATGAGTCGTCCTTGCTCATCAAAGGCTTGGAGTGAATGACCCAATAAAAATTCTGAACTTGGCATAATTCGTGCCTTTAACTCTGGTGAATCCAATATTTGGCGCAAATGTGCTTGTGCGCGTGAAGAACCTAACGTGCCGTAAGACGCTCCGGTAATCATCACTGGTTTATCCACAAACGGAAAAATACCATATGAAAGCCAATTTAATGCGTTAATCAATGAAGCAGGAACCGCATGGTCATACTCTGGTGTGCTGATGATTACGCCATCTGCTTGTTCAATTTTTCCAGCAATTTCTTTAACAACATTTGGTAGTTCTGTGTTTTCAGGTTTGTTAAATAGTGGCAGCTCCTTGATTTCGACAATTTCGATTTCTGCCTCATTTACAAAATAATTTTTCATAAACTGTAATAATTCACGGTTTGTTGACCGCGTTGAATTTGTTCCTACTAATCCAATAAATTTCATCTTCATTCTCTTTCCTTTCTAACATCGATTTCTGACTGTTCGCACGTACTAAATTTTTTCAAATCCTTTTGTATACAAGAATTGATTCTCTTTTGTTACAACTGCTCCCTCGATACCCGGCTGTTCTTCAAGCGCTTTCAACACTTCTAAAGAAGATGCTCCAAATAAACGTGTAGTCCAGATTTCTCCATCTACAGAAGAATCAGACAAAATAGTCAGGCTTGCTACGTCATTTTTAACTGGAAAGCCAGTTTTCGGATCAATGATGTGATGATACACTGACGAACCATTTTGTAGATAACGTTCGTAGATTCCAGAGGTAACTAAAGATTGGTTGCTTAGTTTAACCACCGCAAGCGACTCTTCACGTGAACCTTTAGGATTTCGCAAACCAATACGCCAAGCACCATCCGAACGTCTTGGTGATTCACCAAAAACAACGATATTTCCTCCTAAGTTAACTAAAGCAAACGCTGCATTTCGCTCTCGGCAATGTGTAATTAATTTATCTGCAATGTAACCTTTTGCTAACGCCCCCAAGTCAATCATCATTCCTGGTTTGGTTAAAAAAACGGTTTTCATTTTTTCATCTAATTGAATTTGGTGTGGATCCGTTAGCAGAAGTAACTCAGTTATCTCTGCTTTTGTTGGAACCAATGCATCTTCAAATCCAATATGCCATTTTTGTACAACCGGACCAATAGCAATATTCAGATAACTATTTCTTGCACAACTATGTGCTTTTCCTAATTTGATGAGCTCAAAAAGTTCAGGATGTACAATCACAGCTTGTCGTCCAGCAGCTTGATTGATGGCCATTAATTCAGATGTCGCATCATGTGCGCTGAAGCGATGTTCATAAACGTGCAACCATTCGCCTAACTCTGCTAGTAATCGACTAGGCTCTTCATGCCCAACTTGTAATGTAATTGTTGTCCCCATCATTTGCCAGATTTTCGTTTCTTCGATCACCTGATTCATTTTTGTACCTTCTTTACTTGAACTACGGATTATATGAGTAATTAGTTTTTATTTTTGTTACTGTTTTCACAATCAGAGGATACGCCTGCTAGATTTATTTGTCAACCGATTTTATATATTTTTTTATATAATAAGGTAATTTTAATATAAAATTTTATATTGTAAAAAAACAAATAAGGGAAACAAACAACACATTTTTGTGTGTTGCTTATTTCCCTCTAACTATCGTTTTCTATTTGATGGTTAACCTACTTAAAATAAATACTGCAACGACAAACGGAGATCAAGCATGCTTTGTAACGTATTTTACGAGAATTACGACTTTATTTTATTACTCTATCTTGCTGCCATACCCGTCTATCCCTAATCATCTTTGGTGAATTTTTTCAAAGTTAGCATAACAAAAATAAGTATTTTTTCCTTCGTTAATCAATAGTATCATTTTTTTTCATACGATTTAATTCATCAATTAATTTTTTGTTTTTATTAATTTTAGCAAAAGCTAGTGCATCTTGAATCAATTCGAGCACTTCTGCCTTCGACTTATTTTTAGCCTGTGCATTCTTCGCTAATTGGGCAGCAGCTCGTGCTAAGTAATAAGTCAAATGGTTATCCGAACAAATATCGATTGCGTAATTTAGTAGTGCATCACTTGTTTCCAAATCACCGTCTTGCGCAAAAAAAACACCACAATGAAAGACGATATTTAACACCCGCCAGATATCTTCTGTTGTACGAATCGGATACGTATAAATTTTTTCAAACACTCGATTGAAATAAACTTCTGCTTTTTCCAACTCTTTTTCTCTAGCATAGACCATTCCAATACCTGTATATGCCAATAAACGAAACAACGTGTTGGCTGTTTCTGCCATCAACAACTGATCAAAATGGAACAACACATCCGTAATTGGTGCATTCGTAAAAATCATTTCAAATCCTTTTAGATAGTAGTAACGTGCAATCAGCTCAGACTCGTCAATTACCTTGGGATCAATGGCTGCTAAAATCTGTGTCAATTGTTCATATTCACTCGTAATCAATGAAAACTCTGCTTTTTCTAGCTGTTCATCAAGTTGTGTATTGATCACGTTCATCGAAGAAAAAAGTTCAACTAACGGAAGATTGATTCGATTACATAATTTGATTAAAATTTTTAACGAAGGGACTTGACCATTGTTCTCAAATTTACTTAATGTTGCTTGTGTACAAATTCCTTCAGACACTTCTTTTTGAGATAAGTTGGCAGCCTTTCTTGCCGTAATAAATTTTTCAATGTTCATTATTTTCTCTCCAATCAGACCTCACACGAAAATCATTTCTGTCTCGATTTTAGCATGTTTTCTTTGGGAATGCTTTAATTGGTTAAGATATCAATAGTTTTTTGCTTTTGTTTATTCAACAGCATAATTTTTCAGCCATACTGAAAAATTCAAGAATATCAATCTTTTTCTCAGTCAGTCTTCTAGAAAACTGACTGAGAAAAAGAACAAAGACAAACCAACAAAAGACTCTGCAGTCATCCCCACAGAGTCCTTTGTTGCCATTCATTTTTAAATGATGTTTACTTATTTTTTAGTTGTTTTTTCTATAGTTATTAAAAGAGATAAATAGTCATAAGGTTGGATCGTTGTTGACGCTTGTTTTCTTTCAATAGCATTCACCACGTCACCCATTTCCAGAATTTCTTTTGGCAAAATCACTTCCTTCGCTGTTGGATTGGCAAAACGAACCACATAATAGCCCTCATTAAAATAGGAGGGGTAAATTGCTGACACGAGTAGCTCTTCGGGAAACTCAACCAATGAAAATTCTGTTGGAATAGTTAATTCATTTTGCAACGGCCAAATCTTATTATCTATCCGATGAATAAAGACGTTTAAACTTTGCTTTTGATAGGAAATCGATTGATCTAAACGTGACTCGGTTAGTTTGGCTACTTTCCATTCATCAAACGCACCCTGACTTACCGTAAATCCAAAAGTAAAATGATATTCACCTATTTCCTGTGCTAATGGTGTTTGCATCATGATATGTCCTTCATTAGTCGTATCTCCGGAAGCACGCCCTGGACGCCATGCAAGGTTTGGCTTTCCAAGTTCACCAGTTGTTGCCATTAATGTGATGTACAATTTTTGGCCAATCCGTTCGTATTCCTTCAAACCATCTGCGTAAAAAGTTAGATAAGAATCATCCTTGATAACCGACACACTTTTATCAAAAATTTCTAAATTCACTGGCTTCTCAACCATTCGTTCTTGCCAATCTTCAGGAATAATGTCCGGTTTATTTTCGATAAAGCCATTTTGAATTTGGGCAATTGATTTTTCAGAGTCATCCAATACATTTACTACCATTCGAATACGATGTGAGTAAATAGTATTTTTTATTTTAATGGAACCTTCCACGACTTCCCCAGCACCAATGCTCAGAGTGATTTGATAGTCCACTTCTGCTTCCTCTGGATGTTTTGCTAGTCGATCTTCCAAGTTTTTCGGTAGCTTAGTCTTTCCATTAATAATCAAGGTTTCTTTAGAAGAATCAAGTAACACTTCTGCTTTGTCGAAGTTCAACGGTACCTCGTGATCTCCTTCAAGAGGTGAATAATCATAAGTGTCACCCGCATTCCCTGAATCAACCAAACGAATAAAATCAGGGTATTCAACGTCCCCGGCTATCAGTTTCAGAGAACCTTTGCTGAAGGTAATTGTTAGTGCATCATTTTTGATTTCTGTCTTATTCATTTTCACAGCTGCTTCTAATTCTTCTTCGCTCTCCTCGAATTCAACAATTGTGTATCCTAACGCGGGGACTTCTACTTCTATTTTGACATCTAACTCATAGTAAGCTGGTTCGTCAAAATATTCATAGCCAATGGCGGTCATCCGATAAGCATTCTGACGTTCAGGATAAAATATTTCTTTTTCAACAATGGCATAAGAGCTTCCTTTGAATTGAATTTTTTTTGAATTAGCAACAATATGAACTGTCTTAGGACCTTGATACTGTGCAGTTGTCGTATTGAAGACCAAAACTTGATTTGCATTTAAATCTAAAGCATCTGCAATTCTTTTGACAATGAGATTTTCTATCCCATCTGCAATCTCATTAGCTTCTTTGATTCTATGGTTGATGTCCTCCATAACATTATCAGAAACACAGCCGCCGATACTGTCATGCGCTTGATTTTCTAATACCTTTTTCCATAGACGGCGTAGTAAACCTTTTCCGATACGAATTCCATTTTTTTCAGCAATCAGCATCAATGGCTCAATTCGTTTCAAAATCTTTTGCTCCAGTTTAAAATTAGCTAATTTCATCTGTGTTCGAACAGAACCAATTGAACGATGAACCCGAGAATAAACTGGTTGTCTCAACTCTCCTTCATATTGTGGTAAGTCTTTTTTACTCCGAATGACTTCCACATAAGAAGGATAATCCGAAATTACATTGTCATACTTACTCGAATGATTCATTTCATTGATGATTTGGTCAAAGTTAAGTACCATTGACTTTTGATCCACACCAGCTGGAACCAAAATATCTTCATTTTTCCCATGCGTATGAAGCATTTCTACAGCAACATCCAACTTATCTTTCACAAACTTCGGCACATCATTAATGGCATCAAGATTCATCATGCCAGTCATATAACCGTATGGGAAGTTCATCGCATAAACAATTTTATCCCCTAAACCTTTCCAAATAAAATATGGTGACGATACCATCGTTTCAAAATTCAATCCCCGCCAGCACATAAAATTATCAATTTCTGCTTGATGCAACAAGGTTGGTAAGTTTGCATTAAATCCAAATGTATCTGGTAAGTAGCCTACCATCATTGGTTCACCATATTTATTAATTGTGTCGCTGATGCCAATCATTAAATTACGTAAAATAGATTCTGCGTCAACTAACAAAGCATCTGTTTGCGCGTACCAAGGGCCAACAAAAAGCCGACCTTCTTTCATTAATCGTTGAATTGTTTCTAGTTTCTCTGGATTGATTTCTACATATTCATCAACAATAGATGTTTGACCATCCAAACAAAAATTCACGTTTGGGTTACGCTCTAACTCATCCAAAACTTCAGTAAATACTTGATCGGATAACACGATGGCATCTTCTTTTGTAAAATACCATTCACGATCCCAATGAGTATGCTGAATAACGTGTGCTTTTACCATTTACGATTACCCTACTTTCTTTATTCTACTGATGTTTCTTGTGTCGTTTTTAGATCTTTCTTGTATTTAATTGATTTCAAAGCATTTACCATTAACGCAGTAATGATTCCGCCAACTGCAATAGATACTAGGTATAATGGAATATTTGTGACAAATGGAATCGCCATGAAAGTAGAAAGCATCGTTTCTTGCGTAATTCCAAAGAAACCACTCAATCCACAGCCGATTGAAGTTCCGACTACAATACTTGGAATAACACGTAATGGATCTTTCACCGCAAAAGGAATCGTTCCTTCTGTAATACCAACTAATCCCATAATCATGGCAGTCTTAGCGTTATCACGTTCTGCATCATCATATAATTTTTTATTTAATAAAGTTGCTAAAAACATGCCAAATGGGGGAATTGCAATAGCTAACAGCATTGCTGTACTTGGTCCAAAACTTCCACTTGAAAATGATGCAACACCAAAAGCATACGCAATTTTATTGATTGGTCCACCCATATCAAAGGCCATCATGGCACCTAATATTGCGGACATTAGTGCTGCATTAACACCAGACATCCCTTCTAACCAAGCCGTTAAGCCAGCTGTCATTCCTTGAATTGGTGCTGCTAATACATACCATAAAACTAGCCCTACTACTAAAGTTGTTACAAAAGGAATCAGCATGATTGATTTTAAACTGATTACTTGCATCGGAACTTTCACTTTTTTCAACGCATTTGCTAAGTAACCACAGGCTAAACCAGCAACCATCCCTCCAATAAAGCCCATTCCTAAGTTTTGACACATCATACCTGTAATAAATGCAGGTGCTAAACCAGGACGATCAGCAATCGAGTACGCGATATAGGCGGAAATCATTGGCACAATAAATTGTAACCCTGTTTGACCAATCATTCGCAAGACACCCCAGAAAGTATCCGTCTGATCCCAAACACCGGTTCCACCAAATATTACAGCAATTGAAGTCAACAAACCTGCAGCTACTACTAGTGGAATCATATAGGAAACTCCACTTTGGAAATGGTTTAATATTTCTTTTCCCTGTTTCTTGATATCCATTGATCCTACCCCCAAAAAATTATTAGTTATTGATTCGTGCAATTGCTCCCTTGATTGTTTCTTCTCCATCTTTTACCACTTCGGAAGTGCTCACGGTAAGAATTTTTTTTCCGTCAAACCGGCTACGTTCTGCCACATTCGTATCTACCGCAAAGATGACTACGTCGGCGTCGGCAATTTCTGCTTCAGACAATTTATTTTCCATTCCCATTGCGCCTTGTGTTTCAACTTTGATTTCAATACCATTTTTCTTAGCAAATTTTTCCAAGTTTGCTTTCGCCATATAAGTGTGCGCGATTCCTGCGATACATGCTGTTACTGCAACCATTTTTGTCATATTCCTTCTCCTCCAATTGTTAAAAAGTCAATGCTTTGATTAACTCCTCTTTATTTTTTGATTCTTTGATTTCCTTCACAAAATCATCATCCATTAATTTCCCAGATAGCTCTGCAAGAACACGTAAATGCTCGTTTCCCTTATCAGCTTCTTTGATAGCTAATAAGAAAACGATGTTTACTGGCTGATTGTCCAATGAACCCCAGTCGACTTCATTCTTTAGTTTGGCAACTGCAACCGTTGAATCAATCACTGCTTGGCTTTTTCCGTGCGGAATCGCTATGTTGTGACCAATTCCAGTTGTCATATGTTCTTCTCGTTCAAAAACATCTTTTTTAAATTGATTAACTTCAGAGACAAACCCGTTAGTTGTCAGTAACGTTGCTAATTGATCTACTACTTCTTCTTTAGAGCCAGCCTCTAAGTCTAATACGACATTTCGTTCGTCGATTTTTTCACGTATCATCTATACCGCCTCTTTCAATATTTTTACTAATTCTTCAAAAGAGGAACTAGCTCTTAGTGTTGTTAGGGCTTGTTGATTCGAAACAATTTCATTAAATGTTTCATACAAGCTATTTAATTCTGGTTTTACTTGCTCATTTAACGCGAAGAAAAACACTGAATGTACAACAGTTCCGTTCCAGTCGATGCCTTGTGGATTAACATAGATGCTAATAACAGGTTCATTGACATAGGCTATCTCCGCATGCGGCATTGCAAAATCATTTAGTGCAGTAGAAGACAACTGCTCTCTACGGGTTGCACTTTCTAAGATACCTATCTTCGCATAGCCCATTTCTTGAAGGGTGCAAGTAATCGTTCTAAGAACATTTTTCTGTGTATCCCCTTTTTGTTTGCTAAAAAAGCAAAATTTCTTATCAAGTAATGCGAAAAATGTACTTTCTGGATCTAATGAAACTTTCAAGTATCGTTGAACTCTTTTGATATCTGTTTCAAGCATCAATGGGCTAACGACTACTACCGGAAATTTAGCGTTCTTAATTGGAATCGTACTGATTACTAATTCATCTGTGATATGTTCTTCCTGAAGTTCATTGATGCTCAGGACTTTTTTGATTTTTATCGAATCTGCAAAGTTTCTATTGATTCGTTGTTCCAATAATTTTGAAGTTCCATATCCACTGCTGCAAACTAACAACACTTCAGATTTATTAGGTCTGTACCTGTCCAAAAAGGATTGGATATGAAGTGTCACATAAGCAATTTCGTCATCATCAAACCTCACCAAAAATTGTTCTTCTATTTTTTCGAGTAAATCGACACTAAGAAAGAAGGCTTGTTTAAATGATGATTTAATTTTTTCTGTATATGGATTATGGATGTTCACGCCTAAACGTAATCGTTTAACAGCTGCATTGAGATGAAGCACAAGATTGTTAATGAGCTCTGCATCTGCATGAAACTCATTCAGCTCATCAAGTACCAGTTGCTTAAGTTGCTCTCCCAGATCAAGATTAGGTAAAGTGGTCTCACTCAAGTTATGGTTCATGGCATTTTTTTCGATCGCTGAGATATGAATATCAATATATTCTTGCTCATACTTTGGAATGTTAAAATGAAAGGCTTGTTCTAACATGTCAATCAAGTAGCTAGTGTTTTCTAAAATTTCTTTTTCTGTCCCGCCTTCTTGTAATAAAAAATTATTGGAATCAATTCGTTCCAGCGCAATTGCTAGATGAATAGCTAGCGTTTGAAATTCGTAATCCGTAAATTGTAACTGGGTTTCTTCCATGAAGCGATTAAGAATCATTGCTACTTTTTTCAAAATTTCTTTATCCAAAAAATTATTTGCTTCACCCAAGAGATTAATATTCAAATCCAATAAATCTGATTTATTACTAGACGCCGTAAAACCACCCCAATAATAATTCAATACTTCTGACATTAGCTTACGTTTGCCCTTCTCACCCGCATTGATTTTCAATCCATTGCGGTCAGAAATTACTGCCATACCGTGCTTCATCACTCTCTTTTTTACTTCCTTGATCGTACTTTCCATCGTTGATCTGCTAACAAAAAGCTCATCTGCAAGATCTTGTATTTTCAAAGAGCCAGTTGTATTCAGTAACTTAGCAAAGACATAAGTGATACGATCTTCTGATGTATCAACTTTAGTAATCTCAAAATCTGGCAGTAGTTTTCTTAAATCTTCTTTATCACCTACTAACGAAACACCTTTTTTTGGTTGAACAACAATTTGTAGATTTATCTCCTTTTCAACTACAGTTTTTAAATTAGCAATAGCTTTACTAATTGTTTTCGTCGAAACTTGAAGTTGCTCAGCTAATTCTTGATAAGTGGTGTGATCATTTTCCAATAGAAAATTTAAAATTCTCATTTGACGATCGTCTAACTTGATACTCACATAAGCACCTCCTGAATACATTTTTATTTTATAGTTATTGTTTGCGCTTTCATACGGAATTTAGTTCATCATTAATGTGGAATTCGATTAGGTGTCTATTAATTATCAAGATGATTCTCTACAAAATTCCATAGAAAAATCAAGATTCTACAATTCGAATTCTCTTTCACATGGAAATAAAGGCTAGTAAAAAAACAGGAGTTGTGACAAAAGACTTGTCATCCCTCCTGTTTCCTTGCGACTTGAAGCTGAATGCTTTGCGCCACAACCTTTTCCTCGGTGTTCCCAAAGCAACTCCTCGAAATAATTCATAACTGTCCAAAAATATGAAAAGCTATTTTTGTCAATTGCTCATTATTCTGTCGGAGCTGAACGCTTTGCGCCACAACCTTTTCCTCGGTGTTCCCAAAGCAACTCCTCGAAATAATTCATAACTGTCCAAAAATATGAAAAGCTATTTTTGTCAGTTGCTCATTATTTTGTCGGAGCTGAACGCTTTGCGCCACAACCTTTTCCTCGGTGTTCTCAAAGCAACTCCTCGAAATAATTCATAACTGTCCAAAAATATGAAAAGCTATTTTTGTCAGTTGCTCATTATTTTGTCGGAGCTGAACGCTTTGCGCCACAACCTTCCTCTATCTATGTCGCTGAAAAAATAAATGAAGCTGATGCGAATGCTTGATCTTTTTATATCTTTTAGGTTGCTTCTGATAAAATTGTTGATGATGATTTTCAGCTGGCCAAAAAGTCTTTGCTTGGCGAATCTCTGTAACGATAGAACGGCTAAATCGGTTAGATTGAATCAGTTGTTCTCTTGATTTTTCAGCCAATCGCCTTTGCTTTTCATTAACAACAAATAGAATTGAACGATATTGTTTCCCCCGATCTTGAAATTGACCAAAGGCATCTGTAGGGTCTGAAATTTGCCAATAAATCTCCAACAGCTCTTCATAGGTTATTTGACGTGTATCAAATATGATCTCAACAGCTTCAACATGCCCAGTATATCCACCACTGACTTGATCGTAATTTGGTTTTTTGGTCTCTCCACCTGTATAACCAGATAACACTGAGATTACACCTGGTTTTGTTTCAAAAGGCTCAACCATACACCAGAAACAGCCACCGGCAAAAATCGCCCGTTCTTGGTATAAGGGTGAAGTTATCTTATGTTTGGCATAATCATAAGCTTTTGCACTCGCTGACTCCCCTGTGATTCTTAAATAAAAATCCATCGCATCTGGTGTCAAATTATCTCGTAGTGCTAGCGGACGCAAGTTGACCTCTAGTTTTTCTATCACCTGCTTTATCGACATTTTTGCTAGGTCTTCTTTTGCCTCTTCAAATTGTGTTCTTTCCCATTCTCTTGTATTTCGATTTAAAATAATATTATAAAGGTCTATTTCCATCTGCTCCACATCTAACATGAAGTCACCCTCTTTCAAGTTTTCTTCTTATTCATTCAAAAAATGACTACCTGAAATTTAGCACAACGCATAACAAGTTAAGACTAACTTGCTTTTCGCTCTCCTCATCTCTATTCTTAGTCGAACACATCCACACGAATGGTTACCCATAGAGAAATTCTTTTACTTAATCAGCTTCACACTGCTTTTTCTACTTTCGTAGTTGAAAAAAACTTAAACAAATCATCGGCAAATAGTTAAAGAAAAAACTTAAGCGTTGAAAGAAGCCCAATTGCTTAAAGAAGGCAAACTGACTAATCGACGGAATCCGTGCTAATCCGTAAAGACCTGCAATTAGTAAACTAATAACTGTTAAAACAAGATAAAAATGGCTAAGCGTACCTTGACCACTTTGACGATAAAGCAGAACAAGTAACAATGGGAAAAGTAGAAAGCCTGCATAGCCTAGCCCAGAACCTATATTATGGATCCAAGTCGATAGATTCCAAGAGCTTTCATTCGTATTGATACTGAATAACCCAGTAAAAACACAATCACCTATCCCATATAAACCAACTGTTGCAACAGCAAGTATTGCAAGTGTTTTTGATGTTCCAACAAATAGGTGATACAACGCAGGCAACGAAAGAACAAAAAAAAGTCCAGATACAACTGACCAGACCAAGAAAGCACGTCTGACTGGACTATCTACGTCACCAAACACACTAATTACGGTAGTCATTTGATTCAGTTTGGGATAAAAAAGGCCAAGGATATACGGTGTCGATAAATCACTAATCACACCTAATAATAAAAAATAAAAACCATATTTTTGCAAAAAAATCATTTTCTTCCCCTACTTTTTAGTGATTATTCGATACATCCAACAATCAAATTTTTTCTCATTTTAACACATATTTTTATTCTAGTTGCCTTTTGAACAATCAATAACATAAAGGTGAGTTTCTTCTACACTTAAAAAAATCGAATGGCACTGAAGAGTTCAGTTGTCAGCATCAATCCTACTCAAAAAGGCAAAAAAACGTAAGTCAGATGTTGTTGACATCTCACTTACGCATCCATTGATTGAAAATTTCTTAGTAAAATCTACTAGCCTAAAAATTTGAAGACTTCTTCTCGATCATACAGTTTAAATACTTTCTCGCATAAAAATTGAGTAATTAGTGCCGCAAAAACAGGGATGATTAACCAACAAAGAACAACAAGAAAGCCATTTAACCCTGCATCTAAAGAAGCCAACGGACCAACAAGTCCGACCACGCCGAAACCAGCAGAAGCAGGCGTACCTGAAATAGAAAATAGAGCGACAGGAATAGCTGTAATCACTGCACTAACTAAACAAGGAATAAGAATCACAGGTTTTCTAAATAGATTAGGCATCATCATCTTCATAGCGCCTAAAGCAATCGCAATTGTCACACCTGACTTATTAACCTTCCAAGAGTTCACTACTAAAACAAAAGTGGTTGCAGCTACGCCCATCGCAGCCGCACCAGCAGAAACACCATCTAGTTGGATTGCCATTCCGATTGCTACTGTTGAAATAGGAGAGATAATCAAAAAGGCAAAGGAACAACCAATCAAGATAGACATTAACAGCGGTTGTAAGGTAGTGAAGTTATTAATCAATGATCCAATTGCAGAAGTAATTGCTGTTACAAAAGGGAATAAATAAAAACCAAGTAAACCTGCACCTACACCTACAACAATCGGTGTTAACACAATCGACACTGACCCAAAACTATTTCCAATCAGTAAAATCAGCCCGACAGCAATCGACGCTGTCAGCATCGTATTAATAATATCGCCTGTACCAGCACCAACGTAAACACCTGTTTCACCCAAATCAGGTGTGAATTTGACTACACCAGAACCAACAAAAGAAGCTCCGGCTACAACCATCATTCTCATCGGATCAAATCCAAATTGTAAGGCAATCAAACCACCAATGATCAAAGGTGTTGCTAGTTGAAAAATAACTGCTAACTGTGCGATCGTTACCGCAAAGGGATACGCACTAAAATATTTTAAAATGGCACCTAATACTGCATTAGGAATCAATCCAATAATGATTCCTGTTGCTGTACCAGCGAGGACTTTATTCAGAAAAATTTTCGGTGATATTTTTTGTGAAGTTTCCATTCAATCTCTCCTTTATTTTACGTTCAAACTATCTTCTTTTGCATGGACAAGCTCAGTCAAGAAATCACAATAAGGCGTCGCAACACCATATTTCTTCCCTTTTCTAGAAATTGCGCCATTGATATAATCGATTTCTGTTAATCGATGGTTCTTAATCAAGTCTTGATACATTGAAGGATAATGTAACCCAATTGTTTCCGGGTCAAAACAAGATTCACAATGTGCAATGACTTCTGGGACATCTAGTTCAATCTTCTCTACTGCCGCTACTTTGGCAAACTCATTGACAATCGTCGTCACCATTTTATGAGCAGTCGATGTTTTTCCTAGCTCAGCCATGTTAACGTCTAAGATTGTGCATAGTCCGTTCATTGTTCCGTTCACACATGCTTTGCGATAAATAGAATAGTGAATATTATCAGAAAAATGAGCATTTAATCCTGATTCAGACAATTTGTCTGCTAATTTTTTTGCAGCTGCTTCTTTTCCATCACCTAAATTTTGTAATTCTACTGAACCACTTCCAAATAATTTGACCTGACCAGGACCTTCAAGACCTGCCGTCCACATGGTATTTCCAATATAGATATTTTCCATTGGTACAAATTTCTCAATAATGTCTTCATGCCCGATACCATTTAATAGACATAAGACCTCTGTATCTTTTTTGATTAATGATTGGATATCCTGCAGCATTTTTTCCAGCTGCATCGCTTTGGTAAATAGAATAATCAGATCAACTTGATCTTCTTTTTCTACTTCGGATTGAAGAACGATTGGTAGTTTTGCTTCTACCTCTTTACCATTAAAATTTGCTTGTAATCCATGTTCTTTGATTTGTTGGACATGTTCTGCCCAGCCATCGATTAATAATACCTCGTTCCCACCTTGGTGAAGCATTAACCCAAAGCGACTTCCCATTGCGCCAGCGCCTGCAATTGCTATTTTCATTGATTCTTCCTCCTTTTTCTTTCTATTATACTCATTTGAGAATCATTTCACAATCTTGTTTTGTTATTTGAGTTTCGTTACACGAAATTAGTGGATACAATTGTATAAGCAAGACTGCTTTAAAAAATATTATTCACTATTTTATCAAGTTATAATCTATATTCAATAATTTATTGTTTATTCTCTACCTTCTCCCAACACATTGTCTTTTTTTATGTTCTAAGTTAGGATGTTATTAATGGACAATTATCCAGAAAACGTTTTCCAATAGTTTTTATCTAATTTTTGAGAGGTGTTTATTTTTGAAACAAATAAAAGAGAGAAATTATGGGCTCCTAACGATTTTCGTTGCATGTGTAATGATTATCTTGCAACGTATATTGATGTCAGCAGTCACCGCCCCTACATATGCAGGAAATCCTGGACGATTCTACATCTATACCTTTTTACAGACATCAGTTGTAATTGGTACGAATTTGGTTCCCCTTTATATGGGCTATCAGTATCAAAAAATCGCTCGCCTAAAAGTTTTACATTATTTAAGTCGTTTCGCGTTTATTTTCCTAGTAGCAGGGCTAGTTTGTAATATCTTTTTTTATGTACAAGCTGGCAGTTTGAATATCCGTGATTATTGGTTGATTCTAACTCCTATTAGTCAAAATTACTTTACGTACGCTGTTTCTTGTATTTTACTTTTTTGTAGTATTCCTTATATAGTTAATTTCTTAAATAAACTATCGAATACGACTATTAAGCGACTACTATTGATTCTAACAATTGGGTTAGTCGGCTGCTCTACTTTATTTAATAAAGATCCATTTGCATTGCAAGATGGACAAAATATTCTATGGATTTTTTATTTGTTTTTGGTTGGTTATGGTATGAAAGAATGGAATTGGAAAGAAAAGTTTCGCTACAAAATTCCTCAAGTGTTCATCAGTTTACTCATTTTATTGTCCTTAGTTGTTTTAATGACACAAATTTCACTTATCATTAGAGGAAATACAGATACTGCTTTGAGATTTTCAAAACCATATTCACTCTTTGCAATGTATTATACCTTATCGACATTTTTATTTTTAGAAGGACTTTCCGATAAAATAAAGATAAAGGGAACTGGAGATTTTCTTGCGGTTTCTTTGATTGTTACTCAAGTCATATGTAATTTCCCTATAGTTCCTTATCGTGTGTCTACATTTATGAAACGAGAATTCCCAAATTCAGGAAAAGCATGGTTGATAAATATTGGACAGTTTTTTGTTTCCTACTTATTGATAGTATCTATTTTGATCTTTGTTTTATTTTATCTGCAAAAAATAAAATTTCTTCGTCGTTTCACCGAACACTTTGCCTTTGATTCGATTGAACAACTCATACAGAAATTGAAAAGAAGTTTACGTTGGTTCATTGCTAATAAAAGCTATTTTTTAGTTGCAGCATTCTTTTACTGCTTTACTTTTATACAGCTATTTCTTATAAAACCAAAAGAGAACTGGAAAGAAGCCATCAAAGCCGCAGTAACTATATTTGCTCAGCGCCAAGCTCCAATGATTTTGACAGTGATTATTATTATGGGATTTTTCTTCTTATTATTGTTAATTTCTAATCGGTTTTGGTACGCCTTTACAACTACATTAATCATTAATTTACTACTTACTATTTCAACAGTGATTAAAATGCAAATGCGGGATGAACCTGTCTTTCCTTCAGACTTAAAGATGCTAACAGGTCTCTCAGAATTATTATCAATGGTCAGCCCAATCTTATTAATCCTAGCTGGATGTATCCTTCTATTATTATTAGTGACCAGTATTATTGTTCAGAGAAGACTACAAAAGCAGTACA
This sequence comes from Enterococcus sp. DIV0176, assembly GCF_050528535.1. NCBI lineage: Bacteria > Bacillati > Bacillota > Bacilli > Lactobacillales > Enterococcaceae > Enterococcus > Enterococcus sp. DIV0176. The sequence continues at coordinate 228,366 of NZ_CP172879.1, read as the reverse complement.
CTTTAAAAATCCATTGGAAACGTCGCTTTATTAGTATTGCTGTATTATTAGTATGCTTTTCAGGCGTATTCTTCATTAATCACAAAAATTCGCCTTCTTTCTTACTATTCAACTTATTTAAAGTAGATAAAACTTTCTTTAACCAGCAAGGTGCAGTAAAAGTGAATGGTCCAGTCATTCAGTTTCTAAACAACATTGATATTAAAATCATGGAAGAACCAGAAGACTACTCAAAAGAAAAAATCAATGAATTGATGAAAACATATGATAAAAAAGCTGATGAAATCAATCAAACAAGAAATGAGTGGTTAGATAATCAGACAATTGTTCTTAATTTAAGCGAAAGTTTTAGCGATCCTGCTCGTGTTCCCAACCTAACATTACCTACAGATCCAATCCCTTATATCAAAAGCACCATAGCACAAGAAACAGGAGGATTAATGCTATCTGTTGGATACGGTGGCGGAACAGCCAATATGGAATGGGAAGGATTAACTGGTCTAAGTATCAGTAATCTATCTGCCTCATTAGTTACGCCCTATACCCAGTTGGTAGAAAGACAACAGGAAAGTCCCAATATTACAGATCTATTTGATGAAAAAATAGCTATCCATCCTTTCACAGCTACTCTTTATCGAAGGAAACAAGTCTTCGATAAATTCGGCTTTGATAAATTTTACTACCTAGATAGTCCAGATAAGTTAACTTATACGGATAAAATAGAACAAAGTCCCCGTATATCGGATGAATCAGCATACAAAGAAACATTAAAATCCTTGAAAAGCAATACAGAAACTTCACAATTCATACAGCTCTCAACTATGCAAAACCACATGCCTTATGATGATTACTACAGTGAATTAAATTACACAAGTGAAGGGACTGCTGTAATCCCTAGTCGTAGAAAAGAACTGCAAACTTATATGCAAGGTCTTCATTATACGGATGAGGCAGTAAAAGAATTTATCCAAGAAATCGACAAAATTGAAAAACCAATTACCTTTGTCTTTTATGGAGATCATTTACCTGCTATCTACAGCGGAAATGATTCAAAAAAATACGGATTAGAGCAACACCAGACGGATTATTTTATATATAGCAATAAGTATAGTCGGGAGCAAACAGCTAAATTGAACAAGAACGTCGTCTCTCCTAATAATTTCGGAGCAATGGCTCTCGAACAAGCAAATCTCAAAGTTACTCCTTACTATGCGTTACTGACAACAGTATCTGATCAGCTTCCCGCTCTAACAATTGATCCAACAGAAAGTCTGTCAAATCGTTTCAACGGAAAACAAGTCTTCATTACCAATGATAATCAAATCATCCAAGAAACAGAGTTGACTAAAAAACAAAAAGAAATTTTAGAAGACTATCGTCTGATACAGTATGACCTTGTTGCTGGTAAACAGTACAGTGCAACATGGGCACAACAAAAAATAAAGAATTAACAAGCAAATAAATGAAAGAGGAAGCTAACGATTTCTAGTAGCCTCCTCTTTCATTTACTTTTTAACTATTTAATCAACATTCTCTATTAAGTTAAAGCACTGCACTTGTATCACTAATCCGCTTTTCTCCATATTTTTTCGTCAACTCTTCTTCAAATTAGTTATTCCGTATTTATTTGAAGTAAAGATAAACATCAGAATTCACCTTTTATGGCAATTACCCCAAAAAAACTATTTTTTTACTACGGATAAATTCTCTAACAACCTAATCCTTTTCATGTAATCACTTTACTATATATAGTTTGCTAATTAGCCTCTCATCCCTCTAAATTCAAAAAAGCATCAATTATGATAGATAACTAATCCGTACAGACGGATGGCATTGCTTAGTATTTATTAAGCATCGAACAATACACTTATTTAAAAAGTTCTTTCCCAGATTTTCTTCCATTTTTACAGTTATAACTAGTATTATCATGAAAAATAGCCTTTTATTGTCTATGGGAATAATAATTTAAAATTGGTACTTTTTTATTAATTAGTTCATCGCCCAATAATCTCTCCAGTTTCTTAGCATCTCCTGACTCAACCGGAATTATCCAAGCCCAGTCCAAATAATTTTTTAAAAGCTCATCATATTTGGCAAATATTTCATTGCCATATTCCGTCCTTAAAATTATATTTTCAGTGCCAGACAAGTGATTTGTATTGAGTTGATAAAAAAGATCTCCATCTAAAAAAATATCATTAGAAGAAGATTTCCCCACAGTAATGACCATTCCATCAGCTCTATGTGTTACATACAAATAATTGTATGACCTCATTTCACCTAATGAATCAATTATTTCTTGCCCTTTAGCTCTAATATATTGATCTCTATTACCTATCTCACTCTTATTTAACAAAAGTTTTTTCATGTCAAATTTAATCGGCTGTTTTATTTTTGTAAATTCGCTTCTACTACTAATCCAATCCGAGATTAATTTTTCAACATGTCCCAGAGTAAACTCTGATTTATTCGCTAAATACTTTTTTTGTTGTATTAAAGACATCTTTCCCCGAAGCTCAAAATTGAGCCTACATCGATTCTCTATCTCTTCAAAAAGCATCTTATCTTCATCATTCTTATATTCATCATTCATAAAACCAATCCAGCTCCTCGATTAAGATAATATTTTAATCTCATACAAAAACTAGCTCTCATCGAAACAACCATTGTTTTGATTTCTCATGAAATTTCTTTATACTTTTCTCCGATTATAAATTCCTAACCCCTTGAGAAAATTACGCATATATTTATCTCCGCAAGGCTTAAAATTTCGTTGGCCTTCTTTTCTCAAAAATGCCCCGATTTCGCCTTTTGATGGATAGATTTCTGCCTCAGCAAAAACGTCTAAAATATCATCAGTGGTCATAGACAAGGCGATTTTTAATTTTTTTAGCAACACATTGTTGATATATTTGATTTCCTTGCTTTTTTGCGGCGTATCTACTATCGGCTTATCTTTTTGCGGACCACGCGCCAAGAGAATCAGGCCATTTAGGAATGCGTCAAAAACTTGGTTGTTGATGGTTTTTTCATACACATTATTTTCTGCATTATCTTTGTTCTTATCCTGTACTTTGGTCAGTACCGCCTGAGCTTCTTCTTTAGTCAGTGGTACACCGCCTAGCTCAAAAGCTTTAATCAAATCCGTATCTTTCAAATCAATCGCATAACGCAATCGCAATAATCTATCATTGTTATTCATTTGTTCCTCCGAAGTATTTAGTCTTTACTTTCTTACGTACTTTTTGTCTTGCTAAGATTTTTAGGATCAATGATAAAAACCGCATCACTTATGATAAGGTGCCCCAGCATTAATCCGAAACACACGATAGATTTGCTCCACTAAAATCAGGCGCATCAATTGATGTGGATAAGTCATTTTTCCAAATGAGATTTGTGTATTGCTCCGTTTCATGACAGATTCGCTTAGTCCAAGCGACCCACCAATCACAAATGTTAGATGACTCTTCCCTTGAATACCTAACTGATCAATTTGTTTTGCAAATGCTTCACTCGTTGGATTTTTCCCTTCAATTGCCAATGCAAAGACATAATCATGTTCCTTAATCTTTGAAAGAATACGCTCGCCTTCCTTATCTTTGACCTGTTGCATCTGTGCATCGCTTAAATTTTCTGGTGCTTTTTCATCAGGCACTTCAATCAATTCCATTTTTGCATAAGCACCAAGACGTTTTACATATTCGTTGATTCCTTGAATGAGATACTTTTCCTTTAATTTCCCAACAGATATTATTTTAATATTCATGTTCTACTCCTTTATCAACACAAAATTGCTACTATTAGCACTTCACCTTAGTTTATCATGCTTCTTTCTTTTTTTCTTCAGCACAAGTGGAAAAGTTTTACACACATACTTATGCACAACATCCACAGGTTTATCCACAGAAACTGCGCTTTTTTTCCTTATTTTATCACTATTTCTTATACAAACATATGTTTCCACCTTTTTTATCCCCTTTATCAACAACCTGTGGATAACTTTTTTATCTGAGTTTTCCTCAATAAAATGAAAAAGTTTTACACAGATACTGTGGAAAAATAAACCGCGATTTTTTCATCTGAAAACAGATATTTTTCCTAAAGTTTTTCATAAAAAGTTCACAGTCTAAAAGTAGACTAAATTTATCAAATGAGTCTATACTAATGATAGATAAAAAAGTGAACGGAGGAGGAAACACATGGATAAAAAAGATGTGACACCTAAAATGAAAAAAAATAAGTATGGATTTTGGAAGAAGTTAGGCCTCGGACTTGTTGGTGGCGTCCTTGGTGGATTGATTACTGCAGGAATTTTTTACGGTGCTATGGGATCGTCTTTTACAACTTCTTCGACAAGCGCAAGTGGAAATCAAAATTCTGCTGGTGAGACAGTCGTTGAGAATGTCAAAGTAAACGTTGAATCAGATATTACTAGCGCTGTTGATAAAGTACAAGGCGCTGTTGTTTCAGTAATCAATTTACAAAATCAAAATCAATCAAGTGAATTCGGTCAGCTCTTTGGACAACAGGAACAAAGCAGCGCTGATGAAGCTTTAGAAGCTTATAGTGAAGGCAGTGGTGTCATTTATAAGAAAGATGGCGACTCTGCCTACATCGTTACAAATAATCACGTGGTTGATGGGCAACAAGGCTTGGAAGTTTTACTGAAAGATGGCAGTAAAGTGAAGGCTGAACTAGTTGGAACAGACGCCTACTCTGACTTAGCTGTATTAAAAATCAGTGCTGACAAAGTCGACACAGTCGCTTCATTTGGCGACTCTGAATCCTTAAAAGTTGGTGAACCTGCTATTGCGATTGGCTCACCATTAGGCTCAGCTTATGCTAACTCAGTAACTTCAGGTATCGTGTCTTCTTTAAATCGTCAAGTAACTAGTACGAATGAATCAAACGAAACAGTCAACATCAACGCAATCCAAACAGATGCTGCAATCAATCCTGGTAATTCAGGTGGCCCATTAGTAAACATTGAAGGACAAGTAATCGGAATCAATTCAAGTAAGATTGCTAGTACCTCAGAATCTTCCTCTGATGTGAATGTGGAAGGAATGGGTTTTGCAATTCCAAGTAATGATGTAGTAAATGTAATCAATCAATTAGAAAAAGACGGAAAAGTAACCCGTCCAGCTCTTGGAATTACGATGGTCGATTTATCTGCTGTTTCTACACAACAACAAGAACAAGTCTTGAAGATTCCAACTTCTGTAACAAATGGTGTCATTGTAACCAATGTTCAAGCAGCTACTCCTGCTGAAAAGGCGGGATTGAAACAATACGATGTTATCACTAAGATTGATGATACCGAAGTTTCTTCTGGTGTTGAGTTACAAACTGCACTTTACAAGAAAAAAGTCGGCGACAGTGTCAAAGTGACTTACTACCGAGGATCTGAAGAAAAAACTGCTACGGTAGAGTTGACAATCGATCAATCTTCATTGAAACAAAATAATTCGAATGAGTAATGAAGTGTAACAAAAAAGGTGGGACAAAACGAAACACGTTTTGTCCCACCTTTTTCTATTCATTTAATTTCTATTTAGGAAATGCTTCACCAACAACTGCATCTTCTGGTAAGACTAAAATTCCTTTTTCTGTTGGTGCATCCGGTAAATGCAATTCGCGAGCTGAGCAGATCATCCCATAGCTCTCTACGCCACGTAATGAGCCTGGCCAAATCATCAAGCCATCAGGCATCATTGCACCCGGTTTTGCTACAACTACTTTTTGACCCGCTTCAATATTTGGCGCACCACAAACGATTTGTAAGACATGTCCATTATCAACTTCTGTTTCAGTAATAGATAAATGATCAGAGTCTGGATGTGGAACACACGTTTTGACATAACCAACAACGATTTTAGGTTCGTTATCTGCAATCAAAGTTTCAGTAAAACCAGCCTCTTTAATCAAACGATTTAATTCCGTTAATTGTTCTTCATTAATTGTTACTTGTCCATTACCTTCAATGGTCAAATGATCAGAAATATGGAAAAAGTTCCAAGCAACGATTTGGCCAGAGGCATCTTTCACTTGAGCTACATTCCATTTTCGTTCAACCGTGTTCTCAGTTCCTTTATCGTCGGCTACAACTACCATTAAGGTATCTCCGACATGTGCTTTGTTATAAGCAAAAATCATGTTCTTTCCTCCATTATCTCTTGCTGAGGTTTATCTTAACAAAAAAAATATACTCCTGCATGAGATTTTTTTCATTCGTGTCATGAAAAATGACCAAAAAAAGGGAGTGACAAAAGTCAACTTTCGAGTTTGCCACCCACTTCTTTTCAACATAATACTTTACAACAATTATTAACTAAAAGAAAGCAAAGATTCTATTCCTCGTCCTCTTTTGTTTCTGTCACAATCAAAACATCACAAGGTGCACGACGAATGACGTGGCTAGCCACACTACCAGTCATAAAACGTTCAACAGCATTTAAGCCAGATTGTCCAACCATGATCAGATCAATCTGATATTTTTTTGGTAGATTAACAGCCATTGCTTCTTTGACTGAGCCATAGGCAATAATTCCTTCAATTTTTGTGTAGTTTACAGATTTACCATAGTCTTTACAACTTTGAATCATTTCTTTGGCATTTTCTGTTCCTTGATCGATCAAGTTTTGATCCATTGGTGCATAACCCATAAAATTATAAAATTGTTGGTCAATCACATTGGCAACGTAGACTGTCCCGTTATTTCGACGAGCGACTTCTACTGCTTTTTTAAATGCTGCACTCGCTTGTTCACTACCATCAATACCTACTAAAATATTTTTATACTCTTGATCCATTTTGACCCCTCCTAATAGATGCTAATCAACTGTGACACTTTTTAGGAAATCTTCAATCTCTTGCTTGGTTTTACGATTTTTATTAACTAATCGTCCTAATTCTTTGCCATCTGCAATGACTACAAAGCTAGGGATACCAAAAATACTCCAACTTGCAGCAAGATCGATATATTTATCACGATCGACTTCAATGAAGCGCCAATCAGAAAAATCTTGTTCAATTTCTGGCATTTGTGGTTTGATAAATCGACAATCACCACACCAATCAGCTGTGAAGAAAAAAACATTTTTTCCTTTTTCTACATAGCCTGCTAATTCCTCTAAATTTTCTGGAATAATCATCCGTTTTCGTTCCTCCTACTGTCACATTCTTTACCTAAATTATACACCTTTCTCACAAAGTGACAAACGTTTGAAGTTTTTTATTCTGATATAAAAAAATCTGATAAAATAGAAAGTTTCTATCTTATCAGATTTCTTATTTTAAGCTTCAATTATTTCCCGTAAACAATCGTGTTCACTGTTGATTTGTCTAAGCCTTTCAATGTTTGAATCAACATTTCTCTTGCTGCTTCAAAGTCGCTGATGCTAAACATTGTTTGGTGTGTGTGAATATAACGTCCAACTACTCCAATAACTGTACTTGGGATTCCTTCATTTTGAGTATGAGCAGCGCCTGCGTCTGTTCCACCTTTTGAAACGAAGTATTGGTATGGAATATTATTTGTTTCTGCTACATCTAATAAATATTCACGCAAACGTGGTAACATGATCAAGCCCGGATCTTGGATACGCATCAAAGTGCCTTCACCTAAGTGTCCAAACGTTCCTTTTTTCGTTACAGTATCATCTGCAGCAGAACAATCTACTGCAAAGAATAAATCAGGTTTAAATTTATTGACAGATGCTTTTGATCCACGCAAGCCAACTTCTTCTTGCACGTTTGCCCCTGCAATCAATGTGTGCCCTAATTTTTCATTTTGTAACGCTTCTAGTGCTTCTAAAACCATTGTACAACCATAACGATTGTCCCAAGATTTGCTAATGATATTTTTTCCATTTGCTGTTTTGATTGTTTCAGCAAAAGGTACGATTGTATCACCAGGTAAAACGCCATAGCTTATGGCTTCTTCACGTGATTCAAATCCTGCATCAAATAAAATATCTGTTACTTCAACTGATTTTTGACCACTTGTTCCACGTAACAAATGTGGTGGAACAGATGAAGAAATACAAGGATAGTTTTTACCAGATGATGTCTTCAAAGTAAAACGTTGTGCTGAAACAACGTAAGGATTCCAGCCACCTAAAGGAACTACTTTAAATAAACCATTATCTTGGATTTGAGTTAGCATAAACCCAACTTCATCCATGTGTGCCGCAACCATTACTCGTGGTGCATCTGCATCTTCGTGGTTACGTAACCCAAAAATGCCACCAAGACCATCTAATTGTAACTCATCAACTAATGGTTCCATGTGGCCTTCCATGTATGCACGAATATCTTGTTCAAATCCGCTTGTTCCTTGTAACTCTGTTAATTCTTTAATACGTTGAAATGTTTTTTCTTCCATAATACATCGTCTAAATTTCAGACTAAACTCCTCTCAGACTTTTATTTGATCCATTCAAAAAAAGTTTTCTCCGAATAAATCGACGTTTTCATTATAACTTATTTTGCTAAAGTTTGGTTATTTATTTCTGAGAAAAACAGAGAGTATGGTAGAATAAACCCAGATACATGAAGTAAAAGAAGGAGGGTTACCTGAATGTCCAAAGAAAAAGACTACAATTATTTTAAAGGCGGACTAGCGCTTGGTGTTGGCCTTGGTCTCTTGACTGGCGTTGCTTCGACAGTCTGGTATCATCGCAAAAAATCATTGACCGCTGATCAAGTCCTTTCCAAAATTAAAAATGCCTTTTTAAAAGAAGGTTCTATCGAAGGTTCATGGATTTCTTTTGAAAAAGAACCAATCAGAAAATTTGCTATCCATTCAAATGGTTATCGCGGGGGAATTTCTCGAATGGAAGATGGCGAAATCGTCTACTATGAGTTTTTAGCTGATGCTTATACTGGAACTGTGTTAGATATTTCCCGAGAGAAGTATGAATCCGCAACGTCAGTTTTCTAAACTAAATAAAAGCAAAAAATAACCCACTAAAATCATGTAGTGACCCCAAAAAGTTAGACTTTTGGGCGTCTTTACATCATAGTAGGTTATTTTTTAGCACTATTTGAGCAACACATATGAACTTAACTAGCATTCTATGAAAGAATAAGCTATTCTTAAACTAGCTTTTATTCTAAGGAGAGTGCAACATGAAGCAACGCGAAAAAATTGCCGTATTGATTCCCTGCTACAATGAAGAAGCAACGATTTCAACAGTTATTGCTGATTTTAAACGGGAATTACCTGAGGCAGATATTTATGTCTATGATAATAATTCAACCGATAAAACATATGAGCTTGCCGTTCAAGGTGGCGCTATCGTCAAAAAAGAACCACGCCAAGGTAAAGGAAATGTGATTCGCCAAATGTTTTTTGATATTGATGCTGATTATTACATGATGGTCGATGGCGATGATACGTACCCAGCCGAAGCTGTTCATGGCTTATTAGAAAAATTACGTTCAGGTGAGGCTGACATGGTAATCGGTGATCGTTTATCAAATGGTACGTACTTTGACGAAAACAAACGACCTTTTCATGATTTTGGTAATAACTTAGTCAAAAACTCGATTGCAAAATTGTATAAAACAGACATTAAAGATGTTATGACTGGCTATCGTGGGTTCAATCGAATTTTCGTCAAGAGTTTTCCAATTATGAGTTCGGGTTTTCAAATCGAAACGGAGTTAACAATCCACGCTTTGGATAAAAAATTCAAACTGGTCGAAGTGCCGATTGATTACCGTGACCGCCCAGAAGGTAGCGAATCAAAGCTAAATACTTTTTCGGATGGTTTTAAAGTGATCATGATGATTATCAAAATGTGTAAAGACTATAAACCTCTATTGTTTTTTGGTATCTGGACCACACTGTTTTTCCTTTTTGGACTCTTGGTTGGTATACCAGTCATTCGTGAATTTATGCTAACAGGTCTCATCAGTCGAATTCCTTCTGCTATTTTGAGTACTGGGTTAATGACAATGGCTATGCTTTCTTTGATCACCGGTATGATTTTAGATACTGTCGTGTCTAATGCAAAAAAAGAATACGAACTGAACTTATACCATGTCTATCATGAATATCATAAAGATCGATCCGTATGATTTTATAAATATCATTAATAAAAAACAGATGCAAGACAACATTGTCTCGCATCTGTTTTTTTATGACCATACCAACTCTTACTTAGCCAAACGATAGATTGCACGTTTTAAGAAATACTGTTGTACCAGTATAAATTCTTACATTATTTTAAAATATCCCGCGGAAATCCCGCCAAAAATTTAAGCTTAGGTAGGTTTTTTTTACTATTTCGTATTTATAATCATACTAAGCAACTCATTAGTTAAACATTCTTCCAGGCTTCAAAAATATTGAACTTTTATTTATTCTTTGAAAAAAGCTAGTATTGTAAAAACATTCGCTAAAAAACCTGTAGTACCTACAATAATAGATATTATTAGAAAAATAGAACTTTTTTTATTCTCCTTTGGCTGTTTTTCTCCTATCTCAATAGTTCCAAAGTTATACGGAAGTGACTCAATTATACCTGATATCAAACCAAATACACCTATCATTAATGATATCATTAATAATAATTTCGTAAATATATTTGGAAGCAAAATAGTTATCAATATACCAACTAAAAGAAAAGCAATACCCCAAAATATATTTATATATCCTTTTCCTACATATATCTTATCTAATTCTAGACCAAATCCAGCAATACCCAATGCTACTAACAATGTTCCTGCTATCATCATAGGAACATTCCTAAATAATAAAGGACTAGCCACACCTGCTACAATAAATGCTGCTACTATGCCAAATCCTGTTGAAAAATCATTTTGCTTATTATTCATTTCTACTCCTCGTCTCTCTGATACTATAAATTAATTAGCTATATTAAGTAAATCTTATAGCTACCATACAATAGTGCTATCCATAGTATAGAGTTTTTTCACCTCATATTCATATTATCCGCAACCAATTCAACATTACTCTCTTCATAAATAGGAGGTACATTATCATCAATAAATTCTATGATTTTTGCTCGATCAGCTGGCACAGAATTCCACTTATCATTACTTTTCTCGATTTTATAACCATCTCATCTAATATAAGAATCTTCAACGTTTTTTCTAAAATAAACATAATAATTGTTCTCATCTTCCCAAACCATAATGTTACTTTTTTCTTTTTCGTATGCAAAATATTTTTCATTCCATCCATATTCTGTGACTAATTCTTGATTGGATTTTAAAGCCAAATCAATCACAGTTGAATACTCTTCTTCCTTAGAAGATGAACACCCAGAAAGCATTAAGAAAAGCCCTATCATTGATAAACAAAAACACAGTCTTTTTTCATATTTTTTCCTCCGTTCACTTTATTTTATCAAAATAAAAAGAGTACTCAACGTTTATTTATAAAATGTCTATAAAAATAGATATAAAATACAGTTGATATTTAGGTGAACTAAATTGGTTAAATTTGTGTATCTATGGAGACATATCGTTTAACAAAAAAACAGGACAAGCGTTACTTCACGTTCAAGAAACTAGAACAAATTCTGATCCTCTTGGAAAGGGCGGTACAAAAAATAAAACAAGCAATAGATTTATTGAACTTGATACAAAAGGAACAGAATTGATAAACCACGCCCTCAACGAAGCGATAGAAATAAAAAGAGATTACCAACAAATACTTCATAACGAAGATTTCATCTTTATTAATGAATACAATGACAGAGCATTATACGCATATAAAAGACGAAACAGCGCCAAAGGTCATTGATATAATGGAAACTAGATTATCAACAAATTAGACAAAAAAACTGGCGGGATTTTCTACTATTTCCAGTAGTAATATCCCGCCAAGTTCCCGATTCAATCTCATTTCTATTCAGTTTTCATCACTTTTCCAACGATTCTTTTTCAAAAATAGCCTTTTAGAACAAGGATAAGGGCTGGATCAGCATGATTTTAAATAGCTTTTACTTAGCCAAACGATAGATGGCATCCGCATAAATCGCAGTTGCTCTGAACAAGTCATCAAGACTCATAAATTCATTTGCTTGGTGCATTGTATCTGTATAGCCTGGGAACATTGCGCCATAGGCAACACCGCGTTTTAGCAAGCGACCATACGTTCCACCACCAATAATTTGTTCATAGCCTTTTTCACCAGTGTGATCTTCGTATACTTGTAATAGTGTTGCAACCAATGGATCATCCATTGGCACATAATGTGGTTCCATTACGCGTGCACCACGCGTAACAGTGGCACCTTCCATTCCAACTGTTTTTTCTACGCCAATTTCTAGCCCTTCAACAGTTACTCCTTTAGGAAAACGGAAGTTCATATTGATAAAGTTTTCTGCTTGTGTGCTGTCATCATCTGCCTTAAATGCAAACAACCCAGCATTCATTGTTAATTTACCCATTTTTTCATCTTCATAAGCCACACCTAATTTTTCACCATAGAAATCTTCATGGACATAAGCAGCAGCTACATGGATAAATTGTTTTGCAGCACCACCAAAAGCGTAAGTGTCTAAGAATGTTGCTAAGAATGTTCCCGCATTGATTCCAGATTGAGGACTTGCACCGTGAGCCCCTTTTCCGACTAATTCGATTGATACAAATGTTTCATCCGCTTCAATCATTCCGCTAACAGGATTTGCTTCAATAAATTTAAAGAATGCTTCTTCCATCGCGATGGCAGCATCAACATTCGGTACTTCAAGTTTTGCTTCAGCTGTTCCTGGGACCATGTTTTCACGCAAACCAGAAGTGAAAGATTTTAAGACATAGTCGCCTCCGTTATTTCCTTGGAAGTGTAGTCCTAAAGAAACATTTCCTTTTTCACCATTGATAATTGGAAATTCTGCATCTGGTGAGAAACCAAAATCAGGCTCTTCTTCATGTTCGAAGTAATAAGCCATGTCGCCCCAGCCACTTTCTTCATCACTACCAACAACAAAGCGAACTTTTTTAGATAATTTTAAATCTAAATCTTTGATAATTTTCATTGCATAATAAGCTGCCATACTTGGTCCTTTATCATCACTTGAACCACGAGCAAAAATTTTGCCATCTTTGATTACTGGTTCATAAGGATCTGTATCCCAACCGTCGCCAGCAGGAACAACATCCATGTGTCCAAAGATACCTAACGTTTCATCGCCTTCACCCATATCAATGTGTCCAGCATAATTATCAACGTTTTTCACTACGAAACCATCACGTTCACCATAAGCAAGCATGTGTTTTAGTGCATCACGTGGTCCAGGGCCAAACGGTGCATCTGCAGTCACCTTAGAATCATCGCGTTCACTGTTGACGCGTAACAAATTTTTTAAATCTTCAAGTAAGTCTTCTTTACGTGCTTCTACTTCTTTTTGCCAATCAATTGTCATAAAGTTAATCCTCCACCTTATTAAGTCTTCGTGTTTTATGATACCATAAAATCAAGAAAAAAATAGTTCAAAAAGTCTGACAATTTCGTCAGCTTGTAGTTCTTTTGTGAATGCTCAAGGCATTCAACTTATTGGAGGGGATACTGAATGATTCTTGATGAGCAACTGTTACGAGAGGTAATTACAAAACGACCTAAGCACTCTCACAAAGGTACTTTTGGTCGAGTTGTGTTGATTGGCGGAAATCAACAGTATGGCGGCGCAATCATCATGAGTGCTTTAGCTGCAGTTAACAGTGGTGCTGGATTGACCACAGTGATAACAGACAAGAAGAACCATGGCCCACTCCATGTTCAGCTCCCCGAAGCAATGGTTGTTGACTGGTACGATCAAGCGACCTGTCTAACAGTCATTCAACAGGCAGATGTGTTATTGATTGGTCCAGGATTAGGTACTTCCACTTTCAGTCTAGGCTTACTCCAAATGGTCTTGAAGGTGCAAACAAATCAGCAATGGTTAGTCATTGATGGTTCAGCATTAACTTTGCTTGCCGAAGCAAAACTTTCTTTGCCTTATCCGGAACATACTGTATTAACACCACATCAAATGGAATGGCAACGTCTAAGCGGAATTGCTATCGCTACGCAAACAGATCAATTGAATCAGGAGAAGCAACACGAATTAGGTGCAATTCTTGTCGTTAAAAGTCACCAAACTACTATTTATAATAAAGAAAATATCTATTATAATCAGGCTGGATCTGCCGCAATGGCAACTGGAGGAACTGGTGATACCTTGGCAGGAATGATTACGGCTTTTCTTGCCCAATTTCCTCAAAACGATCACACGGTCGCAGCCGCCGTTTACTTACACAGTTTCATTGGTGATCACTTAGCACAAACACACTATGTCGTACTGCCGACATTGATTAGCCAAGCCATTCCACAATGGATGGCACATTTTTGTACAGAATAAAAAGAGGAGTTTGATTATGGAAAAATTTACAGGATATCTGCGCACACCTTTTTATTATGAAACGGATCAAATGGGAATCATTCATCACAGCAATTATATTCGCTGGTTTGAAGAAGCACGTGTCGCACTACTTGATCATCTTGATTTTAGTTACCAAAAAATTGAAGAAACAGGGATTATTATTCCAGTTCTTGAAGTCAATTGCCAATACAAAGAAATGATTCGCTATGGCGAGTCAGTCATTATTTATCCAACAATTGAAAAATATACGGGGACACGTTTAGATTTTAGTTATCAAATTTATGGTGCTGAGGATCAAAAACTACGCACGATTGGCAGCAGTAAACATTGTTTCCTCTCCGCGGAAAATCAGCGTTTATTAAAGCTTAGCCGATTTTATCCAGAGTTGGATGCACTATTTAAAAACTATGCACAATTAGACAACGCGAAAGAAAAATAAAAAAGGATCAAGCATTTTTCTTGTTTTACGGCGTCAAGTTCGTATAATTATAAGAAAAAAGCAGGTGATGAGCATGTACGTTGTTAAAGTATTACATGGTTATATCGACAAAACTGGCTGCCGCACTCGTGAAAAGAATCCTGACAACCTACTCGTTTTTAAAGACAAAAAGAAATCTGAAACTTTCGCCAAACAAATCGGTGGTCGTGTGAAGCTTCTACAAGAAATGCGACCTGACTAAAGAAATACTTAAATCTGTCAATCAAGCAACACTCCCGGCTACTGGATGTTGCTTTTTTCTCACTTATAAAAAGCAAAGAGCCCGCTCAATGAGCAGGCTTTTTTATTTATCAAAACAAACTCCACCAGGTTGTTTATTAAAAATCAATTTCCCATAAACAACACTAGATTCCTGCTTCAGAAATTTCTTCTACTAAGGTATCCTTGTTCTGACTAAACAATGTGATATTGTCTTTACCCGACTGCAACACTAACTGGCACAATTCAGCTGGTTCTTTAACCAGTTTTCTTAACAGACTTGCTTCAAGTAACATCCCTAAATTCGTGCCACTCAATACAAAAACCTGATTTTTTGAAATGGCTAATTCTACACAGGTTTTAAACGGTGTTCCTCCTAATAAATCGGTAAAACAGATGACACTATCATTTGTCTGTAATTCTGAATCAATTTTTGTACGATAAGCCTCAAGTTGTTCTTCTGCCTTGAAAGGAACTATTACTACATCATCAAGTGTTCCCGCAATCATCGTAAGTGCACTTTTCATTCCAATTGAAAAGTCATCATGTCCGGTTACTAAAAATTTCATATGCTGCCCCCTGTGTTTCTTCTATTTTATTCTCGTTGTTCGCTCATTCTGGTCAATCAGAATAATTTGGCCATAAAAGAATTGGTTGAACTCACTAACTAGCAGTTTATTTCCGCAAACAATATCCTCTTGCAACATAAACAGATCAAACTTCTCCTTTTGATTTTCCAATCTTAAGCCAATTGCTTGATCAAATTTTTTCGTTTCACCAACCTGTTTGACTTCTATTGGAGAAACTTCGACGTCTGTGGTGCTGATTACAGTTACCCAAGTGGTAGCTGTTTCTTGACACTGAATTTTATTTTCGATTCGTTGATGTGTAGTGAGTTGATTATATATTTCTGAACTTTCAGCAATTCCTTGCATCGTTTGTCCTTCAGTAAAATGAATCTTGTACTGTTGGGCGTTCATTTTTAAATGAAATTGATTGTTAATTTTTTGAGAAGTAACTTTCGGCGATAAATTATAGCTAGAAGTTATCTCAGTATTTTCTTGACCAGAAAAGTTATCTAAAATGATTAAAGAATTTATTTCTTTCAAATATAAAAAACGTCGTTCAAATATTGTCCATCCTTGCTTATTCCATGAAGACCAAGCACATTCAGCAAAAAAACCTTCTGAAATTTCTCGGATTTTATGAAATAACGGCTTTGGTAGTCTATCATATCCCCATGTATCCTTAATTATGGTATGTGGCTCTTTAGCAATAAATAATGTATTGTGGGCAGCCATTTCCTTTAATTGAATCCTCTTTTTGTTGTTTACATAAGTATAACGACCACTGTCAATAATCATGTCTTGTCCATGTAATTGTAAGGTAAAGCTTCCTATAGACGCATGGCCGTGTCCACTACCATGCAGACCGTTAAAGAGCGTAAAATAAATGTCTTGGTCTTTATACACCATCATTCCACTATCTTGACCAGCAAAAATAGGAGGCATTTTTGTCGCTACTGATGGAGAACTAGTATACAAGCTTCCTGTCCAAAGTACTGCCAGATTTGAATCCCTTTTGTCCTTTTTTAAGAAGCCTAAACTTTGATAAATAGCGTAAACGTAGTGAAAATCCACATGATCGCTATCATTTAAGGGAAGAAGCATCTCTTGATTATCAGCTAGATAATAGGTGGCTTGAATAGGCTGAGTTAATTTTTCCCTTAAATTTATAGGGAGTGGTTGTTCAAGATACTCTGAAATTTGTAATAAATAGGCATACGTTATGATAACTTCATGTTGATAGAGTGGGCTTTGCTCCCAGTGCACCCCATCATCATAAAATTGTAAATCTAGTTGTTCTGCTAATCGCTTCCAAATTAACGTTCTTTGTTCCTCTGTTACTAAATCGGGGAAAAACAAATCTACCGCAGCCATACCGCCGATTGCTAGAACACCCCAATTACTCAGACGATATTTATCAATATAACTATTCTCTAAAAATACCAAATGATCTTGAATTGATTTGTGTAACATTCTCTCGATTTTTGTATTTTTCAGGTGTGCAACAGGCAAATAAGTTAGGCTCTTCATCCAGTTAGTTAAACGTAGCCCAGTATCTAGTGGACGCCAACTATTTTCATTCGCTGGATTAGCTCTTTCACAGCTCGTGATGAAATCCAACAGTAGCGTTGTCCACTTTTCTATGAAATGCTTCTCTTTTGTTAATAGATAACCTTGCGCTAAATCTACCATAAACCCATGTCTACTCAACATAAATAGCCATTCTGGATCTTCTTCTGGAAACTTATTCCAACCAAAGTCCTTCAATGAGTAAGGCGTCGAGCATGCTTCCATGTCCATCGCATCTGTGTAAACAATTTGATCTTTCATTAAAAAATCCACTCGATCAAAAAGTGGCTCTAAAAATTTTTCCTGTTGCTCAACATAATTTGAAACCCAATCATCTTTAAAAAATTTCTGTTGGTATATCTCAATTCTTTGAAAGTCCACTATCTTCTCCTTTTTAACTTTAACCACCTAAACATAAATAATTTTTATAGCTAATCACTTGAAGAACTTATGGCGAAAGAAAAACAATATTTTCTAAAATAAAAGGAAACTTCTCGCCTTTTCCTTAAGAAACTTCAATTTATCTATGCCAAAATACCAAATACAGATGCCAAGATACCAATTGCAAATAACAGTATTAATAGCTGATACGTGTTCCATTTTTTCTTTTTAATCAGATAAAATACAAGGATAGTAAGTAGAACAGCTAACATATTGGGCATAATTTTATCCAAGATGTCTTGAATAGCAATTACTTGTTTTTCTCCTGACTCCACTTTACTAGCATACTGAATAGCAATATTAGCTTTTACAAAAGATGTAGCTAAACCCGAAATTACTGTTACCCCCACAATATTTGCCGCAGCAGAGATTTTTCCAATTCGATCACTTAATGTTTCGATAACACTAGTGCCTAATTTGAATCCCAGATACCCCATGAGGATTTTAATTGCTAACATTGTCACAACCATTGAGAACCAGAAGCCCATTGGAGCAAAACCTAGGCCGTCTAAGGCTAAGCCCGCAAATAACGTTGAGAATAAGGGCGCAATCCCAAACTGAGCAATAGAATCTCCAATTCCTGACATCGGGCCCATGAGCGCCATTTTAATACTACGCGTATCTGAAATACTTTGATCATTATCATACATTGCTAACTGCATACTAGTAATAAATGGCACCATTTGAGGATTTGTATTATAAAATTCTAAATTTGCAGTGGCCGTTTCTTTTAACTTTTCTGGATCATCTTTATAGATTTTCTTTAACGCAGGCATAATTGTATTTAAATAACTCACACCTTGATAAGAGGTATAGTTGAACGCATTTTGTAAAAAGTATGACCGAAGAGCAGTCGTCATATAATCTTTTTGTGTCAATTTAAGTTTTTTAGATTCCATTACTGAAGTCCTCCTCTTCATCCAACAAAGTTTGATTATTCGCTACTAAGCTTTTTTCCCCAACAGGTGTCTTATCTTTCCCATAATACTGAATCAGTGCAAAAACTGCACCGACCATCGCGACTGCCATTGTGGGTAACTCAAGATACGCTACACAGACATAGCCTAACAACACATACGGAATCAAACTCTTTTCTAACATAACCGACATAATCATTGCAAAACCAATCGCTGGGATAAGTCCGCCAGCTACTGAGAAGCCATTAATCAGCCATTCGGGTATCGCTTCCACAAATGCTTGTAATCCAGGTCGGCTTAATGCTGCAAGTATCCCAATGAGAAAACCTGCTAAAGCAAAAGCAATGTAGGTTGAGTGAGCGATAAGCGTGAATTTTTTAAATTGTCCACTTTCAATAGCATTTTTAGACCACTTAGCACTTCCTGAAAAGAATGTATATAATGCAGTCGTCACTAATTGAAATAAAACGGCAAATGGAAATGACAATGCCAACGCAGACTCAGCGGTTACGCCTTGATCTTTCAACGTGATTGCCATAATCGTTCCAACAATTCCCGGACCAACTGGATTTGGCGGAACTGTTCCACCCGCACCTACGCCAAATCCCATATAAGCTAGCTCAGCTAGTGCCCCAAATTTCAAAGCAGTCGGAATATCACCTAAAACAACGCCAACAAAAAAGGACATGACCAATGCTCGGTTCGTATAGATTCCCAATAATTGCCCAGAATAGCAAAACGCAGTAATTAATCCTATAAGTATTCCTTGTACTAATGTAATCTCCATTTTTTATTTCCTCTCTAAATTAACTGTTTTTAATTTTTTCCATTAATGTATCTAAATGCTGAGAGCCATCATTAGACATCGGCGAAGTTTTGGTAGTAAACGTCACATGGTGTTCATTCTTCAATTTTCTCAAGTCGTTTTTATCTTCTTCACCCAAATAGATAAATTGAGAAATTTTTTCTTTTCCTTCAGCAGCATGAATATTGCCAATATTTAATTGTTCCATTGGAAAACCCAACTCACAAAGTTTTAGTGCATCATGGAGATTTTCGACAACTACAAAAATCGTTTGATGAGGCGCTGCTTTCCAGATCACTTCAGCAGTACGTGCAATGGTCCAAAAGCGGACATTGATATCTTGAGGTAAGACTGTTTTCATTAACATTTGTTGTACGTTATCTTCAGCTGCCTTATCATTCGCGCAAATAACTAAATTAACTCCTAAACTTTTAATCCATAATTGCCCTTGTCCATGGATTAAACGCGCATCTACTCGTACCATTTTTACATTTGGTTTATCCATATTTTCCCCTCCTATTCTTGCTTTACCAATACATTTTCCAATCTTTTTTGAATCGAACTAAAGCCTCCAAGTAAAAATAATCTCCCCAAATATTCCCTTCATTTACTCCTTTGCCACTATGCCATGAATACACACCTTCATTCATTAAAGCTGTAATCCCTTCCGTTTTAGAATCTGTGTAATGTTCTATTAAACTTTTCAGCATTGAATGTTGCGCATACTTGTAAACTAATTTGGATTGATTTGCTTCGGGTAAAAATCTATCCATCAAATTCATTCCACAAATCGCAATGGCTGTTGCAGAAGTATCTCTAGGCTGATTGGATCCATCTGTAAAAATCAAATCCCAATAACTAACGAAATCTTTTGGTAGCCGATTTAAGAAATAATTTGTGACTGCTTCAAATAATTCAGTATTCTGTTCATTCGGACAATATGAACGAAAAAGTGCAATTCCATAAATTAACCAAGATTGTCCACGTGCCCAACTCGACGAATCTGAATAGCCTTGACGTGTTTTTCCATACAAAGGTAGTCCTTCTTTCGTATCAAAAAAGAACGTATGATAGGCAGAAGAATCTTCACGAATCGCGTGTTCAATGGTCGTATGATAGTGTCTGACTGCAACTTCACGATACTTTTTATCTTCAGTAACTTCTGTCGCCCAAAAAAGTAAGGGAATATTTAAAAGGCAGTCGACAATCAAGCGATAATTATCTTGTTTCCCTAGCTCTCCCCAAGCTTGAATAAATTGACCTTTTTCTTGGTAACGTGACAATAATTTTTCTGCCGCCTTTAAAGACACTTGCTTTGCTTGCTCATCACCTACAAGTTTGTAGGCACTCACACAAGATAGGCTATACAGGAAACCTAAATCATGATGATCAATTTCAATATCCTGATCCATTCGATGAATAAAACTTTGAACATTTTTTTCTGCAATTTTTTTAAAGTCTTCATCTTGCGTGACCTCATAGCAAAGCCAGAGAATACCTGTCCAAAAACCATTTGTCCATTCCGTATTAGCCATTGGCATATATGAATTATTTTTAGTCGCTGGTGTAGGATACTGGTCCTTCAATTGAAAAATATTTTTTTTAACTTTTTTCACCGCATCAGCTATCGCTTGATCAATCACTTCTTCCGAAAGTAACCCTTGACCAAAGTATCTCTCACTAGACAATAACTTTTCTTTCTTTTTTTCTTTCAAAAAAATCCCTCCATCACTTAACGTGTTAACCGGTGTAAAAATATCTTAGCTTATTTTTCATTTTTTGTAAACCCTTTCTTTTTTTGAAACTAAAAATAGTTTACGTATTTTATTTTTTGATACACAAAAAAGCACTGAAGAAGATTGTTAACTTCTCAGTGCTTGAGTCATTTAACTATTTTAAAAATAAAAAGTTATTCCCCAACAATTTCAATTTGATAAAAATCTGGATGAATAAAGCTTCGACTGTACTCAATCGGTACGCCATCCTTTCCTGAAATCAAACGTCTAATATCAAATAACGAATAGCTCTCCTCTTCACCAAAACGTTTCTCAATCAGTTTTAGTGGTTCAAGTTCTTCCATTCCTTCTCTTAATAAAATTGTTCGAACTTCCATCGACATCGGAAGATTCGACATGTGCCCAACCAGTCCAAGTTCTTCTGACAGGCTTGCGCCATTGACCCAGCGTTCCAAAGAATCTTTTGCTAATTTATCTCGGAAAAGATAACGGTTTTGTATTTTCCATGGACGACCATTAGTCAGTGCAATTTGGCTTATTTTCACTAACGATCTTTGCCCCGTTTTATCCCCTAATTGTTGTGCGATAAACTTGTCCTTCACTTGACCAAAATTCAAGGTGATTGTTTTTTCAACTGATTTTTTCTTAGCATCATTTGATAAAGAAAGCTGTTCAGAAAAAAAGACCTTTCTGTGTTTCAAATTTTTTCTAACAAAGGTTCCTTCTCCTTGGCGACGAATCAAGTAACCCTCATTTACCAAATCATTTAGTGCTTTTACAACCGTTGTGTTACTGACACTATAGATTTTTTTTAAATCACCTTCGGAGTAAATTTTTTCACCTGCACTAAATTCTCCTGATTCAATTTTCTTGATAATATCCTGTTTGATTGTTTCGTACTTGGATGCCATTTTATTCTCCCTTAACCTGTTAACCGTTTATTTACATAATAAATAATTTTTTGTTTTCTGTAAATAGATTGCTTGACTGTAAGAACATATCGACTGATACTTTCCCACAATTTTTACACAGCTTAACGGTTATGTAAAAATAACAATTCACATTAATTGGTAAAAAAATACAAAAAAAAATCAATTTAAGCAGTATCTGCCTAAATTGATTTTCAACTTAGTTATTTAACTAGAATTTCATCAATAAATCTTAACGAAAATCTGAATTATTTAGCTAAAGCGTCTTTTGCTTGGTCAGCTAATGCAGTAAAAGCTGCTGCATCGTTAACAGCAAGGTCAGCTAACATTTTACGGTTGATGTCGATTTCAGCCAATTTCAAACCGTGCATTAATTTTGAGTAGCTTAAGCCATTCATACGAGCTGCTGCGTTGATACGAGCAATCCATAATTTGCGGAAGTCGCGTTTCTTTTGACGACGATCGCGATATGCGTAGTTGTATGAATTCATTACTTGTTCTTTTGCTGTTTTAAATAAAGTGTGTTTTGAACCGTAGTAACCTTTTGCTAATTTTAGCATTTTTTTACGACGTTTACGAGTTACTGTTCCACCTTTAACACGTGCCATGTTTAATTCCTCCTAAAAATAAATCTTCTCATTGAAATTTTTCTAAATTTGCGTTGCTTATTTCATTTTTGCTAGTTGTTGACGGATACGTTTAAAATCGCCACTAGCAACCATACGTGCTTTACGCAATTGACGGCGTTGTTTTTTTGTTTTGCCGTGGAAACGGTGACTTGTAAACGCGCGGTAACGTTTCAATCCGCCTTTACCAGTACGTTTGAATCGTTT
Organism: Enterococcus sp. DIV0176; assembly: GCF_050528535.1. Classification (NCBI taxonomy): domain Bacteria; kingdom Bacillati; phylum Bacillota; class Bacilli; order Lactobacillales; family Enterococcaceae; genus Enterococcus; species Enterococcus sp. DIV0176. The sequence continues at coordinate 205,474 of NZ_CP172879.1, read as the reverse complement.
TGCTGATCCGCGGTGTGTTTTTTGTTTTGGCATGACTATATTTCCTCCTCAAAATCTTTCGTTATCCGACCATTGACTGTTCAACAATCAGTTAGTCATTCAAATTACTTACTGTCGTTTTTCGGTGCCAGCGTCAAGAACATGCTGCGTCCGTCCATTTTCGCTTTTTGTTCCACTGTTGCAATATCAGCAGTTTCTTCAGCTAAGCGATTTAAGACTTTTTGACCAATCTCTTTATGGGTAATGGCACGGCCTTTAAAACGGATAGAAGCTTTCACTTTATCGCCTTTTTCTAAGAACTTACGTGCATTACGAAGTTTTGTATTGAAGTCATTTACGTCAATTGTCGGACTTAAACGTACCTCTTTAACATTGATCACTTTTTGTTTTTTACGCGCTTCACGGTCTTTTTTCTGTTGTTCAAAACGGAATTTCCCGTAATCCATGATTCGCGCAACTGGTGGTTTCGCACCTGGGGCAACTAACACAAGATCCAAGTTTGCTTGTTCAGCAATCTGTAATGCTTCTGCTTTTGTTTTAACACCTAACTGCTCGCCTTCTGAACCGATCAATCGTAATTCTCGTGCACGAATGCCGTCGTTAACCATCATATCCTTTGCTATGGTCATTCACCTCCAAATATTATGAGAGAAAGAAAAGCTTACCGAATTTTCGGTAATAAAAAAACGAGTTCTTTTTATCAGAACCCGCGCATAATCCACCTAAAGAATCGGCGAAAACTATCTAGCCCAGTGACTATATCAACTAAGGCGAGAAGCGCGTGCTTCTGCTTTTATTTCTCAACTTCACTAGTTTATCAAATTTACTTGAACATGTCAACTCTTTATCTAAAATAAAGGACCTATTTTAAAAAGATATCCTAGCATTTTCTCTTTATTTTATTTATCTTTAAGATAAGAAAATAATTTGGAGGCAACCTATGAAAAAGAATGATCCTATTGCACCTATCTTATCTCACCTAGAGGAAGGCGACTTTTATTTAGAAGATGAAGAACTCTTTTCAAATCTTTTAGTCAAAGATAGCGACCAAAGTTATTTATCCGCAAAAAATTTGATTATAAGAGACAGCCACATTCAAAAATTAACCATGCAAAAAACTATTTTGGAAAGTTTTGAATGTAGCAATGTCATTTTCGACCACTGTGATTTTTCCAATTTAGAATGGATTGGTGCCAGTTTTCACCAAGTAACTTTTCAACAATGCAAGTTAACCGGAACAAATTTTGCGGAAGGCTATCTTCGTGATTGCTCATTCAATGAATGTTTAGCTTCGATGGCCTCTTTCAGCAACACGAATTTGAAAACTGTCCGCTTTTCTGACTGTCAACTAGAAGACACCGAATTTTATGAAGTTCGATGGAAAAACTTATCCCTGCTCAACAATCAGCTTACGGGATCTAATTGGTTCCGTACACCTCTAAAAGCATTGGATTTTAGAACAAATGACTTTACTAAAATTGCACTTTCTCTAGAAAATCTCTCTGGTTTATCAGTCGACCAAGAACAAGCTTTAGTCATCGCAGCTAGCTTGGGACTTATCATTGAAGAATAATTTATTTAATTCGACGCCATAAAGCAACTAACATCCAAACGGATAAAATCAAACTGATGACCAGCGCAATTCCCCAACCAAACACAGAGTGAGTAAATGGTAACTGTAAGTTCATTCCAAAAAAACCAGTGACGATCGTCGGAACGGTCAACAATAATGACCAGACAGTTAAGAATTTCATCGTATCATTTAGGTTGTTATTCAACAAGTTATTATAAGTTCCAGATAACTGGTCTAAAATTTGTGATGCCAGATTCGTCATCTCGACTGCTTGCTTGGCTTCAATCAATGCGTCATCCAATTGTTCCTTTTCGCCTTCAGACATTTTACGATAAATAGCTAAAGCTTTTATCTGCTCAATCAACACAGCATTTTGTTTTGTCCCTGTGACTAAATAAACTAGTCCGATTTCTAAGTCAGATAATTGCAATAAGTTTTGATTACTTGTTTTTTCTCGTAACTTTTGATTTAAGCGTTGTCGCTCGCTATTCACTTCTTCAACTAATGGGAAAAAGGAATCTGAAATCAAAAATAAAGTTTGAAATAGCAAGCTATATACACTCATGTTAGGTGTGCGTTGTAGCAATGATTCCATGAGACGTACTACATAACCAGTATTTTCTGTAGTAAATGTAAAAATACCGTTCTCTTTCAAAATAAAGGCCATCGGTGTTGTTTCATAATGATTTTCACTTTTCCTTTGGTGAGGAACATTGTAGACAAGAAGCATTGCCTCATCAAGCACATCATATTCTACCCGTGCGCGTTCGTTTTTATCGAGAGAGTAAGTTAGCATCTCGTCGCTTAATTTATACTCTTCTTTTAAGTTTTTAACACCAATAACATTGTCACGTTGAATATTTAGCCAAAAATTTTGGTCAGAATTAAAAAAACGTTTATTACTCATTATTGACCTCCTCATAACACTTTCTCTTAACAGTATAAAGAAAAAAACTATTCAAACAAGGTAAAAGCCATTGCTTGAATAGTTTTTATTTAATATACAAATTGTTCTTGACGGATTTCGGCTAATTTTTCTTTCACGATTCGGACCACTTCATCTTTTGCTTGTGGATCTTCGACAAAATTGTAGCGATCTCCATCAATTTGAATTTTAGGACTTTCATTGTAGTTTTCGTACCATTGATCATAACGACGATTCAATTCTTGATAATAATCATATAACGATGGGTCAAAAGATAATTGCTCATATGAACGACCACGTTTCTCGATTCGTTCCAACATTGTATCAAAAGAAACTCGAATATGAATCAGTAAATCAGGATTTTTTTTGTGGGCTGCATAAGGTAGCTCTTCCATCATATTTTCTAGTAATTCATCATAGACACGCACTTCTGTTTCTGTCGCTCTTCCTAAATCTGCATTCAAATGGAATAATAAAGAATCTTCATAGATTGAACGGTCCAAAACGTTGTTATCATCTTTCATTGCTTGTTTAATACTTGCAAAACGTTTATTTAAAAAATAAATTTGTAATAAAAAAGCATATTGCTCAGGGTTAGCATAAAACAAAGGTAACACTTCATTATCATCAATTGATTCATAAAAAGCCTGACTATTAAATTCTTCAGCTATCATTTCTGTTAAACTTGACTTTCCTGCACCAATTGTACCAGCTAAAACGATCACGCTCATTTACCTCCAACTCACTTCATTACTAAATATTGTATGTGTTTTTCAATCTTTCTAAATATACCCCCAATATCTAGTAGTGTCAAATGGAATTTATTGAACGCCCTTCGAAAAAAAACTCAAAAAAATTCTTAAGAAAACAGTGATTTTTTGACAGAAAACGCATTCTTGGTTTTACTTATTGAGCGGATTTAGTAAAATAGGGAGGAAATGATTTTTGGTTTGCTTTTTTTCACATCATCAAACCAAATTCTCGTTGAGTAGCGCAACTATTTAGGGCGCTTTATTTTTTGTCTAAAAGTTACTGTTATGTGAGGAAAAGGAGTTAAGTTATGGCAAACTATGGCCAAGGGGAATCAAGCGGAAAAATTATCTTGATGGGTGAACATGCCGTTGTATACGGCGAACCAGCAATTGCCTTTCCATTTTATGCAACGAAAGTCACTGCACAATTTGAAACGTTAACTGAAGATGTTACCCAAGATCAATTGTTTTCAGCCTATTATGTAGGAAAGTTGATTCATGCACCACAAGCACTCAAAAATATCAAAGCTTTAGTCACACATTTAAAACAGGATCATGGTGTCAAGGAATCAGTCAGCCTCACCATTGAAAGTACCATTCCTGCTGAACGCGGAATGGGTTCTAGCGCTGCTGTTGCAGTAGCAATCACACGCGCCTTTTATGATTATCTTTCACTTTCACTAGCACATGAAACATTGTTAAGCTATGTTAAGATTTCTGAAAAAATTGCTCATGGCAACCCAAGTGGAATCGATGCTGCCGCTACAAGTAGTCATAACCCAATCTATTTTATCAAAGGGCAACCTTTCGAGTATTTCACAATCAACTTGGATGCTTTTTTGATTGTTGCTGATACTGGGATCAAAGGACAAACGCGGGAAGCTGTTAAAGACGTCGCTCATTTATTTGAAAAAGACTCACACAAGACTGGACAAAAAATTCAACAATTAGGACAACTCACACAAAAAGCAAAACAAGCAATCATCCAAAACAATCCCGAAAATTTAGCGCAAGTCATGAATCAGGCACAAGTTACATTGAGAGAATTAACAATCAGTAATCATTTTCTAGACCTATTGATTGAAACAGCGTTAGATGCTGGTGCTCTAGGAGCGAAATTAACTGGAGGCGGACGCGGTGGTTGTATGCTCGCTCTTGCCAAAACAAAAACAGAAGCCCAAGCGATTTGTACAGCTCTGGAAGATGCCGGTGCTGTAGCTACTTGGATTCAAGGATTAGGAGTACATACCCATGTTTAAAGGAAAAGCTCGTGCTTACACGAATATTGCACTCATCAAGTATTGGGGGAAAAAAGATGAGGAATTCATTTTACCAATGAATAATAGTTTATCTCTTACACTAGATGCTTTTTACACCGAAACAGAAGTCATCTTCTCTGATACTTTTACTAAGGATGAATTTTATTTGGATGGTGAGCAACAAGACGAAAAAGCAACGAAAAAAATCAGCACTTTTCTTGATCTTGTACGAGAAAAAGGCCAAACAACGCTCAATGCGCAAGTTATCAGTCAAAATTTTGTTCCTACAGCTGCTGGACTTGCTTCCTCCGCAAGTGGCTTAGCTGCATTAGCTGGTGCTTGTAATGAGGCACTTCAATTAGGCTTAGATAACGCAGGATTATCTCGATTAGCTCGTCGGGGCTCTGGTTCAGCGTGTCGTAGTATTTACGGCGGATTTGTGGAATGGGAAAAAGGGGTTGACGATTTTACCTCCTACGCAAAGCAAATCCCTTCCGATCATTTTGAAGATGATTTAGCCATGGTCTTTTTATTACTAAACGATCAGCAAAAAGACGTTTCTAGTCGTGATGGCATGCGTCGCACAGTTGAAACTTCAAGCTTTTATCAAGGCTGGCTTGACTCCCTAGATGCAGATTTAGCGCAGTTAAAGCAAGCCATTACTGACAAAAATTTTCAATCTTTAGGGGAAACAATGGAACGAAACGCATTAAAGATGCATGGCACTACACTAGCAGCGAACCCACCGTTTACTTACTGGTCTCCTGATAGTTTAAAAGCAATGCAAGCAGTCCGTGATTTGAGAAAGCAAGGCGTTCCGTGTTACTTTACAATGGATGCTGGACCAAATGTAAAAATTTTAGTCGAGAAAAAACATTTAGCTGCAGTTAAAACAGCTTGTAATCATTTATTTAGTGAAAAACAAGTAGTTTCAGCCCAAGCTGGTTCTGGAATTACGATTATCAAGTAAAGGGAGATTTTTATGATTGAAGTATCTGCACCAGGAAAGCTTTACATTGCTGGTGAATATGCAGTTGTAGAAACTGGGCACCCTGCCATCATCGTGGCGGTTGACCAATTTGTCACGGTAACAGTCGAAGCGGCTAGAAAAGTGGGAAGTATCCAGTCTGCACAATATAGTGAGATGCCGATTCGTTGGACTAGAAGAAATGGTGAATTAGTTTTAGATATTCGAGAAAATCCATTTCATTACATTCTGGCAGCAATTCGGTTAACTGAAAAATACGCACAAGAAAAAAATAGTTTGCTTTCTTTTTATGACTTGAAGGTAACCAGCGAGCTAGATAGTTCAAATGGCCGAAAATATGGTCTTGGTTCAAGCGGTGCTGTTACGGTCGCAACTGTTAAAGCATTAAATATTTTTTATGATTTGCACCTAAGCCAGTTAGAAATTTTCAAAATTGCTGCTTTAGCAAATCTAGCTGTTCAAGACAACGGTTCTTGCGGAGATATTGCCGCTAGTTGTTATGGTGGTTGGATTGCTTTTTCTACTTTTGATCATCGTTGGGTTCAGCAACAAGAAAAACAGCAGACAATTAGTGAGTTACTTGCAATGGATTGGCCAGGACTTTCGATTGAGCCCCTTGAGGCACCAAAAGATTTACGATTGCTTATTGGTTGGACAGGTAGTCCAGCTTCTACTTCTGATTTAGTTGACCAAGTCCATCGTTCACGAGAAGATAAAAAAACGGCTTACGAAACATTTCTTAGAAATAGTGAAAATTGTGTCAATCAAATGATTCAAGGATTCAAACAAGATGATGTGGCTCTGATTCAAAAACAAATTCGGCAAAATCGCCAATTGCTACGCAACCTATCTACCGTTACCGGTGTGGTCATCGAAACACCTGCGTTAAATGAATTGTGTAACTTAGCAGAAGAATATGAAGGAGCCGCTAAGTCTTCTGGTGCTGGCGGTGGTGATTGTGGAATCGTGATCGTGGATCAAAAATCCGGCATCTTACCTCTCATGAGTGCATGGGAAAATGCAGAAATCACACCACTTCCACTTCATGTTTATAGTTATCGCAGAAAGGATCAATCATGAATCGAAAAGACGAACATGTTTCATTAGCCAAGGCTTTTCACAATAAGCAAAAAAATGAATTTGACGCTGTTCACCTCATTCATAATGCGTTACCCCAGCTAGCAACAACTGATGTCGACTTATCGACGACTGTTGCTGGCTTTACGTTGACCAGTCCGTTTTATATCAACGCTATCACTGGTGGCAGTGAAAAAACAAAAAAAATCAATCGTGACCTTGCAATTGTTGCACGCGAAACTGATTTGATGATTGCAACAGGTTCAGTGAGTGCTGCTTTGAAAGATTCCAGCTTAGCTGACAGTTATACCGTGATGCGTGAAGAATACCCTGAAGGAAAGATTCTTGCTAATATCGGTGCTGGAACTTCAGTTGAAAAAGCCCAAGAAGCTATTCAATTGTTCCATGCAGATGCTTTACAAATTCATCTCAACGCCCCACAAGAGTTAGTTATGCCTGAAGGTGACCGTGATTTTTCAAACTGGCTGGAATTGATTCAAGAAATCCAACAAACAATTGCTGTACCTTTAATCGTAAAAGAAGTCGGTTTTGGCATGACACGTGAAACAATTGAGCAACTTGCACAAATTGGCGTCAAAACAATTGATGTCAGTGGACGTGGTGGGACTAGCTTTACTCAGATTGAAAATGCGCGCCGAGAAAAGCGTGAATTAACTTATCTCGCTGATTGGGGACAATCAACCGTCACCTCATTACTCGAAGCACATGAAGCAAATGCCACTGTTGATATCCTTGCATCTGGTGGTATACGTTCTGCCTATGATATTTTCAAAGCTCTTTGCTTAGGGGCTCAAGCCGTTGGTACTTCTGGTACAGTTTTAACACATCTAATGAATCATGGCGTAGAAGAAACGATTTTATTGATTAAACAATGGCAAGAAGAACTACGTTTGCTCTATACTTTAGTTGGTGCTAGAACAACAAATGAGTTAAAATATCAATCACTTATTTTTTCTGGTGCTGTTAAAGATTGGTGTGAAGCCAGAGAAATATCCTTAGTAAAATATGGCAGACGAAAATAACTGTTGCTAAAAAAAGTGTCTGGGACATAATCATTTTGATTAATGTCCCAGACACTTTTTTGTTTAGATTGAAGGAAATACTCTTTTATCTCATGACTATTTTCCTATGGTTGCTTTCCAATGTATGCCAAAATACCGCCATCAACATACAGGATGTGTCCATTAACAAAATCTGAAGCACCTGAAGCAAGGAAAATTGCTGGTCCAGCTAAATCACTTGGTTCACCCCAACGCGCAGCTGGCGTTCTTCCTACGATAAATTGATCGAACGGATGGCGTTCACCATTTTCTTGTTGCTCTCTCAGAGGTGCTGTTTGTGGCGTCGCAATATATCCAGGGCCAATGCCATTACATTGAATGTTGTATTGTCCATACTCAGAAGCAATGTTCTTTGTTAGCATCTTCAAGCCGCCTTTTGCAGCAGCATAGGCACTAACTGTTTCACGACCTAACTCACTCATCATCGAACAAATATTGATAATTTTTCCGCCACCCTTTTCAATCATATCTGGGATAACGGCCTTTGCTACGATAAATGGTGCATTCAAGTCAACATCAATGACTTGACGGAAATCAGCAGCACTCATTTCGATCATTGGTGTCCGTTTGATGATTCCGGCATTGTTCACCAAAATATCTACCGAGCCAACCTCTTCTTTGATTTGCTTAGTCATCGCTTGAACAGCTTCTTCATCCGTCACATCACAAACATATCCTTTTGCTTCAATACCAGCTTCTTGATAGTGTTTGATTCCTTCATCGACAGATTCTTGCGTCAAATTATTAAAAACGATTGTTGCGCCTGCAGATGCTAATGAACGGGCAATTTCAAAACCAATCCCATAAACTGCACCTGTAACAAGTGCAACTTTTCCATCTAATCGAAAATTATCCATTGTAAAATCCATAATGATTCTCCTTTATATTGGTTTATTTTAATTGATCCATTTGAACCATATCCATGTCCGTATAAGTGATATTTTCGCCACACATTGCCCAAATAAATGAATAATTACTTGTACCAACACCTGAATGGATTGACCAACTTGGTGAAATGATTGCTTGTTCATTCGCAACCACTAAATGTTTTGTTTCATCTGGTTTACCCATCATATGGAATACACGCGTGTCTTCATTTGCATAATCAAAATAAACATAAGCTTCCATTCGACGTTCATGCGTATGACAAGGCATGGTATTCCAAGCACTACCTGGCTCTAAAATTGTATAACCCATTTGAAGTTGACAACTTTCGCAAACATTTGGGTGAATGTACTGATAAATTTTTCGTTCATTCAAGGTAACACCTTCACCAGTTTCCATTGGCTTGATTTGGTCGATACTAATTTTTACATTTGGATATTTATGGTGGGCTGGTGCGCTACTCAAATAAAATTTTGCTGGGTTTTCAGCATCTTCTGAAGAAAAAATCACTTCTTTCGTTTCTTTCCCAATATAGTAGCCATCTTGTTTTTGCATTGGTTCTTTTTGTCCATCAATTTCAATAAAACCTGGACCACCAATATTGATGACACCTAGTTCACGACGTTCTAAGAAATAGTCAACGCCGAGTTCTTTATCTAATTTGACTTCTAAAGTAGTTGTTGTAGGCGTCACTCCGCCAAAGATCATGCGATCGTTGTGAGTATAAGTTAAACGAATTTCTCCAGGAACAAATACTTTTTCAACTAAAAATTCATTTCTTAATTGTTCAGTTGAATAATGACGGATATCTTCCGGACTATGTGTATAACGTGTTTTCATTTCTTGCATAATAAATACTCTCCCTATCGTATAATTTTTCCAGAGCCACAGGTTAAAAATTGTGTGACTTCTTCTTGACTGAATTGATTGCAATCACCATGAACCGTATGTTTTAACGCGGACGCAGCTGTCGCAAAGTTGATTATTTCCTGCGGCGGCATGTCCGTTAACATACCATGTAGTATTCCGCCAGCAAAAGCATCACCACCTCCAACACGATCAACGATCGGTTCGATTTCATGAACTTGTGATTCAAAATAAGTTTCATCCATCCATAAGGTTCCCACTAATTGATTTGCGCTAGCTGAATAAACTTTTCTTTTGGTTGAATAGAATGCTTTAATCATAGGAAATTTCTCTTGCATTTTTTGATAATAATAAATCAGGGATTCTGTTTCTTCTTCTGGTGCTTTATCTACTCCCAACAAGTAAAGCGCATCCATTTCTCCAGCTGAACAAATGTCTACTAAAGGTAACAATTGCTTGATTACTCGGCTTGCTTCTGCTTGTGTCCATAGTTTCCCGCGATAATTGATGTCAAAACTAATCAAACAGCCTGATTCTTTCGCAGCTTCCATCAATTTTTTTGTCATCTGCTGCCATTCGATAGACAAAGCAGGTGTGATTCCAGAAACATGAAAGATGTCAACGCCTTCAAATAAATTTTCTAATGACCATTCGATTTCCGTCATTGTCGCAAAGCTGGAACCTGCTCGATCATAAATTACCGAGGCCGCTCGTTCTCCAACCCCAGCCTCCATGTAATATGTCCCTAATCGCTTACCACCGCGTAACAAGTAATTAGTTGACACCCCATAACTTTGAAGATGTTTCTGAACTGCATCGCCTAATGCATGAGTCGGAACTTTACTAGCAAAAATAGTTTCATGTCCATAGTTTGCTAATGAAATAGCGACATTAGCTTCACCGCCACCATAATCAGCTCTGAACTGCTCACTTTTAATGATACGCGTTCCTTGAGTTGTAGATAATCGCAACATGATTTCTCCAAGAGTTACCACTTTTCCCATCATGAATTACCCCGCGATTTCTTTCATTTTCGCCGCGTACTGCTTAGCTACTTCTGTCACTTTCTCAAAATCACCTGTAGCAGCCGGCGCAAGTAAATTACCACCCACACCAACAGTTACCACACCTGCATCAAACCAATCCTGCATATTTTCCAAGCTTACACCACCAGTTGGCATAATGTTGACTTGTGGCATAGGTGCTTTGAATGCGGAAACAATACTTGGACCAAATGCACTGCCAGGAAATAATTTCACAATATCAACCCCACTCTTCAGTGCTGTTTTGATTTCATCAATCGTCATACAACCTGGTAAATAAGGTACTTGGTACAAATTACATAGCTCTGCTGTTTCTTTATCAAAACATGGGCTCACAATATATTCTGCACCAGCTAAAATTGCTAAACGAGCAGTAACCGCATCTAACACTGTTCCAGCACCAATGACAATCTCTTCTCGTTCTTGATAAGTTGCTAAAAGTTCTTTGATTACTTGGTCAGCTTGTGGCACGGTAAACGTAAGTTCGATGCCCGTTAAGCCACCTTTGATAATTGCATGACAAGCATTCAGTGCTTCTTCACTCGTTTTTCCACGAACTACAGCAATCACACCAGCATTTTTCAATCGAGATAAAATTTCAATTTTTTTCATTTTCTCCACCTCTTATTTCCTATTTAGAAATTAAGTTTTATAATTTGGAAATCTATACTCGTATTATAAAGGAGAAAAGAAAAAATGCAAACGCTTTTTCATTTTTTTGTTAATGTTTCTTCTATTTTTTGTTTCGTTTGCTTTACTGCTGCAACAATTTGATTTTTAATTTCGCCTGTTAAACGATATTTAGGCATACTGATACTAAATGCACCAATGATTTCATTATTTTTGACAATAGCTGCACCGATACAAAAAATATCTTGTTCCATTTCTTCATCATCGTAAGCAATTTTGGACTGCTGTACTTTTTCAATCTCGCTTTTTAAACGCAGTGGATTAGTAATCGTGTATTCAGTAAATGGAACTAGCGGATGTTTCGTTAAGTATGTATCATATTGGTTCTCATCAAACTCAGCTAATACAGCTTTTCCCATAGCAGAACTATAGAGTGGTCTAGTCACACCGATTTTGGACGACATTCGGATCGTTTGGTTTTTCGCTTCTAGTTTATTGACATATAAAATTTCTTCATTATTTAAAATTCCTAGATGAATGGTTTCATCAATCGTGTCTTGGAGTTGTTCAAGATACGGACGCGTTGCTTCCACTAAATCTTGTTCCTCAATACTTTTGTTCGCATAACGGATAAATTTACTACCTAAACGATAATTTTTGTCCGAGTTTTTATTTGTATATCCTATTAAAGTTAATGTATCTAAAATTTTTAAAGCAGTTGAAGCAGTCATTCCCGTGCCTTTAGCAATTGCTTGTAATGAAGAATCTGGCGCTTCTGCTAAGTAATCTAAAATAGTTGATGCCTTAATCAAAACAGTTCCGTAAGGTTTTTTATTTTCCATATTGCACACTCCCGTTTCTTTATAGGAAAATTATAACGGAAAACTTTTGATTTTAATAGTACGACTGATTCAAACTTCAAATACAGGAGTTAGTTCTTGTGCCACAGGCGAATCCTCGTCATTGGTTTCCATAAAAGGAGCCATATATGTCCACCATTTTTGGTTAATCGGCGTTCGAGCAAAGTCTTCCTATAATTTTTCATCTGCGATTTCTAATTGAGAAAAAATATCTAAAATTGCTCTTATGTTTTAAATTTTTACATATCCTAATAATTTATAGCTAAGTGATCCTTGAAATGTTTCTCTCTTTTTTGTTAGACAAGGATTTTTTCAAAGCAATTCTAAAGGTACATATTGGAACACATATTTTTATCTTTACATAAAAAAATTGTCTGAATGAGAGAATCATCCAGACAAACTTATATGAATCAATATGATTTTAAATCCCCCACACAAATTTGAGCGGAAATTTGTGTGGGGGATTCATGTAGCGAACAGCTGCCAGCCGTACGCTAACTAGTGGTAATTATTAAGCTTTGTAAGCATCAATAATGATTTGTTTTAATTCACTAATTAATGGTTCTTTTGGATTAGCAGTTGTACATTGGTCTTCGTAAGCTAATTCAGCCATACGATCAACTGTTGTATCAAGTGTTTCTTGTGTCACACCTTGTGCTTTCAAGTTCATATCGATACCTACGTTTTGACCTAATTCATAAACAGCTTTTGCTAATGCATCTACTAATTCAGCAGTTGTTTCGCCTTTTAGACCTAAGAATTTAGCAATATCTGCATAATCTGTATCTGCACGGAAGTAGTCATATTTAGGGAACATTGCGTGTTTTTGTGGATCTTTCGCATTGTAACGAATAATGTGTGGTAACAAGATTGCATTTGTACGTCCATGAGGAATACCATATTCTCCACCAATTTTGTGGGCGATTGAATGACAAATTCCTAGGAACGCATTTGCAAACGCCATACCAGCCATCGTTGACGCATTATGCATTTTTTCACGTGATTCCATATCAGGTGTTTTTACTGATTTTTCTAAATAATCAAAGACTAACTTGATTGCTTGCAAACTTAAACCACGAGTGTAATCAGATGCCATGACAGATACATATGATTCAATTGCGTGAGTCAAGACATCCATACCAGTATCTGCAGTTACAGAGGCAGGAACTGACATAACAAATTGTGGATCAACAATTGCAACATCTGGTGTTAATGCATAGTCTGCTAATGGGTACTTAACATGTGTATCGCTATCAGTGATAACTGCAAATGGCGTTACTTCTGAACCTGTTCCTGAAGTTGTTGGAATACATACAAATTGAGTTTTTTCAGGTTTTGCAATTTTGTACGTACGTTTACGAATATCCAAGAATTTTTGTTTTGCTCCAAAGAAAGAAGTATCTGGGTGTTCATAGAACATCCACATTCCTTTGGCAGCATCCATTGCAGATCCACCACCTAATGCGATTACTGTATCAGGTTTAAAATCAGCCATTAGTTTTGTTCCAGCGTAAACAGTATCTGTTGAAGGGTTTGGCTCAACATCAGAGAAAACTTCAATTTTTACGTCGTTTTTACGGCGAGCAAGTACTTCACGAACTGTATCACAGTAACCAAATTGGACCATTCCTGGGTCACAAACGATCATGACACGTTCAACATTTTCCATTTTTTCTAAGTAAAGTAATGAATTCTTTTCAAAGAAGATTTTTGGTGGTAATTTGAACCATTGCATGTTATTTCTCCGTTTCGCTACAGTTTTGACGTTGATTAAGTTGACAGCAGATACATTACGAGAAACAGAATTTTTACCATAAGAACCACAACCTAAAGTTAATGAAGGAATCATTTCATTGTAGATATTACCAATTCCGCCTTCAGCTGATGGTGTGTTAACTAGAATACGACAAGCTTTCATTCGTAAACCAAATTTCACGTGTAAATCTTCATTTTCTGAATGAATAACAGCTGTATGTCCTAGTCCACCAAGATTTAACATACCTTCACATAATTCAAATGCATGGTCTGTATTGTTTGCTTTAACCATTGCTAAAACTGGTGATAATTTTTCACGTGAAAGTGGGTAATCAGCACCTACACCTTCTAATTCAGCAATTAACATTTTTGTTCCTTCTGGTACTTTGATACCTGCTAATTTAGCAATTTCCATTGCTGAATGTCCAACGATTGCTGGGTTAACAGCATACTTGCCTTCATTCATCACTGCATCTTCTAATTTTGCTAGTTCGCTTGGTTTTACGAAGTACACTTGATGCGCTTGAAATTCTGCTTTTACAGCTGCATAAATTTCTTTATCAACAATTACTGCTTGTTCAGACGCACAAATCATTCCGTTATCAAATGTTTTTGATACGATCAAATCGTTCACTGCACGTTTTACTTTTGCTGTTTTTTCAATGTATGCTGGCACGTTACCTGGTCCAACTCCTAAAGCTGGTTTCCCAGTTGAATAAGCAGATTTAACCATTCCTGCTCCACCTGTTGCTAAAACAATTGCAATTCCAGGATGGTTCATCAACATTGAAGTTGCATCAATTGATGGATGCTCGATCCATTGGATACAGTTTTCTGGTGCACCAGCTGCGATTGCCGCATCACGAACAACACGTGCTGCTTCTGCAGAAGATTTTTGTGCACTTGGATGGAAAGCAAACACGATTGGATTTCTTGTTTTCAATGCAATCATTGATTTGAAAATCGTTGTTGAAGTTGGGTTAGTCGTTGGTGTTACACCACAAACAACTCCGACTGGTTCAGCAATTTCGATTAATCCTTTTTGAACGTCCTCATTAATTACACCAACTGTTTTATCATGTTTAATATTATTCCAAATATACTCTGAAGCATACATATTTTTAATTGCTTTATCTTCATAAATACCACGACCAGTTTCTTCAACTGCCATTTTTGCTAGAGGCATATGTTGATCTAAGGCAGCCATTGCCATTTCATGTACGATATGGTCCACTTTCGCTTGATCAAAGTCTTCCATTTCCTTTAGGGCTACATTTGCTTTTGTTGCAAGATCATCGATCATTGCTTGCACGTCGATCGTTTTTACTTGTTCTTTTTCCAATGTCTTAGCCATTGTCTTCCTCCTAGTGGGTATCACATTTGTTTGTTAATTATTTCACATATGTATCATACAATAATTTATTTTAGTTGTAAATAGTTTTTTGTGATTTTTTTCACAGTTTTAAAATCAAAGATAAACCTTGATATTATAAAGTTATTTAGCTATAAGCATTTTTTGAACTATCTAAGAAAAAAATATTTTTTATTTATCAATCACGTTCACTATTGAACTTATTTTCTCGCTTTTGATTTTCAAATAAAAAAAGAGACACAACTAATTAATTAGTTGTGTCTCTTCAGATGAAAAATAATTATAGAATCTATGCTTATTTCTCGTCTTTGTTTTCTTCAGAAACTTCTTCTGTTACTTCTTCAGTGATTGTTTCTTCTTTTGTTTCAACTGGTTCTTCGATAGTTGTCACTGTAGCATCGTTTTCTACAGTCACTCCTGGTTTAACCGTTTTGATTGACGCACGGTCAAACTCTAAGAAGATACCTTCACAGTCTAAAACGACTGTGCGTTTGTCTTCATCGATTTCTGAAATTACGCCATGCAAGCCACCAATTGTAACAACTGCATCGCCTGGTTTCATACTATCTAACAAGTTTTGACGTTCTTGTTGTTGTTTCTTTTGTGTACGTGACATAAAGTACCACATTGCTAACAACGCAACGAACATCACAATCATTGGTAATGATCCCATTTTTTTTCACCTCACTCAATCTATCTACAAAAAACACTTTAGCATAAAAAGTACTATCTACACTAGCTTTTTACCTAAATTTCACATAAAAGTCATGAATTTAGAAACTCTTAGCATTTTCTTTGTTAAATCCGTATTCTTCAAAGAAGGCTGCTCTGAATTCTAATAAGTTATCATCCATGATTGCTTGACGAACTTGTTTCATCAAATTCAATAGGAAATAAAGATTATGATAAGAAGTTAAACGAATACCGAATGTTTCATCACACTTGATTAAATGACGAATATAAGCACGAGTATAGTTTTTACATGTATAGCAATCACATTTTTCATCAATTGGACGAAAATCATGTGCATATTTTGCATTTTTAACAACTAAACGACCTTGCGAAGTCATACAAGTTCCATTACGTGCGATTCTTGTTGGCAATACACAGTCAAACATATCTACTCCACGAATGACTCCATCAATCAAGGAATCAGCTGCACCAACCCCCATTAAGTAGCGTGGTTTGTCTTCTGGAATTAATGGTGTCGTAAATTCTAAAACACGGTTCATGTCTGCTTTTGGTTCCCCAACAGATAATCCTCCGATTGAATAGCCTGGGAAATCCATGCTAACTAAATCTTTCGCACTTTGACGACGTAAATCTTCAAATCCTGCCCCTTGGATAATTCCAAATAGACCTTGTGTTGCTGGATTTGCGTGAGCTTTTAGTCCACGCTCTGCCCAGCGTGAAGTACGCTCTACAGATTTTTTCACGTAGTCATAGCTTTCATCGAATGGTGGACATTCATCAAAACTCATCATGATATCTGAACCCAATTTATTTTGGATATCAATTGCTTTTTCAGGTGATAAAAACATCCGAGAACCATTCAAATGATTTTTAAAATGGACCCCTTCTTCTTCAATGTTACGCATATCACTTAATGAAAATACTTGGAAACCACCAGAATCGGTTAAAATCGGTTGATCCCAATTCATAAATTTATGCAAACCACCAGCTTCAGCGACTAGATCTTCTCCAGGTCGCAACCACAGATGGTACGTGTTACTTAAAATGATTCCTGCACCCATCTCCTTTAATTCTTCAGGAGACATAGTTTTTACTGTCGCCAATGTTCCGACAGGCATGAACATGGGAGTTGGAAAAGTACCGTGTGGCGTAATAATTTCACCTAAGCGGGCACCCGTATGTTTTTCTTTTTTGATTAAACGATAGCGAATGGCAGGTTGTGACATTCAATTCCCTACTTTCTCTATAAAATAGCGTTGACAACTCACACAATCATAATCGTTTCGGCACTTTTTTGCAAGAGTTTATCTATTGTTTCTGTTCTATTTAATCCTCTTTTTTTAGAGACATTTCCGGAATAATCAATGCAAGATGAAAGGCAAAAAAGTGAATCTTTGTTATAATAATTTTAACTTATGGAAAAGGAGTGAAAAATAGATGAAATCTTCTGCTGAATTAAAATCACAAGCTAAGGCTAGTTTGAAAGGTCGTTGGGGGCAAGCGGTATTATTGAATTTGATTCCGTCGTTAATTGCTATTGCACTTATTCTTTTGATTCTTGTACCATTCATCTTGTTTATTGCAAGTATGTCAGATGTTTCAAGTATCCAGGAAACGATTGCTAATGATAATGGTGGATCTGGTGCTGGCGGTGGTAGTGGTGGCGGAGTTGTTTCCGGCATTATTAGCGCATTGTTCATGAGTGGTATTTCTTGGACTTATCTTGATGTATTACGTGGACAAAAATCACAAATCGAACCATTTAAAGATGCATTTCGTGGATTTTCAGGTATCTTTATCGGTGGCGTAATCGGTTTAGCCATTTTAATTTGGTTATTCACCACATTATGGACATTGTTGCTTATTATCCCTGGGATTATCAAAAGTTATTCTTACTCTCAAAGCTACTTTATCTACTACGACACGATTCAAGAAACAGGTCAAAAACCTCGTGTGCTTGATACGATTACAGCAAGTCGTAAGCTAATGGATGGTTACAAAGGGAAATTGTTCTGGTTGGATTTGTCGTTTATCGGATGGCACATTCTTGCATTAATGACTGCAGGAATCGGCTATTTATGGTTGAATCCATATATTACAGCAACAAAAGCTGCTTTCTACAATGAATTGCCTAAAGATGTTGCTTACTAAACTAAACAGGTACACAAAAAAAGCTGCGGTCAATACCGCAGCTTTTTTGCTACACTTTTTTATTTATTCTTCTTCATCATCCACATCTGGCAGTTGATGGAACTTAATCAGCTCACTCACTGCAATTGGTGTGACTGATAAAATGAAGACTAGCAACCAATGATTCAAACTAATATGAACAAGTCCAAAAAGTTCTTGTGTGAATGGGAACAGTGCCATTGCTGTAGTAATTACTACAGCTAAGACGGCCATTTCTAATAGCGATTTATTGGAGGATAGACTTACCTTAAATATTGATTGACTACTTCTCACATTAAAAACATGCAAAATTGAAGAATAGGCTAAGACTAGGAAAGCAACCGTTTGACCAACTTCTTGACTAGCATCAACCCAAGGGCTAATTGTGTCAACAAAACTTCCTAGATAGTAACCAAAAAGTGTTACAACGGTAAACACACTTGCGTTCACTGCAATTTTTTGCCACAATCCACGTGCAAAAATCCCCTCATTTCGCGGTATTGGCATTTGATCCATAATTCCTGCTTCCGCCGGTTCCCTTCCTAGTGCAAATCCTGGTAGCCCATCAGCTACTACGTTGACAAATAGTAATTGAACTGCCGTAAATGGCGCACCCCAACCTAGAAGCATCGCAATCAACACAATGAAAATTTCTGAGATATTACAGCTCAAAAGAAAATTAATCGCTTTTCGAATATTTTGATAAACAGAACGGCCTTGGCTAACTGCATCAACAATCGTTGCAAAATTATCATCCGTTAAAATCATATCTGAAGCACTTTGAGCTACATCCGTCCCAGTGATTCCCATGGCACAGCCAACGTCACTTGCTTTCAACGCAGGGGCATCATTTACTCCATCACCAGTCATCGCTACAACTGCGCCTGTTCGTTGCCATGATTTAACAATCCGAATCTTGTCTTCTGGCGTTACTCGTGCATAGACAGACAATTCTTTTACACGTTCATCTAGTTCTTCATCAGTCAACGCGTGCAATTCTGCGCCTGTTAAAGCTTCTGAAGAATGCTCCAAAATTCCAAGTTCTTTTGCAATCGCACTCGCTGTCACCACATGGTCACCAGTAATCATTACTGTTTTGATCCCAGCTTTTTTCGCGCGAGCAATTGCTCCTTTACTTTCTGGGCGAGGTGGATCAATCATGCCAATCAACCCGATTAAACGTAAATCTTTTTCTAACGCTTCTGAACTAATGTCTTGTGGCTCTTCGTCATAGACAGCAAAACCAACTGCAATCACGCGAAGCGCACGTTTTCCGAAACGGTCATTGACAACTGTGGCTTGTTCGATGTCTCCATAACGAAAACGTGGAGCTAATACGTCAAAAGCACCTTTGGTAATGGAAATATATTTTTTTCCCATCTTATGTACCGTTGTCATCATTTTTCGCTCTGAGTCAAACGGCAATTCTCCAATTCGAGGATAATTTTCTTCCAACTCTGCTTTTGTATGATAGTTTTCTTCCACAGCACGCACAATTGCGGCTTCTGTTGGGTTCCCTTTGATAATCAATTCATCATTTTCTTTTTCAACACTTACATCTGTACATAAGGCTGCCATCTTCAAGACTTCCATTGCACTATCTGTCATAGCATCTTCTGTATCAGTAACTTCATCGCCGCGACTCCAAACTCGACGCACGCGCATTTTATTTTGGGTTAGCGTTCCCGTCTTATCAGAACAAATTACGTTAGCTGTTCCTAATGTTTCAACTGCAGGCAGTTGACGAATAATTGCATGTTTTTTTGCCATTTTCTGAACGCCAAATGCTAAAGTTAATGTCACGATAACTGTCAATGTTTCTGGAACTGCCGCAACTGCTAAAGATACAGAAGTCATAAACATTTCCAGTAGCGGTTCTCCTTGCAACTCACCGATAATAAAAACTAATGCAGCCGCTCCTAATGCAATAAAACTAATTCGTTTACCTAACTGATTCAAGCGAACTTGCAAAGGTGTTTTCTGCATCATATCGCCACTTAATAGTCCAGCGATTTTTCCCATTTCAGTTTGCATCCCAATTGCTGTAACAATTGCTTGACCACGACCGGCAGCTACACTGCACCCTTTAAACACCATATTAATCTGATCGCCTAAAGGTACCTCTTCTTTACTAACATAAGTAGCATCTTTCTCAACCGCTTCACTCTCACCAGTCAAAGCTGATTCTTCTACTCGGAGTTGTGAACTTTGAATCAACCGAGCATCTGCAGGAATGGTTGCACCTGATTCTAAAATCAAAATGTCCCCAACAACTAATTGTTCTGCATCAATTTGTTCTCGTTTGCCATCACGTAAAACCAGTGCCGTCTGCTTATTCATATCCTGCAACGACTCTAATGCTTTTTCTGCATTTCCTTCTTGAACAATTGTAAGTGCGGAGTTGATAACAACGATAGCGATAATCAACAGACCTTCAAATAAATCTCCGTGTTCTGTTGCAAAGGCCGTATAAAAAGAGATCACAGCAGCAACCAATAAAATAATCGTCGTAAAATCTGCTAAACTTCTAAAAAATTTTCTGGCTAATGATTCTTTCTTTGCCTCATCAAAACGGTTAAGTCCCTGTTCCTTGCCCCGCTTAGTTGCTTCTTGCGAAGACAATCCTTGTTCTAGGTTTGCATTTGTTTCTTCTTGGACTTCCCTCACCGTTTTTTTATATTCTTCCATCCTATTCCTCCTTCAATCTTCATTAAATAATAATCCTATATTAAATATAACATCATTTTTTTATTTTTTTCAACTTAATAAACTATTTCAGACAATTTATGAATTTTGTTCATAAAAAAGGCATAGAATCGCGAGCATCTCATTTGCAAACGCTAACATTTCGTGCTACTATATAGGTGTAAGGAAGGAGGATAACATCAAATAAGTTGAAGGATTTCTCGATGAAGTATTGTAAGCAAACAAAGTTGTTAGAAGTACAGGTTTCACCAAGTATACGTGTGAAGTACAAAGCGTCAAACTGATGAAAATAGTGAATGCGTATAAAGAGTTTGGATGATTCGTTTCCCAAAACCAGAAGTAACAAAGATACGTAAAATAAACAATGAACATCTGAAAATTGAATACTAGTAAAAGATGTGTCAATGAGTGTTGAAGATGTAACGAAAACAAGATTTTTTGTTTATCAAGAAGAAATTCAACAAGGTACTTTACATGTATCATGGAAAGTAACAAAAATTCTACTTATTTGATTCCTTCCGAAATACAGAGGCTGGACTTGTCGAGAGTCCAGCTTTTTTGTGTTGTCTACTTCCAAGTATCCATGCGTTCTTTTCTCCTTACTAGTACTTCGAAAAATTTGATAGCTAAGAATATTTAGCAAAATAAACACTTCGATTCAGCCACTCTCTACAAAAAATTTAATCACGGCTACCCTCGTCTTCTGCCAAAACATAATTAAGTAACGTGTGAGGTACTGTTTCATTTAATCGGTAGCCCGCTGCTTCTTTATAAAACGTCCAGCTATCTGTTTTAGCTAATTCGAGAATCTCTGCCTCAGTAGTTTTTTCTGATTCCAATTCAAGTAAACTTTGAATGATTTGTATCCGAGCATCTAATATCAGTAGTTGTTTCAACTTGGAGAAAAAATTTTCTGAAGAAATTTGGTCAACCAGATAATAGGCTTCTTTTTTTATTTTATCGTATTCGCGATAAATGAGTGGATACTCGTATTCAGTCATCAACGAAAAATATTGGTCGTATTTATCAAAATAATGGTCGAGGCTTTTATTGGTCAAAAGCATTCCATCAGCTCCTGTCTTTTTTATTTTATTTTTTATAATCGTACCTTTTTCATTTGTATTTTTATTTACCTTTTTCCTAAAAAAAAACTAAATTCATAAAATTTATTATCAAAAAATGGCGGTTGAACAAGCAATTTTTGATACTCTCTGCACAAAAGAAACATTTATATTGAAAATGAAAAACAGACCATTTATTTGATCCAAAAAATACTGTCTTAACATTGATTGATTATTAGCCAAGGAAAATTACTCCAGCTAATTCAATTGCTCAGAGCTAGTTTAAAATTCGGAAAGTAAGCCTCACCTTGCTTATGTGATTCATTAAAAGTGGAAAATAGAAAAGAGAGTGAATGATCGCTAAGGATCATTCACTCTCTTATTTTTATTCAAACATGTAATTGTCAACCCATTTATTTGACGAACATCGCATCTCCAAAACTAAAGAAGCGGTAACGTTCGTCAATCGCATGTTGGTATGCAGACAGAATTAATTCGCGACCTGCAAAGGCACTTACTAACATCACTAAGGTTGATTTTGGCAAATGGAAATTTGTTGAGAACGCTTGGACGACTTTAAATTCATAACCTGGTGTAATAAAAATTTCTGTCCAACCACTGTCAGCCTTGATTTCACCATTGAACTTTGTCCCAATCGTTTCTAATGTCCGAATAGAAGTTGTCCCTACCGCTACGATTTTCCCGCCATTCTCGCGAACTTGGTTCAAACGTTTCGCAGCATCCTCTGTTAACCGATAAAATTCACTATGCATGTGGTGATCTTCAATCTTATCTACGCTAACTGGACGGAATGTTCCTAGACCAACATGAAGCGTCAAGTAGACTAATTCAATTCCTTTGGCTTCGATTTCTTCCAATAATTCTTTGGTAAAATGTAATCCCGCTGTTGGGGCTGCCGCAGAACCATTTTCTTTCGCATACACTGTTTGGTAACGATCTGGATCTTCTAGACGTTCTTTGATATAAGGTGGCAAGGGCATTTCACCCAGCGACTCTAAAATTTCAAGAAAAATCCCGTCATATTTAAACGTAATGATGCGTCCACCATGTTCGAGTTCTTCTTCTACCACGGCTTTTAGTCGACCATCACCAAATGAAATCGTTGTCCCTACTTTGGCACGTTTAGCTGGCTTGATCAACGTTTCCCATGTATCCCCTTCTGTGTTCGTTAAAAGCAATACTTCTAAATGAGCGCCAGTATCTGGTTTTTCTCCATATAAACGAGCGGGTAGCACGCGTGTGTCATTCATGACCAAGGCGTCCCCCGGGTTCAATTCATCAATAATATCATGAAAATGTTTATCTTCTAACTCCCCTGTTGTACGATTGACCACTAACAAACGTGACTGGTCACGATCTTTTAACGGTGTTTGTGCAATGAGTTCTTCTGGCAAATCAAAATCAAAATCCTCTGTTGTTAACATCTTATCCACTCTTTCTAGTCATTTATCTCAAGCTATTCTAACACTTTTTTAGAGACTTGGCGAACAGCTCAGTTCAAACTTTTTAGTACACCCCAATCCATATTCCAGTAAAAAATCTCTTCTTTCAAACCCTTCGATTTGTATGTTAACGATTTTTCAGCCATACTAGTTATGTGAAGATTAAAAAAATGATAATTTGAGGTGAGAAAATTTGATTGAATTTCAACATGTATCAAAAATTTATAAAGGAAACAAAGTTGCTGTTGATGACGTGAATCTTTCGTTTGAACAAGGAGAATTTATCTGCTTTATCGGAACTAGTGGTAGTGGGAAAACAACGACGATGCGCATGATAAATCGAATGACTGACCCGTCTAAAGGAAAAATTTTGATTGATGGAAAAAACATCCTAGATATCAATCCGGTTGAACTACGCCGACAAATTGGCTATGTTATTCAAAATATTGGTTTGATGCCACACATGACCATTCGAGAAAATATTACACTTGTACAAAAGCTACTGAAAGTTAGTCAGGAAGAACGTAATAAAACTGCCGAGAAAATGATTGACCTTGTCGAATTACCTCGTGAGATGCTTGATCGCTATCCAAGCGAACTCTCTGGCGGACAACAACAACGAATTGGTGTCGTTCGGGCATTAGCTGCTAATCAAGATATTATTTTGATGGATGAACCATTTGGCGCGCTAGATCCAATTACGCGTGACGCCTTGCAAGATCTAGTGAAAGACTTACAAGAACGTCTAGGGAAAACCATTGTCTTTGTTACCCACGATATGGACGAAGCATTAAAATTAGCAAGTCGTATCGCTATCATGAGTGAAGGAAAAGTGATCCAGTTTGATACACCAGAAAATATTTTACGTAACCCTGCCAATGAATTCGTAGAAGAACTTATCGGTGAAGATCGTTTGCTTCAAGCAAAACCGGACACGACTCGCGTCAACGAAGTCATGTTGAACACTGCCATTACGATTACTCCGGAAAAATCATTGCAAGAAGCAATCAAACTCATGCGCGAAAAACGCGTGGATACCCTTTTAGTAACAGACAACTCAAATGTATTGAAGGGCTTCATTGATGTTGAAACGCTTGACCGAAAACGTGGCAAAGTTTCGAGTGTTGGGGATATTTTAAATCCTAAAGTTTTCTATGTGAAAGAATCTGCTTATTTACGTGACACTTTACAACGGATTTTAAAACGTGGACTAAAATACGTGCCTGTCGTTGATGAACAAAACCGAGTAGTTGGTATTTTAACTCGTGCTTCACTAGTTGATATTGTTTATGATGTGATTTGGGGAGAAGATCAATCTATCACAGATGCGATTGAGTCAACGAAGCCTGTAGAAACAAAGGAGGTCTAGCTCATGCAGCAGTTTTTTAATCAGCATGGCGCCGAAATTTTAACAAAGAGTGCTGAACATCTTTATATTTCTTTTTTCGCTCTAGCACTTGGTATTTTGGTCGCAGTTCCGCTAGGGATTCTCTTAACTCGTTTTCAAAAAGCGGCAACGATTGTGATTGGTATTAGTAGCGCACTTCAAACGGTTCCCTCTTTGGCGCTGTTAGCTCTGATGATACCCTTGCTAGGCGTTGGAAAAACACCCGCAATTATTGCTCTCTTTATTTATTCGCTATTGCCTATTTTACGAAACACCTATATTGGGATGAAAAATGTGGATTGGAACTATCGAGATGTTGCCAAAGGAATGGGCATGACCAATCTGCAGTCCATTCTTTCAGTGGAACTTCCAATCGCGATGCCAACGATTATGGCTGGGATTCGTTTAGCTGCAGTCTATGTGATTGCTTGGGCAACTTTAGCCTCTTACATTGGTGCAGGCGGTTTAGGTGATTTGATTTTTAGTGGACTAAATAATTATCAACCAGATCTGATTTTTGCTGGAACGATTCCGGTAACGATCTTAGCTCTGCTTGCTGATTTCTTACTTGGTTTATTAGAAACACATCTCACTCCGATTGCGCTTAGAAAGGAGAATGATGAATGAAACGACTTAAACAACTCATTTTGCTTTTTGGACTCTCACTCATTCTCGGTAGCTGTTCTTTGCCAGGCTTAGCAAGTAATACGGATGACCAAACGATTTCGATTACTGGTGGCATTACTTCAGAAGCACAAATTCTTGCAGGGATTGTCGCTGGAATGGTTGAACATTATACAGACAAAAACACAACGATTATCAACAATTTAGCAACAACAACGATTAATCACCAAGCTATGATTAATGGGGACGCTTCGATTTCTGCGGCACGCTATACAGGAACGGACTTAACAACTACCTTAGGGCTACCGCCTGAAAAAGATCCTAAAAAAGCATTTGCCATAGTGAAAGAAGAATTTGAAAAACGGTACAATCAAACATGGTTTCCTTCTTATGGATTTGAAAACACGTATGTCTTTCTCGTTCGCAAAGACACAGCTGAGAAATACAATCTAACGAAAGTCAGTGATTTGAAAAATGTAGCGGATGAACTCGTTGCAGGTGTCGATACTTCTTGGATCAACCGTAAAGGTGATGGCTATGATGGCTTCCAAGAAACATATGGCTTTTCGTTTGAATCTATCTTGCCAATGCAAATTGGTTTAGTCTATGACGCTGTTGAAGCAGGAAAAATGGACATCGTATTAGGTTATTCTACTGATGGACGAATTGCAAGTTATGATTTGGTGATGTTAGAGGATGATTTAAGCTTCTTCCCACCTTATGATGCTGCACCGGTCGTCGCAAACCAAGTGTTGAAAGACACGCCTCACCTAGAGGAAGCCTTACAAAAATTAGGTGGTACGATCACTACAGAGGAAATGCAAAAATTAAATTATGAGGCAGACAACAATTTGGTGGAACCTTCTGTTGTTGCCGAACGCTTTTTGAAAGAACATCATTATTTTGAGAAAGGGAAGTGATTGCATGGATAAAATGAATTTATTTCAACAATTCGTCTATTATTTTCAAGAAAACGGTGCCTATGTCTTTAGTCAATTTATCCGTCACTTCTTGATTTCAATTTACGGTGTCTTTTTCGCCGCTGTTGTAGCGATTCCGATTGGGATATTGATCTCTCGTAAACGCAAACTTGCCAATTGGGTCATTCGCTTAGCAAACATCATTCAAACTGTCCCCTCTTTAGCAATGCTTTCTATTTTGATGATTGGACTGGGGCTAGGTGTTAACGTAGTTATTGTTACGGTCTTCTTGTACTCCTTATTACCAATTATCAAAAACACTTATACTGGTATGATCCAAGTAGATAAAAATATTTTGGATGTCGGTAAAGGAATGGGTATGACTGCTCGTCAACGTTTAATCATGGTGGAACTACCTTTATCTGTTTCGGTCATTATGGCTGGGATTCGTAACGCTTTGGTTGTTGCGATCGGAATTACTGCGATTGGTGCATTCGTTGGTGCCGGCGGCCTTGGTGACATCATTATCCGCGGGACCAATGCAACAGACGGTGCTTCAATCATTCTTGCAGGTGCGTTACCAACAGCTTTAATGGCGATCATTACTGACTGGGTACTTGGTATCGTAGAACGACGCTTAGATCCTGCAGCAAAAAAAGCTTAGTGTACGAAGCTGAACAATAGAAAAAAAGGCCCTGCGACAGTTTGTCACAGGGCCTTTTTTTCTATAAACAGTGTTCCCAAAACAACTCCTCAAAATAGCTCACATTCACTTCAAAATATGAAAAACTATTTTGAGTGTCTGCTCGCTATCTTGTCAGAGCTAAACGTTTTGCACCACAACCTTATTCACAGTGTTCCCAAAGCAATTCCTCAAAATAATTCATAACTGTTCAAAAATATGAGTAGCCATTTTTGACAGTTATGAATTATTTTTTCGAAACTGAGCACTTGGATCCACAATCTTTGTTTATTGATAAAGTAATCGCTATGCTCCATTACTTATTTTTTCAGATGATAACTATAGGTACTAATAACAATATTTTCTCGCCAAGAAAGTCGCAAACGTAAACGCAAACTTGTTTGGTTGTGCAAAATATTTTGCCAACGACGGTTTGGTACAAACTGTGGAATCAACACCGTTGTCGTATAGTTTTGTTTTGCTGCATTTTTGCTCACTAGATCCACATAGCGAATAATTGGGTTTTCAATTGAACGATACGAAGAATGAACAACCGAAAAACGAACATCAGGAAAATGTTTTTTGAATTCGGCTTCGATTTCTTTTTCCTTCGCCACATCTTCATCTAAGGATACGTGCATTGCTACTACATAGTCCCCAATCGAACGTGCATAATTCAACGCTCCAATGTTTACACGAGTAACATTTCCCACTAAAACTAACACCGTATTTCCATCAAAATCATGTAACTTAGCATCTTCTTCTAAGCGAAGTTGTTCTGCCACATTTTTGTAGTGTCCATGAATTTTGTAAAAAACAAACAAAACAATAGGCATAATGATAAAGAATGGCCAGATATCACCTAAACGATAGATGAACAAAATAATAATAATCGAGTAAGAAATAAATGCTCCAACAATGTTTGCAATTGATTTTTGCAACCATTTCTTACCTTCTTTTCGCCACTTGATAACCATCCCTGTTTGAGAAAGAGCAAATGGGATAAATACACCAATCGAATAAAGTGGAATCAATCGTTCCGTTGATCCTTGGAAGATAAACAATAAGATGATTGAACCAAAGGCTAAAGTCATGATCCCATTTGAATAACCTAAACGGTCACCACGATCCTGATACATATGTGGCATGAATTTATCTTTTGCTAAATTAAACGCTAAAACTGGAAACGCAGAGAAACCAGTATTTGCGGCTACTGCTAAAATCAAAGCAGTTGCAAATTGTAAAACGTAATACAACACACCATGTCCAAAGACAGCTTTACCGATTTGAGACAAGACCGTCACTTCTGTTTCAGGTACGATGCCATACCAGTAGTTAATGAATGTAATTCCCACAAAGAAAAATCCTAAAATGACAGCCATCATTGTTAACGTACCCGCAGCGTTTTTCGCCCGTGGTTTTTTAAAGAACGGTACCGCATTACTGATTGCCTCAACCCCAGTCAGTGAAGAGGAGCCAGATGAAAAGGCACGTAAAATCAATGCAATCGAAACACCTGGAACGGCCGCGCCTGGCAAGGCAGTCGCATTTAACGGTACTGCACCAGTCACAATGTTGAACAGACCAACGACAATCAGCAAGGTAATGACAATAATAAATGTATAAACAGGAACTAATAAGAAAGAGGCCGATTCACGTAACCCTCTTAAATTCAGCATCATCAATAACAAGACAATTGCGACGGAAATACCTACCTGATGACCATACAAAGCTGGGATCGCCGACGTTATCGCCTCTGCCCCAGCAGAAACAGATACCGCAACAGTCAGCATATAATCGATCAACAATGATCCCCCAGAAATCAGACCAGCGTTTTTCCCTAAGTTTTCACTACTTACCACATAAGCACCACCGCCATGAGGATAAGCATGAATAATTTGTCGATAAGATAAAGTTAATGAAATAAGTAAAATAATAACAAATGCTGCAATAGGTAATGAATACCAAATTGCTGCGGTAGACAAAGCAACCAACACAACAACGATTTGTTCTGTCCCATATGCAATCGAAGATAGTGCATCAGAAGACAATAATGCTAGCGCAGCAAATCGACTCAATTTATGGTCGTCATTTTCAGCAGACTTTAACGGTTTACCGACTAACAACCTTTTTAAGTAATCCAACTCTTAAACTCCTTTACACTTTTTTTCATGTTAAATATTGTTTTCGAAAATTTACAGTAAACAAGATGATATAGTACGCTCATCAAATATAAAAGTCAACATTCTACTAAAAAAATCTTTCAAAAAACGAAAAGATTTTTAATTATAGAAAAACTGGAATCTCCATTCACTCAAGAGATTCCAGTTCAATTTTTGATTCATCGCAACGTACTCAGTGGAAAATATGACTTTCGTGTGAGTATTCCTGCAATTTTTTCATTTTAGATTCAATAAATGGATAAACAGCCGTTCCGACAATCCCAAAGACGATGAACAAACCAATCATAATCCAAATCGCATTCGTTGCCGTTGGCCAGTAAATACCACCAGCTGATTCACGCAATAAATTCACCGCGTGAGTGAACGGTAAGAATGGATTGATCATTTGGAAGAATTTTCCAGAAACTTGAATTGGATAATTCCCACCACCACCTGAAATTGACAGCACGAGGATGATAATCGCCAGCCCTTTCCCTACGTTGCCGAATAAGGACGCTAGCACATAAACAATCATCATGAAGGATAAGGACACTAATAACGCAAATAACACGCTATACACTGGATTATGAACGTCTACGCCCAATAGGAAGATATTTCCAAGAGCAACGATCAATCCTTGTGCCAAACCAATCGTTAAGAATGTCAACATTCGAGCAACATATTGTTCTCGCTTCGTGAATTTTATTTTATCTTTTTTCTCAAGATAATAGTCAGTAGTTGCTACACTTGAAAGTAAGACTGCACCAACCCAAATACATAATGCCGTGTAGAATGGTGTACTTGCTGAACCATTATTGGCAATTGGATACAGTTGATTTGTTTTCAATTCAACTGGGTTTGTAAAGAAATCACTTTCTTTTGTCGCATCTAATTTCAATAATTTAATTACTTCACCAAGATCGACTTCTTCTTCCCCTTTACGGATAGCATCAGCAGCTTTTTCAATTCCTGCCTTGATACTTGGCCAATCATTTGTAATCAAGTCTGCGGCAGCATTAACAGCTGTCTCAACTTCTGGCATCTTTTCATTGACCGTTGTCAACGTGCCCGTTAATTCACCTTTTAAAGTTGGCCAATCATTCTTAATAAAATCAGCAGCTGTGTTTAATTTTTGCGCAACGACTGGCAAATCATTATTATACAAGTCAGCGCCTTTATTGATGCCGTCAACGATCGTATTCATGTTTCCATTCAGCATGGTGTTCGCATCATGGACTTCTTGACCAATTGCGGGCATTTCTTTTTGATATTTTTCTAGGATACCAACTGCATTTGAAACAGTTGTCTTTGTCGAACTTAATAACGAATCAAAGTCGATTTGGTCTGCTTTGTCTAAGACACCATTTGCTGTTTGAATCGTGTGAATCAACTGATCTAAGATTGATTCAACAGTTGAGCCAACTGCATTAACATCAATATTACCTGTCAATTCTTTGATATTTGAAGCAATTGTTTTGACGCCTTCAAGCAAACTTTTCACTTGATTTAAGTTCCCATTTTGAACAGCCGTATTTAATTCATTCACACGTGTGTTCAAATTACCAAGTGCTGTTTTGATATTTTTCAATCCAGCAATAACGTCGTCTAGTTTATTGTTTCCAGCACTTGTTTGTAAGTCTGTCATAAATTGGACAACTTGATCAATGGCTTCTTGTTGACGACCCAAACTAGCAGAAAAATCAGTTAAGATTTGACCGATATTCGCTTTTTCTTCAGTCGTCAGTTCACCATCTGCAATCGCTCCTTCGATTGTTTCAATAATCGAATTTGTCGTAGTGGCAACTTCGCCAATTGATTTTAAAGTCACTTGCACGCTGGTCACAATACTTGGAACAGCCTCTTTTAATTGTGTCGCACCGTTTTCAGTTGTCGACGCAAGATTACTTGCCTGTGATTCCAATCTTTTGATATCTGGCAGAGCATCTTGCACTTGACCAATAATCACTAGTCCTTGTTTTGCTTCATCAATTCCTTGATTCATTGTATCTTGGATTGAAGCAAAATCTTCATCAATCATCGCTAATTGTTTCCCAGCGTTTTGGATTTCAGGAATTTTTTCTTGTAGATCCAAAATAATCTTCGCTTGTTCTTGAAGTTCAGGCATCTTGTCATTCAATGCAATGACTTTTTCACCCATTTCGTCTACTTTTGGTAGATAGTCAACAAATTCATTTGCTTTGTTGAGCTTTTCTTTGATGCCAGGAAGTTGGCTTTGAAGTTCTAGCACTTTTTTGGTATACCCTTCAATGTCATCCAGGTTTTCATCAGTAGAAAGAATCATATCTTTTACTTTATTGATGCTCACTAAGTTGGAATCAATATCGTAACCAATTTCGTTAAAAACTTTTAGCAAGGTTGAACTTGCTGTGTTAATAAATTCCTCTGTGATTTGTGACTGAATCGAACTTGCACCTTTATCAGTGATTTTCGGCGCAATCGCGTTAATTTTTTCATTAACGGTGTATTCGATTTTTGGTTTCTTAATGTCCCCACTGGTAAAACTTAATAAGTCTTCAGAAAAATCAGTTGGCAGATAAATACCTGCATAATATTTTCCTGAACGAACACCAGATTCTAATTCAGCTTTTGAGTCAACAAATTGCCAACCCAGCTGGTCATTTTTGTGTAGTGACTTTATTACTTCTTTCCCAATAGCTACTTCTTTTCCTTGAAATTCAACTGGCTTATCCGCACTGTATACGGCGATTGGTAACTCTCCAGTATTTCCATATGGATCCCACAAAGCTTTGATATTAAACCATGCGTACAGTGAAGGGATAATCATGATAGCGATAATCAGAAGTGTCGCAATCGGGTTTTTAAAGATTCGTTTCCAATCAAGTAAGTAAAGTTTAAATGTATTTTTGATTGATCCCATAATTTTCCCCTTCTTTTTTTCTAGCTGAACTACTTTACCATGCAATTCTCTATGATTTCAATGAACATTAATCAAAAAAAGCGAGAATTTTGACATATAAGGACAACTGTCGAACTGTAATCTCTTACAATTTAAAAAACTATTAAATTTTATTTCCTTCACTTTATCATGAAATAACGTGGAATGATAATTTTATGATAAAAATTTAGCCCTAATCCATGAAATCTCTTTCGCAAACATAAAAAAAGTGAGGACAAAACTTTTTTCTTGTTTTGTCCTCGCCAAAAAGTTTCTGACAGAATTAAAAATTATTTACCTACTTTTTTCTTCAAGATAGGTTTGCATCAATTGTTCAAATATTTCATTTAACTGTTGTTGATTACTTTCATCTCTTACGAAAGATTGGACAGAAGAGCCACCATTATCAAAACATTTGATTGGAACTGGTTCATTTGCTATTTCTTGAACAGTGATTTGCGGGTGATACATGAAATCACCACAGGGACCTGGTTGTAAAAAAGCAAATTCATAGTATTCTCCTTGTTTACGTAAACGATAATAACCATTCGTTAGCCATTCTTTTTCAGTTAACTGTTGTTTGATTGCTTGCCAATTTTTATTCATCCTCTCACCTCATGCGAAAGTATAGCATAACTAAGCGAGTGTCAATAAAATTTTTCCAGCAGGAGGATGGCCTTCCACTAACTGATGTGCATGGATGACATTCTCTAATGTTGCTGGCAACAGTTGACTAATAGGTACAGTGAATGTTCCTTTTTCATATGCTCGTAATAAATAAGAAAATGCTTCTTGATCTTGATATTCCTTTCTTGGAACAAATGATTCATAAAAACCACTTTTTTTCTCTCGTAGATCCAAATCTGGTAGTTGCGTCAATGCAACATAACGCCCCCCCGGTTTCATAATCTCGATACCCGAAGTCCCGCGTTTGCTACCTTTTGTTGCATCAATTACAATATCTGCTTGATTCGCAAAACGTTCGCCGGCATCTTCTTGATCGTAAGCAGCGAATTCCGCTACTCCAAGCTCACGTACTTTTTCTTCATTTTTTTTGGAAGCACTGGCTAACACTTTGATCCCTTTAGCATGCAATAACTGGACAAGGCTTGAACCAACACCGCCAGAAGCTCCTTCAATCATCACAACATCCGTTGGTTGTACATCAAGTAAATGTGTCAATAAATTATACGCAGTCAATCCCGTTGTTACCATACCTGCTGCTTGCGCCCAATCCATTTTCTCAGGAATCTTTGCTACTTTTTTCGCGGGAACAACGATTTCTTCGCCATAGGTCCCTCCAACTGCGTGGACAACTACTCGATCACCAACAACAAAATCAGTCACGTCTGAAGCGATTTCGGTTACAATTCCGGCACCATCATTTCCCAAAACATAAGGAAATTTTAACGGACGAACCTCTTTCATATTTCCAAGTCGAAGAGATACATCATATGGGTTGATACTAAATGCCTTTAACGCTACTCGAAGGCGTCCATCCTTTACTTCACGTGGACTCGCATCGATTTCTTCAAATACATCCTGTGCTAAACCATACTCTTTTATCGCAAATCTTTTCATACTTGTCACACTCCTCTTTATTAGTTTACGTGGAAGTGCTATTTTTTACAAAAAAAGTGTATGAGTAAAAATAGTTGTCTTTTTTAATCAGACGTGCTAAATTATGAACGGACATCTCATAATCGTAACAATTACGATTTATATCAAAATAAAAAATAAATTTTAAACAATTGGAGGAAACACAATGGCAAAAAAATCAAAAATTGCAAAAGCAAAGAAACAGCAAGCAACGATTGAACGTTATGCGGCAGTACGACAAGAATTAAAAGCGAACCATGATTATGAAGGCTTGCGTAAGCTCCCTTTAGATGCGCGCCCAGAACGTTTGAAAAATCGCGACTTAATTGATGGTCGTCCACGCGGATACATGCGTAAATTCGGAATGTCTCGCGTGAAATTCCGTGAATTAGCTCATAAGGGATTGATTCCCGGCGTTAAAAAAGCTAGCTGGTAATTATTACAGAGTTCTGCTTTGAATAAGTTGAAGAATTTCCTTTCACGGAAAAAATGCGGTTCAAAAGTTTTGCGCTTCAAAACTTGCGGGTGACTACTTTTGTCCCAATCTCTTTTTCGTATACTTTGCAAGCAAGACTGACTGAAGAACTAATTAAAAAGGTGAGGGCAAACGAGATTTCGTTTGCCCTCACCTTTTTTTGCCTTCATATCACAATTGTTTGCGAACACTGCTTTTTCTATGTAAATATAATTTATCAAGTTAGTCAGAGCTGCTACATATCGACTAAATTTCATTCAGGCAAGTCACATCATCGTTACTTTGATACTGGAGCGATTGCCTCCACACCAACACTGATTTTTAATGCGCGATCGACATCTTGCATAATTTCACGATCTAAGTGACACACTTTTTCTTTCAATCTTGATTTATCAATGGTCCGAATTTGTTCTAATAAAATGACGGAGTCTCGGTCTATTCCTGTTCCCGTTGCTTTGATCCCTATATGCGTGGGTAATTTAGGTTTCGCCATTTTTGCAGTAATTGCTGCCACGATTACCGTTGGACTAAAATGGTTTCCTAAATTATTTTGAATAATCAGCACAGGGCGTGTTCCGCCTTGCTCTGATCCCACAACTGGAGAAAGATCAGCAAAGTAAATATCTCCTCTTTTTACCATAGGATCCTCCTTATTTTTGATATTCTCTTGGTATCCGTGTTCCTAGTATACAAGCTACTTCATAATGAATCGTTTCTAATTGATCGGCTACATCTTGCATCGCAATCACCTGATCCTGGTTTTTCCCAATCAGAGTCACAGTTGTTCCTACAGGTAATTCATAAGGTAAGCGAACCATCAATTGATCCATACAAACTCGCCCCACTATTTCACAAAATTTTCCATCAACTAATAAAGAAAATCCTTGCATCTTTCTCAACCAGCCATCTGCGTAACCAATTGGTACGGTTCCAATCCATTCTGGTTTTGATGTGATGTATGTTTCACCATAGCCAATTCCTTCATTAGCAGCTAATTCTTTCACTTGAATCAATTCAGAAACAAGTTCGAGTGCTGGTTGTAATGGATAAACTTCTGGTAACGCATGACCAGATGGATTCAATCCATACATCGCAATTCCGTAACGAATCATATTCCCAATTGATTCGTCGTGCCACAAAGCTGTTGCACTGTTACTAACATGCACATAGCGAGGTAACTCTGGTAATTCTTCAAGAACAGCTAAAAAACGATTTTTTTGTAAATTCCAATACGTATCATCTTCTTGGTCAGCAGTAGAAAAATGTGTAAATAACCCTTCCCATTCAAAATACGATATTGCTTGAGCAAATTCAACTGCTTCTCTGATTTCTTTTGGTGTTAAAAAACCAATTCGTCCCATTCCTGTATCTGCTTTTAAATGAATTTTCAACTGGCCTTCAATTGCATGTTCTGAAAAATATTCTTTGGCGTCATCTAACCATTCTTTGGTTCCCACCGTTACTGCCAAATCATTGGCAATTGCCAATTCGATTGCGGTAAAAGGAATCATATTTAAGACTAAAATTGGCTGAGTGAAACCTGCTTCTCTTAATTCTAGACCTTCATCTAAGTTAGCTACACAAAAGCCTGTAGCACCTCCCGCAATCGCTGCATGTGCCGTTTCAATCGCACCATGTCCATAACCATTTGCTTTCACAACTGCAAATAATTCTTTTCCTTTTGGAAGTCTTGCTAATTCATTTGCCACATTCTCTGTAATAGCTTGTGTATGTATAATTGCTTTTGTCGGACGATTCCAAGCGACAACCATTTTCTTTCCTTCTTTCTATTCTTCCAAAATAATTTGTGCAAAAGCCAATTCATCTGTGTGTGTGATACTTACCCAAACAGTTCCTTGATGTGGGGACTGTGTGACAACAGGCTGACCGAGCACATCTTTTAAAATTTCAATTTCTTGAAATGTTACTTTACCGATTCCTGTTCCCCAAGCTTTTGAAAAAGCCTCTTTACATGCATAACGCCCACCTAAAAATTCTACTTGGCGATGGAAGGGCAATACACGAAACAATTCAATCTCATTGACTGTTAGTACGCGATCAATAAAATTTGTTTTTTCTTGAATAATTTTAGCAATCCTTGGTAATTCAACTGCGTCGATTCCAATCCCTTTTATCATTTATCTTCTCTCTTCATCAAATTTCGAACAATCTCATTCTACCAAATTCCTGCCAATTTACCACAATTAAGTCTATATATAACAAAAATGAAAGCTCCTCTTAAAATAAGAGAAGCTTTCATTTGTTTTTTAATCGTTATTTGAGCGAATTACAAATCCACGTTTTTTATCGTTTTGACGACGACCGCCGTCTTTATGATTTCCGTTGTTTTTGTTATATCCGCCTTTAGATTTATTTCCACGGTAATTTCCGCCTTCGCCTCGACGATTACGATTATTGCCGCCACCACGTTTACCATTTTTATTGAACCCTTTTTTCTGAGATGGTAATGGACGTTCTGGTGTGATTTTCACTGGAATTGCATCTGAAGGATCTTTTGCAACAGTTTTTAATAATAGTGCAGCCAAATCTTGTGCTGAATATTTTTCCAACAATTTATCTGCTGGTGACAAGTATTTGTCCAAACCGTTTTCTTCAAGTTTTGCTTCAACTTCTTCAAAAGCAGCGCCTAGTTGGCCTTTAAATGCTTCTTTTTCGGTTGGTGGACGCAAAGCAGTCATACGTTTTTTCGTTAAGTTTTCAATTACGTGTAAGTAACCCATTTCGTTTGGTGTAACAAAAGTAACTGACATTCCGCCTTTACCTGCACGACCTGTACGTCCAATACGGTGAACGTAGCTTTCTGGATCTTGAGGGATATCGTAGTTGTAAACATGTGTCACACCAGAGATATCTAATCCACGGGCAGCTACATCGGTTGCAACTAAAATATCTAAATGACCGCTCTTGAATGAACGTAAAACGCTCATACGTTTTTGTTGTGATAAATCACCGTGAATTCCTTCTGCGCGATAGCCACGTGCTTCTAATCCACGAGCTAATTCATCTACACGGCGTTTTGTGCGACCAAATACAATCGTCAATTCAGGTTTTTGAACATCGAATAAACGAGTCATGATATCAAATTTTTCATATTCTTTTGCACGTACATAATATTGATCAATCAAATCAGCTGTCATTTCTTTTGCTTTGATTTTTACGTGTGTTGGATTTTTCATGAATTTGACACCAATGTTTTTGATTGCTGGTGGCATTGTTGCAGAGAATAATAATGTTTGGCGTTCTTCTGGAACAGTTGAAATAATTTTTTCAATATCTTCCAAGAAGCCCATGTTCAACATTTCATCTGCTTCATCTAAAACTAATGTTTGAACAGTTCCTAATTTTAATGTGTGACGGTTAATGTGATCTAACATACGTCCCGGTGTCCCAACAACGATATGTGGACGATCTTTTAAGCCACGGATTTGACGACCGATATCTGCTCCGCCGTAAACAGCTTGTACACGAATTTTTTTATCGCGACCTAAACGATAAAGTTCTTCTTGTGTTTGGATAGCTAACTCACGTGTTGGTGAAATAACTAAACCTTGTAATTCATGGCGTTGAGGGTCGATTTTTTCTAACATTGGTAGCCCAAAAGCAGCTGTTTTACCAGTACCTGTTTGTGCTTGACCAATAACGTCTTTCCCAGCTAATGCTAAAGGAATTGTTTCTGATTGGATCGGTGTTGCTTCTTCAAAACCAGCACGTTCAACTGATTTCAATAATTCTGGTGATAATTCTAATTCTTTAAATTTCAAATGAATCCTCCTATGTGGTTGTTAACTGAGGATGTAGCTTCTTTTTGCTACCCCGTCGATTTGTTCGGTCAAAGTGAAGTCGTTCTCTTTTTGACAGTGGCCACTATAACTATTTATGCGCAGAGCCGCTGTGACACCACCGAAAAATCACTTTGCGAAGTTTAGTTAGGCATTAGAAAAGCCAAACGGGTCACGTTCAGCTTTATCATTGTTATGACATCTGATCTCCGGATGTAACGACATTCAAAGTCAGTCCAATTTATCTTCATCTTTCGGCAATAGGTTATTCTACCATAGTAACTTGTTTTCTGCAAGTTTCCAGTTTTTATTTCAAGCAAGAACAATCTTTTTACAAAACTAGTTCTGCTACAAGAGAAATAAACTTCTTTACTTCTTTTTTTGTTATAATTCATAAAAAACTGAAAGGAGATCTAATTTATGCTAGTTCTCGCACTTTTGACAGGTATTGGTACATTTTTCAATTACTCTGCTATTACGAACCATACTTATTCATTGTCTTTAGCGATTTTTTTCCAATTAATTCTTTTTGGCTTAACATTAATTCCTTTGCTTAGTTACAAAGGTAGACGTTCTCACCCAAGTTATGATGGCGGCTGGTACACGATTTGGACGATTCCTTTTGCACTGATTATTCTATCTTTTCTAGGTAATTTAGCTGCGCTAGTTATCTTTTTGTTGAACCAATTTGGTTATCTCTCAGGCTTCTAGAATTTTCTAGAAGCTTTTTTATTGGCATGCAATATCTCTACGATGTTTCGTCAACATATTCCAATAAGTCAGCAGGTTGGCATGACAATACCTGACAAATTTTTTCAAGTGTCGAAAATCGAATTGCTTTTGCTTTACCTGTTTTTAAAATGGACATGTTTGCTTGGGTGATTCCGACACGCTCAGCCAATTCTGTAACACTCATATTACGTTTGACTAACATAATATCAAGATTCACTTTTATCATTTTTGTTCACCCCTTCAGTCTGGTTAAGAAATCGAATACTCATTCTCTGTTGGTTAAATAGTCAACTCATAATCTAACTTCAACTCAATTGCATTTTTAAGAAGCTTTTCGATAATCGAAACGAAGGTCGCTACTGCTAGCGGAATAATCAACATACCCAAGCCAATAATCATCACGCCTGGTGCATCATCATTGTCTGCAATATAATAAACAAAAGGTACAGTCCCTATAAGTACGATAAATTCCATGATTGTTAAACGAAAAATTGCCCGAACGTAAATCAAGCTCATCGCCGAGAATGCACGATCATTATCCACTAAACCTAACATTCGATACATGTAATAAATGATTAAAAGGGAAGCAATCGCTGACAAATAAAGTGAGATGCTGGCAAGTACTTGCTCTGGAAACACGGAATGCTCATTGATTGAAAACAGTAGTCCCATGGTTAGTAAAAAGCTGAGAAACAGAATAAATGCCACTAAACCTGCTAAAATAAATTTTAAAAAAGTTGTTTTTGGTTTCATAAATACAATCTCCCCTACCTTTAAGATAAAAATAGTATAACGTTCTCTATATCGCAAAACAATATGTACATATTGAAAAACAATAAAATTTTAAACAAAAAAGAGTACGATTTCTCGTACCCTTGCTATTACTAAATTTAGTTGAGCTTTTGTAATCTTTCAACTACTTCATACAAGCCCATTCCATTACTTCCTTTTAAAACAATACTGTCTTCTGCTTCCAATTGTGTTTCAATTTCTTGAATTAAAGCTTGCTTATCCTTTTCAAAATAAAAAACAGGTAGTTCACCACTTACTTGTAGGGCATCACGTAAATTTTCCATTTGACTACCATATAAAAAGATTCCCGCGAATTTATCAGGATCGATATGCTCACTCATTTGGGCATGCATTGTTGGAGAGTCCGGACCAAGTTCTAACATGTCAGCAAGAACCGCAAAACGGCGACCATTCGTTGGTAATTTTTGGAAAGTTTCTAAGACTAATCCCATCGCTGTTGGATTTGCATTATAAACATCGCTCAAAATCGCTGCTCCATTTCCAGCTGTTAACCATTCCGTTCGATTTTGCGTTATTGCAACTGTCGCAAAGCCTTGACGAATTTCTTCAATGGATAAACCAAAGAAGCGACCAACGGTATAAGCAATCAACGCATTCGTTACATTGTAACTTCCTGGTAAAGGTATCGTGAATGATTCGCCTGCAACTGTAAATGTCGTAGCTGTTTTTTCTTCCCTTGTTACCTCGCCTCGCACGTCACCCTCAGAAAGCCCAAATGTTGTTACTTCTTGTGACAAATTCTGACTTAGTGGTTTCAATAATGGCTCATTCGCTGGAATGATCAATAGACCTTTCTTCGACAAACCATCAACGATTTCCATTTTTGCTTTTGCAATCCCTTCACGAGAACCAAGATTTTCAATATGGGCTTCTCCAATCATAGTGATTGCAGCAACTTTTGGCTGTGCCATTTGAGATAACTCCGTGATCTCATTAGCATGATCCATTCCCATTTCTAAGACCAATTTTTCTGTTTCTTCCGGCATATGCAAAATAGTGTACGGTAAACCAATATTGTTGTTATAGTTTCCTTGCGTTTTATACGTCCGATATCGTTGTGCTAAAACGGAAGCGGTCAAATCTTTCGTTGTTGTTTTTCCGTTACTTCCTGTAACTGCAATTACTTCTGCGCCAACTTTTGCTAAATAATATTTTGAAAGTGCCTGCATTGCCTTCAACGTGTCTTCGACTGGAATCACTGAAATTTCTGTAGGTGCTTGAGCCATGTCCCAACTCCAGAAAGTGGCTGTTGCTCCATTTTCAATGGCTTGTTGAATAAACTCATGGCCATCACGCGCACCCGCAAGTGGTACGAACAAACTACCTTCAGTGACTTTTCGACTATCAAATTCAACATTTGTGATTTCAACGCTCTTCTCGCAATGACTTGAAAGTGCCTCTGCAATTTCTTGACTTGTTACCTTCATGTATTTTCTCTCCTCAGAAGAGGTCACTCCAGAAAAAACAAACCAGTTACTCCTTTCTGAAATGCCTGTCTATTCATAAAAAGGGGTTGCGACAATCATTGTCACACCCCTTCTTTTTTATTCGTGTGCTTCAAAAAAGCCTTGTCTTTGTTCATAGCGGTTCATTCCTA
Organism: Enterococcus sp. DIV0176; assembly: GCF_050528535.1. Lineage (NCBI taxonomy): Bacteria > Bacillati > Bacillota > Bacilli > Lactobacillales > Enterococcaceae > Enterococcus > Enterococcus sp. DIV0176. The sequence continues at coordinate 164,606 of NZ_CP172879.1, read as the reverse complement.
ATTGAATCAGTTCTTCAATTAAGTCACCATATTTTAATCCCATGTTTTCCCATAATAAAGGATACATACTGAATTCAGTGAATCCCGGCATTGAGTTTAATTCGTTTAAGAACAACTCATTTTTACTTGTCAAGAAGAAGTCACAACGGCTTAAGCCACTTCCACCAAGCATTGTGTAAGCCAATTTTGCATATTCCTGTGCTTTTTGATGTACTTCTTCAGGTACTTCAGCAGGAATTTTCATTTCTATTTTATTATCAATGTATTTTGCATCATAGTCATAAAAAGCAACATCTTTCACGATTTCTCCAGGTAAAGTTGTTCGCACATCTTCATTACCTAAAACAGCTACTTCAATTTCACGCGCTTCAATTCCTTGTTCAACGATTGCACGAGAATCAAATTGATAAGCTGTTTCCAACGCATTTTGAAGCTCTTCACGATTTTCAGCCTTTGTAATTCCAACACTTGAACCCATATTTGCTGGTTTAACAAACATTGGATACAACAGGGAACCTTCACATTGATCAAAAATCTTTTTCGGATTTTCTTTCCATTGATTTTTTAATACGGGTACATAAGGAACTTGTGGAACACCCGCAGCCTGTAAAATGTACTTCGTCATAATTTTATCCATTGCACAAGCACTTGTCAGTACGCCTGCACCAACATAAGGCAGATTTAACGTTTCCAAAAATCCTTGAATCGTTCCATCTTCTCCATTCGGACCATGAAGGACTGGAAAAACGATTGTTCCTTCTTCTTTGATTTCACCTGGGTTAATGACTTTCCCAGTGAATCCTTCTGTTACTTTTCCACTTGGATCCCATGTCAAATGTAATAATTCTTTGTTATCAGGTTTTTCTGTTAATAATGGGCCCTTGACCCACTGTCCATCTTTGCTAATAAAAACGAGTTGAACTTGATAATATGCGTAATAAATGGCATTTAAAACAGAAAACGCCGAAAGAATAGATACGTCGTGTTCTGCACTACGTCCACCATATAGTAAAGTAATCTTCAAAAGATTGTCCTCCTGTATTTTCAAATCATTCAGTGATTTACCTCCATATTTTAGCACAAAATGAAAATAATCGACCAACTTATTTGTAAAAAAGTGCGACAAAAATCATTCACAACTTTTTTTCACGGTAAACTCCTTTGAAAAAATTTTTTCTTTTCTTCCTTGCTTAAAGCAAAAGAAAAAGACCAAGTAATCTTTCAACTTGATCTTTTTTATTTTATTCAATTAACATTAAAAAAAATCGTACAAAAAAGAAATTTTTATTTGCGTAGCTCTTTCATTGCATTAGTTAACGCGGACAAAAAAGCTTCATGTTCTTTTTGCGTAAATGGTTTTGGTCCTTTTGTTCGCAGACCCGCCTTCCTTAATTTGCTACTGTGATAACGTTGTTCTAATAAAGTATCTATATTTGTTTCATCAAACTCTTTACCTGTTTGGTGAAATACACGAACACCTTTAGCTAATACTAGAGAAGCCAATCCATAATCTTGTGTCACTAAAAAGTCTCCTGCATGGATTAAGCCAACAATTTTATAATCTGCACTGTCTGCACCACGATCAACATAAACAAAGCGCACATTTTCCGGATATTCTTTCGTCGTATAGTGATCCACGCTCGTTACAATTACGACTTCTAGATTAAAAGCTCGTGCTACTTGAATCGCATCATCTTTGACTGGTGAACCATCTCCATCAATGAATAGTCGCATTCTTTTTCGCTTCCTTCCATAAATAATAAACAATAACTGTCAGCAGAATCAGCACACTTAGGTTAAACCACTTTGCCTGCTCTACTAGTTGAATACTTTCAGCAGATTGCCTCATGGTACCTGTCATTCGTAGTAAGAAACGAATAGGCTGCCCCAACTGTTTCGTTAAGAAAAGTAGGACACCCATCAAGAAAAATTGATGGGTCAAACTCCCTTTATTTTGCGTCGTATACTTCACGATTAAACGTTGATCTGGCGAAATTTCTTCCAACTGCTCATACAATTGATTTAAGTGACTACCAAGTAACGTATGTACCAAACTCAGTAAAAGGATGCCAATTGAGAAAGCATTGGGGCTAAATAATACGCCAAATGAAACAAGTAGTCCTAAGCAATAACTAGCAATCGAATAATCTTCAGGTAATTTTTTTGTTACAACTGGTCTGACTATCTTTGCCAAAATCAGCCCAACGATATATGGAAAATAGAGCGTCGTAGCTAATTGATTAAAGCCAGCAATGATTCCTAGATAAAAAGTGCCGAATAAAAATAAAAAATTGCCAAGCATTCCATCTAAAAACGTCAATAAATTCAGCCAACTAGGTAATACCCATGTCTGCTTCTTTCGGCTTAAGTAGAACGTAATCAAAATATACAACAATAAGATACTGAAAAGAGCAACATCAAATAATACCGTATCCATCAATAGTCGCGCAGTTCGCAACAAAAAAAGAGAAATAAAAAAGCCAAAAAATAAAATTAATTCCTTTTTTTCAATCAAATTTCTTTGCACGTCTTTAAAATCTAACTCATAACGTGGGTAATGTTTGACTGTGTGATAAGCCATCACGTAAAGCAACGTATAAAAACCTAGTGTTGCTGCTAATTGTAAAGGCATTGGTAAGCGAACAACTTCATAAAGAAGTGCCAGCATAATTAACGCATAAATATATTTTTTACCTTTAATATTGATGAATCCCTGTTGTTTTTCATGGAAGTTAACAGTGACATTTGCGGGAACGAGCCAAGCAGCACTAAGCCCTAGGCAAATCGCCGAAAGATAAAACAAAGGGAACGACAATAACCCGAACAAGCCAAGCAGTGAACCTGCACCTCCAACCAAAAGTGAGATCATCAGCAAAGTGTAACTATCTAAACCAGCATGAATTCCCCGAATCAAAAACAAACCAGTCATTCGGAACGTGTAAAACAAAGTAAATGGCAAAACGGTTGCCCAATTGTAACCGTTATTCAAACTCAAAAATAAAAGATACGGAATAAAAATCACCGTATTACTCAAAATAAAAGGGGTTGTCTCAGTAAAATTACGACCAAATTGTTTCAGTCTGTCTAACATAATCAAAACTCCTCGAATGGTCAATGACAAGTTTGTCGACCTTTAGTTAGTTCAAGTTTATCATTAAAGAGTGGACAAACCAATCTTATCAACCTCTGATCACACCCAAAATAATCTTGATTAAAAAAAAGAGGCACGACAAAATGTCGTGCCTCAACTGGTACTTGAATAATCAAGTAGATAAGCCCTTCTCCACAAAAGTCTTACCCGACACTGCCTACATCCGGTAGGTGATGAAAATCATCGCGTGCCTCCAAAATCAATTAGGTACTCTGTAAACCAGAGACCTTCTCGACCCGTCGCATGTGACTACTTTATCACAAGTTACACTGTTATGCGAGTTCTTTTTTCATTTTATAGTCAACCATTTGAAAACCTTCGCCAATATCTGAGATTAATTCTTCCTCCAACTGAAAGCCTTGATGCTTATAAACATCTATTGCATGAAGGTTATCTTGATTCACACGCAAAAAAATTTCGGAGACTTTTTCTTTTTTGGCAAGTTCTTCGTACCAATCGAAAACGGCTGAAGTTAGCCCTTGACCACGCACACTCGCCAATAAATATAATTTGCTTAAGTAAATGCTAGACTCAAATTTTTCATAGGCTGTGTATCCAACAGGTTGATCATCTTTTATTAATAAAAAATAATACACATCATTGCCTAATTCTTTTTGAATTTGTTCTTTTGATTGATAAGTGGCTAGCATGTAGTCCACTTGTGCTTGACCAATAATTGGCACAAACGCTTCTTGCCAAACATCATGAATGATTGGTAAAAGCTGATCAAGCTCTTCTTCTGTTGTCACACGCTTTTTTTCTAACATTGACTAACTTCCTTTCCGTACAGGTTGTTGCTATTATTCCATGAAAAAACAAATGCTACAAACCTTGTGCTTTTCTAAATAAATAAAGCATCATAAGTCCATATATTCCCACTGACCACGGCTTTAAAATCAAAATAATTCGCATGTATTCACGAAAAGACATTTTTGTTAAGCCGGCTACTAAGCAAACGAGATCGTCTGGTGCAAAAGGTAAAATCAACGTCCAAATCAAAAAACGGCGGATGTTTTGGGTATGTGCAGTCAATAATTGATCAAATTTTTGATATTTTTTTGGTGATAAAATCAATTGAACGAAGCTTACGCCGTAGTAACGCACAAGTAAAAAGCCAAGTGCTTCACCGATTACTAATCCAATGTAGCTATAAACTAAGCCCCACCCAGTGCCAAACATCAGCATCCCTACAACAGATGAAATACCACCAGGCAAAATGGGAATGATTACTTGGATAATCTGTAACAAAATAAAAATCAATACCGCATATTGACCAAATTGTTGAATAAATACTTGCAACGAATCCGTTGATTGAAAAATTCCATGGCGATACGCATAGATGGCAAGTATGAAAAATAAGCTAAAACCAATTATAGGTAAAATTTGAAAGATTCGCCGAATCGTTGATCGATAATTTTCCATAGCAGGTCTCCATCTCTTTTAAATTTTGTTTTTTCCTATACCTACGTTTTTAGAAAAAAGTTCCACAGAAAAAAGCAGCTGCTGAATCTTCTAGTCAAAACCCAACCGGAAATGTTGATTCAGTCAACTGCTGTGTATTAAAAAGTCTTACTTAATTATGGTTTAAGAAGCTAGCTACTTTTGTATTGATTAAATCAATTGCTACGTGGTTTTCGCCACCTTCTGGAACAATAATATCCGCATACCGTTTAGTAGGTTCAATGAATTGATGATACATCGGTTTCACTACCGTTAAATATTGTTCAATAACAGAATCCAACGTGCGGCCTCGTTCTTCCATGTCTCGTTTGATGCGGCGAATAATGCGAATGTCATCATCCGTATCAACATACAATTTTATATCCATCAACTCACGTAAACGTTCATCTTCCAAAATCAAAATTCCTTCAAGAATAATGACTTCTTTTGGCTCTTCAACAATCGTTACTTGACTTCTAGTATGTTCTACGTAGTCGTACACGGGTTTTTCAATGGCTTCATAATTCAATAATTTTTCGACATGCTCAATTAGTAAGTCGTTATCAAAAGCAAATGGGTGATCATAGTTCGTGTTCAATCGTTCTTCAAAACTAAGATGACTTTGATCTTTATAATACGAATCTTGTTCAAGCATCATGATCGAGTGGTCTGGGAAATTACTAAAAATCGCACGACTGACGCTCGTTTTGCCACTTCCTGATCCGCCCGTCACACCAATGATAATTGGCTTGCTTTTTGTCATTAACTAAAACCTCTTTCATATCCTATTTTTCATTCCTATCTATTATAGCGGAAAAATATGAAAATGCTACGATTTTTCTGAAAATTATTCATTTCCATTCTCTAAAATAGTATAAATTTCAGCTAACGAATCAATTCGGTAAGTCGGTGTGATCTTCTCGCTTTCTGGTAATTGATTTTTATTGAACCAAATCGTATCAATCCCAGCTTGATTACCTCCTTGGATATCTGAGGTTAGTGAATCACCAATAATTACAGTTTTTTCTCGATCCAACTCTGGAATTCGATCAAACACATAATCAAAAAATTCTTTCATCGGTTTTTGTGCGCCTACATCTTCAGAAACAAAAATTTTTTTGAAATAAGGCAATAATTCAGCATCCGTTAAACGTTGATACTGCGTTTGTGAGACGCCATTCGTTACAATATAAAGATCCGCTTTTGGTGCCAAAGAATGAATCAGCTCTCGACTGCCTGCTACTAAATCATGACCTTGATTCAAATAATGACGATATCTTGCTTCCATTTGAGGACCATCCACCGTTTGACCAAATTGTTGGAACAACAAGCCAAAACGATTTCCTGTTACTTCTTCTCTCGTCATGTTTCCCTTTTCAAATTCTTGCCATAGATGATGGTTCAATGCTTTATAACTCGTTTTTACTTCTGGCGTAAGCATAATGCCTTGTTCAGCGAATAATTCATTGAGCGCACGTTCTTCTGTTTTTTGAAAATCCAATAAAGTATCATCTACATCAAATAATAAAGTGGTATATTTCATTTGATTGACTTCCTCTCTCATTTAAAATAATTGCTCAGTTGTCGTAGCTCAGTCAATGTCAGCGCACGGTAAGCGCCTGGTGCTAATTGTTCATCTAACGTCAAAGGGCCCATTGAAATTCGGGTCAATGCACTCACCTTTTTCCCTTGCGCCAAAAACATTTTCTTCACTTGGTGAAATTTTCCTTCTTGAATCGTCAGGAATGCCTGACTTCCTTTTGAAGTAACACAACTAATTGTTAATGTCGCTGGTTGACACTTTGTTCCATCTGCAAAACGAATTCCTGAAGCAAAAGCACGAATATCTTCTACACCTAATTTAGCATTTACCGTAACCTGATATGTTTTTTCTACTTTTTTATCAGGCAAAAGTAATTCATAACCCAGTTGACCATTGGATGTCAGCAGTAATAATCCTGTCGTGTCTCGATCTAGCCTGCCAACAGGATAAAGTGACGGTTGTTGATCTGCCGATGCAATCAAGTCGATGACTGTTACCTTATTTGGATCTTTCACAGCAGTTACGACACCACTTGGTTTATTCAAAAGATAATACACTTCATTTGTTTGCAATCGCTCGCCCGCTACTTCAATTTCGTGCAATAAACTATCGACATTCCGATTTTCTTGAAATTCGACTACGCCGTCTACCTTGACTTTTTTCGTCGTAAACAAGCGTTTCATTTCTTTTCTCGTTGTTTGTAATTCTTTCTCAATCAATTTATCTAATCGCATACAAGTTCCTTTCTTACTAAAAAGCATTATAACTTGAAATCAGTCGCTTGCAAATGAACAAACACCTTATCCCTTGACTTAACTTTTGATTCGCGCTACGGTTAAGAGGTAAAGTGAATCGGATTTCTCATACACAGCGTAATGACCTGGTGGAGAAAAGTTGAATCATAACTTTCCTTAGACAGATGTACGCATCTGTCTTTTTGCGTTTTTCAAACGCACAACCCAATAATGTGCAAGAGATTAGCCATGCAAATTCACTTAAATAAAACTTGTCTTATGACCTAAGACAATCACATTTTAAGGAGGAATTTAGGTTATGTCAGTATCATTAGAAGTAAGTAAAAGAGCAGTACGTCCCCGTTCATTAAGAAATCAATTGCGTCACGAAGGAAAGGTGCCTGCAGTGGTTTATGGCTACCAAATGGAAAGTACCCCTATTTCATTTGATGGACAAATTTTCAGCAAAATGTTGCGTGAAAATGGTGCTAACACAGTTATTACCATGGACGTTGACGGCAAAAAAGTGAACACTTTAGTTCATAAAGTTCAAACAAATACATTCAACAATCATTTTGAACACGTTGAATTTTTATCTGTCAACATGACAGAAGATACCGAAGTTGAAACAGAAGTTGTTCTTGTGGGTGAATCTGCTGGTGTTAAATCTGGTGGTGTATTAGCTCAAAACTTGTATACAGTAATTGTTTCAGCTACACCAGATAAATTACCAGAACGCATCGAAGTTGATGTAACTGATTTGAATATCGGTGACTCAATTACAGTTGCTGACCTTCCTGCAAACAAAGACTACGCAGTGATTACTGATGGAGAAGAACAAATTGCAGCAGTTATCGAAGCACAAGTGGAAGAAGAAGCTGAACCAGCTGAAGCAAGCGAACCAGAAGTAATTGGTTCAACTGAAGAATAAAGGTTGTGGCTCCAAACGGCCAGCTCCGACAAGCTAGTGAGTAATCACTCAAAATAGCTTTTCATATTTTGAAGTGAATGCAAGCTAGCTCGAGGAGTTGTTTGGGGAACACCGTGCATAAAATTGTGGTTCCAAGCGATTAGCTTCAAGCAATAAGGATGCTTTTCTAAAAATAATTTTTCATATTTTTATGAAAAGAGGACTTGTTGCCGAAGAAGCTACTTGGAAAACACCGGGAAAAAGGTTATAAAAGAAATGTTCAACTCCAATAAATAAAAATAAATTTCCAGAAATCACTTCTCAAATTTTTGTGAAATTTAGACTTATTTTGAAGATTACTTTGAACAATACACACATTTCGGAGGAGGTCGACGTAACACGTCCGACCTCCTCTACTTTTTTAAAAATCATTAAAAAAAACATCCTTTAAGACAAACTGACTACTTATTGTTGCATTTTTAACTAATCTTTATTAGAATAAATCCTCACAAAAGCAAGTTTTTTCAATTTGTCTTATACTATTTAATAGAAGGATTGAAGAAACAAAGGAGGTTAAACAGATGTTTGAAAGTTTTGACAGCGAACGCAATCGTTATGCCTCTGTCGGTGTAGTATCGAGTATGCCCGGTGAATTGATCGACAGTATCTGGTTTATTATTGACTTAGACCTCAAAGGAGTTATTCCGTTAGACAATATCCTTGCCTTTGATATTGTTAACAACCATGGAAAAGTAACTATGCACTTTTCTCAACCAGGAAGTTCTGTTGAGATGGACATTGATTTGCCTTTTGCATATTCTAGTCAGTTTCCTACACAAGTTTATGCTTATGATGATGGTACAAGAGAAACGATTCTTTTACCTAGCGAAATCAAACAATACTAGTCTAAAAATAGTTTAGGTTTTAATGAAAAAAGAAAGCTGAGAACTTGGAGAAAATTCCAAGCCTTAGCTTTTTTTATTTTCACGAATTTTTTATAGTATTTCCACGATAAAAACTCTATACTACTAACTAAATATGTTACGAATAGGAGTTGTACAGATGCGTGAATTAACCAAAGGGAATCCAGCGAAACTAATTTTTATTTTTACGATTCCCCTCTTGATTGGGAATATTTTCCAACAATTTTACAATATGGTCGACATGATCATTGTAGGTCAAACTTTAGGAAAGAATGCCTTAGCTGCTGTTGGTTCAACCGGAAGCTTAACTTTTTTGATTATTGGTTTTGCTCAAGGGTTAACAGCAGGTTTAGCAATTATTACGGCTCAACGTTTTGGTGCCCAAGATTATCGTGGTCTAAAGAAAAGTTTTGCTACCAGCATCATCATTAGTCTCGTCGTTACAATCATTTTAACCGTTCTCAGTCTCTTATTCATTCGTCCGATGTTACAGCTCATGCAAACTCCTCCAGAAATCATTGATCAAGCCCAAGCATTTATTTCAATCATCTTAATGGGGATTTTCGCATCCATGAGCTTCAATTTATTATCAAATGTCATTCGTGCATTGGGTGACAGTCGTACACCCCTCTTTTTCCTGATTATCGCTGTGATTATCAATGTGATTTTAGATTTAGTTTTTATTATTCACTTCGGCATGGGCGTAGAAGGTGCTGGGATTGCAACAGTGATTGCTCAAGTTGCGTCGAGCTTGCTTTGCTTGATTTATATCAAAAGAAAGATTCCGTTACTTCAATTACGCAAAAAAGATTTTGTTTTTGATAAAAAAGAAATTCGTACTCATTTAAATATTTCGTTACCCATGGCCTTTCAAGCATCAATCATCGCTATTGGGGCAATCATTTTACAATCAGCTCTCAATAGTTTAGGGACAGATGTTGTTGCCGCTCAAGCCGCAGCAGGTCGGATTGATCAATTCGCTACGCAACCAATGATGTCTTTTGGAATCACAATGGCGACATTTACTGCCCAAAACTATGGTGCCAAAGAATATGGCCGCATATTAAAAGGGGTGAAGCAGTGTCTCCTGATGAGTGGTGGCTTTAGTATCATTGCAGGAGCAGTCGTTATTATCTTTGGTCACTCTTTTGTCCACCTATTCGTCGATGCCAGCGAGACGCGTGTGTTTGAGTTAGCACAAATTTATTTTAATATTAATGGTTCGCTTTACTGGATACTAGCCATTTTATTTATTTTACGCTACACGTTGCAAGGACTTGGTCAAAGTAAGATTCCAACAATTGCTGGGATTATGGAGCTTATTATGCGTTCATTCGCAGCCATTTTTCTAACAGCTTTGTGGGGCTATCCTGGTGCTGCTGCGGCTTCACCTTTAGCATGGATTGGTTCTGTTGCCGTATTACTTTATTCTTATTTCAAAGCAATCAAAAAGCTACGAAAATTGGATGAGCAACAACAATTAAAGCGTACTTTAGAAGCATAGAAACAAAAAAGGTTGGGACAAAATTTTGTCCCAACCTTTTTACTCGTTTTCTTTTCGTTCTTTCAACCAAGTCTTACGTGTATGTCCAATAAATAATGGGACTGTTTCATGTTTGACTTCACTATATTCTAAACCAAACCATGTTTCTGGTGACGTCGTGTATTTTTTGATAGCTAATTTTGCTTGCATAATTTGTCGATCCCACTTGCTTAATGATGTGACATTCGACAAAACTTCATCAATCAAAATAAATTGGAAATCGCCCACTTCTCTGCCTGGTGTGAGTGAATAACGTTGTGGTTGTTTCGGTAATCGGCCTTCCTTCATCAAATCGTGAATGATTTGACGAATATAAACATTGATTTCCTGCTCTACACGAAAACCAAGGAACAGTTTTACTTGAACAATGAAATCAGTATCCATCATTTCGATTTGATACTCTTTAGTATAAGGCTCATCCGTAACTTCTACATGCACAAACCAATAGACACCCGCACGCTTTGGTCGCTTATCTAAAATCGAATAAACAAATTGTTTCCCAATCTGATCGTCTTCCATGTTAGGTACCAAAAAGACGACGTTTGTTTGATAAACAGGTAACGACGTATCTTTTCTCAATTGTGCTAACTGAGGAATATATTCGCGAAGTGGAACATCTTCAGCCACTGACTCTCGAATAATATTTCCTCTTTCCCAAATAAACATGACAGTCAAAATAAGTAACGCAATCAAAACTGCCACAAAACCACCATGGAAAAATTTCACAATACTTGATAAAAAGAAAACTATCTCAATCGCTCCAAAGAAAAATGTTACAAGATGCGCCAACCAATGACTATGTCCACTTTGAATCAAATAAAAATAAAGTAGTGCTGTCGTCATCAACATCGTAACCGTAATTGATAACCCATATGCTGCTTCCATACGATGTGATGTTCTAAAAGTAATCACGATAATCGAACAAGCCAGCCATAGCATAAAGTTCACTGCTGGAATGTACATTTGACCAATACTGCTTCCGGGGTACATAATTTTCAATCTTGGTAATAGTTTCAATTTGATTGCTTCAGAGACTAACGTAAACGAACCTGAAATCAATGCTTGTGAAGCGATCACCGCAGCAATTGTAGCAAATACAACGCCAAAACCAGTTAAACTATTTGGCATCATTTGGAAAAATGGATTCAGATTTTCAATTTTTTGAATTTCTGGATTTTGATACACGTTGATTAACCAAGCTGCTTGTCCAAAATAATTCAACATCAGGCAAAGCTTGACATATGGCCAGCTCAAACGAATATTTAGTTTACCAACATGACCTAAATCTGAATACAATGCTTCTGCCCCAGTTGTTGCCAAGAAAACATTTCCTAAAATAAATAAACCTAGCCGATTATCTGGACTAAGTAATAACTGAATTGCGTAATAAGGATTGATTGCACGCACAACTGTCCAGTCTTGACTAAAGTTCATGACACCCATCACGCCCAAAAAAGTAAACCATAAGAACATGATTGGGCCAAATGCTTTCCCAACTAATTCAGAACCAAAGCGCTGAACCATAAATAAAGTCAAGATGATCACTAAAGTAATGATTACGATAATTGTTTGATCATTTCCAAACCGTTCAAAAAACAGCGGTATACCTCTTAATCCTTCAATTGCGGTTGTAACTGTTACTGCTGGCGTTAAGACACCGTCAGCAAGTAATGCCGCTCCACCTATCATTGCTGGAATAATTAAATACTTGCCACCTTTTCTCACTAAAGTATACAAAGAAAAGATACCACCTTCTCCATGGTTATCCGCATTTAGTGCAATCACAACGTATTTAATCGTTGTTAATAAAGTCAATGTCCAAAAAATTAGTGAAACTGCGCCAATGACAAAGTCAGGATTTATTCCTTGCAGTCCCCCGTTATCACCTACAATTGCCTTCATTACATACAATGGACTAGTTCCGATATCACCGTAAACCACACCCATTGCTACCAAAAGACCTGCAGCTGACAATTTTTTGACATTCTTTTTTGTTGTCAACTTCTCTCCCTCATTTCTGTCCCCAAATTAGCATTTAGAAAACAAAATAAAAAAAAGATTCAAGCAACAGCCAAAACAACTATCACTTGAATCTGATAAAAAGCATCAAACCAGCGATATCTTTGCTACGCTAGTAACCTAAAATCATTATTTTTTATCGTTTATTTCCTAAACTTCTTCTCATTATCTTAGGAAACATCCTACGTGTCAACCACTTTTAGTAAGTGATTCAACTGCGAAATAATCGCTCAATAATGAAGTAATAAATGACTAAGCACAAAATTGCGCCAAGCAAAGCTGGAATTAAATAAACGTCTATAATTACTGGACCAAATTCACCTAAAATCAATTCACCCAACCAGCTACCCAGAGCACCAACGACAATATTTCCTGTACAGCCACCGGGAACATCTTTTCCCAAAATCGCTCCGGCAATCATTCCTAATACGCTACCAACAACAAGCGCACCCAAAAAGCTTAACATGTCGCGTCCTCCTTCAGTCTTTATATACTTGATTTTACGCTTATTTAGTTAGTCTTACCAATGGATAAGCTTTTTTCAGTAAAAATTCTACCGGCGATTTCTGTTTTCTCACATAAAAAAGCTGAAAGCAGAAACATTTATAATGTCTCGCTTTCAGCTTTTAATGAATCAGTTTTTATTTCGTTTCTTTTGAAGCTTCATCGTCGTTCAACAAAACTTTTCTAGATAAGTTTACACGACCTTGTTTGTCGATTTCTGTTACTTTCACAAGAACTTCGTCACCAAGTTTAACGACATCTTCAACGTTGTTGACACGTTCGTTTGCTAATTGAGAAATATGAACCAAGCCATCTTTTCCTTTAATCAAGTTAACGAATGCGCCAAATTTTTCAATTCGGACAACTTTACCTAAGTAAACTTCGCCAACTTTTACTTCTTTTGTAAGATCTTCGATGATCTTAATGGCTTTTTTGATCATTTCTGAATCAGCGGAAGCAATACTTACTTTACCATCTTGATCAATATCAATTTTAACACCTGTTTCTTCGATGATTCCGTTAATCGTGTCGCCACCTTTACCAATCACATCTTTGATCTTAGAAGGTTCGATTTGGATCATTTCGATTTTCGGTGCGTATTGGCTTAACTCTTCACGTGGTGCCGCAATCGTTGAAGTCAATTCTTCTAAGATTTCCATACGCGCTTGTTTTGCTTGAGCCAATGCTTCTTTTAGGATTTGTTCAGTGATCCCTTGAATTTTGATATCCATTTGTAAGGCAGTGATTCCGTCTTTTGTTCCAGCAACTTTAAAGTCCATGTCGCCAAGGTGATCTTCTAGCCCTTGGATATCAGTTAAGATTGTGTAGTTTTCGCCATCAGAAACAAGTCCCATTGCAATACCAGCAACAGGCGCTTTAATTGGAACACCTGCATCCATCAATGCTAATGTACCTGCACAGATACTTGCTTGAGAAGAAGAACCATTTGATTCTAAAACTTCTGCTACTAAACGAATTGTATAAGGGAAGTCTTCCTCAGCAGGAATAACTTGTGCCAATGCACGTTCACCTAAAGCCCCATGTCCAATTTCGCGACGACCTGGTGAGCCTGCGCGACCAGTTGAACCAACAGAAAATTGTGGGAAATTATAATGATGAATGAATCGTTTGCTCACTTCAACCCCTAAGCCATCAATGATTTGATGTTCTCCTAACGGCGCAAGTGTACAAGCAGATAATGCTTGCGTTTGTCCACGAGTAAATAAACCTGAACCATGGACACGTGGTAATAAGCCAACTTCTGAAGCAAGTGGACGAATTTCATCTAATTTACGACCATCTGGACGAATTTTGTCAATCGTGATTAATTCACGAACAACATCTTTTTCTAGATCTTCTGTAATTTGTTTCACTTCTTTAGCTAGATGTGCTTCATCTTCGTGATCGGCAAATTTTTCAGCGTATGCTTCACGAATATCAATTTTTACTTGTTCGATATTGTCTTCTCGTGCAAGTTTTTCTTCCGTCATAACGGCAGTTTTCATTGTTTCGTATGAAGCAGCAAAAATTTCGTTTTTAAGATCTGCATCTACTTGCAATAAAGTAACTTCCATTTTTTCTTTGCCGACAGCTTGAACGATTTCTTCTTGGAAAGCAACTAATTCTTTGATTGCATCAAATCCAAAAAGCAATGCACCTAGCATATCTTCTTCAGAAACTTCTTTAGCGCCACTTTCAACCATGTTAATCGCTTGTTTTGTTCCTGCAACAGATAGCTCGATATCCGTTTGTTCTGCTTGTTCAACAGTTGGGTTCAAGACATACTCGCCATTTACACGACCAACTTCAACACCTGCGATTGGGCCATCAAAAGGAATATCAGAAATTGATAATGCTAAAGATGAACCTAGCATAGCAGCCATGGCTGGTGAACAATCTGTTTCAACACTCATTACGATGTTTGTCACTTGAACTTCATTACGGAAGCCTTCCGCAAACATTGGACGGATTGGGCGATCAATCAAGCGTGCAGTCAATGTTGCTTCTGTGCTTGGACGACCTTCACGTTTGATGAAACCACCAGGGATTTTACCAGCCGCATACATTTTTTCTTCATAGTTGATTGTTAATGGGAAGAAATCTGTATCTTTTGCTTCTTTAGAAGAAACTGCTGCACTTAATACTACAGTGTCACCATAACGAACTAAAACAGCTCCATTCGCTTGTTTTGCTAATTGACCGACTTCTACTTCTAAGGGACGGCCTCCCCATGTCATTTTAAATACTTGTTTTTCTGACATAACTTCTCCTTTTCCATTTCGTGAAAGCAAGACGCTACTAAACAAATGAAAACCGCCAATCCTTTTTGGCGAGTTAGCAACTTTCATTTGGTTAGTAGGAGTCCATCATGCTTAATCACAGATTCTTTTGGTTTCACAGTAAAAAAAGTGAGATTCATGTGAACCTCACTCTCTTTAAATTAAATTAACGACGTAGACCTAGACGTTGGATTAATTCGCGGTAACGTTGAACGTCAGTTTTACGTAAGTAAGCTAACAAGTTACGACGGTGACCAACTTTTTTCATCAAGCCACGGTATGAATGGTGATCTTTTTTGTGAACACGTGCATGTTCATTCAAGTGATTGATTTCTTCAGTTAATACAGCGATTTGTACTTCTGGAGAACCAGTATCTCCTTCATGGCGTGCATAGTCTTTAATGATTTCGTTTTTACGTTCTTTTGAAATTGCCATTGTTTCCACCTCTTTCGAATATTTCCCTGTGACTGAGTAAAACGTTGGTGATTCGCTTAACCAAGTGACAGGACGCGTGCTTAAACACACAGCTATACTTTACCTGAAATGATGCTATAAATCAAGTAAAGAATCATTAAGAAAGAATAGTTTTCAAACAATCTAACTACTACTTTTTTTATTTTATGTTACACTATAGTGCGAAAAGTGACTTGTCATATTCAAGTCTTAGATGAAAGGAGTCATTTTCCATGATTACAATGGATGATATTATTCGTGAAGGCAATCCAACTTTACGTGAAGTAGCAAGCGAAGTTTCTCTTCCACTTAGTGAGGAAGACATCGCATTAGGAAAAGAAATGATGGAATTTCTAAAAAACAGCCAAGATCCTATTAAAGCGGAAGAATTAAACTTACGTGGAGGTGTTGGTCTAGCTGCGCCACAATTAGATATTTCAAAACGGATCATCGCTGTTCATGTGCCTAGTGCAGATCCAGAAGTAGCCGAACCCACTTTAAGTACAGTGATGTATAATCCAAAAATTTTAAGCCACTCTGTTCAAGATGCTTGTCTTGGTGAAGGTGAAGGATGCTTATCTGTTGATCGTGAAGTTCCGGGTTATGTCGTTCGTCACGCAAAAGTAACGATTTCTTATTATGACGCAGACGGACAAAAACAAAAAATTCGTTTAAAAAACTACGAAGCTATTGTTGTTCAACATGAAATTGATCACATCAACGGGGTTATGTTCTATGACCACATCAATGAAGCTAATCCATTTTCTCTTAAAGAAGGCGTGCTTGTTATCGACTAAGATAGCAGATTTTAGCTAGCACTTCTTGCTTCAACAGAAAAATTTATCGTCGAAAAATAAACTCGCCTCACCTCATTTTTGGTTGACGAGTTTATTTTTTTGTCTTTTATTATCAAAGAACAAGTCTTTCTGTCCTAATGCTGCTTGGCCCGTTACATAGAATCAATTCAGCTTAAATAAAATGAAAAAATATGAAACTTTTTAGCAATCTAATTCGTCTATATAAGTAGATGAGAAAGGAGGGTGACCCAGACACATGGTTTTCGATGGTTGGAAGAGAAGAAAATATATAAAAGCGTTAGAAGAACTGGCGGACACACAATATGAAAAAATGTATCGTCTAGCTTTTAACTATTCCCATTCAAAGGAAGATGCACTAGATATTATCCAAGAAAGTTTTGAAAAAGCATTGAAAGCTATTCAAAAGAAAAATTTCCATGAAATCGAAGAATTTAATGCTTGGTTTTTTCGAATCCTCATTTCTGTTTCTATTGATTTTTGGCGAAAAAACAAACGCGAAGCCGAATATCTCGATCAAAATGAACAGTCATGGTCTTTCTTGAACGACTCGCAACATAGTTATCTCGAAATAGAAGAAATCATCAATCAAATCAGCAGCCCTAATCGTGAAATTATTTTATTAAAATTTTTTGAAGGCTTTACCCTCAAAGAGATTTCTGTCATTTTAGCGCTGAATGAGAACACGATCAAAACAAAACTATATCGAAGCTTGAATGAATTAAGAAGCAAACTAGAATAATCAAAGGAGAAGATTTTCATGAAGGATTTTGTAAAAACCGTAATCAGAAATTTTTCCAAGCAATATCGTCAACAAACATTACCAGAAGACTTACACACACAAGTGACCAACCTCTTTCATAAAGAAAAGAAAAAATATTCCTGGAGACGTTTCCGAAATCGTGCCACTCAAAGTGCCTTAGCGCTCGCCCTGACATTTATACTGGCTGTCAACTTATTTCCGGGCGTTGGTGAAGCTGCTAGTGTCCTTCCAGGCTTCGATAAGTTAGTTCAGTTGGTTACATTGCAAACATTAACAGCAAAAAAAGAAGCTAGTGAGATAGCAATTGACGTACCAAAAATCGAAACAGCTACACCAACAAAAGTTGCTACTGCTTTAAACAAAAAATACTTGAAAGAAGCTCAAGCTGAATTTCAACAAGTCAAAAAACAATTCTTTGATGGCTCACGTGTTTCTGTTACTGGAGACTTTGAAAAAGTTGTGGATGACTCTCGTTTCTTAGTAGTCAAACGAACGTTGACTCAGATTCAAGGAAGCTCTGCCACAACGACCCAATACGATACGATTGATAAAAAGTTGAATGTCGTGGTTTCTTTACCATTGATTTTTAAAAATGAAGACTACCTTTCTGTAATCAGCGAGGAAATCAAGCAACAGATGAACGAGCAAATGAAAGCTGATCCGAATCAAATTTATTGGTCTGAAGCAGCTGACCAACCAACTGATGTCCAACCATTCAAACAAATCAAGCCTAATCAAACTTTCTATATCAACACCAAACACCAATTGATTATCACTTTTGCGCAAGGCGAAATAGCTCCTTATTACATGGGAACACCTGAATTTGTGATTCCAACCAAAATTATCAAGCAACAATTGGCTTCACCTAATTATTTAAGTAATTAACAAAAAAGTTCGCTTAAAATCTCAACTTAAATAGTTGAGTTTAAGCGAACTTTTTTCATTTCTAACTAATCCTCATAAAGAATATGTGCAGTTGACAATGCACGTTTGATTTTTTTTAACGTGGCTTCATCAGGATAGCGAATGGTGTGTAGATGAATGCCTGCGGTTAGCTCTGATAGTAACGTTGCTTGGCTTTTTTCATAACGTTTCATGAAAGAAGCTATGTCTTGCTTCGTTTTCAAGTGCAACATACCTACAAGTTCACCATAAAGAGGATGCTCTACAATAACATCCACTACTTCTCCACCATGTTCAATGATAATTTGTAATTCCTCTTCCGTTTGTTGGCGCTCATGTTGTACAGCAATCTTGCTAACAAAGCCTGTATTTGTTTCATTTGATTCCAAAATGTACCCACGTGCTGTTGCAACCACCTCTTCTCCTGCTGCGCGGAGCAAGGCAATATCTCCTACGATGATTTGGCGGCTAACCCCAAATTTTTTAGCAAATTTGCTTGCACTAACTGGTTTTTCTGCACTTGCTAATGTCTGCATGATTTGTTGTCGCCGTAATTCTCCTTCTACCATTTTCACTCCTCCCCACGTAATTTCGCTTGATATCCGCGGGATTGCTGCATCAAATCAGTATACATAGCTACTGCTGTTTCTTCATAATCTGGATTCTTTACCCATTTTTTGACCTTTGCTAAAACTTCTCGTTCACGGCCCTCATCGAAAATGGCTTGCTGAGTTTCTTGTTTTAACTGACTGATTTCGGTAACTACATCCAATCGTTTTTCTAGCAACTCAATTAATTTTTCGTCGATAATATCCACTTGTTCACGTAAATTTGCTAATGACGGTGCTGCTTTTTCAATACTGATCGTTTTAATTACACGGGCAGGATTTCCCGCAATTACAACATCATCCGGAAAAGACTTGGTCACAACTGAACCTGCACCAACGACTACATTGTTCCCCAAAATAACACCAGGTGTAATGATAACTCCTCCACCAAGCCATACGTTGTTCCCAATTTTGATTGGCTTTGCGTACTCTAATCCACTATTTCTTTTGACTGGGTGTAGCGGATGCGTTGCCGTATACAGTTGAACATTCGGTGCAAACATACAATTATCACCAATTTCAATCGTACTTACATCTAAAAATGTATTATTAAAATTCGCATAAAAGTTTTCGCCAACAAAAATATTGTATCCATAGTCAAAGTTGACTGCTGGTTCAACGTAGATATTTTCACCTGTTTTACCAAAAGTTTCCTTAACTAATTGTGAACGGATCGCTGAGTCTTCTGCTTGATTAATTAATTTTGCTTGTTCTCGTGCAAAACTTCGATCTGCCACTAATTCAGGATCACCTGCAAAATAAAGTTCACCCGCAATCATTTTTTCTTTTTCTGTTTTAAACTCTGTCATTATTAATCCTCGCTTCATGAATTTTTTGAAATACTTTTGCGCCATCTTCTTGGATAAACGAATGTTCTGCGGAAAGTAAAATTGGTGTCTGGTTGATGACGATTATCTGAGCACCTTTTTTTCGGTATTGAATCAAATCACAAAAAGGATGTACTTGAAAACTTGTTCCTACAATAACGATTAAATCAGCTTGCTCCACAGCAAAAACGGCTGCGTCAATCGTCGCTTGCTGGAATCCTTCACCATATAAAACGATAGTTGGGCGAACTTGCCCACCGCACGCTTGATGTCTATCACTTTCTAAATAAGCTTGCCATGCCACATTCTTACCACACTTTCGACAATGACAATGATACAAGCTCCCATGAAAATTGACTAGCTGCTTGCTTCCTGCTCGCTCGTGCAAACCATCAATATTTTGTGATACAACAGCAACTTGCTTATTCGTCGCTAGCTGTGCCATTTCCAAATGAATAATATTAGGTTCTGCCTGAGGATGATATAATTTTTTTACAAACGAATAAAATTTTTCTGGTTCATGTTCTAGCGCTTGAGTACTTAATAAATACTCTGGCTGTTCCATTCCTGCATACACACCTTTTAACGAACGGTAATCTGGAACTCCCGAAGGTGTCGAAACGCCTGCTCCTGTTAAAAAAGTAATCGACTGACTAGATAAGACTTCTTGAACTATTTTATCCATTATTTGGTCATTCATGTTCCTCACCTCATCTTTATTATACTGAATTCAACAAAAAAGAAAGCACGAGAAAAGAATGATTAAAAAATTTGTTGAATACTTATACCAACAATCATCTTTTTATCGATACACACCCGTTTTCAAAAATGTGTGCTTCTTTTATTTACAATTTGCTACATTTCACCTACCATTTTTTGATTGGTAAACAATTAAATTTTAACATGAAAACACGTACTAAAAGTAAAACGATTCCATTTCTTGCGAATTTTATCACAATGACAACTGACAAAGAAATGAAAACGTGCTACAATACAGGCTGTATAAAAGAGAGGTGAATCAATATGGTACCATTTTTCATTTACTGGGGCGTTATTTTAGCGTGCATCGCTTGGTTAGCCTTAAGCGTCTTTTTCTCTATCTTCTATTTCGTACGTAAAGAAAACGGCAATCTATGGGCATTCGCGTTATTTAACGTTATCGCTGCAATTGTTTTAGCCATTACATTAGCTGTTTATCGCACATGGGGTTGGGGAATCACTCAGTATTCTAGCCTGATTTATTTAGTGTTAGCAATTTATGGTGTAACAGTTATTTTACAAGCAATCTTAGGTCGCGAACCAAAAGCCGCAGCCTAACAATTGATAAACGATCAATTTAGTTTGACTAACTACAGCAATTTTCGTTTTTTGATGATTGCCGTAGTTTCTTTTTTTGTCTCTTCCTATTCACTCATTGCATATTTATTCTCTTTCAACAACATACATTTCTCCTCCTCTTTTCATAAAACATTTAAATTCATCCTATATTCCCTATATTTATCAACAATTTTCAGAAAAATAATGGTAATTGATTGACAAAGCCCCCAGAATAACGTAAACTTCTTTTTGTATAAATAACTGAATACGGGATTACCTCAATCAATGAGGTAGAGGTCGCGAGAATCATTACCCCTGTGGAGTGAAGCAAACATGTTGAAACAGGACTAGGGAGGATCGCCGAAATGTACTCTTTTTTGCTTAAAGTTTACGTTGGGACGCAAGTTAACAGCTTGCGGACTGTCTTAGCAGTGATGCTAAGTTGCGCTATGGTTTGTGTGGGGTTTATCGACCGATAATTTTAACGACCATTTTGTATTTACAAGCTTGATGGTCGTTTTTTGTTTTTTTAGATAAGCAGCTGCAACTCATTGTTCAATCAGACCGCTCGTTCAAGATGTATCAGAAAGAAGAGGAGAAAGAACATGAATAAAAATTTTGTTTCAGTTACCGTATTATTTGCATTTATCTTTTCATTATTTAGCGTAAGCACATCTGCTTTTGCCGATGAAAAAACACCCGACAACGAATTTCGCGTTGGGATGGAGGCAGGTTACGCTCCATTCAACTGGTCTCAACAAACGGATAAGAACAACGCATTACCAATTGACGGACAAAAAAGTTACGCTGGTGGCTATGATGTTCAAATCGCAAAAAAAGTTGCTGACGGCTTAGGAAAAAATTTAGTTATCGTCCAAACAAAATGGGATGGTTTAGCCCCTGCTCTTCAATCAGGAAAAATTGATGCAATCATCGCAGGGATGAGCCCGACTGCGGAAAGAAAAAAAGAAATTGATTTCACCGACCCTTACTATGAGTCTCAATTAGTTGTGGTAGTTAAAAAAGACGGCAACTTTGCGAATGCAAAAAAACTAGCTGACTTAGAAAATGCGAAAATCACTGCACAATTAAATACCTTCCACTATAGTGTCATCGACCAAATTCCAAATGTTCAAAAGCAACAAGCAATGGATAATTTCTCTGCTATGAGGACTGCCTTAGCTTCTGGAATGATTGATGGTTACGTCAGCGAGCGACCTGAAGGTGTCACAGCTACTAGCGTGAATAAAGACCTAAAAATGTTGGAATTCACAGGCGAAAATGATTTTGAAACAAATGCAGAAGATGTTCAAATTGCCATCGGGATGCGCAAAAATGATACTGATATTCAAAAAGTCAATGAAATTCTTTCAGGTATCTCACAAGATGAGCGTACTGTAATGATGGATCAAGCAATCAAGGACCAGCCTGCTTCAACTGATGAAGAAGAACAATCAGGAATCTTTACCGATTTCAAAAATATTTGGAACCAATATGGGGAAATGTTTCTTCGCGGTGCAGGTCTTACATTATTCATCGCATTGATTGGTACAATTGTCGGAACAACCCTTGGTTTATTGATTGGTGTTTTCCGTACAATCCCTGAATCAGATAATAAAGTTACGCAGTTTTTCCAAAAAATCGCAAACGGTCTGCTTTCAATTTATATCGAAGTTTTCCGCGGGACACCGATGATGGTACAAGCAATGGTTATCTTCTATGGATTAGCTTTAGCATTTGGTATTTCATTGAACCGGACAATTGCAGCATTATTTATTGTTTCAATCAACACAGGTGCTTATATGACAGAAATCGTTCGTGGTGGTATTTTCGCCGTAGATGAAGGCCAGTTTGAAGCCGCACAAGCAATCGGGATGACACATGGACAAACGATGCGTAAAGTTGTGATTCCTCAAGTCCTACGAAACATCTTACCAGCAACAGGTAATGAATTTGTAATCAACATTAAAGACACAGCTGTATTGAGTGTAATTGGTGTAGCAGACTTGTTCTTCCAAGGGAACTCTGCTTCCGGGGCAAACTTCCAATTCTTCCAAACCTTTACGATTGTAGGGATTATTTACTTAGTTATGACCTTTACAATTACGAGAATCTTGCGTTTTGTTGAAAAGAAAATCGATGGCCCTTCAGCTTACACAAAAATTGAAGAAGTCGAAAATTCAAACTTGCAAGAATAAGGAGGAAGAAACATGAGCGAAACAATTATTGAAATCAATCATTTAAGAAAAAGTTTTGGTGAAAACGAAGTACTAAAAGACATTAACGTGACGGTTAATAAAGGTGAAGTTGTAACGATTATCGGATCTTCTGGTTCAGGTAAATCAACCTTCTTACGCTGTATCAATCTTCTAGAAAAACCAACCGGTGGCGAAATTATTTACGAAGGTGAAAATGTCTTAGCCCCTAAATATAATTTGCCGAAATACCGTACACACTTAGGTATGGTGTTCCAATCGTTCAATTTATTCAATAATATGAATGTTTTAGAAAACTGTATGTCCGGTCAAGTGACCGTTTTAAAACGAGATAAAGAATCTGCACGAAAAATCGCCATTGAAAATTTAGAAAAAGTTGGCATGGATCGCTACATCGAAGCGAGACCTTCTCAACTATCTGGTGGTCAAAAACAACGTGTCGCTATCGCACGCGCGTTATCTATGGATCCGGATGTTTTATTATTCGATGAACCAACTTCAGCATTAGATCCAGAAATGGTTGGTGAAGTTCTAAACACAATGAAAGATTTAGCTCACACTGGGTTAACAATGATTATCGTGACACATGAAATGGAATTCGCAAAAGATGTTTCGGATCGCGTCATCTTCATGGATAAAGGGATCATCGCAGAAGAAGGCTCGCCTGAAGATATCTTTGTTCATCCAAAAGAAGATCGAACAAAAGAATTTTTATCACGCATTTTAAACAAATAAATCTTCAAACAAAAAACTAGGATCAAGCAAGATCCTAGTTTTTTTGTTGTCATCCTTCATTGAAGTCCAAAGATAGTTGATTAACCTGCGTTTTCATTTCTAACAATCAGAAAACTTTTTTGAATAGCTATACCCTATTTTGACGGAGCTTATTTGTTTATTTTAGGAACTTTTTTCCACCTATTTAGAAAACAAAGTTGTCATTTTCTGAAAACTCTCTTAAACTTAAGATAATTACTTTTTAGTTAGGATGATTATTTTATGGACGAAAATGAACAAGAACTACAGCGGGGACTTAAGAATCGGCATGTCCAACTGATTTCAATTGGGGGAGCAATTGGGACTGGCCTTTTCTTAGGTTCCGGAAAGACGATTCAGTTAGCGGGGCCTTCCATTTTACTCGCTTACTTGATTACTGGTTGTATTTGTTTTTTCATTATGCGTGCGCTAGGTGAGTTGCTTTTATCCAACACAAACAATCACTCTTTCCTAGATTTTATTGCAGAGTATCTTGGAAAAAAAGCGGCGTTTGTTACAGGATGGACTTATTGGTTTTGTTGGATTGCAATTGCTATGGCAGATTTAACCGCAATTGGGATGTACGTTCGGTATTGGGCACCTGGTGTTCCTCAATGGCTTCCAGAACTAATTGCTCTCATTTTACTGCTTGCTTTGAACATGGTCGCTGTCTCACTTTTTGGTGAACTAGAATTTTGGTTTGCACTAATCAAAGTGGTTGCCATTATTGCCTTCATTCTTGTTGGTGTCTACATGATTCTCACCCATTATCAAACAAGTACTGGCCCTGCTGCTATTTCAACTCTGTGGTCACATGGAGGATTTTTTCCAAAAGGTGCAAAAGGATTTATTCTTTCCTTTCAAATGGTTACTTTTGCCTTCGCTGGTATCGAATTAGTTGGTTTGGTTGCTGGTGAAACAAAGAATCCGGAAAAAGTCTTGCCAGAAGCAATCAATAATATTCCAATTCGCATCATTTTATTTTATTTAGGTTCTCTATTTGTCATCATGTCAATCTACCCTTGGAACAGTCTAAACGCAAATGAAAGTCCGTTTGTGGAAGTATTTTCTGAAATTGGTATTACGATGGCTGCTTCAATCATCAATTTGGTCGTTTTAAGTGCTGCGGCATCTGCCTGTAATAGTGCAATTTATAGCACTGGACGAATGCTTCGTTCTCTTTCACAAGAAGGGAGCGCACCTAAACGATTTAAAAAATTAACCACTCATCATGTGCCAGGACAAGCATTGGTCTTTTCGACAATTATTATTTTTATTTCAGTTGTTCTTAATTACATTATGCCTAGTGAGGTCTTTACTTTAGTCAGTAGTATTGCAACCACTTGTTTCTTATTTATCTGGAGCATGCTTGTGTATACTCATTTAAAATATCGTCGGAGTATCTTAGGGAAGAAGTCACATTCATTCAAGATGCCTTTTTATCCGATTAGTAACTATCTTGTCTTTCTCTACATGTTATTCGTCTGCGGTGTATTGATCTTAGGTGAAGATACTCGACTGGCATTTTTCTTAACTCCAATTTGGTTTATTGCTTTATTAACCATTTATCATTTGAAATATGAACGAAAAAAATAAAGAAACTCTTTTTCCAAAAGAAATTAGATTTGGAAAAAGAGTTTCTTTATTTGCTCACTTCTTTTCTTTTGTGTAAAAAGATTTTCTGATAGTAATAGTCTGATTTTTTATAGGACAATACCCATAAACCAGATACAAGGAAACGTCCAAACAAGCCAATCAATGGTTGAAAAAAGACCCCAATAATTAAACCAATATTGATAATCATCGAAATCATACTTCGATGATCCTTAGAAACTGTTTTGACTACATGAGAATCTTTGCTATTTGCTTTCAAAACTTGTTTGATTAAAATGCCGAAAGATAGACTCCACATTGTGTAAACAATGACATAAGACATCTCAGGCCAAAATGCTGTCGGATTTCTCCCGACCCAACTTGTAACTGACGGACAAAGCGTCAGCCAAAACAGCCAAAAGATATTTGCCCACACTACTCGATAATTAATTTTATCTGCCATTTGAAAGATGCGATGATGATTAACCCAAATCACTGCAACAAAGAGAAAACTGATTGAATACGCAAGCAAAGTATTTCTAATTCCCCACAATGATTGAAAATTAGCAGGATCAGGAATTTCAATATCTAACACCAATACGGTCAAAACAATGGCTACCACACCATCTGTAAATGCCTCTAACCTTGATTTTGTCATTTTTTTCTCCTTTACTTCAACGCTGATTTCATTTTAGCACTGGTTCTGCAAAAATACTTACCAATAATACTGTATAAATTTTCAGAAAATTGTTGCGTACACACACAATTTCTGTTACCTTAAAAAAAATGAATTTTAAAGGAGACTCGTCTATGACAAAAAAACTGTCATTTAAAGAAAGTATATTTATTGGTTCAATGCTTTTTGGATTATTTTTTGGAGCAGGAAACTTAATATTTCCTGTTCATATGGGACAAGAGGCTGGCTCAGCCGTTTTTTGGGCAAATCTTGGATTCCTAGTTACCGGAATCGGTTTGCCTTTCTTGGGTGTTATTGCCATTGGTGTATCAAAAAGCTCTGGTGTTTATGAACTGGCCCAACGCGTGAATCGGAAATATGCAATTATTTTTACTATTTTACTTTATTTAGTAGTTGGCCCCTTTTTTGCTTTACCACGGTTAGCCAGCACTTCGTTTGAAATTGGCTTGGCACCTTTCATTGCACCAAAGCAGCAATCACTTTTTCTAGCACTTTTTAGTATCTTATTCTTCTTTACTGCTTGGTGGTTATCACGTAGACCAACCAAAATTTTAGATTACGTTGGTAAGTTTTTAAATCCAATCTTTTTAGTTTTACTAGGAATCTTACTTTTATTAGGATTTTTGAATCCACTTGGTTCCGTTGCTGATGCTCCAATCCAACCCCATTATCAAACACATGCCTTCTTCACTGGTTTCACTCAAGGCTACAATACGTTAGATGCACTTGCTTCTCTAGCTTTTGGAATCATTATCGTCACAACGATTCGTGGAATGGGCATTACCAAATCATCAGATATTGCAAAAGGTACAATCAAATCGGGTGCAATCAGTGTTCTTTTGATGGGAATCATTTATACTCTGCTTTCTTACTTAGGAACGATGAGTTTAGGTATGTTTCCTTTAAGTGAAAATGGCGGAATCGCTCTAGCTCAAATCGCTGATTATTATTTAGGAACTTACGGAAGTATCTTGCTAGCATTGATTGTCATTCTTGCTTGTTTAAAAACTGGCATTGGTTTAATCACGGCATTTGCCGAAACTTTTTCAGAACTTTTTCCAAAGAGAAGCTATTTATTTTTCGTAACACTAGCAAGTGTCCTTGCTTGCTTGGTTGCTAATGTCGGCTTGACAAATATTATCCAGATTTCTTTACCTGTTTTAATGTTTATTTATCCTTTAGCAATGACATTGATTTTATTGGTATTATGCGAGTCTTTGTTCAAAAAACGAGCATGTGTTTATCGAATGACTACGTACTTTACTTTGATCGCATCTGTTCTTGACGCATTAAATGCGTCACCTGCTGTCATCAAGGATACACCGTTTGTTCAAACGATTTTACGATTTGCTGAAAGCTATTTGCCATTCTTTTCCTTTGGCATGGGCTGGATTGTTCCAGCAATTATCGGTTTCGTTATTGGATTAGGCTGGAGCTTTATAAAAAAAGAAACTGTCACATCAGTAAATGAGTAACACTTTTTTGATTACTTTACGTGCGAAATTAGAAAGACATTTTTTTATAGCTAAAACTTAACAACTTTCGAAAAAAATCGTCACAAAATATTCACAACTTCACTCTATTATATAGACATACCAACAAACAACCCTAACAACACTTTTTCATTTTTAACTCCTTTCCTGCTAGCCCCCCAGCTAGCAGGATCTTTTTTTATAAAACAAATCAAAAAAGAGCTTTTCTATCAGCTGATAGAAAAGCTCTTTTAGTTTCCTTAAAATAAAACACCAATCTTAACGTGATAAACGTTCTTGCTCTCCACTTGGCGATAAGCTCGTGATTTTTTCAATTTGCTCAATGGGAATCATCCGAATTTGTTGCTCTTCATTTCGTAAACGAATCATGACACGTTCTTTTTCAACGATTTTTGTCGCTACCCATCCAGATACTGTTTCATGCTTATTACTTAAACGATTTTCTCTCACTTGCAAAACAACTAGACTATTTTGTACCGCAGCTTTTTGAAGCTCAAGAACAAACTCTCCTTGTTTACGTACATTCTTGGCCTTTTCTTCTGTATCATTGACAAAAGAATCAAAAAACTGATACGACGTATGCGTCACTAACTTGGTAAGTTTCTTCATTGGTGATACTGTTTCCTCGTCCATCGAATGTACTCCTCCTTTTGCTAAGAAAGTAATGAATTAAGTAATTTTATTTTACCTAAATCTAATGGAAAAAACAAGAAAATAAGCTTTCTGATTAAAACCTTCTCGTTCATTTTTTAATATACAACTTGTTATTTTATGTTTGCTTTTGATGTGAAGTTCCAATGATCTAATCCCTCATTAATCAACTGAAATGTTTCCTCAAAGTTATTTGTAAAGTAAGGATCAGGAACATCTTCCATTTCTTTTCCAGGGACAACACTCATAAATAATTTGATTTTATCTTGTGCATTTTCAGGTGCGATTCGTTGTAATTCTCGTACATTTTCTTGATCCATACCGATAATCCAATCAAACGTTTCAAAATCTTTTGGCGTAATTTGGCGAGCAATCATATTACTTGTATCAATCGCTTCTTCGTCAAGGATTCTTTGCGTTCCTGGATGCGGTGCAGAACCAATTTCATAAGAACTGGTAGCAGCAGAATCGATCAAAAATTCAGCAGCCTGTTTTGTTTTCTGTACTCGTTTTTGCAACAAACCTTCTGCCATTGGCGAGCGACAAATATTTCCTAAACAAACAAATAAAACTTTGGTCATTTTTTCCCCTCCATTTTATAAAAAGACAACTATTTCTTTACTCATCCGACTCTGATTCTTCCTGTGCATATAGACGGTAAGAATAGAGTTCCGTGTCTTTTGCTAAGCGAAATAGTTGCATCGCGATTTCCATCGGTGTTTCCTGGTAATCATGCGTTATCCAATTGACTAAAACACCGCTGCAACCGTAAGAGAAAAAGCGGGCATAAAAAAGTTTATCTTGTTGCGACAATTGTCTTTCTTGGTCCATTTGGTTAAAAATGCTGATAAACGATTGCTGGATGATTGTCGAAAATTCTTGTTGCAATACTTCTTGGTCTGACGCCACCGTATTGCTATAAAATTCTTTGTCATCAGCAATAACTTTCAGCATTTTTAGTGCCTGTTCTTCCCAATTATCTAATGATAAATTATGAGGATCTAAAAAGTGAAAGGCATCTTCAAAGTACACCCAACGAAGTAAGTCATACTTGTCTGTAAAATGATAATAAAATGTTTGACGGTTGATGTTCGCTTCATGCGCGATTTCCTGAACACTTATTTTACGAAATGTTTTTTGTTGGCATAGGTGAATCAATGCCTGTTTGATTACTTGTTTTGTGTGAATGGAGTCACCCATTTTTTCTCCTCCCATCTCAATAAACTTGTTACTTCGATTAATTATTATACGGATAACCAAAGTGCTCATAGGCATATGCAGTAGCAATTCTTCCACGAGGTGTTCGCTTCAAAAAACCTTTTTGAATCAAGAATGGTTCATACATATCTTCAACCGTTTCACGCTCTTCTCCAATATTTACAGACAACGTGCTCAAGCCAACTGGTCCACCGCCATACAATTCAATCATCGTTCGTAATAATTTTTGGTCAACGTAATCTAACCCGGCATGATCGACTTGTAAAAGAGTCAGTGCTTGATCGGCGATATTTCGGTCAATTTTTCCATCTGCTTGGACTTGTGCAAAATCACGTACTCTTTTTAATAAACGGTTCGCAATTCGTGGGGTTCCTCGCGAACGACGTGCAATTTCAATTGCCCCGTCTTCGACAATGTCCGTTTGAAAAATAGAAGCAGAACGCTGAACGATTTCTCGTAAATCACCTTCATCGTAGTATTCCATGTGTGAAATAATTCCAAAGCGGTCACGTAACGGTGCCGAAAGCATTCCTGCACGCGTCGTTGCCCCAATCAATGTAAATGGGGGTAAAGGAAAATGTACGGGGTGTGCTGTTGGTCCCTGCCCAACCATGATATCCACGTAAAAGTCTTCCATTGCTGAATAGAGCGTTTCTTCTGCTACTCGTGGTAGGCGATGGATTTCATCAATAAACAATACATCCCCTGCTTCCAGTTCGTTCAAAATCGCGACCAAGTCACCCGGTCGTTCAATCGCTGGCCCGCTTGTGGTACGAATGTTTACAGACATCTCATTTGCAATCACCATTGCCATTGTCGTTTTTCCTAAACCCGGCGGACCATACAATAGAACATGATCGAGTGGTTCCTCGCGGTTACGAGCAGCTTCGATATAAATTTGGAGTTCCTGCTTCACCTTATCCTGTCCAATGTATTGTGATAATAAATGTGGTCGGAGAGATTTTTCCAAACTAAGTTCATTCTCGCCAGTTTCTGGTGATAGAATATGTTCGTCTGTCATCATAGTTCCCTCCTATTTTTTCATCATCAATTTCAGTGCTTGGCGTAAGTATTCATCGGTAGTCAAGTTATCTTGTGCTTGTAATTGTTTTTCTACACGTTTCACTTCTTTGGCACTATACCCCAACGCATTTAAAGCTTCCATTGCTTCAGCTAATGCCGTTGTATCTTGCGTGTTTGCTTCATCAAATAAATTGATTGGTGCTTCAATACTGATTTCACCTAGTTTTCCTTTTAGATCCAGAATCATTTGTTGTGCAGTCTTTTTACCCACACCGGGAAACTTCGTTAAATAAGTGACATCACCAGACTCAATTGCATGAATCAAACCTGAATGATCATCGCTTGCCATGATTGCTAACGCACTTTTTGGGCCAATTCCTGAAACACTCACCAGTCTTAAGAAAAGTTGCTTCTCTTCTAAACTAGAAAAGCCATAAAGTAGATGGCCATCTTCACGAATAACCTGCTGGATATAAATAGTGATTTCTTGGTTCATCTTACTACTATAACGATAAGGATTTCCTAAAGCGATTTGGTAACCAATTCCTTGATTTTCTACCACAATATAATAAGGGCTGATAAATGTAACCGTCCCTTTTAGATATTCATACATTCCATTTTCCTCTTTCTTTCACACACATACGTTCGCTTTATTGTAGCACATTTCAACGGCTGAAAAAAGTAGCTTCCTCTTAAGCGAGTTCAAACAAAAAACTGAAAAATGCGAATAAAAAAGAAACCTCGTTTGGTCTTACCTATTCCGAGGTTTCTCCTTCTTTCGTTAGTTGAATCATTCAACAAGTGATTTATATTTTTCGTAACCATTTTCAGCCATTTCATCATATGGAATAAATTTTAATGCAGCCGAGTTAATGCAGTAACGCAATCCACCTTTTTCTACCGGACCATCATCAAAAACATGACCGAGATGTGAATCGGCACTTTGACTTCTAACTTCTACTCTGTGCATTCCATGTGAGCGATCGGTTTTTTCAGTAATTTCCTCTTCACTAATTGGCTTACTAAAAGAAGGCCAGCCACAACCTGCGTCATATTTTTCTGTTGAACTGAATAAAGGTTTACCACTCACGATATCAACATAAATTCCCTTTTCATAAAAGTCATCATATTTTCCGCTAAATGGACGTTCAGTCGCATTTTCTTGCGTCACTGCGTAAGCAATTGGTGATAATTTTTGTTTTAATTCTTCATCAGGTACTGGATTTGTTTCTTTTGACATTGATGTCATCCCCTTTTTTGTCAATCTTACTGACTAACAACGAGAAGAGGCAACTAATCTGCTCACTTCTTGCTAAGAATTAAACTTTGCGGCGACGAGCAAATTCAACAAAACGAAATTTATCTAATCGATGAATTGATTCTGTGTATTCAAAGCAACGCGTGTCTTCCAGATGCACTAATCCTCGGACAATTACCACATACGGATCGTCTTTTAAGGTCATGGCTTCATGGATTTCTGGTGTCACAGGTTCTACTGTGATTTCTTTTTGGGCATAAGCAATCGTCAATCCAAGTTCATTTTCAAAATAATCATAGATAGATGCCTTTGCTTGTTCAATTGACAAAGTTGGTACGACTTCCTTTAGCAAGTAATCACGATCTAAAATGACAACTTCACCTGCAATTTTTCGTTGCCGAACTAAATGCCAAACTGGTGTCCCAATTTTCCACCCAGTAATTTCACTTAACTCCTTATCCACTTTTGTTTCACTTAGTTCTTGAACAATCGTTTCACTTGGAATATTCTGGGTTTCTTGCAATTCTTTATAACTCGTCAAACCAGAAATTGGAAAATCAAAACGACTTCGCTCTAAGACAATCGATCCTTTTCCCTGTTTTTTTTGAATATAACCTTCTGTTGTCAATAATTGTAATGCTTTTCGAATTGTTTCTCGAGAGACGCCATAAATTTTGATTAATTGATTTTCACTTGGTAAAAGTGTGTGCGGAGGATACTGCTTTGCTAAAATTTTTTTCTCCAGATCCAAAAAAATTTCATTAAATTTATTCATTGTTTTGATTCCTCCACCCAATTATTTTTTCGATTATTGCTTCACTATACTATAGCTTTGTTTTCATTTCAACGTTCAAAAAAGACGAAAAAAGACGCATCTTAACAGAAAAGAAACCGATTCCGGCGACCAATGACAACATTTGGAATAAAACGCTTGCATTTTATTTTTGATTCCAGTATAGTTGACTCAAGAAACTTGCATAGACAAGTTGAACGAAAGGAGTTTTTCTTATGACAAAGTACCAAGCAGATGCCGAGAAATTATTAAAAGAAATCGGCGGAAAAGAAAATATTGCTGCAGTCAGCCATTGTGCCACTCGAATGCGTTTTGTTTTAAATGATCCAGCAGTCGCAAATGAGGAAGCAATAGAAGATATTCCAAGCGTAAAAGGAATGTTTACTAATGCTGGACAGTTTCAAGTTATCATTGGGAACGATGTAGCAACTTTCTACAATGATTTTGTTGCTGTATCTGGTGTAGAAGGCGTTTCAAAAGAACAAAGTAAAGCATATGCAAAACAAAATCTGAATCCTATTCAACGAGCAGTCGCTGTCTTAGCTGAAATTTTTACTCCATTGATTCCTGCAATTATTGTTGGTGGACTGATTTTAGGATTTCGAAATGTATTAGAAGGAATCCAATTTGATAGCCTTGGTGGAACAATCGTTGAGCACTCACAGTTTTGGAGTGGCGTGAATGCGTTTTTATGGTTACCTGGTGAAGCAATCTTCCATTTCCTACCAGTCGGAATTACCTGGAGCATCGCGAAAAAAATGGGCACTACGCAAATATTAGGAATTGTTTTAGGTATTACCTTAGTTTCTCCGCAATTATTAAATGCTTATGGCGTTGCCTCTACTGCAGCTGCAGATATTCCATTTTGGGATTTTGGGTTTGCACAAATCGATATGATTGGTTACCAAGCACAAGTTATTCCTGCAATGTTGGCCGGATTCATGCTTGCATACTTAGAAATCTTTTTCCGAAAAATTATTCCACAATCGATTTCGATGATTTTTGTTCCACTTTTCTCTTTAGTCCCAACTGTTTTAGCGGCTCATGTAATTTTAGGGCCAATTGGTTGGACAATCGGAAGCTGGATCTCAACTGTCGTTAATGCTGGTTTAACTTCTTCAATCAGCTGGTTAT
Organism: Enterococcus sp. DIV0176; assembly: GCF_050528535.1. Taxonomy (NCBI): domain Bacteria; kingdom Bacillati; phylum Bacillota; class Bacilli; order Lactobacillales; family Enterococcaceae; genus Enterococcus; species Enterococcus sp. DIV0176. The sequence goes on along the minus strand of NZ_CP172879.1, from coordinate 131,044 downwards.
TCAGTGCTGTCTTTGGTTTCTTATACGCACCACTCGTAATTACAGGACTTCACCACATGACGAATGCAATCGATATGCAATTGATTGCAGACTTTGGCTCAACAAATCTTTGGCCAATGATTGCTCTGTCAAACATTGCACAAGGTTCAGCCGTCTTAGCAATTATTTTCTTGCATCGTGGAAACGAGAAAGAAGAACAAATTTCGATTCCTGCTATGATCTCTTGTTACTTAGGAGTTACTGAACCTGCTATGTTTGGTATCAATTTAAAATATGTTTATCCATTTGTTGCCGCAATGATTGGTTCTGGTTTAGCTGGCATGTTTGCCACATTGATGAGCGTTCGCGCAAATGCAATTGGTGTCGGTGGCTTACCAGGAATTTTAGCAATTCAAGCAGAGTCTTGGGTACCGTTCATTATCGCAATGATTATCGCCATCTTTATTCCATTTGGTTTAACAGTTATTTTCAGACGCCAAGGAATCTTAAACAAAATTGATCCTGTTTCGCCAGCTACTGAAGCTATCGGTGCACAATTTGAAACGGCAAACGGTACAAAAGCTGTCCCAGAAAAAACGCAATTTGAAGCTACTACTACTGCGCTTAAAACAGAAAAATTATTTGCAGTTGCTGCAGGTGAACTAAAAGAAATCACTCACGTAGATGATCCAGTTTTCTCACAAAAAATGATGGGTGACGGCTATGCTATCGTACCAGCTAACAATAAAGTTTTCTCACCAGTTACTGGAACAATCACTAACATTTTTGAAACCAAACACGCCATTGGTATTCTTTCTAAAGAAGGTATTGAAGTTTTAGTACACATGGGCTTAGATACAGTTGAGTTAAAAGGCACTCCGTTCACTGTTCATGTTCAAGAAGGCGAGTTAGTAACACCAAGTTCACTGATTGCAGAAATGGCTGTCGAACAAGTAGAACAAGCAGGCAAGAAAACAGACATTCTTGTTGTCTTAACAAACACCGAAAAAATTGACAGCTTCTCACTTGATAAAACTGGACTTGTTCGCCCAGAAGAACAAGTTGGTCAAGCTGAAGTTCGCTAAGTCTTTCGCTCTTTGATTCATAAATAGTAAAAAAATAAGAGCCACGACAATTGTCGTGGCTCTTATTTTTTTATTTCTTTAAAACACAAATTTTTTCAGCGACTGATTAACTGCGCCAATTGGAAAACCAACAATGCTGTAGTAATCGCCTCTTATTTCTTTGACAAATGCACCCGCAAAACTTTGAATGCCATAAGAACCTGCTTTGTCTTGATAATCTCCTGTCGCCAAATACGTATCGATTTCTTGTTCTGTTAGTGGATAAAAGGTTACTTCTGCTTGTGCTAAAATCTTTTCTTCACGTTCTTTTGATTTTAAGACAACAGCAGTATATACCTGATGTGTTTCCCCACTTAATGATTGAAGCGTTGCTTTTGCATCCGCTAAATCTACCGGTTTCCCTAAAATTTGTTGTCGATGAACAACCGTTGTGTCACTAGCAATTACTAATGTTTGTTCCGTTTGCTGTTCCACGACTGCTTGTGCTTTTTCATATGCCATTCGCTGAACATACGTGACAGGATCTTCACCCTTAATCGGCGTCTCATCAATAGCAGCTGGTTGAATTGCAAACTCAGAAACTAAACGACCAAGCAGTTCCTTTCTTCTAGGAGATTGAGAAGCTAATACTATTTTCATTTTCTGCCTCTTTCCTATTTTTTAATGTGGATCTTGGATACGTTTAAACATCCGTTCCATATCCGAATTAGTAAAATGGATCAATACTGGTCGGCCGTGTGGGCAATTGAAGGGATTTTCACATTGTGCTAAATCTTTTAGCAATACGCGAGCTTGTGCTTCATTCAAATAATGATTTGCTTTGATTGAACGTTTACAGCTCATCATGATTGCCGTTGCTTCACGGAATTTTTTCACGCTAACACTGCCTGTCGTCAGCAACATATCAATCATTTCTCGGATGATTGATTCTTCTTCTCCATTTGGATACCATGTTGGATGAGCCCGTACAATGAAACTATTTTGCCCAAATTCTTCCAAATAAATACCGGATTCTTCAAGTAAATGTTTCTTTTCTTTTAGCTTCAATGCATCATTGTTGGGATAGTCCAAAACAAAAGGTACCAACAATTCTTGCAAGTCATTTGACACTTCACCGATTTTTTCACGGAAATATTCGTACTTGATACGTTCTTGTGCCGCATGTTGATCGATAATGTATAAGCCCGTACTACTTTGTGCAAATAGATAAGTGCCATGCATCTGTCCAAAATATTCCAGTTGGGGAAAACGTTCAGTTACTTTTTCTGTTTCTAATTTTTGAATGGCTTGATCCAATGCCCGGCTATTCCCTTGACCAAATTCTGGATGCAAGGCAAGCTCGTCTTCGTAAACTTGTTCTGAGGCGTTCATTTCAACAGTTGGGAATAGTTCTTCTTGAAATTCAACATTATCCACAGTGGATAATGTCTCTTCTGTAATTTTATCAACAGACTTTTCTACAAAGTTTTCCACAGAGTTTTCGTGTTTATCCACCGTTTTCCCACTATTTTCTGGATAATTTGTCGATTCTTCAGAAAACGGAGCAAAGTTTTCAACATTTTCCACAGAGTTATCAACAACTTTTCCAAAACTAGCTTGTTCGGTTTCTTTCACGTAAAAACTACTTGTTTCTCGATCAAAATTTAAACTTTGTGGTTTTTGTGGTTTTTCATCTTCAAACGCATAAGATAAATCAATTTCTGTTTGTTCAACTTTTGGCTGATCTGTTACTTTCTTTTTAAATCGTAAATTATCTGCAGCACTAGGAATCAAATTTTCTTGACTCAGTGCTTCTTGTATTGCATTTGCTATCAAATCAGTCAATTCTTTTTCTTTGGATAAGCGAACTTCTTGCTTTGTTGGGTGAACGTTCACATCAACTAATAGTGGATCCATTTTGATTTCTAAAACAGCAATTGGATATCGACCAACCATCAATTTTGAGCCATAACCAGCTACAATTGCTTTATTCAAAGCAAAGTTTTTGATATAACGTCCGTTGATAATCGTTGATAGATAGTTTCGGCTGGCACGAGTTACCTCTGGAAGCGAGACATAACCCAGCAGCTCAAAGTCTAAATCTTTTGCTTCAATTTTTAGCATTTTTTTGGCAGTAGCTAAACCATAAATACCAGCAATGGTTTGTTTGAGTTCCCCATTTCCCGCTGTTGCTAACATTTTATTGCCATCATGAACGAGGCGAAAAGCAATGTTTGGATGGCTTAACGCCAAGCGATTCACAATATCTCCAATATTTGCGAGTTCTGTATGCAACGTTTTGACATATTTGAGGCGAGCAGGTGTATTGAAAAAAAGATTGCTTACCGTAATCTTCGTTCCTTGGCGTAATGGTGCTGGACGATGTTCCATAATCTCGCCACCTTTTAGCGCTACATAAGTGCCTTGACTTTCTTCTTGATTAGCTGTTTCGATCGTTAATTCAGAAACAGAGGCAATACTTGGAAGCGCTTCGCCACGAAAGCCAAGTGTACGAATCCGAAATAGATCATCTCGATTATGAATTTTACTTGTTGCATGACGCTTAAATGCACTTTCAACGTCATCGGTCAAAATTCCCTCACCATTATCTATCACTTGAATTGTTCGCAGACCAGCTTCTTCCACTAAGATATCAATCTGACTGCTTCCTGCATCAATCGCATTTTCAACCAATTCTTTCACAACCGATGCAGGTCGTTCGACGACTTCACCGGCTGCAATCTGATTGGCTAAACGTTCTGATAGTTCTTGGATTTTCGCCATGGGTCTACGCCTTCTTTCTAAAGTTGTTTTTGCAATTCATATAATTTATTCAGTGCGTCCATTGGCGTCATTTCTAATAAATTAAGTTCTTTTAATGACGTAACAACCCCTTGTTCTTCATCAGTCAGCTCAGAGAATAGAGAAAGTTGCTGTGTTTCCTCATTCACTTGTGCTTTCGAAGTCTGTGCAGGCTCTTCCTGTACCTTCACAACAGATTTAATTGGTTCAACAGGGATTTGATGATGTTTTTCTTCCCCAGATTCAAGTGTTGCTAAAATCGTTGATGCTCGTTTCAACAAATCGATTGGTAGTCCCGCAATTTTCGCTACATGAATCCCATAACTTTTATCTGCTGGTCCTTCCATCATCTTATGAAGAAAGACGACTTCTCCATCTTTTTCGACTGCTCCTACATGAACATTTTTTAATTGAGATAATTCTTGGTCTAAGACTGTTAGTTCATGATAATGCGTCGAGAAAAGTGTTTTTGCCTGAACATTTTGATGAATATATTCAATGATTGCTTGTGCTAACGCCATCCCATCATATGTCGCTGTCCCACGACCAAGCTCATCAAATAGAATCAAACTATTGGGTGTAGCATTTCGCAATGCTTGATTGGCTTCCATCATTTCAACCATGAAGGTACTTTGGCCAGCAATCAAGTCATCACTTGCCCCAATACGAGTGAAGATTCGATCAAAAATCGGCAAAATGGCTTTTTGTGCCGGAACAAAGCAACCCATTTGTGCCATAATGACGGTTAATGCAAGTTGGCGCATATACGTGCTTTTCCCTGACATATTCGGTCCTGTGATTAATAAAATCATCTCTTGTTCATCCATCTCAACACTATTTGGAATATATTCTTGATGTCCCAGTACTTTTTCAACGACTGGGTGTCTGCCATCTTGAATGCATAATTGTTGGCTATTATTCGTTAAGATTGGACGAACATATTGGTAACGTTCACTGATTGTTGCAAAGCTTTGCAACACGTCCACCGCACTGATTGATTTTGCCAACGTTTGTAAAGGTTGAATGGCTTTTTTGACCTCTTCGCGAACAGCTAAAAATAGTTGATATTCTAAATCAACAGATTTTTCTTCTGCTTCAAGGATTTGAGTTTCTAGTTCTTTCAACTCTGGCGTAATAAAGCGTTCTGCATTTGCTAACGTTTGTTTACGCTCGTACTTTCCTTCTTCTAAGTTTGCTAAATTTGATTTTGTAATTTCGATATAATACCCAAACACACGGTTGAAACCAACTTTTAAATTTTTGATGCCGGTCTCTTTTCGTTCACGGGCTTCTAGTTCGGCTAACCATTGTTTCCCGTTTTTCATGGCTGAACGATAGGCATCTAATTGTTCATTGAACCCATCACGAATCACGTTACCTTCTGTGATTTGTAATGGAGGGTCTTCTTTAATTGCATGGCTGATTAGTTGAACTAGCCCTTCCATTGGTTGCATTTTTTCTAATAGCGATTGCCATTGTCCTTGGTCGATTCCTTCAATCAGTTGACGGATCATCGGCACTTGTTCAAGTGACGTCTTCAACTGAATCAAATCACGACCATTAACATTTCCAAATGCCACTCGGCCAGCTAAGCGCTCCAAATCATAAACTTTGGTCAAAGCACTTTGTAAATCAATTCGTTCAAAGTAGCTATCAACTAAGGAGGCCACCATCTCTTGGCGAGCGTTAATCGCATGCGATTGAATCAATGGTCGATCAAGCCATTGTTTTAGCATTCGGCCGCCCATTGCGGTCTTTGTTTCATCTAATAGCCACAATAAAGTGCCATGTTTTTTACCCGTTCGGATCGACTGGCTTAATTCCAAATTGAATTTGGAATAATAATCCATTTTTAAATAGTGATCTGGTTGATATTCCACCGCATTTTGAATATGCGCTAAGCTCCGCTTTTGCGTCACTGCCAAGTAAGTTAATAACTTACCTGTAGCTTCTTTTTCAAGACCATCCGTTATTTCGCGAGTCAAAAAATTAAATTCGGCATTTTCCTCTAGTGTTTCTTGAGAAGAAAAAACTAAGCCCAGACGAATACTTAGTTGTTCACGTAGGCTAGCAGAAATTTCTGTACCCAGAACTAATTCTTTTGTCTGTAATGCAGAAGTTTCATTTAAAACGCCTTCTTCATCAAAAAGATGCGCTGTTTTTAACTCACCTGTGCTTAAATCAACATAAGCAAAACCAAATTCATTGTCTTCTTGTACAACAGCAGTCAAGTAATTATTATCTTTTGCAGAAAGTCCCTTACTGTCCATGACTGTTCCTGGTGTAATTAACTGAACAACTTCACGTTTGACCATACCTTTCGTTGTTTTCGGATCTTCAACTTGCTCGCAAATCGCCACTTTATGACCTTTTTCCACTAAACTGTCGATATACCCTTGGGCTGCATGATGCGGAACGCCACACATTGGGATCGGATCATCTGCGTTACGATTTCGACTCGTTAGTGTTAGCTCTAATAGCTGTGAAACTTGGATTGCATCTTCATAAAATAGTTCATAAAAATCACCAAGACGATAAAACAAAAAAGCATCTTGGTATTGCGCCTTAATGCTTAGATATTGTTCCATCATTGGTGTGTTCTTCGTTTTTTGAGGCATCGTTTTCCTCCTCTAATAATTCATTGATTTCATCTTGAATCAACCCAGTTAAATGGTGCAAGAGATCATTTGCCTCGAGCAATTGGCGACGATAGGCAACCACTAAAGGGTGCTGTTCAAATGTTTTCGTCAATTGATTCGCCCGAGTGATTGCTGTTTGCTCAGCAATCACTTTTCCATAGTGACCAAATTGGACTGCCTCTTTTTGCGCCACTTTGATCTCTTCGGTCAATTCTTTTAAGTAATTATTTTGATGGACCTTTTCTTCTAACTCTTTATAGCGGATAATAATTTCATTGTTGCTTAGAAGTTTGGTCAGTTGCTCAACTGTTTCTTGTATCTCTGGTTCATTTTCTAAAAAAGCCATTGATCTGCCTCATTCCATAAATGGTCGGTCGTCATTGATTTGGATCAATTGGATATCTTTTGCTTTTCCAGTTGCATCATCAATTTCTAACAAACAACCACATAAAATAGCGCGACCTTCTTCCACAACTTCAAAACGTTTTGGCATTGCCGTTAAAAATTTTTCGATAATTACATCCCGACGCATACCTAAAATACCATCATATGGTCCTGTCATACCGACATCCGTTAAGTACGCGGTTCCTTTTGGCAAAATCCGTGCATCGTTGGTCTGGACATGTGTATGTGTTCCAACAACAGCTGACACTTCACCATCTAAAAACCAGCCCATTGCTTGTTTTTCGCTAGTCGTTTCTCCATGGAAATCGACAAAAATGATTGGCGTTCTTTTTCTTGCTTCAGCAACTAATGCTTGCATTTTACGAAATGGGTCATCCAAATCCGTCATAAATGAACGAGCTTGCATATTGATAACAGCAAGTTCCACTTGATTGACTTTGACAAATACCATTCCTTGACCTGGTGTTCCTTCTGGAAAGTTTGCTGGACGAACCATTTTTTTCGCGTCATCAATAAATTCAAAAATATCGCGATTGTCCCATGTATGGTTTCCCATAGTCACAACATCCACACCATCTTGTAAAAGTTTTTTATAGATTTTTTCAGTGATACCTCTTCCAGAAGCTGCATTTTCACCATTCACGATGGTTACTTGTGGACGATATTTTTTCTTTAAACGAGGGACATATTCCGTAATCATTTCTCTCCCCATCGAACCCACTACATCACCAATAAACAATACCCGCACATTGATTCCTCTTCTCTTTTAACATCATTCTATTATTATAGTAGTTTTTTTTAAGAAAGAAAAGCTCTCTGAGAAGGTTGTAACTATGAGGCGTAAGACAAACGATTGAACAAAAAAAGGCCGAGACGAAAGAAAGTCTCGAACTTTTTTATCAAGGGTCAACAATCACGAATTGACTATTTGTGTTTAAATTACAGCTAATTTTTTCAGTGCTTTCCAAATGCCATCTTGGTCATTCGTGTCAGTTACCAAATTAGCTGTAGCTTGAACTTCTGCTGACGCATTTCCCATTGCCACACCAATCCCCGATTCACGTAACATTTCTCGATCATTCAGTCCATCACCAAAACTGATGATAGATTCGCGAGGAATTCCAACTTGGTCTGCCAAATGAAGAATCGTTGCAGCTTTTGAACCATCGTGTGGTACAACATCTACACTGTTTTCATGCCAACGAACAAAACGAAGTTTGTCATATTTTTGAAATTGTGTGTCGTAGCTTTTATTGAAGAATGCTAAAGCTTGATAAATGTCTTGGTCTTCAACAAAAAATTGATCCAACTCAGGCAACACAGCGCCAAATGAATGCATCGCCTCTTCCATGATTTGAACATCATTAGAAGAAGATCGTTTCATATTGTCCAAACTAACAAAGGCTGTATCAATTTCTTTTGTCTGCGCTTCTTCAACAAACGTATCTAGCTGGTCACGATCCAACAGATTTTTGTAAACTTGTTCGTGATCCAAGAACCCAGCTGCACCATTACATAAAATATAATTTTCAAATTCTAACTCACGAATAATTTCTTGCGCATGAAAACGACTACGCCCTGTTGCAATTGTCACTAAATGTCCTGCTCGACGCAATTGTTGCAATGCCTCTTTTGTACTATCCAATGCTTGCTTGTTCGTGTCCAATAACGTTCCGTCAATATCAAAGGCAAATAAGCCTCGTTTCATGTCTGATCGTCTCGCTTTCTTATAAGTATTTACTGGCTTCTCTTACTGCTAACTTACTTAATGCTTCTTGTTCTAATAAATCTTTTACCCAACCAGGATTCGTTTTGCTATAATCGCGTAATGCCCAGCCAATCCCTTTTTGAATAAAAAATTCTGTTGTTTCTCGATCTTGCAGGATTGCTTTTTTCAATAGCGACTGGTTTACCTTTTCTTTTAATCCCAACTGTAAAGTAATTGCGATCCTTCGCAGCCAAAAATCTTCTTGTTGAATGAACAAGTTAAATACTTGCTCTAGCTGATCTGGGTGAGCTTTACACCACGTCGTGTATACTTTACGCCAAGAATCAATACTGTCCCACCACTCTTTTTCTTGCACGAGTGATAACAGCATTACCAAGTCAGAGAATGCCAGACGCCTTACATTGAGCTGAATCAACTCAATTGCTACATATTGATATTCTCTTTCTGCTTTTTGATAATATTTTTTTGCAAGTGACAAAACTTCTGTCACTTCTAGTTGTTTGCTTTGTACCAAAAACTTTTTTTGTAAACGCGCACGTTCCGGCTTTGGCACGCCCGCAAACGGAAAATGATTTTTCATATACTTTGCCATAGGCACAGCTTGTTCTTCATTCCTAGGAAAAATAAGTTCTTCCAAGTTAGCTCCTCCGCTCAAAATAATAAGCGATTTTCCTTTACCGTTCCCTTACCATTTCATGATTTATGCTTATTTTAAAAATTTTCTTTACTGTCAGCTAAATTGATTTAACAGACACCTTCTCATTTTATAGAGCATATGATTGTTTGTAAAGCGTTTTTACGTGTTTATCTACTTGACACTTGCCATTTAAATCAACTATACTGTAGTTTGTGTAAAATAATGCAGCAGGAAAATAATAGCTCGTCCCTAGTTTGTTGCCCCGATTCGGGTTCAATTGTGTAACCGCGGCTGCAAAGGTGAAGATTGAAGAACAAACTAAACGAATATGAATTTTTTAACGGATTATTTTACTCCAAAAACTAAATTTAATTTATTGGAGGAAATCTCAATGTCTCGTTATACTGGACCATCATGGAAAATTTCTCGTCGCTTAGGTATTTCATTATCAGGCACAGGTAAAGAATTAGCACGTCGCCCTTACGCACCAGGTCAACATGGACCTAACAGCCGTGGCAAACAATCTGAATACGGTATGCAATTAACTGAAAAACAAAAACTTCGTCACATGTACGGAATGAACGAACGTCAATTCCGTAACTTGTTCGTTAAAGCTAGCAAAATCAAAGAAGGTAAACACGGTGTTAACTTCATGATCTTACTAGAACAACGTTTAGACAATGTTGTTTATCGTCTAGGTCTTGCAACTACTCGTCGTCAAGCACGTCAATTAGTTAACCATGGCCACATTACTGTTGATGGCAAACGTGTTGATATTCCTTCATACCACGTAGAAATCGGTCAAGTAATCGGTGTTCGTGAAAAATCACAAAACATCGTAACTGTTAAAGAAGCTGTAGAAGCTACTGTTGGACGTCCAGCATTTGTAAGCTTTGACGCTGAAAAATTGGAAGGTTCATTAACTCGTTTACCAGAACGTGACGAACTATATCCAGAAATCGACGAAGCTCTTGTCGTTGAATACTACAACCAAAGCCTATAATTCATGGCTTCAAAACCAAAGCAACTATCTTCGGATGGTTGGCTTTGGTTTTTTTTTGCAAAAAACACTTTACAAATTAAATTTTTTCTTCTAAACTATCGTTAACCAATATAAAAAACGAAGTTAACGAAAAGAGGGAATTATGAAAACGTCATTGAAGCCACTTATTATTGCTGCAGAATTTTCAGCTATTATTGCTATCTTATCTCAATTTACGATTCCATTAGGTATTGTTCCATTGACTGGGCAAACTTTCGCGATTGGACTAACGGCTACTTTATTGGGGCGACGTAGTGGGACACTTTCTGTCTTAATTTATTTATTATTAGGAACTATTGGACTACCTGTTTTCGCAGGACTATCAGGTGGATTGAGTATTGTTTTTGGACCCACTGGTGGCTATCTGATTGGTTTCATTTTTCAAGCATGGCTTACTGGTTACCTCGTTGAAAAAAATGTTTCTAGTTATACTTGGGTAATCTTTGCTAACGTGATTGGTTCATTTGTCACACTCATTTTTGGTGTCATTTGGCTAAAAGCTAGTGGCGATTTATCATGGAATACAGCCATAGTTAGCGGATTCATTCCATTTATTTTACCAGGAATCATCAAAGCAGTTGCTGCCGGTTACCTAGGAACAGTCATTCGTCATCGTTTACCAAAATATTTTTCATTTGAACAGCCACAGTCATAAAATAGAGGTTTTGCTTCATATCATTGACTCAAAAAAGTTCAAAGCAGAGCAACTTTCAGCAGAAAAAAGAGTGGAACAAAACGGCTTAGCGTTTCGTTCCACTCTTTTTCTGTGTTTAATTTGAACTAGAATCAAGCATTTCATTAATTTGTTCGTCGTATAAGTTTTCAACGCTTTCGACAAATTTTTCAACCTCAGCTTTCGTACTTGTTCCCTCTTCCCACTTTACATAAAAGAGAAAATATTCTTTTTCCAACTCGTTGATAAACTTAGAGATGGCTAACGTCTGCTCCTCAAAATTTTTCCACGTTTGCAACCCCTGAAGTACAGCCACGATTGCACTGATAATCGAGATGACCGTTAATAGATACATGTGCTCAGGCACCATTGATGCTAGAACGGGTATACAGGAAGACAAAATCAATTTCGATGCATTGCTAACAAAGATGACTTTCTTCAATCGTTTTCTTTTTTTGCGTAGATGAATAATTGGTTGTTTGATTCTTTTCTCTATGTATTCATTGAAATTATCTTTCGTCTGATTTTTTTCCATACACAAAACTTCTTTCATTTTTATCCTGTCGTTCTATTTAGTATAACTTTAACTCCAAAATAAAAAAAGAGCTTAAGACACTCCCGTAAGCTCTTCACGTAATCGTCCCCACTGCAAGTTCCCATCAAACTCACAATAGACGAATCATTTATTTTGTTAAATCAATTTTTTTACTCATCCAATAGATAATCACACCGCCGACTGCCATTGACACCAACTCTCCTAAAGCAATGATTGCCCAGTTAAAGAAAAAGGGAGCTTGATAGAAAAAAGTCAACTGACCTGCCACCGTAAACATTGAAAAAGCAAAAATCAATGCAGTAATAACCATTTTTATTTTCATATTCTTGACACATTTGGTTACTTGATAATTAATTAGCAAAACAATCAATGTACTGACACTTCCAACGACGACATCGACGAGTCCCAATGGCGAAGCCAGATTGGCCAAGGCAACACCAAGAGTTACTGAAATAATATATTTCTTATTGTACAACGATAAATAATTAAACATTTCTGATAAACGAATTTGGATTGCACCAAAACTAATGACAGCTAAAAAGACGGTCACTGCCACATAAAGTCCAGTAACTAACGCCATTGTTGCCACTTCTGTCGTCGTCCAGCGACTAGCAGTCTGGCTATTTTTCTGTTCCATAATTGTTCTCCTTTGCAAGATCAACATCTTGGTAATAACTACGGCCAAAGGATGGGAATCTTCTTCCAACTGAAGTGCCGTAGTGCGGAAATTCCGCTACATTTATCATACAGGAATCAAGAAAAAACTCAAGATTATTTTAGCAGCCAGCCACCATCGATTGGCACAACTGCTCCTTGGATATAACTCGCTTGGGGCGTCGCCAAGAACAAAGTCAGTTCTGCCACTTCTTCTGGTTTCGCCCAACGTTTAACTGGTGTTTCATCTGCTACCCACTGAGCCATTTCTCCTGTTCCTGCGAAATCAGCTGCGTTCATAGGTGTTTCGATTGCACCTGGCGCAATCGCCTTTATCCGAATCCCTTTTGCAGCATAATCTAAAGCAAGCTGTTTCGTAAAACCAACGATTGCATGTTTGGCACTCGTATAAGCAATTCCACCGCCGCCAGCTACTAAGCCGGCAATGGAAGCCATGTTGATAATCACACCAGCTTGCTGGGCGAGCATTTCAGGTAACAATACCTTCGTCACGCGAAACATGCTTTTTACATTTGTTTCATAGATGTTTTCCCACAATTCTTCACTTGTTTCAAGTAGTGGTTTATAGTCGTCCAGAATGCCGGCAGTATTTAACAAAATAGTCACAGTGCCAAAATGCTCATGACATTGTTTAACTGCTTGTTCTACTGAAGCTTGTTCTCTTATATCACCTACAAAAAAATCAAACTGATCAGGGAAATGTTGCGCTACTGTTGCCATTTTCCCTGCTTGTCGATCAAACCCAAACACAAAAGCGTCCTGCGCTAAAAAAGCGTGCGCTTGTGCTTCACCAATCCCTGAAGCCGCACCGGTGACAAAAACGACTTGTCTTGCTAAGTCCGGATACTGGTTGCTCATTCAACTATTTCCCAATCATCTGCTAAAATATCACACACAGTCGGTGCAAAACTTGAGAATCCTTCATCACTTGTCTTGATTAGAAAATAAGGCGTTACTGGACAACCATCAAATTCATCATCTGTGACTAAAACGACATACAGCTCAAAGCCGCTCCAGCCTTTGCGAATCATTTTCGCACCTTGTTTCACTTTTGGTAAAATTTCTTCAAATGTCATTGTTGTACCCCTTCTCACTTTTTTCTTTTTGAATTGTCTGTAATTTTTGAGTCAACTGAATATAATCTGTCAACTGTAACTCTTGAGCAACAATAAAATAATCTAGGTCTGCCCAAGGTTTTTTATGCACCTTGCTCGTCGAAATCAGTAAATCAGCTTCTCGCCCACGATAATTCGCCGGTAGAAAAACCAGTCGATAATCATTACGGAAAAAATTATGAAGACTTGCCATCAACAATTCTTCTTCAAAAACGGGGAAATCAGTCATTAACAAAACAGTAATTTCTGGTAATTGTGTCATAAACGCACCTAACGTTTTCATGACCGTTAGATAACGAGCCATCAAAAACCCCTGATTTTGAAACGCTAAACTAGCTTCCGTTTCTCTTGCGTCTTCAAAAAAAGAGAGCAGCCATTGGTTTAATTTAGGATTTCTCACAATCAGATGATTATGAAAATCGCTACTGTTGCCATCAATCGTCGCCTTTGCATCTGGAAATAAAAAAGTAAAGATATGGCTACTAAATAAATAATTCTCTGCTTCCAATGACAAAGGTTCCTCAGGTAGATGCTGCTCTTTTTGATAAAGTAGCAAAGCACGCTCCGCTTCCCGCAAAGCTTTAAATGGCGGGGTTTCTGCTGAATGATGAAACGAGTAGATCATTTCTCTGATTTGAGGATTACAGTAGTACTCTTCCCTAGTCATCAACACTAAAAACAATGCACCTAATTCATCCTCAACTTGAAAATAATTTGGGAACACTGGTGCCATTGCTTGACAAAAACGTTTAAATAACAAATTGTTAGAAATAAGCTCGCGCTTCTTGCGATTTAAAATAACAAAATGTTTTTGTGATTTCCGTAAAAAGAATGCACCTAGCATGTATTCGAGTCTTCTTTTTTTGATTTCATTAAGTTGAACGTGGAAAAAATCAATAATTTGATCTGCGATTTTTTTGACATCTGTTTGTGAAATGGTCTCAAATGGCCAGATTTTTCCGCGAAACAATTGCCAAAAAGTCATATGTAAATATAAGCGGATGATTTCTTCTTCCCCTTTTGCGACATAACTTCTCCGTTGTAACGTGATTCCATATGAATGTAACTCTTGTTTCCATTCATTGATTTTTCGGTGCGCTGTTGACTCACTGATATAATTTTTTTGAGCAAACTGGTACATCGTCCGAAACTCTTCAAAAAAAATGTCGTGCAATAACTGAAACTTCAGCGTACTTTGCACGAGATAGATTAAAAATCGTTCATGTTCTATCGGATCCAACGTCGTTGAAAAGTTGTAACCTGATCGCCGATTTTTACGAAAGAGCGCTTGTGTTTTTCCGCTGAAGCGCTGATAACTTTTTGTTAATTCACTTAAATATTTTGTGACACTCCGCGCGTCAAGCTGTACACTTTGTGCAAGCTGAGCCGCAGTGTGCCACTCATGATCCTCGAAGCTTTCCAGCAGGAGAATCTGATAATATAAGTCTTTATCAAACGTCTTGAGATAATCTGATGACAAATACATTTGCTATGCTCCTTTGTGCTAGAACTTTTTGGTTATTGTAGCACAAAACGCCATTTCCCGCATTAAAACCAACTAGCAAAGGGTTGGAAAATCAACGGTAGTAAGAAAACTGTGAGCATCCCGTTAACACAAATAGCAAGCCCAGAAATAATCCCTTCCACTTCACCAATCTCAATCGCTTTTGCAGTCCCAATGGCATGTGAGGTACTACCTAAAGCGACACCTCGTGCAACTGGACTTTTGATTTTAAACAAACGAAAGATGTGTGTTGCAATCAATGAACCAAAAATACCCGTTGATACAACAATTGCTAAAGTAACTGCGTTAACGCCACCCATTGTATGAGAAAGATCAACGGAGATTGCTGTTGTCACAGATTTTGGTAATAAAGAGATGACCATTTCCTTCTTCAACAAAAAAAGAGAGCCAATTCCAACACTAACTAAACAATTCGCCAAAATTCCAGCCAAAATCGCTGAAATGACCGGAAAGAAATTTTCTTTGAGTAAATGTAGATTCTTGTATAAAGGAATCGCTAATGCAACTGTTGCAGGAGTAATTAACATCGTTAAAAAATTCCCGCCGACATTATAGTCTGCATAACTAATTCCTGTAAAATGTAAAAAGAAAATAATAACAACTATTGATAGCACTAAAGGATTGATAATCGGCAATTTGTATTTCCGCAAAAATTTATCTGATAATACATACACACCTAAAGTTAGGCTAAGACCAAACAATGGGTTTTTAAGAAACTCACTCAACTTGGTTATCCTCCACTTCATTTTTTTGAATTTTCCGCTCTTGTAAATAGTTGATTGCTGCTTCGACACCTTCTGCTGTTTTCCCAGCAGCAACCATCGTAACAATCGCACAAACAACTACTGCACCCAATAAGATAGGCCAGATAGTCGCAATATCATCATAATATTCCAATAATCCCACGCCAGCAGGTACAAATAAAATGGTCAGATTATTCAATAAAAAATCACCAGTTGCCCCAATTTTTTCAGGGTCTACTAATTTCATTTCAAATGCTAAAAACAAAAAGATAATACCTAAAATACTTCCCGGAATTGGTAGATGGGCAAACACTCGTATTCCCTCGCCTAAGACAGAGAAAAAAAGAATAATGAAAAACTCTTGAAAAAATTTCATGTAATACACTCCTTACGTCTGATTTTCATTTTACTAACAATCTTTTTCTGAAAGTTTCAAAACGTGTTGTTTCTAAGAAGCATCTTTTGAAAAAATAAATAAGTTTTCTTTGGTATATTTAAAAGTGAAGTTGGTGAGTTGTAGGGGACTTTTTTTCTAAAAAAAGGGTTAGCTTGTTCAAGTTGGTCGAAATCATTTTTTCTTTTGATTGATTGCACTTATTACGACCTCGAAGAATGACTAGCACGAGACACCGCACCTGCTTTTGTGTTGATGTTTCTTTTTTTTTGCACTTTTATAAATTTTTGGAGGTATATATGGATTACTCATTAATGACTCGTCTTGCGGCGGAAATGTTGGGTACAGCTTTATTGATTATTTTAGGTAATGGCGCTGTAGCAAATGTAGATTTAAAAGGTACAAAAGGTTATGGTAGTGACTGGATGTTGATCGCTGTCGGTTACGGCTGTGGGGTTATGATTCCTGCAATGGTATTTGGTGGAATCAGTGGAAACCACATCAATCCTGCGTTTACTATTTCTCTAGCAATGAACGGATTATTCCCTTGGGCAGAAGTTGCACCTTATATTGGCGCACAATTCCTTGGAGCAATCATTGGACAGTTAGTCGTTGTTGCTTGTTACAAACCTTACTACGATCAAACAGAAGACGTAAACCACGTGTTAGGAACTTTCTCAACTATCAATAGTGTTGGTTCTAAATTCAACGGTTTCGTTAACGAATTCTTTGGTTCATTTGTTTTATTCTTTGGCGCTTTAGGAATTACCAAAGCACCTTTCTTCCAAGATAATCTTGGAACTGCTCACTTAGCACTTGGTTTCCTTGTTTGGACACTTGTAGCTTCACTAGGTGGTCCTACTGGTCCTGGATTAAATCCAGCTCGTGACCTTGGTCCTCGTTTGCTACATGCAATTTTACCATTGAAACACAAAGGCTCATCACAATGGAGCTATGCTTGGGTACCAGTCGTTGCACCTATCTGCGCTGGGATCGTTGCAGTATTCTTATACAAAGCATTATTTATGGCTTAATCTTATCTATAAAAAAACTCACGATGAAATTTTTCATTGTGAGTTTTTTTTTGAATCAAATGCGTTGATTTTTCAATATAAACAGTCCCACCTTTCCAAATTAGCTTCACTTTCTTGGCGTACATTCATCCTTAACAGAATCATTGCGCTAGAAACAAGCTAGCATTGCAAAAAAGTATGCGAACAATTGACACATTTCAATGAAGGTAGCAGTTTTGTTCATATTTATAACTAAAAAGGATGGAACAAAGCAACTACTTGTCCCATCCTTTTTAGTTATCCAATTAATAATCAATAATTGTTAGTGCTCGCTCAAACTCTTCTTGCAAATGCTTTTTTTGATAGGCCAAAAAGGCTGGATAATGATCACGTAAAACACCACGCAATTTCATTGGATTATATTTTTCTACCAGCTTTTCTTGTAACACAAATTGCCTTGTCAGTTGCCATTCATAATAATAACCAAATGGCCGACAACTATATTTCGTTCCTTGAATGACCTGGTCTTCAAATCGACGATGGGTATGCCCAAAAACAACTTGTTTTACATTGGTATATTGATCCAAAAGTTGCCCCATTGAAGCAGAACCCAAAAAAGCATTTAATTTATTCCAACGTTCATAAGGCGCAGATTGATATACAATAAATTCTTTTTTGGGCACAAAATGCGTAGCCAATATGACATCTAATTTTTTTTGCGTAAGTGTTTCAAGGAGTTGCTTGGTTGCTACAAGCACTTGCTCATTGACTTCCAAATCGGTTCCTTCTCGTTCGATCATTCGGTCATACCAGTACAATCGCTTCATCCGCAAAATTTGTTCCTCATCCGTTAGCTCAGAAAACTGATAATCATACCAGCCATTCATTCCAAGTAGAACTGTGTGATCATTTAATGCAAGGTAACGTTCATTCAAAAAATGGTCATCTGGGAAATGATTCATCATTGGTTCACCCGTCACGTCTGCTAGTTCATGATTCCCAAAGTTAAACGTCGTCGGCAATCCTTTCATTGCAAAAAAATCAACAACTGCCAAAGCCTGATTGACCTTATTGGCAATGTCACCGGCTAAATGCAGGCGAGTGATTTCCTTTTTTTGTAACACTTGCCACAAATCATTCATTTGCGACTCGCCAAATTTATTGATATCTACGTGTAAATCACTAATTACTGCCAATTTCCCCATTTTTTGTTACCTTCTTATTTGAAATTTTTCAAGCTTTTCGAACGACTGGTAAGTTCCCTTTTAATAAACCACTTGGCCCTTTCAATTGTAAACTTTGATAAGTTGGTTCTAAAGCTAAAGTTGTTGGATCATCTAAATACATCTCGGCACTTTTCTTGATACGAATTGTCCCTAGGGGCGTATCTGCCAAAATCGAATACAAACTAAGATCAGCCGTTGACTCTTTCTTGAGAAAAATCAAACGAAAAGCTGTATCTAATTGACAAGTAATCCGACTATCAGAAAACGGCCCGTCACCATTTTCTAAATCCAGCAAAATTTGTTCATCTTTTTCCCGATGTTTTTCTAACCAGCTTTGTGCTTCCTTCGTCACTATTAATTCCATGCTTGTTCCCCTCTCATTCATTGATGAGCTGCTGCCCATTCGCTTTTCGTAATGCCTCTTAATATAACCGAAATTACTTTTTCTTTCCAACGTCGCGCATCAGGAATCATTCCTTCTTGTTTCATCCCAAGTTTTTCCATTACGCGACCAGAGTTTGGATTTTCAACATCATGATAAGCAAAAATGCGTACGAGATCTAACTTGGTAAAGCCCAAATCAAGTAAAGCTTCCGCTGCTTCTGCAATATATCCATTTCCCCAATAGTTTTTGTTCAGTACGTAGCCTAACTCAGCAACTGCCGCAACGTCTTCGATTCTCAAATCAATGGTGCCAACCATCTTACCCGTTTCTTTGACTTCGATGGCGTACTTTCCCAGTGGTTCATTCATAAAATAATTGGCGATGGAAATTCTTGTCTCTTCTAGTGTTTGATGGCGAACAAAAACAAAACGAGTCGTCTCTTCATCATTCGCGTATTCAAACATGTCTTTTGCATCCATAATTGAAACGGGACGCAACCATAGTCGTGCTGTTTCTATTTGTTGATGTTCAGCAAAAATCAAGTTTCGGTTTACTTTTAATTCCATTTGCAACACGCACCAATCTCTAGTTTTCTAATTACTGTAGCGAAATTTGCTGTAAGAAGCAAGTATTTACCTAACTATCCTTAGACCTTCCTTAAAAGAACAAGATGGAAAAGCAAAACAAGAAAGTTTTAATAACTAGTTGAAAAAGAATAATGATTTGTTCACAGTTTGTTAATATCTCTTAGTTATAGTTTTCTTATCAAAGCAAATCAAGTATTTGGAGGAACCATTATGAGCGAGCAAATCAAAAATATTTATTTTATTGAAGAAACTCAGAACATTGAAGGATCATATATTGAAGTCAAAACTCTTTTTGTCAATGAGGACAAAGAAACGGCTCTTCAATTTTACGAAACACAGGCAAAGAAACAACAAAAGTCCTTTGGTTTGACGTTAAGTGAATATAAAATCAAAGCTGAAGCAAGTTATTTTTATCAATTATTAAAACGCTGGAGTCATTTACCTGCCGACTTTTATCGTAAAATGAATATCGTTCAATACCAACCACTTGCAGAATACTATGCGTAAGGTAAGTTAAGCTTCCTTTAAGGTGAATCACTTATGATAGATTTACCCTAAAGGAGGCGATGAACGATGTTCTTACACTGGCTCGCAACTTTTTTAATCGATGAACCGCCGCGAATCAGTCCTTACGAGATTGATAGCGAATGCCTGTTACCAACTGATTTTACGGACTGAGTATGAAAATAGCAAAAAACCAAGGCAAAACGAATAATCGTTTTGCCTTGGTTTTTTCTTTCATCTTTATTCAAATGCTTGATTTACATCCTCTAACATCAATTTCATTGACTCTAATCCGCCACCGCTCAAATACCATACATCTGGTTGTAGTGAAATGATTTGTCCATTTTTACCTGCATTCGTTTGTGCAATCAATTCATTTTCTGCCAAATTATTTTGGCTGTCATCTCCACCAATTGCTTTGGTACGATCAATTACAAATAATAAGTCTGGATTTTTTTCTAACACATATTCAAATGAAACACTTTGACCGTGTGTTGAAGGTTCAATTTCATTATCTGCTTGCGGGAAGCCAAAAACATCATGTACAAATCCGAAACGTGAACCAGAACCATAAGCAGATAGTTGGCCTTCGTTAACTAAAACAACTAATGCTTTTTTATCAAGGTCACTTGCTTTGTCTGCTGTCTTTTTGATTTCAGTAGATAGTTCTTTGATTTGTTTCTTCGCTTCAGATTCTTTATCAAAAATTTCACCTAGCGTTAAGACATTTTGTTGAATTGATTCCCATGGTTTTTCCGTATCAACTGATAAAAATAAAGTCGGTGCGATTTTACTTAGTTCTTCTTGAAAATCACTTTGACGACCAGAAATAATAATCAGGTCTGGCTTCATTTGATTGATTTTTTCTAAATCTGGTTCTTTGATTCCACCAGCAGATTCAACTTCTTTGTAACTTGATAAATAAGCAGGTAAATTTTGCGTTGCAGCACCAACAACATGGTCGCCTACGCCTAATGCGTCAAGTGTATCTAGTGACCCATTGTCAAAAACGACAACTTTCTGAGGATTCTTGGTTACATTTACCTCACCATTGCTGTCTTTGACTGTCAGCGTTGTTTCTTCGCTACTAGCAGTTTTTGTTGCTGTTGTTTCTTCTGATTTATTCCCTGTTCCACAAGCTGTTAACAATGATGCAACAACCACGAAACTAAACATCCATTTTTTCATTCCTTGTTCTCCTAACATTTATTTTTAGAAATAAAGACAGAATCTACGACCTTCAATTTCGCAAATTCGAATGTCCATTTCATATAATTCATCGAGTACAGCTTTTTGGATAATCTCATTGGTTTTTCCTTGCGTAAACAATTGTCCTTCTTTCATTGCCACAATTTCATCTGCATAACTAGCCGCAAAATTAATATCATGTAGGACAATTACGACTGTTTTGCCAAGCTCGGTCACCAATTTTTTTAAAATTTGCATGATTTGAACTGCAAAATTCATATCTAAGTTATTCAACGGTTCATCCAGCAAGATATAATCGGTATCTTGAGCTAAGACCATCGCAATATATGCACGCTGAAGTTGTCCGCCAGATAAGGTATGAACGAATTGATCGGTTAGCTTAGTTAACCCCAGATGTTTGAGCGCTTCTTCCACAAGTTGATGGTCTTCTTGTGTCAAGCGTCCTTTTGTATAAGGAAACCGACCAAATTCAACCAATTCTCTAACTGTAATTTGTAAATTCAATTCATTTGATTGACGTAAAATGGCTAATTTTTTCGCTAATTCATTTGACTTCCACGTCCGCACTTCATTATGATCTAAATAAATTTCACCTGTATCTTTAGGAACTAAACGGCTAACCAAGGAAAGCAAAGTTGATTTTCCCGCGCCATTTGGTCCAATAAAAGCCGTTAATTGTTGTTCTTGAATCGTCAAGTTGATATTATCTACCACTGACTTTCCTTGATAAGCTTTCTTCACACCAGCTAAATCAATCATCCTGCTTGCTTCCTTTCACGAATTAATTTTAGTAAAAAGTAACTCCCCCCCAGAAATTCAATCACTACACTAATTGTTGTGTTCCAACCAAAAAGTTGTTCAACAAGCAACTGCCCACCTGTCAGTAACAGCATTGCCACTAAAAAACTACCGACAAATAAAACTTTGTGTTGATATGTTGCAAATAACCGGTAACTAACATTTGCTACGATAAACCCTAAAAAGGTCATAGGACCTACTAACGCTGTCGCTGTTCCCGTCAGTAAGCTAACCACAAACAGCACAAGAAATTGTAATCGTGCAACATCTACACCTAAGTTCATCGCTTTTTCTCTTCCCAAGTGAATAACATCTAGAAAACGATGCAAATAAAACAGCAGACACCAGCCAGCAACAATCAAACAAGTGGCTGGCAAGAGATATTGACTCTGAATATTCCCAAAACTTGCGAACAGCCGACCTTGTAACAAATCATATTCATTAGGATCCATTATGACTTGTAAAAACGTACTCATGCTGCCAAACAACGTTCCTAAGACCATCCCAGTCATCAATAATAAAAATAAACTAGCTTGCATTTTTTTTAATAAAAAATAGAATAAACTCAAACTCAAGCCAACCATTAGACTAATTGTCAGCAAAAAAAAGACAAGACCTGTTTGCTGTAGCATCGTCACGCCACCTAACAAGAAAAATAAAATTGTTTGAACAAGTACATACAACGAATCTAGTCCCAAAACGGACGGGGTCAAAAATTGATTTTGACTGATTGTTTGAAAGCTAATTGTTGCTCCACTCACTGCTAATGAAACCAAGAAAAAAGCACCAATTTTTTTACTTCTTAATGCCCAAGCAAACGACCAGTTTCCATAAGTGTTGATGATTAAATAACTTATCGTAACCAAGCACACCACACCAACTAATAACAATAAACGCCAGCGTATATTGTTTTTCATCGTTTCTCCCCCTTCACTAATAAAAAGAGGAAAATAATTCCGCCAATTATTCCAACAATGACACTCACTGGAATTTCATAAGGATAAATTAGAACGCGAGCCAAAATATCGCAAATTAATAAAAAAATACTTCCGAATAATGCAGTTATTCCTAAAGTTTGATGGACTTGATCCCCATACATTCTCGCCACTAAATTGGGAACAATAACGCCTAAAAACGGCATTGTTCCAACCATAATTAACACGACTGCACTAGCTAAAGAAACTAATCCGACACCTAACAACTGCATTTTGTGATAATTCATACCAAGATTCACCGCAAATGACTCACCCAATCCAACGATCGTAAATTGATACGCAAAATAATAAATAATTCCTAACAAAGGAATCGTTAGATAAAGCAGTTCATAATTGCCACGCAGAATGGTAGAAAAATTTCCTTGTAACCACGAAGACATATTTTGCACCAACTGATATTGGTAAGCAAAAAAAGTTGCGATGGAACCAATAATATTGCCCCACATCACACCAATCAATGGCAGCATCAACTGATTTTTTTGTGGAATCATTCTTGCAAAATAAAGAAACAATCCTGTCCCTAAAAAAGCAAATGCAAAAGCCGTTGCTGAACGTGTGACAATCGACGCATTCGGTAGAAAAAGCATTACAATCAAAATTCCTAAGCGTGCACTGTCCATTGTTCCAGCAGTCGTTGGTGAAACAAATTTATTCTGAGTCAAGTGCTGCATAATCAACCCACAAATACTACTTGTAGCTCCCACTAGCACAATACAAATGGTACGAGGCAAACGACTAATAAGAAATAATTGCGCACTTTGTGTATCTGCCTGAAAAAATTCTGTTAATTGGACCGATGACACTCCTATCAATAGTGAAAGAAAACTGAGTCCCACTAAGCTGGCAATCAACCAGCGATAACGCATAAAATCCCTCTTTTCTAATTGAGAATGATTTTCATTCTTATTCTAAGTGAGAAGTTGAGCAAAAGCAACCGCTTTTTTACCATTTATCTTATTTCAAGTAATTTGTGTTATAATCGCTGTATCAATCGCTATAAAGGAGGGCTTCTTTTGCCACAAGATGAATTGCAAAGTCACTTGGACAAAGGTCGTTACGGGACACCTTTGGTCAACCCAGATGAACAACATAAATATCTAGGAACTTTTCGTGAGCGTTGCTATGTCAGTATGACCATTGGTGAAATGAAAAAAGCTGAGAATCAAGCAAACTTCACTAAGGAACTTGAAAAATACCCAGATGAACAAATTTTATTAAATGGCAGTATGCCTGAAGACCTTCAAGCACGCTATATCCAATTGGCAACAAAACAAAAAGTTCGTTTCACAGTTATCAATGATTTTGTTAAAAATGATGACGATAGTCTTGGTCTGATTTTAGCTGCTAAAGAAGCGGTCAATGAGCCCGTCATTGATATTGAAAAAAAATATCCAAAAGTTCAAGAACCTGAACAATCAGAAAAACCGAAAAAAAGTCTTTGGGACAAATTATTCCACTAATAAAGCAAAAAGCTCGTGTAAATTCATTAACGAATTTTACACGAGCTTTTTACTTTATTTAAATCAACTTATTTTTCTTCCTCGTTCCAATGGTTCAACGCCCAGACTTCCGGATACAAAAGTTTCAACACCGCTAAAGTTAATCGTCGTCCTGTCCCAGAAAATGGATAAACATGCATGTGCATTGCAGGATTAAAATTGGCTTCGATGATACCATAAGCCTTCTCATCTGTTGACGGATCAATTTCTTTGTCTGGAATAATCAAATCGATTCCGCTGACTTTTGCCCCCAACGCCGTAACGGCTGCGACTGCAATTTCTTTGTACGCATCAGAAAACTCAGCTGTTACATCAATTGAATCTCCACCAGTACTGATATTGGAATTTTCACGTAAATAAACGATTTGATCTTTCGCAGGAATAGAATCAATTGTTAATCCTTGTTCTTTCAACATCAATTGTTCAAGATCACCCAACTGAATTAATTCTAATGGTGCACGATGATTTGTCCCACGTAAAGGATCTTGATTTTTTTTAGCAACTAATTCCGTCACAGTTTGCTCGCCGTTGCCAATAACGTTTGCAGGTATCCGAAGTAAAATTGCTTGAACTTGTCCATCAATCACAAAAAAACGATATTCTGTTCCAGGTAAAAATTCCTCTACTAAAACGGAGGTATCTTCCCGAAAAGCAATTTCTAACCCTTTGTGATAATCTTCTTCACTCGCGCCCTCTTTAAAAATTGTGATACCTAATCCGTAATTTGTTGACTTTGGTTTAATGACAAATGCTTCCTTTGCAAAACGAGAATAGGCACGTTTTGCTTCAGCCATCGAAGTAAACTCCGCGCCAGCAGGAACACGGAAACCTGCTTCTGCTAGAATTTTTTTGGTCACCGTTTTATTTTCCATAATCAAAGGCACAATGTAACTATCTTTACTTGTCATATTCGCATTTTTAACGTATTCGACATGATTTTCAAATTGCAAACGTAAAAACTGATCTGCTTCGTCAATCACTTTCACTTGAATCCCTTTTTGAATTGCATCAAATAGGAAAATTTGTGTGGATAGTTCCATCTCACGAAAGCCCGCCAATTGATATGGTCGCTCATGGCTTTCAGCATCGTATTTTCTGCCTAAGGCAACTGCAACAGCTTTTTGGCTATCACTTTGTGCTTTTGTGTATAATTGGGCAGCAATCGTCTGAGACGGGTTATTTAAACGTTCAGCTAATTTGTCAATTGTAGGTAACAATTCTTCATGTTGCAAAGCTTGAACCATCTCTTTCATTTGCGTAAAGAGCATCAGGCCTTCCTCGTACATCGCGGTTTGATCCAATGGTCCTTCCAAAGCAACTCGATTGTTGTAAAGCGTTCCTTCTTCCACCCACTCGTCGACAGATGATCCTTCGGGTGCCCAGAGCATAAATACTAAAAATAATTGTAAAAACTGGACTTGTTCTTTACTAATTCCTAAATGATGATACGGGTTCAAATCAATATTTCGCAACTCGATATAACGTACACCCATCTTTGCAACGTCCGCAACTCTTTTACCTCCACGGAAACGTACAGGTGCATAGAATTCTTTTTCTTCAGATAACTTGCCTTCTTCAATCATTTGTTCAATATCTGCTAAGTACTGCTCCATTGAGGCATAAGAAACTTTTACATTTGAATGATTAGTGTAGCCATATTCACTATTTCGAATACTACGAACAGGTTCATGAGGATGTAGCTCATCAACGAAATAATTTGCCTCGCTTAATGGAGAAGCTCCATATAAATACGTAATCAACCAGCGATAGCGCAAAAAGTTTCTTGCTACTTTTAAATACACTTCTGTTTTAAAAGCTGCAAACTCTTGAATCTCTGTTTGCTGAACAAACAGAGAACGAATTAATTCCTCACCAAATTCAAAATTAAAATGAATGCCACTGACCATTTGTTTTCGTTTACCATATTCTTTTGCTAAATAGCGACGATACAAAACATCTTCAAACGTTGCTAGTTTGGCAATCATGATTTCCTCATCTTTTTGTGGCAAAGCAGGTGGCATACTTAGTGGCCAAATCATTTCCTCATCTGACATTGACCGAGAAGTCACATCATAAATTGCATCTAAATATTGAAAAAGTTCATCAATGGAATCTGTTACTGGTGTAATCATTTCCACTTGAGTCTCACTAAAATCAGTTTGAATATATGGATGATACGTGCGATCACCAAAAATAGCTGGATGATCTGTTCTTGCTAACTTTCCGTCATGTGTTACCCGTTGTCCTTCACGTTCAATTCCAAATCGAGCTTGATCGATAAACGGTATCGCACTTGAATGTTCTAATAATTTTTTAAAGTTCATCATTACATGTCCTCCACTTCATACATTGACATTATAGTAAAAAACAATCAGAAAAAGAACGATCTTGCCTTAAAATGAGGAGATTATGAAAAACTGCACAAAAAAAGAAGTATACCAGTCTTTTTCCGGCATACTTCTTACATTTAAAACGTCATGTTCCCATGATTTGTTCATAAGTTAATTGATTATTCTTCTTTCAGTAATCCTTTAAACAATCCAACAACAAAATCATTTGGATCAAACGGTTCTAGATCATCTATTCCTTCACCTAATCCAACTAATTTTACTGGTAAATGCAATTCATTTCTGATAGCTAACACAATTCCACCTTTAGCAGTTCCATCTAATTTAGTCAAAACTAGCCCAGTTACATCTGTTGTTTCTTTAAATTGTTTTGCTTGAACCATTGCATTTTGCCCTGTTGTTGCATCTAATACCAATAATGTTTCATGTGGTGCATCTGGTAGTTCACGTTGAATCACACGTTTGATTTTTTCTAACTCTTTCATCAAATTTACTTTGTTTTGCAAGCGTCCAGCTGTATCAACAAGTAAAACATCTGCTTCTTCTGCTTTGGCACGTTCCAATGCATCATAAACAACTGCTGCTGGATCGCCACCAGCATTTCCGTGAACGACTTCCACACCAGCGCGTTCACCCCAGACTACTAATTGGTCAATCGCTCCCGCACGGAATGTATCAGCTGCTGCCATCAAAACTTTTTTGCCTTCATTTTTGTATTGATGTGCAAGTTTCCCAATGCTTGTCGTTTTACCCACACCATTCACACCAACAAAAAGCATTACCGTCAGTCCTTCTGGTTGGATATTCAACTCATTCACTTCATTAAGACCTTCTTGTTCGTACAAATCAACCAGTTTTTCAATGATGGCATTTTGAACTTCTGCTGGTTTCTTCGCATTACGTAACTTCACTTCTTGACGTAAAGACTCTGTAATTTGAATTGCTGTTTCAAAACCAACGTCCGCGCCAATCAATGTTTCTTCTAATTCTTCAAAGAAATCTTCATCAACTGTTCGGAAATTAGCAAACAATTCATTCATTCGCTCGCCAAAAGTTTTTCTCGTTTTTTCTAATCCTTTGTCATACTTTTCTTGGACTTCAACGACTTCTTCTGGTTGCTCTTCACCAGTAAACGCTCGCTTAATTTTGTCAAAAAATCCCATTTGATTCCCCCCTATACTAAAACAAATTTTTCAATTGCTTGTGCAACACCGTCATCATCATTACTTGCAGTCAAATAGTCTGCACTTTCTTTAACTAAAGGAACAGCATTTGCCATTGCGACACCCATTCCTGCATATTCGATCATTGGTAAATCATTTTCTTCATCACCAATTGCCATGACTTCTGCTTGGGTGATTCCTAGCTCTTCTGCTAATAAAGAAATTCCATACGCTTTAGTAACACCTTTTGGCATAAATTCTAGCAGCATACTACGTGTCTTGATGATTTCAAATTGTTCATGGAACACATTTGGAATTTCTTGAATTTTTGGATCTAATTCTTCTTGTGCATAAGCAATAACTGCTTTGTTCAAAACATCCGCTTTCTTAACATCCAGCAAAGTTCCCGGACGGAAATCCAAAACTTTATTCAGCACATTATAAAGCGATTGTTTTTCAGGAGCTGTTGGTAACTGATAAACAATCCCATCAGATAACACATCTAGTGGCAAAGACAACGCTTGTGCTAACTGGGTCAATTGCTCAACGTCTGCAATAGTCATTACTTTTTTCGCCATGATTTCGCCTGTGTCATTTTTTTGAACAAGCCCACCATTAAACGTAATGCTATAGTCACCTGAATCAAGCAAATCCAATTCCGTTAAATAATGTGCCATAGCCGCCAGTGGACGACCTGTACACAAAACAATTTTAACTCCTTGATTTTTTGCTTGCGCCAAAATTTCTTTATTTCTAACAGAAATTTGTTTTTCTTCGTTTAGTAATGTTCCATCTAAATCAATGGCAACTAATTTAATCATATTTACTTCCTACTCTTTCACAACAAGATTCTCATCTTCTTTAAGATCTTCCATACGGACAGAAACGATTTTTGAAACACCTGATTCTTGCATCGTTACGCCATACAAAACATTCGCAGCTTCCATTGTTCCTTTACGGTGGGTGACCACAATAAATTGGGTATCATTTTGGAAATTACGCAAATAGTTCCCAAAACGTGTCACGTTTGCCTCATCTAAAGCTGCTTCTACTTCATCAAGAATACAAAACGGTACCGGACGCACACGAATGATTGAAAATAGCAAAGCAATTGCCGTCAATGCGCGCTCTCCACCAGAAAGTAGACTTAGACTTTGTAGTTTTTTACCTGGAGGTTGAACTTCGATTTCAATTCCTGTTTTTAATAAATCAGTGGGATCAGTCAAGACAAGTTCTGCTCGTCCACCGCCAAACATATTCGGAAAGACCACTTTGAATTCTTTGCGGATTGCTTCAAAAACTTCTTTGAAACGAGTGCGAACTTCATCATCCATTTCATCCATTGTATCAAATAACTGATTTTTCGCAGAAAGCAAATCATCTCTTTGAGTAGATAAAAAGGTATAACGTTCATTCACTTGTTCATATTGCTCAATGGCATTCAAGTTAACTGGTCCTAGTGCTTCAATACTTCGTTTCAATGTCGCTACTTTTTCTTTGCTACCGGAAACATCTGCTGTTGGTTGATAATCGATCACAGCTTTCTCAAAAGTCATTTGATATTCTGTTTCTAAATACGTAACGTGCTGATCTAGTAGCATCTCTGCACGATCTTTTTTCACTTCAAGTTTTGATTGCTCAGTCAAGCGAACTTTGTGTTCTTGGTTTTGTTGTGCCAATACTTCTGCTAGCTGGTCAATTTCTTTTTGCGTTGTGTCACGGGTTGCTTTCACTTCCTGAAGTTCAGCTTGTAGCTGTTCACGTTGCACAGATAATTCACGAATTTTTTCGTCTAAGCTTTCTTCTGTCAACTCATGATCAGAAAAGTTTGCCGTTAACGCAGCTAGCTGTTGTTCTAAACTTGTCTGGCGTTCCATTGCCTCTGTTTTTTGGACACGTGCACCACGTAACTGGATCTGCAAGTGATTGAACTGTTCTTTTAATACGGCAAGATCCGCTTGCTCTTGGGCTTTTTGTCCTTGGATTTGCGCGCGACGAGCTTCCATTTGATCGCTTTCTTGACTTAAAGATTTGATTTCTTCGTCAATTTTCGTGCGTTGTTCTTCCAATTCTTGTTGCTTCGTTACTAATTCTGTACGTTGTTTTTCATAAGTTTCGATAAATTGATTTAACTCACGTGTCTCAAAATTAGAAATCTGTTGTTCTTTTTCAAAACGTGTTAAATCATTTGAGATATTTTGAAGTTTATTTGCAACTTCTTGTTCTTCGAAACGCAACTGTTCCATAACACTTCGTGCAGCTTCGTATTCTTCACTAAGTGTTGTAACTTTTTCTTGTAAAGCTTGAACTTTCTTTTCTTGAACTTGTAGTTCTTGATTTGCTTGGTCAAACTCACTAGTCAATTGTTTCAATTCTTGATTTTGAGCGAATAAACTTCCTTGGTTTCCACGCTTATTGGCTCCGCCTGTCATTGAACCACCTGCGTTCATAACGTCTCCCTCTAAAGAAACCACACGATATTGATAATGAATCGTTTGTGCAATCGTATTAGCACTAGCTAGGTCTTTTGCTAAAAGGATCGTTCCCAATAAATTATTCACTACTGATTGGACTGCATCTGGGTAAGTCACTCGTTCACTTGCTACGCCTAAAAAGCCCTCGATAGTAGCTGCTTGTGCCGCAACATGAGCAGGTAATTGACGTGGTTTAATCGTTGTCAATGGCAAGAAAGTTGCACGTCCACCTTTTTGTTGTTTCAAATAAGTGATTGCTTGTCTTGCATCCACTTCATTTTCAACAATAATATGTTGTGCAGCTCCCCCTAATGCGGTTTCGATTGCTAAAGTGAAATCAGCTGGAACATCAATTAGTTCTGCGACTGCACCTACAACGCCAGATAATTGTTGCTTGTGTTGTAACACTAAACGTACACCTTGATAAAAGCCAAAATAGTTTTCTTGGATTTCTTGTAAACTCTTTTGTCGTGCACGTAATTGTTGCACCTGATTCATCAATTGATACATTTTTGGGTGTTCAGTATTCAACTGTTCTTGGAATTTCTTTCCTTCTGTCTGAATAGCTGTCACTTTTGTTTTTGTTTCTTCTGATGATTGAGTCAGTTTTGTTTGTTGTTCCACTAATTCTGCTTTTTTTGCCGACAATTCTGCGACAGTTGCTTGAACTTCTGTTTGCTTTGCCAATGTTTGTTGGCTCTTTGCTGTCTCTTGCTGATACTGACGTTCTAAGTATTTCAATTCATTTCCGACAGCTGCTTGTTCTTGCATTAAATCGACATATTGATCGCGTAATTCGGCTAATAATTCTTTTGTCGACTTTTGATATTTTTCAAGTTCCTGTTGGGTTACCATCAATTGTGCTTCTGCTTGCTGGATTTCCGCTTCTTTTTTATCAACATCTTTTGTTAAACTAGCTTGTTGTTTTTCAAAGTGTTGAACTTTTTTCTGTGCTTCCGCTAAAGATGCTTGATATTCTTGTGTACTTTGTTTGGTATGCTTTGAGCGTTCCAATAAAACATCTTTTTGTCCTTCTGTTTGCTTTAGGCTTTCTGACAAAGCAAGTAATTTTTGCTGATTCTTTTCAATCAAACGATCAGCTTGCGCACTTTGTTTACGCCAAGTTGCCAGAGTTGATTCACGCTCCTGGATTTGCTCGGTTACGGTCGCTAACTCTTGATTAAATTGCTTTAGTTCAGCTTCTCGTTGGGTCCACTCAGTTCTTGCCGCTTTGATTTCTGCAATCATTAGAGCAATATCTGTTTCGGTCAATTCTTCTTTTAAGCGTAAAAACTCCTTTGCTGCCTTACTTTGAGTAGCTAAAGGAGTTAGCTGTTCTTCTAATTCATAGATAATATCTTGAACTCGGCTAAGGTTATCTTCTGTTTCAAAAAGCTTTTGTTCTGCTTTTTTCTTACGTTGTTTATACTTTAAAACACCCGCTGCTTCTTCAAAGATTCCACGGCGATCTTCCGGTTTGCTACTAAAAATCGCTTCAACTTTTCCCTGTGAGATAATTGAAAAAGATTCTTTTCCTAAGCCAGAATCTAAAAACAACTCTTGGATATCTTTCAACCGACAAGATTGTTTATTGATAAAAAAATCGCTTTCTCCTGTTCGACGGTAGCGACGTGTCACACTTATTTCATTGTATTCCAATGGTAGATAATGGTCTTCATTATCTAAAATGACCGTTACTTCTGCTACGTTTAGTTGTTTACGAGAATCTGAACCTGCAAAAATAATATCTGGCATTTTTCCACCACGTAAACTTTTTGCTGATTGTTCACCTAAGACCCAACGAATGGCTTCCGTGATGTTACTTTTTCCGCTACCATTGGGACCAACAACTGCTGTGACACTGTTTTCGAAGTCAATCACTGTTTTATCAGCGAATGACTTGAATCCAGCGATTTCAATTCGTTTCAAATACACGAAAGCTTTCCCTCACTTACTCTTCCAAGGCTGCTAATGCATTTTCAGCGGCAGCTTGTTCTGCTAATTTTTTTGATTTTCCTTGGCCCGTACCAATCAATTGATCATCAACATAGACTTCAATCCAAAAAATACGTTCATGGGCTGGTCCTTCTTCTTTAATCAAGCGATATTCAATAAAAACATCCCCTGATTTTTGCAAGACTTCTTGCAATTTGGTTTTGTGATCCATCTCATGTGAAAAAGCACCTGCTTTGACTTTTGGGAAGATAACTTGCTTGATGAATGCGTGCGCTACTTCGAAGCCTTGGTCCAAATATAAAGCACCTAGAAAAGCTTCAAATAGGTCACATAATAACGCAGGACGTGTTCGTCCACCAGAGTTTTCTTCACCTTTACCTAACATGACGTGTTGATCAAAATGACATTCTTTTGCGAATTTTGATAAACTGTCTTCACGAACGATTGCTGCACGCATTTTTGTTAATTTTCCTTCTGGTAAATCGGGATACAAGCGATACAAGTACTGAGAAACCATTAACTCTAACACTGCATCTCCCAAAAATTCTAAACGTTCATTGTCTGATAGGTGTAGATTGCGATGCTCATTCACATAGGATGAATGGGTAAAAGCTTGTTCAAGTAAATTTAGATCGTGAAAAACGATTGTATATTTTTCTTTAAGTTCTTTTGTCAGCTGATTGTCCATTTTCCACATTCCTTTTATAGGATATTTTTCATACTTCCTTATTATACTGGTTTTTTGATAATTTTGAAATGTTTGACTAAAAAGTAAGAAAGCTTTAAGAAAAAGGCTGTCGTTCAAAACAGGTTGCTTTACTAATTGGGATTTTTTAGAAAAGGTTGCTTAAATTTTTGAACAGCTTTGTTCTAATCTGTCACTCTTTTTTCCTTTTAGTATCCAACAAAAAATAAGGTCAACCAGCAAGTGGTTGACCTTATTCATTGTAAAATTATAAACGAAAATAGTTTCTGTTAAAAATTTTGATTAGCGTGAAGCATCTGTTACAGAAACTTCTGCCCAAGGATTACGTTCGTCGTATGCCCAGTTCCAGTCTTTTACGCGATCATTCACAGGTAAGACTTCATTACGGAATAATGTTGGAATTGCAAAAGCTTCTTTAAACGCATATTCTTGCCATTTTTGGTATGCTTCTTTTTGGAAATCTGCATCAAACGCATCACTTGAATTGATTGCATCAATTAATTTTGTGTTTTCTTCAGATTCGTAACGAGTGTAGTTGAATGCTGCATTTGGTCCCCATAGTCCACTTGGATTTGGATCAGTTCCTGTATTCCAAGCTGCTTGATAAACATCAATTTCAGGATCATCATTTTTTAGTTTGTCATAGAATGAGTTAAACTCAATTAGACGTCCAGTTGTGTATTCAACATTTAAACCAATTTGTTTCCATTGTTGTACATAGTAGTCAGCTAATGGTTGTGCTGTTTCGCCACCTGACATTGAAGCAAATTTGATTGTGAATTCTTTGCCATCTTTGTCTTCGCGAATACCATCGCCATCAACATCTTTGAATCCTGCGTCATCTAATAATTTGTTTGCTTTATCAATATCTTGTGTATAACCTTTTAGTTTAGAATCATGGTAAGATTCGAACACTGGAGGAATCAATGACGTTGCGTTGCTTCTTAAACCAGCGTAGAATTTGCTACCAACAGAGTCATTATCTAAAGCGTAACCCATTGCTTGACGTAATGATTTGTCAGCCATTTTTGAATTAGGATCGTATTCAACTGTGCTTTCTTCGTTGTTCCATTTACCTAATTTAAATCCAAGGTAAGTGTATGAAGTTTGTTCACGACCTAAGTTTGTATAGCCTTCAATATCTTTATATGTTTCGTAAGTATCTGTTGGCATTTGGAAAATCATGTCATACAACTTAGAGTTCAATGCTTCTGTTGCACTAGCTGTTTGCACTGACTTCATTGTGATTTTTTTCAATTTTGGTTTGCCATTCCAATAGTACTCATTTGGCAAGTATTCTACTGATTCACCAGCAACAATATTACTCATGTAATAAGGACCAAAAGTTACAGGGTGTTTACGAACTTGATCACTTGATTCCATGTCTTTGATTGCTACGCCTTCAAGTGTATGTTTTGGAGCAGCATATGAGTAAACACCACCGCCGGCTTGTAACATACTTGGCTCAACTTTTTTATATTCAATTTCAACTGTTTTGTCATCTACTTTTTTGATTCCAGAAATCGTATCTGCTTTGCCATCATGATATTCTTCCATACCAATTACATTACGGAAAGTATCGTCATAACGAATACCTGTATAGTCTTTGTGACCAATGATTTCGTAAGAGAAAATTACGTCATCCGCCGTAACGTCCACTCCGTCAGACCACTTCACATTGTCTTTCAGTTTGATTGTCGCAACTTTTTTATCTTGGTCTAAGTCTAAAGTAGCTGCTCCATCATCAGTGATTTTGAAATCTGTATCATTTGAGAATAATGCTTCATGTGATGGTGCCATGAATGCCGCATCAAACGCATCTTGATAGAATTCCCATTGGAACAACCCAGCGAATTGACTATCTGTTGCAACTGCGGCTTCTAACTCACCA
The DNA here is from genome assembly GCF_050528535.1 of Enterococcus sp. DIV0176. Classification (NCBI taxonomy): domain Bacteria; kingdom Bacillati; phylum Bacillota; class Bacilli; order Lactobacillales; family Enterococcaceae; genus Enterococcus; species Enterococcus sp. DIV0176. The sequence continues at coordinate 96,312 of NZ_CP172879.1, read as the reverse complement.
TCTTCAATTGCATCTTTATCATTTTTTGTTGCAAGTGGGAATGATAAAGCTTGGCTATCCCCTTTATCTCCTGAAGCATTTCCAGAAGAATCAGTACCGCTGCCGCCGCCACAAGCTGCTAGTGTTACGACAGATAACAATGTTACTACTCCAAAAATCGTTTTCTTCATTCCTATATCCCCCTTATTTCGTTCTATCCTAAACGTTGACGCGCATCAGCAGAACGCTTAAATGCTTGACCAACATAGTTTATACACAACATCAAAACTAGAATTAGCATTGACGCGGGTAACCAGATCCATTGACGATTTACTAACACTTCACCACTACTTGCGTAACCAATTAAAGTTCCTAAACTTGGTACATTCGTAGGTAATCCAAATCCTAAGAAAGTCAAAGTAGTTTCAATTCCAATATTTGCTGCAAAGTTCATCGTTAAGTTGGTAATAATCAATGAACTTAAATTGGGCATAATTTCACGGAACATGATTTTAAAATCACTTGTTCCCATTGTTTTCGATGCACTGACGTAATCACGTCTTGCTTCTGATAATGTTTTACTTCTAAAGAGTCGCGCTTTCGCTACCCAGTAGAATGCACTCATGATAAAAATGAATGACCAAACATTGTATTTAGGAATAATTGAAACAAATACGATAATAATCAGCATAATTGGTAAAATCATGACGAAATCAACGATTCGCATCAATATATTATCAATCATTCCACCGTAATACCCAGAAATGATTCCTAATCCTACCCCGATGATCGAAGTAATGATCGTAATCGCAAAACCAATTAAAACAGAGTTTCTAGCCCCAATCACTAATTGACCGAATACATCTCGGCCACCTTCATCTGCGCCAAGCAAGAACTTATGACCTTGAGTAGAAATCGCTCCAGGTTCAGCGTATTTATCAAAAATACTTACATACATTACTTTATCTTGATCTGTTAAAATAGCGCCAATAAAGACAAACAATAATAAAAGAACTAACAAGCCCAATGAAAACATGGCTATTTTGTCTTTTTTAAATTCACGTGCAATCATGCGCAGGCCCATTGGTGGGACACTTTCTTGCGCTACGACATCTTTCTTTTCACTCATTTGACTCATCCTCCTTTTTTGATTGATTTTTATTGGATTCTAATACGTGGATCAACAATACTCATGATAATATCTGAAAGCAAGGTCCCCACTAATGTTGCAATCCCTAAAATCAATACTAAAGAAGTAATAACAGCATAATCACGTTGGCCAATAGCATCAATAAATAACTTACCAACACCTGGATAACCAAAAATCTTCTCGATAACCACTGAACCAGCAATCAATGAAGTAATTTCGTACCCCATCTGTGACGCCATTGGTAAAGCAGCATTTCTAAAGATATGACGACTGAAGACTTTCTTAGTTGGTACACCTTTCGAACGTGCTGTTCTTACAAAGTCTAATGATTTTGAATCAATTACTTCACTTCGAAGATACTGAATCGTAACCGCCGTAGCCAAAAATGCTTGCGTGATTGATGGTAATAAAATATATTTCATTCGATCGGCAAACTGAGCAAAGAATCCGCCACTTAGTCCTAAAGTCTGTGAACCACTTGTTGGGAACCAACCTAGACGGTAACCAAAAATGAATAACATGATTAGACCGAAAATAAACAATGGTACAGCAAAGCTGAAGAAGTTATAGATAACTACGACTTTGTCTAAAATCGAATTTTGGTAACGACCTGCTAACATTCCTAACGGTACAGCAATCAAATACGTTAAAATAACTGTCAAAATAGATAAGTACAACGTATTGACGATACGCTCACCAATCAAGTCAGCAACTGAACGTTTGTATAAGAAACTTTGACCAAAATCTCCATGCAATGCGTTTCCAATCCAACGGAAATATTGTTCGTACCACGGATCATTTAACCCAGCAGCTTGTCGCATTTGCTCAATCACAGCTGGATCTTGGTTTGGATTGATTAATCCAGTAAATGGATCACCTGGCATCGCTTTTGCCAACATGAAAATTAAAACACTAAGAATAATAACTTGAGGAATCATCAATAACACACGACGTAGGATTGTTTTCCACATTAGCTAGCACCTCCATCTTTTAACGCTACTTTATGAGTAGTTGATAATGCACGCAAATCGTACACCCGGCCAGTTGAATCGTAATAATCTTTTTGACTATTGATGTATTCTTGTTCAACTCTTCGGCGATTCTCTTTATGCAATTCGCGATTCTCAACATCGATTCGAGGAATTGCAGACAGTAAACGTTTTGTATAGATGTGACGTGGGTCATTGTAGATATCTTCCCTTGTTCCGATTTCAACGAAACGGCCTTTATACATGATAGCGATATTATCACACATGTGTTTAACAACACCTAAGTCATGAGAAATAAATAGATAACTAAGTCCAAATTCTTGTTGGATTCGTTTCATAAAGTTCAAAACTTGCGCTTGTACAGATAAATCAAGCGCTGAAACTGGTTCATCCGCTACAATCAATTTTGGATTTGTTGCTACGGCACGAGCAACACCTAAACGTTGACGCTGACCACCAGAAAACTCATGTGGATATTTGTATAACGCATCCTCTGGCATCCCAACAATGTCAAGTAAACTTTTTACTTTTTTCTTTTCTTCTTGATCACTTAAACGTTCAAAATTACGAATTGGTTCCGCAATAATATCTAATACCCGCTTTTTAGGGTTTAAGCTAGACATTGAATCTTGGAAAATCATTTGAACATCTTTGTTGTATTCGATTTTCTTGCGATTACTACGTTTTGTTACATCTGTTCCTTGATAAATGATTTGACCATCCGTCACTTTTTCTAGCCCAACAATCGCCTTACCCGTCGTTGATTTTCCTGAACCAGATTCTCCAACTAAACCATACGTCTTTCCTTTTTCAATAACGAAATCGACGCCATCTACAGCATAAACATAATCATTTACTCGATTGAAAAAACCGCTGCGAATCGGATAGTGAACTTTTAAATCATTAATTGTGATTAATTCTGTCATCTACACCTCTCCTTTTTCGTCTCTAAAATGAAAATGCTTATAGCATGAGCAACGAACGAGATGGTTCGGTGCTACTTCATGAAGAATTGGGTCTTTCTCATGATCACTTTCTGGAATCCATGGAATCCGTGGAGCGAAACGACAACCCCGACGTGGCATATTTTTCAATGAAGGAACAACTCCTTCAATCACATGTAGTTCTTCTTCATGTTGTCCTTCTTGAGGAATTGAATTCAATAATGAACGTGTATATGGATGTTTTGGATTTTCAAACAATTCTTCAACTTCAGCAACCTCAACGAATTGTCCACCGTACATAACAGCTACGCGATCTGCCATTTCAGCCACAACACCTAAGTCATGGGTAATCAAAATAATTCCTGTTTTTGTTTCTTCTTGTAAGTCTTTTAATAAATCAAGAATCTGTGCTTGAATTGTCACGTCTAACGCTGTTGTTGGTTCATCAGCAATGACAATTGGCGGTTTACATGCAATCGCAATCGCAATAATTACACGTTGACGCATCCCACCAGATAATTCATGCGGATATTGACGTCCCACTCGAGTCGGATTAGGAATCCCCACTTGATCTAACAATTCAAGTGCTCTTGCTTGACGCTCTTCTGCATTCATCTTTGTATGATAAGAAAGACCTTCTTTAATTTGGTCTTCAATTCTCATTAGAGGATTCAACGCTGACAATGGGTCTTGGAAAATCATTCCAATATCATTTCCACGAATCTTGTTATAAAGTGTTTCATTCAAATCAATTAGATTTAAATCATTATATAAAATTTCTCCTGTAATCTTGGTATTGTTAGGATCCAACAGCCCCATAATAGTAGTGGCTAATGTACTTTTTCCGCAACCAGATTCTCCAACGATTGCTAAGATTTCGTTTTTATCTAAAGTAAAAGAAACGTCGTCTACTGCATCGTAAAATTCATCTTTGATACGGAAGCCTGTGTGTAGGTTCTGAACATCTAATAATTGATTATCCGACAATCGAATACCCCTCTCTGCTCCCTAGATGGAAGTTTTTCGTTAATAAAATAATACTCACACAGAATAAAATCATTTAAACCAATCCTATTCTTAACGAAGTATAATATTTTCTTAATAATTATATAGAAAACCGTTTTACTTTGCAAGCACAATTGAAATTGTTGCCTGAATTGTCTGAAAACTAAATCTACTACAACCGCTACCATTTGCATTAGATTAAAAAAGGTGCTTTTAAAATAAAAGAAAAAGACCTGAAAATCAACGAAGATTTTTAGGTCTTTTGGTTATACGTGGGTTTAACTTATTTTAGATGTTCTGAGATATAATTTACTGCGCCGCCCACCGTTTCAATTTGTTCTGCGTCTTCATCCGAAATTTCTGTTCCAAATTCGTCTTCAAGCTCCAAAACAAATTCCATGATACTAATTGAGTCAGCTTTCAAATCATCCTTGATATTCAAGTCATCTGTAACTTTATCTGTATCCATTTCAAAGTGGTTTGAAATAATTTTCGCTACTTTATTAAATATTTCTTCACGAGTCAATGTTTTCACCTCCAACAATCGAGACAACTGCCTTAACCAAGGCTAATTTTACTGACATTTTTTGAAAATGTCTACCTTTTTTTCATTATCTCATATTTCACATCGTTTACATTAAATGATAATTAATCTGCAGAGCTTTCAAATTGCTCAACTAACTGTCCAACAACGTTCGTTTCTAACATTGTATGGATTTGACGAATCGTATAACGAACGGCGTCTGGTCCAGTTGCGCCATGTGTTTTGATCACAGGAGCTTTTAATCCAAATAAAACCGCACCGCCATGTTTTGAATAATCCATCTCAGATTTTAATGAACGTAACCCATCTTTTAATAATAAAGCGCCCATCTTCCCTTTGATTCCTTCATTCAAAATTGCAGATTTCAATAAATCCATCATATTTAATGCTGTTCCCTCAATTGATTTCAAAACAGCATTTCCAGTAAAACCATCTGTCACAACCACATCAGCAACACCATTCAACAATTCACGTGCTTCTACATTTCCAATGAAGTTCAAGCTTGTTTCATTTTGCAATAACTCATAAGCACGTTTCGTTAACTCACTACCTTTTGTCGCTTCTGTTCCATTATTCAATAAGGCTACGCGAGGACGTCCGATTCCACGAACTTTTCGTGCGTAAAATGAACCTAAAATCCCATATTGGAGTAAGTGTTCTGGTTTATTTTCAGCATTCGCACCTAAATCTAACATATCAAAGCCCGCATTTTCTTTTCCAATGACTGGTAAGGTTGACATCAAGCCAGGACGTTCAACATTTTTGATTCGGCCAACGATAAATAAACCAGCGGCAAGTAGCGCACCCGTATTTCCTGCTGAAAAAACCGCATCTGCTTCGCCATTTTTAACAGCTTGTGCAGCAAGAACCATTGAGGCCGTTTTTTTACGACGGATTGCTTTCACTGGCTCGTCATCACTACTAATTTTTTCATCTGTATGAATAATTGTAATATTTTTTTCATTTGTTAAATATTTTTTGATTTCTGACTCTTTCCCATACAATAAAAATTCAACTTCTGGGAAATCTTGTTGAGCTAAAGCAACACCTTCCACAATTGCTTGTGGTGCATGATCACCGCCCATTGCATCTACCGCAATTCTCATTGTCTTCACTCCTCTTTCGTTCATCATTTCAAAGTATAGCACATCCGCTAATCAAAATAACGATTGTCTTGACTTTCTAATTGTAAGCTTTGGACTAATACTCGATATTCTGGCAAAATTTGCCAATTAGCCTTCTGCCAAATTTGTGTGGCTTCATCCCGAGCTACTTCTAAAATATTTCCGTCTGCTACCAAGTCTGCAATTGCAAATTGTGGTAACCCAGATTGACGGAAACCAAAAACTTCACCTGGTCCTCGTAATTCTAAATCTTTTTCACTTAAAACAAAACCATTATTCGTTTCCGTCATAATTTTCATCCGTTCCACACCCATTTCGTTTTTCGGGTTAGCAACTAAAATACAAAATGAAGCGTCACTTCCACGACCAACTCGACCACGCAATTGATGCAGCTGTGCCAAACCAAAACGATCTGCATCCATGATTAGCATAACCGTTGCATTTGGAACATTCACCCCAACCTCGATTACTGTGGTAGAAACCAAAATTTGTGTTTGATTTTCTTTAAAGTCTTCCATGATTCTTTCTTTTTCTTGATTCTTCATTTTTCCATGTAATAAACCTACTTCGTACTCTGGCGCGAATAAATCATTGAGTTTTTCATAAATTTCTACAGCATTTTTAACATCTAGTGCTTCGGATTCTTCAATCAACGGACAGATTACATACATTTGATGTCCTTTGCCTAACTCTTTTCTGGTCCACTCTAAGACACTATCTAATTGCGGCGTACGAATCCATCTAGTTTCAATCGGTATTCGCCCTGCAGGAAGTTCATCAATAATGGATACATCCATTTCACCATAAGCAGTAATAGCAAGCGTTCTCGGAATCGGTGTCGCTGTCATAAATAAAACATCTGGTCGCCATCCTTTTTCTCGTAAAACCTTTCGTTGGTTAACACCGAAACGATGTTGTTCATCCGTGATAACTAGTCCAAGGTTCTTAAATTCTACACCTTCTTGAATCAATGCATGGGTACCAATCACCACATCTATTTTGCCACTTTCCAAACGCTCTAATAGTTCACGTCTTTCTTTTGCTTTTGTTGAACCCGTTAACAGGGCAACAGAAAGCTTATCTGAAAACAATTGTACAAAACTTTCCATGTGCTGCTGGGCTAAAATTTCAGTTGGAACCATCAGCGCACCTTGGAACCCTGCTGTAACAGCTGCGTACAATGCAATTGCTGCTACCACTGTTTTTCCGCTACCAACATCCCCTTGCAAGAGACGTTGCATATGTTGAGGACTCCGTAAGTCACGACAAATTTCATTTGTTACTCGTTTTTGAGCATCAGTTAATTCAAATGGCAAACTTTGAGTGAATTCTTTGAGCTTTTGAACATCATATAAAACTTCGATTCCATTTTTTTCAGATTTTTCTGCATGTTTAAGTCCTTGCAGCTGCATTTGGAATAAGAAAAATTCTTCAAAAACAACTCGGCGCTTGGCTTGATGATTTTCTTCATGATTTTTGGGAAAGTGCATGCTTCTAACTGCCGTTTGACGATCAAGCAAACGATACTTCTCCACTAATGTATACGGAAGATTTTCCTCAACTAAGTCACCATACTCGTCGAACCCTTTTTTGATCAAATCAACCAACGTTGTTTGTCTGATTGACTTATTGACATGGTAAATTGGTGAAAAATCATCTAACGTCTGCGAGCCAAGAACTTTCATCCCGCTTAGTGCTTTTCTTTTTGAATCCCATTTACCATACACTGCAATTTCTTCAGACAAAATAATTTTATCTTTAAGATAAGGCTGGTTAAAAAAAGAAACATTAAAAACAGCATGATCTTGCATCATTCGAAACTGCAATCGACTTTTTTTGTATCCAAAGCGACTCAATACGGGTGGTGAAACAACCAATCCTTTTAACGTCACTTTTTCTTGATCTTGGATTTCTGTTAAATTTCTTTCTTGTATATCTTCATAACGAAAAGGATAGTACGTCAGCAAATCTTCAATTGTATGTATACCTAAACTAGCTAGACTCTCTGCTCTTTTTTGTCCTACACCAGCTAGCACAGTAACTGGATCCGTTAACGCTCGCATCGACTTCACTCCTTTCTTAACAAAAAAAGGACTTTGGTTTTCGATCAAAGTTAATCGAAAACCGAGGTCCTTCATACTTTCTGCACCATGAAATGATGGCTTTGTGACAAACTTTCCTATTCAGCAGAAAACAGATAAGGATAGACTGGTTGGTCTCCTTGGTGAATCTCGATTTCTAAATCAGGATATTTTTCTGTTAGCGTTGCTGCCAACTCCTCTGCCTGTGCGACTGTACCGCCTTCACCAGCAAGGATTGTCACAATTTCAGTATCTTCATTAATCATTTGTTTTAAAGTAGTTAAAGAAGTATCCACAATATCAGGATTTGAAATAACGATTTTTCCATCAATCATTCCTAAAAAGTCGCCTTCGACAATCTCTACTCCATCAATTGAAGTATTTCTGATAGCATGTGTTACTTGACCACTTATGACACTACTTAATACATCAGTCATCGTTGCTTTGTTTTCCTCTAATGAAACTTGATCGTTGAATGATAACATCGCTGTCAAGCCTTGAGAGATTGTTCGTGACGGAACAACTGCTACAGGAATTTCGGCAACTTCAGCTGCTTGATCTGCAGCCATGAAAATATTTTTGTTATTTGGTAAAACAATTACTTGATCAGCATTAACATCTTTAATTGCTTTCAAAATATCTTCTGTACTTGGATTCATTGTTTGCCCACCGCTAATCACATAGTTGGCACCTAGACTTTCAAAAAGTTCTTGGATTCCTTGGCCTGCTGCGATAGCTACCACGCCATAAGGAACACGTACTTTTTCTTCTGTAAATTCTTGGACATCTTCATCATGTTCTAAAATTGTTTCGTGTTGTAGACGCATGTTATCCACTTTTACTTTAATCAATGAACCGAATTTTTGACCATAATTCATTACTTCACCTGGATGCTCTGTATGAACGTGCACTTTGATGATCTCATCATCATTTACAACTAATAATGAATCACCAAGTCCGTCCAAGTAGTTACGGAAGCCTTCATAATCAAACTGGCTGTCAACAGTTGGACCTTCGCCAATTTTAACCATGATTTCTGTACAATAACCAAAATGGATATCTTCCGTTGCCAATTGTCCTTGTACACTACGGTGATGTTCTGCATTAACCATTTCATCCATTTCTGCAGGAGATGGTTCATAGATGTCATCGACTTGGAATTCACCATTTAATGCACTCAAGAAACCTTCATATACAAATAACAAACCCTGACCGCCACTATCTACTACTCCAACTTCTTTTAATACAGGTAATAAATCAGGTGTTTTCGCTAATGCGCGTTTTCCACCTTTAACAACAGCAGTCATTACTTCGATTACGTCATCCGTAGATTTTGCTTTCTTTTCACCTGCTTTGGCTGCTTCTCTGGCAACAGTTAAAATCGTTCCTTCAACTGGTTTCATTACTGCTTTATAAGCAGTTTCGACCCCATGTGTGAAAGCTGCTGCTAAGTTTGTTGCATTCAATGTTTCTACTTCTGGGATTTGTTTTGAAAACCCACGAAATAGTTGAGACAAAATAACTCCTGAGTTTCCTCGAGCTCCCATAAGAAGTCCTTTAGAAAGCACAGCGGCTAATTCGCCAACTTTTTCAGAAGTTGAGTCGACTACGGCTTTTGCGCCACTAGTCATTGATAAGTTCATATTTGTTCCAGTATCTCCATCTGGTACTGGAAAGACATTTAATGAATTGACATATTCTGCATTTGCTTGCAGACGATTCGCACCGGCCTGAACCATTTCTTGGAACTGGCTTGCACTGATTTCTGTTACACTCACCTGGATAATCCTCCTTCAGATCGACTGCTGAGTTACTAGCAAGTCTCCTGCCTAGTCTGGCAGTACACGAACACCTTGTACAAAGACATTAACTGAATTGGCTGTTACACCTAATAATGCCTCTAAGTTGTATTTTACTTTTTCCTGAACATTACGTGAAACCTCAGAAATTTTTGTTCCATAACTAATAATTGTATATACATCAACTGCAATACCATTTTCTTCTTGACGAACAACTACTCCACGAGAATAGTTTTCTTTGCGCAAAATCTCAGTAATATTATCTTTAATTTGATTTTTGCTGGCCATACCAACAACACCAAAAACGTCCGTTGCAGCGCCACCAACAACTGTTGCAATCACATCATTGGTAATTTCAATGGTTCCAGCTGAAGTTTGAATTTTTACAGCCATGAATAAGCCTCCTTAACGGGCACAAATAGCCCATTTTTCTTCTATAATATTTTATCATAGCATAACGTGAAATAAAAGGCAGTTACTTTCAAAGTACCTTAAAACCCTCAAAATGTTTATTAGCAACCCTGTATAATTTACAATTATTATGCGGAAATGTCAATTATAACTCGATAAATATGCTTGCAAATTGCCTTCTTATATGATAAGTTAGTTTGGTATGAGCTTAATTATTCTATTGCTCCAATATCAAGGCAAAGGAGGAAATTTACATGGCTAAAGTTTGTTACTTTACAGGTCGCAAGACTTCAAGTGGAAACAACCGTTCACACGCTATGAACTCAACAAAACGTACTGTTAAACCTAACTTACAAAAAGTTCGCGTTATGATCGACGGTAAACCTAAAAAAGTTTGGGTGTCAACTCGTGCTTTGAAATCAGGAAAAGTTGAACGCGTTTAATTGAATCAGGACTGCGAACCGTTCATCGTATGAACGGTTTTTTTCTTGGATTTATGTCCAAGATTATTATTGATTCCTCAAAAAAGAAGTTGTGCTTTAAGCACAACCTCTTAAACCGTTCTTACATATATGATTCAGCTAAAACACATTTTTCCAAAAGAAAAAGAACTTAGAGCAATTATCCATTGAGATAGCTGTTCTAAGTTCTTTTTTATGTGCCACTTGCCTCTAATGCAAGCGAGTAATATATGTTTTTTTTACAACTAAAATATACGCTTATATACAAACGCTGTCAATAGAAAAAAGCTTGTAAAATTAACTAAAATATTGATTTGTTTATTTTTTAAAAAATCGTAAATTCCTAGGTTTTTTAAACTTACCATCGTTATTTATTTCATTTTTTTATTTTTTAATGAAAATTAGGCTCATTTTTGGTGGAGAAAAACCTGAGTATGATAAACTTAAAACAACTTCATAGAAATTTGGTGAAAGATAAAATGAAAAAAAATTATAAACTATTCTTCAAAGAAAATTGGCCATACATGGCTGCTAGCTTTTTCATTCCACTAATTATTCTGGCACTTATTTATTTAAGTATTGGAATTTATCCTGGTAGTAGCAGAAGTATTTTAGCGAGTGATGCATTCTCACAATTTTCGAATTTCCATGCCAGCTTCCGCAATATGCTTTTTGGAAAACAAAGTATTTTCTACACGTGGAACGCTTCATTAGGTTTAAATTACTTATCCTTGATCTCCTACTATCTTGGAGGTATTTTTACACCCTTAGTTTTCTTTTTTCCAAATCAATACATGCCTGATGCACTTTACTTTTTAACCTTAATCAAAGTAGCCAGTGCTGGTTTAGCTTTTTGGTTTTTAGGAAGAACTTTTAAAATCCCACGCTGGGGGCAAGTGGCGTTAAGTATCAGCTATGCGTTGATTTCTTTTGTCACCGCGCACTCAGAAATCATTATGTGGTTAGATGCCTTCGTATACCTACCATTAATCATCTTAGGTATTCATCGTGTGATGGATTTAAAAAAACCGCTTGTCTTATTTGTTAGTTACTTATTACTATTTTTGTCTAGCTTTTATATGGGCTTCATGATTGGTGTCTTTTCTTTTCTTTATTTCTTTGCGAGACTTTTTACCAACTGGTCCAAATACAAGAAAACCATTCTACCTTATGGAATTACTTCGTTATTAGCTGGTGGGGCATCAATGATCATCATCTTACCTGCTATACTTGATTTACGATCTAATGGTGAAGAGCTGAGCCAAATAACTGCTTTAAAAACAGAAGCAACTTCTTTCTTAGATCTAGCAATGAAAAACATGATTGGCGTCTATGACACAACGAAATATGGATCAATTCCATTTGTCTACGCGGGATTATTTCCACTAGTTCTTTGTATTTTTTACTTTGTTAGTCGAAAAATCCAATTAAAAAATAAACTTTTGTTTGGAAGTTTGTTCATAATTTTAATCGCAAGTTTTTATCTAGTTCCATTAAATCTATTCTGGCATGGTATGCATGCACCGAATATGTTCTTATTCCGTTACGCCTACTTGTTTTCTTTTCTGGTCATTTTGCTTGCCGGTTATGGTTGGGAAAAATTGGAACAGAACGATCACGGACTTTTTGTCGGCATCACACTTATCTTAGCTGCTATTTTCTCAATTTCTTGGGCGCTTAAGCCAGCTGAAAGTTACACTTATGTAACGACAACGTCCTTTATTTTAACAGTTGTCTTTTTAGTTCTTTATGCTATTGCTGTTGGATTTTTCCAACTCAAAAAAATCCCTATGAAACAGTTAAGCATTTTATTATTACTTCTAATGTCTTCTGAGGCGATAGTCAATACGAACAGCATGATTCATGGTATTTTAGACGATTGGAACTATGCTTCACGCAGTTTATTTACAGATCCTTATCCGAACATCCAAGAGCTAGTAACAAAAACGAAAAAAGAATCCGATACATTTTATCGATTAGAAAATTTAGATCCTGTTTCTGCCAATGATTCATTAAACTATGGATATAGTGGTATCAGTATGTTTTCTTCCATCCGTAATCGTAACTCTTCTTCTTATCTTGATCGACTTGGCTTTCGTTCACGCGGTACCAATCTAAATATTCGCTATGCAAATAATACATTGCTAATGGATGGGTTTACTGGTATTAAATATAACATCAGCAAAAACGAAAATACATTTAGCAAATACGGCTTCAATCAAGTTGGACAAAGTGGTGATTACACACTCTATGAAAATATTAATGCTCTACCACTTGCTTTCACTGCTCCATTGACAATTGATGACGTCGAGCAACCAGCAACTGATAATTTAACAAGTCAAACAAACTTAATCAATGAACTTTCTGGTTTACAAGAAGATTATTACTCTTTCTATAAGCCTACGTTGAAAAAACAAACGAATACGAAAATCACAAATACAACAACTGGTGTCACTTACTCTGAAATAACCAGTAACCAAGCAAAAGAATTAACTTGGGAAGTTCAAGTTCCTGCAAATACACAAGCTTACTTAAGTTTATTCCCAACGAACTACGCTCAGTTAGAAAGTTCGAGCGCAACTATTACGGTAAATGGAACTTCAAGACAAACACAAATCAATATTTCTGGTCAATATTACGATCTAGGTTACTACCCTACTGATACTACAGTAACTTTTACAGCTAGTTTTTATGGAACAAAAGAAGTCAGCTTCATGGAACCAGAAGTGGTTGGACTAAATCTTATTGCCTATCAAGCTGCGATGAATCAGATTAAAAATAAAGGTGTCGATTTAACCACTTCAGGTCGTAAAGCCACGGGCACAGTTAATTCAGACCAAGACGCCATGCTTGTAACAACAATTCCTTATGATGAAGGTTGGCAAGCAAAAGTTGACGGAAAGGCTGTCGCTATTGAAAGTTTCCAAAATGCTTTTGTAATGGTCAAAGTTCCAAAAGGCAAACATACGATTACTTTTAGCTACTTGCCAAAAGGATTTAAGCTCGGAAGTATGTTATTCGTAATTTGTATCTTACTCTTTGCTCTTTATTCTTATCTTTTAGCTCGAAAAAGAATTTTAGATGGCACAGATTCTCTTAAATAAATCATTTAGATAAAAAAAGCACACCAAACAAAGTTGTTTGGTGTGCTTTTTAGTGTACTATTAACTGTTTAACGAAGTGTAATACTATTTATTCATATTTCACTTCGTACAAGTACAAGCCCTCTGGATGTGCCGTTGGACCTGCTAAATTGCGATCTTTTTTTGCAATAATTTCTGGAATTGCATCTTCTGGTATTCGACCATTTCCAATTTTCAATAATGTACCTACCAAAATACGAATCATTTTGTACAGAAATCCGTTCCCTCTAAATGTAAATAGCAGTTCGTCTCCTGCATCATTTACTTGCATTGTTGCTTCATAAATCGTCCGCGTTTTATCTTCAATGGAACTTCCTGCAGCACAAAATGAAGTGAAGTCATGCGTTCCAATTAAATCTGGCAAAGCTCGTTCAATCTTCTCCAAGTCTAATGGATAAGGATAGTAACTCGCGTAATGTCGACGAAACGGGCTTCTTGGTTTACCAATATCTACTCGAAATTGATACGTTTTTTCATGAACCATATAACGTGCATGAAAATCTTCGGGAACAATTTCCACTTTCTTAACTGCAATATCTTCTGGCGATTGAGTATCTAGAGCAAATCGCATACGTTCTAAAGGTCGTTCTTGCGGATAATCAAAGTGAATAACTTGTCCAACTGCATGAACACCAGAATCCGTTCGACCAGAACCAAAAACTGTAATGCTTTGTCCATTTGCCATTTTTTTTAATGTTTTCTCCAACTCTTCTTGAACAGTTCGACCATTTGGTTGCTTTTGAAAACCATGAAAATTTGTACCATCGTACGCAATGATTGCTTTGTAACGTACCATTTTTTCTCTCCTTATCTTCCCATAAAAAAGAGGCTGTGACATCGTCACGGCGCCTCTCTTTTTTCATATAATAATTAATTTACTGATTTTTATCAACCACGTAAAAATACTAAAATAACTGTTAATAAACCAAAGGCGATCATAACCAGAGTATCTTGATTGTGCCAATGAAGCACTCGATACTTCGTGCGTCCTTCGCCCCCTTGATAACCTCGAGCTTCCATAGCAGTTGCTAAATCTTCCGCTCGATTAAAGCTACTTACAAATAAAGGAATCAATAAAGGAATAATTGCCTTCATTTTTTGAACTAAGCTACCTTCGCCGAAATCAACACCACGTGCGCGTTGCGCATTCATAATTTTTTCCGTCTCATCCATTAATGTTGGAACAAAACGCAATGCAATGGATAACATCAGCGAGATTTCATGGACTGGAAAACGAACAACTTTTAGCGGACGCAATAAATATTCAATTGCATCAGATAATTCTAACGGTGGAGTTGTCAAAGTAAGTAATGTTGACATAAAAATAATCAAAACAAATCGGCAAAAAATAAAGAGTCCATTCAATACACCAAACTGAGTGATATTAAAAATTCCCCAGTGCCAATAAACTTCGCCTCCGCTTGTAAATAAAACTTGTAGTGCAACAGTAAATAAAATTAACCAAATCAATGGGCGAATACCACGGATGAAAAATTTCATATCCACTTTTGATAATGAAACAGCAAATAAAGTAAACATTGCCAATAAAAGATATGTTTGCCAATTATTTGCTAAAAAGATGATCCCAATAAAATAAAAACTAGCTAATAACTTTGCTCGAGGATCTAATCTGTGAATGAATGAATCACCTGGCATATACCGCCCAAAAATCAATTTATTCATCATGAGCATTTCCTCCAGACAAGCGTACAATTTCATCCGCTAATTCCTCAGCTGTTAAAGGTAGCTTAGCCATTTCAATTCCTTTTTCACTCAATAGCTCTGAAAATTCCGTTGCAGTAGGCACACCCAGTTGTTTTTCTTTTAACCAATTTAAATCTTGAAAGACTTTCCTTGGTTCACCACTTTTAACGATTTTCCCTTTTTCCAAAACATAAACAAAGTCTGCATAGTTAGCCACATCATCCATTAAATGAGTGACTAATACAATAGTAATATTTTGTTCCTTATGAAGTTGCCAAAACATCTCCATCATTTCTTTTCTTCCTTGAGGATCCAAACCCGCAGTAGGCTCATCCAAAACCAACACTTCAGGTTTCATTGCAAGAACTCCTGCAATGGCAACTCGACGCATTTGTCCACCAGAAAGTTCAAAAGGTGAGCGATTCAAGTATGTTTCATCTAAACCAACTTGAATTAAGGATGCCTTAGCAATTTCTAACGCTTCTTCTTCACCTACGCCAAAGTTTTTTGGTCCAAATGCGATATCTCTAGCAACTGTTTCTTCAAATAATTGTGCTTCTGGAAACTGGAATACAATTCCCACTTTTTTACGAATTGGTTTTAGATTCTTGTTATCCGTTTCAGGAGTTATTTTTCGATCACCAATTTGTACAGAACCACTCGTTGGTTTAACCAAAGCATTCAAGTGTTGTAATAATGTCGACTTTCCACTGCCTGTGTGCCCAACTAACGCAGTATAACTTCCTTCTTTGATTAACAGATCAATGTCAAATAATGCTCTTTGTTCAAATGGTGTATTGGGTTGATAAGTAAAACTTACTTTTTCAAAATGGATGTCCATAACCAATTCACCATCCTTTCTTCCGTCATGTATTCATCAGGAACAGTGATTCCACGCACTTTTAACGCACTTTTTAATTTTTCAGGGAATGGTAAGTCTAGTCCTAGACGAATCAAATCTGGACCGGCAGAAAAAATTTCTTCTGGTGTTCCTTCGCCAACTAGTTCACCTTCACGCATTACTAAAATACGATTCGCATTTGCAGCTTCATCAATATCATGCGTAATAGAAATGACAGTTAATTGGCTTTCTTCTTTAATTTTTTTGATAGTTGAAATAACTTCTTCTCGACCTTCAGGATCAAGCATACTAGTTGCTTCATCTAAAATAATAATATCTGGTCGTAAAGCAACTACGCCAGCAATTGCTACACGTTGTTTTTGTCCACCAGACAAGCGAGCAGGTTCTCGAGTTGCAAACTCACTCATACGAACTTTTTCTAATGCATCTTTTACACGTACGAGCATTTCTTCACGAGGAATACCTTGATTTTCCAATCCAAAAGCAACATCATCTTCCACAGTTGAACCAACAAATTGATTATCTGGATTTTGAAATACCATCCCAACCATTTGTCGAATCGTCCAAATATTTTCTTCATTAAGTGTTTGCTGTTCTACTGCTACTGTACCAGACTCTGGTAAAATCAAACCATTAATCGTTTTAGCAAGAGTTGATTTTCCAGAACCATTGTGCCCAATAATTGCAACCCATTCTCCTTTGTTAATTGTAAAAGAAACATCTTTTAACGCTGGTCGAAGGTCATCAGGCTGATATGTGTAATTTATATTTTTCAAATCAATAATTGGCTCCATGCTTACTCCTTCTTCATCCTAAAGTTCTTTCTAACACTATCAAAAAAAAACTAAATTTTCAATTATTTATTGTTTGAATAAAATGTTTTTTTGTACCTTCAATAAAACCTGTCAAGACAGTTAATTAAAGGTACAAAAAAACACTTTATGATGAGTGCATACTCCCCAAGCTAAAAACTTGGGGAGTAGCGCTGAGCTAGACTCGGAGCAAAGCTCCAACATCATAACACTCTAAAAGAATCATCTATAAAGTGATGTTATTAGTGTGATTTTAGACAAGTTCTAAGATAACCATTGGTGCACCATCACCGCGTCTTGGTTCTGTTTTCAAGATACGAGTATAGCCACCTTGACGTTCTGCATAACGAGGTGCAATGTCATTGAATAATTTTTGTAAAGCTGATTCAATAACGATGTCTTCGTTTTCTTCGCGCACGCTAGCAACTTCATTACGTACAAAAGTAGCCGCTTGACGACGAGCATGCAAATCTCCACGCTTACCTAAAGTGATCATTTTTTCTGCAGTTGAGCGAACTTCTTTCGCACGAGCTTCAGTTGTCACAATACGTTCGTTGATTAATAAATCAGTTGTTAAATCACGCAACATCGCTTTACGTTGACTAGATGTGCGTCCTAGTTTACGATAACTCACGTTGGTTTCCCTCCTTCGTAAAAGGTTTTAATCTTCTTTACGTAAACCTAAACCTAAGTCATGCAATTTTGCCTTAACTTCTTCCAATGATTTACGGCCCAAATTACGGACTTTGATCATTTCTGGCTCAGATTTATTCGTAAGTTCTTGTACAGTATTAATTCCTGCACGTTTCAAACAATTATAAGAGCGAACAGATAAGTCTAATTCTTCAATTGTCATTTCCAACATTTTTTCTTTTTGTGTCTCTTCTTTTTCGACCATGATTTCAGCATTTTTTGCTTCATCAGTTAAATTCACAAAAATATCTAGATGTTCAGTCATGATTTTTGCAGATAAACTCATTGCTTCCAATGGTTCAATTGAACCATCTGTCCAAATCTCCATCGTCAATTTATCAAAATCTTCACGGTGTCCAACACGTGTGTTTTCTACTTGATAGTTCACACGACGAACTGGTGTGTAGATTGAATCGACTGGAAGAACACCGATTGGCATATCTTCTTTTTTATTTTCATCTGCTTGAACATAACCACGTCCAGGTTTCACAGTTAAGCGAGCATGGAACGTAGCTCCTTCAGAGACACTACAGATATACATATCTTTGTTCAGAATCTCTACATCACTATCAACGATAATATCGCCAGCAGTTACTGTAGCAGGTCCGGTAATATCGATTTCAAGGGTTTTTTCTTCTTGGCCATACATTTTAAGCGCTAAGCCTTTAATGTTCAAGATGATTTGAGTGACGTCTTCTCTAACACCTTTAATAGTAGAGAATTCATGCAGTACACCATCGATTTGAATATTAGTGATGGCAGCACCTGGCAAAGAAGATAATAAAATACGACGTAGGGAATTCCCTAAAGTAGTCCCATACCCTCTTTCAAGAGGTTCAACGATGAACTTGCCATAATCTTTTTCTTCATCAATTTTTGCGATTCTTGGTTTTTCGAACTCAATCATTCTTATCTTTACCCCTTTCAAAACGAAAAGTGTCTTGTTCAATGACGTTACTATAGAAACTCAAAATGAGCGGCACTCATTAAACACGACGGCGTTTTGGAGGGCGGGCACCATTATGAGGAACTGGAGTCACGTCACGAATTGCAGTCACTTCTAAACCTGTTGCTTGTAATGAACGAATTGCTGCTTCACGTCCAGAACCAGGTCCTTTAACTGTCACTTCAACAGTTTTTAATCCGTGTTCCATTGCTGCTTTAGTAGCAGTTTCTGCTGCCATTTGAGCGGCAAAAGGAGTTGATTTTTTGCTTCCTTTGAAACCTAATGAACCAGCTGATGACCACGCTAATGCATTTCCGTGAGTATCAGTGATCATGATGATTGTGTTGTTGAAAGTAGAGTGGATATGTGCAATCCCTGCTTCTACATTCTTTTTCACACGGCGTTTACGATTCACTTTTTTTGCTGCCATGAAGTTCTAACCTCCTTCACTTAAGAATTATTTTTTCTTGCCAGCGATAGAACGAGCTGGACCTTTACGAGTACGTGCATTGTTTTTTGTGTTTTGTCCACGAACTGGCAAACCACGGCGGTGACGGATACCACGGTATGAACCGATTTCCATCAAACGTTTGATGTTTAAGTTCACTTCACGACGAAGATCACCTTCAACTTTTAATTTATCAACTTCAGCACGGATAGCATCTGTTTGTTCATTCGTTAAATCACGAACACGAACATCTTCAGATACACCAGCATCAGCCAAGATTTTTTGAGCAGTAGTGTTACCAATACCATAGATATAAGTAAGTGAAACTACTACACGTTTATCACGAGGAATATCTACTCCTGCAATACGAGCCATACTTGTTACACCTCCAATTATCCTTGACGTTGTTTATGTTTTGGATTTGCTGGGCAAATCACCATAACGCGTCCTTTACGACGAATTACTTTACAATGTTCACACATTGGTTTTACTGATGGTCTTACTTTCATGATAATACCTCCTGTAGTTTTACGGAGTACAATTATTTAAAGCGATAAGTGATACGGCCACGGCTTAAATCGTATGGAGACAATTCAACCGTTACTTTGTCACCAGGTAAGATACGGATGTAATGCATACGAATTTTACCTGAAACAGTAGCAAGAACTTGGTGTCCGTTTTCTAGTTCAACTTTAAACATTGCATTCGGCAAAGTTTCGACGACTGTACCTTCGACTTCAATCATATCTTCTTTTGCCACGCACAGTACCTCCTTGTACTTGTTTCGCATTTTCACACGATAAAATGGCGGAAACTGCAGTTCCCACCTCAAAATTCTCAAAATGGATCATCTAGAGGAATCTCTAGAAGTCGGACTGACATATTCTATCATAATTTATTGAACTTTACAAGAGTAACTGCATAAAGCAAGTTGGCTACGGGCAATCATGCTATTTTTCAATGATTTTTTGTACATCAGTAAATACAGCATCGATTTCACGATCACCATCAATAGTATGAAGCAAACCATGTTCTTTATAAAAAGCAAGGATTGGTTCACTATTTTTGATGTTGATAGCCAGACGATTTTTAACCGTCTCAGGTTTATCATCTTCTCTTTGATAGAATTCATGCCCCCCACAACGATCACATGTATCTTCAACTTTTGTAGGATTGAAAATTTTGTGATAAGTTGCTCCACAATTGCTGCAGATGAAACGGCCAGCTAATCGCTCAACCAAAACTTCTTCACCAACATGGATATCAATGACAGCATCAATTTTTTTATTTAAATCTTTTAGCATTGCATCCAGAGCTTCAGCCTGCTCAATTGTACGAGGAAAGCCATCTAATAAGAAGCCTTTCTCTGTATCAGATTCTGCTAGGCGCTCTTTCACGATTCCATTTGTTACTTCATCAGGAACTAATGCACCTTTATCCATATAAGACTTTGCTTCCAAGCCTAGAGCTGTTTCATTTTGGATAGCCGCACGAAACATGTCTCCAGTTGAGATATGAGGAATACCATAAGCATCAATAATCTTCTCAGCTTGTGTTCCTTTACCCGCACCTGGTAGCCCCATTAAAATGAGGTTCATTGCTTTCCCTCCTAATAAATGTGAGAACGTGTGTTGAGGAGAAACCTCAACACGCTTTCTTACTTATTCGATAAAGCCAACATACTTGCGTTTCAGCATTAAGCCTTCTAACTGTTTCGCAGTTTCTAAAGCTACACCAATGACAATCAGTAAGCTTGTACCACCTAACCCAATAGATTGTGGTAAATCCCAAATCATCTGAGCGATAATTGGTAATAAAGCCACAAGTCCAAGGAAGATTGCACCAACTGTGCTTAATCGCATTAATAAGCTTGAGACATACTCCTCAGTCCCCTTACCAGGGCGCACGCTAGGTATATAACTTCCTTGTTTTTGTAAGTTTTCCGCTAATTTCTCAGGGTTAACTTGAACAAAAGCGTAGAAGAATGTAAATGCAATAATCAAAACAGTATAAATTGTTGCACCAGGCACCGTATTATAGTTGAAAATTTGCATCATGATTTTATACCAATTTTCAGACCCAAATCTACCACTTAAAGCTTGTAAAACAGCATTAGGGGTTGCAATAAACGAACTAGCAAAAATAACTGGAATAACACCAGCTGCATTTACTTTTAATGGCAAATAACTACTTGTTGGCGCACCTGCCACACGCTTCGTATATTGAATTGGAATCTTGCGTTCAGCTTGTTGGAAAAATGTTACAAATGTCACGATCAATAAAACCGCGACAAGTAAAACGGCAATAAAAATTGCAGATTTCCAAATATCAGAAGAATCAATATTTACAAAATAATCTTCATAAATTTCTTTGATACTATCAGGCAATCGAGAAATGATCCCTGCGAAAATAATCATTGATACGCCGTTCCCAATTCCTTTTTCTGTAATTTGCTCCCCTAACCATGTAACAAACATTGTACCGGCAGTTAAAATTAAACCAATCGTTACATATGTAGACACGTTTGGATTGCTTACAAAACCTAATTGAGCATATTGATTAAATCCAGCGGTAATCCCTACTGATTGAACAAAAGCCAAAACTAATGTTAAATAGCGAGTTGCTTGATTTAATTTCTTACGACCGACTTCTCCTTGTTTCGACCACTCAACAAAACGAGGAACAATGTCCATTTGTAATAATTGAATGACGATTGAAGCAGTAATGTATGGTGAAACCCCCATTGAGAAAATAGAAAAGTTTTGCATTGCACTACCACTTACCAAGTTCAACATGTTGAAAAATGGTAAAGAAGAAAGATTTTGTAATGTACTAGCATTCACGCCTGGTACCGTAATGTGGGCACCCAGACGGAAAACAAATAGTACAAATACAGTAAAGAAAATTTTAGATCGAATGTCTCTTACTTTAAAAGCATCTTTTAATAGTTTAAACATTAGATCACCTCGATTGAACCACCAGCCGCTTCAATAGCGTCTTGAGCTGCTTTCGAGAATTTAGCTGCTTTAACAGTTAATTTTTTAGTTAATTCACCGTTAGCTAATACTTTAATTCCAGCTTTTTCGTTTTTAACGATTCCAGCTTCAACTAAAGCAACAGGTGTTACTTCTGCACCATCTTCAAAACGGTTCAAAACATCTAAGTTGATGACAGCATATTCTTTACGATTTACGTTAGTAAAACCGCGTTTTGGTAAACGACGGAATAATGGAGTTTGTCCACCTTCGAATCCTAAACGTACACCACCGCCTGAACGAGCTTTTTGACCTTTTTGTCCGCGTCCAGAAGTTTTTCCGTTACCAGATGAAGTACCACGACCAACACGATTGCGTACTTGGCGTGAACCCTCTGCAGGTTTTAATTCATGAAGTTTCATAGGTTTGGCACCTCCTTAAATAATCTAGTTCTTAATTATTAGACTTCTTCAACGTCCACTAGGTGAGAAACAGTATTGATCATACCTTTAATAGCTTCATTAGAAGGCTTAACCACTGAACTGTTAATCTTTGTAAGACCCAACGCTTTGACAGTGTCACGTTGGTTTTGAGGACGTCCGATAATACTGCGTTTTAAAGTAACTTTTAATTCAGCCATTATTTTTGTCCTCCTTATCCGATAATTTCTTCAACTGATTTGCCACGAAGTTCTGCAACTTCTTCAGCACGTTTCAATTGTTTCAAACCTTCAACAGTTGCGCGAACAACGTTGATTGGTGTATTTGAGCCTAATGATTTAGAAGTGATATCAGCTACCCCTGCTAACTCTAATACGGCACGAACTGGTCCACCAGCAGCAACCCCAGAACCTTCTACAGCAGGTTTCATTAGGATTCTACCACCACTAAAAGTACCGATAACTTCGTGTGGGATTGTTGAACCGACCATTGGTACTTCAACTAAGTTTTTCTTCGCATCTTCAATTGCTTTACGGATTGCTTCTGGTACTTCTTGAGCTTTACCAGTACCGAAACCTACGTGTCCGTTTTTGTCACCGACAACAACTAAAGCAGCAAAACGTAGACGACGTCCACCTTTAACAACTTTTGTTACACGGTTGATTGCAACAACGCGGTCTTCTAATTCCAAATGTTTTGGATCAATGTAAACCATGAATGGTATTCCTCCTTCTTCTAAAATTCTAGTCCATTTTCGCGAGCAGCTTCAGCTAAAGCTTGCACACGGCCATGGTAAAGGTATCCACCACGGTCAAAGACTACTACTTTAATGCCTTTTTCAGCTGCGCGTTCAGCAACTAATTTACCCACAGCAGTAGCTGTTTCTGTTTTTGTTCCACCTGAAATTTCTTTATCCAAGGTAGAGGCACTTGCTAGCGTCACACCCGCTACGTCATCAATTAATTGCGCGTAGATGTTTTTGTTAGAACGGAAAACGTTCAAGCGTGGGCGCTCAGCAGTACCAGAGATATTATTACGTACACGACGATGTCTCTTTTGACGTGTTTTATTCTTATCTGGTTTTGTAATCACAATTGTCACCTCTTTAATAATGCTAGCCATTAGGCCGCGAATCGTAATTTAAATAAATTACGATTATTTACCAGTTTTACCTTCTTTACGGCGTACATATTCACCAACATAGCGAATACCTTTACCTTTATAAGGTTCTGGAGGACGAGTACCACGAATGTTCGCAGCTAATTCGCCAACTGCTTCTTTGTTCGCACCTTTAACAATCACTTGTGTATTGGCAGGAACTTCAACTGTAACACCAGCTGGTGGTGTAATTTCTACTGGATGAGAGTAACCAACGTTCAATACAAGTTTTGAACCTTGTAATTGTGCACGGTACCCAACCCCGATAAGTTCTAATGCTTTTTGGAAACCTTCACTAACACCGACAACCATGTTGTTGAAGTTAGCACGAGTTGTTCCGTGGATTGTTTTCATTTCTTTACTGTCGTTTGGACGAGTGAAAGTAACTTCGTTTCCTTCAATATTCATAGTAATATCTGAAGAAAAAGTACGTGTTAATTCACCTTTAGGTCCTTTAACTGTAATATCATTTCCATCTTGAGTAACAGTTACTCCTGCAGGAATGACTACGATTTTATTTCCGATACGGCTCACTTAAAGACACCTCCTTGTAGATTCTACTTAATTACCATACGTAAGCGATAACTTCGCCGCCGACATTTTTTTCACGAGCTTCTTTGTCAGTGATAACACCGTCAGAAGTCGAAATAATTGCGATACCTAAACCATTCAATACTTTTGGTACTTCGTCAGCTTTGACATAAGCACGCAATCCTGGTTTAGAAATACGTTTTAAGTTTGTGATAACACGTTCACCGTTTTTACCAAATTTTAGGAAAACACGGATTACGCCTTGTTTGTCATCTTCGATATATTCAACATCACGGACGAAACCTTCACGTTTCAAGATTTCAGCGATGTCACGTTTGATTTTTGATGCAGGTACTTCTAAAGACTCATGTTTAACCATGTTTGCATTACGGATACGAGTTAGAAAATCTGCAATTGGATCTGTCATGACCATTGAACTAATTACCTCCTTCTTATGCGAATTTACTTTTTACCAGCTAGCTTTCTTCACGCCGGGAATTTGACCTTTATAGGCAAGTTCGCGGAAGCAAATACGGCAAAGATGGAACTTACGATAAACTGAATGTGGACGTCCGCAACGTTCGCAACGAGTATAAGCTTGTGTTGAATGTTTTGCAGGACGTTTGTTTTTAGCAATCATTGATTTTTTAGCCACGTAGTTCGCCTCCTTTAATTATTTTTGGAATGGCATACCTAATTGTGTTAACAACTCACGAGATTCTTCATCTGAGTTAGCTGTTGTTACAATAACGATGTCCATACCACGTACTTTATCTACTAAATCATAATCTACTTCTGGGAAGATCAATTGTTCTTTAATACCTAAAGTATAGTTTCCACGACCGTCAAAGGCTTTTTTACTTACACCATGGAAGTCACGTACACGTGGTAGTGAAACTGAAACCAATTTGTCTAAGAATTCATACATTCTTTCTCCGCGCAAAGTGACTTTTGCACCAATTGGCATTCCTTCACGTAAACGGAATCCAGCGATTGATTTTTTAGCTTTAGTAATCATTGGTTTTTGTCCAGTGATTAAAGTTAATTCTTCAACTGCTTTGTCTAAGTTTTTAGCGTTTGATACCGCATCACCAACACCCATGTTGATGACGATTTTTTCAACTTTAGGTGTTTGCATAACAGAGCTATAGTCGAATTTTTCCATCAATGATGGAGTAATTTCTTTAAGATATTTTTCTTTTAGGCGGTTCATTCAGTAAGACCCTCCTTCCTTAAAATTATTATTTATCTAGAACTTCACCGGTTTTTTTAGAAACACGGACTTTTTTGCCATCTACTTCTTTGTAGCCAACTCGGCCAGCTACACCAGTAGAGTCGATCACCATCACGTTAGAAACATGAACTGGAGCTTCCATCTCAACAATACCACCTTGAGGAGCAGCCTGAGAAGGTTTTTGGTGTTTTTTGACAATATTCACACCTTCGACAATGACTTTATCTTTTTTAGGAAACGCTGCTAATACAACGCCTTCTTTATTTTTGTCTTTTCCAGTGATAACTTTAACTTTATCGCCTTTTTTAACAAACATAACTGTTTCGCACCTCCTTTGATAAGTGTCTCAAGATTATAAAACTTCTGGTGCTAGTGAAACGATCTTCATGAAGTTGTTTTCACGTAGTTCACGTGCAACTGGCCCAAAGATACGTGTTCCACGAGGGCTTTTATCATCACGAATAATCACTGCAGCATTTTCATCAAACTTAATGTATGAACCGTCTGTACGACGAGCTCCTGATTTTGTTCGAACGATAACGGCTTTAACGACGTCACCTTTTTTGACAACCCCACCTGGCGTTGCTTGTTTAACCGTAGCAACGATAACATCACCGATATTAGCAGTTTTACGACCAGATCCACCAAGGACTTTGATCGTCAAAATTTCACGTGCGCCTGAATTGTCAGCGACTTTTAAACGACTTTCTGCTTGGATCACGTTGTGTATCCTCCTTTCAGATTTTGCATTCAATCTATATAGGAAAATCTCGTGTTATTAGATAATAACTGCTTCTTCGACTACTTCTAGTAAACGGAAACGTTTTGTAGCTGATAATGGACGAGTTTCCATAATTCTCACGATATCTCCAACTTTGGCAGTGTTGTTTTCATCATGCACTTTGTATTTCTTAGAATAGTTCATGCGTTTGCCATAGATAGGGTGATTTTTCTTAGTTTCGACAGCAACGGTAATTGTTTTATCCATTTTGTCTGAAACTACACGACCTTGATAAACCTTGCGTTGATTTCTTTCTTCAGTCATACGCTTAATGGCCTCCTTCCGTAATTACTTAGCTTGTTCACGCAATACAGTTTTGATGCGTGCAATCGATTTACGTACTTCTTTAATACGTGCAGTGTTTTCTAATTGACCTGTTGCTAATTGGAATCTAAGATTAAACAATTCTTCTTTCAATTGTTTTTCTTGATCAAGCATTTCGGCAGTGGTTAATTCTCTGATTTCTTTAACCTTCATTCGATTCACCACCCATTTCCTCACGTTTTACGATCTTAGTTTTCATTGGTAATTTGTGAGAAGCTAGACGTAACGCTTCACGAGCTACTTCTTCAGGAACGCCTGCAATTTCAAACATGATTTTACCACGTTTTACTGGTGCAACCCATCCTTCAGGTGCCCCTTTACCAGAACCCATACGTACCCCAATTGCTTTGGCAGTATAAGATTTGTGAGGGAAAATTTTAATCCATACTTTCCCACCACGTTTCATGTAACGAGTCATTGCGATACGAGAAGCTTCGATTTGTCGGTTTGTAATCCAATGTGAATCAACAGCTTGTAAGCCATATTCACCAAATGCGATTTCTTTACCACCTTTAGCTTCACCACGCATTTTTCCGCGGAATTCACGACGGTGTTTTACACGTTTAGGTACTAACATGATTATTTCCCTCCTTTCTCAGTGTTTTTTTTAGTTGGAAGAATTTCTCCACGATAGATCCACACTTTAACTCCTAGTTTTCCGTATGTTGTATCTGCTTCTTCCCATGCATAATCGATATCCGCACGCAATGTATGAAGAGGAACAGTTCCTTCTGAGTATCCTTCTGAACGTGCAATATCAGCACCGTTTAAGCGTCCAGATACTTGAGTCTTGATTCCTTTAGCGCCTGCGCGCATTGAACGTTGGATAGCTTGTTTTTGTGCACGACGGAAAGCTACACGGTTTTCTAATTGACGTGCAATTCCTTCGCCCACTAATTTAGCATCTAAATCTGGTTTTTTGATTTCCACGATGTTGATGTGAATTCTTTTACCAGTTAATTTGTTTAATTCTTTTCTTAGGCTTTCAACTTCAGAACCGCCTTTACCAATAACCATACCTGGCTTAGCTGTGTGGATTGAAATATTTACGCGATTTGCAGCACGTTCGATTTCAACAGTTGACACAGCGGCATCAGCAAGTTTAGTTGAAATAAATTTACGGATTCTTAGATCTTCGTGTAAGAATTCAGCATACTCTTTTTCAGCATACCATTTAGCATCCCAGTCGCGGATGATGCCTACACGCATTCCAATTGGATGTACTTTTTGACCCACTGATTATCCCTCCTTATTTTTCTGATACGACTACTGTAATATGACTTGTACGTTTGTTGATTGGAGAAGCTGACCCTTTTGCACGTGGACGGAAACGTTTCATTGTTGGTCCTTCGTTAATAAAAGCTTCAGATACTACTAAATTTTCAACGTCTAAGTCAAAATTATTTTCTGCATTTGCAACTGCTGACATCAAGACTTTCTCGATGATTCCAGCAGATTTGTTCGGTGTGAATTTCAAAATTGAAATTGCATCCGCAACACTTTTACCTCTGATAAGGTCAATTACTAAACGGGCTTTTCGAGGTGAAGTGCGAACTGTTTTTGCAGTTGCTTTAGCTGATGTGATTTGTTCTGCCATTTGGATTTATCCTCCCCTCAAATTAGCGTTTAGTTTTCTTATCGTCTGCAGCGTGGCCACGATAAGTTCTTGTTGGTGCAAATTCACCTAATTTGTGTCCTACCATGTCTTCTTGGATGTAAACTGGTACATGTTTACGTCCATCATAAACTGCGATGGTATATCCAACAAAACTTGGGAATACTGTTGATCGACGTGACCAAGTTTTGATAACTTTTTTCTTTTCAACCCCCGCTTGAGCTTCAACTTTTTTCATTAAATGCTCATCGACGAAAGGTCCCTTCTTTAAACTACGACCCATGGTGAACCTCCTCTCAAAATGTGCGACACATGGTCAAAGAAATTATTTAGTCTTGCGACGACGTACGATAAGTTTATCTGATTGGGCTTTCTTGTTACGAGTTTTGTAACCAAGAGCTGGTTGACCCCAAGGAGAAACTGGTGCTTTACGTCCGATCGGAGCTTTACCTTCACCACCACCGTGTGGGTGATCGTTAGGGTTCATTACGCTACCACGTACTGTTGGGCGTTTACGCATCCAACGAGAGCGTCCAGCTTTACCGATGTTAATAAGTTCATGTTGTTCATTACCTACAGAACCGATTGTTGCACGGCATGCAGCTAAAATCATACGAACTTCACCAGAGTTTAAGCGGATCAATACGTATTTGCCTTCTTTACCAAGTACTTGAGCACTTGTACCAGCAGAACGAATCAATTGTCCACCTTTACCAGGTTTCATTTCGATGTTATGGATAACAGTACCAACTGGAATGTTTGCTAAAGGAAGAGCATTCCCAACTTTGATATCTGCATCTGGACCTGAAACAAGTTTCATTCCAACTTGTAGTCCTTTTGGTGCTAAGATGTAAGCTTTCACTCCATCTTCGTAGTGTACTAACGCGATATTTGCTGAACGGTTTGGATCATATTCGATCGTTTGAACAGTAGCAACAACGTTATCTTTGTTACGTTTGAAGTCGATTACGCGGTATTGACGTTTGTGTCCGCCGCCTTGATGACGTACAGTGATGCGACCGTTGTTATTACGACCAGCATGGTTTTTCAATGGTTGTAACAATGTTTTTTCAGGTGTTGATGTTGTGATTTCAGCAAAATCAGAACCTGTCATGTTACGACGACCATTTGAGGTAGGTTTGTACTTTTTAATCGCCACGTTTTTCCCTCCTATTTATAATAAGTTTTCAAGATAGTGCTTATTCAGCAGCTTCGAATAATTGAATTTCTTTTGAATCTTCTGTTAATGTAACAATCGCTTTGCGACGTTTTTTAGTGTATCCCGCATGTTTGCCCATACGCTTGAATTTCGCACGAACGTTCACGATGTTCACGTTTTTGACTTTAACGTCAAAAGCAGCTTCAACCGCTTGTTTTACTAAAGTTTTGTTTACGCGAGTGTCAACTTCGAAAGTATACTTTTTATCATCCATAGCAAGCATAGATTTTTCAGTGATCACTGGGCGTTTAATTACGTCTAGTAAGTTCATTATGCAAGCACCTCCTCAATTTGAGTAAGAGCAGTTTGTGTTGCTAATACTTTCACGTTAGAAACAACGTCTAGAACACTAACATTATCAGAAGTTACTACAGAAACGTTTGATAAGTTACGTGCAGATAAAGCAGCGAACTCATTGCCAGTTTCTAAAACTACTAATACTTTAGCGTCTACAGATAAGTTAGCAAGAACTTCTTTAAATTCTTTTGTTTTTGGTGCGTCAAAGCTTAATGCGTCAACAACAACCAAGTTATTTGAAGCAACTTTTTCTGATAAAACAGATTTCATTGCTAAACGACGAACTTTTTTAGGAAGTTTGTAGCTATAAGAACGTGGTGTTGGTCCGAAAACTACGCCACCTCCACGCCATTGTGGTGAGCGGATAGATCCTTGACGAGCACGACCTGTTCCTTTTTGACGCCATGGTTTACGTCCACCGCCGCGAACAGCACTACGATTTTTAACCGCATGTGTTCCTTGTCTTAATGAAGCACGTTGCATAACGATTGCATCGTAAACAACACTTTCATTAGGTTCGATTCCGAAAATTTCTTCGTTAAGTGTGATTTCACCGTTTTGGCTACCATCTTGTTTGAATAATGCTACATTCGGCATTCCTTAGTTCCTCCTTTCTTCCTACTATTATTTAGCTTTCACAGCTGATTTGATAGTGATTAGTGATTTTTTAGCTCCAGGAACGTTACCTTTAATTAAGATTACGTTTCTTTCTGCATCAACGCGTACAACTTCCAAGTTTTGGATTGTCACGCGGTTGCCACCCATACGGCCAGCAAGACGTTTATTTTTGAATACACGGTTAGGTGCAACTGGACCCATTGACCCAGGACGACGATGGTAACGAGAACCGTGAGCCATTGGTCCGCGGCTTTGGCCGTGACGTTTGATAACCCCTTGGAATCCTTTACCTTTCGTAGTACCTGTTACATCAATAATGTCTCCTGCTTGGAAAACATCTACTGTAACTTCTTTTCCTACTTCATATTCTCCTAGCTCAACATTTTTGAATTCACGAATGAAGCGCTTAGGAGCCGTGTTTGCTTTTGCAACATGACCTTTCGCAGGTTTGTTTGATAAAACTTCACGCATATCTTGGTAACCAACTTGAATAGCTTCGTAGCCATCAGTTTCCATTGTTTTCACTTGTAGTACTACGTTTGGAGTAGCTTCTACAACAGTTACTGGAATTAATTCACCAGATTCAGTGAAGATTTGTGTCATTCCCACTTTTTTCCCTAAGATTCCTTTGGTCATGAGTACACCTCCATTAATTTAGTTTTTTTATAGTTTGATTTCGATGTTTACACCAGATGGTAAGTCTAGCTTCATCAAAGCATCAACAGTTTTTGGTGTTGGGTTCACAATGTCAATTAGACGTTTGTGAGTACGCATTTCGAATTGTTCGCGAGAATCTTTGTATTTATGAGTCGCACGAATAACAGTGTAAAGACTACGTTCTGTTGGTAATGGAATTGGACCAGATACACTAGCTCCAGTTCTTTTTGCAGTTTCTACAATTTTATCCGCTGATTGATCTAAAATACGGTGTTCATACGCTTTTAAACGGATACGAATTTTTTGTTTTGCCATCTTGTTCCCTCCTTCGCCTATTTTGAAAAGTAGACATAGCTCCACGAAAATTTCCGTCACGCTCGTTCGTGGCAAAGCGTCCGGGCGTGTCGCAACCTCTCGTTTCTTAGCCGACAAGAATCAAATTGATTCCGTCTGTGCAATTCACCAAGGTAAACGCACCTTTGTAATTATAGTATATTCAAACACACAACGCAAGACTTTTTCTTTGGAAATTCAATTTATTTTCATATTTTTTCATAAAGAAAAGAAAAAGCTCGAAACAACCACTAAATAATGATTGCTTCGAGCTTTTAGGTCCGAATATAATGTTGCATTAATTAGGCTTAAAAAATTAAGCTTTGATTTCAGTAACGACACCGGCACCAACTGTACGTCCGCCTTCACGGATTGAGAATTTAGTACCGTTTTCGATAGCGATTGGGTGAATTAATTCAACTTCCATAGTTACGTTGTCGCCAGGCATAACCATTTCAGTTCCTTCTGGTAATTCAACAACACCAGTTACATCTGTTGTACGGAAGTAGAATTGTGGACGGTAGTTAGTGAAGAATGGAGTATGACGTCCACCTTCTTCTTTAGTCAACACATATACTTCTGCAGAGAATTTTGTATGAGGTGTAATTGTACCTGGTTTAGCTAAAACTTGACCACGTTGGATATCGTCACGTGAAACACCACGTAATAATGCACCAATGTTATCGCCTGCTTCAGCGTAATCCAATAATTTACGGAACATTTCAACACCAGTTACAGTTGTTTTTGAAGTTTCTTCAGCAATACCAACAACTTCAACTTCGTCTCCAACGCGAACTTGTCCACGTTCAACACGACCAGTTGCAACAGTACCACGACCAGTAATTGAGAATACATCTTCAACTGGCATCATGAATGGTTTGTCGTTTTCACGTTCTGGAGTTGGGATATATTCGTCAACTGCAGCCATTAATTCAAGGATTTTTTCTTCGTATGAAGCGTCGCCTTCTAGAGCTTTTAAAGCTGAACCAGCAACAACAGGAACATCATCACCAGGGAATTCGTATTCTGTTAATAAGTCACGAACTTCCATTTCAACTAATTCTAATAATTCTTCGTCGTCAACCATGTCAACTTTGTTCAAGAATACAACGATGTAAGGAACACCAACTTGACGTGACAATAGGATGTGTTCACGAGTTTGAGGCATAGGGCCATCAGCAGCAGAAACTACTAAGATAGCTCCATCCATTTGAGCAGCACCAGTGATCATGTTTTTAACGTAGTCCGCGTGTCCTGGGCAGTCAACGTGAGCGTAGTGACGTGCGTCAGTTTCATACTCAACGTGAGCTGTTGAAATAGTGATTCCGCGTTCGCGTTCTTCTGGAGCACCATCGATTTGATCGTAAGCCATAGCTTGGCCGCCGTTTTTCTTAGATAGTACAGTTGTGATTGCAGCTGTTAATGTAGTTTTACCATGGTCAACGTGGCCAATAGTACCAATGTTAACGTGTGGTTTAGAACGGTCAAATTTTTCTTTTGCCATTTTAAAATGTCCTCCCAAAATACAATATAATTTTTTATTTATCTGATAGGAACATGATGTACTCAACGTACATCACATGCCCATATCATCGATAGTTATTTTACACGAAACTATATTAAAAATATAGTCTCTTTAGATAATCTCTTTACGTGATTATCAAGTTTTTAAGAAATTATTCAGCTTTTCCGCCGTTTTTCTTAATGATTTCTTCTTGAACTGATTTTGGTACATCTTCGTAGTGGTCAAATGTCATAGTAAATGTACCACGACCTTGAGTAGCTGAACGAAGAGTTGTAGCATAACCAAACATTTCAGCAAGAGGGACCATAGCACGAACAACTTGTTGTCCGCCAGCGCGAGCTTCCATACCTTCAACGCGACCACGACGTGCAGTAACGTGTCCCATAACATCACCTAAGTAATCTTCTGGAATAACTACTTCAACACCCATGATTGGTTCAAGGATAACTGGATTAGCTTTCTTAGCTGCCGCACGCAATGCCATAGAAGCAGCAACACGGAAGGCAGTTTCATTTGAATCGACATCATGGTATGAACCATCGTAAAGTTTTGCTTTGATATCAACTAATGGATACCCAGCTAAGACACCATTTTCCATAGCATCTTTCAAACCTGTTTCAACAGCTGGGATATATTCACGAGGAACAACCCCACCAACGATTGCATTTTCAAATTCAAAGCCGCCGCCTTCTTCGTTTGGAGTAAATTCAACCCATACGTGACCGTATTGACCTTTACCACCAGACTGACGTACAAACTTACCTTCGGCTTGAGTGCCAGAACGGAAAGTTTCACGGTAAGATACTTGAGGAGCACCTACGTTAGCTTCAACTTTAAATTCGCGACGCATACGGTCTACGATAATGTCTAAGTGAAGTTCACCCATACCAGCGATAATAGTTTCGCCTGTTTCCACGTTTGTTTCAGCGCGGAAAGTAGGATCTTCTTCAGATAGTTTTTGAAGAGCAACACCCATTTTATCTTGGTCAGCTTTTGATTTAGGTTCAATAGCGACTTGGATAACTGGTTCTGGGAATTCCATTGATTCAAGAATTACTAAATTCTTTTCATCACAAAGAGTGTCCCCAGTTGTTGTATCTTTCAAACCAACAGCAGCAGCGATATCTCCAGCGTAAACTTCAGAGATTTCTGAACGTGAGTTAGCATGCATCTGTAAGATACGACCAACACGTTCGCGTTTGCCTTTTGTTGCATTTTGTACGTATGAACCTGATTTCAAGACACCAGAGTACACACGGAAGAAAGTTAGACGACCTACGAATGGGTCAGTCATAACTTTAAATGCTAATGCTGAGAAAGGAGCTTCATCGTCTGCAGGACGTAAAACTTCTTCGTCAGTTTTAGGATCAATCCCTTTAATAGCAGGAATATCTAATGGTGATGGTAAGTAGTCAAGAACAGCGTCCAATAATAATTGAACCCCTTTGTTCTTAAATGCTGAACCACATAATACTGGGTAGAAGTCTACGCCAAGTGTTGCGCGACGAATACCTTCTTTTAACTCAGCTTCAGTGATTTCTTCACCTTCTAAGTATTTTAAAGTAAGTTCTTCATCAGTTTCAGCAACTGCTTCAACCAATTTTTCACGCCATTCTTCAGCTAATTCACGATATTCTTCTGGAATTTCTCGTTCTTCAATTTCAGTACCTAAATCATTTGTATAGATTTCAGCCTTCATTGTTACAAGGTCAATAATTCCTGTGAAGTCATCTTCAGCACCAATTGGTAATTGAATTGGGTGAGCATTTGCTTGCAAGCGGTCATGTAAAGTTGATACTGAGTATAAGAAGTCAGCACCAATTTTATCCATTTTGTTTGCAAATACAATACGAGGTACACCATAAGTTGTAGCTTGACGCCAAACTGTTTCAGTTTGAGGTTCTACACCTGATTGTGCATCAAGGACTGTAACAGCACCATCAAGTACACGCAATGAACGTTCAACTTCAACAGTGAAGTCTACGTGTCCTGGTGTGTCGATGATGTTGATTCGGTGACCCTTCCATTGTGCAGTTGTTGCAGCAGAAGTGATCGTAATTCCACGTTCTTGTTCTTGTTCCATCCAGTCCATTTGTGAAGCTCCTTCATGAGTTTCACCAATTTTATGGATTTTACCAGTATAGTACAAGATACGTTCAGTAGCAGTTGTTTTACCAGCATCAATATGGGCCATGATACCGATATTACGAGTATTATCTAAAGAAAATTCTCTGGTCATTCTCCTTGTTTCTCCTCTCTTTACTATCTAGTTGCTAAAAATAAGGATATCTTCTGAGGTCGGCACAAAGCCGACCAAACAGAGAGAATCTTACCAGCGGTAGTGAGCAAACGCACGGTTAGCATCTGCCATTTTATGAGTGTCTTCACGTTTTTTAACAGAAGCACCTGTGTTGTTTGCAGCGTCCATGATTTCTTTAGCTAGACGTTCTTCCATTGTGTGTTCACCGCGCAAGCGAGCGTAGTTTACTACCCAACGAAGACCTAGAGTTGTACGACGTTCAGGGCGAACTTCAACTGGTACTTGATAGTTTGAACCCCCAACACGACGTGCTTTAACTTCAAGAACAGGCATTACATTTTTCATTGCTTGTTCAAACACTTCTAATGGATCGTTACCTGTAGATTCTTTGATTAAATCAAAGGCATTATAGATAATGTTAGCTGCAATCCCGCGTTTTCCATCAACCATTACACGGTTGATTAAGCGAGTTACTAATTTTGAGTTATAAATAGGATCTGGTAAAACATCACGTTTTGCAACAGGACCTTTACGTGGCATCCGTAACTCCTCCTTCCGAAATATAGTTCTTAGTATTTACTCCTTTTATATAGAAGTAAAGTTTAATTGTTTGTTTGGCTAATTAATTAAAATTAAGCTTTAGGTTTCTTAGTACCGTATTTAGAACGGCTTTGTTTACGATCGTTAACACCAGCAGTATCTAGTGCACCACGAACGATGTGGTAACGTACCCCTGGTAAGTCTTTTACACGTCCACCGCGTAATAATACAACGCTATGTTCTTGTAAATTATGACCAATCCCTGGGATATAAGCAGTAACTTCAATCAAGTTTGACAAACGAACACGAGCATATTTACGCAAAGCTGAGTTCGGTTTTTTAGGTGTCATAGTTCCCACACGAGTTGCTACCCCACGTTTTTGAGGAGAGTTCACGTTAGTTTGAGTTTTCTTAAAGCTGTTATATCCTTTGTTCAAAGCAGGTGAATTTGATTTTTCCACCTTTGATTTACGAGGTTTACGTACTAATTGGTTAATTGTAGGCATTCCTTGTTTCCTCCTTCCCTCATTCGCATCTAGTTCCACACATCCAGGTGGTTCTTTTTTTGCGATAAAAAATAAATGCAATGTCTGCATCTTTATCAAATATGCTTTGATAAACAGTCAGCACGTCTCTTTACAGAGACCTGTAGATAAAGCACCTTCGTTAGAATAGCACGAATGAAAACCCATGTCAACTTGTTCCATATTTTTTTTGAAAATCATTCAAATTGGTACCAAAGAAAGGTATCTTTTTACTAAAATAAACGCTAAAATAAGCAGGAAAGCTCAAACTCAAAAAAGGGGAAAAGCAAACATGAATCTAAAACAACAAGCTGGTATCGAAGCCGCAAAATTTGTCAAAGATGGTATGATCGTTGGTCTTGGAACAGGATCTACTGCTTACTATATGGTAGAAGAACTTGGTCGTCGTATGCGAGAAGAAGGCTTAAATATCATAGGTGTAACAACATCAAACGCTACGAAAGAACAAGCTGAGAAACTTGGCATTCCATTAAAGAGTATTGATGATGTTGTTGAGGTTGACTTAACAATTGATGGCGCAGATGAAATTAGTACTGATTTCCAAGGGATTAAAGGTGGAGGTGCAGCCTTACTATTCGAAAAAATCGTTGCTACTTATTCAAAAGAAACGATTTGGATCGTTGATGAATCAAAATTAGTCGAAAACCTTGGTGATTTCCCTCTTCCTGTTGAAGTTATCCCTTATGGTTCGCAACAACTATTACGTCTATTTGAAGCAAAAGATTTTCATCCAGTTTTACGAAAAACAGCTGATGGTGAAACACTTAAAACTGATAGTGGTCATTTCATTATTGATTTACACCTTCAAACTATTGAACAACCAGAAATACTTGCTGACTACTTAGATAATCTCGTTGGTGTTGTTGAGCATGGCTTATTCTTGAATCTTGTTTCAAAAGTAGTTGTCGGATCCGAAAATGGTGTGAAAATTTTGGATACACCACATGCCCCTAAAGCATAGTATTTTCAGATAAAGCTTCTAGATAAAATCCACTAAAATACTATCTTTTTAGTGGGCTTTATGCTAAATTTTTACTATTGTATTCTGTTTAAAATTCACCGCTAGAAAGGAATCATCATGAAAATTATTGGTTATGCACGCACAACCATAAACGATGTTGATTTAACAACTCAGGTTGAACAACTATCTACCTTTGGTTGTCAGGAAATTTTCCATGAAACGTACGAAGCAAAAGATGCTGAGACAATGATCAAATTACAATCCGTCATTGAACAAATGCAACAAGGAGATACTCTTGTCATTTGCCAACTTCATCGTCTTGGCAAATCAACAAGACAATTAACGGAATTCACAAAACTTTTTAACGATCGTGGGCTCCATTTAGTAAGTATCGCTGAAGAAATCGATACTCGTAAACCAATGGGCAAGGTTTACTTTCAATTAATGGAAGGTCTAGCTACGATGGAATGCTCATTGATTAAAGAACGCACTTTAATTGGCTTGAATGAAGCACGTAAAAAAGGGAAAATTGGCGGCCGTCCTAAAATTGATGCCAAAACCATCAAAAAAATTCGTCGCCTTTATTATGAGAAGAAAGAAACAATTCAATTTATTTCATCAAAATGTGGTGTTTCAGTTGGAACTTGCTATAAATATATAAATCTTCCAGAAAAAGATATTGAGCAATTATATAATTAATTAAAAATAAGTAATCTTTCCGAAGATTACTTATTTTTTTGTGTATCTGAATTCAATCTTCTATCATTTTCAATGGAAATCTTTTCAAAAAAATTGTACAATAAACAAGAACTGAAATTTTCAGAAATAAATACATTTTAAAAAGGAGCACACAACATGCCAAAATTAGTTTTTTCTCGTCACGGTCTTAGTGAATGGAACGCTTTAAACCAATTTACTGGTTGGGCTGATGTAAACTTAGCACCAGAAGGTATCGAAGAAGCAAAAGAAGGCGGACGCAAAATCAAAGAAGCTGGAATCGAATTTGATATTGCTTACACTTCTGTTTTAACTCGTGCCATCAAAACTTGTAACCTTATCTTAGAATACTCAGATCAACTTTGGGTACCTCAAGTAAAATCATGGCGCTTAAACGAACGTCATTATGGTAAATTACAAGGCTTGAACAAAAAAGAAACTGCTGAAAAATATGGTGATGAACAAGTTCATATTTGGCGCCGTTCTTACGACACTCTTCCTCCATTATTGGACGAAACTGACGAAGGTTCAGCTGCAAACGAACGTCGTTACGCTATGTTAGACAAACGCGATATTCCTGGTGGCGAAAACTTAAAAGTTACTTTGGAACGTGCTTTACCATTCTGGCAAGATCATATTGCTCCAGCATTACTAGACGACAAAACTGTTTTAGTAGCTGCACATGGTAACTCATTACGCGCTTTAGCAAAACATATCGAAGGAATCTCTGACGAAGACATTATGGATCTTGAAATTCCAACAGGTCAACCACTTGTTTATGAATTGAATGATGATCTAACTGTTGCTAAAAAATACTACTTATAATTTTCATTGATTATAAGCAAAAAAAGGAGTGGCGATAAAATCGCCACTCCTTTTTTACTTATAAATAATTAGATTCTGTCAAACACTCGCGCAAAATTTTTTCGACTGCTTGTTCATCCAATGGAACATACGCATCTGTAGCAATTTGACTGTGCTTAACAGCTTGTTCTGCCATCAAAGAAAATTTGGTTTCATCAATCCCTACCTCAGGCAAAGTCATAGGTATGCCGCATGCTTTAAAGTAATCATATGTTTTTTGAATTCCTTCTTTTGCAGCAAGATGATTTACTGACTCTTGAATTCCCCACACGTTACGAGCAAATTGTGCAAATTTTTCTTCAGTTTCTTCATTCAATGCATAATTCATCCAGCGTGGCGTCAAAATAGCCAAGCCAACGCCATGCGTAATATCATAAAATGCACTTAATTCATGTTCAATTGGATGGCAGGACCACGCACCCGTCTTTCCATTACCAGTTAATCCATTTAGAGCTAAGGTACTAGCCCACATTAAGTTTGCTCGTGCATCATAATCATCTGGATACTTCAATGCAATTGGGCAATTTTTAATGACTGTTCTAAAAATTCCTTCTGCAACGAAATCTTGAATATCTGTTCCAGCGGTCCGCTTAAAATAATTTTCAGTTAGATGACTGAAAATATCTGCTGAGCCTGCCGCCGTTTGATTCTTTGGTACAGTGAATGTCGTTGTTGGATCAAGAAATGAAACTTTGGGTAACATTTCCCAACCACCTAGACCTAGTTTTTGATTTGTTTTGGGATTTGAAATGACCGCTCCTCGATTCATTTCGCTTCCGGTTGCCGCAAGTGTTAAAACTGTTACTAATGGTAATACTTTCCCGACGTTTGCTTTTTTGATGACTAAATCCCATGGATCTCCCTCATAGAAAACGCCAGCACCAATCACTTTAGCGCAATCAATTGTTGAACCTCCGCCGACTGGAAGAATTACATCAATTTGATTTTCATGACAAAGAGCAATCCCTTTTCTAACTGTTTCAATACGAGGATTTGGTTCTACCCCACTTAGTTCTGTCACATTGAAATCATGTTCTTGCAGACGACTCATAATATTTTGATAAACACCATTTTTTTTAATACTTCCTCCACCATAAACAAGTAAAATATTTTTTCCAAACTGATTTAAGACCTCTGGTAATTCGTCCCAACGATCTTTACCAAAACGAATATCTGTTGCTACATCAAAGCGAAAGTTTTCCATTTTTCTTTTCCTCCTTACCTATTAAAAAAGCCTGGAACCAACATTAATAATAGTCGTTCCAAGCTTTTTCTACAATTATTTTGCGATTGCTGTCTCTAAACCGACTTCAATCATTTCATTAAACGTTGTTTGACGTTCTTGTGCCGTTGTTTCTTCTCCAGTAATCAAATGATCACTAACTGTCATAATTCCTAATGTTTGCACTTTATATTTTGCACCCAAATAGTAAAGTGCTGCAGCTTCCATCTCAACACCCAAAACGCCAAGTTCAGCTAGCTTTAGTGTTTCAGTTAAATCATCTTTATAAAAGGTATCTTCTGACAAAACATTTCCTACATGAGTCGTGTACCCTTTTCTTTTAGCAAATTCGTAAGCTTTTAATAGTAAATCGAAATCACCAATTGGTGGAAAATGGAATTGATGAAAATTCTTTTCAATCATAGATGAACTTGTTGCTGCACCTTGAGCAATCACTAAATCTCTCACATGAACATCTTTTGATAACGCACCACAAGTCCCAACGCGAATCAATTTTTTCACGCCATAAGAATTAATTAGTTCATGCGCATAAATAGTCGCTGAAGGCATCCCCATCCCTGTACCTTGTACAGAAACACGCTCACCTTTATATTCTCCTGTATAACCTAACATTCCACGAACTTGATTATAACAAACCGGATTTTCTAAAAAAGTTTCTGCAATATATTTTGCACGTAGTGGGTCTCCTGGAAGTAAAATCTTATCAGCAATTTCGCCTTGTTTTGCTTCGATATGAACACTCATTTAGTTTATCTCTCCTTCATTTTCAACTACTACTCTTTTTATAATACTGCCAGGGTTTCTTTCACTAAAGCTTTAAATGATTGTTTAACACGTTCCGTTGTTTCCACTACTTCTTCGTGGTTTAAATTTGCTTGCATTCCTGCCGCTAAGTTTGTGATACAAGAAATACCCAACACCTTTAATCCACCATGTGCCGCAACGATTACTTCCGGTACAGTCGACATTCCAACTGCATCAGCACCCATGACACGTGACATTTTAATTTCTGCTGGCGTTTCATAAGTTGGACCTGAATAACCCATGTAGACACCTTCTTTTAAGTCTAACCCTAACTTGTTAGCAACTTCTTTTGCAGATTCTCGATACGCAGGTGTGTAAGCTTGACTCATATCCGGGAAACGTGGGCCGATTTCATCTTCATTTGGTCCAATCAACGGATTAGTGCCTGTAAAATTAATATGATCACTGATCAACATCAAATCACCTGGTACAAAAGATTCATTTACACCACCGCAAGCATTTGTTACGATCACTGAATGTGCACCAAGAGCGCCCATTACTCGGACTGGATAAGTAACTGTTTGCATGGAATGCCCTTCATAAAAATGAAAACGTCCTTGCATTGCTAAGACTTTTTTGCCTGATAATGTACCGTAAACTAGTTGTCCCGCATGTCCAACAACTGTTGAAACTGGGAAGAAAGGAATTTTGTCATATGGAATCTTAATTGCATCTTCAATTTCATCTGCCAACTCACCAAGACCTGAGCCAAGAATCATACCAAATTCAATTTCTTTTACTCCTTGATCAAGGATGAATTGAGTTGTTTCTTGTAACATTTCGCTTAATTTTTTCATTCTTTTTCTCCTAAGTTATGGTTTTTAGTAACTATTATTTCAGCAATTTCAAGAAGCTTTCACCATTTTCAGTTGCTGGTACTTCAAAGTTTTCAGCAATCGTTGCTGAGATATCTGCATAGTACCCTTGTGGTAAGCTTCCTTGTTCATTCATTTTTTTACTATAAGCCAATAATGGTACATATTCACGCGTATGATCTGTTCCTGGGAATGTTGGATCATTTCCGTGGTCTGCTGTGATCAACAATAAATCATCATCATTCATTGCATCAAGTAACTCCGGAATGCGTAAATCAAATTCTTCAATTGCATGTGCGTAACCAACAACATCACGACGATGACCAAATAAAGCATCAAAGTCTACTAAATTAGTAAAGCTTAGTCCGTTGAAATCCTGCTTCATCACATTTAATAGTTGATCTACACCATCCATATTACTTTTAGTACGGACAGATTGAGTGATTCCTTGGCCGTTGAAGATGTCATTAATTTTGCCAACAGCAATCACATCTTTACCAGCTTCTTTTAATGAGTCTAAAACTGTATGTCCAAATGGATCAAGAGCATAGTCATGACGGTTACTTGTTCGAGTAAAGTTTCCTGGTTCTCCAATATAAGGACGTGCGATAATTCTTCCAATCATGTATGGATCATCTTTCGTAATATCACGAACAAATTGGCAAATACGATACAACTCTTCCAAAGGAATAATTTCTTCATGTGCAGCAATTTGCAAAACAGGATCTGCAGACGTATAAACAATCAAGTCACCTGTCTTCATTTGATGTTCACCATAATCATCAATTACAGCTGTTCCACTATAAGGTTTGTTACAAACAATTTTTCGTCCAGAGAATTCTTCAATTTGTTGTAATAATTCATCAGGAAATCCATTGGGAAATACCCGAAATGGTGTCTTGATATTCAAGCCCATAATTTCCCAGTGACCTGTCATCGTATCTTTACCAACAGAAACTTCTTCTAATTTTGTTGCATAGCCTTGATGATCTGTTACAGTCTTTACTCCTTCTAAT
Source organism: Enterococcus sp. DIV0176 (assembly GCF_050528535.1). Taxonomy (NCBI): domain Bacteria; kingdom Bacillati; phylum Bacillota; class Bacilli; order Lactobacillales; family Enterococcaceae; genus Enterococcus; species Enterococcus sp. DIV0176. The sequence goes on along the minus strand of NZ_CP172879.1, from coordinate 53,745 downwards.
GGGCGAATTGCACCTAAGCCTAAGTTTTCTAAGTGAGGAATTGTTAAACCTGCTTCTTTTGCAATATGACCTAGCGTATCTGATCCAACATCATTAAATTTGTCTGCATCAGGTGCTTCACCAATTCCGACTGAATCCATTACAATTAAGTGTACGCGTTTAAACATTTCGATTCCTTCTTTCTTTTCATCTTTTCTACTTTAAACTAAACAAAAAAGGCGAGACGAAGAAACACTTCCCATAGTCCCACCCTTTTTATTAACTAAAAATTATTTGGATTTGATATAGTTCTTCCCATTTGCTTTCGGACCAGATGCTTGTCCTAAGAAAACAACTAAGACGATAATTGTTAACAAGTAAGGTGCAATTTGTAATAACACTGGTGGAATGGAAGAAATCACTGGAAGCTGTGCTCCTATAATACTCAAACTTTGTGCAAAACCAAAGAATAATGATGCACCCATTACACCCAAAGGATTCCACTTACCAAAAATCATTGCTGCCATCGAAATGAAACCTTGGCCAACAATCGTTCCCGCAGAGAAATTACCTGAGATTGATTGAGCAAATACTGCACCACCCATACCGCCTAATAAACCTGAAAGCAAAACGCCTGAATAACGCATCGCATAAACATTGATGCCTAAAGTATCTGCAGCTTGTGGATTTTCTCCGACAGAACGCAGACGTAAACCAAATCTTGTTTTAAAAATGACAAACCAAGCAATTACAGCAATTAAAATAGCACAATAGGCTGGTAAGAATGTATTTTTAAAGAAAATTGGACCAATCACAGGAATTTTTGATAACCCAGGAAATGAGAAATAACCTAAGTTTCGTGTGATATTATCTGTTTGTCCTTTTCCATACCACGCTTTAACTAAGAACACACCTAACGCAGGTGCCATCAAGTTGATTACCGTACCACTAATAATGTGGTCTGCACGAAGACTAACTGTTGCCACTGCATGAAGTAATGAAAATAAAACACCAACTATCCCACCAACTAGAATGGCAATCCAAGGTGTCATCGCGCCTAAAGATGGACTCATCGTTAAATTGAATACGATTGAGCTGAAAGCGCCCATTACCATAATTCCTTCTAAACCAACGTTAACGATTCCGCTTCGTTCAGAAAATGTTCCACCTAACGATGTCAAAATCAAAGGTGTGGAATAAACTAATGTTGACGTAAGGATTAAAGCAATCAATTCTACAGCTGTCATTATAAATTCCCTCCTTCTTGATCTTGATGCGTTGATTTAGATTCAATTGTTTCAACTACAGCTACTTGTTTTTTACCTTGGAAAAATTTTGCCATAATAAAACGGATTAAGAAGTTAATACCAATAAAGAAGATAATCAATGCAATTGATACATTCACGATTTCAAATGGCACACCGGCACCTGTTTGCATTCCCAAACCACCGATTTTTAAAATACTGAATAAAATTGCTGATAGCAACACACCAATTGCTGAACCAGAGCCCAGTAAAGATACTGCCATTCCGTCAAAGCCAATTGCTAAAGAAGTTGTTTGAACAAAAAAGTTTTGGTACGTTCCCAAACCTTCAACAACGCCCCCTAATCCTGCAAGTGTACCAGAAATAACCATTGATAAAACAATTGTTCGTTTGCTACTCATTCCTGCATATTCTGACGCAAAAGGATTTAGACCAACTGAACGAATTTCATATCCCAAAGTTGTCTTTTTCATAAGTAACCACACAAGGAACAAAGCAATTAGAGCTAAGAACAAACCAGCGTTTACCCGAGAACCGCCAAACATTTGGGTTAACCAAGGAACTCTTAATGAAGCATTTTGACTAATTAAATTGGATGAGTCTAAACTTGAACGATAACTTTCTGGCATCACATCATGTAAAGCATAAGTGCTTAAATACAATAAAATATAATTCATCATAATTGTGACGATTACTTCACTGGTTCCAAAGAACGCGCGTAATAATCCGGGAATTGCCGCAGCCATCGCCCCTGCCAAAGCACCTAAGATGACACAAGCTGGAAGCAAAATCACCTTCGGCAGATCTGGAAAGGCCAACGCAAACCACACACTAACAATCCAGCCACATAGCGCTTGTCCAGAAAGCCCGATATTAAAGAAACCCGCTGAATTCGCCACTGAAAATCCTAACGCTGTAAAAATGAGCGGTGTTGCTTGTCGTAAAGTTTCACCAATACTTCGTTGTGAACCTAGCGCAGCTTCCAACATAGAAGAGTATCCTTGAATTGGGTTATATCCAAAAGCTGCCATTAATAATGCACCTAAAATTAATCCTAAAATTACTGAAAAAATAGGTACAAGTAAATTACGGAGTTTTTCGCTACGATCATTCATGTGCGCCACCCGCCTTTTCTAACTCTTTTCTTGCTTCTTCTAAAGAATAGCCCGCCATTAATAGACCTAATTCATTTTCAGATGTTTCTTTTGGATCAACAACCCCAACGATTTTACCTTGGTGAAGCACAGCAATTCGATCAGACACATTTAAAATTTCTTCTAATTCGAAACTAACTAACAATACTGCTTTGAACTTATCTCGTTGTTCGATCAAACGTTTATGGATAAATTCAATGGCTCCTACATCTAGTCCACGTGTTGGATTCGCAACAATCAATAAATCTGGGTCGCGATCAATTTCGCGTGCAATAATTGCTTTTTGTTGATTCCCACCAGATAGCGCCTTAGCTGGAACTAATTCATTCGTCGTACGAACATCATACTCATCAATCAATTCTCTCGCATGTTCATTGATAACTGAATAATTTAATAGTCCAACTTTGCTATAAGGAGATTGATAATATGTTTGAAGAGCAATATTTTCAGATAACGTCATGTCTAGAACTAAACCATATTTATGGCGATCTTCTGGGACATGGCCGACGCCAGACTCCGTAATTTTTCTTGGACGTTTATTACTAATTTCTTCACCCTTTAAGCGAATACTTCCACTTTCAACTTTTCGCAAACCAGTTAATGCTTGAATCAACTCAGATTGACCATTGCCATCAATTCCTGCAATTCCTAAAACTTCTCCTGCACGAACTTCTAGATTTAAGCTTTTTACTGCTTCTAATCCACGATTTTCATTTACAACTAAATCTTCAATCGCTAGGACAACTTCTTGAGGGCGAGCTTCTTTTTTATCCGTTTTAAATGAAACCGTTCGGCCAACCATCATATCAGCAAGTTGCTGTGAACTAACATCTTTTACATTGACAGTTCCAATTCCTTGACCTCGTCTGATAACTGTACAGCGATCAGCTACGGCTTTAATCTCATCTAATTTATGGGTAATCAAAATAATAGATTTACCTTCTTTAACTAATTCTTTCATAATCAAAATTAGTTCATCAATTTCTTGTGGTGTCAAAACAGCTGTTGGTTCATCAAAAATCAAGACATCTGCACCACGATAAAGTGTTTTTAAAATCTCGACACGTTGTTCCATTCCAACAGAAATATCACGAACGTAAGCATCTGGATTAACTGACAGTCCATATTGTTCTGATACTTTTTGAATTTCTTCACGTGCTTTTTTGCGATCAACAATTCCCATCCGACTTGGCTCGCTACCTAAAATTATGTTTTCAGTAACAGTGAACGCATCAACTAACATAAAATGTTGGTGAACCATTCCAATCCCTAATTGGTTGGCTTTAGTTGGGCTTGTGATTTGAACCTTTTTCCCATGCATCAAAATTTCTCCTGATGTTGGTTCTAAAAGGCCAGATAAAACGTTCATTAATGTTGACTTGCCAGCACCGTTTTCTCCAAGTAACGCATGGATCTCCCCAGCTTTTACTTGCAAATTGATGTTGTCATTTGCTTTGAATGTTCCAAACTGCTTGGTAATATTCCGCATTTCGATGACAATATTTTCTTGAACCACATTTTTCACATCCTAACGATTTCTATCTAGGGCAACGATGAGTAAAGATTTCTGACTATCGGAAATCCGTCCTCGCAAATTGAAGTAAATTCACTTCAGGGGGTGTTCCCTTATTCAAACAGTCAAATTTTGACCACTTGAATAAACAAACAACTACTAAAATTGAACCATAGCCCTGTCAAACAGTTGTCTAACAAGGCTATAGAAAAATTATTATTTGCTTTCTGGAACTTCAGGAACTTTTACATCGCCTGCAATGATTTTTTCTTTAGCAGCATCAACTGCTTTTTGTGCTTCATCAGAAAGTTGACCTTTTGTTAAGCCAACACCGTCTTCTTTCAAGCCATAAACAGTATGTTCTCCACCAGGGAAGTCACCATCTGCAGATTTTTGAGCTAAGTCTTCAACAACAGTGCCCACACCTTTAAGTGTAGATGTTAATGTGAAGTTTTTATCTTCGCCGTTTAATGTGTAGCCGCCTTCGTCTGATTGGTCACGGTCAACACCGATTACCCAAACTTTTTTGTCGCCAGATTCATTTAATGATTTTGCTTCTTGGAATACACCATTACCAGTTCCGCCTGAAGCATGGAAGATAATGTCTGCATTTTGTGCGTACATACCTTGTGCAATTGAACGACCTTTGTCTGGTGCAGAGAAATCACCAGCATATTGGTTTTTCACGTCAATTTTTTTACCTAATTCTTTCGCCCCTGCTTCAACACCGGCTGTAAATCCAGCATCAAAACGGTCGATAACTTCACCTTTTACTCCGCCAATGAAACCAACAACATTTGTTTCAGTTGTGTAAGCTGCAGCAATCCCTGCTAAGTAAGAAGCTTCGTTGTCTTTAAATGTTGCAGAAACTACGTTGTCTAAGCCATCAATAACATCATCGATAATAACAAAGTTTGTTTCAGGATTATTTGTTGCTTGTTCTTTAATGGCAGGTTGTAATTTATACCCAATTCCAAAGATTGTTTGGAATCCTGCTGTTAAAGCTTGGTCGATATTTGGAATATAATCTGATTCATTTGAAGATTGGAAATACTGGTAGCCATCGTTTCCACGTGAAAGCTTGTGTTCTTTACCCCAAGCTTCTAGACCTTCCCAAGCTGACTGGTTGAATGAACGGTCGTCGACACCGCCTGTATCTGTGATTAATGCTGCAGTTGTTCCTGCTGATGAGCTTCCACTTCCACCATCAGTTGAATCTGTTCCGCTATTGCCATTGCCACATGCAGTTAGAAGTAATCCAGCTGTTAATGCTACGGCACCCAAACCAAATAATTTTGCTTTTTTCATTTCTGTAAAGCCCCCTAAAATAATTGTTTTTTCAACAGTCAGCTGACTGAATGAACATAGGTTATAAATCTTTTTCTGTGAATGCATACGGTAGTAGTTCTCTAACCGTCATTGTCTTTGTCACACCATCATCGCCAACCAACGTAACTGGCATTTCTGGTGAGCAAAATTCTGCCATTACTTGTCGACAAGCCCCACATGGTGAAATTGGTTCTGGCGTGTGACCAGCAATAACCAAATGAGAAAATTGTTTTTCGCCTTCTGACACAGCTTTAAAAAATGCCGTTCGTTCAGCACAATTGGTTAATCCAAAAGAAGCATTCTCAATATTTACGCCTTGATACGTCTTTTCTGTATCTGTTACTAAACACGCACCAACTGGGAAATGTGAATATGGGACATATGCTTTTTCCAATGCTGTTACAGCAATGTCAATCCATTCTTGTTTTGCCACTTCACTCATTTTAGTATCCTTCACCAACTGAGCCAGAGATAATAGCAACTCCAGCACTCGTACCAATTCGTGTTGCTCCTGCTTCAACCATTGCTACAGCTTCTTCTTCATTGTGGATACCACCAGAAGCTTTCACGCCCATTTCAGGACCAACAGTTGCGCGCATTAAACGTATATCTTCTACTTTAGCGCCACCAGTTGAAAACCCAGTCGATGTCTTAACAAAGTCTGCTCCTGCAATTTTTGCAAGTTCACAAGCTTTGACGATTTCTTCATTTGTTAACAGTGCTGTCTCAATAATTACTTTAACAAGTGCGCGATCTTTTGCCGCTTCGACTACTGCCTCAATATCTTGTTGAACTTTATTGAACTGTTTTGATTTCAATGCACCAATATTGATGACCATATCCACTTCGTCAGCACCATTATTGATTGCATCTGTCGTTTCATAGGCTTTAACAGCAGAAGTATTTGCTCCTAAAGGAAAGCCGATTACTGTACAGACTGCAACAGGTTCACCTTTTAACTGTTCTTTTGCTAATGAAACCCAAGTTGGATTGATACATACAGAATAAAAATGATATTTTTTTGCTTCTTCAATGATGCGTAACACATCTTCCTCTGTCGCATCTGCCTTTAAAATTGTGTGGTCAATCATTCGATTTAATTCCATTTTTTTCTTCCTTCCTACTCAGTAATAATATCGTGTACTAAAATTGGTTTTTTAGCTGAATCACTGATTTCAATGTTTTGATATAATAATTCGACAACTTGAGAAAGATCTTCTGTATTACTATAGATAGTTAATAAAGATTCGCCTTCTTGTACTGAATCGCCAATTTTTTTATGCAATTTCAAACCAACTGCGTGATCAATCGCATCTTCTTTCGTTTTACGACCGGCACCCAGCATCATCGCCGCGATACCCAATTCGTTAGCAACGATTTTAGAAACTAACCCAGCAGATTTTGCGGGAAGTTCTACTTGATATCGTGCTGTCAGAAGCAGTTCTGGTTTTTCAACCACGCGAATATCTCCGCCTTGGTTTTGAATCATTTCCTTGAATTTTTCTAAGGCTTTACCTGAAGTTAACGCTTCTTGTAGCATTACACGAGCCTCTTCTACAGAGTCAGCTTTCTTAGCTAAAACAACCATTTGACTACCCAATACGTAACACATTTCGATTAAGTCTTCTGGACCATTCCCTTGCAATGTTTCAATTGCCTCAACTACTTCTAAACTGTTACCGATTGCCTCACCTAATGGCTCGGACATATCAGAAATTACGGCAATCGTTTGACGATTAGCAAGTTTGCCAATACTTGTCATTGTTTTTGCGAGGCGTCTCGCATCCTCAATGTTTTTCATGAAGGCACCGTCACCAGTTGTTACATCTAGAACAATTGCATCCGCACCAGCTGCAATTTTCTTACTCATAATTGAGCTAGCAATTAAAGGAATTGAATCTACAGTCGCCGTTACGTCACGTAAAGCGTAGAGCTTTTTATCCGCTGGGGCTAAATTCCCTGATTGTCCAATAACAGCAACTTGACTTTCATTAACAATTCGAATGAATTCTTCATCTGAAAGTTCAATTTTAAATCCAGGAATTGCTTCTAATTTGTCTAACGTTCCGCCAGTATAACCAAGCCCACGTCCTGACATTTTCGCCACAGTTACACCCACACTTGCAACTAACGGTGCTAAGATCAAAGTAGTTGTATCTCCAACTCCACCCGTAGAATGTTTATCTACTTTAATACCATTCAATGAAGTCAAGTCGATCACATCACCAGAATTTGCCATTGCTAAAGTCATGTTTGTAATTTCTTCATCAGTCATATCTTGATAAAAGATTGCCATCAATAATGCGCTGAGCTGATAATCTGGAATTTGATTGTTTGTATAATTAGTAATTATGTAATCAATCTCATTCTTTGTTAAGGTTTTTCCATCCCTCTTTTTTTCAATCAAATCTACCATTCGCATCGCTTGATCCTCCTAGCCTTCATTCGGTATTATACATTATTTTTATAAAAGGTAAACCACTTTAGTAAACTGGTTTACTAAAAATGCAAAAGGCTTTGCCTTGCATTTGTAAACACTTACATAAGCAATATACCGCCCACTTAGCCATTTGTCAATGCTTTTACGCTCTCACGAATAATTAATTTTGTCTCGAAGACTTTGTTCGGAACTTTGCGTTGAGGGAATTCAATCGTATCGATTAGAAAACGAGCCGCATAAAATCCAATATCAAAACTAGGTTGTCGCACCGTCGTTAATTGTGGAATCATGTACTCAGATAATTTTAATCCATCAAAACCGATGACAGAAATATCATCCGGAATTTTTTTACCCATTTCATGAATAGCTTGATAACAACCGATTGCCATTGCATCATTTCCACAAAAAATCGCTGTGATATCTTTGTGTTCCAATAATCTTTTAGTTGCGTCATACCCACCTTGAACCGTTAGTTCGCCATGCTCAACGAATTTCCCATTAAACGATATTCCATGATCTTTTAGTGCATGTCGATAGCCATTAAACCGTTCTTCTAGTTGATAGTAGCCAGTTGTTTCCTTTAACATGCCAATTTTTGTGTGCCCTTCTTTGATAAATAATGAAACAGCTTGATACGCTCCCTCATATTCTTTAACAATTAAGCGGCCACTATCTCGACGATTTAAACCACGATCAATCAAGATAATCGGCATATTTTTATAAAATCCACTGTCTAAAGCATAAGCCTCTGGTAAAACGTTTGGTGTAGCTAATAAAATCCCATCGACTGAACGATGCGCTAATTCACGTAAATATTTGATTTCATTTTCTTGCTTGTGTCTTGAATTACACAACATAATTACATACCCAAGTGGATTTAAATAGCTTTCGACACCTTCAATTAGTTTTGAGAAAAAAAAGTCTGTTACATCTGGAACAATCATTCCAATTGTTTTTGAATGACGGTTGATTACATTTGAAGCAAAATAATCTGGCTTATAATGATGTTCATTAACAATGTTCAAAACTTTTTTTCTAGTTTTGTCACTAAAGCGACTTCCTTTATTATTCAAAATTTGCGAAACAGTTGTAACTGATACACCAGCCATCTCAGCAATATCTCTAATTGTTAACTTCACTTTTTCTCCCCCTCAACTTGAACTTTTAATCAGTGTAACAAAACCTTTTCTAAAAAAATAGTTAATTGATAGCACTTTCTTAAAATGAAAATAATTTTGCAAACAAAAAAATTGCAATAGATATTCCACACTCGAATATCTATTGCAATAAAAATTGATGGCCAAACTTATTCTTTTACACTTTTAATAATGTAATAACCTTTGTCTTTGGTAACGATTGTTGCGTTGCCAAAAGTTTCTTCCATTTTCTTTTGTGCACTTGGTGCGCCCTGTTTTTTCTGAATGACAATTGTCAACGTGCCACCTGTTTCTAAAAGTGGATAGGCGCCTGTCAAAATTTCGTGAACAACTTTTTTTCCAGCACGAATAGGCGGATTGCTAATAATCGCTGCGTACTTTTCTTGATGCACATCTTCGTAAATATTTGATTGATGAATGTCTACGTTCGCCAGTTGATTACGATTCGCATTTCCTTGTGCTAATTCCACTGCGCGTAAATTAATGTCAATCATTTCAATCGTACGTTGGCTAGCATACGCAATGGCTAACCCAATTGGTCCATAACCACAGCCAACATCTAACACGTTTCCTTCAGCTGGAATTTCTTCCCAATCAAACGCGTCGATTAACACACGCGAACCATAGTCTACCGTTTCACGTGAAAATACCCCGGCATCTGTCACAAAGTGAAATAATTTTCCTTTTAACTCAAACGACCATTGCTCAAAGTCATGGGCAACATTGGGACGCTCTGTATAATAATGATCTGTCATCTTTTCCATCCTTCTTCTATTATGCTGCACATAGTCTACCTTTTTCTTCAAAAACAAACAAGTACTATCCATTCAAAATCAGTTCATTTAACTCGTTTCTTTCTTTGATTTTAGCAAATCGAACCTATTGGATAAAGCCATGTTTTCAAATTCGTGAAAAAGTCTTCTCATTCCCTTTATAAGAGGTAGGGTTTAGCACTATTTTATGTTAGAATAAATCCATTGACGGGAGAGAACGCAGGAGGCTATTATGAACGACCCAATGAACTACTATCGTATTGCAAGGGAAGAATGGCAAGAATTTTATCGTAATGGACAAGCACCACTGACACAAGCGGAATTAGACAGCATCAAAAGCTTGAATGATCGAATCTCGATGCAAGATGTTCAAGATATTTATGTTCCTTTAACGCACCTCATTCATCTTTATATGAAAGAATTTGAATCTTTATCATTAAGTAAAGGACTCTTTCTCCATAAATATGTACCTGTGTCGCCTTTCATTATTGGCATTGCGGGGAGCGTTGCTGTTGGAAAAAGTACAACTGCACGTTTGTTGCAAACAATCTTGTCTCGTACGCTAAAACGACGAAACGTTCAATTGATTACGACTGATGGTTTTTTGTATCCTAATAAGGTCTTGCGTGAAAAAGGAATCATGGATCGCAAAGGATTTCCTGAAAGCTATGACATGGAAATGCTCATTGATTTTTTAAATCAAGTAAAGTCTGGAAAAGACGAGTTGAAAGTTCCTATCTACTCTCATGATGTTTATGATATTATTCCCGACGAGTATGAAGTGATCCAGCAACCAGATATTTTAATCGTTGAAGGAATCAATACCTTACAACTCCCAGCTAACCAACAAATTTACGTTAGTGACTTTTTTGATTTTTCTGTTTTTGTTGATGCCGAACCTGATTTGATTGAAAAATGGTATCTCGATCGTTTTGCTGCGCTGTTAGACACAGCTTTTCAAAATCCTGAGAATTATTATTATCGTTTTGCAATCGGTGATCGTGAAGACGCCTTTCAAATGGCCAAAGAAGTCTGGAAAAATGTGAATTTGAAAAATTTAGAGGAATATATCTTGCCTACACGTGGTAGAGCAGATATAATTCTCCATAAAACTGAAAATCATATCATCGATTCGATTTTCATGCGCAAATATTAGCATTTTAAAATAGTAAAACTATTTTGAGATAAATTTAAATGGATAGGGGTAATAAATGTGACAAACGTTGCCGATATGACGAACGTTGAAAAGATTATCGTGTTAGATTATGGTAGCCAGTATAATCAATTGATTACACGACGCATCCGTGATTTAGGGGTCTTTTCTGAATTATTGAGCCACCGAATTACTGCAGAAGAAGTTAAAGCTATGAATCCAAAAGGAATTATCCTTTCTGGTGGACCAAACAGTGTTTATGACGAAGGTGCTTTTAGTATTGATCCTGAGATTTTCAATTTAGGTATACCTGTATTAGGAATTTGTTACGGAATGCAGTTGATTACGTACAATCTTGGTGGGAAAGTTGAACCTGCTAAAAACCGTGAATACGGAAAAGCCTTATTGGAAGTTACAACAGATGATGCGGTGTTATTCACTGATACACCAAAAGAACAAACGGTTTGGATGAGTCATGGCGACTTAGTAACGAAAGTTCCTGAAGGTTTTGAAGTTGTCGGTACAAGCAAAGACTGTCCTATCGCTTCTATTCAAGATACTACACGTAACTTTTATGGTATCCAATTCCATGCTGAAGTACGTCATTCTGAATACGGAATCGAATTATTACGTCACTTTGCCTTCGATGTCTGCCATTGCCAAGGTAACTGGTCAATGGATAGCTTCATTGATATGCAAGTTGAAAAAATCCGTGAACAAGTTGGCGACAAAAAAGTCTTGCTTGGCCTTTCTGGCGGAGTTGACTCAAGTGTTGTTGGTGTCCTTTTACAAAAAGCGATTGGCGACCAATTAACATCAATTTTTGTTGACCATGGTTTGTTACGCAAAAATGAAGCAGATCAAGTAATGGAAAGCTTAGGTGGAAAATTCGGCCTAAACATCATCAAAGTAGATGCACGTGATCGTTTCTTAAACAAACTAAAAGGTGTTTCTGATCCTGAACAAAAGCGCAAAATCATTGGTAATGAATTTGTTTATGTTTTTGATGATGAAGCAACAAAATTAGCTGGCGAAGAAGGTATTTCTTTCTTGGCACAAGGAACACTTTATACAGACGTTATCGAAAGTGGTACTGAAACAGCTCAAACAATCAAATCTCACCATAATGTTGGTGGACTACCTGAAGATATGCAATTCGAATTAATCGAACCTTTAAATACACTCTTCAAAGACGAAGTACGTGAATTAGGAACTCAACTTGGAATGCCTGACTCAATCGTTTGGCGTCAACCATTCCCTGGACCTGGTCTTGGTATCCGTGTCTTAGGTGAAATCAGCGAAGACAAATTAGAAATCGTTCGTGAATCAGATGCTATCTTGCGTGAAGAAATCGCAGCAGCTGGTCTTGATCGTGACATCTGGCAATACTTTACTGTCTTACCTGGTATTCGTTCAGTTGGTGTTATGGGTGATGGCCGTACGTATGATTACACAGTCGGTATCCGTGCAGTTACTTCGATTGATGGAATGACAGCTGACTTTGCTCGTATTCCTTGGGATGTCTTGCAAAAAATCTCTGTTCGCATCGTAAATGAAGTCGCACACGTAAACCGCATCGTGTACGATATTACTTCTAAGCCACCTGCAACTGTGGAGTGGGAATAAAGAGCTAACATAATATGGATGGGGAACGCCTATAAATCAACATTCTTCAGTTGCTAAATAGCTTGATTTTCATTAAAAATGATATGGTTCCCTACCATTTTCCCTACCAAAAATCCCTTGTCAGATTAACGTTTGACAAGGGATTTTTCTTTTGTTCTCTACTTTTTAAGACCTGATTCTGTGACATAGTTTTTGAAGGAGTTGGATAACCTTTTAATAGCAATAGGTTGAGCAACTTTTCAACAGATACGGTTTTAATGGATTTCACCACATTTAAGACCATCGTACCTAAAGACGTACCCAAAAAATATGCGTGAATCAGAACGATATTGTAACTATCTTTCCATTATTTTTTGACTCAAACTCCTAATAGAACCAATTTGTTTCTCAAACATTAAATCCCACAGATTAAGGCATTCCTCTGCTACTATTTTCATTTCATCTAATGATGAACCGGAAGTTTCATCGTATAATCCGATTATTAATTTAGAGATTTCATTGTCAATACCCCAAACATAATTATTAATATTCCTATTTTCTATTATCTGATAACTCATTGAGAGAACAATATCTTTATAATCAATTATTGATTTTGATTCTTGTTCTAGATAACGTACAAAACCATGTACCGTTCTACCACTCATATTTGAGTCCATTATTTCAAGCAAAAATTCTTTGTCTCTATTCAAATCAATACGATTATTATAGAAAAGAGACGAGAACGGTACTTCTAAATCTAATTCACTATTTTTAAAATTTAAAATTATTTCTTTGGCAATATTATTAAATCCATCCTTATTAAAATAAAGATTTGCCATTTCAAGAATGCACTTAGCTTGCTCTTCACTCATAATATCAATATTGTCTAATATATTTTCAAATTCATTGTGAAGAATATACATTTCACAAAGACAATATGATCCCATTTTAAGAATATCTTTATCTTCTGATTCATAGCAACTCATAATAATTGATAATACTCGTTCACGATATTTAGGATATAAATAAAATAGCATATCTTTTGTTTCAGAAAAGCCAGCGAATTTACAATCTTGTTCATACAAATCCAAAATTTGGGCTGACGCCCAATCTCTATCAATATTATAGGATGGCCATAGAGCATATAAAGATGCTAATTTCACTGCTGGATTTTGATCGGAGACTAATGATTCGATCGCTGTTTTAAATGAACCAAATAAAGTCTCATGATCCCACAACAATCTCCCTATAGTTTGAGCAGCAGAACCTCTTACACAATTAATTGAATTACTTTGTAGCATATTAAAACTTTTCATTTCTTTATCATCATAAGTAGTTACATTTACTTGCCCAATTTCAGGATTTCTATGATTAATTGCTATATCCACAATAATATCTATGATACTTGAAGACCAAACATTATTACTTTTTTTACTTATAATCTCACAAATATCATTTGCCCTATATGAGGTATAATCATATGAAAAAGTTAAAATCAGTTTTTCTAAAAGCTCAACTGGTACCTCTTCAATATTCCCACTAAAAGCAACTCCACTAAACAATGCATCGATATACTCAACAAAAATTCCTTCTTTATGATGAATAACCAACTCTATGAATCTCTTAGGATCTTCTGATACTACACTTCTAAAACTACTAGAAAATCCATTAATAGTGTTGTCTACAAAATCATCATTCCAAAATGAGCGATCACGACCCTTAATCTTTTTACTTTTTAAAATTGCTAACCACTGTTTCTCACCAAGTTTTTTCCCAGAAATTGGAGATACTACACTACCTGATTGAATTCCATGCTGTGTGTAATAATTTGTACCATCAGAAAATTTTCGTTTTAAAACCTTAATCATATCAATAGCTTGATTACTCATACGATTAGTGGGTAAAACCTCTAAAAGTTCCTTTTGTAAGTCTCCACAAAAATTCCAATAAACTCGCATACCGTTTTCTTCTTTATTATATTCAATCCTTCTTTTATAACGCTCTTTCGCATTCGAAGGAAAATACTTCAAAATTTTATTCTCTAATTTACTAAAAATTTCTTGGCTACAGTGCTCAGCATGCTTAACTAATACTTTTTTAGCAAGTGCTAATTCACCCTTACTTCCATCTGTTAATACAAAGATATTATTATCAAAATCCTGAATTAAGTATTCTATTACTACGTCACTATATGATTTAGGCAATTGTACAAATCCATCTAAAAGAATTTCATTAAATAAATAAAATCCCTGTCCCATAAATTTCTGATAATATTCCCAAAATATTGAGGGATCAGAAGAAATAATATTTGCATTTGCTTTTTTTACAATCTGAATACAGGATCTTTCCAGCCCATTGTTATGCTCATAACGACCTGACCATTCACCAATAGTTAATATCCTATCTTTTTGGGCTGGAATATATGGAACTAATAAATCAATAATCTCCATGCCATTGCTTATAATTATTTCAGACACACTATCAAGAAATTCTTCTTCATATCTGTAGATACTTTTCTCATGTTTATTAAGCTTATTTTTAAGAAAAAATTCCAATATTCTTATAGTTCTCATTTCCGTATTTTTCATCATTTTTCTTATATCAATATAAGCTTCTGATTTTTCTGGATATTTTTCATAGAATTTCATTCTTAATTCAAATAACTCATCTGTATCTTCATTCAAATCAAATGGGAAACACCTTACAAATCGATTGTCATCTTCTTCTGATTTAAAAGCATTCTTTTCAATAAATAATATATCTTCTGAACTGTATTCTGGAGATATGCTTTCTAATAAGTTAAATACTATTTCTTTTCTTTCAGAATCTTCAAACCATTTATCCAAAAAACCTTCTTTTTGCAATAACCTAACATATTGGGGTTTAGTCATAAAAACACTTCTAGTAAAATGTTTTTCATATAATTTGTCTTCACATTTATCAAGAATAAACCTTTGTATATTTTCATCTAAAAATTCTACTTGATTCAATATTTCTAAAAAAACAAATTTTATAAAATATCTGATTTTATCAGTTTCAAAAATTTTTTGTCCTACTTCTAAAAAATCCCAACTATCATATTCCAACAGCATTTCTAAAAACATTTGAATTTGATATCTCTTACTTGGAGTCTGTTTATCCTTAGGCCCAATTAGGTCTATAATACTCTCTCCATCAAAATATCTTTTTACTAATTCATCGGCAAGAAAGCAATCTAAAATAGATTGATGGGCAAAGGATACTTTATTACCTTGAATAACAAAAAAAGAATTTGATGCTAAAAAATCTATATACGATTTACTTATATTAAGTGCTTTCAAAGGAAAATATATTCTACCATTTTTTTCTAACCAACTTACTATTTCTGACTTTATTTTATTTAATTCTATTTCATCAAGCCCTGAAATAGAGCACTTTTCAGATATTTGATTCCACCATTCTGATACTAAGTTACTAGTAGAAGAACATTCGGCATAATTTTTTCTAGGATCTAATTGCTTCCATATATAAAGATTGCTGGGTATCTTTAATACTTCCTTCAACTTATTCGTTATTTGATTATATCTTTCTCCAATAATAGGACGAACAATTTCCTCGCTTAAATCATTGATTTGTATTTTGTTCCATTTAATTGAATTAACTTCCGTATCTGACTCTCTAAATAATAAACTAATATTATTATCATTATCCAAATCGTAGGTGCGACAAACAAAAACAACAGAAATATTGTGCTTTCTTTCAGAATTTAATTTCAGCACTTGATCTATAATTTGTTCACATACTAGTAGTGACTCCCTAGAATGAGCCTGTGTCCAACGTAACGCATCCAACTGATCTAAAATAATAACAGCATGTTTGTTTTTTGAAATACTATGCATACAATGTGCAATAGATGCGGGTAAACCTATCTCTTTCCCCCAATTTTCAGCAGTTCCTTTAGGAATTCGCTTGTCTAATTTAATTGCTAAATAGGGTATCTCTTTCTCTTGACAATAATTTATAATATCTACTGTACAGCCACTTTTCCCACGACCAGCTCTTCCATGTATTATAATAGATTCTCCTGCATCTATCCTTCTTCTACATAGCGAAAATTCATCTCTAATAATCAATGTGTCATCAATTTTTGAGAATCCTTTTTCATATTCCACATTTAATTCTTTAATTCTAGGTAGTATTCGCTTATCCGAAGTTAAATTTCTTAATTGTATTTTTTTACTTTCAAGAAATGAATATATATTAGAATAGTTAATTTCTTTCCCTAAAATATCACCTTCAACTATCCAAGAAATGAATAAATTATATATTTCTTCTTCATTTCCTATTAAAAGATAACGTATTTTATCTAAAATAGTTTCTTTTAAACTAGCATCTGGAGTTTGTCGATAAAAAATTCTATTTAAATAAGAAATACCTTTAGCTAGTTCTGACTTTATATCTTTATTTATAGACATTGCTTTACAAAAATTATCGAAAAAATTAATGAATTTTTTACTAGAAGTACGTATTTGTCCTGAATAAAAATTATCTGGATCTCCACCACTACTCCTTGCTCTTTCAATCAAATCTTCTAAAAAAGTAAAGGTTAAAGGAGAAATGAGAGAAACTGTATTTGCGTCATCTCTATCTAAATGATATTTCCAATGATCGAAGATACCTTTAGCATTGATACTCGCATAATCCCAATATTCTTTACTTCCATTTCTCCCTTTACATTGTTGACCTTCCTTTATTCCATTTTTTTTCCCAACCCATATATCTACTCCTTTTTCATCATCACCAAGTGCTTCTAAAATAACGTATTCAATTTTCTCTTCTAAAATTTGTAACAATTGATATACTACCCATCTTATTTCAAATCTGTTACCATCCTTATCTGCTCTTCCACCTTTTTCATATGGCACCCTTATCATCCCCTATTGATTGTCATTTCTTAGTTAATTTGATAATCCTCGATATATCATCAATCTCCAATGCATCCGCAATTCTTTCAATGTGTTCTAAATAAATTTTTTGTCTTTTTCCATTTGCCAAATTGCTTAAATTTGAAGGCTCAATTCCCGACAATCTTGCGAGTTCTCTTAAAGACATTTGACGTTCTGCTAATAAATCGTTGATCAGCACTTCCACTTTTCTACCACCTTCATTTTCGTTCATTTATATTTCCTCCCTGTGTTGTCTATATAAACATGGTATAGTATAATAAATTCAGACTGTTGTTCGTATAGACATGGTTTTTGTAAAATAGCAGGAGGAACCCTTATGAGATCGGAAAAAGAAAATAAAGAATTACTAACAAAGAAGAACCAACCGATTAAAACCATTACTCAACAAGATATCAATGCGCTAGAAATAACGCTTGAACAACTTCAATCATGGACATCAACACTAGGAGTATTAAACGAATTTTTTGATTTTGAAAAAGAAACAATTAATAAAAAAAATATCATTCGAAAATATCATGCAAATGCTCAAATATTCAAAATCTTTCTCAATGATTTTCTACAACGAACTGATAGTTTAGAGAAACAACTTGAAAAGTTAAAAACTAGAGAAAAAGTTAAAGTTTAGACTTATAATATGTTTTATTCCGGTCTAGCTTATAAGCTGAATAGCAAAACAAAGAAGCCAACAGTTATAAAACACTGTTGACTTCTTTTTGTATGCAATTATTTACTTTTTAAAATAGAAATTTGCTTTCGGATTTCATCATCAAACATTGGTAAAGTTTCCGGTAGTTGAGTTACTCTATATAAATCAGCCGCTTCATCATATTTATAGGCCTGAGTTTTAGCTTCCAATTTTTGTTTATCGATTCCATAATAGATAATAGTTGAATCTTTTAAGGTAAGCCCAATTTGTTCAAAATTTGCAGTAAATACTTCATGATCTGCTTTTTGTTCTAATAATTCAGGACATTCATAAAGCAGTTCTATATTCTTCTCATTAAGAACAAATGGCATAATGTGTAATATATTTTTTCCCGGATCTGCATATACATAGTATTTAACTTCTTGTTGTTTATAATCTTCACGTTGTTCAATAAATTCATTTTGATAGCTTCCTGTATAAAGGTTCGGTATACCTAGCATTGAACTATAATTGAATTTTCCAACAACTTTTCCATATGTACCATTATCAATAAAATATTTTGCAACGGCTAACCACATCAAATCATCATAAGATCGCTTTTCAGGCGGAACACTTTCAAAAATTTCATAAAGAATATTATCACTGAATTTAACATTGAAACTGCTATCAATTAAATCATATAAATATTCATCTGCTCGACCATACAATATTTGATCTGGTAACATATTCCCTAATATCGCAATTTTTTCTAGTTTATCTCTTTTAGGAATACTGACCCCTTTTTCCCAATTGTTGACAGAACTTCGTGGAGAATCACCTAATAAACTTCCAAATTCGTCCATACTGTAGCCTAGATTTGTCCTAATTTCTCGAATTCTTTCGCCTACTTTTTTTTTGTTTGGTTTCATAAAGCTCAATCTCCTCAATGGTTAAAAGCCAATTTTTTATCAAAATAATCATAACAAATAATGCACTAAGAGTAAAATATTTTTGTACTAATTTTTGTACTAAAAAATATTGACAAATATTTCTAGCTCCATTAGACTATATTTGTACTAAAAAACGTACTAAAAGAAAGCGAGGGATATGAAATGGCAGTAAAAATTAATGATTTAACTTTACCAAAAGAAAAGCTTGAAAATGAATATCAAGTAGTCCAGGTCTCCCGTTGGCAAAAAGACGGCGAGGTGTTGGGTTGGACGTATGAATGTGTACTTCCAAAACTCCGATTTGAAAAAATCAGTGTCAAAGTTAAAAGTGAAGCTCCTGTAATCACGAAAGAAGCATTAGATGAAAAAGGTATGGCAATCGTTCGATTTGATAATCTTATGATTACTCCTTGGGGTCGTGTAAACGGACAATTTGTTAGCTATGGACTAACTGCTACAGCCGATAAAGCCACACTAGTTCCAAACAAATGACTGAGTACTTCACCGCCCATGACGTGCTTAAAAAAGTAGAGGGGCTGAATTCCCTCTCGACCTTAAACAAATGGGCAAATTTTATTCAAAAAGAGTGCGATTACCAATTTCACTATGATTATATTCGTTTTGCCAGTCACACAAAAACCAAAAGAACAATCAATCACCGTAAAACCAGAATGTTTTCACTAGAAGAAATTCAAAAATTTCAAAAAGTAATAGAACTGATCCCTATATTGGGTAGAGACTCTTCTTTACGAAAATTTTTTGATCAGAAACACCATTTAGATACCATGAATCATAGTGAATTACTAACTGAAATCATCAATCAAATTGAAGTTAAGTTGGCAAATAAAGAGGTGTTATTTCAAGCATTAACAAAAAAGTACCAACAATTGGAAAGAAGTTATCAAACATTAGAACAACGCTTGGCTCAACTTGAAGAATCACTATCCACCCAAGAGCAGCCTTCCAGCGGGTGGTTTCGACGGAAGCGGTAGAGCCATCAAAGCTCAAGCCGCTTTCCGCTCGAAAATCAACCACACGATGGATGATTGCTCTGGAAGAAAGGCGTAGGCTTTCTTCCTACTTAACTTGATTTATAGAACAACATCAGGAGAAAATCGACTGCTCTTTGACAATTGAATATGCAACAAGGAGTGATGATTTTTGCAAGCTTATAATCAGAAAATCATTGAAACTCCCACGTATATTGAAATTTATGATTATGAAGCAATCATTACCCCAAAATGTAAAACGATAGAAAATGAAGTAAATTCAGAACGAAAACAACAATTAGCTTGGCTTTATGAAGATGAGACTACTATTGAAAAAAGAAAAAACTATGATGAACTATCCGCTCAAGGACAATATGACAGTTTAAAACGCAAACAGAAGCATTATCAAAGTATGCGATTTGAGATTGCCCGCCTTGTAGACACGAATTTTGACAATCAAACGAAATTTTTAACCCTCACTTTCAAAGAAAACATTCAAGACATTGAGTATGCAAATAATGAATTTAAAAAATTTATCAAACGACTGAATTACGACCTCTATAAAACTAAAAAAGCAAATTTGAAGTATCTCGCCACGTGGGAAAAGCAACAACGCGGTGCTATTCACTACCATATTATCTTGTTTGGCTTTCCTTTTGTCTCTTTTGACCGCTTAACCACGATTTGGGGTCGCGGTTTCGTCAGGATCAACAAGATCGATGTGGATAGTATCGAAAATCGTGGGCGCTATATCAGCAAATATTTCGATAAAGAGTTGGAATTGAAAGAGCATAAGAAAAAAGCTTTTTTCAAGTCACGGAATCTCAGACTACCAATTGTTACTAAAAAGATAGTGAAGAAACCTTATGATTCCACGAACCAAGACGTACTCTACACAAGCGAATATATAGCTAGACGTCCATTTTTTTACAATGCTTTAAATGAGTTTGGAAGTCCTGAACAAGTAATGGATTTTCAAGAAAGCACCGTTCATTATACAAAAATAAGAAAGTAACACTATTACTCAATGCTAGTGTTTTCTTTGAAAGTGAGTGTATAAAATGAAGAATACAATTTGTCGAAAAGATTTAGAAGCGCTTGGATTTAAAACACATCAAGCAGCTACAATAATCCGCCAAGCGAAAACAAAAATGGTAACTCAGGGATATCCATATTATAATAATAAAAGAGTTGGGGTTGTCCCCCGACAAGTAATTGAAGAAATTATAGGTGTTCCTCTTTCACAGGAGGAATAACTATGAAAACAAAATACCCTTGTGTATATCAAGATAAAAATGGTCGCTTTTTCTATCTAGTTGAATTAGGAACAGATCAAATAACTGGAAAGAGGATTCAGAAGAAAGGAACAAAAGACTCTCTAGGTAAACGATTTTCATCAGCTCGTGAAGCACACAAAGAAGTCATGCGTATCAAAAATGAATACATGGTTGTAAATGGGTTTGCGAATTATGATTTAACTTACAAAGAATTTATGGAACAGTCTTACATTCCACACTACAAAGCTAGTGTACAAAAAAGTACTTGGAGTTCGCGTGAGTGTGGATTAGTTCAGATTACTGAATTATTTGGTGATAAAAAACTTCGTGAAATCAATGTGCGAGATTGCGAAAATTATCGAATTTGGTTATTGAACGATAGCGGATACTCACAAGCTTACAGCTCACTTATGTATGGTATGTTTCGTAAATCAATAGACTATGCGGTCACCTTGCAATTTTTGAAAGAAAATATTTCCAAAAGAACAAAAGCAATTCCAAAAGGAAAATCAATCGTTCCCTACTGGACAAAAGAAGAATTTGAAAAAGTTTTGGCAAAAATCTATAAAGATGATTTCTACGAACATATGTGTTTTGTAATGATTTGGCTATATTACATGACTGGGCTACGTGTGAGCGAGGGATTAGCACTTAATTGGAATGGCGTGGATTTTAAACGTAAAAAATTGAGAGTTCATCACACCTTGGAAATGACAAATCAAAAAGATTTTATTCGGAAACCCTACACAAAAACTGAAAGCGGTCTGCGAATCATTTCTTTGGACGATGATACAATTGAAGTGCTAAAAAAGTGGAAAGTTGTTCAAAAAAAACATGGTGTAGAACAATTTATCCTTAGCTATACCGACCTCCCGCTCTATCGTTCAACTGTTCAGCGAATTATTCAGCGCTATGCCAAATTAGCTAAAGTTCCGATAATTCAAGGAAAGGGGTTACGACATTCTCACGTCAGTTATTTAATTAATGAGTTCAATGCAGATATTCTAGTCGTATCTCAACGGCTAGGTCATTCTAGCCCTGAGATTACTTTGAAACACTATGCTCATCTGTGGAGCCGTAATGATGAAGGAATTGCCGAACAAATGACCGGAAATATCAAATTTACTTACGCAACAAAATCTAATCTAACAAACTTTAACGGGAATCAAGCAGTAAAAATCTAACCCTACCATTTCCCTACCTAAATGAAGAATAGACTGAAAAAATGCTGATATAACAGCATTTTTAGGAAGCTACTCATATTGAGTGGGAATAATAAAAAGAGCCAACAAACATTGTTAAATCAATGTTTGTTGGCTCTTTATTTTTTTATAATCATACTTTTATCACAGTTGCTTCTTTTATTTCTGAAATTGATTTTTAACATCTTTTACTAAGCTCTGGTAATTCAATCTTTATATAATTATTTGAGGATTCTGCAACAGCAAAACTTGCTAATAGAAAAAATTGAACAAACCGCTTTTTCTATATAAAAACAGTTTGGAAAAACAAACATTCACTTTGAAAATTCTGGACTAAATGTTGCTGCTATTGTAAGCTTACTTAAAATATTCGTAAAAAAGGACCCCTTATCATTGTAAAAAAATTATGAGCCTTTGGCATGAATGGGTGAAGATTAATTACAGCAAGCACACAACAATTGATTACATTTTAGGAGTGAACATAATTGAAAGAAAATATTTACGATAATAATCGCTTTTTTGATAAATACAGCCATTTTCCAAGATCCGTAGCTGGACTCAGTGCTGCTGGCGAATGGCATGAATTAAAAAAAATGCTGCCAGACTTTCAAGGGAAAACTGTTTTAGATATTGGCTGTGGTTTTGGTTGGCACTGTATCTACGCTGCAGAACGCGGTGCAGATAAAGTAATTGGGACAGATATTTCAACAAAAATGTTAGCTGGGGCACGCGAACGAACACACCTTGCCAATATTGAGTATCAACAGATTGCAATGGAAGACTTAGATTTTAAACCTGAAAGTTTCGACATCATTATCAGTTCATTGGCACTTCACTATACCCCTGATTTTGATCGAATTTGCTCAAAAATTTCTTCTTTTCTTCGTGTAAATGGTGAGTTCATATTTTCGGTAGAACACCCTGTTTTTACCGCATATGGGAATCAAGACTGGATCTATAACGAAGATGGGACACCTGATCATTGGCCTGTTGACAATTATTTTCTGGAAAATCAGCGTAAAGCAGTATTTTTGGGAGAAACTGTCACCAAATACCATAAAACACTGACAACTTATTTAAATACATTAATCAAACATGGATTGAGCATTACCGCAATTGTAGAACCAATACCAGACAAACATTTATTGGATAGTGTTCCCGGAATGAAAGATGAATTAAGACGTCCAATGATGCTACTGGTTTCTGCTAAAAAAATCAAATAAATTTCTTACTTTTATTTTTTACTATAGATTATCAAAAGTCAGCTAATTAAAGGCTGACTTTTTCCTTTTTCACTGTAAAGTAAATACTAGGGAGAATCGCTTCTTTTCATTTGAGAATCACAGCCGGAACAATTATTCGCCTTTTAAAATAAAAAGTAGTAGAATAAATTCAACTTATTAAAAGTAAGTGAAATTATTCAAGGTTAAGGAGGATTTCAATTATGAAAAACATTGGCTTTTTAAGTTTCGGTCATTGGATGGATCAAGGTTCTTTAGTAAAAACCGCTCAAGATGCTTATCTACAATCAATTGAGCTAGCTGTCGAAGCAGAAAAACTCGGCATTGATGGTGCTTGGTTCCGCGTCCATCATTTTGCACCACAAATTGGCTCACCATTCCCACTACTTTCTGCAATTGGTGCACAAACAAGTAAAATCGAGATTGGAACAGGATTAATCGACATGCGTTACGAAAATCCTTACTACATGGCAGAAAATGCTGGATTAACAGATATCATTACCCAAGGACGAGTGCAATTAGGCGTCGGTCGTGGTTCACCTGAACAAGTTCTCGATGGTTGGAAATACTTTGGTTATGATTACAGCGAAGAAGAAATCAAAGAAGTTACACGTGAACGAACACTTGAATTTTTAGAGTTATTGAAAGGTGAACGTTTTGCTGAACCAAATCCAATGCCAATGTTCCCACAAGCACCAGGAAAATTGCGTATTGAACCTTATTCAGAAGGTTTAGAAAAACGGATTTGGTGGGGAGCAGGCTCACAAGAAACAGCCATTTGGGCGGCTAAACACGGAATGAATCTTCAATCATCAACACTTGTTAATAACGAATCAAATGAACCTTTCCACGTTCAACAAGCAAAACAACTACGTGCATACAAAGAAGCTTGGAAAGAAGCGGGTCATGATTTTGAACCAAGAACGCTCGTTACTCGTTCCATTCAGCCAATTACAAGTGACTTAGATCGTCGTTTATTTGGTGGAAATGATGATTCTAAATACGATCAAGTTGGTTTCTTAGCTTATCATCAAAATCCAACAATTTTTGGTAAAACGTTTGCTGGCGAGCCAGATCAAATCGTAAAAGAATTAGCGGAAGACGAAGCAATCAAAGAAGCGGATACTGTTCTTGTAACTATTCCAAACACTCTGGGAGTTGAATACAACGTTCATTTGCTTGAATCCATTGTAAAAGATGTCGCCCCTGATTTGGGTTGGCGTTAAAAAATTTGAAGAGTTGAGCGTATCTTTTGTTCGAGAATTTCAATTGTATAAATAATAATAAATACCAAGTAGCCTTCCCTATTTTATGCGTATGTACGTTATTTTGCTGAAATTTACTCAACAGATCTCTCTTCGTAACTAAAAAATAGAAAGAGCCTAGGAAAAATGATTCCTAGGCTCTTTCTATTTTAAAAACAAGCTTTTGTTAGCATTCGGGAATTAATTACTCCTTCTGCTCTGTTAGTTGACCATCTTTCATCACCAACACGCGATCACAATGTTCAATCAAACGAGTATCATGAGTCACCATAATCGTTGCTTTTTGTTTTTCTTTGGTTTCTTCAGCTAATATTTTTACTACTTCATAAGCTTTCTCTGAGTCAAGACTTGCTGTTGGTTCATCTGCCAAAATAATTGTTGGGTCATGGTACAATGCACGTGCAATTGCTACACGCTGACGCTCTCCTCCTGATAATTCTTCAGGATATTTATCAAGCAACTTACCTACGCCTAACTGTTCTAACAACTTAATCCCATTATCTAGTCGGTTTTCTTTACTAACTTTATCGACCAATTTTAATTGTTTTTTTACAGTTAAAAAAGGAACCAAATTAGATGCCTGTAAGATAAATCCAATTTCTTTAAAGCGTAAAGCTGCACGTTGCTTTTCTTTTTCTTCACTAAACGGTCGATCGTTAATCAGCACTTGCCCAGCAGAAGGAGCCTGTAGCCCCCCAGCAATTGTTAAGAGTGTACTTTTGCCAGAACCAGAAGGGCCAATAATTGCCACAAATTCTCCTTTTTCAACTGAAAAATTCGTTTCCTTTAAAGCCTCAATAACAGAATCACCATCTTTAAATGATTTTTTTACTTGTTTAAATTCAATTGCTTTCATTATTTTCTCCTATCCGATAGCTTTTAATGGATCAATTTTCACAATTGTTCTGACAGAGAACAAAGCACCCAAAACTGCTATCACAATCATCAAAATACTGATACTTAAAAAGAACAGAAGATTTACTTGAAATGGCACAGCTTCAGGTAACAGTAAACTTGTCCCCAACGTTCCCACTAATCCCGTTGCCACCCCGATAATTGCAAGTAAAAAAGTCTGAACAATCACTGAATTAGCAATGTATCGACTAGAAATTCCTTGTGCTTTCATGACACCAAAAACATCCGCTTTTTGCATAGTCAAAACATAGATAAAGATCCCAATCACAATAGCAGCAATCACAATTAAAAAGCCAATCATAAAGCCAAAAGTTAGGACTTGTGCGCTATATCCAGGCAAATCATTTATGAATGTCTTAATACTTATTTTTTTTAGATCGTCTGGAATTTTACTTACGTTTCCTCTCGTAACAATCGCATTGACTCTCGTTTTTTCACTAGTTTGACTGCCCTGTGTTTCAAAACGAATTTCTTGATAAGCCCCCACTGTTGTATACAAAACTGGGGCAACACTAAACTTTGCATTCTTCGTGAATCCTACAATTTTTAATTTTTTATCACTGCCCGCAAGTTGAACTGTGTCACCTAAACTCAGCTCATACTGCTCTTTTACACTACTATCCGCAACTGTTTCATCATCGGAATGGAACATTCTCCCATCACTGATTTTTGGAGCTAAAAATTGATCTTGATTAATTCCAAAAAAAGTAACATCAATTTTTTCTTTCCCTTTTTCTTTCTGTATCACACCCGCAGTCTGTGTTAGGTAGGCCTTTTCTTCTGCCTTGACCTCCTCAAATTTCGTTAATGGAATCATCGACATATTTAAATTATTATTAGCTTCATCTGCTAATAATATATCGTCTGCTTGCCAATTATCTATTGCTGTCCGATTGTCCTGAGCTAATCCATATGCTAATCCTGTTAAAAAAAATACTAGATAAGCAATCAAAAACATAACTCCAATTACCAAAGCATATCTTAACTTTGAATACCTGATTTCGTTTATTGCTAAAAACATGTCGCTCCTCCTTGCCTTCTATCGAGTAAAACAAGCGTACCATCTTTTCTTCTAAGATAAAAATAGAGTGACTTATTTACTATAAAAATAAAAAAACCTGACTATGCAGTCAGGAGGATAACATCCTTAAAAAGTTAAACATAAAGTAACTGCGTCTTTTTTAACACCAAATTGTATGTTCTGTCTTTAAATCATCTTGTTTAGAAAGCCATCGAAATAACGAAGCTAAACTAGGAGAAAATTCAACAGAACTTAGCTCAGAAATAAATTGTACACCTTTAATTTTATTAGGCTCATTTAATGTTGGACGCCCCGAAACCTGATGAGCAAAATAGAAATGTCCTTCCCATTCCACCCCTTCAAAAAGGAAGTCCGCTTGATAAACTTCTTCTACTTGAGAAATTCGTAAGGCAGTTTCCTCATATACTTCACGGATAGCACATTCCATTGTGGTTTCGCCAATTTCTTTTTTACCACCTGGAAAATTCCAAACATCTGCTCTATCTCTAATTATTAAAAAATCCCCAGCAGTGTCTTTAATAAATACGCGAGAAAAAACTTTCTTCATAAAATCAGTCCCTTTTGAGTTATAGCAATAATTTGTTTCCGCTTCCATATTTTAGTATATCAGATTTGTTATTCGAATTTAGGTTCTCAAAAATATTTAAAAGTAACAACAAAAACGGATGGTAAAATACTATTACTGATTTTTTTCTGATTTAATTTTCACAACACCTAGCTCAAGCGCTTTAACAACTGCTGACACGGTAGAATGAACACCTAATTTATTTAAGATATGTTGCATATGCGTGGATATTGTCCTTTGACTCATGTACAACTGAATAGCGACTTCTTTTTGCGTCTTGCCATCCGTAATCATTTGTAAGATTTTGTTTTCTTTAGCAGTTAAGCTTTCCACCATAAGTTCTTTCTTGGGAAAAATTCTGTTCCCTTTTATAACTAGCCTTAATTTTGTAATAAAATCTTCTCTGGAGCTTCTCTTAGAAATAACAGCAGCTGCACCGATACTAATCATTTCTTCATAGCATTGATTAAATGGATACTCTGTTAAAAAAACCACTTTCGATTCTGAATTTGATTCTACTAGCTTCTTTCCTTCTTCAAATCCATCCTTTCCTTCCATATGGATGTCCATCAAAACAACATCTGGGTTCTCTCTATGTACTGTGGCTATAATATTACTAGAAGTGGGAAATGTACGAAAACTAGCGACTTCTTGTGTAAGAACTTCCTCTACTCCTTTTGAAAATAACTCTTGATCATCAAATAAAATTACTTTCATTATTTACACCTCAATATCTCTTTTTCTCTCAGTGCACTTTTTCAAAAATGTGGTTCAAAAAATTAGTTGGTCTCGCTGCCCATCCCTCCCCTTAGAATCATTTAATACGTCATATTTTATCACGCTTCAATACATGGCATACGTAAATAGAGAAAAAAAGATACATTTTTTACGGATGAAATAAACATTTTTTTAGTTAATAATAAAAAAGAACACCACCCAACTTGGTAGATAATTGGGCCTATTTATCAGCATAAAATTAGTTGTTAAAGAACGAGGGACGTTTAAATGAAAAAAATGATAATTACAATGGTTATGTGTTTCAGTTTTTCATCAATAATTTTGTCACCTATTACTACTACATATGCAACAGAAACTAGCATAGACAGCTATTCAATAACTAGAGAATCGAATAAACAATGGATTGGATTTGAGCAAGAGTTTAATAATCTACGGGCTAGTCAACTACGCCAGTCTGGTACACTCGATTTGACTAGAGATCAACTTCTTTATTTAATCAATAAATATGATAATGCAGAATCTACTGTATATATCAATGGTAGAGCCTCCTTTTCAGAAGTATTTTTCTCCGGTGGATACAATGCTTTCGCTTCTAATAAAACAGCTATGGTAAGTTTACGTGATAATCTAGGTGCGAGTGCAACATTATTACAAGTAAATGGCACATTAGGTGGTGCCCTTGCCGGTGGACCTGCGGGGGCTCTTATTGGACTAGTAGGAGCTACCATTCTAGCATCAAGATTTAGAGATGGTAACAATGATAGGAAAAAATGGATTAGTGTTGGCTCAGCTAAAGGAGGAATCCGAATTACTCTTACCGATGAGTTCCCAATTGCTAATTTAAAGACAACGACTCAAAGTCCAATCAAAAAGTTGTAATTTTATGTTACTAACGAAGTATCTAATGTTTCTTATTTGTCTGATGACATTTGGAACCTACTACCACTTAAAAATCAAAAAAAAGAGAGAAACGGTGTTAAGCAGAGCACTGCTTGTCATTTATCTTTTAGTAAATTTACTATTTATTGTATTGCATCTCTGATCTAACCCTTCGCAAAAAGAGCAGCCTCTGAGTCGTTTACTCAAAGGCTGCCTTTTCTTTTACTTAGTTGTTTTCTATTTAACTACGTTGAGAATCTCTTGATAAATATTTTCAATATTCAGCAAACCATAGTCTCTCTTTGATATTTCAATCACAGGAATTTTAGGAAATTGTTTTTCAATGTCTTTTTGCGCAAAACTAAATGACGGTGTCAATAGAATAACATCTGCTTGTTCTCCGTACTTATTTATTTGACTAGATTCATAGGTGTCTACTATGACTTTTTTTCCACTTTTATTCATTAGTGACTGTAATTTACTATTCAAAATTTGTGTCTGTAACAAGCCTTTATCACTCATAAAACTACCACTTAAATCAAAAATCAGGACTTTTGTATCAGTTGAAACTTGCTCTATATTCGTGTTTTGAGAATTTTCCATCTGCTTACCCCTTTTCATTTTTGAAAAAAGAGAATCAAAAAGTGTCTGCTTAGTATTACCTGAAGTATCAGTAACGGAAACATCTAACGACTAAGTCTTAAACGTATTTGAAGATACGGATTACTTAACGTTTTGCTCCAACTTAGATACTGCTTGAGGTGTGACATTCAAGATTTCTGCTAATTCTTTTTGCGTCATTTCTTTTGATTGTCTTAATTCTTTTATTTTCTTTCCTATTTCTACTATCAATGTACTCCTTGAAGAATAGTTTGGCAATGTACGCTTTGTTGCGCTCACTTTTTTGACTCAGCGAACAGTTGAATCATTACTTACTTCCACTATAAGTCATTTCTACACCACTTAACATTCAAGGAACAACACATCTAATAAAAATTCTCCACTATTTGATGAAAAATAAAAAATCAAACTATTATTTTGTTTTATCTATTTTTGACTTTCTTCTTATCTCGTCTCAACCAAAATTTGATATATCAAATTTTGGTTGGCTATATTTTATCAATAATTCTATGTACGATCATATTCAGATGGTTCTTTAGACGATGGAAGTTTTTTAGGATAATCTGTTCGTCCCAGTAAGAAATCACTATTCGTATCATAAAAATCTGATAATATGACCAAATATTTAATCGGAATACTCCGCTCATCACGTTCATATTTTGAATACAAAGAGAAGTCACAAACTAAAATATCAGCTAACTCTCGAATGGTTAATTGGTGTTCTAATCGTAATTTACGTAAATTATTCATTATTTTCTTCCTTTTTGTTTATTGTAACTCATCTATCTCAATATAAGAAAACAGTTCCCTCCTCTCTACTAGCCTGGTACCCTTTCAACTAAGCCTTTCTAGTGTTTAGTACCTTAGTTTAATCCTCAATCTAAATACCCCCTAATGGTATGCGAAATGCTGATATATCCCCTTATTTATTCTCTTGTTGCCAACTGTCTATCACTTGTATGCTGTAAAGAAACGTTATTCAATCATTTACAAATAACGCATATTTACTTCTGAATTTTGTCATTCTTCCAGAGTTATCCACTGTGGAAAACTCTGGTTCTTTTATTTAATCCACAAAAGAAAGGTGTAAGACTATTGTCCCACACCTTTCTTTTCATCGAAAATACTGTTCCACTTTTTTTATTGGAATAATCCACATCAATAATATCAATACATTCACGATCAAAACTGCAATAGGAGCGACTAACCACCCCAATAATAACCCTAAAATATTCAGTCCAATAGATAGATAAGATTTCCGATAGTCAATCAACAGTTCTTTCACGATGCTTTCTTTTTTATTTACTTTAGCAAGTTCTCTCGCTAAAAAATAATAGGTAACATTAGCAAACAATGTGACTAAACCATAAATAAGCTCAGGCACGAGACTATTTATGTATTCACTGATCCAAGCAGTCGCAAAAGGGAATAACGATAAAGAAAAAATAAAGATACTATTTCGCCACAATACCTGTCCGTTGATTTTTTTGACCACTAAAAACAAATGATGGTGGTTATTCCAATAAATAACCAGTGTAAAGAAACTGATAACATAAATTAAAATTTTATGTTCGAGTCCAATCAACGCCGACCACGTATCCGAACCAGGCTGATGTAATTCTAAAACTAAGATGGTCATAATAATTGCAATAACTGCATCTGTAAATGCTTCTAAACGATTCTTTGTCATAATTTTCTCTCCTTTCGCTTATTTTATATGGAAACATTCAAAAAAAGCAAAAGATAATCATCTGAAGTCTGATGAAATAATCAGTCTTTAGTTGGACGTGAAAAAAGTAAAAATTTGTTAAACTTTCTATATAGAAAAAAACATATGAAATGAGGGAATAGTTCATGGGACAAAAAAATATACTTGGAAAAGTATTCTTGTTAATTCTTTTTCTAATCATCGCTAGCTCTATCATCAGTCTTTTTGTTGGTTTATTAAGCGGATTCTTGTGGTTTGCAATCAAATTACTTATCCCATTGGCTATTGCTATTTGGCTAGTTCGATTGATTACAGGAACGTCCGGTAACAATAGACGATACTACTAGTTATTGCACGAAAAAAATGGCTATAGCTTACAGGACCCTTTCGAGCAATCACTAAAAATGCTGCAATTTTATGATTCATTATTTAACAGAAAACAACCAGAGAAAAATTTTCTCTGGTTGTTTCTTTGAGCAAAACTGCCGTTACATTCATTTTATCCTAATGCTACATCTAAAATCATCATAATCATAAATCCAAGCATGACACCAAATACAGCAAAGTGTCGTCTGCTTGATAATGTTTGTTGTGCCTCTGGAATTAACTCTTCTACAACAACGTAAATCATCGCGCCTGCGGCAAAAGCCAATGCATAAGGCAACAATAGTGATACTTTCGTTACAAGCAGTGCACCTAGCACACCTGCTATTGGTTCAACCACACCTGAAGCCTGCCCATACCAGAACGCTTTTCTTCGACTTAATCCTTCTTGTCTCAATGGAATCGATACTGCTGCACCTTCGGGGAAGTTTTGAATACCTATTCCTAAAGCAACCGAAATGGCCGCCAACGTTGCTGCCTTAGGATCACTAGCATTGGCTGCTGCGCCAAATGCCACCCCTACTGCCAATCCCTCTGGAATATTGTGTAGTGTAATCGAAAAAACCAATAAAATTGTTCGTTTCAAATGTGTTTGAAACCCTTCTACTTCATGTTTTGGACCAAAGTGCATGTGAGGCAACGT
Organism: Enterococcus sp. DIV0176; assembly: GCF_050528535.1. Taxonomy (NCBI): domain Bacteria; kingdom Bacillati; phylum Bacillota; class Bacilli; order Lactobacillales; family Enterococcaceae; genus Enterococcus; species Enterococcus sp. DIV0176. Next base: position 21,387 of record NZ_CP172879.1, on the reverse strand, counting down.
CTTATCTGCTATGTAAAGAAAAACGCCACCTAAACCAAATCCAATACTTACGACCAACCAGGCAATGTCGCCATTTTCTTCTGCTTTTGAAATTGCTGGATCTAACAATGACCAAAAACTAGCAGCAATCATTATCCCCGAAGCAAATCCCAACATCAAATTCAATAACTCTTTCTTAATCTCTTTAAAGAAAAATACAAGTGCTGCGCCTAGCGCTGTCATAAAATAAGTGAATCCTGTTCCGACTAATGCTTGTTGCCATGAATCCAATCCTAATAACCAGGTAACCATTGATTTCTCCTTTCTCATTTACTTATTCATCATACTAAAAAAAAGAGTTTTTCGACACCTATCACGACTTATTATGTGAAAAAACGAATTAGTTGGGACAAAACAAAGAAAGAGTTATACTGTGTCTAACAAAGCAAAAGGAGTGATACATCATATGTCAACAATTAATTCAGGCGTAGCTATGGTCAAAGTTTTAGAAAGTTGGGGCATTGATCATATCTATGGTATCCCTGGTGGTTCCTTTAATTCCATCATGGATGCTTTATATCAAGAAAAACACTCTATTAAATATATTCAAGTTCGTCACGAAGAGGTAGGTGCACTAGCAGCTGCAGCTGACGCTAAACTAACTGGTAAAGTTGGGGCTGTATTTGGCTCAGCTGGTCCTGGGGCAACACACTTAATCAACGGACTGTACGACGCACAAATGGATCATGTACCAGTAGTCGCCTTTCTTGGACAAGTCGCTTCAAGTGCAATGAATTATAATGCTTTCCAAGAATTAAATGAAAACCCTATGTTTGCTGATGTTAGTGTTTATAACCGAACAGTAATGACACCAGAAAGTCTCCCTCATGTAGCTGATGAAGCAATTAAAGCTGCTTACAAATACAATGGTGTAGCTGTGGTAACTATTCCTGTTGATTTTGGTTATGCAACTATTGAAGAACAAGAATTCAGTACAGCCTCCACCTATCAAAATAATGTTTTATTACCAAAAAAAGATGAAGTAATCAAAGCTTTACCATACATCAGCGAAGCGAAAAAGCCTGTGCTTTATATTGGGCAAGGAACTCGTGGAGGATTTGAACAGATCAAAGCTTTCTCAGAACATTTTTCAATGCCTGTTGTTTCTTCTGTTTTAGGAAAAGGTATTGTTCCAGATAGCTATCCTAATTTTCTTGGTTTTGCTGGTCGTGTTGCTACCAAGCCTGCAAACGAAGCTTTGGCTGAAGCAGATTTAATTTTCTTCGTAGGAAGTGATTTTCCTTTCGCCCAATACTTCTTTAATCCTGATGCAAAATTTGTCCAAGTAGACATTGATGCTTCAAAATTTGGTCGTCGGCACCAAACTTCGCTAGCCATTTTAGGTGATGCCGTCACAACATTGCAAACGTTGGTTGAACTTGGAGAAGCACGACCTTCAGATAACTGGTTGCTTGCTAACCAAAAAAATAAAGAAAATTGGGTAAATTGGCTTCAATCGTTCGCAACTAAAGCTGATAAGCCAATCCGTCCCGAAGCTGTGTACAATGAAATCAATCGTATTGCAGAAGAATCAGCTATTTTTGTAACAGATGTCGGTAATACCACAATCCAATCTATTCGTTTATTAGATTTAAATGGTCAACAAAAACATACAACATCTGGTTGGTTTGCCACGATGGGTTACGCTGTTCCGGCCGGGCTTGCTGCAAAATTAAGTTATCCTGAACAACAAGTTTTTACACTTAGTGGTGATGGTGGCTTTGCAATGGTCATGCAAGATATTATTACTCAAGTAAAATATCAATTACCTATTATCAATGTTGTTTTTTCAAATGAATCCTTTGGTTTTATCGAAGCTGAGCAAGAAGATTCTGAACAAAATAAATTTGGTGTCTTTTTGGAAGGTGCTGACTTCGGAAAAGTAGGGGAAGCGCTAGGTGCTGATGGTTTCACAATCACTGAATTTTCACAATTGCGCCCTGCATTTGATGCTGCAGCAAAATCAACTCGTCCAGTCGTCATTGATGTCAAAATTTCAGACAAACGTCCACTACCAGTTGAAGATTTACATTTGGATCCTCGTCTCTATTCAGCTGAAGAAATTGAAAGTTTTAAACAAAAATACGAAGTACACGACATGCCCGTCCTTCATGAAATTTACGAAAATCTATAAAACTATAAAAAATAGCGTATGCTCAAAAAGCATACGCTATTTTTTCATTTATTATCTAAATGCATAAACAATATGAGTGATTCCAAACATCATGAAGTAAAAACCAACTAAAAAACTCAAAGTCAATGCTGAAGAAATTGGGTTAAATAGTAACACAATTCCTAAGAAGATTCCTAAAATATTGATAATAACTGTAAACCAATAATATCCTGTACTAATATTTTTTGCCAAATCAGTAACAAATAAAGCAAATATCGAATCAATGATGAACCAAACAGCAAATACAAATGGTAAAGCCATCACACCTGCATTTACATTAAACAGGAAAAAAATCCCAATTAAAATATCAATAATCCCAACTACTAAAGGCATTTTTGCTTTATAACCAGTTAACTCTTTCAATCGATTACGTCCAATAATTTCAAAAATTCCCTTTAAAAAAGCAAACACTGCAAACACCATAACAATAGCCACTAAATTTCCGACAGGATCTTGAAATGATAATAGCGATACAATCACAAACAAAACCCCTAACAGCAAGGAGCCCCAATCAACCGATCTTCTATTTTCATTCATTTTCATACCTTCTTTCTTTTATTTACATAACTAATACTAAACACTCTTTCGATATACGTCAAAATTTATGCTGTCTATCTGACAAAAAAATTTTTGATCAATTTTTTTACGTTCCACGTGAAACACAATTAAAATTGGTATTACCTTGAAACTTTTACCTTTCCCCTTTATAATTCTATAAGACTCAAATTCGTCAAAACTACTATAGATATAAGTGAGGAAAAAAATTGATTACTGTAAATGATGTAAGTTTGCACTTTTCAGATCGCAAACTATTTGATGACGTTAATATTAAATTCACTCCCGGAAATTGTTATGGATTGATTGGTGCAAATGGAGCAGGTAAATCAACTTTCCTTAAAGTTTTGTCTGGAGATTTACAACCGTCAACTGGGAACGTTACTTTAGGCCCTGATGAACGTATGGCAGTATTGAAACAAAATCATTTTGATTATGAAGAATATACTGTTTTAGAAACTGTTATTATGGGTCATAAACGATTATATGAAGTAATGAAAGAAAAAGATGCTTTATATATGAAAGAAGACTTTTCCGATGCTGACGGTATTCGTGCCGCAGAATTAGAGGGAGAGTTTGCTGAGCTAAATGGTTGGGAAGCTGAACCCGAAGCAGCAGTTTTATTGCAAGGATTAAATATCCCTGAAGAATTACATCATCAATCAATGAGTGAATTAACGGCTGGTCAAAAAGTCAAAGTTTTACTAGCGCAAACACTTTTTGGTAAACCTGATGTATTACTACTTGACGAACCTACCAATGGGCTGGATATCCAATCAATCAATTGGTTAGAAGAATTTTTAATTGAATTTGAAAATACTGTAATCGTAGTATCCCATGACCGCCACTTCTTAAACAAAGTTTGTACACACATGGCAGATTTAGACTTCGGCAAAATCAAACTTTACGTCGGTAACTATGATTTTTGGTTAGAATCTAGCCAACTTGCAACAAAACTCCAAGCAAATGCAAATGCAAAAAAAGAAGAACAGATCAAAGAGCTACAAGAATTTATTGCGCGTTTCAGTGCAAATGCTTCAAAATCAAAACAAGCAACTTCACGTAAAAAAATGTTAGAAAAAATTACTTTAGATGATATTCAACCATCTTCAAGACGCTATCCATTTGTTGGATTTAAACCTGAACGTGAAATTGGAAATGATCTTTTACAAGTAGATAATGTGAGTGTAACCATTGATGGTAAGCAAATCTTAAAAGATATATCATTTACTTTGAATAAAGAAGATAAAGTTGCTTTCATAGCAGATAATGATATTACAACCACTACCTTATTTAAAGTAATCATGGGTGAAATCAAGCCTGATACTGGTACTGTTCGCTGGGGTGTTACAACAAGTCATTCTTATTTAGCAAAAGATACTACAAAAGAATTCAATAATGACTTAACGATTCTTGACTGGTTACGTCAGTATGCAAGCAAAGAAGAAGATGACAATACATTCTTGAGAAGTTTCTTAGGTCGAATGCTCTTTTCTGGAGAAGAAGTCCTAAAACCAGTTAACGTTTTATCTGGTGGTGAAAAAGTTCGTTGTATGCTTTCAAAAATGATGCTTTCAAAAGCGAATGTCTTAGTACTCGACGACCCGACAAATCATTTAGATTTAGAATCAATTACTGCTTTAAACGATGGATTGATGGCTTTCACTGGTTCTATCCTATTTGCTTCCCATGACCACCAATTCATTCAAACACTAGCAAACCGCATCATTGCTGTTTCTGATAAAGGTGTAATTGATCGTGCAGATACAACCTACGATGAGTTTTTAGAAAATCCTGATATTAAGAAAAGTATGGATGCATTGTTCTCATAAAATAAACACAAAAAGCGTAGAGACAACTTAACCGTCCTACGCTTTTTTGTTATGGATTATTGATATTGATTAACGACTCGTTCCCATTGAAAAGATAGCAATACAACCATAACCAGTATGGCTAGCAATCGTTGGTCCTAAGGGGTAAAGTACAATGTTTTTTACTTGGATTTTTTCTTCTAATTGTTTCTTAGCTTTTTCGGCACTTTCTAAATCACCAGCGTATGCAATATAAATGGTTTGTTCAAGAGGTGCTACGATTGATTGGACCGTTTCATCAACAATTTTTTGAATGGATTTATTTCTTCCACGAACTTTGTCAACATTTGTTAAACGTCCAGCTTCATCAACGGTAATGATCGGTTTTACACTTAGAATGCTTCCTAAGGTTGCACTTGTCTTAGAAATTCTTCCCCCACGCTCAAGATGTTTTAAATCATCGACAGTTACCCAAGAACGCACTTTTAAATAATTATTATTCAACCACTCTAAAACTTCTTTAAGTGGCTTGCCTTCTTCTTTTAATCGAGCTGCCGCTAAAACCAACAGTCCTTCGCCAACACTAGCTGCTTTCGTATCAAAAACATAAATTTCTGGATTTTCATACTCTTCCTTCAATAACTCAACAGCTTGCATTGCACTACTATAAGAGCCACTCATTGAGCTAGAAAAAGCAACATAAAGGACAGGAATCTTTTTTTCAACATATGATCGGAAAAATTCTAAATAGCCCCCCACATTTATTTGAGAAGTTGTTGGCATTGCTTCGCCTTTTAATTCATTCATATATTTTTCATAATCAAAAGTTTTTCCCAAGTCGTCAATTAATTCTTCGCCATTTAGCTGAATCTTCATTGATAAAAAATCGACATTTATTTCTTCTAATACCTGATAAGGTAAATCACAACAAGAATCAGTCACTATTTGATACACATTATTCAACTCCTTTTTATTCTTAACCCGCCTAACTACTACATTATAACAAACGTCTTGCAATCAAAAGGAATTTATGGCCAGTATTTACAAAAAAACTTGAAGCAACATGAATAAATTCAAGGTTACTTCAAGTTTCAGCTGTTTTTTATTAAAAAGTTTCCCCAAGATGATAACTCACTTCTAAAAGAAATGTCCTGATTCAGTTATCTATGTGGGCTGAAACGTCCTAGATTTGCGCCCATACGCTTTCTAAGATGTTTGTTTGGTTTCTATCTGGTCCAACTGAGAAAGTAGAAATACGCACGCCTACAAGCTCTGAGATACGTCTCACATAATTACGAGCATTTTCTGGTAATTCTGCCAATGTTTTACAACTTGTAATATCTTCAGACCAGCCTGGTAATTCTTCATATACAGGCTTGCAACGTTTTAATTCTTTCAAGCTAGCTGGGTAATGATAGATTAACTCTCCATCTAACTCATAAGCTGTACAGATTTTTACTGTGTCTAAGCCACTTAACACATCAATAGAGTTAAGTGAAAGGTTTGTAATCCCCGATACACGTTTTGAATGACGCATAACAACCGTATCGAACCAACCAACACGACGTGGTCGACCAGTTGTTGTACCATATTCGCGACCGATTTTACGAATTTGTTCACCAGTTTCATCAAATAATTCAGTTGGGAAAGGACCATCACCTACACGTGAAGTATAAGCTTTACATACACCAACCACTTTGTTGATTTTAGATGGGCCAACACCACTACCAATTGTTACGCCTCCAGCAACTGGATTAGATGAAGTAACAAACGGATAAGTTCCTTGATCAATATCCAACATAACTCCTTGTGCACCTTCGAATAACACACGCTTTCCAGCATCTAACGCATCATTTAAAATGACTGAAGTGTCTGTCACATATTGTTTAATTTGTTGCCCATATTCATAGTATTCTTCAAAAATCTCATCAAATGAAATTGGCTCAGAGTCAAACATTTTAACAAATTGACGGTTTTTGTCTTCCAAATTCATGCGTAAACGTTCTTCAAAAATTTCTTTATCTAATAAATCTGCAATTCGAATCCCTACACGTGCTGCTTTGTCCATATATGCAGGTCCGATTCCTTTGATCGTTGTTCCAATTTTATTCTCACCTTTAGCATCTTCTTGCAATTGATCCAATTTAATGTGATATGGCAAGATGACATGTGCACGGTCAGAAATTCTTAAATTGTCCGTCGTAATATCTTTTTCGTGTAGATAGGCAAGCTCTTTTACTAAAGATTTAGGATTAACAACAACACCATTCCCAATCACACTGATTTTATCTTTGTAAAAAATCCCAGAAGGAATTAAATGCAGTTTATACGTAACACCACTAAATTTAATTGTGTGTCCTGCATTATCGCCACCTTGGTAACGTGCGATTACTTCTGCGTTCTCACTAAGAAAGTCAGTGATTTTTCCTTTCCCTTCATCGCCCCATTGTGTACCTACTACTACTACAGATGACATTCGAACACCTCATTTTATATTATTTGATCCTGAACTATTGTACCAAGTTATGCCTATATATTCAAACAAAATTCGAATGATATTTTATTTTTTTTTGTAAAAACGGTTTATTTACGAACGTTTTGCAAATTATTTAAAAAATTTCCATAATAAAAAAAGCTTGGCTTTACTGTCTACACAATAAAAACAAACTTTTTTCAAAAAAATTTATTAGAATTCTTCCCTCGGTGAGAGTGAAGAAAACTTATTATATTCTTTAATAAATAGTAGCTCAACAGTCCCACGTGCACCACTCCGGTTTTTCTCAATGATTACTTCGATTACATTATCATTTTGTGGTTCTGTCGCTTCTCCGTCTTCTCCGCTTTCACGATCATAATAATCATCACGATATAAGAACGCTACGATATCGGCATCTTGCTCAATAGATCCAGATTCCCGAATATCACTAAGAACTGGACGTTTGTCTTGTCTCTGTTCTACACCACGTGAAAGTTGGGATAACGCAATTACAGGTACTTTTAACTCTTTTGCCAATTTTTTCAACTGACGCGAAATATCAGACACTTCTTGTTGACGATTTTCTCGCCCACTCCCTTCAATCAATTGTAAGTAATCAATCAAAATCAATCCTAAATTTCCTTTTTCTTGTGCTAGTTTTCTACATTTCGCACGAATTTCAGAAATCTTGATACCAGGAGTATCATCAATATAAATATTGGCTCGTGATAAACTTCCCATAGCAACAATTAAGTTTGACCACTCTTCCTCTGATAATTGACCTGTTCGTAAATGACTAGCCTCAATGGATCCTTCTGCACAAAGCATACGATTTACTAATGATTCCGCACCCATTTCTAAACTAAAAATTGCTACAGCACGATCTGTTTTTGTTCCAACATTTTGAGCAATGTTCAGAGCAAAAGCTGTTTTACCTACCGCTGGACGAGCGGCAATGATAATTAATTCTTCTGCTTGAAAACCTGCAGTCATTTTATCTAACCCTTGATACCCTGTCGGTAACCCGGTAATTTCTTCATTATTTTGTGCTAGCTGATCAATATTTTCAATTGTGGAGTTCAAAACTTCAGCAATTGATAAAAAACCACTACGATTTCTTTTTTCAGATACTTCTAAAATACTTCGTTCTGCGTCGTCCAAAATCGACTGAACTTCTTCACCTTGTTCAAAGCCCTTAGTTACAATTCCAGTTGCTGTTTGGATTAAATTTCGCAACAGAGATTTTTCTTCAACAATTTTGGCATAGTAAGCCACATTTGCAGCTGTAGGGACCGCCAAAGCAAGTTCTGAGAGGTAACTTAATCCCCCAGCATCTTCTAAAAGATTTCCTTGCTCTAATCGATCCTTCACAGTTACAACATCTATCGCTTCATTTCGATCATTCAACTCAATCATTGTTTCAAAAATAATTTGATGACCACGACGATAAAAATCTTTTGGCTCTATGTATTCCATGGCATCAATGATCGTTTCTGCATCAAGAAAAACAGAGCCTAAGACTGCTTGTTCCGCTTCAATATTTTGCGGTGGAATTCGATCCTGCCACACTTCACTCATACTTATCGCTCCTTGTCTTCGGTTGCTTCATTTTACAAGAAAATAACTGAAATGTACACCGCATAAGAAAAGAGGTGTGACAAAAATCTTGTCATACCTCCTTTTTCCGAATAAACAGTGTTCCAAAACAACTCCTCACTATTTGTCAGAGTTAAACGTTTTGCGTCACAATCTCTTTGTACTCTTATTCTTGCACAACATGTACTTTAATCGTCGCAGTTACATCATGATGCAACTTAACTGGTACGTTTGTGTAGCCTAAAGCTCTGATTGGTGTTTCCAATTCTATTTTTCGTTTATCGATTTTTACTTTATATTGTTTGTTCAATCCTTCTGCAATTTGTTTTGATGGGATTGATCCAAACAAACGACTGTCTTCACCAGCTTTTGCTTTAATTTCAACAACTGTGTCTTCTTTTTCAAGAAAATCTTTTAATTTTTTTGCTTCAGCTAAAATTTCGGCTTCATGCTTTTCTTGTGCCTTTTTTTGTCCAGCTAATTGACTAATGCTACCTTTATTAGCTTCCTTAGCTAAATTATTTTTCAATAGATAGTTTTGTGCATATCCAGTTGGAACTTCTTTGACGTCCCCTTTTTTGCCTTTTCCTTTTACATCTTGCAAGAAAATTACTTTCATTTGGCCTACTCCTTGTCATATATTTGATTTATATTCTCATGAATTGCTGCTAATAACCGCTCTTTTGTTTCTTCAACTGTTGTATTTTCCAATTGTGTTGCTGCATTGGTAAAATGACCTCCACCACCTAAAGACTCCATGATGAGTTGGACATTGATTGTTCCACTGCTTCTTGCGCTAATTCCGATCAAACCATCTGTTCGCTTAGTGATAACAAAGGCAGCATTAATATCAATCATTGACAGCAACGTATCAGCTGTTTTAGCGGCAATAACACTATTATACTCTTTCTCATTTGTTCCTGCTGTTACCACAATATCTTTTGTAACATACTCACTGTGAGCAATTAGATCGCTGATTTCTAAATAAGTATCTAAATCAGAGCTTAATAAATATTGTACTAATGACGCATCTGCTCCGCAAGACCTCAAATAACTTGCCACATCAAATGTTCGAGCCGTAGTTCTCACATTAAAACTATTCGTGTCTACGGTCATCCCAGCGAGTAAAAGTGTTGCTTCAAAACGATCAAGTCTATTGGTTCTCGTACTTTGATATTGAATCAATTCTGTTACCAATTCTGAGGCTGATGACGCAGATGATTCAATGTAAGTTAATAATGGTTTATTTGGAAATTCTTCTCCACGTCGATGATGGTCAATGATCACAATCTTATCAAATTGGTCATACAGGCTCTGTGAGATTGATAATGATGGTTTATGATAATCTACCATAACTAATAAGTCATTGTCTTGTTTGATCTCCATCGCTCGCTCTGGCGAAATTATTTGAGCTTCTAGCTCTGGATGCTTGTGAATTTCTTCTAAACACCTAGAAACATCTGGAATAATTTCATCTTCATTAATCACAACGTATGCTTTTTTCTGATTGAAGCGCGCCAAACAACTGACACCAAAAGCAGAACCTAAAGCGTCCATATCTGGAAAACGATGGCCCATAATAAACACATCATTTGTTTCTGTAAATATTTTCCGTAACGCAGTACTCATTGCACGAGATCTTACTCTTGTTCTTTTTACATTTTTCGCTGACTTACCACCATAGTAAGTTGGTTTTGATCCTTCTTGGACTTCTTTTACAACAACTTGATCGCCCCCGCGAACTAAAGCAATATCTAAATTATTCTGTGCTTCGTCGCCAATTTCTTCTAGCGTTTTTTGCCCGTAAGCAACGCCCATACTTAGCGTAATCGGTAAATTTTGTTTTTCTGCTTCAGCTCTCAGCCGGTCTAATAAGTCAAATTTCTTTTCCATCATCTTTTTCAAATCAATCATTTGTGCAAAAAAGAAGAAACGCTCTGCATTTATTCTCTTATAAAAAATATGATATTCATCCATCCAATCAGAAATCAATGTGGTAACAAATGAATTTAGATAAGAAATCTCTTTATCATCTAATTTATCAATTGCATCTGCATAGTTATCAATTGATAAAATTCCGATTACGGGCTGTATATTTGTTTGATGCAATTTTAATAATTGATTTTGTGTGACATCACTGAAGTAGATAACTCCTTTGACCGTATCTAGATCAAACTGAAAGGTTTTGTCTGCTAAATATAATTGATTTTTCTTTTTTTCTTTAGCAGAAAAAAAGGCATCTAATAATTCAGTTTCCGATAATGCACTCTTATCTTTTATATCTAGAGCAAAAGGATTTAACCATTCGATTTTTTGTGTCGTTGGTTGGTAAGCGATTACTCCTACAGGCATAATCTCTGAAACATATGCGAGATTAGTTTCTGCCACAGTCGATGCTTGTTGAATTTTCTCTCGGTTTCTTAAAACTAACCATCGACTCATCTTTAACCAATAACGGAAACAAAGTGCATTCATGATAAATACAATTAATGCACTAATTAATCGAAATGGAAACACTAGAATAACCAAAACTTCTATTAGAATAAACAAAAAAAAGAAGAATGGTCTGGGGGTAAAGTTTAAATTTTCATCTTCCATATTCTCCCTCCCACTAATAATTAGTTCAATTTTACCATATTTTGGTCAATACAAGCGACTAACATCTATATCTGCTCCCTAAACAAAAAAAAGAAACTATAATTCTGCCTTTATATAAAAAAGAAGCAACAATCCCAAAGGATTGTTGCTTCTTTTTTTACAATTTATTAGTCTTCACTAACGAAAGGTAGTAAGCCCATAATACGAGCACGTTTAATTGCAACAGTAAGTTTACGTTGGTTTTTAGCGCCTGTACCAGTTACACGACGTGGCAAAATTTTACCGCGTTCTGAGATAAATCTTTTTAGTAATTCGATATCTTTATAATCGATATATTCAATATGATTAGCAGCAATATAGTCTACTTTACGACGTTTACGTCCGCCTCTTCTTTGTTGTGCCATTCTATTTCCCTCCTATCAATTCGTTTAGAATGGTAAATCATCATCTGAAATGTCAATCGTTGAACTTGAACCAAATGGATCAGTTGTGTCACGATCAAAATCAGGCATACCGTTGGATGATTGAGATGTTTGATTAAAGTTATTGTTTCCACCAAATGTGTTTGTTGATTGGTTTGAGCTTTGGAAACCGCCACTTTGTTGACGATTTTCTGATGCAGAACGAGATTCCAATAATTGGAAGTTATCAGCTACTACTTCTGTAACATAGACTTTTTGTCCTTGTTGATTATCATAAGAACGTGTTTGAATACGACCAGTAACACCTAAAAGTGTACCTTTACGTGCATAGTTAGCCATTGTTTCTGCTGATTTACGCCAAATAACGCAGTTAATAAAGTCAGCCTCTCGATTTCCACTTTGGTTTGTAAAATTACGATTTACGGCCAGAGTAAACGTTGCTACTGCAGTTCCGTTTGATGTGTATCGTAAATCCGGATCTTTAGTCAGACGTCCAACTAGTACAACATTATTAATCAAAATAGTCATCTCCTCTCATCGTTTTCCTTTGTTCCATGTGAAACAAATTAAGCTTCTTCTTTAACAATCATGTGACGAACGATATCGTCGTTGATTTTAGCAAGACGATCAAATTCATTGATTGCACTTGCATTTGATGGAGAAGACACTTTAACGATGTGATAGATACCTTCACGGTAACCGTTAATTTCATAAGCTAAACGGCGTTTTTCCCAATCTTTAGATTCGATAACTTCAGCTCCGTTATCTTTTAAGATTGTATCGAAACGTTCGATTAAAGCAGTTTTTGCTTCTTCATCAATGTTTGGACGAATAATATACATAATTTCATATTTCGTATTTTCCATTGATTTCACCTCCCTATGGACTTTAGGCTCTTGTTATTCCAAGAGCAAGGAGAGTTTTCTAATATAATTAGACTACTCACAATCTTTGATTATACACGCATTACGTCTTTTGCGCAACAAAAAAATAAGAGCACCTTAAAATTTAAGGTACTCTTATTATAGATTGTTTTCAAAAAAATTTTTATTCCTCTGTTGTTTCTTCTGCATCAATTTCTGAATTTACTTCTGTTACTTCTTCAGTCGCTTCAGGTTCAACTGCCGCCATTGTTACAACTTTTGTATCAGCTTCCATTTTCATTAAACGAACGCCTAATGTTGAACGACCAGTTTGAGAGACAGTTGACACATTAAAACGAATAATGACGCCTTTATCTGTAATCAACATAATATCTTCTTCACCAGTAACAGTCGTTAATCCAGCTAAAGGACCATTCTTCTCAGTAATATTGGCCGTTTTAATTCCTTTACCACCACGACCTTTTACAGGATATTCAGATACTTTTGTACGTTTTCCATATCCTTTTTCTGTAATTACAAGAACCTCATGATTTTCTGTCATCAAAGCTGCGCCGATAACATAGTCTTCTTCTCTTAAACGAATTCCCCTTACACCAGAAGCAGTTCTCCCCATATCACGGATAGCTTCTTCTTTGAATGTAACTGAGTAACCATTGTGCGTTCCAATGATAATATTCGATTCGCCATTTGTTAATAAGACATTGACTAACTCATCACCATCTTTTAAGCCAATGGCAATCAAGCCATTACTTCTAATGTTAGAAAAGGCGGTCACTGCTGTCCGTTTTACAGTTCCTAGACGAGTAGTAAAGAATAGATAATGCCCTTCTTCTGCTTTCCCTGTTACAGCAATAATTGCTTGGATTTTTTCACTAGAATCAATTCCAAGTAAATTAATGACGGGGATTCCCTTGGCAGTTCTACCATATTCTGGAATTTCATATCCTTTTGCACGATATACTTTTCCGTTGTTCGTGAAGAATAATAATGTGTCGTGTGTTGAACAGGAAACAAGATTTTTTACAAAATCATCGTTATGAACACCCATGCCTTGTACACCACGTCCGCCACGTCTTTGTGCTCTAAATTCATTATTAGCAACACGTTTGATATAACCATTATTTGTCAAAGTAATAACGATTTCTTCTTCTTCGATTAAATCTTCATCTTCTAAGCTTAAGACTTCACCAACTAAAAGTTCTGTCCGACGTTTATCACCAAACCGTTGATTTAACTCAGCAAGTTCTGTTTTGATAATTTCAGTAATTCGTTCAGGTCTTGCCAAAATATCAGTTAAATCTGCAATCAATTTTAATAATTCTTGATATTCATTTTCAATTTTTTCACGTTCTAAACCAGTTAGTCTACGAAGGCGCATATCTAAAATTGCTTGTGCTTGACGATCTGACAAAGCAAATCGTTCAATCATTGTTGCTTTTGCAATATCATCAGATTTTGATCCACGAATAATAGCAATAATTTCATCAATGTGATCTAACGCAATGCGTAAACCTTCTAAAATATGTGCCCGTGCTTCAGCTTTTTCTTTATCAAAAATTGTACGACGTGTGATTACTTCACGCTGATGTTCAACATAGTTTTCAAGAATTTCTTTCAAGCTTAAAACTTTAGGAACACCTTTTTCAATTGCTAACATATTAAATCCAAACGAGTTTTGCAATGAAGTCATTTTATATAAGTTATTTAAAATAACAGAAGCACTAGCATCACGGCGTATATCAATAACAATACGCATTCCTTCACGAGAAGATTCATCCCGTAAATCAGTAATTCCTTCAATTCGTTTATCACGATGAAGTTCAGAAATTCGTTCAATTAGTTTTGCTTTATTTACCATGTATGGTAATTCTGTGACTAAAATTCTTTCTTTGCCATTCGGCATTTCAGTGATTTCAACTTTTGCTCGAACAGTAATTGATCCTTTACCCGTTTCATAGGCACGGCGTATTCCAGATTTACCCATAACTAGACCGCCAGTTGGGAAGTCTGGTCCAGGTAACACTTCCATTAACTCATTTGTTGTAACTTCCGGATTTTCTATCAACAAATCAATTGCCGCTACAACTTCTGATAAATTATGTGGAGGGATGTTCGTTGCCATACCTACCGCAATACCAGTTGTCCCATTGACCAAAAGATTGGGGAACCGAGCAGGAAGAACTTCTGGTTCCTTTTCCGTATCATCATAGTTACTTTGGAAATCAACTGTATTTTTGTTAATGTCTCTTAGCATTTCCATAGCAATCTTACTCATTCGGGCTTCCGTGTAACGCATTGCGGCAGCTCCGTCACCGTCCACAGAGCCAAAGTTTCCGTGACCGTCAACTAGCATATAGCGATAGCTGAATGGCTGAGCCATCCGAACCATGGATTCATAAATAGCACTATCACCGTGGGGATGGTATTTACCCATAACATCCCCAACAATTCTGGCTGATTTTTTATGTGGTTTATCTGGTGTAACACCTAATTCATTCATTCCGTACAAGATACGACGATGAACTGGTTTCAATCCATCTCGAACATCAGGTAATGCACGAGCTACGATAACACTCATTGCATAATCGATGAAGGAGTCTTTCATTTCATTGGTTAGATTGACATCATGGATGTTTTCACTAAATTTTTCACTCACAATTCTTTTCCTCCTTCATGATTAAATATCTAAGTTTTTAACGTAATGTGCATTTTCTTCAATGAACGCACGACGAGGTTCTACGCGATCTCCCATCAGCATTTCAAAAATCTGGTCTGCAGCAATTGCATCGTCTACAGTTACGCGAGCCATCATTCGATTAGCAGGATCCATGGTTGTTTCCCATAATTGATGATCATCCATTTCCCCTAGACCTTTATAACGCTGAACGTTTGGTTTAGGCGATGCAGGTAAGGAAGCAATAACATTTTTCAAGTCCTCTTCTGCGTTTTTACCTGGTTGAACATAAGTGATTTTCTTTCCTTGTTTTACTCCATACAAAGGTGGCTGTGCAATATAAACATAGCCGGCCTCCACGATTGGACGCATGTAACGATAAAACAATGTTAATAGCAGTGTTCTGATATGAGCACCATCAACATCGGCATCGGTCATAATAACTAATTTATGATAACGTGCTTTTGCTACGTCAAAATCTGCTCCAAATCCTGTTCCCATTGCTGTAAACAGTGAACGAATTTCTTCATTGGCTAAAATTTTATCCATACTTGCTTTTTCAACGTTTAAAATTTTCCCACGAATTGGTAAAATAGCTTGAAATTGACGATCACGTCCTTGTTTTGCTGATCCTCCAGCAGAATCGCCTTCGACGATAAATAGTTCGCATTTTTCAGGATCATTACTTGAACAGTCAGCTAATTTTCCTGGCAAATTACTAATTTCTAGTGCGCCTTTACGTCGAGTAACTTCACGTGCGCGTTTAGCAGCTAAACGTGCTTTAGATGCAAGTAATCCCTTATCAACGATTTGTCGTCCAACACTTGGATTTTCAAGTAAAAATTTCATGAAATGTTCGCTGAACAATCGATCAGTTACAGTACGAACTTCAGAATTTCCTAATTTTGTTTTCGTTTGACCTTCAAATTGTGGATCTGGATGTTTAATTGAAATAACAGCTGTTAACCCTTCACGAACATCTTCTCCAGTTAGATTGTCGTCATTTTCTTTCATCAATTTTTGTTTTCTTGCATAGTCATTAACAACGCGTGTCAGTGCTGTTTTAAATCCAGATTCATGTGTTCCGCCTTCATATGTATGAATATTATTGGCAAAACTCATAATGTTTGAATGATAACCATCTGTATACTGCATTGATACTTCAACTGTGATATCTTGCTGTTCACCTTCCAAATAAACTGGTTCTGGGAACAAAACATTTTTACTGCTATTTAAAAATTCAACGTAGCTCTTAATCCCGCCGTCATAATGATATTCTTTAATAACTGGTTCTTCTTCACGCTTATCTTCAATTGAAATATGCATTCCGCGGTTTAAGAAAGCTAGTTCTCTAATACGCGTTGCTAATTTATTAAAGTCAAAAACAGTTGTTTCAGTGAAGATTTCTGGATCAGGAATAAAATGGACTGTTGTTCCGTGACGATCGGTTGTATCAATAATTTTCAAATCATCGACAACAGCACCTCGACGATATTCTTGATAATAAACATTTCCGTCTTTATAAACTTTTACATCTAATAGCGTAGACAACGCATTTACAACAGAAGATCCTACACCATGAAGACCACCTGATACTTTATATCCGCCACCGCCAAATTTACCTCCGGCATGCAAGATAGTAAAAACTGTTTCCACAGCTGGACGTCCCGTTTTAGCTTGGATATCAACAGGAATACCACGACCATCATCAACTACTGTTATACTATTATCTTTTTCAATAATAACGTGGATAGAAGTAGCAAACCCAGCTAATACTTCATCAATTGAATTATCAACGATTTCCCATACTAAGTGGTGCAATCCTTCAGAACTTGTTGTTCCAATGTACATCCCTGGACGTTTACGAACGGCTTCCAGTCCTTCTAATACTTGAATCTGACTGGCATCATATTCTTTAGCGCGATCCACTAAACTTTTTTCTTCCGTCATTCAGTTTCGTCTCCTTTTATTTTTCCCTGTTGAACATAAAATATTTCTGGTTCAACGGTCATTTTATTTTTTACATGATCAAGTGTTGTCGTTGTTAAAAAGGTTTGGACTTTCCCTTCGATTGTCTCCAACAAATGTAATTGGCGGTTATCATCTAGTTCACTCATCACATCATCCAATAGCAAAATTGGGTACTCACCTGTTTCCTCTTTAATCAAATCGATTTCTGCCAATTTAACACTTAAAGCAGTAGTTCTCTGCTGTCCTTGTGACCCATAAACTTGAACATTTTTTTCATTGATAAAAAAATGAAGGTCATCTCGATGTGGTCCTACAGTTGTCGTACCTCGAAATAGATCCTTTTTTTGATTTTTTGCTAATTCTTCTAAAAATTGTTTTTGAATTTGCTCTTGCGATTGGCTCTCCAAAGAATTAAGCGTCGTCACATATTCAATTTTAAGGTGCTCTTTTTGATGCGTGATTTGTTGATGTAGTGAATTAGCCCAAAACTCTAACTTTTTAATAAACTGGCTTCTAGCTTTCAACACTTTACTTCCAAAATCTGCTAATTGTTCCGATAAAATATCTAGATAAAGCAAATCTGACTGCTTTTTTTCGCTTAATTGCTTTAAATATTGATTTCGTTGTTTCAAAATTGACTGATATTGAACCAAATTATATAGATAAATAGGATTAATTTGACCTAATTCCATATCTAAAAATTTTCGACGTACTTGAGGACTACCTTTTACTAATGATAAATCTTCTGGTGCAAATAAAATGACATTTAGTTGCCCAACATAACTACTTAATTTTTTTTGCTCAATATGATTAATCTTGGTTTTACGCCCTTTTTTAGATAATAAAATCTCTAAAGGAAGTTTAGAAGAACCTTTACTAATTTCACCTTGAACAAGTGCTTGTTCTTGTTCCCAGCCAATTAGTTCTTGTTCACTAGTTGTACGATGACTTCGTGTCATAGCAAGTACATAAATACTTTCTAACAAATTCGTCTTTCCTTGAGCATTTTCACCTAAAAAAATAATCAAATTCTTGGAAAAATCCATAGTCAATTCATCATAGTTTCTATAATTTTTAAGGTGTAGCTTATTCAGCCTCATTATTCACTTTTCCTTTTTTTACCATAAAAAAAGTTCCTACATCTGGAACTTCAATCATCATTCCGGGATAAAGTTTTCTTCCTCGACGGTTTTCTGGTTCACCGTCAACTAAAACAGTATTTTCAGCTAAATACCATTTTGCTTGGCCACCACTGCCAATAACAGTAGTTTCTTTCAACATTTGGCCCAACGTCATAAATTCTGTTTCTAAAATGACTTGTTGTTTCAATATCCATCCCTCATTTTCATTATTAAACATAGCATTATTATACCTTTTTTTGAGGAATAAAACAAATTTTCCTACATATTTTCAAATATAAGAAGATTTGATTCTAAAAAGGTCTTTTGAATAAAAAGAAACAGAAAGCCTTAAAATTGATTTTAGGGCCTTCTGTTTCAAAATTTATTTTTTTGATTTTTTTCAAAGTATTTTTCAAAAGGATGAAAAAAAGATTAATTTGTCCGAACCGGCGTGATCAACTGAATAAATTGAACACCTTCTTCAGCAGGTTCTAATGTGAACGGACGGATAGCTGAAATGAATTTAACTTTGATACTCATATCTCCAAATGCACGTAGAGCAGCTTTCATGTAGTCTGGATTAAATGAAATTTCTAATGGATCTCCACTGCTAGCCGTATAATTTAGGCTTTCTTCTACTTTACCAATTTCAGGCGAGTTTCCGTATAACACAACTGAATCTGAATTAATTGATAAACGAACAATGTTATTGCGGCCTTCGTGAGACAACAATGAAGCACGTTCAATCGCAGCTAATAAGCTTGGTACTGAGAATTCAACTTCCGTATTAAAGCTTGATGGAATTAAACGATTAGTATCAGGATAATTTCCTTCTAGTAAACGAGAATAGAAGAACATTGTTTCAGTTTTAAAAAGCACTTGGTTTTCCATGATACTAATTTCAACAATTTCTTCTTCATTGGTTAACGAGCGAGAAAGTTCAGTCAAACTTTTACCAGGAATAACAATATCAAAATGGTCAGCTGTTTGATCTACTGGAATAACACGTTGGCTCAAGCGATGTGAATCTGTAGCAACTGCTAATAATGATTCATCCGATAAAATTAAATGTACTCCAGTTAAAATTGGGCGACTTTCATGTTGAGAAACAGCAAAAACTGTTTCATTGATCAATTTATTTAATACATGAACAGGTAATTTCATTTGGTTGTGGCTTTCGATAACTGGTAAATGTGGGTAATTATCTGCATCTAATCCATTAACAGTAAAGTTGGCTTTACCAGAAGTAATTGCTACCTGCTTGTTTTCTAAAACTTCTAAAGTAAAGTTTTCTTCCGGTAAACGACGAATAATCTCGCTAAAAAAGCGTGCTTGTAAAACAATTGAACCTGTAGATTCAATTTGCATCTGAGCCTTTTCATTTTCAACAGATAAAAGTGTTTCAATTGAGATATCTGCATTGCTCCCTGTTAACGTTAAACCTTCATCAGTTAACGTAATTTTGACCCCAGTTAAAATTGGGATGGTCGTCTTACTTGAAATAGCTCTTTGAACAGTTTGTAGCTCTTGCATAAAGCTAGCTCGATTTAAAGTAACTTTCATGATGAATCTCCTTTTGCGTAGTTAATTTATTATTAGTTAATTAAAATAATAAAAGTAATAGGGCATGTTAATTTTGTGGAAAACTATTAAAAACATAATAGTCCGTAGAAAAAATCGCTGTGGACAAACTGTGGATAAAAAAAGTAAAACTTTTATCTTTATCCACAAGCTAATTAAGTAAGAAATTTTTGATTTCTGAAACTTCATTTTGCATGCTCATGCTGGAATCCATTAAATGTTGGATTTTTTCATGTGCATGGATGACAGTTGTATGATCTTTCCCACCAAATTCAGCACCGATTTTTGGTAATGAGCTATCTGTGAGTTCACGTGCAAGATACATCGCAATTTGACGTGGGACAACGATAGACTTGACACGTTTCTTTCCTTTTAGATCTTTTAGCTGGACATGATAATACTTAGCAACTTCTTCTTGGATTTGTAAAATAGTCAATTGAGAATGACCTTTTCCAGATTTTAACGTTTTTAAAGCATCAGCGGCCAAGCTAGTTGAAATATCTGCGCTATTAATTGCAGCGAAGGCTTGAACTCGAACCAAAGCACCTTCAAGTTCCCGAATATTTGAATCAATTTGGCCTGCGATATAACTTAAAGTGTCATCTGGAATTTCTAATTGTTCGGCAGCAGCTTTTTTACGTAAAATAGCTGTTCTAGTTTCAAGATCTGGAGGTGTAATATCGACAGAAAGTCCCCAAGCAAAGCGCGAAACTAGTCGTTCTTGCAGTTTTGGAATTTCATTGGGCAAACGATCACTTGTTAAGACGATCTGCTTGCCCTCGTTGTAAAGTGCATTAAATGTATGAAAAAATTCCTCCTGAGTAGCCTCTTTTTCTGCAAAAAATTGAATGTCATCTACTAATAGTAAATCAACATTTCGGTATTCTTGACGAAATTCTTCGGCAGTTTTATTTTGGATCGAATTGATAAAATCATTCGCAAAAGTTTCACTGCTTACGTATTTTACTTTTGCATTTGGCTGGCTTAACAGCATTTGGTGACCAATCGCATGCATCAAGTGAGTCTTCCCTAAACCAACACCACCATAAAAGAAAAGTGGATTGTAAATTGATCCAGGATCTTCTGCTACAACTAATGCTGCAGCATGTGCCATTTGATTTCCTTTACCAATGACAAATGTATCAAAAGTATATTTAGGATTTAACATGGCTTTTTTGATTGGCGCAGCCATGGTGGGCTTCTCCATTTTTTCAGTAATGATTTCTTCTTGTTCAAGCTCATCCCCAGTGACAAAACGTGGAATAATTTCATCTTCAGTCAGCATATAGCCAACTTCAACAATTTTTGTAGCTAGATTTTTTTCCCAATATTCTTTGTGAATCTTACTTGGAACCTCTAAGACAAATTGATGATTGTCTAATGAACGAGGTGTTGCAGTTTCAATCCAAGTATTGTAACTCGCAGGAGATAAATCTCTTTGATAAGTAGTTTTTAATTCGTTCCATAAAGCATCGAGGGATACCAT